>NZ_JABACI010000003.1 GCF_012524205.1 Microbacterium salsuginis
GGGGTTGCGGCACCCCCCTATCCCCCCCCCCCGGGGGGGGGTTGGGGGGGGGTGCGGGCCCCCCCGCCCCCGCCACCACTCAGGCCGCCGAGACTCCCGAAGTTCCGGCGATCGACGTGCACGGAACCCCCTCGCGCACACGCCGGCCTTCACTCTATGTACTGGGAGTCTCAAGTCTCAAATCACCGCGGAGCCGTGCGTCATCTGCCACCACGACGATCCGGAAACCGGAGATCCGTCGGGTTTCCGGATGCCGCGGCGCCCAGCATCCGGAAAGTCACGCATAGTCCGGTTTCCGGATCCGGCAACCCGCTGAGGTCAGCAGCATGCTGCACGGCCGAACGCCCCGAGCCACCGTCGATACGGCGGCTCGAGGCGCTCGGTGGAGCGTCAGCCGACCGTGCCGAAGACGCGCAGCTCGGCGACGTTCAGGATCTGGCCGTTCACGAGCCGGATGTAGCGGTACGCGCTCTGCTCAGCGACCGTCCATCGCTGCCACTCGAGGACTTTGGCGGGAGCGGCCGGAGTCAGCCGCGTCCACGTCTGCCGGTCGTTCGAGCCCTCCAGCCGCATGTCGGCGATGCGCGAGGTGCCGTATCCGTCCTGGCGCACGAGGAGCTCGGCGCCTGTCAGCGACACCGCGGCCCCTTCGCCGAAGTCCCACACGTTTCCGTACACGCCCGAGTTCAGGCGGGTGTCGGAGTGGCTGGCAGGGTCGCCGTCGAACATCTTCGCGGTGTACTGCGTCCAGGCGTTGTCGACGACGCCGTCCGGGCGCAGCACCTGGGCGGCGCGGAACGCGTCGTCGATCAGGCCCGCGTCGCTCGAGAGGAACAGCTTCGAGCCGTCGGTCGTCGCCGCGACCGGGTCGGCCGTCCGCCCCTCGGGCGTGGTGAACGTGAGCACGAACCCGACCCCGCCACCCGCCGGCGCACCCGTCGGGATCACTGCCGTCGCGACCCATTCGCCCGGCGCGGGCGAGGTGATCTGCGCCGGCTCACCGAGCACGGTCACCGCGATCGCGGAGTTCTCGGCAGGCCCCGTCATCCGCAGCTCGACCCGGTCACCGGCGACCACGCGGCCGGCGACCGCGTCGGGCGACGACATCACGACGGAGTCTATCGAGCCCACCGCTTCGGTGCGGACTCCGTCGATGCGGACGTCGGCGAGGCACCAGATACCCGGGAATGTCGGATCGGAGGGGACGCCGGGCTCATCGACCTGCAGCTTCAGGAAGCGGAACCGCTGGTCGCGTGTCTCCTCGCGCGTGGCGACCCACTCGATCGACGCGTCCTCACCCGCGTTCGGGCGCTCGGTGAGCAGCGTCCACGTCACCAGGTCGTCGGAGCCGTACACGTTCGTGCCCGCCGAGCGGTTCGAGAACGTGTCGCGCGCCTGGAACCCGAACGCGTCCGCGCTGACCCGGAAGCCTGGACCGAAGTCGAACACGACGCTGCTCACGCGCTGGTCGCCCCAGTGCGTCTGGTTGTCGCCGTCGGCGATCGCGCGCAGCTGCGCCGTGCTGAGTCCGGGGGCGCTCACGATTCCGGTGAAGTCGAGCGATCCATCGGCCAGAAGCGGCGTGAGCGGCTCGAGCTCGGCGATCGCCGTGCCCAGCTGCGCCAGCAGGCCGGCGAACTCCGCGGCATCCGCGGTGCTTCGAGCCTTCTTGATCTCGGCGCGCAGCCCAGCCACGCGCTGCCAGCTGGCCGTCGTGTACATCTCGCGTTCGCCCTCGATGCGATCCTGCAGCGTGCCGATCGCAGCGGCACGCGTCGCCGCGACCGTCAGCGAGACCGGCAGCCCGGTGACCGCGGTGCCATCCGACGCGACCACGAGCATCTCGTGCGCACCCGGCCGCTCCGGAGTCAAGCTCACCGACGCACCCGACAGCACGGCACCGGTCGGTGCGCCTTGCAACGACAGCTGCACATCGCCCGCGGCATCCGTGGCCGCGAACGCTCGCGTCCACGGCTCACCCGCCACCAGCACGGCATCGATCGCAGGAGCGTCGGCGAACATGGGCGGTGTCAGCACGCCGTTCGCCTGCGCGAGCACCGAGGCGACGTCGACGTGCGCGTCCGATCCGGTTGCACGAAGGAACAGGATGTTGTCTCCCACGGCGCCCGGAGTCTTGTCGAGATGCAGGTCGAGCCAGACGTATCGCCACTCCCCGCCGGTGTCGGGCACTACGATCTCGGCGAACGGCGCCTCGATCGTCGTGCGAGCGACCTCGAGGCGCGCGGCGCCGTCGCTGCGCACCTTGACCCCGACGAGCGACGTCTTGGTGCGGTCCGACCAGATGGCGCGCCGTTCCGAGAGCCACGCGTCGTCGGCGGCGGCATCGAGGCGGATGAACTCGGCGCTGTCATCGGCATCGCGCACCGCACCGTCGCCCAGCGGCGTGCCGAACGTGCCGACCGACAGCTCGGCGCTCTCCGCGAGCGGCGCCACCGTGCCTTCGTCGCCGGCGAGCTCCTCCGGGAAGGCGACCCAGTACTCGGCGCCGGTGAAGTCCGATCCGCGGTCGTTCCAGAAGTTCTGGATGCCGGTGCCGTAGTAGTACAGCGGCCCGTCGCGGTCCTCGTACAGCTGGGCGACGTGCGGCGCTTCGGCTTCGACGTCGACACCGGCGACGTAGCGGTACTGGAGGTACAGCTCGCTGAGCGGGTCCTGCAGCCGGCCGCGGTAGGCCTGCGAGATCGCGCCGCCCTCGTTCGCGGCGACGTAAGGGATCTCCTTGCCCATCATGAAGGCGTAGAAGGTGTCGGCGCCGGCCAGGATGCGGTTGTCGAGGAAGTGATACGGCGAGACGGCGTCTGCGGCATCGGACACGGTGCCGTGCACGGGATCGATCTTCGTTCCCTGGTTGTCGACGATGCGGGCGAGAGCGATCAGGATGTCGACGTCCCCCTGGCCGTGCGCCTGGTCGCGCAGCATCTCCATGTGCTGCACGAACGAGGTGCCGGTCGTGTTGCGCGGGTCATCGGCGGGGATCTCGCGGAAGATCGAGGCGAGCGCGCCGTTGACGTCGCCGCCGTAGAGGTCGTGCTCGCTCTCGTATCCGGCGTTGACCGTGAACCACTCGACGCGCTCGGCATACAGCTCGGCGTCGTCGAGGAAGACGGCCGCGGCCACCATGCCGATCACACCGTAGAGGTGCTGGTTCCACAGCCGGTTCGGCGAGAACAGGAATGTGTCCATCACCGGGCGCACGAGGTTGTCTTCGATGCGCTGCTGGTCCGCATCGGTCCATCGCAGGTCATAGCCGTCGAGCTCGGTGTTCACCGGCTCGGTGCCGCGCAGGATCTCGGCGGCGATGACCATGTGGTACAGCGGCACGCCGGTGTGGATGTGCGCGTCGCCGAAGTACGCGTACTTCGCGGGATCCAGGCTGCTCCAGGTCCGCAGCACGTGGAGCGCGTTCGCCCGGTGGCGCTCGTCACCGGTCACGACGTACTCGAGCGCCTGCGCCATGGCACCCAGGCTGTCGCGCAGGGCCATCGAGCGCATTCCGGCGTTCGCATACGCGTCGTTCGTCGGCGTATCCGTGCCGGGCCGCGCGAGCTCCGCGCGGAAGCCGGGCGCCGCGTAGCGCGTCTGCGTCATCGCGTCGTAGTAGCTCGCCCACGGGTCGACTCCCGCGAGCACCTGCGTGCGCATGTTCTCGAGGTGGTCGGCGGTGAAGCCGATCCCCGGATGCTGGAACCCGGCGTCGCTGACCGTGCGGACGATCTCGGGCGGTGCGGGGATCTCTTCCGCGGCGGCGGCGGGGGTGATGGCCACCGCACCTGTGAGGGCGAGCGCCCCCGCGGTGAGGGCCGCGATGAGCGGGCGGATTCGGCGTCGTCGTGCGATCTTCATCGATCCTCTTCTGGGTCTGCGCCGTCGGCTTCGACGGCGGGTGAACGATCGGGGAGAGAGGTGGATAGCGTTTGCCACTCACGATGGCGTGCTCGCGCCGAACCGTCAAGGGGAAGATTCAGGATGCCGCCGCCGGCGTCGAGCGCAGGCTTGCGCGCTCGACATCCACCGTCCAGCCGCGGCTGTCGAGGTCGTCGGCCCGCACGCCGAAGAACAGCCCCGTGAAGCGCAGGGGCGGGCCGTGGTCGTCCGACAGCGTCCACGCGGGATGGACACCGGGCACCGGCATCCACTCCCCCTCTGCGCCCGAGACGGCGAAGATCAGAGCTGGACCGTCGAGCGAGGCGCGCAGCCGCAGCGGCCCGGGCGGCACCGCGATCGGCGAGGATCGGGCGGTCGCGGAGCCGTCGCGTCGCACCACGCGCGCATGGCGTCCGTGCTCGGGGTCGAAGCCCACCTGCAGCCAGATCCAGCCGGCACGGTCGTACCAGGCGATGAGCCCGGCAGCTTCGCGCACGGTGCCTGGCTCGGCGTCGAGCAGCACCTCGAACTCCGTGCGATGCTCCTCGGCGCGGGTCAGGATCATCGATTGGTCGAAGACCGATCCGGGCGAATGTCCGCCGCGCAGGCGCAGCCATCCGGGCCGCGCCGCGAGATCGGCGACCGGCGAAGGCAGCGCGGCGCGCAGGGTCGACCAGCGCCGGTCGTCCAGGCGCGGCGCGTCGAACTCCTCGGTCCACTCGCGCATGCCCGCCGCGGCATCCGTTCCCCCGTCCGGGGCGCCCACCCGCACCTCGACGTGCGCGTGATGCCCGCCGCCCACGAGCCGCAGCCAGCCGTCGCCGTCGAACTCGACCCGCTGCAGACAGGTCTCGCGGCCGAGCGTGCTGTACCGCTCGCCGAGGTGGAGGGTCGGCCGGCTCGCCAGATGCGCGAGCACCCAATGCCCGTCCGGCGTCTGGACCAGCTCACCGTGACCGGCCTTCTGCAGCGGATGCCCGGGCGCGTCCCGCGTCGTCAGCACCGCTTCCTGCGGGTCGCGCTCATAGGGGCCAAGGAGGTGACGCGACCTCGCGGCGGTGATCCCGTGGTTCCAGCCGGTGCCGCCGGCGGCGATGAGCAGGTGGTACCAGTCGCCGATGCGGTAGAGGT
Organism: Microbacterium salsuginis; assembly: GCF_012524205.1. Lineage (GTDB taxonomy): Bacteria > Actinomycetota > Actinomycetes > Actinomycetales > Microbacteriaceae > Microbacterium > Microbacterium salsuginis. The sequence goes on from NZ_JABACI010000003.1 coordinate 5,017, forward strand.
TCGGTCCTTCGACCAGGCCGTCCTCGCGGTAGATGACGGCGGCCTCGCCGGTGGTCCGCCGCTCGTCGGGCAGGTACTGCTCGAGGACCAGCCCCGAGAAGGACGCGTGCTCGGGACGATGGTCCCACTGCACCCCCACGATCCAGTGCGTGCCGTCGGTGTCGTGGAAGAACGAGAAGTCGAAGCCGCGCGATCCGAGGTGTACGGGCTCGCTCCACGGACCGGTGATGCTCGGGGCTGTCACGAGGTAGTTGTCGATGTCCTTGTCGTCGCCGTCCATCGTGCGCACGATCGAGTACGCGAGCCAGAACAGGCCGTCGGCGTGCGACAGGCTCGGCGCCCACACGCCGCCCGAGTCGGGCACGCCGCGCAGGTCGAGGTCGAGCGCGTGGCCGATGGTGGTCCAGTGCACCAGGTCGGTCGAGTGGTGGAGCCGCACGGCCGGGTGGTACTCGAACGTGCTCGTCGCGATGTAGTAGTCGTCGCCGACGCGCAGGATCGACGGGTCGGGGTTGAACCCGCGCAGGATGGGGTTGCGGATCACCGGCACAGCACCACCGCGCTCACGGCGCCGGGTTCGCGAAAGGGCGGCCCTCGACGAACCGCTCGACCTCGGCGAGCGCCGCTTGTCCCAGCCGGCGCAGCTCGTTGCCGGTCGAGCCGGCGAGGTGCGGCGTGAGGAACACGTTGGGCAGGGAGTACAGGGGATGGCCCGGCGCCAGCACTTCGGGATCTGTGACGTCGAGGATCGCCCGCAGTCGTCCGCGCTGCAGCTCGGCGACGAGGGCGTCCTGGTCGATGAGCGCACCGCGCGCGGTGTTGATGAGCGTGGCCCCGTCGGGCATCGCCGCGAGCACGTCGCGCGAGATCATGCCCCGGGTCGCGGGCATCTCGGGCGCGTGGACCGACAGGATGTCGCAGCGCCGCGCGAGCTCGGCCAGCTCGCCGACCAGCTCCGCACCCAGCCGCTGCGCGGTCTCGGCGGTGGCGTACGGGTCGTACAGCAGCACGCGCACATCGCTGCCGGCGAGCTTCTCGGCGACGAGCGTGCCGATGGTCGACGCGCCGACGATGCCCACCGTGGCGCCGTACAGCCCGGTGCGCGGCAGCTCGGCCTCGCGGTCGATGAACCGCTGCTCGGCGCAGTACTGCCGGGACGCCCAGAACGCGTCCTTCGCGGCGAGCGTGATCATCGCCTGGGTGAACTCCGCGACCGGGATCGCGTTGGCGGCGCGGGCGGTGGAGATCCGGATGCCGCGGCTCGCGGCCGCCGCGTCGAGCGGACCGATTCCGCCGCCCCAGTGCACGACGGCCCGCAGCGCGGTGAACGGGTCGAGGTCGCCGGGCGCAACGGGCGCGAGTCCCCATCCCGCGATCAGGAGCTCGACGTCGGCCGGCTCGGCGATCGCCGCGAGCGAGGTCACGGCGGGGTCGATCTCGATCAGCTGCAGCAGCCGGGCGCGCTCCGATTCGCCGAACACGAACGGCACGAGCGCCGGCGCCATCGCGAACGCGGCCCTCATGCGCCCGGCTCCGGCGCATCCCGGTCGTTGAGCGGGCGAGGAAGGAGCGAGACGAAGCGCCCTGCACGGCTGTCGTCACCGCGTCCCGGGCGTTTCGTCTCATCGCCGCGCTCCTCGCTCAACGAGCGCAGAGGTTCCACGCCGAGCTCGTCGGTGCGCCATTCGTCACGCCATTCGAGCCGCACGCGGCCGTCCTCGATCCGCAGCGGCAGCCACACCGCCGGCGACTCGGCCAGCAGCTCGGGCGTCCAGCGGTCGCCGACGTAGACGTATCCGTCGCCGACCGGCGCGACGACGCTCACCTGCGACTCGTAGGTGCGCGTGCCGGCGGGGGCCATGGGCTGCCAGTCCGCCCACGGTCCGGTCAGAGCCGGAGCGCTCGTGTACATGTTGTCGTTCATGCTCCACCCGGTGAGGTCCGAACCGAAGAGGTAGTACGTGCCCTCGTGACGCACGAGGGTCGGCGACTCGTAGCCGATGGCCGGGTTCGCCTGCTGACGAAGCGTCGCGACGACGGACTCGACGGCCAGGTAGTCGTCGCGCAGGCGGTAGATGTGCAGGCCGTGGTCGCGGTCCTCCGACAGCAGGTAGCCGACGCCGTCCTCCTGGAAGACCCCGATGTCCCGGCTGATGTTGCCGAGCGGGCGCTCGCTGCCGACGTAGGCGTAAGGGCCCTCGGGTCGGTCCGCGACCGCGTATCCGACGCGCGCGAACGCGTAGTCCGCGGTGTCGATGTGCAGGAGCATCACCCACGTCCCGTCCGGGCGCTGCAGCGCCTTGGGTCGCTCGACGATGCGGTCCGGCCCGATGTCGCCGTCGCCGGCGACGAGCGCGTCGCCCTCGAACGTCCACTGCGCGAGGTCGGCCGACGAGTAGCAGGCGACCGCGGTGAACCGGTCGCCGGCGGTCTTGTCCTCGCCCCACGCCAGCCAGCGCCCGCCCACCCGCTGCAGGCCGATGCCGTGCAGCTGCGCCGTGCGACCGCGATCGTCGACGAACACATGCCCGGGCCGGATCACCCCGCGCTCAGCCACGGGGCACCCGCAGCACTCGGGCGCCGATTCCGGCCGGGGCCGCGATCGTCAGGGCGTCGCCGGCGGCCGAGAGCTCCCACGCCGTGTCGCCCGCCGGGAAGATCGCCTCGGCGCCTGCAGCGCCGGGGATCGTGAAGACGCGGGATGCGGCATCCCGATCCCATACGAAGATCAGGTCGTCGTCTGCTCCGCGCAGGCCGAGGCACACGACGTCGTCGTCCCACGCGGGGAGCCCGAGCGGCCAGAACGGCGTCGCGTGTGCGAGCGCACCGCGCAGCCCCTTGTGCAGCGTGACAGCCTCGGCCATGCGCGCGCGCTGTTCGGGGCGCAGGTCGTCGAGGAAGCCCGACAGGTACAGCCTGCCGCTGAGGCCCGTGACGAGCGTGAACACCGTCTCATCGTCGCTCATCGTCCGCGCCGGATAGGCCCAGTTGCCGCACTGCTCGGGCAGGATCGACACCGGCGCCGACGCCGCGATCGGCGGGTACAGCGTGAAGTCCTGCTGGTCGCTGGTGGACTGCAGGTGCGTGACGGCGAGCAGCGAGTAGTCGGCCCGCATGGCGCCCGAGCTGCAGTTCTCGATGCGCAGCGACGGATGCCGCTCCTGCACCCGCAGCAGCCAGTCGCGGAACGCGCGGGTGTGGGCCAGCAGCCCCTCGCCCGCCGAGGTGGCGTTGCGCTCGGTGCCGGCACCGGGGTTGATGTTGTAGTCCAGCTTCAGGTAGCCGATGCCGTACTCCTCGACGAGGTGGTCGACGGTGGCATCGAGATGGGCACGGGCAGCCGGATGCCGCAGGTCGAGGTGGTAGCGGCGGTCCTCGCGCACGCGCCGGCCGAACCGCTGGAAGAAGGCCTCGTCGGGCAGGGCCGCTGCGGCCGGGCTGTCGATGCCGACGACCTCGGGCTCGAGCCACAGACCCGGCACCATTCCGGCGAGGCGGATCTCGTCCGTCACGCCGCGCAGGCCGCCGCGGAAGCGGGCGGCGGCCTCGCGCCACTCCCCCACGGTCGACCACCAGTCGCCGGCCTCGGGGTCGGCGAACCAGCCGGCGTCGATGCAGAACACCTCGGCGCCCGCCTCCGCGGCCCGCCGCACCAGCGGCAGCAGGGCCTCGGTCGTCGGCTGGCCCATGAGGGTGTTCATGAAGTCGTTGTAGACGACCGGCAGGTCCTGCGCCTGGGCGGTGCCGCGCAGCCAGCGCCGGTAGCGGGTGAGGTGCGCGATCGCGTCGTCGCGTCCGTGAGCGGATGCCGCGAGCGCGACCGGCACGGCGGTGAAGGTCTCACCCGGCAGCAGCTCGGCGGCGAAGTGATGCTCGAGATCGGTCGGTCCGAGCAGCGACAGCACGCCGCCGGATCGGGTCTGACAGAGGTCGACGTGCCAGCCGGCGCTGGTCTCGACCTGCCAGGCCAAGGCCTCGGCCGCGCCGGCGTGCCCGTTCGAGGCCGGGTCGGCCGTGGCATCCGTCGTCGTTCGCACGAGGTAGCCGACGGGCACGTGCTCGCCGCTCGACCACGCGCCGTGGCTCGTGAGGGCGAAGTGACCGCGGCCGTCCTGGCCGTGGAGCGCGAGTGAGATGTCGGGAAGGAGCTCTCGCACCGGCGTCTCGTGCCAGCGGTTCTCGGCGAGCCATTCGCTCTCGGCGCTGCCGAGCACGAATCCGGCGAGATCGGCCTGCGAAGTGCCGAACCCGACGGTGGCCGACGACACCGCCGTCACGACGACCGGCGCGGACCCGGCATTGCGCACCTCGTTCTCGACGCGCACCGCAGCGGTTCCCGCCGGCGTCGTGAGCGTCGTGCGCACCTCGAGGCCGCTGACCGGGTCGCGCTGGTCGATGACGGCGCGGGTCTGAAGGGCATCCGAGACGACCCGCGGCGAGCCGTCCTGCACGCGCAGTCGTTCGCCCACCGACGACCGCCAATAGGCCTGGCTGGTGCGGCCACGCTGCTCGCCCGAGGTGAAGATCTCGACCAGCCCGATCGCGGCGCTGCCGAGATGCGCCGTCGCCACGGAGCGCAGCGCCACCGGAGAGTCGGCGGTCCACGTCAGCTCGAACTGCCCGATGCGGGCGCGCACGGTCGTCGGCGGGGTCTCGACCGGACCCGCGGCGGGGTGCCGGTCGGCGGTCGTTTGGTGGGAGATCTCGGTCACGGAGTCCGTCTCGTCTCGTCGTTCAGGAAAAGCGCAGGGCGTCGTTGCAGATGTGGATGCCGACACCGAGGAGGGCGGGAAGGAACAGGGCGAACGGCGCCCCGATGACGGGCAGAGCCGCGAGCGCGACCCCGAGGCCGAGCATCAGCAGCCAGCTCAGGGCGACGTGCGGGCGCCGGGCGATCGCCTTGGTGGCGGCGGTGAGCAGCTCCACCGGCGACCCGCCGCCGCGCACGGCCGCGACCGCACACACGGCGATCACGAGCGCGAGCACGATTGCGGCCGCGGCCGCGGCGAACAGCAGCATCGCGTCGGAGCCGCCGAAGAGGGCGAGGTCGTAGCCGAGCAGCAGCACGAGGGCGCTCAGCGCGATCGCGGCCCACGCGAGATTCCGTGCCCCTCGCGCGAACGAACGCCAGAACTCGCGGCCGGCGCCCCCGTCCACCCGCTCGGCGAGCAGTCTTCGCGAGCTGCGCAGCAGCGCGTACACGGCGGGAACGAGAGGGAGCAGCGACAGCGCGCCCAGCCACAGCGAGAGATGCGTGGGCTGCCACCCGATCAGCAGCGAGAACACGACGGCGGGGACGAGGCATGCCGCGAACGAGACCGACACCACGAAGTACTGGAACACGGCCAGCATCAGCTGGGCGACGGCACCGTCGAGCGCGAGCACGGCACGCAGGCGTGCGAACCCGCCTACGGGACGGGAAGGGGTGGGCGCGGCGGTCATCCCTTCACCGCCCCGACGGACATGCCCTTGATGAAGTAGCGCTGGAACGCGGCGAAGATCGCGACGGACGGGATGATCGCCAGGATCGCGCCGGTGTAGATCAGCTGCCACTGCGACGTGAGCAGACCCACCATGCGGTTGATCGCGACGTTGATCGTTCCCGCCGACGACGAGTCGAGGAACACCAGCGGGATGAAGAAGTCGTTCCACAGCCCGAGCGCCTGGATGATGACGAACGCCGAGGTGACCGGCAGCAGCATCGGGAAGACGATCGACCAGAAGGTGCGGAACTTGCCGGCCCCGTCGATCGAGGCCGCCTCCTCGACCTCGATCGGGATGCCCTTGATGAAGCTGCAGTAGAGAAGGATGCCGAAGCTCGCCGCACCGCCGAGGTGCACCAGGATCACGCTCGTCAGGGTGCTGTAGAGGCCGACGTCATCGAAGCCCTTGACGAGCGGGATCATCCGCACCTGGAACGGGATCATGAGGCCGGCGATGAAGAGGACGTAGATCCATCGCGACGTGCGGCCGCCGACGCGCTCGATGCCGTACGCGGCCATCGGCACGATGGCGACGAGGAGCACGACCGTGGCGACCGTGATGATGAGGGTGTTCACGAGCGCTTCGCCGTAGTCGGTCTGCTGGAACAGCTGGATGTAGTTGTCGAGCGTGAACTCGGTGGGAAGCCCCATCGGGTCCATCGTGATCTCGGAGTACGACCGGAACGAGTTGAGTAGGGCGTACAGCACCGGGCTCGCGACGATCAGCACGAGCACCGCGAGCACGACCATGACGACGATCTGGCCGGGGGTGAGCTTCTTGCGGGTGCGGTCGCGGCGCGGCTTCTGTCGCTTCTCGCCCGGGGCGACGAGCAGTTCGGTCTCGGTGCTCATGCCTGGATCTCCCTCTTGCGCATGTAGGCGTTGGCCGCCACCGTGCTCACGATCACGACGAGGAACAGCACGATCGCCGCAGCGCTGCCGAACCCCGCGCGGTACTCGCCGAAGCCGACCTTGTAGATGAAGAACGCCATCGTCTCGCTGACGAACCCGGGACCTCCCGAGGTGAGGACCATGACCTGGTCGAAGATCGTCCACCCCGCGATCATCGCGAGGGTCATGTTGACGGTGACCGCACCGGCGAGCATCGGCCATGTCACGTGCCGGAACACCTGCCGGCTGTTCGCCCCGTCGATGCGGGCGGCCTCGATGAGGTCCTGCGGCACCGACTGCAGGTTGGCGAGGTAGATCAGGGTGGTGTTGCCGCCGAGCGTGAAGCACGTGATGAACAGGATGACCCACACGACGATCGAGCTGTCGCCGAGCCAGTCGCGAGCCCAGTCCGGCAGTCCGATGTCGCGCAGGAACATGTTCACGGCACCGAAGTTGTAGTTGAGCAGGTACTTCCAGATCGTCGCGAGGATGAACGCGCTCACGAGGGACGGCAGGTACACGGCGGTGCGGAACAGGCCCTGCCACCGGCCGACCTTGTCGAGCATGAGAGCGACGGCGAGCGAGATGGCGTTGATGATGACGGCCGAGCCGAGCCCGAGGATGAGCGTGTTCTTGACCGCGTTCCAGAACCGGCCGCTGACGAGGATCTCTTCATAGTTGCGGCCGCCGACGTAGTCGTAGTCGGGGCTGATGCCGTCCCAGTTCGTGAAGCTCAGCTGCAGGGACTGCAGCGAGGGCACGATGACCATCAGCAGGTAGATGACCATGGCCGGCGCGATGAAGCCGAGCATCACCCACCGCGCGGCGCGGAACCGGCGCACCCGCCGCTGCTGCGGCTCGGGTCCTCGCGGCAGGAACGGGACGTCGTCCGGGGCGCCCTCCGGCGCACCGTCCAGCGGTCCTTCTCCGCTCAGCCGCACGGCGGCGCCGACGACCTGGGTCTGGCCCGGCAGAGCGCTCTGATCAGTCATGGAGGCCTCCTCGGCTCCGTGGCCGCGGGGGCCCCGGGGGGGGCCCCCGCACCCCGCACCGTTTGGGCAACCCGCCGGCGCACTTTTCGTTTCTGGGGGCCGCGTGGGCTCGGGGCGCGGGTGGCGGGGGCGCGCGGCCGGGGCCCCGCGACGGTTTCGGTCAGCCCGCGGCGACCGTCTTGTCGAACTCTGCCTGGACCTTCGCGATCGTGTCGTCGATCGAGCTCTGTCCGTCCTGCAGCTCGATCCGCGCCTGGCGGAAGAAGGTGTTGAACGCGCTGAACGTCGACAGCTCCGACACGTTCTCGAACCACGCCAGGTTCGGGTTCTCCAGCAGGGCGAAGTAGTCCTCGGCACCCGGGATCGACGTGTTGCGCTCGATCTCGTCGGCCGCGACGATGTTGGGCGCGAGCCAGCCGTTCTCCTCCATGAGGTTCGCGGTGTCGACCTGGTAGAAGAACTCCAGGAACTCCGTAGCCGACGCCAGCTGGGCCTCGTCCTCGGCCGCCTGTGCCGAGATCGCGAGACCGCCGGCGGTGTCGCCGTTCACGGCGTTCTTGAGCACGTTGATCGCGCCGTCCTCGTCCGGGACGATGAACAGCCCGGCGTTGAACTCGGGGTCGACCTTGTTGATGTCGTTGAGCCGACCGATGCCCGCCGACGACGTCGCCATGACGGCCATGTCGTTGACCAGCAGCGTCGTGGTCTGCGCGTCGGCGGTGGACTGCCACCCCTCGAGGACGTACTCGTTGGTGATGTCGACCAGCTCCTGCAGCGGCTCGCGCAGGTCTTCGATCGTCGCGTCGCCCGCGGCCGCCGCGTTCCAGAAGCCGCCCTCGTCGGACCACTCGGCGAAGTACGGCGCGGCCAGCTGCTTCCACAGCTGGTCGCTCGGCCACACCTCGGCCGCGGCGGTCGCCAAGGGCGCCTGCCCGTTCGCCTTGATGTCGCCCAGCAGGTCGAGGAAGTCCTGGTACGTCTCGGGCACCTCGAGGTCGTTCTCCTCGAAGTAGTCCTTGTTGTATACGATGTTGAGCCCGATCTCGCCGTTGAGCGCGCTGTAGGGCACCGTGTAGACGTTCCCGTCCGAGGCGGTGCCGACCGCCTCGGGGTCGATCAGCTCGGTCACCGAGTCGGGAATCGGGGCGAGCTTGCCGGCGTCGACGTAGGTCAGGGTGTCGCGCATGTCGACCACTGCGGGCCAGTTGCCGGTGGCATCCATCGTCTTCAGTGCTGTCGCGTAGTCGCTGCCCGCCGGAAGCGGGTCGAGCTGGACGGTCGTCGTCTCGCTCTGCTCGTTGAACGAGTCGACGACGGACTCGACGACCGAGTTCCAGGTCTCGTCGCCGGTGGCGTAGAGGAAGCGGATCGTCGTCTCCTCGGTGGTGGCGTCACCCTCGTTGCTCGGGGCGGCGCAGCCGGCGAGCGCGAGGCTCGCGGCGGCGATTCCCGCGGCTCCGAGGATCCAGGCCGAGCGGCGGCCCACTCGGGCGCGCACACCTGCCCGCGTCGTTACGTCGTGCATGTGATCTCCCTTGATTCGTGCCGGAACGTTTCCGTCCGGGCGAGCGTACCTCAAAGTGGACAACGTTTGCCACTTGTTTGCGAAATTGCCTCGCGAAGGGCGGAACGGCGCTGTTCAGCGCCCGTCGAGAGGCACGCCATGGAGGATCGGCGTCGCGCTCAGGGCGACGGCATCCCTCCCGTCCGGCTCGTCGAGAACCAGCGCGAGGGCCGCGCCCCCGAACTCCTCGAGCGGCACCTCCACCGTGCTGAATCCGGGCAGCACGTCGCCCAGCATCGGCACGTGGTCGAAGCCGGTCACCTCGATGCCGTCGGGGAACTCCACGCCCAGCTCGCGCAGGCGCGCGATGACGCCGACCGCCATCGCGTCGCTCATCGCGGCGATGACGTCGAAGTCGGGGAGGCGATCGCGCAGCTCGTCCACGGCGCGGTAGCCGCCGTCGCGCGAGAACTCGGTGTGCACGACGTCTCGGTCGTCGACGGCGATCCCCCGCTCGGCGAGGCCCTCGACGAAACCTCCGACGCGCTCGAGCGCGGTGACCTCGGCGTCGGGGCCCGACACGATCGCGAACCGGCGCTTGCCGGCGTCGGCGAGGCCTTGCGCGAGGCGCCGGGCCGCGCCGCGGTTGTCGACGGTCACAGTCGGAAAGCCGAGATCGTTGTCGCCGATCACCACGACCTTCGCGCCGTGCTCGCTCAGCACCGAGAGCTGTTCCTTGACGGATGCCTCGCGCCCGGCGTCGACCGTGCGGCTCGTGGCCATCACGACGGCGAGGTGGCGCTCGCCGCGCAGCTGCGTGAGCAGCTCGATCTCGCGGGCCGAGTCGTCGCGGGTGGTGCGGACGGCGACCGAGACGCCCCGCTCCTCCGCCGCGTGCATCATGCCCGAGATCATGGTCGCCGACCCGAAGTCGTCGATGTCGCCGACGATGAATGCGACCGTGCGCGACCGACCCCCCTTGATCGTCTGAGCCGCCGGACTCACCGCGTAGCCCAGAGTGCGCGCGGCCTCCTCGACGCGCGTGCGCAGCTCGGGCGAGCCGCTCTGCTTGCCGCGGACCCCGCCGTTCAGCGCGCGCGAGGCGGCCGGAACCGACACGCCCGCGAGCCGGGCGACGTCCGCGAGCGTGGCGGGCTTGGCGGTTTTCGACATCGGCTCCCCTGGACTCGTGCTGATAACGCTATCCAGTATCCCCGATGCTCCTCGCCGCCCCGCCGGGACCGCGCTCGGCCTAATCTCGGATCCGGAAACCGGAGAATCGTCCCGTTTCCGGATCCCGGGGGCCTCAGCATCCGGAAACTCGCACGAAGTCCGGTTTCCGGATCCGGCAACCGGGGAACGAGCGACGCACAAGGCCCCGCTCGTTGAGCGAGCGAAGCGAGACGAAACGCCCCGAACCGCCGTCGCACGCCCGGGGGCGTGCGGGACGCGCCGTGGGTCAGCGGACGACGGCGGTCACTGTCGCAAGGCGAGCGAGCACCTCGTGGCTGATCGAGCCGAGCAGGAACCGGGCGAGCACGCCGCGGCCGTGGGAGCCGACGACCGCGAGCCGCGCGGATCCGGCCAAGTCGTTGATCACCTGCGAGGGGTAGCCCCGCTGCACCTTGCGCACGATCTCGAGGTCGGGGTACTGGCCGCGCAGCCCGGCGAGTGCCAGCGCCTGCGCCTCCTCGGTCAGCTTCTCCATGTTGTCGAGATACTCCACCGGGTACACGCCCATGTTGCGCGGGGCCTCCAGCGGGGTCCATACCGAGACGGCGATGAGCGGCTCGCCGAGCCGGTCCGCCTCGGCCGCGGCGAACGCCACGGCCTTCTCCGACACCGGTGAGCCGTCGACCCCGACGACGACTCCCGAGCGGTCCGACACGTCCACATCGGGCACCACGACGACGGGGCAGCGCGCGCCGGCCGCGATCCGCAGTCCGTGCGCGCCGCGAGCGCGCCTGCCGCCTGGCCCGTCGTAGTCGCTGCCGATGACCAGGAGCGACGCGTCGGCCGAGGCATCCGTCAGCACCGCCACCGGGTTGCCGCGGTCGACGCGCATCAGCACCTTCAGCCCGAGACGGGGAAGACCGGATGCCTCGGCTTCCACGCGCTCGCGGGCCTCGGCGACGGCGTGGTCGAGGACGGCGTCTTCGCCCACCGCTCCGATGGCGCCGCCGACGACCTCGATCAGCTTGAGCGGCAGGCGATGCGCGGCGGCGCGCTTCGCCGCCCACTCGACCGCGCGGTGCGAAGCGGGCGCCGACGTGACTCCGACGACGATGGGATCGGCCATGATGGGCTCCTCTCGGATGCCCTCAGAGTAGACCCACGGAGCATCTCGGCACGCCTTCCACACGGCTGCGACGCCCCGGGCCGGAACCGCGTTCTGCGGCGCGGGTCCAGGAATACGAATCCGCAGGTGCGGACGCACCGCACGACACGCCGAGGGTCGGCGCCCCACCCCGGGGTGTCGGCGGGAATCTCCGCACCTGCGGATCCGATTCTCTGCTCGCGGTCGACGGATGCCGTCGGCACCGCTCGCGCGGTGGGTGCGGTCTCGGCAAGGGGTAGCAGCGCGGGCGGCTCCCCGCGCGCAACGGCGCCCCGGGCCTCAGCCCGGGGCGCCGTGCGTGGCGGCGGTGTCGCTAGGTGATCACCGCTTGCCGGTCAGCTCGAACGTGAGCGTCGCGACGTTGCCGGCGACGTCGTACACCTGCAGTTCGTTGGTTCCGACCTCGGCGCCGTACTTGCCGGGCTTGACCGCGTTCAGGTGCGAACGGGTCTTGTTCGGCAGGTCGGTCTCGACGCCGTTCAGCACGACCTTGTCGACCTCGCCGGCATCGAGCAGATCGAAGAAGATCTTGCTGTAGACGCCGTCCTCACCCTTCGACTGCTTGGCGACCGTGATCGTCGGAGCCGTCGTGTCGGGGGCGGGCGGCACCGCGATGTCGGTCCGCTGCGGCGGCAGCTGAGCCTCGTCGCCGAGGTAGAAACTGGCGAAGCCCATCTGGTCGTAGCCGTTGTTCTTGTTGGCCACACCGTTGCGGTACATCGGGTCGTGCATCAGCGTGCGGATGCCGTACTCGGTGGGCGCGAGCGTCGTGACGATGGCCAGGCGGTTGTCGCTCGCCCGCAGGACGAGCTCCTCGCGCCAGTCCCCGAGCAGATCGCCCTTCAGCGTCGGCGTGCTCTTGTTGCCCGTCGACGTCAGACCGGTCGCCAGATACGAGGTCGTCGCGAACGTCAGATCGTCGACGCTGTTGACGGTGGCGCCGTTGACGGCCATGTGCGTCAGCCCGCCCCCGAACCAGATGGCGTTCTGACCCTGGCCGATGCCGCGAGCGGTCGCGGTGGTCGTGAGGATCTCGCCCGTGACCATGCTCCTGACCTCGGTGGTCGCCCCGGCCGAGCCGGCCTGTGCGCCCGGCCAGCGGTTCGAGTAGTTGCCGGCCACACTGCCCTCGTCATCGCTGGCCGCGTAGACGCCGTAGAGAAGCGAGTTCTCGTAGACGACCTCGCCGTTCTCGTCGAGCCGCTTTCCCTTCATCGGGTCGTAGCCCGCGGGCCCGGGGATCCAGCCCAGGTGGTGGCCGGTGCGCATGTCGTCGAGCAGGTGCTCCTCCATGCCGGACCACTCCCGGATGTTGTTCTCCTTGTCCACCGGGAGCAGCGCCCCACGATCGCCGTGGCGCAGCGGCGCCCAGACGTTCAGCGGATTGTTGCGCACCTCGTCGGTGGCGAACTGGAACTGACCGGCGACCGGGGGAACGCTGTTCAGCCCCTCGATCGTGGGCATGATGTCGCCGTTGAGGACCTTGGGCAGGATCTTCGTCTTGTCGGCGTTCAGCCCGAGGACCATCGCCTTCAGCACGACCTCGTCCCACCCGTCGCCGTCGAGGTCGGCCGACTTGGTGTCGTGGTTGCCGCGGTTCTGGTAGTCGTACGCCGTTCCGCCGAGCGACCAGTACTGCTCGTCCGCCGAGTCGAAGCTCGCCTGCAGATTGACCTCGCCGTCCACGATGTTGAAGGCCGCGAGGGTCGTGCGGTGGTAATACCCGCGCTGCGACACGGCGTACTTGTTCACGCCGTCGAGGGCCGCGACGACGCCGACGTAGCGGTTCGCCCGGTTGCCCTGCGCGTCGCCGTACGAGGCCGCCTTCCACGGGTTCTCGAGCCAGTAGGCCTCCTTCTCGGCCATGATCTGCGCCTTGTAGTCGTTCACCGAGCTGCCGGCGCCCGGTCCCGGGAACGCGAGGTAGGAGTAGTTGCCTCGCTGGGTGGCGGGCGTCATGGCCCAGTTCTCACCGTCGACGCTCGCCTTGTAGGTGTGCGGGTACTGCTCGCTGTCGATCAGCGAGCCCACGCCGGCCTCGGCATCCCATTCGAATGCGGAGAAGAACTCCTGATCGTCCTTCGCCGGCCCGATCGGCCCCACGTGGTACGTCTTGATCCACCGCTTGAGGGCGGGGTCGTTCGGCCCGTCGTTGCCGCCGCCGACCGTGGGGCTGCGGTACGAGATCGTGAAGCTGTTCAACAGGGACCAGTAGGTGTCGAGCGCCTGCTCGTCGCCGCTTGCGAAGTACTCCTTGAACTTGTCGGTCGTGGAGTTGAGGCCATCCTCGCCGCCGACGACGCCCGAATCCGGGTAGACGACGGTCTGGGATGCTTCGTCCCAGTTGCCGATGCGCGTGCCCAGGGCGGTCTTGAGCATGAGCTCGGACTTGCCGTCTCCGTCGAAGTCCTCGGCGAACAGCGTCGTCTCGTGGTCGTTGGCCGCACGGACGTTGTAGCCCATGTCGATGCGGAACAACAGCGTGCCGTCCTGCTTGTAGACGTCGATGTACTCGGGAGCGGTGGTGGTGTTGCTGCCGTTGAAGATCGGCTCGGAGTACATCGGATCCTGCTGGGTGCTGCGCCACTTGACGACGATCTCGTACTCTCCGTCGCCGTCGAAGTCGCCGACCGTCATGTCGTGCGTCGAGTACGGCGCGCTCTGCGACGTGTGGATGGCGCCGGTGTCGGTCTTCGCGTAGGGCAGGCTGGTGCCGCTGTCGAGCTGCTCGACGTACTGGATGAACTTGGCCTCGAGCTCGGCGTAGAGCGCGTCGCCGATGATGCCGTCGGCGCCCAGGGTCGCCGTCGGCTGCCATGTCTCCGCGTTGTGGACGTTGAGCTTGTCGACCCACGTGCCGAGGTCGGCCGCGGTGACGGGCGTCTTCTCGGAATGGGGCTCACGGAAGGCGCGGAGCAGATCCATGTCGACGGTGTACCAGTGCTGACCGCCGGTCTCGGGAACGACCATGTTCGCGGCGTTGAGGTTCGTGCCGGGGCCGAACCGCTGGCCGCGGTAGGTGAAGTGCGCGAGCGGCACCGGAGCGGGCGCCGGCTTCAGCGGGATGTAGTGCGCGGCGCCGCGGTTCTCCTGCCCCGGCTGGCCGGCCAGGTTCGAGAGCATCGGCACGCTCATGCCCTGGCGCTGGCCCTCGACGCCGTCGACGACCGGAGCGACTTCGTACATCGACGCGACGGATCCGTCGGGATCGGTGTAGTTCGACGGAGTGACATTCTCCTTCACCACGCCGGGGTTGGTGTCATACGCGCTCTCGGGCTGCACGTCGCGCGGCTCGATGGTCGCGATCTTCGCGAAGTCGGCGGTGCCGTCCTTGCGGTACACGTTCCACGAGAGGCCGTCGGGCTCGTCGCCCAGGAATCGCCAGCTGAGAAACACCCCCTCCGGAACCTGAGCGGCGACCAGGCCGCGAGTCAGCTGCTCGACGGGGCGCAGCTCGGGCTCCGGTGGCGCACCCGCCGCGGGTGGGCTGAAGGCGATCAGCGAAGCGCCGATCGCCAGAGTCAGGGGTAAGGGAACGAATTTGCGCAGTGATGTTCGCACGTGATTCTCCTCGTTGAGCGTTGTCGCCCATCTTTGGGCAACCGCTTTCCCGAGTCATGATCCTCCACCCGTCCCCTTCACGCAAGAGAAAGTTGGATCGTTTCATCGATTCCTCATGGATCGTTTCATCGATCCGCCGGGGCCGAGGCGCGCGCGGAAGCTCGAGGTCGAGAAACCGCGGAGAGGTTGAGACACCTCATGCGGCGCGGTTTCTCAACCTACGCAGGGTTTCTCAACCGGCGTGTGGTGTCTCGCCGGCGCGGGCGGCGGCCTGGGCAGCGCAGTGCGGGCGGCGGTGCGGGCAGCGCAGCGCGGGCACCGCAGACCCAGCACGACGGGCGAGGGAGGAAGAGCGGGGACGGATGCCGGGCGTCAGGGGCGCCACGGCCAGGGCCAGTCGCCGCGAGGATCGGGCTCGGGTTCCGGCTCGGGCTCGGGCTCTGGCTCGGGTTCCGGCTCGGGCTCCGGTTCCGGCTCGGGTTCGGGCGCGGAGCCGGGATCGGGGCCCGGTGCCGGTGCCGGCTCGGGCGGGGGTGCGTGCTGGGGCGTGCCGTCCGAGTCGGGCTGCGACCGTGGGGCCGGCGCCTGCGGACGCTGCTCGGCGGCTTCGCGCAGTCTCGCCTGCTCTTCGGCGAGTCGCGCCTGCTCGCCGCGGAGCGCGACCACCGCTGCCCCATACGACTCCATGGCTGCCAGCGCGGCATCCTCATCGACGGCGACCGCGGCGTCGTGCGCGGCGACGACCACCGCATCCCGCAGCGACGCCCCCGTCAGCGGGTTCTCGGCGACGATCCGCTCGGCGAAAGCGGGCAGTCCGCCTCCGAGAGCCAGGAGCGCCGTACGCAGTGCCGCCGTGCGGTCGTCGAGCGATGCCGCGTCCGCACGCACCGCTGCCGCCGCCGCGGCGAGGCGCTCGGCGTGGTCGCTCGCTTCGCCGGCTGCGGCGAGGAGCGCTTCCGGATCGGCGTCGTCGAGGTCGGCACCCTCGTAGGCGGCCGGTGCTGCCGCGGGCGGCCCGGCCAGCTGCGCGGCGAGGGTGTCGAGCGCGCCCTGAGCGACAGCGCGGGCCGGTTCGTCCGACACACCAGCGAGGGAGGCGAGCACCGGGCCCGTTCGGCCCACGGTCGGTGTCGCGGCAGCGGCGAGGGTGCCGTAGGCGGCGGTCGCGGCATCCGTCTCCTGCTCCGCGGAGGCGACCGCAGCCTCGGCCTCGGCGAGTTCTGCAGCTGCCGCGGTGAGGCGATCGCGCGCCTGCGCCGATTGCACGGTGAAGATCCCGGCGACCGCCATGCCCGAGACGACGACGACGGATGCCGCCGCCACCGCCCACCTCATCCGCCCGTGTCGTCGGCGCGAGGCGATCCACACCGGCGCCGGCACGGGTTCTGGCAAAGGCTCGGGCAGCATCACGCTGTCGAAGTCGGCGGGCTCGGTCACCCGCGCGGCGGCAAGCCCCTCTGTCGAGAGCGCGGAACCGGATGCCGCCGGCACAGCCGGCGCGAACACCTCGGTGAACCCCACGATGCCGTTCACCGCGAGCACCGGATCGGGCGCCTCGCGCGGAACCGCAAGACCCGGAACCTCCGGACGTGGCATCGGGGGCAGAGGCGTGGCATCGGCCTTCACCGTCGCCGAGCCGCCGCCAGGGCTCCGCGGCACGCGCGGTGCCGCAGGGTCGAACGGAGCAGCCGCCCGCGTCGTCACCGCCTGCGGCACCCGCGGTGCCGCAGGGTCGAACGGGGCAGCAGCCCGCGTCGCGTCCGCCCGCGGCGCGCGCGGCACGACGGGTTCGAGTGGAGCGACCGTCGGAGCGGCCTCCGGCAGGGGCGCCGCGGTCGCACCGAAGTGGGCGATCGCGAGGGCGCTGGCGGCGGCGAGCGCCGTCGGGCGCGACCGCTCACCCTCCAGCGGCGGGCCGAAGAGTCGGGCGAGCGCCTCTTCGCGTTCCCGCTCGGCGTGACTCGCTCGATCGAGTTCTGCATGTGGGGCCGACGCACCGCCCCATGATGCGTCGGCCCTTCCCCGGATCCCCATGATTTGCCCCGTCCTGTACCGGACGGGGCCAGCGTACGCGCGAGGACACCCCCGGTCATGGGGGAAAACCCCGCTCCTCCGAAGCCGCCCGTGGGGACCCTGGGGGTGGATGCCGGCGACCCGTCGTGGACGAGGTCCGGCACCACCCGCACCGGTCGTCAGCGGCTCGTCCGGCCGCGGCGCCATCGCGTCGCAGCGAGAGGAGCCGCCGCGTTCATCACACCCGCGCGTCCTTGCGCGGCTTGATGAACGAGCTCGGCTCGCGCTTCTCGCGCTTCGCCGCGCGCTTCTCCTTCATCGACATCTTCGCGACCTTCTTGCTGCCGCGTTCCTGTGGTGACTTGCTCGACATGATGTCCTCGCTTCCCCTTGTCGGCTGGCGGTGAACCTCCGACCATAGCCCCGTTCCACAGGAAGTCAATTCGCCCTCCTGCCCCCGCCGGACGGCCCGTCGAGAGCCTCGCCGAAGCCCTGGCGAAGCCACCGACTTGCCTTTTCCCAGGTCCCGGCTATGGTGAGGGCCATGACCTCGATGCCCCGTCTCGCCGCCTCGGAGGGTCCCTCGGACGCCTCCGTCGTGACGTGGGCTGCCGACATCGCCGGGACCCGGCATGAGGTTCTTCCGCCCCGGCGTGCCGCGGCACGTGGCCGGTTCATCCCTGCCACGTCGCGCGCTGCACCCCCGTAAACCCCTTCCCTCGAAGGGCCATCCCGGTCAACCAGCGCGTCGCATCTGCGGCGCGTTTCTCTTTTTCAGGAGCCGTCATGACGAACACTTCGAACGACGTCCGCGTGCCGGATGTCGACACCACCCGCCAGCAGCTCGAGGAGCAGCTGCAGGAACGACTCGACGTCCTCGCCGAGCTCGCCCCGCGTGCCCTGCCGGGCGTCGACCCGGTCGCCTACCAGGTCGTGGAATCGAACCGCCTGGTCGTCGAGCAGATCGCCGCCGCTCTGAACCGGCTGGAGGCCGGCACGTATGGCCGGTGCACCCGGTGCGGTGGCCCCATCGCCGCCGCGCGGCTGGAAGTCCTGCCGTACGCTGCCGCCTGCATCGAATGCCAGAGCCATGCGGACGCCGCGTAACTCCAAGCCGACCCGGATACCGGCTCGCGCGCCGCTCAGAAGGCGTTCGGCCCGGCCGTCGACGAAGCGAGGAAGACGTTGAGAACGGATGCTGCGCCCGCGGTCGTCCCGTCGACCACACCGATCCGCAGCGCGCTGACCGCGTACTCTCCGTCCGCGACCGGGTACGGCGGCGCGGGCTGCGGCGGCTGATCGGGCTGCGAGTTGACCGTCACCGAGACCAGTTGCGAGATCAGGTCGAGCTCGCCGTCGAGGGCCCCGAGCGCCGTCGTGACGGCGCCGAAGAGCGTCGTGGTCATGGTGCCGATGAGGCCGGTGGCCGGCGCCACCAGGGAGTTCTGCAGGACGCCGGCGAGGGTCGGGAGGAGGTTCTCGACGATCAATCCCTCGAGCGAACTCAGAATGATGGCGACCAGGGCGTTCACCGGCGCGAGAAGGGCACCGAGGATCCCGGTGTTGAGAGCCTCCGCCGTCACGTCGATGTCGGGCGCCGCGTAGCCGTCCTCACCGAGCAGGCCGCCGACGGTGCCATCTATGGTCACGCCGACATCCACCGCGTTGACCGTCACGATCGCGAGCTGGGCGCGAATGATGGCACTCACCTCGATCGACACCGACGCGTCGAGCACCATCTTGGCCGCAGCGCGCTCGAGGTCATACAGCAGCCCGGTCTGCGTCGCGGGATTGCGCAGGAGCAGGCCGACCCGGTCGACGAGTGCCGTCAGCACTTCGGAGCTGAGCACCGAGGTGTTCGGTGCCAGCCCGTTGAGTCCATCGGAGCTCTCGTGAACCTCTCCGACGAGCGTCGCGAGATCCACCGTCACGGTGCCGGCCGTCAGATCCACGCTGACGACCCCGTCGGTGAGCGGCGCATCGAGAAGTGCCTGCAGCGGCGTGGCGTCGACCGCAATGTCGACGCTGTCGATCGTCACCGTCCCGAGCGAGAGCAGCGCGTTGTTGATGAGCCCGGTGAGCAGAGGGCCGAGCCCGGCCACGACGGCGTTGCCGAGCGCAGTCTCGGCCGCACTTACCGTCGTGTTCACTCCGGTCAGCAGCGTCCCGACCGCCGTGTCGGCGGTCGCGCTCAACGCCGCGCCGGCGGGGCTCTCGAATCCGAGGTCGAGTCCGGACACCAAGTAGTCCCGCTGCACCGCGGCGGCCGGCCCGCTCCAGCGTTCTTCGCAGCCGTCGACCGTCGTGCTCGAGGCCACGGCGCCGACGCCGAGCGTGAGGTCGGCGATGCCGCCCAGCGCGGGGCCGATGCCCGGCAGCTGGCTCAACTGGAACGTGCCCATCGAAGGCGCGGTGCCGGCCTGCACCGCGTCCAGGTCGATCGTGCCCTGGTCGGTCACGGCGCCCGCGGCGCCGGTCGACGCGCCGTCGGGCAACGCCTGACCGTATTGCGCGTAGGAGCCGACCCCGGCATCCAGCGGCAGCGTCAGGCCCAGGTCGGCCGAGATCAGTCCGCCGAGCGCTTGCAGCGCGATCGGCGAGACGTACGCGTCCGCACCGAGCGGCGTCGAGCCGGCGGGCTGAGCCGAAGACGTGGCGCCGTCGTTGGCGACGACGATGCCGCTCAGCCCCGCCACCGGATCGAGGCTCTCCCCCACCAGCGATCCCGACAGCACTCGGCCTGTGCCCTGCGACGTCAAGCCTTCCGTCACCGAGCAGTCGAGCGTCCCGATCGCGCCGTTCACCCATTCCGGGTCGTTCCACGCGGCGTCGGTGGCCACGACGGGCACCAGCATCGCGGCCACCAGTCCGGCTGCCGCGACCGCGGCCGACAGCATCCGTCGACGGAGCGATACCCGTGACGCCCGGCGAGTCCGGGAGAACTCAGGCATCGGTCACCCCCCGCACGCTCATGCGACCGGCCAGCACCTGCACGGCGCCCAGGCCGAGCAGGCCGAGCGCCAGCAGCAGCGGGCCGAGCGCGTCGGCGCCGGTGGGCGGGAGCTCGGCTGCGGGAGAGTCGCCGGATGCTGCGAACCCGAAGCCCACCTCACCCTCGAGGCCTTCCAGCCCTGAGTCGGCCGCTTCGGCCGGCGTCGAGATGGTCACGAGGAAGTACCGGGACTGGTCGACGAGCAGCGGGTCCAGCTGCCACTGGTCGCCCGTGGTGGGTGAGGCGACCTCGGCGACGCGCGTGGTGGGCAGCAGCAGCTCGGCAGGTCCGGCGCACGTCGGTTCGGCCGTGAGTCCGGTGAAGGACTGGTCGCATTGCGAGATCGCGATGCGCAGACCCATCGGATCGTCGACGAGAGCGCCGGCCGCACGAAGCGTGAGCGAGAACTCCCGCGAACTCGACCCGTCCAGGGTCGCTCGGATCTGCCAGTGGTACGCCTCGCCGGGGACGATCGGATCGATCAGTTGCGGGGTGTCTCCCCACGCGAGGCGCAGCTGTCCTGGCATCCCGTTCTCGGCGATCGCGGTGAAAGCCGCCGCGGCGTGCGCACCCGAGACAGCCATGCCAGCGGCGAGGAGCGCCGCGCCCAGCAGGCGCAGCGGTCGCCACCACCACGACACCCCGGATGCCGCCATCACATCTCCCGTTCCCGTGCCGGCCACAAGCCCCACGCGATGACGCCGGCAAGCACGAGCGTCATCGCTCCGAGTGCGACCGGCGTCTGCAGGGCGACGAGCGCCGCTCCTGCACCCGGCATTCCGAACAGCACCCGATCGGTCTCGGAGACGACGTAGGGCTGCTGGTCAGGCGTCTCGTTGTCGTCGCCCTGCAGCACGACGCTGCGCTGATCCGCTTCGCCGGCCACAGGATCGATCGCGATGATCCGGTGGGTCACTGGCAGCGCGTCACCGGAACGCTGCACCGTGATGACGTCGCCGATCTGCAGCTCGTCCGCCGAGACGGGCGCGCTGACGGCGGCCGCGCCCTGCGGCAGGGCCGGCGCCATCGATCCCGTGCGGAACACGATGACCGACAGGCCGAGCAGCTGCGAGGCCACGAACCAGATCACCGCCACGAACCCGATGACGCCGACGACCCAGAGGCCGATGTCCTTGGCCCGCTCCCCCGTCGAAGGGCGTGATCCATCGGCGGGGGCAGCGGCGGCGTGACGAGCGCGCGGCCGGAGGCCGGCGGTCGTCATCAGACCGACGTCGAGAGGAACTGCCAGGCGGGTGCGACCGTGCGGCCCTGGAGCGTCTGCGTCAGGGCGTTGTCGGGCAGCGAGATCTCGAAGCAGTAGTAGTGCACGTCATCCCCTCCGCCCGAGATCGGCTGGTCGGGTGCGCCGGCGCTGCCCACGCCGCCCGCGGCGACGATCGGGATGACGCCGGCCGCGTCGAAGAACGCCTGGTCGCACGTCGGCGCCGCGTCCGCGGCCGCCTGGATCTCGAGCGCGACGCGCACCTGCAGGCTCGTCCACAGGGTGCCGGCGGGGTCGTCGATCACCACGCCGGTCGCCGGCAGCGCACCGAGCAGATCGACCGTGCCCGCGATCGAGGCATCCGACGTCTTCAGCGCGACAGGCGCGTAGAAGGTCTCGCCCGGAGTGAGGGCGAGGATGTCGTCGCCCGCCGTGAGCGGAGAGAACACGAGTTCGCCACCGGGGTTGTCGGGCTCTTCGACCCAGCCGGTCGTGCCTTCGCCGTTGGTCGGACTGAGCGTGTTCTGCAGCACGACGAACTCGCTCGTCCCGATGCCGGGTCCCCCGTCGGCGCCGCCCCAGACCCATTCCGAGTCGGTCCAGCTGGCGAGGGTCATGGTGCCGCCGACGCCGAGGACGAGGCCCCCGGCGAGGACGGCGAGGATGCGCCGACGGCGCAGGCTCTTGCTGACTGATGTCGTGCGGTTGAGTGCCACGGGGAAACTCCTTTTCGCGTGCGGAATCGGCACGCGAAGATTCCCCTGTCCGGCGCGAGGTGCCGGGCTGGCGCTCCCCGACGAGTGCCGCTGCGAGGAATGTATAGCGCCGCGAACCGCCCATCTACCGGGGGTTTATCGCCCACCTCGCCCATTGAGGGTTTGCTGAGGAAGCTGTCCGGTCGCCTCGCGTGACGGCGCCCAGACCCGCGCTCTGGATCCACGGGACCTGTCCGGTTCACGCCTGCGGCGGAAATGAGCGGAACCTGAGCCGCACCTCGTTCCTTGAGCGAGGGCACCCCGTTCGTTGAGCGAGCACCCACCCCGGTCGTTGAGCGAGCGAAGCGAGACGAAACGCCCCGAACCACCCGTCCACACCTGGTTCAGGGCGTTTCGTCTCGTCGCTGCGCTCCTCGCTCAACGACCGATCCGGGTTCAGCGCGTTTCGTCCCGTCGCTGCGCTCCTCGCTCAACGACCGGTCCGGCTACAGCGCGAGGCGCTCCCGGACCACGTCGGCCAGTGCCTCCGCGTGGCGCGATGCCTCGTCCTCGGACGCGGCCTCGACCATGACGCGCACCATCTCCTCGGTGCCCGACGGGCGCAGCAGCACGCGGCCCGACAGACCGAGGTCGGCGGAGGCGCGGGCGACGGCATCCTGAACGATCTCGTCACCGACACGCGTGCGGTCGACGCCGCGCACGTTGATGAGCACCTGCGGGTAAACGGTCATGATCGACGCCAGCTCAGCGAGCGTCTTACCGGTGCGGGCCATCTCGGCCACGAGGTGCAGCCCGGTCAGCACGCCGTCGCCGGTCGTGGCGAACTCGCTCATGATGACGTGGCCGGACTGCTCGCCGCCGAGCGAGAAGCCGCCCTCGGTCATGCGCTCGAGCACGTAGCGGTCGCCGACCGCGGTGGTCTCGACGTGGATGCCGTGGGCCGACATGGCTCGGTGCAGCCCGAGGTTGCTCATCACGGTAGCGACGAGGGTGTCGTCGGCGAGCGCGCCGCGCTCCTTCATGGCCACCGCGAGGATCGCCATGATCTGGTCGCCGTCGACCACGCGGCCGGCGGCGTCGACGGCGAGGCAGCGATCGGCGTCGCCGTCGTGCGCGATGCCGACGTCGGCCCCGACCTCGACGACCTTCTTCGACAGCACGTCGAGGTGGGTCGAGCCGACACCGTCGTTGATGTTGACGCCGTCAGGGTCGGCGCCGATGACGGTGACGCGGGCGCCGGCGTCGCGGAAGGTCTCAGGAGAGACTCCGGATGCCGCGCCGTGTGCGCAGTCGAGGACCACGTGCAGACCGTCGATGCGGTGCGGCAGCGATCCGAGCAGGTGCACGACGTAGCGGTCCTCGGCGTCGGCGAAGCGGCGGATGCGTCCGACGTCGGCGCCGGTCGGCTGCAGCTTCGGCAGTTCGAGCGCCGCTTCGATGCGGGCTTCGACGATGTCGGGCAGCTTGACGCCCCCGCGTGCGAAGATCTTGATGCCGTTGTCGGGGGCGGGATTGTGGGATGCCGACACCATGACGCCGAAGTCGGCGTCGATGTCAGCGATCAGGTACGCCGCTGCGGGAGTGGGCAGCACGCCGGCGTCGAGCACGTCGACGCCCGATGAGGCGAGCCCGGCCTCGACTGCGGCGGAGAGGAACTCACCCGAGACGCGCGGGTCGCGCGCAACGACGGCCGTGGGACGACGGCCTTGAGCGCGACGCGCCTCGGCGGAACGGCCCTGGCCCAGGACGACGGCAGTCGCCTGGGCCAGGGTGAGCGCGAGATCGGCGGTGAGGGGGCCGTTGGCCAGCCCCCTCACCCCGTCCGTGCCAAAGAGCGGCATACGGAGCGAGATCCGATCAGCGCTTCGAGTACTGCGGAGCCTTGCGGGCCTTCTTGAGACCAGCCTTCTTGCGCTCGATGACGCGCGCGTCGCGCGAGAGGAAGCCGGCCTTCTTGAGGGTCGGGCGGTTGTTCTCTTCGTCGATCTGGTTGAGCGCACGGGCGATGCCGAGGCGCAGCGCGCCGGCCTGGCCCGAGGGGCCGCCGCCCGAGATGCGCACGATGACGTCGTAGGCGCCGGTGAGGTTGAGCACCGTGAACGGGTCGGTGATCAGCTGCTGGTGCAGCTTGTTCGGGAAGTAGTCCTCGAACTCACGGCCGTTGACGGTGATGGTGCCCGAGCCGGGGATCAGTCGCACGCGGGCGATGGCCTGCTTGCGGCGTCCGACGGCTGCGCCGGGAACCGAGAGCACGGGGCGCTCGGCGGCAACGGCTGCGGTCTCGTCGACCGGGGTCTCGGTCGAGTAGTTGGATTCGGTGGTTTCTTCGATCTTCGCCACGAGTGTGTCCTTGTCTCTACGGCGCTTACTGGGCGACCTGGTCGAAAACGTACGTCTTGGGCTGCTGCGCGGCGTGCGGGTGCTCGGCACCGGCGTACACCTTGAGCTTCGACAGCTGGTTGCGGCCGAGGGTGTTCTTGGGGAGCATGCCGCGGACGGCCTTCTCGACGGCGCGGACGGGGTTCTTCTCGAGGAGCTCCGAGTAGGTGACCGACTTGAGGCCGCCCGGGTAGCCCGAGTGGCGGTAGGCCTTCTTCTGCTCGAGCTTCTGACCGGTCAGGGCGACCTTGCCGGCGTTGATGATGATGACGAAGTCGCCGGTGTCGATGTGGTTCGCGAAGGTGGGCTTGTGCTTGCCGCGAAGGAGCGTGGCGGCGTGCGAGGCCAGGCGGCCCAGGACGACGTCGGTCGCGTCGATGACCAGCCACTCGCGCTGGGTTTCGCCAGCCTTGGGGGTGTAGGTGCGCGTCACAGTAGTGCTGCTTTCTTGATTCGAACGGAGAGGCTCGTGAATCCCGCTCCGGGGTGGTTTCCTGGTCGATGACCGGGGAAACACGCCAGTGGAGGGCTCACGTTCGTGGTGTCGGGTCAGCTGAGCCGCACACCAAACGTCGAGTCTACGGCATCCGGATGGCTCGGCCAAACCGCCCTTCACGTGCCGTCCCCACCGCCGTAGCCTGTGGGTCCCATCCGACTTCGAGGAACGGTGATCGACATGGCGCTCAACCCGGCGATCAAGACTCGGCAGAGCCCCCTGAGCCCCGCCGGCGAGGGCAAGGGCTTCGGGCTGGCGGTTCTCGAGCAGGGCGCGAGGCTCCTGCAGGAGACCACGCCGCTGCACGGTTTCGACGTCTACGTGGTCGGCTTCCATCCCGCGAAGGAGGATCCCGCCATGCAGATGGAAGCTCACCATTACTGCCGCGTGGTCAACGACGACTTCCTGCAGTGCACGATCTTCGACGGCAACGCGCGGGATGCCAACCTCGTCGGCATCGAGTACATCGTCTCGGAGAGGCTCTTCGCGACGCTCCCGGAGGACGAACGCGACTCCTGGCATCCGCACAACTTCGAGGTGCTCTCAGGTCAGCTCGTCGCCCCGGGGCTTCCTGCGGCCGCAGAGCACGCGTTCATGAAGCGGTTGATGAACAGCTATGGCAAGACCTGGCACACCTGGCACACCGGAAGGCACGACACCGGCGGCGGTCACGAGTTGCCGGTGGGCGACGCGATGCTCATGTGGTCGTTCAATCGCGAGGGCGAGTGCGATCCAGCCCTCGCAGCGGATCGCGAAGTGGCGATGGACCTCGATACCGCGAAGACGCGCGAGCAGCGGCAGGACCTCGTCGAACTCGCACACCCGCAACGTGGCGTGGACACCCTGAAGGACCGCTTCACGGGCACGACGTCCGTGCCCGGGGTCGTGGACGCCCACGGCGGGCCGGCCCCGCACGGCGATACCGGCTCCTGAGAGAGGGTGCGTGCGAGCGGGCCTGCGCGCTGACCGGATACAGGAGAGCCCGGGCCGTCGGGGGCCCGGGCTCTCGCTGTGCTCCTCAGACGCTGCGCCGGCGACGAGTGCTGAGGACCCCCAGAGCCCCCAGAACAAGGAGGAGCATCGCGACCAGTAGCCACGCGCCGGCCGAGAGCGCCGCGCCGGTGGCGGCGAGCGGGCCTGGAGCCCACGCGTGGAACGGATCGGAGTCGGTCAGCCGTACGGGTGCGCCGTCGGCATCGGTGACGACGACGGGGGTGCCGTCCTCGCCGAGCTGCGGCTCACCCGTCGGCACGCCGGCCTCGTCGACCGCCGGGATGACCGGGGTGACCTCGACGGTGACGGTGTCGGCGTGACGCTGGTCGTCGGCGAGGGTCAGCGTGCCCTCGGCGAAGAACGAGGCTCCCGGGGGGATGAGCCCGTGCCATGTGCCGTTCGCGACGAAGTCGTACGCCGCGGGCCCGCCGAACGCGCTGAGGTCGGCGGTCCACCTGCCGATGGCGGGGCCCTCCCCCGTGACGTCGGCGAGGTCGATCGCGGTGAGCCACGTGGAGCCCGTGTTCGTCACCACCCAGCGCACGGTGTTGGCGGCGCCGGCCTCGTACTTCACCGCGTGGCCGCGGTCGTTCGCGTCCTGCGCGGCGTCCACGAGCGGCTTCACGGGGGTGATCCAGTCGCCCTCGGCATCCTTCACCGCCGGGTCGGCCTTCTCACCGTCGTACTTGATCACCTGCACACCCGACGTGAACGCGTTGTAGTCGTCGGTGTCGGAGGCGGGGATTCCGGATGCCGCGCCACGCGCGTCGACGGTCGCCCGGTCCACGTGCGGCTCACCGCCGGCGAGCGTGAGTGTTGCCGTGCCGGTGATGACCTCGCCCGGCTGCCACACGGCGTCACCCGTGAAGGTGTCGTCCCACGCGGCCGACCAGACCGCGCCTTCGCGGACGGCGACGAGCTCGTCTCCGTTCGGAAGGGTCCACACCAGCGACTCGATCTGCGCGCCCGAGACGTTGTCGTCGAGCAGGACGACATCGGCGAGGTCTTCGTCACCGGTGTTCGTCACGCGCAGCACGATCGTGCGCGTCTCGCCGTTCTCGTACAGCTCGCCATCGGCCATGGTGTCGGCGTCGTGCGCGATCTCGGTGCCCTCGCCGTCGCCCTTCTCGATGTCGACGTACGGTCCGACGCCGGTCCAGGCGTGGAACGGGTCGTCGTCGTCCACGGTGAACGGCACGCGCTCCTCGGGGTTCTCGGGGTCGGGCACGGTGGCACGCACCGGCTCGGCGCCGTCGAGCAGCGGCTCGCCGTTCGGCGTCGTGCCGTCATCACCGACCGCGGGCACCACGACGGTTCCCACGACGTCGACGGTGTCGGCGTGACGCGTCTCGGCCTCGAGCGTCAGCTGACCCTCGGCGAAGAACGACGCTCCGGGAGGCAGCAGCCCCTGCCACGGGCCGGACTCGGTGAACGAGTAGTCCGCGGGTCCGCCGAACGCCGACAGGTCGGCCGTCCAGTCGCCGGCGATCTGCGGGCCGGCGTCGGTGACGTCGGTCAGCGTGATGTCGGTCAGCCACGTGTCACCGGTGTTGGTGACGACCCAGCGCACCGGGTTGGTCACTCCCACCGGGTACTCGACGGCGTGGTCGATGTCGTTCGCGTCCTGCGCGGCATCCGTCAACGGCTTCTCGGGAATGACCCATCCGTTGTCGTCGGTCACGACGGGGTCCGGTCCCAGGCCGTCGTACTTGATGACCTGGATGTCGCCCGTGAACCCGTTGTAGTCGTTCTGGTCGCCGACGGGGATCCCGGATGCCTGGCCACGAGCCGTCACGGCGGCGCGGTCGACGTGCGGGGCCGAGCTCGCGCCCAGCGTCAGCGTCGCGAGACCGGTGATGGTCTCTTCCGGCTGCCACACGCCGGGCCACGACGCGGTCCACACGCCGGTGGCCTCGTCGAGCGCGGCCGCGAGCGTCGTGCCGTCGGGCAGCGTCCACCCCAGGCCCTGCACGGTGCCGCCCGAGATCGTGGCGTCGGTGAGCACCACGTCGACGAGAGGCTCGTCGCCGGTGTTGGTCACCTCGATCACGACCGTGCGGGTCTCGCCCGGCTGGTACGCCTCGCCGTCGGCAAGGGTGTCGGCCTCGTGCACGATCTGCGCGCCGTCGTCTCCGGCCGTGCCGTCACCCTTCTGGATGTCGACGATCGGGCCGACGCCGGTCTCGGCGTGGAAGGGGTCGTCGTCGTCCACGGTGAAGGGCGAGCCGTCGTCGTTCGTGGCGGGCACGGGAGTGCCGCCATCGAGCGCGGGCTCGTCGGTCGGGATGCCGTCGCCGTCGGTCGCGGGCACCACCACGGTGCCGACGACGTCGACCCGGTCGGCGTGCTGCGTCTCGGCGGGCAGGGTCAGCGTGCCCTCAGCGAAGAACGAGGCGCCGGGAGCGAAGAGCCCCTGCCACGGGCCGTCCTCGGCGAACGAATAGTCCGCCGGCCCGCCGAGCGGGCTGAGGTCGGCCGTCCAGTCGTCGCCGATCGCGGGACCGGCGAGCGTCGTGTCGTCCAGGGTCAGGTTCGTCAGCCACGTGTCGCCGGTGTTGGTGACGACCCAGCGCACGGCGCGCTCGGTGTTCACCGGGTACGAGACCGCGGTCTCGGGCGTGTTGGCGTCCTGTGCGGCATCGGCCAGCGGCTTGGCGGGCACGACGGGCTCGCCGTCCGTGTCGGTCACCTGCGGGTCGGCCTTCTCGCCGTCGTACTTGATGACCTGGATGCCGCCGGTGAAGGCGTTGTAGGGGTTCTCGTCCGCGACGGGCGTGCCCGACAGTGCGCCGACGGCGTCGACGGTGGCGAGGTTCTGGTGTGCACTGTTCCGAAGGGCACCGTCCCCCGCGTCGATCGTCAGTGTCGCGACACCCACGATGACATCCCCCGGCGCCCACGTGGCGGTGCCCGGCTCGAAGGTCGCCGCCCATGTCGCGGTCCACTCGCCGGTCGCCGCGTCGAGCGCGGCCGCGGCGGAGGAGCCGTCGGGGTAGGTGAAGACGAGGTTCTCGACGACCCCGCCCGCGAGGGTGGTGTCGCTCAGCGCGACCTCGCGCAGCGGCTCGGGTCCGGTGTTCTGCACGCGGATCACGATGTCGCGCGTCTCGCCGGGCGCGTACGTCTCGCCGTCGGCGACCGTGTCGGCCTCATGTGCAATGGTGCCCGCGTCCGCGTCGCCGTCGCCCTTGCTGATCGCAACGCTCGGCGTCACGGTCGTCGGGTTGACGATCTCGACCTCGACGACGGTCGCGTCGCCGATGGTGAGAGTGGCGCCGTTGGATGCCGCGACCCCGTCGATGCGCAGCGCCGGGGTGCCCCACGCGGCGCCGGCGGGCAGCCAGCCGGCCGCGGGAGTGACCTCGGTGATGGTCACGACGGTGCCGGCGGGCAGCGCGGGCGAGGTCGTCGTCTGGCCGTCACGGACGCGCAGCTGGCCGTTGCCGGCCGCCGAGGTGTAGTCCACGACGAACTCGGGGTCGCCGATGACGAGCGACTGGCCGGGGCCGGTGACGTCCTTCGCGATCGAGAACTGGCCGTTGAGCGGTGTGGTCGGGTTCTCGAGCAGCACCGCCGCGACCACGTCGTCGACGATCGTCAACGTGGCCGTGCCGTCGCCGTTGTCGACGATGCCCGTGCCGGAGAAGACTGCCGGCGACCACTCGACGTCGGGCAGCGCGGCAGGCGCCTGCTCGCGCAGCAGCACCTCGGTGCCGGCCGGGATATCGGCGGGGCCGATCGCGACCTCGCCGTCGTTGACCGCGGCGAGCGCGGTCCAGGTGGTGCCGCCGTCGATCGAGTACTCGATGACGAACTCGGTCGCAGCCGGCACGCGGCTCGCACCTTCACCGGTCACATCCTTCGTCACGGCGAACCCGCCGGCGAGCTCGGTGGTCGGGTTGGTCAGCGTCACGTCGGCGGTCGTGCCGTCGCCGATCGTGATGACGGCGGTGCCGTCGGCGCGGTCGCCCGTGCTCCAGCTGGGCGTGCCGAAGCCGACGCTGGGGCCGGCCCCGGTGATCGAGAGCTCGCTCAGGGTGACAGGGGTGCCGTACGGGATGGCGGGCGAAGTCGCGGTCCAGTCGTTGCCGGCGTCGAGGGTCAGCTGACCGCCGCCGCCCGCGTAGGTGTACGCGACGGTGAAGGTCGCGTCCGCCAGCTCGGCCGAGTCGAGGTCGAACGCGCCGGTGACGGCCTTGGTCACCTCGAAGGCGCCCGGTGAGAACAGCGTGTTGGTCACGCGGAAGGCGAAGTTCGATCCGGTGCCCTGCAGGCGGTAGAACCCGTCGTGCTCCGCGCCGGCGGGATCGGTGATGGTGACGTCCTTGAGGCCCTCGCCGTCCTCGGTCACGCTCACGCTCGACCCGACGGGCAGGGTGATCGGCGGTGATGTCTCATCCGGGCTCAGCGTGACCGAGCTCGGGTTGAGCGGCAGCGGGTCGCCCCGGAAGTCGCGCGCGGCCAGACCGATGGTGAACTCCTGTGCCGGCGCGGGGTCGCCGCCGTCACCGATGAGCTTCTGCACGGTGAACGCCACGTCGGCGCGGAAGCCGGCGTCGATGGTGTGGTCGTTGTAGCCGGGACCGGTGACGGTGACGGATGCCTCACCCCCGGCATCCGCGTTGGAATCCGTCGTGGTGCTGCCACTGCCCTGCTCGGTGAAGACCGTGTCGGCCCAGTCGACGTCGCCGAAGAGGTCGGCGTTCGGGCCGCGCAGGGCGAGCGTGCCGTCCTCGGGCTTGACGAAGACGACCGTGTAGTCGCCCGAGGGCTCGAAGCCGTCCTCGTCGGAGCGGAAGTAGTACTCGCCGGTGGGGCCGGTCGTGGTCGTGGCCACGACGTTGCCCTCGGCATCGTGCAGTTCGACGATGACGCCTTCGATCGACGGCTCGTCGGCGTCCTGCCCGCCGTCCTGGTCGGCGTCGAACCACACGCGGTTGCCGATCTCGACCGGAGCCTGCTGGGCCAGGAGCGACACCGAGCCGAGGCCGCCGCCCTTCTGGAAGGTGCCGTCGGGGCTCGCGGTGCCGCCGCCGTCGCCGGTCAGCTCGTAGCCTGCGACCGCACGGCCGTCGGTCACGTCGTACCAGGCGAGGCCGGCGAGGCGGATGCCGGTGAGCGGGTCGTACGTGGTGCTCACGACGGTGCCGGTACCGCGCTGGCCGCCGACGCTGCCGAGGGCGATCTCGCGGTGGGTGCTGCCGTTGCCGACGTTGATGCGGTCGTTGTAGAACTCGCGCCCGCCGGGGCCCTCGTTGACGCCACCGGTCGTGCCGGTGCGGTCGTCCGCGACGGCGTTGTTCTCGAACGTGAAGGTGCCGTCGCCGTCCGGCGCGGCGATCAGGATGTCGCCGCTCGAGCCGGTCTCGTACATGCCGCCGATCGACGCCTCCGACGACAAGTTGCGGTTGCCGCCCTGCAGAGCGGTGCGGTCGGTGAAGGCGGCGGTGAGGTAGCCGTCCTCGTCGATGTAGAAGTCGCTCAGCACGGGCTGCGGGTAGATCTGCCACCCGCCGTTGCTCTGCGAGACGCGGCCACCCGACCACGCCCAGGTGTCGGTCCAGGTGTTCCAGCGCTGCGACTGCGGCGCGAGGGTGTTCTGGTAGACGTCGCCCTTGGCGTACCCGAGGCCGACGCTCGCGACATCGGTGAAGGAGCCGAGCTCATCGATCGGCGCGGCGAGCACGTGGGCGCTCAGACCGGCCGCCGCGGCCGACTGCCCGGGCTGCGCACCGGCGTCGGTCTCGCCGCTGTCGACGTAGCCGACGTAGACGCGGTCCTGGGAGATCTCGACCGCCCACGGGCGCTCGCCGACTCCCAGCCCGAGGTCGTACGACTCGTAGCTCGTCGGCGGGGCGTCGATGTCGGAGACGTCCAGCGCGTAGAGCTTCTTGTCATGCAGGTTGACGAAGTACAGCGTGTTGCCGTCGGGGCTGAGCGTCACGCCGCCGAAGCCGATCTTGCCGGTGTGGGCGAAGCCGTGCGCGTCGCGCGTCGGCGTGGTCGGTGAGCTCAGGCCGCGCTGAGTGTTGGTCTGCGCCGCGCCCAGGTCGATGCCCAGGTCGGTGACGTCGAGCCACGGCGTGACGGATCCGGCATCCGACAGCTCGCCGTTCTCGTCGAGCACGTCGCTCACCCGGTAGATCCCGCCGAGGCCGAGCGAGCCGAGGCCGCTCTGACGCTTGTACGTGGCGAAGGCGAGGATGCTGTCGCTCGCCGGCTGGTAGGCGAGCGCGTTGACGGCCCCGACCTCGCCGAAGGTGGCGAGCGTCACGCGATCGGGGAAGCCGCCCGGCTGTGCACCGGTGTAGTTGCGCTCGAACGGCGTACCGGCGATGGCCGGTCCGTCGATCGAGGCGGAGGTGCCGCCCTCGGAGGCGAGCGGTGAGCCGGCGCGCTGGATGGCCGTCACGAGGGGCGCGGCATCCTGCGCGTAGTCCTGGGGCACGTTCAGTGCGAAGTCGACGTCTTCGGCGCCGGCCTCGACGAACTGGACGCTGGTGCCGTTGGTCGCGTCGCCCGCCGCGGTGCCCGAGGGCTCGAAGCCGTCGGGCCACCCCGAGAACTCCACGCGCAGCGGGGTGCCGTCCTCGAGCTCGGTCGTGTCGAGCTGGTACGACCCGTCCGCCGACGTCAGCGCGGTCGCCGTGACGTCGCCACTGCCGTCGACCGCGGTCACCGTCACCCCGGCGATGCCCTCGTCATTGGCGACGCCGCTGCGCCCAGCGGCTCCGCTGTCGAACGCGCCGTTGGCGTTGAAGTCGCGGAAGACCGTGCCGGTCACCTGTCCGGGCGCGGCGTGTGCGGGCGCCGTCGTGACGACGACACCGCCTACGGCGAGCGCGGCCGCGGTGAGGGCGGCCAGTGGCGCGCGCCACCTGCCGCCGTTCGGCTGCGACGTGATCCGGCGTCTGAACGCGGTGCTCATGCGGTGTTGTCCCCCTGGTTGATGCTGCGAATTCGTCCCGAGTCGTCCGCACGCGTCCGGTGCGCGGGGGCGCATCGGACGCGTGCGGACAGTGGTGTGTCTGCCGTCGGGCACGACGTGCACACCTGTGTGCGGGCGGTCTGGTCGTCGGGCACGACGTACAGACCTGTCTTCGGGTGTTGCCATGCTGGCGGCGGGGGCGACGACTTCGTCCAGGGTGGGGCGGATTTCACCCTCGGTTTCACCCTCGGCGTCGACGGTGCTCCATCAACGGCCCAGAACCCGGGGCCTGGCCACCGGGCATGGTTACAATCCCGTCATGCCCTCCTCCCCCGCTGTGCTTCGGCGCGCCCTGGTGACGGTGACCCTCACCGCCGCCGTCGTCGCCGGCGCTGCGGCGTGCGCGCCCGAGCCGGCAGCGGCTCCGGCCACCGTGCGGGTGCCGGGCGATGCCGAGACGATCTCGGCCGCGGTCGAGCTCGTGGCCGAGGGCGGGCTGATCCTCGTCGAGCCGGGCACGTACACCGAGCAGGTGCTGGTCGACAAGGCCGACGTGACGCTCCGGGGCCTCGACCGCAACGAGACCGTCATCGACGCCGAGAACATCCGGCCCTACGGCGTGGTGGCGGTCGCCGACGGCGTGAGCATCGAGAACCTCACCGTGACCGGCGCCACCTTCTACGGCGTGCTGGTGACGGGCATGCACGACGAGTCCGGACCCACGGCGCACGGCGTCGACGGCTACTCCCGGCTGGATCCCGAGCAGTTCCCGCCGGTCCAGCGCTTCGCGATCGACCATGTCACGGCGTACAACAACGGGCTCTACGGCCTGTACGCCTTCGACGCCCAGCACGGCGTGATCCGCGACTCGTACGCGTCGGGTTCGGCAGACAGCGGCATCTACGTGGGCCAGTGCCGTGACTGCGACATCCGCGTCACCGGCAACGTCGCCGAGAACAACGCCGTCGGGTTCGAGAACGCCAACGCCTCTGACAGCGTCGTCGTCGCCGGCAACCGATTCAGCGGCAACCGCGTCGGCATGACGTTCCTCTCGAACTACCAGGAGGCCTTCGCGCCGCAGCGCGGCAACGCGGTGACCGGCAACCTCGTGTCGGGCAATACGGCGACGGATGCCCCGGCCCACGCCGAGGGCGGCTTCGGGGTGGGCATCGGCATCTCGGGCGGCACCGCGAACATGTTCGACCGCAACCGCATCGAGAGCAACCCTCGCGCGGGCGTGGTGCTCTCGAGCACCGAGGATCTCGCGACGCTCGACAACCTCTTCCGCGGTAACGCGATCGCGGGCAACGGCGTGGGCATCGCCAACGCGTCGTCGTCGCGGGCGCCGGCGCGCGGCAACTGCCTCGAGGGCGAGGCGCCGTCCACGCTCCCGCTCGAACTGTTCGCCTCGTGCGCACCGGGCGTCGATCAGCCGACCGCCGACGCCGCTTCGCTGCCGGCACCCGAGGTGCCGCCCGGCGTGAGCTTCATGAAGGTCGCGCCTCCGCCGCCGCAGCCGTCGATGGAAGATCCCGAAGCGCCGGCCCGCGTGCTTCCCGACGTGCTTCCCGCCCTTGATCTCGGAACGATCGAACTGCCCCCAGCGGACTTCCTCGGTGAGCGCTCTCGATGGTGACGCGGGCACATTCCGTTTTCGGCATACGGGTTCTGGGGGCGGTCGCGGCGGCGGTGATGGCGCTGTCTCTCGCGGCCTGCGCGCCCGCCGACGGCGCCGACTTCCCCGCCGGTGACGCACGGCCCCTGACCACGGAAGAGGCGCAGACCCTCGCGGCCATGCGCTTGCGCAACCTCGATGCCGGCACTCGGACGGTCGCCTTCGAGCTCGCACAGACGGACTCCGAGTTGGCGTTCGACGGCTGGTTCGACTACGAGTCCGGCGTCGGCTACGGGCTGACCGCGGGCGCGGCGGACGAGCTGGTGCTGTGGAACACCCGGGCCGTCGGCACCCATCCGGCGACGACGGATGCCGCTCCCCTGCCCATTCCCGACACCGACCAGTTGGCCACGGCGTGGCAGGGCAGCGCCCTCGATCCCCAGGCCTCTCGCCTCGACACGGTGCTCGCGACCATCGGCTCGCTCGGCGCCGACCGGCCCGAGAACCCGCTCCTGCTGCAGCAGAACGGCACGCTGTGGCTCGGCGAGCGCACCGTGGACGGCACCGAGCTGACGGTCTACGCCGGCCCCCCGTCCGATGAGGCACTCGAGCCTGGCGAGACGGCCGATCCGGATGCCGCCACCGTGCGGTACTGGATCGACGACCGCGCGACCCTCCATCGACTGGACGTGCGGCTGGGCGGTGAAGAGGCATGGACCACCGTCCGCTTCGGCGCGGCTGACGACGTGACGCTCGGCGACCCGTTCGCCGACGCCGAGGGCACGGACGGAGCGTCCGGATGAACGACGAGCAGCCGCCCATGCCCACGCCCGCGCCACCCGCGTCGCCGGCGTCCGCCCCGCCGCGCGGCATCAGCCGTCGCGCGCTCCTCCTCGGCGGTGGCGGCCTCGGCCTGGGCGTCGTCGCGACCGCCGTCGCGGTGTCGACGGCCCATGCCCCTTCGGCCGAGCCGGCAGCCAGCGCGACATCCCCCGCCGAAGGCGGCCCCGTTCCCGCGCACGGCGCACAGCAGGCGGGCATCGCGCGCCCCGCGACGCCGCAGCGCAACGGTCTGGTCGTCGTCGCCGACCTGGATGGGAATCCGGATGCTGCGACCGTGCTCGCCGCGCTGGCCGCGGCCGGCGCGGCCGTCGACGCCTGCACCGACCCCGACCGCTTCGACCCGATCGTGCTCCCCGACGGGCCCGGCGATGTCACCGTCACGGTCGGGCTCGGGCCGCGCCTCGTGCGGGCCATCGATCCCACGCTCCCTGGCGCCGACGAGCTCCCGGTGTTCCTCAGCGACCAGGGCCTCGCCGCCGAGGCGACCGGCGGCGATCTGCTGATCGCGGTGTACGCGAGCGACGCCGCGGCGCTGCATCCCGTCGCCGACCGGGTGCTGGCCGCGATCCCTGGCGCTCGCCGACGCTGGGCCCAGCAGGGGGTGCGCGGATCGGGCTCGGGCACGGTCGTGCGCAACCCGCTCGGCTACCACGACGGCATCATCGTGCCCCACACCGAGGACGAACTGGCCGAGAGCGTGTGGATCCCGTCCGGGCCGGCGGCAGGCGGCACCGTGGCGGTGATCCGGCGGCTGCGGCTCGACATCGCCGGGTTCGCCGCACTCGCTCCCGGCGCGCAGGACGCCGTCATCGGCCGCGAGCGCGCCACCGGTGCTCCGCTCTCGGGCGGCTCACGCGGCGATCAGGTCGACCTCGGCGCCAAGACCCCCGAGGGCGAGTACCTCATTCCGGCTCGCGCCCACGCGCGGGCCGCGCACCCGTCGTTCACCGGAAGCCCGCTCATGCTGCGCCGCGGCTACGCCTTCAGCAACGCGGGACCCGAGCGCGACGACGGGCTGCTCTTCGTCTGCTTCCAGAACGACCTGCAGACGTTCGTGCGCACGCAGCATCGCCTCGACGAGACGGACGACCTCATGGCCTTCACGCGCGCGACGGCCAGCGCGTCGTTCCTCATCCCGCCGGGCCGTGTCGGCGGCGCACCGCTCGGCGCGGCGCTCGCCACCGGGGGCGGTTCGTGAGCCGCGCGTGGCCGGCGCGGGTCGTCCTTCCGCTCGCCGCCGTCAACCTCACCGCCCTCGGTGCCCTCACGGCGCCGGTCGTGGCCGGGCTGCCGCTCAAGGTCGCCGCCGCGGTGCCCGACGACCAGCGCACGTCGACGCTCGCCACACTGGTCGCGCTCGGGTCGATCGTGGCCGTGGTGGCGTCACCGCTTTTCGGCGCCCTCTCCGACCGCACACGCGGCCGGTTCGGGCGCCGCATTCCGTGGATCGTCGGCGGCGCGATCGTCGGGCTCGGCACGACGGCCGGGCTCGCGATGTCCACCGACCTCGGTCCGGTCACCGTGTGGTGGATGGCGACCCAGGCCGCCTACAACGCCGTGCTCGCCGGCACGTCGGCGCTCCTCGCCGACTCGGTCACCGAGCGCGAGCGGGCGTCGGCGAGCGGGGTGTTCACCGCGGCATCCTTCGTCGGAACCCTGCCGCCGCTGCTACTGATCGCGGTGCTGCCTCACGAGGTCTCGACCGTCATGTTCGTCATGCCGGTGGCCGCGATCCTCGCAGCCGTCGCGTGCGCCGTGATCGTCCGCGATGCTCCTCTGACGCAACGGCAAGGGACGACGGATGCTGTGGCCCCGGCATCCGCTCATGACATATCCGCTGCCGACACATCCGCCGACGGCACCTCTCCCGACAACATCTCCCCCGACCACGCCCCGAACCCGCGCCCCGGTGCCGCCTTCGTCGCGGTGTGGGTGCAGCGGTTCGCGGTCGGTGTGGCGTTCTCGCTGATCGCGGCGTTCACGCTCTACCTCGTCTCGGACCGGATGACCGGCGACGACGTGGCCGCGGCATCCCCCGCGTCGCTCGCGACCCTGCTCGGCGGCGCCGGAGTCGTCGTGGGCGCCCTGGTCGCCGGGGCGTGGGCGTCGCGCCGCGGCCGCTACACCCCGGCGCTCGTCGCGGGGGCGGTGCTGCTCGCCGCGGCCGGAGTGCTCAAGGCAGTCGCCACGACTCCGGTGACACTGTGGGCGGCGGCGCTGTGCGCGGGGCTCGGTATGGGCTCGATCCTGGCGCTGAACTTCGCGCTCGCGATGCGCAGCGTGCCGGCGGCGCGCACCGGCACCTACCTCGGGGTGCTCAACATCGCCGAGACGCTCCCCCAGCTGATCGTGCCGCTCGTCGCTGCGAGCCTCGTGCGCGTCGGCGGGGTGGATCCGTTCTCGGGCGGCATCGACAACTACGTCACGCTCTACCTCATCGGGGCGGCCGTCGCGCTCGCGACGATCTCCCTGCTCCCGGCGATGCGGGGCATTCTTCGCCAGCGAGCGGATGCCGCGGCGGCGCCGGTCAGCGCAGGTCGTGGGCCGACGGGCTGAGCTCCCACGCGGCCAGAACCGACAGCGCCTCGTCGCGGCTGCCCACCTCGAGCTTGCGGTAGAGCGCGCGCAGCTGCGACTTGACCGTGTTGCGCGACACCGACATCGCCGCGGCGATGTCGTCGAGCGAGCTGTGATGCGCCAGAGTCGCGGCGACCGCCAGCTCGCGCTCGGTGAGGCGCGGTCGTACGCCCCGGCCCCCGATCACACCGGTGTCTCGGGCCCGGCGCAGCAGATCGATGAAGTCGTCGTCGTAGGAGCCGGCCGCGGTGCTCGACATCGCGGCGTTCAGCATCGCATCCACGGCGGCGATCGGCGTGAGCATGACCGGGAGCGTCAGACCTCGGTCCTGCAGGAAGGCGGCCAGGCGCCGGAGCGCGACGTGCACGTGGTCGGCTCGCTCTGATCGCGGCGCGGACGCCTGCGCGAGTGAGATCGCGCCGGCGAGGAGCGCCAGCTGCTCGCCGCGCACCCGCGACGAGACCGCGTCGTCCGCGTCTTCGTCTCCCCAGCCGGTGAGCAGCTGCATCGCCCGTTCCAGGTCTCCGCGCGCCAGGGCGACCCGGGCACGGCCGACCCGACGGCGCGGGCTGTCGGGCGCTTTCGCGAGCAGATCCTCGGCGGCCGTGACGTTGCCGCCGGCGAGCTTGACGAGGGCGCTGGTGTACCGCAGCTCCGCGATCATGTCGGAGTGGACGGCGTGCCGGGCCTTCTGATCGCGCAGCGTCGTGTCCAGGTGCACCTGCGCGGTCTCGGGCGTTCCCTTGAGAAGCGCGATCAGCGCGTCGAGGTCGGCCAGCACGGCCCAGTGCTCGATGGTGCTGCGGTGCCGCTCGAGCGTCGCCAGGTGCTGGGCGGCGGCATCCGGATTTCCTTGTTCCAGCGTGAGGTAGGCGCGCGCCACGACGGCCAGGCTGCCGGGGTAGCCGTCGACCCAGCTGTCGGGCCAGACCCGCGTGCCCGCGTCGGCCAGCACGGTGGTCGCTTCGGGCATGTCTCCCCGGACCGCGAGGGTGCCTGCCTGCAGGGCGAGGCCCTGCAGTCCCGCGAGCAGCCCCTTCGCGTCGCTGACGGCCGTGGACGCGCGGAAGCACTCGAGCGCATCCGCCGACCGGCCGGCGTAGAGTAGGGTCGTGCCGAGCTGGTTGTAGAGGGTGGGCTCGTTGCGGCCGAGCAGATCCCGCTCCGCAGGCCCCATCGTTCTCATGAGGTCCAGGCCCGCCACGGCCGCCGTCAGCGCCGGCGCGGCTCGGCCCGACACGCGATTCGCGGCGCTCTCGATGGTGAGCAGCAGCGCGCGATCGGCGGGCCTGCTGCGGGAGCGCTGCCTGCGCGCGCCGTAGACGGCGAGGGCGAAGTACTCGAGGGCTCGCAGGCGCTGGTTGCCGTTCGCGTTGGCGCTGATCGCGAGCACGATGCTGATCAGCGGTAGGTTGCGCAGGGTCATCAGCGGCACGTCGGCGAAGAGCAAGCCCAATCCGGAACGTCCGCCAATGATCTCGTTCCAGCTCTCGCGCACGATGTCGGTAGCGAGGTCCCAGTCCTTCCAGGCGACCGCGATCCGCATCGCCGGGAACGGACGCCGCGCCGCCAGGTGCCAGCCCGCGATGCGCAGCTCGAGTTCGCGGAGCGTCGCCGGCTGCAGCTCTCGCCGCGTGTAGCGCACGATGATGCGGCGGAACACCGGCGAGAGCTCGAAGCTGCGGATGCCTGACGCGTGGGGCGAGGCGGCGTTCCAGATGCCCAGTCCCTCGCGCTCGGCCCGATCCAGGAGCGCTGCGGCGTCCGGCTCGCCCGTCAGCTCGACGGCGAAGTCCGTGTCGATCGCGTCGGTCAGGGCGATCCGCTGCATGAAGGCGCCGAAGCGTGAGTCCACAGCCGAGTCGTGCAGCCGCAGCAGGGATTCGATGCGCGCCTCGATCGCGGCGGAGCTGTTCTCGGTGCGCGGGTCGGCATCGAGTGCCACCACCCGCGCGACGGCGGGGGTTGCGCCGAACTCGAGCACCTGGCGCACGCGCTCCGACCGCTCGGTCACGCCGAGCACGGCAGCCGTCTCGGCGATCGTGAGCTCGAGGTCGGTGGGTCCGATCCGGGTCACCGCGATGCTGAGCGCCAGCCCCGATTCGGTGAAGGCGTTCGACGTGCGCGTGCTCGTCTTGACCGACAGCTGCGGCAGATCCGCCAGCAGACGCAGGATGCCGCGGATCGTCTTTTCGTCGAGGTATTCGCTCTGATCGATCACGATGGTGAGCCGGCCGCCGATGCGGCGCAGGCCCCGTTCGAGCAGCTCCCACGGGTCCGCGACCATCAGACTCGCGTCCGCATAGGCGAGCGGGTTGCGCTCGTCGATCAGGCCGAAGTCGTCGAGCGCGTGCGCCACCAGCGAGACGAACCGGGCCGGCGCGGCGCTCTCTTCGCGCAGCCGCAACCACACGCCGTCCTCGTCGGTCGTCGTCGCCCACTGCGCGAGGGCGACGGTCTTGCCGTAGCCGGCCGGTGCGTGCAGCACGGTCAGCGGCGCCGCCGAGTCGAGCGCGGTCAGCAGGCGCGGCCGAGCGATGATGCCCGGAGGCAACCGTGGTACCCCGAAGAAGGACATGTCGAAGCACCCCCCAAGGTAACGGCAGTCCGCCGCCACTCTATAGGGCAAGAGAGCTCGTACCGCTCCTTGAGCGGCAACCCCCGCTCGTTGAGCGAGCGAAGCGAGACGAAACGCCCCGAGCCCCCGCTCCTCAGCCCCTCCCGCTCGTTGAGCGAGCGAAGCGAGACGAAACGCCCCGAGCCCCCGTCACCACACCAGCAGCGCAACCCCGATCGCGTTGAACACGACATGCGCGACCACTCCGGCCGCGAGCCGGCGAGTGAGGGCGAACAGGATGCCGCACCCCACGCCCACGAGAAGCGGGACGAGCACCGTGCTCCAGGCGACATTGCCACCCAGCGGCGAGACGTGCAGCGCGACGAAGGCCGCAGTAGACACGGCGATGCCGACGACCGCCGCCATGACCCGGCCGAGCGACGCGCACAGGTCGAGGAGTGCGGCGAGCACGACTCCGCGGAAGAACAGCTCCTCGACCACGGGGGTGATGAGCACCGCACCGATCGCGAACACCACGATGGCAGCCACCGACACGACGCCGAATCCGCCGACCAGGGTGCCGCTCGTCGGTGCGACGAGCTCGATGATCGCACGCATGATCAGGCCGGCAGCCAACCCCAAGACGGCGTCGGTCCACCGCCACCCGAGCACCACGCGGCGGAAGAATCCCCGCGACGCGGCGAGCGTGATCGCGAGCACCGCCGCGGCCACGAGCGGTGACAAGAGCACCACGATGTCGAGCGCCCGCGCGACCCACGGTTCCGCCGCCACGCCGCGCCAGCCGGCGACGACGAGCGCGGCGATGAAGCTGCCCGCAACGGCGAGCAGGAGGGCGACCCATGGCCGCCGGTAGAACGACGATGACCCCGGGCTCGCGCCCGGGGTCATCATGGAGTCGTTCGTCAGTTGCTGGCTGCCGCGCGGCGACGGGCAGCGACTGCGGCGACGGCGATACCGCCGAGGCCGAGGGCGCCGACACCGGCCCAGATCATCGCAGCCGGAACCGAGCCACCCGTTGCGGGCAGTCCGCCGCCGGTGCCGCCACCGGCAGCTGCCACCGTGAGGGTGACCGAGCCGAGGACCTCGCCACCAGGTGCGGTGACGGTGACGACGTACGAACCGGCCGTGGTCGGCGCGGTGAAGGTCGCCGAAGCGCTGCCGTTGACGACAGTCTTCTCGACCGAGGTGCCGGTGCCCGAAGCAGCGACGATGGAGGCGAGCGTGCCCCCGTTGGCGCTGAACGTGACGGTGGCGTAGTCGCCGAGGTCGTTGGCGGTGATGGTCACCGACTGGCCCGGCGTGAGAGTGGTGTCAGAGGCGACAACCGGAGCGTCGGCGGGGTACGCCGTTGCTGCTGCGGCCGAGCCGAACACGAGGGCGGCAGTAATGCCGACCACGCTGAGTACCTTCTTGAACATTTGGTTGACTCCCGACAGTCAGTGAACGATGCGCGGCGAGGTGCCTTGCGTGCGTCTTGTGATGACGAACCCCGGAGGGAGGGGTTGCCTCACCTTGGCCACTCTAACGAGACGCTCAGGTGATTTCCAGGCGGGGCCAGTTACGGCTCTGTAAACATAACCTCACGGGAATGTCCCCCACATGGGGGACATTCCAGACACTCTGCACGTGCCCATCCAGCATGAGCTGGCATTCTGGCAGCTGAAGTCACCGATTCCGTGCAAAACGTCAGCGCTCTGTTTCCCTAGATTTCTTGAACCCCGGCCCGATGAGGGGACTTAAGTCCAGAAGCTGCCCAATATGACGAGCGCGACCCATGTCGCGTTGTACACGGCATGTACAAGAACGGCCGCCCAGATGCGCCCGGTCAGCAACACGAGCGCTGAGCACGTCAGCCCGAGCATCAGCAACGACACCGCTTGATCGACCGGCAGAGCTACGCCGGTCAGCGCGTGCAGCGCGACGAAGATCGCGGTGCTGGCGAGACCGGCCACGACACCGGCGGTCACTTTGCCGAATGGTCGGCGCATGAGCGTGTACAGCGCGACGAGCACGACGGCACGGAAGAAGAACTCCTCGAGCGGAGCCGCGATCACGACGGATGCCACTCCCTCGGTCAGCCACCACGAGGTGGGTATGCGGCCGTCGACGAGCGTCACCGATGGCAGCGAGCCGTCTCCACGTAGTGCTGCGGCGAGCCATCCCTGGACCGCCCGCAGCAGCAAGGCGAGCGCGACCCCATAGAGCAGATCGAGCCAGCGAATGCGCAGCAGTCCGATCGGCCGAGACCTGGTGAAGGCCCACACCACGGGCACCAGCATCCCGATCCAGACCACGGCGAGGGCGGCTGTCGCAGCGAGCGGCGATTCCCAAAAAGTGTCGATCAAGGTTCCCGCGAGCAGTGTGACGCCGAGCGAAATGAGGGCGATCGCGAGCAGGCCTTCCCGCCAGGCACGCACCGTCTGCCCACCGAGCCGCCAGTCGGTGCGCCGCTTGCGAACTCTGCCCGCGCGATGGCCGGTGTGTGTCTCAGGCACGGCTGATCCGGTCGCGGGGTCAGTAGGCTGGTCGAGCACTCGCCCACGTTATCCGACGCGCAGGACGGCTCCCTTGTTCGAGATCCTCACGGTGTGCACGGGCAACATCTGCCGGTCTCCCTTGGCCGAGCACTTGCTGCGCGCACGCTTGGCCCCGTATTCCCCCCTTGTCGCGAGCGCCGGAACGCGCGGTCTCGCGTCCGCGCCGATGACCGACGAGGCCGTACGGCTCGCCGTCGACCTCGGCGTGCCGGCCGAGGTCGCCGCGACGCACCGGTCCCGCTTCCTGCTCGACGCGATGCTCTCCCAGCCCGACCTCATCCTGACGATGACGCGCGATCACCGGCGCGAGGTCGCCGAGCTCGCTCCCGCACGGTTGCGCTCGACTTTCACGATCCGCGAGTTCGCGCGGATCGCCTCAACTATGAGTGACGACGAGCTGCAGACGGCTGCCGCTGACGGCGGCATGGATGCCGCGGCCCGCGTCAGGGCTATGGGCCTAGGAGTTGCGGCGCGGCGCGGGCTGACCATGCCCCCGACGAGTCCCGATCAAGACGATGTGATCGACCCCTATGGGCGGTCGTGGCAGACGTATCAGCTGTCGGCCTCGCAATTGGCGCCTGCCATCGGTCACGTGGTCCGCGCGGTGTCGCTGGCTGTCGCACCAGCCGGCTGAGTCGCGGGCGCCGGGATCCCGTGTGGCGCGTGTGACAAAATGAGCCGCAACCAACGCCCGCGGGGGCCACCGAAAGGCGGACATGGAGCTCACCGACTACATCCGGATCCTGCGCAAGAACTGGGTGATCATCGTCGTCGCGACTCTCGTCGGCGTCGGCGTGGCAGCCGTTTGGTCGCTCACGCGCACGCCCGAGTACGAGGCATCGAGCACGGTTTTCGTGTCGACGCAGTCCGGCGGGTCGATTCAGGAGCTTCAGCAAGGCTCGACCTTCACGCAGGGAAGGGTGCAGACCTACGCCCAGCTGGTCACCACCCCGATCGTCATGAATCCAGTGATCGCCGAACTCGAGCTCGAGACCACTGCCGGCAGCCTCGCCACGCAGGTGACGGCATCCGCAGCCCTCAACACGACCCTGATCACGATCACCGCGACCGACACCGAGCCGGTCCGTGCAGCCGAGACCGCCAACGCGCTCGCCGCGTCGCTGACGGCGGCGGTCGCCGAGATCGAGTCAGTGCAGGGCGCTGACGGAGCGACCACCAGCCCAGTACGGCTGTCGCCGGTCAAGAACGCACTGCCGCCGCTCGAGCCGTCGAGCCCGAACGTGCCGCGCAACCTCGCGATCGGCGCGCTCGTCGGTCTTGCACTCGGCATCGGCATCTCGGTGCTGCGTGCCGTGCTCGATTCACGCATCCGCACACCGCGCGACGTCGAGCAGCTGACCGACCGACCCATCATCGGCACGATCGCATTCGACCCGAAGGCTAGCGAGCGCCCCTTGATCGTGCACGCCGACCCCCTCAGCCCTCGCGCCGAGTCGTTCCGCGTGATGCGAACGAACCTGCAGTTCCTCGACCTCGGCGACAAGTCGTCCTTCGTCATCACGTCGAGCGTCCCCACCGAGGGCAAATCCACCACCACGATCAACCTGGCGATCGCCCTCGCTGACGCCGGCAAGCGCGTCGCACTGCTTGACACCGATCTGCGCAAGCCGAAGGTCGCCGAGTACCTCGGCATCGAGGGCGGTGTGGGCTTGACGGATGTGCTCATCGGCCGCACGCGCATCGGCGATGTCATGCTCCCGTGGGGTGGCCGCCAGCTGTACGTGCTGCCCGCCGGCAAGATTCCGCCGAATCCCAGCGAGCTGCTCGGCTCGGAGCGTATGCGCGCCCTTCTCGAGGTGCTCGAGCGCGACTTCGACGTCGTGCTGTGCGATGCTCCCCCGCTTCTTCCTGTGACGGATGGCGCGATCCTTGCGAAGGCGACGGGCGGCGCCATCGTGATCGTGGCCGCTGGCAAGACCAACCGTCAGCAGCTGGCGGGCGCGCTCGATGCCCTTGAGACCGTTGGCGCCCACGTAGCCGGCGTCGCGATGACCATGGTACCGACGCGCGGTCCCGACTCGTATGCGTACGGCTACGGGTACGTCGCCTATGGGTACGTCGACGACTCCAAGAACGTCAAGTCCGGCAAGACGCCCAAGAAGGCCAAGTCCGCGAAGCCGGCGCAAACCCCGAAGCAGCCGAAGCCGCAGGCTTCCGCGACGGCGGGGCCGCTCCGCTCGTCGACCGCTGCTCCGGCCGCGCCGGCGCCCGCACCCGAGGCGACGCGGAGCGCGTCATTCGCCCCGCAGCCCGTCGCCGCGGCCCCTGCCCCATCGCCCCGCCCGCCTGCGGCTGATCCGGACCCAGACGGCGAGGC
This sequence comes from Microbacterium salsuginis, assembly GCF_012524205.1. GTDB lineage: Bacteria > Actinomycetota > Actinomycetes > Actinomycetales > Microbacteriaceae > Microbacterium > Microbacterium salsuginis. The sequence goes on from NZ_JABACI010000003.1 coordinate 50,013, forward strand.
GCTGACGATCGACGACATCATCCGAGAGTCCGGCGGTTTCACCAAGCCGTCGGCCTGAGCGGAGCAGCCGCATGAGGTCCTGGGGCGCTTCGCGCTGGATCGCTGTCGCGGCAATCGCGGTGCTTGCCGTCGTCGTCGGCGCCCTTGCCTTCGCGGCATACCAGCGCGCGAACCCGGAGCCGACGCCCGCCGAGCCCGGCCCCGTGCCGTCGTTCGATCTTGGAGTGCAGACGCAGACTCCCACACCGACGGCACCGGCTGCGGTGCCGGTCGCCCTCGACGCGCAACGGTACCTGTCGGTGGGCGGGGAGCAGTGGTGGCGCGCGACCGCCGGCGCGTGCAACGGCCCTGCTCCAGTCGTGGAGCGCTCGCCCGACGGCGGCCAGACATGGGTCGACGTCACACCCACGTACCGCGGCATCGCCCAGGTGCAGTCGCTCGACGCGTTCTCGGCCCAGGACGCCGAGATGGTCGCCGCCCTGGCCGGCTGCGAGACGCAGGCGCTCCGTACGTACACGAACGGGGAGTTCTGGGAGTCGTATCCCGATGTGCTCGCGGCCTCGCGTTACGTGAACCCAACGGATGCCGCAACCGTCGTCCTCCCAAGCGGCCCGGTCGCCGCGCCCTGCGCGCAGGCGTCGGGGCTACGCGCTTCAGGTGACACCGTGGCCGTTCTGTGCGACGGTCGCGCCTGGAACCGGGCTGACACACAATGGCTGCAGCTCGCACCAGAGAACGCCATCGCGCTGACGCTCGACGGCTCCGACGTGATCGTCGCTCATACGGCTCCAGACTGCGCCGGAGTTGCGGTGTCCCGCGCCACGCCCGAGTCGTCGCCCCCGGTCGCCTGCGCCGAGGGCGTGGATGCTGCCGTTCCGACAGCGATCGACCTCGCCGGCTCCGATCTCTACCTCTGGTCCGCCGACTCTCTGGTTACGGTCCCGATCCCCTGAACCGCGTTCGTCGAGCGAGCGAGGTACGAGCGAGACGAGTGCGCCGACAGCTACTCGTTCGTTGAGCGAGCGAGGAACGAGCGAGACGAAGCGCCGCGACGTGAGAACGACTCGGGGCCAATCCCCTGCCCTCCCTCGCTTGACACCACACCACCCAGCGCTCATCATGGCTTCAGCACGGCGTCACTGGGGTCGCCGATCGCATCTGTCCGGATCCTTCCCGCGGATCCGCCTGGGGAGCAGAGGTCACTCATGTTCGGCTCGCGTCGTCGCGTCCGGTTCATCTCGACCTCCCGTCGCGCCGTCTGCGCGCTCCTGCCACGCCCCCGTGCGACTGGCTCAAGCAGCCCGTCTCTCTCGGTGAAGACGCACTAGCCGAGACCCTCATCCGTGCCCACCGCGCTCCCGACAAGCGCGGTGGGCGCACCACCTCGTTCTCCCGCTGGCCCTTGAGCGAGCGAAGGGACCGTGCGTCTTTGGGAATGCGGTAACGTGCGAATCTCAAGATGAGCTCGCTCTCATAATGACCACGCCCTCTGCCGCGCACTGCTACGACGAGGACAAGAATGCCCACCTCGTACATCCCACCGAAACGTTCGACTGGTAACCTGCCGATGCTGGTACAGCACCCCACGGCTGAACGAGAAGGCACTGTGACGTCGAATGCTCCCCTCGACGCGACGACGATGACGCAATCCGACCCCGCCCAACCGGAGGTCTCTGCTTCAGCGCGCCAGCGTCACGTGGCGGTCCCTGGAACGCTGTCCCGCACGCCGACACCTTGGCGGCGCGCGTACGCTCTGCGACTCTGGCTCAGCGATCTGTTCGTACTTCTGTGGGTGGCTTACGGCACGCAACTCTTGTGGTTCGGATTCGGCGACGCGCTAGTAGCGGCCCGGGAGGATGCACGATTTCCTGAGGTGTCCTACTGGCTCTTCTCCGGAGCACTGGTCGTTGTTTGGATGTGGGCTCTTTCCCTGTCCGACTCCCGCGACCACCGCGTCATCGGTGCGGGCACTACGGAGTATGTACGTGTCGCCAGAGCCAGCCTTGCGCTTTTCGGCGCGATCGCGATCATTGCCTTCCTCGTCCGGATCGACATCGCACGCGGGTATCTCCTGATTGCCCTGCCCCTCGGAATCCTGACACTCGTCTTTGAGCGCTGGATTTGGCGCCAGTGGCTGCTCGCGCACCGCACAATGGGTGAGTATTCTGCTCGCGTCATTCTGGTCGGATCGCTTGAGTCCGTTTCTCAGATCGCTCACGAGCTTCAGCGGTCGTGGAGCGCAGGATACGTTGTGGTCGGTGCATGCATCCCGTCCGGCAAAGTTGCCGAAACGATCCCCGGCACAGAGATCCCGATCATGGGCAACGTTGAGAGCATCGAACGTGCTCTCGCGGCGACTGATGCCGATACCGTCGCTGTCACGAGCACTGATGATCTTCCCCCAGCGAAGGTCAAGCAGATCTCGTGGGCTCTCGAGCCGGGGCATCAACACCTCGTTCTCGCCCCTAGTATCACAGATATCGCGGGACCTCGACTGCACACACGCCCTGTAGCAGGCCTGCCGCTCATTCACGTCGAAACACCAAAGTTCAGCCGCGGCCAGCGGTTCGCCAAACGCTCGTTTGATGTTGTCGCCGCGACGCTGCTGATACTGCTCGCCTCACCTGTTCTCATTGCCGTCGGATTGGGCGTCAAGGCGACAAGCCCGGGCCCGCTCCTGTTCCGGCAAGAGCGAGTCGGACTTCGGGGAACGCCGTTCCAGATGCTCAAGTTCCGCTCAATGCGCGTCGGTGCCGATGCCGAGCTGAACGCACTGCTCAAGGCTCAGGGGACGAGCGAGAAGCCCCTGTTCAAGGTGAAAGATGACCCGCGGATCACGCCTATCGGTCGTTTCCTCCGTAAGTACTCGCTCGACGAACTTCCCCAACTCTTCAATGTGCTCAGCGGATCAATGAGCATCGTCGGACCACGCCCACAAGTCGCGGCGGAGGTGGCGCTATATTCGGACGCCGCCCGTCGCCGCCTGCTCGCTCGGCCCGGCATTACGGGGCTATGGCAAGTGAGCGGCCGGTCTGCGTTGGGGTGGGAAGACGCGGTAAAGCTCGATCTTTACTACGTTGAGAACTGGTCGCTCGTGGGCGATGTCGCGATCCTCGCAAAAACGGTGCGAACCGTCCTGTTCCCTGGGGAGACTGCTCACTAGATGCGCCGCCCAGGAACGTCCGTCGAATAGTGACTCGTGATGAACCGGGAGGACCTCCCGGTTGACCAGTGGAGCGGTCTAGTTTTCGCACACGGGCCCGGGAAGATCCTCGTGACAAATACGAACGCTGTCCCGGCACCACGCCGACGTCTTTCGAGCCCTGAGCTCGGGACGCTCATTCGGGTGTCCTGGCACAACATCGAACGCCGCCGCGGCCACTTCCGCGACGTTCTCGCCAGCCGACCTCGAGAATGCGATGCAGGCTTTCCGAGCAGATCGCCAGCAGCTGAGCGAGTTCAAGAGGGCGAACCTCGGTCAGGCCTCCGGCGCTTCAGCGCGAGTCCAACGCCTCGCTTTCTCGCGACGCCACACTCGCCGGTAGTCTGCTATCGAACTCATCAACGGCGGGATGAGACCGTCCAGTCCCGTGAGGAGCGCAAGTTCGATGAGATCGCCTGAAGTGGAAACCGTTCATTGGAACCCTCGAATCCCTGTGGTGGCGGGGCGGATCGGAAAGTTCGTTCCCATCCGCAGGCGGGCGCAGAACTTCGGTGATCTGCTGGGCCCAATAGTGGTTGAAGGGCTAAGACCGCAGGTGCCACCCCCCGCCCGACGGCGGCTTGTGGCAGTCGGTTCGATTCTTCACCTAGCGGAGGATGGCGACGTCGTTTGGGGCACAGGCAGGAATGGCAAGATTCCTGTAGACCGCCACACTTTCCACTCCCTGGACGTGCGAGCTGTCCGAGGACCGCTAACACGAGACTTCCTCCTAGGGCGAGGAATAGAAGTGCCAGAGACGTACGGCGACCCGGGGCTCCTTATCCCGTTCGTGATGCCTGAACTGAGCCAACCGCGCGTGCGTTCGGGTGTGACCGTCATTATGAACTTCAACGATGCGCGCGAGCGCTCTGTCCCCGGGAGTAACATCCCGAGCCAGATCCGCGTTCTGTCTGCTCGGTCGCCAGTCAAGACATGCCTGCGAGCCATCAGCGAGAGCGAGTTCGTGATCGGTTCGTCGCTGCATGCGATCGTTGTCGCAGACGCCTTGGGCATTCCGGCACGGCTCGTACGCTCCAGCCGTGAGCCATTGTTCAAGTACGAGGACTATTTCTCGGGCACACGGCGCGACCTGTCATTCGCCGCGACCATCGGCGATGCGCTACGGATGGGCCCCCACGAGCCACTCACATTCGATCTGAGCGAACTCCTAGATTCCTTTCCGCGCGATCTATGGACACTGGACGGCTAGGGCCGATGCCTCAAGACAACACCGCCAGCGACGGGACTATCCGCGTGTTGCAGTCCGCAAGGAGGCCGCGCGCGCACACAAATCCCTTCATCACGCAACTGATGGCGTCAGCGAACCCCGCGCAGGTCAAGATGATTCCGTTCACCTGGCGTGGGGCCATTTTCGGGCGGTATGATCTCGTCCATCTCCACTGGCCTGAGTACCTCGTCCGCGGAGAGAATGTTGCCATCCGGGTGATAGCCCGAGCCCTCTTTGCCGTCTTCCTCGCTCGCATTCGCATACTCCGAATACCCATCATTCAAACGGTACATAATAAGGACGCGCATGAGACGGGCTCCGCACGCGAGCGCCGACTGCTGACCAAACTCACGGATCGAGTCAGTGCTCGCATTTTCATGGTGCCCGATGGCGATATGGGGCCAACAGATTTCTTCATCCCCCACGGGCATTATCGCGACTGGTTCGCAGAGATCGAAAGCTCGCCGGTTGTGCCAGGCCGCATAGCATTTGTTGGGATAGTTCGTCCCTACAAAGGTCTAGACGAACTCATCCGTGCCTTCGCTGGACTGTCGGGGAAGTATTCACTCACCATTAGCGGGCGGGCCCTCTCTCAAGGTTACGAGGCGGTTCTGCGCGAGCTCGCTTCTTCCGATCGTCGCGTATCCCTAGACATTAGACATATCGATGACGTCGAGTTAGTGAATCGCGTGACTAGCGCTGCGCTGATAGTGCTGCCGTACCGCGACGTATACAACTCGGGTGCACTGCTGCTGGCGCTGTCCCTGGGGCGCCGCGTGCTCGTCAGGTCATCGCCAACAGTCGACGCCCTGGCGCGGGAGGTTGGCCCGGGATGGATTGAGACATTTGACGGACCGCTCTCTCCGAAAGACCTTGAGCTAGCAATCTCAAGACGACCCCAGCGTGCCGACGAACGGCCGAACCTTGACCGAAGAGATTGGCAGGGCATTGCTGAAAGCCATCGGGCCGCGTACACAGCGGTACTTCGACGGCGGTCGATCGGGACCAACTGATCTATCCATCAACCAGAACCTTGGGCACATGTGACCCATGCATGTGGCCGGAACTTTTGTCCGAGTGATCTAGAAAGATTAGGCAAGGAACTAATACCGAGTGACTATCGCAACCCTCGAACGTTTTAGTTTGTCGTCGCCGCTCACTCAACTCCTCGATACGGCGACCGCGAACGGCCTAAGCAACATCTTCAATCCGAGCATCACGACTCATCGCGACGCAACACTGATCGCCTTCCGTGCGGAGAGCTTTCCGGGAGAGCGACCGTTCCGGGCATATCTGATGATTTCCACAAGAGATTCCGTCTCACTAATAGATTTGACAGCAGCATCGGCGAGCGTGGGAATACCTAAGACGGCGGACCCTAAGCTTGTCAATCTGGGCTCAAGCGTGTATGTCACATTCAACACCGGCCATGTGCATACCGGCCAGAACGATATCTACCTCCAGAAGGTGTTTCCAGAATTAGCCGCACCGCAGCGATGCGCGCTCGGACACCGCCGAGATGTTGAGAAGAACTGGGGATTCTTCATCGGCACCGACGGAACCCTGGGCGCGCTCTATTCGCTTTCCCCGTTGAACATCTTGCGTTTGACCACGGGGGAACTGGGCTCCGACGATCAACTCCATTTTGAGATGTTGACTGATGCGCCGCTCGCGAAGCGATTCCCAAACATCCACATCGGCTCACAGCCGATTATTCTGCCGAACGGACACGCAATCGTCGTCGCGAATCAGCAGCGGCCAATCCCGGGCCTACGGCGGAAATTCTACTTCGGCCGGCTTGTCGAGGTCGATCTTGCGGGTGGTTCAATAGCACAGCTAAGCCCTGCACGGCTTATTCACTCCTGGACGTCCATGCGGCCACAGTGGAGACGTCACAATCCCAACCTCATCTCGGCCACATACTTTTCGGGCCTCAGCGTCGCAGGCGATTCCTTCATTCTGAGTTATGGGATCAATGACAAACGTCCCGGTCTCGCACACGTGCCGATCGACTACGCCTGGGGTGCATGAGTGTCGTCGAATGATGATCTAGGACGAAAGTTCGCAGGTTCGGCGGGCTGGGTCTTCGTCGAGCAATGGTCGTCGAAGCTCATCTCGCTTCTACTATTTGCGATACTCGCGCGGCTACTAACGCCGAGCGACTTCGGCCTCGTCGCATTAGCAACAACCTTCGTCGTGTTCTTGCAGGTGCTCGCAAACTCGGGCTTAGCGAACGCGCTTGTCCAAAAGAGGTCCTTGGACGAGAAAGACGCCGCAACCGTCTTCTGGACGTCCCTCGGGATATCCGTGGTCGCGTATGGGTCATTGGTCCTTGTCGCGAATCCACTGGCGGCCGCGCTCGGCGAGCCGCGACTGGGGCCGGTTCTGACTGTGATTGGGCTCTCGGTGCCGATTTCCGCCCTCTCCCGCACCCCGGCCGCGCTCTTGGCGCGGGGCTTTGGATTCAAGAAGCTCTCTCTTCGGACTATCGGAGCCAGCATCGGCGCGGCCGCGGTGGCACTGCCACTGGCGCTCTTCGGGGCTGGTGTGTGGGCGCTGGTGGCCCAGACCGTCACTGAGGCGATCATCGCTGTGGTCCTGCTTTGGGCCTCGACAACGTGGCGCCCGAGCTTCGCCTACTCGCTGACGTCCTTGCGATCGCTCTGGCGGACCGGACTCAGTCTCCTCGGGATCGAGCTACTGGATGCGATCCAATCACAGATCGACAAGTTGCTGGTCGGGGTCTTGTACTCGACCACCGATCTTGGAATCTATTCACTCGCGCAGCGCATCGGTCTGATGCTGCAGGAACTCACCACGACTGTCGTCTCGAGAGTCTCGCTCACGACGTTTTCTCGCGCACAGGAAGATCTCACGCGAGTCGAGAGGATCTTCCGCCAGCTAACCTTCGCCACCGCCACTCTGAGCTTCCCCGTGTTCGCGATGATCGCGGCACTTGCCACGCAGATCGTCCCGTTTGTATTTGGCCCCGGCTGGGATGCGGCGGTACCTCTCATTTGGATCATGGCCGGAGGCTGGGCCTTCGCATCTGTCGCGACGTTCGATCGGGGGGCGCTCGTGGGGACTGGGAACGCTGGCGTCGCCCTCTGGGTGGCCTTGATCCAGAACCTCGCATCAGTCCTGTTGGTCTTCGTTTTCGCTCCCTTCGGCGTTGCAGGAATCGCGTTCTCCCGTTTCGCTCGCATCTTGACGTGGCCTGTTCGGTTATGGGCGCTCCATCGATTTATCGGACTTCACACGTGGCATTACGTCTGGCAAGTCCTGAAGTGTGCGCTCGCCGTAGCTCCCGCAGTTGTCGGCATTGCGATGCTTCAGACGACGCCGTGGGCCAGCGGCGAATCTGCTTTCTGGACTTTCGCTTTGCCGTTGGGCCTGGCTGGGTTCGCGCTCAGCGTAGGCCTTAACTGGGCGCTAGCGGGTGCGGAGAACCGCACCGCACTAGCTCGCCAACTCCGCCTGATTTTCAAGAAGCGAGGTATGTGATGCCTGATGTCGTCCATTGGAACCCTGTTCGGTGGGGCCGCGCAAGCACTTCGGGCCTCGGTCGATGGGTGCCCGTCCGGCGCGGATTCCGCAACTTTGGAGATCTCCTTGGCCCGATGATCGTGGAGAGAATACAGAAGAAGCTTGAGCTCGGGCGTGCAGTGGCACGCAAACCTCGGCTCCTTGCCGTCGGCTCGATCATGCGTCTCGGAGAGCAAGGTGATGTCGTCTGGGGCACCGGAATAAACGGTAAGACAGTCGACTCGGCTGTGTTCCCAAGGTTCGATGTGCGCGCCGTCCGGGGGCCTTTGACGGCGGAGGCATTGCGCAAATTCGGGAACGAAGTCCCCCACGTATTCGGTGATCCCGCTCTACTGATCCCGCACCTTTGGAGCGACCAGGAACTCGGCATTCAGCGAGGAACGGGTGGGACAGTTCTCATGCCGAACTATAACGACGCCGAGAATTGGCCAACTGCGGCCGTCGATCCGCGGGGGAATCCGCACAAGCGCATTCAACTCCTTGCGTCGGCCAACCTCGTGGTTGCGAGTTCTCTACACGCCGTCGTCATCGCCGAAGCGTACGGCGTTCCGACGGTACTCGTTCGGTCTTCCCGCGAGCCTACGTTCAAGTACGAGGACTACTACGAGGGAACTGGCCGACGTCTCCCTGCCATCGCGTCGGACTGGCGCTCGGGCTTAGAGGCGTCGCCCGCGCCGCCAATCGATGGTTGGGACTCGGGCAAGCTAATGTCTAGCTTTCCGTCGGACCTCTGGCTTCCGAGAACGAAGCGGTGAATCGAGCTCGGGGCCGGTTCTGGCACGTCGAGCAGAGGCTTTTCCGCGGAAGGCCAAGCGACACCGCGCTGCCGCTTGCTGCGATGTCAGTGTTATCCGTTCGCTACAAGGCGGTTCGCGGTCCGATGGGCGAACGTCTCAAAATGGAGTCGGCGGTACTTCTGTGCGGCACCCATGTACCCAAGCGCGAAGAACAATAGAACCAGAAACTGCCCCCGCAGTATCCCCCAACCCGTGCCTGCGACTATGAGAATCCCTGGTGTCGCTGCCACCAGAGCAATCGCGTAGCTCTTTGCCGGCGACGAGCCAGGCAGGTTTCGAAGCGACTGCGTCATCAAGAGGATCAGTGGGATTCCAAGCAGGATGCAGCATATGAGGCCAAGCTCAGCAAGTGCCAGGAGGAACGCCGAGTGTACTGGGAGCCCGCCCGCTGCCAGACTGTCGAACCGGCCGACGACCTCGAGATAGTTGTTCGGACCCACTCCGAGCCACAGCGTCTGCGAGATTTGCTCGATCGCCGCGGCCATGAGTCGCGGCCGCGATCCCCCATCCGGGTCGTACTGAGACCGCAGTATGAGGATGTCGACAATCGGGATCGCGACGATTATCGCAACCAGAATGACGGCAACGCGCTTGCTAAATCTGATCCCGGGGCCGAGTACCAGCCATGTACCGATCAGTATTCCAATCGCGACCGTATTGGCGCGGCTGAAAGTAAGCGCGGTCAGGACCGCCGCCGATGAAACAGTAACTACTGCCCATCGCCTCGCTGCCTTATCATCCGAGCGAGTAACGGGTAGAAGAATCATGACCAAGAGCAACATGATCTTCCCCAGGTTGCCCGAATGACCGGCAGCCCCACTCACCCGTGCGAGCTCGGTGATACCGGCCTCTACCGTTCCAACGGCGCGCACGCCCGCAAGTTGCAACACGACGAAAAGAGCGTGCCAGCCGACGATGAAGGCGGCAACAATCGCTATGAAGCGCTCCGTAGGCAGGCCGGACTGAGCCGCTGATTGAGCTACTGCTGCCCCGACACCCCAGGCCAGGACAGCTGCTCCCCAATGTAAAACTCCGCTGAGTGTATGGGCGTCCGTTTGGCCCTGCGCGACCGCGAGCACACCTACAAACGCAAGGAACATCCAGTAAAGAACCGGAACATTCCGAACCGTCTGAACCGGAAGCGCCAGAAGCCCGCCCAGGAGTGCGAGCTGGTATGTCGCCAGCGTGATGGTGGGCGCGGCAATCGCCGTGTTCGCGGTCGCTTGTCCGAACGTAAGGAGATCAATGACGGGCAGACAGACAGCTGAAACTACGACCACAAAGCTCGCTGCGGCGCCACCGGCGCGGTGCCAGACAATGAAAAACAGCGCCACCGCGATCCCGAGACAGATGTACGCGATCATCTAAGAGCAGGTCCCGGCGTCTGGCGGACTCGTGGACTGCGTCCTTCCTTGCCTCTAGTCATTGCGAGCTCGAGCCAGCGCCGTGGTACGAGTCCAATAAGCCCGATGGCGATCGGACCGACCCCCGGAAGACGCCGTCGCTTCCAGATACTTGACAGCACTTCCTTGACGCCCCTGCTTGATCGGGCATTCAACGCGTATCGGAGCGTCTGGGCAGCCGCGAAATCGACGAAGACTCGATCGTCGCGCAGCGCTTGTCTGGCCCAGCTCAAAGAGGACTGCCAGTCCGAGCTCGCCGAGATCGACTGGGAAGACCCTGTTTGGATCCTCACGACGACTTCGGGCACCTGAATAAACGCAACGTCACCGCTCTCGCCTAGGCGGACGAGCCAGTCCCAGTCCTGATGACGGGGAAGATCCTCGCGCCATGGGACCCTTAACGCCAGTTCGCGAGGGCACATCAGCGTCGATGTGTACATGGATGATCGGCGGACGTTTGGTTGCCTATTTCGAAAGAGGTACTCATCGATCGGTTCGTTCGGCGCGATCAACCGCGCCGGACCGGCTTTAGATGGAGACGAGCCGGTGTGCTTCACATGAGCGTGTCGACCGCTGACGACATACAGTCTCGGATCCCCGATGGACTCGAGCGTCTTCAGTTGGAGGCGAAGCTTAGATGGCAACCACTCGTCGTCATCGTCGAGAAACGCAACGTACCGCCCGGCGCTGGCCGCGACACCGACATTCCGTGCGTAGCCGCCGCGTCGACGCCCTCCAGTCCAGAGTGCCACGTCCGTATCGAGCCCAGTAAGGGCTTGTTCGTCTAGGGAGTCGTTCACGACGACGACTTGCACGGTCACATCCGCGTCCTGCGCCCGCACGCTCCGGATGGCACGCTCCAACTCTGGACGTCCAACGGTCGGAATGATGACCGAGACGTCGATATCACTAGCCAACCCGGGACGATTGCTCACCCGCTACCCCCGCCGAATCGCTCAGCCTGTCGCACGTACGCTACGACTCCACCCTCAGCTTATCGTGATGGCCAACCACCTCCACCGAACGATCGGCAACGTGAGGATCCAGAAGCACCTCTTCTGTCTGCTAGGAATGAGTCCGGCCCAGAACTCGATTGGATAAGCATGCGTCTGTCTGTCATCGGTTGCGGATACCTCGGGGCCGTGCACGCGGCAGCGATGGCATCGATCGGGCACGAAGTGATCGGCATTGACGTCGACGAACGAAAGATCGCGACTCTTTCAAGAGGTGAGGCGCCGTTCTTCGAGCCGGGACTGCAGGAAATCCTCACCGACGGCATTGCGTCGGGGCACTTGCGGTTCACGACCGACATGGCCGAGGCATCCGGGGCGGAAGTACACTTCGTCGGTGTCGGAACCCCGCAGCAGAAAGACGGGTATGCGGCCGACCTCTCTTACGTCAACGCCGCGATCGACGGACTGCTACCGTTCCTCTCTCCCGGGGACATCGTGGCCGGCAAGTCGACGGTTCCTGTCGGTACCGCAGCTGACCTGACACCCCGCGTCGAGGCCACCGGTGCGACCCTGGTCTGGAACCCCGAGTTTCTTCGAGAGGGATGGGCCGTTCAGGACACGATCGACCCCGACCGTCTCGTTGTCGGCGTACCCGCGGGTGAACCTGGCGTGACCGCTGCTGGCGTGCTGCGGGAGGTATACCACCCGGCGGTGGCCAAGAACACTCCATTTATCGTGACCGATTTGGCGACGGCTGAACTCGTGAAAGTGGCTGCGAACGCCTTCCTCGCCACGAAGATCTCGTTCATCAACGCGATGGCCGAGATCGCCGAGGTGACTGGCGCCGACGTTACCCAGCTTGCGGACGCGATCGGGCACGACTCGCGCATTGGCCGCCGCTTCCTCGGAGCCGGCATCGGGTTCGGCGGCGGTTGCCTGCCGAAGGACATCCGCGCGTTCTCCGCCCGCGCTGAGGAACTCGGACGTGGCGAGTCGGTGGCGTTCCTCCGCGAGGTCGATGCGATCAACCTCCGTCGGCGCGATCGTGCGGTCGACCTAGTCGTGGACGCGTTTGGGGGTTCCGTCTTCAAGAAGAACGTCACGGTTCTTGGCGCGGCGTTCAAACCGCACAGCGACGACATCCGCGACTCCCCCGCCCTGGACGTCGCGGTGCGACTGCACGGTCTCGGTGCTTGGGTCACGATCACCGACCCCGCGGCTCTCGAGAACGCGGAGCGCATGCACCCGCAGCTGAACTACGTCGCAGACCGCGACGAAGCCCTGCGCGGAGCGGATGCTGTCATCATCGTCACCGAGTGGGACGAGTACCGTCGTCAACTCTCCCCTCAGCACGCGGGCGAGCTCGTGACGGGCAAAGTCATCGTGGACGGGCGGAACTGTCTCGACGCGTCAGCGTGGCGCGCGGCGGGGTGGGAGTACTACGGGATGGGACGGCCATAGCAGCGATATCAAGCGATCGACCGAAGATTGCGCTGGTCAGTGTCGTCGTCGACGTCGTCCTCGCTCGCGGGCAATGGCTCTTCCTGGTCCCGACGGCGAACGATGCGCCCAACTAACAGGCCGACCGCAACGGCGACGACGACCCACACGGCGCCGACGACGATCAGGACTCCCCAGTCCATCTGAACTCCCCAGCCGCTCGGGGGCCCCAGTGTCCCCCAAACGGTGGACATAGCATACGTCGCTCTGCCAGCTCCCGCTAGAGACAACACTCTGCGAGCGGTCCCGCGCCACAACCGCCGCATAGGGCCTTTGCACACCGGCGAGACCTGCGGCTAGCGGTCGTTTCTGGTTGCCGTGCTGGCCCCTTTGTTCGCCATCCTCAAGGCGCTACCTTGTGACCGAAGGCCCTGTGCACGGCGAGACGAAGGATAGACACCATGAAGCAGCGTCCCCTCGGAGTGACCCTCGTCGCGATCATCGCGTGGCTGTCGGGCTTCCTGCAGATCATCGGCTCGATCATCGTGATCATCGCAGGCGTCTTCGTCACCTGGCCCGCCATCCTCGGATGGATCAGCCTGGTGATCGGCGCCGTCACGCTCGCGGTGGGCGTCGGCCTCTGGCGCGGCAACCCCACCGCCCGCACGATCGCGACGATCGTGTTCGTCATCAACATCGTGCTCGAGGTGCTGGGCATGTTCAACGGCGAGAGCCTGTGGTCGGCGATCGCCGGCTCGGCTCTGTCGATCATTGGACTGATCCTGCTCTACACCCGCTCGGCTCGGGAGTACTTCGGCTCGTAGAGGAAGGGCGGGGCGCACGTTTCGTCTCGCTTCGCTCGCTCAACGAACGAAGGTGGGCGCACGCTCAACGACCGGGGGTGGGGGCTCGCTCAACGAACGAAGGGGGGCGCGCGCTCACCGAGCGGACGGGGGGACTCGGTTTCTGGGAACGCTCGGGCGGGCGTCGTAGGGTGGTGCGGTGACCGCTTCTCCGCTGCCTCCTTCTGCGCGCACCGCGGGTCGCATCTTCGCCTGGGTCCTCGCCGGCCTGCTCATCGCCGCCGTCGTCGCGCTCGCGTGGATCGGCGTGCGCGGGGCGCTCGCATACGGACACCTTCGCGATGCGCAGGCCGCAGCATCCGGGGTCGGCGCTCAACTCTCCGACCCGGCAGCCGCCGCCGATGTCGTCGCCGACATCGCACCACACACCGCCGCCGCACGCGGGCTCACCTCCGACCCGGTGTGGAGGTTGGCCGAGGGCGTGCCGTGGGTCGGCCCGCAGCTCTCCGCCGTGTCGAGTGTCGCAGCGTCGCTCGACGAGATCGCCTCTACGGCCCTCGCCCCGCTGGCAGAAGCCGCATCGGGATACTCTGTCGGGGCCCTCAGCCCGCAGGGCGGTCGCATCGACCTGACGGCGATCACGCAGATTCAGGATGCCGCGCGCGCAGCGGCCGACGGAATCGGCGCGGCTGCGGCATCCGTCTCAGGCATCGACCGCGCGCCGCTGCTCTCTCCCGTGCGCGATGCCGTCGACGAGGTCGACACCCTGCTCGCCGAGACCGACGTCGCAACCGGCGCCCTCTCGCGGGCGAGCACGCTGTTGCCTTCCATGCTCGGCGCGGAAGGACCCCGCAACTACCTCGTGCTGTTCCAGAACAACGCGGAGTGGCGCTCGCTGGGCGGGATCCCTGGTGCGATGGCGCTACTGCATACCGACGGCGGGGCGATGAGTCTTGCAGCTCAGGAGTCGTCAAGCGATTACGCGCGCTACGACACATCGGTGCTCCCGCTCGGCGACGAGATCACGCCGATCTACGGCGAGCGTCCAGGCCGCTGGATCCAGAACGTCACCCAGGTGCCCGACTTCGCCGTCTCGGCGGCTCTCGCTCGCGAGATGTGGGCGCGTGAGCACGGCGGCCAGCAGGTCGACGGCGTGATCGCCCTCGACCCCGTCGCCCTGTCATACCTTCTCGCCGCGACCGGCCCCATCGAGCTGCCCACCGGCGACGTGCTGACGGCTGAGTCGGCGGTGTCGCTCCTCTTGAACGACGTCTACCACCGCTACGAGCGCCCGCGCGACCAGGATGCGTTCTTCGCCGCCGCCGCGGCGGCCGTGTTCGACCGGCTTGCCAACGGTGGCGTCGACCCGGCCGCACTCGTTCAGGCGCTCGGCAAGGCCGGCGACGAGCAGCGCCTGCTGCTGTGGAGCGCGCACGAAGACGAACAAGCACTCCTCGCCGACACCACTCTCGCCGGCGGACTGCCGGTGACGGATGCCACCACCGCGCGTTTCGGCGTGTATCTGAACGACGGCACCGGGTCGAAGATGGACTTCTACCAGACCGCTACGAGCACCCTCACGTGGAACGAGTGCCGCGTGGATGCCGCAGGGCTCGCGGTCGGCGATGCCACCATGTCGGTCACGATCGCGAACAACGCTCCGGCCGATGCGGCGAACTTGCCTTCGTATATAACTGGCGGCGGAAACTTCGGGGTACCGGCCGGAGTCACTCGAACAGTCGCGTACGTGTACCTGCCCGAGGGCTGGGAACTGGCCGACGCGACCACGTCGGACGGGTCAGGTTTCGGCGGTGGCATGCACGACGGCCGGCGGGTCGTGAGTCTCTCGGTCGACCTCGCCCCCGGGCAGTCCGTGACCGCGACGATCACTGCCCAGACCACGGCTCCGGGAGCACCGACGGTCGAGGTGGTAGGCACCCCCACGATCACCGCTCCCGCTGAAGTTGCCTCGACCTGCGGCACTCCGTAGGATCAACCTGATGATCGCCACCCGTCTGCGCACCGCTCGCCGCGCCGCCCTTGTTGCCGCGCTCGCGACGATCGCAGTCGTCGGCGCTCCGGCCGCCGCGCAGGCGTCCACGATCTATCCGCCGTCGGGGGCCTGCACCACCAGCCCCGCCACCGCGCAGCCGGGCTCGACCATCGACTTCGAATGCGCCGCCGGCACCTTCTCGAGCAACGAGAGCGTGACCGTCACCGTCACTGGCGAGAACGGCGCAGGCGCCACCATCGGCATGGTGCGCTTCGCGATCTCCACCGCGAGCGAGGTCGTCACATCGCAGACGAACGGCTCGCTCTCCCCGCTCGACATCACGCTTCCGTCGAACGCCAGCGGCACCTATAACATCGCCGCGATCTCATCGACCTCGGCCGGCGGCACCGCAGCCGTCTCGATCACCGGAGCCAACGGTCTGCCCGTGACCGGCCTCGACAGCGGCTCGATGCTCGGCCTGTGGATCGGCGGCGGCGCCCTCGTCGCCGCGGGTGCAGCACTCGGTATCGCCGCCATCGTGCGACGCCGGCGCGACTCCGACTAAGAGCGGCTTCGGCGGTTCGGGGCGTTTCGTCTCGTCGCTGCGCTCCTCGCTCAACGACCGGGGAAGGTAGCTGCGTTTCTCGCTCAGCGCGGAGCTGGTTGGGGCGTCGGCCGTCACCGGTATGGTCGGGGCCATGACGGTCCCCGTGTCGACGTCGCTCGAGCGCACCTACCGGTACCTTCGAATCGGTCTCGCGGGCACGATCGTGGTCATCTTCGTCGCGGTCGGCCAGGCCGCAGCATCCGTCGGCTGGCTCACCTCGGTGAGCGACTACTTCTACACTCCCGCGCGCAACGCCATCGTCGGCGCCCTCGTCGCCGCGACCCTGGCCCTTGTCGCACTGTCGGGCCGCGGGCCGGAACGCGCGCTACTTGACGCCGCCGCACTGTTCGCACCGCTGATCGCCGTCGTGCCCACGCCGGTGGCGGCCGGCGCGATCGTCGGCGTCGTCACCACGTGCACCGAGCGGTGCTTTCCCGCCGAATACGAACCGGATGCCGCCAACGGCGTGGGCACCTACCTCGTGGTCGGCACGCTCACGGTGCTGATCGCCGTGCTGCTCGCGGCGCTGCGGCAGGTCTCGCTCGCAGCGATCCGGTTCTCGCTCGCGATCGCGGTGGTCGTGCTGATCGTCGTAGGGGTGACGTGGGCGTTCGCGCGCAGCGCGTTCCTCGAGTACGGGCACTTCGTCGCGACGGTCGCGTTCTTCGCGCTGTTCGCCCTTGTGGCGGTGCGGAGCGCCTTCCCACGGCGCGGCGTGACGCCGGCGCCGGTCTATCGCGTGCTGTACACCGCGATCGCGGTGGGGCTGGCGATCGTGCTCGTGGCGTACATCCTGCTGCTGGCGTTCGCCGATCCCCGCGGCATCCCGGTCGTGCTCATCATCGAGACGGCCGCGCTGGTGCTGTTCTTCGCATTCTGGGTGGTGCAGGGCGTCGAGAAGTGGGACGAGCCCGACCCGTCGCTGCGGTAGTCGACGCGGCCCGCGGACACGGGCCGGGCGGCGCCGACGGGTCGATCAGAGGTCGAGAGGATCCGTGCTCACGGCCGAGGACTGAAGCTGACGCGCATGAGCCGGCTTTCAGCCCAGTCTTCGAGCCGAGTCGGGCGGATGGTGCCGGGGTCGTGAGGTTGATTGAGATCCGCGACGATCTCCGCCAGCACGGCCCGGCGTTCAGCTGGGTCGGTGACAGGCGTAGCCCGAGCAGGCAGATCCGCGCGAATCCCGTTCTTGAGGTGGAACGTGAAGTCGGGATTGGCGAGAAGGTTCGCGTACCAGCCGGTAGCGGCACCGCCCGCACCGCTGCACAGGTATGTGGCTCCGGCAGCGCGGTAGAAGAAGATCTCGATGCGGCGTGGCCTGCCGGTGCGGCGCCCCTGCGTCGTGATGTCAATGATCCGCTCGCTGGTGCCGGCGGCTGGTGTGAACTCGATGGCTCGCCGGATGCGATCGGGCAGATGTGCCAACGACGCCTCACGCACGGATGCGTTCCATCCGGTCGTGCCTGCAGTGCTCATGCGGCCTCCGCCGGAAGGGCGGGCCCCAGCAGGAGTCCACCGTCGATGACGTACTCCGCCCCCGTGATGAACGATGCGTCGGAGGACGTGAGGAACAGGAGAAGCCGGGTGACATCGGCCGGCTCTCCCAGGCGGGGGATGGCGAACGG
Source organism: Microbacterium salsuginis (assembly GCF_012524205.1). Classification (GTDB taxonomy): domain Bacteria; phylum Actinomycetota; class Actinomycetes; order Actinomycetales; family Microbacteriaceae; genus Microbacterium; species Microbacterium salsuginis. The sequence continues at coordinate 67,610 of NZ_JABACI010000003.1, forward strand.
TTCGGGTGAATAGAAGTCGGCAATGGCCGCGGCGGCCCCGGCTGCGGGTTCTTGGATGAAGGGGGTCGCGATCACGCCGGGGTGGATCGTGTTCACGCGGATGCGATCCCGGCCCAGCTCGAGCGCCGCCGTTCGGGTCAGGCCACGCACGGCCCACTTGCTCGCGACGTACGGCGCATAGTGCGCCGTGCCACCCAGGCCCATGGTTGAGCCGATGTTGACGACGGCTCCCCCTTTGGCGCGGCGCAGAGCGGGCGCGGCGACCTTGATGCCGAGGAAGGTCCCGGTGAGGTTGATGTCGAGGATGCGCGACCACGTGGCCTGCTCCGTGTTCTCGATCGGCACCGGAGGATTCTGGACGCCCGCGTTGTTGACGAGCACGTTCAGGGCGCCGAAGGCGCTTTCGGTGGCTCGCACAGCGGCAGACCATGAATTCTCGTCGGTGACGTCCAGGTCGGTGAAATGAGCGCGGGTCCCGAGCTCATCAGCGAGAGCTGCGCCGCGTTCGGTATCGATGCCGCCGATCATCACGTTCGCTCCTTCCTGGTGGTAGGCGCGCACGTGGCTCGATCCCTGACCACCGGTCCCACCGGTCACGAGCACGGTCTGGTCGTGGAAACGGTTCATCAGCTGTTCCTTCGGTACGTCTGGGACTGACCGGGCTCGCCGGGGGACGAACGGGACGGACGATGGTGAGTCGGATGACTCACCACTGCCCCGATGCTAGATCGCTGTCGGTGGTGAGTCAAGCCACTCACCTCGTATGCTCGATGCATGAGCAGCGTCGTGCCGACATACCACCAGCGCGTCGCCCAGGAGAAGCGCTCACTGATCGTGGCGGCGGCGACCGTACTCTTCCTCGAGCTGGGTTACGACCGGACGACTCTCGCGCGGATCGCAGAGCGGTCGGGCGTCTCGCGGGCGACCCTGTTCAAGCAGTTTCCAAGCAAGGCCGCCCTGTTCGACGCCATCGTCACCGAGTCCTGGTCGACCGCTGACGACGAGGACGCTCCGCCGACGGGCAACTTCGTCGACGGCCTGAGCACCCTCGGTCGCCGCTACGCCACGCTGTTGAGCCGACCCCAGATGACCGACCTGTTCCGGATCGTCATCGCGGAACTTCCGCGATTCCCTGAGCTTGCCCATGCGCAGTTCTCGCACGGGAAGATGCCCTACTTCGAGTCCGTACGCAGCTATCTCCTTGCTGAGCACGAGGCGGGAGCGGTGCGTATCGAGGACGCCGAGCTCGCAGCCACCCAGTTCCTCGGCATGATCTCCAACTACGTCTTCTGGCCGAGACTCCTCGTCCCGGGCTGGGAGGTGAGCACCGAAGGCGTTACTCAGGTGGTTGACGAGGCCGTCCGCACCATCGCCGCCCGGTACGCCGCGACGGGGCCAGCATCGTCCCTCAACGACTGAGCCGAGTTATCCACAGTTTCGATTTCATCCCGCATGATGTCCGAGGTGTCTCGTATATTCGTTCTATGACAGATCACCTCGCTCCCCTCGCTGCAGCGGTCGATTCCGCGCGCGAACTCTGGGGCGAGCGGGCGATCGAGTCATTGGCGCCGGGAGCCGTGATGAAGCTCATGGAGGGGCTGGCCGAGGCACAACGGCTTCTTGATGCGGGCAGGGCGCGTGTCGCGGCCGAGATCGCCCGGCAGTCACGACCCGAGCTCGGTCCCGCCGGGCTGGCGAAGACGCAGGGTTTCCGCAATCCCACGGCGCTCATCGCATCAGTGACGGGCACAGGGGCGGGCGACGCATCCCGGCTCGTGAAAGTCGGCGAGGCCACCGCCCCGCGCATGACGCTGTCGGGTGAGCAGAAACCGGCGCGGCATCCGTTCGTCGCCGAGGCCCTGGCGGCGGGGCGCATCGGCTCCCCCGCCGCGAGCGCGATCATCACGATGCTCGACCGGGTCGCGCTGCGTGCGACACCCGAGGCTGTCGCCGACGCCGAACGCACCCTCGTCGAGAAGGCGCCGGGTCTCGCCGCCGACCAGTTCGCGAAGCTCGTCACCCGCGCCGAGGCCTTCCTCGACCCCGCCGGCGTCGCACGCCGCGAAGACGAGCTGCGCGCCGACCGCTCCACGCACATGTACGAAGACCGCAACGGCATGCTCGTCGTCAACAGCAAGTTCGACCCCGAGCACGGCGCCCCCGTCAAGGCCTACATCGAGGCGTACGTCACCGCCCAGCTCGCCGCGCAGCGGGATGAGACGGCACCGGATGCTGTGCGCCCGACCATCCCGCAGATGCAGGCCGACGCGCTCGCCCACCTGGCTACGCATGCGCTCGGCTGCGCCAGCAAGGACCTCCCTGTCCAGGGGGCGACCGTGGTGGTGCGCATCGACCACGCCGACCTCGTGAACGAGACCGGATACGCCACCATCGACGGGCTCACCCAGCCGGTCTCGGTCGCCACCGCACGGCGCATGGCGGGTGGTGGGGCAATCATCTCCTGCGTACTCGGTGCGGACAGCGAGGTCCTCGACTGGGGACGCCGCAAGCGCCTCTACACAGAGCCGCAGAAACTCGTACTCGTCGAACGCGACGGCGGCTGCGCGATGTGCGGAGCCCCACCGTCCCATACCAAGGCCCACCACCTCAGATGGTGGGCCAGGGATGCCGGACCCACCGACATCGCCAACGGGGTACTGCTCTGCGAGTCCTGCCATCACCGGATCCACGACAACGGCTGGGACATCCGCATCGAAGGCATCGGAACCCGCGCGAAGGTCTGGTTCATCCCGCCCGCCCACGTCGACGCCGCCCGTACCCCACGCCTCGGCGGCCGCGCCCGCTTCGACTACGCCGCCTGACGCCCCCGCTCGTTGAGCGAGCGAAGCGAGACGAAACGCCCAACCCCCGCTCGTTGAGCGAGCGAAGCGAGACGAAACGCCCCGAACCACCGTCGACCGCGCTCGGGGCGTTTCGTCTCGTCGCTGCGCTCCTCGCTCAACGACCGGGGGCAGTCAGTCTCCTGCTCGACGCCGCACGCGTTCGGCTTTGCTCCAGCCGCTCACAGCCTCTAGGCCTCCGGCGATGAATGCCTCGCGCTTGTCGTGGCTCCATCCTTGGATGCGCTTCTCCCAGCGGAAGGCCTCGTCGATGCGCTCGTACTCACCGCTCCACGCAAGCGTCACAGGCAACCGCCGGCGCGTATAAGCCGAGCCGAAGCCCGCGTTGTGCTGGTCGACCCGCAAAGCCAGATCGCGCGTGCTTCCGACGTAGAACGTTCCGTCGGCGCACCGCAGTATGTACACGTATCCCATGCTGTGAAGCGTGCCGCGCGACGACCGACGTGATCGCATGCCCGCAGAATCTGTGCAGTGCCACGCCCACCCTCGCCGCTGGGGAGGAACCCCGCCCGTTGAGCGAACGCCCACCCCCGCTCGTTGATGGAGCGAATCGAGACGAAACGCCAACCCCCGCTCGTTGAGCGAGCGAAGCGAGACGAAACGCCCCGAACCATCGTCGACACCGCGCTCGGGGCGTTTCGTCTCGTCGCTGCGCTCCTCGCTCAACGAACGACACCGCCCACCCCCAATGCGTTCCTCTCGTCCTCAACGAACGACACCGCCCCACACCCAAGACGTTTTGTCCCGTCGCTGCGCTCCTCGCTCAACGAATGACACCGCCCCACACCCAAGACGTTTCGTCTCGTCGCGGCGCTCCTCGCTCAACGAACGGCACCGCTCGCACCGATACCCGCGCTCGGGGCGCGACACCGCGCTCAGGGGACGGGACGTTGCCGGGGGCGACGGGCCAGCAGCACGATGCCCAGACCCACGGCGGCACCACAGAGGTTCGCGAGGATGTCGCGCAGGCTCGGCGTGCGCTCCGGCAGAAGCACGGCCTGGGCCAGCTCGATCGCGACCGTCGCCACCAGGGTGATCCCGAGCACCAGGGGCGCGCGTCGCGGCAGCACCAGCGCCAGCAGCGCACCCAGCGGCACGAAGAGCACCACGTTCGCGGCCGTCTCGATCAGGTCGTACGTCAGGAACGGCACCGCCCGCGCGATCTCCGCGAGCAGACCCGCCGCCGCACGATCGACAGGCACCGGCCAGAACGCGATCAGCGCAAGAGCCACCACATAGAGCGCGAGCCACAGTCGCGCATCGCGCCACACCCGGGCTCCGGCATCCATCGGGTCATCTCCCTCATCGGGCGCCGCCCCGATGCCGCGCGTGACGCCACGATACCCCGCAACGCCACACGGATCACGCCACGCCGGTCTGCGCCTCCACGATGCGACGAACACCCGCGAGCGGCCGTGCCGTCACGAGGATCGGCAGATGATCGCTCAGCCCCTGCGGCAGCGTCCGCACCCGATCGATCTCGAAGCCGATCGACGTTGCGAAGTCGTAGTGCCCGCGAAAGAACCGGTACCGCGTGTACGTGCGCGAATCGCTGAGGTTCAGCTCGTACCCCTGCTCGCGCACGTGCTGGCTCAGATGCTCCTTGAACACCGGATAGTTGTAGTCGCCGACCATGAGCGACGGCAGTCCCTCGCCCAGCTGCTGCAGCTCGGTGAGCGCCGTGCGGATCTGATGCCGGCGCAGCGAGTTCAGCGCGGTCAGCGGCGCCGCATGGAACGAGGCCACGATGATGTCGAGATTCTCGTCGATGTCATGCAGCCGGACGCCCAGCATCCGCTCCTCCGCCGGCTTCAGCACGCGATCGTGCAGCGACTTCTTCAGCGCCAGCGCCCGCACATCGACCGCGCGATACGTGTTCTCGCGGTAGTACACGGCCAGTCCCAGCCGGTTGCGCTGCGTGGACTCGGCCAGCCGCAGACCCGAGATCTCTTCGGGCAGATCGGAGGTGTCGGCCTCTTGCAGGCAGAGCACGTCGGCTCCGTGACGCTCGACCAGATGGACGAGCTCGCCCACGGCGCGATGCTTGCGCAGGTTGTACGAGATGACCTTCATGTCGGCCACCAGCCTAGGCCGGGCCGGTGTCGAACGGGTGACCGGCCCATGGATACGGCGGGGTCTCACAGTAACCTCATGCACCATCGCGCCCCATTCAACGAGGGACGGTTGTGTACCATCGGGGTACTTGTCGCATGCGTCGGGGGCCGCTGCTGGGGGGCTGGGGCCCGGGGCAGGAGATCGCTCGAGAGGACCCACCGCGTATGACCTCCCCCACCGGTGACCCCCAGACCGCCGTCATCATCGAGGATGACCCCGAGATCCGCCAGATCCTGGCAGAGGTGCTCGAATCGGTGGGGTTCTCCACGGTGTCGGTCGGCAACGGCATCGACGGCGTGCAGGCCGTGCTCACCTACAAGCCGCTGCTCACGACCCTCGACGTGAACATGCCGGGGATCGACGGCTTCGAGGCGGCCAAGCGCATCCGGGCCCAGTCCGACACGTACATCATCATGCTGACCGGCCTCACCGAAGAGGCCGACGTCGTCGCGGGCCTCGGCGCCGGCGCCGACGACTACCTGCTCAAGCCCTTCCGTCCGCGCGAACTGCGCGCCCGCATCGACGCCGCGATGCGCCGAGCGCGTCCCGGCGCCGCCACGGCATCGACGACCGCCCCGCCACAGGGCGACGTCGGCCCCTCCATCCCGGACGCGGGACAGGCGACCACTCGGGTCTCCGGTTCGGCGCCCGGCGCACCCGCACCCGACGCACACGTCGCGGGCGAGGCATCCGGTCCCGCGCTCGACCGCTCCACGGCCGAGACCCCCACGGCCGGCGCGACCGCAGCGACAGGGGCTGCAGCATCCGTCACCGGTCACGCCGGCACGAACGACGGCGACGCGGGCGAATGGCTCGAGCACCGCGGCCTGCGACTGCACCCCGAGAACCGTATCGTGACGATGAACGGCGACGAGCTCGACCTCACGCGAACCGAGTTCGACCTGCTCGCGACGCTGCTGGAGTCCAAGCGGCGCGTGCGCAGCAAGGCCGACCTGACGCTGGCGCTGCGCGGCGAATCCTACGTCACCAGCTACTACGTGGGGGATGCCGACAAGCGAGCCGTCGAGGCGCACATGACGAATCTGCGCCGCAAGCTGGGCGAGAGCGCCGCCCACCCGGTGTACATCGAGACGGTGCGAGGCGTCGGCTACCGCCTCACCTCCGAGACGGCCTGAGCCCCGCGGCCACGCACGAGCAGCGGCCACGCACGACCTGTCAGCGACAGGAAGCCGGAAGAGGAGGCATCCGTTCTCAGAAGACGGATGCCTCCTCTTTCTCCCCCGGCGCCGCGCTCCCCAGCTGGCGGCGCTCCCCGGTATCTGATGCGGTTCGGGTTCGCATCAGACGCTGGACGCGGGTTTTCGACCCGAGTCCAGTGTCATCGACCAAGCGCAACGCCCTGTTGTGGCATCCGCCGCTCCAGCGCAAGGTTCGCGCAAGAGACCCGCAAGGCGCAGGGCAAGCGCTCGCCCTCGCCGCCCATAGAATCGCCACATGGCGACCGGGGGGCTGGCGAAGGCGACGTTCGCCGTGCGCGCGCCTGATCCGCGCACCCGCTCGGTGTGGCTGACGCAGCTGGTGCTGGCCGCGAGCGTCGTGATCATCAACCTGCTCGTGCTGATTCTGCAGCCGGCGGTGTTCGTTCGCTGGAACTACGGGGTCGGTGTCGCCCTCGTGCTGGTCATCACTCTCGCCGCGCTCGCCATCCCGTGGAGCCGGCTTCCTGCGATCTGGGTGCTCGCGGTGCCGTTCGCCGACGCGATCGCGATCGCACTGATGGCCGCGACCACGGACCTGCGGTTCGGATACCTCTGGGTCTTCCCCGTCATGTGGGTCGGCATGCACTTCGGCGTGATCGCCCTCGCGGCGCTGCTCGCCACGGTCGGCGTGGCGCTTCTCGTCGAGACCGTGATGGACCCGGGCGCCGAATCCGCCTTGCGCGTCATCATCGTGCTGCTCTCACTCACCTTCATCGGCATCACGTCCCACCTGGCCCTGCGTCGCACACGGTCGCTGCGACGGCTCCTGGGCCGCCAGGCCAAGCGGCTGACCGTCACGGCGCAGCGCCGCTCCGGCCAGGAGCGTCGCACCGCCGAGATCCTCAACGGCATCGACACCGGCATCGCCCGCCTCGGCGACGACGGCCGCGTCCTCGCCGTGAACGACGCCTACTCCCGCCTGTACGGACTCGACCCGCGTGACCCGCTCCTTCCGGCGCGATCCGTGGAGTACACGGGAATGCGCGGGATGCCGGTGCCCCTGGCCGAGAGACCCTTCACACGCGCACAGCGCGGTGAGACCTTCACCGACGCCTCGGTGTGGCTGTTCACCCCCGAGGGCGAGTGGCGCACCCTGTCGATCACGGCGAAGCGGCTGGGGACCGACGGCGAGGAGGGCTCCGGCATCCTGCTCGTCGTGCACGACGTGACGGCCATCACCTACGCGCAACGGGAACGCGAGCGCCTGACGGCGGTGGCGTCTCACGAGCTCAAGCACCCGCTCACGGTGATGATCGGCAACGCCGAGCTCGCGCTCGAGGTCGACGACCTCACGCCGCGTACGCGCGGACGTTTCGAGGCGATCCTGCACGCGAGCGAGCGGATGCTGGAGATGACCAACAGCATGCTCTCGGCGTCACGCAAAGACCTGAGCGGGCGTGATGACTTCGACGACATCGATCTGCGGTCGATCGTGCTCGACTCCGTCGCGTCATTCCGCCCGACCGCGCGAGCGAACGACGTCGAGCTCGAGGTCGACGCATCCGAGCCGCTGCCCGTGACCGCCGACGGCTTCCGCCTGCGGCAGGTGATCGACAACATCGTCAGCAACGCGATCAAATACACGCCGCCGGCCGGCCGCGTGCGCATCGTCGGGCACGCGGACGGAGACACGATGACGATCACGGTCGCCGACACCGGGATCGGCATCCCCTCCGCCGACCTGCCCCACGTGATGACGCCGTACTTCCGCAGCACGCAAGCGCGCGAGACCGCCACCGGCACCGGCCTCGGCCTCGGGATCACGCGCGAGATCGTCACGGCGCACGGTGGCACCCTGACCATCGAAAGCGAAGAGGGCGCCGGCACCACGGTGACCGTGTCCCTCCCCCGCGGTGCCCACACGGCGCCGGCAGAGAGACCCGTATGACCGACATCCTCGCCGGAGCCGGCCTCGAACTGGGCATCGCCCAGGCGGCGATCACGACGCTCGCCACGATCCTGACCATCGGGATCGCCTTCCTCGTGAGGCCGAGCACGGCCACACTGTACTGGGCGTTCGCGTTCGTGCTCGCCATGGCCGCGACGTACGGCGTCGTGATGGGAGACCTCAGCGACAACGAGACACTGCGCCGCGCGTCGCTCGGCGCTCTGCTGGGTGCACCGGCGCTGCTGTGGTCGGGCTTCCGCGCGCAGTGGGGCCTGCGCCCGCATGTGTGGACCGGACCGGCCCTGGCGGTGGCATCCGCTCTCGCGCTCGCCCTCGCTCCCGACCCGGCATGGTTCGTGTGGGGCTATCGCACCGCCTTCCTCGCGGCATCCGTCTTCGCGGGTCTGTTCCTCGTGGACTGGGCACGGGCTCCTGCGCGCCGCGGCGACCGGCTCGTGCTGCCGCTCGCGATCGCCTCGGCCGCGTTCGTGGTGGTCGGGCTCGCATCGTTCGTCGCCGGGTTCTTCTTCCCGCCGTCGGACGGCGACGACTTCGTGCTGCAGCGCGTGATCTCGTCGGTCGGGATGCTGGCGTACGTCGCCTGTGCACTGGTCGCCGTCGTCGGGCTGCCGACGCGCGACGCCTCGTTCTCTCCCCCGGGCGGCGGCACGTCGACCGAGTGGCAGCGGTTCGAGCGGACGGCGTCGGAGCGCCTGCTGCGCGCGCAGCAGACCGCCGAGGCGTGGTCGGTGGTGTACCTGCGGCTCGACGACGCCGTCGACATCCGCCAGACCGCCGGTGCGAGCGCCTTCGGCCGGCTCTCGACGCGGTTCGAGGAGGAGGTGCGCGCGATATTCCCCGCCGAGTCCGACATCGCCTCACCGTCACCCGGCTCGGTCGTGGCGCTGGTGCCCAGACCGGATGCCACGGTGCGTGAAAGCCTGCGTGCCGCTCTCGAGCGCGTGCCGCAGCTGGATGCCGAGGGCAGTCTGCCGATCCGCCCCACCGCGAGCGCCGGCTGGGCGCCGGCATCCATCCTCGGCTACGACCTCGACGCCCTCGTCTACACCGCCCGCGAGGGCGCCGCGCTCGCCAGCGAGAAGGGCGGCGATCGCTGGGAGCGCGTGGGCGCGACGGTGGTCGACCGGCTGATCAATCGGTCCGAGCACCTGTGAGCGCTTCGGTCGCCGTCTGCGTCGCGGACAGCGGCGTCACTCCCGGTCGCGGCGGGCCCGCGTCTGCTCCGCGCGCTGGGCGAGAAGCTCGTCGGCGGGGTAGCCGACCTCGGTGAGCGTGAGCCCCCGCGCCGCGAGCACCTTCACGTCGGGCACGCGGTCACGCGCGTCGCGGATGTCGACGACATCCTCCGCGTCGAGCCGGCCCTCGCCCACGGCCACGCACGCGCCGACGAGCGCCCGCACCATGCTGTGGCAGAACGCGTCGGCCTTGACGTTCGCGAACAGCACGCCGGCGGCGTCCCGGTGCCAGTCGAACTCGAGCAGCGTGCGGATCGTCGTCGCCTCTTCGCGGGGCTTGCAGTAGGCCGCGAAGTCGTGGAGTCCGACGAGGGCGCGAGCCGCAGCATCCATCGCCTCATGATCGAGGGATGCCCGCACCGAGGTCGTGCGATGACGCTCGAGCGGGTCATAGCCGGTGACCGTGTCGGCGATGCGGTACTCGTAGCGCCGCCACACGGCTGAGAAGCGCGCGTCGAATCCCGGAGCGGCTTCGACGGAACGCGTGACCGCGACGTCGGAGTACGCGCCGACCACGCCCGTCATGCGGGCCGCGAGCGCCGTGACGCGGTCCTCTGGACCCGGCGTATGCCCCGCGCGCGGACGACGGGCGAGCAGCCGGGCGTCCTGCGCGTCATCGAGGTCGACGTGCGCGACCTGGCCGCTGGCGTGGACTCCAGCATCCGTCCGCCCCGCGACCACCAGACGCGGGTCCCCGCCGAGCACACGGCCGAGCGCGGACTCGAGGGTCTCTTGGATGGTGCGCAGCCCGGGCTGGCGGGCCCACCCGCGGAAGTGCGTGCCGTCATACGCGATGTCGAGCCGGATCCGCACGCACCCAGCCTACTTGCGGGTGCCGCACAGACCCTCCGTCGTAGACTTGCCGTTCCCCCCTCGAGAGAACCTATGACGTCGACTGCGCCCGCCGAACGCCCCGCACGGTACCGGGGTCTCGATGGGCTGCGCGCGATCGCGGTGACGCTGGTCGTGGTCTACCACCTGTTCCCGCCGGCGCTGCTGCCGGGCGGGTTCGTGGGCGTGGACGTGTTCTTCGTCATCAGCGGATTCCTCATCACGAGCCTGCTCCTGCGCGAGCACGACACCACGGGACGCATCGGACTGCGCGCCTTCTGGCAGCGCCGCGCCCGCCGCCTTCTGCCCGCGCTCGTGCTCGTCGTGGCGGTGTGCTCGACGCTCGCGTGGCTGATCGGCGGCGACGTGCTCGTGCACCTCGGCGCGCAGGTCTTCGGCGCGGCGACCTTCAGCTACAACTGGGTCTCGATCGCGGGCGGCAGCGGATACTTCGCCGCCGCCACGCCCGAGCTGTTCCGCAACTTCTGGTCGCTCGCGGTCGAGGAGCAGTTCTACGTGCTGTGGCCGCTGCTGTTCCCGCTCTTCCTGCTGCTCCCCCGTGCGTGGGCTCGCGTCGGGGTCTCGCTCGCGCTGGCCGCGGCATCCGCCATCTGGATGGGCACCGCCGTCAGCCGCGGCGACGACCTCACGCGCGCGTACTTCGGCACCGACACGCACGCGTTCGGCATCCTCCTCGGCGTGGCGCTCGCGTTCCTCCTCGCGCCGATGCTCGCGCGACCGGCGGCGGGGTCGGGGGCGGCGCCGTCCGCCGCGGTGGTCACGCAGCCGGCGCTGGATGACACGAGCGTGTCGGCCGGATGGAAGGTCGTGATCCCGCGACTCGGGCCCGGCGCGCCCGCGGGCGGCACGACTCGACCGGCGTGGGTGGACTCGCGCGGCGCCCGCGCCGTCACCGGTGTCGCCGGCATCCTCGCGGCCCTCGGCGTGATCGGCGTGGCGATGCTGCCACCGGCGGACTCGGCGGCCACCTTCCCCGGTGCGCTGCTCGCCGCGAGCGTGCTGACCGCGGTCGCGATCGTGGCCGGAGTGTGGCCGGGCTCGTGGTTCGGCGGCGCGATCGACATCGCGCCGCTGCGGTGGGTCGGCGACCGCTCGTACGGCATCTACCTGTGGCACTGGCCGCTGCTCGTCCTCGCGGTCGCGGCCTTCGAGGGCTCGGGGACCTCGGCGGGCGTGCCCGTGTGGATCGGCCTGGCGGTGCTGGCGACGACGGCCGCGGCATCCGCTCTGTCTTATCGCTTCGTCGAGATGCCGGTGCGTCGGCGCGGCCTGCGCGGATCGGCGCGGGTGCTCGCCGCGCGCCTGCGCAGCGGACCGCGCGCCCGCATCCGGGCGATCGGCATCGCCGCCGCAGGAGTCGTGTTCGTCGCCGGCACCGGCGCCGCGATCGCCGCCGCCCCGCCCGTCTCATCCAGCGAGGCCGTCGTCGACGCGGGCCGCGAAGCGCTCGAGCTGGCCCAGCGCGAAGCCGAGAGCAGCGCCTCGCCCGCGGCGACGGAGACTCCGGGTGCCACCCCGACACCGCAGGCGACGGATGCTGCAGACCCGGCCGCCGTCCACGTCCCGGGCGACCGCATCACCGCCGTGGGCGACTCGGTCATGCTGGCGTCGGCGAAGGGGCTGCTCGAACGGCTGCCCGGCATCGAGGTCGACGCCGAGGTGTCACGGTCGATCTGGGCGGGTCCCGGCATCCTGGAGTCCCTCGCCGCGAGCGGCCGCCTGCGCCCCTACGTGGTCGTCGCGCTCGGGACGAACGGCCCCGTCAACCTCGAGTCGCTCGAGAAGATCGCCGCCGCCGTCGGCCAGGAGCGACATCTCGTGCTCGTGAACGCGTATGCACCGCGGGACTGGATCCCCGGCGTCAACGCCGACCTGCAGGCCTTCGCCGACGGGCGGCACAACGTGAGCATCGCGGACTGGTCGGGGGCGATCACGCCGCGGCTCGATCTGCTCGCCGGCGACCACGTGCATCCCGGCGGCGAGGGCGGGCGGCTCTTCGCCGACACGATCGCCGAGGCCGTCGACGCCGCCGAGCGCGAGCGCCTCGAACGTCGCGCGAATGCCATCCGCAGCATCGAGGCCAACCTCGGCGTCGACCTCACCCCGTAGCCCGCAGGGCGCTCCGCGAGGCGGCCGCATCCCCCGGGTTTGCTCCGATGTCGAGGTTGAGAAACCACACGTAGGTTGAGACACCGTCTCTGCCACGCTTTCTCAACCTACGCACGGTTTCTCAACCTCAACCCCGCGACGAGACGTCGCGGCGACGGGTAAGAGCCCTGCCGCGGCTCACGGCGCACGGCGCACGCCGAGGTCGACGTCGGCGTCCCGGGTGACGACACCACACATAGGTTGAGAAACCACACGTAGGTTGAAACACCACCCGTACCGCGGTTTCTGAACCGATACACGGTTTCTCAACCTCAACCGCCGCGCCAGGACGCGCACCTCCTCGCGCGCCAGGACGCGCACCTCCTCGACAGGCAACGCGCCCCCTCGGCGCGAGGGCGGGGCGGCGCGCACATCACGCCACCCCCACGCACCCTCAACCATCGCCCCAACGCAGCGAGACCCGCGGCCCCGAAGGGCCGCGGGTCTCGCGGGTGCAAGGGATGCCGGAACAGGATGCTCCGGCACGGCCGGGCGGCGACGCCCGGCGGTCCGATTACTCGGACTTCTCCTCGGCGGGTGCCTCGACGGCATCCTCGGCCGCAGCCTCAGCGGCAGCGCCCTCCTCCGGCGACTCCGCGCCGGCGTCGGTGGCCGATTCCTCGGGCGTGGTGTCCTCGATGGGCGCGTCGCTCACGTTCGACTCCTCTGCAGCGTTCTCGTCGGCGGCCGGGGCCTCCGATGCGGCGGGGGCGGCAGCATCCGCCTTCGCAGCCTTCTTGGCGGACGGCTTCTTGGTGACGGGCTCGAGGACGAGCTCGATCACAGCCATGGGCGCGTTGTCGCCCTTGCGGTTGCCGACCTTCGTGATGCGGGTGTAGCCACCCTCACGGTCGGCGACCAGCGGCGCGATCTCGGTGAAGAGCTCGTGCACGACGGACTTGTCGCCGATGACCGACAGCACGCGACGGCGGGCGTGCAGGTCGCCGCGCTTGGCGAACGTGATGAGACGCTCGGCGAGCGGACGCAGGCGCTTGGCCTTGGTCTCGGTCGTCTTGATCGACTTGTGCGTGAAGAGGGCCGCGGCGAGGTTCGCAAGCAGCAGGCGCTCGTGTGCGGGACCGCCTCCGAGGCGGGGACCCTTCGTGGGCTTGGGCATTCTCAGTTACTCCAGTGGGAAAAGTCGGTCGATGTGACAGACGCCTCGGGCCGAGGCATCCGGTCAGACGGTCTCGTCGTCGTAGCCGCCGTAGAAGTGCGCACCGTCGAACCCGGGGACCGAGTCCTTCAGCGACAGGCCGAGCGAGACGAGCTTGTCGCGCACCTCGTCGACCGACTTCTGACCGAAGTTGCGGATGTTCATGAGCTGCGTCTCCGAGAGGGCGACGAGCTCCGACACGGTGTTGATGCCCTCACGCTTGAGGCAGTTGTACGAACGGACAGACAGGTCGAGGTCCTCGATCGGCATCGACAGCTCGTTCGACAGGACGGTCTCGACCGGCGCGGGGCCGATCTCGATGCCCTCGGCCTCGACGTTCAGCTCGCGCGCCAGACCGAACAGCTCGGTCAGGGTGCGACCGGCCGACGCGACGGCATCACGCGGAGCCATCGACGACTTGGTCTCGACGTCCAGGATGAGCTTGTCGAAGTCGGTGCGCTCACCGGCACGCGTCGCCTCGACGCGGTACGAGACCTTCAGGACCGGCGAGTAGATCGAGTCGATCGGGACCTGACCGGCCTCGGCGTACTCGTTGCGGTTCTGCGTCGCCGAGACGTAACCACGGCCACGCTCGATCGTGAGCTCGAGCTCGAACTTCGCGGTGTCGTTGAGGGTCGCGATGACCAGCTCGGGGTTGTGCACCTCGACGCCCGCGGGAGCGGAGATGTCGGCGGCGGTGACCTCACCGGCGCCGGTCTTGCGCAGGTACGCGGTGATGGGCTCGTCGCGCTCGCTGGAGACGACCAGCTGCTTGATGTTGAGGATGATCTCGGTGACATCCTCCTTCACACCCGGGATGGTGCTGAACTCGTGGAGGACGCCGTCGATGCGGATCGACGTCACGGCCGCGCCGGGGATGGACGACAGGAGGCTGCGACGCAGCGCGTTGCCGATCGTGTAGCCGAAGCCGGGCTCCAGCGGCTCGATGACGAAACGGCTGCGGAACTCCCCGACCTTCTCCTCGGTCAGAGTGGGACGCTGTGCGATGAGCACTATGTGTTCCTTTCGATCACGTGCCCGCTATATGACACGTGCGGTGGGTGAGGTGTTGAGTTTTACTCGTGGGATGCCCCGATGGAGGCATCCCGAAACGAACGGTTGCCGGGGCACCAGTGACGGTGCCCCGGCTCCGAGAGATCAGACGCGGCGGCGCTTCGGGGGACGGCAGCCGTTGTGAGCCTGGGGCGTGACGTCCTGGATCGAGCCGACCTCGAGGCCGGCGGCCTGCAGCGAGCGGATCGCGGTCTCGCGACCCGAACCCGGGCCCTTCACGAAGACGTCGACCTTTTTGACGCCGTGCTCCTGCGCCTGGCGGGCAGCGGACTCCGCGGCCATGCCGGCGGCGTACGGCGTCGACTTGCGCGAGCCCTTGAAGCCCACGCCACCCGACGACGCCCAGCTGATGACGGCGCCCGACGGGTCGGTGATCGAGACGATCGTGTTGTTGAACGTCGACTTGATGTGGGCCTGGCCCAACGCGATGTTCTTCTTCTCCTTGCGGCGCGGCTTGCGCGCGGCGGTCTTGGCCTGTGCCATTGCTTTGCTCTCCTAAACCCTGGGGGCCGCGCCTTAGCGCGCCTTCTTCTTGCCGGCGACGGTGCGCTTCGGGCCCTTGCGGGTACGCGCGTTGGTCTTCGTGCGCTGACCGCGCACCGGGAGGCCGCGGCGGTGGCGGATACCCTCGTAGGAGCCGATCTCGACCTTGCGGCGGATGTCGGCGGTCACCTCACGGCGGAGGTCACCCTCGACCTTGTAGTTGGCCTCGATGTAGTCGCGGAGCGCGACGAGCTGGTCGTCGCTGAGGTCCTTGACGCGGATGTTCTCGTCGATCTCCGTCGCCTTGAGGATCTCGTTCGAGCGGGTACGGCCGACGCCGTAGATGTAGGTGAGTGCGATCACCACGCGCTTGTCGCGCGGGATGTCCACGCCAGCAAGACGTGCCATGCGGTTCTCCTAAGGAGTGAGTGGAGGTGTGGAGCAGCACCGGTGCCCGGGCCTCCGCCCGAGGTGTCCCCCGCGCCCCTGTCGGGACGCGGGTTCTGATGCTGCCGTGTGTATTGAGTTATGAGATTCGGGATGCCGCGCGTTGCGGCATCCGTCAGCCCTGGCGCTGCTTGTGACGCGGGTTGCTCTTGCAGATCACCATGACGCGGCCGTGGCGGCGGATGACCTTGCAGTGGTCGCAGATGGGCTTGACGGAGGGATTGACCTTCATGATTTCCTGTTTCGCTGTCTTCGCCGGGCAGGCTTCACCCTGTCGGGCACGCCTGGGGCGTTACTTCTCGACCGGTCTAGCGGTAGCGGTAGACGATGCGGCCGCGGGTGAGGTCGTAGGGGCTGAGCTCCACGACCACGCGGTCCTCCGGGATGATGCGGATGTAGTTCTGCCGCATCTTGCCTGAGATCGTGGCGAGCACCTTGTGTCCGTTGGTGAGCTCGACGCGGAACATCGCGTTGGGCAACGCCTCGGAGATCACGCCTTCGATCTCGATGACACCGTCTTTCTTCGCCATATACTCGCTTACGCTTCTGCAGACCGGCCGGTCTGCGGTGGATGGGGATTCGGTGCGGCGACACGCCAATATAGGCGCAACGCACCAAAGATCAATCATACGTGATAACGGATGCCTCGGCAAACCGGCCCGGCCGCGGCATCCGTTCGAGCTCTTTCCCGCGGTGCTGCGACCGGGTGCGGCGTTGAGAGACCCCGTACCGGTTGAGAAACCGCATAGAGGTTGAGAAAGCCTCCGCGGCGTGATGTCTCAACGTACGCGTGGTTTCTCAACGTCAAGGGCGGGCGGGAGACTGCGCACGTCCGCTCCTCCCCAGCAGGGGCGACGGTCCGTGGGATCCACAGATCGAGCGGCGGTCGGGGACGATGGGATGCCGGGCGCCGAGCATGAGGGAATGACCGCCGTCAGCAGCACCGCGACCACCGCCGGCTCAGCGATGGTGCAGCCGTCGCCGGTCGAGCTGTACGCCGTTCGAGAGACCGCGTTCGGCGCCCCGAGCTTGCGGGATCGGCAGCGGTACGTGCGTGTCCGCGCGGGCGTGTACGCGCCACGCGCCGCGTGGGAGGGGCTCGCGCCATGGGAGAGATACCTCGCACGTGTGCACGCATACGCGCTCGTATCCCCCGGCGCCGTCTTCGCCTACGAATCCGCGGCTGCTCTCCGCGGCATGCCGTTGTTCGGCGAAGCTCGCGACATCCACGTCTTCGCTTCCGAGCGCACGTCCTCGCGCCGGTTCGGTGACGTGTGCGTTCACACGGGTGTCGACGGACGGGTGGTCGAGCGGCTGCAGGGATTCGCACTCACGTCAGCGGCGGACACGGCGATCGATCTGATGCGCGTGCTGCCGCCCGCCTTCGGGCTCGCGGTCGGCGATGCCACCATCTCTCGCGCACAAGACGGTGGCGTCACCACCGAGATGCTCCTGACCCTCGCGGAAAGTCAGGAGTACCGACGCGGACGAGGCCGTCTCGCATTGCTCCTCCCCCTGCTCCACCCGGGCGCCGAGTCCCCCGGTGAGTCCGTCAGCAGGGCAGTGATCCTGTGGTCAGGGTTCGAACCGCCCGAGTTGCAGGTCGTCTTCCGAATGGACGGCTTCAGCGATCGCGCGGACTTCGCGTGGACGAGCGTGCGTGCGATCGGCGAATCCGACGGCTTCGGGAAGTACGTCGGCGAGACCCGCGAGGAGACGATACGCAGGGTGCGGGAGGAGAAGCGGCGCGAGAGTCGCCTGCGTCGCCAGTGCAGCGCATTCGACCGCTGGGAGATGAACGACGCGATGCGGGTGACGCCGCTCGTCGACAGGCTCGACGCCATGCGGATCCCGCGGATCGCACGCCCTCGCACCGGCCTCCTGATCATGACGAACAGCCGGTCCTTCGCCGCCGCCCGTGCTGTCCCCACTCCCGCGCACCCCGGCTCCGACTCGAGGTCGAGAAACCACGTCTAGGTTGAAACACCCCACGCCGGGCGCCTTCTCAACCTACGCATGGTTTCTCAACCTCCGAGTGGTTCCTCGACCACGGAGGGAGACGGATGCCACGACCGACAGCATCCCACCACCCACCACGCGGCCGGACCCGCTGCCACGCTCCCGGCCCCGACTCGAAGTTGAGAAACCACGTCTAGGTTGAAGCACCCCGCGCCGGGCGCCTTCTCAACCTAGGCATGGTTTCTCAACCTCCACGTGGGCACCAGCGACGGCGAGGGGCGAGGAGGGAAGGGAGGAGAGAGGGAGGAGCGCCGCCGGGGTTACTCGAAGAGCGTGGCGAGCTGCCCGGGCTCGGGAAGCTGGCTGTTCGAGATGACCTCGCCGTTCACCGCGACGGTGGGCGTGCCGATGCCCTGCGAACCGGGCTGGATGGGCGTCTGGGGCGTCATCTCGGTGACGTAGCCGGCGAACTTCCCGTCGTTCACGCACGAGTCGATGCCGGTCACGCCGACGCCCGACGCGATCTCGAGGATCTCGTTGTTCGTCAGGCCGCTCGAGCCCTCGGCGGGCTGATTGGCGAACATCGCCTGCAGGAACGGCAGCGACGCGTCGGGGTCCGCCTCGGCGACGCAGTACGCGGCGTTCGCGGCACGCGTGGAGAACTGCGTGCCACGCGACTGGTCGTCGAGGATCGAGATCGGGTGGATGCCGAGCGTGATGCTGCCGTCATCGACCATGCTCTCGATCTCGGCGCCGTACACCTGCTCGAACTGGTTGCAGATGGGGCACATGAAGTCGACGAACGTGTCGAGGCGGTTCTCGCCGTCGCCGACGAGGATCGCGCCGGTCTCGACCTCGATGCCCGCCGAGGTGGGCGGGTTGACGTCGGTCGGCACCGGCTTGGGCGCGGACGCGTTGTTCAGGGTCACCACGAGCACCGCGACGAGCACGAGCGCCACGACGACCGCCGCGCTCACCCAGATCGCGAACCAGTTGACCTTGCGTGCACCCTGTGCCATCTCGACTCCTTGAAACCTGTGATTACGCGAACTCGCGGGGCGTCACGCCGAACGGCGCCAGGCCCGCGGCTCCCCCGTCGGGTGCCGTCAGCACCCAGATGCCGTCATCGTGCACCGCGACACTGTGCTCCCAGTGGGAGCCGGCCGTGCCGTCGATGGTCGAAACCGTCCAGCCGTCGTCCTCGACGAACGTCGCCTGGTCGCCGATGACGACCATCGGCTCGATCGCGAGCGCGAGGCCGGGCCGCACCTCGGGGCCAAGATCGGGCACGCGGTAATTGAAGACCGACGGCGACTCGTGCATCTTGCGGCCGATGCCGTGACCCACGTACTCCCGCAGGATCCCGTAGGGACCGGCATCGGGCGAGTTCGCCTCGATGTACTCCTGGATGGCAGCGCCCACCTCGGCGAGGTGCTTCGCGGTCGCGAGCGCGGCGATGCCGGCCCACAGCGAACCCTCGGTGACGTCCGACAGGCGCTGCCGCTCGGCGACGAGCTCCGGGCGTGCAGCATCCGGAACGACGAACGTGAACGCGGAATCCCCGTTCCAGCCCTTGTACTCGGCGCCCGCGTCGATCGACACGATGTCACCGGGCTCGAGCACGCGGTCGCCGGGGATGCCGTGCACGACCTCCTCGTTCACCGAGGCGCAGATCGTGTGGCGATACCCGCGCACCATCTGGAAGTTCGACTTCGCCCCCCGGGCGACGATGACGTCGGATGCCGCGGCATCCAGTTCCGCGGTGGTGACCCCGGGTGCGATCAGGCCGCGCACCGCATCGAGGGCGGCCGCGGTGATGAGCCCGGGCTCCACCATCGCCCGCAGCTGGGCGGGCGTCTTGTAGATCGAGCGACGCAGCGACACGGCTACGCGGCCGCGGAGCGGGCGAGCCCGCGCGCCTCGAGCGCCGCGATGATGCGGCCGGTGATCTCGTCGAGCGAGCCGACGCCGTCGATCCGGTCGACGATGCCGCGCGTGCGGTACACCTCGAGGATCGGCGCGGTCTCACGCTCGTAGATCGCCAGGCGGTTCGCGATGCCCTCTTCGGTGTCGTCGCTGCGGCCCTGCTCGGCAGCGCGCTGCGACAGGCGGGCGATGCTCTCCTCGCGGGGGACGTCGAGCTCGATCACCGCGTCGAGCGCCTCGTCGCGGCCCTCGAGGAAGTCGTCGAGGCTTGCGACCTGTGCGACGTTGCGGGGGTAGCCGTCGAGCAGGAACCCGCCCGCGGCATCCGCCTGCGCGAGACGGTCGCGCACGACCGCACTGGTCAGCTCGTCGGGCACCAGGTCACCCGATTCGATGATCGCCTTGACCTGCTGGCCGAGCGGGGAGCCGGCCGTGACCGCGGCGCGGAAGACGTCGCCGGTCGAGACGGCCGGGATGCCGAAGGCCTCGGCGATGCGCACGCCCTGCGTGCCCTTGCCCGAACCCTGCGGGCCGACGATGAGAAGCCGCGTCATCGGAGAAGCCCTTCGTAGTGGCGCTGCTGGAGCTGGGCGTCGATCTGCTTCACCGTCTCGAGCCCGACACCCACGATGATCAGGATCGAGGCGCCGCCGAACGGGAAGTTCTGGTTGGCGCCGACCGTCGCGAGGGCGATGAGCGGGATGAGGGCGATGAGACCCAGGTACAGCGAGCCGGGCAGCGTGATGCGCGTGAGCACGTAGTCGAGGTACTCGGCGGTGGGACGACCGGCACGGATGCCGGGGATGAACCCGCCGTACTTCTTCATGTTGTCGGCGACCTCGACCGGGTTGAACGTGATCGCGACGTAGAAGTACGTGAACCCGACGATGAGGAGGAAGTAGACCGCCATGTAGATCGGGTGGTCACCGTTGGTGAAGTACGTCTGGATCCACTGCACCCAGCCGGGGATCGAGTTGTCGGCGCCGGGCTGCATGTTGAACTGCGCGATGAGCGCCGGGATGTAGAGCAGCGACGACGCGAAGATGACGGGCACGACGCCGGCCATGTTGACCTTGATCGGGATGTACGTGTTCGTGCCGCCGTAAGTGCGACGGCCGACCATGCGCTTCGCGTACTGCACCGGGATGCGCCGCTGCGACTGTTCGACGAACACCACCAGCGCGACGACGACGATGCCGACCGCGAGCACGAGGAGGAAGACCTCGAAGCCGCGCGAAGCCCAGATCGCGCCCATGGCGGTCGGGAACGTGGCGGCGATCGAGGTGAAGATGAGGAGCGACATGCCGTTGCCGATGCCGCGCTCGGTGACGAGCTCGGCGAACCACATGATGAGGCCGGTGCCGGCGGTCATCGTGATGATCATGAGCAGCTGCGCCCACCACACGTCGTTGGTGAGCAGCTGCTCGCACTCGGGAACTCCGGTGGTCCCGAAGAGCTGACCGCTGCGGGCCACGGTGACGAGGGTCGTCGACTGGAGGAGCGCGAGGGCGATCGTGAGGTAACGCGTGTACTGCGTCAGTCGCGCCTGGCCCGCCTGTCCCTCCTTGTAGAGGCTCTCGAAGTGAGGGATGACCACGCGCAGCAGCTGCACGATGATCGTCGCGGTGATGTACGGCATGACGCCGAGCGCGAAGATCGACAGCTGCAGCAGCGCACCGCCCGAGAAGAGGTTGACCAGCGACAGCAGGCCCTCGGTGCCCTGTGACTGGTCGAGACACGACTGCACATTCGGGAAGTCGACGAACGGCGCGGGAATGTGGGCGCCGAGACGGTACAGGGCGATGATCGCCAGAGTGAATGCGATCTTCCGCCGAAGGTCGGGAGTGCGGAAGACCCGCGCGATGGCGCTGAACAAGAGGACTCCTCCAGAGGGGATGCCGGCACGCACGGCGACGTGCCGACGTCCAGGGTAACCCAGTGGGGGCCGGAGCAAGCTCCGACCCCCACTGTTGACCGCTTACTTGACGGTGCCGCCTGCGGCGACGATCTTCTGCTCGGCAGAACCCGAGACCTTGTCGACCGCCACGTTGAGCTTCACCGAGATGTCTCCGGTGCCCAGCACCTTGACCTTCTCGTTCTTGCGCACTGCACCCTTGGCGACCAGGTCGCCGACGGTGACGTCGCCACCGGCCGGGTACAGCTCCGCGAGCTTGTCCAGGTTCACGACCTGGTACTCGACGCGGAACGGGTTCTTGAATCCGCGCAGCTTCGGGGTGCGCATGTGCAGAGGCATCTGCCCACCCTCGAAGCCGACCTTGACCTGGTAGCGGGCCTTCGTGCCCTTGGTGCCACGGCCGGCGGTCTTGCCCTTCGAGCCCTCACCGCGACCCACGCGGGTCTTGGGGGTGTTCGAGCCGGGGACCGGACGGAGGTGGTGAACCTTCAGCACGCCGGGGCGCGACGCCGGAGCGTCGGCCTTCGGAGCCGCCTTCTTGGCCGGAGCCTTCTTGGCGGCGGGCGCCTTCTCAGCCTTGTCGGCAGCCGGCTTGGCGGCGGCCTTCTCGGCGGCCGGCTTTGCCGCAGCCTTCTTCGCGGGAGCCTTCTTGGCAGGAGCCTTCGCCTCTGCCTCGACGGCCTCGTTCTTCTCGGCCTTCTCAGCCATCAGTCGATCTCCTCAACCTTCACGAGGTGAGCAACGGTCCGCACGTAACCGCGCGTCTGCGCGTCGTCGGGACGGACGACCGAGTCGCCGATCCGCTTCAGACCGAGCGAACGCAGCGTGTCGCGCTGGTTCTGCTTCTCACTCACCTTGGACTTGACCTGCGTGACCTTCAGACGCGCAGCCATCAGACACCTGCCTTCGCAGCGGCCGCGGCCTCAGCCTCGGCACGGACGAGACGGGCGGGGGCGACCTGGTCGAACTCGAGTCCGCGACGCGCGGCGACCGCACGGGGCTCCTCGAGCTGCTTCAGGGCCTCCACCGTCGCGTGGACGATGTTGATCGTGTTCGACGAGCCGAGCGACTTCGACAGCACGTCGTGGATACCGGCGCACTCGAGGACGGCACGCACCGGGCCACCGGCGATGACACCGGTACCGGCAGCGGCCGGGCGCAGCAGCACCACACCGGCAGCAGCCTCACCCTGCACCGGGTGCGGGATGGTCGAGCCGACGCGGGGCACGCGGAAGAAGTTCCGCTTGGCCTCTTCGACACCCTTCGAGATCGCCAGGGGCACCTCGCGGGCCTTGCCGTAGCCGACGCCGACCACACCGTTGCCGTCGCCGACGACGACGAGCGCGGTGAAGCTGAAGCGACGACCACCCTTGACGACCTTCGACACGCGGTTGATGGTGACGACGCGCTCGAGGAACTGGCTCTCGTTGCGGTCGCGACCCCCGCGCTCACGGTTGGGGTTGCGCTCGCGACCGCCGCGACGCGGCTCGCGCTCGCGCTCGGCGGGCGCCGTCGCGGCGGCGGCCTCTGCGGTGGCGGCCTCGGCCGGAGCCTCGGCAGCAGCCTGCTCGGTCACGATGTTCTCCTTGTTGTCACTCACAGGTTCAGACCTCCCTCGCGGGCGCCTTCGGCGATCGCGGCGACACGACCCGCGTAGCGGTTGCCACCACGGTCGAACACGACAGCCGACACACCGGCGGCCTTCGCGCGCTCGGCGAGAAGCTCGCCGACCTTGCGGGCCTTGGCGGTCTTGTCGTCTTCGGACACGCGCAGGTCGGTCTCGAGCGTCGACGCCGAGGCCAGCGTGTGGCCCTTGCTGTCGTCGACGATCTGGACGAACACGTGGCGTGCCGAACGGGTGACGACCATGCGCGGACGCTCGGTCGTGCCGACCACCTTCTTGCGAAGGCGGGCGTGACGACGCGCGCGGGCGTCGGTCTTCGTCTTAACAGCCATGGTTACTTACCACTCTTTCCGGCCTTGCGCCGGACGACTTCGCCGGCGTAGCGCACACCCTTGCCCTTGTACGGCTCGGGCTTGCGGATCTTGCGGATGTTCGCAGCCGCCTCGCCGACGGCCTGCTTGTCGATGCCGCTCACGGTGAGCTTGTTGTTGCCCTCGACCGTGAAGGTGATCCCGGCGGGCGGCTCGACCAGGACGGGGTGCGAGAAGCCGAGGGCGAACTCGACCGAGCTGCCCTTCTGCGCCACGCGGTAACCCGTGCCGACGACCTCGAGGCCCTTGGTGTAGCCCTGGGTGACACCGATGATGTTGTTGTTGATGAGCGTGCGGGTCAGGCCGTGGAGCGAACGCGACTCGCGCTCGTCGTCGGGACGGGTCACGATGACCTGGCCCTCTTCGACCTTGACTTCGAGGGGACGGGCCACGGTGAGCGCGAGCTCGCCCTTGGGGCCCTTGACGGCGACATCCTGGCCTTCGACCGTGACGGTCACGCCGGCGGGGATGTCGATCGGAAGACGACCGATTCGCGACATGTCAGATCACCACACGTAGGCGAGGACTTCCCCACCCACGCCCTTCTGCTCGGCCTGACGGTCCGTGAGGAGACCGGAGGAGGTGGACAGGATGGCGACGCCGAGGCCACCGAGCACGCGGGGGATCTCGGTCGACTTCGCGTAGACGCGGAGGCCGGGCTTCGAGACGCGCTTGATGCCGGCGATCGACCGCTCGCGGTTCGGGCCGTACTTGAGCGTCAGGGTGAGGGTCTGGCCGACGCGGGCGTCACTGACGTCCCACGCGGCGATGTAGCCCTCCTGCTTGAGGATGTCGGCGATGTGGGTCTTGAGCTTGGAGCTCGGCAGCGACACGGAGTCGTGGTGCGCCGAGTTCGCGTTGCGCAGACGGGTCAGCATGTCTGCGACCGGGTCTGTCATTGTCATGAGTTGATTCCTTTGTTCAGGAGGTTTCGGCTGCCGTTACACGACAGACGACCTTCCATGATGACGATGTTCAGTTGTGGAGATCGGATGCCCCGGCCTGCGCGGCGCGCCGGCCGAGGCATCCGCGAATCACGCCTGGTCTTCGTTGCGGAAGGGGAAGCCGAGGTGGCGCAGCAGCGCACGGCCTTCGGCATCCGTCTTCGCCGACGTCACGACCGTGATGTCGAAGCCGCGGACGCGGTCGATCTTGTCCTGGTTGATCTCGTGGAACACGGACTGCTCCTGGAGACCGAAGGTGTAGTTGCCGTTGCCGTCGAACTGCGAGCCCGACAGGCCGCGGAAGTCGCGGATGCGGGGAAGCGCGAGGTTGACCAGACGGTCCACGAACTCCCACGCGCGGTCGCCACGGAGGGTGACGTGCGCGCCGATGGCCTGTCCCTCACGCAGCTTGAACTGCGCGATCGACTTGCGGGCTTTCGTGACGACGGGCTTCTGACCGGTGATCTTGGTGAGGTCGTCGACCGCACCATCGATCACCTTGCTGTCGCGAGCGGCCTCACCGACACCGGTGTTGACGACGACCTTGACCAGCCCGGGGATCTGCATGACGTTCGGGTATCCGAACTCCTCCTGCAGGGCCTTCTTGATCTCGGTGTTGTACTTCTGCTTCAGGCGCGGCTGGATTTTGCCAGCGGGCGCGGCAGTGGCGGTGCTCATATTCAGAGGTCCTTGCCTGACTTCTTCGCGTAGCGCACGCGGACCGTGCGCTTCACGCCGTCCTTCGTCTGCTCCTCGACGCGGTGGCCGACACGGGTCGGCTTCTTGGTCGAGGGGTCGACGACGGCGACGTTGGAGATGTGGATCGGGGCTTCCATCGTCTCGATGCCGCCCGTCTTGGTGCCGCGCTGGGACTGGCCCACACGGCTGTGCTTGGTGACGTAGTTCACGCCCTCGACGATGACGCGGTTCTGCTCGGCCAGGACCTCGAGGACCTTGCCCTGCTTGCCGCGGTCGCCGCCGCGCTCGGGCTTGGCGCCCGAGATGACCTGAACCAGGTCGCCCTTCTTGATCTTCGCCATGATCAGATGACCTCCGGGGCCAGCGAGACGATCTTCATGAACTTCTTGTCGCGAAGCTCACGGCCGACCGGTCCGAAGATGCGGGTGCCGCGGGGCTCCCCGTCGTTCTTCAGGATGACGGCGGCGTTCTCGTCGAACTTGATGTAGGACCCGTCGGGACGACGGGTCGACTTGACGGTGCGGACGACGACGGCCTTGACCACGTCGCCCTTCTTCACGTTGCCGCCGGGGATCGCGTCCTTGACCGTCGCGACGATGATGTCGCCGACGCCGGCGTAACGCCGGTTCGATCCACCGAGCACACGGATGGTGAGCAGCTCCTTGGCGCCGGTGTTGTCGGCGACCTTGAGGCGGGATTCGTTCTGAATCATTGCTTACTTCGCCTTCTCGAGGATCTCCACCAGGCGCCAGCGCTTGGTGGCGCTCAGCGGGCGGGTCTCGTTGATGAGGACGAGGTCGCCGATGCCGGCGGTGTTGCCCTCGTCGTGCGCCTTGACCTTCGAGGTGCGACGGATGACCTTGCCGTAGAGGGGGTGCTTCACGCGGTCCTCGACCTCGACGACGATCGTCTTGTCCATCTTGTCGCTGACGACATAGCCGCGGCGGGCCTTGCGGTAGCCACGGGCGTCGGCGTCGCGCACGTCGTGCGCGGACGACTCGTGGCCGGCCGCCTGCTCGACGACTGCAGCCTCGGCAGCCTTCTTCTTGGTCTCAGCCATCACTCGGCCTCTTCCTTCGTAGCCTCGTCAGCGGCATCCGCCTTCTTGGCCTTCGTCTTCTTCGCCTTGGTCGCCGTCTCCACGGGGGCGGGAGTGGCACGGATGCCGAGCTCGCGCTCACGGATGACGGTGTAGAGCCGCGCGATGTCGCGCTTGACCGCACGGATGCGGCCGTGGCTCTCGAGCTGGCCGGTGGCCGACTGGAAGCGCAGGTTGAACAGCTCTTCCTTGGCCTTGCGCAGCTCCTCGACCAGGCGCTGGTCTTCGAACGTGTCGAGCTCGCTCGGGGCGAGCGTCTTGGTGCCGATCGCCATTACGCGTCGCCCTCCTCGCGCTTGATGATGCGTGCCTTGAGAGGCAGCTTGTGGATGGCACGGGTCAGGGCCTCACGAGCGAGTTCCTCGTTGACGCCGGCGACCTCGAAGAGGACGCGACCCGGCTTGACGTTTGCAACCCACCACTCCGGCGAACCCTTACCGGAACCCATGCGGGTTTCGGCCGGCTTCTTGGTGAGCGGACGGTCGGGGTAGATGTTGATCCACACCTTGCCGCCACGCTTGATGTGACGGGTCATCGCGATACGAGCGGACTCGATCTGACGGTTCGTCACATACGCGGGCGTGAGCGCCTGGATGCCGAACTCGCCGAAGGAGACCTTCGTGCCGCCGGTGGCCTGGCCGCTGCGACCCGGGTGGTGCTGCTTGCGGTACTTGACCTTGCGGGGGATGAGCATTACGCCGACGCTCCTTCTGCCACGGGGGCCTCGTTGCGGCGGTCGCCGCGCGGACCGCGACGGTCACCGCGCTCGCGCGCCGGCTTCTGGTTCGCCTGCTCGCGCGCGAGCTCCTTGTTGGTGAGGTCGCCCTTGTAGATCCAGACCTTCACGCCGATGCGGCCGAAGGTGGTCTTCGCCTCGTAGAAGCCGTAGTCGATGTTCGCGCGCAGCGTGTGCAGGGGCACACGACCTTCGCGGTAGAACTCCGAGCGGCTCATCTCGGCGCCGCCGAGGCGGCCGGAGACCTGGATGCGGACGCCCTTGGCGCCGGCGCGCTGCGCGCCCTGCAGGCCCTTGCGCATCGCGCGGCGGAACGCCACACGTGCGGTGAGCTGCTCGGCGATGCCCTGCGCGACGAGCTGAGCGTCAGCCTCGGGGTTCTTGACCTCGAGGATGTTCAGCTGGATCTGCTTGCCGGTGAGCTTCTCGAGGTCGGCGCGGATGCGCTCGGCCTCGGCGCCGCGGCGACCGATCACGATGCCCGGGCGGGCGGTGTGGATGTCGACGCGGACGCGGTCACGCGTGCGCTCGATCTCGATGTTGCTGACGCCCGCGCGGTCGAGCGAGGTCGTCAGCAGGCGACGGATCTTGATGTCCTCGGCCACGTAGTCGGCGTAGCGCTGTCCCGGCTTCGTCGAGTCGGAGAACCAGCGGGACACGTGGTCCGTGGTGATGCCGAGGCGGAAGCCGTACGGGTTTACCTTCTGTCCCATTACTTGCTCGCCTTCTTGGTCTTGGCAGCCGGGGCCGACTCAGCGACCTCGGGCGTCGAGAGCACGACCGTGATGTGGCTCGTGCGCTTCTTGATCTGGAATGCGCGACCCTGGGCGCGGGGGCGGAAACGCTTGAGCGTCGTGCCCTCGTCCACGTACGCGTTCTTCACGTACAGGTCCTGCTCGTCCAGGAACTCGCTGTCCTTGTCGGCCTTCACGCGAGCGTTCGCGATCGCCGAGGCGACGAGCTTGTAGATCGGCTCGCTCGCACCCTGCGGCGCGAACTTGAGGATGGCCAGGGCCTCCTCGGCCTGCTTGCCCTTGATGAGCGCGACGACACGACGAGCCTTCTGAGGGGTCACGCGGATGTGTCGCACGCGTGCGATGGACTCCACCATTTCTCTCTCCTCTTGCGTCGCCTTAGCGGCGACGGCCCTTCTTGTCGTCCTTCACGTGGCCGCGGAAGGTGCGGGTGGGCGCGAATTCGCCCAGCTTGTGTCCGACCATGGTCTCGGTGACGAACACGGGGATGTGCTTGCGACCGTCGTGCACGGCGATCGTGTGACCGAGCATGGCCGGCACGATCATCGAGCGGCGCGACCAGGTCTTGATGACGTTCTTGGTACCGGCTTCGTTCTGGACGACGACCTTGCGAAGCAGGTGCTCGTCGACGAAGGGGCCCTTCTTAAGGCTACGAGGCATCTTCCTCTACTCCTACTTGCGCTTCTTGCCGGCGTTGCGACGACGGACGATGTACTTGTCACTTTCCTTGTTCGCGTGACGGGTGCGGCCTTCGGCCTGGCCCCACGGCGAAACAGGGTGACGACCACCGGAGGTCTTGCCCTCGCCACCACCGTGGGGGTGGTCGACGGGGTTCATCGCGACACCGCGGACGGTCGGGCGGATGCCCTTCCAGCGGTTGCGGCCGGCCTTGCCCCAGTTGATGTTCGACTGCTCGGCGTTGCCGACCTCGCCGACGGTCGCGCGGCAGCGCGCGTCGACGTTGCGGATCTCGCCCGACGGCAGACGCAGCTGGGCGTAGGGACCGTCCTTGGCGACGAGACGCACCGAGACACCGGCCGAACGCGCCAGCTTGGCACCGCCGCCGGGGCGGAGCTCGATCGCGTGGATCACGGTACCGGTGGGGATGTTCTTCAGCGGCAGGTTGTTGCCCGGCTTGATGTCAGCCGAGGCACCCGACTCGACGATGTCGCCCTGCTGCAGCTTGTTCGGCGCGAGGATGTAGCGCTTCTCGCCGTCGAAGTAGTGCAGGAGCGCGATGCGCGCGGTGCGGTTGGGGTCGTACTCGATGTGAGCGACCTTCGCGTTGACGCCGTCCTTGTCGTTGCGACGGAAGTCGATCACGCGGTACTGGCGCTTGTGGCCACCACCGATGTGACGCGTGGTGATGCGACCCTGGTTGTTGCGGCCACCGGTCTTGCTCAGCGGGCGGAGGAGCGACTTCTCAGGCGTCGATCGGGTGATCTCGGCGAAGTCGGCCACCGACGAGCCGCGGCGACCCGGGGTCGTGGGCTTGTACTTGCGAATAGCCATATCTCTAGTCCTCTATCCCGACCGTCAGCCGACTGCCGTGAAGATGTCGATGGTGCCCGACTTCAGGGTCACGATGGCGCGCTTGGTGTCCTTGCGCTTGCCGGTGCCGAAGCGGGTGCGACGGGCCTTGCCGACGCGGTTGATCGTGTTGACCGCGGCCACCTTGACGCCGAAGATCTTCTCGATCGCGAACTTGATCTCGGTCTTCGAGGCGCGCGGGTCCACGAGGAACGTGTACTTGCCCTCGTCGATGAGCCCGTAGCTCTTCTCCGACACGACCGGCTTCAGGATGATGTCGCGCGGGTCCTTGTTGACGGCGATGTTGCTCATGCCGAGACCTCCTCGGTGGCGCCGGTCTTCGACGCGACGAACGCGTCGTAAGCGGCCTTGGTGAAGACGATGTCGTCCGAGACGATCACGTCGTAGGCGTTCAGCTGGTCGGAGTACAGCACGTGCACGTACGCGAGGTTGCGGACGCTCAGCGTGGTGAGCTCGTCGTCGCGATCGATGACGACCAGGACGTTCTTGGTCGCGCCGAGCGCGGTCAGCACCGTCGAAGCGACCTTCGTCGAGGGGGCACCCTCGATGCCGAAGGACTCGACGACGTGCAGGCGCTCGCCACGAGCACGGTCGCTGAGCGCGCCCAGCAGGGCGGCGGCGATCATCTTCTTGGGCGTGCGCTGCGAGTAGTCGCGCGGCTTCGGGCCGTGCACGATGCCACCGCCGGTCATCTGAGGCGCGCGGATCGAGCCCTGGCGGGCGTTACCCGTGCCCTTCTGCTTGAAGGGCTTGCGGCCGGCGCCCGAGACCTCACCGCGACGCTTGGTCGAGTGGGTGCCCTGGCGAGCCGCCGCGAGCTGCGCGACGACGACCTGGTGGATGAGCGGGATGTTCGTCTTGACGTCGAACAGGGCGGCGGGCAGCTCCACGGAGCCGGCCTTCTTGCCGTCTGCCTTCACGACGTCGAGCGCGAGAGTCGAGTCAGCCATGAGTTCAGGCACCCTTCACTGCGTTGCGGACGTAGACGATGCGGCCACGAGCACCGGGGACGGCGCCCTTGACGAGCAGCAGACCCTTCTCGGCGTCGACGGCGTGCACCGTGAGGTTGAGAACGGTCACGCGCTCGCCGCCCATACGGCCGGCCATGCGCATGCCCTTGAAGACGCGGCTCGGGGTCGACGAGGCGCCGATCGAACCGGGCTTGCGGTGGTTGCGGTGCGCACCGTGCGAAGCGGAGACGCCCTTGAAGTTGTGGCGCTTCATGACACCCGCGGTGCCCTTGCCCTTGCTGGTGCCGACGACGTCGACCAGCTGTCCGGCCTCGAACGTGCCGTCCACCGTGAGCTCCTGACCGAGTGAGTAGTCAGCAGCGTCCGCGGTGCGGACCTCGGTGAGGTGACGACGCGGGGTGACGCCGGCCGCTTCGAAGTGAGCGGTCGCGGGCTTGTTCACCTTGCGGGGGTCGATCTGCCCGTACGCGATCTGCACGGCCTTGTAGCCGTCCTTCTCGGGCGTGCGAACCTGGGTGACCACGTTCGGGGCGATCTCGATGACGGTGACGGGAACGAGCTTGCCGTTCTCGTCCCAGACCTGGGTCATGCCGAGCTTGGTGCCGAGCAGGCCCTTGGAAACCTTGTTGTTGATGTCAGCCATGTCGAACCTCAGAGCTTGATCTCGATGTTCACATCGGCCGGGAGGTCGAGACGCATGAGCGAGTCGACTGCCTTGGGCGTCGGGTCGACGATGTCGATCAGACGCTTGTGGGTGCGCATCTCGAAGTGCTCGCGGCTGTCCTTGTACTTGTGGGGGGAACGGATCACGGCGATCACGTTCTTCTCCGTCGGGAGGGGCACCGGGCCCACGACCGTCGCGCCCGCACGGGTCACGGTGTCGACGATCTTGCGTGCCGACGAGTCGATGACCTCGTGGTCGTACGACTTCAGGCGAATGCGGATCTTCTGTCCCGCCATTGTCTGCTCACTCTCTTTCCGCGTCATACCTCTCGGGCATTGGACGCACGGGGCGCTTGCGCGCCGGGCACTTTCTCCTCGCGGGTGCGCGAGGAATGCTGCACCGCTGTTCTGCTGTCAATCCGGATGCCGCGCCGAAGCGCCGCTCCCGGCATCCGTTCTCCGGACCGCACGCGGAACAGTGCTCCGCGATATGGGGAAGGATTCGAGATGTGGTGGTTCTGCTGCCCGCGGCCTAGGACCCTGCGAACTCGAGGAGTTCGCCGCCTATGCACTGCCCTGGCAGTGATCCGGTGCACGCCGAAAGGGGCGCCGGAATGTGGAACCTCATTAGTCTACGTGCAGCCCGGGCGTGTCGCAAACTCGGGCGTGTCGCGGGGCGAGTATGCTCGGCGGCTTCCCAGCCTGGCACGTGCGCCGGGGAACGCCAGAGGCGGCCGCGCCCTGCGCGCGACCGCCTCCGTCTGTGATTGCGTCCCTATTAAGAGGCGACCCGGCGTCGGTACGCCACGATCGCGAGGGCCGCGAGGCCCATCAGCAGCGCAGCGCCGCCGGCGATCGGCAGGATGGGGCTCACGCCGCCACCGGTGACGGCGAGGGCCGGCGGTGCGGACGGCGTCGAAGCCGGCTCGTCGCCTCCGCCGATCGGCGGGTTGGCGCACAGCGCCGTCGCCTCGGGGTAGGTGATCGCCGTCTCGTAGTCGGGGTTCACGTGGAACTCGACCGTGACGCCTTCGCGCGTCCACGCGTAGTTGCCGTCGGTTTCGACGTACTCGCCGTCGACGAGCGCCCAGCCCGGCCACATCTTCGGCGCGCTCGCCGAGGCGCCCGGCCACAGGAGCGTGCCCGCGAGCGGCTGGTTCTCGACGACGTAGTCCTCGCCGTCGGGGTTCACGAAGGTGATCGTGACGGGCGTCTCGCTGTCGACCTCGTAGCCCTCCGGCAGCGACACCTCATAGCCGAGGTACGGCACGTCGCCCAGACAGACCGACTCGATCTCACCGGGCACGAGCGGGCACTCGGCCAGCTCCTCCTGTGTCAGATCGCGGGTCCGCGTCTCGGTCACGACCGTCGGCTCACCGATCGGGTTGCCCTGCCAGTCGACGAGGGTCGTGGTGACCTCGCGCGTCTGCTCGACGGTCGTGTCGCCGCACTCCCAGACGCCGTCCTCCCACTCGGTCGTCACAACCGTGGTGTCAGGCGGGCAGTCCTGCTGCTCCTCGTCGGTGAGCGGACGCTCGGTGACCACCGGCTCGGCGACGACGGGGGTGCCGAGCACCCACTTCTGCGCCTGCTCGTCCCACACGTAGGGCGTGGTCGTGGTGGTCGTGGTCACGGTCGCGACGTCGGTCTCGCAGTCGAAGGTCGTCTCGACCTTGTCGGACTTGAGCGGTGCGGGCTGCTCCGGCTCCTGCTCGGGCACGTCGCCCTTGCACACGATCCAGTGCGACACCTGCGCTTGCTGGCCGCCATTGTTGATCGGCGACGCGTACGCGGTGCCTGCAACCGGGTTCTCGATCACGTTGTTGAGGTTGCCCGACTTGACGACGAGCACCACCCACTGGTTGCCCCACCAGGAGTCGTCGTACTCGTTGAGGGTGACGGTCAGACCACCGTTGGTGAGCTTCCCGTGCGAGTTGTTGATGTCGTTGCCTTCGTGCTTGTAACACTTGGCATCGAACTCGGAGAACTCCTGCTCCCAGTAACTCGTCTTGTTCTGCTCCTGTCCCGCGTCCTGAATCACTCCGACCTTGCCCACCAGAGCGGGCTCTTCGGCGGAGGCCGCGGATCCGACGAGCGGAGCCACGATCAGGGATGCGGCCAGAGCCACACCCGCCAGAACAGTGAACGACTTCGATTTTTTGCGCGCGTAAGGCACAGCGTTCCTTCCCCAGTCGGCGCGCGCGAGCGCGCCGTTCACCGACGCGCCGAGGCGCGCCGTCATCCCAGCGGCACACGAGGTGCCGTCTTCCCAGCGGCGCGCGATACGCGCCGTACTCCCAGCAGTGCGCGAACGCACCGTATTTCCCATACCGACGCGCGGGGGCGCGTCGTCCCTTGCCCCAGGGGGCAGTTCCGGCCGTCTTGATGTGCGGGTGACACACGGCCAGCCCGAACGCTCTTCGGGTGAGCGCACGGACGACGGCGAACCGTCGCTCGTGCACACTATCGGCTCACGCGCGCGCACCGCTACCCGAATCACCGATTCGTTACGGATGCCGCCGGGCCGCGGCATCCGTCACCGCTCACGGGCGGCGCGCACACGCGAGCCCCTCGCCGTCGGGGGCGAAGGGCTCACGCGCCCGGTGTGACCCGGGAGCGGGAGAGAGCGGACCTTGGGGGCCACCCGCCCTCTTCCGCGGCTCAGAGCTGAGCGGCGGCCTCCCCTCGGCGGCGCCGAGCCACGACGAGGGCGGTCGCACCCGTCAGCATGGCCAGCAGTCCCATGACGACCAGGATTGGGGCGGGCTGTCCGCCACCGGTCGCCGGCAGCACCGGCGGGACGGGCGGAGCCGGAGGCGCCGGGGGCGCCGGGCGGACCGGCACCTCCACCGTCGAGCAGTCGTTGTCGGGGTTGCGGTCCAGCTCCGTCGCGACGCACGCGGTGTTGACGATGGTGCCGCCGGCCTTCGCCGCCACCACCTCGACCGTCACCACGATCTCGGCCACGTCGTCCACACCGAACGCGGGAACGCGGACGCTCAGCACGTTGTCGGCATCGACGAGGTCGGGCGCGTTCTCGTTCACCCAGCCCTCGGGCATCGCCACGGCGGTCACCTTGAGACCCTCCGGGATCTCGTCGCGGACGATCGCGTCGACCGCGTCGCGGGTGCCGTTGCTGGTCACGGTGAGCACGTAGTCGAACGTGTCGCCCGGCTTCACCGTTCCCCCCTCCGGCAGGCTCGAGGCGGTCTTCTCGATGTCGAGGTCGTCGTAGTGCACGGTGCCGCACGCGTCATCCGTGTCGGAGTGCTCGCCGGCCGTGACCGTCGCCGTGTTGACGATGCCGATGCCGTCCCCGCCCTCCTCGCAGGGGCCGGCCTGGACGGCGGGCGCGTGCACTTCGAGGTCGACGACCACCGTGTACACGTCCTGGCTGCCGTCCACGCG
This sequence comes from Microbacterium salsuginis, assembly GCF_012524205.1. Taxonomy (GTDB): domain Bacteria; phylum Actinomycetota; class Actinomycetes; order Actinomycetales; family Microbacteriaceae; genus Microbacterium; species Microbacterium salsuginis. The sequence continues at coordinate 101,731 of NZ_JABACI010000003.1, forward strand.
AGGCGCGAGCTCCTGGCCCACGGCGAGATCGGCCGTCAGAGAGCTGTCCAGGTCGAACGAACCGGACGTCGGCCCGGTCCAGCTCGCCGAGGTGTACTCGATGCCCGGAACCTCATCGAGCGTGTCGATGAGGTCGTACTCGACGGGGACGACGACGCTGTTGTTGCGCACGATGATCTCGTACGTCACCGTCCAGCTGCCGTCCTCGTTCTGCACGGAGCCGACCAGCTCCTTGTCGAACTCGATGCCCTGATCGACGTGCTCGTTCACGATGGTGCAGACCACGTGCTCGCCCTTGTCGAGACCGCGCAGCATCGCTGCGCCCGGCTCGCTGTCGGTGAGCGCGATCGCTCCGCTGTCGTCAGACACGCACGACCACATGCCCATCTCGAACTCGTCGAGACCAGCCATGTCGCCGATGACCTCCTCGGTCAGCGCGAACGGGTCGCCCGGCAGCACCGGCGTCGGTGCGACATCGCCGCCCGCCGGGTTGGTGACCACGTCACCCTCCTCGGGAGTGCCGAACAGCTGCCAGTTCGTGTCGGACACCGGGGCGCCGTCTACGACCTTCACCAGCGACAGCGTCGGACGTTCCGCCGTGTTGACGAACTCGCACCAGACGATCTCGTCCGGCATCGTGAAGCTGCCCTCGCGAGCGTCGACATCCAGCACGACCGTGTCGCCTTCGGTCCAGCACATCAGTCCGGAGGTGTAGTCGGCCGGATCGCCGGCGACAACCTCGATCAGCTCTTCGACCGTCACCTCCGAACCGATGGTGGCGTCGGCGACGATGGCGTTGGCCACGTCGGTGAACTCCCCCACGGTGCCCGTCGACGTCGAGGTGTCGGTCACCGTCGTGTCGGCGTCGATCGAGAGCTCGGCGGTGTCGCCGGCCTGACCGTTGACCCAGGTCTTGACCAGGTGCACCTTCGCGGTCTGCGACTCGTTGACGAACCAGCACTCGATGTCCTGATCGCCGGTGACCTCGAGCTGGAAGCTCCGGTTCGTCGGGTCATCCGAGGTCGTCGTGCCGTACTCGCAGGCGAAGGTGCTGACGTACACGCCGTCACCCTCGACCACCTCGGCCATGTCGACGACGTCGCCGACACGCACCTCGACGGTCACCGCGTTCGCCGTGTCGGTGAACGTGGGGCCGGTCTCGGCGATGACCGTCGAGACGTCGCTCGCCGAGTCGCCCGTCGCCGGGTCCGCCGAGAGGGTGGCCGTGTCACCGGTCAGGCCGTCGATCCACTTCTTGTAGAGCGTCACGTCCACCGTCTTCGCGGTGTTCGTGAAGGTGCAGACCACGTCGGCGTCGACGGCGGTGAAGGTCGCCGACAGATCGGTGACCGTCTCGTCCGCCCCGGTGCACGCGATCATCGTGTCGTACATGCCCTGGTTGTCGCCGAGCACCTCCGACACCGTGACCTCGTCGCCGATGCGGACCGTCTCGGTCACGACGCCGGCATCCGTCTCGGAGCCCGCGACGCCCGTCGCGATGCTCTCGCCGGTCGTGCCGTCGATCGACAGCGTGGCCGAGTCGCCTGCGAAGGCGTTCACCCACACCTTGTCGACCGTGACGTCGATCTCCTTCGCGGTATTGACGATGGTGCAGGTGACCGGCCCGGTGACCGTGATCTCCGGGATGCTGGTGCCCGTGCCGTTGGCGTTGTCCGAGCACGACCACGTCGAGCTGTACTCGCCGGTGTTCGTGTTCGGCAGCGACTCCGAGAGCGTCACCTTCTCGCCCAGCCGGACCGTCACGGTCGCGGCGTTCGCGTTGTCGGTGCTGTTGCCCTCTGTGGCGACCGAGGTCGAGGCATCCGTCGCCGCTCCCGTGATCGAGAGGTCGGCCTCATCGCCGGCGAACGCGTTCACCCACTGCTTGATCAGCGTGATGGTCGCCTTCTGGGCCGCGTTCGTGAACGTGCAGACCACGTCCGAGTCCGGGACGGTGAGGCTGAACGACCGGCCGGTGCCGTCGCCGGTCGTTCCCTGAACGGTGCAGGCGTACGTCGACGTGTATGTGCCGATGCCCTCGACCGTCTCGCTCATGGCGACGGTGTCGCCCACCCGGACGGGGATCGTCACGACGTTCACGCCATCGGTGAAGGTCGGTCCGGTCTCGGCCGTGACGGTGGAGACATCGGTGACGGGGTCGCCCGACGCGAGGTCGGCAGACAGCGTGGCCGAGTCGCCGGTCACCCCGTCGATCCACGCCTTCTCGAGCGTCACGTCCACCGTCTTCGCGGTGTTGGTGAAGGTGCAGACCACATCGCCGTCCGGTGCGGTGAAGCTCGCCGAGAGGCCGTCGACCGTCTCTTCGACTCCGGTGCACACGATCGACGTGTCGTACGTGCCCTGGTTGTCGCCGAACACCTCACCGACCGTCACCTCGTCGCCGACGCGCACGGTGGCGGTGACGACGTCGGTGTCGAGCTGCTGCATCACGCCCGTGGCGATGCTCTCGCCCGTCTGGCCGTCGATCGACAGCGTGGCCGAGTCGCCCTCGAAGGCGTTCACCCACTTCTTGTCGACCGAGACGTCGATCTCCTTCGCCGTGTTGACGATGGTGCACGTGACATCCTGCGAGACCGTGATCTCGGGGATGCTGGTGCCGGTGCCGTTGGTGTTGTCCGAGCACGACCATGTCGTGGTGTAGTCGCCGGTGTTCGTGTTCGGCAGCGTCTCGGACAGCGTGACCTTCTCGCCCAGCCGGACCGAGACGGTCGCGGCGTGCGCGTTGTCGGTGCTGTTGCCCTCGGTGGCGACCGAGGTCTCGGCATCCGTCTTCGCTCCCGTGATCGAGAGGTCGGCCTCGTCGTTCGCGAACGCGTTCACCCACTGCTTGACGAGGGTGACCGTGGCCGCCTGTGCGGTGTTCGTGAAGGTGCAGACGACGTCTTCGTTGGGCACGGTGAGGCTGAAGGACGTACCGGTGCCGGTGCCCGTCGTCGTGCCCGCGGAGCACTCGTAGACGGACGAGTACGTGCCCGTTCCGGCGAGAATCTCGCTCAGCGCGACCGAGTCGCCGACGCGGACCGTGGCCTCTGCCACGTTCACGATGTCGGTGACGGTGCCGGGTGCGCCGGTCGCCGTCGAGGTGGCGACGTCGCCGCCCGCGTTCAGCTCGGCGGTGTCGCCCTCGATCGCGTCGACCCAGCGCTTCTGCAGCGTCACGGTCCGCTCGACGGCGGTGTTGGTGAACGTGCACTGGACGCCGTTCTGCGACGCCGGGTAATCCGGCACCGAGATCGCGCCGGCCGTGCCGGTGTTGTTCGACACCGTCGCTCCGACGCAGGAGAGCGTTGACGTGTACAGTCCGGCGTTCGTGCCCGCCAGGGTCTCGGCGAGGGTCAGGTCGGAGCCGGGCGCGACCGCCACCTGAATGACCGGCCCGTTCGTCGGGGCGGTCGAGGTGCCGTTCGCTGCGGCGTCGCCGCCGATCGCGATGTCGGCCTGGTCTCCGGCGAACGAGTTCACCCAGACCTTCGTCAGTGTGACGCTCGCGAACGGAGTGTTCACGAACGGCGTCTGGATCGACGGATGCGGCGCCTCCTGCGTGATCGAGAACGCCTTGGGCGTCGGATCGAGCACGTAGTTGGCGGGTGCCGCGGTCTCTGCGACCGAGTAGTCGCCGGTCGGCAGGTCCTCGACGAGGATCTCGCCGGCGTCAGGGTCTGCGTCGTTCAGGCCGTTGTCGACCACCGTCATCGGGAAGTCGTCCGCCCACGGGGCCGCCGCGGCTGCGCCGCCGGTCGCGGTGATCGCGAACGTCGCCCCGCCGAGCAGCTGCCCTGCGCGATCGTGCTTGAGCCACGACACGCTTCCGAGCGGGTCGACGAACGTCACGGTCTTCGACTCCGCATCCCCGAGCGTCACGACCTGCGGCGTCGTGTCGAGCAGATAGCCCGGGGGCGCCGCGGTCTCGGTGATCGTGTACTGACCCGGCAGCACATTGCCGCTGAAGACGATCTCGCCCTTGGCGTTCGTGGTTCCCGTCGTCGAGCCGGTGCCCGTGACCGGGTTGGGCGAGATCGAGAACTCGGCACCCGCCAGGGGCCCGCCGTCCGGATCGGTCTTGAAGATCGTCAGCGTCGCGCATGTCGACGGCACGTTGACCGAGATCGGCGCGACCCAGTCGGAGAGCGCCGAGGTGTCCTCGGGCGAAGCGCTCGACCGGACGTTCAACACACCGAAGTTGCCGCTGCAGCCCTCTCCCTCGAAGAGGTCGGTGATGTTGATGGCGATCTCGGCGAACGTCCCCGCCTCACGGACCTCGCCGGACAGGTTGTCGATGTCGCCCTGATTGACCTGTCCGACGAATCCGCCGGTGGAGCCGAGCGACTCCCAGCTGTCGCCGTCCCACACCTCGGCGTCGACGAGCGCGATGGTGTTGTTGCCGGTCTGCTCGATGGTGAGCCGGAGATCCCCGACAGTGCGGTTCGGCACGGGGCCGAACGAGTTGGCCAGCTGGTTCAGTTCGACGTGATACGACACCGAGCCCGTGTTCTCCGCACGCTCGAACCCGAGGTAGGCGTAGATGTCGCCGCCGACGGTCTGCGTGTACGCGTAGACGTTGCCGATGTCGCTCTTGCCCTGGGCGTTCTGCCCCTGTGTCTGCGCGAGAGTCCAGGGCCAGTCGTTCTCGCTGGCTCCCTGAGTGAACTGGGTCGAGTCGTCGTAGCCGTCATCCGCAACCGGCTGGCCGCCGACGGTCGCCCAGTCGAGTGTTCCGTCGCCGTCGAGACAGAGGTTGCCGTCGATCTCGAACCCCGCGACGGGCGATCCTGCGACGGGCCATCCCTCACAGGGCAGCGCCAGCAGTCCGATGTCCTCCGCAGCGAGCGTCTGCACCTCGGGTGCGACCTCGGGGGCGGCATCGGCCTGCTTCGCGGCATCCGTGACTTCCGTCTCGGTCTCCGTCGGCTCAGTCGGTGGAGCCGGGTCTTCGGCCGGCGGTGCTTCGGCAGCGGGCTCCTCGACCGCGGGCTCCTCGGGAGCCGGTGTCGTGGCATCCGGTGCCGTCTCTTCCGTAGGCGCAGCCTGTTCGGTCGTCGCGGTGTCGCTCGGGGTCACCTCCTCGGCCACAGCCGGCGAAACGCCGGTGAAGACGAGTGACCCTGCGACGATCGCCGCAAGTCCCCCCACCCACCAGCGCTTCTGAAGAGCGATCTTCCGCTCGGTTGTCCGCTGCTCGCGCAGGCCGCGGCGCACTCCCCCAGAAGTGCGCACAAATGTACGACTGAACATCAACTTCACCCTTGGTCGAAACGACGCAGGGTGCCCCAAGTCGGAGCCCCTCCCCAGCACGTCTCGACTCGAGGTACGGCGGATCTTCCCCAGAAGATCGGTAAATTCCCCAACACGAACCGAAACGTGTTCCCGGGGTCAAGCTATGCCTGGAGTGCGGTCCCGTCAAGTACCCCCGTGGACAGTTTTGATCGCCCGAGTATCGGATATATGTCCTCCGCGGACATGCCTCTGAGCCCCTCGTCACGGACGAGGAGCTCAGGCACTCGGGTGTACCCGAAGGAGAAGGAGGGGGGAGATCTTGGAGGTTTCCACCCCCTCCCGCTGTCACTCCGTAGGCGCCTCCTCACCACGTCTGCGCTGCGTGACGAGGAGCGTCAGCGCTCCCGTCAGCATGGCCAGGAATCCGAGCCCCAGCAGGAGCGGCGCCGACTCGCCACCGCCCGTGACCGCCAGCGCGGGCGGGCCGTCCGGTGCCGGAGGTGCCGGAGGTGCCGGCGGAACGGGCGGTGCCGGCGGCGGCGGAGGCGGCGACTTCTTGACGTTCACGAACGGCATGCCCAGCGCCGGGTTCGGCGTCGCATCCGAGATGGTGAACATCTGCGCGCCCGCGGCGAGGTCGTACCCCGCCGGGGCGACGGTCTCGACGACCGAGTAGGTGCCCGTCGGCAGGTCGGTGACAAGGAACTCGCCGGCGTCGGCGTCCGTGTCGCGACCGGTGTATCCGGGCTGCCCGGTGTTGTCGAGCACCGTGATGGGGCCGGCATCGAGCTCCCAGGGAGCACCTGCCGCATCGCCGCCCGTCGCGGCGATCTGGAACGTCGCTCCACCGAGCAACGCCCCCTCACCATCGTGCTTGAGCCAGGTCACACTGCCGAGCGGGTCGACGAACGTCACCGTGACGTCCTGTTCAGACCCGACGGCCACCTGCTGGGAGGCGGACGCCGGCAGCAGGTATCCGGAGGGCGCATCGGTCTCGGTGACGGTGTACACCCCGTGCAGGACGGTGCCGTCGAAGCTGAAGGTTCCGTCGTCGCCCGTCGTGACCTCGAGGCTCCCCTCACCGGTGAGCGGGTTCGGCGAGATCGTGAATGTCGCTCCCGCGAGCGGCGCACCTGCCGCCGACCTCTTGACGATCGTCAGCGAACCGGGCTTGTCAGGAATCTCACCGATGCAGACGATCCAGTGCGACACCGTCGCCTGGTTCCCGCTCGGGTTCGGCGGCGACGCGTACGCCACACCCGACTCCGGGTTCACGACGACGTTGTTGAGGTTGCCACCCTTGATGATCAAGGCGACGAAGCCCTCACCGTCCCACATCTCGTCGAACGGGTTCAGCGTCACCGTCAGTCCGTCATCGGTCACACTGCCGTAGATGCTGTCTTCGTTGCCGAACTTGAAGCACACGGCGTCGAACTCGGCGTACCGGTCCTCCCAGTACGTCTCGTTGTTCGCCTCGTTCGTCGCGGGTTCGAGCACCCCGACCACGCCGACCAGCGGCGCTGGGGCCTCGGCCTGAACCTCCAGCGCCTGGACCGCGGGCGCAGCTTCCGGCTCGACCGGTGCGTCCGCGACGGGGACTGCGTCCTCCGTGGTCGCGGCCGGGTCGGATGTCACCGGCTCTTCGACAGCGGGCTCCGTTTCGACGGGCCCCTCCGTGACCGGCTGCTCCTCGACCGCCGGCTCGATCGGTGCCTCTGCGGGCGCTTCGACCGGCTCTTCGACAGCGGGCGCTTCGGCCGGCGGCGGCGCGGGCGCTTCGGCTGCGGCATCCGGTGCCGGCTCCTGCTGCGCGATCTGCGCCTGCTCGGTGCCGGGCGTATCGGGCGGTGTGCCCTCGTCGGCCGAAGCCGGCGCGACGCCGGAGAAGACGAGCGCACCCGCCAGCAGCGCGGCGAATCCCCCCACTCCCCAGCGGTTGCGGAGCGCGATGCCCCGCTCGGTTGCCCGCGATCCGCGCAGGCTGCGGCGCATGTCCCCAGTGTTCGAGGCGCGCACGAAAGTACGACTGAACATCATCTTCACCCTTGGTCGAAACGACGCAGGGTGCCCCAGGTCGGAGCCCCTCCCAGCACGCTCCGACTCGCGAACAGATACATCCGCTGAACTCGGGTGGATCCCACATCCCCCGAAGTTCGGCTATCTCCCCAACACGAACCGAAACGTGTTCCCAGGGCTAACGGTAAGCCTGCCTTTCCCGGGCGTCAAGCATTCGCGGCATTCCTCTCGGGCCCGCGCCAACGCAGAAGCGGCCCGGGATCACCCGGGCCGCTTCGTGACGGAGTGCTTCTACTCGTTGCCGACTGCCTTGTCGATGTTGTCGCGCACGCCGTCGACGTGCTGGTCGATGCTGTCGGGGGCGACCTTCTTGACGAAGTCCGCGGCGGCGTCGAGCACGTTGTCGCTCACACCCTCCGCCTGCTCGGACTTGATCACGTCGTCGATCTTGTCTTTGTTCTGCTCCAGGAAGTCCTTGCCCTGGTTGACGAGGTCGTCGATACCCATGTCTGCTCCTTCTCCGCCCCCGAGCGGGGCATCCCCCGCCATTCTGTCGTGACGAGCGGACTGCGCAACAGATGGGGGCGCTCGACGACATCAGCGGATGCCGCACGCCGCGGTGTCGGGCGCGCACCGGACACCGACGGATCGAGTCCAAGATGATTCACCCGGCCCGGGAGGGAACGCGAAAGGGGCCGGGCCCGAAGGCCCGACCCCTGTCGGTGCGGATGCCGTGGGCACCCGGAGAAGAGAATCCGAAGTTACTTCAGGATCTTCGTGACCGTGCCGGCGCCGACGGTGCGGCCACCCTCACGGATCGCGTAGCCGAGGCCCTCCTCCATGGCGATCGGCTGGATGAGCTCGACCGTCATGTCGGTGGTGTCGCCGGGCATGACCATCTCGGTGCCGTCGGGCAGCGTGATGACGCCGGTGACGTCGGTGGTGCGGAAGTAGAACTGCGGACGGTAGTTCGTGAAGAACGGGTTGTGACGGCCGCCCTCCTCCTTGGACAGGATGTACGCCGTGCCCTCGAAGTTGGTGTGCGGGGTGACCGAACCGGGCTTCACGACGACCTGGCCGCGCTCGACGTCGTCACGCTTGGTGCCGCGCAGGAGCAGACCACAGTTCTCGCCGGCCCAGGCCTCGTCGAGCTGCTTGTGGAACATCTCGATACCGGTGACGATCGTCTTCTGCGTCGGGCGCAGACCCACGATCTCGACCTCGGAGTTGATGGCCAGCGTGCCACGCTCGGCGCGGCCCGTGACGACCGTGCCACGGCCGGTGATGGTGAAGACGTCCTCGATGGGCATGAGGAACGGCTTGTCCTTGTCACGCACCGGGTCGGGGATGGACTCGTCGACGGCCTCCATGAGCTCGAGAACGGACTGCGTCCACTTCTCGTCGCCCTCGAGGGCCTTCAGGCCCGAGACGCGGATGACGGGAGCGTTGTCACCGTCGAAGTCCTGCGACGACAGCAGCTCGCGGACCTCGAGCTCGACGAGCTCCAGGATCTCCTCGTCGTCGACCATGTCGGCCTTGTTCAGCGCGACGAGCAGGTAGGGAACGCCGACCTGCTTGGCGAGCAGAACGTGCTCACGGGTCTGCGCCATCGGGCCGTCAGTGGCCGCGACGACCAGGATCGCGCCGTCCATCTGGGCGGCACCGGTGATCATGTTCTTGATGTAGTCGGCGTGACCCGGGGCGTCGACGTGGGCGTAGTGACGCTTCGGGGTCTCGTACTCGACGTGCGAGATGTTGATCGTGATGCCGCGCTGGCGCTCCTCGGGAGCGGAGTCGATCGACGCGAAGTCGCGCTGCACGTTGGTGGCCGACGGGTACTTGTCGGCGAGCACCTTCGAGATCGCGGCGGTGAGCGTGGTCTTGCCGTGGTCGACGTGACCGATCGTTCCGATGTTCACGTGCGGCTTGGTGCGCTCGAACTTGGCCTTAGCCACTGGGTCCTCCTCAGGACGTTCGTGTAGAGATTTCCGGACGCTGGTGTGCGCCGGTTCTCTACGGGGATTTCTCTAGCTTAGTAGAGAGGTTTCTGTTGGTTCTGTGTGAAGTTGTGCTCCGGGATGCCTCGTCTCGGAGGCATCCCGGAGGTCAGGGCTACTCGCCCTTGGTCTTCTGGACGATCTCGTCCATGACGTTGCGCGGGACCTCGGCGTAGCTGTCGAACTCCATGGAGTAGACGGCACGGCCAGAGGTCTTCGAACGCAGGTCGCCGATGTAGCCGAACATCTCGGACAGCGGCACGTTGGCACGGACCACCTTGACGCCGGCGGCGTCCTCCATCGACTGGATCTGGCCACGACGCGAGTTCAGGTCGCCGATGACGTCGCCCATGTACTCCTCGGGCGTACGCACCTCGACGGCCATGATCGGCTCGAGGATGACCGGGTTCGCGCGGCGGACGGCCTCCTTGAAGCCCATCGAGCCGGCGATCTTGAACGCCATCTCGGACGAGTCGACGTCGTGCGACGCGCCGTCCAGGAGGATCGCCTTCACGCCCACCATGGGGTAGCCGGCGAGCACGCCGACGTTCATGGCGTCCTGGAAGCCCTGGTCGGTCGGGCTGATGTACTCGCGCGGGATGCGGCCACCGGTGACCTTGTTCTCGAACTCGTACGTCTTGTCGGCCGTGACCTCGAGAGGCTCGATCGTGAACTGGATCTTCGCGAACTGACCCGATCCACCGGTCTGCTTCTTGTGGGTGTAGTCGTGCTTCTCGACGCTCTTGCGGATCGTCTCGCGGTAGGCCACCTGGGGCTTTCCGACGTTGGCCTCGACCTTGAACTCGCGCTTCATGCGGTCCACGAGGATGTCGAGGTGAAGCTCGCCCATGCCCTTGATGACCGTCTGGCCCGTCTCGGAGTTCTGCTCGACGCGGAACGTCGGGTCCTCTTCGGCGAGCTTCTGGATCGCGAGACCCAGCTTCTCCTGGTCGGCCTTGGTCTTGGGCTCGATCGCGACCTCGATGACCGGCTCGGGGAACGTCATCGACTCGAGGACGACCTGGTTGGCGCTGTCGGACAGCGTGTCACCGGTGGTGGTGTCCTTGAGGCCGATCACGGCGTAGATGTGACCGGCGGTGACGGAGTCGACCGGCATCTCCTTGTTGGCGTGCATCTGGAAGATCTTCCCGATGCGCTCCTTCTTGCCCTTGGTCGCGTTGACGACCTGGGCGCCGGAGTCGAGGTGACCCGAGTACACGCGGATGTAGGTGAGGCGACCGAAGAAGGGGTGCGTCACGATCTTGAACGCGAGCGCCGCGAACGGCTCCTCACGGTCGGCGTGACGCTCGATGATCGTCTCTTCGTTCTTCGGGTCGCGCGCCTCGATGGCGGGCACGTCGAGCGGCGACGGGAGGTAGTCCACGACCGCGTCGAGCATCGGCTGCACGCCGCGGTTCTTGAACGCCGAGCCGCAGAGCACGGGGTAGAGCTCCGAGTTGATCGTCATCTTGCGGATGGCGGCCTTGATCTCGGCGACCGTGAGGCCCTCGCCGCTGAAGTGCTTCTCGAGGAGCACCTCGTCGGACTCGGCGACGGTCTCGAGCAGCATCTCGCGGTACTCGGCAGCCTTGTCGGCGAGGTCCGCCGGGATCTCCTGGATCTCGTACTTGGCGCCCATGGTCACGTCGCCCTTGGCGTCGCCGGGCCACACCAGTGCGCGCATCTCGACGAGGTCGACGACGCCGACGAAGTCGTTCTCGGCACCGATCGGCAGCTGCAGCACGAGCGGCTTGGCCTTGAGGCGGTTCACGATGGTGTCGACGGTGAAGTAGAAGTCCGCGCCGAGCTTGTCCATCTTGTTGACGAAGCAGATGCGGGGGACGTCGTACTTGTCGGCCTGGCGCCACACGGTCTCGGACTGGGGCTCGACGCCCTCCTTGCCGTCGAAGACGGCGACCGCACCGTCGAGCACGCGGAGCGAGCGCTCCACCTCGACCGTGAAGTCCACGTGGCCGGGGGTGTCGATGATGTTGATCTGGTTCTTGTCCCAGAAGCAGGTCACGGCGGCAGACGTGATCGTGATGCCGCGCTCCTGCTCCTGCTCCATCCAGTCGGTGGTGGCGGCGCCGTCGTGCGTCTCGCCGATCTTGTGGTTGACGCCCGTGTAGAAGAGGATGCGCTCGGTCGTCGTCGTCTTGCCGGCATCGATGTGCGCCATGATGCCGATGTTGCGGACCTTGTTGAGGTCGGTGAGCACTTCTTGTGCCACGGGGGTGTCCTTACGTGTGGTGACGGATGTCGTGGGCCCGCCGCTCCCGTGGATCCACGGGAGCGGCGAGCTGCTGGCTTACCAGCGGTAGTGAGCGAAGGCGCGGTTCGACTCGGCCATCTTGTGGGTGTCTTCGCGGCGCTTGACCGCGGCACCCAGGCCGTTCGAGGCATCCAGGATCTCGTTCTGGAGGCGCTCGGTCATCGTCTTCTCACGGCGGCCCTTGGCGTAGCTGACGAGCCAGCGCAGGGCGAGCGTGTTGGCGCGGTGAGGCTTGACCTCGACCGGCACCTGGTAGGTCGAGCCACCCACGCGGCGGCTCTTGACCTCGAGCGTCGGGCGCACGTTGTCGAGCGCCTTCTTGAGCGTCGCGACGGCGTCCTGGCCGTTCTTGGCCTCGACGCCGCGCAGGGCGGTGTAGACGATCGACTCGGCGATCGACTTCTTGCCGTCGACGAGGATCTTGTTGACGAGCTGGGTGACGACGGGGGCGCCGTACACCGGATCGTTGACGACGGGGCGCTTGGGGGCCGGTCCCTTACGAGGCATCTAACTCAACCCTTCTTCGCGCCGTAGCGACTACGGGCCTGCTTGCGGTTCTTGACGGCCTGGGTGTCCAGGGCGCCGCGAACGATCTTGTAGCGGACACCCGGGAGGTCCTTCACACGACCGCCGCGCACGAGCACGAGCGAGTGCTCCTGCAGGTTGTGGCCCTCGCCGGGGATGTACGCGGTGACCTCGGTGCCGTTGCGGAGCTTGACACGGGCGACCTTGCGCATCGCCGAGTTCGGCTTCTTGGGCGTGGTCGTGTACACGCGGGTGCAGACACCCGCCTGCTGCGGGTTCGCCTTGAGCGCCGGCGCCTTGGTCTTCGAGACCTTGGGCGAGCGACCCTTGCGAACCAACTGCTGAATGGTTGGCACGTTCTCTCCTATGTTGTGCTGCACGGTGACAGCGTTCGTGTCTCCCCCGCTGCATCCGGATCTTGCGATTCGTGACGCGGCGGGCTCACATTCATCCACCGGCGCGGCAGGATGGTGCCGAGCGTTACGTGGGTGGATATGCCGTGGGGGTGACCTGTTCGCAGGCCGGTCCCTGAGATGTGGGCGAGCAGCGTTCCGCCCGCATTCCTCGGCTAGCGCCCAGGCACGGCGGACGGAGCGCGTGAGCGCACACCCGATCCATGATACGTGCGTTTCGCGGGCCGGGCAAACGAGCGACGAGATCCCCGGAGGACGCTCAGCCAGAGACGAGGACGGCGACGAGCGACACGACCGCCACGAGGGCGACGACGGATGCCGCGGCCACCACGATCACCGCCAGTCTGCGGTCGCGACGGCGCGCGGCTGCGGGGTCGCCGAGGCCCTCGATCCCGGCGTTCGGGGCGTGTGCGCGGGCCGGCGCGCGCTGCACGCTCGGCGGTACGGCGCGCGGCGTGTAGACGGCATCCGCGGCCGGCGCCACGGCCGCACGCGCGGGCGCGACCGAGGCGGCGGACTCCGTGACAGCCGGCTCGGCGGGGGCGTCCGTGGCCGGAGCGGCTTCCGCGCGGCGGCGGGACTCGCGGCGCACGACGATCGTCGAGCCGTCGTCGGGATCGACGGGGGCCGGCGCCTCGCCGGATCGGCGCGGGCCGGCGGTTCCTGTCGCGTGGCTCTGCGGGCGTGGCACGGCATCCGTCGTCCGCGCGCTGCTGCGCTTGACGGACAGCACGGTGCCGTCGTCGAAAGGCTCGGGCTCGGTCGGCGCGAACCGCCGCTGCGACAGGACGGTGGACTCGTCGTCCGGGTCGAGGTCGGTGGCGCGACGGGGCGACACCGTGGTCGACTCGTCGACCGGGTCGGGAGCGACCGCACGGCGCGGGGTCAGGACGGTCGCGTCGTCGAAGGGCTCCGGCTCGGCCGGCGCGGCCCGTCGCTTCGACAGCACCGTGGACTCGTCGACCGGGTCGGGATCGACCGCGCGGCGTGGCGATAACACGGTCTCGTCGTCGAAGGGCTCCGGCTCGGCCGGCGCTGCCCGTCGCCTCGACAGTCTCGTCGACTCGTCGACCGGGTCGGGATCCGCGGCGCGGCGCGACGAGAAACGGGTGGCTTCGTCGAGGGGCTCCTCGTGTCGCATCCGCCGTGCGGGCTGCGTGCGCTCGTCGGGCGCGTCCGTCACGTGTCGCTCCGCACGAGGCGCACCTCGGCGTCGCCCAGCAGGAACCGGTCACCCGCCTCGACCTCGACCCCGGGCGGGGCCTCGACCTCGGTGCCCATGAGCGTCGCGAACAGCACGCCGTTCGTCGAGCCCAGGTCGGTCACGTACCAGCGATCGTCGCGCAGCTGCAGGCGCGCGTGGGTCTTCGAGACGGTCCCGTCCTGGATCGGAATGAGCTGCGCTCCCGGATGAGCCGGGTCCGGCGCGGGCCGGCGGCCGAGGATGACGACCTCGGAGCCGATCTCGACGGGGTTGCCGGTGGGCGGCACGAGCGACCAGTGCGTGCGACGGCGACGGGCGATGATCGTCTCGTCCATGACGTCGTCGTCGTCCGGGATCTCGGGCCGGGCGTGCTGCGCCGAGACCGACGCGCGCGCCGAGCGCGGTCCACCCGCGTCGGGCGCTCCTGCCACGGCCGAGACGGGACCGGAACTCTCGGCGAAGGCCTCCGGCTCGCTCAACGGCGATCGCGCAGGGGCCCACGGCTCGGGGTTCTGGTCGACGGGGGCGCCGCGCGGCACACGCACCACCGGCGGACGGGTCAGGCCCCCGACGGGGTCGCCCGTGGCGGATGCCGGTGGCGACGAGGCGCCCACCTCGTCGGAGGCCAGCATCGCGGGGATCGGCGGCACGGCGGGCTCCGCGGGCACGGCCGACCTCGGAGCCGGCGCACCCGGGATCGCGCCCGTGACCTCACTGCTGAGATCACCGGCATCGGCCGCGAAGCCTTCCCAGCCCTCGCCGGAGGTGCTCGAGACCGGAGCGGGGGCCGCACCGGAGTCCTGCCCCGACGCGCTGCCGGGGCTGGGCAGCGGCGGCGGGGCCCACCCGCCCGCGGGTGCCGTGAACTCCGCGGTCGGGGCGGGGGTCGGAGCAGGGGCGGGCGAGCTCGCCGCCGGAGCGGGCGAGAACGAGGCGGGTTGCGCGGGAGAGAATCCGGCGGGCGAGGCAGGGGTGAATCCGGCCGCCCCGGGGGGCGGCGGCGCCGAGCTGGGCGGCGCCGGCGCGAACGAGGGCAGCGGTGGGAGCGTGGGCGGGGTGTCGCTCGAGCGCCGCGGGCCGGAGCCCGCCCGTGAGGCGTGGGCGACCGGCGCATCCGACTCCCGGCCCACCCAGCGGGCGCTTCCGAAGCCGACGATCGTCGCCCACACGGGCAGCAGCAGCACACCGAGCACGGTCATCCCGATGCCGAAGCCGAACGCGACGTTGAGGCGATAGATCGCCAGGGCGAAGACGACGATGAACGCGATCTGGACGACCGGCACGAAGGCGAGCACGACCAGCCACGGCGAGAGGCCTGCGAGCTGCAGCAGCACGACGGTGTTGAGGATCGGCACCCACGCCTTCCACGGCTCGACCCCCGACTTGCGGAACACAGCGGAGAGCGCGAGCCCGACCCACACGTAGAGGGCGGCGACCAGCAGGAGGCTGAGGAGCATCCCGAAGATGACTCCAGAGGCATCGGTGGCGTTCATGGCATGGGACGCGCGGGCTCTGCCCGTCGTCTCCCCCTCTCGGCGATTCGCAGGCCGGCACCGGATTCGGATGCCAGCGGACGGAGCAACGATCTCAACGATACGGTCGCGAGCGCCCCGCGCCAGAAACCGCGCTCGCGTCGCAGTGCGCGTCGTTCGGCGTCGACAGTGCGCCAGTACTCCTCGGCCTCGGCGGGGTCGAGCGTCGCCGACGAGAAGACGGCGCGGTCCGCCGCTGTCGCGAGGGCCGCACCCGACGGCGAGGCGAAGGCCTCGGCGAGCTCGCTCCGCGTGAAGGCGCGCGGGGCTTCGCGCCCCGAGTCGACCGCGGCATCGACGTACTCGTCCCAGCCGCCGGCGATGCGGGATGCGGGAACCGCAGCCCGTCGCCGCGACCGCCGTCGCGACGCCTTGGCGCCCAGCACGATCAGGAACGGCCCGAACGCCAGTGCGAGCACCAGCGTGACCACGCCGGTGATCCGCAGCACCGGCCACAGCCACGCCAGATCGACGGCGGCCTCCTCCTCGGCGGCGCGATCCGACGCGGAATCCTCCTGCGTGGGATCGGGGGGCACCACTTCTTCGACCGAGTCGGGGCGCACTTCGGTGACGTTCTCGGGGTCGCGCTGCTCGGTCACATCCAGGCTGGGCGACTGGTCGTACTGCGGCGTCACGTCGACGGCGACCCACTCGCCGTCCGCGGACTGCACTTCGGTCCATGCCGCGAGATCGCCGGCACGGCAGGCGCCCTCGTCGCAGGCCGACAGCTCCGCGTCGGACGCCTCGAGCCGTGCCCCGAGCACGACCCGTGCCGGGAATCCGAGCTCGCGCGCCATCAGCGCCGCTGCCACGGCGAACTGCTCGTCGTCACCGACGGCGGCGACGAAGTTGCCGGACGCCTCGGCACGAGGATCGGTCTCGCGCTCGAGCAGCCGCGAGAACATCGTCTCCACGCGGGCCAGCGAGTGCCCCGACGCGCTCGGCTGGAACGAGTAGTCCGACAGCTGGGTGGCCCATGCCGGAAGTGCGTCTTCCTCGCCGGATGCCAGGCCGTGGCTGAGGTAGCCGCGCTCGCGCATGAGCGAGACGAGGCCGTCCAGCCGCGCTCCGCCGGTGCCGGTGCCGTGCCGGTCCATCCACGTGCGCAGGCTCTCGGGGGTGGCGACACCGCCGGGCGGACCGCCCGGCGCCTCGAGCTCCGACAGCTCGGCGGCAGCCGGCTCCACGCCGTTCAGGACGAACCGGTCGCCGGGCTGCAACCCGCCGCCGGCGGTCTGCACGCCGGCTGCCGCGGTGGCGTTGTAGTAGAACCGATCGGCGAGCGTCGCGGCCCGGGGCCCGCCGAAGTCGACCGTCCGCAGACGCCCGGCTGTCGGCATCCAGATCCCGTCCCATGCCTCGATCGAGATCGCGGCGCCGACCGGCTCGCCCTCACCCGCGTCGAGCGCGGACGGCACGCGCACGAAGCGTCCGGCATCCGCGGTTCCGTCTCCGCCGCCGGGGCGGTACACCTCGCCGTCGTAGGCATCGAGCGTCGCCAGGCGGACGCGGTCGGGAAGGGCCGCCCCGTCGACGGGGTCGACGCGGAACAGCAGCTCGCCGACGCGCTCGTCGCCGAACAGCGCGCGGTACTGCGCGAGTGGGCTGACCTCTGCCGACAGGTCGATGTCGGGCCCGATCGCGGAGCGCAGCACGTCGCGGTCGGCGCCCCGTGCGGCGAACGGCACGACCACGACCGCGATCGTGAGCGCCACGGCCGTCAGCCCCGCGCCCAGCAGCGTGCGGCGGCGGTCGGCCGGCGACGTGCGGCGCGAGACGCGGACGCCGCTGGATGCCGCAGCCCGCTGCAGCGCCCGCACGCGCTGGTCGTGCGTGCGCCACGCCAGCCACAGCAGGCACGCCAGCAGTGCGGCCACGCCGATCGCCGTCTCGACCGGGGCGTACAGGGCCACCGGGCCGAGCCGCAGTGGCGCGCTCACCGTCGTGCGACCGAAGAACAGCCCGAACGACACCATGCCCAGCGCCACCGGCACCGCGGCGTACGCGGCACGGTTCTCGCGCCACGCCAGGAGGAGGACGACGCACGTGCCGACGAGGAACACCACCAGCGCGGGCACGAGCAGGTTGCGATACGAGCCGACCGGGAGCTCGACCGTGACGAGGTCCTTCCAGCCCAGCACGAGCCCGCTCGCGAGCTCGCCCAGGCCCCGCAGCAGCTGGTCGGGAGCACCCAGGCGCGACGGCACCGCGAGCGGAACACCCAGCAGCAGGACTGCGACCGCGAGGGCTCCGGCGACGATCCAGCCGTTCCACCGCCAGCGCCACGCGGCCGACGCGATCAGCGCCGCGACGCCGGCACCGACCGCGACCAGCACGAGGAGGCTGGTCGAGCGGTAGATCGGCCACGCGGCGACGGCGGCGATCGCCACGATGACGGCGGCGAACACGGCTCCCGCCGCCACTCGAGGCACGAACCGGGGCGGCCGCACACGCGGCGAGACGGCGGGCGGCGTCGGGGCGCTCACGAGGTCGCCCCTCTCAGCAGCAGGCCGGCGAGATCGTCGAGCGTTCCGACGGTGAGCACCGACAGCCCCGACAGCGTCTGCATGCGCGGGTGCGCGCTCTCATCGCAGATGACCCCGATGACGGCGGTATCACTGGGGAACGCCAGCGCCGCCTGCTGCAGGCGCGTGAGGGTCACGCGCGAACCCACCACCACGAACGCGATGGAGAGCCGCTCGCCGGACTCGGTGGTGAGGCGGCAGACCTCGCCCACCGGCATCGTGTTCTCGAGCAGCTCGACCGAGCTGAACCCGTCGAGCATCGGACGCGGTGCGGCGGCCGGCACGCGGCGGATCGCGCGCAGCCGGCCCCGCACGACGCGGGGGATCTCGGAGCCCGTCACGATCGTCACGTCACGCGCATCGTGCACGGCGCGCAGGCCGAGCGACGCGGCGCACGACACGGCGAGCTCGAACTCATCCGCGTCGGCGTACTCCGCCTGGGACGCAGCGAGCACGACGGCCATGCTCGAACGGCGCGACTCCTCGTACTGGCGGACCATGAGCTTGCCGGTCTTGGCCGTCGAGCGCCAGTGGATCTGGCGACGCGAGTCGCCGGGGGCGTACTCGCGGATCGCGTGGAACGACATGTCGGCGTCGACGAGCCGGCGCGTCGGGCTGCCCTCCAAGTCGCGGATCAGGCCCGCGCTGGTGGACGGCAGCAGCGTGGTACGCGGGTGCACGTACACCTCGTGCACGTCCTCGAACGCGTGCTCTCGGCGCAGCAGCCCGATGGGATCACTGCGGACGGTGGTCGCCGGGCCGACGGTGACGACGCCGCGGCGCAGCCCCGGGATGTCGAGGGGCTGCGCGACGGTGTGCCCGGGGCGCAGCAGCGGAACGCCGAACTCCACCAGTCCGGCGCCGACCGGGATGTCGATGCGGCCGGGCAGCGCGATCCGGTGACCGTCATTGCGCACCACGATCTCGCCTGTGACGCCGTCGCCCGCGACGACGCGCTCGTGCGTGAGCGAGAGGTCGACATCGTATGCGCGGGCCCCGAAGAGGAACGGCACGGCGGTGACCAGAAGGACGACGGATGCCGCGCCCGCGACCATCCACTCCACCCAGCCGAACACCAGACCGAGCACGAGACCCGCGGTCGCCGCCACCGCGACGAGCGTGCCCGCGGGACGCACGGTGCGCGAAGCCCAGGTCGCCGCGGCCGCGATCGCCGCCCCGGTCGCCCGCGACGCGCTCGTCCACCACACCGCGGCGCGCACGAGCGCGCGTGCGCGGGGCGACGCGACGCTCGTGGCGGTCGCGTGCGTGCGCCCGGTCATCCCACTGGACTGGACCGTGCGTGTCAGACGCGACTCGGTGAGGCTCATGCGGCTCCGGCTCAGACGGCGGCTTCGCGACGGGCGGGGGGTGCGACGTCGAGCAGCACCTGCCCGACCACGGTCTCCTGGGTGACGCCGTCGAACTCGGCCTCGGGGTGCAGGATCAGGCGGTGCGAGAGCACCGGCACAGCGAGCGCCTTCACGTCGTCGGGCGTCGCGTAGGTGCGCCCCTGCGACGCCGCGCGCGTGCGCGTGGCCTTCGAGAGCGCGAGGGCTCCGCGGATGCTGACGCCTAGCCGCACTTCGTCGGCCGCCCGTGTGGCGTCCACCAGCCGGGCGATGTAGTCCAAGACCAGCGCGTCGACGTACACCTGGGTGGCGAGGTCGGCCATGCCGACGAGCGCCTGCGGCGTGATGATCGGCGACAGGTCGGCCGTTGCCACGGCTGCACCGTCGAGGATGCGGACGGTCGCTGCGTGGTCGGGGTAGCCGAGCGACGTGCGCATCATGAAGCGGTCGAGCTGCGCCTCGGGGAGGCGGTAGGTGCCCGCCTGCTCCACCGGGTTCTGCGTGGCGAGCACGAGGAACGGCACGCCGACCTGACGCGAGACGCCGTCGATCGTGACGCGCCCCTCCTCCATGACCTCGAGCAGAGCCGACTGCGTCTTGGGGCTCGCGCGGTTGATCTCGTCGGCCAGCACGATGTTGGCGAAGATCGGGCCGGCGTGGAACTCGAACACGCCCTCCTTCTGGTCGTACACACTCAGACCCGTGATGTCGCTCGGGAGCAGATCGGGCGTGAACTGGATGCGCGTGTTGACGCCCTGCACCGACTGGCCCATGGCGCGGGCCAGCGAGGTCTTGCCGGTTCCGGGGACGTCCTCGAGCAGGACGTGACCGTCGCTGAGCATCGCGGTGAGGACCAGCTCGACCACGTGGCGCTTGCCCAGCAGGGCGCGCTCGACGTTGTCGGCGATCTGCCCGAACGTCTGGGCGAACCAGTCGGCCTGATCCTGAGTGATGGTCATGTCGTGATGTCCTTGCTGTTCTGGCTTGGAGGCGAGGGCGGGTCGGCTGGAGCGGCTCCGGCTCAGGGGGCCGGTGCAGGCCCGGGTGGCGTGCCAGGGTCGGGTTGCGTGCCTGGGTCGCATGCCCTCTTCGGCAGGGTCTGGGAGGCCGGATCGAGGTTCCACGCCGCGTCCCAGCCGGCGCTGACGGTGACACCTTCGACGCTGACCGCGCCGGCCGGCACCGTCCACGAGCCCGCGGTGTAGGGCAGCGCCGCGTTGTTCTCGTCGCGGAAGACGATGCCGGCGTCCGACCACGTGAACGAGGCGTCGCCGTTGCTGGACTGCGAAGTGCGCTGCAGCGAGGTGCCGGCGGTGCAGGACTGGATCGACCAGCTCGCCTGCACCTGGTACGGGGCGCTCCCGGCCGCCGGGACGACGGGCGCACGCGCCGACTCATTGCCCCAGAACTTGTGCCGGTAGTACACATTGATGCCCGGGTCCCGGTCGTACACCGGCGTCCCGTCGTTCCAGCCCTCGAAGTGCACCTCGTTGCTGCGCGGCGGGTTCTCGGTCGAACTGGGCGTCCCGGTGATGCGCCACTGCGCCTGCTGACCCTGGACCACGGGACGGCGATCGACGACGAACGTGTATCCGCGGGGCGCCGCGCCGCTCTGGGTCGCCCGGACGCTCGCCTCGGCGCTGCCTCCGCCGTACACGGCACCGCCGTACCAGGATTCGACGCACACGAAGAAGCGGTACTCGTCGCCGTCCTCGAGCCCCGGGAAGGACGCGTTCGCTCCGCCTGCCACAGGGTCACAGCGGTGCCGGTCTTCGTATTGGACGATGTGGTAGCGCAGCTCCGAACCGGTGCCGTTGGGCTGGGCGGTGGCCACGGCGTTCACCGTCGCGAATCCGTCGCCGGTGGACTGCGAGCTGAGCGACAGGGTCACGTTCTGGGGCGCGCCCACGCCGTTGGCTTGGACCGTGACGGTTTCGCCCGACGGCCGCCCGCCGAGGCCGGGAGGCAGCGAGAACCGCGAGTACGGGGTGATCGAGACGTTCGTGAGCGAGTTCGAGCCGACCCGGAAGCGGGGCACGTCGACGCGCTCCGAGTTGCCCACCGGCACGCGGACGGTCTCGCCGGCGGGGCTCGAGATCTCGAGCGTGCCGGTCTCGGCGCCGTCGACGCCGTGGATCGCGAGCGAGATGACACCGCCATCGCCGTCGGTGACGACCGGCGACCACTCGACGCGCGACGGACTGCCCGGGGTGTCGTACGCCCACGCGACGGTGCGGACGCTGCCGCGCGACTCGCCCACGCTGTTGATCGCCCATGCCTCGTAGGTGCGCTGCTCGCCGTTGGGCGCCGGGATCGGCGGGCACACGCCGTCCGCCCCGCAGCGCGCGACCTCGGCGCCGCCCGAGCGCACGACGAACCCGCTCAGCGACGGATAGGCCTGCCGCGCCTCGCCCGGGTCGACGCGCAGCGTCACCGTGCCGTCGGCGTAGCCGGTCTGCGCGACGCTCGACGGCGTCTTGGGGTAGCCGAGCAGGTCGAGCATCACACGTCCGTCGCGCTCGGAGCTGGTCACGCGGCCCTGCGCGTCGCGCACCGAGAACGCGGCGGTGCACGTCGCGCCCGGGGCATCCCCCGTCCACGATGCCGTCACGTTCGTGTCCGAGGCGACTGCGAAGGCCACCCCGACGCACGCGCCGGTCGGTCGCACGCCGACGACCTCGAGGGGTGTGCGCGGGAGCGGGTTGACCTCGCCGCCCGCGCCGATCACCGAGAAGCTGCACGACGAGCCGGAGCTCTGCGAGCACTGCTTGACCACCGAGCCGCCCTGCGGCAGCGTCGACGGCGCCGCGCCGACGCGCAGGATCAGCCGCGCGGGTGCCACCGCAGGATGACTGGTGACCGAGACGAGCGCGGCCTCCTCCGACCCGGGCACCGCGGCGTCGGCGCCGGTGACCGTGAGCACGGAGCCTTCCTGAGTCACATCGAACGATCCGCCGCCGTGCTCGACGGCGTACTGGATGCCGTCCCAGTCCTCGCGCAGCTGCCACGTCGTCATGTTGCGCAGGTCGAACGTCGCCGTCTCGCCCGGCCCGACCGTGATCGATCCCGGCCGCAGCACTGGCTGCGGGTCCTGCGGCTGCACCGTGACCGGCACCGACAGGTACGTCCAGTCGTCCTTGCCCGCGATGCGCACCGGCACCTGACACGCGTCGACCCAGGGCGCTCCGGCGCCCGCGTCGTAGCGCACCACGGTGCCCGACTCCACGGTGCAGGCGGCCTCCGCTCGCGCCCCCGAGACGCGCACGTCCGGTCCGACCTCGATGCGGCTGCCGCGCGGACGGGCCACGAGCTCGGCCATGTCGAACGTGGTCGACTCGGTCTCGCGCACCTCCGGCGACGCTGCGCCCGCGCGCAGGGTCAGAGCCAGATCGTCGTCGCCGGGGACCTTGAGGAATCCGTAGGTGGTCACCGTCTCGGACTCGTCGCCCGCCTGGGCGCTCTCGCCCGTGACCGCGAACGGGATGAGTCGCGTCGTCGCCGGCAGCTCGCCGCGCAGCTCGGTGCCGTCGACAGTCACACCCTCGGGCTCGCCCCACAGCGACACCTCGAGATCCGAGATGTCGCCGCCGGACCACGTGACCTTGCCGTCGAGCACATCCACGCCGCGAGGGAAGTCCTCGCGGGACTCCACCGTGAGGATCGTGTCGGAGACGATGGGGTAGTCGGGCACGCTCTCGCGCACGACCCGCACCACGATGAGCCCGCGCCCAGTGTTGCCCGACGTCGACTCGACGTCGTAGAGGAACGACATCGTGCCCGGCTCGGCGCCGGCCTCGATCACGACGGTGGCATCGTCGACCGTCTGGATGCGGTCATCCAGGCGGGCATACTCGGGGTTCTCGCTGCCGTCGACGAGAGACGCCGGCACGTCGGGGCGGATGTCGGTGACCTTCAGCGCACCCAGCGTCGGGTCGAGGTCGTTCGACAGCGGGCTGACCCGGATGGTGTTGCCCTCACCAGCCTGCACCTGCACGTAGTCGGTGAACGTCACCGGACTCGGGTTCGCCTCGCCGTCGAGCACGCCGACGCGCACCGCGCCCTCCGCGGTCTCACCGAAGGCGTCCACCACCCGGTAACGGAAAGAGACCTGTCCGCTGTCGCCCGGCACGCTCGAGTAGAGAATGGATGCCCCATCGGCCGAGATCGTCGCGGAGCCCCGCTCGGGCTGCTCGACGATGCGGTCGAGCGTGACGACATCCCCGTCGGGATCCATCCCGAAGCCGTCGAAGTCGACCAGCGCCGATTGCCCGCTCAGCACGCGGCCCTCGAGCGTGTCGGCGGAGGGCGCCCGGTTGGCGTCATCGTCGATCACGCGGACGCGCACCATCGCGGTGTCGGCGAGCGCGGGGGCGCCGGTCGTGAACACCGAGTAGTCGATGCCGTACTCCCCCGGCTCGGAGGGCGCGAGGTAGCGGAGCACATCGCCTGCCGCGAACGCGAGCGCGGCATCCGTCGACGACGTCACCTGGGACGCATCGAGGGTCGGACGACCGCCGGCGGGCGAGATGTCGTTGTCGAGCACCGGGATGTCGATCTGCGCGCCGGCGCGGACGACCACCGTGTCGTCGATCGCGATCGGCGACAGCTCGGGAGCCGGCGGCAGCAGGTAGACCGTCGCCTCGCCCTGCACGCGGGAGCCCTCGTCCTCGGTGCCGTCGCTCACGACGTACGACACCGTGCCCAGGCGGCCCGGCCCGCCGTCGGGCGTGGTGCCCGACACCCGGAGGTAATTCTGACCCACCGCGTCCACCGACAGGGTGGCCCCGGCATCCGCCGTCGCGACGACGTCACTGAGCAGCAGCACGCGGTGCGTCGGGTTCGAGACCGCGTCGAACACGTCGAGCGTCGCGTCCTGCTGCGGGTGCACGAAGGCCACGACGGGCGACGTCGCCAGCTGGGCGGGAGCGTCGGCGGGGAGGAGGGTGATGCGCGCGGTGCCGGTGGCGTTGCTGGTGCCGTCGGTGACCGTGAAGTCCACGCGGTACGTGCCCGCGGTCTGGGCGGCGAAGTCGAACGACGTCGAGCCGCCGATGACCGTGGCCGTCGCCGCGGCGTCGTCGAGCACGCGCACCGAGTCCAGCGACAGGGTGCCCGCCGTCCCGGTGACGTGGTCGGCCACATCGACCGTGATGCCCGAGACGGCGGTGTCGACGACGGCGAACGACTGCGCGGCGAGCTGGGGCTGCGGCGAGACCCTCACCACGAGAGACTTCACCGCGGTCTGCCCGAAGGTGTCGGACACGGTCACCGCCAGCTCGATCTGCTGCTCGCCGCCCTCGCCGGTGTCGCTGTGCTGGTAGACGACGTCGCCGCCGGGGGTCGCGGCGACGCTTCCCACGCCGGTGACGTTCTGCACGCCCAGGAGCAGCAGCGGATCACCCTCGGGGTCGACCCATCCGGGCAGCACCGGCACCGTCACCGTACCGCCGCGTGCGACCTCGGGCTCGGGCCATTCCACGAGGCAGCGGTCCACACCGCACCACTCCGGCGCGCTGTTCACGGACGGCGCCGTCACCGAGAGCGTCACCGTCGCCGGCTCGGAGATCAGCCCGTCCTGCGCCGTGCCGTCCGAGACGACGTACGAGAACGTCGCCGACCCGCTGGCCTCGGGGTCCAGCCGCACCGCGAACCGCTGGCCGTCGTCGGTCACGGTCACCGTGCCGAATCGAGGGTCGAGTCCGCTGACCGACCGGGGATCGATCGCGAGCACGTCCTCGTTCGGGTCGTGGTCGTTCATGAGCACCGGCAGCGACGCCAGGCTCCCGGCGCGCACGCCGAACGAGTCGGGCTCGGCGATGGGCGGCTTCGGGTCGAGGACGACCTGCAGCTGCTCATCGCTCGGCACGGCGTCGGGGTCGGTGCGGTCATCGAGCGACCAGTCCTGACTCGAGGCGATCAGCTCGCCATCGGGCACCGACCATGCCCATCCCGACCGTGTCTCGTTGAGGATCATCGCCGAGCCGGTCGCGACGAAGATCGGCCGTCGCTCGTCGGGCATCGACTCCTCGCCGTAGGCCAGCGGGATCGTCTCGCCGCCGGAGCGCCACAGCGTCCCGCCGGTCTCGCCCTGCGGCAGCCACGCCGCATAGACGTCGCCGTCGTGCGGCACCGGCTGGGCAGGCGTGCCGAGCACGGCGCCGGTACCGGTGCCGACCTCGACATCCATGTCCGAGCCATCGACCGGCACGCGCACGAGCGACGTCTCGTCGGCGAGGTACACGTCGGAGCCGGTCGCGTCCGGCGCGCCCACGACGACAGCGCCGGTCGTGGGAGCGGATGCCGCAGCATCCGTCCCCCGCAGCCAGACGTCGCCGTCCTCGGTGTCCACGACCGCCCACGTGTCGCCCGCGGCGGTGATCGCGGGCTCCGTGATGCCGTCCGCGTCGAGCGGGTCGCGGCCGCGCACGGCCGCGTCGTCGATGTCCCAGCGCAGCACCGAGCCGTCGGCGCGCGAGTAGCTGAAGAGCACGCCGCGCTCATCGACCGCGATCGCGTCGGCGGCGTACTGCGGGGCATCCTCCTCGTCGGACGGGAACGGATCGAGCTGAGCCGCCCCGCCGGCCGAGAGCAGCCCGGCGAAGACGGCCCCCGAGTCGGTGAGGTAGGCGACGTAGTCCCCCGCCGTCACGACGTCGGTGGTGCCGGCCGGGGTCGAGGTCGACGCCTGCAGCGCCTCCTCGTCGAGGTCGGTCGGCTGCGCCTCGTCGATGCGCGTCACCTTGCTGAAGCTGTCGCTGAAGAGGTACGCCGCGTCGCCGGTCTGCACGACCTGGTCGGGGTTGCTGATGCTGCGGACGGTGTCGAGCTCGCCGATCGAGGTGTTCACGCGCGCGTAGCGGCGGCCCTCGCCGGTCTGCAGCGCCCACACCGCTGTGTCGACCTCGGGCGTCTCCTGGGCATCCAGGCCCGGCCACACCACGCTGACGCCGATCACGACCGCGACGGCGGCACCCGCCGCGACCAGTCCGGCGATCGTCCTGCGCCGCATCACAGCACGCCCGCCACGAAGAGGGTCGCCACGACAGCAACGGCCCCGAGCACGAGACCGGCTCCGATGCCTGCGACCCACGGCAGGGCGCCGCGCCGCCGTGCGGCCGGAGCCGAGATGTCGGTGTCTTCATCGCGGGCCAGCGCCGCCACGCCGGTGCCCGAGCGCACCTTGCGGGTCGAATCGCGCTCGACGCGCGACCGGGCCGGGCCCCGCAGCGCCGAGTCGCCGAAATCCACGGGGGCGGATGACGGAGACCAGTCCGCGTCGGGAACCTCGAGCGGCGTCGGGTGCTGGCCGAGCTCGGCCTGCACCTGGCGCAGCGCCTCGCCGAATGCACGGGCGGACGGCTGCCGGCTGCCCGGATCGCGGCTCATCGCCGTGGCGAGCACGCGCTGCAGCGACGCCGGCACGTCGGCGCGCGGAATCTCGACGTATCCCGCGCGGGCGATGCGTCGCCGCAGCAGCTCCTTGGTGTTCTGGCCGCGCTCGCGTCGCTCGAACGGACTGTGGCCGGCCAGCAGCGAATACACCGTCGCCCCAAGGCTCCACACCTCGCTGCTCACCGTGCCGGCCGTCTGCTCGGCGACGACCTCGGGCGCGCTCCACGGGATCGACATCGCCAGCACCTCGTCCGCGGTCCGCCGCAGCAGCGACGACGAGATGCCGAAGTCGGCGAGGACGGGAGTGCCGAAGGTCGTGATGAGGATGTTGCTCGGCTTGACGTCGCGATGCACGAGGCCCGCGCGATGCGCCGACTCGAGCGCGCTGGCCATGCGCACGCCGATCGCGAGGACCTCCTCGACCGGGATCCGCTCGACCCGGTACCGCTGCGCGAGCGATCCCGGGCAGTACTCCATGACGATGTACGGGCGGCCGTCCGCTGAGATGCTCGCCTGGTACACGGTCACGATGGAGGGGTGCGCCGACAGGTGCGCGAGGACGTCGGCCTCGGCGTTGAACATGCGGCGCAGCTCGGGATCGCGCACATCGCTGGGCATCACCTTGACCGCGACGTTGCGCCGGGGCATGTCCTGCTCATAGAGGAAGACGTCGGCGAAGCCACCTGATCCCAGTGGGCGTATATAGGCGAGTCCGGGCAGGATCGGAGGCGCCGAAGGAAGCCGTGTGGCCACCTCACCTCCAGCTGCCGACGATGGGCCCGTGGGCCTATGCCAAGGACGACTCCTGCCGAGAAGCGGCAGCAAACTCGGCAATGCTAACAAAGCCACCTGCGAGAGTGCCGCGCACACCCCTCCCGTCGCCCCTCACACCATGCCCCTTGTACCCGGCGGCGTCGATGCGAAAACACCAGTGCGTCACCCGACACGCCGGGCCCAAGCATCCGTCACCGGCGCGCCGTCGTTACGGACTGGTGTTTTCGCACCCAGGTGAGGCAGCAGGGCCGTGAGCCGGGACAGACGACGGATGCTGCGTCCCGCGGCCCGCGCCTTTGCCGGCCCGCTTGCGAAAACACCAGTGCGTCACCCGGCGCGCCGGGCCGAGGCATCCATCACCGGCGCGTCGTCGTTACGGACTGGTGTTTTCGCACCCGGGTGAGGCAACAAGGGGCGCCGAGCCAGCAAGGGAACGACGGATGCCGCGGGCCGCCCCGTCGCGAAGCCCACGCTCCCCGCGGCCCGCCGCTCTCCCCCGGCCCGCTTGCGAAAACACCAGTCCGTCGCGCGACACGCCGGGCCGAGGCATCCGTCACCGGCGCGTCGTCGTTACGGACTGGTGTTTTCGCACCCGGGTGAGGCGGCAAGGGGCCCCGAGCCAGAACAGACGACGGATGCCGCGGCCCGGCCGGTCACCAGGTGAGGCCGGCGATGCTCCGGTGAAGATTGCGGGCGACCGCCGCGAGGATCGCGCTCTCGACGAGCTCCCAGTCGTGGATGATCAGCGCATAGTCCAGTCGGAGCGTCACGAACCCGAGAGCCATGGCCGCGGCATCCCGAACGCGATCGCGGTGTCTGGCCGGTCCGTCGTGGGTGCCACCGTCGGCCTCGATGATCAGGCAGTCGCCGAGCACGAAGTCCACCCTGCCCACGCCGGGTATCTCGACCTGGCTCGCGACGGAGATGCCGTGCCGATGCAGTCGGAGGCGGAGCAGCGACTCGAGACCGCTGTCGGCGTCGCTGCGGGCGAAGTCGACCAACCAGCGCCACTCCTCGGGTACGAGGCCGCGAAGTCTCTCCCGTCCCGAGCGATCGAGGAGCCGTTGCCGGCGTGCGGATTCGAGGGCGGCGAAGAAGACTTCACGCCCCCTGCACCGAAGGATCTGAAGAAGGCACTGGATGACGCCCACTCAGTCCAATGCGAGGTCGTCGACCGGGATGTCGCGGTGGAACACGCAGCACGACTCCCCCTCGAGGTCCGGATCGATGACCAGCCGTGTCGGATGGTGGCCGGGGCGCACCCACGTATGGACCCGTTCGCCCTCGTCATCGTCATCCTCATCGTCGTCGTCCAGGATCCACAAGCCCCACGCCCGCCCCGCGCTGACGCACGCCACCCGCCCTCGATGGCTGAGCGCTTCGA
This sequence comes from Microbacterium salsuginis, assembly GCF_012524205.1. Lineage (GTDB taxonomy): Bacteria > Actinomycetota > Actinomycetes > Actinomycetales > Microbacteriaceae > Microbacterium > Microbacterium salsuginis. The sequence continues at coordinate 130,349 of NZ_JABACI010000003.1, forward strand.
TGACCGCGGGTGTGGTGTCAGGGAGTGCGTAGACGCCGTTCCGCGGTCGGAGCAGCCGCCCCTCCCGTACAGCGTGCGTGAGGTCGCTGCGGCCGACGCCCGGCCTCACCAATTGCGACGTCCGCGCAGTGCCGCCCAGAGCGCGGACGGCCTCGACGGCTGATTCGACCGACATGACGACGAGCCTGCTCGCGCCCGGATCATGGTGGTGCGGCTCGGCCAGATCTGTGCAGAAGTCCCGCCGTACACCCCCTGTGGAGGAGCCGATCGCCGCGCCAGGAGTCTCGCGTGCCTTGCCCGGTTGCGAAAACACCAGTGCGTCACCCGACACGCCGAGCCCTGGCATCCGTCGTCGGCGTGTCGTCGTTACGGACTGGTGTTTTCGCAACCGGCCCGGAGGGGTGAGCGGCCGATCGGGCTGAGGGCGCGGGGCAGGCGCGAGGCAGGTGCGGGGCGGGTGGGGCGAACGAAGGACGACGGATGCCGCGCCTCAGGGCAGCTGCGGATCGTTCGGGTCGAACGGGGCATCGAGAGAGCGCGTCAGCTCGGCGAGCATCGCCTCGATCTGCGGCTCGACGAACTCGGTCACCGCCGCCTGGATCCGCAGCCGGTGGTGGAGCAGAATCGTGCAGACCTCGCGCCCGACCATGTTGGCGTAGTCGTCGGCGAGGCCGACCTCCTGCCGCAGGGCCGCCTTGGCCTCCTCGGTCAGCGGCGGAAGCGCCGGAATTCCGGCGGCCGCCTCTTCTGCCATGCCCGCGATCGTGAACAGGAACGGCGCACCGGGCACGGGATCGGGATCGAGCGGCAGACCCTCGAACTCGGGGTCGAGGCCCTCGGCCGGCCGGTAGCTGCGCGCGCGGTTGCGCGCCGCCTGCTGGTCGAGCTCGGCCTGCAGCATCGGCAGGTTCAGCGACGTGTACTCGGCGACCGCCCGGTCGACGATCGTCTTGATGCGGGTCGAGAGTCCGTGTTGCACACCGTGCGGCACATCGGCGCCGAGCCCTGCGGCCGACAGCACCGGCGATCCGAAGCAGCGGCGGCACGGCGCCACCCGCCCACGGTGCGTCGCGGGCTCCCAGCGGGGAAGCCACGCGAGCCAGGCGTCCACCGCCTGGCTGACCTGGGTCTCGAGCGACCGCTCCACGGCTCCACGGTAGCCTCCCCCCGGTTCGTTCGTCACAGATGTACGCGGAATCGGGCGATTCGCGTGCACATGTGACGAACGAACCGCAGGGTTGCGGGGGCTAGGAGGCGTCCTCCCAGGGCCAGCGGGGGCGGTGGGCACGGGTGCGCACGAGCGCGATGCCCGACCACGAACACACGAACGCGGCGGCTGCGACGGCCACGCCGAACCACGAGGTCGCGAGGCGCCCGGCGACGGCGGTCGCGACGGCCAGGTCCGCGCCGGTCACGAGCGCCGCGAGCCATACGCCGCCGACGTACGCCACGAAGCAGGCCAGCGTCGTCCACGCGGAGCCCCAGAACGACGGATGCCCCGGCCGGGCGCCCCGACCAGGGCCCGAGCCGTCTTCGCCCCGCGGAGACCTCGGGGCTTCCGCGGCTGCCGGGGTCGCGGCATCCGTCCGGTCCGCCCTTCCGATCGCGGCCCACAGCCCGCCGGCGAAGGCGAGGGTCGCCAGCGCAACACCGGTCGCACCCGGGATCTGCCCGAGGCCCGGGGTCGCGATGACGTCCTCGCTGGTCGCGAGGCTCGTCATACCGAGACCGAAGATCGCGAGCGCCACGAAACCGATGGTCGCGAACGCGAGCGCCGTGAGCGGGCGGACGGGACCGCCTTCACCCTGCGGCGACTCGCTCATCTACATCCGCGACGGCTACTGGCGGACGAGCTGCGGGCCGGCCTCGAGCGTGCGCTCGTACTCGCGCTGCGCCTCGATGTTGAGTTCGGTGACCCGCTTGCCGCGGGCGGCGACCCACGCGCCGAACCAGATCGTCAGCTCGCGGCCGATCACGAACGCCGCGATCGCGAGCGGCGCCAGCAGTTCGGCCTCGACCAGCTCAGCCCCCTCGCGCGCGGTGAGCATCCAGAACGGCGCCTGGAACAGCGCGCCCAGGATGTGGCCGCCGTACGCGGCGATCCCCACCAGCAGGCCGAACACGACCCACGCGCCCCAGCGGCCGCGGTTGATGATCGCGCCGAGCAGCCAGAAGGCCAGGAAGAACACGATCACCGGGATCCACAGCGACCAGGTGCCGAGCGCCTCGAGTGCCGTGGTCGCCACGTTCTCTCCGGTGACGTCGCCGGCGAGCGCGCCGAAACCCATCCACGCGGCGAAGTACAGCACGGCGAACGCGAGCGCGGCGAGCAGGCCGATCGCGCCGGCCGCACCACGATTGCCCCGCGGGCGAGGCGCCTCGGGAGCCTGCACGAAGATCGGCTGCGGAGCGAAGGCGGCACTGCCGATCGCGCCCTCGGAGACGGGCTCGCTCGGCGTCACCACCGGGGCGTCGACGACGGTCGGTGCGTGGTCAGTGCCGGCGGACGAGTACACGGCCGTGTCGGACGGCGTGCTGCGGTAGTCGAGGGATGCCGCTTCCTCGGACTCCCACGGGTCGGGCTCTGCGGGGGTGCTGTCGGCGGCACGGGCGTCAGCGGTCGACGCGGCGGTGCCGGGAGCCGCCGAGGCGACGTCGGGCTCGGAGCCGGAGGCGTCGGAACCGGCGGTGCCGGTGGTGTCGGGCGCGTCCGTCTCGGCGGACGCGGCGGAGCGCGCGGCGGCATCGCGCCGGGCGGCCTCCGCCTCGGCGAGGCCTTCGTTGGCGCGACCGACGACGTCGTCGACGTTGCCGGGCTCTTCGACGGGCTCGCCGTAGGACGACTTGGGGTCACTCATCGCAGGCACTCCTCACGCGGGGACAGTTCCCGCAGTGCGAGAGTAGCCGCCGCTCCCGCGCACACGTCGGAGGCGTGCCGTGAGATTCCGGCGCGGTGCAGCAGGTGTGCAGAGCGGATGCCCCTACCCTGGCGCCATGGCACTCCGAGCATCGCGGCTCGCCGCAGCCGCGGCATCCGTTCTCGTCGCCGCTCTGCTCTCGGCGTGCGCCCCCGACCCGGGCGGCGCCGACCCCGATGACACCGGCCGCGCGAGCTCGTCGCCCACGTCGTCGGCGTCCGGCACGGCGTCGCCCGGCGCGACACCCACCCCCTCTGCGACGGCGAGCGCCGACATCCCCGACGACTGCCTCGCGATCGTCGACGACGACGTGCTGTCGCAGCTGGACGGCATCCCGCTCAACGCGGCGGCCTTCGCCCCCACCGGGCCGCAGTCCGACGGCAGCCTGATCTGCGTCTGGCGCGACCCCGCCGCCGACACGACCGGCCTCATCACGACCATCTCGTACCTCTCGCGAGGGCCGGAGCTGGACATGCTCAACCAGCTCGCGGACGAGGAGGGCTTCACCTGCTACACGCCGGACGGCGGCACGCGCTGCGAGAAGACCTGGCAGAACGAGACGTATCCGGTCACCGACGGCCGCACGCTCTTCTGGCGCGACGACATCCTCGTCGACACGCGGTTCTCGAACCTCGCACCCACGGGGTACACGGCCTCGATCGTCGAGAGTCTGTTCGGCTAGCGGCGGAGTCCGCTCAGTCCCACACGTTGCCGTCCAGCCGGGGACCGTAGTCCTCGGGATGCCAGGGCGACTCGACGCTCGCCAGCCACAGGTCGTCGCGCAGGGTGTGCTCCTCGAGCACCTCGCCTCGCGTCCGCGTGCACACCAGAGCCCCGTCCGACGTCGTGCACGAGAACCCCTGCCCCGCGAAGGCTGCCTCGGCGATCGGCCGCGCGTCGGCCGGCACGCGCGACAGGGTCGTGACGATGCTGCCCGAGGCGAAGTTCCACTCGCATGTGACCAGCACGTCGGGCGTCACCGCCTCCACGAGCGAGGCGGCTTCGGTCGCGGGCGGCGTCGCTGTCTGATTCAGCAGCGATCCGCCCCGCCAGGTCAGCTCGTTCCACAGGTCGTCGGGGTACAGCGTGCGGCAGTCGATCGCGCCGCCTTCGGCGGCCTGCATCGCCGCCGAGGGCTCGGATGTCGTGGCGGGCGCGGGCGATGTCGCGCGCCGCAGCGTCTCGCCGATCCACGCCACCGTGACGGGCACCATGGGCAGCGACAGCCACACCAGCGCACCGACCACCGCCGCGCAGATCACGCCGGCGGGCACGGCGATCCACGAGTTGCGCCCCCCGATCCGCGCCATAGGCCCCCACCTCCGGTTACACGGTAAGCCGCGACGACGGATGCCCCGGCGCGGCGCGCAGCGAGTGCCCCGTGTCGGCCGCGGGAAGCGGATGATACTGCCCGGTGCCGCCGGAAAGAACCCCCTCGGTCGGGCGACGGTGAGCGGCGACGGTATCGGGACGACGCGCACCCGGTCAGGCCTCCCCCGATCGGTCCACGGCGTCGGCACGAGCAAAGGAGCACGAGATGACAACGCAGGAGATGGGATCCACCGCGGGTGGCGAGAACGCCGGCGGCCCGCGCGAACGCGCCGTCGAGACCGTCGCCGAGGTCGACGCCGCCGCGATGCACGTGGCGGAGGTCGCGGGCGACGAGGCGGGCCGGGTGGCCCGGGACGCGAAGGAAGCGGCGCGCGGATTCTTCGACGAGACGCGGATGCAGCTCTCGGAGCAGGCCACCGCACAGCAGCAGCGAGCGGCGGAGGCCCTCCGCTCGACCGGCGATGAGCTGTCCGAGATGTCGCGGTCCTCGTCCGGGAGCGGTCTGGCGACCGGCCTGGTGCGCAGCCTCGGCGATCAGACGAAGTCCGCGGCGTCGTGGCTGGAGCAGCGCGAGCCGGGCGATCTGGTGCGCGAAGTCCGCGGATTCGCACGCCGGCACACCGGTGTCTTCCTCGTCGCCGCGCTGGGCGTCGGGCTGGTCGCCGGCCGGCTGACGCGGGCGCTCCTCTCGGACGGAGACGGTTCGGGCGGGGCATCCGGCTCAGCGGCCGGTGCCCAGGGTGGCGCCCCCCGGGCTACACCGGTGGGCGTAGCAGGAGCGACGGGCACGGGCGGAGCGACGGGCACCGGAGCATCCATGCCGGCCGGCACCGAGGCGGCCACCGGCTCGGCCACAGGCACCGGCGCGCCGCTCGGGGGAACGCCGATCGGCGACTCCCTCGCCGCGGGCGCGAGCGACGCGTCCACCGTGCGGCGAGGCATGAGCCGGCCCGACGTGCCTCAGACGGGTACGGGCACGCAGGACGAGTGGTCGCCGAGCGGCGGGGCGCAGCGATGACCGACATGCCGACGCCGTCTCAGCAGAAGGCGGCGACCACATCCGTCGGCGAGCTCGTCGGCGAGGTGTCGCGCGACCTGTCGGAGCTGATGCGGAAGGAACTGGAGCTCGCGAAGGCCGAGCTCGCGGATTCCGCCAAGAAGGCCGGCGCGGGCGCGGGGCTCCTCGGCGGGGCGGGCTACGCGGCGATGATGACGCTGCTGTTCCTGTCCATCGCACTGTGGTGGGCTCTGGGCACCCTCGTCGGCGGCGGATGGTCCGGCGTCATCGTGGCGGTGCTGTGGGCGATCATTGCCGGCGTCCTGTACGCCGTGGGCATGAAACGCATCAAGTCCGTCCGCGGGGCGCCCCGCACCGTCGAGACCGTCAAAGAGATCCCCGAAGCACTGAAGAGGAACGAGGAGAACCGATCATGAGCAACACCGAACAGATCCGTGCCGACATCGAGGTCACGCGCGACGAGCTCGGACGCGACGTCGACGCCCTGGCCGACAAGGTCACGCCGAGCAAGGTCATGGAGCGGCAGAAGACCCGGCTGCGGCGCGCCGTCGACGACGTCAAGAGCCGCGTCATGGGCGTGGCGGAGGACGTCGGCGACTCGGTGGCCTCGGCCACCGACTCGGCGGCGCACGGCATCGGGGATCTTCCCGGCGCCGCGGCGAGGAAGGTGCAGGGCGCGCCGCTCGCCGTGGGCCTCGCCGCGCTGGCCCTGGGCTGGGTCGCCGCGTCGCTGGCACCGCCCACCGACAGCGAGCGGCGGATCGCCCGCTCGCTGCGTGACGCCGCGCAGCCCCTGGTCGACAGTGCGGCAGAGAGCGCCCGCGAGCTGGCGGCCGGGCTGGAACAGCCGGCGCGGGATGCCGTCGAGCAGGTGAAGGCGAGCGCCGAGGACGCGGCGAACGAGGTCAAGGAGGAGGCGCGCGTCGCCTCCGACCACGTGAAGGAGAACGTCGGCCCGTCGAGCGGCGGCTCAGCGAGCGGCGGATCAGCCGGCGGTGACTCGTCGAGCGGCGGATCGACGACCGGTGCGGCCGGCGGCCAGTACGGAGGGTCGCAGCCGGCGGGCTGAGGCATCCGTCCACACACGACGAAGGGCCCCGGTGAACCGGGGCCCTTCGTGCAGGCATCGAGATCTCGATACGCTTGCTGGCGCTCGTTACTCGATCTAGACCCGCCTCGGGTCAACGCTGGCTAGCGCTCGCATTGACCCGAGTCGCGTCTAGTTGTAGTCGGTCGTGAAACCGTCGGTGGAGAAGCTGTCGAAGTCGACGTAGCTCAGGTCGGCATCCGAGTAGGCGCCGTCCGAGGCGAAGATGCGGTTGGGGTACCGCTCGCTCTTGGCCTCCTCCGTCGCCTCGACCGTGACGTTGCGGTACTTCGCAAGTCCGGTTCCGGCGGGGATGAGCTTTCCGATGATGACGTTCTCCTTGAGGCCGACGAGCGGGTCGCTCTTGCCCTCCATCGCCGCCTGGGTGAGGACGCGCGTCGTCTCCTGGAACGACGCGGCCGACAGCCACGACTCCGTCGCGAGCGACGCCTTCGTGATACCCATCAGCTCCGGACGACCCGACGCCGGGCGCTTGCCCTCGGCGACAGCCTCGCGGTTCATGTTCTGGTAGCGCTTGAAGTCCACCAGCTCACCCGGCAGCAGCGTGGTCTCGCCGTGGTCGACGACGGTGACCTTGCGCAGCATCTGACGGACGATGACCTCGATGTGCTTGTCGTGGATCGGCACACCCTGCGAGCGGTACACGCCCTGGACGCCGTTCACGAGGTACTTCTGCACCTCGCGGGCACCCTGCACGCGCATGACCTCCTTGGGGTCGAGCGTTCCGACCTGCAGCGGCTGGCCGACCGTGACGTGCTGGCCGTCCTCGACCAGCAGCGTCGCGCGCTTGAGCACGGGGTAGACGTGCGGCTCGTCGCCGTTGTCGGGCGTGAGGATGACCTTCTTGCTCTTCTCGGTCTCGTCGATCGTGATGCGGCCGTCGGCCTCCGCGATCGGCGACGCGCCCTTGGGGGTGCGGGCCTCGAACAGCTCCTGCACGCGGGGAAGACCCTGCGTGATGTCATCCGCCGACGCCGAACCACCGGTGTGGAAGGTACGCATCGTCAGCTGCGTTCCGGGCTCACCGATCGACTGGGCCGCGATGATGCCGACGGCCTCGCCGATGTCGACGATCTTGCCGGTGGCCAGCGAACGGCCGTAGCACTTCGCGCAGACGCCGACCGCCGACTCGCACGTGAGCACCGAGCGCACCTTGATGGACTCGACACCCGCGCCGACCAGCTTGTCGATGAGCACGTCGCCCACGTCGTCGCCGGCAGCCGCCAGCACGTCGCCGTTGGGCGCCGTGACGTCGGCCGCGAGCGTGCGGGCGAACACCGAGTTCTCGACGTTCGCGTCGCGCACGAGCTCGCCGTCCGCGCCGGGCGCGGCGATGGTGAACTCCAGGCCCTTGGCCGTGCCGCAGTCCTCCTCGCGGATGATGACATCCTGCGAGACGTCCACGAGACGACGCGTGAGGTATCCCGAGTCGGCCGTACGGAGGGCCGTGTCGGCCAGACCCTTACGGGCACCGTGCGTCGCGATGAAGTACTCCGCCACCGACAGACCCTCGCGGTACGAGGAGATGATCGGACGGGGGATGATCTCACCCTTGGGGTTGTTCACCAGGCCTCGCATACCGGCGATGTTCCGGATCTGCAGCCAGTTACCACGAGCACCCGACGACACCATGCGGTTGATGGTGTTGTCCTCGGGGAAGTTCTCGCGCATCGCGGCCTGGACCTTGTCGGTCGCCTCGGTCCAGATCTTGATGAGCTCCTGGCGACGCTCGGCGTCGGTCGTGAGACCCTTCTCGAACTGAGCCTGAGCCTTGGCGGCCTGCTTCTCGTACTCCGCGACGATCTCGCCCTTGTTGGGGGGCGTGAGGATGTCGCTGAGCGCCACCGTGACACCCGAACGGGTGGCCCAGTAGAAGCCGGCGTCCTTGATGCGGTCGAGGGATGCCGCGACCTCCACCTTGGGGTACTCCTCGGCCAGCTTGTTCACGATCTGCGACAGCTTGCCCTTGTCGGCCTGCTCGCGGACGAACGGGTAGCCCTTGGGGAGCGTGTCGTTGAAGATCGCCTGGCCGAGCGAGGCGTCCACGAGACCGTGGCGCTCGTAGCCCTCGGGGGCTTCGCCCTCGAGGAAGGTCAGGCCGGGGACGCGGATGCGGACCTTGGCCTGCAGGTCGAGAGTGCCCTCGTCCTTGGCCAGGATCGCCTCGCCGACCGAGCCGAACACGCGGCCCTCACCGGCTGCGCCCTCCTTGACCGTGGTCAGGTGGTGCAGGCCGATGATCATGTCCTGCGAGGGCAGGGTCACCGGGCGGCCGTCCGACGGCTTCAGGATGTTGTTCGAGGCGAGCATCAGGATGCGGGCCTCGGCCTGGGCCTCGACCGACAGCGGCAGGTGCACGGCCATCTGGTCGCCGTCGAAGTCCGCGTTGAAGGCGGCGCAGACGAGCGGGTGCAGCTGGATGGCCTTGCCCTCCACGAGCTGCGGCTCGAAGGCCTGGATACCCAGACGGTGCAGCGTGGGCGCGCGGTTGAGCAGCACGGGGCGCTCGCGGATGATCTCCTCGAGCACGTCCCAGACCTCGGGACGCGTGCGCTCGACGGCGCGCTTGGCGGCCTTGATGTTCTGCGAGTGACCGAGGTCGATCAGGCGCTTGATCACGAACGGCTTGAACAGCTCCAGCGCCATCTGCTTGGGCAGACCACACTGGTGCAGCTTCAGCTGCGGACCGACGATGATGACCGAACGGCCCGAGTAGTCCACGCGCTTGCCGAGCAGGTTCTGGCGGAACCGGCCCTGCTTGCCCTTGAGCATGTCGCTCAGCGACTTCAGCGCGCGGTTGCCGGTGCCCGTGACGGGACGGCCGCGGCGGCCGTTGTCGAACAGCGCGTCGACGGCCTCCTGCAGCATCCGCTTCTCGTTGTTGACGATGATCTCGGGAGCACCGAGATCGATCAGGCGACGGAGACGGTTGTTGCGGTTGATCACGCGACGGTACAGGTCGTTCAGGTCGGAGGTCGCGAAGCGGCCACCGTCCAGCTGCACCATCGGGCGCAGCTCCGGCGGGATCACCGGGACGACGTCGAGCACCATCGAGGCCGGGCTCATGCCGGTCTGCAGGAACGAGTTGACGACCTTCAGGCGCTTGATCGCACGGATCTTGCGCTGGCCCTTGCCCTCGGAGATCTGCAGGTGCAGGCTCTCCGACTCGGCGGCCAGGTCGAACGCCTCGAGGCGACGCTTGATCGACTCCGCACCCATGTGGGCCTCGAAGTACTGACCGAAGCGGTCCTGCAGCTCGTGGAAGATCTCGTCTTCACCCTTGAGCTGGCCGACCTCGAGCGTGCGGAAGTCCTCCCACACCTTCTCGAGACGGATGATCTGGTCGTCCGCGTTCTTGCGGATCTGAGCCATCTCCTTCTCGGCGGCGTCCTTGACCTTCTTCTTCTGGTCGGCCTTGGCACCCTCCTCCTCGAGCGCGGCGAGCTCCTCCTCCAGCTTCTGGAGGCGGGCTGCGACACGCGCGTCGCGGCGGTCACCGAGCGTCTTCAGCTCGAGACGGATGTTGTTCTCCTGCGTCGCGAGGTCGCGGTGACGCGCGTCCTCGTCGACCGAGATGACCATGTACGCGGCGAAGTAGATGACCTTCTCGAGGTCCTTCGGCGCCATGTCGAGCAGGTACCCGAGGCGCGAGGGCACACCCTTGAAGTACCAGATGTGGGTGACCGGCGCGGCGAGCTCGATGTGGCCCATGCGCTCACGGCGGACGGAGGACTTGGTGACCTCCACGCCGCAGCGCTCGCACACGATGCCCTTGAAGCGCACGCGCTTGTACTTGCCGCACGCGCACTCCCAGTCGCGGGAGGGCCCGAAGATCTGCTCTCCGAAGAGGCCGTCCTTCTCGGGCTTCAGGGTGCGGTAGTTGATGGTCTCGGGCTTCTTGACCTCACCGTACGACCAACGACGGATGTCGTCAGCGGTGGCCAGGCCGATGCGAAGCTGATCGAAAGTTGTTGATTCGAGCACTAGTTCTCAGTTCTCCTGTGTCGGAATTCTGTCGTTGCCTGGCCGGGTCAGATCTCGTCGATCGACGAGGACTCGAAACGGCTGGAGATGTTGATGCCGAGCTCTTCAGCGGCGCGGAAGGCCTCGTCGTCGGTGTCGCGCAGGTTGACCTCCGTGCCGTCGGCCGAGAGCACCTCGACGTTCAGGCAGAGCGACTGCATCTCCTTCATGAGCACCTTGAAGGACTCGGGGATGCCGGGCTCCTGGATGTTCTCGCCCTTGACGATCGCCTCGTACACCTTGACGCGGCCGAGGATGTCGTCGGACTTGATCGTGAGGAGCTCCTGGAGCGCGTACGCGGCGCCGTAGGCCTCGAGGGCCCACACCTCCATCTCACCGAAGCGCTGACCGCCGAACTGCGCCTTACCACCGAGCGGCTGCTGGGTGATCATCGAGTACGGGCCCGTCGAGCGCGCGTGGATCTTGTCGTCCACGAGGTGGTGCAGCTTCAGGATGTACATGTAGCCGACCGAGATCGGAGCCGGGAACGGCTCGCCGGAGCGGCCGTCGTACAGCAGCGTCTTGCCCGTCGAGTCGATGAGCCGGTCGCCGTCGCGCGTCGGGTTCGTCGAGTCGAGCAGACCCGCGATCTCCTCCTCGAACGCACCGTCGAACACCGGGGTCGCGACCTTCGTGCCGGGCGCGGCCTCACGAGCCTCCTCGGGCAGGCGCGCGGCCCACTCCGGGTTGCCCTCGACCTTCCAGCCCTGCTTGGCGATCCACCCGAGGTGGGTCTCGAGGACCTGGCCGAAGTTCATTCGACCGGGGATGCCGAGCGGGTTGAGGATGACGTCGACCGGGGTGCCGTCGGCGAGGAAGGGCATGTCCTCGATGGGGAGGATCTTCGCGATGACGCCCTTGTTGCCGTGGCGGCCGGCGAGCTTGTCGCCCTCGGTGATCTTGCGCTTCTGGGCGATGTAGACCACGACGCGGCGGTTGACGCCCGAGCCGAGCTCGTCGTCGCCGTCCTCGGCGTTGAACTCCTTGACGGCGATGATCGTGCCCTGCTCACCGTGGGGCACCTTGAGCGACGTGTCGCGCACCTCGCGGCTCTTCTCGTTGAAGATCGCGCGGAGCAGACGCTCCTCGGCCGACAGCTCGGTCTCGCCCTTGGGCGTGACCTTGCCGACGAGGATGTCGCCGGGGCGAACCTCGGCGCCGATGCGGATGATGCCGCGCTCGTCGAGGTCCTTCAGCAGGTCGGGGCTCACGTTGGGGAGGTCGCGGGTGATCTCCTCCTTGCCGAGCTTCGTGTCGCGGGCGTCGACCTCGTACTCCTCGATGTGGATCGAAGAGAGGGTGTCGTCCTTCACGAGGTCCTGGCTGAGGATGATCGCGTCCTCGAAGTTGTGACCCTCCCACGTCATGAACGCGACGAGGAGGTTCTTGCCGAGCGCGAGCTCGCCGTTCTCCGTGGCCGGTCCGTCGGCGATGACCTCGCCCTTCTCGACACGGTCGCCCGCCGAGACGATGACGCGCTGGTTGTAGCTCGTGCCCTGGTTGGAGCGGTCGAACTTGCGCAGGAAGTAGTCCTGCGTGCCGCCCTCGTCCAGCTGCACGGTCACGACGTCGGCCGAGACCTCGATGACCACACCGGCCTTCTCGGCGGTGACGACGTCACCGGCGTCGATCGCGGCGTAGCCCTCCATGCCGGTGCCGACCACAGGCGACTCCGAGCGCAGCAGCGGGACTGCCTGACGCTGCATGTTGGCACCCATGAGGGCGCGGTTGGCGTCGTCGTGCTCGAGGAACGGGATCAGCGAGGTCGCCACCGACACCATCTGGCGCGGCGAGACGTCCATGTAGCCGATCTCCTCGGCGTGGAACAGGTCGACCTCGCCACCCTGGCCGCGACGTGCGAGGACGCGGTCCTGCGCGAAGCTGCCGTCGGCCTTCAGCTCGACACCGGCCTGCGCGACGATGTAGTCGCTCTCTTCCGAGGCCGTCAGGTAGTCGATCTGGTCGGTGACCTTGCCGTTGACCACGCGACGGTACGGCGTCTCGATGAAGCCGAACGCGTTGATCCGCGCGAACGAGGCGAGCGATCCGATGAGGCCGATGTTCGGGCCTTCCGGCGTCTCGATCGGGCACATGCGGCCGTAGTGCGAGGGGTGGACGTCACGGACCTCGACGCCCGCGCGCTCACGCGACAGACCACCGGGGCCGAGCGCCGACAGGCGGCGCTTGTGGGTCAGACCCGCGAGCGGGTTGTTCTGGTCCATGAACTGCGACAGCTGCGAGGTTCCGAAGAACTCCTTGATCGCGGCCACGACGGGGCGGACGTTGATCAGGGTCTGCGGCGTGATCGCCTCGATGTCCTGCGTGGTCATGCGCTCGCGGACGACGCGCTCCATGCGCGACAGACCGGTGCGGACCTGGTTCTGGATGAGCTCGCCCACCGCGCGGATGCGACGGTTGCCGAAGTTGTCGATGTCGTCGATGTCGAGACGGATCTCGGCCGTCTTGCCACCGCGCACGCCGTCGAACGTGACGTCGCCGCGGTGCAGGCGCACCAGGTACTTGATGGTCGCGACGATGTCGTCGACGGTGAGCACCGAGTCCGACAGCGGCTTGTCGAGGCCGAGCTTGTGGTTGATCTTGTAGCGACCCACCTTGGCCAGGTCGTAGCGCTTCGGGTTGAAGTAGAAGTTGTCCAGCAGCGCGCGGGCGGCCTCGGCGGCCACCTGCTCGCCCGGACGCAGCTTGCGGTAGATGTCGCGCAGCGCGTCTTCCTTGGTGAGGATGGTGTCCTTCGACAGCGTCTCCTCGATGGACTCGAAGCCGGCGAACTCGGTGAGGATCTCTTCCGAGGTCAGGCCCAGCGCCTTGAGGAACACGGTGACGGACTGCTTGCGCTTGCGGTCGATGCGCACGCCGACCTGGTCGCGCTTGTCGATCTCGAACTCGAGCCATGCACCACGGCTGGGGATGACGCGCGCCGACACGATGTCCTTGTCGGAGGTCTTGTCGGGGGTCTTGTCGAAGTAGACGCCGGGCGAACGGACGAGCTGCGACACGACGACACGCTCGGTGCCGTTGATGATGAACGTGCCCTTGCCGGTCTGGAGCGGGAAGTCGCCCATGAAGACCGTCTGGGTCTTGATCTCACCGGTCTGGTGGTTCATGAACTCGGCCTCGACGTAGAGCGGGGCCGCGTACGTCTTGCCGCGCTCCTTGCACTCCTCGATGGAGTACTTCTCGGGCTCGAGGTACGGGTTCGTGAACGAGAGCTGCATCGTCTCGCTCAGGTCCTCGATCGGCGAGATCTCCTCGAAGATCTCCTCGAGACCGCTGACCTCGGGCACGTCGGTGCGACCGGCGGCCTTCGCGTCCGCGACGCGCGCCTTCCATGCCTCGTTGCCGACCAGCCAGTCGAACGACTCGGTCTGCAGCGCGAGAAGGTCGGGGACCGTCAGCGTGTCGGAGATCTTGGCGAACGAGAGGCGGGATGCTCCGCGTCCGTTCTTGAGGGTGGTGGTGGGGTTGGATGCGTTGCGCGCAGCAGCCAAGGGGATTACCTCCGTGGGCCCGGTGGGGCTCGTTTCCTTGTCGTCAGGTGGAGTGCTCTGGTCCCCGAAACCCGCGCGGCACACCTCGCGATGAGCAAGGGGGCGCAGGCACAGCCGACCACCATATGAGGGCAGGGGGAATCCAAGAGCGCAAGGACCCACTATACGCCCGATGACGCGCCGTGTCCACTTGATTCTTGAAAAGTTCCGGATGCTGCGGTATAAGCCCGCTCCACGGCCCGCGCCTGCGTGCACGGCGCCCCTGCCGTGCACGCAAGCGGAGTGCTAGTGCCCTGCGTTGCCGCGGCAGGCGAGCCCGGGGTTGACCCCGACGTCGATGCCGGCGCTCACGAACATCCCGTAGCTCTGGATGCCGTGGTAGCCGTGCTTCTGGTTGCCCCGCATCGCGAGGGCGTCGTCGTCGAAGCCCTCCGGGTTCCCCTCGACGGAGTCCACCGTGTCCTGTCCGCTGAACGCGCACTCGGACGAGGCGTGGGATGCCCCTTGCGCCTCGCCGCCGTTGCCGGTGGCCTCCCCTGCGTTCGCCGCGCCGGCTCCTGCCAGCACGAGCCCCAGCGCGAGAACGCAGCCTGTGACCAGTCGCTTCATGTTCCTACCTCCCAGATTCGGAGCCGCGGATGCGGCCCTCCCCGGCGCACAAGCTACGCCCTCCCGCTCCCCGCGGGAAGACCCGCTCTCGCGGCGCGCGTCAGGGAACGGGGACGAGGGCCACCAGTCGCACGTCGGGGCCCTCGAAGTAGCAGGTCTGCAGGATGACCGCGGCGCCGAAGCCGGCGGTGGCCTCTGCCGCGTTCTGACCGGGGCGGCCATCCCTGCTCCCGGCGACCGCGTAGCGGCCGTCCAGCCCCTGACCGGCGAGGTCGACGAGCTGGCCCGGCTCGAGCCCGAGCACGACGTCGCCGCCGCAGTTGTTGTGGGCGCCGACGATGGGGGCGCTTGCGCCGGCCAGATCCATGCGCACCCACAGGCACTGGTCGAGCTCGGCTTGGTAGCCGCTGGTGTGGATGCCGATCGTGTGGACGGCCGGGGTGATCGGCAGCGGCGCGGGAGGCGACTCCACCGGCGGCGGCGAGGGGACCGCGGGCGGTGCGGCGAGCGCGTCCGGGGTCGGCGGCGTGGCGGCATCCGGTCCCGCCTCCACCGGGGCGACAGCATCCGGATCCGTCCCTACTGGCGCTGTCTCGCCGGCAGCGGGCCCGGGCGCCGGAACGGTATCGACGGCCGCCGCCGTCGCGGCAGGCTGCGCGGTCACGGACGACGGCGAGGCGGCCACGGCACCGGGCAGGATCCACCCGGCGGCGGCGATCGCCGAAGCGGCCAAGCCGACCACGAGCCCGCGGACGGCCACGCGCCGCCGGTTCGCGCGATGCACGTCGCGGAACGGATCGGCCGGGGCGCTCATCCTGCCGCCAGCGCGTACGAGTTCGCCATGGCGGCGACGTCGTCGACGTAGACGTCGAGATGGTTGTAGCTGAAGATCGCCGTGCGCCAGCCGTCGACGCTCGACATCTCGCCCGAGTGGCACAGGTACCTGGCCGCGGCGAGCGCGGCGTCGTCGATCTGATTGGGATCGCTCGCGCCGTCGCCGTTGGCGTCGGCCCCCCACCGCGACCACGTGTCGGGGATGAACTGCATCGGACCGACGGCGCGGTCCCACACCGTGTCGCCGTCCCATGCGCCGCCGTCGGTGTCGGCGATCGCGGCGTTGCCGTTGCCGTCCAGCTGCGGGCCCCGGATCGCCGGCATGGGGTAGCCCTCGTCGCCGAGCACCGCACCGCCGTGGCGGCCGTGGTCGGTCTCGATCGCGCCGATTCCGGCCAGGGTGTTCCAGCCGACGCCGCACCCCGGCTGCTCGGCGTCGATGACGAGCTCGGCGGCCGCGTAGGCGTCCAGAGCGCGGCGCGGGATGCCGGTGGCGGACGCGACGCGGCTGCTCCACGCGTCGTCGACTCGCACGCGCACTGCGGCGGGCGCCGGCGCCGCCTCGGAGGATTCGGCGCCTGCTCCGGAACCGACCTCGCCCGACACCTCTATCGCGGTGGTCGGCGCCTCGACCGGCTCCGATCGCTGGGCCATCGACACGCGGCTGAGGTTGGTCAGCCACACCGCGGCCACGAGGACCAGAGCGATCCCGACGGCCACGCCGGCCCTCGCCAGCACACGGGTGGAGCCTGCGCGGTTGCCGCTCACGACCCGTCTCCCCCACTCCCCGGCGGTGTCGCCTGTCCGGTCGGCGTCGGGCTCGCCTCGGACAGGATCAGCGTAACGCGCACGCCCAGCCTCAGCACAGCCCCGGCGCCCGGTTCACTGCGCATCACCAGGGTCGAGCCGGCGGCGCCGGGGGTCGTCCCGGGGGTCTTGACGGACAGGAGGATGGCGGGAACGGTCCCACAGGGTCCATGATGTGCACATGACTGGGGTACGGCACCCCGTGATCCGCACTCCCGACCAGCGGCTCCGGGTGTTCGTGAGCTCGACGTTGCGCGAGCTCGCTGAGGAGCGCGAAGCGGTCAGGGCGGCCATCGAGCGGCTGCGGCTCGCGCCGGTGATGTTCGAGCTGGGGGCGAGGCCGCATCCGCCGCGGGAGCTGTATCGCTCCTACCTCGCGCAGAGCGACGTCTTCGTCGGCATCTACGGATCGAGCTACGGGTGGATCGCGCCCGACGAAGAGGTGTCGGGACTCGAGGACGAGTACAACCTCGCGCCGCGCGCGATGCCCAAGCTCATCTACGTCAAAGCCGCCGAGCAGCGCGAAGAGCGCCTCGCCGGGCTCATTGCCCGTATCCAGGCCGACGACACCGCCGCGTATCTGCACTTCGAGCGCGCCGAGGACCTCGAGGATCAGGTCGCGGCCGATCTTGCGATGCTGCTCGCCGAGCGCTTCGACGAGTCGCGACTGGCCGAGATCGACCCGCCCGAAGCGGGGGGATCTCTCGTCGGGAAGGTGCCTGTCCCGTACACGACCACGATCGGGCGGGATGCCGACATCACGGCCGTACGCGATCTGCTGGCTCGCGGCACGGACCGCGTCGTGAGCCTCATCGGCCCGGGCGGCATCGGCAAGAGCCGGCTCGCCATCGAGACCGCGCTCGCATGCGAGGAGCTCTACCCCGACGGCGTGTACTTCGTGCTGCTGGAGGGCGTGCTCGAGGCAGGCCTGCTGCTGCCGACGATCGCCTATTACCTCGGCATCCGCGACAACGGCGAAGCCGCGCTCGAGGAGCGCATCGCGCACGCGCTCGCCGAGCGCAAGGTGCTGATCGTGCTCGACAACTTCGAGCAGATCGTCGAGGCGGCGCCCGCGCTGGTGCGCCTGTACAACGTCGCGCCGACCGCGACCTTCCTCGTGACGAGCCGCATCGTGCTGCGCATCCGCGGCGAGCGCGTGTACGAGGTGCCGGCGCTCACGACGCCGGTCGGCCACGCGCCGGCCAGTCTCGACCCCGACACCCGGACGGCCGCCGTCGCCCTCTTCGTCGATCGCGCACAGGCGATCGACCCGGCGTTCGGGGTCACGGCCGACAACGCGGGTGCGCTCGCCGACATCTGCCGCTCGCTGGAGGGACTGCCGCTGGCGATCGAGCTGGCGGCGGCGAAGGTGCGCATCCTGAGCCCCGCGGGTATCGCGGAACGGCTCGGCGAGAGCCTTCCGCTCCTGACGGCGGCGGTGCGCGACCTTCCCGAGCGCCACCGCACCATGCGCGCCACGATCGACTGGAGCGTCAGCCTGCTGCCCGAGGAGCAACGGGATCTGCTGGAGGACCTCGGCGTCTTCGCGACGCGCTTCACGCTCGACGCAGTCGAGGCGATCGGCTCGGGCCGCTCATGGGACGGTCAGGCGATCGACGCTCTGGCGGCGCTCGTGGACGGCTCGCTGGTCAAGCAGCACGACATGGGCGGCCGTCGTGTCTTCGCGCTGCTCGCGATCGTGCGGGAGTACGCCCTCGGCCGGCTCAAAGCGCGCGGCGATGCCGACCGCGTCCGGCTCGCGCACGCCGACCACTACTGCCGCCTCGTCAAAAGCGTCGCACCCGACCTCGGCGGTCTCGGTCAGGCCGAGGCCGTCGCGCGCCTCGGCCTGGAGCTGCCGAACCTCCGCGCCGCCGTGCGCCACCTCGTGTACACGAACCGGCTCGACGACGCCGGGGACTTCGCGTGGAGCCTGCTCATCTACTGGTGGATCTCGGGCTTCTTCGCCGAGGTGCGGCTGTGGATGCTCGAGCTGCTCGAGAAGCAGCATGAGCAGCCCATCACACAGCACACCCGGGCCGTCGCCTGGTTCTTCGCGCTGTGGGGCGAGATGTGGCAGCGCCCGAGCGAGCAGGTGGTCGCCGGCCTCGGCGAGTGCGTGCGGCTGTTCACCGAGAGCGGGGATCAGGATGCCGCTGCCATGGCGCTCGCGGCGCGCGCGACGGCGCGTGTGCAGCTGTCCGACCCCGACGCCGACAAAGCCGAGGCAGAGCTGCGCGCCGCCGTGACGAAGCTGCGGGAGCTGGGGAACGGGTGGGCCGAGGCGATCACCGAGGTCTCACTCGGGCGCCTCGCGTGGGTGCGCGGCGCGACCGACGACGCGCTGGCCCACTTCGATCGCGCGACCGAGGTCGCCGAGGCCGGCGACGACCTGTTCACGACATCCGTCGCGGGCAATCTGCGCTCACGCCTGAACTTCCAGCTCGGTCGCATCGAGCGGGCCGAGGAGGAGTTCGTCCACACGCTGCTGCTGTCGATCCGGTTGCACTACGACGAAGGCGTCGCGTACGGACTCGAGGGCGTGTGCGCGGTCGCGGCGGCGCACGGCGAGGCGTGGCGCGCCGCCGCGCTCGCGGTGGCCGCGGGCGAGATCCGCCGCCGCATCGGCATCTTCGACGTCGAGGCGTTCACCGTGCACACCCCGTACCTCGAGATCCTCCGTGGCCGCGATCCGGCGAGCGTCGAGGCCGGCGAGGCCGCCGGCGCCGAGCTGACGCTCGCCGAGGCCGTGCACCTCGCGCTGCCGGCATCCGTCTACGCAGAGGTCGCCGACGCGCTGCGCACCTGGTGACCCCTCTCGGCCTCACTCTCAAAGGCGGTTCGTTCGCCACCTGTGTACACGAATCGCCGAGATCGGCGTACATAGGTGACGAACGAACACCGGTGGGGGAAGCGACGGGACGGGAGCGCGGGCGGTCAGGCGGGTGGGCGGGCGTGGCGGAACCGGATGCGGGTGCCCGGCCGGGCCTGCGCGATCAGGTCGAGCGCAGCATCCGTCACCACCGCGATCACGGGGTAGCCGCCGGTCACCGGGCCGTCGGCGAGGAGGATCGTCGGCCGGCCGCTCGGCGGAACCTGCAGCGCACCGGGGACCATCCCCTCGCTCGGCAGCTCGTCGTCGCGCGTGCGGGCCAGTCCGGGACCGTCGAGGCGCACGCCGACCCGGTCGGCGTCGTTCGACACGGTCCAGACCGCCTCGAACAGCGTCTCGAGCGCTGCCGCGGTGAACCAGTCGGCGCGCGGACCGGGAGCCAGCGCGACTTCGAGCTCGTCGTCGTGCGGTGCACTCCACAGGCTGGGCGGCGCGACGGGGATCGGACCGACCGCGTCGGGACGGATGCCGACGATATCGCCGCCGCGCAGCGCCCGCGGCCCGAGCCCCGCCAGCAGGTCGGTCGAGCGCGATCCGAGCGCCTGGCGCCCGTCGAACCCGCCCCGCACCGCGACGTACGCCCGCACGCCGTGCGCGAGCCAGTCCACGTGCAGCTCGGCGCCGGCGGGCCATTCGTGCGCCTGGTACGGGTCTATCTCGTGCCCGTCGAGTCTCAGCGGTCCCCACGCGCCGACCACCGCGACCCACAGGTCGCGCTCGGCGATCGCGCGCAGCCCGCCCATGGTCACCTCGATCGCGGCGGCGTCCTCGGGATTGCCCAGCAACCGGTTCGCGGTGCGCAGCGCTGCGCGGTCGAGCGCTCCCGACACCGCCACGCCGACCGACCCGGCACCCGGCCGTCCGAGATCCTGCAGGGTCGCGAACAGGCCCGGTTCGACGATGCGGATGCCGGGAGTCACGCCCGGCTGCAGGTCAGCTGCCGCTCGAGGTGCGTCGACGACAGCTGATCCGCCACGAGGGCTGCCGACAGCCTGCGGCCGGGCACGACTCTCGTCACGTCGAGAGGAGAAGCGCACGCGGGTGCCGGGGGCGAGCAGGGCCGGGACCGCCGCGTCCGGGTCGAACAGCCGGGTGCCGGTGGTGCCGATCAGTCGCCACCCACCCGGCGTCTCACGCGGGTAGGCGCCGGTGAAGGCGCCGGCCAGGCCCACCGCACCGGCCGGCACGCGCGTGCGCGGCGACGACAGCCGCGGCACATCGAACGGCCACTCCGGGCTCACGAGGTAGCCGAAGCCCGGCGCGAACCCGGTGAACGCCACCGTCCACTCCGCCGCCGCGTGGCGCCGCACGAGCTCGTCGGCGCTCACGCCCAGCAGCGCCGCCGTCTCGGCGAGGTCGGCACCGTCGTACACGATGTCGAGTTCGACGATCGGCTGGTCCGCCGCCGCCGTGGGTCCGGCGTGCGCGGCCGCGGCGGTCGCCCATGAGCGCGCCGCCGGCACCGCGAGCACGCGCGGATCGACGCGCACGAGCACCGTCCGCGCGGCGGGCACGATGTCGATCACGCCATCCGGTCGCGATGCCTCGAGTGCGGCGCGGACCGCCAGCACCTCCTCGAGAGACGCGACCTCGAGGAGGAGCGCGCGCTCCCCCATCGGCCGCGCCGTCACACTCACCACGGCGCCCGCACCTCCACCCCGGCGCCGTCGAGCGCTGCGCGCACCGCGCGGGCCATGGCCACGGCGGCGGGCGAGTCTCCGTGCAGGCACAGCGACGCGGCCGCGGTCGACACGAGGGTCCCGTCGACGGCCTCGACCTCGCCCGTGAGCGCGAGCCGGACGGCGCGCGCGGCCACCTGGTCGGGATGGTCGAGCAGGGCTCCCGGCTCGGTCCGGGGGACGAGCCCGCCATCGGGCCGGTAGCCGCGGTCGAGGAACGCCTCGTACAGGAAGGGAAGGCCGACGGATGCCGCGGCCCGCGCCATCTCGCCGCCCAGGCCGAGAACGGGCAGCGGCCGGCCGAGGGCGCTCGAGATTCCGGCGATCGCGCGGGCGACGGCATCCGCCTGCTCCTGATCCCCGATGACCGCGTGATAGAGCGCGCCGTGCGGCTTGACGTAGCGCAGGTCGGCGCCGGCCAGGCGAAGGGCGTCGAGCTGTGCGGCGACCGTGGCGGCGAGGGCGGACGGGTCGATCGCGACCGGCACGCGGCCGAAGTTCGCGCGATCCGGGTAGGAGGGGTGAGCTCCGACGGAGACGCCGAACCGCGCGGCCAGGGCGATCGCCTCGTGCATCGAGGCGGCATCCCCCGCGTGCCCGCCGCACGCGATGCTGGCGCTCGAGATGACGGCGAACATCGCCTCGTCGTCGGCCGTGGGCACGCCGTCGACGGTCTCGCCGAGGTCCGCGTTGAGGTCGATCGCCGCCATGCCACCACGGTATCCCCGGCCGCCGCCCCGCCGCCGCGGCCTGCGTCCGCGACGCCGCCCGTCCCGCCGCCGCGGCCTGCGTCCGCGACGCCGCCCGTCCCGAGCGCGCGGCGGCCGCACCCCACTCCGTTCGTTCGTCACCTGTGTACGCGAATCGTGCGGTTCTGCGTACACAGGTGACGAACGAACCCCGGAGGTCCGGCGGCGCCCCGGCCGCCGCGGGGTCATTTCGCCCAACGAAAACGGTCACGCGTTACGGATGCGTAAAGGCTGGCGGGGAAGCGGTGCGCAAAGAGCCCTCGGCAGGCAGGATGGAGCAATGGCCCGAAACACTGAACGTCTCGCGGCCGGGGCGCCGCTGCTCCAGGTGCGCGACGTCGCCGTCCAGTTCCAGACCATCGACGGTCCGGTGCACGCCGTCGAGGGCGTCGACCTCGACCTCGCCGCGGGTGAGACGCTCGCGATCGTCGGCGAGTCCGGTTCGGGCAAGTCCACCACGGCGATGGCCGTCATCGGGCTGCTGCCGGGCAACGGCAAAGTCACCCGCGGCAGCATCATGTTCGAGGGCGAGAACCTCGTCGGCGCCTCCGAGGGCGTCATGCGCAGCATCCGAGGACGCTCCATCGGTCTCGTGCCGCAGGACCCGATGTCGAACCTCAACCCGGTCGCCAAGATCGGCACGCAGATCGCCGAGACGCTGCTGGCCCACGGCCTCGCGACCCGCAAGGACGTCGACCGCAAGGTCGTCGAGACCCTCGCCGCCGCCGGGCTGCCGAACGCCGAGGACCGCGCCAAGCAGTATCCGCACGAGTTCTCGGGCGGCATGCGCCAGCGCGCGCTCATCGCGATCGGCCTGGCCTGCGATCCGAAGCTGCTGATCGCCGACGAGCCCACCAGCGCCCTCGACGTCACCGTGCAGAAGACGATCCTCGACCAGCTCGAGCGCATGACGAGCGAGCGCGGGACCGCGCTCATGCTCATCACCCACGACCTCGGGCTCGCCGCCGAGCGCGCGTCGCGCGTGGTCGTGATGAACCGCGGCCGCATCGTCGAGCAGGGGCCGGCCCGGCAGATCCTCGAGGACCCGCAGCATCCGTACACGCAGGCACTCGTCAAGGCGGCGCCGTCCGTCGCGGCCGTGCGGCTGCGTCCCGAGGCGTTCCGCAAGCCGGCGCCGCAGCCCGACATCGCGCCTGAGATCCCGTCGGAGACGGCACCGGATGCTACGGCGGCAGCGATCACCGAGCCCCGGGTCACCGAGCCCGGCGCCGCCGCAGCCGCCGTCGACAACATCGTCGAGGTCGAGGGGCTCACGAAGATCTACAAGATCCGCGGGCAGAAGGAGGACTTCGCCGCCGTCAAGGACGTGTCGTTCGCGATCCCGCGCGGCGAGACCGTCGCGATCGTGGGCGAATCGGGCTCGGGCAAGACCACGACGGCGCGCATGATGCTGAAGATCATCGAGCCGACCGAGGGCGCGATCCGCTTCGACGGACAGGACGTGGCGACGCTCAAGGGTCGCGAGCTGCGCGAGTTCCGCCAGCGCGTGCAGCCGATCTTCCAGGACCCGTACTCGTCGCTGAACCCGATGTTCTCGATCGAGCGGATCATCTCCGAGCCGCTCGAGTTCTACAAGCGCGGCTCGTCGAAGGAGCGCTCGGCCCGCGTGCGGCGGCTGCTCGACGACGTCGCTCTGCCGCAGACGATGCTGAGCCGCTACCCGTCGGAGCTGTCGGGCGGCCAGCGTCAGCGCGTCGCCATCGCTCGCGCCCTCGCGCTCTCGCCCGATCTCATCGTGTGCGACGAGCCGGTGTCGGCCCTCGACGTGCTCGTGCAGGACCAGGTGCTGACGCTGCTGCGCGACCTGCAGCGCGAGTACGGCCTCAGCTACCTCTTCATCTCGCACGACCTCGCGGTGGTGCGCCTCATCAGCGACTACGTGTGCGTCATGAAGGACGGCGCGCTGGTGGAGGCGGCATCCTCCGAAGAGATCTTCACCAACCCGCGCGATCCCTACACGCGGCGCCTGCTGGCGTCGATCCCCGGCAACGAGCTCGACATCGCCGTCTGACCCGGGGTCTGACCGGCCGCAATGCGGGCCGTCAGCGCGCGCGGGTGCGGGGGTCCATCGCCTCGCGCAGAGCCTCGCCGAAGAGGGTGAAGCCGAGCGCGGTCACGGTGATGCAGATGCCCGGCAGGAACGCCAGCCACGGCGCGATCGCGAGCTCGAGCTGCGCGTAGGTGAGCATGCGGCCCCACTCGGCCGTCTGCGGCACGTCGCCCCCGAGGCCGAGGTACGACAGCGCGGCCGCCTCGATCACGGCGGTCGCCAGCGACAGCGTGCCCTGCACGATGACGGGTCCGACAGAGTTCGGCAGCACGTGACTCATCGTGATCGTGCCGCGGCCGAGGCCGAGGGTCTGCGCCGAGAGCACGTAGTCGGCGTTGCGCTGCTGCAGCATCGACGCGCGCAGCAGTCGCGCGAACACCGGCACCTGCACGACCCCGATCGCGATCATGACGGATGCCTGGTTCTGGCCGATCACGGCTGCGATCGAGACGGCCAGCAGCAGCGAGGGGACGGAGAGCAGGATGTCGACGATCCGCATGATCAGGGTGTCGACCCAGCCGCCGAACATGCCGCACAGGAATCCCAGGATCATGCCACCGACCAGGCCGATCGCGGTCGATATGACGCCGATGAGGAGCGTCGCCCGCGCGCCCCAGATGAGCTTCGACAGGACGTCGCCGCCGAAGCGGTCGAGCCCGAGCGGGAACTCGGGGATCTCGCCGGGACCGGGGATGTGCGTCGGTGTGATGAAGCGCTGACCGGGCAGCTCGGTCGGCCCGTACGGCGCGAGCCACGGCGCCAGCAGCGCCACGAGCAGGAACACCGCGATGATCGCGGCACCCACCCACGCGCTCGGGTTGCGGCGCAGCCGGCGGAACACGGCGCGCCAGAACCCGCCGCCGCCGGTCCTCGCGCCGAGCAGCTCCTTGTCGTCGACGGAGGTGTCGTCGACGGGCCCGCCGCTCGGGGCGGGGGGAAGCATGGCGGATGTCATGAGACCCTCACTCTCGGGTCGATGAAGCTGTACGACACGTCGACCGCCAGGTTGATCACGGCGTAGCCGATCGCGATGAAGATGATGAAGCCCTGCAGCACCGGATAGTCGCGCGTGAAGATGGCCCGGGCCAGGAACGAGCCGATCCCCGGATAGGCGAACACCGTCTCGGTGAGCACCGCGCCGGAGATCAACAGACCCACCTGCAGACCGACCGTCGTGATCACCGGCAGCATCGCGTTGCGCAGGATGAACCGCGTGCGGATCGTCGAGCGCGAGATGCCCTTGGCCATGCCGGTGCGCACGTAGTCCGAGTTCTGCACCTCGAGCACCGATGCCCGGGTGATGCGAACGATGATCGCGAGCGGGATGGATGCCAGAGCCACCGCGGGCAGGATCAGGTGCAGGAACGCGTCCCACGCGGCATCCCATTCCCCCGTGATGATGCCGTCGAACACGTAGAAGCCGGTGTAGTGCGTCGCGTCGATGCGAGGGTTCTGGCGTCCTTCCGAGGGCAGCCAGCCCAGCTGCACCGCGAAGACCCACTTGAGCATGAACGCGAGGAAGAAGACGGGGATGGTGATGCCGAGCAGGCTCGCGCCGACGAGGATGTGGTCGGACGCGCGCCCGTGGCGGCGGGCAGCCAGATACCCGAGCGGGATGCCGATTCCCACGGCGAGGATGATCGCCAGGAAGCTCAGCTCGAGGGTGGCCGGCAGGCGCCGCAGGAACTCGTCGATGACGGGCTGGCGTGTCTGCAGCGAGGTGCCGAAGTCTCCCGACAGCAGCTGGCCGAGCCACGTGAAGTACTGGACGAACAGGGGCTCGTTGAAGCCGTACTGCTCATTGATCCTCTCGACGGCCTCGGGCGTGGCGCGTTCGCCGAGCAGCGCGACGGCGGGGCCGCCGGGCAGCGCGCGAACCCACAGGAACAGCAGGACGGACAGGCCGAGCAGGGTCGGTATCAGCAGGAGCAGCCGGTGGCCGATGGTGCGTAGCACGGGGTGAATCTCCGGGGGAGGACGGCGGCGCGGAGCCGCGGGACGTCACGAGGGAGGCGGCGGGATGCCCCGGCCCGGCGTTCGGGCACCGGGCCGGGGCATCCGTCTCCGTGCTACTCGCTCAGCTCGACCAGGTTGTAGACCTCGTCCTGGACGGGGCTGGCCGGGTACGAGGTCACGCGCGGCGCGAACGCCAGCGTCGGGACCGGGTGGGCCAGCGGCACGCCGGGCAGGAACTCCATGATCTGCTCGTTGACGTCGAGGTAGGCCGCCTCCTGCTCCTCCTCGGTGGCAAGGCCACGGGCGTCGGTGAGCGCCGAGGTCAGCTCGGCGTTCTCGAAGCCCCACTCGTTGCCGGCGGTGGCGAAGAACGTCCCGACGAAGTTGTCGGGGTCGTTGTAGTCGCCGGTCCACCCGAGCAGGTGGATGCCGTGATCGGTGCCGCCCTGGATGCGGTCGAGGTACGTGGGGTTCCAGTCCTCGCCGACCGGCGTGAGCACGATGCCGACGGCTTCGAGCTGCGACGCCAGGTTGGTGTAGATCTGCTCCGGGTTGGGCATGTACGGACGCGACACGTTGACGGGGTAGTTGAACTGCAGCGTCAGCGGGTTCGCCTCGTCGTAGCCGGCCTCGGCCAGGAGCGCCTGAGCGGCCTCCGGGTCGTACTCGTACGTCGTGACGTCCTCGTTCCAGCCGATCACGGCGGGCGGCATGAACTGCGAGGCCACCTCGGTGCCCTCGGGCAGCACCTGCGTCACCAGCTGATCCTTGTCGATCGCGTGGGCGATCGCCTGGCGCACCCGGATGTCGGCCAGCGCCGGCACGGCCTGGTTCATGGCCAGGTAGAGGATGTTGAACGGGTCGCGGTTGACGAGGTTGAACCCGTCCTCCTCGAGTGCGCCGAGGTCGGCGGGAGCGACGAGGTCGTACCCGTCGATCGAGCCGGATTCGAGGGCCTGACGACGAGCGGTGGTGTCGCCGATCACCTGGAAGATGACCTCCTGCACCTGGCCCTGCTCGCCCCAGTAGTCCTCGTACGCGCTGAGCGTCACGGACTCGCCCGGCGCCCACTCGTCGAACTTGAACGGGCCGGTGCCGACCGGGTGGCCCTGTGCGTACTCGCTGAGCACGGGCGCCTCGGCGGTGCCGCCGACCTCGTCGGCCGCGAACTCCTCGAGCGCCGCGGGGCTCTGGATCGCGAACGACGGCAGCGACAGCGCGGGGATGAAGCCGGCGAACGGCTGGGTCAGGGTGATCGTCGCCTCGGTCTCGCTGGTGGCCTCGCAGCCGCCGTAGATCGAGGTGCCGGTCTCGGCATAGCCGCGCATGAGCTTGCCCCAGTAGTACGAGAGGCTCTCGGTGGCGGCCAGGCCGGTGAAGTTGTTCATGCGGTCGAAGTTGAAGCAGACCGCCTCGGCGTTGAAGTCCGTGCCGTCGTGGAAGGTCACGCCTTCCTTGAGCTGGAACGTGTACGACAGGCCGTCCTCGGACTGCTCCCAGCTCTCGGCGAGACCCGGAGCGGGGTCGGCCGTGCCCGGCTCGACGCCGACCAGACCCTCGAAGATCTGACGCGAGACGCGGAACGTCTCGCCGTCGTTGGCCATCGCCGGGTCGAGACCGGCGATGTCGCCCGACGCGCCGAAGATGAACGTGGAGTCGACGTCGCTCGGCTCTTCCGTGCCGCCGCCCTCCTCGCGCTGACTCGCGCAGGCGGTCAGGACGACCGCACCGATTGCGACGGCCGCGGCGCCGGTGAGCCAGCGCCTCTTGGCAGTGTGGAGCATGTGCTGTGCACCTTCCATATCGTGTGGGCCTTGCTGCACGTCATCGTGGAGCAGAGGTGCGCGCAGCCCTCAGCAGGGTGTGATGCCTCGACGCTACCCGGCGACAGCGGTCCGCACGATTACGCGTGTGTCTCGATTGTGTTTCGACACGACCGGATGCCTCGGCCTGAGCGATCTGCACGCGGTTCGGCGTCTGCTCGTGCAGAAGTGCTCGGTTTCGGCGTTTCGTCTCTCTTCGCTCGCTCAGCGACCGGAGCGCCCCGCCCGACGGCTAACGTTGAGGCCATGGCGCGAGGGCGGAGTGACGAGACGGCGCCCTCCGCCCGGCTGTCGGACGGCACGCTCGCACGGGTCGTCCCGTCGGCCTTCGGCGGCGGGTTCGAGCTCGACGTCGACGGCACGCCCCAGTCCCACGTCGACCTCGACGATCCCACGCACCTGCATTTCGAGTACGTCGCCCGCATGGGCGCGGTCATCGACAGACTCCGGATGCCGGGGCAGCCGCTGACCGCGATCCACCTGGGGGCGGGGGCCCTGACCGTTCCGCGGTACGTCGAGGCGACTCGTCCCGGCTCGCGGCAGCAGGTCGTCGAGCTCGAGCCGGCGCTGTGGGACCTCGTGCGCGAGCACTTGCCGTTGCCCCGCGGAGCATCGATCCGCGTGCGCATCGGCGACGCGCGCGAAGTCCTCGGCCGGCTGCCCGCGGGACTCGTGGGCGCCGCCGACCTCGTCGTGTCGGACGTGTACTCGGGCGCGCAGACGCCCGCGCACCTCACGACCGTGGAGTTCTTCACCGCGGCAGCGCGCTTCCTCGCGCCCGACGGCGTGCTCCTGGTCAACGTCGCCGACGGCGCCGGGCTGGCCTTCGCCCGCCGGCAGGTGGCGACCGTGCAGGCCGTGCTGGAGCACGTCATCGTCCTGGCCGAGGTGCAGACGCTGAAGGGCCGGCGCTTCGGCAACCTGGTGATCGCCGCATCCCGGTCCCCCCTGCCCACGGAGTGGCTGCCCCGGCTGCTGGCGGCCGGGCCGCACCCGGCCAAGGTCGCGGAAGGCCGCGAGGTCGACGACTTCGCGCGCGGCGCGCGCGTGGCCACCGACGCCGACGCGACGCCCTCCCCCCGGCCCGCGGCATCCGTCTTCGACCGCTGACCGGCGTGGCACGCCCCGAAGGGCAGGGACGCGGAGGCACACTGGAGGGGCGACCGGCAGCGCGTGTGAAGGGAGTCTTCGTGAGCTACATCAAGGGATACGACCCCGACACACTTCGCGAGAAGGTCGACCCGCGGCAGTGCAAGGAGCGGCTCGACGAGATCGGCGACCAGCGCAGCCTGCCCGCGCTCCTCGAGCGGGTGTGGCTGCTGAAGGTGCTCGATCGCAGCGAGGACGCCCTCGTCATCTCGGAGCAGTCCGTGCGCGTCGCGCGCATGGCCGGCACCCGCAAGGATCTGCTGCGGGCCCGCATCCTCCACGCCACGGTGCTGCAGTCCCGGGGCGCGTACGCCGCGGCCGAGCAGGAGCTCACGACGTGCGCCGAGGAGGCGGAGGGCCAGGGCTGGGCGAGCATCGCCGCCTTCGCGTACCAGCACCGCGGCAAGGTCAACTTCGATGACGGCGATTTCGAGTCCGCCCGCAAGGACTTCAAGCGCGCGCTGTTCCTGCGCCAGGAGTCGGGTGCAACCGAGGATCAGCTCGAGTCCACGCTGCTCGCGATCGACGCGGCGGACCGGCGCCGGGCCGCAGCATCCGTCGCCAGCTGACGGTGGCCGCCCGCAGCTCGAGTGTCGTAGATACGTTCTAACCTGTCGCACATGTCGGAACTGCATCGCGTGCGCCACTGGGCCGAGGCCCTGATCGACGCCCATCTCGACTCGTCCTGGACGTTCGCCTTCGACAACGCCAAGCGCCGCGCGGGACTGTGCGATTACACGCACAAGCGCATCAGCGTGTCGCGGTACCTCGCCGCGCGCTACGACGACGACACGAACCACCAGACCCTGCTGCACGAGGTGGCACATGCCCTCGCCGGAGCGGGCGCCGGTCATGGCCCGCGATGGAAGGCCGTCGCGCGCGAGCTCGGATACGTCGGCGGCACGACGCACGGCGGCGAGACGGCGACCGAGCTCGCGCCCTGGATCGGGGTCTGCCCGTCCGGGCACGTCGCGTACCGTCACCGCAAGGCGGTGCGACCCACGTCGTGCGCGAAGTGCGCGCGGGTGTTCGACGAGCGCTTCCTCTTCACATGGACCCGTCGTGAGATCACGCCGGCCGCGCGCCTCGCCGCGATGACACCGCGGTAGCGGGGCGTCAGGACGCGACGAAGGCGCCCTGGCTCAGGACCGGGACGACGGTCGCCGCATCCAGCGCCGCGGCCGCGAGCACCTCGTCGCGCCGGCCGAGGGTCACGAGCTCCTGCCCGGAGCCGCTCGCGGTGAGCAGGTGCCGCACCGCGCCGCGAAGGCCGCGGAAGGACTCGCACGCCGCGGCTGCCTCTGGCGAGGTGTGGTCGATGCCGAACGCACCCAGCGCGTCGATGATCGCGCCGGCGCCCAGCTGGTCCTCCACGGCGAACCGCAGCGGCGACCCCGGGTCGCGCCCCGCGAGCTCGCCCGCGGCGATCACCGCGATGCTGGTGCGCTCGCCGCGCCGCTGCTGCTCGGCGAGCACGGCCCCGGCGACGGCGCCTGCATTCCGCAGGCAACCCAGCAGGACGACGGATCCGGATGCTTCGGCCGCCGCAGCGACAGCCGCACCGTTGAGCGACACGGCGTGGGCGGCGTCGTCGAGCGGCACGGACTCGCCGCGGGCGACCGCCATCGCCACCGTGGTGGAGAAGCGCAGCACATCGACCACCACGACGACGTCAGCGGCAGCGAGCCGAGCCAGCCCTGCGGCGCCCCATTCGAAGCGGACCTGATAACGGTGCTGATCGAACGGGCCCTCAGACATCCCTCCAGCGTACGACGGACGCCTCTCGCGACATCCGGGGCGCGTCACAGAAGCCCCGGGGTCGCGGCCCCCGAGGGGGCGGGAGCTGTGACATCCCCGCCGGGTGCGAGACTGGAGCATGCGGATCATGCTGAAGTTCGTGATCGACTGCGACGCCGACGCGGCCTGGCGGGCGGTGCACTCGCCCCGCGCGGTAGCGGAGCTGTACGGTCCCCTGCTCGACCTCCAACCCCTCGTGCCGAGCGGGCTGCCCACGGCCTGGAGCCCGGGCGACGACATCCCGGTCCAGCTGTCGGCGTTCGGCGGCCTGCCGATGGGCCGGCAGCTCATCCACGCGAGCGAACGCACCGTGCCGGGCCCGGATGGGCCGGTGCGGATCTTCCGTGACAGCGGCATCCCGCTCACCGGTCCGCTCGCGAGCCTCGACGTGTGGGATCACCAGATGGCTGTCTCCCCCGCCCCGGGAGAGCCGGGCAAGACCCTGTGGCGCGACCGGCTCGTCATCGGCGGGCCGACGGCGCCGGTGCTGTGGCCCGTGCTGTGGAGCATGTGGCAGTGGCGCGGCGCCCGGATCCGCGCGCTCGCGCCGACCTGGGCGCACGACCCCGAGCCCGTCGACCCGGCGGCCCACGGGCCTCAGTCCTGTGGGATCACCGTCAGCACGCGTGCCGTGTAGTCGAGGAACTGCCTCATGAAGGTGCGGAGGAAGTCCTCGGTCGACGAGACAGTGACAGTGCCGTCGGCCTCGATCAGCCCCGGCGTGAAGTGGATGTACGCTTCGGGCGCGGTCATCTGCCGGGTGTTCAGGTAGCTGAGCGTACCGCGCAGCGACTGCTGTCCGACGGCGGTGCCGATCTGCCCGGATGAGGCGCCGATGACGGCTGTGGGCTTGTCGGACCACGCGTTGTCACCGTAGGGTCGGCTTCCCCAGTCGATGGCGTTCTTCAACGCCCCCGGGATCGAGCGGTTGTACTCGGGGGTCACGAACAGCAAGGCATCGGCGGAGCGCACTGCATCCTTGAAGTCCAACGCGACCTGCGGATAGTCGGCGTCCGCATCGCGATTGTAGATGGGCAGATCGGCGTACGAGATCTCGAAGAACTCGAACTCCGGCGGCGCGACCCGTTTCAGCGCCTCGGCAAGGCGACGGTTGATGGACTCGCGCGAGAGGCTGCCCACGATGACACCCACGCGGTACGGCGGTTCATGCTGCATGATCTCGATCTCCATGAGGCCCAGCGTGCGCTCGGCCGACCGGATCCGCACCCCCCTTGCGCGCCGGTGACGAATGGTTCCGGGCACGTCCGCGCGTGCTCCGGGTTGAGAAACCACACCCGGGTTGAGAAACCACACTGCGCGCGGTTTCTCAACCTCCACGCGGTTTCCCAACCTCCACGCGGTTTCTCAACCTCGACATGGTTTCTCACCCTCAGTCGGCGAGCGCCTCGACCGGCACCACGCGGGTGGCGAGCCGTGTCGGCACCACGGCGGCCACGAGCGTCAGCACCGCGGTGGCGACCACGATGATCGCGACCGGGAGCCACGGGACGGCCGGGGCCACGAGGGTCGGCGCCGAGAACGACGGCGGCATGGGCACCGCGCCGAGCAGCGACTGCGCACCGGCCCAGCCGTACGCGATGCCCAGCACCAGGCCGGTCGCGGTCGCGGCGATCGTGATGTGCGCGGCCTCGAGCAGCACCATGCGGCGCACCTGCCCCGTCGAGACGCCCAGCGCACGCAGCAGGCCCAGTTCGCGGCGGCGCTGCACGACGCCGATCGTCAGGAGGTTCACCAGCCCGACGGCGGCGATCGCCGCCGACACGGCGACGAGCCCCATCATGATGGCCGCGAACGTGTCCATCAGGGTCGTCATGTCCTCGGGCAGCGGGCCGTCGGCCGAGGCCGCGAACACCGCCTTGACGGTCTCGAGAGCGACGGCGAACATCGTGACCAGGGTGACGCCCATCACCACGCCGATCGCCATGCGGCTCGAGCGCTCGGGATAGCGCAAGGCGTTCTCGGCCGCCAGCCGCGCGGTCGCCGAGCGGCCGAACGCCTTGCCCACCAGCCGCAGCACCGGCGGCATGACGAGCGTCGCGCCGAGAGTGAGTCCGGTGAACGAGAAGATGCCGCCGAAGAAGGCGACGATCACGCCCAGCGGAGTGAGCAGCCCGAGCGCGATCCCCGCCGCCAGCAGCACGCCGCCGATCGCGAAGAGCGTGATCGCGACGCCGTTGCGGCCGCGGCGCCCGGTGAACGCATCGTGGGATGCCTCGACCGAGCCGCCGAGCGCCTGCAGCGGCGTGACGGTCAGCACACGGCGGGAACCCGCCCAGGCTGCGGCCCAGGTCGTCAGCGCGACGACGACCGCGGGGATGATCAGCACCGGCTGCACGACCGCGTACTCGACGCCCTCGACGGCGAGCGCCGCTTCGGCCAGGAGCACACCGGCCCACGAGAGCAGCGTGCCCGCGACCAGGCCGAGGGCAGCGCCGATGACGCCGACGACGAGACCCTGGCGAGCGATCTCGGAGCGCTGCGAGCGCGCCGACGCGCCGATGAGGCGCATGAGCGCGATGCGGCGCGTGCGCCCGGCGACGACCGTCGCGAACGTGTTGGCCGTCACGATCGACGCGACGTACACCGCGACTCCGACCAGGATCACCGACATGATCGCGAGGACGACGGCGAGGGTGCCGCTGTCGCCGATGTACGGGTCGGCGCGCATGAGCGCGGCGATGTAGCCGGTGGCGCTCAGCAGCACCGCGCCGAAGGCGCTCGAGATCCCGGCGACGAGGATGCTCGCCCCCATGCCCCGTTCGCGCAGCCAGGCCAGCGGCGCCGTACGCGACGACGAGGGGGTTCCGGATGCCGCAGCCCGCGGCATCCGTTCGTCCGTTCTCTCCGCGACCGCGCTCACGACGCCACCGCCACGGCCGGGGCGGAGCCGAGCTCGGAGGCCAGCATGTAGGCCGCGATCTCTTCGGGGCTCTGGCGGGGCTTGTCGGCGACGATGCGGCCGTCGCCGAGGAACAGCACCCGGTCGGCGTGCGACGCGGCGACCGCGTCGTGCGTGACCATCGCGATGGACTGGCCGTGCTCTCGGCTGGCGGTGGCCAGGAGTCCCAGCACCTCGCGGCCGCTGCGGGAGTCGAGGTTGCCGGTCGGCTCGTCGGCGAAGACGAGGTCCGGCGCGGTGGCGAGGGCGCGGGCGATCGCGACGCGCTGCTGCTGACCGCCCGAGAGCTGGTGCGGGCGGTGGCCGAGACGCGCGGTCAGCCCGAGCGTCTCGACGAGCCCGTCGATGCGCGAGCGCTCCAGCGCCGTGGGCCGGCGGCCGTCGAGGTCGAAGGGCAGCAGGATGTTGCCGATCGCGTCGAGCGTCGGCACGAGGTTGAACGCCTGGAAGACGAAGCCGACGCGGCGGCGGCGCAGGATGGTGAGCTCGAGGTCGGACAGCCCGGTGATGTCGGTGTCGCCGATCCACGCGCGACCGGCGGTCGGAGCATCCAGGCCCGCCATGATGTGCATGAGCGTGGACTTGCCCGAGCCGGACGGCCCCATGATCGCGGTGAACTCGCCGCGACGGATGCCGACGCTCACGCCGTCGAGCGCGCGCACCGCGCTCTCGCCGGTGCCGTAGGTCTTGGTGAGCTGCTGCACCCGGGCCGCCAGGCCCAGGTCGGTCGATGAAATCTCCATGCCTTCGACGCTACGAACCGGCGCGCACCCACCGCGTCGGCCTGCCGGGCCATCCCACGTACATCGCAAGGATGATCCTCGCGACGCCCGCTCCCGGCTCGGGCTCAGGCGGCGTCGGGGGATGCGGCGGCATCGGAGGTCAGCAGGACCACGTTGCCGTCGGGATCCTCGACGAGGGCGGCGTACGGGCCGACCGTGCGAGTGGGCGGCATGCGCCCCGTGTAGCCGGCCCCGACGAGGTCGGCCCAGGTGCTGTCGACCACGTCGTCGTCGCCGACGTAGAACTCGAGCATCTGCGAGTAGCCGCCGCCCGAAGGCGGCGCCCAGGTCGGGTCGTAGCGCGACGCGAACGCCGTCGTCAGCAGCAGCGTGACGCCGCTGCCCATCCGGTGCGCGACGACGGTGCCGCCCGCGACGGGATCGGGCATGTCCAGCCCGAGGCGCCGGTAGAAGCGGAGCGACGCGTCGATGTCGGCCACTTCGAGCACCACCATGCTCAGCTGCAGTTCCATGCCCCGATTGTGCCCTGCTAGGCCAGACCGTGCTCGAAGGCGAAGACGACCAGCTGCACCCGGTCGCGCAGCGAGAGCTTGGTGAGGATGCGGCTGATGTGGGTCTTCACCGTGGCCTCGGAGAGGAACTCCCGCGCGGCGATCTCGGCGTTGGACAGGCCACGCGCGGCCAGCGCGAAGATCTCGCGCTCCCGCTCGGTCAGGTCGGCGTAAGCGGGCGGGACGGGCCGCGGCGCAGCATCCGTGAATCTCTCGAACAGCTCGCGGGTGGCGGATGCTGCGATCACGGCCGATCCCGCATGCACGGTGCGGATCGCCGCGAGCAGGAACTCGGGGTCGGCGTCCTTGAGCAGGAACCCGCTCGCGCCCTGCCGGATCGCCCGGGCGGCCGCCTCGTCGAGGTCGAACGTGGTGAGCATCACGATGCGCGGAGCCTGCGCTCCCGGCTCCTGGGCGTCGGTGAGCAGCTCGGCCGTCGCGGCCAGTCCGTCCATGACCGGCATCCGGATGTCCATCAGCACGACATCGGGACGACTCGTGCGCACCGCGGCGAGCGCTTCGCGACCATCGGATGCCTCGGCCACGACCTCGAGGTCGGGCTGCGAGTCGACCAGCATGCGGATGCCCGCGCGGAACAGCGCCTGGTCGTCGACGAGCGCGACGCGGATCATGCCGCACCTCCGATCGGGATGACGGCAGAGACGACGAAGGAGCCCGCGGGGTCGGCGCCGGCCTCGAGCCGGCCACCCACGAGCTGAGCGCGCTCGCGCATGCCGATGATGCCGTGGCCGCGGACCGGGTCGGAACCGGTCTGCGGACGTTCGGCGAGTCCGTTGCGGACGGCGACCTCGACGCGGTCCGGCAACCACGACAGGCGCAAATCCACCGCTCCGCCCGGAGCACCGTGACGCAGCGCGTTCGTGAGCGCCTCCTGCAGGATGCGGTAGACCGCGAGCTGCGCCGCGGCCGGCGGCGTGCCCGGCGGCGCGGGGTCGACGTCCACCCGCAGCGGAACACCGGCGGCGCGCACCTGGGCGTACAGTTCCTCGAGATCGGCGAGAGTCGGCTGGGGTCCGTCGCTCTGGCTGTGGCGCAGCTGCGTGAGCAGCAGCCGCACGTCGGCGAGGGCCGCGCCGGCGGTGCTCGAGATCGTCTCGAGGGCCGTCGCCGCGGCGGTCGGGTCGGAGGCGGCCGCATAGCGCGCCCCGTTCGCCTGCGCGATCACGACGGTGAGGGAATGCGCCACGACGTCGTGCATGTCGCGGGCGATGCGCACGCGCTCCTGCTCGGCGTACGCCTCGGCCTCGGCCGCCTCCTGCGCTCGGCGGTTCTCGCGCGCCCGCACGGCGGTGCGCACCAGGGCGCCGACCGTCCACGACAGCCCCAGGGCGAAGGCTGCGGCGACGAGCAGCGACAGCGCGGACGGCAGGGTCTCCCACGACAGGCCGCCGCCCACGTTCAACGGCCCGGTCGTGAGGTACACCGCGATCACGACGGCACCCAGCAGCGCCGAGGCGAGCCCCGCCCGCGACACCCACCGCGAGCCGTAGGCGGCGGTCGCGTAGAGCACGCCGAAGATGGCGACGTCCGAGAAGCTGGGCGGGCGACCGAGACCCACCTGCAGCAGTGCCCCCGCCCACGAGAGCGCGAGAGCCAGTGCGGGAGACACCCGTCGGAGCGCGAGAGCCCCGCTGAACAGCGCGGCGATCACGAACGCGGCGAGCGCCGGCAAGACGAAGGCGGGGCCGCCCAGGCCCGACGACCCGGCGACGAGCACCGTCTCGACCGGCCACGCGATGAGGAGGAAGAGCACCGCGAGCCCGATGTCGACGACGAGCTGGTAGGGCTTCAGGCGGCGGAACACCGTTTCACGGTACGCGAGACCGGATGCCGCGGCATCCGTCTCGGGATGTATCCGGTCCTGCCGCTAAAGGTCTGCCGAGCCGACCATTGCCTCGCGGGGCCGCAGGCTTTACTGTCGCGTCACAGGGCGAAACCGACGGGAAACGTCGGATCGACAGGATCAGAGAACGGGGCTGCTCCATCGATCCGACCCCGCAGGTCCACCCCGAGGGACCCAGCCAAGGACGGACGGAGAACCATGACCACGGTACGCGCGGCCATTTCGCAGACCACCTGGACCGGCGACAAGGAGTCGATGCTCGACAAGCACGAGGGCTTCGCGCGGGAGGCCGCCGCGCAGGGCGCGCAGGTCGTGTGCTTCCAGGAGCTGTTCTACGGCCCGTACTTCGGGATCACGCAGGACAAGAAGTACTACCGCTTCGCCGAGCCGGCCGACGGCCCGATCGTGCAGCGGTTCGCGGCGCTCGCGAAGGAGCTCGGGGTCGTGATGGTCCTGCCCATCTACGAGGAGGCCGAGACCGGGGTGTACTACAACACCTCCGTGCTCGTGGACGCCGACGGCACGATCCTCGGCAAGTACCGCAAGCACCATCTGCCACACCTCGACAGGTTCTGGGAGAAGTTCTACTTCCGTCCCGGCAACCTCGGCTACCCGGTGTTCGACACCGCGGTCGGGCGCGTCGGGATGTACATCTGCTACGACCGCCACTTCCCCGAGGGATGGCGCGAACTCGGCCTCGCCGACGCCCACATCGTGTTCAATCCCAACGCCACCAAGCCGGGACTGTCGAACCGGCTGTGGGAGGTGGAGGGTCCCGCTGCGGCCGTCGCCAACGGCTACTTCGTGCTGCAGCCGAACCGCGTCGGACGGGAGGACAACGAGTACGGCGACCTCGCCGTCGACTTCTACGGCACGAGCCAGGTCATCGACCCGCGCGGCAACTTCGTCGGCGAGCGAGGATCGGGCGAGCACGAGGAGCTGCTCGTCCGCGACCTGGATCTCGAGATGGTGCGCGAGATGCGCGACGACTGGCAGTTCTACCGCGACCGTCGTCCCGACTCCTACACCCGGATCGCGAAGCCGTGACCGCCCACGCGGATCGCCCGTCCCGTTCGTTGAGCGAGGGAGCGCAGCGACCGAGACGAAACGCGCGCAGCCAGCGTGACACGGCGGATCGAGGCGTTTCGTCTCGCTTCGCTCGCTCAACGACCGGTGGGAAGTAGGAGGAGACCATGACCACCACACTCATCAAGGGCGGAACCGTCGTCTCGGCGACCGGGCGCGGCGAGGCGGACGTGCTCATCGACGGCGAGACCATCGCCGCCGTGCTCGCGCCGGGCTCGCAGCTGCTGGGGACGGATGTCGCGGCCGCTGTCGACACCGTGATCGACGCCTCCGGCAAGTACGTGATCCCCGGCGGCATCGACGCCCACACGCACATGGAGCTGCCGTTCGGCGGGACCAACGCGTCCGACACCTTCGAGACGGGCACGCGCGCGGCGGCGTGGGGCGGCACGACGTCGATCATCGACTTCGCCGTGCAGCGCTACGGCGAGCGCGTGCAGGACGGCCTCGCCGCGTGGCACGAGAAGGCGCGCGGCAACTGCGCGATCGACTACGGCTTCCACCAGATCGTCGGCGGGGTCGACGACGACTCGCTCGCCGCGATGCGCGGCCTGCTCGACGAGGGCATCTCGAGCTTCAAGCTCTTCATGGCCTACCCGGGCGTGTTCTACTCCGACGACGCCCAGGTGCTGAAGGCCATGCAGGTGTCGGCCGAGACCGGGCTGCTCACGATGATGCACGCCGAGAACGGGCCCGCGATCGACGTCCTCGCCGCGCAGCTCGCCGAGGCCGGCAAGAAGGCGCCGTATTACCACGGCATCGCCCGCGCCTGGCAGATGGAGGAGGAGGCCACGCACCGCGCAATCATGCTCGCCAACCTCACCGGGGCGCCGCTGTACACGGTGCACGTCAGCGCGAAACAGGCCGTGGACCAGATCGCGTGGGCGCGCGACCAGGGCTGGAACGTGTTCGGCGAGACCTGTCCGCAGTACCTGTACCTGTCGCTGGAAGAGCAGCTCGGCGGCTTCAGCGAGGAGTGGGGGCAGTTCGAGGGCGCCAAGTGGGTGTGCTCGACGCCGCTGCGCAGCCACAAGGAGGGCCATCAGCACCACATGTGGCAGGCGCTGCGCACCAACGACATCCAGATGGTCTCGACCGACCACTGCCCCTTCTGCATGAAGGGCCAGAAGGACCTGGGCCTGGACGACTTCCGCGCGATCCCGAACGGGATCGGGTCGGTCGAGCACCGCATGGACCTCATGTACCAGGGCGTCGTGACCGGCAAGATCACACTCGAGCGGTGGGTCGAGCTCACGTCGACCACGCCGGCGCGCATGTTCGGCCTCTACGGCCGCAAGGGAGTGATCCAGCCCGGGGCCGACGGCGACGTCGTGGTCTACGACCCGAACGGGCACACCTCGATCTCGGCCGCCTCGCACCACATGAACATGGACCATTCCGCGTGGGAGGGCTTCGAGATCGACGGGCATGTCGACACCGTCATCTCACGCGGCAAAGTCATCGTCGACGACGGCGACTACCTCGGCGCCAAGGGCGACGGCCGGTTCCTCAAGCGCGGCCTGAGCCAGTACCTGATCTGAGGGAGAATCCATGGACTTCGGCGTCGTTCTGCAGACCAACCCGCCCGCCGCGCGCACCGTTCAGCTGGCGAAGCTCGCCGAGGCGCACGGGTTCAGCCACGTGTGGACGTTCGACTCGCACCTGCTGTGGCAGGAGCCCTACGTCATCCACTCGGCGATCCTCGCCGAGACCAACCGTGTCACCGTCGGCCCGTTCGTCACGAACCCGGCCACGCGCGACTGGACGGTCACGGCATCCGTCTTCGCCACGCTCAACGAGATGTACGGAAACCGCACGGTCTGCGGCATCGGCCGCGGCGACTCCGCCGTGCGCGTGACCAACGGCAAGCCCACCACGATCGCCGAGCTGCGCGAATCGATCCACGTCATCCGCGAGCTGGCCAACTCGCGGCCCGTCGAATACAACGGCGCGACGCTGCAGTTCCCATGGAGCCGCGGCTCAGAGCTCGAGGTGTGGGTCGCGGCCTACGGTCCCATGGCGCTGAAGCTGGCGGGAGAAGTCGGTGACGGCTTCATCCTGCAGCTCGCGGACGTCGACATCGCCGCGTGGATGATCAAGACGGTGAAGGATGCCGCGGCCGCCGCCGGCCGTGACCCCGAGTCGCTCGCCTTCTGCGTGGCCGCGCCGATGTACATCGGGGAGGA
Source organism: Microbacterium salsuginis (assembly GCF_012524205.1). Classification (GTDB taxonomy): domain Bacteria; phylum Actinomycetota; class Actinomycetes; order Actinomycetales; family Microbacteriaceae; genus Microbacterium; species Microbacterium salsuginis. The sequence goes on from NZ_JABACI010000003.1 coordinate 169,974, forward strand.
CTGGCAGCACATGCGCGACCAGTGCCGCTGGTTCGGCGGCATGGTCGGCAACCACGTCGCCGACATCGTGGCGAAGTACGGCCACCACAGCGCCGTTTCACAAGCGGGCGCCGGTTCGGCGAGCGGAGCGATTCCCGCCGCGCTCACCGACTACATCGAGGGCCGGAAGGGCTACGACTACAACACGCACGGACGGGCCGAGAACGACCACGTCGACTTCGTTCCCGACGAGATCGTGGAGAGGTTCTGCATCCTGGGCACCGCCGACGAGCACATCGCGAAGCTCGAGCAGCTGCGGGCGCTCGGCGTCACGCAGTTCGCCGGCTACCTGCAGCACGACAACAAGGAAGAGACGATGCGGGTCTACGGCGAGACCGTCATCCCGGCGCTCTCGGCTCACGTCACGGCGAAGGCATGACGGCACCCTCTACCGCCGAGCCCGCGGTCACGCGGCCGCCCGCGCCGGGTGATCCCGCTCATCCGGCCAGGGCGCCCCGCCGACGTTCGCACCGCTCGGGAGCGGCGTGGCTGTGGGGCATCGTCGGCGTCGCGATGGTCATGGTCGCGTGGGAGCTGTACAAGCTCCTGGCGCCCGAGGACGGCGTGCTCGTCGCAGGCGTGCGCATCCTCCCGCGCCCGACCGATCTGGCCATGCCCCACGTGTGGGACATGGCCGGCCGCCTGCTCGCGCCGGTCACCCGGCAGGAGGGGTCTCCCCCGCTGTGGGGCGTCATCGCCCTCGGCGCGCTCACGACGCTCGGCATCGCGGCGGTGGGCTGGCTCGTCGGAATGATCGTGGGCTTCGCCTTCGCCCTCCTCATGCAGCGCTGGCGCCTCGCCGAGTGGGGGCTCCTCCCGTGGATCATCCTCAGCCAGACCGTGCCGCTCATCGCCTTCGCCCCCATCGTCAAGAGCTGGGGCTCCCGCATCCAGATCGGCGGGTTCGAATGGCAGGACTGGATGTCGGTCGCACTGATCGCGTCGTATCTCGCGTTCTTCCCCATCGCGGTCGGGGCGCTGCGCGGGCTGCAGTCGCCCGACCGCATCCACACCGAGCTCATGCACACGTACGCCGCCGGGTACTGGCCGACGCTGATCAAGCTGCGACTGCCCGCATCCGTGCCGTACCTGCTCCCCGCGCTGCGCCTCGGCGCTGCCAACGCCGTCGTCGGCGCGGTGGTGGCCGAAGTCTCGACAGGCCTGCAGGGCGGAATCGGGCGGCTGCTCATCCAGTTCGCGGGGCAGGCATCCGGTGACCCCGCCAAGGCGTGGGGCCCGATCTTCGGGGCCATCGCGCTCGGACTGGTCGCCGCCGGCTCGGTGGCGCTGCTCGGACTGTTCCTGAAGGACTACCGGCGAGGAGAGGCAGCGTGATGACACTTCGACAGGCCGAGGGCGCGGAATCCGGCGCGGCGGACGCGGCAGACACCGCGGCGGTGAGCGTCCGCTCGGCCTCGAAGGTCTTCCCGTCCAAGAACGGTGATGTGACGGCGCTCGACGGCATCGACCTGACGGTCCGCGAGGGAGAGTTCGTCTCGCTCATCGGCCCGTCCGGCTGCGGCAAGTCGACGCTGCTGCGGCTGATCGCCGACCTCGACAGCCCGTCGTCGGGCACCATCCAGGTGTTCGGCAAGCCCGCGGCCCGTGCCCGCCGCGACCAGGACTACGGCATCGCGTTCCAGCAGGCGGGTCTCCTTCCCTGGCGCACGGTGGCGGCCAACATCGCGGTGCCGCTCGAGCTCCACGGCGTCCCAGCGGCGCAGCGGAAGGCCCGCGTGGCCGCGCTCGCCGATCTCGTGGGGCTGTCGGACTTCGCCGACCGGCATCCCGATCAGCTCTCGGGCGGCATGCAGCAGCGCGTCGCGATCGCCCGCGCACTGGCGGAGCAGCCGCGGCTGCTGCTGATGGACGAGCCGTTCGGAGCCCTCGACGAGATGACCCGCGAGCGCATGCAGGCGGAGCTGTCGCGCATCGCCGCCGAGACCGGCGCCGCGGTCGTCTTCGTCACGCACTCCATCCCCGAGGCGGTGTTCCTGTCGGACCGCGTCGTGGTGATGTCGCCGCGGCCCGGCCGCATCACCACCGTGATCTCGACCGGATTCAGCAGGGACGCCGCGCGTGCCGACGCACTGCGCGAGACTCCGGCGTTCTTCGCCCGCGTGACGGAGGTGCGCGAGGCGCTGCACGGCGCCCCGGTCCCCGGTGCGGGCCGGGAGCAGCGATGACGACCGTCCGGCAGGCTCGGCGGACCGAGCGTTCTGCCCGACCGGCTGCCGCGGCCGCGCGCGGTGGGAGCCCGGCAGCCGAACGCCGCCTGCGGGTCATTGCTCCGATCGTCGTCGGGCTCGTGGGACTCGCGCTGTGGCAGTTCCTCGTCAGTGTCGTGGGTGTCTCGGACTACCTGCTGCCGAGCCCCGCCGCCATCCTCGAGCAGCTCGTGGAGTTCTCGTCCGCCATCCTGCAAGCGACGCTCATCACCGGCGCGAACGCGCTCGTGGGGCTCGTCGTCGGTACGGTCCTGGCGGTCCTGCTCGCCGCACTCGCCGCCCGCTGGCACGCGATCGACGGCATGTCGGCGCCCATCGTCGCGTCGCTCGCCGTCGTTCCGATCGTCGCGCTGGCTCCTGTGCTGAACTCGATGTTCGGGGCCGACAGCCAGTTCGGCCGCCAGGCGATCGCCGCGCTCGCCGCCTTCGTCCCGGTCTTTCTCAACACCTTGCGGGGGCTGCGGCAGACCCGGCCGGTGCACCGCGACCTGATGCGGGTGTACGCCGCCACCGGCGCCCAGGCGTTCCGCGTGGTGACACTGCCCACCGCCGTGCCCTACCTCATGACCGGCATCCGCATCGCGAGCTCGCTCGCCGTCATCTCGGCCCTCGTCGCGGAGTACTTCGGTGGTCCGCGCGGAGGCCTGGGCACGTTCATCGCGACCTCCGCGGCGACGAGCGCGTACGCGCGGGCGTGGGCGTACGTCGCCGCGGCGATCGCTCTCGGACTCGTCTTCTATCTCGCCACCGCGCTGCTCGAGTGGCTCGTGCTCCGCCGCATCCCCTCCGGGGGCGCAGGATGACGCGCGCCGCTGCTCCCTCGTCCTCGTTCCGCGAGGCCGGCTCTGCACCACTCAGCGAAACCCCGTGAGGGGTCTGAAAGGAACGACATGAGACACAGCACACGTCGCGCGCTCGCGACAGGCGCGTTCACCCTGTCGGCCGCGGTCCTGCTGGCCGGATGCTCCGGCGGCGGCACCCCGACCGGGGGCGGCGATCCCGAGGCAGGGGAGCTCACTCCGGTGAAGCTCCAGCTCCAGTGGCTGCCCCAGGCCCAGTTCGCGGGCTACTTCGCCGCGATCGATCAGGGCTATTTCGAGGAGGAGGGACTGGAGGTCGAGATCATCCCGTCCGGCGGCGACATCGTGCCGCAGGACGCGCTGGCCAACGGCGACGTCGACTTCGCGATCGCCTGGGTCCCCAAGGTCCTCGGCTCGATCGAGGCCGGGGCGAACCTCACCGACATCGCGCAGATCTTCCAGCGGTCGGGCACCCTCCAGGTGTCGTGGGCGGACTCCGGCATCGAGTCGGTCGCCGACTTCGAGGGCAAGACGATCGGCTCGTGGGGATTCGGCAACGAGTGGGAGATCTTCGCGGCGATGGCCGCCGAGGGACTCGACTCCACGACCGTGCAGATCATCACGCAGGACTTCAACATGAACGCGTTCCTGCAGGGTGACATCGACGCCGCTCAGGCGATGACCTACAACGAGTACGCGCAGCTGCTCGAGACGACGAACCCCGACACCGGCGAGCTGTACCAGCCGGAGGACTTCAACGTCATCAGCTACCAAGACACCGTCGGCGCCATGCTGCAGGATGCGATCTGGGCCGACACGGCGCGGCTCGAGAGCGACGAGGAGTACGCCGACACGGCGGTCGCCTTCCTCAAGGCCGTGGTCAAGGGCTGGATGTTCGCGCGCGACAACCCCGAGGATGCCGCCGAGATCACCCTGGCCAACGGGTCCGCATGGGGCCCGAGCCACGAGCTGTGGATGATGAACGAGATCAACAAACTGATCTGGCCCTCTCCCGACGGCATCGGCATCATCGATGAGGCCGCGTGGCAGCAGACCGTCGACGGCGCTCTGGAGGCCGTCAACGAGACCGGCGCCCACCTCATCACCGAGGAGCCGCCGCCCAGCGCGTGGTCGAACGAGTACATCCAGCAGGCGCTGGACGAACTCGAGGCGGACGGCGTCGACCTCACCGGCGACGGGTTCACGCCGATCGAGGTCGAACTCCAGGAAGGCGGAAACTGACCCGAGTCGGACGTTCCGTCCTGCTTCGACCGCTCGGCGGCCGGGTTGCCTGTTGACCCCCGGTCGCCGAGCGACGAGCGTAGCGGAGAGCGCTGCGACCAGTCCTGCGCCCCGGAAGGAGAGTGCGCCATGACGACCGACGACCTCGACGCCCGCGCGAAGCAGCTGGACAGCGACCACGTGTTCCACTCGTGGTCGGCGCAGGCGGGCCTCGACCTGCCGGTGATCGCCGGCGGCCGGGGCACAGTGGTGTGGGACCATGCCGGCCACCGCATGCTCGACTTCGCCAGCCAGCTCGTGAACGTCAACATCGGCCACCAGCATCCGGCCGTCGTCGCGGCGATCCAGGCGCAGGCGGCCGAACTCGCGACGATCGGTCCCGCGACGGCGAATCTCACGCGCGGCGAGGCGGCGGCGCGCATCCTGTCGAAGGCCCCGGACGGATTCGCCAAGGTGTTCTTCACCAACGGCGGCGCGGATGCCGTCGAGAACGCGATCCGCATGGCCAGGCTCCACGCTTCTCGTCAGAACCCCGGCCGCGACACCGTCCTCTCGACGTACCGCTCGTACCACGGCAACACCGGGGCGGCGATCGTCGCGACCGGCGACTGGCGACGGATGCCGAACCAGTACGCGCGCGGACACGCGCACTTCTTCGGGCCGTACCTGTACCGCAGCGAGTTCTGGGCCACCACACCCGAGGAGGAGTGCGAGCGCGCGCTCCACCACCTGGAGCGCGTGATCCAGTCCGAAGGCCCTTCGACCATCGCGGCGGTCCTGCTCGAGTCGGTGCCGGGAACGGCGGGCATCCTCGTGCCGCCGCCCGGGTACCTCGCCGGGGTCCGGGCATTGTGCGACCGCTACGACCTGCTCCTCATCCTGGACGAGGTCATGTGCGGCTTCGGCCGCACCGGCCGCTGGTTCGCATTCGACGGGCACGACGTCGTGCCCGACCTCGTCACGTTCGCGAAGGGCGTGAACTCCGGCTACGTGCCGGTCGGCGGCGTGATCATCTCCGACCCGATCTCGAAGACGTTCGACGATCGGGTCTTCCCCGGCGGACTCACGTATTCCGGGCATCCCCTGGCCGCGGCATCCATCGTCGCCTCGATCGACGCGATGCAGGACGAGGGCATCGTCGACAACGCCCGCCGCGTGGGGGAAGAGGCGATCGGCCCGGGCCTGCGCGCACTCGCCGAGGACCACCGCCTCATCGGGGAGGTGCGCGGCGAGGGCGTCTTCTGGGCCATCGAGCTGGTCACCGACCGTGAGACCCGCGAGCCCGTGGGCGCCGACGTGATCGGGCGGCTCAAGAAGGAGCTCACTTCGCGCGGGCTGCTGCCCTTCACCGCCGAGAACCGCATCCACGTCGTGCCGCCCTGCGTGGTCACGGCCGGGGAGGTGGATCAGGCGATGTCGATCTACCATGAAGCTCTGACGAGCGTCGAAGCGGATCTCGCCTGATGTCCCCTTACGAGGGGGACTTCCAAAGGAGGAAGACAACATGACAGACACCACGACAGTGGCCCCGCCCACGGCGGATGCCGAGACCTCGGTCCTCGATCACTGGGTCGGCGGCGCACCGTGGACCGGAGAATCCGACCGCACCGGACAGGTGTTCAACCCCGCGCTCGGCACCGTGCAGAAGCAGGTGCGGTTCGCCTCCACGGCGGACGTGGACCATGCGGTCGGCGTCGCACACACAGCATGGGCGAAGTGGCGCGACACCTCCATCGCGAAGCGCCAGGCGGTCATGTTCGCGTTCCGTGAGCTGCTGAACCAGCGCAAGGACGAACTCGCCGAGATCCTCACGTCCGAGCACGGCAAGGTGCTCTCGGACGCACTGGGCGAGATCGCCCGAGGCATGGAGGTCGTCGAGTTCGCGTGCGGCGTCGGCCACCTCACCAAGGGCGCCTATACCGAGAACGCCTCGAGCGGCATCGACGTCTACACGATGAAGCAGCCGCTCGGCGTCGTGGGCATCATCAGCCCCTTCAACTTCCCGGCCATGGTGCCGCTGTGGTTCTTCTCCGTCGCACTCGCGGCCGGCAACGCCGTGATCCTGAAGCCCTCCGAGAAGGACCCGACCGCCGCCAACTGGATGGCGGCGCTGCTCACCGAGGCGGGCCTGCCGGCCGGCGTCTTCAACGTGGTGCACGGCGACAAGGAGGCCGTGGACGCTCTGCTGGAGCACCCCGACGTGCGCGCGATCTCGTTCGTGGGCTCGACCCCGATCGCGAAGTACGTCTATGAGACGGCCACCTCGCACGGCAAGCGCGTGCAGGCGTTCGGCGGGGCGAAGAACCACATGCTGGTGCTGCCGGATGCCGACCTCGACCTCGCAGCGGACGCCGCCGTCAACGCCGGCTTCGGCTCGGCGGGCGAGCGCTGCATGGCCATCTCGGTCGTGCTCGCCGTCGACACGGTGGCAGACGAGTTCGTGCGCAAGGTCTCGGAGCGCATGAAGACGCTCCGCACCGGCGACGGCATGCGCGGCTGCGACATGGGGCCGCTCATCACCGGACAGCACCGCGACAAGGTCACCTCGTACATCGATGTCGCCGCGTCGGACGGCGCCGCGGTGGTCGTCGACGGCCGCGACGTCGAGATCGACGGCGACCCGAACGGCTTCTGGCTGGGCCCGACGCTCATCGACAACGTGCCGACGACCTCCTCGGTGTACGCCGACGAGGTATTCGGCCCGGTGCTCTCGGTCGTGCGCGTCGAGGGCTACGAGGACGGCCTCGACATCATCAACTCCAGCCCGTACGGCAACGGCACCGCGATCTTCACGAACGACGGCGGCGCCGCCCGGCGCTTCCAGCACGAGGCCACGGTCGGCATGATCGGCATCAACGTGCCGATCCCGGTGCCGGTCGCGTACCACTCGTTCGGCGGCTGGAAGGCCTCGCACTTCGGTGACACCAAGGCCTATGGCCCCCACGCGTTCGAGTTCTTCACCGCCGAGAAGGCCGTGACCTCGCGCTGGCTCGATCCGTCGCACGGCGGCCTGAACCTGGGCTTCCCCCAGCACACGTGACCGACCTCGGTCGTTGAGCCAGCTCGTTCGCGGTTCCTGAGTAGCGACGAAGGAGCGTTTCGAGGAGGCTCAACGACCGGGCCGCGGTGGCACGAAGACCGTCACCGCGCGAGGGACGGCGACGCAGCGCAACGTGAACTCGTCGCCCGGTTCTTCCTCGAGTTCGCCGTCATGGACGAAGACCGACGGATGCCCCGGCCCAGGGCGGACGGTCAGCTCGAAGTCCGAAACGACCAGGCGCTCCACGTCGGACCGCGGCGGCATGAGGCGCAACGCGCGCAGCACGGCGGCGGTTCGCCGGCCGAAGGCGAGCGACGCGATCGCCCGCAGCCGGGTGCCGCGGGCATGGTGGATCCGCACATCGAGCACGGGCTCCTCGAGGTGCGCGCGCTGCATCGTGGCGACCCGGCGCGGGTCGTTGCGACCGACCCCGACGAACACCGACCACACACGCGCGCGGCGGCCCTCGCGCACGACGATCAGGGGCTCCGCGTCGCGAAGGGCGTGCCACGCCGCCACGACCCCGCCGAGCCACTTGCCGAGGCGGGGCCGGTGCCGCTCGCGCTCGTCGATGAGCTCGGGGTAGGCGCCGACCGAGACCGCGTTGAGCGCGAGGATCGCCGTGCCGTCCGCCACAGTCACCTCGACCGCGCTGACCTCGATCGTGGTCCCGGCCTGGAAGGCGTCGATCGCGGTCGCCACATCAGTGAGCCCGGCCGATCCCGCGAAGTGATTGAACGTGCCCCCGGGCAGCACCAGCAGCGGCCGTCGGTAGCGCCGGGCGAGCTGCGCCATGCGCGAGACCGACCCGTCGCCCCCGTACACGCCGAGGACGGCGGGGGCTGCCGCGCCCCGCTCCATGGCCTCCTCGACGATCGCGTCGAGGTCGTCTCCCTCACCGAGCTCGCGGACGACAGCCTCGGGCAGTCTCTCGGTGAACAGAGCCGCAGGATCGCTGCGGATCACCGCAGTGCCGGACTGCGCGTTGCGCACGATCAGGACACCACGGCCGTCGGCGGCGGGCGGCACTGACACCGTGCCTGGCTCCATGCTCCGAGGGTACTCGCGAGACACCGCCGCTCACGCCGGAAGGATCGGCCGGTTCTCGTAGAACGTCTGCAGCACGACCGTCGTACGCGTGTTGACGGACGCGGCCAGCCGGATGTCGCGGATCAGCGACTCGAGATGCCGCGGCGAAGCCACACGCGCGAAGAGCATGTAGCTCGCGTCACCCGCGATCGAGTGACACGCCTCGATCTCGGCGAGGTGCTCGAGCAGTTCGGGAGCGTTGTCGGGCTGCGCCGGATCCAGTGGCGTGATCTCGATGAAGGCCGACAGCGGCTTGCCGACCGCCTCGGGGTCGACCGCGGCGCGGTAGCCGGTGATCACACCGCGCGTCTCGAGCCGCCGCAGCCGCGTCTGCACGGCCGAGACCGACAGACCGACCGCGGCCGAGAGCTCGGCGAGCGTGGCCCGGGCGTTGAGTGAGACCTCGCGCACGATCCGTTGATCGACAGCATCCTCCATACGTGGAAGAATATCGGTGATTGCCTGCTATTGCCGGAAATCTTCCCGTACACGCCCTCTTCCTCGAAGATCGGAGGTTCCCATGCACCGCACTGAGCCTGTCGAAGTGTCCATGACCGCGCACCACGCGAGGTCCATCGTCGGAGAGCCCGAGGTTGTCGAGGACGCCGCTCTCGAGGACGCCGTCCTCGAGGACCACCCGGCGTGGCTGTCGCTCAAGGCCGCGGCGACGGCGCTGCAGGCACTGCAGGTGCAGGACGGATCGATTCCGGATGCCGCGTCCCACGCCGCCGCCCGGACGCACGTCGCCGCGATCACCGGGGCCATCACCGAGCTGCGGCCGCTCTTCCCCCACGACGACACCTATCTCGAAGCATCCGTCCGCGACTTCGAGCGCTGGGCCGACGGGGGGTTCGGCGTGCCGGACTTCCTCGAGTCGCTCGTGGCGTTCCAGCCGCAGCAGCACCGGATCGACGGCATCCGTCATCTCGTCATCTTTCCGATGTACACGCAGAACGGCTCGTCCAACCGGTTCGTCGAGGCGGTGCTCGTCGAGGTGATCTGGCCCGAATTCATCGCGCAGCTCGAGACCGAGTACACGAACCGGCTGTTCGTGTCGCTGCGGTTCCTCGACTTCACGCCCGGCTACGACACCAACAGCGCCGTGCTGTTCCCCGAGACCGTCGGCATGCGCGAGATCCCGCCGTTCACGTGGGGCGCGATCTTCCAGGACCGCGAGGCCGCGCGCTACCGTCGCGTCGTCCGCGCAGCGGCTGAGATCACCAAGCTCGACCTCCCCGCCGACGCCGCGCGCATGCTCGACGACCAGGCGCTCACCGAGAAGACGTTCGTGATGTGGGACATCATCCACGACCGCACGCACATGCGCGGCGACCTGCCGTTCGACCCGTTCATGATCAAGCAGCGGATGCCGTACTTCCTGTATTCGCTCGAGGAGCTGCGGTGCGACCTCACGGCGTTCCGCGAGTGCGTCGCCATCGCGACGCGCCTCTCGGCGCGGGACGACCTCGGCACCGTCGAGCGCGAGACGCTCGAGCACGCGAAGCTCGTACAGTACGCGGTGATCTTCGACCGGATCTTCCGGTTCGCGATCACCGGCTCGCGTGTGCGCAACTACGACGGGCTCGGCGGTCAGCTGCTGTTCGCGTGGCTGCACCAGCGTGGCGTGCTGCACTGGACCGACACGTCGCTCGCGTTCGACTGGGACGAGGTGCCGGCCGCGGTGGTCGCTCTCGCCGACGCGATCGACGAGCTGTACTGGCGCTCGATCGACCGTCCGAAGAAGGCGCACTGGCTGGCGGCGTACGAGCTGGTCCGCTCGACTCTGACGCCGAATCCCGCGTCGGCGTGGGCCCGCGGGCTCGGCGACGACGTCCTCGCTGGACCGCCGAAAGGCTACACCGACGCGGTCCTGGACGACGAGTTCCCGCTGTCGATGTTCTACGAGGCGCTCGAGAAGAAGATGAAGCCGATCATCGAGTCGACGGCGGCATCACGGGGCGCGCGGATGCATGAGGCCGGTCGGCTCTCGGGTCGATCTGCGCTCGCCGAGGACGCGGGCCGCCGACGCCGATAGCGTGGTCGTTCGGCGAGAACGCGCGTCTCGGACGCGGGAAGGCGAGGAGACATGAGTGTGAGCGGCAAGCTGGTGGTGCTGGCGGGCGCGACGAGCGCCTCGGGGCTCGCCGCCGCGCGCGTCCTCTCGGGCGACGGCGCGCGGGTCGTCGCCGTCGGCCGTCACCGCTCCAAATTGGCCGCCCTCGCCGAGGAGGTGCCGGACGCGCGCCTGGAGGTCTGCGACCTCACCGACGAAGCGGAGGTCGGCGCCCTCGCCGAGCGCATCCACGCGACCGACGGCAGGGTGGACGGGGTGCTGCACCTCGTCGGCGGATGGCGGGGCGGCGGCGGGCTCGGCGGGCAGACCGACGCCGACTACCGAGAGCTCGAGGGTTCGTTCACCGCGCTGCGTCATGTCAGCCGCGCTTTCGACGAGGACCTGCGCGCATCCGACGCCGGGCGCCTCGCCGTGGTGTCCTCCACCGCGGTGACCCGTCCTCTCGCCGGCGGAGCCAACTACGCGGCGGTCAAAGCCGCGACCGAGGCGTGGGCGCGCGCGGTCGCTCAGGGCTTCGCGAAGGCGGCACGGGACGCGGAGCAGCCGTTGCGCGCGGCATCCGTCATCTTCCGGGTCAAGAGCCTGTCGGGACTCGAGGATGCCCTCGCGCAGCGATTCGCCGACCTGTTCGTCTCGCAGGCCGACGAGATCAACGACACCGTGGTCGAGCTGACCGACCCCTCGCTCTGACCCCGCCCCTCGGCGGGTGAAGCGCTCCCGCCGAACTAGATTGGACATCCGTGACCACACTCCACGACCCGAACCTGCGCGGCTTCGCCTCAGACAACTACTCCGGCATCCACCCCGAGGTGCTCGCCGCGATCGCCGCCGCGAACGACGGCCACCAGGTCGCGTACGGCGACGACATCTACACCGAGCGGTTGCAGGAGGTCTTCGCCCGCCACTTCGGCGAGGGCGTCGAGGCCTTCCCGGTGTTCAACGGCACCGGGGCGAACGTCGTCGGCCTGCAGTCAATGCTGCCGCGCTGGGGTGCCGTGGTCGCCGCGGGCACGGCGCACATCAACGTCGACGAGGGCGGGGCGCCCGAGCGGGTCGCCGGCATCAAGCTGCTGACCGTGCCGACCGACGACGGCAAGCTCACACCCGAGCTGATCGACCGCGAGGCCTGGGGATGGGGCGACGAGCACCGCGCGCAGCCCCTCGCCGTCTCGATCACGCAGTCGACCGAGCTGGGCACGCTCTACACCGTCGACGAGGTCTCGGCGATCGCGGACCACGCGCACCGGCTCGGGATGAACGTCCACATGGACGGGTCCCGGCTCTCCAACGCCGCGGCCTCCCTCGGCGTGCCCTTCCGCGCGTTCACGCGTGACGCGGGCGTCGATGTGCTCAGCTTCGGCGGCACCAAGAACGGCGCGATGCTCGGCGAGGCTGTCGTGGTGCTCAACCCCGAGGCGTCGACCGGCTTGAAGTTCCTGCGCAAGCTCGACATGCAGCTCGCCTCGAAGATGCGGTTCGTGTCTGCGCAGCTGATCGCGCTCCTCGAGGACGACCTGTGGCTGCGCAACGCGTCGCACTCCAACGCCATGGCGCGGCGACTGCGTGCGGGCGTCGAGGCGGGCATCGCGGACGGTTCCATCCGCGGCGTCGCGTTCACGCAGCCGACGCAGGCCAACGGCGTGTTCGCAACGCTGCCCGACGGAGTCGCCGACCGGCTGCGCGAATCGTTCCGGTTCTACGACTGGGATGCCTCGAAGAACGAGGTGCGCTGGATGTGCAGCTTCGACACGTCCGAGAACGACATCGACGCGTTCATCGCCGCGATCGCCCGCGAGACCTCGGCGGCCTCCTAGCGCCGCCCCCTGCCCGGCGGGTCCCGGGCGATCCGCCGGGACCCGCGCGCGGGCTCAGGACTCGGTGCGCTCGACCTCGTCGTTCGCGTCGTCCTCGGAAGCCTCCGCCTCCGGATCGGCCTCGGCCCCGGCTGCCTCGACGAGTTCCGCCAGTTCGGCGTCGACGTCGTCGAGCGTGACCTCCTCGAGCGAGCCTGCCTCGGCGGAGTCGTCGGCGGGTTCGTCGGAGCCCGCCTCGTCTGGTTCGTCGGCGGAGTCGGCCGGCACGGACTCGGCCTCATCGTCCGGGGATGCCTCGTCGTGCTGCTCGGCGTCCTCCGAAACCTCGGCTACGGTCTCCACGTCGGTCTTCACGGTCTCGGCCGGCTCGGTGTCCGGGGCCCCGTCGTGCTGCTCGTCGGCATTCGCGTCGGCCTCTGCCTGCTCGTCGTCCTCGGCGGCATCGACCACCGCTGTGCGAGGCGCTTCGGGACGGATGAGCTCCTTGACCTCGGCCATGAAGCTGGTGAGCTGATGCTGCTGCCACCGCAGCTGCCGCGTGCGGTCCTCGGCGTCGCGCAGCACGGCCTGCGAGTGCGTGGTGACCAGCTCCATGATCCGCTCGGCCTTCGCCCGCGCCTGGTCGAGGTGCTCGCGAGCGCGGAGCCGCGCGTCGGCCTCGATCTGCTGGGCCTGCGCCCGCATCAGCCGTTCGAAGTCCTCGGCCTTGCCTGCCACACGCTGAGCGTGCTCCAGCGACGCCGAGACCTGCTCGTTGGCGTCCTGCGTGATGCGCTCGGCGTGGGCGACGGCCTGATTGTGCAGCACCAGGAACTCCTGGTGCGCGTCGTCCTGACGGCGCGTGAGCGAGGCCTCGAACTCGAGAGCGCGCACCCGCAGCTCGCGCACGGCCTCTTCGGCCTCGGAGCGGTCGCGCGCCGTCTCGCGGGCGACCATCGACCGCAGCGCGGCGGCTCCCTTCTCGGCCTCGGAGCGGATCGCGGCCGCCTCGCGCTCAGCCTGCGACAGCTTCTCGGCGGCGTGGGCGCCTTCGCGCTCGAGCCGCGCCTCGTGCGCCGTGAGCTCGGTGTCGACGCGGAGCCGCACCTGCTGCGCCTCGTGCTGGGCCTGCGAGATGATGCTGTCCGCCTCGGCCTGCGCCGACCGGCGCCGGTTCTCGATCTCTTCGCGAGCCGCTTCGAGCAGTCGGTCGCCCTGCACCGTCGCGTTGCGGATGAGCACGCTGGCCTGCTCCTCGGCGACGCGCAGCACCTCTTCGAACTGGTGGCGGTTGGGCGAGTCGGTGGGGGCCGCCGCGAGCTCCTCCGACAGCGCCTGCACCTGGGCCTCGGTGTTCGCGAGGCGCGCGTTCGCGGCGGCGAGCTCGGCCTTGAGCTGCTCCGCCTCGTCGGCGCCGTGCGTGCGAGACGCCGCGGCCTCCGCCCGGAGTCGCTCGATCTCGGCGCCGAGCCGCTGGACCTCGTCACGATGACGAGCCTCTGCGCCCGCGAACTGCGCCTCGAGCTCGGCTCGCGCCTCGGCTGCCAGCCGCTCGACCTCGCCGCTGCGCTGGGCACGGGCCGCCTCGAGCTCGGTCTCGAGCCGCTCGGCCTTCGCCCGGCTCTGCGCGACGGCCGCGCCGGCGCGCCGCTGGTGCTGCTTGAGCTGCGTGATCTCGTCGTTCGCCGTGCGCACGCGTGCGTTCAGACCGGCGATCGCCGCGTCGACCTCTTCTCTGTCGTAGCCGCGGAACGCCGTGGCGAAGCCCGCGTCCGTCGCGGCGACGGCGGCGTCGCCGATGAGGCTGTCGAACGCGCTGGTGTCATCCGCCGGGTTGTCTTCGGCCGGTGCGTGGTCGGACATCGTGTGTCTCCGATTCCTGGGTCAGCTGTGTCGGCGTGCGCCGTCGCGCCGCGATTCCGCCGGCGACCAGGTGGTACGACGGCAGCGAGAACCGCGGAAGATCACATCGCCCTCGACGACACCGGGGGGCTGTGTCGTGGGGATGACTGCGCATCCGGGGTAGTCGAACAATACCCTCCCCGTCTAGGTGCGGGGAACAGCGACTTCGGTACTCGCCTCGCCCAGCCACTCCTGGTACGCCTCGAACGAGTACGGGCGGCCGAGGAACGCCTCGACGAGGTCCTTCGCGTCCTGTGACCCACCGGGCTCGAGCACCAGGTGCCGATAGCGGGAGGCATCCGTCTCGTTCATCAGTCCGCCTGCGAAACCGGTGAGCAGGTCGCGAGCGATCACGAGACTCCACTGATACGTGTAGTAGCAGGCTCCGTACCCCGTGAGGTGCCCGAATCCCGCGTACGGGTGCAGCCCCGGCAGAGGCTGCACCGGGCTGGTGGAGGCGTAGAGCCGCTCGACCTCGGCCTGCAGGTCGGCCGGACGGTGGATGTGCAGCTCGTACGAGACGTTCGCGTGGCCCAGCTGCCGTCGCACCTCGAGAGCGCGCCCGAAGGCGTCGGCTGTGCGCATCCTGCGCACGAGATCCGCCGGGATGGGGTGACCGTCGGCGTTCGCGGTGAACGACGCGAGCACCTCGGGATCCCACGCCCACTCCTCCAGCAGCTGGCTCGGCGCCTCGACGAAGTCCCACTCCGCCTGAACGCCCGCGAATCGGGCGAAGCGCTGGCGGCCGCCGAGGATCTCATGCACCAGGTGACCGAACTCGTGGAAGAACGTCACCACCTGGTCGTGCTCGAGCAGTCCTCGCGAGAAGTTGCACAGCAGGGCAGCCTCGGGAAGAACCCGGTCCGCGATTCCCGGCGCGATCGGGAAGCAGGCAGCGTGACTGAACTTGCCTTCCCGCGGGTGCAGATCCAGATGGATGCGGCCGAGCCTCACGCCGTCCCGCACCACGTCGTACGACCGCACGTCGTCGTGCCACGCGTCGGCATCGACCGGCTGGTACTCGACCTGCATCAGCCGTCCGGTCACATCCAGGACGCCCGGCAGCACCCGATCGAACGGGAAGTACGAGCGCACCAGCTGCGGGTCGACGTCGAACCGCTCGGCCTTGATGGTGCTGAGCAGGTGCCAGAAGTCGGCGATCGTGACGACATCGGCGGTCGGCACGTCGCGCTGCAGCCGCTCGACGAGGACCGCGTACTCCGCCTCTGCGGCGGCGAGGGATGCCTCGTCCAGCCGTGCCAGGAACGTCCGGATCTCGGCTCCGCTGCCGATCATGCGCGTCTCGGTCTCGAAATCCGCCCAGTCCGCGTAGCCCAGCAGCGCCGCCCGCTCGGCGCGCACCGCGAGCAGCTCGGCGAGCACCGGCTCGTTCTCGGGCCACGCCAGGTCGTTGTACGCGCCGACGAGCGCGTGCCGGGTGGCGCGATCCGTCGCGTACTCGCGGACGGGCATCAGGTCGGGGTAGTCGGTCGACAGCGTCACCATGCCGTTCTCATCGGCAGGATGCGCGTCGACGAAGTCCTGCGGCATGCCGGCCAGCCCGGAACGCGGCACGGTGATCTCACGGCGGCCGTCGCGGATGTTGCGTGAGAAGGTGAGCGAGAGCTCGGTGTCACGGTCGGCGAGCCACCGCGCGCGCTCGCGCTCGGTGGCTTCGAGGTGCACTCCGCCGCGGCGGAAATCGCGCAGCAGGTGCGCAAGCAGCCGCGTCTCGTCCGGATCAAGACCGTCCCCGGATGCCTCCGAGAACGCTGCCCACAGGTCGCGGTCGAGCAGTCGCTGCGACGTGAGCGACTCGACCGCCTGCACCTGCGTCTCGGCGAGCTCGCGCACCGCCGCGTCGGGGTGCGCCTCACTGAGCACGTACGCCTCGCTGAGCGCCTGCTGCAGCGCGATCTCGGCATCGTTCCAGAGGGCCAGCCGCTCCCGTGCCGAGATCACCGACCCGGACTTCAACCGCGCATCGACCTCGTGGACGCGCGCGATCCGCTCGGCAGGGCGCTCAGTGGCGAAGGCGGCCCACCCGGCCGCATCCGTGGGGAAGGAGAGGGGCTCGATGCTCACGGGTCGAGCCTAGAGCCCCCGATCCGGCGGATGGACGGATGCCGCGGACCGGGGAATCCGTTCCGTCAGCGCAGCGCGCCGACGCTGGCCAGCGCCATGCGGATCAGCGTGCCGCGGCCGCCTTCCATCTCGGCCGAGAGCGCGTCGGATGCCGCTTCGTCGGGCGACATCCACGTCACCTCGAGCGCGTCCTGACGCGGCTCGCAGGTGCCCGTGACGGGCACGACGAACGCGAGCGAGACGGCGTGCTGGCGATCGTCGTGGAACGCGCTGACACCGGGCATGGGGAAGTACTCCGCGACCGTGAACGGGGTCGGCTGCGTGGGCAGCAGCGGAAAGGCCATCGGTCCGAGGTCGTTCTCGAGATGCCGGAACAGCGCGTCGCGCACCGTCTCGGCGTAGCGCACGCGCCCCGACACGATCGTGCGGGTGATCTCGCCGAGCGGCGTCGCCCGCAGCAGGATGCCCACCTCGATGACCTGCCCCATGCCGTCGGTGCGGACGGGGACCGCCTCGACGTAGAGCATGGGAAGGCGCCGGCGGGCCTCCTCGAGCTCGATGTCGCTCAGCCACGCCGGGTTCGAGACGTTGCCCGACGGCGGGCCGAACGGCTCGTCACCGGAGGGTTCGGGGTCGGGAGTTCTGACGGACATGACTCCTGTATACCCTCCTCGCCCCGACGCACCACCGATTCCCGCGTGCAAACCGGCGCCGATCGGTACGCTGACCCACAGATCTCAGAGGAGCGCCATGTCGGAGTATCCCCCGCAGACGCGGCTCAGCCGCATCCAGGACATCGTCGGCGTCTTCGTGCTGTCGATCACGGCGGTGCTCACCGCGTGGTGCGGCTTCGAGTCGTCGAAGTGGGGCGGCGAGATGTCCATCTCCTTCAGTCAGGCATCGTCGGCACGGATCCAGGCGGCGAGCGCGGAAGGAGAGGCGCGAGCGGCGCAGCAGTTCGACCTCACGGTCTACGCGCAGTGGGTGCTCGCGACGGCGGACGGCGACACCGAGCTCGCTCAGTACGTCCAGGACCGCTTCAGCCCGCATCTCACGACCGCCTTCGACGCGTGGCAGGCCGACGGGATGCACGACAACGGCCCGTTCGTGCGCGAAGAGTATTTGCCGCCCGGCGAGGTCGAGGCCGCCGAGCTCAACGACCGCGCCGACGCGAAGTTCGCGGAGGCGCTCGAGAGCAACCAGCGCGGCGACAACTATTCGCTGCTGACGGTGCTGTTCGCGCTCGTCTTGTTCCTGACGGCGATGTCGCAGCGCGACATCAGGACGTGGATCGGCCGCGTGCTGCTCGGGCTCGCGCTCGTGGTCATGGTCGTGGCGATCGGCATCCTCCTCACCTTCCCGATCAAGATCTGACCCCCTCGCGCTCGTCGGGCGGGGCAGGATGGAGTGGTGAGTTCCCACCAGCCCCTGGATTCCGACACCGTCCTGTGGTCGGCCGACGCCGGGGACCGCGCCGGCAGGCCCCTCCTGGTGCTGCTCCACGGCTACGGCTCCGACGAGCGAGACCTCTTCGGCCTGGTGCCGCACCTGCCGGAGGAGTTCGTCATCGCCGCGGTGCGGGCGCCGCTCGCGCCGCCGTTCCCGACGCCCGGCTACTCGTGGTACGCGATCGACGGGCTCGAGAGCCGCGACCCCGTCCACGTGACGGCGTCGGCGCACCGGCTGCTGGCATGGACGGATGCCGTGGCCGGCCGCCTCGGCGAAGGCCCGGGGGCGACACATCCGGCCGTCGGCCTCCTCGGATTCTCGCAGGGCGGTGCGGTGTCGCTGCAGGCGATGCGCCTGGACCCGCACCGGTTCGCGTTCGCCGTCAACCTCTCGGGCTACGCGACGCCCGGAGCCCTGCCGCGGGACGCCGAGCTGGCCGAGGTGCGGCCGCCGGTGTTCTGGGGCCGCGGCACCCACGACGACGTGATCCCTCCCTTCCTGGTGGAGCACACCACCGAGTGGCTTCCACGCCACGTCGAGCTGAGCGGTCGCGTGTATCCGGGGCTCACGCACAGCGTGTCGGAGCAGGAGCTCGCCGACGTGCGGGTGTTCCTCGAGAAGCGGCTGGCCGACGTCGGATCCGCAGCCGATTGAGCGAACGTGGAGACATCGGCCGACGGCATCCGCTATGGTGTCTCTCGGCTTTGTTCCCGACGTGAGGAAATCCGTTGAAGCTCATCGACGCGACCGCGCTGTAATCGCGCTGCTCCGTCGACTCTCGACGTCAGCGCATCCGATTCCGCGCTGACCGTCGATCTGCCGCCTTCCTGTGGCCCCGCGCTTTCGAGCGCCGGAGCATCCGGGCACCCGCGGCCTCGGTGTCAGCGCATGACTGACACAGGAGGCCCACATGCCTGCACACACCTTGACCCCTGCCATCCTTCTCGACCGGGTCACGTTCTCGTGGCCCGACGGCACCACCGCACTGTCCGACGTCTCGGGCTCCTTCGGCACCGGCCGCACCGGCCTGGTCGGCCGCAACGGCTCCGGCAAGTCGACGCTGCTGCGCCTGATCGCCGGCGAGCTCTCGCCGACGGCGGGGAGCATCGTCACGACGGCGGATGCCTCGTACCTGCCGCAGCGGCTGACGCTCGACGTCACGCGACCCGTGGCCGACCTGCTCGGCGTCGGTGCGACGCTTCGCGCCTTGCGCGCCATCGAGTCCGGCGACGCCGACCCGCGTCACTTCGACGCGGTCGGCAGCGACTGGGACATCGAGGCCCGGTCGCACGCAGCCCTGGCCGAAGCGGGGCTGGCGCCCGACATGCTCGACCGCAGCGTCGGCCAGCTGTCAGGGGGCGAAGCGGTGCTCACGGCGATCGCCGGCATCCGGCTGTGCAGCGCGGATCAGCAGAGTGCTCCCATCACGCTGCTCGACGAGCCGACCAACAACCTCGACCGCGAAGCGCGGGCGCGACTGTACGACATGGTGCGCTCGTGGCGCGGGGCTCTCGTCGTGGTGAGCCACGACATCGCCCTGCTCGAACTCATGGACGACACCGCCGAGCTCTACGACAACGAGCTCTCGGTGTTCGGCGGCCCCTACTCGGAGTGGCAGGCGTGGCTGCAGGCCGAGCAGGATGCGGCCCGCCAGGCCGAGACCACGGCCGCGGCGGCGCTGCGCCGCGAGAAGCGCGAGCGCATCGAGGCCGAGACCACGCTGTCGCGCCGAGCAGCGATGGGCCGCAAGGCGCAACTCGAGAAGCGCGTGCCGAAGATCATCGCGGGCGGGCGCAAGATGGCGGCCCAGGTGTCGGCCGGCAAGCTCCGAGGGGAGAAGGCCGACCGCGAGGCGAATGCCCGCGCCGCACTGGACGCCGCCGAGAGGCGGGTGCGCGATGACAACAAGGTCAAGATCGACCTGCCCGACCCCGGCGTGCCCGCGGGTCGCCGGATCGCCACGCTCGGCGACGGCGAGCGGTCGTGGACCATCCAGGGTCCGGAGCGCGTGGCTCTCATCGGGCCCAACGGCGCCGGCAAGACCACGCTGCTGGAGCGGCTGGTCTATTCATCGCTCGGCGGAGTCCGGAATTCAGTCCCGGCGCCGGCGGACGGCGGAGTGAACCCCGGAATCACGGGGGACGTTGGCGAGTTCGGTTCGCGCAGACTGAATTGCGAACGGGCGGAGGCTCACACCGACCGTGTCGGGTACCTGCCGCAACGTGTGGACGGCCTCGACGAGTCCGCCTCGGTGCTCGAGAACATCGCCGCCGCCGCGCCGGGCGTGGGCACCGTCGAGCTGCGCAACCGGCTCGCGCGATTCCTCATCCGAGGGGCCGCCGTCGACAGGCCCGTGTCGACGCTGTCGGGCGGCGAGCGCTTCCGGGTGGCACTCGCTCGGCTGCTCCTGGCCGACCCGCCACCGCAGCTGCTGGTCTTCGACGAGCCGACGAACAACCTCGACCTCGACACGGTCGCGCAGCTCGTCGACGCTCTCGCGGCCTATCGGGGCGCGGTGCTCGTCGTCAGCCACGACGACGCGTTCCTGGAGCGCATCGGCGTCGACCTGGTGCTCGAGCTCGACCGGGAGGGCACGTTGACCGAGCGATGACCGCGGGCCGCGGCATGGCCTGCGCTGCCTGAGGCTCCGCTCGACGCACCTGGGCCCACGCGGCCGGAGGCTCCGCTCGACGCGCCAGCGGCGAGTGGAGGGGCCGTGGGGACGCCGCGCGGCGGCCGTGGGGACCGTCGGGCCACCCGTGCCTCTCGGATGCCGCTGCCCCCGCGCGGTCTCGGGGGCCTTCCCCCGTGCGCCCGAGGCCGCCGGGCGGGAGGATGGATGCATGAACCAACTCGTACGGCCCCAGCGGGGCAGGTGGATCGCGGGCGTATGCCTGGCGGTCGCCAACAGATTCGGCTGGAGCGTCGCGCTCGTCCGCATCCTCGCGATCGTCGCGGTGGTGTTCTTCGGGCTGTCGCTGTGGGCCTACATCCTGCTGTGGATCGTGGTCCCGCCCGAGCGCTGAGCGCGGTCGGACGCGGTCACGGGTTCTTGGGCTCCTTGGTCTTGCCCGGTGCACTTCCGCTTCGACCCGGGGCGTCGGGCTCAACGGCCGCCGGCGGCGACTGGATCTGACTCGGCGCGGGGGCGGGCTCGATGACGGGCTCGCTCGCGCCCGGCTCGACGCGACCGTCGTCGGGCGCGGCATCCGTCGTCTCCTCGCCCGCATCCACGGTCGGGGGCGGGGAGCGCGTCAGGGTGGGAGCGGGACTCGGCGTCGATCGCATCTCGGTTGCCGGCGCGGCGGGGAGCGGGGACGGCGACTGCTGGGCCGCCGCGAAGATCGTCGTCACGACGACGACGAGCGACAGGCCGAGCGCACCGACGAGGGCTCCGAGCGCGAACGTCTGCACGCGGCGCGAGCGCATACGGATGAGGACTGCGTCGAAAGGGGCGGCGAGGCGGGCAGGCCCGGCGGTATCGGTGAGCGGCGTCGGCGTCTCCGACCCGCTCGAGGACATCGGCTCCATGACGCTCCTCGGGGGCGACCGTGTGCGGGGGGACACACGCGAGGCGAGTTTACGGGACGGGCTTCCCGCAGTCTCTGGCCCCATGTCGGAGATCGCGACGAAGATGGAGGGGTGAGCGACGTCCTCGAGCGGTTCGGTCCTGCCACGCAGGACTGGTTCCGCGGCGCCTTCGCCGCTCCGACGAGCGCGCAGATCGGCGCGTGGGAGGCGATCTCGGCCGGCAAGCACGCGCTCGTGGTCGCCCCGACCGGGTCGGGCAAGACCCTGTCGGCGTTCCTGTGGGCGATCGACCGCGTCTTCCACGAGAAGGCGGTGGCGCCGGCTGCGTCTCCGAGAAGCCGGGCTCGCGGCGCGACGCCGCCCTCGGCGACCCGGATCCTCTACATCTCGCCGCTCAAAGCCCTCGGCGTCGACGTCGAGCGCAACCTGCGCTCGCCCCTGGTGGGCATCGGCCAGTCCGCCCGGCGCCTCGGCGTGACGGTGCCCGAGGTGACCGTCGGCGTCCGGTCCGGCGACACCACCTCGAGCGACCGCCGCAAGCTGGTCACAGCACCGCCCGACATCCTCATCACGACGCCGGAGTCGCTGTACCTCATGCTGACGAGCCAGGCCGGCGAGACCCTGCGCGATGTGCACACGGTGATCGTCGACGAGGTCCACGCCGTCGCAGCCACCAAGCGCGGGGCGCACCTCGCGGTCAGCCTCGAGCGGCTGGACGCACTCCGGCGCTCGTTCTCGCCCGAGGCGGCGCCCGCGCAGCGCATCGGCCTGTCGGCGACGGTGCGCCCCATCGACGAGGTGGCGCGGTTCCTCGGCGGGGCGGAGCCGGTCGAGATCGTGGCGCCGCGGGCGAGCAAGGCGTTCGACATGAAGGTCGTCGTGCCGATCGACGACATGCTGAACCCGCCGCCCCCGCCCAGCGCGTGGACGAGCGCGGACGGCGACGCGGATGCCTCGGCCGAGGCCGTCGACGAGGACTGGTTCGCCGACGGCTCCGGGGGCCCACGCGCGAGCGGTGCGGGTGAGACCGAGATGACCGGGTCGGTGTGGCCGCACGTCGAAGAGGCCATCGTCGACCGCATCCTGCAGCATCGATCGACCATCGTCTTCTGCAACTCGCGTCGACTCGCCGAGCGGCTCACCGGCCGGCTGAACGAGATCTACTCCGAGCGCCTCGGCCTGGATCTGCCCGACGCCACTGTGCCCGCGGCCATGATGGCCCAGGCCGGTGCGACGGCGGGTGCAGAACCGGTGCTGGCCAAAGCGCACCACGGCTCGGTCTCGAAGGAGCAGCGCTCCCAGGTGGAGGAAGAGCTCAAATCGGGCATCCTGCGGTGCGTGGTCGCGACGTCGAGCCTCGAGCTCGGCATCGACATGGGTGCGGTCGATCTCGTGATCCAGGTCGAGGCACCGCCGAGCGCCGCATCGGGCCTGCAGCGCATCGGACGCGCCGGACACCAGGTCGGCGAGGTCAGCCGGGCCGCGCTCTTCCCGAAGCACCGCGGCGATGTGCTGCACACCGCCATCGTCACCGAGCGCATGCTCGCCGGGCAGATCGAGGCCATCGCGGTTCCCCAGAACCCGCTCGACATCCTCGCCCAGCACACCGTGGCCGCGGCCTCCATCGCTCCGGTCGACGTCGAGGACTGGTACGACACGCTCAAGCGCAGTGCGCCGTTCCGGTCGCTGCCGCGGTCGGCGTACGAGGCCACGCTCGACCTGCTCGCGGGCAGGTTCCCGTCGGACGAGTTCGCCGAGCTGCGCCCGCGGGTGGTGTGGGACCGCGACCTCGGTGTGCTCACGGGCCGCCCCGGGGCGCAGCGCATCGCCGTCACCAGCGGCGGGACCATCCCGGACCGCGGCCTGTTCGGCGTCTTCGTGGCGGGCGAGTCGCAGAACGCCCGCGTCGGCGAGCTCGACGAAGAGATGGTCTACGAGTCGCGCGTGAACGACGTCTTCACACTCGGCACGACCAGCTGGCGCATCGTCGAGATCACGCACGATCGGGTCAACGTTCTGCCGGCTTTCGGGCAGCCCGGAAAGGTGCCGTTCTGGCACGGCGACGGGATCGGCAGGCCGGCAGAGCTCGGCGAGGCGCTCGGCAAGTTCTCGCGTGAGGTGTCCACGGCGGCACCCGAGAAGGCCGAGTCTCGCCTGCGCGACGCGGGGCTCGACGACAATGCGCAGGGCAACCTGCTCGCCTACCTCGCGGAGCAGCGCGAGGCGACCGGCACGCTGCCGACCGACCGACAGCTCACCGTCGAACGCGGGCGCGACGAGGTCGGCGACTGGCGCGTGATTCTCCATTCCCCGTACGGCATGCAGGTGCATGCGCCGTGGGCGCTGGCCGTCAACGCCCGCATCCGCGAACGGCTCGGCGTCGAGGGGTCGGCGGTCGCGAGCGATGACGGCATCATCGCGCGGATTCCGGATGCCACGGCCGAGCCGCCGGGCGCGGAGCTGTTCGTCTTCGACCCCGACGAGCTCGAGCAGATCGTCACGGAGGAGGTCGGCGGCTCCGCCCTCTTCGCGTCGCGGTTCCGTGAGTGCGCCGCCCGCGCGCTCCTCATGCCCCGGCGGAATCCCGGCAAACGCACGCCGCTGTGGCAGCAGCGGCAGCGATCGGCGCAGCTGCTCGAGGTCGCACGGCGCTACCCCACCTTCCCGATCATCCTCGAGACCCTGCGCGAGGTGCTCCAGGACGTGTACGACGTGCCGTCGCTGCTGCGCATCGCCCGCAGCATCGGGGACCGTCGCATCCGGCTGGTCGAGACCGAGCCCGCGCAGCCGTCGCCGTTCGCGCGCGACCTGCTCTTCGGATATGTCGGCGCGTTCATGTACGAGGGGGACTCACCTCTCGCGGAGCGCCGGGCCGCTGCCCTCTCCGTCGACCCGGCGCTGCTGAGCGAGCTTCTCGGCAAGGTCGAGATGCGTGAACTGCTCGACCCCGCCGTCATCGCGCAGTTCGAGCGCGAGGTCCAGCGCCTCGACCCCGAGCGCCGCGTCCGCGGCGTCGAGGGCGTCGCCGATCTGCTGCGACTCCTCGGCCCGCTCGATGCGGCCGAGGTCGCCGCACGGCTGGACCCCCCGGTCGACGGGGCCGAGCACGCCACCGAGGCGGAGGCGACCGCTCTGCTCGAGGAACTCGTCACGGCGCGTCGGGCCGTCCCCGTGACGATCGCCGGCCAGGCGCGCGTGGCCGCGATCGAGGACTCCGGGCGACTCCGCGACGGACTCGGGGTCGCACTCCCCGTGGGCATTCCCACGGCGTTCCTCGAGCCCCTCGCCGATCCGCTCGGCGACCTCGTGGCGCGGTTCGCCCGCACCCATGGACCGTTCACAGCGGATGCCGCGGCGGATCGCCTGGGCATCGGCGTGGCCGTCGCTCGTCATACCCTGCAGCGCCTCGAGTCGCAGGGCCGCGTGAGCAGCGGCTACTACCTTCCTGAAGGGTCGGCTCCGCCGACCGGCTCCGCGTCTCTCCTCGGGCCCCCCGAGGCCTCGGCCGACACACGCGCCGGCTCGGACGATCTCGAGTGGTGCGACGCCGAGGTGCTGCGGCGGCTGCGGATGCGGTCGCTCGCGGCGATCCGCGGCAGCGTCGAGCCGGTCCCGCCCGACGCGTACGCGCGCTTCCTCCCCGTGTGGCAGCACGCGACCCGACCGCTCGAAGGCATCGACGGGGTCGCCGCCGTCGTCGAGCAGCTCGCGGGCGTGCCGATCCCCGCCAGTGCGTGGGAGTCGCTGATCCTGCCCGCACGCGTGGCCGACTACACCTCCAGCATGCTCGACGAGCTCACCGCGACCGGCGAGGTGGTGTGGTCGGGGCACGGGAGCCTGCCCGGCCGGGACGGCTGGATCGCGCTGCATCCCGCCGACGCCCTGCCGCTCACGCTCGCTCCGCCCGACGAGGCGGACGAGCCCGCGCCGGGATCGCTCGACGCGCAGGTGCTCGCCGTGCTCGACGGTGCTGGCTCAGGCGGCGGCGCCTTCTTCGCCGCACAGTTGCGGCAGCTCACCGGCGCCGAGAACGAGCAGTCGGTGATCGAGGCGCTGTGGCGCCTCACGTGGGCCGGGCGCGTGACCAACGACACGTTCGCCCCGGTCCGCACGCTCGTTTCGGGAGGGTCGCAGGCGCACCGGGTCAGCCGGCGCGCGCCGCGGGCCCGGATGTACCGGGGAGCAGCCACGCGAGCGGTCGCGGCATCCGTCCCCCCACGTCCGCCCTCGATCGGGGGCCGGTGGTCGATGCTTCCCTCCCCCGAGCCGGACGCGGCGCTGCGAGCCACGGCGACGGCGAGCCTGCTGCTCGATCGGTACGGTGTCGTCACCCGCGGCGCGGTGCAGGCCGAAGGCGTGCCGGGCGGTTTCGCGCAGACATACCGCGTGCTCGCGGGCTTCGAAGAGGCCGGTCACTGCCGACGCGGCTACGTCATCGAGAAGCTCGGCGCGGCGCAGTTCGCGGCATCCGCGACCGTCGACAGGCTGCGCGAATTCGCCGCCGTGGCCGACCCGCCGCCGCTGCGGGCCGTCGCCCTCGCCGCCACCGACCCCGCGAACGCCTACGGTGCCGCGCTGGCCTGGCCGCCCCTCGAGGGCATCGGGCATCGGCCCGGCCGCAAGGCGGGGGCGCTCGTGGTGCTCGTCGACGGTGCGCTGACGCTGTACCTCGAGCGCGGCGGCAAGTCGGCCCTCGCGTTCACCGACGCCGAGCCGGTGCTCGAGGCCGCAGCCCGCGAACTCGTCGCGACGGCGCGGACGCGTCGGCTCGACACTCTGACGATCGAACAGGTCAACGGCGCGTTCGTATACGGCACAGCGGTCGGTCGGTCGCTGCGGGATGCGGGATTCGTGGAGTCGCCCCGCGGTCTCACGCTCCGCCGGTTGACGGCCGGCGACGCGCTCCGCCAGGGCGCGCGTGCCTGAAACCATGCAGAGAATCGGAGAACATCGGCGGCCCGCCGCGCGCCACGCGGCCCCGCCGGCGTGTCGCGCAGAACCTCCGATTCTGCGCCCGCGAGGGCTGGAGCGGATCTGTGCCTGAGGGAGACAGTGTCTACCGTGCCGCGCTGAAGCTCGACCGGGCGCTCCACGGGGCCACGGTGACCCGGTTCGAGCTGCGCGTGCCGCAGGCAGCGACGATCGATCTGCGCGGCCAGATCGTGCACGAGGTCGTGCCGCGCGGAAAGCACATCCTGCATCGCATCGGCGCGTACACGCTGCACTCGCATCTGAAGATGGAGGGCGAGTGGCACGTCTACCGGCGCGGCGAGCGCTGGCGGGCTCGGGCGTTCAAGGCGCGGGCGGTGATCGGCGCGACGGCGCCCGACGGCACGGAGTGGGAGACCGTCGGCTTCGACCTGGCCGACATCGCCGTCGTTCCCACCACGGACGAAGACACCCTCGTCGGGTACCTCGGCCCCGATCCGCTCGCCGACTCGTGGGACGCGGCCGAGGCGGCGCGGCGGCTCGCCGCAGATCCTCGCCCCGTCCATGTCGCGCTCCAGGATCAGCGCAACATCGCCGGATTCGGCAACGAATACGTCAACGAGATCCTCTTCGTGCGCGGGGTGCTGCCCACGACGCCTGCATCGCAGACGGATGCCGCGGCCCTCGTCGACGTCGGTGCGCGCATGATCCGCGCCAACCGTGACCGCCCCGGTCGCACCTTCACCGGCGACAGCCGGCCCGGCCGGTCGACGTGGGTGTACCGTCGCGAGGGAAGGCCGTGCCGCCGGTGCGGCACAGCCATCCGGGGCGGGTCGCTCGGTGCCGATCCGACCCGCGAGCGCATCGTGTTCTGGTGTCCGGACTGCCAGCGCTGACCTGAACGCCGCGCCTGTACAGCCGCAGGCGCACGAGCCTGCCGGACCCGAAGGAGGGCAAGGTGAACGGGGCAACGGACGATCTGTCGCAGCTGGCCGCGGCATCCGCTGCCGGTCGTCGTGTCCAGCCCGAAACGCCGCGGTTTCCTGACCGTTACACAACTCCGGACGATCTGTCGGCGGGCCCCAGTGCAGGCCGCGGATCGTCCGGTTCGCCTCGCGCCGCATTGCGGCGCCGGCCCCGCGCGCTATTGAATACCTCACACATTCGACCCGATCGCGCACCGTCGCGCGACGGTGACCAGGAGGACCCCACGAGGTGACGATGTCCACAGGCACGGCGACCGACGCGGAGAGCGCTCCGACCATCAGCTCCGGCTCGAGCGAGGGCGAGGATCAGCGCGGCGGCGTGGTGCTGTCGGGGATCACCAAGCTCTACGGGGACCAGGCGGCCGTCGACGATCTGTCTCTCACGATCCAGCCAGGCGAGTTCATCTCACTGCTCGGGCCTTCGGGATGCGGCAAGACGACGACGCTGCGCATGATCGCCGGTTTCGAGCAGCCGGATGCCGGAGACATCCGCATCTCGGGTCGCCCGGTACGCGGCATCCCGCCCTATCGCCGTGACGTCAACACGGTGTTCCAGGCGTACGCGCTGTTCCCGCATCTGTCGGTCGCCGAGAACGTGGCGTACGGACTGCAGCAGCGCCGCACGCCCAAATCCGAGGTGCGCGACCGCGTGACGCAGGCGCTCGACCTGGTGCAGATGCGGCGATTCGGCGACCGCAAGCCCACCCAGCTCTCGGGCGGTCAGCAGCAGCGCATCGCGCTGGCCCGCGCACTCGTGAACCGCCCGGCCGTGCTGCTGCTCGACGAGCCCCTCGGCGCGCTGGACCGCCAGCTGCGGGAAGAGATGCAGCTCGAGGTGAAGCTGCTGCAGTCGCGTCTGGGAATCACGTTCGTCTTCGTGACGCACGATCAGGGCGAGGCGCTGTCGATGAGCGACCGGATCGCGATCATGCGCGCGGGCCGCATCGAGCAGCTCGCCGACGCCGACACCGTGTACGCACGTCCTGCGTCGGCGTACGTCGCCGCCTTCGTCGGCCAGCAGAACTTCTTCCGCGGCGCCGTGGCCGAGGCGGGCGCGGCGATCACGTCGCCGCACGCGCTGGTGCGTGCTGCCGCACCGGTGCTGACGACCACGAACCTCGGCGAGGCGGCGGTACGGCCGGAGTACATCCGGATCGACAAGGATGACCCGTCGGCACCCCCCGGCGAGGCGAACACGACCCGCGGCGACCTGATCGGCATCTCGCACCTCGGCGACACCATGCAGTACCTCGTGCGCCTGGGCGACGACCAGAGTCTCATCGTGCGCCGACCGACACCGGACGCCCCGGTGCTCGAAGTGGGCGACGCCGTGGTGTGCAGCTGGGCCGCCCACCATGTGCTGCTCTTCCCCGCCGACGACGCCGCGCAGGAGGGCGGTTACGTCCCCCCGCCCACACTGTGAGCGAGCGGATGCCGCGGCTCGCGGCATCCGGATCCCTGCTTCATCCACCGAACCGCATCGACCACCGTCACCCGCCTCACCGGCTCCCGACCCGAACCCAGGAGACACCGATGACCCACTCCCGCAGCCCTCTTCGCATCCTCGCCTCCGAGGCCGCCGCGCCGGTGATCCTCCGCGAACTGTCGCGTCGGCGCTTCCTCAGCCTCGCGGCACTCGCCGGTGGCGCGACCGTTCTGGCAGCCTGCTCGCCGGGCGGCGGAGGGTCGCCCGCGCCGCAGGCGACCGGCGGCGACCTCGAGGGCAACCTCTCGATCTACACGTGGGGCGACTACGACTCCCCCGACGTCGTCTCGGCGTTCACCGCCGACCTCGGGCCGAAGGTCACGCTCGACTCGTATTCGTCGAACGAGGAGCTCATCGCCAAGCTGGTCGCCGCGAAGGGCACCTCCGGCTACGACATCGTCGTGCCGACGGGCGTCTTCATCCCGCAGATGATCGAGAACGGCCTCCTGACGAAGTTCAACAAGGACCTGCTGCCCAACCTGTCCAACATGGACCCGGCCTACCTCGGCCGCGCGTGGGACCCCGATAACGACTACTCCGTGTGCAAGGCGTGGGGCACCACCGGCTTCGTCTACGACAAGAACGTCATCACCCGGGAGCTCGCGACGTGGGGCGACTTCTTCGACGCCGCGCAGAATGAGGCCAGCGGAAGCACGTCGATGTCGGATGATCCCGCCGGCATCATCGGCGCCTACTTCTGGGCGAACGACATGGACTGGAACACCGAGGACCCCGACGAGCTCGAGGCGTGCCGCCAGTTCCTGGTGGAGACGATCGCCCCGCACATCTCGGCCTTCGACTCGTACCCCGGCACGAACGCCATCCCCCAGGGCACGCAGACGCTCATGCAGTCGTGGAACGGCGACGCGCGCCTCGGGCTCATGGAGTCCAGTGAGCCCGAGCGCTGGCAGTGGGTGCTGCCCGGCCCGCAGACCGAGCTGTGGATGGACAACTGGGCGATCGCCGAGGGCGCGCCGCATCCCGAGGCCGCGCACGCGTTCATCAACTTCTCGATGACGCCCGAGAACCTCTACCTGAACCTCGACTACATCGGCTACAACGTCGGCGGCAAAGACATGGAGGGCGCCGCCGCCGACGCGGGCCTGGCGCTGCCCGAGCTCATCTTCTTCACGCCCGAGCAGCTCGAGACGATGCACGAGCAGGAGCTCAACGATTCGCAGACCGTGCGCGTGGAGATCTGGAACGAGATGAAGGCCGCCGCTGGTGCGTAACCGCTCGGCCGGGGCCGCGCTCGCGATTCCCGCGTGGGCGTGGCTCCTCCTGTTCTTCGTCGCCCCCGTGGCGATGGTGGTGTGGTTCAGCTTCGGCTACAAGCCCGGAGTGTTCGGCACGCACGCGAACGACATCCTGTCGTTCGACAGGTACGTCGAGGCGTTCTCGCCGACGTTCTTCTCGACGTTCCAGAACACGCTGTGGGTCGGCATCATCGGCACGGTGCTGTGCTTCCTCATCGGCGCTCCGGTGGCGTACTGGATGGCGTTCAAGGTGAAGCCGCAGCGCCGGGGCATCCTCATCGCGCTCGTGCTCGTGCCGTTCTGGACCAACTTCCTGGTCCGCACGATCGGCTGGCAGGTGATCATGGCGCCCGAGGGCTGGCTGTCGTCGCTGCTGCAGGGCATCGGCGTGCTCGACGGACCGCTCGACCTGCTCTACACGCGGACCGCGGTCGTCATCGGCGTGGTCTACAACTACCTGCCGCTCATGATCCTGCCGCTGTTCGTCGCGTTCGACCGCGTCGGCCCCGCCCTCCGCGAGGCGTCGAAAGACCTCGGTGCAGGCAAGCTCGCGACCTTCTTCCGCGTCACGCTGCCGCTGTCACGGCCGGGCATCATCGCCGGCGTGCTCCTGGTGTTCATCCCGCTGATGGGCGACTACATCACCGCCACCGTCCTCGGTGGCGCCAAGGGCAACATGGTGGGCCAGCTCGTCGCGAGCCAGTTCCAGACCGCCCAGAACTGGGCCCTGGGTTCTGCGATGGCGGTGCTCCTGATGCTCGTCATCATGCTGACGATCGGCGTCGCCGCGGCGCTGATCTGGCTCGTGACACTGCCGTTCCGTGCGCAGAATCGCCTCGTGCTCGGGCCTGCGGTTCCCGCGAAGACGGATGCCCCCGCCACGACCCCTGCGGAGGTGACCTCATGACTCCCCCCGAAGCCATGACGCAGACCGAGACGATCCTGCGCGCACGCCCGACTGCCACGGGTCCTTCGGGAGCCGGTGGCGCGCCCCGCCGGGGCCGCGCCCATCGGTCGTGGTCGGACGTCGCGTTCACGGTCTGGGGCGTCCTGGTGATGCTCTTCCTGTTCCTGCCGATCATCGTGATCGTCATCTACTCGTTCAACACGGGACGCCTGCTGGTCTCGTGGGACGGGTTCGGCTTCGACGCCTTCCGCACGATCATCGAGAAGCCCGCCATCCAGAACGCCGTGCGCGTCTCGATGATCACCGCCTTCATCGCGGCGATCATCGCGACCGTGCTGGGCACGCTCGCCGGCATCGCGATGGCTCGGTACCCCGGCAAGTGGGTGTGGTGGTTCCTCAGCCTGCTGCTGCTGGTCTCGGTCACGCCTGAGATCGTCGACGCCGTCGCGCTCCTGCCCTTCTTCGTCCTGCTCGGACAGGATTTCGGCGTCGGCATGTTCAACGACGGCATCGTGCGCCTGTCGGTCGGCTCGTCGCTGTTCGCGACGGCGGTGGTCTCGTACATCGTGCGGGCGCGACTGGTGGGTCAGGACGCCAACCTCGAAGAGGCATCCGCCGATCTGTACGCCAAGCCGATCACGACGTTCCGGCGGATCACGCTGGCTCTCGCGATGCCCGCCGTGCTGGCCGGGTTCCTGCTCGCCTTCACCCTGAGCCTCGACAACACGATCGTGGCAGCGTTCGTACAGGTGTCGGGCACGACACCGTGGCCGGTGTACGTGCTGTCAGCGGTGCGGTCCGGCCTGCGCCCCGAGATCGCCGCCGTGTCGACGATCATGCTGCTGCTGACGCTCGTGGCGCTGGCGCTCGTGGCCCTCGTGCTCAAGCGCGCCGGCGACTCCGCGACCCAGATCGCCCGCACGATGACCGGCGGCTGAGCCGCGGCATCCGTCCCCTCCGTCCCCGTCCGGGCGAAAGGAAAGCCATGCCCCACGCCGACCTCGTCTTCACCGGCGGCCCCGTCTTCACCGCGAACACCGTGCGCTCCCGTGCGCGGTCGGTCGCCGTCAAGGACGGGCGGATCGTCGCGGTCGGCGGCGATGAGATCGGCGACCTCGTCGGGCCGTCGACCGAGATCGTCGACGTGCACGGACGGATGCTGATCCCGGGCTTCCAAGACGCTCATGTTCACCCGGTGTGGGGTGGGCTGGACATGCTGCGGTGCGACCTCGCCGAGCTCGCGACGGCGCCGGAGTACCTCGACGCGATCGGCCGGTACGTCGCCGAGCGCCCCGCTGAGGAGTGGATCCTCGGCGGCGGCTGGCAGATGTCGGCGTTCCCCGGCGGCACGCCGACCGCAGAGGCCCTGGATGCCGTGACGGGAGACCGCCCGGCGTTCTTCCCGAACCGCGATGGGCACGGCGCATGGGTCAACTCCGCGGCCCTCCGGCGGGCGGGGATCGATCGGCACACCCCCGACCCCGCCGACGGCCGCATCGAGCGCGACGCGGACGGCCGGCCGTCGGGGACGCTGCACGAGGGCGCGATGGCGCTGGTGAACCGCCTGCTCCCCGAAGAGCCGCTCGAGCGGCTGACCGAGGCCCTGCTCGTCGGTCAGCGCTACCTGCACTCCTTCGGCATCACGGCCTGGCAGGACGCGATCGTCGGGTCGTACGGGGATGCCGGAGACCCGGGCCCCGCATACCTGGCGGCCGCCGCCGACGGGCGTCTGACGGCGCGCGTCGTGGGCGCGATCTGGTGGGACCGCACCGCCGGGCTCGAGCAGATCCCGTCGATCCTCGAGCGCCGCGAGCGGTACCGAGGCGGGCGTTTCGCCGCGACATCCGTCAAGGTCATGCAGGACGGCGTCGCCGAGAACTTCACCGCGTCGATGCTGGAGCCGTACTGCGACGGGCATGGGCACTTCACCGACAACTCGGGCATCTCGTTCGTCGCGCCCGAGACCTTGAACGAGGCAGTGCCGATCCTCGACGCCGAGGGATTCCAGGTGCACTTCCACGCGATCGGCGACCGCGCGGTGCGCGAGTGCCTCGATGCGGTCGAGCAGGCGATCGCGCGCAACGGCCGTCGCGACAACCGCCACCACATCGCCCATATCCAGGTCGTGCATCCCGAAGACATCGCACGCTTCCGCGAGCTCGGCGTCGCCGCGAACATGCAGTCGCTGTGGGCCACGTACGAGCCGCAGATGGTCGATCTCACCCTCCCCTTCCTGGGCGAACCGCGCAGTGCGTGGCAGTACCCCTTCGGCGACCTGCTGCGCGCGGGTGCGGTGCTCGCCGCCGGGAGCGACTGGTCGGTGTCGACGCCCGACCCCATGGCCGCGATCCACACCGCGGTCAACCGCAAGGCCGCGCCGGGGCACGAGGAGGGCGAATACGATGCGTTCCTGCCCGAGCAGGCGATCGATCTCGCGACGTCGCTCACGGCGTACACGGCGGGCTCGGCGTGGGTGAATCACCTCGACGACACCACCGGCACGATCGAAGTGGGCAAGCTCGCCGACCTCGCACTGCTCGACCGCGACCCGTTCGCCGGACCCGCAGACCAGATCGGGGCGACGCGCGTGCTGCAGACCTTCGTCGAGGGCGAGCGCGTCTACGCCGCCCCCGACGCCTGACCCGGTCCCGCGACGTCGACGCCCGATCCTCCGGCGCCTGACGGCGATCTTCTCCGGTTTCAAGTCGCGCACTTTGCAACCTGGACGCCGGCCAACGTGCAAAGTGCGCAATTCGAAAGCCGTGGTGCGGTCCTAGGCTGGTGCGGTGACCCGGCTGCTGCTCCTCATCGACATCCAGCGCGACTACTTCCCCGGCGGGCGCCAACCGCTGGTGGGGACGGATGCCGCGGCCGACGCCGCCGCTGGGCTGCTGGCCGGATTCCGCACCGCGGGCGAGAAGGTCGTGCACGTGCAGCACGTGTGGGATGCCCCGGACGCCGCGTTCTTCGCGCCCGGAACGCCCGGCGTCGAGTTCGACTCCCGCGTCGCACCGGACGGCGAGGAGCAGGTCATCGTCAAGCACCGCCCGAACGCATTCCTCGGCACGGGCCTGGAGGCCCTGCTGCGCGCCGCCGACCCGGACGAGCTCGTGGTCGCCGGGATGATGTCGAGCATGTGCGTGGACGCGACGGTGCGCGCGGCATCCGATCTGGGCTTCTCGGTGGCGGTCGCCCAAGATGCGTGCGCCGCGCCCGACCTCGAGTTCGCCGGTGCCACCGTGCCCGGCGCGCAGGTGCATGCGGCCTTCATGGCCGCCCTGGACGGCAGCTACGCCCGCGTCACCGACGTCGACGCTCTGCGGCCCGACGCCGGCGCGCGCTGAGCCGCCCGACAGCCTGTCCGGCGATCACGGCAACTTCCGACACCGACCGGATGCCACCGCCCCGCGCCGCGCGCGAGGATGGAGCAAACCATCGCATCGGAGTTGATACCCGTGGGCACGACCGTCTTCGAACGACAGCGGCCGGCAGCATCCGTCGTCCATCGATCCCTCGCAGAGGCCAGGCACTCGGTGTTCTGGCGCGACGACCTTCCCGCGGGCCTGCTCCCCGACCGGCCGCCGCTGGTCGGTACGCACCGGGCCGATCTGGTCGTCGTCGGCGGCGGGTACACCGGCCTGTGGACGGCGCTGCTCGCGACGGAACGCGACCCCGGCGCGAAGATCGTGATCGTCGAGGCCCAGCGTGTCGGCTGGGCGGCCTCGGGCCGCAACGGCGGGTTCTGCGAAGCCAGCCTCACGCATGGCCATGAGAACGGGATGGCGCGGTGGCCTGCCGAGATGCCGGTGCTCGAACGACTCGGCAGGGAGAACCTCGACGCCATCGAGGCGGCCGAGGCCCGCTACGGCATGGACTTCCATTTCGAACGCACCGGGCAGCTCTCGCCCGCGCTCGAGCCGCACCAAGTGCAGTGGCTGAAGGACTGGGCGGCCGAGGGTGAAGAGGGCGTGGTCTATCTCGACGAGGCCGAGGTGCAGGCATCCGTCGCCTCGCCTACGTACCTCGCGGCCGTGTGGGAGCAGCGCACGTGCGGCCTGCTGCACCCCGCACGCCTGGCCGCCGAGCTCGCGCGGGTCTGCGAAGAGCGTGGCGTCGAGATCTTCGAGCGCTCGCATGTCACGGGGCTCGACTCCTCCGGCCCGGGCGTCGTCGTCGTCACCGATGCCGGCCGCGTCGAGGCATCCCGCGCCGTGCTCGCGACCAACGTCTTCCCGTCGCTCCTCAAGCGGAACCGGCTCATGACGGTGCCGGTGTACGACTACGTGCTGATGACCGAACCGCTCACGACAGAGCAGACGGCGAGCATCGGCTGGCGTGACCGCCAGGGCATCGGCGACATGGCCAACCAGTTCCACTACTACCGGCTGACCGCCGACAACCGCATCCTCTTCGGCGGCTACGACGCGATCTACCACTACGGTCGCGCGGTACGTCCTGAGTACGAGCACCGTCCGGTCACGTGGGAGAAGCTGGCCGGGCACTTCTTCACCACGTTCCCGCAGCTGGAGGGGCTGCGGTTCACCCACAAGTGGGCCGGCGCGATCGACACGTCGACGCAGTTCACGGCCTTCTTCGGCACCGCCCGCGAGCGCCGCGTCGCCTATGCCGCCGGCTTCACCGGGCTCGGCGTCGGGTCGACCCGCTTCGCCGGCGAGGTCATGCTCGACCTGCTCGACGGCATCTCGAACGAGCGCACCGGGCTCGAGATGGTGCGCAAGCGCCCACTGCCGTTCCCACCTGAGCCGGCCGCCGCGATCGGCATCAACGCCACGCGCTGGTCGCTCGACCGCGCCGACCACAGCGAGGGCCGGCGCAACCTGCTGCTGAAGACGCTCGACGCACTCGGATTGGGTTTCGACTCGTGAACCCCGGCACGGTGACGGATGCCGCGGGCCTGGCGCCCGCAATGACGCCGCTGCCTGCCGGCCAGGTCGTTGCCGGCTCGCCCGCGACGGGTCTGGTGGAACTGACCGACACGATCGGAGTATGGGACCACACGCCCGGCACGTCGACCGACGTCGAGGCGGACGAGGTCTTCGTCGTGCTGTCGGGCTCGGCGACGGTGTCGTTCGAGGAGCCGGCCCTGCCTGCGATCGAACTGCGTCCTGGTTCGATCGTGCGGCTGACGGCAGGGATGCGCACGGTGTGGACGGTGCGCGAGACGCTGCGCAAGGTCTACATCGCCGGCTGACCGGTGACGGCAGGGAGCCGGATGAGAGGATGTCGCGGTGCGAGCCGTTGTCTACGACACCATCCGCGGGACCCCTGAGGTTCGCGACGTTCCGGTTCCGGCCGCACCGGGCGGTGGGGTCGTCGTGCGAGTGCACGCGACGGGACTGTGCCGCAGCGACTGGCACGCATGGGCCGGCCACGACGACATCGCGCTCCCGCATGTGCCAGGGCATGAACTCGCGGGCGTGGTCGCCGAGGTCGGCGCGGGGGTCGAGCGCTGGGCGGTCGGTGATCGCGTGACCGTTCCGTTCGTGTGCGGATGCGGGACATGCGAGTGGTGTCTGCGTGCCGAGGCACAGGTGTGCCCGGACCAGCAGCAGCCCGGCTTCACGCACTGGGGTTCGTTCGCCCAGTACGTCGTGCTGCATGCGGCCGACACGAACCTCGTCGCGCTTCCGGAGTCGGTGAGCTTCGAGGCGGCGGCCGGCCTCGGCTGCCGCTTCGCCACCGCCTACCGTGCGCTCGTCGGCCGTGCTCGGGTCGCGCCGGGCGAATGGGTGGCGGTCGTGGGCGCCGGAGGCGTGGGACTCAGCGCCGTCATGATCGCGACGGCGCTCGGAGCGCGTGTCGTCGCGGTCGACCGGAACCCGGCAGCCCTCGATGTCGCCCGGTCGCTCGGAGCCGATCACGTCGTCGAGGCGGATGGCCGTGACATCCCCGCGGCCGTCCACGAGCTCACGGGCGGTGGCGCACACGTCGCGGTCGACGCGGTCGGCAGCGAGCAGACGTGTGCCGACGCGATCCACAGCCTCCGCCGCCGCGGCCGGCA
Source organism: Microbacterium salsuginis (assembly GCF_012524205.1). Lineage (GTDB taxonomy): Bacteria > Actinomycetota > Actinomycetes > Actinomycetales > Microbacteriaceae > Microbacterium > Microbacterium salsuginis. The sequence goes on from NZ_JABACI010000003.1 coordinate 206,832, forward strand.
CGTGCAGATCGGGCTGCTGCCCCCGGTCGAGGGGCACCCGCGCGTTCCGATGGCCCGCGTGATCGCGTGGGAGCTCGATCTGGTCGGCAGCCACGGCATGGCCGCCGTCGACTATCCCGGCATGCTCGCGCTCATCGAGAACGGCATCCTCCGGCCTGACCGCCTCATCGAGCGCGTGGTCGATCTCGAGGGGGCCGCGCGGATGCTTCCCACGTTCGACCAGGCGAGCCCGGCGGGCATGACGCTGATCGACCCGCAGCGCGGCTGACGCGGTCGCCGGTCAGCGCCCGGCGGATCGGCGAACGAGCAGCGCGAGGTGCAGCGCGGTCTGGGTCTCGCCGTCGTCGAGGTCGAGCCCGAGCAGCTCCTCGATGAGCGCGATGCGCTGGTAGAACACCGAGCGCGACAGATGGGATGCCGAGGCCGCCGCCGTGCGATTGCCCGGGTGAGACAGCATGGCCTCGAGCACGTCGAGCAAGTCGCCGGAACGGCTGAGGTCGTGCGCGATGAGTGGTGCCAGCATGCGTTCGCCGTGCTCGAGCACGCGATGGTCGTCACGCAGCGCGGTCACCAGCGGGACCAGGGGGCGGTTCTCGGCGCGGCGCAGGTGCGGACCACGACCGGCGCGGCGCCGGCGCCCGCGGGCGAGGTCGACGGCCTCATGCAGAGAGGCGAGTGCGGAGTCGAGTCCGTCCGCGCCGCGTCCGATCGACACCGTCGCACGATCGATGTCGGCGGGATCGACGACCGCCCGGGCGAAGGCGCGGACGGCGTCGTCGTCGAAGACGGCGCCTGCCGGCAGCGAGAGCAGCATGGCCGACGCCGGAGCGGCCACCCCATCCGGGGCCGAGCCTGCCAGGACGCGTCCGCGCAGCGCGCGGGCCGCGGCATCCGCTCGCTCCGACGCCACGGTCGCGCCCGACACGACCATCCCGAACAGTCGCGCGTCGCGCAGCGGCAGTCCCGCGGCCTCGAGTCGCGCGCCCGCACCGCCGATCCCCGCGAACCTCCCGGCGAGCAGCCCGTCGACCAGTCGCCGTCGCCCGATGCGCGCCCACTCGTCCGCCTCGCCGTCGGCGAGCCGCCCCACCGCGAGCGCGATCGCGCCCTGCTCGAGCACAGCGGTGCGTCCGGCGGGATGCTCCGGGCCGGGCAGCGCGACGAGATTCCCCCAGCGGATGCCGCGTGCCTCGACCGGCACGATGAGCCAGTCCTCGCTGCCGGCCGCGGTGCCGCGCTCGCGGCGGTACTCTGCGCGCCGGTGCGCCGACCGCGATCGCAGCTCCCACTCGGTGAAGAGCTCCTCCTCCATCGCGAGCGGCACCTCGGCGGCCACGACCTCGTAGGCGAGGTTCTCGAGCACGACCGGTGCGCCGAGCGTCTGCGCGAGCTGGTGAACGATGAAATCGGCCGGCGATCCGCGCAGCACGAGGGCGGTGAACCGCTCACGCACCTCGTCGCGGGCCCGTAGCGCGTCGGTCTGACCGCGGATGATGCGGTTGTGCACGGCCTCCGTGAGAGTGACGAACTTCACCTCGCGGTGCAGCACGACCAGCGCCAGCCCGCGCTCGCGGGCGGCCTCGACGACGACGGCGGGCACGTAGCGGTAGTGGGTGCCGAGCTCGAGGACGAGACCGGACGCTCCGGCGTCCGCGAGCTCGTCGATGAAGCGCCGCAGGTCGGCGGGTTCGGCGGGCCACGACGACCCGGTCGACAGCAGCAGCTCGCCGCCGTCCAGAAGCCGTGCGACGCCGGCGCTGTCGGACACGTGCAGCCAGCGCACGCGCGCGTCAAGCGATTCGTCGCCGACGAGCACCTCCGGAACACCGTTCGCGACCGCCTCGAGAGCGATCACCTCCCGCACGGTGGGGAGCGTTTCATCGGCCGACAGATCGGCCGGACGATCCGTTTGGATCGCCCGATCTTCGCGACGGTCGACCACCGTTACCGCCTCTGCTGCTCTGACACACTGGGACGCGTTCAGCCTATGCGATCGCCGCACGATCTGTCCGGAAGCCGTCAGGAGCCCCATGAGCATCGCCGCCCCCGCCGCCGATTCCGTCGAGGCGGACGGCGACACGCTCACGCGCATCCAGCCCGACCCCGAGACCGATGCACGGGTGCGCGCCGACGACCGCGGCCACGTCTTCCACTCGTGGAGTGCGCAGGCGCTCATCGACCCGCTGCCGGTCGCGGCGGGCCAGGGCGCGACGTTCTGGGACTATGCGGGCAACGCCTACCTCGACTTCAGCTCGCAGCTGGTGAACCTCAACCTGGGGCACCAGCATCCGGATCTCGTCCAGGCGATCCAGAGGCAGGCGGGGCGTCTCGCGACCATCCAGCCGTCGATGGCGAACGATGTGCGCGGCGAGCTCGCCCGCCGCATCGCCGAGGTGGCGGGGGACGGGTTCGAGAAGGTGTTCTTCACCAACGGGGGTGCCGACGCGAACGAGAACGCTGTGCGCATGGCTCGCCTGGTGACAGGGCGTCGCAAGGTGCTGTCGATGTACCGCAGCTACCACGGCAACACGTCGACGGCGATCGCGCTGACGGGCGACCCGCGCCGCTGGCCCAACGAGCCGGCCGACGGCTCGGTGGCGAGGTTCTTCGGGCCCTACCCGTACCGCTCCCCGTTCCATTCATCGAGCATCGAGGAAGAGACCCAGCGCGCCCTGGCGCACCTGGAGCAGACGATCGTGCTCGAGGGGGCCTCGACGATCGCCGCCATCGTGATCGAGACGATCGTCGGCACCAACGGGGTGCTCGTGCCGCCGCCCGGGTATCTCGCCGGCGTGCGCGAGCTGTGCGACCGCTTCGGCATCGTGTTCATCGCCGACGAGGTCATGGTCGGATTCGGCCGCGTGGGCGAGTGGTTCGCATTCCAGGCCTTCGATGTCGAGCCCGATCTCATCACCTTCGCGAAGGGCGTGAACTCGGGCTACGTGCCCCTGGGCGGTGTCGTCATCAGCGACCGGATCGCCGCGCACTTCGACACCGTCGCCTTCCCCGGCGGCCTCACCTACTCCGGACATCCGCTGGCGTGCGCGGCGGGCGTCGCGACGTTCGAAGTCTTCGAACGCGACGGCATCCTCGAGCGGGTGCGAGACCTCGGCTCCCGCGTCGTCGAGCCTCGCCTGCGCGAGATCGCGACGCGGCATCCGTCCGTCGGCGACGTGCGCGGCATGGGGCTGTTCTGGGCGATCGAACTGGTGAAGGATGCCGGCACCCGCGAGCCCCTCGTGCCGTTCAATGCCGGCGGCACCGATGCCGCGCCGGTGACCGCGGTCGCTGCGGCTTGCAAGCGAGACGGCGTGTGGCCGTTCACCCACTTCCACCGGATGCACATCGCGCCGCCCCTGGTGATCTCCGAGGACGACCTCGTGCGTGGGCTGGACGTCATCGACCGGGCCCTCTCGATCGCCGACGAGCACGCCGCCCGCTGACGCGATTCGAGCGGCCGCCGCCGCACGCAATCCGCCGGCTACCTCTCCTCCGAACAAGATGCAACCCCGTTCCTCGAATCGATCCGATGCGCGGGAATGAAATAACCGGCACGGAGGTTGTTTCTTTACTCGGCACAGAACAGTGCCGCAGGAGGGGACAGTGGGCAAGAACTACGTCGACATCGAGAACGACCGAGGCGAGATGCTGCGCTATCGCAAGCACGTCAACGGCCGCGGCCTGGTTGCGCATGGAGCGAAGGTGCACCCGAGCGCCATCGTCGAAGCGGGGGCGTATGTCGAACCGGGCGTTCAGATCGCCGCGGGCGCGCATGTCGGCCGCGGCGTGTGGGTGGAGTCGGATGCCGTGATCGGCCCGGACGCCGAGATCGCGCCCCACGCCCACATCGGTCCGCGCGCCGCCATCGGCCCGCGCGCGAAGATCGGCGTGCGCACCCAGGTCGGCAGTGAAGCCCGCGTCGCGGGTGGCTCGCTCATCGGCGACGACGAGACGATCGCCGACGGCGAGCGCGTCGCGACCGACCGCCGGGGCTTGCGGCTCGCCGCCTGAGCCGGCACGCCCGGTCGCGGCATCCCGCCCCGCCACTCTGCGAAAACACCCATCGGTCACGCGACACGCCGGGCCGACGCCACCTGCTCCGGCGTGTCGCCACGGCGGACTGGTGTTTTCGCACACGACGGTGACGGACGGGCTCCGGCAGCCAGGGCGCCGGGGCGCGGCATCCCGCCCCGCCGCCCTGCGGAAACACCCATCGGTGACGCGACACGCCGGGTCGATGCCACCTGCTCCGGCGTGTCGCCGTGACGGACTGGTGTTTTCGCACACGACGGTGACGAATGGGGCTCTGGCAACCGGCACGCCCGGTCGCGGCATCCCGCCCCGCCGCCCTGCGAAAACACCCATCGGTGCCGCGACACGCCGGGCCGACGCCACCTGCTCCGGCGTGTCGCCGCGACCGACTCGTGTTTTCGCACACGACGGTGACGGATGGGGCCCCGCAGCCTGTGGAGAACGGGCCGGGCGGCGGGGTTGATCTGGCTAGCCTGGCGCGGTGAAAGACGACTTCGGCACCCGCCGTCCGCGCCGGCGGCGCGACCTGGAGCTGCTGCTCGTGGTGGTGGCCGGTGTCGTGGTCTTCGTCGTCGCGATGGTGTGGCGCGGAACGTCGGGACTCGACGACGGGACGTGGGGCTTCGACGTCGGGCGACGGGGCATCAGCGTCGACCTGGATCGCCGGCTGAACGAGATGCTGCCCACGCCGACACCGCAGAAGACCGAGGAGCGTGACCCGCCGACCACCGGCATCCCGTCTCGCCCGTCCGACGCCTTCCCGCTCACGGTCACCTATGTCTACGACGGCGACACGATCGAGGCGCGGGTGCACAGCGCGAATGGCGTCGTCACGAGCGAGAGCCCGATCCGCATCCGTCTCATCGGCGTCGACACGCCCGAAGGCACGCCGTCACCCGAGTGCTGGGCCGACGAGGCGCGCACGCACCTGGCACAGCTGCTGCCAGAGGGCTCGACGGTCTGGGCGGCACCTGATGTCGACACGTGGGACGACTACGACCGGCGACTCTTCTATCTGTGGACCGACGACGGCCGGTTCGTCAACCACGAGCTCGTCGCCGCGGGTGACGCCGAGGCGATGCGGGTGTGGCCCAACGTCGAGCATGAGCAGCTGCTGGCCGACGCACACGCGCAGGCGGAGGCATCCGGAACCGGCCGCTGGGGCGCGTGCGACTGACTCAGGCGAACAGAACCAGCACGAACCCGATGAGCGGCAGCGTGCCCTGGATGAGGGCCGGGCGCAGGTACTTCATGCCGGTGGTCAGCAGCACCAGCGCCGCTGCCACCATCGAGCCGAGGCTGAACAGCACCAGCGCCAATCCCGCCGCACGCAGACCGGCGTCGGCCAACCCTGCCAGGAACAGGACGATGCCGATCACCGTGCCGATCGCGAGGAAGAGGTTGTAGAAGCCCTGGTTGTAGGCCATCGGCTTGGTCGTCTCGGCGGCAGCCTGGTCGGCGACGCCGAACCGCCGCCAGATGCGCGGCTGCGTCCACTGCACGCTCTCCATGACGAAGATGTACACGTGCAGCAGAGCGGCGAGGGCGGCGAACACGGTGGCGAGGATCGCGAGCATGAGCGAACGATAGCGCCCCGGCTACCCTGAGGGATATGGCGAAGGGCAGGGCGGGCGGCGGCCGCGGCGGAAGACCGCGACGGGATGCCCCGACCCGCCGCACGGCGAAACCCAAGGGCTCGCCGCCAGCAGGCAAGGCCACGGCCGGCCGGCAGCAGCGCACGCCGAAGCCGTCGCCCGGCCCTGCGCCCGCCCCGCCTGGGTCGGAGCCGGCAGGTCCGTTCCGGCTCGGCGCGATCCCCGGGGCGACGCCCGGCAAGTGGATCGACACATGGCACGAACGGATGCCGCGCACGGCGCTCGAGCTCGTGGCCCTGGCAGTGGCCGACCAGCGTCGTGCCCTCGTCGAGGGCGAGGTCGATGCTGCGCTGGTGCGGCTGCCGATCGACAAGGACGGGCTCAACGTCATCCCGCTCTACGACGAGGTGCCGGTCGTGGTGTGCGCGCGCGACTCTCATCTGACCGTGGCGGAGGAGCTCGACGCGGCCGACCTCGACGGCGAGGTGCTGATCGTTCCGCTCGACGACGTGCTCGGTGTCGAGATTGCGGGGACCGTCCGGCCGGCGTTCGCCGCCCCGGCCGATACCGCCGAGGCGATCGCGACGGTCGCCGCGGGCGTCGGGATCGTCGTGGTGCCGATGTCGCTCGCGCGGCTGCACCAGCGCAAAGACACCGAATACCGGCCTCTCCACGGCGGCCCGGCATCGACGGTCGCTCTCGCGTGGGTGCCGGACCGAACGACAGCGGAGGTCGACAGCTTCGTCGGGATCGTGCGGGGCCGCACGGCGAACTCCTCCCGCTGAGCACCCACCCGGAGTGTGCGGGGGATGCCGCCGACCCGGGTCGTGCGGCATCCCCCGTGGAGTCCACTCGAGAGACCGTGCGCCCCAGACGCTCCCCGGGCGGGTCTCACGCTCCCAGCATCCGGCGCCCCCAGGTGCCGGACCGCGACGAGCGGCTCCGATCACCTGGAGTCGCGAGCCGCGGCGCTGATACATCGCCGGGGTGATTTCTTCGCGAACCGGGCTCTCAGAAGCCGGCGCCGTGCACTTGGAACGGGGCGACGATGCCGGTTCGCTCGGATGCCGCAGCCAGGGCTTCGGACGGTGATGAACCGGCCGCGAGACCCTCGTGCATCGCCCCGAGCAGTTCGCATGCGACATCGTCCGCGACGATGACGGGCGCCGCCACAACGCTGTGGGTGCCGGCATGCAGCCAGATGCGAGTCATCCCGATCGCCTCTTCGCCCCATCGCACCGACGAGCGGCCGACCTCGCATGCCGAGAGCACCACGGTCCCGGGTACCTTCTCGATCAGGTCTATGTCATAGCCGAAGAGCGTCCCGTCGAAGAGTTCGAGGCCCGAGAACATCGGGTTGTCCGCGGTGTGCCGTCCGTGAGCAGCGATGTGGAGCAGGTCGACGCGTGAAGCGAGCGCCGTCACCCGATCAACAGACGCGGACTCCGCGAGCAGGAGCGCAGCATTGGGCCACGCGGACGCCGCGACCCGGACCTCTTCGTCGCCTCGCGCGACTCGTGGCCCGACGGCGAATCCCGCAGCTTGGCCCGAAACACTGCTGCGTGCGCGCGCCTGGGACCAGCGGGTCGCCGAGACGGCGAGAGTGAACACCCTTCCCCGCATGGCAGGCAGCATGGCCCAAGGGATGGAGTTCAGCAGCCCCGGAATGGTGAGGACCAGCCGACGGTCGCCCGCGAGCTGGACTGCTCGCGCGAGCAGGGTCTCGGAGAGGGAGCGGAGTCGCTCCTCCAGCGTGCGACGCACGACTGCTTCCATCGGTGGAGTTCGTATCAGTGCCGCCATGTCGAGATCCGCGCGCAGCCCCGAGAGCAGTCCGCGCACGGACTCCGCAGAAGCCACGGGGATCACGGTCGTCATGCGGCCCGTGCAGACGAGGGCGACGAGGGCCGTTCCCGAATACACGTAGGCGATCAGCGCCGCATCGTCCGCGAGGTCGCCTCGAAGGCCCTCGAGGTCCAGACGTCGTTCCCCGTCACGAGCCAGTGTGGAGGACCACTGGCGCCCGCGTGCCTGCTCGCGCAACGCCGCGGCGCGTGGCGAGGAGAGCCAGTCCGCTCCGGGGTTCTCTGCGCGCAGAATGCGCAGTTCGGCGAGCTCGGCGGCGAGGTCGGGGTCGGGAGGCGGACGCAGTGGGACAACATGCTGGCTCAGATGTCGTGCGCGCTCGGACCACTCGAACAGCACGTCCGGCCGCCCCGAACGCACGGCCGCCTCGAGACCGGCGAAGATCAGGTTGGCGCCGTGCATCGCAACCGAGGTCTGCAGGTCGATGCTGCCGAACGAGCTCTGCCAGCTGCTGAGCATGTCCAGTCCGCGCGCCGCATGGCGCCGGGCCTCAGCCCCTCGACCTGCCGCGGCAGCGCGTGTCGATCGCAGTTCCGCGGCGAGTAACTGCACCTCCATCGGCGACGAGGCGGGCACGCGGATGCCCCGTCCGGCAGGTTCGCCACGTCGAGTCCGCGCCAGCGCTCCGGCGATCCGCAGGGCAGCGGCCTCGCCCGGAAACCCGTTCTTGTCGAGCGCGCTGCTCACGGCATCGACGTCGGCCTGTGCAGGAAGGCGACGGCTGCGGGAGGTGCCGGTGTAGGGCTCGACGCGCGCTCCGCCGAGCAGCGCTCTCAGACGAACCCCGTCGGAGCGCGCCGCCCAGGTGGCATTCTGCAATGCACGGAATCTTGCGGCGGCTGTGCGCGCGGTCTTCGCGGCGCGGCTGCTGTCGTGCGACAGTAGGGATCGAGCGAGGTGGAACTCCGCCTCTGCCCGCGACTGCGGCATCCGATGCAAGCCGAAAGTTGCGGCAGCGTGACCGAGGATCAACTCGGCCTCCGTCGTGAGACCCGCATCCCTGAGCACTTCCGCTCGATCCATATCGCCGATGGCTCTGCCCACGGGACTCGACGCCGCATGTGGACGCGCCGCGAGCATCTCCTGCAGAGCCGACACCAGATCGCCTGCGAGCAACGCGGTATAGCCCAGGTTGTGACGTGCCTGCGCCTCGTCGGTCGTCAGACCGTGACGCTCGAACGTCGATGCCGCGACACGGAGATCGTCTGCGGCGTCGGACAGGCGGCCAAGCTGCATGCGCACGAGGCTGCGGTTGACGCGGACCCTGGACGCGGCGACGTCGTCGTCCACCAGACTGTCGACCGCACGCGACAACCATCGCTCGGCCTCGTCGAGCCGGCCTCCATAGTTCGCGATCGCGCCCAGTTGACCCAGCAGGATGGCCTGCGTGCTGGGAGCGAGATCGGCCACGCCGATCACTCCTGTCAGAAGCTGCTCGGCCTCCCGTGGGTACCCCGTCCGCTGAAGCGCCAGGGCACGAGTGCCGACGATCCTTGCTCGAAGATCAGGATCATCGGTGCGGGCCTCGGCTTGCGCGAGAACGCGCTGCGCCAACGCATACTTGCCGTCGATGCAGAGGTCGACCGCGCGCTGGTGTAGCTCCGTCGCACTGCGCGTCACCCGTTCATCATGGCGCACGCGGGCGACGGGGGTCAGGCTGGCGCGCGCCGGTGTCCGTTCCACTCGCGCAGCACGTGAGTCCCCGCCTCGTGGAGCGCCTTCACCCGAGCCTTCACGGTCGGCTTCGACCGCCCATCCATCATGTCCGTCCCGACGATCTCGGCGACGGTCCCGGCGATGTACGGTGCGGCGAACGACGTGCCGCTCCAGACGACGAATCCGCCGGTGAAGTCGTCGGGATCGATCGTCTCTCGCCGCAGCCCGAACCGGTCGTTGCGCGTTCCCGCCTGAATTCCACCGTTCAGCGGCGGAGCGGAGCTCACCACAGCAACGCCTGGGGCATAGACGCGGACCCAGCCTCCGACATTGCTGAACAACGCGAGCGACTTGCCATTGGGATTCAGCGCACCCACCGATACGTGCGGTGCCGCATCCGCCGGATCCTCGACCTCGAACTCCGCGTCCGGCCATGCCCACAGCGCTGCCGGGAACGCCGGACGATCGGTCGCGTCGTTGCCGGCCGAGCAGACGATCGCGCATCCGTGCCGACGGGCGGCAACGAGATACTTCGCAAGCGTCAGATCGAAATGGCCGTCTTCAGGCGTCTCGTGGTAGTAGCTGAGCGAGAGGTTCAGGACATCGATCGGGCGCCCTCCCTTGTTCTTCGCCCAACGGATGACCAATACGGCGACCGCCCGCACCGCTTCGAGGAACTCGCCTTCGAGCAGCGACCCCTGACTGTCGGCGACGCGGATGGAGATGAGGTCGGCGTCGGGACAGACCTGCCGCACGATCCCTGCCACGAACGTGCCGTGCCCCGCTGCACCATCGAGGAACCCGTCATACGGACCCGCCAGGTCGCCGACGGATTCAGGGTCGGTCGCCGCGGATGAGATGCCGATCGGTACCCCGTCGAGCTCGGGATGCCGATCGACGATCGAGTCGGGCAGCCATGGGTGCTCGCCGCATCCGGTGTCCATGAAGGCCACGACGGGTCGTCGGCCCTTCACTGCTGCGTCGTCGCGCCGAGGCGGGTCGCCGACGTAGGACACGACTTCTCGCCCTCCCGACCCCGGGTACGCGTATGCGCCCGGGCCCGGAGCGTTCGTCGAGCCGTACGGATTCGTGGAACCATACGGGTTCGTCGAGCCGTAGGGATTCGTCGACCCGTACGGATTCGTCGACCCGTAGGGATTGGTCGAGCCATACGGGTCCACCGTGATCACGTGATCCAGCCCGACGGCCGACAGGTCTGCCTCGCCACGCGCCCGGGCTCGTTGGAGCAGCCGCCACGCGTCGATCGGCGGGACCGGCTGATCATCGCGGTCGTCCCGCGGCTGCGGGAAGATTCGTGCGATCAAGACGATCGGGAGCCCGAACTCCCGCTCCGCCTCGCCAGCGCGCTCGGCCGCCTCCTCGTCGGAGAGAGCGTCCCCGCGAACGGTCGTGACCCGGACTCCCCATCCGAAGTCGGCCCCGGCCATGCGGAGCGCCTCGAGAGTCTTCGGAAGCTCGGTGCCGTCGCTGACGAGAAGGTGATCCAGGGCGTAGGCGGTGGGGTACGCGTCCACGCCCTCTACCGGTTCACTCGCGGGGTCTAGAGGGACCCCTCGCGGCTTCGCCGCATCGATCCGGTTGCGCCAGCCTGACTTCTCACCGGGCTCAGCCATACTCCACGTACCTCCTGGTCATCTTGGACCCCGGCCCCCAGGCCGCGGCATCCGGATTCCTACACTTCGAACTGCGGGGTCTGGAAGTCGCGCAGGGCGCCGTCGGCGGCGCGCACCACGAGGCGGAGCCGCGCCATTCCGGGCGTGACCTCGTCGAAGGCGAAGCGGCCGTGCTCGCCCGGATCTGCCGGCCATTCGCGCTCGCCCTGCACGAGGCGGATGGCGAGGGCCGAGGCATCGACCCACCCGTCGACACGGCGGCCACCGTCCTCGGTGACCGTCACGTGCAGCAGCACGCTGGTCTCGCCGTCACTGAACTGCAGCGTCGCGCTGTCGCTCTCACCACGGACGGCGGCGAGGGATGCTTCGACCAGCGTGAGCAGCGCATACTCACGCGAGAGGTCCTCGACCGCGACGGCGGCGACCATGCGATCGACGAGGTCGGCGGGCGCCGGGTCGACCTCCTCCCACATCCGCCGCATGCGCGCGAAGAGCGCCGCGTCGGCGGCGAAGTCCGCGTTCTGGTCGGTCTCCATCGTCACCTCTCCTCCCCCGCGCCTTCGAGGACGGCGCGGAGCTTCGCGAGACAGCGCTGGCGTGTCGGCCCGATCGATCCGACCGGCATCGCGAGGTCCTGCGCGATGCGTGCGTAGTCGGGGCGGTCATCGAACGCGACGATCCGCAGCAGGCGCTGGCATCGTTCGTTGAGCGTGGCGACGGCGACCCACAGGCGACGGGTCTCGTCATCCGCGACCGCCGTCTGCTCGGCGGATTCATGGACGGGCAGACGGGGCTCGAGCGACTCGACCTCCGTCGGATCGGCCCGCCGCTGCTGCCGGCTGACGCGCCAGGCCTCGCGACGCGCGCACATCGTGAGCCACCCCGAGATCGCCCGGGCGTCGTTGACGCTCGAATGCCGGCGCACCAGCGTGAGCCACGTCGTCTGCACGACGTCCTGCGCGAGGGCATGGTCGAGCCCATACGCGCGCACGACGTGCCACAGCGTCGGCGTCATGAGCCGCACGAGTTCGTCCATCGCGCGACCGTCACCCTCTCGCCACCGCAGGAACAGCGCGGTGGCCCGCTCCCACCGCGGCAACTCGGCAGGGTCGACGGTCTCCGCCGCCTCCTCGCGTGCCGCCGACGCGTCCTCCGGGTCGTCCGGCAGCGGCGGCCCGGCCTCGGCGCTCGCATGCGTCATAGCGCCCATTGTGTCCACACCTGACAGAGAGCGGTAGAGCGCGCCTGATACATGTCGCCGCGGCATCCGTCATCCGACCCGGAAGTCAGCCCCGCGTGGACGTAGAATTCCGGGATGACGACCGCGCCGCTGCTCTATGTCTGCGTGCGGCCGCAGCAAGGCGCGGCGGCCGCCGAATACGAGTCGTTCCGGTCGGCGATGCGGGTCGACGAGGGCGAACTTGCACGACATGACCTGGTCCACGACCCGCTGCCGCCGGATGTGTTCGATCGCTTCAGCGGCTTCGTGATCGGCGGCAGTCCGTTCAACGTCGCGGATCCCGAGTCCACCAAGACCGACGCGCAACGGCGGCTCGAGGCCGACCTCGAGCGGATCGCCGCCCGTGCCGCCGAGGGCGATGGACCGGCGGCGATGTTCACCTGCTACGGCATCGGCGTCGTGACGCGGCTGCTCGGCGGCCGCGTCAGCCGCGCGTTTCCCGAAGACACCGGTCCCGTCGCGATCGAGCTGACGGAGGCGGCGGCGTCCGATCCCGTCTTCGGTGGCATCGCGAACCGCTTCACGGCGCTCACCGCCCACAAGGAAGGCACCGAGGCCCTGCCGTCCGGCGCCGTGCAGCTCGCGACGAACGAGGCGTGCCCGGTGCAGGCGTATGTCGTGGGCGACCGGCTGTACGCGACCCAGTTCCACCCCGAGCCGACCACGCAGGCGTTCACCGAGCGCATGGCGGTCTACCGCGACGACGGCTACTTCGAGTCCAGCGCCTACGACGCGATCGCCGCCCGGGTGCTCGCCGCATCCGTGACCGAGCCCGCCCGTCTGCTGCGCGCATTCGCGGGCCGCTTCCGGCCGACCGCGGACTGAGTGTCGCGGCAGTGGGGCGGATGCCTCACTCGGCGTTGCGCACCTCATCCGACCACCGCAGCACCATGCCGACGAGCGGCACCAGCAGCACGACGCCCGCCGCGACGAACGCGGTGATGCCGATCGCGGCGTTCGCCGGCTCGAATGCGAGCCGCCCGACGCCGACCCACGTCAGTCCCCACGCCATCGCGAGTCCGGGAGCGATGCGCCAGCCGCTCGCCCACGCGATCGCGACACCGATGAGCGCCACCACGATGAGCACCGCGATGCCCCACGTCGTTGCGGCTTCGCCCCACGACTCCGGGACGACACGAGTGAGCCACGCGGCGGTGTTCGCGACCGTGGCCAGCGCCACCCAGCCGAGGTGCAGGCCTGTCACTCCGTCGATCAGCATCGCGTCGACGATCCCTCGGCCAGGGAGCACGACCGCGCGGCGGAACGTCACGCCCAGCAGCACGAGCAGCACGATGATCGCCAGCACGGTGAGCGGAAGCGTCGCGAACTGGGCGGTGACCAGCCACAGTCCGTTCAGCACCATCGTGCCCGCGATCAGCCAGCCGAGCGCGCGCTGCCGGTCCCGCCCACGCTGGGCGGGGAACGCCTGCCACACCGTGTAGGCGAACAGGCCGACGTAGATGACCGTCCAGATCGAGAAGGCCGGGCGCGCCGGAGCCAGATAGGAGCCGTCGGCGTCGAGCGCCCCCTCCTGAAGGTCCTGCACGGGCGTGCCGCCGAACAGACCGGTGCCCACCATCGCAGCGATGATCATGAAGCAGAAGGCGCTGATCACCGCGATCTGACGGACGAGATCCCTGGTGGCTGGCATCCCCTCACGCTAGGGCGAGGCGCGCACCGGTGACACCCCGTTGACAGCGAGGCGCGCGGCCCCTACCCGCGCGGATTCACGAGCCGGCCGGCGGCGCGAGCAGCAGCGCCACCCGCTCGTCCAGATACGCCGCGAGGGGCATGTATCCGCCGGCGGCGCTCCAGCGTACGCTCGGGACGCCGCCGACGAGCGCCAGGGGGCCGCTTGCCTCGGCCCTGTCGACAGCCGTGGGGTCCAGCATCCGCCATCCGATGTGCACGGTCTCGCCCTCGTCGAACCCGCCCCGCCGGGCGGCGGCCGCCAGCGCCGCGCGCTGCCGCTGCGACTCGGCGGTGTATCCGCGGCGGGCCTCCTGGCGCGCGCGGACGACGTCGCCGGTCGCGAGCACCGCGTCGTCGGTGAGCAGAAGCACGCCCAGATGCCACGCCGATCCCCGGCGGACGATGCGCGCGGCGCGTGCGAAGCCGAGCACGCGGCGCGGTTCGATCAGCTCGCCCAGCGCCTCGCGCGGCGCGCCGCCGAGCCGGGCGCGCGCCGCGTCGAGGAACGAGGTCGTGCTCACGCCATGTCGTCCTGGAGAGCGCCGCCGCGTACCCGCTCGCCCCGCAGTGTCATGCCCAGCAGCGGGAAGAGCAGCACCGACAGCATGCCCGTGGCCACCAGCACCGCGTGCTGCCACGACGTGAGGATGCCTTCCTCGACGCCGATCGCGGTGACGGCGACGATGATCGGCAGGCCGGTCGCGCCCATCAGCGCGATCGACAGACGGTCACGACGCGTGGACCCCTCCGGCGCCGACAGCATCGACGGCAGCCCGCGGATGACGAACAGCGCGACCAGACCGACCGGGAGGAGCAGGAAGAGCACCGGGTCGTCGAGGAGCGCCTGAAGATCGAACGTGACGCCCGTGTAGATGAAGAACACCGGCACCAGGAAGCCGAACGCGACGCCCTCGATCTTGCTCTCGACGGCTTCGCGGTCGTGCTCCGACGCGTCGCGCATGATCAGACGCCAGATGATCCCGGCGGTGAACGCCCCGAGCAGCAGGTCCAGGTCGAGCACGATGCTCAGGGCCACCAGGGCCGCGAGGATCAGGAACACGACGCGGATCGCGAACTGGCCGGACGTGTGCAGGGTCGAGTTGACGAACGCGTGCATCGCGCCCCGCGGCAGCCGGAAGGCCAGCCAGATCGCCAGCGCGGCCACTGCGGCGAAGACGCCGAGGATGACCGTCGACAGCCCGGGCTCGCGGCCTCCGAGGAAGATGGAGATCGCGATCAGCGGTCCGAACTCGCCGACGGCGCCCAGTGCCGCGACCGCCTGACCGAACGGCGTGCGCATCTCTCCGGCATCCCGCAGCATCGGCAGCAGCGTGCCGAGCGCCGTCGAGCACAGCGCCACCCCGATCACGATGGCCGCCTCGCCCGGGGCCAGGAGGAAGCCCGCCGCCACGCCCGCGGCGAGGCTGATCAGCCATCCCAGCGACGCCCGGCGACCGAGCCTGCCCCGGAACGCCCCGAACTCGATCTCGGTGCCTGCGACGAAGAAGAGCATCGCGAGTCCGAACTCCGACAGGGTGTCGACGAACTCGCTCGGCACGGCCCAGCCGAGCACCGCCGGACCGACCAGGATGCCCAGCACGAGCTCGAAGACGACCACGGGCACGCGCACCCACCGCCCGAGACCTCGTGCGAGCAGCGGCGCGAGCACCGCGAGGAGAGGTATCACCAGCAGCGTCGGCTCGAGGTCGTCCACGGGAGAAGACTACCGACGCGCCGGCGCGGCTCACGCGACGGGTTGCACCTCGCGCGCCGCCTCGAGCTGCTCCTCGGGCGGGGTCAGCTCGGCACGAGTGCGGTGGTGGCCGATGAGGGCGAGCACCACGCCGCCGATGAGCCAGGCGAGCAGTGTCAGCCAGGCCACCGCCGTCGACGCATCCGGGAAGTAGGTCACCGACCGCAACAGCGTCGCGGAGGCCCCTGGCACGAAGAACTGGCCGATCGCGCCCCACGGTTCCAGAAGGAACTGCGGCGGCGTCGCCGCGGCGGCGATCGGGTTCGCGATGAACATCGTGATGACCGCCCCCACCCCGATCCCGGCCGGACCCATCAGGGCAGCCAGCCCGACGATGAGCGCCGACGTCGCCGTGACTCCGAGACCGATGACGGCGGCGTTGAGCAGCCAGTCTCCGGGAAGCAGTCCGAACCAGGTCTGCATCACGAGCGTGATGAGCGCACCGGCCGCGATCCCGAAGATGAGCAGGCCGACCAGCCGCCGGACCACTCCCTGCACCAGCAGCGTAAGCAGGATTCCGCCGAGCATCCCGCCCAGGACGAGAGGGAAGACGGATGCTGCGAGCCCGGCGCCGGTCGCATCGCCCTCTGTCAGCGGCACCAGGTCGGTCACCGTCACCACCGGGATCTCGGGCTGGCCAGCCGGCCCGCCTTCGGGGAGCTGCGGACGCTGACCCGCCTGGAGCGCGCCGACGAGGGCGGTGAGCTGCTCGGTGAGGGTGGACTTCGCGCGGTCGTCGATCTGCGCCTGCAGCTGTCCTGCGACCCCGCGCAGCGCCTGCGCGGCCACCGGACTCGCGGCGGTCGCGACCAGCACCTCGGGCTCGTCGCCGAGGAGGATCGCCCCGTACAGCTCGCGCGACTCGATCCGGGTCGCGGCGTCGTCGCGCGAGTCGACCTCGTGCAGGACGAAGGGGGCGGGATCCTGCTCGGCCAGCACGTTCTCGACGGCCGTGACCGCCTCGGCCGGACCCGAGATCCCGACCGGGAGGTTCTGCGCCTGCGAGGTCGCCGCCGGCCAGACGAAGGCCATGACGATGACGGCGACGATGAGGGATCCTGCGACACCGAGCAGCGCGGCGATCCTCCAGCGCGTGGGGCGCAGCCCGGTGTCTTCCTGGGTGGCGTTCATGGCGACTCCTAAAAGAGAATGATGGTTCTGTTTGTGACAATAACAGAATCGGTATTCTGTTTCCATGCCGAAGGTGACAGAGGCCTACCGCGAAGCCCGCCGCGACGAGATCGCCCGCGCGGCGCTGCGCTGTCTCGAGCGCAAGGGCGTGCGCGACACGTCGATCGCCGACATCGTCGAGGAGTCGGGGCTGTCGACGGGCGCGATCTACTCGCACTTCTCGAACAAGGCGGAGCTCGCGCGCTACATCGTCGGCCGCTTTCTCATCCCGCGTCTCGATGCACTCGAGTCGACCGCGGCGCGGGGCCGGATCCTCGCGCCGTCAGAGGTGCTGCGCGGCATGCTCTCGGTCTTCCGTCACACCGGACTGCCGCCATCACTGGTCGTGCAGTTCTGGGGCGAGGCGATGGTCGAGCCGGACCTCCACACAGAGATGCTCAACACCGCCGGCCGCCTGCGCACCTCCCTCACGACGGCGATCACGCCGTGGGCACGCACGCGCACGGAGTCAGATGCCGAGGCGGACGCGCTCGCGGGACGCCTGTCGCGGACGATCGCCGCCCTCGCACAGGGCTACGTGTCGAACACCGCGGTGTTCGGTCCTCGCGACATCGACGAGTACGTCGACGACGCCATCATCGTGCTGGGCACCTGAGAGCAGGAGGCGCTACACCGGACGGGCGCTCGGCGGGTCTGCGGCGGGGCCCACGCGGCCGGAGTCTCCGCCCAAGGCGTCGGCGGCGAAGCGCGGGGTCGTGGGGACCGTCGGCGGATCCACCGGCGTCGCCACCTCGAGCTCGCGAGCGGGAATCACCCTCCCGCCGGAGCTGCCCGGTCCGCCGCCGCCGCGGATCGCCCGGTGCAGGCGCTCCATGCGCTCGTCGAGCTCGGCGGCGGTGTCGGCCGCGTCCTTGAGGCTGGCGAGCAGCTCGTCGGGCACGAGAGTGTCGTACTTGTAGTAGATCTTGTGCTCGAGGCTCGCCCAGAAATCCATCGCGATCGTGCGGAACTGCACCTCGACGGGCACCTCGATGCGGCCGGTCGACAGGAACACCGGCACCTCGATGATCGCGTGCAGGCTCTTGTAGCCGTTCGCCTTCGGCTCGGCGATGTAGTCCTTCACCTGGATGAGGCGCACGTCGTCCTGGGCCGTCAGCAGGTCGAACAGCCGGTACACGTCGGCGACGAAGCTGCAGGTGATGCGCACGCCGGCGATGTCGGTGACATGGCGGCGGATCGTCGCGAAGTCGCCCTCGATGCCCTTGCGCTGCACCTTCTCGACCAGGCTGTCCGGCGACTTGACGCGGCTCGATACATGCTCGATCGGGTTGTAGTCGTGAGTGAGCAGGAATTCGTCGCGCAGGATCCCGATCTTCGTCTCGACCTCCTGCAGCCCGAACCGGTACTCCATCAGGAACCGCTGCAGCCCATCCCGCATCTCTCGCAGCTCTGCGGCCGAGACGGTGATCTCGGTGTCGTCGGCGGATGTCGTCACAGGCACCAGGGGCGCGGGGTTCGGCATGCCCCCACGCTAGGGAGGGCGGCTACGAGAGTCCTGTGAGAACCGGATGCCGTGGCGCAGGGCCGGACGGAGTCAGGCGCGCGTCACGCGTCGTCGAGGGCGCGCTGGGCCCGCTGGGCTTCCTTCGCGGCTTCGCGCGCCTTGCTCGCTGCTTCGGCCCGCTCCCCCTCGATGGCTTCGAGCTTGGCCGTGGCGGCGGCCTCGTCCTCTTCGAGCCGGGCGAGGTCGCGGCGCAGGTCGTCGATGCGCTCGCGGACGTGGTCGACCCGTTCCTGGGCCTTGGCACGGCGGTCGTCGATGCGCGCGAGCACGCGCTCGGTCTCGTTCGCGAGGCGCTCGGCCTCGCGGGCCGCCTTCTCGGCGGCCTTGCGCGCACGGCGTTCGGCGAGGTCGTCGCGCGCCACGGGTGCCGGGGCTCCGGGGAGTGAACCGCCGACCGCGTCGGCGAGCGCCTCGGGTTCGATGTCGCCGGCTTCGAGCGGCTTGACGAGGCGGCCGGTCATGACGGCGGCGGCTGCTGCGGCATCCATCACCGCCGCGTTGATCGTCTTCTCGACATCCTCGCGCGCGGCCGCGCTCACGGTGACCCCGGCATCCTTCGCCAGCTCCACGGCCTCTTTCGCGAGGGCCGCGACCAGCTGCCGGCGCTGGCGGCCGAGCCGCGACATCTCGGCGGCGTCGAGGTCGTCCTGCGCCTCGCGCAGCGCGGCAGAGAGTTCCAGCGCCTCGCCGAGCTGGCCTTGGCGGGCGAGCAGGTTGACCGCCCAGGCCGCGACGGTGGGCTTGCGCAGCGCCTTCACCTCACGCGCGACGACTCCCCCGGCCATGCCGGCCCGCGCATTGCGGGTCTTCGTGAACTCGTCGGGAGGCAGGGCGTACAGCTCAGCGGCGATCTCGTCGAGCTGCTCCGTCGCGTCGGCCTGCGGCATCCGCCCATTCTTGCGCGTCTCGCCGCCCGTCACACGATCTCGTAGAACCTCCACAACCCGAACTCCGGCACCAGGATGTCGATATCGGTCCATCCCGCCGCGCGTGCATACTCGCGCAGAGTGTCGGGACGCATCACTGTCCCTGTCGCCGCGCTCGGCCGATGCGACATCCCGTCCGGCAGGCACACGAAGAGGCTGAACCCGTAGAGCAGCCGCTCGAGGTCCGACGCGTCCGGTGCGAATCGATCGGCTGCGGCCTCGTCCATGACGACCACGACGCCGCCCTCGGCGACAGCCGCCTTCGCGGCGGCCAGCACCTCGACCGGATGCGGCATGTCGTGGAGGCATTCGAAAGCGAAGACGCCGTCGAAGGGACCGTGCTCGGCCAGCAGCGCGGCGTCGGCGAGCAGGAAGACGACCCGATCGGACACTCCGGCCTCAGCAGCGTTCACTCGTGCGGCCTCCACCGACGCTTCGTCGATATCGAACCCGACGACTTGGAGCTGCGGATAGCTCTGCGCGAGCGAGATCGCCGACCATCCCGCACCGGCGCCGATGTCGGCGATCCGCGCACCGGGGCGCCGCAGAACCGTGTGAATCCGCTCGACTCCGCCGAAGACCCGCGGCAGCTGCTCGAACCAAGGGCGGTTCATGTCGGCCTGCGCCTCGCGAGCATGGATTCCGAGCTGTTCCCAGCTGACCCCTCCACCCTCACGGTAGGCGTGGAGCAGAGCGGGCAGCTGCTCGGCCGCCGCAGCGGCCATGCGTGCCAGGGGCTCGAGGTACGACAGGCTGGTCCGATCCAGCAGCACCTCGCCGACGCCGGGCGCCAGCGAGAAACGCCGGGACGCGGCATCCGCCCGCTCATCCTCGACCACGAGGATCCCGCCGGCAGCCTGCTGCTCGAGCCATTCACGTGCGTAGCGCGGATCGGTCCTCGTCCGCGTGGCCAGTTCTTCCGCCGTCGAGCCGCTTCGCTCCTCCAGCGCGGCGTACCAGCCCAGCTGCGATCCCAGATGGATGGCCATGACGTCCATCCAGCCGAGCGTCGCCGCCATCATGCGATCAGCGAAGGCCGCGGTCGCATCCGCCGACGTCTGCGTGAGGGTGGTGGTCATCTCGTGTCTCCTTGGTCGAGGGTCCTGGTGCGCTACGACGCTACGGACGAGGCGGGATCCGCCGCGTCGGTCGAACGGCGCAGATCGGCGGTCGGCATCTGCATGATTCGGTGCAGGAGCGGGACGCCGTCAATGGATGCCGCCACCGTGCTGGTACTCGTGCCACCACGCCGCCGCCGCGGTGCGCGACCCCACGCCGAGCTTGACGTAGACGTTCGCCAGGTGTCGGCCGACCGTCTTCTCGCTGATGTAGAGCTCGCCGGCGATCTGCCTGTTGCTGCGACCCGCGGCCGCCAGCTGAACGATCTGCCGCTCCCGCGGGGTGAGAGGACCGGCGTCGGTCGCTCTCGGGACTGTCGGCACCGGGAGCGGAAACGCTCCCAGCCGCGAGAAGATGGCCTGCGCATCGGAGCGCAGCTGGTCGGCGGCGGTGTGCTCGTGCAGCGCGTCGTGTGCACAGGCGATCCAGCACATGACCTGCGCCTGCTCCCAGGGCTGAGCAAGCCGCCGGAACCGGTCCAGCGCTCGACGAAGGGGGAGCATCGCCGCGCGGGGATCGCCCGCGCCGAGCGACACCATTCCCCTCGCGTGATCGGCCCACGCGATGAAGCCGTCGCTCGCATAGTCGACCGCTGCTGACTCGAGCTCGGCGAGCATCGTCCGCGCCTCGTCCAGCAGCTTCAGCGAGAGGGCGATCTCGATGCCGGCTCGAAGGAGCCGTGCGCGCGCCATGCGATCCCGCTCGCCGAGAGATGCCGCGATCAGGCTGCGAGCACGCTCCGGTTGGCCTTCGGCCAGCTCCAGCAGCGCCTCGCCCGGCGCGGGGTCGATCCCGGATTCGCGCGCCCGCCCGTAGGCCGCACGAGCACCGGTGCCGTCGCCTCGCAGTCTGCGGATCTCGCCGAGCTGGTACCAGCCTTCGCCCGCGACCCAGGGGTTCTCGGAGACGAGATCGTCGCATGCCCGCTGGAGGGCTTCTTCGGCGGCATCCCACTCGCCGGCGGCGGACTGCAGTTCCAACCGGTGAACGCGACACACCCCCGCGAAGAAGAGGTCGGCGCCCAGTGAGGCACACCAGTCCTCGGTGGCGCGGGTCCAATCCGCCATCCGCCGGAAGTCGGCCAGCTCGTGACAGACGTGGATCGTCGTGCAGAGCACATCCCCCGCCCACGCGGCCTCCAGCCGGCCCGAGATCACGCACAGCATGGCCTCATCGAGGAAGGCGAAGCCCTCCGCGGTGCGACCGGCGCGGATTGCGTGCATTCCTTCCACGACCGACGTCAGGGCCGACACGGCCGGAGACCGCAGGAGCGAATCCAGCTCGCGCATGCGGACCACGCTCTGCGCAGCCCACAGCTCACCCGTCCCCTCCAGATCCATGCTTGTCACGAGGTACGTGAGGTAGGCGTGCGCCGGCGCGTCTGGGAGATCGGCGATCATCCGTCCGGCCCGGCGGGCCCACGCGGTGCCGACGGTCACGTCGCCGCGGGTCAGTCGGATCAGTGCGCTGACGAGCGCGACCTCAGCAGCCGCGACATGGGCGCCGGCGTCCTGGTGCGCGCGAAAGGCCGCATCGAGGTCATCCAGGCACGCCCGCTGATCGCCCAGCCACCAACGACACGCAGCGAGATTCCTCAGGTCCTCGCCCGTCGCGAGGGCTCCATCGCGGGCAGCCTCGTATCCATTCCGGGCTGCTTCCCAGTCGCCGCGCCGGTACGCCGCCCGGGCGCCATCCAGCACGGCGGTCAGCTCCGCCATGCGCGAATGCTATCGGCTATCGGCGGCGGTCGTCAGTGCCCTGACCGTCACCCGTGTAGCCGGCGGATCGCGTCCGACGGCGCACCACGGTGAAGAGCCCCAGCATCACGCCCATCGACACCAGGTAGAACCCGTGGAGTACCCAGATCGGACCCCATGGAAGGCTCAGGACATAGAACGTGTACACGACGTTCCCCATGTTGCCCACGACCAACGCAGTCCCGCTGTACGAGCGGAGATCGCGCGTGCGGACGGCCTTGACGACCATCGGCAGGTTCGCCGCCGCGAACAGCACCGTGGAGGCCGCGCCCGCGACCATGGGGAGGTCCATGACACCGACGGTAGGCGCGACGGCGCGGGCGGGCATCGGCTGATCCATGCATCTTGCGGCGCGGTCTGCATGGTTCGACCCATGAGCGCCGGCCGTGGGTGGCCGCTGCCGCGTCAGGCGGAGAGGACGGATGCCGCCTGCCGGGCGGCGCCCAGCGCGACGTACTCTCCCGGCTCGGGCACCTTGACGGCGAGCCCGAGAACGAGCGGCGCGATCTGCCGCACCGCCTCGGACTGCGCGCCTCCGCCGATGAGGAGCGCGCGCTCGAGCGGCACGCCGAGCCCGCGCAGGGCCTCGAGGCCGGCCGCCAGGCCGGAGAGCATGCCCTCGACCGCGGCGCGCGCGAGGTTCTCGCGGGTCGTCGAGGCCAGCGTCATGCCCGTGAGCGATGCGGTCGCGTCGGGCAGGTTCGGGGTGCGCTCGCCCTCGAAGTACGGCACGAGCGTCAGGCCGCCGGCGCCGGGAGCGGTGTCGAGCGCCAGACGCGACAGCTCGGCGTGGTCCACGCCGAGCACGCGCGCGATCGCGTCGAGCACCCGCGCGGCGTTGAGGGTCGCGACGAGCGGCAGGAACCGGCCGGTGCAATCCGCGAAGCCTGCGACCGTACCGGTCGGGTCGATGGTCCGTTCCTCACTGACGGCGAACACGGTGCCCGAGGTTCCGATCGACACGACGACGTCCCCCGGCCCGGCACCGAGCCCGAGGGCTGCGCCCGCGTTGTCGCCGGCACCTCCGCCGACTCGCCGGCCGTCAGCATCCGTCACCCACTCCTCGGGTCCGAGCACCCGCGGCAGCACCGCGTCATGGCCGAGCGCGGCGCCGAGCAGCTCGCGGTCGTAGCCGCCCGTCGCGGGGTCCCAGTAGCCGGTGCCCGAGGCATCCGACCGGTCCGTCACGAGCTCGTCGAGCACCGGCCCTCGCGGCGACTCACCGGCGGGACCGAACCCGCGCAGCCGCCACGTCAGCCAGTCGTGCGGCAGCGCGACCGCGGCCACCCGGGCCGCGTTGTCGGGCTCGTGGTCACGCAGCCAGCGCAGCTTGGTGATGGTGAAGGATGCCACGGGCACGAGTCCCGTCCGCCGCGCGAGGTCCTCGGCGCCGAACTCGGTGGTGAGGTCGGCGGCGGCCTGGGCGGAACGCGTGTCGTTCCACAGCAGCGCGTCGCGGATCACCCGGCCCTCGGCGTCGAGCACGACCATGCCGTGCTGCTGCCCGCCGATGGCCCACGCCTCGACCGCGTCGAGTCCGCCGGCATCCACGATCGCTGCCTGCAGCGCCTGCCACCACGCCTCGGGATCGACCGAGGTGCCGTCGGGGTGCGCCGCACGTCCGGTGCGCACGACCGTGCCGGACGCCGTATCCGTGATGACGACCTTGCACGACTGCGTCGACGAGTCGACGCCCATCACGAGGCTCACGTGCTCTCCTATCGTTCGGCCCACCACCCACCATCACCCGTGAGACGTCACCTGACTGCCGAGACCGTGGGGGTCACCCAGAGTCTCAGCAGCCAGATGAAGTCTCACCGCCCGGGAAGGGCGCGGGGGAGGTGGATGCGAGGGGGTATCAGCGGGCGCCGAGCAGGTGCTCGGTCGCGAGCTGCTGCAGGCGCACGAAGCCGAAGCCCTTGCCGCCGAGGTACGCGTTCGCGTCGAAGTCCTCGTAGGCGGAGCGGTCGGCGAGGAAGTCGTCGTACGACTCACCCGGGTTGAGCGTGGGCACCGAGAGCTCGTCGACCTTCGCGGCGGCGAGCGCCTCCTGGACCTCGGGGTCGGCGCGGAAGGCCGCGGCGCGCTCCTTGAGCAGCAGGTAGGTGCTCATGTTCGCCGCCGCCGACTCCCACACGCCCTTCTCGTCCTCGGTGCGCGAGGGCTTGTAGTCGAAGTGACGCGGGCCCTCGTATGCGGGCACGCCACCGGGGCCGCCGTTCTCGAGCAGGTCGACCAGCGCGAACGCGTTGTGCAGGTCGCCGTGGCCGAACACGAGGTCCTGGTCGTACTTGATGCCGCGCTGGCCGTTCAGATCGATGTGGAAGAGCTTGCCGTGGTACAGCGCCTGCGCGATGCCGGCGGCGAAGTTGAGGCCCGCCATCTGCTCGTGTCCGACCTCGGGGTTCAGGCCGACCAGCTCGGGACGCTCGAGCGAGTCGATGAACGCGATCGCGTGACCCAGGGTCGGCAGCAGGATGTCGCCGCGGGGCTCGTTCGGCTTGGGCTCGATGGCGAAGCGGATGTCGTAGCCCTTGTCGGTGACGTAGTCGCCGAGCAGGTTGACGGCCTCGCGGTAGCGCTCGAGCGCGGCACGGATGTCCTTGGCCGAGTCGTACTCAGCACCCTCGCGGCCACCCCACATGACGAAGGTCTTCGCGCCGAGCTCGGCGCCGAGGTCGAGCTGGCGGAAGACCTTGCGCAGCGCGTAGCGGCGCACGTCACGGTCGTTGGAGGTGAAGCCGCCGTCCTTGAAGACGGGGGCGGAGAAGAGGTTGGTCGTCACCATCGGCACGATCAGGCCGGTGTCGGCCAGCGCGCCCTTCAGGCGATCGATCTGGTTCTGGCGCTCGGCGTCGCTCGAGCCGAACGCGAACAGGTCGTCGTCGTGGAACGTGAGTCCGTAGGCGCCGAGCTCGGCGAGCTTCTCGACGACGTGCACGACGTCGAGAGCGTTGCGGGTCGGCCCGCCGAACGGGTCGGTGCCGTTGTAGCCGACGGTCCAGAGGCCGAACGAGAACTTGTCGGCGGGAGTGGGGGTGGGCATGGCGCTCCTTCGCGGGGAATTGTTGCTGAAGACAACCTATACCACATCGGTCGCTACGGCTACTCCCGGTGCGACCGCTTGACGCTCACGTGGGTTCAGCCCTAGGTTAACGTTTACATCGGCCGCGATAACGTTTACATCGGTCGAGCAGATTCGAGGGAGAAGCTGTGAGAAGAACACTGTCGTTATTCGCGGCCGCGAGTCTGGTGGGTGCCGGCTTCGCCGCCGCACCGGCCGCCGCGGCCACCACCACCGGAATCGATCTGCAGCCTGAGAACACGCAGCAGACGATCGACGGCTTCGGCTACTCCGCGGCCTTTCAGCGCACGCACCGGCTGAACCTGCTGTCGGACGAGAAGAAGGCCGAGGCCACAGAGCTGCTGCTCGGCGACAGCGGCGTCGATCCGTCGATCCTCCGCCTCGGTATCGGCGGTCAGTCGACCCCGCCGTACGACTGGATGCTCTCCATCCAGCCGACCGATCCCGGCGGCCCCGAAGCGGAGCCGAACTACCAGTGGGACGGCTATGACAACGGCCAGGTGTGGTTCGCCCAGGCCGCCGAGGCCGCGGGGGTCGAGTACATCTACGGCAACGCCTGGACTGCGCCGGGCTACATGAAGACGAACAACAGCCCCGCCAACGGCGGCACGCTGTGCGGCCTGTCGGGGACCACGTGCGCCAGCGGCGACTGGACCGACGCATATGCCGATTATCTCGTCGCGTGGGCGGACTTCTACAAGCAGGAGGGCGTCGACATCGACGGGATCGCCTTCGCGAACGAGCCCGATTACACCTCGACGTACGAGTCCATGCGGCTCACGCCCGCGCAGGCGGCGGAATTCACCAAGACGCTCGGGCCGGTGGCGGATGCCGCGGGCTACGACGTGCTGTGCTGCGAGTCGTTCGGCTGGAACCAGGGCAAGAACTACCACAGCGCGATCCTCGAAGACGCCGAAGCCGCCCAGTGGATCGACGTCCTCACCGCGCATTCGTACGCGAGCCGGTCCGATACCCCGTTCGAGACCGACAAGTCCCTGTGGATGTCGGAGTGGGCGGCCTCGGTCGCAGGCCTCACGCAGTTCAATGCGAACTGGGACGGTGCTCCGGCCGCCGGCTCCGACGGCATACGTCTGGTCGATCACATGATGGACTCGCTCACGCTCGGCGGCGCCACGGGCTACCTCTGGTGGCTGGGCGTCAGCCAAGGCGGCTCGGGCTCACTCATGGTCGTGGACGTCGAGAACGACACGTACACCGTGGGTGCCCGGTTGTGGGGCATGGCGGCGTTCAGCAGGTTCGTGCGCCCGGAATCGGTTCGCTTCGACGCCGTCCACGCCCTCGCGGACGTCAAGGTCGCGGCGTTCGACAACGCGGACGGGACGCGGGTCGTACAGCTGCTGAACAACGGCACGACTGCCGTCAGCACCGACATCGACCTCGACAGGCAGCCCACCGCGTACCTCAACGACCAGACGCACCACCTCGAGGCGGTCGACGGAATCGCCACGACCGCCGACGGCGTCACCGCGCTGCAACTGCCCGCGCGCTCGCTGGTCACCCTGGTGCTCGAGCCCGATGCGCCGTCCGGCGAAGGCATCCCGGTCGAAGCCACCGTCCCCGAATCGACCGAGCCGGGTTCGCTCGCGATGACCGTCGCCGATTTCGGCGAGGGAGTGACCCTCGCCGAAGCCGCCAACGCCGGCGACCGGTTGCGCTTCGAGGGCGGCCTGCCCGAGGTGAGCGTGACCGATTCGCGCAACGCCGATCAGGCGGGCGCCGGCGGGTGGGCCGTCTCCGGACAGTCCAGTGACTTCACGGCCGGCGACGTCGTCCTCGGCGCCGAGCACTTGGGCTGGACCCCGAAGGTGCTCGACGCGAGACCGGGCGTGACCGCGGGTGCGAGCGTGTCGACCACGCTCGGCGCCGGGCCGGGCCTCGCGGATCCGGCCTCGCTCGCTTCAGCCGGCAGCGAGGGGCGCTTCGGCTCGACCGCCATGTCGGCGGACCTCTTCCTCGAGGTCCCCGTCGACACGACGCCCGGAACGTACCGGGGAACCGTCACCGTCTCGCTCTTCCCCGTCGACTGAGTCGACCGTGGGGCGTGGCCGCGCACGCGGTCACGCCCCACCATCCCCCACCTTCCCTCCTCCGGAGGCATCATGCCGTCCCCCACTCTCTTCACGGCCGCACTCACGGCTGCGCTCGCATTCGCGGTTCCGCCCGCAGGCGCGGTCGCCGCGGATGCTGCCGGAACGACTCGCGACTCGGCGTACGCCGTGTCTGCGGAGACGGCCGACCCGTCCGCCGGCGCCACGACGTGGACACTCGAACCCGCGTCGGCGGACGGGCCGGACGGCCGGGTCTCACTGCGGCATGTGATCGATCCCGGCTCGATCGTCGAGGATCACGTCACCGTGACGAACTTCAGCGCCGAGCCCGCCGTCTTCGCCCTGTACGCGAGCGACGGCGTCATCTCTCCCACCGGCGACTTCGACCTGCTGCCGCCGGGCGCCATGCCCGTCGACGGGGGCTCGTGGATCTCGATCGGCGCGGTCGAGGGGGCGACGCCACGGGACGGCGGCCTCGCGCTCGAGCTGCCGGCCGGAGGCTCTGCGACCGTTCCACTCACGATCACCGTTCCCGAGGACGCGCTGCCCGGCGATCATCCGGCCGGGGTCGTCGCGGAGCTGACGCAGGATGACGGCGGCGCCGTGCGCCTGACGAGCCGAGTGGGCGTGCGCGCGCACCTCCGGGTCGCGGGCGACGTCGTCGCCTCGCTCCAGCCCGACGAGGTCTCGGCCACCTGGATCCCGTCGTGGAACCCCTTCGCCCCGGGATCGGTCGAGGTGACGTTCTCGATCACCAATGACGGCAACGTGCGACTCGGAGCCGACTCAGCCGTCTCACTCACCGGACCCTTCGGACTGGCGCCCGCCGAAGCCACCACGACCTCGCGAGAAGTACTCCCCCGCCAGGAGATGCTCACGACGGTGACGGTGCCCGCCTGGCCGCTCGTCCTCGGCACGGGATCGGTGGACCTCGCGCCGCTCGTCGTCGGCGAGGACGAGATCACCGCGCCCGCTGCCGCCTCGGCATCGTTCACGGTCTGGACGATCCCGTGGGTCCAGCTCGCTCTGATCATCCTGCTGGTGGGCGGCTTCCTGCTGCTTCGGCTCGCGCGCCGGCGCTCCGCCGCCCGCGTCCAGGCCCGCATCGACGCCGCCGTCGCGGCGGCGCGGACCACGGAACAGCAAGCCGTGGCGGCGAACTGACGGCGCGGTCAGACGGCTGCCCGCCTCCTGCCCCGCGGCTCGGAGTCCGCGCCCGGGCGGACCCGGCCCCGCGGTACCGCCGTCAGCCCCGGTCCGCGTCGGCGGGGGGTGCGGTCGAGTCCCGCACAGCGAGGCGCGGCGTGACCACGCGGTGGAGCCCTGCCTCGGCCGGCTCGTGATGATCGATCCGCTCGAGCAGGAGCTCGACGGCGAGCTCGCCGCACTCGGTGAGATCGGCGCCGACGCTCGTGAGGCGCGGCGACGACAATTCCGCCACGAAGGTGTTGTCGAAGCCCATGAGACTCACGTCGCCGGGGACGCGGATGCCGGTCTCGGACCATCGCGCGAGAAGCCCGAGGGCGACGAGGTCGTTGTAGGCGATGACGGCTGTCGCGCCGCTGTCGCGCGCGGCCGCCGCCGCCGCGCGGCCGCCGTCGACGTCGGGCGCGAAGGATCCCACGTCGATCAGCGTGACGCCGTCGAGCTCGGCCGCGGCCTCGCGGGTGCCGTGGGCACGACGACCCTGCGACCACGAGCGCTCGGGTCCGCCGACGTACGCGATGCGGCGGTGCCCGAGTTCATACAGGTGGCCGACCGCGGTACGAGCGCCCGACCGCTCGTCGATGGTGACCGTGGGTGCGGTCACCCCCAGCTCACTGAGGTCGCGGTTGATCAGGACGCAGGTGGTCGTGCTCATGATCTCGGCGAGCCGATCGTCGGGAAGCCGTGAGGACGCAAGGATGATGCCGTCGATCTGCGAGCGCAGAGCGGCGATCTCTTCGGCCTCGACCTCGGCGAGCTCGGTGGTGTCGACGACGACGAGTCCGTAGCCTCGCTCACGGGATAGACCCTGCGCCCCCTTGGTGAGCGAGGAGAAGTACGGGTTGACGATGTCGGGCACGACCAGGGCGATGACGCCGGTGCGGCCGCGGCGAAGGCTGCTCGCCGCCCGATTCGGCCGGTACCCCAAGTCGCGGACAGCGGCCAGGACTCGATCGCGGGTGTCTTCCGACACGCGATGCGGCTCGCGCAGCGCGCGCGATACGGTCGCGATCGACACGCCGGAGCGAGCGGCGACATCATGTACGGTCACCAACCTGTGCGCCACCTTGCTGCTCGGAGGAGATCATTCTCCCGCAGATCATGTGGAAGAACACCGACGGAAACATGTCGTACCGCCGGAACCACAATAACGTTTACAGTGGAGTAAGAACGTTTACATCGAAGGAGCACGCCGATGACGGTCCCCCCTGCGGTCGAGGTGCCGCGCACCTGGGCGCTGCACCCCGATCGCGCGCTCCCCTCCGACCCGGGGGTACGCGATGTGGCCCGCGAGATCCTGCGAACCACCCAGCATCTCCCGATCGTCTCGATGCACGGGCACGTGGACGCGGCCATGCTCGCCGACGACGAACAGTTCCCCGACCCTGCGGCCCTGCTCGTGACACCCGACCACTACCTGGTGCGGATGCTGGTCTCACAGGCGACGGCACCGGGACCCATCCGCGACGCGGGCGTGCACACGGTCGCCGACCTCGGCGTCGGACCGGGCGCCGAGGCCGACCCACGCGAGATCTGGCGGCGATTCTGCGCCGGCTGGGGGGCGTTCCGCGCCACGCCGACGCGGTTCTGGCTCGAACATGTGCTCATCGACGTGTTCGAGGCGCCCGCGCCGCCGTCGACCGAGACTGCCGACCTGCTGTTCGACCACCTCTCCGAGCGTCTCGCGCAGCCCGAGTACCGGCCGCGCGCCCTGTTCGAGCGCTTCGGCATCGAGGTGCTCGCGACGACCGATCCCGCCACCTCGTCGCTCGACGCCCATGCGCGTCTCGCGGCCGACGGCTGGGCCGGGCGCGTCATCCCGACCTTCCGTCCCGATCCCTTGCTCGAGCCGGCGCGCGCCGACTGGGCGTCCCTGCTGCCGGCACTCGGTGAGTCCAGCGGCGTGGACGCAGGCCACTACGACGGCTTCCTCGACGCGCTGCGCGAGCGCCGGCGAGCCTTCGTCCGCGCCGGCGCGCGGGCGACCGACCACGGCCACCTGCGCCCCGATACGACCCCGCTCGCCGACGCCAACGCGAGGCGCCTGTTCGACGACGCGCGGCGCGGCGAGATCGGCTCGGCCGCGGCGGCCGCGTTCACCGCTCACATGCTGTTCCAGATGGCCGAGATGTCGGCCGAAGACGGCCTCGTGATGCAACTGCACCCGGGCGTCGTCCGCGATCACGACCGCGGGGCGGCAGCGCGCTACGGGCACGACATCGGCTACGACATCCCGATCGCCACGGAATTCACCCGGGCGCTGCGCCCCGCTCTCGAGGCGTTCGGACATCACCCCAACTTCCGCATGGTGGTGTTCACGGTCGACGAGACGGTGTACTCCCGCGAACTCGCCCCGCTGGCCGGTGCGTACCCGGGACTGCGCCTGGGGGCGCCGTGGTGGTTCCTGGACTCGCCCGACGCGATGCGCCGGTTCCGCGAGGCCACGACCGACACGGCCGGCTTCCGCAACACCAGCGGGTTCGTCGACGACACCCGGGCGTTCTGCTCGATTCCGGCGCGACACGATCTGTCGAGGCGAGCGGATGCCGGATACCTCGCGCGCCTCGTGGCCGAACACCGGCTCGAGATGGATGAGGCGCTCGACACCGCGGCGGACCTCGCCTACCGGCTCGCGCGCGACAGCTACCCGGCGCCTGCCGGTGCCGCCGCATGACCGCGCTCACCACCACCGCCACGAGCATCCGGTCGGCCGAGGTGCTGGTCTCGAGCCCGTCGCGCAACTTCGTCACGGTGCGCATCACGACAGAGGACGGCGTCGTCGGGCTCGGCGACGCGACGCTCAACGGTCGTGAGCTGGCGGTGGCGTCGTACCTGCGCGACCACGTCGCCCCGCTCCTCGTCGGCCGCGACGCGCACCGCATCGAAGACACCTGGCAGCTGCTCTACCGCTCGGCGTACTGGCGGCGCGGGCCCGTCACGATGTCGGCCATCGCGGCCGTCGACATGGCCCTGTGGGACATCAAGGCCAGGCTCGCCGGTGTACCGCTCTACCAGCTGCTCGGCGGCGCCTCGCGCAGCGGCGCCCTGGTCTATGCGCACGCGTCGGGCAGCGACCTCGCGTCGCTCGGCGACTCCGTCCGTGCCCGGCTCGAGGAGGGCCACCGAGCCATCCGGCTGCAGGTCGCGGTTCCCGGGATGGGCGCGATGTACGGCGTGGCCGCGGCGGTCGCGGGGCGCTATGCGTACGAGCCGGCGAAGCGGGCCGGGCTCGCGGTCGAGGAGGGCTGGGAC
Organism: Microbacterium salsuginis; assembly: GCF_012524205.1. Classification (GTDB taxonomy): domain Bacteria; phylum Actinomycetota; class Actinomycetes; order Actinomycetales; family Microbacteriaceae; genus Microbacterium; species Microbacterium salsuginis. Next base: position 238,409 of record NZ_JABACI010000003.1, read on the forward strand.
TCCGCGCGATACATGCGGCATCTGCCCGGCGTCTTCGAGTGGGCGCGCGCCGAGTTCGGGCCCGAGGTGCTGCTCCTGCACGACGCGCACCACCGGCTGACGCCGATCCAGGCGGCGCGGCTGGGGCGCGATCTCGAGCCGTACGACCTCTTCTGGCTCGAGGACTGCACGCCGGTCGAGAACCAGGAGTCGCTGCGACTCGTCCGCCGGCACACCACCACACCGCTCGCGATCGGCGAGGTGCTGAACTCGGTGTGGGACTTCCGGACGCTGATCCAGGAGCAGCTCATCGATTTCGTCCGCGCGTCGGTCACCCACGCCGGCGGCATCACGGGCCTGCGCCGCATCTTCGACTTCGCCGCGCTCTACGACATCCGCTCCGGCAGCCACGGCCCGACCGACATCTCGCCCGTCGGCATGGCCGCCGCACTCCACCTCGACCTCGCGATCCACAACTTCGGCATCCAGGAGTACATGGAGCACCAGCCGCTCGCCGGCGAGGTGTTCCGCACCTCGTACTCCTTCGCCGACGCGATGCTGCATCCCGGCGATCAGCCGGGACTCGGCGTCGACTACGACGACGTCGCGGCCGAGCGATTCCCCTATGAGCCCGCGTACCTGCCGACGGCGCGGCTCGCCGATGGAACCGTCCATGACTGGTGAGAGATGCCGGCGGACGGCATCCCCGAAGGAGAAGACATGACCGTGCACCCGATGTGGCTCCCCGACGACCTCGCCGACCGCGAGGGCGCGGGCCTCCGTGGCCGTTCGATCGCGATCACCGGCGAGGGCGACCTCTTCGAGACGGTGCGACGGGATGCCGCGGCCCTCGGCCTGCGGCTTGTCGATGTCGCCGGGGCTGACGGCGCCGACGTCGTCGTCGAGCCGGCCGACGCGGCCGACGCACTCGGACCGGAGTCCTTCGCCCTGACGCGAGGAACCGACCGCACGGTCGTCCGCTACGGCGGAGCATCCGGGGCGCTCTACGGATGGTTCCAGCTCCTGCGCGAGGCGGTCCAGGCACAGCCGCACCGCGGCCTCGGAACCACCCGGCACGAGCCCGCGCACGAGCTGCGCATGCTCGACCACTGGGACAACGTCGCCGTGCATCCGGTGATGGGTCAGGTCGAACGCGGGTACGCGGGCGGGTCGATCTTCTACGACGACGGCCGGCTGCGCGACGACCTCACCCGGGTCGAGCGTTACGCGCGACTGCTCGCCTCGATCGGGATCAACCGGGTCGCGATCAACAACGTCAACGTCCACGCGCGCGAGGCGCGGTTGCTCACCGACGATCTGCCCGGAGTCGCTCGGTTGGCCGGCGTCTTCCGGGGCTGGGGAATCCGCACGCATCTGTCGGTGAGCTTCGCTGCGCCCCTGACGCTCGGCGGCCTCGGCACCTCCGACCCTCTCGACGAGGCGGTGCAGGAGTGGTGGGCTGAGACGGCTGATCGCGTATACGCCACGATCCCGGACTTCGGCGGTTTCGTCGTCAAGGCCGATTCGGAAGGGCAGCCCGGTCCCTTCGCCTACGGCCGCAGCCACGCGGAGGGCGCGAACATGCTCGCCCGCGCGCTCGCGCCGCGCGGCGGCATGGTGCACTGGCGAGCGTTCGTCTACAACCACCGGCAGGACTGGCGCGATCGCTCGACCGATCGCGCGCGTGCCGCCTACGACCACTTCGCCCCGCTCGACGGCCATTTCGACGACAACGTCGTCGTGCAGGTGAAGTACGGGCCGCTCGACTTCCAGGCGCGGGAGCCGGTCTCGCCCGTGATCCCGGCGATGCGCGCCACCCGTGTGGCGCTCGAGCTGCAGGTCACGCAGGAGTACACCGGGCATCAGCTCCACGCCGTGTACCTCGCCCCGCAGTGGCGCGAGATCCTCGACTTCCGGCCGTTCGGCGACGACGGGCCACGACTGGCCGAGATCGTCCGCGGCGGGATCGTCGCGGTGTCCAACGTGGGCGACGACGAGTTCTGGACCGGGCATCCGCTCGCCCAGGCGAACCTGTACGCCTACGGCCGTCTCGCGTGGGATCCGTCACTGGATCCCGCGGCGATCCTCGACGAATGGATCGCGCTCACCTTCGGCATGGACGAACGCGTGCGCGACGGCATCCATTCGATCCTCGACGAATCGTGGCGCACGTACGAGTCGTACACCGCGCCGCTCGGCGTCGGCTTCATGGTGTCGCCGCAGGGGCACTACGGTCCCGCGGTCGACGGCTACGAGTACTCGCCGTGGGGCACGTACCACTTCGCCGACCGCGACGGCATCGGAGTCGACCGCACGGTCGCGACGGGCACGGGCTACGCAGGACAGTACCCGTCGCCGTGGCGCGAGTCGTACGAGTCGCTCGAGACCGTGCCCGACGAGCTGCTGCTGTTCTTCCACCATGTGCCGTACACCCATCGCCTCCACAGCGGATCGACGGTCGTCCAGCACATCTACGACACGCACTTCGCCGGTGTCGAGGCCGTCGAGAAGCTCCCCGCCGTGTGGGCCGCACTCGAGGGACGGATGGATGCCGCGCTCCACGCCCGCGTGAGCGACCGACTCGCCGAACAGCGACGGTCGGCCGTCGAGTGGCGCGATCAGATCAACACGTACTTCTGGCGCAAGTCCGGCATCCCGGACGAACGCGGCCGGACGATCTACTGAGCTCGGCGGAGGCTCGCGCCCCCGCCGAGGCATCCGTCATCGCCCTGGTGCGAGAAACCACACGGCGGTTGACAAACCACACGGAGGTTCAGAAACCGTCCCCCGCGTGGTGTCTCAACCTCTCCGTGGTTTCTCAACCTCGCGTCGGGGTCGAGGAGCGGGGGCCATCGAGCGTCAGCTCTCGTCGGGCGCGCTCCCGTCGGGGGCGACGAAGCGCGTGGTGATGTCGGCGATCATCGGCCGCGCGACCACCCGCGCGAATGCGGCGAAGAAGACACCGAGCAGAGCGAGCACCCAGTCCGACGAGAACGCGACGATCGCCGTCGCGAGCACGAGATACGACAGCGTGCCGAGGGTGACGAGGGGCTTGGCGGCCAGGTAGTACAGCGCGAGGCGGGCCGTGTCGCGGGCGCGGAAGCGGAAGTGCGACGCGATGACGACGCCGTTCGCCGACCACAGCGCGACGACCACGAGCAGCACGACCGACGCGCCGATGAAGAACCCGTCGATGCCGGCCACTCCCCCGAAGGCGACGTTCATGCCGAGGATCGTCGCGACGGCGAGCGCGGGGATCCACACGAAGAGCACATCGCGCACGTTGCCGAGGTACGCCCGCCAGAAGCGGGGCCACACCGAGAGCTCTTCGTCGCGCCCGCGTGCCGCCATCGCCGACATCGCCGCCGAGAAGGCCGGCCCCACCGGCAGCAGGCACAGTGCGTAGAGGGGGATGTTCGACGGCGCCCGCTCCAGCAGCAGAATGCCGACGAAGCCCGGCGCGGCGGCGAGGAGGAAGCAGATCTCGACGATCACGTACCAGTAGATGACGCCCGTGACTCGTCCGAACAGCTCCCGGCGCGGGTCGGGCGCGCCCCGATCGCCTGTCATCGGCGCCGGCCGTCGTGCATGTCGTTCGGCATCGAAGTCCATCCTGCCCGGTGCGAGGTCGCGTGTCGCCTTCGTCATCGCGCCTCGACGACCAGCACATCCGCCGGACCGAGCTCGAGCGCGTCCCCCTCGCCGATCGTGCGGCCGGTGAGGATGTCGACGCCCGCGAAGGGGGAATCGACCGCAACAGGCACAGCGGCATGGTTCAGGACGAATTCGTACCGGCGTCCGTCCACCTCGCGAGTGGTGTGCTCGAGGTCGCGCACGTCGGCGAACGGCCCCACCAGTCCGTGGCGCTCGAGCACGCGGCGCACCACCCAGTCCACGCCGTCCTGGTCGAGGCACGTGGCGACGTACCAGCCTTCGCCTTCGCCGAACGCGTTGCGCGTCACGGCGGAAGTTCCGGCATAGAAGTCCTCGGTGTAGGCGCCGACCGCGGTCGCACCCCGCAGCTGCACGACGTCGAACAGGTGGGACGCCGCCACCGTGCGCTCGGCGCCGCCCGGCATCGCCAGCACGACGGGCTGCGAGTGGTCGGGCGGGAGCGAGTCCGTCTCGTCCACGCGGATGCCCGTCAGGTCGCCGAGCGGGCCCGGGACGTCCATGAGGAAGGCGTTGTCGTCCTCGTCGACGCGGCCCGACATGACGGTGGTGAGCACGGTGCCGCCGCGACGTGCGACGTCCTCCAAGCGTGTCGCCGTGTCGCCCTTGAGCATGTGCAGGAAGGGCGCCACCACGACGTCATAGGCCGAGAGGTCCGCGGTGACCGGCACGACATCGACCACCGCTCCCGCCTGCCACAGCGCTTCGTAGTACGACACCACCTGCGCCTCGTACTTGGCGGCACGGCTGAAGCCGTCCGAGATCTCGAGCGCCCACCACGAGTCCCAGTCGAACAGCAGCGCCACCCTCGCGGGCGTCCGTGCGTTCAACAGGCGGTCTCCGACCGTCTCGAGCTCGGCTCCGAGCGCGGCGACCTCGAGGAAGGCGCGCGTGTCGGTGCGCCCCGCGTGATTGAGGATCGCGCCGTGATACTTCTCGGACGCGCCCTTGCTGTGTCGCATCTGGAAGAACAGCACCGAGTCCGAGCCGTGCGCGACGGCCTGCCACGACCACAGCCGCATCACGCCGGGCCGCTTGACCGGGTTGAAGTCACGGGTCGCCGTCATGGTCGGCGTCTGCTCCATGAGCCAGAACGGCTGGCCGTCCTTGAGACCGCGCATGAGCGAGTGACTGAGCGCCATGCGAGAGACCGGAGAGCCGTCGGTGGGGTAGTTGTCCCACGACGCGAAATCCAGGTGCGGAGCCCAGCGGTGATAGTCGAGGTGGCGGTAGATCGCCATCATGTTCGTGGTCGCCGGAAGGTCGGAGTGGGCGCGGATCGCGTCCTTCTCCTCAAGGAAGGTACGCAGGATGTTGTCTGTGTTGAACCGGTGATAATCGAGCGTGATGCCCTGGAACGCGGTGTGGTTGGGGCCGCGCCAGTGCTCCGAGAGCATGTTGGGCGGCACGATCTGCTCCCAATCGGAGAACCGGTGCGACCAGAACGTCGTGTTCCAGGCGTCGTTGAGGCGATCGAGGGTGCCGTACCTCGCCTGCAGCCACAGCCGGAACTCGGCCGCGCAGTTCTCGCAGTAGCAGAGGCCGCCATACTCGTTGTTGATGTGCCATGCGACCACGGCGGGATGGTCTGCGAATCGCTCGGCGATCCGGCCCGCGACGGCCGCCGCCAGGCGCCGGTAGTCCGGCGAGCTCGCGCAGGCGTTGTGGCGCACCCCGAACAGGTGCCGCCTTCCTTCGAAGTCCGTGCGGCAGACATCGGGATGCCGCTGCGCCAGCCACGGCGGAACAGCCGCGGTCCCGGTGGCCAGGCAGACCTTGCGACCTTCGGCGTGTGCGCGATCGAGGATGCGCTGCAGCGTCCCGAAGTCGTAGGTCTCTTCGTCGGGCTGCGTGAGAGCCCACGTGAAGACGCCTACGGTCAGCAGGTCGATCCCGGCGAGATCGAACGCCCGGTAGTCGGCATCCCACACCCCCTCGTCCCACTGCTCGGGGTTGTAATCCCCGCCGAAGGGGATCTTGCTCATCACGGGAAGGGACATCGAAGCTGCTCCAGAAGGGGATCATGACGGATGCCGCAGCCCCGAGCCTCAGGCGGAGACTCGGTGCCGCGGCATCCGTCGGGTGTCAGTTGTTGTTCTCTTCGTACCGCTGGCGGGCCTCATTGACGATGTCGATGTAGGCGCCCATGTTGAGCCCTTCGAGCTCGGCGACGTACGCGTCCCACTCGTCCAGCGAGCGCTGGCCGAGGATGAACTGCGCGGTGTTCTGCCACACGTGGTCCTTCAGGGCCGACTGGTACAGCGAGACCTGCTCCCGCTCGACCTCGCTGAGCGGGGCGGGCGGCGGCAGCTCGAGCACCTCCTTGGTCGACATCTTGTCGAGGAACTCCAGCGTCTCGTCGCGCAGCATCGACCGGTCGAGCTCGAGTGTCGAGCCGTGGGCCAGGGTCCACACGCCGTTGGAGAAGCCGTAGTCGGCCTGCAGGTTCTCGGGTGCGCCGGCGTTCAGCCCCATCGCAGTGATGTTCTCGTTGAGAGTGCGCTTGCCCGAGTCGTCCTTCGTATAGGTCTCACCCTCGACACCCCACTTGGCGAACTCGAGACCCTCGTCCGAGTAGTACAGCCAGTCCAGGAACTGCAGCAGGGCCAGGAAGTTCTCGGACTCGGCGACCTCGCTCGAGAGCATGAACCCGCTGATGAGGCGCTGGCCGTACTGGAAGTTGTCGCCGGCGGGACCGGCGGGCACCCGGATCATGGCCATCTCGGCATCCGTGCCCAGCTCCTCGACCGTCGTGCGGTAGCGGACGATCTCCTGATCGTTCGTGCCGATCGACAGCGCCTGCCCCGAGGCGAACTTCTGGATCGCCTGGTCGTCGTCCTGCGTCACGGCCTCCGGGTCGAGCAGGCCTTCCTCGACGAGCGAGGCGTAGAACTCGACGAGGTCGCGGTACTCGTCAGTCGCACCGGTGTACTCGAACTCACCGTCCTTGTGGGTCAGCCCCTCGCCGAAACCCCATCCGGCCTGTGTGCCGAAGTTGGGCGCCACGAAGGTGAGCGTCCCCTCGAGCGGCCCGTTGGCCGACCAGCGATCGGTCATGGGGTACAGGTCGGGGTAGGCCTCCTTGACGGTGCGCAGCTGCTCGCGGAACTCGTCGAACGTCTCGGGCTCGAGGCTGAGGCCGAGCTCTTCCCAGATGTCGCTGCGGACCGCGAACGAGTACTCCGCGCGAGGCTCCTCGCGGAAACCGGGGAACAGGTAGAACTTGCCGTCTTCCTGGCGGAGCTGGTCGAGGTCGGCCTCCATGTCCCATTTCTCGACCTTGTCCATGAAGTTCGGCATGTACTGCACGAAGTCGCTCGCCGGCAGGATCGCGCCGCCCGAGACGAACGACACCTCCTGGCCGGGATAGGTGACGGAGATGATGTCGGGCGCGTCGCCGGCGCCGATCACGAGCGACTTGCGCTGATCCCACTCCGACAGCGGCGCGCTGACGAAGTCGAAGGTGACATTCTGGTTCGCCTCCAGCTCCTGCAGCATGAGCCAGTCCTCATCGAGGGGATAGTTGGGGTGATCGCGGTAGAAGAGTCCGAACTCGACGGGCTCGGTGGCGCTGAACGTGTCGCCGACCCCGTAGTCCTCCATCGCGCCGACGTCCTTGCCGGTGAAGTCGAACTCGGTCGCCTCGCCTTCGGTCTCGCCGCTCGGCGAGTCGCAGCCGCTGAGGACGAGAGCGCCCGCCGCGAGCAGCGCACCGGCGAGCATCACGCCGCGTCGCGTGCGGCCGATCGCTCGGATCTGCTGTGCCATCAGATTTCCTTTCTTAGGGGGGTCGAGAGGACGCGTCCCGCGGGCCCGCCGGTCATTGCTTGACCGAGCCGAGCATCACGCCGGAGACGAAGTACTTCTGGATGAAGGGGTAGAGGCAGATGATCGGCAGCACCGTGAGGAGCATCGTGACCGCCTTGACGTTCGAGGCGACTTGGGCGGAGTCGCCCGACCCGCTGCCGGCGCCGAGCGCCTCTGTGCCGGTCGCTGCCGCCAGGAGATTCCTCAGGTAGACCGTCACGGGGTACAGCTGCGCGTCGTCCATATAGAGGAACGCGGCGAACCAGGAGTTCCAGAACGAGACCGCGTAGAAGAGCACCATGGTCGCGATCACCGCCTTGCTCAGCGGCAGCACGATCTTCCACAGGATGCCGTAGGTGCTGAGGCCGTCGATCGCGGCCGCTTCTTCGAGGTCTGTCGGGAAGTTCTCGAAGAACGCCTTCATGACCAGCAGGTTGAACACGCTGATCGCGTTCGGGATGACGATGGCCCAGATGGTGTTCTTGAAGCCGAGCGTGTTGATCAGGATGTAGTTGGGGATCAGTCCGCCGTTGAAGAACATCGTGAAGACCGCGACGCCGATGAAGAAGGCGCGCCCCTTGAGGTGCCGCTTCGACAGCGCGTAGGCGAAGGTCGTGGTCAGCACCATCGCGATCGCGGTCGCGACGACCGTGTAGACGACGGTGTTGCCGTAGTTGCGCCAGAACAGCGGATCGCCCATCACGTAGCTGAAGGTCGTGACGTTGAACCCCTGCGGGATCAGGTTGACCTGGCCGGAGCGGATGTACGCCTCGGAGCTGAACGCCTGCGCCACCACGTTGAGGAACGGGTAGAGCGTGATGAAGCAGATGACCACGATGAGCGCCGCGTTGATGGCCCGGAACACCGTGTAGCTGCGGGAGTCGCGGATGCCGCCCTGCATCGCGGGCCGGAAGATGCGGTCGGCAGCCTTCCGGGGCACGGTGCGCATGCTCTCGGTCACCACAGGCTCGTCCCCACGACTCGACGCGAGATCGCGTTCGCACTCAGGATCAGGGTCAGACCGATGACCGCTTCGAAGAGGCCGATCGCGGTCGCATAGGAGAAGTTGCTGGAGATGATGCCCACCCGGTAGAGGTATGTCGAGATGACGTCGGCGGTCGGATACAGGAGCGGGTTGTAGAGCAGCAGGATCTTCTCGAACCCGACCGCCATGAACGTCCCGATGTTGAGGATCAGCAGCACGACCATCGTGGGACGGATGCCCGGAAGCGTGACGTGCCAGATCTGCCGCCACCTGCTGGCACCGTCGATGCGCGCCGCCTCGTAGAGCTGGGGATCGATCGTGGTGAGTGCGGCGAGGTAGAGGATCGTGCCCCAGCCGACGGTCTGCCAGATCTCGGAGCTCACGTAGATCGTGGGGAACCACTGCGGCAACTGCATGAACGGGATCGCCTCGCCGCCGAAGAACTCGATCCCTTGGTTGATCGATCCGCGCAGGGCGGTGAGCTGGAGGACCATTCCCGCGACGATGACGATCGACATGAAATGCGGCAGGTACGAGATCGACTGCACGAGACGCTTGAAGCGGTATGAGCGCAGCTCGTTGAACATCAGCGCCAGGATGATCGGCAGCGGGAAGACGATCACGAGCGCGAGACCGCCGAGGACCAGCGTGTTGGTGAACGCCCGCCAGAACGTCGGGTCGTTGATGAAGAGCTCGACGTAGCGCAGGCCGACCCATTCGTCGCCGAACATGCTGCCGCCCGGCCGGAATCGGCGGAACGCGATCACGTTGCCGGCCATCGGGACGTAGCGGAAGATCAGGAGGAAGACCAGCGGCAGGATGAGCAGGGTGTACAGGCGCCAGTCGCGGCGAAGCGCCTTACGCCACGTCAGCTTGGTCGTCGAGCGCTCTTTGAGCGGCCGCCGCGGTCGACGGCCGCCGGGCCCCGCCCGCCGCTCCTCGTCTTTTTCCGTGCGCAGTTCCACCGCCTCTGCGGTGACGACGCTGTTGTCGATGGACATGCGCTCCCTTGCGTTCTGATGCCTCTGATCCGGCTCGATCTGCGGCCGAAACTTTCGCCTCGGCCCTCGATACGGGTTGACGCTAACTCGCGATTGGGCGAATGTCAACGTTTTCATTGTATCGTTTGAGGCGGTGCGACGCCCACCCATGACGGCGGCGGGCATGACGGCACCGAACGGATGGTGAACTGCGTGGCCCGCTTCGACCTCGCCCCCGCGGCGCTCGAGACGTACCGCCCCGACGTCGACGAGCCCTCGGATTTCGACGCGTTCTGGCAGTCGACGATCGCCCGCGCGCGTGACGTCGACAGCGCCGTCGTGCGCGTCCCCGAGCGTTCCCCGCTCGCACTCGTCGACGTGGACGACGTCACGTTCCCGGGCTTCGCCGGCGACCCCGTCCGCGCGTGGCTCGTCCTGCCACGGCACCTGCCGCGCCCGCTGCCCGCGGTCGTCGAATTCGTCGGATACGGTCGCGGCCGCGGGCTCGCGCTGGAGCGCCTGCACTGGCCTGCCGCGGGCTTCGCGCAGCTCATCGTCGACACGCGCGGGCAGGGCGGTCAGTGGGGAACCGGTGGCGACACCCCTGACCCGCACGGGGCCGGGCCGGCGGCATCCGGATTCCTCACCCGCGGCATCGAGGACCCCGCCGCGTACTACTACCGGCGGGTGTTCACCGACGCCGTCCGCGCCGTGGACGCGATCCGCTCGTTCCCCGAGGTGGACCCCGACCGGGTCGCCGTCACGGGCAACAGTCAGGGCGGGGCGATCGCGATCGCCGCCGCGGGACTGTCGCAAGGGCTGATCGGCGCCCTGCCTTCCGCGCCCATCCTGTGCCACGTGCGCCGGGCCATCGGCCTGACCGACGCCGACCCCCACTCCGAGGTGACGCGGTATCTGTCCGTGCACCGTGGCGCCGAGCGCCGGGTCTTCGAGACCCTGTCGTACTTCGACGGGGTCAACTTCGCCAGGCGTGCGGCCGCACCGGCCCTGTTCGGCGCGGGGCACATGGACACGATCTCGCCGCCGTCGACCGTGTACGCCGCGGCCAACCACTGGGCGGGAGGCGCCGAGACGGCCGCCTATCCGTGGAACGGCCACGAAGGCGGCGAGGGCCGCCACCAGCTGCGGCAGCTGGAGTGGCTCGCCGCCCGCGTACAGGGAACGGTGCCGTCGTGACTCTGCAGACCGTTCCCCGCCTGACGCGCGCCGAGCTCGCGCGCGCCGGACGCATGACTGCCGCACCGCCGGTGCGCATCGTCCACCTCGGCGCCGGCGCCTTCCACCGCTCCCACCAGGCCTGGTTCACCGCCCACGCGACGGATGCCGCGGACTGGGGCATCGCTGCGTTCACCGGCCGGCGCGATACCGTCTCGCGGCAGCTCGCTCCCCAGGACGGCCTGTTCACCCTCATCGAGCGGGGTCCCGAGGCCGACCGCTTCGAGGTGATCCCGGCGATCGCCGAGGTGCGGCCGGCATCGGACTCCGCCCGGTTCGCGGCCCTCATGACCGCCGCCGCGACGGCGGTGGTCACCCTCACCGTCACCGAGGCCGGCTACCACCAGCGCCCCGACGGCGCACTGGATCTGGAGCATCCGGCCGTCATCGACGACATTCACGCGCTGCGTCACGGCCAGCCGGTCGGGACCCGCACCCCGACGGGCCGGCTGCTGGCCGGCCTGTCCGCCCGCGCACGCGCGGGGGCGCCGCCGCTGACCGTCGTGCCGTGCGACAACGTGCCCGCCAACGGCGAACGGCTGCGGGCCGCGCTTCACACGCTCGCGCAGCGCACCGGTCACGAGGCCGCGGTGGCGGCAACCGCGTTCGTGACGACGAGTGTCGACCGCATCACACCCCATACGACCGATGAGGATCGCCGCGCCGTCGCCGACGCGACGGGCTGGCGCGACGAGGGCGTCGTCGTCGCCGAGCCTTTCGCCGACTGGACGCTGTGCGGAGACTTCGCCGGCGAGCGGCCGGCGTGGGAGAGCGCCGGCGCACGATTCGTCTCCGACATCGAGCCGTACGAGCGACGCAAGCTGCTGCTGCTCAACGGCGGACACCTCGTCCTGGCGTTCGGGGGTCTGCTGCGGGGGCATGCGACCGTCGCCCAGGCGATGGCCGACGACCGGTGCCGCCGCGAGCTCGACGCGTTCTGGGACGAGGCCGCCCGCGCCGCCGGCCCGGTCGACACCCGCGACTACCGGACCGCCCTCGTGCGCCGCTTCGAGAACGGCCGCATCGAGCACCGGCTGACGCAGATCGCCGTCGACACCGTGACGAAGATCCGCATGCGCATCCTGCCCGTCCTCGCCCACGAGCGCACCGAGGGCCGGTCGGGTTCCGGCGCGCTGGCGGTGGTGCGCGCGTGGGCCGACAGCATCCGTTCCGCCCGCATCGATGGCGAGACGGATGCCGCAGCCGCGCTGGCACGGCTGCTCGACGGCGCCGACCCGGCCCTCGCGGCCGACATCGGCACGACGGCCATTCACCACTGACAGAGACGAGCCGGGGATCGATCCGCCGGCGCCCGACAACCGAGGAGAGCGATGCACATCGACAAGGCGGAAGTGATCGTCACGAGCCCGGACCGCAATTTCGTGACGCTCAGACTGACGACCGATGACGGGGTGACGGGGTTGGGTGATGCGACGCTGAATGGCCGGGAGTTGGCGGTGGTGTCGTATCTGCGGGACCATGTGGTGCCGTTGCTGATCGGGCGTGATGCGCACCGTATCGAGGACACCTGGCAGTTCCTGTATCGCAGTGCGTATTGGCGGCGTGGGCCGGTCACGATGGCCGCGATCGCGGCGGTGGACATGGCGCTGTGGGACATCAAGGGCAAGGCGGCCGGGATGCCGGTGTACCAGTTGCTGGGCGGCGCGTCCCGCAACGGTCTGCTCGCGTACGGGCATGCGTCGGGCCGTGATCTTCCCGAGCTGTTCGACAGCATCCGCTCGCACCAGGAGCAGGGGTATCGTGCCATCCGGGTGCAGACGGGGGTGCCGGGACTCACGTCGATCTACGGCATCGCGTCCAACGCGACCTACGAGGCCAACGCCGGTGTGCGGTACGACCACGAGCCCGCCCAGCGCGGCGCGCGTCCGGCGGAGGAGGACTGGGACACCCGGTCGTACCTGCGCCATGTCCCGACGGTGTTCGAGGCGGTCCGTGCCGAGTTCGGTCCCGAGATCCCGCTGCTGCACGACGCCCATCACCGGCTGACACCGATCCAGGCCGCGCAGCTGGGCAAGTCCGTCGAGCCGTTCGACCTGTTCTGGCTCGAGGACGTCACCCCGGCCGAGAACCAGGAGGCGTTGCGGCTGGTGCGCCAGCACACCACCACACCGCTGGCCATCGGCGAGATCTTCAACACGGTGTGGGACTACCAGCAGATCATCCGCGAGCAGCTCATCGACTACGTCCGCTCCGCGGTCACCCACACCGGCGGCATCTCGCACCTGAAGAAGGTGCTCGACTACGCCTCGCAGTACCAGATCAAATCCGGAATGCACGGCCCGACCGACATCTCGCCGGTGGGGATGGCCGCCGCGATGCACCTGGGACTGTCGATCCACAACTTCGGCATCCAGGAGTACATGCGCCACGGCGCCAAGACCGACGAGGTGTTCGAGCAGTCCTTCACCTGGCAGGACGGCTTCCTCCACCCCGGCGACCAACCCGGCCTCGGCGTCGAGCTGAACACCGACGAGGCCGGCCGGTATCCCTACGTGCAGGCTTACCTCCCCTACAACCGGCTCGCCGACGGCACTATCCACGATTGGTGACCACCCGCTGCGACCTCCGATAGTTTCGAGGATCTAGGATCGGCTCCATGGCAGACGGACAGCGGATCACGCTCGCCGAGATCGCGGCGGAGGCGGGCGTGTCGCTCGCCACGATGTCGAAGGTGCTCAACGGCCGCACGGACGTCGCCCCTGCGACGCGCGCCCGCCTCGAGGACCACCTCGCCCGCCACGGCTACAAGCGGCGCAACGTGGCGCAGCGCAGCGACTTCGTCGAGCTCGTCTTCCACGAGCTCGAGCCCAGCTGGTCGATGGAGGTCATCGAGGGCGTCGAGGAGGTCGCGCATGCCGCCGGCCTGTCGGTCGTCCTGACGGTGAGCGGGGACCGCCACGCTCCCTCGGCGGACTGGATCGACGGCGTCCTGCGCCGGCGACCCGTCGGCGTCGTGCTGGTCTTCTCCGACATCGAGCCGCGCTATCGCGAGAAGCTGCGGTCGCGCGGCATCCCGTTCGTCATCGTGGACCCCGCCGGCGACCCCTCACCGGATGTACCCTCGGTCGGGTCGGCGAACTGGTCGGGCGGACTCATGGCCACGCGTCACCTCATCGAGCTCGGCCACCGGCGCATCGCCGCCATCACCGGCCCCGAAGACATGATGTGCTCGCTCGCCCGCGTCGACGGCTACCGCTCGGCGATGAACGCCGCGGGGCTGCCGATCGATCCCGCACTCATCCGCTTCGGCGACTTCCATCCCGGAGGTGGCGAGCGTCGCGCCCGCGAGCTGCTGGCGCTCTCGGATCCGCCGACGGCGATCTTCGCCGGCAGTGATCTGCAGGCGCTCGGCGCGATCGCGGCCGGCGCGGCGGCGGGGCTGCGCGTGCCCGACGACCTGTCGGTCGTGGGGTACGACGACATCGCCCTGTCGCGCTGGATGAGCCCCCAGCTGACGACGATTCACCAGCCGCTGCGGCGCATGGGCGAGGAAGCCACGCGCCTCGCGCTGCGCCTCGCCGACGGTGCGACCGTCGAAACCCTGCGCATGGATCTTGCGACGCATCTGGTGGTGCGCGGCAGCACCGCTCCGCTCGCCGGCTGAGCAGCGGAGGCCATCTCGGGAGATCGTCCGAAACTTGCGGCTCAGTTTCGTAACGTTTCCGTAACGGAGCGCTCCATACGCGCGCTCACAGGATTAGTTTGCGAGCACCACAAATGGAGCGCAAAGGAGCGCGTTGTGACTCGAAGCCGTGTCCGCCTGTCCGTCACCGCGGCGGTCGCCACCGCCGCCCTGCTGATCGGTCCCGTTCTCCCCACCGCGGCGACCGCGGCCGAGCCCCTCGTCGTCCTCTCGAGCGACTTCGAGACGACGGCCGATCCGTGGAGCGGCCGCGGGGCGACCGTGGCGATGACGGATGCCGCCGCCCACGGCGGCGCGCAGAGCCTCGCCATCACCGGTCGCACCAGCAGCTGGAACGGCGCCGCGATCGACGGCGCGCTGTTCCAGCCCGGCGTCGAGTACACGGTGTCGGCGTGGGTGCGCCTGCTCGACCCGGCCGGGGCGGCGACCGGCGTCAACCTCGGCATCAACCAGCCGGGTGCGGCGAACGAGTACCCCTGGGTGGGATCGCGGCTGACCGTCGGTGCCGACTGGGTGCAGCTGACCGGAACATTCGTCAACGACGCCGCGCATCCCGTCGCGCAGCTGTACCTCGAGGCCGAGTCCGCGACGGCCGAACTGCTCCTGGACGACCTGCTCATCACGGCACCCGATTCGCCGGGCCCGGGCGGACCCGAGCCCGGCACGATCGTGCTGGGCACCGACTTCGAGGCCGGTCTGGCGGGCTGGGCGCCGCGTGACGGCGGGCCGGGCGCGCCCACCGTGGCGTTGTCGACCACCGCACACGGCGGTGCACAGTCGGCCCTCGTCACCGATCGCGTGAACCAGGGCGCCGGCATCGGGCACGACATGCTGGGCCTCCTCGAGGCCGGCGTCACCTACGAGGTGTCGGCGTGGGTGCGCTTCGCCGAACCCTCGCCAGGAGGCGAGCTGTGGTTGAGCCTGCAGCGCGATGCGAACTTCGCGACGCTCGGACAGTTCACGGGGATCACGGCGGACGGCTGGACGCAGATCACCGCGACGTTCACCATGGGCGCCGCCGAGACGACCTCGCTGCTGTACTTCGAGACGCCGTGGGAGGGAGAGGGGGTCGCGGGCGACACGAGCGACTTCCTCGTCGACGACGTGGTGGTGCGGGTGCCCGAACCCGCCGTGATCGAGGACCTGACGCCCATCAAGGACACTCAGCCCTATCCGGTGGGCGTGGCGATCGACAGCCGTGAGACGTCGGGTTCGGCATCCGATCTGCTCCTGCGTCACTTCGACCAGATCACGGCTGAGAACCATATGAAGCCCGAGGCCTGGTACGACGAGGCGGGCGTCTTCCGTGCTCACCCCGACGCCGACGCGCTCATGCAGTTCGCGGTCGACAACGACCTGCGTGTCTACGGCCACGTGCTGGTGTGGCACAGCCAGACGCCGGCGTGGTTCTTCCAGAACGACGCGGGCGAGCCGCTGGGAACGACGGATGCCGACAAGCAGGCGCTGCGCGACCGCCTGCACGAGCACATCTTCGCCATCGCCGAAGACCTCAGCACGAAGTACGGTCTTTTCGGCGACGGCAACCCGCTGGTGGCGTTCGACGTGGTCAACGAGGTCATCTCCGACAGCGCCGACTTCGCCGACGGACTGCGACGCAGCGAGTGGTACCGGATCCTCGGCGAGGAGTTCATCGATCTGGCCTTCCGGTACGCCGACGAGGCGTTCAACCAGACCTACGCCGCCGCGGGAGCCGACCGCCCCGTGACGCTCTTCATCAACGACTACAACACCGAGCAGAGCGGCAAGCAGCTGCGCTACAAGGCGCTCGTCGAGCGGCTGCTGGCGCGCGGCGTGCCCGTGGACGGCGTCGGCCATCAGTTCCACGTCAACCTCGCGATGCCGATCTCGGCGCTCGAGCAGGCGATCACGGCATTCGGCGACCTGCCGGTGACCCAGGCCGTCACCGAGTTCGACGTGCCTACCGGAACGCCGGTGACCGAGGCGCTGCTCGTCGAGCAGGGGTACTACTTCCGCGACGCGTTCCGCGTGTTCCGCGCGCACGCCGAGGACCTGTTCCACGTCACGGTGTGGGGGCTGACCGACGGCCGCAGCTGGCGGTCGTCCAACGGCGCACCGCTCGTCTTCGACGACGGCTACCAGGCCAAGCCGGCGTATCACGGCATCGTCGACGGCGAGCTCCCCGAGCGACTGCGCACCGCGAACGTCTTCCAGGGCGACGTGCCCCTGGACGACGCCGCTCCCGACGCCCTCGCGTGGCGGCAGCTGCCGCTGCACGACATCGATGGCACCGCCGGGTTCCAGCTGCGCTGGCAGCCCGATCACCTGACGGCGTACGTGACGGTGACGGATGCCACGGCCGACGCCGTCGACACGGTGACCTTCACGCTCGGAGAGTCCGTCTACACCATCGCACGCGACGGCGGCGGCGACGTGCCCGCGATCATGCGGCCCACCGCGGAGGGATACGACCTGGTCGCTCATCTGCCGCTCGAGGCCGCGGCATCCGGCGACGCCCTCGCCTTCGATGTGTCGATCGCCGACGGCGCCACCACGTGGGGCTGGAACTCGCCCGGCGCGGTCGGGACGCTCACCCTGATCGAGCCGCTGTCGTACCTCGAGGTCGCCGAGACTGCGACGGCGCCCACCCTCGACGGGACGGTCGACGCGGCGTGGGCGCAGGCCGCGGCGGTCGCGACCGGCACGCAGGTGCAGGGCGCCGAGACCGCGAGCGCGCAGGTGCGCACGCTGTGGCAGGAGGGCACGCTCTACGTCCTCGCCGAGGTCGCCGATCCCGTGATCGACGTGAGCGGCTCGGATCCGTGGACCCAGGACTCCGTGGAGCTCTACGTCGATCCCGGCAACGCCAAGAACGGCTCGTACCGCTACGACGACATGCAGGTGCGGATCAGCGCCGAGAACGTGGTGTCGTTCGGGACGGGGGACGAGGCGTTCCAGCGGGCTCGCGTCCAGAGCGCGACCGCGACCGTCGACGGCGGGTACGTCGTCGAGGCGGCCATCGACCTGCTGGAGTACGGCGGCGCGGCGACCTTCCACGGCCTGGACTTCCAGGTGAACGACGCCGCGGACGGCGCCCGGCTCGGCATCCGCAACTGGGCCGACCCCACGGGGACCGGCTATCAGTCCACCGCTCGGTGGGGCGTCGGACAGCTCGTCGCCGCTCCCCCCGTCGACCAGCGCGTCGAGTCGGCCGTGATCGGGCTGCCCCACTCCCTGATCGCGCGGCAGAACAAGCGCATCACCTACACCGCGCTCGTGCTGGCCGCCGAGACGCCCACTGGCGAGGTGACCGTGTACGACGGCGACACCGCCGTGGCCACCGCCACGCTGGACCGCCGAGGCACGGCACGCCTGCAGTTGCCGCCGCTGTCCCGCGGCGTGCACCGCCTGTGGGTCCAGTACCACGGCTCCGATCGCGTAAAGGAGTCCGCTTCGGTGCGGATCCCGGTGCTCATCCTCTGACCCCCCGGACCAAGGGCCGGACGGCGCTCTCCATGAGAGTGCACGGACACCGGCCCTCGGTCTGTGCGACGGTTCAGGGCTCGGGGGTGACCATGACCTCGGCGTGCAGCGCCCGGCCGAACCCGACGTGGCGGGGTCCGCCCGTGATCCGCACCGAGCGGGTCGCGACGATGTCGGCGCTGGAGCGTCCGAACCCGAGCACGATCTCGCCAGGCTCGACCACGCGTCGCCCGTCGGGTCCGGTGAAGGCCGTGAGATCCGCGGGAACCTGGAACGACACGCGCACGCGCTCGCCCGCCTCGAGAGGCACACGTGCGTACGCGACAAGCCGCTGCACCGGGCGCACCACCGAGGCCACGGGATCATGCAGGTACAGTTGCACGATCTCGACGCCGGCGCGGTCGCTCGCGTTGCCGATGTGGATCGACACGGTGACCGAGCCGTCGGTGGCCAGCTCCGGCGCCGAGGCGACGGGATCGGACCACACCGACAGCGCGTATCCGAGCCCGTGGCCGAACGCGTACGCCGGCGACGGGTCGATGTTCGAGACGCCGTTCGGGCGCGCGAGGGGCGAGGCGAGGTAGGTCGAGGGCTGTGCGCCGGGGTCGCGCGGGACGCTCACCGGCAACCGGCCGCTGGGGTTGACGCGGCCGCTCAGCACGCCGGCGATCGCGCCGGTGCCCTCCTCGCCTGCGAAGAACGTCTGCACGATGGCGGCGGCGCGTTCGGGCGCCGAGCCGAGCGCGTAGGGGCGGCCGGCCAGCAGGGTCACCACCGTCGACGCACCGGTGTCGAGCACGGCATCCAGCAGCGCCTGCTGCGCGCCGGGCAGCGTGAGGTCGGCGGCATCGCAGCCCTCGCCGCTCGTGCCGCGGCCGAAGAGCCCGGCCCGATCGCCGAGCGCCAGCACCACGACATCCGCGTCACGGGCGGCGGCGAGCGCCTCGTCGAAGCCGTCCGTCTCTCCGCCGTCGATCGTCGTCCCGGCCACGTGCACGATCTCGGCGTGCGGGAACTCCGCCGCGAGCGCCTCGCGCAGGGTGGGCAGCGAGATGCCGATGGGGAATTCCGGATGCCGCACGCCCACGTGCGACGGGAACGAATAGCACCCCAGCACCGCGTACGGGTCGTCCGCGGCGGGGCCGACGACCGCGATGCGGGCGGGGTGGGCGAGCGGCAGGACGCCGTCGTTGCGGAGCAGGACGACCGCCTCTTCGGCGATGCGGCGCGCCAGTGCGCGGTTGGCCGGAGGGTCCAGGTCGACGCGCCCGCGGACCCCGTCGGCTGACGGGTCGGGAATGTCCGCGAGCACGTCGGGCACCGGCGACCAGTCGGGGTCGAGCAGGCCGAGTTCGGCCTTCTGGCGCAGGACGCGGTGCAGCGCCCGGTCCACGAGCGCCTCGTCGACCTGGCCGGCCTCGACCGCGCGCACGAACTCGGCGCCGAAGGTCTTCACGGTGGGCAGCTCGACGTCGATGCCCGCCGCGAGGGCTGCGGCCGCGGCATCCGTCCACGTCTCGGCGACGCCGTGCAGCTGGCGCAGGAACGCGATCGAGAAGTAGTCGGCGACGACCGTGCCCTCGAAGCCCCACTCGTCGCGGAGCAGCGCGGTCAGCAGACGGGCGTCGGCGGCGGTCGGGATGCCGTCCAGATCGGTATAGGAGTTCATGACCGAGCGCACGCCGCTCTCGCGGATCGCCATCTCGAACGGGGGCAGCAGCACATCGGCGAGCTCGCGCGGACCCACCGAGACCGGCGCGAGGTTGCGCCCGCCCTTGGACGCCGAGTATCCGACGAAGTGCTTGAGCGTCGCCACGACGCCGGCCGACTCGACACCCTGGATGTACGCGGTCGCGACCGTGCCGACGAGGTACGGGTCCTCGCCGATGGTCTCTTCCACACGCCCCCAGCGGGCATCGCGCACGACGTCGAGCACCGGGGCGAGCCCCTGATGCACCCCGACCGAGCGCATGTCGGAGCCGATCCGCTCCCCCATCTCGCGTACCAGCGAGGGGTCGAACGTCGCACCCCAGCTGAGCGGCACCGGGTAGGCGGTGGCACTCCACGTCGCGAAGCCCGCGAGGCACTCCTCGTGTGCGAGCGCCGGGATGCCGAACCGGTTCGCGGCCACGATGCGCTGCTGCGCGCGCTGCAGCGACAGCGCGCCCGTCGCCGGATCGACCGGCGCGGTGCCGAAGGGACGGGTCAGCTGGCCGAGGCCCGACGGCAGGATCGCGTCGAGATCGATGTGGTCGTCCATGTCGTGCTGGTGCGGCGCGACGTCTTCGCCGTCGTCGGATGCCCCGACCCACACGCCGTACAGCTGCGCGACCTTCTCGGCCACCGTCATCTCGGCCACGAGCGCGTCCACGCGCTCGTCGACGGGCAGCGCCGTGTCGTTCCACGGACCGCGCGTGCCGGTCGTGGCCTGATCGTTCAGGGTCATCCCTTCACCGCTCCTGTCAGTCCACCCACGATGCGCTTCTCGGCGAGGAGGAAGAACGCGAGGGCGGGGATCATCGCCAATGAGGTGTAGGCCAGGATCGCACCGGTGTTCTGCGAGTACTGGCTGGAGAACTGCGTCACCCCGAGTGGAAGCGGCCACAGCTCCTGCGGGAGACTGCCGGTGCTGATCACGAGCAGCGGCAGGAGGTAGCCGTTCCAGCTGGCGACGAACGCCAGGATGCCGACGGTGATGAGGCCGGGCTTGGACAGCGGCAGCATGATGCGCCAGAAGAACCCGATGCGCGTGGCCCCGTCGATCATCGCCGCCTCTTCGAGCTCGGCGGGGATCGCGCGCAGGAACGGCACCAGGATGATGATCGTGGTCGGCAGCGCGAACGCGATGCCCGGGATGATCACGCCTAGATACGTTCCGTGCAGGCCGAGCGTCCGCAGCAGCAGGGTCAGCGGCAGCGCGGCGACGGTCAGCGGGAACATGAGGCCCGCGGCGAAGAGGGTGTAGAGCCCCTGCCGCCCGCGGAAGTCGTAGCGTGCCAGCACGAAGGCGGCCATGAGGCCGGCGACGACGACACCGATGGTCGTGGCGACCGCCAGCACGGTGCTGGCGAAGACGTTGCCCCAGAAGCGCGGGGCGCCGAGCACCTCGGCCCAGTTCTGCAGCGTCCACGGGTCGGGGAAGCCCGCCGGGTTCGCGTTGAGGTCGGCGGTGGTGCGCAGACCGCCCATGAAGACGTACAGGACAGGACCGACGGCGATCGCCGCGATCACGAGCGCCACGAGGTAGACGAACGGCTGACCCCAGTCGAACCCGCGTCGGACGGGCTGGACGTCGCGCGGCTCGGTGCCGCCGGTCACGATGGTGGTGGTGGCCGACATGTCAACGCACCTTTCGCTTGTGGCGGACGCCGGCCTCACGCCCGCGGCGGGCACCGGCTCCTGTGATCGATCCCGCGAGGTCGCGGCGCAGCGCGAAGCGCTGATACACGAGGGCGATGACCAGCGAGATGACGAACAGGATCACGGCGATGGCGCTGCCGTAGCCCGGCTGCCCGGCGAACTGACCCTGCTGCACCATGTAGGTCGCCATGGACTCGGTGCCGATCCGTCTCACTGCGGGCGAGACGGTGACCCAGATCATGTCGAAGACCTGCAGCGAGCCGATGATCGACAGGAAAGCCCAGATGCGGATCGTGGGGCCGAGGAGCGGCAGCGTGACGTACCGCTGGATCTGCCACCAGCTGGCTCCGTCGATCGCCGCGGCCTCGGCCAGCTCGTCGGGCACTCCTTGGAGCCCGGCGAGCATGAGCAGGATCGCGAATCCGATGTACTTCCAGGTGAGGATGAAGAAGATGGTCCACAGCGCGAGCGTGGGATCAGCGAGCCAGTTCTTGGCCAGGGCGCCGAGTCCGATCGACTCGAGGGTGGCGTTGAGCGCGCCGGAGGGCTGCAGGATGAGGCGCCACGACAGACCCGCGATGACCTCGGCGAGCACGTACGGCACGAAGATCAGCAGTCGGAACACGCTGCGACCGCGCAGGCGCCTGTTCAGCAGCAGCGCGATGGCGATCGCGATGGGGCCCTGCACGAGCAGCGACATGAACAGGATGAAGAACGTGTTGCCGATGGCGCGCTGGAACTCGGGTGTCGTCAGCGCGCGCACGTAGTTGTCGAGGCCGATGAACCGGCCGGAGTCGGCGAGATGCGACCACTGGAACGCGGGCGGCAGGTTGTAGAGGCTGTAGACCGCCGCGAGGATCACCGGCAGGATCACGAAGCCGAGGAACAGCACGAGGGCGGGAGTGACGAAGAAGAAGATCTCGAGGCGCTTGCGCCCCTCGCCGCGCCGCTTCCGGCGCACGGGTGCAGGGCCCGGGCCCGCGGTGACCGCGGGCCCGGGTGTGGTGAGAGTGGTCATGGCCTACAGAGTCGCTGCCGCGTCCTGCATGCGCTTGACGACGTCTTCGGGCGAACCGTTGCCGGCGAACAGGTTGACGATTCCCTCGTTCATGGCGTTGCCGACGGTGGTGCCGAACGCCGTGTCGAACCAGAGCTGGACGAAGGATGCCTCGGCGAGCCCCGCCGCGACGGCCTGGAGGTTCTCGTCCTCGATCGCGTCCTGTGCCGCGGGCACCGTCGGGATGCCGGAGCCGCTCTCGGCGAAGCGCCGCTGCACGTCTTCGCTCATGATGTACGCGAGCAGGTCGGCGCACTCCGGCGGGGCCTCGGCCGCACAGCCGAAGCCGTCGCCGCCGCCCAGTGCGGCCGTCGGGTCGCCGGCCGCCCCCTCGATGCCGGGCATCGGGAACCAGCCGAGGAACGGCGGAACCTGCTCGTCGGGAGTGAGCCCGCCGATGGTGCCGACGTTCCAGTGACCCATGAGCTCCATGGCCGCCTGGCCGTTGGCGATCATGCCCGCCGAGCTGCCTGCGCCCTCCTGCGGGACCGTGCCCAGGAAGCCGTCCTGGAACGGCTCGAGGCCGATGAACTCCTGCAGCTGCTCGCCGGCCTCGACCCAGCACGGATCGCTGAAGTCGAACTCGGCCTCTGCCGCCGCGAGCGTCTCGGGGGAGCAGGACTTGAGCGCGAACTGGTACCACCAGTGCGCGGCGGGCCAGCCAGCACCGGCGCCGACTGCGATCGGCACCACGCCGGACTCGCGGAGCGCGCCGACGGCGTCGACGAGCTCATCGAAGGTCTCGGGCACCTCGACGCCGGCCTCGTCGAACATGTCGGTGTTGTACCAGAAGCCCTCGATGCCGAACGTGAAGGGGATGGCGTAGGTCTCGCCGCCGACCTGCCACGGGCCGACGGTGGCGCCGACGCTCTCGATGGTCTCGGGGATGGCGTCGTCGAGCGGCATGAGGTAGCCGTTCTCGACCTGGTCGCGCAGCTCGCCGCCCGGCCACACCTGGAAGAGGTCCGGCGGGTCGCCGGCCGCGAGCGCGTTGGGGATGAGGGTGCGCTGAAGCTCCTCGTTCTGGTAGCCGGTCTGCTCGACATTGACGCCCGGGTTGGCCTCCTCGAACTCGGTCGCCACTTCCTCCCAGACGTCGGGGAGCGGTCCGTTGGTGGCGTTGTGCCACCACGTGATCGTGACGTCGCCGTCGTCTCCGCCGTCGCCGTCGCCTGCGGCGCATCCGGCGAGCGCTCCGGCCGCGATCCCTGTGGCGGCGACTGCGGCGAAGACGCGCATTTTGCTGCGTGTGTTCATCTTCGAACCTCTCGAAAGTTTCGACGTCAACGTCGAAAGTGATGTGGACCCGGCAAGAGTACGACGGAATCAGATTTGAGGTCAAGGCCAACAAATACCGATTCGGCAACGGCCCAGCCCCTACAGTGAGGATCGTGAGTGATCCGACACCGGCGGAGGGCGTCCGTCAGCGCAATCTCGCCCGCCTCCTGCGTCTGGTCCACCTGGAAGGACCGCTCTCGCGCGCAGCGCTCACGGAGTCGACCGGATTGAACCGCTCGACCATCGCCGACCTCGTCGCCGAGCTCGCCCGCGAAGGGCTGGTGGTCGAGCGTGCGCCCGACCCGTCGCGCCGCGTCGGCCGCCCCTCCCCGGTCGTCGCCGCCGATCCCCGCGTCGTCGCGGTCGCCGCGAACCCCGAGGTCGACGCGCTCACGATCTCGGCCGTAGGCCTTGACCGTGGCATCCGTCTGCGCGAACGCATCGAGGTCGACCACCTCCTCACCCCCGACGAGACGGCGCAGCTCATCGCCGACCGCATCGCCCTCTGGCGCGACGGTGCGCTGGCCGGGTCACGCGTGGTCGCCGTGGGCGTCGCTGTTCCGGGTCTCGTGCGCGCCGCGGACGGGCTCGTGCGCAACGCTCCGCACCTGCGCTGGACCGAAGCGCCCGTGCGCGACCTCGTCGCGGACGCGACCGGACTTCCGACCGCGGTCGACAATGACGCGACGCTCGGAGCACTGGCCGAGCATCTCTTCGGCGCCGCGCGCGGCATCGACCACGTGGTCTACCTCAACGGCGGCGCGAGCGGCATCGGCGGCGGGCTCATCGTGCACGGGATGCCGGTGGCCGGCGCCGGCGGCTACGCGGGCGAGTTCGGCCAGAACCGGCCCGGGATCGCGTCCGACGCCGACCGCCGCGCCGATCACGGCGTGCTGGAGGACGAGGTCAGCCGCACGCGGCTGCTCGCCGCAGTCGGCCTGCCGTCCGCCGACGAGCCGACGCTGGCGCGCGCGGTCGCCCAGGCCGGAGCCGCCGCGGCCGACGAGGTCGCGAGGCAGCGCCGCATCCTCTCCACCGCCCTGTCGAACGCGGTCAACGTGCTCAATCCATCGGTGGTCGTGCTGGGCGGCTTCCTCGCCACGATCGCCGAGGTCGACATCCCGGGGCTCACCGCGCTGGTGCGCGAGCAGGCGATGGCGGCGAACGGCGACGACCTCGAGATCCGTGTCGCCTCGCTCGCGGAGGACCGACTGCTGATCGGCGCGGCCGAGGCCGCATTCGCCGAGCTGCTGCGCGATCCGACCTCCTGACGCGCGTTTCGTCTCGCTCGCTTCGCTCCCTCGCTCAACGACCGGTGGCTCAGCCGCGTTGCGGTCGTCGCCAGTCCGAGGCGGGCGTGAGCGGCACGAGATCCGGGCGCGAGACGGTGGTCGTGAGCGTCTCGCGGGCGCCCGAGGCCGCCGAGGCCTGCAGCAGCGTCATGATCTCGAGCACGTGCAGCGCCATGTCACCGCTCGCGCGTCCGTCGCCGGCGACGAAGTCGATCAGGCCGACACCGCGGCCGGCGTCGACGAATCCCGCCGACGGCTCGAGCGTCTGCCATTCCCCACGGCCGCCTCGCGCGGGGGCAGCGTGCACGCGCACGTCGCCGGCGAACTGGTTGGGGTCGGGAACGATCAGCGATCCGTCCACGCCGTGGACCTCTATCGGCGCAGTCGTGGACGCGACGCCGTCGAAGCTCATGGTGACGGTCGAGAGGGCTCCGGATTCGTGATGCAGGATGCCGGTGAGATGCGTGTCGACCTCGACGACGATGCTCTCGCCCGCGCGTGGCCCTGACGCGATCACGCGCTGGGCGCGCGAGCGCGACGCGGCGCCCGAGACCGAGGTGACGGCACCGAGCAGCTGCACCAGCGACGTGACGTAGTAGGGGCCCATGTCGAGCAGCGGCCCGCCGCCCTCGAGGTAGTAGAAGTCGGGATGCGGATGCCACGACTCATGGCCCGCCGAGATCCAGGTCGCCGCCGCCGACACCGGCCGGCCGATCCGTCCCGCGTCGATCGCCGCGCGGGCCGTCTGCACTCCGGTGCCCAGCACCGTATCGGGCGCAGAACCCAGGCGTGTGCCGGCGGTGGCCGCGGCATCCGTCATGCGACGCGCGTCGCCCAGTGTCGCCGCCAGCGGCTTCTCGCCATAGACGTCCTTGCCGTTCGCGATCGCGGCCAGGGCGATCTCGGCGTGCGCTCCGGGGACGGTGAGGTTGAGGACCGTCCGGATGCCGGGGTCCGCGAGCAGCTCGGCGGGGCTCAGGGCGCGGCAGCCGGGGATCGCCTCTGCGGCGGCGGCTGCCCGCGCCGGATCGAGGTCGGCGACGGCGGCGATGCGCACCGCGTCGGCGTCCCGCAGCGTGTCGAGGTACTGCTTCGAGATGACGCCGAGGCCGACGATGCCTACCGGGTGCGCGCTGCCCACAGCATCCCCCTCTCGATGATCGTGCGCACGTTGGCGTCCTGCAGGACGTCGGGGCTGTGACCCGGCGTGGCCACGAAGACGCGGCCACGACCCCAGTCGCGCGTCCATACGGCCGGCGAGACGATCGGCCGGTGCCACGGGTGGTACGGCTGCACCGGGTGCGTCGTGGTGGCGAGCACGTCGTTCAGGTCGTCGTGCAGCACCCAGTACTGCTCGGTGTGGAGCGCGAAGTCGTCGATGCCGGCCATGATCTCGTGGCCCCGGCCGAGGTCGGTGAGCTCCACGGTGTAGTCGAGGTAGTTGTCGGACTGGTCGCCGTGCACCTCGTCGGGATGCTTCGAGGGATGCGTGGCGAACTGGCCGCCGACGAGCTGCAGGTAGTCCGAGCTCGCGCGGTACGAATCGGCGATGCCGCCGTGCCAGCCCGCGAGTCCGGTGCCGGCGGCGACCGCATCTCGAAGGCCGCGGACGGCCTCCTGCGAGATCTCGGACATCGTGACGCTCTGCACGATCAGATCGGTCGCCGCCATGCGGTCGGCATCGGCATAGGTCTGGGGATCCGTCTCGATCGCGACGTCGAACCCGCTCTCGCGCAGGAAGGGCACGAACAGGTCGGTCGCCTCGACCGGGTGGTGGCCGTCCCATCCACCGCGGACGACGAGTGCGGCGCGGGTCATGCGGTGGTCTCCGCGAGCGTCGGCGCTGTGAGGGCGGAGGCGCGCACTCTTTCCGCGACGGGAGTGTCGTGCTGCGGGCGGGATGTCTTCGACGTCATTGGCAGGGCCTTTCCAGCCTTCGACCATGCCACGGGCACTCGTGAGCGTCGAGCGGTTTGCGCAAAACCGCCGTCGTGCGCGAGGGTGTCCCCATGAAGGTCCCCGCATCGGCAACCGGGCCCCTGGAGGCGTGGTGACCGGGCGGGTGACGCTCACGACCGTCGCCGCGCACGCGGGGGTCAGCGTCGGGACCGCGTCGCGGGCTCTGTCGGGCCGGGGCGATCTCGCCCCCGCGACACGGCGACGCGTCCTCGCGTCAGCGCGCACGCTGGGATTCACGCGCGATCCGGCCGCCGGAGGGCGACCGCCGAGCTCGGCCCGCCTGCTCGATCTGGTGCTCGGTGGATTCCACAACGCCTACTCCGACGAAGTCACGGCCGGTGCCCGCAGCGCCGCCGCGGCGGCGGGCTACGACCTCGTGCTCACCGAGGAACGCGACGCCCCGGACGACGACTGGCCGATGCGCATCCGCCGGCGCGGCTCGGCCGGCGTCGTGCTCGGCCTCATCGCGCCGACCGGGCCGCAGTTGGCGACGCTGACGGATGCCGACATCCCGGTCGTCCTGATGGATCCGCAGGCCGAGACATCCCGCGGTCTCACGAGCGTGCGCACCACCGACCGGGAGGGCGGTGTCGCCGCGGCGGTGCACCTGGCGGAGCGTGGCGCCACGCGGTTCGCGATCGTGGTCGGCGTGCCGGCATATCGCTACGGACGCGCGCGGCTGGAGGGCTTCCGTTCCGGACTGAGCGCGGCGCACCCCGGGGCCGAGCCCGCCGTCATCACGGCGGACTGGGGTGCGGTCGCCGCGCGCGAGGGCCTCGTGCCCCTGATGCGCGACCTCGGCGCGGGTGAGCGCCTGGGCGTGTTCGCGTGCACCGACGAGATGGCGTCGGGCGCCTTCGCCGCCGCGGCCGCCACCGGCCGCAGCATCCCCGGCGACGTCCTCGTCGTCGGCTTCGACGACCTGCGCGGTGCGCGCTGGCTCACACCTCCCCTCACGACGGTGCGGCAGCCGATCCGCGAGATGGCAGCGGCCGCGGTGACCGCCCTCGCGGCTGCCGCTGGCGGCGCGCCGCTGCCGCCGTCGCCGATCGTGCTGCCGACCCGTCTGATCGAGCGCGGCTCGACCTGATCGTCCGGACGGACCGGTGGCGACGGCATCCGAACCGGACGAACCGTCCCCCCATCACGCATGGGTCACGCGAGTAGCGTGGGACCACGTCAGACGGAAGGCCAGCCATGTCGACAGCGACCGAACGCCCCACCCGCACCGAACGCCCCGCCAGGACTGAAGCAGAGCTGCAGCAGATGGCCAAGGACCACCTGTGGATGCACTTCGCCCGGCAGTCGGTGATGACCGAGGGTCCCGGCGTGCCGATCATCGTGAAGGGCGAGGGCCACCACATCTGGGACTCGCAGGGCAAGCGCTACATCGACGGGCTCGCCGGGCTCTTCGTCGTGGCGGCCGGGCACGGGCGCAAGCGCCTCGCCGAGGTCGCCGCGAAGCAGGCGGAGGAGCTCGCGTTCTTCCCGATCTGGTCGTACGCCCACCCGGCCGCCATCGAGCTCGCCGACCGGCTCGCCGATTACGCGCCGGGCGACCTCAACAAGGTGTTCTTCTCCACCGGCGGCGGCGAGGCCGTCGAGACCGCGTTCAAGCTCGCCAAGTACTACTGGAAGCTGCAGGGCCGGCCCTCCAAGCACAAGGTGATCTCACGCGCCGTCGCCTACCACGGCACACCGCAGGGCGCGCTCGCGATCACCGGCATCCCGGCGATGAAGGAGATGTTCGAGCCGGTGACGCCCGGCGGGTTCCGCGTGCCCAACACCAACTTCTACCGCGCCGGCGACATGGGCGCCCCGACCGGCAGCCTCGAGGAGTTCGGGGTGTGGGCCGCCGACCGCATCGAGGAGATGATCCAGTTCGAGGGACCCGAGACCGTCGCGGCGGTCTTCCTCGAGCCGGTGCAGAACTCGGGCGGATGCTTCCCGCCCCCGCCCGGCTATTTCCAGCGGGTGCGCGAGATCTGCGACAAGTACGACGTGCTGCTCGTGTCCGACGAGGTCATCTGCGCGTTCGGCCGCATCGGGCACATGTTCGCGTGCGACGCCTACGGGTACCAGCCCGACATGATCACCTTCGCCAAGGCGGTCACGAGCGGCTACTCACCGCTGGGCGGAACCATCGTGTCGGACCGCATCTACGAGCCCTTCGCACACGGCGACACCGCGTTCTACCACGGCTACACGTTCGGCGGCCACCCGGTCTCGGCGGCGGTCGCGCTCGAGAACCTCGACATCTTCGAGGAGGAGGGGCTGCCCGAGCACGTACGCGAGAACTCGCCGATCTTCCGTCGCACCCTCGAGAAGCTCACCGATCTGCCGATCGTCGGCGACGTGCGGGGCGACGGCTACTTCTTCGGCATCGAGCTCGTGAAAGACAAGGCGACGAAGGAGACCTTCGACGACGACGAGTCCGAGCGGCTGCTGCGCGGGTTCCTGTCCAAGGCGCTGTTCGATGCCGGCCTGTACTGCCGCGCCGACGATCGCGGCGATCCCGTCATCCAGCTCGCACCGCCGCTCACGATCGGGCCGAGTGAGTTCGACGAGATCGAGCAGATCCTCCGGGGAGTGCTCGCCGAGGCCTGGACGCGGCTGTGAGCGGCGGCCCATCGACGAGGCGTCCGGCGGCCGGGGCGACCGATGGATACAAACCCGCGCGCGGGCGTTAGGGTGGGGCCGTGGGCACCATCTACTACGGCGGATCGGCCATGCCGATCGACATCGAGGACCGCGCTCTCGCACATCTGAAGGTCGTCATCGCGACCAAACTGCGGCGCGATGAGAGTTTCACCGTCTCGTGGCGCCATCCCGATGATCAGCCGCGCGGGCGGAGCACCATCTGGCTGCACCCGTCGATTCCGCTGCGGTTCGTCTTCGACGATCCCGAGCCCGCAGAGCTCAGCCGGGAATGGATCGAAGAGCTCGCCAATTCGGCGAACTCGACGGGCGGCATCATGCTCGTCGCCGAGCACTTCGACACCGGCGAGGTGCACACGCTCCCCCGCGAGGGCGAGAGCGTGACGGGCGACGGCGAGACCGAGAGCGACGCCCACGTCTCCCTCGGTGTCGTCGAGGTCGACCGGCTCGAGATCGACACGCTGAAGGTCTCGGGCGACGAGATCAACGGCGGCAGGCTCACGAGCGCCTGACGAGCGACCCGATCGGCGAACCGGCCCGCGGGCACGGCTCGCCGCGGCGTCAGCCGACCTCTGGTTCGCCCTCGTCGGCGGGCTCGGGAAGGATCGTCAGTCCGACCGGTCCGCTGGCCGCCAGCATGAGCTCTTCGACCCACGCGCGGTTGATGCGGGGCTGGCGGCTGCCGAAGAAGTGGAACTGCAGCGGCACCGCCGGCGCGATCCAGAAGCTGCGCCGTCCGCTGCCGTCGCCCACCTCGACGTCGAACATGAACGGCTCCGAACGGCGAAGCTTGTTCATCATGACGATGCGAAGGTGCGCGAGGGTGCGGTCGTCGATGTCGATCGAGTTGCCGCTCGTGTCGTAGATGAACCTGCCCATGCCAGGAGCTTAGTCGGCCGACCGCGGCGCGAACGCAGCGACGAAGAGTGCTTTCGCGCGCGCGCCGACCTCGGGGCGCGCGGACGCCTCGGTGCGAGCCAGTTCGGTGGCCAGCATCCCGGCCGCCATCGTCACGTCCGCGGCGTCGATGTGCGCGCCGATCCGGCCCGCGGAGCGGTCTCGTTCGACCAGCTGGGTGACGAGCGCGTTGAACCGCGCCCCGAGCGCGGCGACGCGCGGATCGCTCATGTCCGCCGTGATCAGCTCGATGAACGCGGTCGACACGACAGCCTGCGCGACGACGCGGTCGAGCAGATCGTCGATGGTGCGCTCCGGGGGTGCGACGTACTCCTCGAGTTCGCGGACGTTGTCTTCGAACACGGCCGCGGCGAGCGCCGTGCGATCGGGGAAGTGCCGGTAGAGACTGCCCTGCCCGACGCCGGCACGCTTGGCGACGGCGCTGAACGGCGAATTCAAGCCGCCCTCGGCGTAGACCTCGCGCGCCGCGGTGATCAGCGCGCGCCGGTTCTCGGCCGCTGCGGCGGGGCCGCGGTTGGGGCGAGAGGGGGAATTCGCCCGGGAGGACGCGGTGCTCGACACGGGTGTAGCCTATTACCGGACACAGTTGTCCGGTAGAAAGGACGCACCATGAGCACCAGCATCCCGCCGCTGAACGGCGACTGCTCCATCGCAACCTGGCTCGACCACCCGGTCGGCGGTGCGATCCTGCGCGAACTCCTGGCCCAAGGCGGCCAGACCGCCGACGCCTTCGCGCCCGTCCGCACCCTGCCGCTGAAGCGGCTCGTCGAGCTGAGCCGAGGCGCCTTCACGCAGGAGACGCTCGACGAGGTCGTGCGTCGCGCCGACGCCGGCGAGGTGCCCGAGGGCGCACCGCCCGCGACCGAGGCGCCCCCGCAGGCGTCCGCTCCCGCCGTTCCGCTGCGCGAATGGACCGAGCGCATCGACCAGGGTCGCTTCACGGGACGGACGGTGATCGTCACCGGTGCCGGCTCCGGCATCGGGCGGGCGACAGCATCGCGTGTCGCACGCGAGGGCGGCCGCGTCATCGCTGTCGACGTGAGCCAGGATCGCCTCGACGACCTCGTGTCGTCGCACGGCGGTGCCGACATCGTGCCGCTCGTCGCCGACATCACCGACGACGAGGGCGTCGCGCGGATTGTGGCCGCCGCGGGCGAGACGATCGACGCGCTGGCCAACATCGCCGGAATCATGGACGACATGACCCCGGTGGCGGAGGTGACGGATGCCGTGTGGCAGCGCGTCTTCCGCGTCAACGTCGACGGCACCATGAAGCTCATGCGCGCGGTGATCCCGGCCATGCTGGCGCAGGGCGGCGGCTCGATCGTGAACACCGCCTCAGAGGCAGCGCTGCGCGGGTCGGCTGCCGGCGCCGCGTACACCGCGTCGAAGCACGCGGTCGTGGGCCTGACGAAGTCGAGTGCCTTCATGTACGGTCCGAGCGGCATCCGCGTCAACGCCGTGGCTCCCGGGCCCACCATCACGAACATCGAGGCGTCCTTCGCCTCGCCGCTCGGGGCCGAGCGCGTGCGGACCGGCATGGCGGTCATGCCGCCGCCGGTGGACGCGGATGCACTGGCCGCCTCGATCACGTTCCTGCTGAGCGACGACGGCGTCAACGTGAACGGCGTGGTCCTGGCCAGCGACGGCGGGTGGTCGGCCGCCTGAGCCGCTCCCGAACTCCAGACCCGCGACGCCCCGACGGACCCGAACCGCCGGGGCGTCGTGCTGCGCCGGCCGTGCTGGTGACGCTGCCCTCCCGGCGGCTCGGGTCAGAACGGCCAGATCAGCGGCACGTAGAGCACCGACATCGCGAGGAAGAACACGGCCAGCGGCAGCCCGAGTCGCCAGTAGTCGCCGAACCGATAGCCGCCAGGCTCCATCACCATGAGGTTCGCCGGCGTCGCGATCGGCGTGAGGAACGCCGCCGCGCCGATCACCGTGAGCGCCATCATGAACGGCTGCACCGACAACTGAAGCGAGTGCGCGACGGCGATCGCGATCGGCGCGACGATGAGGACGGTCGCGGTGTTGCTGATCAGCTGGCCGAGCACGAGCGCCAGCG
Organism: Microbacterium salsuginis; assembly: GCF_012524205.1. Taxonomy (GTDB): domain Bacteria; phylum Actinomycetota; class Actinomycetes; order Actinomycetales; family Microbacteriaceae; genus Microbacterium; species Microbacterium salsuginis. The sequence continues at coordinate 270,781 of NZ_JABACI010000003.1, forward strand.
TGCACAGCGCGAGCAGCGCCACGTGGGGGCCCGCGTCGCCCAGGGCCGACAGCATCCATCCCGCCACCAGGTCGGCGGTGCCGGTCGCGATGAACGCGGTCGAAAGCGGGATCATGCCCGCGATGAGCACGACCGTGGTCCACGAGATCGACTGGTAGGCCTGCGTCACGGTCACGGTTCGCGTCAGCACGAGCGCGCAGGCGGCCAGGAGCGCGGCGACGGCGGGCGGGACGAGTCCTGTCGCCAGCAGCAGGATCATCGCGAGCAGGATGCCGATCGCGCGCCTGGCGCCCGGGCCGAGCGGGATCGAGCGGCGCAGGCGCTGCGGGTCGTCGACCACCAGCACGCCGGGCTCGTTCGATCGCCGCGAGAGGTCGTCCCACGCCCCCTGCAGGAGCAGGGCGTCACCGGCCTGCACGAGGAACTCGGTGCCCTTCAGCAGCTGGTCGCCGCGTCGCGCCGCCAGCACCACGAGATCGCCGTCGGGAGTGGTCATGCCGGCGCAGATGTGCGTGCCGATGAGCGGCGAGCGGGGCGCCACGACGACCTCGGTGACGCCCGTGACGGGGCCGAGGATCGTGCCCGTGTCGAGCGAGAGAGAGTACTGCTGGCGCAGCAGGCGCGCGTGCCGCACCAGGTCCAGCGGCATGCGCGCGGCAGGCCTCTCGGGAACCAGACGGCCGCCGAGCAGCAGGATGACGATGGTCCCGGCGAGGACGGGGATGCCGACGAGGGCGAACTCGAAGAACCCGAAGGGCCGGCCTCCTGCGGCCGCGGCGAAGTCCGACACGAGGATGTTGACCGGCGTGCCCGTGAGCAGCAGCAGCGAGCCCGCCGACGCCGCGAAGGCGAGCGGCATCAGCAGCTTCGACGAGGCGATGCCGGCACGGGCCGCGACGACGACCACGAGCGGCAGCAGCGCGGCGACCGCGCCGTTGATGCTGATGAGCGCGGTGAGACCGGCCACGAGCAGGGCGACTACGAGCAGCAGCCGACGACGGGTCGCGTCGGCGCGGCCGATCACCATCTGCCCGGCCCACGCGGTGACCCCGGTCGCGTCGAGCGACTCGCTCACCACGAAGAGCGCCGCGATGAAGAGCACCGTGGGGTCGCCGAAGCCGGCGAGGGCCTCCGGGAGCGTGAGCACGCCGGTGAAGAACAGGGCCAGCGCGACCCCGATCGCGACCACTCCGATCGGCACGCGGTTGCTGACGAAGGCGATGACCGCGAGAAGGAGGATGACGAGAGTGGCGAGGACGGGGTCCACGGTGCCCAGCGTAGCCACTGGCAACGCGAGCGCCGCGTGGCGTCCGCCGGAGCGGGCCGCGTCTCAGCCGCGCAGTGCGGCCAGTCCCGCGACGTCGTAGGCGAGCTCGACGGCGTCGAAGATCGCGGCGTCGATCGTGCGCGGCGCGAACGCGTCGCCGATCGTCACCACGCGCGGGGCGACGGAGGCGACGGATGCCGGGGGTGCGGCGATCCCGGGGGCGACAGCATCCGTCATGCCCGTGATGGCGACCGACGCACGCGGCTCGATCGCCACCACCGCGTCGAGCCCGCCGAGGATCGTGGTCTCACCGCCGAGGGTGTCGGCGACCGTGACGGCACCGGGCTCGATCGTGCGGACGCGGTGCGCGGCGCGGCGCCGGAACCCGGGATGCGCGCCGAGCCGCTCGAGCAGCAGCGGGCGGTCGTATCCGGCCCCGATGTGCGGGAACGCCGTCTCGAACGGGGTCACGAGCTCGAGCTCGTCGACGTGCGGAAGCAGCGACAGCACGATGCCGGTGGCGTAGGCCGTGCCGTCGGCATCGATCACCGCGATGCGGCGCCCGAGCGACCCTGGATGGGATGCCGCGGTGACCGCGTCGATCGTCCCTTCGGGCGGCACTCCCCCGTCGTACGCGCCCCCGAGGGCGAGAGAGGTCGTCGCGGGGGCGACGGCGCCGGTCGCGATCACGATGCCGTCCGCTCGCTCCGTGCGGAGCGACGGCGCCGTGGCCTCGACGCCGAACCGCACGTCGACCCCGGCGATCGCGAGGTCCCGCACGAGATCCTCGACGAGCAGCCCGATGCTCTCGCGGCCGGGGACCCGGCGTGCGAGGCGCAGCTGCCCGCCCGGCTCGGTCCCGCGTTCGAGCAGCGTGACCGAGTGGCCGTCCGTCGCGAGCTCGACCGCCGCGCGCATGCCGGCCGGTCCCGCGCCCACGACGATCCACCGCTGCGGGCGTGCGGCCCGCGGCCTCTCGCCCCGCTCGCGCTCTCGCCCGGCCAGCGGATTGACCGTGCACGACATCGGCAGCCCGCGGCTGCCGCGGCCCAGGCACCCCTGATTGAGGCGGATGCAATGACGGATGCCGCTCGCTGCGCCGCCCGCGGCGCCGGCGCCCTCGGTGCCGCCGAGCAGCTTGAGGCCGAGGTCGGGGTCGGCGATCTGCGCACGCGTCAGCGCGACCATGTCCGCGAGGCCGTCGCGGACGACTTCCTCGGCCTCTTCGACCGACAGGGCGGCTCCGACGCCGAACACCGCGATGTCGGGGTTGGCAGCCTTCACCGCCGCGACGTCGTCGCGCAGCCACGCGAACGGCATCGGCGACGAAGGGAAGACGTAGTGCACGTTGTGGTACCCGCCGGCGGCGAGATCGAGGAAGTCGATGCGCGCCTCGGCCCGCAGCAGCGCGATGATCTCGCGCATGGCCGCGCCGTCCAGCCCGTCGGCGTGGAACTCGTTCGCGACGATCCGGATTCCGACGGTGAAGTCTTCGCCGACGCGGGCGCGCACCGCGCGCAGCACTTCACGCGGGAACCGGGTGCGGCCCTCGAGGTCGCCACCGTAGCCGTCGGTGCGCGCGTTGTACAGCGGCGAGAGGAACTGGTGCAGCAGGTACCCGTGAGCCATATGGATCTCGACACCGTCGAAGCCCGCGTCGCGGGCGTGCGCCGCCGAGGTCGCCCATCCCTCTGCGAAGGCCGCGATGTCCGCCCGATCCATCTCCCGGGTGGCGTGAGCGGTCGACGGAGACAATATGCGCGACGGGGCATACACCGCGCGCGGACCGTCGGGTCCGTCCGGCTGAGCCTGCGCGCCGTGGTGGTTGAGCTGCACCAGGATCTTCGCGCCGGTGTCGTGCACGGCATCCGTCATCTTCTTCGCCGCGGGCACCGACTCGGGCCGGAAGGCGTCCTGGAAACCACGGATCGACCCGGACGGGTGCACGAAGTGGTTGCCCGCGACGAAGAGCCCGCAGCCCCCGCGAGCCCGGCGCACGTAGTACGCGGTCTCGCGGTCGGACTCGACGCGGTCGGAGTACTGCTTGGAGTGCGCCGTCTGCATGATGCGGTTCGGCACCGTCATCGCGCCGATGCGCAACGGCTGCGCCAGCGGGGAGCGGATGCCGGTGCTCGCGGTCATATCCCGAGCCTACGGCCGGCACCCGTCAGAGGCGGGCGAGGGCCTCGTCGAGGTCGGCGATGAGATCGGCCGCGGTCTCGATCCCGACCGAGAGGCGCACCACCTCGGGCGGGACAGCCAGCTCGGTGCCGCGCACCGACGCGTGGGTCATCTCGTCGGGGTAGTTCATGAGGGACTCGACGCCGCCCAGCGACTCGGCGAGCTGGAACAGCCGGGTCGACTCGGCGAAGCGGCGGGCGGATGCCGCATCCGCGAGCGCGACCGAGACGATCCCCCCGAACCCGCTCATCTGCGTGGCCGCGAGCTCGTGACCCGGGTGCGAGGCCAGACCCGGGTAGTACACCCGCGCGACGGCGGCGTGACCTTCGAGGAAGGATGCCACGGCCTGTGCGTTCTCGCTGTGCCGCTGCATCCGCAGCGCGAGCGTCTTGATGCCGCGAGTCGTGAGCCACGCGTCCAGCGGGCCCGACACCGCACCGACGGCGAACTGGAGGAACTTCACCTGCTCGAAGAGCGCGTCGTCGTTCAGCACGAGGGCGCCCCCGACGACGTCGGAGTGCCCGCCGAGATACTTCGTGGTCGAGTGCACCACGACATCGGCGCCGAGTGCGAGCGGCTGCTGCAGAGCGGGCGACGCGAACGTGTTGTCGACGACGACGAGCGCGCCGGCCTCGTGGCCGAGCCGGGCCAGACCGGCGATGTCGGTGATGCGCAGCAGCGGGTTGCTCGGCGTCTCGACCCACACGATCCGGGCAGGGCGCTCCTCGAGCGCGGCGCGCACGGCTTCGAGGTCGCTCATGTCGACCACGCGCACACCGATCCCCCACCCGCCGAGCACCCGTGCGATGAGCCGGTACGTTCCGCCGTAGACGTCGTTGCCGAGGAGCACCTCGTCGCCGGGCTTCAGTGCGGCGCGAAGCAGCGCGTCCTCCGCGGCGAGGCCGGACGCGAACGACAGAGCGTGCGCGCCGCCCTCGAGCGCGGCGAGCTGCGTCTCGAGCGCGGTCCGCGTCGGGTTGCCGCTGCGGCCGTACTCGTACCCCTCGCGCAACCCGCCGATGCCGTCCTGCGCGTACGTGGTCGAGAAGTGCACCGGCGGGATCACCGCGCCCGTCGTGGGGTCGAACGCCTGGCCGGCGTGCACCGCGCGTGTCTCGAAGCCGCGGTCGGTGGTGGGCTCGGTCATTCGGGTGCTCCTTCGGTGGTGGTGACGGATGCCGCGCCTTCGGCGCCGCGCGGCGGCGGAGGCGTCGCGGGGTCGAACCCGTGGTCGCGCATCCACGCGTCGTCGTAGAAGCGGTTGAGGTACCCGCGACCGTGGTCGGGCAGCAGTACCACGACGACCGCGTCGGCGGGAAGCTCGCGCGCCTCGCGCAGCGCGGCGACGACGGCCATGCCGCTCGAGCCGCCGACGAGCAGCCCTTCCTCACGGGCGAGACGGCGGGTCATCGCGAACGACTCGGCGTCGGGGATGCGGTGGATGTGGTCGGGAACCGACGGGTCGTACGATCCCGGCCAGAAGTCTTCGCCCACCCCCTCGACGAGGTAGCCGTGGATCGGCCCGCCGGAGTAGATCGACCCCTCGGGGTCTGCGCCGATCACGCGGACGGCTCCGTCCGACACCTCGTGCAGGTACCGGCCGGTGCCGGTGATCGTGCCGCCGGTGCCGATGCCTGCGACGAAGTGCGTGACGCGGCCGTCGGTGTCGCGCCAGATCTCGGGTCCGGTGGTCTCGTAGTGGCTGAGCGGTCCGTTCGGGTTGGCGAACTGGTTCGGCTTGAAGGCGCCGGGAATCTCGCTCACCAGCCGGTCCGACACGCTGTAGTACGAGCGCGGGTCCTCCGGTGGCACGCTCGTGTCGGTGACCACGACCTCGGCGCCGTACGCTCGCAGCACATCGACCTTGGCTCCCTCGAACTTGTCGGGCACCACGAAGATCATCCGGTAGCCGCGCTCGAGGGCGACCAGTGCGAGCCCCACACCGGTGTTGCCGCTGGTCGGCTCGACGATCGTGCCGCCCGGTTTCAGTTGGCCGTCGCGTTCGGCGGCGTCGATGATGCGGCGGGCGATGCGGTCCTTCGCGGAGCCGCCGGGATTGAAGTACTCGACCTTGGCGAGAACCGTCGCGGCGATGCCGTCGGTGACGCGGGTCAGCTGGACGAGAGGGGTGTTGCCGACGAGGTCGGCCACGCTCTTGGCGTAACGCACGGATGAGTCCTGACGTGTTGCCGCGCTCGTGCGCGGGTGGATCTGACGGGGGTCGCGAGAGAGAGGTGAAGCGGACGCTTCAACAACAGGGGCGACAACACCGACAGGTCAACACGCGGGCCAGTCTAGACGCGCGCGACGAAGACGTCGAGGACGGATGCCGCGATCGCCCACAGGTCAACCGGCGTTCCACAGGACGTCGACGCATGAAAACCTCCTGTTGGGGCGCGGTTGACCTGTTGGCGTCGGTCGACAGGAGGTTGCGGCCGCAGCCTCACGCGACCCGCACGGGCTGCTGCGCGCGCATCTCGGCGACGCACGGCGGGCAGTCGTTGCGGGCCGCCCGCAGCGCCTGCTCGAGCACGGCGATCGTCGTGACTCCGCCACGGCCGGGCGCCCCGGCGAAGACGGGCAGCCTCAGCAGGTCGTAGAGGAACGCCCGCCGCAGCCCGAAGAACCGCTCGAGGTCGTCCATCGCCACCAGCCGCGGCAGGGCGGCGGTGAGTTCTCGGACCATGTCGTCGGCCGCCTCGTGCTGCAGCATCCATGATCGACGGCGAAGGTGGCGGCGGAACTCGCGCTCGGGCACGAACCAGCGCCGGCCCAGCTGGTAGCCGGGCAGCTCTCCGTTCGCGAGCCTGCGGTGCAGCGACGTCGAGCTCAGCCCGGCGATCCGCGCCGCCGCCGCAACGCTCAGGAATGGCGTGGGTCCGGCACTGCGGCGGGAGGGAGTCTCGGGGGTCACACCTTGCATGACGCGGGGCGCGGCGTTTCATGACGCCGCGCCTCCGAAATCACCGGATGGCGCCCGTCGTCGCGTGCCGACGTCCTTCGATGAGCGGCTCGGTCATACCCGCAGCGTCAAACCGGCACCATCAGACCGGCACGACGTCCAGCGACGGTGCCGGCCCCACCGCTCCCAGCCGCCCGCGCGTGCGCGACCACTGACTCCAGGATCCGGGATACACCACGACGTCGATGCCGGCCAGCGTCCCCGCGAGCGCCGTGTGGGTGGCGGCGATGCCGGAACCGCAGTAGGCGGCGACCGAGACGCCCTCGCCGATGCCGGCGGCCGCGAACTCGGCGCGGATCTCCTCCGGCGGGCGGAACCGGCCCGCCGCGAGGTGAACGGTCGTCGGCAGGTTCACCGCTCCGGGGATGTGGCCGCCGACCGGATCGTGCGGCTCGACGTCGCCGCGATATCGGTCTCGCGCACGCACGTCCAGGAGAACCCCGTGATCGGGCCATTCCTCCACCGCGTCGATGTCGACCACGCCCTCCGTGATGTCCTGCAGCACGACGTCCCCCGGCGGCCTGGGCAGGACGTCGCCGGTCTCGAGCGGGAGTCGCTCGGCGAGCCAGCCGCGCAGGCCGCCGTCGAGCACCCGCACATCGGAGAGCCCGGATCGTGTCAGGACCCACCAGGCGCGTGCCGCCGCGACCGAGTGCACGTCGTCATACGCGACGACGGTGTCGCCGGCCCGGATGCCCCAGCGCCGCGCCGCGGCCTGCAGCTGCGCGCGGGGCGGCAGCGGATGACGCCCGTGACGCGGGTCGTCACGGCGGGCGAGCTCGTGGTCGAGGTCGACGTAGACGGCACCGGGGAGATGCCCGTCGAGATAGGCGGGCCGCCCTTCGGGCTGGTCGAGCCGCCAGCGCACGTCGAGCAGACGCGGCGGGGTGCCGGCCCGGAGGAGGTCGGCGAGCTCGATCGGCGAGATGAGTGGGGAAGGCATGGCGTCATGCTGGTCCGACCGCTGCGCCGGCGAAACGGTATGACGACACACGACGCGACATGCCGCAACGTGGCGTCATGCCGCGTCATCGAGGAATATGCGCGCCGACGATCAGCCGCGCAGCGCGAGGGCGAAGGGCAGGACGGCGGATGCTCCGGCCCGGCGTAGTTCGCGGGCGGCGACGGCCAGCGTCCACCGGCTGTCGACGACGTCGTCGACGAGCAGCACGGGCCCGGCGGGTACGTCGAGCGCGCCGGCCGAGAGTCGACCCCACACTCCGGCGAGCCGGAAGGCGCTGTTGCCTCCCGGCTGGCCGGTCGGGCCCCCGTCGACGAGGTCGAGCGCCCCGAGGTACGGCCGGCGACCGACCTCCGAGATGCCGCGGGCGAGCGAGTCCACCAGCTGCGGCCGCGAGCGGGACGGCATCGCGACGATCGCCACCGGACGCTCGGCCCAGCCCCATTCAGCGAGCACGCGCACGCACGCCGACAGCAGGTTGGGCGGCAGCGCCTGGTCGGGGGCGCCTGCGGCGAACAGCTCGCGCAGCGTTCCGCCCCAGCCGAGATCTGTCAGGCGCGCGAGCGCACGCCCTTCGGCCGCCTGCTCCTCCGCCGAGATGCGGCCTTTGACGGGCACGCCGAGCCGGTCGGCGCCGGTGGGCCATTGCCGCCGCGGCTCGATCGGCACCCCGACGCGGTCGAGGGCTGTCGCCGCGGCATCCGTCGCCTCCGCGCCCACCGCCGACGGATACCAGGCCCCCGCGCAGTTGTCGCACCGGCCGCACGGGGCGGCGGAGTCATCGTCGAGTGAGCGCTGCAGGAACTCCATGCGGCACGCCGACGTCTCTTCGTACTCGATCATGTGCTGCTGCTCGGCGACCCGCTCGGCCGCGATGCGGCGATAGCGCTCCTCGTCGTACACCCACGGCGAGCCGGTCGCGATCCAGCCGCCCTGCACGCGTGCGACCGCGCCGTCGACGTCGAGCACCTTCAAGAGCAGCTCGAGCGGCGTGCGGCGGATGTCGACCGTCGCCTCGAGCGCCGGCGTCGACATCGGGCCGGACGACGCCGAGAGTGCACTGAGAACCCGCTCGGCGCGGTCGCGGTCGGGCATCGACGCCGTCGCGAAGTAGTGCCAGATGTCGCGGTCCTCGGCTCCCGGGAGCAGCAGCACGTCAGCGGATGCCGTGGCGCGGCCGGCGCGACCGACCTGCTGGTAGTACGACACCGGCGACGACGGCGCACCGAGATGCACGACGAACCCGAGGTCGGGCTTGTCGAAGCCCATGCCGAGCGCGCTCGTGGCGACGAGGGCCTTGACGCGATTCTCTTTGAGCAGCGTCTCGGACTCTTCGCGCTCGTCGGTGTCGGTCTGCCCCGTGTACGCACGCACGTCGTAGCCGTGCTCGCGCAGCAGCCGGGCCGTGTCGTTCGCCGCCGCGACGGTGAGCGTGTAGATGATGCCCGAGCCCGGCAGCTCGCGCAGGTGGCTGAGCAGCCACGCCAGCCGGCTCGGCGCGTTCGCCAGGCGCAGCACTCCGAGCCGCAACGACGTGCGCGCGAGCGGGCCGCGGATCGTCAGCACGTCCGCTCCCCCGGCGCCCAGCTGCTCGGCGACGTCGGCGACGACGCGGCTGTTGGCCGTGGCGGTGGTGGCGAGGACGGGCACGCCCTCCGGCATCCGTCCGATCAGATCGCGGAGCCGCCGGTAGTCGGGCCGGAAGTCGTGGCCCCAGTCGCTGATGCAGTGCGCCTCGTCGACGACGAGCAGGCCGATGCGCGGAACCAGCTGCGGCAGCTGCTCATCGCGGAACGACGGATTGTTGAGTCGCTCGGGCGAGACCAGCAGCACGTCGACCTCGTCGTTGTCGAGCTGCGCGATCACGTCGCGCCACTCGTGCGCGTTGGTGGAGTTGATGGCGACCGCCCGCACACCGGCACGCGCCGCGGCGGCGATCTGGTCGCGCATGAGTGCCAGGAGCGGCGACACGAGCACTGTCGGACCGGCACCGCGCCGCCGCAGGAGCAGCGTCGCCACGAAGTACACCGCGGACTTGCCCCACCCCGTGCGCTGAACGACCAGCGCGCGGCGCCGTTCGTCGACCAGGGCCTCGATCGCCTCGAACTGACCGTCGTGGAAGTCGGCGTCGTCGCGGCCGACGAGAGCTCGCAGAACGTCGAGCGCCTCGGCGCGGGTCGTGGTCGTCGCTGTCACGCCCTCCACCCTGCCTCATCCCCCTGACAAAGGCGGATGCCGTGGGCCGGTGACGGCGGCGCCAGCCCGCACGCTGTGAGGTTGAGAAACCGTATGTCGGTTGGGACACCACGCCGCACGGGGTTTCTCAACCTATGCATGGTTTCTCAAGGTGCACGTGGTTTCTCAACCCGCGCGCCACACCGGACGCACCGACACACCGCGCCGCCGCGCCCGTGCGGGAGGATGGACGGATGCGCAGTCTCCAGTCCCTGACGGCCGACGGGCTCGCGTTCGTCGCGGATCGGCACCTCGCGACCCTGTCGACAATGGCGCGCGACGGGTCGATCCACGTCGTCGCGGTCGGGTTCACCGTCGAGGACGGCGTCGTGCGCGTGATCACGTCGGGCGAGAGCCAGAAGGTGCGCAACGTCGAGCGGGACGCGCGGGCGACGGTGGCGCAGGTCGCCGGCGCGCGCTGGCTGAGCATCGCCGGGCACGCCTCGATCGAGCGGGACGCCGACGCTGTGGCCCACGCCGAGGCGCTCTACACGGCGCGCTACCGCCCGCCCCGCGTGAATCCGCGACGCGTCGTGATCCGGATCGAGCCGACGCACGTCATGGCCTCGGCCGGCCTGCTGACCTGAGCCGGCCCGCCGGCAGCACCAGCCTCAGGCCCGCACGCCGCTGTCAAGCCCGTTCCGCCGTCCGATGGGTCCTGGCAGAGTCAGCAGCGACGCCGACGGACGGAGGGCCCAGGTGCAACGGACGTTCGGGATCGAGGAGGAGTTCGTCCTGCTCGATCCGCACACCCTCACCGCGGTGGATCGGGCGCCGGAGGCCATCGCGGCGCTGAGCGGTGCGCGCGGCGCGGTCGGCAAGGAGTTCTTCCCGTCGCAGATCGAGTACGCCTCGCCGATCTTCACGTCCGCGGACGACGCGCTGGACGCGGTGTGGGCGTTCCGGCGCTCGCTGGCAGCCTGGGCGGGAGCGGCGGGGCTCGTCGCCGCCGGCACCGGTACACCGTTCCGCACCGGGCCGCGGCCCGAGATCAGCGCCGACGTCCGCTACGCCCATATCGCGGACGACATCGCGGGAGTCACGCCGGATCACCAGATCAACGGGCTGCACGTGCATGTCGGCATCCCCGACGCCGAGTCGGGCGTGCGTGCGTCGAACACGCTGCGGGTGTGGCTGCCGACGCTCCTCGCGCTGTCGTCGAATTCGCCGTACTGGCACGGCGAAGACACCGGATTCGACAGCTGGCGGGCGATCCACAGCCGCCGCTGGACCACCTACGGCGCACCGCCGTTCTTTCGCGACGCCGCCGAGCACGAAGAGGCGCGACGGGCGCTGAGGGGCATCGGCGCGACGTCCGATCCGGGCACGATCAACTGGAACGTGCGCCTGTCGGCCCGCTATCCGACCGTCGAGGTGCGCGTGTTCGATGCGCAGCTCGATCCACGCTCGAGCGTGGCTCTGGCGGCGATCACGCGTGCCCTCGTGGCATCCGCCGATCTCTCGACGGATCCGCAGGCCCGAGAGCGGCCATCCGAGGCGATGGATCTGACGGATGCCGCGCTCTGGCACGCTGCCCGCTTCGGGGTGGGCGCAACCCTCGTCCACCCGTTCTCCGGGCGGGTGCTGCCCGCACGCGAGGTGCTGCAGGTGCTGGGCGAGCGCATCCGCCCGCAGCTGGTCGATCGCACGGAGCGGGAGCTGGTCGACGAGCTCCTGCGCAGAGCCGGCCGCGACGGCTCCGGCGCCGCCCGTCAGCGCCGTGCGGGCGCGTCCGGGCTGGGAGCGCTCGCGCGGCTGTATCGCCACGAGCTCGCCGATGCGGGTAACGTCACCGGGTTGTCGGCCTGAAACGCGGTTTCGAATCGCGCACTTGGCGCCGATTCGGGGCTCCGGAGTGAAAAGTGCGCGATTCGAAAGCGTCAGGCGTCGCCGGGCGCCGACAGCAGAACCTCGAGGAGAGCGAGGGCGGCGTCCTGCGGCGCGTCAGGGTCGAGCAGCCACTGCGTCTGCAGGCCGTCGGATGCCGCGATCACGAGCGCCGCGACCGCGAGGGGATCCACGTCTGGGCGGATGCGGCCGGCGCGCTGATTGCGCCGGACGCGCTCGGCGAGGTCGGCGCGGGTCCGTGCGAAGCGCTCGGTCGCGAACTCCCGGGCCGCGGGATGCCCCTCTTCGAGCGCCGTCGCCACCAGAGTCGAGTACAGCTGCACGAGCCCCTGCACCTCGCGGTTGGACTCCGTCCAGTCGCGCATCAGCTCGACGGGCGTGGCTTCGGGGTCGTCATGGTCGTCGGCGCCGCCGCGGGTCTCGGACTCGCGGTACACCGCGACGAGCAGCTCCTCGAGCGAGCCGAAGTAGTGCCGCAGCGCGGCGTGGGTGACACCGACCTCCTCGGCGATCGCGCGGAGACTCGTGCGGTCCGAGCCGCGCCGCGCGAAGACCTCGATGGCGCGGTCGAGGATCTCCTGCCGGCGTGCCACCCCTTTCGCGTAGGACCCGCGCGGGGTGGGGGCGGGCTCATCGGGCATGGCGACATCCTATCCGCGCAAAACCTCCACATGGAGGTTTTGCGTGCTACGTTGTCGGAGCGCGGATGAGACGCCGCGCGTCACCGCCGACCACGAAGGAGCGCGACCGATGCCGGTCCAGACGTCCATCCAGCTGTTCACCGTCAATGCGGCACTCGAGGCCGACCTCGACGGAACCCTCGCCGCCGTCGCGGCACGCGGGTTCACGGCGGTGGAGCCGTACGACTTCGTGCGGCGCGCCGCACCCCTCGCGGCCGCGCTCTCCTCCCACGGACTGATCGCCCCGACCGGGCACGCGTTCCTCGCGTCGACCTCGTTCGTGAACCCCGACGGCAGCGGCACCACCCTCCCCGTACCCGCGCCCGATGTCGTCTTCGACGCGGCGCAGACCCTGGGCATGACCACCGTCATCGACCCCTACACCGAGCCCGCGCGCTGGGAGCGCATCGAGCAGATCGAAGAGACCGCGCGCCTGCTCAACGCCGCCGCCGAGATCGGCGCCGGACGCGGCATCCGTGTCGGCTACCACAACCACGCCCACGAGCTCGAGGTCACGTTCGACGGCAAGACCGGTCTCGAGGTGCTCGCCGACCTGCTCGACCCGCGCGTCGTGCTCGAGGTCGACCTGTACTGGGTCGCCCGCGCGGGCGTCGACCCCGTGTCCCTGCTGCGCACGCTCGGCGACCGCGTGATCGCCGTCCATGTCAAGGACGGGACGCTCGACCCCGAGGCCATCGCCGCGTATCCGCCGGCCGACCAGGTGCCCGCCGGGCAGGGCGTCGTGCCGCTGCGCGAGGCGCTGGCCGCGGCATCCGCCCTCGAAGTCGCCATCGTCGAGTTCGACCACTTCCCCGGCGACCTCTACGACGCGGTCGAGCAGAGCCGGGCGTTCCTGGACGGCCTCAGCCTCGATGGCGACGCCGACCGTGACGGGGCGGCCGCCTGATGGCCGCGCCCGTCGGCGTCGGCCTCATCGGCGCGGGGAACATCAGCGATCAGTACCTCCGAAACCTGACCGGCTTTCCCGACGTGCGCGTGCTCGCGGTCGGCGACCTGCTCGAGGACCGCGCCCGCGCGCAGGCGGCGAAGTACGACGTGCCACGCGCCGGGGGCGTGGACGTCGTGCTCGACGACCCCGACATCGACATCGTCGTGAACCTCACGATCCCGGCGGTGCACGTCGAGGTGTCGGAGGCGATCCTCGCCGCCGGCAAGCACGTGTGGACCGAGAAGCCGATCGGCATCGACCGCGACGAGTCACAGCGCCTGCTGTCGAAGGCGGATGCCGCGGGCCTGCGCGTCGGCGTCGCGCCCGACACAGTGCTGGGTCCGGGTGTGCAGACCGCGAAGCGCGCCATCGCTCGCGGCGACATCGGGCGGCCGCTGTTCGCGCAGACGACGTTCCAGTGGCAGGGTCCCGAGCTCTTCCACCCGAACCCGGGGTTCCTGTACGCCAAGGGCGGCGGACCGCTGCTGGACATGGGCCCGTACTACGTCTCGGCGCTCGTGCACGTCTTCGGACCGGTCGCCGCGGTGGCGGCGCTCGGGCTGCAGGGCACGCCGACGCGGCGCGTGCAGGTCGGCGAGCTCGCGGGACAGGAGTTCGCGGTGGAGATCCCCTCGACGCTGTCGGTGCTCATGGACTTCGAGCACGGCGCGCAGGCGCAGAGCCTCTACAGCACCGACTCGCCCCTCTACCGGCACGGCATCGTCGAGATCACCGGCACCGAGGGCACCCTCGTGATCCCCGACCCCAACACCTTCGGCGGGCCGATCACGATCACACGGCCGCTGACGAAGATGGTCGTGCCGCCCGAGCCGGTGGTGCAGGACGTGTTCGCCGTGCCACAGGAGGGCGTGCTCGTCGGGCGGGGCCTCGGCGTGCTCGACATGGCCCGCGCGATCCGCGACGACCGCCCGCATGTGGCGACCGGCCGGTTCGGCTATCACGTGCTCGACACGCTGCTGTCGATCGAGGAGGCCGCCGAGACCCGCACCTTCGTGAACGTCGAGAGCACGATCGACGAGGTCGGGGCCCTGCCCGCCGACTTCGATCCGCACGCCGCCACGCTCTGACGCGAGGAATCCCGGATCCGGAAACCGGAGATCTCGCCTATTTCCGGAGTGCAGGGGCGCCCGAACTCCGGGAACAGTGCGAAAGTCCGGTTTCCGGATCCGATTTTCGTGCGACGAGCCCCGCGCCGCAGCCGTCAGGCCGAGCGCTGTGCGAGCGCGGCGCGCGCCGCCTCGACCGCCTCCGGCGTCGCGGGGTACCCGTGCTCCGCGGCCGGGAAGGCCCCCGCCCGCACCTCGCGGGCGTAGGCGGCGACGCCGTCGACCATCGCGTCGCCAACCTCCGCGTAGCGCTTGACGAAGGCCGGCGCCTTGCCCTCGGTGATGCCCAGCACGTCATGCATGACCAGCACCTGACCGTCGGCGCGGCCGGCCCCGATCCCGATCACGGGGATCCGCAGCTCGGGCAGCACCGCGTCGGCCACCTCGGCCGGCACCGCCTCGATCACGAGGATGCTCGCCCCCGCCTCCTGCACGGCGAGAGCCTCGCGCACGAGCCGTTCCGCGGATTCGGCCGTGCGCCCCTGCGCGCGCATCCCGCCGAGGGCCGTCGCCGTCTGCGGAGTGAGTCCGACGTGCGCGACCACGGGGATGCCGGCCGCGACGACCGCGCGGATCCGCGCGAGGCGTGAAGGTCCGCCGCCCTCGAGCTTGACGGCATCCGCCCCCGCCTCCTTCACGAAGCGCACCGCCGTCTGAACCGCCTGCTCGTCCGAGACCTCCGTCGACCCGAACGGCAGGTCGCACACGACGAACGCCGAGCTCACACCGCGACGCACCGCCCGGGCGAGGACGAGCATCTCGTCGACCGTGACCGCCACCGTCGAGTCGTGGCCCAGCACGACCTGCGCACCCGAGTCGCCGACGAGGACCATATCGACCTCGGCCTGCTCGGCGACCCTCGCGGTCGGGTAGTCGTAGGCCGTGACCATGACGATCGGCTCGCGGGCGGCCTTCATCTCGGCGAGGCGCCGGAGGGTGGTCTGGGGACGCATCACGGGCCTCCGGGGGTGAGAAGCGTGTTGTCGATCAGGCGCGTGCGGCCGACACGGGCGGCGATCGCCACGAGCGCCTGGCCGTCGACGGCCGCGACCGGCTCGAACGAGACCGGGTCGACGATCGCGATGTACTCCAGCTCGATGAGGGCTTCGGCCAGGACGTCCAGTGCGCGGCCGCGCAAGACCTCGGGATCGCGGATGCCGGAGGCCGAGGCATCCGCCACCTCCTGCAGCGCGCGGGGAATGGCCAGGGCGCGCGCACGCTCGTCGGCGCCGAGCCGGGCGTTGCGGCTGGAACGGGCGAGGCCGTCGTCATCGCGCGAGGTCGGGCACACCACGAGCTGCACCGGGATGTTGAGGTCGGCGACCAGGCGCCGCAGCACGCCGACCTGCTGCGCGTCCTTCGCGCCGAAGTACGCGGCGTCGGGCAGCACCGCGAGCAGCAGCTTGGTGACGACGGTCGCCACGCCGTCGAAGTGCGCGCGGCCCCGCTGCGCGCCCTCGAGGGTCTCGGCGACCGGTCCTGTGACGCTCACCGTCGTCGCGAAGCCGGCGGGATACATCTCGCCCGCCGACGGGGCGAAGACGACGTCCACGCCCTCGGCCGCCGCGAGCGCGAGATCGGCCTCCTCGGTGCGGGGATAGGCGGCAAGGTCGGCCTGCTCGTCGAACTGCGTCGGGTTGACGAAGATCGACATGACCACGGTGTCGCTGTCGGCGCGGGCCGCCCGCAGCAGTGAGGCGTGCCCCTCGTGCAGCGCGCCCATCGTCGCGACGAACCCGATGCGGCCGGCGCGTGACTCGCGCAGGGCTGTGCGCAGGTCCGCGACGGTGCGCACGACGATCACGAGGCGGCCCCCCGCCGGCCGGCGAGTGCGCGCGTCGCGTCGGTCAGCGCGTCGAACAGCGCCAGGCGCTCCGGCAGCCGCTCGGCCACGGCCGTGCGCTGACGGGCGACGGTGCCGTCGTCGCCGCGCGTGATCGGCCCGGTGAGCGCTCGGGCGGGGCCGTGGTCGCTCCAGTTCTGCACGGTCGCGCGAACCAGCGGCACGAGGGCGTCGCGGTCGACACCGGCGGTCGCCGCGAGGTCTTCGGCGAACGCCTCGAGCGTCACGAGGAAGTTCGACGCGATCGAGGCGGCCGCGTGGTACGCGGCCCGATCGGCTTCCTCGACCCGGAACGGGTGCATGCCCAGGGTCGTCGCGAGCGCCTCGGCCGCGGTCGCGGCGTGCGGCGTCGATCCGGCGATCGCGGCCGGGACGCCCAAGAACGAGGCCTCGGGTCCCGTGATCGCGAGGAGCGGATGGATGCTGAACGCCTCGTGCGGCGCGAGGGGCTCGAGCGACGTCGCCCCCGAGAAATGCCCGACGAGGGATCCTGGCGCCAGGGCCGCAGCAGCCGCGCGGATCTCGGCATCCGGCACCGCCAGCAGCACGACGGCGGCATCGGGCGCCGTCGCACCGCGGCCCAGCGGACCGTTCACCTCGGCGCCGGCAGCTCGCAATGCCGCGGCGACCGCGCCGCCGACCCGGCCCGCGCCGATGACCGCGATCGGCCCGTCGAGCACCGGACGTGCGGGAGCCAGGGGACGGTCGGGCATCGTCGTCGCCTCCCGTCGTACGCGGCCCGGGCTGGACCACGTACAAAAATACCCCGCGCTCCGGGCGCGGGGTCACGGCATCTCCTGCCACTACCAGGATAACGGCACAGGGGGGCCTTGCGGCAAGGGCCCCTCGGGGGCGCATACTTGTCGGTCGCGACGCGTCACCGTCGCGCCTGCGCCCCGGGAGTCGATGCCATGAACCCTGCCCTCACCAGTCCTTTCCAGCTTCCCGCCCGTCTCGCCGCCAAGGCCGATCCCGCACTGATCGCCGACGACGAGCAGCACTTCGCCGCCGTCTCCGAGAGCCTCGAGCGCTCCATCGCCGAGCTGTCCGACCGCCTCGACTCCGTACGCCGGCTGCCCGGCGGCGGCGGGCAGGCGGCGCTCGAGCGCGACCTCGAGATCCACCGGCTGTCGGGTCGCCTGCGGACCCTGCGCCGTTTCACCCTCGATGCATGCCTGGGTCGCATCGTGCCCGCTGCCGGTGAGCCGGTCTACATCGGACGGTTCGGGCTCACGGACACAGGAGGCCGTCGCCTGCTCGTGGACTGGCGCACGCCCGCGGCCGAGCCCTTCTTCGGCGCGACGCATGCCCAGCCGATGGGCCTCATCAGCCGCCGGCGCTACCGGTGGACCGGCGGGCGCGTCACCGACTACTGGGACGAGGTCTTCACGCCCGAGGGGCTCGAGCAGAGTGCCCTCCATCACAGCGCCGCACTGGACGACCAGTCCGCCTTCATCGCGAGCCTCGGCGCGAGCCGGTCGCCGCATATGCGCGATGTGCTCGGCACCATCCAGGCCGACCAGGACGCCATCATCCGCGCCGGGTCACGCGGTGCCCTCGTCGTCGACGGCGGTCCGGGTACCGGCAAGACCGTCGTCGCGCTGCACCGCGCGGCGTACCTCGTGTACTCCGACCCTCACCTGGGCGAGGGTCGCGGAGGCGTGCTGTTCGTCGGCCCGAGCCCCGCCTACCTGTCGTACGTGGCCGATGTGCTGCCGAGCCTCGGCGAGGAGAGCGTGCAGACCTGCACGTTGCGCGACCTCGTGGCGGAGGGCGACGTCGCCGGGAACGAGCCCGACGCCGAGGTGGCACGCCTCAAGGCCGACGCCCGCCTCGTCGATGCGATCGAGCCCGCCGTCGCGCTGTACGAGGAGCCCCCGGCCAAGGGCCTCCTCGTCGAGACGCCGTGGGCGGACCTGTGGCTGAGCCCCGACGACTGGGCCGAGGCCTTCGAGTCCACCGAACCCGGGACGCCGCACAACGAGGCGCGCGACCAGGTGTGGGAGACGGTGCTCGACATCCTCGGCGATCAGGTCGACGCCGAGGAGGTGCCGCTGCACCAGCTGCGCCGTGTGCTCGCGCGTCACGAGCAGCTCGTCGCCACCTTCAACCGCGCGTGGCCGCTGGTGGAGGCATCCGTCGTCGTCTCGGACCTGTGGTCGGTGCCGGCTTACCTGCGCCGGTGCGCACCGTGGCTGTCGGCGGAGCAGGTCGAGAGCCTGCAGCGCCGCGCGGACTCGCCCTGGACCACGGCGGACCTGCCGCTCCTCGACGCCGCACGGCGCCGGCTGGGCGACCCGGCGGACTCCCGGCGGCGCCGGGAACGCGAGGCGACCCTTGCGACCGAGCGTGAGTACATGGGCCAGGTGATCGAGCGCCTCAAGGAGTCGGGCGACGAGCTGCTGCAGTGGATCGACGGCGACGATCTGCGCAACAGCCTCGTCGACGAAGCGGTGCTGCCCAGTGCCGATCAGAACAGTGCCGCCCGCGGCCAGCTGGCCGGCCCGTTCGCGCACGTGATCGTCGACGAGGCGCAGGAGCTCACCGATGCGGAATGGCGGATGCTGCTGGCCCGGTGCCCGTCGCGCAGCTTCACGATCGTCGGCGACCGGGCGCAGGCGCGTCACGGTTTCGGTGAGACGTGGCAGGAGCGCCTCGAGCACGCGGGACTCACCGACGTCTCGCTCGCATCGCTGACGATCAACTACCGCACGCCCAGCGAGGTGATGGCCGAGGCCGAGCCCGTGATCCGGGCGGCGATCCCCGACGCGAATGTGCCGACGTCGGTCCGCTCCAGCGGCATTCCGGTGCTGCATGCGCCGACCGAGGACCTGGACGCGATCCTCGAGGAGTGGCTCGAAGCGCACGACGAGGGCATCGCGTGCGTCATCGGCGATGCGACGTTCGAGGGGCGTGAGCGGGTGCGGTCCTTGACGCCCGAACTGGCGAAGGGCCTCGAGTTCGACCTTGTGGTGCTCGTCGGCCCCGAGCTGCTCGGAGCCGGCATCGAAGGCGCGGTCGACCGCTATGTCGCCATGACGCGTGCGACCCAGCGGCTGGTCGTGCTCGAGGGATAGGCGGTCGCTAGCGCGTTCGCGGCGACGAGACAACCCCGAGGTCAATCCCGCCGAAAGGGCGTAGACCTGTACCTGTGAAACGGGTCATCTATGCGGGAAGCGATTTTCTGACCGGGGATGCGATCGCCTCGGCACTGATGCGGTTCAGCGAGGCCCTTGCCGAGGTCGGGCAGGCGGAGACGATCGCGATCCCCGCCCTCGGCGAGAACGGCGAGGAGAGCCGGGTCGAAGTGCTCGTCGGGCCGGCGAGCCAGATCATGGCGCAGGACGTGGAGACGGATCCGGCCGATCTGGTCGTGCCGGAGGCCGTGGCGGCTCTCGAGGCGAGGATCCGCGCGCTGACGCCCCATGCGGTCATCACCGATGAGTGGCCCGAGCAGTCCGACTGGGACGGCGCGACGACGGACGTCATCTGAGGGGCGCGCGGGGCCGGTTCCCGTCATCGACCCCTCGTGTGGCATCGATCCCACATTTGCGGCAGACTCGGGGGATGGTCCAGCCGACGAGCTCCTTCCCGTCCGACTTCCTGTGGGGCGCAGCGACCAGCGCCTACCAGATCGAGGGCTCCCTCGACGCGGACGGGCGGGGCCGCTCGGTATGGGAGACGTTCGCCGAGCAGCCCGGCGCGATCGAGGGGGGTGGCGACGCCGCGATCGCGTGCGATTCCTACCGGCGCTGGGGCGATGACCTCGACATCCTGTCGCAGCTCGGGCTCGGCGCCTACCGGTTCTCGCTGGCATGGGCGCGGATCATGCCCGACGGCCGTGGCCGTGTGAACGCGGCCGGCCTGGATCACTACGAGCGCATCGTCGACGAACTGCTCGCCCGGGGCATCGAGCCCGTCGTGACCCTGAACCACTGGGACATGCCCGAGGCGCTCATGGCCCACGGCGGGTGGGCCGGCCGCGAGAGTGTCGACGCCTTCACCGAGTACGCCGTGGCCGCAGCGGACCGGCTCGGCGACCGCGTGAACTGGTGGATCACCCAGAACGAGCCGTGGATCATCCAGCTGCTCGGCTACCAGCTCGGCCTGCACGCCCCGGGCGTCCGCGATCTGCGCAGCGCGGTCGCCGCCGGTCACCACGTGCTGCTCGCGCACGGAGCGGCCGTCGACGCGATGCGACCGCTCACGCGCGGAAGGATCGGCGCCGCGCTCAACCTGCTGCCGTGCGTGCCCGCGAGCGACAGCCCGGCGGACGCCGAAGCCGCGTGGGGATCGGACGGCTACGTCAACCGCTGGTTCCTCGATCCGCTGCTGGCCGGCGGCTACCCCGCCGACATGCGGCAGCACTGGGAGCGCGCCATCGGCGGCTCCCTCGACGCCGTCATCCGCGACGGCGACGAGGCGGCGATCGGCGGGCGCAGCGACTTCCTCGGGGTCAACTTCTACACGCACCGCGTCATGGCCGCCGCCGAGCCCGGACCCGACCGACCGTTCCCGTGGCAGGTCGTCGGGTCCACCGGCGAGGTCGCCCGTACCGACGAGGGCACCGAGATCGTGCCGGGAGCCTTCCGCGACCTGCTGGTGCGGCTCCACCGCGACTACCCCGGCGTGCCGATCATGGTGACGGAGAACGGCGCGATCTCCGGCGACTCGCCGACGCACGACGGCCGCGTCCACGATGTTCGCCGCATCCGGTACCTGCGCTCGCACGTGCAGGCCATGGGCGACGCGATCGCAGCGGGCGTACCGCTCGTCGGATACACGCACTGGTCGCTGCTCGACAACTTCGAGTGGGCGCTCGGCTACCGCCCCCGCTTCGGTCTGGTCTACGTCGACTTCCGCACCGGCGAGCGCATCCTCAAAGACAGCGCGCTGCACTACGCCGAGATCGCCCGCGCAGGCGGTCTGGTCGAGTGGGACGCGACGACGGCCCCTTCGGTCGACAGTCTCGGCGCCTTCGGCTGAGCCTGCTGCCGTTACGCCTGCTGTGGCGTCGCGTAGGCGATGTGCACCTTCGAGATCTCGCCGTCGAACGCGAACGGCATCTTGTCGACGTACGTACGCGACACGGCGCCGCCGTACGCCCGGCCGATGTCGAGGCAGTCGTTGGCCGAGAACAGCAGCGGCGCGCTCACCGGCACGACGCCCGAGCCGACCTCGTCACCGTTCACGCGCAACGTCACGCTGAGCGGTCCGCCCGGCCGCGCCTCGACGTAGGCCGTCTCGATCTCGATCGTCGCATCCCCCGCGGGAAGTGGTGCGGATGCCGCGATCGTGGTGCGCTGCACGAGGAACAGGTTGTACTCGTAGGTCAGCACTCCGTCCACGACGAAGCACGTGAGACCGCCGCCTGCGCCGCCCAGCTTGTACAGGACGCCGTTCGCGCGCTCGGGCACCGTGGCGCTGATCGTCACCACGTTGGGCTTGTTGCCCAGCGCCGGCGCACAGAACTCCGGCACGCGCACGGTGTCGCCGCCCATCTCCCACTGCGTGTACGGCACCGAGATGCGGTACTCCGGGTGATAGACGGGCACCCACAGCCCGGCGCCGACGGGGAGCACCTCGTTCTTGGCGGCCTCGATCGCGAAGAGCTCCTTCAGATCGGCGAGCTTCTGCGGGTTCTCGGCCGCGAGGTCGTGCGCCTGGCTCCAGTCCTCGTCGAGGTGGTAGAGCTCCCACACGTCCTGATCTGGCGTCCACGTCGCGATCCCGGGAGGCGCCCCGGGCACCCACGGCAGGCGCGGGCCCGTCGCGGACGCGATCCAGCCGTCCGAGTAGATCGATCGGCTCGCCATGATCTCGAAGTACTGCGTGCGGTGGCGTCCCTCGGCGGACGGATCGTCGACGGCGTACGCGAGGCTCGTGCCATCGATGGGATCCTGATGGATGCCGTTGACGCTCTCGGGATGCGAGATCCCGAGCACCTCGTAGATCGTCGGCACGAGATCGATCACGTGGTGGAACTGCGTGCGCGCCGTGATGTCGGGCGCGATGCGCCCGGGCCACCGCATGAACATCGGGTTGCGGGTCCCGCCCAGGTGGGAGGCCATGAGCTTCATGCCCTGGTACGGCGTCGAGCCCGCCCACGCCCACGCGGCGTGATACTGGTTGTCGGTCGCCGGCGTGCCCAGCGCGTCCAGGCCGCCGAGCTCCTCGAGCGCCGCCAGATGCTGCTCGATCGTGGTGGGGATCATGTTCTGCGCGAGCAGCTCGCTGATCGTGCCGTTCTGCCCCTCCCCCGACGAGCCGTTGTCACCCCAGATGTAGACGACGAGCGTGTTGTCGGCGTAGCCGAGCTCTTCGAGCGCGTCGACCAGACGCCCCGCCTGCACGTCGGCGTGCTCGCCGAAGCCCGCGCATACCTCCATGAGTCGCGCCTGGAACGGCTTCTGGTCGTCGGGGATGTCGTCCCAGCCCTGCAGGTTGTCAGGGCGCGGCGTGAGCACGGCGCTCTCGGGCACCCACCCCGCCGCCTTGGCACCCGCGAGCGCACGTTCGCGATACACGTCCCAGCCGTCGTCGAAGGCGCCCTTGTACTTGTCGGACCACTCCTTCATGATGTGGTGCGGCCCGTGGATGGCCCCGGTCGCCCAGTACATGAAGAACGGCTTATCGGGCGAGAGCGCCTTGTGGTTGCGCAGCCACCCGATCGCGTCGTCGGCGATGTCCTCGCTGAGGTGGTAGCCCTCCTCGGGCGTCTTGGGCGGAAGCACGTTCGTCGTGTTGCGGACGAGGTTCGGCTCGTACTGCGACGCCTCGCCGGCGAGGAAGCCGTAGAAGTACTCGAAGCCGTAGCCGGTCGGCCACCGGTCGAACGGACCGGCGGCGGTCGTCTCCTCGGCAGGGGTGTTGTGCCACTTGCCCCACGCACCGGTCGAATAGCCGTAGTTGCGGAGCACCTCGGCGACCGTGGCGCTGCTCTTCGGGATGTGGCCGGAATAGCCGTCCCAGTCGTTGGCGAGCTCCGCGATCTGGCCGTTGCCCACCCGGTGATGGTTGCGCCCGGTCAGCAGTGCCGCCCGCGTCGGCGAGCACATCGCCGTGGTGTGGAACCGGTTGAACCCGATGCCCTCTTCACGGATGCGGCCGAGCGTCGGGGTGTTGACCGCGCCGCCGAGGGGTGCCGGCAACGCCGGGCCGGCGTCGTCGATGAGGATCACGAGGATGTTGGGCGCGTCCTCGCCCAGGTGGCGCTGCGGCGGCAGCGGCGAGTACGTGGAGTCGGCGAGGGTCCGGCCCGCGATGCTGCCGGAGGATTTGGGCGGGAACGGCAGCGTCCGGGCGGGAGGCAGCGGTGCCCCCACGATCGAGGTGCGGGCGTCATCCGTCATGTCGTTCCCTTCGTCACCTGGCAGTCGGCGGGCAGCCGGCTCACCGTCTGCCGCAACCCTAGCGACGGGCCTGCTGGCGCCGCATCATCTGAAATGCGTGAAGGCGATCGAACGGATCACGCGATCTGCATGGTGTGCGCGGGGCTTCCGACCTGTGGACTGGTCGGCACCCGGCGAGGGCGAGAGGGAGGCAGCGATGGACGACATCGACCGGCTCCGCCTCTACTGCGTGGACGCACCGGAGCTCGTGGCGGACGCCGGGTCGCTGTGGCATGGCGCGCTCGATCCGCGAACCTCCGCGCTCGTGCGCATCGGCGCGCTCATCGCGGCCGCGGCTCCGGCCGCATCGATGCGCTCCGCCGTCGAGGACGCCGTGTCAGCCGGCGTCTCGGTGCGCGAGATCGTGGCGGTGCTCGACGGCATGGTCGAGCTGGTCGGGCTGCCGCGTGCGGTGGCCGCCGCGCCGCGGATCGCGGCGGCACTCGGCTATGCCGACGACCTGCTGCCGGATGCCGGAGGCTGAGAGCGTCGCGGTGGCGGGCTCAGCCTCCGAGCAGCCCGAGCACCCGCGCGCGCTCCACCGCGCCGTTGCGGGTGGTGACGGCGAGCTTGCGGTAGATCGACCCCACCTCCGAGCTGACGGTGTTGCGGGAGATGAACAGGCGCTGGCCGATCTCGGCGATCGTGAGGTGCGTCTGCAGGTAGGGCAGCAGTCGCAGCTCGGCCGGGGTCAGCGGCACGGAGCCGCCGGCCGCCGGCTCGGCGTCGAGCGCCGCGCGCAGTTCGTCCACGTGCGTCGTGACCACGCCCACGTCGGGGCGCTTGCGCAGCAGATCGTCGATCTCGCGGACGAGATGCCGCGCCGCCGACCGGTCGCCGACGGCGACATGCGCCTTGGCGAGCTGGATGCGCGCGCGGATGGAGACGTACGACAGCAGGTGGGTGCAGCCGATGCGCGACCGCATGGCCCGAGCGAGCAACCGCTCGCCGCGGTCGCGATCGCCGGCGTGGAACGCCACGCGGGCGGCGACCGCCAGGGCGAGCGTGGTGGTGGGGTAGCCGTCCATGTGGCTGCCGTCGATCACGGCGACGCCGCGATCGGCATGCTCGGCGGCGATCCCCCACTGGCCGGCCTCGATGGCCAGCAGCGCCAGCTCGGGCTCGGTCAGGATGATCGTGTCGGAGTTGCCCATGATGGTCGCGACGTCGATCGCCTCTTCGAATGCCGCCTTCGCCGAGGCGGCGTCGTCGACGAGGAGACACGCTTCGCCCCAGAGGTGGAGCGCCTGGTCGCGCCACGGACTCGTCGCCGGCTCGTGCCGGAGGGCGAACGCCGCGTCGGCCACCACTTGTGCGTGCCCCTGCTCGCATATGGCGGCGCGCACCATGGCGCGGGCCGATTCGAACGGCAGCCGGTACTCCTCGGGAAGCGAGTCCGCGTCGAAGGTGTCGAGGCTGCGCGCCCAGCGCTCGCCCGCCGGAACGTCGCCGAGGAGGACGGCCGCCCATGTCACGAGCACCAGCAGCGACGGGTGGGCGCGCACGAGGTCGTCCCCCAGTTCCGACAGCCACCGTGTCGTGGTGCCCACCTTGCCCATCTGGTACATCGGCAGGCCGAGTTCCGCGATGCGGTCCGCCGCGCGTTCGAGGTCACCGGCCTGCAGGAGGTGCTCCACGGCCTGCGCGGGGGCGCCGTTGACCTCGTGCCATTCCGCGGCGCGCAGGTGCAGTGCCACGACCGCGCCCGCTCCTTCCGTGCGCTCGAGCTCGGTCAGGAGGAACTCGCGGAACAGCGCGTGGAGGCGGTACCAGCTGCGGCGGCGGTCAACCGCGACCAGGAAGAGATTGGCGGCTTCGACTTCGCGCAACCGGCCGCGCGCGTCCTCGATGCCGAGCACCGCGTTGCATGACGGCGCCGAGAGCTGCTCGAGCACCGCCGCCCGACGCAGGAACGTCTGCATGTCCTCGGGGAGGCGCATGACGCACTCGCGGTACAGATAGTCCGCCAGGTAGCGGTCGTCGCCGGTGACGGATGCCGCGTCCCCGCCGCTGCGGGCGACCAGCGCGCACAGGAACAGTCCGGTCGGCCATCCCTCGCACCGCGCGACGATGGACTCGAGGTCGGCGTCGCCGACGTCGACCGCTCCCGCCTCGTCGAAGATCGTCCGGGCGCCGGCGTGGTCCAGCGACAGGTCCGCGACCGTGATCTCCTCCGCGTCCCCCGCGACGCGGAGCCGCCCGATGAGAGGGAGTTCCCGGCGACTGGCCAGCACGACCTGAGACCCCTCAGGCAGCCGCGCGAGCAGGATCTCGAGCGCGTCCTGGCAGCCGGGCGAATCGGCCCAGTGCAGGTCGTCGACGAAGAGGACGAAGCTCTGCGGGGCAGCCGCGAGTGCACCGGCCAGCAGTGGCGCCGACCGACCCAGCGCCGACGCACCGAACCCGCGCATGTCGGCGATGACGGCATCCACCGCGGGAGCGAGCGCGATCGACGCCTCGGCGATGACGGACAGGAACGACGCCGGATCATCGTCGGATCGGTCCAGCGACACCCACGCGACGTTGCGCGGGTCGGTGGCGGCCCACTCGGCCAGCAGCGTCGACTTGCCGTAGCCGGCAGGAGCAGTCACCGCCACGACACGGGCACGGCTCGTGCGCGCCCGTTCGATGAGCTGCCGCCGGCTCACGGATCCGGTGCGCAGCGGAGGGGTCTGGATCTTGCTGCCGAGCAGCAGCGCCTGCAAGCCGGGCTCCCCGCGGACCGGCTCGCGGAGGGTCTCCGCCATGTCGCGATCCTATGGGCGGTGCTCAGCGCCCCACAATCTGGGCAGCTCGCCGGAAAGGGCATCGAGAGACACGGATGCCTCGGGCTGCGGCATCCGTCCCCGCTCATTCATCGCTGGACTCGGCCTGCCACGAGGCCCACAGCGCGGCGTACTCGCCGCCCAGCGCGACCAGCTCGTCGTGAGGACCGGCCTCGACGATGCGGCCGTCGCGCATCACGATGATGCGGTCGGCGTCGCGCGCGGTGTGCAGCCGGTGCGCGATCGCGATCACGGTGCGCCCCTCGAGCACGCGGTCGAGCGACTGCTCGAGGCCGCGGGCGGCGCGCGGATCGAGCAGCGATGTGGCCTCATCGAGCACGAGCGTGTGCGGGTCGAGCAGCACCAGGCGTGCGAGCGCGACCTGCTGCGCCTGCGCGGGCGTCAGCACCACGCCGCCCGATCCGACGACGGTGTCGAGCCCGTGCGGCATCGCGCGCATCCAGCGCAGTGCACCCACGACCTGCAGCGCCTCCTCCAGCTCGCTGTCGCGCGCGTCGGGCGCGGCCAGTCGCAGGTTGTCGGCGAGCGTGCCGACGAAGACGTGATGCTCCTGCGTGACCAGCGCGACGTGCTGTCGCAGCACCGGGAGCGGAATGCGCATGACGTCGGCACGACCGAGCGTCACCTCGCCCGCGGTGGGCGCGGTGATCCCGGTGAGCAGCCTCGCGAGCGTGGACTTGCCCGACCCGGACGGCCCGACGATCGCGACGCGTTCGCCGATCTGCGGCACGAGGTCGACATCGCGCAGCACGTCGACACCCTCCCGATACGAGAAGCGGATGCCGCGGGCGGCGAGCTGTTCGCCGTCCGGGGTCTCGTCGGCCTCCGGCCGGTCGCTGGGCACCTCGCCGACGCCCACGATGCGGGCCAGCGCCGTCGTGCCGACCTGGAGCCGGTCCATCCAGTTGACGAGCTCCTCGACCGGACCCGTGAGCTGCATCGCGTAGAGGGCGACCGTTGTGACGTCTCCGGCGGACGCCAGTCCCTGCCCCATGAGATACGCGCCCCACAGCAGCACCGCGATGACCGGGATGAGGAACCCGAGCGTCGTGAGCGGGTACCACACGCTCCGCAGGCCGAGGGTGTAGCGCTCCGCAGCGTTCCGTGCGGCGAGGGCGCGGTCGATCTTGAGCCGCTGGACCGGTGCGAGGTCGAGCGCGTCGATCGTGCGTGCACCCTCGACCGTTTCGTTGATCACGCCGACCAACCGGCCGTACGTCGCCAGCTGACGCCGGTAGCCGGGACCGGAGCGCTTGAGGTACCACCGGCTGCTGAGCGCGATGAGCGGCACTCCGGCGAGGACGCCGAGCGCGACCAGCGGGTTGATGATGAACGCCGCGCCCAGTGTGAGGATCACGGTCATGCCGGTGACGAGGATGCGGGGGATGCCGAAGCGCACGGTCTGCGCGACGGCGTCGACGTCGCTCGTGGTGCGTGAGAGCAGGTCGCCGGTGCCGGCACGTTCGACGACCCCGAGCGGCAGCGACGTCACGGTGGCGAGGAACTCCTCGCGCAGCCGCGCGAACACCGACTCGCCCAGGCGCAGCGACCACAGCTGCGCGAACCT
The DNA here is from genome assembly GCF_012524205.1 of Microbacterium salsuginis. Taxonomy (GTDB): domain Bacteria; phylum Actinomycetota; class Actinomycetes; order Actinomycetales; family Microbacteriaceae; genus Microbacterium; species Microbacterium salsuginis. Next base: position 298,578 of record NZ_JABACI010000003.1, read on the forward strand.
CGTCACGAGCGCCTGCGCGAGCACGGCGCCGGCCAGCAGCAGGAACATGCCGTCGATCGTGGACATGCCGGCATCGCCGCCCGACAGCGCATCGATCATGCGCCCGATGACCCACGGTCCGACGAGGCCGGCCAGCGCGGCGACGGCGTGCAACGAGATGACGAGCAGCAGCTCGCCGCGGTGACGGCGGATCAGGACGCGGGCGACGCCGCGGACTTTGTCGCCGGCGGCGACCGGAAGCGTGGTGTCGCTCATTCGCCCGCCTCCTCACGTGCCGTGGGGATCGCCCCGGTCTCGGTCGCCCTGGTCCACAGCGCCTCGATCGATCCGGTCCATGCCGCCTCGAGCTCCTCGCCGGCCAGCGGCTCGACGTCGCTGGTGGTCCGCGCGACGATGCGCCGGTACCGAGCCCCCACGGGGTCCTCGCGGCGGAGCAGCTCGCTGTGGGTGCCCGACCCGATGACCCGGCCGCCGCGCATCACGTGGATCACGTCCATGCGGTCCAGCAGCAGCGGGCTCGCACTCACGACGACCGTCGTGCGGCCCGCCCGCGCCCGGTGCAGCCGCGCGGCGATCGTCGCCTCGGTGTTGGCGTCGAGCGCACTGGTGGGCTCGATGAGCACGAGCACCTCGGCATCCGTCAGCAGCGCCCGGGCGAGACTCAGGCGCTGCCGCTGGCCGCCCGACAGGACGCTCGCGCGCTCCGGCACGTCCTCCTCCAAGCCGGCGGGAAGCGCCTGCACCGCATCGTCTGCCGCCGCCACACCGAGCGCCTGGTCGATCTTCGCGCGTCGTGCGGTGGGCGACGGGGCACGGTGAGGCGCGCGGACGCTCTGCGTGTCGAGCCCGTCACGTAAGCGGCCCGTGAACAGATGGGGCGTGGCATCGCTGACGACGATGCGGCGCCTCACCTCTCGCACCGGGACGGTGGTGTGGTCCACCCCGCCCCACAGCACCGGCGCGATCGTGTGCTGGCTGTCGTCGAAACGCCCGAGCCGGGTGGCGACCTCGGCCGCGGCATCCGGATCCTCGTCGACGAGCGCGGTGAACCGGCCGGGGGCGATGACGGCACCGGAGGCGACGTCGAGGATCTCGGCACTCCCCTCGGGGGCGGGCTGCGGGCGCACCGGATCCTTCACTGCGCGCTGCACGCGCAGCACGTCGAGCACGCGCCCGGTCGCGACGAAGCCGCGCGCGAACGCCTGGCTCGCCTCGACGGTGGTGCGGAGCGGGACGATGAGGAACACCGAGTAGCCGTAGAAGGTCACCAGCTCGCCGGGACTGATCTCGCCCGAGAGCACGAGCCGCGCACCGAACCACACCACTGCGGCGACGAACAGCCCGGGGAGCAGGATCTGCAGCGCGTCCAGCCACGAGCCCAGCCGGGCCACGTCGATCGCGCGGCGGCGCAGATCGGCCGAGCGCCGCACGTACCGTTCGACGAACTGCTCCTCGCCGCCGATGCCGCGCAGCACCCGCAGCCCGACGACGGTGTCGGCTGCGAGCTCGGTGAGCGCGCCCTGCTCGCGGCGCCATGCGGCCTGCCGGCGCGCGAGCGGCCGCACGAACAGCGACAGCACGGCCACGAGCACCGGCATCCCGACCAGCACGAAGAGCCCGAGCGCGGGAGAGGTGAGCATCGTGATGAGCCCGACGGCGACGTACGCCACGACGCCGCCCGAGAAGCGGGCCGTCACATCGAACATCTCGCCCACGCGCAGCGCGTCGTTCGCGACGGTCGAGGCGACCTCGCCGGCCGAGCTGTCGGCGGCGATCGCCGCCCCCGCCTCGGCGCTGTGGTAGCCGATGATGCGAGAGACGCCGAGCGAGGACCGCAGCCAGTTCGACACCGCCATCCGGTGGCGCAGCACCGCGAACAGCGCCTGCGCGATCGCGATGGCACCCAGTCCCGCGCACCACGGCGCGACGCCGGCGAGGCCGTCATCGAGTCCCGCGTCGACAGCCCGGCCGAGCAGATACGGCCAGATCACCTGGCACAGCATCCACAGGACGCCGAAGACGACGCCCCCGAGGAGCGTCGCCGGCTGGCGCGCGGCCTGCCACAGCAGCAGGCGCAACGGTGAACGGGTGGGAGCCTGCAGGGAGCTCACGAGAGGGGACCTTTCGATTCTCGTTTCGTGCCGGATGCCGCGGCCCGCGCTGTCGGTCAGTCCTGCGTCAGCGGGGGTCGAGGATGACGTCGGCGACGCCGGCGGCCGGCACCTCGACCGACCGGGTCTCGTCGCCGTGGGCGATGTGCGCGGTCAGCGCGTCGCCCGAGATGTTGCGCAGGCGCGCACGGACGCCGTCCGGCACCGGTCGCAGCTCGACGAGCACCGCGTCGGCGGGCTCCACCCGCACGGGCGCGCTCGACGGCAGCACCGGGGCGGCCGCCGAGTGACGCGCCTGCAGGGGCTCGAGCAGGTCGCGGCCGTACCGCCGCACGTTCTCGGCGGTCACCGCTGCGACGGGCCGGAACCGGTAGCGGAAGCGGCGGGTCACCTCCTGCCGCGCCGGGAAGTTGGTGAAGTGCAGGTTGTTCATGAGCCAGCTGTGCACATGGCCCCGGGGCGCATCGAGGTCGGCGGCCCATTTGCCGGTCTGGTAGCCGCCCAGCTGCACGAGGGGAGCGTCGCACGATCCCCACAGCATGCCGCGATCGCGCCCGGCGACGCCCACGGCGTGCTGGATCGAGTACCAGTCCTTGCTGGTGTCGGGCAGCTGCTCGCGTTCGGCCGCGAACACCGCGCCCGCCGTCTCGAGCAGGAACTCCGGCTCATCCACCGCGAACGGGAACGACACGAAGACGCTCTCGGGCCCGAACCGCTCGGGCTTCGAGACGTGCACCTCGAGGACGATGTCGGCCGGGTGATCGACGGAGTCATCGGCGATCACGAGCGCCGATGTCACGTGCGGGATGCCGGGCGCCGAGGTCTCCCAGCGGATCTCGGTCAGGCCGCCACCGCGGGCGACGCGCACCGGACCGGTGCCGCCGGCCACGACGCGCTCGAACCGCGGACCGGGGTGGTCGGGATGGAAGAGCTTGGGCGACGTGGTGATCATCGGATGCTGCGACCCTGCCTCCACGACCTCGTCGACCACGGCGCCGAGGGCCGCCTCGGCCGTGGCGTCCACGAGCTCGCGGCCGTCCGTCTCGTCGACGAGCGACACGACGCCGCCGCGCGACGGGTCGACGCTCACCCGATATCGCCCCGCGACGATCGGCCCGGTGACGTCCTCGAACACCAGCGGCTCCGGCAGGGGCACCGCGGCGACGCCGAAGGCCCCGACCTCCGCGATCGCCCGCGCACGGCGGGTGCCGGCGACCTCGACGTCGACGAGCTCGCGGCGGGGCGACTCGGTGGGATTGACCACGACGATCGCTCCGCCGTCCGTCGCACCGGCGGCGACGGCATCCGGATCCTCGCCCTGCGCGTACGCGTAGCGGAACCATCCCTCGATCGCGAGGTCGCGTGCGTGGTCGAAGGCGTCGTAGGCGAAAGCCGACTTGGCGTTGTGGTGGGAGTGGGTGAACGTCGAATGCGGCTTGGAGTACGTCTCCCAGCTGCCCCAGGTGTGCTCGCCGTACAGCAGCAGCTGCTCGTCGACGTGCGCGAGGTCCTCGGCGATCTCGGCGTCCGACCGCAGCCGTACCGGGCCGCGGCGGTAGCCGAGCACGTCGAACCCCGCCTCGTGCTGCGACCCGGCGAGCGCGGCCAGCGACAGCGTGCTCTGTGCTGCCCGCGCGAACGTGCGCGCCTCGCGGTACACCGCGACCTCGCGCGCGGTCGAGCCGTGCCCGTGCGACCACCAGTCCGCCCACTCGCCACGCACCGTGGGCAGTTCGAACCCCTCCGCCTCGGCCTCGAGCTCGTCCAGCGCCTCGTCGATCGTCGCAGTGCGCATCGGCAGTTCCGGATGCCGCGCGTTCCAGTGGCGGACGATGTCGAGGAACAGCGGGGTCGGCCAGCGGTTGTCGTTGCCCGCGTGCACGACCGCCGTGCCCCACGGATGGTCGGCGCGTCGCTCCAGCTCGTCCACGAACTGCGAGATGCGCTCGTCGGCGAGTTCGGCGTCGCCGTCGACGATGCCCCACTCCTCGCCGAAGCCGTAGTGGGTCGACAGCCACACGAAGATGCGCCGGCCCGACGGGCCCTGCCACCAGAAGCCGCTCGGCTGCGTGAAGGGCGCCCGTCCGTGATCGGGATTGAGGGCCATCACGAGACGACTCAGTCCCGCGTCGCGCATCTGATCGACGACTCCCCACGCGATGCCGTTGACGTCGCCATGCTGCTGCGTGCGCACGTCGATGCCCGCGGCGCGGATCTGCGCGAGCTGCTCGTACGCGGCGTCGAACTCGAACGCGCTCGGCAGCTGCGTCATGTTGAGGTATCCGCCGGTGACCGCCAGCGCGCCGGTGCGCGCCAGGTCGGCGAAGCGCTCGACCTGCTCCGGCGTCGCTCGGCGCAGGAAGTTCAGGACCGGACGGGCGACCTCGAAGGTCCAGCGGAAGCCGTCGGCGCCCGTCGTCGGCAGCTCGCCGGCGATCTCGAGCACGCGGTCGACGATGCCGCTGTGCATCCGGTCGATCAGGCGCGGGCTGTTCGTGTAGCCGACGTCGTGGTGGGTGTGGCCGATGAGCAGGATCTGCCGGATGGGCATGGCGAGTGCGTTTCCTTGTGGCTTCGGGTTCTCGGAAGGGTTCTTCAATGTCGAGTCGCCCGGGGCGAGGAAGGGGCGGGCCGACCGAAGTCGACCCGCCCCCGTGTTACCCCCCGGAGCGAGCGCGCCGGCTCAGCCGGCGGTCGCGTTCTCGTACGCCCGCATCGCGGCCTGCTGCGCGTCGGCAAGCGCCTCTTCGGGCGTCTTGTCGCCGAGCAGCGCTGCGGTGACGGCGTTGTTCAGCTCGTTCTGGATGTCCTGACCTGCCGGCGACGAACCGAACGACAGTCCGTACTCGAGCACGTCGTAGTAGGTGCTGATCGTCTGGTCGAAGCCCGCGTTGCCGGACTCCGTGACGTACTGCTCGCGGATCGACTCGTCGGGGCCGGGCGAACCGGTGAACAGGCCGGTGTTGATGCCGCCGTCCTCGGCACGCGTCTCGGCGCGGGCTGCGCCGGCGGCCTCCCACGCGCCTTCGCTCGTGAGCTCGACCATCCACGCGCACGCCGCGGCGGGGTTCTCCGCACCGGCGGGGATCACGAACGCCGTGCCGCCCGACACCGAGAACGGGTTGCCCTCGCTGTCCTTGAACGGCACCGCCTCGATCTGGATCTGGTCGACGTACGGCGAGAGCACGTTCGGGTACCACTGGGCGTTCACCTGCGCGCCGACCTGGTCGGCGACGAACTGGTTGTTGTCGCCGAAGGTGTCGAACGAGTCGGTGAAGCTCTTGACCGCCGCGTAGCCGCCCTGAGCATCGTTGAGTTGCTTCAGCAGCTCGATCCCCGCGATGTTGCTGGGGTCGTCGAGCGTGGGGGCACCGTCGCCGTCGATGAGCTGACCGCCCTGGCCCAGGATCCACAGCGGCGCCTGGCCGGTGGAGACCGGATCGAAGCCGAGCACCGACGGCACGCCGCCGGACTCCTGGTACATCTTCTCGACCGCGCCGAGGAGTGCCTCGGGGTTCGACGTGTCGATCTCCTCGTTCGTCACACCCGCGGCATCCATCACGCGCTTGTTCAGGATGATGGCCGGCGGCTGGTAGAACTGCGGCACCGCCCAGATGCCGTCCTCGTACCGCACGTCGTCCACGACGAACGGGTACCAGTAATCGTCGGGCGTCACGTCCTGCGCCTCGAAGCATGCGTCGAGCGGGATGATGAGGTCCTGCGCCGCGTACTGGGTGACGTACCGGCGGTCCATCTGCACGACGTCGGGCACGTCGCCGCTGGCGATGCGGGTGGTGAACTTCTGTGCGTCGAACGCCGTCGCGTCGAGGTCGACTTCGACATCGCTCAGCTGCTCGGCTGCGTAGTCCAGGCGCGACTGGCCGACGTCGTCGGCATTCTCGAAGCCCCACGCCGACAGGGCGCCCGTGGGCTCGGCCGTGAAGTCGATGTCCCCGCCCGTGCCACCGCCGCCGCCACCGCCGCTGCCGCAACCGGCGAGCACGACGGCTGACGCCGCGATGGCGGCGATTCCGATAATGCGCTTGCGCATCTGTTTCCCTTTCGATCGGGGCGGCTCCCTCGCCGCCGCCGCGTGGCTGGGTCCCGAATGTGGGAACCTTCCCACACGACGGTACCCACTTCGTCCCGGCGGGGCAACGGATGTGCCCTGGTATTTATTGGTTTGTGATGTGTACGTTGTGGAATCGATGTCAGACCGGCAGCGGCATCCGGATCATCCCTTCCGGCCCTGCGTCGCGACGCCCTCGATGAAGTACCGCTGACCGAAGGCGAAGATGATGAGCATCGGCAGAGTGACCAGCAGCGAGGCCACCATCACGTACTGGTAGTCGCCGTGGCCTCCTGCGGTCGGGCTGTACTTGGTCATCGCGTATGCGATGCCCAGTGGTGCCGTGAAGTCGTCGACCGAGCCGGCGTTCAGATAGATCAGCGCGGCCTGCAGGTTGTTCCAGCTCGCCTGGAACTCGAAGAGGAACACGATCACGAACGACGGGATCGACAGCGGCATCGCGATGCGCCAGAACAGTCCCCAGTAGCTCGCGCCGTCCAGACGCGCCGCCTCGAAGAGCTCTTTCGGCAGACCGAGGAAGAACTGGCGCTGCAAGAAGATGTAGAAGGCCGAGCCGAACAGGTTCATGCCCCACAGCGGCACCCACGTGCCGAGGAACCCGGTCTCTTTCCAGATCAGATAGATCGGGATCATGGTGACCGCGCCCGGCAGCATCATCGTGGCCAGCACCAGGCCGAAGAGCAGATTGCGGCCGGGGAACTTGAAGTACGCGAAGCCGAAGGCGACGATCGAGCTCGACACCGCCACCGCCGTCGCGGCGAGCAGCGCGATCGCGACGCTGTTCCACATCCAGCTCAGCAGCGGCAGCTGGTTCCAGACCTCGACGTAGTTCTCGGGCATCCACGTCTTGGGGATGAGCGAGTTGTCGAACACCTCGCCGCGCGGCTTGAGACTGGCCGACAGCAACCAGATGAACGGGTAGAGGAACAGCATCCCGAACCCGATCAGGACGATCGTCAGGATGATGTTGCCGAGGAGCGTCTTGGGCCGCGCGAAGTGACGGCGCCAACGCGAGCGCTTGGGCACCGTGACCGCGACGGTGGCCGCCTCAGGAGTGGGCCGGGTCACGCCCGGAGTCTGCAGCGACGCCGACATCAGCGGTCTCCCTCGTAGTAGACGAAACGGTTGCCGAACTTCACCTGGATGACCGTGATGATCATGATGATGACGAACAGCAGCCAGGCCATGGCGGCGGCGAAGCCGAAGTTGAACTGACGGAAGGCCTGCTGGAACAGATAGATGGCGTAGAAGAGGGATGCCTCTGGCGACGAGTTGCTCTGATCTCGCCAGAACAGCAGGAACGCCTGGTCGAACACCTGGAACGCCGCGATCGAGAGCACGATGACGTTGAAGAACATCGCGCCCGAGATCATGGGCAGCGTGATCGAGAAGAACTTGCGGATCGGGCCCGCGCCGTCGAGCGAGGCGACCTCGTACAGCTCCTGAGGCACGTTCTTGAGCGCCGCGAGGAAGATCACCATGGTGCCGGCGACCGTCCACAGCGTCATGATCACGATGCTGGGCTTCACCCAGGCCGGATCGACGAGCCATTGCGGACCCTGGATGCCGAAGAACCGCAAGAACTGGTTGATGGCACCGGTGTTGCCGTTGAGCAGCAGGAAGAACACCGCCGCGGTCGCCACGGCGGGCGTCATCTTGGGCAGGTAGTACAGCGTGCGCCAGAAGCCGGCGCCGCGCGCGGCGCGGTTGAGGAGCATCGCCAGCACGAGCGCGAAGATGATCTCGAGCGGCACGGCCATCACGACGTAGAACAGCGTGTTCGCCAGCGAGACGCCCACCCGCGGGTCCTCGAAGAGCCGGGCGTAGTTGTCGAAGCCGACGGGCCGCGCGGTGTTGGTGGCGAGGTTGTAGTTGCTGAACGAGATGTACAGGCTGTAGACCATCGCGCCCGCCGTGAAGACGAGGAAGCCGATGATCCAGGGCGAGATGAACAGGTAGCCCGCGATGGCCTCGCGCTTGTTGTAGTGCGTCTTGACCTTCGGGGCACGGCCCTTCTTCCTGCGACCGCGCACACCCTCCTCGGCGCGCCCTTCGAGCGCTTCGACGTAGGCGTCGGGCTGCGACGTCAGGCTCATCTCGGCGCCTCGCTCAGTGCGGGCTGCCAGCCGTTCCTTTTCGTCATCTCACTTCTCCACCTCGAGATGTGGCATCGTTACCACATGCCTGTGACTATACGGCGGGACCTCCGCTCGCCGCAACCGCCCGACTTCGACCACGCGCCGATGCTAGGCACGCGCGTCGCTGCGATCACGGGGGTTGCGCGTCGCGGCGCCTCTGTGCTTCTCCCGGGGTGGGCGTCGTGATCGCGGCGGACGTCGCGGTCTACGCGGCGACCTCGGCAGGCGTGTGCGCGGCCGTCGCCGCGGCCCGCGCCGGCACCCGCGTCGTGCTCGTCGAGCCCGGCCGCCACGTCGGCGGCATGACCAGCGGCGGCCTGGGCTACACCGACGTGGGCGACATCCGCGCGCTCGGCGGCATGGCCGCCGAGTTCCGCGCCGCCGTCGCCGAGCACTACGGCGTGCCGATCGGGCGCTATGCGGGACCGGAGCCCCGCGTGGCGGAGCAGATCTTCCTGCGCTGGCTCGACGAGGCCGGCGTCGCACTCCTCTTCGACGCCCCGCTCGCGGGCGTCGACGTGCGGGACGGGCGGATCACGCGGCTGACGCTTCGCGACCGTTCGGTCGTCGAGGCCGGGGTGTTCGTCGATGCGAGCTACGAGGGGGACCTGCTCGCGGCATCCGGCGTCTCGTATGCCGTGGGACGCGAGTCGCGGGCTCTGTACGGCGAGGAGTTCGCCGGACGGCGCGAGGTCGTGCCGGGACGCCATTCGATGCCGCCGTGGATCTCGCCGTTCCGCGGCGATCCCGCGGGCCTGGAGCCGGGGCCACTGCTCCCGCAGATCAAGCCGGAGCCGATGGCCCAGGTCGGCGAGGGCGACGGCGGCGTGATGTCGTTCGGGTACCGCGTGTGCTTGTCTCGCGCCGCGGACCGCCTCCCGTTCCGCCGGCGCGAAGGCTACGACGACGCGCACTGGGAGCTCGGCCGGCGCATCTTCGCCGACGCGCAACGCCGCGGCGATGTGCATCCCGCCGGGCGGTATCTCGGACTCGAGCCGAACCTGCCCGGGGGCAAGGCCGACGGCAACTCGCTCGGGCCGTTCTCGCTCAGCGTGCTCGACGGCAGTGCATGGGAGTATCCGGATGCCGCTCCTGACCGCCGCGAGCAGCTCCGGCTGCACCACCTGCACCACGCCGAGGACTTCCTGTGGTTCCTCGCCAACGACCCCGCGGTGCCGGCCGACGTGCGACGGGGCATGCAGGAATGGGGACTGCCCGCAGACGAGTTCGCCGACACCGGCCACCTGCCGCACCAGCTGTATGTGCGCGAAGCGCGCCGGATGGTGACGGATGCCGTCATCACGGAGCACGAGCTGCGGTCGGGCGCGGTTCCGCGCGACGTCGTGGCGCTCGGGTCGTACCACCTCGACATCCGCGAGGTGCAGCGGGCGTGGCGCTGGGTCTACGAACATCCGGACCCGATCGCGACGGTGGTCAGCGAGGGGTACCTGTCGGTGCCGGTGCCGATTTACGGCATCGGCTACTCTGCTCTCCTGCCGCGGCGCGAGGAGTGCTCCAACCTGGTCGTCGCGGTGTGCGTCGCGGCATCCCATGTCGCGTTCTCGTCGATCCGCATGGAGCCGCAGTACCAGATGCTCGGTCACGCGGCCGGCGCGGCCGCGGCCCTCGCGGCTCGGGAGGGAGCCGCGGTGCACGACGTCGACGTCGATCTGCTGCAGCAGCGATTGCGTGACGGCGGGGCGGTGCTCGGCATCGCCTTATGATGGGCCACGTCTCAGACCCCGGTTCGGAAGGGGGCCGCAATGGCTTCGGGCGATCTCACCCACCTGCAGGAGGGTGCCGTCATCCCGTTCGGCGGCGACCGCTTCACGACGGTGCCCGCTGAGCTGGCAGAGGCGTTCCGGCCTGGCGATCACCTCCATGTCGTGCAGACGACGGGTGCGCTGCTGCATGTGCCGGCCGCGGTGCGCGACGCCGTCCGCGAGCAGGTCGATGCCGCCGTCGCGGCATTCGAGCAGCTCCGCGCGGCGGGCGCGGAGCCGGTGCACGCCTTCTACGCGGCGTTCGCCGACGCCCTGGCCGACGACGGGACCTGGGCGCGGATCGTCGAGGCGAACGAGGCCGACGTCGAGCGGGCGGAATCGCTCGGCCGCTCGACCACGCGCCTGCGGGTGTCGGACCGCATGCGCGAGGACATGATCGAGGGCCTCCGTGGGTGGGCCGCGCACGTTCTGAACGCTCCCGCCGCCGACGTCGTCTCCCGTGTCGAGCACGACGACTGGGTCGTCGAGACGGTGGCCGCGCCGCTGGGGGTCATCGCGTTCGTCTTCGAAGGCCGGCCCAACGTGTTCGCCGACGCCGCGGGAGTGCTCGCGACCGGCAACACAGCGGTCCTGCGCATCGGCGGGGACGCACTGGCCACCGCCCAGGCGATCCAGGACCACGCACTGCGCCCCGCGCTCGAAGGGTCGGGCCTGCCCGACGGCGCCGTCCGGCTCATCCCCGTGCGCGAGCGCTCGGCCGGCTGGGCGCTCTTCAGCGACGCCCGCCTGGCGCTGGCCGTCGTGCGCGGTTCGGGCACGGCCGTCACCGAGCTCAGCAGCGTCGCACGGCAGAGCGGGATCCCCGTCAGCTCGCACGGCACCGGCGGCGCGTGGCTGATCGCCGACCGCACCGCCGATCCTCAGCGCCTCGCCGGCGTGGTCCGCAACTCGCTCGACCGCAAGGTGTGCAACACGCTCAACGTCGCCGCCGTCGTGCGCGACCGGGCGGCCGAGCTGGTGCCGCTGCTGCTGGCCGCCGCCGATGAGGCCGCGGCGGCGCGGGGCGGCGTCGCCCGCGTCCACGTCGTCGACGGCAGCGAATCATGGATCCCCACCGATGACCTGACGCGCACCATCGAGGTGCGTCGCGCCGAGGGCACCGTCACCGAGCCCCGCGCCACGCTGCTGGACGTCGACCGCATCGGCACCGAGTGGGAGTGGGAGGAGACGCCGGAGCTCAGCCTCGTCGTGGTCGACGACACCGACGAGGCGGTGCAGCTGTTCAACACGTACAGCCCGCAGTTCGTCGCGACGCTCATCTCGGAGGATCCCGACGCGCACGCGCGCTTCCGCGAGAGCGTGAACGCCCCGTTCGTCGGCGACGGATTCACCCGGTGGGCCGACGGTCAGTACGCGCTGCACCAGCCCGAGCTCGGGCTGTCGAACTGGCAGAACGGACGGCTGCTCGGGCGGGCCGGCATCCTCACCGGCGCCGACCTGACCACGCGTCAGACCTTCGCCCACCACGAGAGCGCCGACCAGCACCGCTGAGGGGTCCGCTCGTCGGCGCCCATCGGTAGCATGCAGCCATGGCCATCAAGCTGGAGAACGTCGGCATCGCGGTTCGCGACATCGAAGAGGCGATCGCATTCTTCACCGACCTCGGCCTCACGGTCCTCGGCCGTGACACGGTCAGCGGCGAGTGGGCCGATACCGCCGTCGGGCTCGACGGCAACCATGCCAAGATCGCCGTGCTGCAGACGCCGGGCGGTCAGGGTCAGCTCGAGTTCTTCGAGTACATCCACCCGGAGGCGATCGAGACGGAGCCCACCCGTCCCAACGACATCGGCATGCATCGCGTCGCGTTCTCGGTCGATGACATCGACGAGGCGCTGGCGATCGCCGCGCGGCATGGCTGCTACCCGCTCCGCGGCGTCGCCACGTACGAGGACGTGTACAAGCTCACGTACCTCCGCGGCCCGAGCGGCATCCTGGTGATGCTCGCCCAGTCGCTGCAGACGGACTGAGGAGCCGTCATCTCCAGGACCAGCGACGCGCCCTCGCTGCCGAGTCCGCGTCGCGTGCAGGGCACGTACTACACGCTGATGCTGGGCAACACCCTCGCCGCGTCGTTCATCTGGGGAATCAACACGCTCTTCCTGCTCGATGCCGGACTCTCGAACCTCGAGGCATTCGCGGCGAACGCTTTCTTCACGGTGGGGATGCTTCTCTTCGAGATTCCGACGGGCGTGGTGGCCGACACGGTCGGCCGCCGAGCGTCATACCTGCTCGGAACGGTCACGCTCGCGGTGACGACCGTCCTCTACTGGCTGCTCTGGGTCTGGCATTCGCCGTTCTGGGCCTGGGCCCTCGTCTCGGTGCTGCTCGGGCTGGGCTTCACATTCTTTTCGGGCGCCGTGGACGCCTGGCTCGTCGACGCGTTGAACGCGACCGGCTACGAGGGCAGCCTCGAGACGGTCTTCGGCCGCGCGCAGATCGTGGGCGGCATCGCGATGCTCTCCGGGTCGGTGCTCGGCGGCGTCATCGCACAAGTGACGGACCTCGGCGTGCCGTTCCTCGTGCGCGGCGCCATCCTGCTGCTGATGTTCATCGTCGCTGCACTGCTCATGCGGGACGTGGGCTTCGAGCCGGATCGGAGCGAAGGCCCCCTCCGGGCGACTCGCACCGTCCTGCGCGCTTCGGTCCGCTACGGTCTGGGGGATCCGCCGGTGCGCTGGCTCATGCTGACCGGCCCCTTCACGGCGGGCGTCGGAATGTACGTCTTCTATGCATTGCAGCCCTACCTGCTGGAGCTCTGGGGCGACACGGAGGCCTACTCGGTCGCCGGGCTCGCCGCCGCCCTCCTGTCGGGCGCTGCGATCCTCGGCGGTGCGCTCGCTCCACGTGTCCGCAAGCTCTTCCGACGGCGCACCTCGGCGATCCTGCTCGCAACGGTGTCGAGTGCTCTGGTACTGGTCGGTCTCGGGCTGGTGCGCGATTTCTGGTTCGCCGTCGTGCTGGTGGCGATCTGGGGCATCGCATCGGCGATCGATGACCCCGTGCACCGTGCTTATCTCAACGACATGATCCCGTCGAAGCAGCGCGCCACGGTGCTCTCGTTCGACTCGCTGATGGGCTCGGGCGGCGGGGCCGTCTTCCAGCCGGTCCTGGGGAGAGTCGCGGATGTCGGGGGCTACGGCGCCTCCATGATCTGGAGCGGGGCGATTTCAGCGTTGGCGGTGCCGCTCATCCTGCTGAGCCGAGGGCAGCACCCGCCGGCCGACACCGCCCGCGAGGTGACCGCCACCGACGCCTAGACCCGGACGGGCTGCGATCGGTGGTCGGATCAGTGACCGCCTGCTGCCGGCGCCGTACTCTCACGCACCGTCAGGGACGTCGCCAGTTCGACGTGACGGGACGAGGGATGCCGCCCCTCAGCCATCACGACAATCGTCTGGACCGCCATGGCGCCCATGCCCTCGAGGTGCTGGTGGACGGTGGTCAGGGGCGGCGTGGTCCACGCCGCCTGCGGCGTGTCGTCGAAGCCGGTGACGCTCAGTTGCTCCGGGACGCGGATGCCGAGTTCGTGCGCCGTCGCGAGCACACCGACGGCGATCTCGTCGTCACCCGCCATGATGGCGGTCGGCGGCCGGGTGGACATGAGGAGGTCGCGCGCGTGCTTCGCGCCTGAAGCGACAGCGAACTGGTCGGCGCGGATGAGCGCCGGATCGACCGCGATGCCGGCGGCGTCGAGAGCCGCCTGGTATCCATAGAGCCGGTCACGCGCGGCATCCGACGCCTCGGGGCCGCCGATCCATGCGATGCGGTCGTGACCCAGTTCGATCAGATGCTCCGTCGCGGTGCGTGCCCCGGCCCAGTTGCTCGAGCCGACGCTCACCATGCGGGAGTGGTGCGTGTCGACGGGGTCCACGATGACGAAGGGCAGGTCGGCATTGCTCGCCGCTTCGATCAGCGCGTCGGGCGCGGACAGCGTCAGGCCGATGATGCCGACGACACCCGACTCCTGCTGCTCGGCGACCCATCTGCGCGCCACGGCGCGCTGCGTGCGCGACGCCCGAGCAGGGGCGAGCCGTGTCAGAAGGTCGATCCGGGTCTCGGTCGTCGCCGCGAGCACCCCCTGCAGCACGCCGAGGATGTACGGCGAGGCGGGGATGTCGAACACGACGGCGATCGCGCGGCGCGCCGACTCGGGCGACGCGACGGTGGTCGGTCGGTAGTCGAGTTCGGTGACGGCAGCCAGGACGCGCTCACGCGTCTCGGCAGAGATGTCGTCACGCCCGTTGAGGGCCTTGGAGACAGTGCCTCGCGACACTCCAACCGCCGCAGCCACATCCGCGAGCGTTGCGCGACGTGGCGTGCGCTCACCGACCACAGCGTTTCTCCGGTCGAATTAGTTTCGAAATAGCAAACCTCACTCCACGCCGATTCGGGCGTCTTGCCGACAGATGTTGACATGGTACGCCGCTGTACCTAGCATGATGACACGATACGCGTTGCGAAACATTTTCGCAAGCATCGATCCCGAATCTCTTCCGCTGTGACCAAAGGAGGTCGTCTGTGTCCGTCGCGACATCGCCCGCGCTCATGATCGACGGCCGGTCGCCCACCGACGCGCCGTTGCACCATGTGTGGAGCGTGTGCGTCGGGGCCGGCCGGGCCAACGAGGCGCTCCGTGCGGACTGGCAGAGCCACTTCCGCGAAGCGGTCACGACGTTCGGTGCACGATACGTGCGATTCCACGGCCTCTTCCACGACGACATGTTCGTCTACCGCGCATCGAACGGCGGCGGCTTCGGTCCGCCGACTCCCCTCGCCAAACCGGTGTACACCTTCGCGTACGTCGACAAGGTCTTCGACGCGATCCTCGACACGGGGGCTCGCCCCTTCGTCGAGCTGGGATTCATGCCGCGCGAGCTCGCAACGCAGACCGAGACCCTCTTCTGGTGGAAGGCGCACTGCAGCCCGCCGAACGACATGAACGCGTGGGTCGACCTCGTCACGGCGACCGTTCAGCACTGGATGGAGCGCTACGGCCGCGAGGAGGTGCGCACGTGGCCGTTCGAAGTGTGGAACGAGCCGAATCTCGTGCCTCATTTCTGGACCGGTACCCGCACGCAGTACTTCGAGCTGTACGAGGCGACCGCCCGCGCGCTGAAGGCGATCGACCCCGGCCTCAAGGTCGGCGGCCCCTCGTCATCGGTCTTCGTCCCCGACTCCCGCTACGACGGCGAGTACCACGACAGGTCCGTCGAGGCTGCGACGGCCGAAGCGCCCGACCCCGCGCTCCTGCCCTGGAAGCCGGTGTGGATCCACGAGCTCATCGCCTACTGCGCGGAGCGCGATCTCCCGATCGACTTCTTCTCGACGCACCTCTACCCCACCGACTACGCCTTCGACACCCAAGGAGTCGGCCGGTCGATCAGCCGGGACCGGGATGCGACGCGCAACGACCTCGAACAGATGCGACAGATCATCGCGGCATCCCCCTATCCGGATGCTGATCTGCACATCACCGAGTGGTCGACGTCACCCTCGAGCCGGGATCGGATGCACGACACCGTGTACGCCGCCACCTACATCACGCGGGCGTTCCTGCAGGCTCACACACTCGCCGACTCCATCTCGTACTGGGCCTTCACAGATGTCTTCGAAGAGGGCGGGGGCGGCATCGGGCCGTTCCACGGCGGGTTCGGCTTCGTCAACGAGCAGGGCATCCACAAGCCGACCTTCCACGCGATGACGATGCTCCACCGGCTCGGCGACCGCATCGCCCTCCAGACCGAGCACGGCATCATCACGCGCACGACCGACGATGCGATCGCCGCCCTCTTCTTCAACTACCCCGACTCGATGGGCTCGCGGTCCGTCGGCGATGCCACCAGCTACGCACAGACGCGCCGGCTCGCGGGCGAGGGGCCCGCTCGCCGCATCAGCCACTCCGTCTCGGGGCTCATCCCCGGCGACATCTACGCCGTCGAGATCCTCGACCTCGACCACGGAAACGTGGCCGAGTCGTGGCACCAGCTCGGCGAGCCTCTCAACCTCTCTCGGCAGCAGGTCGCGGATCTCAAGAGGATCGCCGACGACCTCGACTCGAGCACGCTCACGGTGAACGACGACGGCGTGCTCGCGATCGACATCACCCTGGCGCCCTGGGCCGTCATGTCGATCTCACGAGCGATTCCCTGACCCAGCTGTTCCGCGTACGACGACGTCACGAAAGGACCCACATCATGAGATTCAGCAAGCGAGCCGCCGCCGTCGCGGCCACCGCAACGCTCACGACTCTCGCCCTCGCCTCCTGCAGCGGAGGCGGCGGGGGTGGCGGAGGCGGCGAAGAGGCCACCGACGAGAACAAGCCCGAGAAGCTGACCGTCGCGGCGTGGATGGACTTCCCGCCCGAGCTTCTGGCGTCCTTCGAGGAGGAGTACGGCATCGAGGTCGTGGTGAACTCCTTCCCCGACGGCGCGTCTGCCCAGACCGTCCTGCGCAACGGTCTCTCATCCGAAGGAGCGGGGCTGTCGGACGTCCATCTCGTCGAGCTCGACTGGTGGACCGAGATGATGGCCGTCCCCGAGGACTGGGTGGAGCTGCCCGAGATCCCCGACCGCTGGGTGGACTGGAAGGTCACGCAGGGCTCCGTCGACGGCGTGATCACCGGATACGGCACCGACATCGGCCCTCTCGGCATCGCTTTCAATCAGGACATGACGGGGACCGCAGGCGTCGCCGCCGATCCCGAGTCCTTCGGTGAGTTCATCGGAGGGGATGCCGCGACGTGGGAGTCGTTCCTCGACGCCGGCCGCGAATACGTGGCCGTCTCGGACAACTTCTTCATCGACTCGCTCTCCAGCGCCTTCCAGGCCGCGATCAACCTGCTGCCGGACGCCTTCGAGGATCCCGAGTCGGGCAAGCCGTACAACCTGGCCGACAACGCGGCCATCGAAGAGCTCTTCATGACCTTCGCCGAGGCGGCCGAGGACGGCATCTCCGCCGGCATCCCCATCGGGCATGCTGACTGGGGAGCCGGGTTCCAGAACCGCCAGTGGGCGACCGTCGTGACGCCGGCCTGGATGGCCGGCATCATCGCAGAGAACGCCGACGGGATCCCGGGCTGGCGCGTCTCGAGCACGTTCCCGGACGGCGGCGGCAACTGGGGCGGATCGTTCTTCGCGGTGCCGTCGACGGGCGAGAACACCGGATGGGCGGTCGAGCTGGCCGACTACCTGACCTCACCGGATGCCGCGGTCCAGTGGTTCCACACGACGGGTCAGTTCCCGTCCCAGCTGGAGGCCATCGAGAACCCCGACATCGCCGAGACCGAGAACGAGTTCTTCGGCGGCCAGCGGCTCGGTCAGATCTACGGCGACCTCGCGGCGGCTGCCGGAGACGCCGCGGCGGGCGGATACCGCGGCGAGAACTTCGCGGGCATCCAGACGCTCGTGACCGACGGCATCCGGCTCGTCGAATCGGGCAGTGCCACGCCTCAAGAGGCGTGGGACTCGGTGGTGAGCGACTTCGAAGCGCTCGGATTCGACACCGCAGGCTGATTCCCCCGGCGGTCCGGCTCATCGCTGAGCCGGACCGCCGACCTGACGCACCAGACCAGAACCACGGAAGGCTCGAACGATGGCAGTCACTTCAGCGATGCCCCGCACCGTGAGGCGGGTGGGATGGGGGCAGCGGCTCTCGCGCTGGGACTTCAAGCTCTCGCCGTACCTGTACGTCTCGCCGTTCTTCCTGCTGTTCGCGGTCTTCGGCGCGTTCCCGCTCTTCTTCAACATCGTCGTCGCGCTGCATGACTGGCATCGCCGTTCCGGGATGGGCGAATTCGTCGGTCTCGACAACTTCGCCTGGGTGCTGCGGCAGCCGCTGTTCTGGCGCTCGCTCGAGAACACCATCTCGATCTTCCTGCTCGGCGGCATCCCGCAGCTCATCCTCGCTCTGCTGATCGCGGCCATCCTCGACCAGAACCTGCGCGCCCGCACCTTCTGGCGCATGAGCGTGCTCATCCCCTTCGTCGTCATGCCCGTGGCGACGTCGATGATCTTCGGTCAGGTCTTCGGCCAGTTCGGCATCCTGGTGCCGAACCTCCACGCCCTGGGCCTGTTCACCGAAAGCAGTTCGCCGTTCTTCCAGGACAGGCTGCTGTCGCACATCGCGATCGGCTCGATGGTCGTCTTCCGGTGGACGGGCTACAACGCGCTGATCCTCCTCGCGGCCATGCAGGCTGTCCCGCGAGACCTCTACGAGGCTGCGACGGTCGACGGTGCGAGCCGCTTCCGCCAGTTCTTCTCGGTCACGATCCCGGGCATCCGTCCGACGCTGATCTTCGTCATCCTCACAATGACCATCGGCGGTCTCGAGATCTTCGACGAGGCGCGACTGTTCGACGGCGGCGGGACGGGCGGCGGCTCGGGGGGCGCCGACAACCAGTGGACCACCGTGATGCTGTACCTCTTCAACCTGGGCTTCGGGGAGTGGCAGGACCGGCTCGGCCAGGCCGCGGCGGTGGGCTGGATCTTCGCGTTCATCATCCTCGTGATCTCGCTGCTCAACTTCCTGCTCACGCGGTCGATCTCGTCGTCGGGCGCCCCACGCGACCGCGGCCGCCGGTTGCGGCGTCCGCGTCCGCCGCGCCGTCCGGAACCGACCCTCGTGGGCTCGACGCCGGCCGCCGTCGCCGAAAACACGATGGAAGGAGTCCTTCGATGAGCACGGCCTTCATCGAGAACACCGCCGGCCGCGGAGCCGCGCGGTATGCGAAGAAGCGGGCGGCCCGGGGCCGACCGATCGCGTCGCACAACCCGTCGGCGCGCCGGCCGGGCTGGGTCACGTACGGCTTCCTCACCGTCGTCATCGTGCTGTCGGTGTTCCCGCTGTACGCGGCCGCTATGTACGGATCGTCGACGACCACCGAGATCACGAGATCGGTGGGAAGCCTCCCCCGGTGGCTGCCGACCGCCACGCTGTGGGAGAACTTCGGCGAGGTCTTCGCCGCCGAGCAGTTCAGCATCTGGCTGGCGTTCGCGAACTCGCTGCTGGTCGCGGTGACCGTGAGCGCGTCGGTGGTCCTCTTCTCGACGCTCGCGGGCTTCAGCTTCTCGAAGCTGCGCTTCCCGGGCCGTCGCGCGCTGTACGTCGCGGTCCTCGCGACGCTCATCATCCCCGCGCAGGTCGGGACGATTCCGCTGTTCGTCATGATGAACGAGTTCGGGTGGATCGATTCCCTGCTCGCGCTCATCGTCCCCGGTCTCGTGGGAGCTTTCGGCGTCTTCTGGATGACCCAGTACCTCGAAGAGGCGCTTCCCTACGAACTCATCGAGGCCGCGCGCGTCGATGGCGCGTCGATGCTGCGCACATTCTGGTCGATCGCGTTGCCCGCCGCTCGCCCCGCGGCGGCGACGCTCGCTCTCTTCACGTTCATCGGCTCGTGGAACAGCTTCTTCTGGCCGTCGGTCGTCATGCGGTCACAGCTCACCATGCCGCTCGTCGTCCCCCAGCTGCGTGGGGCGTTCACGTCCGACACCGGACTCGTGATGGCGGGCGTCTTCCTGGTGGCAGCGCCGCTGCTCGTCGTGCTGATCCTCGCCGGCAAGCAGCTGGTGTCGGGTGTCATGGCCGGCGCCGTCAAGGGCTGACGACACCCACCACCTTCGTTCACGCACGTGCGGCGCGCATCATCCAGGGGTGACGCGCGCCGCACGACGGTCAGTCGATGACGGATGCCGTCACCACGGCACGGGACCGGAGTCGTCGATGAAGGTGCCCGACGGGGCGTCGTCGGGCAGCATGGCCGCGGTCAGCACGATGCGCGCGGCGTCATCGGCTGTCGTCGGAGCATGCTCGCGGTTGCCGGGGGCGAGGTCGGTCTGCACCCATCCGGGACACACCGACGTCACCTTGAGCTTGGTGCCGGCGAGCTTCTTGGACAGTCCGATCGTGATGCTGTTCACCGCAGCCTTCGAGGCCTGGTAGGCGGGGACGACGGTCGAGTAGAACGGTGAGTCCACGTTCTGCTGGTCGTTCAGGGAGCCCATCGTCGATGACACGTTGACGATGCGCCCTGCGTCACTCTGCATCAGCAGCGGCAGGAAGCCCTCGGTCGTCGCGGCGACTCCGAAGACGTTGGTCTCGAACGTGGTGCGGAACGCGTCGACGTCGACGAAGTGGTGGTCACTCGAAGAGGTGGCCTCGGGCAGGACTCCGGCGTTGTTCACCAGGACGTCGAGCCGGCCGTGGCGCGCGGCGACGGTCGCTGCGGCCGCCGCGATGCTCTCCGTGGAGGTGACGTCCATGGCGAGCGCCTCCGCCCGCAATCCTTGCCCGACGAGGCCGTCAGCCGCGGTGCGCACGGCGTTCAGGTCCCGACCGGCGATGATCACGGTCGCTCCGGACTGGGCGAGGGCCGTGGCTGTCGCCAGCCCGAGTCCGCGGTTGCCGCCGGTGATCAATGCGATGGTGCTCATGAATCCAGGTGTCCTCTCTGCCGGGTGCAGGGCCCGGGAAGCGATCCGATGCTTCGATCCTGAGGCCGGAGGACGATCGGTGCTGGCGGGAATCGGCCGGCGCGCGAGCGCCGGGTCCGATTCCCGCCAGGGGTTGGACTCAGTCGAGCGGGTCGACCCCGAAGTGCTCCGCGAGTTCGGTGATCACCGCGTGCGCACCCTGGATCGAGACCGACGAGACGAACGTGCCGTCGTCGACGGCGACGACCTCGCCGGTCAGGCGCTCCCACAGCGGGTTCGACTCGAACTGCGCGCGCTGTGCGCGGGAGGCGTCGCCCTCGGCCCCGTCCGGCTCCCACGAGCTGACCAGGACGATCGAGGCATCCGCCTGCAGGATGTTCTCCGCCGACAGCGGCACGAAGATCGTCTCGGTGGTGTCGGGAGCATCCGCCGGCCGCGGCAGACCCATGTCGGTCATGATCTCGCCGATGAACGAGTTGCTCGAGTACAGCCGGGCGGTGTCCTCGCCGGCGAAGCGCACGAGCGAGTACGTGGTCTCGGGGTCCTGCGCGAGGATCTGCTCGCCGACGGCGGCCGCACGTTCTTCGTACTCGCTCACCGCGGCTTCGGCTTCGTCCTCGAGCCCCAGCGCCGTGCCCAGCAGCACGACGTTCTCCTTCCACGTCGGCCCGGTGCTCTCCGAGAACACGGTCGGCGCGATCTTCGACAGCTGCGGGTAGAGGGCCTCCTGCCGCACCTTCGCCGAGATGATCAGGTCGGGCTCGAGCTCGAGGATCTTCTCCAGGTCGGGCTCGGCGATGGTGCCGACATTCACCGCGTCGGCGGTCTCATCGCTCACGTCGCCGAGGTACGGCGCGAACGGGTTCTCGGGGTCCTGCCGGTACTCGGCGTAGCCGACGAGTTCGGCGCCGAGCAGCAGCGTCGCGTCGACGTAGCTCGGGTCCAGCGCGACCACCCTGATGGGACGCTCCGGGATGGTCGTCTCCCCCATCGCGTGCTCGATCGTGAGCGGGAATCCGCTGTCGGAGGAGGCTTCAGGGGCGGCCTCGTCGGCAGAGGTGGACTGGCAGGCGGCCAGGCCGAGCACGAGGGCGCCGGCGGTGATCACCGACAGGACGGAGCGGAGTGAAGGCATGGGAGTGGCAGGTGCTTTCTCGTCACGGTTAGGATGGAATGTCGCACGCAGGAAGCTAAGGCTTACCTAAGTTGGCACCCCCGAATCTAGCAGACGACGAAACGCGCCCGTGATCCTCATCTCCCCGCCGCGGCGGCGCCCGAGCCGCCCGGTCGTGCTCGTCGGAGCCGTCGTCGCGATCGTCGTGGCCGCGGTGCTGAGCGTGTGCGTCGGCGGCATGCCGACGTCACCCGTCCAGGTGTTCACGGCGCTCTTCGCCCCTACCGGGACCGACGCCGACGTGGCGATCACCGGCCTCCGCGTGCCCCGCACGGTCCTCGGCATCCTGGTCGGCGCGTGTCTCGGACTCGCGGGAACCCTCGTCCAGGGGCACACGCGCAACCCGATCGCCGACCCCGGCCTGCTCGGAATCTTCCAGGGTGCCGCGTTGGCGATCGTCCTCGTCGCTGCGACGGGCGATCCGTCCGGTCCCGTCCAGGCACTCTTCTCCTTCATCGGGGCGCTGGGCGCCTCGGCGCTCGTGTTCGCGATCGCCGCGAGCGCGCGTGGAGGCGCCACCCCCATCACGCTGGTCCTCGCCGGCGTCGCAGTGTCGGCGCTGTTCGGCGCACTCGTCACCGCGACCGTGCTGATGAACCTCGACGCGCTCGACGCGCTTCGCTTCTGGCAGGTCGGATCGCTCGCGACGCGCAACGGCGCCCTGGCCTACATGTGGCCGTTCGTCGTGGTCGGGGCCGCGCTCGCGCTGGCGAACGGGCCGGCGCTCAATGCGCTGGCGCTCGGACCGCAGGCCGCGGCATCCCTCGGCGTCTCCTTACGGCGGGCGCGCGTGCTCGGCATCGCGGCCATCACTCTGCTGGCGGGTGCTGCGGTCATGCTCGCCGGGCCGATCGCGTTCGCGGGGCTCATCGTGCCGCACATCGCGCGGGCGCTGGTCGGCGCCGACTACCGCTGGCAGCTCCCGGCGTCCGCGCTCATCGGCAGCGCGGTCCTCCTCGTCGCCGACACCATCGGTCGCGTCATCGCGCAACCCGGCGAGCTCTCGGTCTCGGTCGTGCTGGCCGTCGCCGGCGCACCGTTCTTCATCGCGCTCGCGCGTCGTGGGCGGGTGGTCTCGCTGTGACCACCACGAGTTCGCGACGGCCGCTGCTCCCGGTCATCCGCTGGGGTCCGGTGTCCGTGCTGTGGCGTGCGCGCGGTGTCGCGGTGCTGGCGGCCCTGCTCGTGGCGACCGTGCTCGCTTGTGCGCTGCACGTATCGCTCGGCGGCAGCTCGATCGACTTCGTGGCGGTGCTCAGCACCCTGTTCGGCGCCCCGCCCGACCCGCGGACCGAGCTGGCCGTGATGGAGTTCCGGATGCCGCGCACGGTCGCCGCTGTCGTGTCGGGGTCGGCGCTGGCCGTCGCCGGCGCGATCACGCAGACCATCGCGCGCAACCCGCTGGCCAGCCCCGACATCCTCGGGGTGACGGCGGGCGCGTCGCTCGGTGCGGTCGGCGTGCTGGTGCTCGCCGGCGGCGGCGCGGGCGGGCTCTCTGGAGCCGCGGCGCTCATCGGGATGCCGGCGGCCGCGTTCCTCGGCGGCCTGCTCGCCGGGCTCGCGGTGTTCCTCCTCGCGTACCGGGGGTTGGTCGACGGCTACCGCATCGTGCTGGTCGGCCTCGGCGTCTCATGGCTCGCCACGAGCCTGGTCACGTGGCTGCTCACGCTCGGCGACGTCACGAACGCCGCGCAGGCGCTCACCTGGATGTCGGGATCGCTCAACGCCGAGGAGTGGACGCTCGTCGGGCCGCTGTCGGTCGCGGCCCTCGTGCTCATGGTGGCGACGGGGTTCGTCGCGCGGCCTCTGTCGCTCACAGCCTTCGGGGAGCCGACGGCGATCGGGCTCGGCGCGCGCGTCAATCGGTCGCGAGCGCTGGCGCTCGTGGCAGCGGTGCTGCTGGCATCCCTCGCGACCGTCATCGCCGGACCGCTCGCTTTCGTCGCGCTGGCGGCCCCGCAGATCGCGCGCATGCTCGTGCGTTCCGCGACACCGCCCCTGGCAGCATCCGCCCTTGTCGGCGCCCTCATGGTGCTGCTCGCCGACGTGCTCACCGCCCGCCTGTTCCCCCTCCCGCTCCCCGCGGGCGTCGGGACGGCCATCATCGGCGTGCCCTACCTGGTCTGGCTGCTGATCACCACGCAACGGAGGACGGCATGACCGCACGCCTGTGCGCCCGCTCGCTCACCCTCTCGTACGACGGCCGGCCCGTCGTGTCGGGGCTGGACTTCGAGGTGCCCGACGGTCAGGTCACCGCGATCATCGGACCGAATGGATGCGGCAAGTCGACGCTGCTGCGAGCGCTCGGGCGCGTGATGGCGCCCGCGGAGGGCGATGTGCTGCTCGACGGAGTGTCGTTGCGCAGCATCCCGACCCGGCAGGTCGCGCGGCAGATCGCGCTGCTCCCGCAGAGCCCTGAAGCGCCCGCGGGACTCACCGTCGCCGAGCTCGTCGCGCGCGGGCGGCATCCGCACCAGCGGTGGTACGAGCAGTTCGGGCGCGCCGACGAGTCGGTGGTGCGCGAGTCGATGGCGGCGACCGGTGTCGACCATCTCGCCGACATGCCGCTGGACGAGCTGTCGGGCGGGCAACGACAGCGCGCGTGGCTCTCGATGTCGCTCGCGCAGCAGACCGAGATCGTGCTGCTGGACGAGCCGACGACCTATCTCGACCTCGCGCATCAGGTCGAAGTGCTCGAGCTCGTGCGCGACCTGAACCGGCAGCATGGTCGCACGGTGCTCATGGTGCTGCACGACATCTCGCTCGCGGCGAGGTACGCGTCGCAGATCGTCGCGATGAAGGACGGTGCGATCGTGACCTCGGGGACTCCCGACGATGTCGTGACCGAAGACCTGCTCGCCGAGGTGTTCGGTCTGCGCGCGGCGATCGTCCGCGAGCCGGTGCAGGGCCGGCCGCACGTCATGCCGTTGGGGCTGGCCGGTCAGCTCACCCCGGACCGAGGGCCTGACGAGGCCTGAACGGTCGGGACGTCACGCCTGCTGCTCGAGGTGGCGGCCGAGGGCTTCCAGCAGCCCTCGCGTGCCCTGCTCGCGGCCTGCACCGTCGGCCCAGAACTGGTCGAAGAAGACGCCGTGCTCGACATGCGTGAGGCGGGTGCCGGTGGGAATCTGCTCGAACTCGAAGGATGCCACTGAGGTGGACATGTGCACGCCGTCGAGCCACATGTCATAGGTCGTGACGATCCGGACGTGCTCGACGATGTCGGTGTAGACGGCTTCGTATCGCGACACCGGACCGCCGTGGAACTTCGCCTCGTCGACGTCGCGCCCCCCGACGCGGAAGTCGAACGCCCACTCCCGCGGCTCGAAGGCGTCGCCGTCACCGAGCCAGTTCCGCTTCTGGTCTGCCTCGGCGAACGCGCCCCAGACCCGGTCGACGGGCGCCGGGTAGTCCCTGGTGAGCGTGAAGCTGGAGTGCGCGAGTCGGCGCTCGATCGTCATCGGTTCGTCCTATCGGGTGAATGTCACGTGGATCGTGCCGCTCTCGGCGACCTCGGTCGTCACGGCATGGGTCTGTTCCAGTCCGCGAAGGTCATCCCACACGCGGTTGCCCCGAGCCAGCACGATCGGCGCGATCGCCACATGCAGATCGTCGACCAGTCCTGCGCGCAGGAACTCCTGCGCCGTGCGCACTCCCCCTCCGACTCGCACGTCCAGGCCGCCGGCGGCGGCGACCGCCTCTGCCAGCACGTCATCGATCGCGTCATTGCGGAAGTGGAAAGTGGTCCCGCCCTCCATGGGGATCGACGGCCGCGGGGCGGAGTGGGTCAGCACGTACACCGGAAAGGCGAACGGCGGTCGATCGCCCCACCAGCCCTTCCACTCCGGGTCGTCGGGGTACGCGTGCAGGCCGAACATCGCCGCGCCGATGATCTCGGCGCCGACTCCGGTGAAGAATGCGGAGGCGTAGGCCTCGTCGATTCCCGTCGTTCCCGCACCGCTCGTGTCGCCGAAGACCTTCTCGCGGAAGGTGCGGGTCGCCGCGTACGCGGCGGTGAGCGGGCCCCAGTCCTCCCCCATGGGATTGTCGGCCGCGGGGTCGGGCGCCGCGGTGTAGCCGTCGAGCGATGAGAACAGGTCGATGCGAACGCGGGTCATGTCAATTCTCCTTGGAGGTTGCGCGGGCCAGGTGGATGCCGAGGCGGTCGGCCTGGCGTTCGGCAGAGGTTCGCTGCTCGCCGAGCCACAGGTGCAGGACGTCGAGCGCGCCGGGTCTGAGGCTCACGGTGCGGACGCGTCCCTGCTTGTTCGAGGTGATCACTCTCGCGTCCTCGAGGATCCGCAAGTGCTGCAGCAGCGAGGGCAACGTCATCGAGAACGAGGCCAGGAGGTCCGACACGACGGCCGGGGACTTGGCGAGCCGCTCGACGACCGCCCGCCGGGTGGGGTCCGCGAGTGCACGCAGCACCGCATCCACTTCGGCGGAATAGTTAGGCATATACCTAACTATTGCACACGGGGCGG
Source organism: Microbacterium salsuginis (assembly GCF_012524205.1). GTDB lineage: Bacteria > Actinomycetota > Actinomycetes > Actinomycetales > Microbacteriaceae > Microbacterium > Microbacterium salsuginis. The sequence continues at coordinate 324,789 of NZ_JABACI010000003.1, forward strand.
ATCAGGACAACGGATGCTGACCGAACCGATCAGCCGACACGCTTCACGCGGACCGACGACCATACGTCGGACAGCGAGATATTGCCGTTCAGCGTCCAGCCGAATTCCTCGGCGCGCCTCCAGATGCTGTCGCGATTGATGTCGGACGTGTTGCCCTTCGGGTAGGCGATCCAGATCGCTTTCGGTGAGGTCAGACGCGGGAGTGTCTCGGTCAGGAGCACGTCGAGCTCTGCCCGATCGTTCACGAACATGACGGCAACACCTTCGGTGTCGCGGTCGATGCGGTCGACGACGGTGACGCCCTGAGGCAACGGCGCAAGCATGTCGCGCTGCGCGGGTGTCGAGGGGCCGAACAGAAGCTCGCTGTCGGGCTTGATCTGGAGCTTCTCTGCGATCGTGCGGGACATGGTGTCGTCCTTCCGGGATTCAGGTGAGGTTCATGAGCAGGTCGCTGAGCCGGCGAAGCACGTGGCTGCGCCAGCCGCCGTTCATGAACTTCCGGGCGAGTTGCTGAGTCGGGTCGTCCGGGTCGAACCCGGCGTGTTCGAGGAACAGGCGTGTGCCCTTCCCCTCGGCCTGAAGAGTCCACGTGACGGTCGTCGCCATCCCATCGGGCTCATCGGCATCATTCCAGCTGATCTGGAGGCGTTTCTGCGGAACGAGATCAAGAACCCGGCACGAGATGCGACCCGAGAATCCGGTCTGCGCAACCGGGCGTCCGCGGAAGGTGAAGCGGTGGCCGACGACGGGCTCGAAGTCATTCGGCATCAACCACTGCGCCATCAACTCCGGCGTCGTCAACGCGCGCCAGACCCTCGCCGGAGCGTGGGGAAAGTACTGGTCGACCTCGATCCGGGTCAGCTCGTCAGGACTGCTCATCGACACCCATGCGGTCGAGGACGTCACCCATCGCGGTCATCCGATCGCGCCAGAACCGCTCGTACGGAGTGAGCCAATCGATCAGCTCCGCCATCGGCTGGCCCGTGACGCGGTAGAACCGACGGCGCCCCTCCTGGCGCTCCTCGACCAAACCGGACTCCCGCAGGACGCGCAGATGTTCGGAGACGCTGGGGCGGGCCATGTCGAACCTGCCGGCGAGATCACCGGCCGTGTGCTCGCCCTGAAGCAGCGCCTCGAGGATGTCGCGACGTGTGGGATTCGCGAGCGCACCGAACACCTCATCCAGCGGCTCGCTCTTCACGCGGCGGGGCACGGATCAGCCCTGGAGGACGTAGCCGTTGCCGTCGGGATCCGTGAACGTCGCCTGCCTGCCCCATGGCATCTGTTCCGGACCATCCACAACGACGCCCGCCCGCTGCAGACGCGCGACATCGGCATCGAGGTCGTCGCTCGCGAAGAGGGTGCCCTGCCCACCACCCGCAGTCGCGCCGGGAAACGGCTTGTGCAGCGCAAGCGACGTTCCCTCGGCCGGGCCGACCTCGAGCCAGCGGTTCTCGCCGAAAACGTGATCGACCTTCACCTCAAGCCCGAGCGAGTCGACGTAGAACTCGCGGGCTCGATCCTGGTCGGACACGAAGACGGTGACGGTTCTCACGGTGTTGATCGCCATGGCGTCGATGATACGTAGGATAATTCCTACGCGTCAAGTCGCGCCCTGCAGTCATGCGAACGAAGCCAGTGCGCGACGATACGCGTCGCTGTCAGCACGCGTGCCCTCTGTCACGAGCAGCGCGTTCGGGCCGAGCGTGCGATTGTGCTCGCCTCGACACGGAATGACCACGACCTTCGTCAGTCCCGCCCGCCACGCCGGGATGAGGGACTCGAGGTCACGTCGCTCCGGACTGTCGGCGAGCGTGTGGGGGAGGCTGGCGTGAAAGTCCTCCATGTTGCGCTCCTCCCACCGCCGATGCGACGGATCTTCAAGCGCGTCCCGGCCGACCTCATCGCCCCAATTGGGACCGATGAGCTCACTCAGGAGCGCCTTTCGTTCGGCGCCACCAAGGGCCGTGCCGTGCAGTTGCTGCAGCAGCTGCACATCCAGTTCACGGCCCGCGTGAGCAGCGACGTCACGCCAGAGTCGAGCCCAGGCGCCGGCCCATTCCCGGCGGGTGGCCTCGTCCACCGACTTCTCTGCGGGGTCCGGAGTGCGAACGAGCAGTGGGGGGAGATCGTCACCCTCGGGATCGAGATCGTATGCCTCCCGCAGCCACAGCAATTCGAGCAGCGCACTCGGCCGATCCTCGACGGTGATGGTCATGTCGTGTGGCCAGGGGTTGCCGGGGATCGGCTCGAGCGATCGCATCGCCACATTCCATCGCATGTCGGCACGGGGCGTAAGAGTCTGTTCCATGGGGCGAGGCTCTCCTCACGGCACTCCTATCGGACGAATGTTCTATTATGTGCGCGCCTTCGCCACTCAGGGCACGCCCCGTCCGACGAATGCGATCTGTCGCCCGGACTCCGGTGAGCCTTGACCATTAGGGCGAAGTCATGCAAGGAACCTCTTGCCTGATTAGTACATACGTACTAGTGTTGGTGTATGGCAGATGATCCGGAGCTCGATCCGTGGGACCCGTGGGGTGCGGGCGGGATTGCGGATGTGGTGGAGTGGATGCCGGTGCCGGATGTGGTGGATCTGGTGACCGAGACGGCGACGATGATGTCGGTGTTCGCCGCGGAACGCTTGGTGCGGATCCAGGCGATGCGGCAGGAACTGCTGGCCGAGGCGGTCGGTCGTGGGGTGGGGGTGTTGGACATTGTGGAGCGGTCGATCCGGTTGGAGCTGGCCGCGGCGATGCGGGTCACCGAGTACACCGCCGGCCGGCTCCTCGCCCAAGCCGAAGCGCTCACCGGACGGTACCCGGCCGTGCTGGCGTCGTTGGGGGCGGGGCGGATCACCGAGAAACACGCCGACGTGCTCGTCGACCTCATCGACGAGGTCCCCGCGGACCTGCGGGACCGGGTCGTGGGTCGGGCGGTGGAGTTGGCGGAAGCGGAACCGGTGGGCACGTTCCGGCGGGCGCTGCGCACCCTGATCCAGACCGTGCAGGCAGCCACGTTGGAACAACGCCACCGGGACGCGGTGCGGGAGCGGCGGATCTGGGTCGACCCCGGAGCGGACGGCATGGGCACCCTGTCCGTGTACGGGCCGCTGGTGGAACTGCATGCCATCCACGGGCGGGTCACCGCGATCGCCAAAACCATCACCGGCCGCCGAGCCGACAACCACCACAACCACCACAACCAGACCGACCAGACGGACCAGACCGACCGGACCGATCAGGGCCGGAGCGTGGCGGATCCCCGGACGTTGGATCAGGTGCGCGCGGATGTGGTGTGCGACCTGCTCATCGACGGCACCACCACCGCGACACCGGCAGCAGGCTCCGGGATTCGTGCCACCGTGGTGGTCACCGTCCCCGCCCTGGCCCTGCTGAACGAGGAGGCGGCGGCATCATGTGATCCGCCGGTCGTGGAAGGCATCGGCCCCATCCCCCTTCCCAAGGCACGGGAGTTGTGTGGTGGGGACAGCAAATGGATGCGGGTCCTCACCCACCCCGAAACCGGCATGATCCTCTCCGTCAGCCGCGACCGGTACCACCCACCCAGCCCACTCCGCAAACTGGTGAAATGGCGGGC
>NZ_JABACI010000004.1 GCF_012524205.1 Microbacterium salsuginis
CCCGCAATGGTGCGAAATCCATCACGTCACCGAACACTCACGGGGCGGGCCCACCCATACCGACAACGGCGTCCTGCTGTGCTGGTTCCACCACCGCACCCTCGACACCGGCAACTGGCAGATCCGCGTGCAAGACGGCATCCCCTATGTCCGCGGACCCTCCTGGTGGGACCACACGCGACAATGGCGACCCGCCACCAAATCCCCCACCCGCACACGCGACCACATCGCCCTGCGCACCTGAATCCACGCGAGCCGGGTCACGCCGACGCGGTACACCGATATGGCTTTGCCGGTGACGCCCTGGTTGCTCACCGTCGTCGTGGCTACAGTGGGCGCAGGAGGCAACATGTCAGTGGACGACCGAGACATCCGGCCTGGATCAGAGCTCGACCTGGCCATCGAGCGCGCGCTCGAGGGAGCCAACCTCCGCGCGGGCGGTTCGGAGGGCTCGTCGGCAGCCGTGTCGCTCGAGGACCGGGAGCCCTCTGCAGTGGAGGCGGGTGGCGCGATCGGCGCCATCGACGGCGACTAGGTGTGTTGCTGCCCCGCACGTTGCAGCTCAGGACATGGTTGACGGCGCGGCGTCGCGTGGAGGTCAGGTAATCTCGAGCGCATGTCGAGTCCTGAGGCATCCAGGAAAGGGGCTATCGGTCACTCCGTTAGCCCCGGGAACCGCTGAGTTCCGAGCTCCGTAGAGCACATCGCCCGGTGCGATGGGGCTGTTCGTGGTGACCACGCGTCCCCGTTCGCCTTGTCTCCGGAGCTCTCAATGCCTTTCGTCCTCTATCTGCTCGCGCTCGTGGTCTTCGCCATGGGCACATCCGAATTCATGCTGTCTGGGCTGGTGCAAGACATCGCCGCCGACTTCGACGTCCCGGTCGGAACCGCCGGCACCCTCACCTCTGCGTTCGCAGTGGGCATGGTCGTCGGGGCTCCCTTCATGGCCGCCATCACCCGCCGATTGCCCGTGCGCGGCAGCCTGCTCGCCTTCATCCTGCTCTTCGCTGCAGCACACATCGTGGGAGCGACCACTTCGGACTTCACCGTTCTCGTCGTCACCCGCATGGTGGCGGCGTTCGTCAATGCCGGGTTTCTCGCCGTGGCGCTGACTGCCTCGTCGAGGCTCGTCGGGCCGACGAAGAAGGGCCGGGCGGTCGCCGTCCTGCTTGCCGGCACAACCGTCGCCACCGTGGCGGGCGTGCCCGCCGGCGCAGCGCTCGGCGCGGCATGGGGATGGCAGTCGACCTTCTGGGCGATCGCGGTCCTGTGCGTACCTGCCGTCGTCGGCGTCGCGATCGGCTTCAACCCGCGATTGGCCGGCGCGACCGACGAGGAGCGTGTCCCCGAGCTCACATCAGAGCTCGCGCAACTGGCGGCGCCTCGCCTCCTCGTGGTGATGATCCTCGCGGCCCTCGTCAACGCGGGAACCTTCGCTGCTCTGACATTCCTGGCTCCGGTGGCAACCGACGTCGCCGGACTCGGGCGCTCGTGGGTTCCGATCGTGCTGGTCCTCTTCGGCATCGGATCGTTCGCGGGTGTGATGATCGCCGGCCGGCTCTCTGATCGCCGGCCCCGGCCGGTACTCGTCATCGGCGGCGCCCTGCTCATCGTCGGGTGGGTGGGACTTGCCGTCACCTCATCGAGCCCTACGGCATTCCTCTGTCTGGTCTTCGTGCAGGGCGTCCTCAGTTTCGGAGTCGGCAGCACACTGATCACCCGCGTGCTCTACGCAGCCGGCGCTGCACCGACGATGGGCGGCTCTTACGCGACCGCCGCGCTCAACGTGGGTGCCGTGGCTGGACCGATCGCAGGTGCCATGGCTCTGACCACACCGCTCGGCCTCACGGGACCCGTCTGGGTGGCGGCGATCGCCTCAGGGCTGGCACTCCTCATCGCGATACCGGCAATGGGACTGATCGCACCCCGAGGCATCCGAAGTGACGGACTCGCCGAATCGCGCCCGTGATGGTTCTCGGACGCCTACTACCGGTCGAATTCCTAAACGGACGCCGCACCCCTCCACCCCAACGCCCACGCCGCGCAACGCCCCTTCATTCACATGGGCTCGGGGCGGGGAAGGGCGCGGAGATCATCGATCGCCCGTGTGAGGTCCGCCGGATCACGCCCGAGGTCGGCGAGGACATCCGCCGCGGACTCCGAGAACCCGCGAGAGTCGACGTGCAGGCGGGCAACGCCGGGGACGAGACCCTTCTCGTTGACGACCCACTCGCCGGCCGCCGCGTGCCAGGCATGCGCGATGAACATCACCGCGGTCGTCGCGCAGAGCGCCACGTAGGCCACATCACCGCGCTTGGCGCCCTTCGCCGCGCCGTCCAACAGGAAGTCCACCTGCCAGAGGTTGCGGAACATCGCCGCTCGCAGCGCGGCCGGGTAGGGCGTCATGAGAGTCCTCAGTTCGGAGAGGAGGCCCTCGGGGTCTTGCAGCGGGATGGCCACAGCCACCTCGCCGGCGTAGGCGACGTCCAGGAACCCGAGAGGATGACCAGGCTGCGCGAAGAACCCGAACTCCCCCGCGCGCGCCCGGTGACACTGCTCGCGGACGCGGCCGATGTCTCGCAGGATCCAGTCCACATCGGTGCCCTCGACCGAGAGCCACCCGCCGCCGTCGACCCACGGACCCCAGCCGCCGGGTGGCGCGATCTCGACTCGACGGCCGACCCAACGGTGCGCGAGAACCGCGAGAGCGTCGACATCGAGCAGTTCCCGGTCGTAGTAGACCCCGAGATCGACGTCGGAATCAGGCCGGTGGGCTCCGCGGGCCCGGCTTCCGCCCAGAGCCACTGCTCGCACTCCGCGCACCGCCACGAGTTCCTCCGCCATCTGTCGAAGGCGGCCGTCACTGATCACCTCAGCAACGATATGCGGACTCTCGCTCGCGGCTACCGAGCGGGTGTGGTGAGCACGCGCTTCAGGTCGTCGAGCTCATCGACCGACATGCCGCCGGTACCGAGATAGCCGGCGGCGTCGCCGTGCTCGGATGAGACCCAGTCCATCGCGGCCTCGATGGCAGACGCCGGCGACTCCGTTGCGAGCGTCTTGAGCCTCGGCGTCAACGGCACACCCATGCTCGTGATGAGGGCAGTGAGCGTTTCGGCCAAGCCCCCGGCGAGGTTCTTGCCGGTCTGGATGTAATCGTCGACGATCACTTCCCGCGGCGTGCCTGCGACGAGGAGCAACAGGGCGGCCGCAAGGCCGGTGCGATCCTTGCCGGCTGTGCAGTGGAAGAGCACGCCGGGTCGTTCGGTCTCTGCGGCATCGATCACCGCTCGAGCCAGTTCCGCGAATTGCGGTGCACTGCCGGCGAGGATCGCCAGGTAGAGCTCCTCGAGAGTCGGCACCTGATCCACGATCGCGGTGAGCTGTTCCTCGGACAGGACGGTGTCGTCGTTGGTGGGCAGAAGCTTCTGCACCATCTCGTCCATCGCGCCGCCTTGCACCGGCAGTGGGAGGAAGCGGACGCTGCCATCGGTGGGGAGGCGGTCGGCCGCCCTCGCGCGCTCTCCATCGGTGCGCAGATCGACCACGGTACCGATGTTGAGGTCGGTGAGCGACTGCAGCCCGTCGTCGGTGAGTCCTGCGAGCGCGTCCGAGCGGAACACGGTTCGCGGAGTGATGGTGCCGCCGTCATCCGCGGGAAGGCCGCCGAGGTCGCGCGAGTTGTACGTCACTTGCAACACGGCCTGCTCAGACATGAAGGCTCCTCCCCCTGGTGTGCCCTCAGCGTATCGATCTGTCACCGTGCGACCGCACCGCCACCGGCGCTGTCACGGGCGGACGCGGAAGCTGCGTCCCTCGAAGCTGACGACGTCCCCGAGCTGCAGCTGGCGCCCGCGGCGGCGGTCCACCTCGCCGTTCACGCTCACATAGCCGTCGATGATGGCCTCTTTCACGTTCCCACCGGAGTCGAGGACACCGGCGAACTTCAGGAACGGCCCGAGGCGGATGGTCTCACCGCCGATCGAGACGTCGTCGATCGGCTGCGCATCGGTCATCCCCGAATGCTAGCCGACCAGGATTCTGCCCCGAAGCCAGGCGTCCGAGACCGATTCGATCCCGCGGGCCTAGGACGGCGGGGGCTACAGCGGGAGGGCAGGACCCCGCGTGCGAAGGACCTGCCCTTCCGACGCGCGCTGCCGAGGTCAGCCGAAGCTCAGCCAGGTGCCATCGAGCTCGGCGTAGCCCTGCGGGCGCTGCGACCAATCGCACACGCCGTCGGGGAACACCGCCGACAGGCGCTGCCACTGTTCGTCGCTCATCGCCGGATAGTCGGCACGCTCGGCGTCGGTGAGCGCGCACTTGAGCCCGTCGGCCAGCAGCGGCATGCCCGCTTCGGCCCGTGGCTGCGAGTGGAACGGATAGAGCTGGTTGCACGCCGTCGTCGGGTCGTCGTAGTCCAGCACCTCCTCGATGAAGCCCATCTGGGCGTCGAAGCATCCGTCCACCAATCCGGCAGGCCGAGCCGCGATCGTGCGCTCGCGGTCAGCGGGACCGCCCGCCGCCTCGATCGCATCCAGCCACGCCTCGAGCTGGTCGAGCGCGGCAGCACGCATCGCCGCAGTGTTGGCCGGGATGTTCGCCCCGGTCCAGCTCACGTGCGTGCCGGCGTCACCGTGGGCGGCCAGCATCCGTTCCCGGATGATCGCCGAGCGGTAGCGCTCGTGGAAGTCGCCGGTCGGATCCGTGTAGTTGCGGATCTCGATCACGGGCGTCCACTCCAGGCCGCCCGTCATCATGTTGACGCGGCCGGTCTCGTAGGCTCGCTCGATCGCTTCGACACTGGCCTCCGAACGCTCGGTGGTGCGGGCGCCGTCGACGTCCATGCCGCCGATGCGCTCGTTGAGCGACACGAACTGCTCGACCGTGATCGCACCCTCGTGCAGGGCGTTCCAGCCGTACTGCACGCCGACGTTGTCGGGCTCGACGCGCAGGCCACGGCCCTCGGCATCCGTTCCGTACACGTTCTTCACCATGTCGGCGATGGTGCACCGCAGCCCCTCGGGGTTCGACGGCGACCAGCGGTCGGCGACCGGGATCGCGGCGTTGCATCCCCGGTTGGGGTCGTCGACGCCGTCGAAGAACGTGAACCCGAAGCACGTCCCCGAGAGGGCGTGCCCTGTGACGGCGACCTTCTGCGCCTCGGTCCATCCGGCACCGGCGGGCGAGTTCCAGTAGTTCTGCAGGCCGCGGCAATCGTGCCCGCCGATCGTGGTGGACCGCTCGTCGGGGTAGCCGATCTCGCCGAGCACGCCGTCGAGGATCCCCGGGTAGTTGTTCGACAGCAGCAGCTGCTGCATCGTGCCGGCCGACCCGCCGGAGCCGACCGTGTAGGTCACAGGACCGAGCTGCTCGACCACGTGCTCCTTGACCATCATCGCCGTCTCGGCGCTCGTGACGTCGTTGCAGTTCTGCGCATACACATTGAAGGTCGCGGATGCCACGGCATATCCGCGGCTGAGGAACAGGTCGTTCTGCACGCCGCCCGTGCTGCTGCCCTGCCAGTAGCCGACGCCGCACGCGCCGCCGAACGTGTAGGCGAGCCTGCCGTTCCAGCCGGGCTCGGCCTGCACCGGCGAGGGCTCGGGCGTACCGGGCTGGTGCAGCATCGCGGTCTCGTACACGGCCCGGTTGATGGTGCCGCGTTCGATGCGCACCACGTACGGCACGCTCACCCCGTCGACCGTCGCCGTCGCCACATCGGCCGGTACCGACCCATCCGTCGGATACGCCACGAACTGACCCGCCGTCGTGCGGTAGCTGTAGCTCACGACGGGCGCGGCGACGTGGCAGTCCTCGTCGACCGCCCCGAGATTCCACGGCGCCCCCGACGCGGTGCAGTACATCGGATGCTGCGGCCCGGAGAACACCGGACCCGTGATCGGGTGGTTCTCGACCTCGAGCGACGTCTGCACCTGACCGTTCTTCTTCGTCACCGTGATCTCGCTCACACCGAGCGGAAGATCGTCGACGAGTCCGACCAGGCTGCCACCCAACGGCTGGAACGACTCGGTCACATCGACTCCCGCCGCCACGATGCGGAAGTCGCGACGGGCACCCGTCACCGAGACGAGCGCGTCGCCGCCCGAGACCGAATCGGCGCGCCCCGACAGCACGTCGATCTGAACGGGCTGCGCCGCATTGCCCGCGGCGGGGGCGAGCAGCAGCCCCGCCATCAGTGCACCGGATGCGGCGAGCACGCCGACCCCGAACGCGCGCGCCCTGTACCTGGATCGCTTCATCGAATCCTCCGACATCGTCGTCAGTGGAGCGGCCCCATTGCCGCCCTCACGCCACAGAGTAGAACTCTGTGTGACGCTCGTCAATGAAAGATCAACTATCGGAGAGGCGCCGACTCGTCACGAGCTCGCGCGCCTCGGCGTCGATGCTGCCGACCACCCCGCGCACGTGCTCCTCGGCGGGCCGACCCAGCCGGTTGTACAGCTGCATCCACGCGCGACGCACCGCCACGCGGGGCCACCCCGTCGGCACCAGCTCGGCCGGCATCCCGGTGTCGAGCACACGGAACGCCTGCCACCCCAGCATGAGCCGGGTGCGCTCGACGAACGCCGCGACGGGGGACGTGGCATCCGTCGCCGCCACAGCCGCCGCGAACTCCTGGTACTGCTCTGCCACGGCCTGCAGGTCCCACGCCGACTGCGGGCCGCCCTGGATCGAGGTCTCGAGGCTCGCGCGCATCGCGGTCACATCGGCGATACCCAGCTCACGCAGCTGCGCCATCGCCTCGCCGGCGTGGTCGAGCGGCGAGAGCCATACGCCGTCGTAGAGCGGCGCGAACCCGAGCCACTTGAGCCTCGACCGCGCGAGATGGCGCGTGGACCGCTGCGACTCCGGGATCGAGAACGCCAGCACCGTCCACAGTCCGTCCCAGGCCGGCTCCTCCACACCGAAGGTGTCGAGCCAGGACGCCTCTTCATCGACGATGGATGCCGCGCGCTCGGTGAGGCGATGCGTCGTGCGCCGGCCGGTGCGGTCCGCGACCAGCAGGCCGCTCTTCGACATTCGGGCGAGAGTGGCGCGGGCCGCCGCCTCTTTGAGCCCCAGATCGCCGAGCACCCGCACGAGCGCACCCGTCGGCATCGGCTCGTCGATGTGCCACCAGTAGTCGCCGAAGATCGTCAGCACGTGCCGCACCGGAGACGCGCGGCGGATCCCGGGCCCGCCGGGCCCCTCGTCGGCGAGAGTCATGGCCTACATCATGGCACCCGCCGGATCCGGGCCGGCGGTCAGTGCGCCATCGCGGCGAGAGCCTCCGGATCGATCGTCGCGATCGAGCGGGTGTCCTGGAAGGCGCGGACGCCCTCGATGCCCTGCTCCCGGCCGAAGCCGGACTGCTTCATACCGCCGAACGGGGCGCGCAGGTCGAGACGGGTGGCGCCGTGGTCGTTGACCCACACGTACCCGCACTCCAGCTGCGAGCCGACGCGCTGCGCGGCCTCGGGCGACCCCGTCCACACCGACCCGCACAGGCCGCCCCACGTGTCGTTCGCAAGCCGCACCGCCTCGTCCTCGGTGTCGAACGGGATGATCGGGATGACGGGACCGAACTGCTCCTGCGTCACGACGCGCAGCTCGAGCGGAGGGTCGACCACGAGCGCGGGCCGCACGAAGTTGCCGCCGGCGAGGTCGCCGTCGGGCATCGAGCCGAACTCACGGACGTCCGCTCCGGCATCCTTCGCCTCCTGGATGATCTCGTCGACGAACGCCTTCTGCGCAGGCTGATGCAGCGGGCCCATCGTCGTGCCGTCGTCGAGACCGTAGCCGAGGACCGTCTTCTCCAGCCGTTCCGTGAGTCCCGCGACCACCTCGTCGAGGCGGGACCGGTGCACGAAGACGCGCTTGGCGTTCATGCAGATCTGCCCGGTGGTGTCGTAGATCGCCGCGAACAGCCGGTCGTGGTGCGTCTCGTCGAGGATCGCGTCCTCGAGGAAGACCGCGGCGTCGTTGCCGCCCAGCTCGAGCGTCACCCGCGTGAGGGTCTTGGACGCCATCTCCATGATGCGCTTGCCACCGTTGACGGAGCCCGTGAAGCACACCTTCGCCACGTCGGGGTTCTGGATCAGCCCCGCCATGTTCTCGTCCTTGCCGGTGACGACGTTGAGCACGCCGGGCGGCAGCTTCTCGGCCACCCGCTGCACGACGCGCGTCGTCGCCAGCGGCGCCGAGGGCGGCGGCTTGACGATCGCGGTGTTGCCGGCGAGCAGCGCGTGCGGGAGCGAGGCGCCCAGGATGGCGATCGGCCAGTTGAACGGCACGATCACCGTCACCACTCCGAGCGACTGGTAAGAGACCTCGGTCGACACCGGGATCGCGCCGGGCACGACGGGCAGCGTCTTGGACGCGTCCACCTCGTCGACCAGCATGAGGGCGAGGTTCCACCGGATCTCGAACACGAGCGCGTCGACCCACGCCTCCATCCGCACCTTGCCGTTCTCCTGCGACAGGATCGCGGCGTCCTCATCGCGCTCGTCGGCGATGCCGGCGACCGCCTCGGTCATGAGTCGCGCCCGCTCCTGCGGACTCAGCGCCGTCCAGGCGGGGTAGGCGGCCTTCGCAGCCGCGACCGCATCGGCCACGTCGTCCGGCGATGCCGCCGCCGCCTCGCCGACGATCGCGCCCTTCTTGCCCGGGTCCGCCACCGCCAGCACATCATCGGTGAACCGCTCTTCACCGCCGATGAACAGTCCCGTCCGGACTCCGGTCTCCGTCGCAGTGCCGCTCATGGCACGACCACCTCTCTGTGCGTCTGTTCGCCCGATTCCAGGGTGCATCTTCCATGCGTGCGAATCAAGATTGTCGACGATATTCGCGTGAATCTCGTATGAAATACCCTGGCCACCGGATAGTGTCGGAGCACGGACGACGGCGTCGAAAGGGGACAGCAGAGATGACGGATGCCGCGGCGACGGAGGCGGAAGAGGCCACCGGACGCCTCGACCTCACGCAGCAGATCCGGGACGCCATCCTGGACGCGCAGTTCGCTCCCCACCAGCGTCTGATCGAAGCCGATCTGAGCGAGAAGTACGGAGCGTCGCGCGCGGCCGTTCGAACGGCCCTGCTCAATCTCGCCGGCGAGGGCCTGGTCGAAAGGCTCCCCAACCGGGGCGCGCGCGTGCGAGCGATCAGCGTCGATGAAGCCATCGAGATCGTCGAAGTGCGCATCGGGCTCGAGACGTTGTGCGCCCGCAAGGCGACCGAGAATCTGACCGATCAGGATGCCGCCGAGCTGCGCAATCTGCGCGCCGCGATCGAGGTCGCCGTGACGACCGGCAACCTCGTCGAGTACTCGCGGCTCAACCAGGAGCTCGACCGGCGGATCCGCGACCTCAGCCGCCACGCGACGGCGACGCAGCTGCTCGAGCGCCTGCGCGCGCAGTCCGCGCGCCATCAGTTCCGGCTGGCTTTCCATCCCGGCCGGGCCGCGCGCTCGGCGCCCGAGCACATCGCGATCATCGACGCGATGCTCTCGCGCGACCCCGACGCCGCCGAGGCCGCGACCCGCGCGCACCTCTCGGGCATCGTCGACGTGCTCCACGGCATGGAGTGACGCGGCGAGACGCCGCACGCACCGCACGCCTGGACCCACACGAAGGAAGGGGCGACCGGATGCCTCCGGCCGCCCCTTCTTCATGTCTTCAGCTCATTCGCCCCAGGCCTCGGCCGGCGCGTAGCCGCTGCCGTTGTACTTGACCACCTGCAGCGACGAGACCGCCGGCTGTCCGTCCTCGGTCGTGTCGACCGCGGTGCCCTCGAGCATCAGCGGCGCCTGGAAGTCCGAGATCGTGCGCAGCTGCTCCATGAAGTCCTCGCGGGTCGGCTCGGTCATCTTGGCGAAGACCTGCTCGAGCGTCGCGCCGATCATGTAGCTCCACATGCAGTGCGGGAAGGCCGGCACCTCGGGGTAGTTCGCGTACTCGGCGAGGCTGTCGAGGAACGCCACGACGTCCTCGTCCTCGGCGTACGCGGGGCTCTGCGGAGCCTTCGCGAACGACACCGTGTACACACCGGGGAACGCGGTCGCCCCGCCGGGCTCGAGGATCGCTCCCGGGCTGGACGTGTTCGACGGCAGGAACCAGCTGGGCAGCCAGCCGAGCTCCTGCGTCTTCTGCAGCGACGAGATCACCAGCGGCGTGATCGACATCGCGTTGAAGAACACGTCGGCGTCGGTCGCCGCCAGCTCGGTCAGCTGCGCGTCGACCGAGGCGTCGGTGGCCTCGTACGTGAGCTCGCCGACGATCTCGATGTTGTCGGCGCCTTCGATGGCCGACTTGAAGCCCTCGACGTAGCCCTCGCCGTAGTCGTCGTTCTGCGACAGGATCGCGACCTTGTGGTCTTCACCCGAGGTGGCCAGCAGCTCGCCGAAGGCTTCGCCCTCGTTCTGGTAGATCGGCACGAAGCCGAGCTGCCACGGGCTCTCCTCCGCATCGCTGAAGATCGGGTCGCCGGTCTGGATCAGCACCTGGGGCACCTCGTCGGCGATCGCCGCCTCGCGCCACGCGCGGTTGGTCGGCGTCCCCAGGCCCGAGGTCATCGCGAACACGCTGCCCTTGAGCTGGTCGTAGTTCGCCTTGGCCTTCTGCGGGTCGTACTCGTCGTCCAGCGCCTCGATCTCGACGGTGCGGGTCTGGCCGTCGCCGAACTCGACGCCGCCCTCGGCGTTGCGGGCGCCGAAGTACGCGGTGATGCCGGCGACCGTGCAGGTGCCCGGCCCCGCGGTCGGACCGCTGAGCGGAGTCGTGATGCCGAGGGTGATGGACGAGTCGGTGATGCCGGGGCTCGCGGCCGCTTCGCCGCCCCCGTCTCCGCCGCCATCGCCACCCCCGCCTCGGGCGCATCCGGCAGCGAGGACGGCGATGACGCCGATCCCCGCGACGACCGAAGCGATCCGCATCCTCTTGCGGTTGATGCTCATGGGTCCTGCCTCTCTCTTGGTTCTGACTGTGTGGTGTGTGGCTGTGTGGTCGGCGACTCTGCGACCGGCGAGTTCGTGGTCGGCGGCTCTGCGACCGGCGAGTTCGTGGTCGGCGAGTCCGAACGCGGCGCCGACGGGCCCTTCCCCGACGAGTGCTGCCCCGACGAGCGGCGGCGGCGCCACAGTCTCGGAAGCGAGACGAGACCGCCGGGAAGGACGAAGAGCACGACGAGCAGGATCGCTCCCTGCAGGACGGCCGTGATGTTCGGATCGATGATGTTCGTGATCTGCGGCACCAGCACGTACCACGCGCCGCCGAGCAGCGAACCGAGGATGCTTCCCGCGCCGCCGATCACCATCGAGGCCAGCAGCTCGATCGAGTGCCCGAAGTGCAGCGTCTCGGGGGACGTGTACTGCACGACCACCATGTAGAGGAAGCCGCTGACGCCGCCGATGAGCGAGGCGATCGTGAAGGCGAGCACCTTGTAGCGGTACGGCGAGACGCCCATGGATGCCGCGACCGCCTCGTTGCCCTTCACGATGGCGAAGGCGCGCCCGTACTTGCCCCGTACCAGGTTGCGGGTGAGCAGGAACGTGATGCCGCCGATGAGGAAGACCAGGTACAGCTGCCACTGATCGTCGTACAGGCCCGTCCATTCCGGGGCATCCGTGAATCGCGCGGAGGTGCCCTGCGAGCCGCCGGTGAAGTCCGACAGCCGCTTTGCCAGTGGCACTCCGACGATGGGAAGGGCGATCGTGACCATGGCGATGGCAAGGCCGCCCAGCCGGGCGGCGGCGAGGGCGATGAGCAGTCCGACGACGGCGGGCACGAGGCACGCCAGCACGAAGACGAGCACGACGTTCCAGTCCTGGTCGACGCCGTACGCGGTGACGTACGCGCCCAGCCCGACGAAGAAGATCTGGCCGAGCGAGACCTGGCCGGTGTAGCCCATGACGACGTTGAGGCCCAGAACCGCGACGGCGAACACCCCTATGCGCGCGATGGTCTGGTTCGCGAACTCCGGCAGCAGCAGGGGCAGCACGAGCAGCAGCACCACGATCAGCGCGACGCCGGTCCATTGCACCCAGGGCTTGGAGAAGAAGCCGGATGCCGCGGCGGGGCGGGTGCGATTGAGATCCGTTGTGGTCGACATCAGACGCGCACCACCGCTTTCCGGCCGAAGAGGCCCTGAGGCCGGATGATCAGCACCACGAAGATGAGGATGAAGGGCACCGCGATCTTGAGGTCATGCCCGATGAAGGGCACGTAGACGGCGGCGAGGTTCTCGAGCACGCCGATGAGCCAGGCCGCGACGACGACGCCGACGGGACTCGACAATCCGCCCAGGATGCAGGCGGCCAGCGCGTACACCAGCGCGGAGTCCATCATTCCGGGGGTGAGAGTGAGCTGCGGAGCGACCAGCACGCCGGCGACCGCGCCCAGCACGGCCGCGAGGCCCCAGCCCACCATGAGGAGGCGTCCGACCGGCAGCCCCGAGAACGCCGAGGACTGCGGGTTGATGGCGACCGCGCGCAGCGCCAGTCCGAGCTTCGTGCCGATGAACAGGGCCTGCAGCACGCCCATCATCGCCACGATCACGATGAACGTCCCGAGCGAGCGGACGCTGATCACCGCGCCCGCGATCTGCAACGTCTCGAGCGGGAACAGCGATGGGAACAGGCGGTTGTTGTAGGTCCAGATCCACGCGCAGATGCCGGTGATCAGGGTCAGCAGGCCGATCGTCACCACGACGGCGGTGTCGGGGTCGCCGCCTTCGAAGCGGCGGATGAGGTAGCGCTCGATCACCGCGCCGAGCAGGAAAGAGAAGACGATCGCCACGAGGATCGCGACGATGAGCGGTACGCCCCAGCCGTAGACGGCCCACGCGACGTAGGCCGACAGCACCGCCATGCCGCCCTGGGCGAAGTTGATGAGGCCGGTGGCCTGATTGACCAGCACGATCGCGAGCGCGAGCGCCGCGTAGATCGAGCCGGTCGACAGGCCGTCGACCACGAGCTGGATGAAGGTCCCCATCCGTCAGCCTCCCAGGTACGCGCGGCGGATCTCGTCCATGCCGCGAAGCTCGGCGGACGTGCCGGTGAGCACGCTGCGGCCGGTCTCGAGCACGGTCGCGGTGTCGACGAGCGTGAATGCCAGATTCGCATTCTGCTCGACCACGAGCATCGCGATGCCCGACTCGCGTCGCAGCCGGCCGATCGCGTCGTACACCGACCGCGCGGTGCTGGGCGCCAGGCCGAGCGACGCCTCGTCGAGCATCATGAGCCGCGGCTTCGCCATGATCGCCCTGGCCACCGCGAGCATCTGCTGTTCGCCGCCCGACAGCGCCGAACCGTTGGACCGGATGCGCTCCTGGAGCTGCGGGAACAGGTCGAGGCAGTAGTCGATGTCGGACGCGATGCCTTTGCGATCCTTGCGGAGGTACGCGCCCACCTTGAGGTTCTCGCGCACAGTCAGATCCGACAGCGTGCCGCGTCCCTCCGGCACATGGGCGATGCCGAGGGCCGCGACCTGGTCGGGCCGGAGCCCCCGCAGGTCCTTGCCGTCGAAGCGGAGCGTGCCCGTCGAGCGGACGGCTCCCGAGATCGCGCGGAGCGTCGTCGTCTTGCCGGCGCCGTTCGCGCCCAGGATGCCCACCGCCCCGCCGTCCGGGACGGTGAGCGACACGCTCTCCAGCACCTGGATGGGTCCGTACGACGCGGTCAGGTCGACGAGCTCAAGCAGCGTCATCCGCGGCGTCCTTTCCGATGTAGGCCTCGATGACGCGCGGGTCCGCCTGCGCCTCGGCCGCGGTGCCCTCCATGAGCTTGCGCCCGTGGTCGAGGACCATGACGCGATCGGTGAGCGCCGAGATCAGCCCCATGTTGTGCTCGACGATGATCACGGTGATGTCGGCATCCCGCACGCGACGCACGGTCTCGATCAGCGTCTCCACCTCGCCGTGCGGCAGACCGGCCGCCGGCTCGTCGAGCAGCAGCAGCCGAGGCTTCATCAGCAGCGCGCGGCACAGCTCGACGCCTTTGTGCAGGCCGTGCGACAGCTCGTCGGCGCGCGTGCCCGCGGCCCAGCCGAGTTCGTGCGCCTCGAGGAGGTCCATGGCCTCGGCACGCAGCTCACGTTCGGCGCGTGCGGTGCGCGGCAGGCGGAGCGACCACTCCGCGGGGCCGCCGGGCAGCCGGCTGTGGGCACCCAGCAGCACGTTCTCGAGCACGGTTTCGCGCAGCTGCAGCGCCGGGTGCTGGAACGTGCGGGCAAGTCCGTGCCGTGCCAGCGTCGCCGGCCGCGCGCCGCGCACTTCGGCGTCGTCGATGCGAATGGATCCGGAACTCGGCCGGTAGTGGCCGCTGATGCAGTTGAACAGCGAGGTCTTGCCTGCGCCGTTCGGTCCGACGAGGCCGAAGATCTCGCCGGGAGCGACCTCGAACGAGACCTCCTGCAGGACCTTCACGCCGCCGAAGTGAAGGTTGACGTCGCTCACCGTCAATCGCGCGCCCATGCTGCCCTTTCGCTTCGTTGCGTCGTCGCGGTCGACGACATCGCCGCCCAGCGGCGTCGCGTCGACAGGGGACTCGAGTCCTCCCCTGCTGGGAAAACTACGGACCCCCAGCCAGATTGTCAACGATTTTGGTGTGAACCGCGCGACTGTGCGCGAATTGTGACCGTTCCGCTCCCGCGACGCCGCGAGGTGCTTGTTCGATGGTCGCCCCGCACCTCGCTCGCCGCATCCCGTAGTTCCGTTCAACGGAATCTTCCACCAGCCATTAGAAACCTCGACCTACGCTGACCGCAACGAACAGGAGGGTCGACGATGACCAAGACGATGACCGAGACGGGCACGGAATCACTGGCCCAGGCGATCGAGCGTGCGGGCAGCCCCATCGAGCTGCTGCGCAACCAGAACTGGCCGGCATTCACCTTTCCGGTGGCGCCCGAGTTCACCAACTGGCGGGACGAACAGCGCGCATGGAGCACCACGGTCGCGCTCATGGACCAGTCGCACCATATGACCCAGCTGTTCCTGGACGGAGCAGATCTCATCGCCGTCCTCAGCTCGATCTCGCCGAACACGTTCGCGACCTTCCGGCCGGGTGTGGCGAAGCAGCTGATCTCGGTCAACCAGGACGGCTACATCATCGGCGACGGCATCCTCTTCTACAACGCCGAGGGACCGGAGGGCCTGGTGCTCATCGGCCACCACATCCTCATCGACTGGGTGCGGTTCAACATCGAGAAGGCGCAGGACGCCGGCAAGGACGTCCGCTACCGCCTCGAGGCGAATTCGCACATGCGCCAGGGGCCGCCGACGTTCTACCGTTACGAGCTGCAGGGGCCGAAAGCCGACATCGTGATGGAGAAGATCTTCGGCGGGCCGCCCCCCGAGATCAAGTTCTTCCACATCGGCGATGTCACCATCGCGGGACGCCCGGTCAAGGCGCTGCGCCACGGCATGGCGGGTCAGCCCGGCTTCGAGTTCTACGGACCGTGGGAAGACAACGAGGTCGTGCTCGAGGCGATCCTCGAGGCAGGCGCCGAGCACGACATCCGACGCGTGGGCGCCAAGGCCTATTCCTCGTCGCCGCTCGAGTCGGGCTGGGTGCCGACACCGTTCCCCGCGGTGTTCGACGAAGACTTCGCCGAGTACCGCGAGTGGCTTCCGGCGGCCCGCATCGGCTCGGTCGCGGGGTCGCTGCACTCCGACGACATCCACGACTTCTACATGACCCCGTTCGACATCGGCCTCGGGCGCTCGGTGCGCTTCGACCACGACTTCCACGGTCGTGAGGCGCTCGAGCGCCACGCCGAGAACCAGCAGCGTCGCAAGGTGACACTGCTGTGGAACTCCGAGGACGTCGCCGCCGTGGTGCGCTCGCAGATCGAACCCGGCACGCCCGCGAAGTTCCTCGACTTCCCCAAGGCCCGCTACGGGCTCTACCAGATGGACGAAGTCCTGCGCGGGGGCGAGCGCGTGGGGATCTCGACGGATGCCGGATACGTGGCGTTCGACCAGCTGTACATGTCGCTGGCGACCCTCGACACCGGCATCCGCGACGGCGAAGAGGTCGAGGTGGTGTGGGGCGAGGACCCCATCTCGCGCAAGGACTCGGTGGACCGTGTCCATCGGCAGGTTCGCATCCGCGCGACCGTCGCCCCCGCGCCGTTCCACGACTACGCCCGCACGGTCTACCGCTCCGATTCCTGACCCCCGGTCGTTGAGCGAGCGGAACGAGACGAAACGCCCCGACGTTCCACTGAACGGAATTGCGGGTTAGCATGGCGGCGTCATCGAGGAGGATGCCGTGGCACGAGGATCAGCCGGCGAGTCGGTGCTGCACCGGCACTTGCGCGTGCTCGAGACGTTCGACGCGTGGCATCCGTTCCTCACGCTCAGTGAGATCGCCGACGGCGCCGGCATCCCGCGCTCCAGCGCCCACCGGCTGATCGCCGAACTGGAGCAGGAGGGCCTGCTCGAGCGCCTGCCCGACCGGACCTATCGCCTGGGCGTGCGGCTGTGGGAGTTCGCCAGCCGCACGCCCGGCGCCCTCGGCCTGCGCGAGATCGCACGGCCGTGGCTCGGCGCGGTGCACGAGCGGGTGCGTCAGCATGCGCAGCTCGGCGTGCTCAGCGGGCGGGACGTGCTGTTCATCGACCGGATGTCGACGCGCGACGCCGTCATCAACGCGACGCTGATCGGCGGCCGGATCCCGCTGCACGCGTCCTCGAGCGGACTCGTGCTGCTCGCGTACGCCGACGCGTCGGTGGTCGCCGACGTCGTCGCCCACGGTCTGCGGGTGTACACCGAGAACACCATCCGCACCGCGGCCGAGCTGCGCCAGCGCCTGCGCCAGGTGCGCAGCGACGGGCACGCGGTGGCCGACGGCTTCATCCACCTCGAGTCGAGGGGAATCGCGGTGCCGGTCAACGGCCCCGGCGGCACGGTGTACGCAGCGATCGGCGTGGTCATCCCCAACGACGGCTCGTCCGCGCATCCGTACGTCGAGCTGCTGCGTCGCGCAGCCGCCGGCATCTCGCGCGACCTCGCCGCCGCCTACCGGCCCGATGTCGACGAGCGCACCCACGGCATCCGCTCCGTGGTGAGCGGATCGCGGCGATCGCTCGAGTACTTCGAGAGCCTCGAGACGGACCCGCACGACGCCGGCGTCCTGCCAGACGAACTCGTCGAGCCCGTGAGCGAGCTTCGATGACCGCCGCATCGATCACGAGGATCGCCGTGCTCGGGCTCGGGGAAGCGGGCCGACGCTACGCGAGCGGTCTCGCCGTCGCCGGCGCCGAGGTCCGCGGCTTCGACCCGGCCCACGAGCTCGGTGCGCCCGAGGTCGCACAGTTCGCCGACCTCGGTGAGGCCCTCGAGGGGGCTGATGTCACGCTCAGCCTGGTGAGCGGCCGGGTTGCGGCATCCGTCGCCCGCGACGCCCTGCCGCACCTGCGACGGGGCGCCGTCTACGCCGACCTCAACACCGGTTCGCCCGAGGTCAAGCAGCGGATCGCCCGGCTGGCCGCCGACCGCGACGTGCTGATGGCCGATGCCGCCGTGCTCGCGCCGGTCGTGCGCGCGGGACACCGCACGCCGATGCTCGCGAGCGGCCCGGGTGCGCGGGCACTGGCCGACCGGCTCGCGCCCTTCGAGGTGCCGATCGAGGTGCTGGACGGGGATGCCGGGGAGGCGGCGAGGCTGCGGCTGCTGCGGAGCGTCTTCATGAAGGGGCTCGGGGCCCTCGTGATCGAGTCGCTGGACGGAGCGCGCGCGGCCGGCTCGGAGGACTGGATGCGCGAGCAGATCGCGCGCGAGCTCGGGCCCGACGGCGACGCGCTCGTTCGCCGGCTCGTCGACGGCACGCATCGCCACGCGTCGCGCCGCGCGCACGAGGTGCGCGACGCGCTCGCGATGCTCGAGTCGACGGGGAGCTCGGCCGACATGACCCGCGCGACCCTCGCGTGGCTCGAACGCCTCGCGGCAGACGACGACGCACGCTGAGCGCGCCGTGACACGGCGATGCCCGCCCGCGGAAGCGGACGGGCATCGTGGCGTCGAGCGCGGGCTCAGAAGTCCGGGCCGCGTCCGTCCGGTGCGACGTACATCGTCGCGAGTGCGCTGAGGCTGCCCGGTGCGGCGGGGTCGTAGGCGAAGATCGACGACGTGTCGGGCTGCAGCCGGTCCTCAGCGGGGCCGTACGTCATGTCGCCGTTGAGGCCGAGGTAGCTGACCTTGTCGAGCTCGACCATCGCGTTCATGATGCCGGGCCCCGACAGGTCACCCAGTTCGACGGCCTTCTCGAGGATCGTCGACGCGGTGATGGCCTGCATGAAGCCGTACACGTTCTGCATCGTCGGCGTCGTGCCCAGCTGCTCCGTGAGCAGCTCGATGCCCTCGATCGAGGTGTCATCCAGGTTGCCGGCGAGTCCCGTGATGAGGAAGTTCTCGGCGAGGTAGCCGGCGATGTCGGTGTCCTTGAACGACTGGGCGATCGCGAAGAACTCGGCCAGCCACACCGGCGCGTAATCGAGCTGCGTCGCGGCGGCGACGAGGTTGGGCACGTTGTTCGTGGCGCCGCCGAAGACGACGACCTCGCACTGGGCGTTCTTGAGCGTCTGCACCTGCGCGGTGAACGCGGTGTCGGTGGGCGCGAACTCGGTCTTGGGTCCGAGCGTGAACCCGAGCTCCTCGCTCGCGTACTCCAGCGCGATCTGGCGCGCCTCGCCGGACTGGTCGGCCTGGATCATCGAGCACACCGTCGAGTCCGTCGTGATCTGCCCCTCTTCGAAGAGGTAAGACAACGTGTTCCACGTGTTCGACTGGTACGAGGTGAACGTCATGCCGAGGTTGGGCTGCTTCGTGAACCGCGAGCTCTGCGTCGAGGGCAGCGCCACGGCGTCGTCCTGCTCGAGGATCGGCAGCAGCGCCTCGGTCGAGGCGTCTCCGAGCACGCCCGACAGCATGACGACCTGATCCTTGATGCGCTGATACTCCTGGACGGCCAGCTGCGGGTTGTACTGGTTGTCGGCGGTGATCACCTCGACCGGGTACTCCCCCGCGATGCCGCCCTCGGCGTTGACGATGTCGTAGTACGCCTGCTGGCCGGCGACCTGTTCGTTGGACGAGGGCGCCAGCGGGCCGCTCAGCGCGGTCATCTGCCCGACATGGATCACCCCGTCGGACATGTCGAAGCCGGGGACCGTGGTCAGCTCCTGGGCTTCTTCGGGGGCATCGCCGGTGGGGGCGGTCTGGACGGCGCACGACGTCAGCAGCAACGCTGCTGCGGCCATGCTGAGGACGCCGAGAGTGCGGATTCTCACGAGCTGGGTCCTTCCTTCTGTGTGGTGGATTCCCCTGGTGCGGGGTCGGATGCCGCGGCCCGCGCGGCGGGCGCGCGCGGGGCGCGTGCGGGTCGGTGGAAGAACGAGATCAGTCCGCCGCGGCGGAACAGCAGGAAGACGACGATGAGGATGCCGTAGACGATCAGGCCGAAGCCCGACACGCTCACCCCGCTCTGCTCCCCCGGCTTCGCGATGAACGGGAGGTAGTCCGACAGCCAGATCGCCATCACCGGCACGAGGCCGATGAACAGGGCTCCGAGAACCGGTCCCCAGATGCTGGCGAGCCCGCCGATGACGATGATCGCGACGTACTGGATGGACAGGTCCAGGCCGAAGTTCTCGGGACGGATGTACTGCAGCTGCACGCCGAGGAGCCCGCCGGCCAGGCCCCCGAGCACCGACGAGACGATGAAGGCGTTCATCATCGACGGCAGCCGCCGCACGCCCAGCACCTCGGCGGCGAGGTCATGGTCGCGGATGGCCTGCATGGCCCTGCCCGAGCGCGAGCGCACGATGTTCGCCGTCGCCAGCAGCACGAGGGCGAGGATCACCCAGCACAGGATGAACATGCCCTGCTCGCGAGTGAGCAGGAACGGTCCGATCTGCAGCGAGGTGAAATCCAGCGGTCCGATCGCGACGGGCGCCGTCACCACGGTGCCGTTGAGGCCGCCGGTGAGCGCCGGCAGGTTGCGGGCGGCGTAGATCCCGATGTACACGAGCCCCAGCGACACGATCGCGAGATAGGGACCGCGCAGTCGCAGCGCGAACGGCGCGACGAGCGCACCGAGCGCCCCGGCGAAGAGAGCGGCCAGCGGCAGCCACAGCAGGAACGGCAGACCGAGCTGGCCGCCGAGCACCTGCCCGCTGAACGCCCCGGCGCCCACGAAGAACGCGTGCCCGAGCGAGATCTGGCCCGCGTAGCCGGTCAGCAGATTGAGGCCGGTCGCCGCGATCGCGGCGATGGCAGCTGTGGTCAGCACGGTCAGCACGTAGCTGTCGCCGATGTTGAGAGGCACGGCGAAGATCGCGACGACGAAGACGATCGCGAGGATCTTGGCGGTCAGCGTGCCGAACAGCCTGGGGGCGCGTGCCCGTGTGCTGCGGCCGAGCACGGCGTCGGCCGAGCCCGGGTCGGCGGAGTTCGCTTCTGCGTGGGGAGCGGCGGTGGTCATGCGCGTCTGATCTCCTTGCGTCCGAAGAGGCCGGCGGGCCGGATGAGCAGGATCACGAGCATCACGAGGTAGGGCACCACGTCGGCGAAGCCCGACCCCCAGCTCTCGGGCACGAGCGACACCGCGAACTGCTGCACGACGCCGATGATGAGGCCGCCGACGACGGCGCCCAGCGGCGATTCGAGCCCGCCCAGGATGATGACCGGCAGAGCCAGGAACGCGTAGACCTCGAGGCCGGGCCTGACGCCGCCGCCCACCGTCGTCGAGAGCACGACGCCGCCGAAGGCTCCGAGGGCCCCGGCGATGCCCCACGAGATGCCGAAGACGAACCGCGTGCTCACCCCCTGCGCCATGGCGGCCTCGCTGTCGATGGCGGTGGCACGCAGGCTCAGCCCGATGCGCGTGAACCGGAAGAACAGGAAGAACGCCAGCAGCAGGACGGCGGTGATGGGGATCAGCGTCGCGTCCCGGGCTGTGATGCCGATGCCGGCGACGCGGATCACCTCGAGCGCCCACGGGTCGTCGAGGTTGAGGGAGTCGCCCGGCCAGATCGCGGTGACGATCGGGGCCACCGCGATCGTGATGCCGAAGGTCACCAGCAGCGCCGCGAAGTGGTCGGTGACGCGGTGCACGACGAGGGCCTCGAGAAGCACCGCGAAGACCGCGACCGCCGCCATCGCGATGACGACCCCGACCCAGAACGGGAGCCCGGCCTGGTGGATCAGCGCGTAGGCGAGGTAGGCGCCGAGGATCACGAAACTGCCCTGCGCGAGATTCAGGATGCCGGAGGCCCGCGCCACGACGACGAAGCCCAGGGCCAGCACGGCGTAGAGGCATCCGAGCGCGATACCCGAGACCAGTGTCTGCAGGAAGTCGGTCATCGGCGGGCCCCCTTCTTCGCGAGGCGCTTCGGGATCTTCAGCGCGATGGTCCCCGTCACGGTGGGGTCGTCGACCTCTTCGGACTCGTCACCGAGGTAGGCCGCGATGACGCGCGGGTCCGAGATCGCCGCGCGCGGCGATTCGATCGTGATGGTCGTGCCGAAGTCGAGCACGAGTGATCGGTCACCGAGGCGCGTCACGAGGCCCATGTCGTGCTCGATCATCACGATGGTCAGATCGAGCTCACGCTTGGCCACCAGGATCCACTCGGCGAGCTCATCGGTCTCTTCGTCGTTCATGCCTGCGGCCGGCTCGTCGAGCAGGAGCAGTCGCGGCTCGACGGCGAGCGCTCGCGCGAGCTCGATGCGCTTCTTGATCCCGTAGGGCAGGTCGCGGATCGGCCGGCTGAGGTAGTCGCCGAGGCCCATCAGATCGATGAGCGGCTCGCACGCCTGCCGAGCGATCGTCTCTTCGCGGCGGGCCCGGCCCCACCACACCGCCCCGCTCAGCACTCCGGAGCGCATCAGGCGCTGACGGCCCAGCACGACGTTGTCCATGACATCCATGTGCTCGAACAGCGCGAGGTTCTGGAAGGTCCGGGCGATGCCGAGGTCGGCCAGCGCCGTGCGCTTCGCCTCGAGCAGCGAGCGCCCGTCGAACGACACGGTGCCCGAGGTGGGGCGGTAGATGCGGCTGATCACGTTCAGCAGCGACGTCTTGCCGGCCCCGTTGGGACCGATGACGGTGAAGAACTCGCCCTCGGCGACATCGAAGCTGATGCCGCGGAGGATGTGGAGTCCGCCGATCGACAGCTCGAGATCGCGCACCTCCAGCAGCGGCGGAGGGGCGGGTGCCGGAGCGCTCATGCGACCTCCTCCGATCCGAGTCCCAGCAGCAGTCGCTGCAGCCCCTCGTCGGAGCGCAGGTTGGCCGCGGTGTCCTCGTGGATGATGCGGCCGTGCTCGAGGACGTAGCCGCGGTCGGCGACGGCCAGCGCCATCGTCGCGTTCTGCTCGATGAGCAGGACGCTGGTGCCGGCTTCCTGGATCGCGCGGATGGCGTCGCCGACGAAGGTGACCAGTTTGGGCGAGAGTCCGAGCGTCGGCTCGTCCAGCACCAGCAGCCGCGGCGACGACATCAGCGCACGAGCCACCGCGAGCATCTGCTGCTCGCCTCCCGACAGCAGTCCTGCCGCTTGATCACGACGCTCCGCCAGGCGCGGGAACAGCTCGAACATCTGCTCGCGATTCGCGCGCAGCTCGGCCCCGCGCACCGTGACGCCGCCCATGTCGAGGTTCTCGCTGACGGACATGCCGCCGAAGATGCGCCGTCCCTCGAGGGTCTGCGCGACGCCGTGCCGCACGATCGCCCGCGGGGAGCGGTGCGCCAGATCCTCGCCGAAGCTGCGGATCGAGCCTGCCGCGATCGACCCGCCCTGCGCCGGCAGCAGCCCGGTGATCGCGCGCGCGAGCGTCGACTTGCCGGCGCCGTTCAGCCCCATCAGGGTGACGACCTCGCCGTCTCCCACCCGGAGGTTCACGTCGCGCAGGGCCGTGATCGAGCGGCCGTACCGCACGCTCAGGCCGGCGACATCCAGCGCGTCCTGGGTCGTGGTGCTGTCGTCCTTGCCCACTGTCATCGCTTGCTCCCGACGGCGATCTCGTCGAGGTCGTGGCCCACGACGAGGCGGCCCGCGAACCCCTTGCCCGCCTGACGCCAGCGCGAATCCGCGTTGTCGCCGGGCGCGAGGTGGTTGAGGACGAGGGTGCCGGCACCGGCGGCGGTCGCGACGCCGCCGACGTCCTCGATCGTGGTGTGCGATTCGATGAGGTGACGCAGCGTCGCCTCGGCGGCCGGCGTGCGTGGCTCGGGAAAGCGCGCTTCGGCCCATTGCCGGTCGATCACCTCGTGCACCAGCACGTCGGTGCCCTGTGCGAGTTCGATGAGGTTCTCGGACGGCGCGGTGTCGCCCGAGAACGTGATGGATCCCTCGTCGGTGTCGAAGCGGAAGGCGAACGACGGGAAGACCGGCGAGTGCTCCACGAGCGTGGCGGTGACCCGCACCCGCGAGTCCTCGTGCACGGGGATGGGGCTGATGCGCGGCATCGGCGCATGATCCACCGGTCCGGCGGCGCCGGCCGGCAGCGCGATGTCGTGCGGTGCGAACGCGGCACCGGGGTCGACGCCGCCGCTGCCGCGGAGCCGCTCGTTGAGATCCGCCGCGAACCCTTCGATGATCCGAGCGGTCATGGCCACCGTGCCCGCGGTCGGCGCGTCGGGCGCGATCACTGGTGGCTCCGGCCGATCCCCGAGCACAGGCGGCAGCCCGCCGCGATCGCCGGGGCCGTAGACGGGCACCGGTCGCGACGGGTCATTGACGCCGTTCCACATGCCGTTGATGACGAGCGAGGCGTACTCGGCCAGGTGGTCGGAGTGCACATGGGTCAGGAAGACGCCGGCGAGCCCGGTGAGCGGCCGTGCGCTCGGCGCCGTGGAGGTGCTGAGCTGAGCCTGCGCGACGCGCCCGAGCGCGCCGTGACCGAGATCGACCAGATAGAAGGCGTCCCCGACCACGACGGCCGACGAGACACCGGCGCGGTCCCCGTAGAGCGTCGGACCGCCGGCCGTGCCGAGAAGCACCAGCGTGGTGCCGGCGCCGCGGGGCCGCTTCATCGGAGATGCCGCGAGTGCGGGTGCAGCTGCTGCGCCGGTCGTCGCGACGGCTGCGAAGCCCGCCAGTGTCGACACCCCTGCGGCCTGAATGAGATTGCGGCGCGAGAAGGTGAATCCACGAACGTCGTCTTGCATGGGGTTCCTCTCATCATTGAGATGGCTGACATCATTATCAGGCAACCTGAAAAGCAAATCAAGAGATCCCGCCGGATCGACCCGCAGGATTCCACTCAGCGGACGAAGGCGCTGTGCCCCGTCAGGGCGCGGCCGACGATCAGGGTGTTGACCTCACGTGTGCCTTCGAAGGTGTACATCGCCTCCGCATCCGCGAAGAAGCGCACCACGTCGTGATCCAGCAGCACGCCGTTGCCGCCGACGATCTCGCGCGCGAGCGCCACGGACTCGCGCAGCCGGTCGGCCGCGACGAGCTTGATCAGGCTCGGCGAGACGTCATCGTCGATGGGATGCGTGGTCGTGCGCACCGCGAGCGCGAGCGTCTGCGCGATGTTGGCGACGATGCGCACGAGCTTGTCCTGGATGAGCTGGAATCCTGCGATCGGGCGCCCGAACTGCTCGCGCCGCTGCGCGTACTCGACCGCCGCGGCGTACGCCCCCAGCTGCATGCCCGCCGCACTCCACGCGATGTCGGCGCGCAGCGAGCGGAAGGCCCGGTTGATGTCGCGGAAGCTCTCGATCCGCGGCAGCCGGCGCTCCTCGGGAACGACGACGCCGTCCAGCCGGATGTCGGCGTTGTGCACCATGCGCGCCGCGCCCTTGTGCGGGATGACCGAGCGCTCGACGCCGGGCGTGCCGGAGGGGACGACGAACGCGAGCACGCGATCCCCGCCCTCCTCCCGCGCCACGACGACGATGTTGTCCGAGATCGTGGCGTTGCCGATCCAGCGCTTGGCGCCGTCGATCACCCACCCGTCCTCGGTGCGTCGTGCCGTGGTCGACATGCCGCCGGCGACATCGGATCCGTGGTCGGGCTCGCTCAGGGCGAAGCATCCCGTGAACGAGAAATCCAGGATGCTGGGATCCCAGGCCGCGATCTGCTCCGGGCTCCCGCCCGCGTGGATCAGCGTGCGGAACATGCCCACCTGGCCGCCGTACGTGATCGACATCGCGAGGTCGAGCCGGCACAGCTCGAGTGTCACGAACCCGCGGTACAGCGGACGCAGGCGGCCGTTCGCGCCGAGCAGCTCGGGATCGTCGAGCAGATGCAGGTCGGCCAGGGGCCGGCGGAAGTCGGCGAGCGACTCGCCGCTCTCCCAGCGCTCGACCAGCACCGGCCGCACGTTCTCGTCGAGGTAGGCGCGCAGTCGTGCGAGCTTCGCCCGCTCGGCCGGCGCGAGGTCGTCGGCGAACCCCAGCAGATCGCCCGGATACTCCAGCGCGGGGCTCGTCATGCCGGCGCCGCCCCGTCGAGACCCAGCAGCCGGACGGCGTTCTCCTTCAGCACGAGCCGCTCGACCTCTTCGGGCAGCTCGAGACCCGCGAAGTCGCGCAGCCACCGATCCGGCGTGAGCGCCGGGAAGTCCGAGCCGAAGAGCATCTTGCGCTTGAGATAGGTGCGGGTCGCGCGCACGAGGGCGGGACTGAAGTACTTCGGCGACCAGCCCGAGAGATCGATCCAGACGTTTGCCTTGTGCGTGGCGATCGAGATCGCCTCGTCCTGCCACGGCACGCTCGGGTGCGCCATGATGATCGACAGTCCCGGATGCCGCGCCGCGACGTCGTCCAGCAGCATGGGGTTCGACAGGCTCAGGCGAAGGCCGAGTCCTCCGGGCACCCCGGCACCGACACCGGTCTGGCCGGTGTGGACGACGATGGGCAGCCCGAGCTCCTCGATGGCGCCGAACAGCGGGATGAAGCGCTCCTCGGAGGGATCGAACCCCTGCACGGTGGGATGGAACTTGAATCCGCGGACTCCCAGCTCGGAGGCCTGCCGGCGCAGCTCGTCGATCGCGGCCTCGCCCTGCAGCGGGTCGACCGAGCCGAACGCGATGAGCGTGTCGGCGTTGCGGGCGGCGCCGGCGGCGATGTCGTCGATGCTGTTTGGGGCGTGCCCGGAGTTGGTGGTGGCATCCACCGTGAAGACCACCGCCATCATGTCGCGCTCGCGGTAGTACTGCGCCGTCTCGTCAACGGTGCGCACCGGCTCGGAGCTGCCGAAGTAGCGGTCCATCGCCTCGCGCTGCTCGGGCGACGCGCCGAAGCGGCCGCTGTCGTCGACCTGGATGTGGACGTGCGTGTCGATCGCGCGAATGCGCTCGAGGCCGGTCATGCGGATCCCTTCTGTGCGGTGTCCTTGAGGGCGGTGTCCTTGATAGCGCGGTCCTGATGGGCGCGGTCCTGATGGGCGCGGTCCTGATGGGCGCGGTCGCCCACGACCTCGGCGCGCAGGCTGCCGACGTCGACCTTTCCGGTGGGCGTGCGGTCCATCGACGCGCGGAACAGGATGTGCCGCGGGCGCTTGTAGCCGGCCAGCAGGGTGTCCACGTGGGCGAGGAGCTCATCGGCCGAGACGTCGTCGGCGCGTTCGACGACGGCGGTGACGATCTCGCCGAACCGCGGGTCCGGTGCACCCAGCACCACGACGTCCGCGACGGCGGGATGCGTGAGCAGCGCCTCCTCGACCTCGAGGGGGTATACCTTCTCGCCGCCGGTGTTGATGACGCCGCTGCCGCGACCGAGGAACTCGATGTGCAGGTCGTCCTCGACCCGCACCCAGTCGCCCGGCACGACGTGGCGGACGCCGTCGATCACGGGAAAGGTCTCGGCCGTCTTCTCGGGATCACCGTGGTAGCCCAGCGGCAGGGCGCCGCGCTGGGCGAGCACTCCGAGCGACCCGGGCCGGTTCTGCACCTCGTTGCGATGCTCGTCGAGCACGACAGCGGTCGGGAACAGCCGCGGACGCCCAGGGAGGTCGTCCACGCCGGTCGTGGTCGTCACGGCGAAACCGCCGCCCTCGGTGGAGGCGAGCAGATCGAAGATCGACAGGTCGCCGAGGGCGTGGAGCCGGCGCTTCGATTCAGGGCTGAAGCGCATGCCCGAGCTCATCACCGACGTCACGGTCGGCAGGCCGACCCCGAGCCGCTCGGCAGCTTCGACCAGCGGGATCGTGACAGCATCCCCCGCGACGATCACCCGCGTCGCGGCGGCCTGGTTCGCGAAGCGCAGCGCGGCCTCGGCATCCAGCCGTGCCGAAGACGTGACCAGCACGGTGCCGCCGAGGGTGAGCGTGTTCATCGACGTGGTCAGCGCGGTGCCGTGCATGAACGGCGCCAGCGGCAGGTTGACGATGTGCGGTGTCGCCGGATCGCTCGCGACGGCCACTGCCTCATCGAGCGTCTGCGGCCACGGCAGATCGCTGAGCGAATAGGTGGCGAACATCTGCACCTCGAACATGTCCTGCTCGTCCCAGCGCACCGCCTTGGGTCGTCCGGTCGTGCCGCCGGTGTAGATCCACAGCTCGGTGCCGTCGGGCGTGGCCTCGGGGAGCGGGTCCTCGCCGGCGACGGCTTCGGTCCATGGGATGCCGGGGGGTGGCGGCGTCGCATCGTCGACGATGGCCACCAGGGTGACATCCGCCGCGGCCCGTTCGACGGCCTCCGCCGCGACGCCCGAGAGCGAGGTCGGATGGATGAGGACCTTCGCCTGCGAGTCGTCGAGCAGCGCGGTGACCTCCGCCGCCCGGAACCGGAAGTTCAGCGGCACCGGCGTGATGCCTGCGGCCAGGCAGGCGAAGAACGTGATGAGGAACTCGGGGCGGTTGTAGAGCAGGATCGCCACCCGGTCGCCCGGCACGACCCCGCGTGCGGCGAGCGTGCCGGCCAGCGCGCCGGCTTCGCGGGCGAAGCGGGCGTAGGTCCAGGTCTCGCCGTCGATCGTGCGGATCGCGGTGCGGTCGGGCAGAGCGCGCGCGACCGCCTGCCACAGGTCGGCGTAATGTCCGCGCATGCTCAGCCCTTCGAAGGACCCGAGTGCTGCGCCTGAGCCGCGAGCTGCCCGTGCCAGGCCTCGTCGATCTGCTCCGGGCTCCAGCCCCCGTCCTGATCGAGCGTACGCAGCACCGCCGGGTGCGCGTACAGCGTCAGCCGGTCGCCGCCGATGCCGATGGCCTGTCCGGTCACGTCGGCCGCGGCATCCGACGCCAGCCACACGATCAGCGAGGCGACGTCCTCGGGGGTTCCGAGCGCGTGATCGCGCCGGTACTCGACCGGGATCGGGGCACCCCCGACGTAGTCCTCGTACACCTGGGCGTAGGCGGGGATGGTCGCCGTCATCGGCGACAGCGCGGTCGGGACCACGGTGTTGGCGGTGATGCCGGCGCGCGCGAGCTCGAGCGACCACGTGCGGGCCATCGCGACCAGGCCTGCCTTCGCGGTGGCGTAGTTGGTCTGGCCGAAGCTGCCGAACTGACCCGCGGGCGACCCGATCAGGATGATCCGCCCGCCTTCGCCCTGCTCACGGAGATAGGTGGCCGCAGCCCGGCCGCACGTGAACGATCCGCGTAGGTGCGTCGCGATGACGGCGTCGAAGTCGTCGTCGCCCATCTTCCACAGCACACGGTCGCGCAGCACGCCGGCGTTCGCGACCAGGATGTCGAGCCGGCCGAACTCGTCCACCGCCGCAGCGACGAGCGCGTCCGCCGTCTCGGTGGGTCCGACCGGTCCGACCGACGCGACGGCACGGCCGCCGGCGGAGCGGATGTCGGCCACGGTCTGCGCCGCGGTCTCGGCGTCGACGTCGTTCACGACGACGGCAGCCCCTGCACCGGCGAGAGCGAGCGCGTACGCGCGGCCCAGGCTGCGGCCGGCCCCCGTGACGATCGCGACCTTCCCGTCGAGCCTCACTTCGGCCTCGGGTAGCGGGGCGCTCACTTGTAGTACCTCAGGACGAGCTCGGCCACGCAGGCCGGCTTCTCGACGCCCTCGATCTCGAAGGTCACCGGCACCTCGACCTGCCAGCCGCCCCCGATGTCGGTGACCGACTTGATGTGGCCGTGCACGCGCACGCGCGCGCCGACGGGGACCGGCGCAGGGAAGCGCACCCGGTTCATGCCGTAGTTGATGCCCATGCCGACGCCCGTGACCTTGAAGATCTCGCGCATATGCGGCACCACGAGGCTGAGGGTGAGCAGCCCGTGCGCGATGCGTGTGCCGAACGGCGTGGATGCCGCGAAGTCGGCGTCGAGATGAATGGGGTTGTCGTCGCCCGAGACCTTGGCGTACAGGTTCACCTCGTCCTGCGTGATCTCTCGCCAGCTGGAAGGACCGAAGGTCGCCCCCTCGAGATCGGGCAACTCGTCGATCGTCACGGAGACAGCCGTAGCGGTCATGACACTCCTCTTTCGCATCCTCGCGTCGCGCAGCGCGCGCAGCCCTCGTCGGCTTGATTCTCAGGTTACCTGAAACAGCACGCCGGCGCACCCGTTCCTTTCCACCACATGGAAGCCGGCGGCGGCCGCCTAGGATGAGGCCGTGACCGCAGAGCGTACAGATCGTTCACGCGACCGCGTGCAGAGCATCGAACGGGGCATCGCCGTGCTCCGCGTCTTCGACGGCCGCCCCCCGCAGCTGTCGGCCGGCGAAGTGGCGGCGCGGGCGGGCCTTCCGCGCCCGGTCGTGCGCCGCATCCTCCTCACGTTCGAGCACCTCGGCTATGTGCGCGGCGACCGGGGCGTGTGGGGGCTGACACCGCGCATCCTCGAACTCGGCGCTGCCTACTTCGCGGACTCGTCGCTGCCGGTGATCGCCCGGCCCGCGATGGAGGACGTCGTGCAGCAGCTGCGCGAGACCTGCAGCCTCGGGGTGCTGAGCGGCGTCGACGTGATCCACGTCGCCCGAGTCGAAGACCACCGGCCGCTGCCCGGCTCGGTCCGCGTGGGTGAGAGCCTGCCGGCCTCCGCGACGGCCATCGGCAAGGTGCTCCTCGCCGCGCTCGACGACGCCGCCCTCGACGCAGCGCTGCCGCTCATCGACTGGGAGCCGCACACCCCGCACACGATCTCCGACGCCGCGTCGTTCCGCGACCGGATCCGGCTCGTGCGCGAGCGCGGCTACGACATCTCGATCGAAGAGCTCAATCCGGGCATGGTCGCGGCCGCAGTGCCGATCCTCGTGAGCGGCACCGCGGTCGGGGCGGTCGGCGTCTCGTCCACGACCGTGCGCCAGGACGAGGCATCCCTCGCCCGCGACGCGGTGCCGCTGCTGCGCACCGCCGCCCAGCGCATCGCGCAGGGCTACCTCGGCGCGAACCCGCACCTGCACCGGACCGCGGTCGCGGGCGCCGTCGGCTGATCCCTCAGAACCGGATGCCGCCGCGGATGTTGCGTCCTTCGACCATGTCGCGGTAGCCCTCGTTGATCTCGTCGAGCGTGTACATACGCGTGATGAGCTCGTCGAGTTTGAGCTGGCCGGCGTCGTACATCTGGATCTGGCGCGGAACGTCGGCGCGCGGGTTGGCGTGCCCGTAGATCGTGCCCTGGATGCGCTTCTGATAGCGGGTGAGCTCGAGCGGACTGATCGGGATGCTCGTCTCGCTGTCGGGCGCGATGCCCGTCACGACCACGACGCCGCCCTTGCGGATCGCCGACACCGCTTGGGCGACATGCGCACCCTCCACGACGCTGACCGAGACGATCGCGCGATCGGCGCCCTGCCCGTTCGTGACCGACCGCGCGTAGTCGGCGGCCTCGTCCATCGTGGCGAATGCGTGCGTCGCCCCGAGCTGGAGCGCCTTCTCGAGCTTGAACTCGACGGGGTCCACGGCGATGACCGACACCGCGCCGGCGTGGTGGGCGCCCTGCACGGCGTTGATGCCGATGCCGCCGATGCCCATCACGATCACGACGTCGCCGGGCCGGGTCTCAGCCGCGTAGACCGCGCTCCCCCACCCCGTGCCGACACCGCAGCCCAGCAGCCACATCTTCTCGAGGTCGGAGCCTTCGGGCAGCTTGATCGCCGAGTCCACCGACACCAGCGTGTACTGCGAGAACGAGCCGACCTGGCACATCTGCCCGATCGGGGTGCCGTCCGGCAACGCGAAGCGGTAGCTGTCCTCGTCGTCGAAGCGGTGACCCGCGAGGAGGTAGCGGCCGCGATCGCACAGGTTCGTCATGCCCGTGGTGCACCAGCGGCACTTGCCGCAGCTGGGGATCCAGGTGAACACGACGGCGTCGCCGACCTCCCAGCCGGGGGTGTCGGGCCCGACGGATTCGACGATGCCGGTGCCCTCGTGCCCGCACACCATGGGCAGATGACCGGCCACGCTGTCGCCGGTCATCATGTGGTAGTCGGAGTGGCACATGCCCGCCGCGACCATGCGCACGCGGATCTCGTTCTGCCGCGGATCGCCGACCTCGACGTCGGCGATCTCGAACTCCCCAGGAGCCTGACGGACGATGGCGGCGCGGGACGTGATGGGCATGATCCTCCTTCGGAGCAGTGCGGGTGAGCGTCGTCGCTCATTATCAGGTTACCTGTAATTGACATGCCACGTCGAGGGCGATCCCGACCGGAGGCGGACTCAGCGGAAGATCGAGGTGCTCTCGCGGTAGTTCTCGATCGCCTCAGGTCCGAACTCGCGGCCGAGGCCCGAGTCCTTCACGCCGCCGAAGGGTGAACCGAGATCGGGCCGGTAGCCGTTCAGGCCGATCGATCCCGTCCGGACGCGCCGCGCGACTGCGAGCGCGGCGTCCTCGTCGGCGCTGAAGACCGCACCGCCCAGGCCGTAGCGCGTCGCGTTGGCGATACGGATCGCGTCGTCGACATCGGCGTACGGGTGCACCGTGATCGCCGGCCCGAAGATCTCCTGCTGCGCGATCATGCTGTCGGGGGCGGCATCGGTGATGATGCGCGGGGCGAAGAAGTGTCCCACGTCGTTCGGGGCGGCGGTGTCGCCGGCGAGCACGGTCGCACCGTCGGCCTGCGCCTGCTCGACCATGCCCGACACGCGTGCGAGCGCGCGTGCCGAGACCAGCGGACCCACCTCGGTGGCGGCATCCTGCGGGTCTCCCATCCGCAGGTCGCGCGCGAGGTCGACCAGCGCGTCCACGATCTGGCCGTAGCGGGATGCCGGAGCCAGCACCCGTGAGAGCGAGACGCAGTTCTGCCCGGTGTTGGCGAACGAGGCGACCCGCAGGCCGGCGATCACCTGCTCGAGGTCGGCGTCGTCGAGGATGATCGCGGCCGACTTGCCGCCGAGTTCGAGCGTGGCGGGGATCAGCCGCTCCCCCGCCGTCGCGGCGATGTGCCGGCCGGCGGCGGTCGAACCCGTGAACGCGACCTTGTCGACGCCGGGGTGCGCCACCAGCGCACGGCCGGTCTCGGCGCCGCCCGAGACGACGTTGATGACCCCGGGCGGGAGTCCGATCGTCTGCGCGGCGACCGCGAGGTTGAAGATGTCGAGGGGCGACTCGGCGGCCGGCTTGATCACGACGGTGCATCCGGCGGCCAGCGCGGGTCCCAGCTTGAGCGTCGTCGAGGACTGAGGGTGGTTCCACGGCACGATGAGCGCGGCGACGCCGAGCGGCTGCCGCAGGTGCAGCGACGACCCGTCCCGGTCGACGTTCGGGCGCACCTGCTCGCCCTCGAGCCCGCGCGCCAGGCGCGCGTAGTAGCGCAGGTGCTGCACGGGCCGCATGCCGTTCATGAAGCGTGCGACCGAGATCGGCTGCCCGATCTCGTCGGTGACGAAAGCGGCGGTCTCGGCGGCACGCGCCTCGAGCTCGTCGGAGAGGCGGTCGATCCAGTCCCCGCGCTCGGCCGGAGACAGACGCGGCCAGGGACCGCGATCGAACGCCGCGCGGGCGGCGAGCACCGCCCGATCGACATCCTCCGCGGTGCCGTCGGGCGCATGGCCGATGAGCGATCGATCGAAGGGATTCTCGACGGCGATCAGCTGGGAGCCGGTCGACTCCGAGAACTCTCCGGCGGCGAAAAGGCGTTCCTGAACCTGCGTTGCTTCGGGCACGGCGTCAGGCTAACACCGCCCCTCCGACCTTGTCACGCATTGCGACCACGCGACCGCAATGCGTACACTCGAAGACAGCGGTCTCCTCCGCGCACGTTCGCCGACGACGATGAGGATGCGATGACGCACCTGCGCAGCAACATGTCCGACACCTCCGCGCTGGGAATCGCCCGGCGGGCTCAGTGGAAGGCGCTCGGCATCGGCGCCGACGAGCTGACCAAGCCCAAGATCGCGATCGTGAACACGTCGTCCGATCTGGCGGCCTGCTATGCGCACCTCGACGACATCGTGCCCGTGCTCAAGGAGGAGCTGCGCGCGCTCGGCGCACTGCCGTTCGAGATCCGCACCACGGCGCCGTCCGACTTCGTCACGAGCGTGGGGCGCGCGGGCCGCTATATCCTGCCCAGTCGCGACCTGATCGTGAACGACATCGAGGCCGTCGTCGAGGGCGCGCGGCTGGACGCCATGATCTGCCTCAGCTCGTGCGACAAGACCACGCCTGGGCACCTCATGGCGGCGGCACGGCTGAACATCCCGACCGTCGTGATCGCGTGCGGCTACCAGCACAGCGGACTGGCCGAAGGCCGCGAGGCCGACGTCGAGGAGGTGTTCCTGCTCGCTGCGCAGGCCGCCGTCACGGGTGAGGCCAGGGACGACCTCGCCGAGCTCGCCGACGACGCGATCCTCGGCCCCGGCGTCTGCGCCGGGCTGGCCACCGCGAACTCGATGCACATCGCAGCCGAGGCGCTCGGCATGGCAGTACCCGGATCCACGCCGGTGCGGGCGAACAGCGAGCGCATGTGGGATGCCGTGCGCCGGTCGGCCGCGGCGCTCATGTCGGCCATCGAGAACGGCATCCGCCCCCGCGACATCATCACCGCCGGCTCGGTGCGGAACGCTGCCCGCGTGATGCTCGCGATCGGCGGGTCGATGAACACGATCAAGCACCTGCAGGCGGTCGCCGTCGAGGCCGGCGTCGACATCGACGTGTGGGAGACCTACCGCGAGCTCGGCCGGCAGACGCCGCTGCTGTGCTCGGTGCGCCCGAACGGGCCGCGACTCGTCGAGGAGTTCGAGGATGCCGGCGGCGGTGCGACGATCATCCGGGAGCTGCTGCCTCTGCTCGACGGGGACCAGCTGACGATCACGGGACGCACCCTCGCCGAGAACGCCGCCGGCGCCCGCCCCGCCGACGGCGAGATCATCCGCACGGTCGCCGACCCGTTCGGCACCGATCCTGCCATCACCGTGCTGCGGGGCACGCTCGCCCCCGGCGGCGCCGTCGCCAAACGGCCTGTTCCCGACACCGGGCGCAAGCGCTTCACCGGGCCGGCCCGCGTGTTCGCGAACCGCGAGGAGGCCATCGCCGCCATCTCGAACGGACGCCTGCGCCCGGGCGACGTCGCGGTGATCCGGGGCATCGGCGTCTCCGGCGGTCCGGGGATGGGGCTGACGTCGGCGTTCATCTTCGCGCTGCACGCCAAGGGCCTCGCACAGAGCGTCGCGCTGGTCACGGACGGCCAGTTCAGCGGCCTCGTCAACCAGGGCGTCACGATCGGCGAGGTCTCCCCCGAGGCCGCGGCCGATGGACCGCTCGGTCGCCTGCGCGACGACGACGTGATCGACATCGATCTGGGTGCGGGCACCGTGGATCTGCTCGTGAGTCCCGAGGAACTGGCGGCGCGCGCGCCGTTCGCACCGCCCGCCGACCTCGATACCGGCGGCGGCTATCTCGACCAGTACCGCGAGCTGGTGCAGCCCCTCGCGTGCGGGGCCGTGCTGTGCCCCCGGCCCAGCAGCGCGTGTCATCCCGGCACGGGCGAGGCATCCCTCACGTCGACAGCAGCCACCGCAGGAGGAACCCGATGAGCGACCCCACCGTCCACCTTCCCGCCCGTGACGTTCCGGTCCTCGGCGAGTACGACGTCGTCGTCATCGGGGGCGGCCCCGCCGGGATCATGGCGGCCACGGCCGCCTCGCGCTCGGGGCGCTCGACGCTGCTCATCGAGCGGTACGGCTTCCTCGGCGGCGCCGGCACGATGGGCGGCCTCAGCACGTTCTGCGGCCTGCACGCCCGCGTCTACGGCGAGGACGTGCGGGTGATCCGCGGCTACACCGACGAACTGCTCGACCGGCTCGAGAAGCTCGACGGACTGAACGCGCCGCACCTGTCGGTCGACAATCGCATCATGGCGCAGGCGTTCGACATCTCGGCCTACAAGATCGCGGCCGACGACCTGGTGCTCGCCGGCGGCGCCGACCTGCTCTTCCACGCGAGCGTGCAGGGCGTCGTCATGGACGACGCGCGCCTCGCCGGCGTCGTCGTCGAGTCGAAGTCGGGCGCGGGCGTCGTGCGGGGGCGCTTCTTCATCGACGCGTCCGGGGACGGGGATGTCGCTGCCTGGGCCGGCGCACCGTTCGAGCGGTCACCGCACCTGCTCTATCCGTCCCTGATGTTCCGCATCAACGGCGTCGACTTCGTCGAGGCCGGCGAGGCCTGGAAGACCATCCGGCGCCTGATGGAAGACGCCGAGGCCGCGGGCACCCACCGCTTCCCCCGCAAGAAGCCGATCGTGCGGCCGCAGCGCAACCCGCTCGAGTGGCGCTCGAACCTCACGCAGCTCTCGAACGACGACGGCTCGGCGATCGACGGCACCGACGTGCGTCAGCTGACCCTCGGCGAGATCCAAGGGCGGCGCCAGGTGCGCGAGACGTTCGACTTCATCCGGCAGGTGACGCCCGGGTTCCAGGACTCGTACGTCGTCGACATCGCGCCGCAGATCGGCATCCGCGAGACCCGGCGCATCGTCGGCCCGTACCAGCTCACCGAGGACGATGTTCTCGGCTGCGCCGACTTCGACGACACCATCGGCGTCAACGGCTGGCCCGTCGAGGCGCACGTGCAGGGCGACGTCGAGTTCCGCTTCGCGCCGGCAGACTCCCGCGGCTACAACCAGCTCCCCTTCCGGATGCTGCAGCCCCAGGGTGTCGACAACCTGCTGGTCGCGGGCCGCTGCGCGTCGATGACGCAGCTCGGCCAGTCCTCCGGCCGGGTCACCGGTCCCTGCTTCGTCATGGGCCAGGCCGCCGGCACCGCGGCCGATCTCGCACTGGCCGGGAACGGGGCATCCGCGGCCGTCGACGTCGCCGAGCTGCAGCGACGGCTCGAGCGCGACGGCGCCTATCTCGGCAGCAGCCTGCCGGTGCAGGCGGCCGAGCCCGTCGAGATCACGCGCTGAGATCACGCGCTGAGATCACGCGGAGAGCGGCACCCGGCGTTACCCTGAACGCGGGGGCGAAGGGGCCGGATGGAACACACCAACTTCACATACGTCATCAAGCAGGTGGAGCTCGCCCTGCGCCCGTACATCGAGGGCGCGTGCGCCGCGGCCGGCATGACGACCGCGCAGTACACGGCGCTCACGGTGCTGGAGCGCCGGCCCGGCATCACCAGCTCGGAGCTGGCGCGACGTTCGTTCGTGCGCGCGCAGACAATGGCGCAGACGATGGACCCGATGCTGGAGACGGGCCTGGTGCGGCGCGAGCGCGACCCGGAGCACGCCCGGCGACTGCTGCTCTACCTCACCGACACCGGGGCCGCGGCGATCGCGCAGGCGCGGCCTCGCGTCGACGAGCTCGAGCAGCTGCTCATGAGCGAGTTCACCGACGAGGAGGGCGCGGCGTTCGCGGACTATCTGCGTCGCGTACGCCACGCCCTGCGCTCGGGGACCCCGGCCCTCGCGGAGAAGAGCTGACCAGACGGCTCGATCGGCTGCTCAGGCCGTCGCGGTGCGCAGACCGTACACGGACTCGTGCCACGGGATCACGAAGCGCTTGGCCTCGTTGACGATCAGGTACAGCACGAGGCCGATGAGCGACAACAGCAGGATCAGGGCGAACGTGCGCGCCGCGTCGAGAGAGTTCATCGCGCGCACGACCATGGCGCCCAGCCCCTCACTGCCGCCCAGGTACTCGCCGACGATCGCGCCGATGGTGGCCAGCACGATCGCGACCTCCATGCCGGCGAACAGGTAGGGCTGCAGGCTGCGCAGCTCGAGCTGCGTGAACGTCTGCGCGCGCGTCGCGTTGAGGCTCGTCATCACCTCGTGCTGGCCGCGCTCGACCGAGCGCACCCCCAGCAGCACGTTCAGCATGACCGGGAAGAACGCCAGCAGCGCGGCCAGCAGGATCTTCGAGGTCATGCCGAACCCGAACCAGATCACGAACAGCGGGATGAACGCGACCTTGGGCGCCACCTGCGCGATCACGATCAGGGGGCGGATGCTGACCTCGAGCCACGGGAGCTTGCCGAGCACGACGCCCACGATGATCCCGAGGACGACGGCGATCGAGAACCCGGCGAGGATCTCGATGACCGTGATCCCGGCCTCCTCCCACGTGGCGGGGTCGGTGACGAGCGTCACGAACGCCGCTCCGACGTCCGCCGGCGGCGGGAAGACGAACGGGTTGACGTTGCTGATCGTGACGAACAGCTGCCACGCGATGATCAGCAGGATGACCAGCGACGGCGTGACGATCCAGGGCAGCAGTTTGGCCATGCGGGTGCGCGGCACGTCATTCCTCCTCGTCGAGGTCGTGCCGGAGGGCACGCACGATGTCGTTGAACTCGGGCGTCGTCTGCAGGTCGACCGTCCGGGGCTTCTCGAAGTCCACCGGCAGGATCTGCCGGATGCGTCCGGGCCGGGGCGTCAGGTGCACGACGCGGTCGGCGAGGAACACCGCCTCGGGGATGTCGTGGGTGACGAACACCACCGTCGAGTTCGTCTCCAGCACGATGCGCTGCAGCTCGAGGTTCATCCGCTCACGGGTGAGCGCGTCCAGCGCCCCGAACGGCTCGTCCATGAGCAGCAGATCGGGCTCGGTGCTGAGGGCTCTGGCGATGGCGGCGCGCTGCCGCATCCCGCCCGAGAGCTCACGCGGGTACGAGTTCTCGAAACCCGCGAGCCCCACGAGGCCCGCGAGCTCGGCGGCGCGTGCGCGCCGCTCCGCCTTGCGCACGCCGCGGATCTTGAGCGGCAGCGCGATGTTGTCGAGCACGCTGAACCACGGGAACAGGTTGCTCTCCTGGAACACGAACCCGAGCCGCGTGACGGCGGATGCCTCGACCCTGCCGTCGCGCCACAGCTGACGGCCGTCCACGGCGATGGTGCCGCTGCTCGGCGCGAGCAGGCCGCCGATCATGCGCAGCAGCGTCGTCTTGCCGCATCCGGATCTTCCGATCAGGGCGACGAACTCGCCGATCCTGATGTCGAGGTCGATGCCCGACACCGCGTGGGTCACGCCGGCCTTGGTGTGGAAGTCCCGCCCGATCCCGCGGATCTGCAGCCGTGGGATGGGACGGTCGACCTCGGTGTCGGTCACGGGCGGAGCGAGAGTGTCGTTGCTCAAGGTGGGGGCCTCTCTTCGTCGGATGAGGATCACTCCGCGGGCAGCAGCTCGTCAGTGATCCAGTCGGTCGGGTCCTGTCCGCCCTCGAGCATGCCGGCGTCGACGTAGGCGTCATAGGTCGCCTGCCACGCGTCGAGGTTGTTCTCGAGCAGGCTCGCCTCACCAGACTGGTCCACCCACGTCTCGGTGGTGTAGACCTCGAGCGCCGCGGTTGCGACCGCGTCGTCCTCCAGTGCGGGGAATGCCCAGTCGCCGCTGTCGCGCAGCGTCTTCAGCACGTTCTCGAAGTCGTTCGGGGCGTCGTCGATGACGTCTTGCACCGCCTCCCGGATGGCCGCGAGGAAGGCCTGGATGTTCTCCGCCTTCTGCGGGTCCTCGATGTTGGACGCGGTCGTGAGCCAGGTCTGGATGTCGGGGGCCTCGCTGAGACCTGCGTCGTCGATCACCGCATCGTCGTTCTGCGCGCCGATTCCGATCGACGTGTCCAGGCTCACGATGTAGCCGTCGAGCTGACCCTGACGTACCACCTCGAGTGTCGCGGCCGTGACGGGAACCGCCTGCCGGGTCACCGAGTCCTGCGGAATGTCGGCAGCGCCCAGCGTGAGGTCGAGAATCTTCTCGCTCGTGCCGCCGACTGAGCCCATGCCGATGGTCTTGCCCTCCATGTCTTCGGGCGATTCGATCGGCGCGTCCTCCACCGACACCATGCGCAGGTTCGACTTGTACGCCATCGTGCCGACCGACCGGATCGGCTGCCCGTCCTCCATGGCGGGGAACACGTCCACGGTGCTGGCGCGCGTGATGTCGGCGGCGCCACCGAGCAGCGATTGGATCGCGGCGGAGGTGCCCTGCACCGGCTGCAGCTCGACATCGAGGCCGTGCTTCTCGAAGTAGCCGCCCGAGTACGCGAACATCTCGGGGGTGAACGTGAAGGACTCCAGCGGCAGGAAGGTGACGACCGTCATCGGCTTCAGCTCGGCGGGCTCGTCGCCTCCGCCGGCGGAGGCGGTGTCGGGCGTGCCGCCGGCGCAGCCGCTCAGAGCGAGGGCGCCTGCGGCGAGAAGTGCCGCCGCGGTGCGGATGATGCGCCGGCGAGACCGGGTTGCCGGGTGTGCGGTTGCCGTGGTCATATCTGACTCCTGTGTCGGATCTGCGTCCCCGCCGTTGCGGACGACGGCCTCGAGTCTTGTCAGTGCCGTCCGCGCTCTCCAGCGGGCTTTTCACTCATCGAAAGGGTGTCTCCGGCTCGTGTGAGGACGGCGACGGTTCCGGCATCCCCGTCCACGCGTACGAGGTCATCGGTGCGCACCGTGACGACCGGATCCGGCAGTGCTCCCACCACGGTGGGCACGCGCGTCACGATCGCGCCGAGGGCCGCCTTCGTGGTCATCACCGTGAACACCATCGCCGCGGGGGCGGTGCCGAGCAGACGGGTGCTCTGGAAGAACCCCGACCACCCCGACGACCCCTTCGCACCCGGAAACACCAGCACCTTGCCGGTGAAGCATACGCCGAACAGCTCGTGGCGCGGCTCGATGACGGTGCCCGTGGCGACGTCGATGCCGCCGAATCCCGAGATCGGCTCGCTGGTCACCAGGGCCGGCGCCTCGACGACGCCTCCGACGATTCCTCGCCCCTGCATCAGGATCATGCCGACAGTGCCCCGTGCCAGCGACCGGTGATGGCGGCGTCGATGCACTCCTGCAACGTGCCGAACCAGGCCTCGATGCCGAGGATCGCGGGCAGGTAGTGCGCCTGCTTCGCCGAGTCCGTCGCGAACACCCGCGTTCCGGGAGGCGCGGCGCGCGACATCGCGGGGCACGAGTCGGTGAGCACCTTGCCGCCGGCCGCCGTGATCGCGCGCGTGTAGCCGCTGCGGTCCGCGACCGAGCGCAGGGCCCGCGGCGTCATGACCCACAGCTCGGTGCCGGCGTGCAGGCGGCGCCCGTCGAGCAGCTGCGCGATCTCGGCCAGCTGGTCGAGCGACGCGTGCGGGCATCCGAGGAGGATGAAGTCCACGTCGTCGCTGTCGCCCTGACTGTTGAGCGCCTCGTACACCTCGCGGCGTGCCGCGCGGTCGTAGACGAGCGGCTCAGGCACGGCCGCGCCGCCGAACGCCGCGTCGAGGTCGGGCGCCTCGGGCGTGACTCCGGGCAGGTGGTACAGCTCGACCCCGCCCGAGGTCGCGGCCGCCGCGCCGAAGTGCTTGAGGTCCGCGAGGTCGGGCTGCCCGAGCGCACCCACCACCGCGGGTCGCGCCTCCTGCACCACGTCGCCCACGAAGTACCCGAGCATCCCCCAGTCCTGGAAGCTCTCGACGTCCACATCGGCGCGCACCAGGTGCGTGGCCGAGCGCTGGGCCGGATCGTGGTTGCCCCAGTAGGGGATGCGGCCGGTCAGCGCTGCGGCGCCGGTGGAGGCCGCGCCCTCGCAGTTCGTGCGGGCGCCCAGCACCGAGTTGCAGTAGACGACGGCCGAGGACTCCATCCACGCGCAGTGCTCGCCCCGGACCGGCAGATTGCCCACCTGGTAGGGCGTGCATGTCGCCAGGATGTTGACGCCCCGCTCGCTCACGAAGGCCTCGGCGTCCTCCTGCAGCGCGATGGACGAGTCGGGGTACGGGGTGAGTCCCGACGCATCGGTGCCGAACCCGTGCTGCAGCTGACACGTCGGCACCTTCATCCGCGGGATGTCGAGATCACGGTCGCAGTCGAGGTTGGTCACGGCGTACACCCGCGACCAGCCGCCCTCGGCGAACAGTGCCGCCTTCGCCGGAGACGGCTGCGTCATGGTGCCGGCGACGTTGCGGGTCTCGACGAGCCGCTCCGCCCCGAGCGCGTCGGCGTATCGGATGAGCAG
The DNA here is from genome assembly GCF_012524205.1 of Microbacterium salsuginis. Taxonomy (GTDB): domain Bacteria; phylum Actinomycetota; class Actinomycetes; order Actinomycetales; family Microbacteriaceae; genus Microbacterium; species Microbacterium salsuginis. Next base: position 41,278 of record NZ_JABACI010000004.1, read on the forward strand.
GTCCATCGCCGCGGCGACCGCGTCGCCCTCGGCGCCGTCGCGCATCCGCTTCTCGTCGTCGGTCAGCAGCATGAGGCGCTCCCGTCAGTGGCCGCCGTCCGGCAGTTCGACCCGCTCCAGCGCGTACGGCGTCGGCTCGAGCGCCGTCGACATGATGGCCTCCATCACCCGCGTGGGCACCAGGCAGTCGGCGCAGGCCTCGGCCGTCGCGTCGATGCGCACCACGATGCGGTCCTCGGCGGTCGGCTCCCAGCTGAGCAGGTAGCCGTCCGCTGCCATCATCTCGGTGAACGGCGCGAGCGCGGCATCCACGTCCTTCTGCTTCGTCGCCTGCGGGCTGGTCGACTCGGTCATGAGCGGGCTCCGATCTTGCTGTACGAGTACGGGTTCTCTCGCGGCGGGTTGAGGGTGAACACCTCGACCACCGCCGAGACGCCCGCGTTGTCGGCGCCGGCGACCATGATCTGGATCGAGGTGGGGTGGCTCAGCACCCGTACGAGCGACGGATCGTCGGTGGCGCTGGCGGTATCGGGCATCGAATCCGGATGCTGCGACGACAGGCGCCACCTGCTCTTGCGCGACAGCGCGTCCTTGCCGACGGCCGAGAGCTCGTCGCGCGTGCGGGTGGCGTGCGCGAAGACGAACTGTCGCAGGTCGTCCTTGCTCCAGCCGGCCGTCGCGAACACGTCCGCGTGCTCGGGGGTGAGCACGAGCAGCGCGCTGGTGTACTCGTGGATGAGCGCGCCGGTGCGTCGGACGGTGTCGGCGAGGTCCAGCGCCAGCTGCTCGGGCTCGCTGGTGTGACGCGCCTCGATGTGCACGACCGAGCGGATGACGTACGCCGTCACGACGCTGTCGGACGCGTCGAAGCCGTAGTCCGTGTGCAGCGGCGCCCACGGGCTCTGCTCCTCGTTCTCGGCGATGCACGCCGAGTACTTCGCGGGTGTTCCCTGCGTGGCCTGGTCGAGGCGGTGCGGCTGCAGGCCGAACACGTTGATGCAGCCCAGCCGGATGGCGCGGCCGATCGTGGCGTTCGCGCGGAAGCCCGAGCCGAAGATGTTGCCCTGGCTGTTGAGGCCGATCTCGTCGCGGATGGGCCCGTTCACGACCAGGAACGGCGCCGTGCCGGTGGTGGACTGCCAGATGCCGCGCGCCGGGTGCGGCTCCTGCGCGATCGCCTCCCAGGCCGCCACGACGACCGGGAAGTACTCGGGCAGGCATCCCGCCATCGCCGCATTGATCGCGGCGAGACGCACCGTGAGGCTGCGGTTCAGGTGCGGGATGGTGAACAGCACGTCCGCGCTGTCGTGGGGCACCGTCGCAAGGAAGCGCTCCAGGTACGACTCCGTCACCGGGACGACGGGCAGGCCGTCGGTCCAGTCCTTGGCCCAGTAGTACTCCAGCACCTCCCGCACGCGGTCGGCGTCGACATCCGGTGCCGTCGTCACATCAAGGGTCGTCGACATGTCAGTCCTCCACTCCCAGGATCCGCAGTACTTCGGGCAGCGCCGCCAGCGCCCGCTCGCGCACCTGCTCGGCGGTCAGGCTGGCCATCGGGTGCGCCACGGCGTGGAAGTCGAAGCCCGGAAAGCCCTGAACAGCCGCCATGGCCCGGCCCGACATCAGGAACGAGTCCGACGTGATGCTCACGGTGGGCACGCCGGCGCGTTCGAGCAGGATGCCGTCGGCCACGGTCGCGGCGCTGCACGATCCGCAGTCGCCGACCGCCGTGATGACGACGTCGCACTCGTCGGCGATCCGCTCCAGCAGTTCCGCGGTGGCCGGGGTTCCGAAGTAGTCCTTCGTGTACAGCCGCGTCTCGCCCGCGCCGTACCGGCTCTGCAGCTCCGCGCCGATCTCCTCGAGCAGCAGCGTGGCGTTGGGCTTGGTGTTGTCGAGCAGCCCGATCCGCAGGCCGTTGAGCGTGACCGGGCGCGGGGAGAGCGTGCTCTCCTGCCCGGCCTCGTCGGTGCCGGTGGGATCGAGAAGCAGTTCGTGTATCGCCATGGCGAGTGCCTTCCGTCTTCGAACGTCGCGTCACTGTGACACGCGGCATCCGGGACGGTCCCCTGTGGTTTCCATACAGCGAAAAGCCGCGTCGCCGCCGGCCCAGCGGCACGGGATGCTGGAGACCGCAGCGCGCGCGGCCCCGGCCCGCGCGCACGGGACGAAGACGCCCAGGACGAAGACGGAGACAACGTGTCCACACCGCACTACAGCGACCTCTGGCAGGCCATCGCGCAGGCCGAGCCCGACCGTCCGGCCGTCATCACGCGCGACGAGACGGTGACGTACGGGCGCCTCGCCCGCGAGGCCGGGGCACTGGCTCGTCATCTGGTCGAGCGCGGGGTCGGCCAGGGGGACGCGGCGGCGATGCTGCTGTACAACAGGCCCGAGTTCCTCGCGTTCATGTGGGCATGCCTGTCGATCGGCGCGGCCCCGGTCGCGATCAACTACCGCTATCGCGCGGGCGAGGTGCGCGAGCTGCTGCAGGACTGCGAGACGAGGGTCCTGCTGACCACCACGTCGCTGTCCGAGATCGCGCACGACGCGAGCGACGGGCTCGACGTCCAGGTCGTCGAGATCGACGACGGTGACGGCGTGCACGGCGACGCCGTCGACTACGCGGACGTGATCGCCGCCGGCGGCGCCCTGCGGACCGTCGCCCCGCGCGGCGCCGAGCTGCGGCTGTACACCGGCGGCACGACGGGCCGGCCGCGCGCCGTGGTGTGGGACATGGACACGCTGCTCATCGCACGCCGGCAGTCGACATGGGGCATCATCGGCCTCACTCCGCCCGACGACCTCGACGGTGCGATCGCGATCGCCCTGGATCCGCAGACGCCCCGCGTGGTGACGCTGCTGCTGCCGCCGCTGCTGCACGGCACCGCCCAGTCCACGACCATGGCGACACTCGCGCTGGGCGGCACCGTGCTCATGCACGCCGCGCCGCGCATGGACATCGACGAAGCACTGAGGCTCGCACTCGCTCACCACGCGACGCGCATCGTCGTCGCCGGCGACGCCCTCGCGCTGCCGCTGGCCGAGGCCGCCGAGCGCCTGGGAACCGGGCTGCTCCACGTGCGCATGGTCATCAGCTCCGGCATGCGGTTCAGCGACGAGACCAAGCGGCGGCTGCACGCGCTCGGCGAGCTCACGATCGTCGACATGCTGGCCTCCAGTGAGGGTGGGCCGTTCGCGTTCGGCATCACGAACGGCGAGCAGGATCTGCCCACGCGACTGACCATGACGCCGGGCACCGTGCTGCTGGATGAGGACCTGAACGAGATCCAGGCGGATGCCGGTGCCCTCGGCATCCTGGCCTTCCGAGGGGTGCTCCCGAAGGGGTATCACGGCGACCCCGAGCGCACGGCGCAGGCGTTCCCCACGATTCGCGGCCACCGTTACGTGATGCCGGGCGATTGGGCCCGCGCCGACGGGACCGGCGGCATCGAGCTGCTCGGGCGGCTCAGCGCCGTGGTGAACACGGGTGGCGAGAAGGTGTTCCCGGGCGAGGTCGAAGAAGCGCTGCTCGCGCACCCCGCGGTGGACGATGCCGTCGTGTTCGGGCTGCCCGACTCCAGATTCGGCGAGGCTGTCAGCGCGATGGTGGCGCCGCGACCGGGTGCCACGATCGACGTGCCCCAGCTGCTCGCCTCGGTGTCGGAGCGCCTGGCGGGCTACAAGCGCCCGCGGCACCTGTTCGTGCGCGAGTCGCTCGAGCGCACGCCGACCGGCAAGGTGGAGCTGGCGCGCGTGAAGGCCGACGCGGCGAGCGAACTGGCCGCACGCGAGCCCGCGGCCCGCGCCAGCTGACTCACGCGTCGGCCAGGCCGAACCCGGCGGCGACGAGGGCGCGCGAGATCGACGTGGCGGTCAGCCGCACGAGGTGGATCACGTTCTTGGCGTCGACGCCCTGCTCGTCCAGCGCGAGCGACACCGCCGCCACGACGCTGCCGTCGGCACCGCGCACCGGGGCGGCGAAGCCGACGTGCACCTCGTCCACCTGCCGGTCGCTGACGGCGAAGCCCGTCCGCCGGATGTCGTCGAGGACGCGACGCAGGACGTCCGCGTCGGTGTAGGTGCGCGTCGTATAGGCGTCCAGGCCACGCGCCATGACGGCATCCTGCACCTCCACCGGTGCGTGGGCGAGCAGGACCATCCCGATCGCCGTCGCATGGAGGGGATACCGGCCACCGACGAGGGGGCGTCGGACGGGCCGTCTCGGGCTCTGGAAGCGCTCGATCGAGACGAGCTCGAGACCCTCGCGGATCGCCAGATGGCAGGCGTAGCCGGTCGTCTCGTACAGGTCCTGCATGTACGGGCGTGCGAGCCGCTGCAGCCCCACCGACCGCGGCGCCATGGACGCGACCTCCCACAGGCGCAGCCCGATGTTGTAGCGGCCGTCGGCGTCGCGTTCGAGCGCGCCCCACTCGGCGAGCCGCTGCACGATGCGGTAGCACGTGGCGATCGGCAGGCCGGTGCGACGGCTGATGTCGGACAGGGTCTGGCGCACGCGCCCACCCTGGAAGGTGCCGATGATGCTCAGCGCGCGATCGATGACGGAGCGGGGCGGACCGGCCGGATCGCCCCGCTCCGTCTCGTCATCGGGCGCGGTAGTTCTGTCGGGCATATGCCGAGTATGGCGCCGGCTGCACCGTCGCGCGGATCTGGACCTGCCGGTGCGGCTCGACCGCCGGCTTGAGCGAGTTGGGCTCCTCGCCCCACACCACGACGACGTCCGTACCGGGCTCGGCGTGCTCGGCATCGACACTGGCGAGCGAGACGAACGCGTGCTCGTTGGTGATGTAGCCGCAGTCGTGCGAGATGCCCACATCGGCGCCGTCGCGCAGCACGCGGTCGACCTGGTACTGGCCGTAGCGGGCCTTGGGGAACTCGAGGTACTTCGCGGGCAGGCCCGGCTCGAGGAGCGAGCGCTGCGCCGCGGCGACGTCGTCGGCGTCCCATACCAGCGTCACCTTCACTCGCTGCGCGGCGGCCGCGTGCTGCTCCAGGGCCGCGCGTCCGATGAACTCGTGGTCGAACGACACGCTGCGCCCGTATCCGAGGTCGTACGGCGTGAGGTAGTAGTCCTCGATGTCGTCCGAGACGAAGCTCCCTGCCAGCGAGCCGGCGCGCGTGGCCGGCAGCCACGCGAGGTACTCGGCCGACGCCTGCCCGGTGAAGATGGCGGGGAGCGGAGACGGCACCCACGCCGACTCGAGGTTCGCCGACGAGTACGCCTTCGCACCCACGCGCACGAGCCCGAACTCCTCGCCCGCGGCCAGGATGGCCTCGCGCACGACTTCGCCGTCGGCCCACGGTCCGAAGAGCTCGAAGCCGGGCTGCCCTGCCATTCCGTGCCGCAGGGAGCGCACGCGGACGCCGGCGATCGCGAAGTCCGCCATCCCGAAGAACTTCGTGGCCGGCACCGGGGCGCCGGTGAGCTTCTCCATCAGCGCGAGCGCGTTCGGACCCTGCAGCTCGTAGCGATAGAGCGTGGGGTCGCCCTCGCGCACCAGCGAGCTGCCGTCGCGCTCGAACGCGACGTCGTAGCCTCCGGTCTCGCCGTGGAACTGCAGCCAGTCGATCACCATGTGCCAGCCGACGAGGTCGTACGAGTCCTCGTCGAGGCGGAACAGGATCGCGTCGCCGATCAGGTAGCCCTCGTGGTTCACCGCGATGAACTGCTTGGCCGAGTTCACCGCGAAGTTCGCGAAGCTGTTGACCCCGACGTCCGAGAGCAGGCGCAGGGCATCCGGGCCCGAGACGAAGAGGTCGGTCATGTGGTGGGACTGGTCCAGCAGTGCCACCGATTCACGCCAGGACCGCTGCTCCGAGCGCCAGTTGGTGAACTCCGGTGTGACGGGGAACACCGTGGGGCGGGCCGGCGCGTTGCGCAGCAGCTCGACGGCCCCGCCGGTTCGGGCGATCGCCTCGGCGACGGACTCGGTCATGTGAACTCCTTCGGTCGGAGTCCACCGTAGTAAACGCTGGATAGAGAACAAGGCCTGAAAGATAATCATTGATTATGACCGTCGAAGGGATGCTTAGCCGATGGACCTGAACCTCATCCGCGTGTTCGTGGCGGTGTACGAGTCGCGCAGCCTGACGACGGCGGCACGGCGGCTCTACGTCACGCAGCCCGCGGTGAGCCAGGCGCTCGGCCGGCTGCGGCGCGAGCTCGACGACGCACTGTTCCGGCGGGCCGGCCGGACCATGGAGCCGACGCCGTTCGCCGACGCGGTCTATCCCGGCTTCCGCGAGGCGATCGCCGGCATCGACCGCACGCTCGACGCCGTCCACCGCTTCGACCCGGCGGATTCGCGCCGCCTGTTCCGCATCGCTCTGTCGGAGCTGGGCGAGATCGGATGGTTCCCCTCGATCCTCACCACGGTGCGGGCCGAGGCGCCCGACGTGCGCCTCGAGGTCGTGACCCTCGATCCGGCGTCCCTTCCGGACTGGCTGGCGCGCGGCACCGTCGACCTCGCGATCACGACCGCGACGATGCCGGCCGCATTCGATCGGGTGCTCGTGAAGTCACAGCCCTATGCCGCCGTGATGTCGACGCGCAATCCACTCGCCGGCGGCACGCTCGACCTCGACACGTACGCGCAGGCGGCGCACGTCACCGTCGCGAGCGATTCCGGCCGGCCGATGCTCGAGGCCGCCCAGCGTCGCGCGGGCGTCGTGATCCAGCCGCAGGTCGCGGTGTCGCACTTCGCGACGCTTCCTCCGGTGCTCGCGGCCGATCCCGGACTGGTCGCCACGCTGCCCGACATGATCGCGGCCGGGTGGGCGCAGACCTGGCCGATCTCGCTGACGCCGCTGCCCTTCGACATGCCGCCCGTCGAGCTCTACCTCTATCGCCGCGCGACCAGTCAGCAGACCGGCGCGCTCGACTGGCTCTTCTCCACCGTGGCCCGTGCCGTGCGCGGCTCGACGGGCCAGTTCTTCGTGATCCACGGCGACTCCGGCGCGACGCCGCGTTGACGGAAGCAGCACGCACGGATGCCCCGGCTCGGCCGTGGTCGACAGGCCGGGGCATCCGGTCTCCCGTCAGTCCGTCACGCAGGTGAAGCTGGACGCGGCGGCCGGGTCAGTACCGGTGTACTTCGGCCACGCCGGATACTCGCACATCGGACGCGTGCGTCCCGCGGTTGCGGCGTTCGCGTCGACGCTGACGAGGTTCTCGGGCGCCTGCCTGTTCTCGACCCAGTCCATGAGTGCAGGAAGGGCGTCGTAGGTCGCGGAGTACGGGCCGAACCCGTGCGAGAACCCGGGCATCTCGTAGTACCGCAGGAAGCCGTCGAGCTTCTTCTCGCTGAATGCCGACACCTGCCTTTCGTAGAACGCGCGGGTGTTCTCGGGCAGCACGCCGTCATCGGCGAGCCCGGTGGTGAGGATCATCTTCCCGCCGCGCCGGGCGAAGGCCGACAAATCGACGGACGTGCTGTCGAGCACCTCGCCGACCTCCTGGATGCGATCCGACCACTCGTCGAGGTCGAACGTCCGCACGTCGTAGCCAGGATCGCGGGTCACGATGTTGGTGGCGATGGCACTCAGCACCGAGTAGTGGAAGGCCTCTTGTCCGCTCGCCGGATGCGCCGGCTGAGGCACTGTGCCGAGGGTGAAGCGGTCGTATGTGCCGCCGTAGTAGATCGGGCTCGCCGGAACGATGCTGTTCCCCTCGATGGCGAACCCGAGGTCGTGCTCGCTCGCGATGGCATCTGCCGTCTCGATCTGCTCGTCCGACAAACAGGTGTCGCCGCCGTCCGCTCCGTCGGGACAGCGCAGCGTCGTGATGTCGAACGTCTCCAAACAACCGCCGGTGTCTGAGATGACGCCATCCTCGAGGCCGTCGAGGCCGTCGCAGGTGTCGTACACGGACTGCACGATGAGCTGCGTTTTCGCGGGGTTGAGCCAGCCGGCGCCCCCGTCCCGATACAGGTTGTCGCGGAACGTCGCGCCGATCCCCGCGTGCATCATCGCGACGTTGTAGGCGGGCGTTCCGGCGACGACACCGTCGTAGTCCTCGGGATACAGACCTGCGGCATTGATCGCCTCATGACCGCCCTGCGAGAACCCGATGAAGTAGAAATAGCGCGGCTTCGTCTTGTATGTCTCCTTGATGAGCGCGACCGCCGCATCGTGCGTCTTCTTGATCGAGTCCGTGCCGTAGTTGACGAGAGCCTCGTCATTCAGCCCGAAGGAGGAGTCGAATCCCGCGCCCTTGTGGCCCCCGTCGGACCCGAGGGTCACGAAGCCCTGCTCGAGGGGCGACGGCTGACCCGCTGGCTGCAGGCGGTATGGTCCGAGCCCGGTGACGAGGCTGCCGTTGTAGCCGCCCCCGCCCATCTGCAATGCGCGCTGATTCCAGTTCGCCGGGAGGTTGACCTGGAACTCGATCGGCGGAGCCTCGGGATCGACGGGATGGATGTCGCCGACCACACGGCAATGCCCGCCGCCCTCGTCGACCCACGTGGCGCTCGTGACCTCGGCGCCGGTGGTGGGCAGCTCGATCTTGCGATCGGGCATCGTGAGACCTGCCAGTGCGGCGCACTTCTCCGCGGTGATTCCGGGCCGGTCCCGGTGGGTTGCGGGATCCAAACCCGCCCCCGCCGTCAGCATGGTCGCTCCGAGCACGAGGGCTCCGATTGCGGCCGTCGTGATCGTGATCCTTCTTCGCATGACAACTCCTCACTGAGTTCCACTGCGGGCCTTCATAGCCCCGCGGCCGAGCCTAGGGCGGATGCCACGCAAAATCGTTAACAATTCTGGAGATGAGAGTGGTCTCACCTTTCGCACTGGTGCACGAAGAAGGCGGGGCCGGATGCCGCAGCAGCCGTCGCTCATCGAGCGAATGGAGTTATCCACAGGTTCGACGGTGAGTCTGCCGAATGTCGGGCGTATCTCGTACATTTGTTCTATGACAGATCACCTCGCTCCCCTCGCTGCGGCGGTGGATTCCGCGCGCGGAGTGTGGGGCGAGCAGGCGATCGAGTCGCTGCCGCCCGGCGCGTTGATGAAGCTGATGGAAGGGCTGTCCGAGGCACAGCGGCTGCTCGACGCCGGCAGGGCGCGCGTCGCGGCCGAGATCGCCCGGCAGTCGCGACCCGAGCTCGGGCCCGCCGGGCTGGCGAAGACGCAGGGCTTTCGCAACCCCACGGCGCTCATCGCCTCGGTGACCGGCTCCGGTTCGGGCGAAGCGTCCCGGCTGGTGAAAGTCGGCGAGGCCACCGCGCCGCGCATGACACTGTCGGGCCAGCAGAAGCCTGCCCGCCACCCGTTCGTCGCCGAGGCGCTGGCGGCCGGGCGCATCGGCTCCCCCGCCGCGAGCGCCATCGTCACCATGCTCGACCGGGTCGCGTTGCGCGCCGACCCTACGGCCATCGCCGAAGCCGAACGCACCCTCGTTGAGAAGGCGCCGGGACTGGGGGCCGACCAGTTCGCCAAGCTCGTCACCCGCGCCGAGGCGTTCCTCGACCCCGCCGGCGTCACCCGCCGCGAAGACGAACTGCGCGCCGACCGGGCCACCCACATGTACGAAGACCGCCACGGCATGCTCGTGGTCAACAGCAAGTTCGACCCCGAGCACGCCGCTCCCGTCAAGGCCTATATCGACACGTACGTCACGGCCCAGCTCGCCGCGCAGCGGGATGAGAACGCACCGGATGCTGCGCGCCCGACGATCCCGCAGATGCAGGCCGACGCGCTCACCCTTCTGGCTGCGCATGCGCTCGGCTGCGCGAGCAGTGACCTCCCCGTCCAGGGCGCCACCGTGGTCGTGCGTATCGACCACGCCGACCTCGTGAACGAGACCGGATACGCCGCCATCGACGGGCTCACGCAGCCGGTCTCGGTGGCCACCGCGCGGCGCATGGCGGGTGGTGGCGGCATCATCTCCTGCGTCCTCGGCAGTGAGAGCGAAATCCTCGACTGGGGACGCCGTAAGCGCCTGTTCACCGAGCCGCAGAAGCTCGCACTCGTCGAACGGGACGGCGGCTGCGCCATGTGCGGCGCCCCACCCTCTCATACCAAGGCCCACCACCTCAGATGGTGGGCCAGGGACGCTGGACCCACAGACCTCTCCAACGGGGTACTGCTCTGCGAGTCCTGCCATCACCGGATCCACGACAACGGCTGGGACATCCGCATCGCCGGCGCCGGAACTCGTGCAAAGGTCTGGTTCCTCCCACCCGCACACGTCGACGCCGCCCGAACCCCTCGCCTCGGCGGCCGGGCCCGCTTCGACTACGCCGCGTAACCCGTGTGCAGTTGAGCGAGCGAGATGAGCCGAACCCCCAGCCCGCTCGTTGAGCGAACGATGGACCTATGCGGCCGGAGGATCTGCGGATCGCGCCTGCACCCACGCGGCCGGAGGATCCGCTGATCGCGCCTGCACCCAGGCGGCCGGAGGCTCCGCCCGACGCGCGAGCGGCGAGGGGATGGAGCGTGGGGACGAGACGAAATGCCCCGAACCACCGGTCGACACCACGCTCAGGGCGTTCGCCTCTTCGCTGCGGTCCGCGCCCGACGACCGGGGGCGACAGTCTCCCCCACACGGCCCTCGGTCCTGAAACGAAGGGCGGATGCCTCGGCCCGCGGCTTCGCCGGGTCGAGGCATCCGCCCTCGTTCGTATGGTCAGGCAGCGCCGGTGGTGCGCCAGCCGCCGTGGTACTCGGTGCGGGCCGTCTCGGCGTACGGCACGGGGCTCACCACGGCGCGCACGGCGATCTGCTCGTGCGGCTCGACGGTGGCCTTGCCCGAGCCGCCGTCCGGCTCGCCCCACACCACGCGCACCTCGGCGCCGATCGGCACGTCGCGGTCGACGGTCGCCAGCGACAGGCCGCGCTTCTCGTTCGCCGTGACGCCGGTGAACAGCGACAGACCGACGTTGTTGCCGTCGGCGTCGATGACGGCGTCGTAGTTCGATGAACCGTAGTTGGCGTTCGGCAGGTCGAAGAACTGGTAGCCGGGGCCCTCACGGTCGATGACGGAGGCGAGGATCTTGGCGAGGTCCTCGTCGTTCCACGCCAGCGTGACCTTCTTGCGCTGCTGCTCGGGCTCGATCTTCTCCAGCGCGTCGCGGCCGATGAAGTCGTGGTCGAACTTCACGAACGACCCGTAGCCCAGCTCCCAGGGGTTGAGGTAGTAGTCCTCGATGTCGTCCGACACGAACGAGCCGGCGAGCGCGTTGATCGCCTCGTAGCTGTTCGCGGGCAGCCACTCACGGTATGCGCGCTCGGCCTCGCTGGAGTAGATCGCCGGCAGCGGCGAGGGGATCCAGCCCGACTCGAGCGTGTTCGACGAGTAGGCGCGCGAGCCGCACGGCTCGATGCCGAACTCGCGACCGGCCTCGAGGATCGCGTCGCGGATCTTGCCGTGCTGCTCGTACGGACCCCACAGCTCGAGGCCCGGGGCGCCGGCCATGCCGTGACGCAGGGTGCGCACCTGCTCGCCGGCGATGGTCATGTGCCCCATGTGGAAGAACTTGACCTTGTCGACCGTGCCGCCGGCGAGCTTCTCGATGATCGCCCACGCGTTCGGGCCCTGGATCTGGAAGCGGTAGTACTCGCGGTTCACCGCGGCGCCGTAGGGGCGCGACGGGGAACGGTCGTCGTAGCGGGTCTCGACGTCGTAGCCGCCGGTCGCGGCGTGGAACTGCAGCCAGTTCGCACCCGGCGCGCGGCCCACGTACACGTAGTCGTCCTCCGCCTCGCGGAAGAGGATGCCGTCGCCGATCACACCGCCGTTGGAGGCGGTGGGCACGAACTGCTTGGCCGTGTCGACGGCGAAGTTCGCGAACGAGTTGATGCCGGTGTCGCTGAGCAGCTTCAGCGCGCCGGGTCCGGACATGAAGAAGTTGACCATGTGGTGCGACTGGTCGTAGAGCACGGCGGCTTCGCGCCAGGCCTTCTGCTCGCGCCGCCAGTTGGAGAACTCGGCGGGAACGACGGGGTAGATGTACGTACCCAGCTGCGAGTTGCGCAGCAGTTCGACGGTGTTCCCGGAGTCGTCCAGCAGCTCCTGGAGGTTCTCGGCCATGTAGGTCTCCTCGACTTCCTTGTCTTTCACGTGCATGAGATCGTACGGGCCTCGAATACCTATGTACAGAGGGAAATTTCCCGTCGCCAAGATTGTAGACATAATCTTGACCATTGCGCCAGAGGTGTGGTTCGCTGGGGCCCATGTCAGACAGCGCCAACACTCTCCTGGTCGTCAGCGCGCACGCCGGAGACTTCGTCTGGCGGGCCGGTGGAGCCATCGCGTCCGCGACGATGCGCGGCGAGCGCGCCGTGGTCGCTTGCCTCTCCTACGGCGAGCGCGGTGAGTCCGCCAGCCAATGGCTGCAGGGCAAGAGCCTCGACGAGATCAAGGCGATCCGCCGCGGCGAGGCCGAGGCGGCGGCAGCCGCCCTGGGCGCAGAGATCGAGTTCCTCGACATCGGGGACTACCCGCTCGTCGAGTCCCGAGAGTCGGTCTCGCGGCTGGTCGACGTGTACCGGCGCGTGCAGCCGACCATCGTGCTGACCCATACGCTCCACGACCCCTACAACGGCGATCACCCGGCGGCCGCCCGCATGGCGCTCGAGGCCCGCGTGCTCGCCCAGGCGATCGGGGTGGCGAACTCGGACGGCTCGTTCCCGACCAAGGACGACATCATCGGGGCGCCCCCGGTCTTCTTCTTCGAGCCGCACCAGCCCGAGCAGTGCGACTTCACCCCCAACGTCCTCCTCGACATCACCGACGCCTTCCCCCGCAAGCGCGCCGCGATGGAGTGCCTGCCCGCACAGAAGCACATGTGGTCGTACTACACCGACCTCGCCGTCCGCCGCGGCGTGCAGGTCAAGCGCAACGCCGGCCCGAATCTCGGCCTGCCGCACGAGACCATGGGCGAGGCGTACATGCGCTACTTCCCCCAGGTGACCGGGGTCCTTTCATGAAGGCGGTGCGCGCATGACCGGCCCGGTCGTCGTCACCGACATCGAGAGAGCGGATGCCGCGACCGCGGCCGCGCTCGGAGTGCACGGCGTCGCGACCGTCCACGAGGCCATGGGCCGCACGGGCCTCGTCGGCCCGGGCATCCGCCCCATCCAGGACGGCGCGCGCATCGCGGGCACGGCCGTCACGGTGCTGTGCTGGCCCGGCGACAACCTGATGATCCACGCGGCCGTCGAACAGTGCCGCGAGGGCGACCTCCTCGTCGTCACGACGACCTCGCCCTCGGTGGACGGAGCGTTCGGCGAGCTCTTCGCCACCGCACTGCAGGCCCGCGGGGTGCGAGGTCTCGTCACGACGACCGGCGTGCGCGACGTCGTGGATCTGCGGGCGATGAGCTTCCCGGCGTGGTCCGGCGCAGTGTTCGCCCAGGGTACGGTCAAGGCGACACCCGGCTCGGTCAACGTGCCGATCGTGGTCGGCGGTGTCACCGTCCACCCGGGCGACGTCATCGTCGCCGACGACGACGGCGTGCTGTGCGTGCCGCGCGCCTCCGCCGCAGACGCCCTGACGGCGTCGGACGCACGCGTCGCCAAGGAGGAGGCCGACCGCCAGGCGTATCGCTCGGGCGAGCTGAGCCTGGACCGCAAGGGTCTGCGGGGTCTGCTCACCGACCTCGGCGTGACGTACGTGACGCAACGCGAGCACCTCTCGGCGGCCGGCGATGAGCCCCGCTGACCCGAGCTCTGCGGATGCCGTGCGCGACGGCATCCGGTGCATGCTCATGCGTGGCGGCACCTCGAAGGGCGCGTTCTTCCTGGCGAGCGATGTTCCGGCCGACCCGGCCGCGCGCGACGACCTGCTGCTGCGGATCATGGGCACGCCCGACCCGCGGCAGATCGACGGGATCGGCGGCGCCCACCCGCTCACGAGCAAGGTCGCGATCGTGGCGCCGTCGACGATGGACGGCGTCGACATCGACTACCTGTTCCTGCAGCTGGGCGTCGAGCAGGCGACCGTGGCAGACGCGCAGACGTGCGGCAATCTGCTGGCCGCAGTGGGACCGTTCGCCGTCGAGCGTGGTCTGATCGCTGCGACCGGCGAGCGCACCACCGTCCGCATCCGCCTGCTCAACACCGGCGACATCGCGACATCGCAGTTCGCGACCATCGACGGGCGTCCCGACTACGACGGCGAGCCCGGCACCGAGGGGACCGTCGCGATCGACGGCGTGCCCGGGTGGGCATCGGCGATAGACCTGGAGGTCGGCGGCGGCCCCGAAAAGCCGCTGCTGCCGACCGGGCGCGCAGTGGACGAACTCGACGGGCATCGCGTCACGCTCATCGACAACGGGATGCCGGTGGTGCTCGTCCGCGCGGATGAGCTCGGCGTCACCGGCGTCGAGTCGCCGGCCGAGCTCGAAGCGGACGCGGCCCTCGCCTCCCGCGTGGAACGGATCCGACTCGAAGCCGGCCCGCTCATGGGACTCGGCGACGTCTCGGGCCAGACCGTGCCGAAGGTGATCCTCGCGTCACCGGCGCGCGGCGGCGGGGCGATGTCGACGCGGGCCTTCATCCCGGCGCGCGTGCACACCTCGATCGGCGTCCTGATGGCGGCATCCGTCGCCGCGGCCGTGCAGGTTCCCGGGACCGTCGCCTTCGAGATCGCCGCTGACTCGGGCGCCGACGTGAGCGGCGGGACCACGCCCATCGAGCATCCGGGCGGCACCTTCCCCGCGCGCGTGCACGTCACCCGCGACGCCGGTGGCACGTGGCGCGCGACGTCACTGTCGCTGCGCACCGCCCGCAGGCTGTTCGACGGCGTCGTGTTTCCGCGAGCGCGCCGCTAGACGGCATCCGTCCCTTCCCGTCCAGCGCAGATCCCAGACCCGTCACTATCGTCACCGTCAGAGAGGACGCCCCATGACCGCTCACACGTCGTTCGACGTCGCCCACCTCGCCAACGTCGAGCTGCTCACCCCCAAGCCCGCCGAGAGCCGCTGGTTCTTCGAAGAGCTCCTCGCGATGCGCGTCGTCGCCGAAGAGGGCGACTCGGTGTACCTGCGCACGTGGGACGAGTACCAGCTCTACACGATCAAGCTGACGGCGTCGGATGCCGCGGGCATCGGTCGCACGTCGTTCCGGGCCTCCTCCGCCGATGCCCTGGAGCGCCGGGTGGCGGCGATCGAGGCGGCCGGGCTCGGCGAGGGATGGGTGGACGGCGAGGTCGGCACGGGTCGCACCTTCCTGTTCCGCGACCCCGACGGCCACTCGATGGGCATCTACTACGACACCGAGCGCTATGTCGCCGGCGACGAGGATCGCCCGGCGCTCAAGAACCAGGCGTCACGGTTCCCCGGTCGCGGCGTGAACGCCCGGCGCCTCGACCACATCAACTACCTCGCGAAGGATGTCGAGGCCAACGGCGAGTTCCTCGCCACCGCACTCGGCATGCGCGAGTCCGAGCGGATCCGCCTCGACACCGGCAAGTTCGCCGCGTGGTGGTTCCACTTCTCGCTGAAGTCATACGACGTCGTGTACTCCGACGACTGGACCAAGCACGGCAACCGCCTGCACCACATCGCGTTCGCGCCCGACACGCGCGAGGACATCCTCAAGGCCGCCGACATCTTCCTCGAGAACGGCATCCACATCGAGTCCGGCCCGCACAAGCACGCCATCAACCAGACGTTCTTCCTGTACGTGTGGGAGCCGGGCGGCAACCGCATCGAGTTCGCGCAGGCCGGCGCGCGCCTCCTGCTGGACCCCGACCAGCCCGTCGTGGAGTGGTCCGAGGCCGAGCGCAAGAAGGGTCAGGCCTGGGGCATGAAGACCATCGAGACGTTCCACACCCACGGCACGCCGCTCGTCTGACCGGCTCCGGCGTCCGCCAGGACCCTCAGGCATCCGTCGACGGACGAGACCGTGGGTGACTCCCACGGTTTCGTCCGTCAGTCGTCGGCCTGCGAGCGCGGGACGGGCCCGGGCGCGTCTGGCTCTGGGATCAGGACGGTCGCGAGGCTCACACGGCGCTGACCGTCGCCGCGCTCCGAGAGGTAGGGGGCGAGGAGCTCCGACAGGCCGGCCTGGATGGCGGCGAGCCCCGGGGCGTCGACATAGAGGGGGACGCGCCCGAACCCGACGAAGTCCCTCAGCGACGGGTCCGCCCCGTCGACGAACCGGTCGAAATCGGCCGAGACATCTCCGAGGAACGCGAGGAACGCCGACCGCAGTTGCGCATCGCTCATGGCGCGCAGTTCGGTCTGGTCCACGTGCGCCATGCGGTCGCCGAGCGCCAGCGTCCGCTCCACCGCGCCGCGCACCTTCCGTTCTTCGGTGACGGTCAGGATGCCGGCATCCACCAGGGTCGCGACGTGCCGGTACAACGTCGCCTGAGTGACATCCGGGAGCGCCGCGCGCAGCTGCGCCGTCGTCAGGCTGCGCCCGCCGAGCTGCTGGATGATCCGCAGCCGCACCGGATGCATCACGACGTCGGCGATCGAGGAGTCGTCGGCCACTCGGGCCTCCCATCCATTATTATCAACGTGATAATGTTCTCTTCGTTAGAACGATTCTACTGATGATGAAGGTGCAGCCGATGACGACACAGACAGCGATGAGCGATCGCATGCGGGGTGCGCACGCGCCACGGCCGGTGATCGAGGTGAGCGGCCTGACCAAGCGCTTCGGCGAGGTGCCGGCGGTGAGCGACGTCAGCTTCTCGGTGAAGAAGGGTCGCGTGACGGGTTTTCTCGGTCCGAACGGAGCCGGCAAGTCGACGACCTTGCGGATGCTTCTGGGCCTGACCCGCCCCGACGCGGGAACGGCTCGCGTCGACGGCCGCGACTACCGCGACCTCGCGTCTCCGCTCCGCACCGTTGGCGCCGTCCTCGACATCGCCGGCACGCACCCGAGGATGACGGCCCGGTCCCACCTCCGCACGTACTGCGCCCTCGCCGGGCTACCCGGCCACCGTGTCGACGCGGTCCTCACCGCTGTCGAGGCTCAGGGGTTCACCGACCGCCGGATCGGCACGTTCTCGACGGGGATGCGGCAACGCCTGTCACTCGCGACGGCATTACTGGGCGACCCCCGGGTGCTGGTTCTCGACGAGCCGTCCAATGGGCTCGACCCCGCCGGTATCGCCTGGCTGCGCGGCTTCCTGCGGGACTTCGCCACCGAGGGCGGCGCCGTGCTGATCTCGAGCCACCTGCTCAACGACCTCGAGCACAGCATCGACGACGTCGTGCTCATCGAACGCGGTCGCGTGTCATGGGCCGGCGCGCTGGTCGAGCTGCTCGCCACGAGCTCTTCCCTCGAAGCGGCCTTCCTCCACCTCACCCAGAAGGGCGCACACCGATGAATGCGATCCACGGCGAGTTCGTTCGCCTCTTCTCGACCCGGCTCCCGCTGTGGGCGATCCTCGCAGCGGCCTGCGGCGGCGCGTTCACGGGCATGCTGGCACTGATCGGGCCCGAGAACTCGACGACGCCGATGCCCGGCATCGACACCGCGGAGGGCGCAGGCCTCGTCGTCGGCCTGGGCACCCTCCTGCTGTTCGTGCCCGCGCTCATCGGCACCATCGCGATCACCGCCGAATACCGGCACCGCACGATCGGCACGACCTTCCTCACCGTCCCGCGTCGCGGCCGGGTCCTCGGGGCCAAGCTCGCCGTCTACACGGTGCTCGGCCTGCTCTACGGGCTGGTCGCATCCACGGTGTCCGGCGTCTCGCTGACCGCGGCGGCCTCCATCCGCGGCGTCGATCTCGGAGTCTCGAACGAGGACCTCGTGGTGACGCTTGCCCAGCTGGCGCTGGCATCGGCCGTCTACATGCTGCTCGGCGTCGGCATCGGCGCCCTCGCGCGCCACCAGTTGCTCGCGATCGGGATCGTGCTCGGCTACTTCTACTTCCTCGAGCACGTCCTGATGCTGATCCCCGGGGTCAACGCGGTCTACCCGTTCCTGCCCGGAGGGGCCACGGCATCCCTCACCCGGTTCACCTTCCTCAGCGACGCCATCGCGGACCAGACCCCGCTAGGCGGAGCACCGCTGGCCTCGCCTCTGCTCGGCGCGGCGATCCTCCTTGCCTACGCTCTGCTCGCCGCGGTGATCGCCGTCGCCGCGCCGCTCCGGCGCGACCTGAGCTGACGACCGAGTGCCGAGAATCGGCCCCGAGAGCTCGCGCCCGGAGAGCCGGGCCGCGATGAAACCGCCCGGGATCAGCGCCAGACGTCGGCGGCGATGTCGACGACCTCGCGCACCTTCGCCCACTGCTCGTCCTCGGTGAGGACGTTGCCCTCCTCGGTCGAGGCGAAGCCGCACTGCGGGCTCAGCGCGAGCTGCCCGAGCGGAGCGAACTTCGAAGCCTCGTCGATGCGCTGCTTGACGGCATCCACGTCCTCGAGCTCTCCGCTCTTGGACGTGATCAGGCCGAGCACCACCGTCTTGTCACCCTCGGGGAGGAACCGCAGCGGCTCGAAGCCGCCCGCGCGCTCGCTGTCGTACTCGAGGAAGTAGCCGTCGTACGCGGTGTTGCCCAGCAGCTGCTCGGCGACCGGCTCGTAGCCGCCCGACGAGATCCAGGTGGAACGGAAGTTGCCGCGGCACACGTGCGTGGTGACGACGAGATCGTCGGGCTTGCCCTCGAGGATCCGGTTCAGCATGGTCGCGTAGCGCTCGGCGATGCCGTCGGTGCGGATGCCGCGGTCGCGGGCTTTCTCGAGTTCGACGTCCGAGCAGAGATAGGCCCACGCGGTGTCGTCGAACTGCAGGTAGCGCGCGCCGGCGTCGTAGAAGGCGGCCACCGCGTCGCGGTACGCCTGCACCAGGTCGTCGACGATCGCCTCGCGGCCGTCGTACGCCGACTCGGCGATGTGGCCGGGCTCGAGGCGGAAGTCGAGCACGGTCGGTGCCGGGATGCTGAACTTCGGAGTCGCCCCGGTGGTGCGCTCGAGCAGGCTCTTGAGCGAGCGGAAGTGCTCGAGGAACGGGTGGCTGTCGCTGAACCCGATCTTGTCGCTGATCTCGATGCCGCGAGGGCGGGTCTGCACCCCCTGGAACTGGATGCCGTGATCGAGCTCGACGATGTCGACGCCGTCGAGCAGCCCGAAGAAGTCGAAGTGCCACCACGAGCGACGGAACTCCCCGTCGGTCGCGAGCTTCAGGCCGGCGTCGGCCTCCTGCACGACAAGCTCGGCGATCGCCGTGTCTTCCGCGACGCGGAGTGCATCGGCATCGATCTGGCCGTCGGCGAAACGGCGGCGGGCTTCGGCAAGGGCGGTCGGGCGGAGGAAGCTGCCGACGATGTCGGCACGGTACGGCGGCGTAGACACCATGCGAGGCTACTCGATGCCTTCCGGCCACGCGAACGGCGCGTCATGGCCCGTCACCTGACGTCTTGGCCTTGCCGACCCGTCAGAACACGTACTCCATGAGGTCGACGCCGAGCGTGCGGAACGCGTCGTGCGCGCGCATCCGGTGGTAGATCGACAGGTCGTCGAAGCACACGATGAGCGCGTACGAGACCCCGGCCCGCGGCCCGGCGAGCACGCCGGCCTCGACCCGGATGCCGGCATCCCGCCCCGTC
Source organism: Microbacterium salsuginis (assembly GCF_012524205.1). Lineage (GTDB taxonomy): Bacteria > Actinomycetota > Actinomycetes > Actinomycetales > Microbacteriaceae > Microbacterium > Microbacterium salsuginis. The sequence continues at coordinate 60,809 of NZ_JABACI010000004.1, forward strand.
TTGTTGATGAAGAGCAGTCCGTGCTCGTCGTTCTCGTGCGAGAACGGGTCGAGACCGGTCGCGGATGCCACGAGGGACAGGTCGTGATTGAGGCTCAGCCACTCGGCGACCTGCGCGCTCACACCCGGCGACACGACCTGCGAGTTGACGAGGGCGGCGAACACCTCGGCGAGCTCGCGTGCGGATCCGAGCGCGAAGTGCGGCGCGTCGTCGGGACCGCGCTCGTCGCGGAAACGGTCCAGCAGCGCCGACCGGGCGAGCCCGAGCTGCTCGATGCGCGCGCGTACCGCGGGCAGACCCACACGCGCGAGCAGCGCGTTGGCGGCGAGAGCGTCGCCGGTGGATGCCGTCAGCACCGCGAGATCCGACAGCGGCAGCGCCGGCGCCTTGAGATGCTGCCACACCCCCGCCACGGTCACGGTGTCCAGCTGTGCGCGGTCGATGATCTCGAGCGGCTCGAGCTGCCCGGACTCGAACGCCGCGGCGACTTCGATCAGGAGCGGCACGACACCGAGGCCCGCCACCGGAAGCGTGACGAAATCGTCACCGGCGAGCACCGACGTCCCGCGATCGAGATCGGTGATGCGCACCGAGATCTTCGCTCCGGATGCGGCGAGATCGTCGAGCGCCTTCAGCGTCGACGTGAACGATCGGCGTCCGGCTGCCGCCCTCCTCGGCACCCTTCTGCTGGTGCTTCGTCGCGACCCCCGCAGCGACTCCGCATCCCTTCTGGGCTCAGTGCCCACGGGTTTCCCTTCCGGTTCTGTGTCCCCAGGTGGTCTCGGGTTCGGGGTGGTTCAGCGGGTCGAGGTCACCAGATGGTGACGCGCTGATCGGCGTCGAGCCAGAGCGCGTCCGACTCGGTGACACCGAAAGCATCGTAGAACGCGTCGATGTTTCGCACGATCTGATTGCAGCGGAATTCGTTGGGCGAGTGCGGGTCGATCGTCAGCAGGCGGATGGTCTCGGCATCGCGTCCCTTCTGCTGCCAGATCTGGCCCCAGCTGAGGAACAGCCGCTGCAGGCCGGTGTACCCGTCGATCTCGGGGTCACCGGCGCGTTCGGCGTGGAGCTGATACGCCTTGATCGCGATGCCCAGGCCGCCCAGGTCGCCGATGTTCTCACCGATCGTGAGCGCACCGTTGACGTGGTGCTCGTCGGCGAGGCCCTGCGGCACGAGGGCGTCGAACTGCGCGATGAGGTTCTTCGTGCGGTCCTCGAACGCGGTGCGGTCGGCGTCGGTCCACCAGTCGCGCAGCGATCCGTCGCCGTCGAACCGGCTGCCCTGGTCGTCGAAGCCGTGACCGATCTCGTGCCCGATCACGGCGCCGATTCCGCCGTAGTTGGCGGCCGCGTCGCGGTCGGCCTCGAAGAACGGGTGCTGCAGGATCGCGGCCGGGAAGACGATCTCGTTCATCAGCGGGTTGTAGTACGCGTTGACCGTCTGCGGCGTCATGTACCACTCGTCGCGGTCGATCGGCTGGCCGACCTTCGCGAGCTGCCGGTCGTGCTCCCACACGTGGGCGCGGCGCACGTTGCCGACGAGGTCGTCCGCGGCGATCTCGAGAGTGGAGTAGTCCTTCCACTTCACCGGGTAGCCGATCTTCGGCGTGAAGGCGTCGAGCTTGGCGAGCGCCCGCTCGCGGGTCTCGGGGCTCATCCACTCGAGGTCGGTGATCGACTGACGGTAGGCCTCGATCAGGTTCGCGACGAGTTCGTCCATCGCCTCCTTCGCGGCCGGCGGGAAGTGACGCTCGACGTACACACGGCCGATGGCCTCGCCCATCGCGGCCTCGGCGAGGCTCACGCCGCGCTTCCAGCGCTCGCGGTTGACCGGCACACCGGTCAGCTGCGTGCCGTAGAACGCGAAGTTCTCGGCGACGAACTCCTCCGACAGGAACGCGGCACCGGAGTGCACGACGGCGAAGCGCAGCCACGCCTTCCAGTCGTCCAGGCGGTCTTCGGTGAGCAGCGAACCGAGGCCCTCGAAGAAGCTCGGCTGATACACGTTGACCTCGGCGAACGCGTCGGCGTACTCCTTCGCGACCCCTTCCAGCCACGGTGCGAGGTCCGCTCCCGCGAGCGTCAGCAGGTCGGCCCACGGCATCAGGTTGTACGTCTTGACGGCATCGCGGCTGGCGACGTTGTCCCAGTGGTGCGTGGCGAGCTCGGTCTCGAGCGCGAAGATGCGATCAGCGGATGCCTCGGCCTCGGGCACGCCGGCCAGCTCGAGCATCTTCTGCACGTGCGCGCGGAAAGCGGTGCGGGTGGGCTCGAAGTTGTCGAGGCGGTAGTAGCTCTCGTCCGGCAACGACAGTCCGCCCTGGATGAAGAACGGCACGTAGCGCTGCGGGTTGCCCGGGTCGGGCTCGACGTAGAGGTGGATCAGCGCAGCGACGCCGTCACGCTCGAACTCGCCCGTGGTGCGCAGGAAGCCCGCGATGTCGGTGATGGCGTCCACGCGGGCGAGGACGTCCGCCAGCGGTGCCGCCCCGAGCTCCTCGATGCGCTCGGTGTCCATGAAGCTGGTGTAGAGATCGCCGATCTTGCGGGTCTCGGTGCCGGCTTCGGCATCCGTGGACTCCACCACGATCGCATGCACGTCCTTCTCCGCCTGCTCGGCGATCAGGTGGAACGAACCCCACCGCGCCTTGTCGTCCGGAATGTCGGTGCGGTCGAGCCACGCGCCGTTGACGTGGCGGAAAAGATCGTCCTGAGGGCGGATCTCGGCGCTCAGCTCATCGAGCGCGAGACCGGAGCGGGGGGCGTCGGTCATGCGTTCCAGGATATGCGCCCGCCAGAGTCGCTACGGCCGGGCCTCGTAGGCTCGGGAGTGTGACGAGTTCGCCAGACACGCTGAACCGCGACATCCTGCGACTCGCGGTCCCCGCGCTGGGTGCGCTCGTCGCCGAGCCGCTGTTCCTCATCGTCGACTCGGCACTGGTCGGGCACCTCGGTGTCGAGCCGCTCGCGGGCCTCGGCATCGCCTCGGCGGTGCTGCAGACGATCGTCGGGCTCATGGTGTTCCTCGCGTACTCGACGACTCCGGCGGTCGCGCGCCGCTTCGGCGCGGGCGACCCGTCGCGGGCGGTGTCTGTCGGCATCGACGGCATGTGGCTGGCGCTCGGCATCGGCGCCGTGCTGGCGCTGGTGGGGTACCTCTCCACTCCGGTGCTCGTCGGATCGTTCGGCGCCTCGCCCGGGGTCGCCGAGCAGGCCGAGACCTACCTCGGCATCTCGATGTGGGGCCTGCCGGCGATGCTCGTGGTGTTCGCGGCCACCGGCCTGCTGCGCGGCATGCAGAACACCGTCACGCCGCTGTGGATCGCCGGGCTCGGCTTCGCCTCCAACGCCCTCCTGAACTGGCTGTTCATCTACGGCTTCGGCTGGGGCATCGCGGGCTCCGCCGTCGGGACGGTGGTCGCGCAGTGGGGCATGGTCGCCGCGTTCGTCGTGGTCGTGGCGCGGCTCGCGCGCCGGCATGAGGCATCCGTCCGTCCTCAGCGCGACGGCGTGCGGGGCTCGGCCCGCGCCGGCGGCTGGCTGTTCGTGCGCACCGTGTCGCTGCGCATCGCCCTGCTCGCGACGGTCGCCGTGGCGACCGGCCTGGGCACCGACGAACTCGCCGGATGGCAGGTGGCGTTCACGATCTTCTCGACGGCGGCGTTCGCCCTGGACGCGCTCGCGATCGCCGCGCAGGCGCTCATCGGCAAGGGCCTCGGCGCCGAAGACACGCACACCGTGCGGCGGGTGCTCGGCCGAACGGTGGCGTGGGGCGCGTGGTTCGGCGTCATCGTGGGCGCCGCCATCGGCGCGCTCTCGGGCGTCATCGGACTGCTGTTCACGGGGGATGCGGCGATCGCGGCCCTGGTGCAACCCGCGCTCATCGTGCTCGCGGTGGCGCAGCCGGTGTGCGGCATCGTGTTCGTGCTCGACGGCGTGCTCATCGGCGCCGGCGACGCGAAGTACCTCGCGATCGTGGGCGTGCTGAACCTGGTGCCGTTCGTGCCGGCGCTGGTCCTCGTCGCGGTGCTCCACCCCGCCGGCGCGGCGGGGCTGGCGTGGCTGGCCGTCGCCTTCTTCGGCGTCTACATGCTCGCGCGGCTGCTCACGCTCGGCTGGCGGGTGCGCGGATCGGCCTGGATGACGGCGGGAGCCTGATTCGTCAGCCGGTCACGCCCAGCGGCGGCACCACTCGTACATCACGACGGCGCCCGCGGCGCTGGCATTGATGGAGCGCGTCGAGCCGTACTGGGTGATCTCGACGACACCGGATGCCGCGGCCACCGCCTCGGCAGAGAGCCCGGGCCCCTCCTGCCCGAAGAGCAGCACGCAGGCCTCGGGCAGCTCGGCGTCCTGCAGCGGCACGGAGCCGGAGACGTTGTCGATCGCGATGATCGGCAGGGACGCGGCATCCGCCCACGCCTTGAACGACGCGACGTCCTCGTGGTGGCGCACGTGCTGGTACCGGTCGGTGACCATCGCGCCGCGACGGTTCCAGCGCCGGCGGCCGATGATGTGCACCTCGGCGGCGAGAAACGCGTTCGCGCTGCGCACGATCGACCCGATGTTCATGTCGTGCTGCCAGTTCTCGATCGCCACGTGGAACCCGTGGCGGCGGGTGTCGAGGTCGGCGACGATGGCGTCCATCGTCCAGTACCGGTATTCGTCCACGACGTTGCGCGCGTCGCCGTGCGCGAGCAGTTCGGGATCGTAGCGGGGGTCGTCGGGCCAGGCTTCCGCTCCGCCCGGCCACGGCCCGACTCCGACCGGCAGAGTGGGCTCGGGGGTCTCGTCCGGCGCGTTCGGGGCGGGCGCGTTCACCGGTTCAGGCTATCGGCGCCTGACCGGCGCGGGTCCGCCGGCCGGGGCCGACCCCGCGTTTCGAATCGCGCACTTTGCAGTCTCCGACCCCGTGGAAGTGAAAAGTGCGCGATTCGAAACGGGTCAGGGCCGCGCGACCCGGGCCCGACGAAACGACCGGAACGGATATTTCGGTGTACCGAAATATCCGGTAGGGTTTCGGCATGCCGAAAGATTCCGGGATCATCGCCGACCCGACCGCGCGTCCGTCCCGGCGCGAAGGCGTCTCGACCGTTCCGCGCGTGGCATGGCTGATCGGCCCTGCACTGGTGGCGGGCGTCGCCTACCTCGATCCCGGCAACGTCGCCAGCAACATGACCGCCGGAGCGCGCTACGGCTACCTGCTGGTGTGGGTCGTGGTGCTCGGCAACGTCATGGCGTGGCTCATCCAGTACCTGTCGGCCAAGCTCGGCATCGTCACCGGGCGCAGTCTGCCCGAGACGCTCGGCATCCGGATGCGCAACCGCTGGGGTCGGCGCGCGTACTGGCTGCAGGCCGAGCTCGTCGCCATGGCGACGGACATCGCCGAGGTCATCGGCGGTGCCGTGGCGCTCAACCTGCTGTTCGGGGTACCGCTGCTGTGGGGCGGTGTCATCACCGGAACCGTGTCGATCGCCCTGCTGCTGATCCAGTCGCGGCGCGGAGCTCGGCCCTTCGAGTTCGTCGTGATCGGCCTGCTCGCCATCATCGCGATCGGCTTCTCGTTCGGCGTGTTCGTCGCGCCGCCCGATCCGGCGGGCGTCGTCGGCGGTCTCGTCCCCCGGTTCGAGGGCACCGACTCGGTCCTCCTGGCGGCGTCGATCCTGGGCGCCACGATCATGCCGCACGCGATCTACGCCCACAGCGCCCTCGCGAGGGACCGCTTCGCTCCCCCTCGATCGCACGACTCCTCTCCCGGCGCCCGCATCGAGATCCCCCTCGAAGAGCTGCGCGGCATCCCGACCCGGCGACTGCTGCGCGCGACGAAGTGGGACGTCACGATCGCGATGCTGATCGCGGGCACGGTGAACCTGTGCATCCTGCTGCTCGCCGCGGCCAACCTCGCCGGCGTCCCGGGGACCGACTCGCTCGAAGGAGCTCACGCGGCCCTCGCCGCCGGTCTCGGCCCGCTCGTCGCGACACTGTTCGCCGTGGGTCTCTTGGCCAGCGGCCTGGCCAGCACGTCGGTCGGCGCCTACGCCGGCGCCGAGATCATGCACGGACTGCTGCACATCCGGGTGCCCCTTCTGGCTCGGCGCCTGGTGACGCTGATCCCCGCGCTTGCGATCCTCGCGATCGGCTTCGATCCGACCGTCGCCCTGGTGCTCAGTCAGGTCGTGCTGTCGTTCGGCATCCCGTTCGCCCTCATCCCGCTCGTCGCCCTCACCGCCAAGGCCGACGTGCTGGGTGGGTACCGCAACCGCGTGTGGACGACGGTCGCCGGGGTCGCGGCATCCGTCTTCCTCATCGCCCTCAACGCGATCCTGCTGTGGCTCGTCCTCACCGGCGCGTGAGGCCGCCGGTACCCTGAAGCGTGCCCTCCCCCGCCATCGACGACTATCTCAAGACGATCTACCACCACACCGAGTGGCAGACCGAGCGGATCACGCCGTCGCAGCTGGCCGCGGAGCTGGGGCTCGCACCGTCCAGCGTGACCGAGATGGTGCGCAAGCTCGCCGCCCAGGGTCTGGTGACGCATCGGCCGTACGGGCCCATCGCGCTGACCGAGGCGGGAGAGCAGCGGGCGGCCGCGATCATCCGCCGCCACCGCCTCATCGAGACGTGGCTCGTCGGCGAGTTCGGGTATGCATGGGACGAGGTGCACGACGAGGCCGAGGTGCTCGAGCACGCGATCAGCGACCGGCTGCTCGAGGGCATCGACGAGCGCCTCGGACGCCCGCGTTTCGACCCGCACGGCGATGCGATCCCGGATGCCGAGGGCCGTGTCCACCGCGAGCCGTTCGTGCTGCTCGGCCAGGCGCCGGCAGGCCACGTCGGACGCGTGCTGCGGGTGAGCGATCGCGATCCGGATCTTCTCCGGGCCGTCGAAGCGGCGGGTGTCGCCGTCGGCGCGACGGTGACCGTGACCGATGCCGGCAGCATCCGCGTCGACGGCGCCGACGTCCCGCTCCCCGAGGCCGCCACGGCCGCGGTATGGCTCAGCACCTGACCCCTTGACGCGGGCTCTCGGCGGGAGGACAATCCGCGGTGGGGGAGCCCTGGGGAGGGCTAATCATTCACCGCTCGTCATCGACGGACTGAGCGAGAACGCGGTCGTACCCGATCGGCCGCGCCGACATGCCCACCGCTTGGCGACGAGCTGCATGACAGCGCCTGCTCGTCGACGACGGCGGCGCGCATGGAGGGGAACATGTTCAGGAAATCACTGGCGATCGCGGCTGGGGCCGTGCTCGTCGCAGCGGGGATGCTGGTCGCGCCGGCAGCATCCGCCGACATCACCACCGGCAATGCGAAGACCGAGTGTCAGTCCGCCGGCTTCGGCGACGGAGTGAAGCTCAACACCGGCGCGGACGGCGTCTACGACTACGGCACCGCAGGGCAGCCGTGGGAACCGGACGACATCGTCGGCCTCACGCTCCACGTCGAGATCGTGGACGACGTCATCTCGTGGAACTCGAACACATTCATGGACGCAGTCCTGGTCAAAGCGGGTCCCGCATACGACGTCTTTCCGGGCGGGTTCGAGGGAGAGGGTCTGACCCCCTCGAGCGGGCAGGACATCAGCCACGTGACCTGGTGCTTCGGCGAAGCGCCGCCCGAGTCGCTCTCGGTCAGCAAGACCGTCGTGACGACGTACGATCGCGCCCACCACTGGGATCTCGACAAGTCGGTCGCACCGGCTGAGGTCTGGCTGTATGCACCCGGCGGCGTGGGATCCGGCGAGGCGCAGGTCGACTGGCAGGTCGACGTGACCTACGGCGGATACACCGACTCGGGTCACACCGTCTCGGGCGTGATCACCGTCCTCAACGACGGAGCAGGCGCGGCGGCGGTCACCGGTGTGACCGACACCATGACGATCGACGGGAGCCCCGTGGGCGTCGCCGTGGATTGCGGCATCGACTTCTCGCTCGACATGGTGTTCCTCGAGCCCGGCGGCGAACTCGTCTGCACGTACTCGCAGGCGGTCACCGGACAGGTCGAAGGCTTCAACACCGCGAGCGCGACGACGCTGCTCGGCAACACCTACACGTCGGGCGACGAGCCGATCACGTGGGGTGCACCGGCGAACGAGTCCGACGAGTCGGTCACCGTGACCGACGTCAGCGAGGTCGGCGACGTCACGCGCGAAGACACCTTCACGGCTCCCACCGGCGGCTCGATCCTGTACTCCCACACCTTCATGTGGGAGGACTTCGAGGTGTGCGGCGACTACGCGTACGACAACACGGCGACTCTCACGGGCGACGGCGGGACGGTGCTCGAGCAGATCACCAAGACGGTCGACGTCCACGTGCAGTGCCTGATCTTCGACGGCGAGACCGCCTGGGCGGCGAACGCCGGACCGGGCACCCTGTCGTACAACAAGAAGGGCGGCGGCAACTGGGCCACCTACGTCCAATACCCGAACACGGCACCGGTCGTGAAGGTCTACGACGTCTACGCCGGGCAGACGATGCTGGCCGGCACGGTGACGGTGACTCCGATCGGAGGCGGCAAGGTCACCGTGACCGCCGACCTCATCGGCGACTGGGAGTTCGCGGACGCGGTGTCGAACATGAAGATCCAGACGTACTCGAACGCCCCGAGCGGCAACCCGTCGCCCGGCCAGTTCGCCTACAAGACGACCTGCACCATGGACCCGTGCACGTCCGGGGCCATCCCGGTGGCCAAGTTCTACGGCATCCACCTGGATGTCGGGATCTGGATGCCCGACCCGGTCTTCGGACCGTGACGCCGCGCCGGTGACGGCTGCCCGCTGTCGGGCCTGCCGTCACCGGCCGTACACAGCTTCGGATCCGCAGGTGCGGATTTCCGGCCCGGCACGCCGCAGGCGAGGCCCCCGACCCAGCGTGTCGAACGACCCGCCCGCACCTGCGGATCCGAGTGTGTGTGTGAGAGGCCGCCGGAGCCGTCAGAAGAACCCGCCGCCCGGGCTCAGCCGGAGGCTGGACCGGCGGCCGCCTTCTCGAACGGCCAGTGCACACCGGTCGCGGACTCGGCCACGTCCCACAGCCGCGCGGCGATCTCGGCGTCGCGGGTGATTTTGGGCGCCGTGCGGCGGCGGGGCGCGCCTCGGGTCCCCGACGCCGGGCCCCAGAACTCCCCGCCCTGCACCTCGGGGTCGACCAGGGCCCGCACCAGCGGCCACGCGCCGTGCTCCTTGGACTGGGCGACGGCGGCCTGCAGGTTGTCGCGGAACCGCTTCATGCGGGAGGGCTCGTTCACCCCGGCGATGCCGGGCGTGCGACCGCCGGTGGAGTAGCCGGGGTGGGCGACGACGCTCGCCACGGGCACGTCGGCCGCCCGCAGCCTGCGGTCGGCCTCGAACCCCAGCGCGGCCGTCGCGACCTTCGACTGCACGTACGAGCGCCACGCCGTGTAGCGGTCCTCGAGGTGAGGGTCGACGGGGTCGTACGGGCTGATCCGGGCCGACATGCTGCCCACCCACACCATCCGGCCGGATGCCGCGGCCAGCGCCGTCAGCAGCTCGCCGCCGAGCGCGAAATGCCCGAGGGCGTTCGTCGCGAAGACGACCTCGTGACCGTCGATCGTGGTCTCACGGGCACGCGGAGCGTGAACGATCCCCGCATTGAGGAGGACGCCGTCGAGGCCGCCGCGGCCCCGCACGCTCGCCGCAGCGGAGCGCACCGAGCCCAGGTTGGACGTGTCGAGGATGAGCGGCTCGGTGGCGTCGGGCGCGGCCTCCGGGACCCGGCGCCGGATCGCCGCGCGCGCCGCCGACAGGCGGTTCGGGTGCCGGCCCGACATGAGGACGGATGCCCCGGCGCGCACCAGCTGCTCCGACGCGAAGTAGCCCAGCCCGGCGTTGGAGCCGGTCACCAGGTACACGCGGCCGGAGAGGTCGGGAAGGCTCCGGGGGTCCCAGGTCACGGCTTCGACCCTACGCCCGCGACACCTAGTCTTGACGCATGCGCACCCGTGCCGAGATCGAATGCTGGCTGACCGACATGGACGGCGTGCTGGTACATGAGAACACACCCGTCCCCGGGGCATCCGCTCTCCTCCAGCAGTGGCGTGATCAGGGCGTGCCGTTCCTCGTGCTGACGAACAACTCGATCTTCACGCCGCGGGATCTCTCGGCCCGGCTGCGGGCCTCGGGGCTGCTGGTGCCGGAGGAGTCGATCTGGACCTCCGCGCTGGCGACGGCGGACTTCCTCAAGTCGCAGATGCCCGGCGGGACCGCGTTCGTCATCGGCGAGGCGGGCCTGACCACCGCCCTCCACGAGGCCGGATTCATCATGACCGAGACCGACCCCGACTACGTCGTCGTGGGCGAGACGCGCAACTACTCGTTCGAGGCGATCACCAAGGCCATCCGCTTCATCGGCGGGGGTGCGCGCTTCATCGCGACCAACCCCGACGCGACCGGCCCGTCGACCGAGGGCGTGCTGCCCGCGACGGGCGCGATCTCGGCGCTCATCACGAAGGCGACGGGCATGGAGCCGTACGTCGTCGGCAAGCCGAATCCGATGATGTTCCGCTCGGCGATGAATCGGCTCGGCGCGCACTCCGAGAACACCGGCATGATCGGCGACCGTATGGACACCGACGTCGTCGCCGGCATCGAGGCGGGCCTGCACACGGTCCTGGTGCTCACCGGGATCAGCGACTCCGCCGAGATCCAGCGCTACCCCTTCCGTCCCGATGAGGTGCTCGACTCGGTCGCCGACCTGCTCGACGGTGAACCAGTGGAGTCCGAAGACCCCGAGCTGCTCTGACCCCGCTGCCGTCGCCGCCGGCCCCCACCGCCGGTACGCGAGCCGTCGCGCATGGCTGCGTCGACCGCGTGCGGAGCGACCGTTCGCGAGCGTTCGCGCCGCCGGCGTCGGCGGGCCCCGGTAAGTTCATCGCATGGGTGCGCTCGACGACGGCGAAAGAGTGGAAGCGACGGATGCCGCGGCCTGGCGTGCGTGGCTGGCCGAGCATCATGCGACCTCGAAGGGCGCCTGGCTGATCCGGCCACGTCCGGGCTCCGGGCTCGACCTGATCGGCTATGAGGACGCGATCCTGCAGGCGCTGTGCTTCGGGTGGATCGACGGCCCGGTGCGCTCGTTCGACGAGCTCCGCGGAGGCCTGTGGTTCGCGCCCCGGCGGCCGACCAGCGGCTGGGCGGCGACGAACAAGGTGCGGGTGGCGAAGCTCGAGGCCGAGGGCCTGCTCACCGACGCCGGCATCCGTGCGATCGAGATCGCCAAGGCGAACGGCTCGTGGAGCGTGTTCGACAACGCCGACCAGCTGCGGGAGCCCGACGACTTCGCGGCCGCCCTCGATGCGGTGCCGGACGCGCGCACGGCCTGGGATGCGTTCCCGCCCTCGACGCGCAAGATCGGGATCTCGCACGTCGACATGGCGCGCCGCCCCGAGACGCGTGCCTCGCGCATCGCGAAGCTCGTGGCCGACGCCGCCGAGGGACGGAGGCCGCGATGAACGAGCTCGAGCAGACGCTGGTGCTGTCGCTCTCGGCCGTGGTCGTGCTGACGACCCTGGTGATCGTCGCGTGGCAGCTGTGGCGCGGCCGCGGGCGGGGCGACGACGACTGACGCCTTCGATCGTTGAGCGCGGCCCCGGACTTCGCGACTACTGCGGTTCGAGTCCGAGGTCGTCCAGGTCGATCGCGGCGAGCCACTGCAGCCCCTCGGCCTCGACGGCTGCCTGCGCCCCGGTCTTGCGGTCGACGATGACGGCCACCGCGACCGGCTCGGCGCCCTCGCGGCGCAGCGCCTCGACGGCCTTGAGCGCCGACTGACCGGTGGTGGAGGTGTCCTCGACGACGACGACGCGCTTGCCGGCGACATCCGCTCCCTCCACCTGGCGCCCGCGGCCGTGGTCCTTGGGCTCCTTGCGCACCACGAAGGCGTCGAGGGGGGCGTTCGTGCGTGCGGACTCGTGCATCACGGCGTTCGCGATCGGGTCGGCGCCGAGCGTCAGGCCACCGACGGCGACGATGCCGTCGACGTCGCGCACGAGGTCGAGCATGATGCGGCCGATGGCCGGAGCGGCACGGTGATCGAGCGTGAGCTTGCGCATGTCGACGTAGTACGTCGCCTGCTTGCCGCTGGAGAGCGTGAAGTCGCCGTGGAACACCGCCTCCGCCTTGATGAGCGCGATGAGGTTCTGGCGATCGAGCTCGAGCTCGGACGTGGAGGCGACGGTCATGTCTCCGAGTCTACGGACGGGGTCTGCGGTGGCCCGGCGCGCCCTCCCACGTCGGCGGCGGCGAATAGGCTGGAGCAATGCGCCTGGCCACGTGGAACGTCAACTCCATCCGCGCCCGGGTCGACCGCATCGTCGACTTCGCGGTGCGCGAGCACATCGATGTGCTCGCGATGCAGGAGATCAAGTGCAAGGTCGACCAGTTCCCGTTCGACCGGTTCGAAGAGGCCGGCTTCCACGTCGAAGCGCACGGCTTCTCGCAGTGGAACGGCGTCGCGATCGCCAGCCGCGAGCCCGTCACCGACGTGCGCACCGCCTTCCCCGGCATGCCGGGGTTCGAGAAGGGACACACCGGGACGGATGCCCCGCTCGAGGCGCGCGCGCTGGGCGCGACCGTCGGCGGTGTCGAGGTGTGGAGCCTCTACGTTCCCAACGGCCGCTCGCTGGGTGACCCGCACTTCTTCTACAAGCTCGAGTGGCTCGAAGCGCTCCGCGAGTACGTGTCGGGCACTCTGGCGTCGCAGCCCGACCTGCCGCTCGCCCTCGTGGGCGACTTCAACATCGCCCCGACGGATGCCGACAACGGCGACCCCGCGGTGGTCCAGGGCTTCTCGACGCACGTGTCGCCGCCGGAGCGCGAGGCGTTCGCGGCGCTCGAGAGCGCGGGCCTTCACGACGTCGTGCGCCCGCTCGTGCCGTCGGGCTACACCTACTGGGACTACAAGCAGCTGCGCTTCCCCCGCAACCAGGGCATGCGCATCGACTTCATCCTCGGGTCGCACGCGGTCGCCGACGCGGTCGCGGGCGCGGCGATCCACCGTGACGAGCGCAAGGGCGAGGCGCCGAGCGACCACGTGCCGGTCGTCGTCGACCTCGACTTCGACGACGCGGACGACGACGACCGCCCGATGATCTTCTGACCGCCGTCAGGAACCGGTGGGGTCGGGGGTGCAGCCCCGCGGCTCGGAGTTGCCGCTGATCGTGAAGTCCTCGCACGTCAGGAAGTGCTCCTGGTTCAGGCCGAGCACGAACGACGCGATCGCGATCGCGAGCACCACGACGGCGATGAGCCATTTGGTTCGGCGGCGGGTCTCGGACGCGAAGTCGGGCCACACCACACGCACGAGCACCCACAGGGTGAACGGAATGCCGAGCAGGACCGCCAGCAGCGCCGCGAGATCCACGATCGCGACCGCCAGGTCGGTGGTCTCGCCCGAGATCACGAAGTTGAGCACCAGCCAGACCGTGGGCAGCAGAAGCACGAACGCACGAGCGAGCCTTCCTCCCACGGGGCGCCGCTCGACCAGCACGAAGACGAAGGCCGCCGTCGATGCCGCCCACAGCCCGAGGATGTCGTCGAAGAAGATCTCGCCCCACGCACCGAGCGTGAACGCCGGCCACCACGCGACCGCGGCGATGCCGACCATCACGACGCCGACCGGAACGTCCCGCCGTCGACGGGATGCCGGCTCCGGATGCGGGTGGCTCACAGCCGCACGCTAACGCGTGTGGCCGCGGCATCCGTCCCTCCACGCCGACACCGATTGCGAACTTTTTTCACCGGCCGCGTCATGAACGCGCCCGGATCGCGTCTTGACGTACGGAGCGCGTGCTCCACCCGAACCCGGGACCACCCCTCACCAGGGGTTTCCCAGCACGCATCGCTAGCCTGGCGCCGATCCGCGCCGCCGGTGAACGAGTGAGCCCGAACACGCCGCCCGGCGAGGAGAAGACGTGACCACCCCGAACGCCGCCGTCAGCGACGACTCGCTCCTCGAGCCGTCCGACGACGACCTCGTCGAAGCCGCGCGCGGCGGGGACGACTCGGCGTACGCGACGCTGTGGCAGCGTCATGTGGCCAGCGGGCGTCGCGCCGCCCGTGCGGTGAGCCCGTCGGTGGACCCGGATGACCTCGTCTCGGAGGCGTTCACCTCGATCCTCGCGACGATCCGCGGCGGTGGCGGGCCGCGGGACGGCTTCCGGCCCTACCTGTTCAGCACGATCCGCAACATCGCCGCATCCTGGGGCCGCCGTTCCAAGGAGCAGCCGCTCGACGATCTGGACGAGCGGCCGGCGGATGCTCCCGTCGATCTGGCCGAGGCCGTCGCCGATCGGTCGGTGCTGGCGCAGGCGTTCCGTGAGCTTCCGGCGCGCTGGCGCACCCTGCTGTGGTACCTCGAGGTCGAGGGGATGAAGCCCCGCGAGGTCGCACCACTGCTCGGCATGTCGCCCAACGCCGTGTCGGCGCTGGCCTATCGCGCTCGAGAGGGCTTCCGCCAAGCGTGGCTGCAAGCGCACATCAGCGATCCGCGCCGTCCCGCTGAGTGTCGTTGGGTGTGCGAACTCCTCGTCGCGCAGGAGACCAAGAAGGCGGTGCGCCGCGCCGACCGCAAGCGACTCGACGCGCATCTGCGCGAATGCCAGGCGTGCCGCATCGTCGCGGCCGACATCGCGGACGTCTCGCACAAGCTGCGGATGATCCTGCTCCCACTCGTACTCGGCGGTGCTGGGACCGTCGCGTATACCGCCGATGCCACTCCGGCCGTGGCACTGGCGGTGACCGGGACGCCCGTCTGGGGCGGCGCGTCCGGAACCGGGGGACGCGGCGGGGGGGGCGCCGGGGCGGGTGTGGCCGGCGGGGGGGGCGCCGGCACCACTGCCCTCCCGATCGTGGGGATCGCCGGTGGCGTCGCCGCCGCCGGCCTGGCGGCCGCGGCCGCCGTGGTCATCGCGATCGCCCCGTGGAATCCTCCGGCCGATGAAGGTCCCGCCACGGCCGATGTCGGCGCACCGGCGGTCTCGGACGACGCGCGCGAACCGGCGGACCTCGAGACCGACGACCTCCCCGCGGAGGCCGCGCTGCCGGCGCCCGATCCGGCCCCGCCGGTCAAGCCCGTCGTCTTCCCCGAGGAGGGCACGACACCGGATGCCGCAGCCCCGGCGCCCGCTCCGGCTCCGGCTCCGGCTCCCAGCCCGACACCGACACCCGTTCCACCGCCCGCACCGACCCCGACTCCGACGCCCACCCCCGAGCCGCCCGCACAGACGGCGGCGCCGGCGCTGGACGCGCAAGACCCCGACGCCACGGTGCCGGGGGCCATCACGGGGACCGGCGTCCCCGGCGCCCTGATCGAGGTGATCGACGAGCGCGGTGCGGCTCTGGCCGAGACGACCGTCGGCGAGGACGGCCGGTTCCGCGTCGAGATCCCCGCGGATTCCCTCCGCACGGGCATGACCGTGCACGCGGTGCAGACGGCGCCCGGCCTGCTCGCCTCGGCGGCGAGCGCGCCGACCGGACCGTTCCTGGCGCCCGTACCGACGGTCACGTCCGACGACGGCACGCTGGAAGCCCTGCTGGTCGACGCGGACTTCGATGGCGCGGCCGACGACATCTTCCTGCTGCTGGACGGCGTGTCCGGCGAGACCGCCGTCGTGTCGGTCGACGGCACACCGACGGGCAACCGGCACGTCCTCGAGGACGCGCCCCTGCGCCGGGTCGTGTACGACATGGCTCCCGGCGAGCACGTAATCAGCATCCGGTATCTCGATCCCGCCACCGGCCTGCTCGGCCGCCGTGCCGACGTCACGATCGTCGCGATCGCTCCGACGGCCTGACCCTCCGGACCGGCGCTCGAGCAACGCCTCCCCCGTGAGACGGATGCCGGCGCCCCGCGCACTCCGTACCGTTGAGGTATGTCCGACCACCCGCCCGCGCGCGTCACGCACCGGCCGCCACCGAGTCCCAGCGATCTGCGCAACGACGTCTGGCTCGCCGGAGCGCTCTTCGTCGGCGCCGTTCTCAGCGCCGCGCTCGGGAACGTCGTCGGCTTCTTCGGCTCGGAGGACGCGCCCGGCCTGCAGTGGGCGCTCGTCTACGCACTCGGCATCACCGCTCCGCTCGCCGTGCGGCGCCGCTACCCGAACTCGGTGGCCGTCGTCGTCGCGCTCGTGTTCTTCGTCGGCATGTCGGCGCGCGTCCCCGAACTGTACGTCGGCAACATCGCGGTCTTCATCGCGATGTACACCGTCGGGGCGTGGGTCGATGACCGCCGCCGCGCGGCACTCGTGCGGGTCGCGGTGATCGTGGGCATGTTCGTCTGGCTGCTCGCGACGACCTTCCAGGCGGCGATCGACCCCGGTGACGGCGGGCCGTCACGGGCGGGCCTCTTCTCGCCGTTCGCGGCGTACATGCTCATCCAGTTCCTCGTGAACGTGGCGTTCTTCGGGGGCGCGTACTACATGGGCGACCGGGCGTACGCCGCGGCGCTGTCGCGGGCCGCCCTCGAGGAGCGCACGCGCGAGCTCGAGCGCGAGCGCGAGGTGACAGCCGCACAGGCAGTCGCCCTCGATCGCGTCCGCATCGCACGCGAACTCCACGATGTCGTGGCGCACCATGTCTCGGCGATGGGCGTTCAGGCCGGCGCAGCCAGGGCCGTCCTGGAGAAGGATCCGGATGCCGCGCGCACCGCACTCGTCTCGGTCGAGGCATCCGCTCGCTCCGCACTGCACGAGCTGAGGCAGCTGCTCGAGACGCTGCGCACCCCCGCCGGCGACTCCGAGGGCGGTTCGACGGTGCACGTCTCGGGCCTGCCCGATCTGGTGCGCCACGCGAACGCGAACGGACTGCCCACGACGCTGACGGTCGTCGGCGATCCCGTCGAGCTGCCCGACGTGGTGCAGGTGAATCTGTACCGCGTCGCGCAAGAGGCGCTGACCAACGCGCGCCGCCACGGCGGGCCGGATGCCACGGCGGACGTGCGGCTGCGCTACGGCGCCGACACGATCGAGCTCGAGATCTCGAACACCGGGCGGTCGGCGCTCGTGATGCGGGCGGGGCTCGGGCTCGTGGGCATGCGGGAACGCGCGATCGCGTCCGGCGGTACGCTCGACGCCGCTCCCCGCGCGCGCGGCGGGTTCCTCGTGCGGCTGCACGTGCCACTCGGCGCGCCGGCCGAAGCCGCCACCGGAGCCCGTTCGTGAGCGGCTCGCCGATCCGGGTGCTCCTGGTGGACGACCACGCCGTGATGCGCGCCGGGTTCCGCATGATCCTCGAGTCCGCCGGCGACATCGTCGTGGTCGGCGAGGCGTCGACCGGTGCGGAGGCCGTGGCTACGGCATCCGCTCTCCGTCCCGACGTGGTGTGCATGGACGTGCAGATGCCCGACATGGACGGGATCGAGGCGACGCGGCGCATCATCGCCGACCCCACCGCCTCGCCCGCGATCGTGGTCGTGACGACGTTCGACCGTGACGACTACCTCTTCGACGCCCTCGCCGCCGGCGCGAGCGGCTTCCTGCTGAAGAACGCCGGCCCCGAGGAGCTGATCTCGGCCGTGCGCGTGGCCGCGGCCGGCGACGCCCTCCTGGCCCCGGAGGTGACCCGGCGCGTGATCGCCCGCTTCGCCCGACCGCCCCACTCCCCAGCCGCAATCGGTCGCCCCGACCCGCCGGTCGTGACGAGCGAGCCCCGTGCGGTCGGGACGAACGGTGTCGAGCTGACCGACAGGGAGACGGAGGTGCTGCGGCTCGTGGCGCAAGCGCTGAGCAACGCCGAGATCGCGCGGCGGCTCTACATCGGCGAGGCCACCGTCAAGACGCACGTGTCCAACGTGCTGCAGAAGCTCGGGGCACGTGACCGAGTCGCGGCGGTGGTGTACGCCCACCGCCACGGCCTGGCCTGACGCCCCGTGGCGGCCGGGACGACGGATGCCCCGGCCCGTGGCCTGCGAGAGGCGCACGGTCGGGGCATCCGATCGGGAGGAGGTCAGGCAGCGACGGGCACCTGCGCGTAGCGGTCGACGAGTGCACCGAAGGCCTCGAGGTAGCCGACGAGGAACTCGGCGGTCTGGTCGTTGGTGACCTCACCGGACTCCGCGAACAGTCCCGGGCTCGCCTGCACGTAGCCCTCGGGCTGGCCGAGTGTCGGGGAGTTGTAGTGGACGAGGATGGCCTTCAGGTGCTGCTGGGCGGCGGCGGTGGCGATGCCACCCTGAGAGGTGCCGATCACGGCGGTGGGCTTTCCGTTGAAGGACATCCGACCATACGGACGTGCCGACCAGTCGAGGGCGTTCTTGAGCACGCCAGGGATCGAACGGCTGTACTCGGGCGTCACGATGATGACGCCGTCGACGTCCTCGATCGCCTGCTTGAAGTCGCGGGCGACCTGGGGGAAGTCTCCGTCATGGTCGGGCGAGTAGAACGGCAGGTCGGCGATCGGGATCTCGACCAGGCGCGTCCCCGCGGGGGCGAGACGCTCGAGGGCCTTCGCGAGACGACGGTTGATCGAATTCGACGAGATGCTGCCGACGATGTAGCCGATGGTCCGGTCGGTCATGTGTTCCTCCAGATAGAAAAGGTCCCCGGCGGGGACCACCGTGGACATTCCATTTCCATGCAAGAACATGCACATGCGGTCTATTCCCGCGCATGGAACCCCATCCCCTCCCCTGGGCGGAGCAGAGTCCGTCTCCAGGGGGAGGTCCTGTCGGGCACGGCTGCCTAGCCTGGTCTCGACAGGCTCGACCACCGGGCGGAGAGGAGACGCGATGCTGCAGCTGAGCGGTATCACCAAGAGCTACGGCGGACGCCGCGTGCTCGACGACGTGTCGTTCGAGGTGAGGCCGGGGCGCCTGACCGGGTTCGTCGGGGGCAACGGCGCGGGCAAGACCACGACCATGCGGATCGTGCTGGGGGTGCTCGCTCGCGACGGCGGCACCGTGACGCTCGACGGCACCGAGGTGACGGCATCCGACCGCCGCCGTTTCGGCTACATGCCCGAGGAGCGCGGCCTGTACCCGAAGATGAAAGTGCTCGAGCACATCGTCTATCTGGCGCGGCTGCACGGATTCTCGAAACCGGATGCCACGGCCCGCGCGACCGCGCTGCTCGAGCAGCTGGGGCTCGGCGAGCGCCTCGAAGACAACGTCGAGACCCTGTCGCTGGGCAACCAGCAGCGCGCCCAGATCGCAGCCGCACTCGTGCACGATCCCCAGGTGCTGATCCTGGACGAGCCGTTCTCGGGCCTGGATCCCCTCGCGGTGGACGTGGTGGCCGGCGTGCTGCAGCAGCGCGCGGCGGAGGGCGTCGCGGTGCTCTTCTCCTCGCACCAGCTCGACGTGGTCGAGCGCCTGTGCGACGACCTCGTCATCATCGCCGGCGGCACGATCCGCGCGGCCGGCCCCCGCGACGCGCTGCGCGCGCAGCACTCGACGCGCCGGTTCGAGCTCGTCTCTGCCGGCGACGCCGGCTGGCTGCGCACCGAGCCGGGCGTGGACGTGCTCGACTTCGACGGCGGCTACGCGGTGTTCGACGCCGACAGCGACGAGACCGCCCAGCGCGTCCTGCGCCGGGCCGTCGCGCAGGGCGACGTCGCGAGCTTCGCGCCGCAGCATCCCACCCTCGCCCAGATCTTCAAGGAGGTGATCCAGTGAGCACCACGACCACCACGCGCACGCCGGCGGTCAGCGCCCCGAGCTTCGCGCAGAGCACGTGGCTCGTCGCCGAGCGCGAGATCGGCACGAAGCTGCGCAGCAAGTCGTTCCTCATCTCGTTCGCCATCTTGTTCGCGCTCGCGCTCGCGGGTGTCATCTGGGCAGGCTTCGCGGCGAGCGACACCTCGGGCACGCCCGTCGCGGTGACCTCGGACGCGCAGGAGCTTCTGCCTTCCACGGCCGGCCTGGACATCACTGAGGTCGCCGATCGTGCCGATGCCGTGGAGCTCGTCACGGCGGGCGATGTCGACGTCGCCATCGTGGGAGACACCTCCTCGCCCACCGGCTTCACCGTCATCGCCGAGAGCGACGTCTCGTCGTCGCTGCTGCTTGGTCTGTCCGTGCCACCGACCGTCGAGTTGCTGGACCCCTCTGGCGCATGGAACGTCCTGGGCTATGTCGTCGCGATCGCCTTCGGCGGGATCTTCTTCTTCGCAGCGCAGACCTTCGGTCTGACGATCGCCCAGAGCGTCGTCGAGGAGAAGCAGACCCGCGTGGTCGAGCTGCTCATCTCGGCCATCCCGACGCGGGCATTGCTGGCGGGCAAGGTCATCGGCAATACCGTGCTCGCGATGGGCCAGATCCTCATCCTCGCCGCGATCGTCGTCGTCGGTTTGACGATCACCGGGCAGGCCGAGCTTCTTCAGGGGGTCGGCGCCCCCATCGCATGGTTCGCGATCTTCTTCCTGCTCGGCTTCATCCTGCTCTCGGCGCTCTTCGCCGCTGCAGCGGCGATGGTGTCGCGCCAGGAGGACATCGGCTCCACGACGTCGCCCCTGCTCCTGCTCGTCATGGCGCCGTACTTCATCGTGATCTTCTTCTGGAACAACCCCGTCGTGCTCACCGTGATGTCGTACGTGCCGTTCTCGGCACCCGTGGGCATGCCGATGCGCATGTTCCTCGGTCAGGCGCAGTGGTGGGAGCCGCTGCTCTCGCTCGTGATCCTCGCTGCCACGTGCGTCGCGGCGATCCTGGTGGGCGCGCGCATCTACGAGAACTCGCTGCTTCGCATGGGCGCCCGCGTGAAGCTCACAGAGGCGCTGGCCCGCTGACAGCCGTTTCGAATCGCGCACTTTGCAGTCTTCGGCCCCAGGTCGTGCAAAGTGCGCGATTCCAGCGCCGGCGGGATTCGGACGTCGCATCGACAGCGCGAGATGCGGCGTCGATTTTCCGCCAGCGCTCGACGTGCGCCATCGACAGCCTGAGAGCATGCCAACAGTGCGACTCAAGCTCCCCGGTTCGTTTTTTCGAGTCGGATGGTCCAGCGTTCTCGTCCAATTCGCGGAGCAGATCGCGCTCACCGCGGCGCCCCTTGTCGCCGTCCTCCTCTTCGCGTCGACACCCACGGAGACAGCACTCCTGCAGGTGGCGCACACCCTGCCGTTCCTGCTCTTCGCCATCCCCGTCGGCCTCATCGTGGACAGGACCGCTCACAAGACGGTGCTGATCGTCTCGGAATCACTGCGCGCCGTCACATTGGGCGTTGTTGTCGTGCTCCTCGCCCTCGACGCGCTCACCTTTCCCGCGCTCGTCGTCATCGGATTCGTCGGCGCCATCGGGACCGTGGCCTTCAGCGTCACCGCTCCCGCAGTGGTGCCCCAATTGGTCGCACGCGACCAGTTCACTCAGGCGAATCGGTGGCTCGAGCTCGGGCGCAGTGCGGCGTTCATCGGCGGACCAGCGGTCGCCGGTCTGCTGGTGTCCTGGACCGGAGCCCCGGGGTCCTTCGTCGCAGCGGCGGCCCTCTGCGTGTTCGGCGTGCTCTTGCTCATGCGCTTGCACCTGCGCCGAGAACCGGCGGCCGATGCTCGCCCGGTGCTTCGAGCGCTCAGAGAGGGTGCCGGCTTCGCGTGGTCGAATGCTCTGCTCAGACCGATCATCGTCACCTCGTTCGCATTCAACGTCGGCTGGTTCGCCGTTCAAGCCGTGTTCATCGTCTACGCGATCGACAACCTCGCCATGGGATCCGAGGGAGTGGGTGTGACCCTTGCCGTCTACGGGCTGGGGATGGTGATCGGGGCAGGCCTCGCGCCGGCGATCACACGGCGGCTCCTGGTCGGCCGGGCAACCCTGCTGGGGCCGGTCTGCGGGTTCGCCGCTTCCGCGGCGCTGACTCTCACACTCCTCAGCCCGACACCAGTCCTCGCCGGACTGGCCTACTTCCTGCTGGGGCTCGGCCCGACCATCTGGGCCATCACGACGACGTCCATCCGTCAGGCGGTCACTCCGATGCACATGCTGGGCCGCGTTTCCTCGCTCCTCGTGATGGCGTCCTACGGTGCTCGACCGTTCGGCGCCGCCCTTGCGGCAGTGGCGAGCGCGCTCTGGGGCAGCGCCGGGGCACTACTCCTCGCAACGGTTCTCTTCGCCGCACAGTTGGCCTATGTGGCGCGGTCGCAGCTGGTGCGTCTTCACGCACTGCCCGTGTGAACAAACGGACGATCGCGGACGCCTCAGTTCCGGGCCGCGGCTCGCCCCGCGTGCCCGCCGAGCGCGTCTGCCGCGCGCACGAGCGCGAGGTGGGTCAGCGCCTGCGGAGTGTTGCCGGCGTGACGGCCCGCTTCGACGTCGTACTCCTCCGACAGCAGGCCGAGGTCGTTGGCCAGCGAGCACAGGCGGTCCATGAGCGCACCGGCGTCGTCGGCGCGGCCGCTGCTCGCGTACTGTTCGACCAGCCAGAACGAGCAGGCGAGGAACGGATGCTCGCCGCCGGACAGGCCGTCGACATCCGACTCGGTGCGATACCGCCGCACCAGCCCGTCACGCATCAGGGTGCGCTCGATCTCGGCCACGGTGCCCAGCATGCGCGGATCGTCGTACGCGCAGAAGCCCACCTGCGAGATCAGCAGCAATGACGCGTCGACCTCGGTCGAGCCGTAGTGCTGCACGAAATGCCCGCGCTCGGCGTCGTAGCCCTCGCTCTCGACCTCGGCGCGGATGCGGTCGCGCATCTTCTCCCACGTCTCGGCGTCGCCCTCGAGCCCGTACTCCCGCACCGCCCGCACGCCTCGGTCCAACGCGGCCCAGATCATCACGCGGGAGTGCGTGAACATGCGCTCCTCGGCGCGGATCTCCCAGATGCCGTGATCGGGCCGGTCGATCCACTCGATCACCTGCGTGAGCAGCGCACGCTGCAGCGGCCACGAGAACGAGTCCTCTTCGACTCCCGCCGCACGTGTCGCCTCGAGGGCGACCATGACCTCGCCGATCACATCGGCTTGGTACTGGTCGACCGCGCCGTTGCCGATCCGCACCGGCGAGGCTCCCTCGTAGCCGGGAAGGCTCGTGATCTCACGCTCGGCGAGGTCGCGCTCACCGGCGATGCCGTACATGATCTGCACGTCCGCGGGGTCACCGGCGATCGCGCGCAGCAGCCACCCCCGCCACCGCTCGGCGGCGAGCGTGAAGCCGTGCTCGAGCAGAGTCTCGAGCGTGAGCGCGGCATCCCGCAGCCATACGTACCGGTAGTCCCAGTTGCGCGAGCCGCCGAAGTCCTCGGGAAGAGACGTGGTCGCCGCCGCCACGATGCCGCCGGTGCTCTCGTGTGTGAGCGCCCGCAGCACCAGCAGCGACCGCACGACCGAGTCGTGGTGCGGTCCGTGATGATGGATGCGGTCGGCCCAGTCCTGCCACCACGCGCGGGTCGCGGCGAGCGAGCGGTCCACGTCCAGCGGCTCGGGCACCTCATGGTGCGACTTGAACCACGTGAGCGACAGGTCGACGACCTCACCGGCACCGACGGGAATCCGCGCCTGATGGGCGTGATCGATCGGACGAAGGGGCGCACCCCGCAGCACGAGGGCGTGGGGTCCGGCGATCGCGAGGCCGGTCAGCGGCACCCCCGGCACCTGGCGAACCCACGGGATCGCACGCGCATAGTCGAAGCGCAGGCGCACCGTATCGGTGAAATCGACCGTGCCCGAGATCCCGACGATCCGGCGCACGATGTCGACGCGATTGCCGTCGATCGGCATGAAGTCGTGCACCTCGGCGACACCCTCGGCGGTCTCCCATCGCGTGACGAGGATGAACGTGTCGCCGTCGTAGCGCCGGGTGCTCGTCGCCTGCGGGTCGCTCGCGCGCAGGCTCCAGCATCCGTGATTCTCATCTCCGAGCAACGCCCCGAAGACCGAGGGCGAGTCGAAGCGCGGCACGCAGAACCAGTCGATGCTCCCCTCCCGCGACACGAGCGCCGCGGTGCGGCAGCTGCTGAGAAGGGCGTAGTCCTCTATGGGTGACGGCATCGTCCCGATTGTGGCAAACCCGCGCACCGAAGGACAGCAGCCGGCAGACATCCGCTTCGAATCGCGCACTTTGCAGGCTTCGACCCCGAATACCCGCGAAGTGAGCGATTCGAAACGACGCCCCGGTAGGTTGGGCGGCATGGCGACCGAGACCACGCTTCTGATCCTGGGCGCCACGGGCGACCTCACCTCGCGGCTGCTGCTGCCCGCGCTCGGGCAGCTGCTGACTCTCGAACCCGACCGGCAGGTCCGCCTACGCGGCTCGGGTATGGAGGACTGGGACGACGCCCGGTGGCGCGAGACGGTGCGCACCGCGTTCGCCTCGGGCGGCTTCGAGGAGGCGTTCGACCGGGTCTCAGAGACCACGTACGAGCAGGCCGACATCACCGCGCCGGCCGACCTCACCCGTCTGCTGTCCGATCCCGGCGCGCGCATCGCGCTGTATTTCGCCGTGCCGCCGGCGGTCGCCGCGGCGGCGTGCGAGGCGCTGGCCGGCGTCACGATCCCCGACGGCACGGTGCTCGCCCTGGAGAAGCCGTTCGGCGTCGACGAGGCCAGCGCACGAAAGCTCAACGAGACCGTCGCACGGCTCGTGCCCGAGGAGCAGGTGTTCCGCGTCGATCACTTCCTCGGCAGGTCGACCCTGCTCAACGTGCTGGGCGTGCGGTTCGCGAACCGCGTGTTCGCCCCGGTGTGGTCGGCCGAGCACATCGAGTCCGTCGTGATCCGCTATGACGAGACCCTCGGACTCGAAGGGCGCGCCGGGTACTACGACCGGGCCGGGGCGCTGGTGGACATGATCCAGAGCCACCTCCTGCAGGTGATGGCGGTGCTCACGATGGAGCCCCCGGCAACGCTGCACGAGCGCGATCTGCGCGATGCGACGGGCGCGGTCCTGCGCGCGACGCACGTGTGGGGCGACGACCCCGTGGCCTCGTCGCGACGGGCGCGCTACACGGCTGGAACCGTCGGCGACCGCGAGCTGCCGGCGTACACCGACGAGCCCGGCGTCGACCCGGCGCGCGGCACCGAGACGCTCGCCGAGCTGACATGCGAGGTGCGCACCGACCGCTGGGCGGGCGTTCCCATCACGTTGCGCTCGGGCAAGGCGCTCGCCGGCAAGGACGGCGAGATCGTCCTCACGTTCCGCCCCGTCAACCACGTGCCGGCCGGTCTCACCGGCCTCGCGCCGGGGTCGGTGCTGCGCTTCTCGCTCGGTCCGGACCGCATGGAGCTCGAGCTCAACGTCAACGGCGGCGACGACCCGTTCGAGCTCGAGCGCGCGATCCTCGAGGCCGACCTCGGCGCCGGCGCCCTCAAGGCGTACGGCGAGGTGCTGTCGGGCATCCTCGATGCCGACGCCGCGCTGTCGGTGCGCGGCGACGCCGCCGAGCAGTCCTGGCGGATCGTCGACCCGGTGCTCGCCGCGTGGCGCGCCGGCGACGTGCCGCTGGACGAGTACCCGGCGGGCACCCTCGGGCCGGACGGGTGGCCGCGCCTGCCGTGAGCTGCGCCCTCACCCGGAGGGGTCGGGTCAGCCCGAGACAGGTCCGCCCGACATCACCGAGATAACGTTGCCCGCGGGGTCGGTGAACCACGCGATGTCGGGCCCTCCCTCGAAGCCGCGCGAGATCCCCTTCTGGTCGGTGCCGTAGTCCGGATCACTGTAGATCTTGGTCACTACTCCGCGGGAGTTGAGGTCGTCGACGGCAGCCTCGACGTCGTCGACCGCGAAGTTCAGCACAGTGAAGACGGCGGGCTCATGGTCGGGCTTGGGGTACACGAAGATGTCGCCGCCTCCGGGCAGCGCGATCGTGAAGCCGCCCACGTCGTCCACGGTGACGGCGAGTCCGAGGGTGTCGCGGTAGAAGGTCATGGCCTCGTCGACGTCGGGTACGGCGAAGCTCGAGAACGGCCGGTCTGGTGAGAACATGTCCGCCTCCAATGGTCGGTGTCGGGATCAACCATCCTCCTGGGCGAGGAGCGTGTCCAGGGCGTCGCGCGCAGCCGTCCGATCCGCAGGCGTTCGTCGGAGGTCGGCTCGGTCCGGTGACGGGCCGCTCAGCGTCCGGCAGGTGGATTGTGGTCGGGGTGGAACGCGAAGAAGAGCGAGTACGTCTCGCCGTCGGCATCCGGCCCGCGTTCCTTGAACTCCTGGGCGAGGTCGTAGAGCCGCTGCTGCAGCTCGGCCTTGTGCTCGTCGTTGAGCTTCAGCCCCAGCCACGTCGTGTCGAGGTCCTCGTCGTCGAGGCCCTCGATCTGCTGCAGGAAGGTCTCGACGAGCACCGCACTTCCGCGGGGCATCGACGTGCGCCACGAGAGGCCGGTGGCCCGGTACGGCACCTCGCGCGCCCCCTGTGCGCCGGCGCGCTCGGCCTCGGCGGCGAGGTAGCCGGTCGAGACGAGGGTGCGCACGTGGTGGAGCATCGTGCCGGGGTTCACGCCGAGAAGCTCGGCGAGCTCTTTGTTGGTGCGCGATTCGAACGCGCACAGCCGCAGCACGCGCAGCCGCAGCGGCGAACTGAGCGCCTTCATGCGTGCTTCGGCCTCGGGATCGCCGGGGCGGAGCTCGATGCGCTCCTCGTGAGACTTCCCCATGCGCCGAGCCTAGCGAACCGATTGACAAGTCTCAATCAGTGGCGCACACTGATTGACATGTCTCAATCAGAGGAGCCGACGGACGTCGCCGGCGTCGACACCGGAGTCCTCGCCGAGGCCCGCGCGGAGGCCATGACGCCGGTGTCGAGAGCGAGTGCCGAGGACGCCGTCGAGGCGGATCAGGATGCCGCGGCCACCGCCGGTGCGGCTTCCGAGCCGGCTGGACCCGCCGCGCCCAAGGGCTCGCTGTGGCGTGACCGCAACTTCCTCACGATGTGGAGCGGCCAGGCGCTCAGCCAGTTCGGCGCACAGATCACCGAGTTGGCCCTCCCCGTGCTCGCCGTGCTCACGCTGCAGGCGACGGAATGGGAGGTGGGCCTGCTCGGCGCCGCACAGGTCGCGGCGTTCCTGATCGTCGGACTGCCTGCGGGTGCGTGGATCGACCGCATGCGCAAGCGGCACGTCATGATCTGGGCGGACGTGATCCGCGCCGTCGCTCTCGCACTGCTGCCGCTCCTGGCCGTCCTCGGGGTCCTCGAGATCTGGCACATGATCGCCGTCGCCCTCGTGATGGGCATCGCGACGGTGTTCTTCGACGTGTCGAACCAGAGCATCATCCCGTCGCTGGTGCGCACCGACCAGATCGCCGAGGCGAACGGCAAGCTGCAGTCCACCGAGCAGCTCGCGGGTCTGGCCGGGCCCGCCGCCGGCGGCTGGCTCGTCGGCGTCCTGGCCGCCCCGATCGCGATCCTCATCTCGGTGGCCACCTACATCGCGTCGTTCATCGCCCTGCTGTTCACCAAGGACCACGAGGTGCGCCGCGCTCCCGAGGACCATCAGCCCCTCCACAAGGAGATCGGCGAGGGGCTCTCGTGGGTATTCGGCAACCCGCTGCTTCGCCGCATCGTCGGCACCACCGGCATGGCGAACTTCTTCGGCACCATCGCCACGACGCTGCTGCCGATCTTCGTGCTGCGCGAACTCGGGCTGACCCCGGCGATGCTCGGCATCGTGTTCTCGCTGTCGGCGGTGGGCGGACTGCTCGGCGCGATCGCGACGCCGCGCATCGTGGCCCGGATCGGTGAGGCCCGCGCCATTCCCCTGAGCGCGATCGCCTTCTGCCTCGTGCCGTTCTTCCTTCCAGCGATCTCGCTCGTGCCGGCGCTGGCCTTTCCGCTGCTCGTGGCGCAGTTCTTCGTCATGAGCTTCACCGTGCTGCTCTACAACATCACCCAGGTCACGTTCCGGCAGCGCATCACCCCGCGGCGGCTGCTGGGCCGCATGAACGCCTCGATCCGCTTCGTCGTGTGGGGCGTCATGCCGATCGGCGCGCTCATCGCGGGCGCCCTCGGCACCTGGATCGGCACCGTCCCGACCCTGTGGATCGCCGCCACGGGCGAGCTGCTGGCGTGCCTCTTCGTCGTGATCGGGCCGTTCTGGGGCATGCGCGATCTGCCCGACGTCACGGAGGAGGCGCCCTCCGGCGCCACCACGTGAGCGCGAAACCCAGGCCCGGCACGTGCGCAGGGCGCGCGCCGGGCCTGGCCCGCGCGCCCGGCGGCTCGGTGCGACGCGTCGGCGGCCGGACGGGTATGGGATCGTCCCGCTCCCTACCCGGCGGGCAATCATCGCGCAACCACTGCCGTGAGGGGGCTCGGCGTGATTGGGTGGCACCATGACGGCCCGCATTGTCTCCATCGGCACCGCGGTCCCGGCCGCGCGCATCGGGCAGGATGCCGTGCGCGAGCTCTTCGCGTCGCAACCGGGTGTCGATCGGCTCACGAGGCGGCGCATCCAGGGCGCGTTCGGCGCCTCCGCGATCGAGCATCGCCACACCGTGCTGGGCGAACTGGCGGGCCTGCCGCCGACGCCCGGCGCCCCCGAGTTCCTCGACGCTGACGGCACCTTGCGTGCCCCGACGACGGGCCCGCGCAACGACCTCTACACCGAACTCGCGCCCGGGCTCGGCGCCGAGGCGGCGCGCAATGCGCTGACGGATGCCGGGCTCGCGGCATCCGCCGTCACCCACGTCGTGACGGTGTCGTGCACGGGCTTCTTCGCCCCGGGCCCCGACTACCGGCTGGTGCGGGATCTGGGGCTGCCGACCACGACCGAGCGCTACCACCTCGGGTTCATCGGGTGTGCGGCGGCGCTGCCCGGACTGCGGCTGGCCTCCCGGATCACCGACTCGCAGCCCGACGCGGTGGTGCTCGTGGTGTGCGTCGAGCTGTGCTCCCTGCACATCCGCGCCTCGGCCGACCCCCAGCAGATCGTCGCGGCGTCCGTGTTCGGCGACGGCGCCGCGGCCGCGGTCATCGCGGGGCCGACGGCGGTGCAGGATGCCGGCGGCCTGGATCTCGACCGTTTCGGCACCGCGCTCACCGACGAGGGTGAGGACGACATGGTGTGGACGATCGGCGACCACGGCTTCGAGATGGTGCTGTCGGCCGAGGTGCCGCGCATCATCGGGCGCGAGATCCGCGCCGCCGTGGACCGGTTCGTCGGCCCCGACGCCCCGGACGCGTGGGCCGTGCACCCCGGCGGTCGCAGTGTGCTCGATCGCGTCGAGGCGGGGCTGGACCTGGATCCGGCGGCCCTCGACGCCTCCCGTGCCGTGCTGCGCGAGTACGGCAACATGTCGAGCGCGACCATCCTGTTCATCCTGCGCGGGCTGCTCCACGACGACACCCTGGCCGAGGGCGCGAGAGTCGCCGGCCTGGCGTTCGGCCCGGGGCTCACCGTGGAGTCGGCGCTCATGACCCGCCGCCTCGGTCGCGGACGCGCATCGGGCGACGATGCGGTGCGCCGTGGCCTCGCCGAGGCGGCACCGGCCCTGGCTGCGCGGGCATGAGCCGGACGGCGGCCCGGGTGGTGGGAGCACGGCGATGAGCCTCGCCGTGCGCGACGACACGCTCGTCGAGCTCATGGACGACCCGCACTGCGACCCGCGGCGGCTGCGGGCGACGCTGCGGCGCTTCGGCACCGTGAACCGCCTCGTCTCGGGATGGGGCACCGTGTACCGCACCCGGCTCAGGCCGCATCTGGCGGCGCTCGGCCGACCCGCCCGCGTGCTCGATCTCGGCTCCGGCGGCGGCGACCTCGTCGCGCGCCTCGCGGGCCTGGCCCGACGCGACGGCCTCGACGTGCACTGGACGGGTGCCGACCCCGACCCGCGCGCCCACGCCGTCGCGACGGAACGCGAGGTTCCGCCGGCCGTCGCCTTCCGGTGCACGGATGCCGCCGCCCTCGTCGCCGCGGGCGACAGCTTCGACGTCGTGCTGTCGAACCATGTGCTGCATCATCTCGGCCCGGAGCTTCCGGCGTTCGCGACGCAGTCGCTCCAGCTCTCGCGCGGCCTCGTGCTGCACGGCGACATCGAGCGCAGCGGCTTGGCGTACGGCCTCTACGCGGTCGGGATCACGCCCTTCGCGCCCGGAACCTTCCTGCGCACCGACGGCCTGCGGTCGATCCGGCGCAGTTTCACGCAGGACGAGCTCGACCGTGCGCTCGGCCCTGGTGGGCCGGGCACGTGGCGGGTCGAGCGGCCCGCGGCGTTCCGCCTCCTGGCGGTGGGGGACGGGCGTGGCTGAGGTCACGGGGATGGGCCGCGGCATCCGTCCCCTTCCGTCGTCCCGTGACCGCGCTCGGGTGGCAGTTGCTGCGGCATCGGCGCCGCGGTTGCGACACGAACTGCCTCCCGAACGACGCCGGTCCGACGCTCAGGTGGCAGATGCCGCGGATTCAGGCGCACGCAAGGGACGCGAGCTGCCCCTCGAACCGATCGACGTGGGGGGCGGGCGTGGCTGAGGTCACCGTGGTCGGTGCGGGGCCGGTCGGGATGCTGCTCGCCGGCGAGCTCGCGCGCCGCGGCATCGAGGTCGATGTGCTCGAACGGCGGCCGGCATCGGGGGACGGCTCTCGCGCGATCGGCGTGCACGCCCCGGTGCTGGCCGCGCTCGAGGCATCCGGGGTTACCGAACGACTGCTCGCCCACGCCGTGCGGGTGCGCCGGGGTGAAGCCCGCTCCGGTGGCCGGCTGCTCGGAGTGGTGCGGTTCGACGAGTTGTCGACGCGCTTCCCGTTCGTGGCGACACTCCCCCAGGCGGCGACCGAGGCCGTGCTGGCCGACGGCGCGCCCGAGCCGCTCCGCGGCGCCAACGTGATGGCGGTCCTGCCGGGCGCCGACGGCGTGCTCATCCGCACCGGCGTCCTCGGCCGGCCCGTCGAGCAGACGAGCGGGCTCGTGGTCGTCGCATCCGGATCCGGCGGGCGTGATCTCGCCTACCGGGCCGGTGCGGTGCCGGTGCGCGAGTACCGCGACCGGTACGTGATGACGGATGCCGAGACAGGCCCCCGTTCGGACGGCGAGGTCGCCGTGGTGCACCTCGACTCCGTCGGCGTGCTCGAGTCGTTCCCGCTCCCCGACGGACGGCGGCGGTTCGTCGCGTGGGATCCGCCGGGCCGCGATCCCCGCCCCGACGCCCTCGTCGCACGCATGCGCACGGCACTCGAGGTGCGGGAGGAGAGCGCGGCGTCCGCTGTGACCGAGGCGACGGCGTTCGGCGTGCGCCGGGTCGTCGCGCCCCGCATGCGCAACGGGCGGGTGTTCGTGATCGGGGATGCTGCGCACGAGGTCAGCCCGATCGGAGGGCAGGGCATGAACCTCGGCCTGCTCGACGCAGCGACGCTGGCCCCGCTGCTGGCGCAGTGGGTGCGAACGGGCGCAGCGCCGGAACCGGACCTGCGCCGGTGGGAGGCCCGTCGTGTCGCGTCGGCGCGGACGGCCGCGCGTCTCGCCGCCGTCAACACCGCGCTCGGCCGTGCGCTGCCGCGCGGCCTCGACCCGATCCGGCGGACCGCGGTGCGCTCGATGCTCGCGCCGCCCGTCGCCCGCCTCTTCTCCCACGCCTACGCGATGGGCCTCGACGCCGACGCCTGACCCGCCCCGGCCCCGCGGCGCGGTGGCCGCGCGGCGTCGTCGGTCCTGAGTCGAAGTTGAGAAACCACACGCAGGTTGAGAAACCACGCGCCGGGGCGAGTATCAACCTCTACGCGGTTTCTCAACCTCAAGTGGCGCGCGACGCGACGCGCGGCCCGACGTGGCGCGGCGGCGCGGCGGCACGGGGGCGTCAGGCGGCGAGGGCGCCGCCGGAGGCGACGAGCTGCGCGGCGAGCAGCAGCGCCGCGAGCATCACGAGGCGGAAGAGTGCGCGCGAGGGCGGACGCACCATCGCCCTGACGACGGTCACGACAGCCACGAGTGCGACCCCGGCGAAGAACGCCCATGCGATCGACGGAACCGCCACGAGGGCTCCGCCGGCCGAGCCGAGCAGCACCGCGACGGCACCGGCGATCACGCCGAGCGCCGCGATCACGGCCGACGCCCGGGCGCCGAGCCGGTGCGGCAGCCCGCGCACGCCGGTGCGCTCGTCATCGTCCAGGTCGGGCAGCACGTTGGTCAGGTGCACGGCGCCGCCGAGGGCGGCGCCCGCGATCCAGGCCCACCCGGCGGCGAAGGCCGGCTCCGGCGCCGACAAGGTCGCGAGTGACGGGAACACGCCGAAGCTCACCAGGAACGGCGCGATCGACAGTGCGGTGGATTTCAGCCCGGCGTTGTACGCCCACGCGGAGCCGAGCGTGAGGGCATGTGCCGCCAGCATCCGCCATCCCAACGGCGCCGACAACACCAGCGCGAGCGTGAGGCATACGGAGGCCGCCACCCACGCTGCCGGCAGGCTCACGTCGCCGCGGGCGAGCGGCTTGTCGGTGCGGCCGACCGCGCGGTCACGGGCGGCGTCGAGGGCGTCGTTCGAGATGCCGATCGACAGCTGCCCGGCGAACACCGCCATGGTCAGCAGGGCCAGACGCCAGGCCTCGAGCCCGATGGCGATGCCCAGCGCGAGCGCCAGCGCCGTCACGACCAGCGTGGGCCCGGGGTGCGATGACCCCCACAATCCCCGGACGGTGCGCACGCTCGATGCTCTCACGCCACGGTCCGGTCCAGGTTTCGCAGCATCCGCCGCCCGCAAACCTGCGCAACCCGGACCGCACCACGAGCGCGCATGCCGCAGACCCCGCTCGGCCACGCGCACGACGCTGCGGTACAGGTTTCGCAGCCTCCGCCGTTCGCAAACCTGCCCAACCCGGACTGCACCACGAGCGCGCATGCCGCAGACCCCGCTCGGCCACGCGCACGACGCTGCCGCGCCACGGTCCGGGTTTCGCAGCCTCCGCCGCCCGCAAACCTGCGCAACCCGGACCGCACCACGAGCGCGCGTCCCGCAGACCCCGCTCGGCCGCGCGCACGACGCTGCCACGCCACGGTCCGGTCCAGTTTTCGCAGCATCCGCCGCCCGCAAACCTGCGCAACCCGGACCGCACCACGAGCGCGCGTGCCGCAGAGGGCTCAGTCGTCGAGCAGCTCGGCCTCGATGACCTCGTCCTCCTCGACGGGAAGGTCCGGCGAGGGCGCGGGGCCCTCGCTGACCAGCGTCAGCCCCGAGCCGTCGGCCGCGACGTCCACGCGCACGACGTCTCCGTCGCGCACTCCGCCCCCGAGGATCGCCATCGCGAGGCGGTCCTGGATCTCGGACTGGATCAGCCGGCGCAGCGGCCGCGCCCCGAACACCGGGTCGTAGCCGCGCTCGGCCAGCCACGCGCGCGCGTCGGGCGTCACGGCCAGAGCGAGGCGGCGGTCCTTCAGGCGCCGCTGCAGCGCGAACACGGCGAGCTCGACGATCTGCGCGAGGTCGTCCTCGGTCAGCGCCTGGAAGATCACGATGTCGTCGAGGCGGTTGACGAACTCGGGCTTGAACGCCTGGCGCACGAGGCCCTGAACCTGCTCGCGCTTCTGCTCCACCGACAGGGTCGGGTCGATCAGGATCGGCGAGCCGAGGTTCGAGGTGAGGATCAGCACGACGTTCGTGAAGTCGACCGTCCGTCCCTGTCCGTCCGTGAGCCGTCCGTCGTCCATCACCTGCAGCAGCACGTCGAAGACCTCGGGGTGGGCCTTCTCGACCTCGTCGAGCAGCACGACCGAGTACGGCCGGCGACGCACGGCCTCGGTCAGCTGACCGCCCTGCTCGTAGCCGACGTAGCCGGGGGGAGCGCCGACCAGCCTCGAGACGGTGTGCTTCTCGCCGTACTCGGACATGTCGATGCGCACCATGGCGTGCTCGTCGTCGAAGAGGAACTCGGCGAGCGCCTTCGCCAGCTCGGTCTTGCCGACGCCGGTCGGGCCGAGGAACAGGAACGAGCCCGTGGGCCGGTTGGGATCGCTGATGCCGGCACGAGAGCGGCGCACGGCATCCGACACCGCCTTCACCGCGGCCTTCTGCCCGATGAGCCGCTTGCCGAGCTCGGCCTCGAGGTGCAGCAGCTTCTCGGTCTCGCCCTGCAGCAGGCGACCGACCGGGATGCCGGTCCATGCGGCGATGACGGCGGCGATGTCTTCGTCGGTGACCTGGTCGTTGACCATGCGGTCGCCGGCGGGCTCTTCGCGCTCGGCCTCGACGAGTTGACGCTCCAGGGCAGGGATCTCGGCATAGAGCAGCCGTGACGCCTTCTCGAGGTTGCCCTCGCGCTGCGCGCGGTCGGCCTCCATGCGCGCGGCGTCCAGCTTGGTCTTCAGATCGCCGACGCGGTTGAGCGACGCGCGCTCGCGCTCCCAGCGGCCCTGCAGTTCCCCGAGCTTCTCCTGCTCGGTGCGCAGCGTCTCGCGCAGTGTTGCGAGCCGCTCCTTCGACGCGTCGTCCTTCTCCTTCTTCAGCGCCAGCTCCTCGAGCTTCAGCCGGTCGACGTGGCGGCGCAGCTCATCGATCTCGAGCGGCGCCGAGTCGATCTCCATGCGCAGGCGCGACGCGGCCTCGTCGATGAGGTCGATGGCCTTGTCGGGCAGCTGACGGCTCGGGATGTATCGATGCGAGAGGGATGCCGCGGCAACGAGCGCGGCATCCGCGATGGCGACCTTGTGGTGCGCCTCGTACCGCTCCTTGAGTCCGCGCAGGATCGCGACGGTGTCTTCGACGTTGGGCTCGCCGACGTAGACCTGCTGGAACCGGCGCTCGAGCGCGGCATCCTTCTCGATGAACTCGCGGTACTCGTTCAGCGTGGTCGCGCCGATCATTCGCAGCTCGCCGCGCGCGAGCATGGGCTTGAGCATGTTCGAGGCGGCGACGGATCCCTCGCCGCCGCCGGCGCCCATGAGCACGTGCAGCTCGTCGATGAACGTGATGATGCGCCCGTCGGACTCGGTGATCTCTATGAGCACGCTCTTGAGGCGCTCTTCGAACTGGCCGCGGTACATCGCGCCGGCGACGAGTGCCGAGATGTCGAGGGTGACGAGCTCTTTGTCCTTCAGCGACTCGGCGACGTCGCCCGCGACGATGCGCTGGGCGAGCCCCTCGACGACGGCGGTCTTTCCGACGCCGGGCTCGCCGATGAGGACGGGGTTGTTCTTGGTGCGGCGGGTCAGCACCTGGCTGACGCGCCGGATCTCGCTGTCTCGCCCGATGACGGGGTCGAGCTTGCCCTGGCGGGCGCGGTCTGTGAGGTTGATGCCGAACTGCTCGAGGGCGCTCTGCGCGTCCTCCTGTCCGGG
Source organism: Microbacterium salsuginis (assembly GCF_012524205.1). Taxonomy (GTDB): domain Bacteria; phylum Actinomycetota; class Actinomycetes; order Actinomycetales; family Microbacteriaceae; genus Microbacterium; species Microbacterium salsuginis. The sequence goes on from NZ_JABACI010000004.1 coordinate 95,941, forward strand.
CTGCGGGGTGGCGTTCATGTGTCTCCTGAAATCTGCTCACGTTCAAAGTTGAGTCGTGATGACTCAAGTTTACCAGGCAGTGGATGCCGCGGCAATGCGTCGAGCGCAACGCACATCATCCGCGGGCGATCTCCTCCCGCGCATCCGCGTAGGCGCGGCGCAGCGTCTCGCTCACCCATTCGCCGCCGCGGTACAGATTCGCCGCACCGATGTCGTCGACCACGCCCCCCGCGGTCAGCTGATGGATCACGCGCTCCTCGCTCGCCACGATCTTGAGCGAGGCATCCGCTGACGCCAGCTCGTGGGCGTACCGCCGCAGGACCTCGATGAAGGCGAGCCCCACCTCGTCGGTGCCGCGCAGCCGCACGATCACGACGGCGCCGCGCGAGTCGGCACCCACCCGCGGGAGCTGCCGCTCGAACGTCGGTGCACTGGCGAAGAACAGGCTGCCGTAGGGCTGCAGCACCAGGACCTCGCCGGGACGGACGGATGCCGGCGGGTCGGACTCGCGCAGGCGCCCGTCGTCGGTGATGTGCACCTGACGCACCCGCACCCGGTTCGACTGCTGGGCCACGAACATCACGATCCCGAGGCCGACTCCGACGAGCACCGCGAACTGCAGCGGGATGATCAGGGTCAGCACGAACGTCACCGCCATGATCGTGGTCTGCAGGGCTCCGCTCTTGACAACCGAGAACACCCGGCTCGGCTTGATCGCCGAGATCCCCACCACGATGAGCAGCGCGGCGAGCGCCGGCATCGCGACGAAGGCGACGAGGCCCGACGCGAGCAGGATCACCAGGGCCATGACGCCGCCGGCGAAGACGAGCGACCAGCGCGTGCGCGCACCGGCGGCGACGATGAGCGCAGACGCCGACATCGACCCGCCGACCGGCATGCCGCGGAAGACCCCGGCGACGACGTTCCCGACACCCTGACCGATGAAGTCGCGAGAGGCATCGGCGGGCTTGCCGTCGGGAGTGGGGATGCCGGCCGAGACGCCGGCACCCTGCACCAGTCCCACGAACGCGAGCGAGACGGCGGGGATCGCGAGGTACACGATGTCGTCGAAGCTGGGAAGGACGGGAGCGGGGAGCCCCCGGGGCACGTCGACCATGTCGTCGAGGACCACCACGGGGCCGGCCACCCACGCATTGAGCAGCCATGCCGCGATCGAGCCGAGCACGACCGCGACGACGAGGCTCAGGCTGCCGACGCGCGTGGGCTGCAGCACCACGATCGCGAGCACCGTGATCGCCCCCACGACGACGGCGGGGATGCTCCACTGACCGATGTGGAGGAGCAGGTCGATCGTCTTGACGATGCGGTTGGCGCCCTGCGCCGCATATCCGGTGAAGTTCGACAGCTGCCCGAGCACGATGTTGACGCCGACAGCCGTGATGAACCCCGTCATGACCGCTGTCGGCACGAACCGCACCAGACGCCCGGCGCGCGCCAGGCCCGCCACGATCATGACGACGCCGGTCAGCATCGCGAGCGTGTAGAGCGCGCGGTCAGGGTCGGGTCTGCTCTGCAGGTCGGCGTCGGCCACGACCAGCGCCATCGCGCCGGTGGCCTGCACCGCCATGAACGTGCTGCTGGTGAAGAACGCGGCGCCCACCATGCCGAAGAGGTAGCCGTAGAGGCCGGCGAGCGGGTTCACGCCCGCGAGCAGGCCAGAGGCGAGGCCGTCGGGCACGCTCTCCACACCGAGTGCGATGCCCGCCTTGACGTCTTTGCCCAGAGTCTCGCGCGAGAACCACGTCTTCGGATTGAGGCCCATGGGCCCACGGTAGCGAAGCGCTCACGCCGAAGGCCGCCCTGCGCCGGCGTCCGGCCGGGTCAGCGGCGGTTTTCACACGACCTGCGTGATGTGGGCATCCTCGCCGTTCCCGAAGTTGGATAGCGCCGCGCGGAGTGGCACCCGACCCCACGCCGAGTGCGCTCGACGCTCCGCCGGCGAATCGAACGGCCCCGTGCCGACACGAAGGGAACCTCGCATGACCGACACCGACACCACCGTCACGGGATGGGTGGGATGGGGCGTCTTCGCCGCCGTCGTCCTCATCATCTCGGGCATCATCGACGCCTTCCACGGGCTTCAGGCACTCATCGGGCCCGATACCGCCTATTTCCTCGGCGAAGCCGGCCTGTTCTCGCTCGACATCCAGGCCTGGGGATGGTGGCACCTGATCTCGGGTCTTCTTCTCCTGCTCGTGGGCATCGCGCTTCTCGGCGGAGCGACCTGGGCACGCGTCATCGCGATCATTCTGGTGACGCTCAACGCCGTCGGTCAACTGACGCTCATGGCCGCCCAGCCGTGGCTGTCGATCGCCGTGCTGGCGCTCGACGTCCTCGTGATCTACGCGCTCACCGTGCACGGGCGCGAGCTCAAGGCTCGCCGCAGCTGAGCCGTCAGGCCACCGGCTCGAGAACGGATGCCCCGACACGCGCTTCGGCGGATGTCGGGGCATCCGCCATCTCTCGCTCGTCGGTCGTGCACGAGAAGCGGGCACGGTAGGCCGTCGGCGTCGTGCCCAGCACGCGCGCGAAGTTCTGGCGCAGCACCGCGGCCGATCCGAAGCCGCTCTCGTACGCGATGCGGTCGAGTCCGAGATCCGTGGATTCGAGCAGCCGCTGGGCGTGGATGATCCGCTGCCGCGAAAGCCATGCCGCGGGCGTGGCACCGAAGTCCGCCTTGAAGCGGCGCGCGAACGTGCGCGGGGACATGTGGGCCTTGGACGCGAGCTGCTCGACCGTGAGGTCGAGGCGCAGATTGTCGAGCATCCAGTCCGTGACCGGCGCGAGCGACAGCGATGTGGTGGCGGGCAGCGGCTTGTCGATGAACTGGGCCTGGCCGCCGTCGCGCTGCGGGGGCACGACCATACGGCGCGCGATCTTGTTGGTCAGCTCGGCGCCGAGCTCCTGCCGCAGCAGGTGCAGGCAGGCGTCGAGTCCCGCAGCGGTGCCGGCGCTCGTGATGATGCGGCCGTCCTGCACGTAGAGCACGTCCGGGTCGACGTCGACCTTCGGGTACATCTCGGCCATCTTCTGCGCGTACATCCAGTGCGTCGTCGCCTTGCGGCCGTCCAGCACGCCGGCGGCCGCGACGACGAACGAGCCGCTGCAGACGCTCAGCACCCACGCATCCCGGGCGACGGCGTCACGGATGACGTCGAGCACCCGCTCATCGGTGCGCGCCCAGTACTGGTGCGGAACCGGCGACACGACCACGAGGTCGGCCTCGTACGCGAACGCGAGGTCGTTCTCGACGTTGATCGAGAAGCCCATCTTCGACGACACCGCTCCGGGTTCGGGCGTGACGATGCGGAAGTCGAAGTTCGGGATGCCGTCGTCCGAGCGATCCAACCCGAACGCCTCGCAAGCGACACCGAACTCGAACGGCGCGAAACCATCTTGGACGATGCAGGCGACGGTCTTCATGGGCGGTTCTCCCGACGTGGCAGTTTTCATACGATGTGTGTCCATCCTGCCACTCGTGGCAGTCATGACGCAAGCGTAGCGTTTCTGCCATGTTCATCGCCATCGCCTTCGCCGTACTCTCCGCCTTCGCGCTCGCGTCGTCGGTCGTCGCGCTTCGCACCGACGGCCACCGCCGCATCCCGACCGACCGTACGCGCCTCCCCTGACACCGCTCCGCGACCCTAGACTCGCGGCGGACGACTCCCTCGAACTCGCCCACGCCCGACGCTTCGCTTCCGGCTGCACCGCCCCCCGGTGCGGCGTACAACGTCCCTTCGCGGCAGCTCGAGCCGACCGAGCGCCCGGCCCGCAGCCCGCTCGGCATCATCGCCTTGGTCGTCGGCATCATCGTGCTGCTCACCTCGACCATGTCGCTCGTCGTCCAGGCGTCCATGCTCCGCACCGGCGACTACGCGGCGATCGGCGCGATCCTCGGCGTCTTCGCCCTCGTGCAGGGGGTGCTCGCCCTGGCGGCGATCGTGTGCGGCAGCATCGGGCTCGCGATGCGCGGACGTGCCAAGGGCACCGCGGGCGTGGGGCTCGGCATCGGCGTCACTGCCCTGTGGGCCGTGCTGGGCAGCGTCTTCTACGGCAGCCTCGTGCAGATGCTCGCGTGATCACGCGCTGACGCGCTCGTATACCTCGATCATCGCCGCGGTCCGCGAGGACTGGCGGAACCGCTCGCGGATCGTGGGGTCGGGAACGGCCGGTGCGCCCGCGGCGATGTCGGATGCCGCGGCGCGCAGCGCGTCCGCGAGCGCGTGCACCGAGGCATCCGCGATCCCGTTCGGGAACGCCTCGCCGACCGGCCAGTACCCGTCGCCGAGCTCGGCTGCAAGGTCGGGGTCGCTCACGACCGACGGCGTACCGAGCGCCGCGGCCTCGAAGATCGTCATGCCCTGCGTCTCGAAGCCGATCGAGGTCTGCACCACGGCGTCCGCGCGCGCGATCTTGCGAAGAGTCTCGGCGTACGGCACCCGTCCCGCGAAGACCACCGTCGCCCTCGGACGGAGCTTCTCGATGAGCCGGCGTGCGGCGCGCAGCTGACCCCCACCCCCGATCAGCTCGACCTCGGCGTCGACACCCGAGGCGGCGACCGCCTCGAGGAACGGCAGCAGACGCTTCTCGGGGCTCATCCGCCCGAGCCACACGAACCGCGGCCGCCCCTCCCTTGCGAAAACACCAGCCCGCGACGCCGACACGCCGGGGACGGATGCCGCGGGCCGGCGTGTCGCGTCACCGACTGGTGTTTTCGCATCGGGACGGGCCGGGGCGGGGCGGCGGCCGTCGGAGCGGCCGGCATCGGGGTGGGCCGGCTCGGGGTGGGCCGGGTCGGGGTGGGCCGGGTCGGGGTGGCCGGCATCGGGATGGGCCGGGTCGGCGAGGATCCCGTCGAGCAGGTCGTCGTCGATGCCGTTCCAGATCACATCGACCGCCGGTGCGGACTGCGGGACGACACCGTGCTGCTCGAGGCGGCGTGCGAAGTGCGCCGACGGCGCGGTCACGGCATCCGCCCGCTCCGCGAAGCGGCGCAGGTACGACCAGCCGTCCCGGCCCGGCGTCGATTCGGACGCGACGCCCAGCACGCGACGCTGCCACGCGTTCAGCACGCGCAGCACCAGCTTCGGGAAGGGAGCCGTCGCCTCGATGCCCACGTCGAGGCGGTTGTGCATCGTGTGGACGATCGGGGTGCGGTGACGCCGCGCGAAGCGATACCCGATGAGCGCGCCCCAGAAGTCGGCCTGGACGTGCACGACGTCGACCGGCGGGCGGCCTTGCAGCGCGGCATCCACCCATCGGTCCGTGCGTCGGCCCGGCCACGACATCGAGTACTCGCGATCGAGGGTCACCGGGATCGACGGGACGTCGAGATACGCCGAGTCGGCGGGGGCCGACCGGCCGCGTGGTACGTGCATCGCCGGCGCGACGATCGTGACCGTGTGACCGGCCTTCTCGAGGAAGCGCCGCTGCAGCCTCATCGAGACCTGCGCCCCGCCGAGCGTCTCGGCGTGCTGGTCACCGAACATCACGACGTGCACGGGCGCCTACTCGGGGAGGGGTTCGTCGCGGTACAGCGCTTCGAAGGTGTCGAGCGTGCGACGCATGTCGTGCACCTTGACGCCCTCGAGCGAAGCCCGCTGCATGCGCAGCCGCTCCTCGGGCGCCTGCGTGAGGACGGCGGTGATCTTCTCGGCGAGATCCTCGACGTCGCCGGGACGGAACAGATAGCCGTTCTCGCCGTCGTGCACGAGGTGCGGCAGCGCGACGGCGTCGGCGGCGACGATCGGCAGTCCCGACGCCATCGCCTCCATCGTTGCGATGGACTGCAGCTCTGCGATCGACGCGATCACGAACGCGCTGGCGCGGGAGAGGAAGCCGCGCAGCTCTTCGTCCGTGGTGTGACCGTGGAATGTGACGCGTCCGTCGAGCCCGAGCTGACCCGCGAGCTCTTCGAGGTTGCGGCGCTGGTCACCGTTGCCGACGATGTCGAAGGTCACATCCAGCGCGGGATCCAGTGTCGCGAGCGCGCGCAGGATCACGTCGATCTGCTTCTCGGTCGTGAGCCGGCCCACGAAGACGAGGCGGTGCGCGTCGCGGGGCGTGAGGTCGGGCGTGTAGTTCGCCGCCTCGATGCCGCAGCTGATCGGGATCACGCCCTCGATCGCGATCGTCCGCTCGAGGAAGTCCGCGGCGCGGCGCGTCGGCGTGGTCACGGCGCGTGTGAGGTCGAAGGTGCGCTTCGCGTCGTCCCACGCGAGCTTGATCGCGATCTTGTCGAGGAACGGCGGCAGCGTCGTGAAGTCGACGATGTTCTCGGCCATCACGTGGTTGGTCGCGACCACCGGGATGCCGCGCTTGTGCGCCTCGCGGGCGAGACCGCGGCCGATGACGATGTGCGACTGGATGTGCACGACGTCGGGCTTGACCTCGTCGAGCACGCGGCGGGCGTAGTGCTTCGACATCCACGGCAGCACGAAGGTGAGCCAGTCGTGCGGGGGCCAGCGCCACGACGGCAGCCGGTGGATCGTCATCCGGCTGCCCTCGATCACCTCGGTGAAGGTGCCGTGGTTGCGGTGCCCGGCGCTGGGCGCCATGACCTGCACGTCATGGCCGCGGACGACCAGGCCGGCGGCGAGGCGCTCGGCGAACCGCGCGGCCCCGTTGACGTGCGGAAGGAAGGTGTCGGCGCCGATCAGGATCTTCAGCGGGCGCGCCGACGGACTCGTCGGCCGGGCCTCGGCGGGTAGGTCGGCGGGCGTCGCAGGATCGGTCACGGGATGGGGGCCTGTCTCTGACGGCGGGGGCGCGGCGGTGGGGTCGGTGACGCGCGGATCCACTGTACCCGAGGGGGATGCGAAGCCCCGGGAACGCGCAGGCTCGCCCCGTACGCTGGTGGCATGCCCCGTCTTCAGGCCGATGCCGACCCGAATCTGTGGGTCCCGGTGACAGAGTCCCTCGGCTTCCGCGGCCGCCGGCACCGCAAGGCGGCGATCCGGATGCTGCTGACCCAGGCGAGCGGCGCGCTCGGCGGCGAAGCCCGCCCGGGCAGCGGCGTCGCCGCGTGGGCGATGAGCCAGGCGGCGCCGTTCCTGATGCGCAAGGCCGCGGGACGCGTGCTGGTGTGGGTGTGGAAGGCCGACGCCGAGCTGGTCGTGGCGATGGCGCAGCTGCAGCAGGCGACGATCGAGCTGCGGACGGCCCGCGCCATGATGCCGATGGAGTACGACGACACGCAGTCCTTCCGCAACCCCTTCCTGGGCGTCGGCGAGAAGCTCGAGATGCCGCTGCCGCCGGATCCGCGCCAGCCTCCGTTCGCGACCTACACGTGGGACATCGGGACGCATTTCGTCACGCTCACCGCGGTCTGCTCCGATCGGGAGCGCTTCGGCACCGTGATCGGCTCGGTCGACGACCTGGCACGCACGCTGCGCGTCAACGACGACCTGACCCTGGGCGAGTCCCCCGAGGTGCTGCGGATCGAACCCGGTCACTGATCCGGCGACGGCGGCACGAATGCCGCTAGCCTCGGGATCGACATCCAGGAGGCGCCGTGCAACGACCACTCGCCGGGCTCACACGGAAGAACGTCGGCCGCGAGCTGCTCGCGGGCGTGACCCTGGTCGCGATCGCGATCCCGCTCAACATCGGCTACGCCCAGATCGCAGGCCTGCCGCCGACCGCGGGCCTCTACGCCCTGGTCGTCCCGACCATCGTCTATGCGCTGGTCGTCTCGTCACGGCAGCTGGTGGCGTCGCCGGATGCCGCGGCCGCCGCCCTCGTCGCCTCCTCGATCGGCGGCCTGGCAGCCGCGGGGTCTGCCGACTACGCGACCATGGCCCTCGCGCAGGCGATCATCTGCGGCGTCATGTTCATCCTGATGTCGGTGTTCAAGCTCGGCTTCCTCGCGAACTTCCTCTCCAAGCCGATCCTGATCGGCTTCGTCGGAGGCCTCGCCCTCGACATCCTGGTGTCGCAGATCGCAAAAATGCTGGGGATCAGGATCGACTCCGGCGGCGAGTTCGTCGAGAAGACGATCGGCCTCGTGACCGGGCTCGGCACCCTGAACGTCTGGTCGCTGCTCATCTCGGTGGGGTCGATCGCCATCCTGCTGATCGGTCGCCGCCTGCTGGCCGTGGTGCCGTGGGCGCTCGTCGTGATGATCGTCGCCACGATCCTGGTGGTGGTGACGGATGCCGACGGCGCCGGTGTGGCGGTGCTCGGGGAGGTGCCCGCCGGGCCGCCTCAGCTCACGTGGCCGATGCTGTCATGGACCCAATGGCTCGCACTCGTCCCGTCGGCGCTCGCCCTGACGATGGTGACCGTCGCCGAGGGACTCCTCGTGATCCGCTCGTACGCCGAGAAGCGCCACTACCCGACCAGCCCCAACCGCGACCTTCTCGCGTTCGGGGTGGGCAACATCGCCGCCGGCGCGAGCGGCAGCTTCGCGATGGGCTCGTCGACGTCGCGCACCGCCGCGATGGATCAGGCAGGGTCCCGCACGCAGCTCCCGTCCTTCGTCCTGGCCGGAGGCACGCTGCTGCTGCTCCTGTTCGGCACAGCGCTCCTGGCCGAGATCCCCTCGCCCGCCATCGGCGCGATCGTCGGGGTGGCCGTGCTGCCGCTGCTGGGCATCCGTGAGTTCCGCGAGCTGTGGCGTCTGGACCGCTTCGAGTTCTGGATCGGCGTGGTCTGCTTCCTCGCGACGCTCTTCATCGGCGCGATTCCCGGCATCCTCGTGGCGTTCGTGCTGGCCCTGGTGAACATGGCCAAGCGCGCCGCCAACCCCGCGATCGACGTCCTTGCCGCCGACGGCGAGCCGAGCGGCTCGCTGCTCGCCGACGCACCCGCCGGCTCGGTGACGGCGCCGGGCGTCGTCGTCGTCCGGATGGCGGCGCCCCTCTTCTTCGCGAACGGCGATGTGTTCGGGACCGCGGTCAAATCCGCCGTGACCAGCGCTCGCGACAGTCAAGATGTGCACCACGTCGTGATCGACCTCGAGGCCGTGACAGACGCCGACGTCACCGGGGCGGAGGCGTTCGCGGCGCTGCGGGACTGGCTCGATACCAGCCAGGTGTCGCTCGGCTTCAGCCGCCTGCGCGCCGATGCGCGGCCTCGCCTGGAAAGACTCGGGATCATCCGCGACGGCGACGCCGTCTATCCGACCAACCGCGCGGCCGTCGCCGCGCTCACCGAGAAGTAGGAGGCATCCGCCATGGGTTCTGTCATCGGAGACATTCTTCCCCTCGCGCTCGGTGTGGCGATCAGCCCGGTGCCGATCATCGCCGCGATCCTGATGCTCCTCTCGCCGAGAGCGCGCGCGACCGGCACGGGGTTCCTCCTCGGGTGGGTGATCGGCATCGTCGTGGCGGTCACGGTCTTCACGCTGCTGTCGTCGGTGCTGCCGATGGGCGACGAGGACGCCTCCCAGCCCATCAAGGGGGTCGTGCAGCTCGCGCTCGGCGTGCTCCTGCTCCTGCTCGCGCTGCGCCAGTGGCGCGGGCGACCGAAGCCGGGCCAGGAGCCGGCCCTGCCCAAGTGGATGCAGGCGATCGACACCATCACATTCCCGAAGGCGCTCGGCCTGGGCTTCCTGCTCTCGGCCGTGAACCCAAAGAACCTGCTGCTGGCGGCGAGCGCCGGCGTCACCGTCGGCGCGGCGGCACTCGACGGCGGGTCGACCGCGCTCGTGATCGCCGTGTTCACGCTGATCGGGGCATCCACGGTCCTCGTCCCCGTCGTCGGCTACCTGGTGGCCGCCGACAAGCTGCGAGGGCCGCTCGACGCGCTGCGCGGCTGGCTGGCCAAGGAGAACGCGGTCATCATGGCGGTGCTGCTGCTGGTCATCGGCGTCGCGGTGATCGGCAAGGGCATCGGCAGCTTCTGACGCCACCGGCTCCGCGCCCGGTTACGGTGGATGGCGTGATCTCTCCCGCAGTCCGAGCCGACCACGATCAGGTGCTTCTCGAGGGCGGCGTGTTCCGGATGGGGTCCGAGGACTTCTATCCCGACGAGCGGCCGGTCCACGAGCGCGAAGTCGCACCGTTCTGGATCGACCGCTACGAGGTCACCAACGAGCAGTACGCCGCGTTCGTCGACGACACCGGCTATGTCACCGTCGCCGAGCGGGCCCTCGATCCGGCCGACTTCCAGGGCGCCGATCCCGCCGATCTGGTGCCGGGGGCCATGGTCTTCACGCCGACACCCGGCCCCGTCGACCTGCGCGAGTGGCGCAACTGGTGGCGGTGGCAGCCGGGCGCCCACTGGCGCCGGCCGTTCGGACCGGAGTCGTCGATCGACGGCAGGCTGCGGCATCCGGTCGTGCACATCGCGTTCGAAGACGCGACCGCGTACGCGCAGTGGGCGGGGCTGCGCCTTCCCACCGAGGCCGAGCACGAGTACGCCGCGCGCGGCGGGCTCGACGGCGCGCGGTTCGCGTGGGGCGACGAGGCCTACCCCGGCGGCGTCGCACAGGCGAACTCGTGGCTCGGGCGCTTCCCCTACGACAACCAGGGCGTGGGGGATGCCGCACCCGTAGGCTCCTACCTTGCCAACGGCTTCGGCCTGTACGACATGACCGGCAACGTGTGGGAGTGGACGAGCGACTACTACACACCGCGCCACCTGCGCCTGTCGGACACCCCGGTCGATGCCGGCAAGCGCACCAACCTGCTGGCCGCCGCGAGCGCCCAGGAAGGGTTCCCGGCGATTCCCCGCCGCGTCCTCAAGGGCGGCTCGCACCTGTGCTCGCCCGACTACTGCCTGCGCTTCCGCCCCGCTGCGCGCTCGCCGCAGGCCGAGGACACCGGCATGTCGCACATCGGTTTCCGCTGCGCGCGCGACGCCTGACTCTCCCCCCTCCCCCGAGCGAGGGCGCCTTCTCGGTGCACCGGACGGGAATCGCGCCGCACCTCTAGCCAGCGCACCGGCGGAACTGTTTGGATCAGGAGGTACGCCGCAACCTCGCCGCTCGACAGGAGCCCCTCATGGCAGACAAGCCCAACATCCTCATCATCTGGGGCGACGACATCGGGATCTCGAACCTCAGCGCCTACTCCGACGGGCTCATGGGATATCGCACGCCCAACATCGACCGCGTGGCGAACGAGGGCGTGAAGTTCACCGACTACTACGGCGAGCAGAGCTGCACGGCCGGCCGCGCCGCCTTCATCACCGGGCAGAACCCGTACCGGACCGGCCTGACGAAGGTCGGGATGCCGGGAGCCGACGTCGGGCTGCGGCACGAGGACCCCACCATCGCCACCGCACTGAAGGCGCAGGGCTACGCGACCGGCCAGTTCGGCAAGAACCACCTCGGCGACCGTGACGAGTTCCTGCCGACGGCGCACGGATTCGACGAGTTCTTCGGCAACCTCTACCACCTCAACGCCGAGGAGGAGCCGGAGCACCCGGACTACCCCACCGACGAGGAGTTCCCGGGATTCAACGAGCGCTTCCGCCCGCGCGGCGTCATCCACTCGTGGGCGAACGAGGACGGCACGCAGCGGATCGAAGACACCGGGCCGCTCACGAAGAAGCGCATGGAGACGTGCGACGAGGAGTTCCGGGATGCCGCGGCGGACTTCATCCGCCGGCAGGCCGAGGACGACACCCCGTTCTTCGTGTGGTTCAACTCGACGCACATGCATTTCCGCACCCACACCAAGGAGGAGAGCAAGGGCCGGGCCGGACGCTGGCAGTCCGAGTACCACGACACGATGCTCGACCACGACGACGTCGTCGGCAGCCTGCTCGACCTGCTCGACGAGCTGGGGCTCGCCGAAGACACCATCGTCATGTACTCGACCGACAACGGTCCGCACATGAACAGCTGGCCCGACGCCGGCATGACGCCGTTCCGCAACGAGAAGAACTCCAACTGGGAGGGCGCCTACCGGGTGCCGTGCATGGTGCGCTGGCCCGGGCACATCCCCGCGGGCACGACGCTGAACGGCATCGTCAGCCACAACGACTGGTTCGTCACGCTGCTCGCCGCAGCCGGCGACACCGACGTCGCCGAGCGGCTCGCGAGCGGTACCGAACTCGCCGGCTCGGAGTACAAGGTCCACCTCGACGGGCACAACCAGCTCGACTACATCACCGGCAAGGCCGAGATGAGCCCGCGCCGGCACTTCTTCTACGTCTCGGACGACGGCGATCTCACCGCGCTGCGCTTCGACAACTGGAAGATCGTGTTCCTCGAGCAGCGGGCGCCCGGCACCCTCAACGTATGGCTCGAGCCGTACACGGAGCTGCGTGCGCCGAAGCTGTTCAACCTGCGCACCGACCCGTTCGAGCGGGCCGACATCACCTCGAACACGTACTTCGACTGGATGCTGGATCGCGTCTTCCTGTTCGTCCCGGCGCAGGCGTACGTGGCACGGATGCTGCAGACGCTGGTGGAGTTCCCGCCCCGTCAGGAGCCCGCGGCGTTCAACCTCGACCGTGTCATGGAGAAGCTGAAGGCGACCGCGGGCAACTCATAGGGCACACTGTCCACGTGGATCCTGCTTTCGGAGCGAACCTGGGGTGGACGCTCGGCGCCCTCGTCGTCCTCGCGATCAACGTCGTCGCGCTGATCGTGATCCCGCGGGGGCGCAAGCCCACCGCGGCGATGTCGTGGCTGCTGCTGATCTTCCTGCTGCCCGTCGTCGGCATCGTGCTGTTCCTGCTGATCGGCAACGTCAAGCTTCCGAAGAAGCGGCGCGCCGAGCAGACCCGCGTCGACGGGATCATCCGCGCCGCCGTCGACCGGGCGGGTCTGGACGCCCCCACCGACGACGAGCCGCGCTGGTTCCGGCGGGTCGTGCAGCAGAACCAGGCGCTCACGGCGCTCCCGGCGACCACCGGCAACGAGGCGACCCTGTACGGCGACTACCAGGCGTCGATCGACGCGATGGCGGCGGCGATCGATGAGGCGCAGCATCACGTGCACGTGGAGTTCTACATCGTCGGGTTCGACGACACCACGCGCGGCTTCTTCGCGGCGATGGAGCGTGCCGTCGCCCGCGGTGTCACGGTGCGGGTGCTGCTGGACTACATCGCCTCGCGCAAGGTGACCGTGAGCGACGCGACAGTGGCCGAGCTCGACCGCATCGGCGTGACGTGGGCGTACATGCTCCCCGTGCAGCCGTTGAAGGGCAAGTACCAGCGCCCCGATCTGCGCAACCACCGCAAGATCGTCGTGGTCGACGGCCGCGTCGGCTTCCTCGGCTCGCAGAACCTCATCGACCGCACGTACGACGCGCCCAAGAACATCAAGCGCGGCCTCAAATGGCAGGAGCTCGTGACGCGCGTCACCGGCCCCACCGTCGCCGCGATCGACGCCGTCTTCCAGTCCGACTGGCTGATCGAGACCGGCGAGGAGCTGACCGCCGAGCGCGTGCCCGTCGGTCAGCTCGATCGGTCGGCCTCGCCGGACGCCCTGCTGTGTCAGGTGGTGCCGAGCGGCCCTGGTTACGAGACCGAGAACAACCTGCGGCTGTTCCTGTCGCTGATCCACGGGGCCACCGAGAAGGTCATCCTGACGAGCCCGTACTTCGTGCCCGACGAGGCGATGGTGTACGCCATCACGACCGCGTGCCAGCGGGGCCTGGAAGTCCAGCTGTTCGTGTCGGAGATCGGCGATCAGGGCCTGGTCTACCACGCGCAGCGTTCGTACTACACGGCGCTGCTCGAAGCGGGTGTGCGGATCTTCCTGTACCCGCCGCCCTTCATCCTGCATTCCAAGCACTTCTCGATCGACGACGACATCGCGGTGATCGGCTCGAGCAACATGGACATCCGGTCCTTCAGCCTCAACAGCGAGGTCTCGCTCCTCGTGCGCGGCGCGTCGTTCGTAGCGGCGATGCGCGAAGTCGAGCAGGGCTACCGCGACGCGGGGCGTGAGCTCACGCTCGAGGAGTGGCGCCGGGAGCCCGCGAAGGCGACCTTCCTCGACGGCGTCGCCCGGCTCACGTCCGCGCTGAACTGACGCGGACGGTCCCCCGGCCCGCTGAGAGCGGGCCGCTGCGGCATCCGTCGTCAGATCTTCTGATCCTGCCTCGGGATCACGACCTCGCGGATGATCAGGAGGATCGACGCCATCACGGGCAGCGCGAGGAGCACCCCGAGGATGCCCATGAGCGTGCCGCCCACGAGTGCGCCGATCAGCACGAGGGCCGGCGGGATCGAGATCGCGCGGTTCATGACGCGCGGGCTGACGACGTACGACTCGAGCTGGATGTAGATCAGGTACGCGACGCCGAAGATCAGCGCCTGCACGGGGCTCGTGAAGAACGCGACGGCGGTGGAGAGCACCCAGAAGATCACCGATCCGAACAGCGGGATGAGGGTGATCACGAACGCGATCACGGCCATCAGCGCGGGGAACGGCAGTCCGATCAGCAGGTGCAGGACGAAGACCACGCCCGCGTTGATCGACGACAGGATCACCGACCCGATGAGCGAGCTGCCGACGGACGCCGTGATGCGCTCGGTGAGGTCCTCCACTCGCGGGCGGCTGCGCGCCGGCGACAGCGCGTACATCGCGCGCTTGGTCGCCGCGAGCGATGCCAGGAAGTACAGCGTCAACGCCACGACGATGAAGCCCGCCGAGATGCCGCCGACGATCCCGGCGCCGACGGCGAGCACCCCCCCGCCGAGGAGCGCGATCGTCGACGGCGACGCGATCCAGTCCGAGAGCTGCGCAAGACCGGCCAGCGCCGCTGCCTGCGCCTCGGGCGTCAGTCGCGCGAACCATTCCGAGTCGGGGAGAGCGGCGATCGCCTCGGGGAGGGCCTCGACGAGTTCGATGATCTGCGCGATGACGGGAGGGAGCACGAAGACGAGAAAGGCCGCCATCAACAGCGCAAACCCGCAGAAGACGATCGCGATCCCGGCACCGCGATGCACCCCGCGGCGTTCGAGCAGCCGCACGATGGGGTCGAGGGCGACGGCGAGGAAGATCGCCAGGACGATGTAGACGAGGATCGTCGAGATCGCACCGAGTGCGGAGCCCAGCAGCAGCGCGCCCAGCACGCCGAGCGTGACGAGGAAGCCGGTCGCGAGCGGCCGGTCGAGCCCGGCGAGGACGCCGGCGAACCGGCGCGGGGGCGAGACGTCGTCGTCGGGGGTCATGCCCTCATGATCGCGGCATCCGCCGCCTTCACACCGCACCACGCGGAGGATCGGCGGCGGAGAAGTTCACCTTCCTTTCACGCGGATCAGGGGATGCCGAGCGGAAGGCCGACCGCTAGGTTCATAGCAGCGGCGGGCATTCGGCCCGTCCTGACGATTGGCACCTCGCACATGGGCTTCTGGGATCTCTTGCTCTGGATCTTCTCGATCTTCGTCTTCGTCGCTTATCTGATGGTCGTGTTCTCGATCATCGGCGACATCTTCCGCGACCATTCGCTGAACGGCTGGCTGAAGGCGCTGTGGATCCTCTTCCTGATCTTCGTGCCGTTCCTGACGGCGCTCGTCTACCTCATCGCCCGCGGTGCGGGGATGCAGAAGCGCTCCATCGCGCAGGCCGAAGCACTGCGCTCCGCGCAGGACGCCTACATCCGGCAGGCCGCCGGCGGCGGCGGCGGGACCAGCGCCGCCGACGACATCACCAAGGCCAAGTCGCTGCTCGACGCGGGCGCGATCTCACCGGCCGAGTTCGACGCGTTGAAGGCCAAGGCGCTGGCGGCCTAGCCCGCGCAGGATCAGGAGGAGACATGACGACATTCGACTACGGCCCCATCGAGTTCTACGCGGTCGCGTTCGACGGCGACCGGCCTGGACCGGCGGTGCTCAAGGCGGTCGACGACCTCGTCGCCGCCGGCACGGTGAACGTGCTCGACCTGGTGTTCGCACGGCGTTCGCCCGAGGGCGAGCTCGAGATCCTGGAGCTGTCGGACACGATCGATGACGGCGACGTCCCTCCGCTCGACATGGCGGGTCTGGCCGGCGAGGACGACATCGCCGAGCTCGCCGCAGGGCTCGAACCGGGCACGTCGGCCGCGATCATCGTCGTCGAGCTGCTGTGGGCGAAGGCCTTCGCGTCGGCGCTCTACGACGCGGGCGGCGCTGTCATCGCTCGCGAAGGCGTGCCCGCACCGATCGTGAACGCGTTCCTCGCCGAGCACGCCGACTGAGCCGAGAAGGATCAAGGAGGAAGACATGCCACTGAGAAGATTCGGACGCCCCGGACTCATCGGGATGGCCGCCCGCACCGCGGTCGTGGCCGGTACCGCCACGGCCGTCTCGGGCGGAATCCAGCGCCGCCAGCAGGACAAGGCCTACCAGGCGCAGGAGGCACAGGCCTACGAGGCTCAGCAGCAGCAGGCCGCGATGCAGGAGGCGGCCGCGCAGGCAGTGGCTGCTCAGCAGGCCGCCGCACCGGCGCCTGCTCCGGCGGCCCCTGCCGCGGGCGACGACATGATGGCCAAGCTCACGCAGCTCGCGCAGCTGCACGCGCAGGGCATCCTGTCGGACGACGAGTTCGCCGCCGCCAAGGCGAAGCTGCTGGCCTGACCGGCCGCTCACGCTCGACGAGGCCGCGCCCTACGGGGTGCGGCCTTCGTCGTCTCGGCGCTCGCCACCCGCCGACAAGGCGTCGATCTTCGCCATGAGCTCACGCACCTGCGCCCGGGTGGCGGGTTCCTGATCGTCGTTGCCGCGCCCGGCACGCTCCAGCACCCACGACGCGAGGGTCGCGGTGATCACACCCGCCAGCGCGACACCGCCGAACATGAGCCCGACACCGACCCAGCGCCCGGCATCCGTCACCGGTGTGTAATCGCCGAAACCGGTCGTGGTCACGGTCACGCAGGCCCACCACAGGGCGATCCCGAACGTCGTGATCGTGGCGCCGGGCGCATGACGCTCCACCTCGAGTACGGCGAGCGACGAGATGTAGATGAGGATCGCGGCAGCACCCGCCCCGTACACGAGGATCTGCGTGCGAAGAACACGTCCCGCACTGGGCCGCAGTCCCGGTACGCGGGTGAGCACACGCAGGAGCCTCACGAGCCGCAGCACCGGCACCAGGGCGAATGCCAGTGCGGACAGGTGGGATCGGAACCACTGCCACTTCTGCCGCGCGAGCATCAGCCGTACGAGGTAGTCGACGATGAACATCGCCCACGTCACGAAGATCACGACCGTGGCGACCATGCGCACCGGACCCGTCAGATCCGCGATGACGCGCCACGAGTAGGCCACGAGATACAGCAGCGACGCGACCATGAGCGCCGTCCGGGTGTGCTGGTGCCAGGTCGACTCGTCCACAGGCGCATCATCCCGCATGCCACGCGGCGCGTCGCGAACGGCGCGCGGGGTGAATCGGCCGCTAGGGTTGCGCCATGACCGGCACCTCCGCCGCCTCTCCGCCCGAGGCGCCGCTCACCGTGGGCCGGCTGGCGCTGCTGTCGATCCCTGCTCTGCTGATCGGCGTGCTGTCCGCGCTGTCGCTGTGGGCCCTCGAGGCACTCGCGGGACTTCTCGAAGACACGCTCTGGACCAACACTCCCGGCGCCCTCGGCATCCAGCCCGACAACCCCTGGTGGATCTTCACCGTCCTGACCTTCACCGGCGTGGCCGTAGGGCTCGTGGTGTGGCTGGCACCTGGGCACGGCGGTCCCGACTCGGCCACCACCGAGCTCGAGCCGCATCCGCTCAAGCTCTCGGTGCTCCCCGGCCTGGCCATCGTGCTCATGCTGGGGCTGGCCGGCGGCGTGAGCCTAGGTCCAGAGAACCCCATCATCGCGATCAACGTGTCGCTCGCCGTGGCGTTCGTCGCGCGAATCGCCAAGGCGGTGCCGCCCGCGCTCGTGGGTGCGCTCGCGATCGCGGCCACGATCGGCGCGCTGTTCGGCACGCCCGTCGCGGCAGCCCTGGTCTTCACCGGCGTGGTCAGCCAGTTCCGGGCGAAAGGCTCGCTGTGGGACAAGCTGTTCCTCCCCCTCGTGGCCGCCGGCGCCGGCTCGATCACGACCCATTTCGTGGGCGGCGGACTCCAGACGATGCAGCTCGGCGCCCCCTACGGCTCGCCGCAGCCGCTCGACCTGCTCCTCGGAGCGGTCGTCGCCTGCCTCGCGGCGGCGTTCGCGCTCGTCGGGGTGTACCTCTTCCCGCTCGTGCATCGCGCGTTCCGCGCGCTGCGGCATCCGATGCTCTACATCGTGGCCGGCGGGATCGTCCTGGGGCTCCTCGGCATGCTCGGCGGACCCATCACCCTCTTCAAGGGCCTCGAGCAGAGCGCTGAGCTGCTCTCCCACCCGGACGACTACTCGCCCGGTGAGCTGACCGTGATCCTGCTCGTGAAGCTCGCGGCGCTCGTCGTCGCGGCATCGGCCGGTTTCCGCGGCGGCCGCATCTTCCCGGCCGTCTTCATCGGCGTCGCCGCCGGGATGCTGGGCGGCGCGCTGCTCCCGGCGCTGCCCTTCGGCCTCGCCGTGGCGTGCGGGGTGCTCGGGGTCGTCCTGGCGGTCGCGCGCGACGGCTGGATCGCGCTCTTCGTCGCCGTCGCGGTCGTCGGCGACGTCACGGTGCTGCCGATCCTGTGCCTCATCGTGCTTCCGGGCTGGCTCACCGTCACGTGGGCGCGCGAGATGCTGATCACCCCCGACGACCTGGCGCGCGAGCGGGGATTCGATCCGGCAGGATCAGTCCGCTGAGCCGGGCCGGGCGTCCTGCTCGAGCGCGGCACCGTTGCGGATGAACAGCACGATCCACGTGAAGACCAGGATGCCGGCCACGAGCTCGACGGCCGTGAGTGTGTAGTAGCCGACCGCGAACAGGACAGCGAGCACCAGCGTGACCGCGAGGAACAGCCACCCGAGGACGACGAAGGGTCGCGGCATCCCGGTGATCCACGTCGGAAGCCCGATCACCAGCACGCCGAACGCGACCACCATGCCCGAGGCCACGCCGGTGTGGACCGCGAAGAACTGGTCGACGGGGAACACCCCCACCAGGCCGAGGAACACACCGACCACGATGAGGCTGACCCGCACGCGACCGATGCCCTTGGGGTTGCCCGTCGGGATGCCGCGCGTGGCGTAGCGCGCCAGCGTCGTCACGAGGAATCCGGCGACGATGATCGTGATGTTGAACGCGAAGGCAGACACGTTCGACGACATGCCGAGCGCGCTGAGGTTGTCTTTCCACCAGTCCGGATCGCTGGCCGTGAGCATGCTCGCCATCACCCCGAACACGAGGAAGACCGCGAGCACCACCGCCAGCAGCTGCAGGTCCATGTGGGTCGCCGAGAAGAACGAGACGTAGCCGCTCATCGCGGCGGCCGCGCCGGAGAGGATCAGCACGGGCAGCGCGAACACTTCGGCGCCGATGAATGCGTGCTCGAGGATGACCGCCAGCAGCGTCCAGCCGAGCAGAGCGATGACCCCGTGCGCGAACGAGAGGGCGGCCAGGTCGAGGTAGCCCAGGATTCGTGCGCGGGGGGCTTCGCCGCGCACCCGCAGCAGGATCCTGCCGGCGATGACCGACAGCATCGCGGCGATGCCCGAGGCGATCGCGGCGAACTGCCCGACCGATCCCGGTCCGGCGATCGGCGCCGCCTGGAAGCCGAACGCGACCAGCGCGACGAGCGCCACGAGCACGAACGAGGTCGCGCCGACGGCGAGCGCGAGCGACTCGAGCGATCGCTGGCTCGACGTGTCGAACACTCCGGGATTGACCGGTTCGCGGCGCTCGGCCGCCGAGTCGAGGGAGGTCTGCGTCATGGCCGTCTCCGTGACGGGGCGAGGGGTGGGGCTGCGGATGCCGCGGCTGCGGCGTTCGCAGTCGTCGCGGAGTGATCGCCCGAGAGCCAGCGCAGCCACAGTGCGCCAGGATCGCCCTCGAGGACGAGCGCCCGCACGACCAGGGTCAGCGGAATCGAGAGGATCGCGCCGAGCGGTCCGATGATGAAGGTCCAGAACACGACGGAGAAGAAGCTCAGCGTGAGGCTCAGATCGACCGCGTCGCTGACGAACTTGGGCTGCACGAGCACTTGCAGCACGACGTTGACGACGCTGTAGATCGCGATGACGGCCAGCAGCATGGGCCAGCCGCCCACCACGAAGGCGAGCACGGCCGGCGGGATGAGCCCCAGCACGAAGCCGATGTTGGGCACGAAGTTGGTGACGAACGCGAGGATCGCCCACACCAGCGGCGCGGGCACGCCCAGTGCCCACAGCGCGAGGCCGTCGATGACGGCCACGATCGCGCCGAAGCTCGCGTTGACGACGTAGTAGCGACGGATGCCTGAGTTCAGGTGGCCGATCCGCGCCAGGACGGGCCGCTGCTCGGCGCCGAAGAGGCGATCGGCGCTGCGGTAGCGCGCAGCGTCCGCCGCCATGAAGATCACGTAGGCGAAGACGAAGAACAGGGCCGTCGCCACGGCGAGGATGGTGCCGCCGAGGCTCGACGCCAGATCGACCAGGGTCCTCGGATCGAGCACCGCCGCTGCGGCATCCGTCGCCTCCTGAGCCAGGCCCGCCGACGCGAGCCAGGCCAGCAGCTCGTCCACGTTGGCGCGCAGCTCGTCCACGTAGTCGACCACCAGGCGCGCGAACTGGGTGCCGGCGAGCCACAGCAGAGCAGCCATGCCGATGAGCACGAGGTAGGCGACGACGATGACGGCGGTCGTGCCGCTCCACCGCGGCCAGCCGCGCCGTTCGAGCGGCCGGCGCACCGGCTCGCAGATCACCACGAGGACGATCGCCAAGGCGAGCGGTCCGAAGATGTCGCGTGCGAGGAACACGCCCGCCAGCACGACCACCGACGCGGCGAGCCCCAGCAGCACGCGCAGGCTCGGCGAGAGCAGAGGCGGCGGTGCGGCGGGCGCGGCGCGGGTCACGAAGCCAGGCTAGGGCCAGGGTCGGTCGTCGGCACCCGGACGCGCGGAGGCGACCCGGCTCAGCCTGCCGCCGGGAAGACCTGCGACCAGTCGTCGCGCACGCTGACCACCGCGAAGCCGTGCGCCGTCGCCACGTCGAGCGCCTTCTCGGCACCCTTGTCGTAGGGCGCGTCGCCGCGGCCGGTGTCGTCGTCGTGATGGATCAGCAGGCTCAGGCTGCGGGGGTTGCCCTGCGCGAACCGCAGCATGGGGATGTCGCCGTTCGAGTTGCCGGCCGCGAGGATCGGCCGGCGACCGGTGCGCATCCAGATGCGCACCGGCTTCTCGGGCCCGTCGTCGAAGAACGACAGGGCCTTGCCGTAGCGCACCACGTTGGCCTCGGCGTCGTACTCCAGCGACAGCCCCGTGCCGATCACGCGCTGCACCGGGATGCCGTAATAGTCCATCGTCATCGGGCGCATGAAGTCGCGCTCGCCCCCCGACACGATGTACGTGCGGAAGTCGTGCGAGTCGAGCAGCCGGATCAGCTCGACCATCGGCTGGTACACGGTGTGCGCGTACGAGCTGCCGAGCGTGAGGTGCCGCGCCTCGCGATAGAACGCGGCGACGGATGCCTCGTACTCCTCGACGCTCACGCCCGTGCTCGACTCGGCGACCGCCGCGATGAGCAGGCCCAGGTCGGCGTCGTCGCCGGCGTAGTGCTTGTCGACCGCCGCGCCGAGCCACGCGTAATCTCCGCTGACGGCGGCGCGGTAGGGCTGGCGCTCGGCGAGCGAGGGATCCGCGGTCGCGGCGAGCTTCCACTGCTCCAGCAGGTAGTGCAGCTGCGTGGGCATCGGCTTCTCCGTCCAGAGCGTGCCGTCGTTGTCGAACACCGCGACCCGGCCCTCGTGGGGCACGAAGTCCGGCGACCCTTCGTCGGTGACCGCGGCGACGAACTCGAGGAGCGCGGCACGGGTCGGTGTCTCTCGCCACGAAGGCAGGATGTCTGTCACGGATGCCGTCCCTTCTGCCCGCTTCCGGATGCGTCGGCGAGCGCTTCCTCGACCGTAGCGTGGACCCGGCCCTGCTTCTCGAGGCCGGCGTACCAGATCGTCTTGCGGGCGACGCGGCTGGCGGCCTCGGGCAGCCGAGCGAGGTGCAGCGCGATGCCGAGCTCCTCGAGCTCGCTGTCGAGGTCCTCGAGGATGTCGAGGACAGTGATGCTGAGCACCGTGAGGCGCTCGGCATCGAGGATCAGCGCCGTCACGGCGGGGTGCTGCGACGCGGTCAGTGAGAGGATCGCGCGCTCGTTGGGCTGCGCGTTCGCGGTGTACATCCCGCGCCCGAGGTGGATGGCGATGACTCCCGGCTCGCGGCCGACGATCGACAGCTCCGGGGTGTTCACCTCTTTCAGCACGAGGACCAGTGTCACGACGATGCCGACCGCGAGCGCAGGCAGCAGCCCCGCGCTGAGGCCGAGCACGGCGACGCTCGTCGCGACCCAGAAGTCCATGCGGCTGATGTGGAACCACCGCACGAGCTCCGGGATGTTGATCAGGCCGGCCACCGCGACGAAGACCATCGCCGCGAGCGTGGCCTCGGGCAGCATGCTGAGGACCGGTCCCAGGAACAGCGCCACCAGGACGGCCAGGCCGACGGTGACGAGCGTCGACACCTGCGTCTTCGCGCCGGCACCCTGATTCATCGCACTCTGCGAGAAGCCGCCCGCCGCCGGCATGGCGGCGAAGAACGCCCCGGCGACGTTGGCCGCACCGACGGCGAGGAGTTCCTGGTCGCTGTCGATCTGCGGTTCGCCCTTGCGTCGAATGCTCCGCGCGACCGCGGCCGATTCGAGGAACGACATGACCGCGATCGCCAGCGCGCCGGGGACGAGGGAGACGGCGTGAGAGAAGTCGGGGATGCCGGGCAGGGGCAGGCCCGACGGCACCGCATCGATCAGCGCGATGCCGGCAGAGGCCGTGACCCCGAAGGATGTCAGCAGGATGCCTCCGGTCACCACGATCAGCGCGCCCGGGACCCTCGGCGCAAAGCGCTTCAGCGCGAGCAGCACGAGGATCGAGGCCACCGACAGTGCGACGGTCGGCCAGTTGACGCTCTCCCACGCGCCGCCGACGGCGATCAGGGCGTGGATGAAGCCCTGGCCCGAGACATCCGTGGACTCGCCGAGCAGCTTCGGCACCTGCCCGACGGCCACCGTCGCGCCGACCCCGATCTTCAGTCCGAGCGCCGTCGCGCCGCTGATGTTCTCGACGAGAGATCCGAGCCGGAAGAGCCTGGCGAGCGCGAGGCACGCGCCCACCAGGAGGGTGAGCATCATCAGCGAGCCGAGGGGGTCCTCGGACCCGGCTGCGACACCCGCCGACACCAGCGTCGTCGCCGTCAGCGTCGCGATGGTCGAGGTCGTCGACACGCTCATCGCCCGGCTCCCGCCAAGGAGCGCGTAGACCAGCATCGGCACGATGCACGTGTACAGACCGACCTGCACCGGCAGGTTCGCGATGGTCGCATACGCCATCGCCTGCGGCACGACGACCGCTCCCGCCGACAGTCCGGCCAGCAGATCGGGGCCGATCCACGCGCGGCGATAGCCGGTCAGCGTGGGAAGCAGCCGGCGAGGCCGTGGCGCGGTCGTCGTCACAGCCCGAACCTACCGGCCGCCGCGAGCCGCGGCATCCCGCCGCTCGCGGTGATTTCGCGAGCCGTTCCCTTTTGCCGCCGCCGCGCACTCGCTAGCGTCGAGGTGGCGCCGCTCCCTCGCGCGGCGATCCAGGCGATAGGAGTGACGATGGCCAAGGAGTTCACCGGGACGATCAACCTCGACGTGCGGGACTCGGTCCCGGACTGGTCGCCGTACGAGCTGCCGCGCGCACCCGAGGGTGCACCGAACGTGCTCGTGGTGCTCTACGACGACACCGGCATGGCGTCGTGGTCGCCCTACGGCGGCCGCATCAACATGCCGACGCTGGACCGGCTCGCCGAGAACGGCCTGACCTACACGCAGTGGCACACGACGTCGATCTGTTCGGCCACACGCTCGACATTCCTCACCGGGCGCAACCACCACGCCAACGGCATGGGGGTGATCATGGAGGCCACGAACGGCTTTCCCGGATACTCCGGACGTCTGCCGAAGGAATGCGCCACGCTGGGCCAGGTGCTGCAGGACAACGGCTACTCGACGTTCTGGGTCGGCAAGAATCACAACGTCCCCGAGGAAGACCTCTCATCCGGCGGCAGCAAGTCGCAGTGGCCGCTCGCGATCGGCTTCGACCGCTTCTACGGCTACCTCGGCGGGGAGACCAACCAGTGGTACCCCGATCTGGTGGAAGACAACCGGTTCATCGAGCAGCCGTATACACCGGAGGAGGGCTACCACCTGTCGAAGGACCTCGCCGATCAGGCCATCCGGATGATCCGTGACCAGAAGGCGTCGAACCCGTCGAAGCCGTGGTTCACCTGGTACTGCCCCGGCGCGAACCATGCCCCGCACCAGGCACCGCAGGAGTACATCGACAAGTACAAGGGCATGTTCGACGACGGCTACGACGCCTATCGCACGTGGGTGCTGGAGCGCATGGTCGACCGCGGCATCCTTCCCGCCGACACCGAGCTCACCGAGTTCAACCCGCTCCCCGACGACGCGGCGAATCCCGCCGACGACGTCAAGCCGTGGGATTCGCTGTCCGACGATGAGAAGCGACTGTTCAGCCGCATGGCCGAAGTGTTCGCCGCCTACAGCGAGTACACCGACGTCGAGATCGGACGGGTCATCGACTACCTCGAAGAGTCCGGCCAGCTCGACAACACGCTCATCTTCTACTGCGCCGACAACGGAGCGTCGGGCGAAGGCAGCCCGGACGGTTCGGTCAACGAGAACAAGTTCTTCAACGGGTTCCCCGACGACCTTGCCGAGAACCTGTCGATGATCGACAAGCTGGGCGGACCGGAGGCGTACAACCATTACCCGACCGGGTGGGCTGCGGCGTTCTCGACGCCGTTCAAGATGTTCAAGCGCTACGCGCAGTTCTCGGGCGGCACGTGCGACCCGATGATCGTCCACTGGCCCGCCGGGATCAAGGCCAAGGGCGAGATCCGTCACCAGTACCACCACTCGGTCGACGTGGTCTCGACCATTCTCGATGTCATCGGGATCGATTTCCCCGACGAGTACCGCGGGGTGAAGCAGCGGCCACTGCCGGGAGTGTCGATGAAGTACTCCTTCGACGCGGCTCCGGATGCCCCCACCGAGAAGCACGTGCAGTACTACTCGATGCTCGGCACGCGTGGCATCTGGAAGGACGGCTGGAAGGCGTCGACCATCCACGCGCCGTTCACCCCCGGCCGCTTCGAGGATGACCGCTGGGAGCTGTATCACGTCGATGAGGATCGCTCCGAGTCGAAGGACCTCGCGGCGGAATGCCCCGAGAAGCTGGCCGAGCTCATCGAGCTGTTCGACAAGGAGGCCAAGGAGAACCACGTCTACCCGCTGGACGGCCGCCCTGCACTGGAGCTGGCGACCACGCCCCGGCCGGTGCCCGAGCCGCCGCGCACCCGCTACATCTACTACCCGGGGGCCACGGCGGTTCCCGAGGGCGTCGCCGTCAGCGTGCGCGGCCGCTCGTTCAAGATCATCGCGGACGTGGTCGTCGAGGAGGGAACGCAGGGCGTGATCTTCGCGCATGGTTCGCGCTTCGGCGGTCACACGCTGTTCATCAAGGACAACAAGCTCAGTTACGTGTACAACTTCCTCGGCATCCCGCCGGAGCAGACGTTCACGTCCGGCCCGTTGACCGCGGGACCACACGCGCTCGGGATGGAGTTCATCCGCGAGAGCGCCGGTGAGCATGGCGAGTCGATCGGGACGGCGAAGCTCTACGTCGACGACCAGGTCGTCGCCGAGGGGCCGATGCGCGCGCAGGTGGGCAAGTTCACGCTGTGCGGCGACGGCCTGTGCGTCGGCTTCGACAGCGCGGATGCCGTGAGCAGCCAGTACGCCAACCCGTTCCCCTTCACGAACGGGAAGCTGCTCGGCGTGGGTATCGACGTCAGCGAGGAGCAATACCTCGATCTCGAGCTCGAGGCTCAGGCGGCATTCGCCCGCGAGTAGTCCGGGCGGACGAGACAGCAGGTTCCGAGGGGGCCGGATGCCGCGGCATCCGGCCCCCTTCCTGTCAGGCGCGGGGAGGGTGGGCGGCGAGCCACTCCTTCGCGGTGCGCTTGGGCACCTTGAGAAGCCACGCGTCCGTGATGACCTCCCGGAGCAGGTCCGGCTCGATCGTCTCGAGCCGGACCAGCACGGCCGGGTAGCCGTCGAAGTGCGGGATCGTGAAGAAGACGTCGGGGTAGGTCTCGAGCAGGGCTTCCTTGACCTGCGGCCCGTCGACCCTGACGCCGACGACGACCCCTGCCGGCCACGACCGCCCGAGCGCGGCGAGCTGCTCGTCGTCGCGATGCGTGGCTCCGCGTTCCCACACGAACATGCCCGCGGGAGTGCGCCACGAGGCGCCGCCGCGGTGTCCCTCCACGCGCTCCTCGGCACCCGGGAGCGCCACCGCGATGGCGCGGACATCGTCGAGAGTGGCCACGCCACCATCATCGTTCCCGGGTCGCCGTGACGAAAGAGCGACCGTGGAGCTTGGAAAGCCGCTGTGGTGTACTGGCATGAGTTGCCCCGACGCTCTCGAACGGATCCCCTGACATGAGCCGCAATCGACGACTGTCCCTCCGGCGCGCGGTGGCCTCTGCTGTCGCCGTCCTCATGGCAGCCACCGGTGCCATAGCCCTCGACGCGACGCTGGCCACGCCGGCCCATGCGGCATATCCCGACACGTTCAACCCGTTCAGCATGAACGGCGGGTTCACGGTCTACGCCCGCGAGGACGCGCTGCTGCTGAACCAGGAGACAGAGGGCAGCATCGCCGTCGGCGGCACCGCGACCGTGCAGGGCTCGAGCGGCACGTACTCGATCATCCACGTGGCGGCGGGAACGGGCGACTACACGCTGCCGACCGTCGACGGCGACCCCACGAGGTTCCTGGTCGGCAGTTACGACGAAGCCAGCACCGGCATCCTCGCCATCACGAGCGCGGGCACCACCGAGCCGTCGCTGCACGGCGACCTCAAGATGGTCGAGCGCGACGGACCATGGCAGCCGTTCGCGCGTGCCGACTGGCTGCGGCTCAACACCGACCCCGCCAACCCCGACCAGACGCCGCTCATCGATGCCACGAGCCAGCAGTACCCGGCGGATGCGTCACCACCCGCGGGAGCGGTCGGCGGCGGCAGCATCTACACCTCCGACACGTCCGGTACGGCGGTCGCGGATTATGTGGAGGCCAATGCCGAGGCCTCGTACGCGGCGGCCGCCGATTGCCTCGCGGGCCTGCCCACGGGCGCGGGCCACCCCGTCGGTGTGGCAGAGGATGCCGGGTCGCGGGTGGTGCTGGAGCCGCTGAGCCCGGATCAGCCGAACATCGTGGACTATGCCGACATCGCCGGAACCGCGCTGATCCAGTACTCCCCCGGCCCCACCCCGGGCCTGGCCAACCCCCTGATCATCCAGGTCGCCGCCGGGACCACCGAGGTGACGGGTGCTCGCTCCGATCCCGCGGGCAGGTACTCCCCGTACATCCTGTGGGATCTCTCCGCCGTCACCGGGCCGGTCTCGGTCACCGCCGCCGAGGGCGGACGCATCGACGGATCCATCTACGCGCCGACCGCCGACGTGACCGTCACCGCGGCGCCGCTCGAGGGCCAGGTGCTGGGCCAGAACGTCACGATCGCGGGCGGAGAGGTGCATTCTTACCTGTTCGCGGGTCAGCTCAGCTGCACCGCGGACAGCGGCAGCTTCGCGGTGCGCAAGTCGCTCGATGGGATCGAACCGGCTGAGCTGCCCGCCGGCACGACGTTCACCCTCAACTACACCGCCACCGAACCGGACAACACCGTGGTGACAGGGACGTTGGAGCTGCCGGCCGACGGCAGCCCGGTCGCGGCGGGGGCACAGTTCCCGCTGGGCACGAGCATCGAGTTCGAAGAGATCGCGCCCGAGAGCGTGCCGGGCTTCGAGTGGGGGACGCCGACGATCTCGCCGAACCCGCTCATCGTCGGAGCGGGCACCGCCGAGATCGTCGTGAGCAACACCGCGACGCCCGTCGTCGAATCCGGGACCTTCAGCGTGTCCAAGACGATCGAGGACGTGTCGGGCGGCGCCGGCGGCGACCCGTCGCAGGCGACCGTCCCCGTCACGTGGACCGCGGTCTACGACGGCGTCGACATCGGCGCAGGGACGCTGGACGTGCCGTTCGACGGCACGCCGGTCGCCGTCGGGCAGGACTTCCCCGTCGGCACCGAGATCAGCCTGACCGAGGATCTCTCGGGCATCGACCCGCCGGCCGGGTACGAATGGTCGGGCGTCGCCTGGAGCCCCGGTCAGACGTTCACGATCGACGAGAACGGCGCAGTGGTCGCGGTCGGACTGACGAATGCGATCTCGCCGGTGGACGAGCGCACGATCACGATCGTGAAGTCGGCGGAGGGCGAGGCATCCGATCCCGCCTACGGCTACACCGTCACCTACAACGTGGACCCGCCGGGAACGCGCAGCGAGCCGGTGGACCTGCCCGTGGGCGACCACGTGACGATCCTCGACCTCGAGACCGGCAGCGAGACCCTCGACCTCGCCGAGCAGGTGCCCACGCTGAACGGTGAGCCGACGGATGCCTCGGCCTGGGCCGAACCGGTGTTCATCGTCGACGTCGACGGCGTGACGACCGAGTACCCCTCCGGAGGGTTCGACCAGATCGTCGAGATCCCCCTCGGAACCGAGGGCGATGTCGTGATCGAGGTCGCGAACAGCCTCAACGAGGGCACATTCGCCCTGTCGAAGGCGTTCGAGGGCGAAGCCGGCGAGAACCTCCCGCCGGGTACCGAGTTCTCGGTCGAGTGGACCGCCACCACCCCGCTCGGCGGCGTCTCGAGCGGCGTCGTGCGGCTTCCCGCGGACGGCACGCCGGTGAGCCCCCTGGATGAGAACGGAGAGCCTCTCACCTTCCCGTACGGCACCGTCGTCACATTCACAGAACTCGAGCCGCCGCGCCTGCGCCACGTCGCGTGGGGCGATGCGACCTTCGATCCCGCTCAGCTCGTGATCGGCGCCGGCGGGGAGCCGACGGTCTCGTCGACGCTCACGAACAGCGCCGTGGTGACGACGGGCACCTTCCAGGTCGCCAAGGACCTCGTCGGCATCGAGGCTTCCCAGCTGCTCGTCGACTCGTTCACCATCGAGTACACGGCACTGGTCCCCGGTCAGGGGCTGCTCACGGGCAGCTTCGAGATCCCCGCCGACGGCACGCCGGCAGGACCGGTCGATGAGGCGGGCGATCCCCTGGAGTTCCCGGTGGGAACGATCGTTCGCCTCGACGAGGCGGCTCCGGATGCCTCGGCCCTGCCGCCGGGCAACGAATGGGCGGGCACGACCTGGAACCCCGGCCACTTCCTCATCGTCGGGGCGGACGAAACACCCCTCGTCGAGGTCACCAACACGGTCGAGCACCTGACGCGCTGGGCGGTGACGAAGGTCGTCGACGGGGATGCCGCGAGCGGCCTGCCCGCCGGCACGACGTTCCCGCTCGAGTGGTGGTGGGACCACGTCGCCCAGCCGGACGTCGCGCTCGAGCCCGGCGTCCCGGTCTACTCGCCGTACTTCGCGGTCGGGTCGATCATCCAGGGCCGTGAAGGCGCGCTGCCCAAGATTCCCGGCATCGAGTGGGGCGACCCGGTCTGGACGGTGAACGGTGAAACGCTGGTGCCGGATGCCGACGGCATCGTGACGCTGCCGATGGAACTGGTGCGCGACCAGGACCTGGCAGAGCTCACGCTCACGAACACCGGCGATGCACGTGATCTGCCCGCCACCGGTGGTGGCGGCATGTCACCGCTGCTGCCTGCGGGAGCGATCGCGGTGATCCTCGCCGGCCTCGGCATCGTCCTGGCACGACGGCGCGTCAGGATCAGCTGACGTCGCCGGCACGGGTGCGCTCGCCTCAGCCCTCGAGGGGGTCGACAGCGAAGGTGAATGCGCGACCCTGACGGAAGGGCTCGACGA
The DNA here is from genome assembly GCF_012524205.1 of Microbacterium salsuginis. GTDB lineage: Bacteria > Actinomycetota > Actinomycetes > Actinomycetales > Microbacteriaceae > Microbacterium > Microbacterium salsuginis. The sequence continues at coordinate 125,862 of NZ_JABACI010000004.1, forward strand.
GCTCGAAGTTCTCGAAGGCGATGCCTCCGGGAATCGGGGCCTCGCTCATCCAGTAGGTGTACCGACCGTTCACCTGCGCGACCAATCCGGGATCCGGATCGGCCGCGCGCCAGGACTGCCTCGCGCGGGCGCCCACGTAGTGCCAGTGCTCGCGCGTGCCCGGGGCGTAGACCGCACGGTGCGGTGCGGCCTCATCGGGCGTCGCCGACACGATCACGGCGTCGCCGTCGCGCGCGAGGTCGTCCAGGCCGAACGCGGCATGGTCGGCGAAGTGGACGTCGCGATACTCCGGCCACAGCGCGGATGCCGTCACCTCACGTCCCTCGAGGTGCAGCGTTCGCAGCCGCGCCCAATTGCCCATCGTCGCGGTGAGCACGCAGGCATCGAGCGCGGCGGACGTGTCACGACGGTAGGTCGCGACCGAGATCTCGTGCGGCCGGTCCGCACGGAAGACGGCGCGCACCCACACGTCCGCGCCGTTCGCGAACGGTTCCACGAGCACATCGACGGTCAGCGTCTCGATCCCGTCGGCGACGGCCACTCGTCCGCGCGAGGGGTCACGGGTGTCGCGGGGCGTCGCATCGGCGGGGTCGTCGGCCGACCACATCCGCAGCCCGGGCAGATCGTCGAGACGGCTGCGTTCGAGCTCGGAGTACCCCCGCTCGGTCGTGCCGGCAGGGATCGGTTCGACCGCGATGAAGTTGAGCAGACGCTCCCTCGGCTGCTCGAGGTACGGGGTGTAGACGCGCAGCAGCCCGCGGGGTCCCGACAGGGGATGCAGCCCGAGCTGCATGCCGTCCGGGTGCCCCCAGCGCGGCTCACGCGGACCATCGGCGGCGGCCGGACGCAGCCAGCCGCGCTCCGTCACGGCCTCGGCCCACTCCCGGCCTTCCGCATCCACGGGCATCGCTCGGCTCACAGTCCTTGGACGCGACCGGCGAGGTTAACCTTGATGCCGATGCGGTCGAACATCGCGGCCTTCGCGATCAGCGCCTTGTCGGCGGTCTCGGCGTCGGGTGCATAGACGAGCTGGGCGTGGTTGGCCTTGTGGCGCGCCATGAACTGGTCGCGGCTGACGTCGTGCAGCACCACGTGGGCGATCGGCCACTCGGGGTTGGTCGCGTCCTTGCGGCGCTGCGTCTCTTCGGCCGGCAGTTCGATCACGGTGCCCCGGAAGACATCCGCCTGCAGGATGCCGTCGGCGATGAACACGCGCGACAGCACGATCTCGCCGGGCTTCGAGACGCCGTTGATCGTCGAGCCGCCCGCGGGGAAGAAGACCGGATGCTGCCGCCAGCCCTCGGCCTTGTCCCAGCCGCCCAGGTGCGAGGCCGGCACCGACCCCGAGATCTCGTACACCCACACGAACTGGCCGTTGTAGTCCTCGCCCCAGCGCACGTCGTGGAGCGTGTTGTCGGGGAGCAGTCCCATCGCGCGCCACACCCGGTCGGTCACGAGCGCGTCGACCGCGACGCCCTCGTCGGCCTCGTTGAAGTGCGGGAACGCCCGTCTTGCGAACAGCTCGCGTGAGCCGTCGCGAGAGAGCACCGGCGGCCGCTCGGTCGAGTTGAGCATGCCTTCGGCGAGGTCGGATGCCGGAACCAGATCCTTCAGACCCTGCTGATACTGGATGCCCACGGCGTCGAGCCCGAAGTCGTCGGCGATGCGCAGCGCCGCAACATACATCTTCATCTGCCAGCGCACCTGCGACTCGGTGAGCTCGGTCGCCTCGTCGGTACCGAAGCGGAACACCATGCCGCGATCGGTCAGCCAGTCGCGTGCCGCGTCGGCCTCGGCATCCGTCACCGTCAGCATCTCGGCGTACAACGCCGACTGCGAGAGACGCTCCTTGTAGATGCCGGTGCTGTTGAGCAGCTCGTCGTCGAAGATGGCGTTGTACATGCCCATGCAGCCCTCGTCGAAGACGCCGATGATGGCCTTCTCGGTGAGCAGCTGATCGCCGAGAGCGCGGCCCAGTTCCACCTCGGGGGTCGGCGGCAGGTCGCCGAGCGGGCGCACATGCGAGGCGTCGTGCGTGATGCGGCCGGTATCGGTCCACTCCTTCAATCCTGCCGCGAACCAGTCGTCGGTGAAGTCCACCGACCAGATGGTGGCGTAGTCCTTGCCCATCTTCGTGAGCCCGGCGTTCAGCCCGAGGAGTCCGACGAGGCCCGGCCAGTCACCCGCGAAGTTCGCGACCGTGAGGATCGGACCCTCGTGGGTGCGCAGGCCCGCCAGCACGTGGTGCGAGTACTGCCACACGGCCTCGGCGACGATGAGCGGCGCGTCGGCGGGGATCGTCTTGAAGACCTCGAGCCCCATGCGCTGGCTCGAGATGAAGCCGTGCCCGGACTCGGGGTCGACATCGTTCGCCCGCACGACCTGCCAGCCGAGATCGTTCAGCACCCGCGTCACGCCGGCCTCGAGCTCGACCTGCGTCGGCCACCCCGCGACGTTGGCGGATTCGCGCAGGTCGCCCGACGCGATCAGGTACGCGGTCCGCGCGGGGGTGCTGCGCCGCTCTCGAGGGGTGGGAAGGGTGTACGTCATGTCGTCTCCTGGAGTGGGTGGTCGGTGGTCACGGCGACGCGAGTGGTGAAGCTCTCGCCGGCCGGCAGTCGAAGGGGGCCGGATGCCTCGTGCCCGTGCACGACGAGGCGGTCGATGTCGAGGAGTCCGCCGTCCACGTGCACGGTGACCCTCCCGGGGGCGATCTCGACGCGCCCCCATGCCTCACCGGCGGTGAACAGCGCGCGCAGCTGGGGCGCGGCAGGGGCGAACGAGAGCGTGCGAGCCGGAGCATCCCATTGCACTCCGCTGACGGCGAGCAGCAGTCCCCACGACGCGAGTGAACGGGCGTAGTGGTTGCCGCATTCGATCTCGTTCCACGGGCTTCGGGTGCGGCCGTCGTATCGGGCGCGCAGAGTTCGTTCGATCAGCAGGGCCTCGTCATCCAGCCCGGCATAGACGAGGGATGCCGCGACCTGGTGCTCGACGCCGGTCCACACCTCGTCGGAATAGACGAAGGGGATGGCCGGACGTCCGCCGCGCGGCCACGACGCCAGCAGCAGTCCTCCTTCATCGCCCAGCGCGTAGACCCGCTGCGTGCTCTCGTGCGTGGTCAGGTCGGCGCGGAAGTTGTGCCGCACGACGGCGCCGAGCGCGGAGCGCAGCCGCTCCCGCGGGACGAGATCGCCCAGTCCGTTGGTCCACGCGTGGAACTGTCCGAGCAGCTGGTCGGAGAGCACGCCCTCGCCGTACTGATAGCGGTGCGCGTCGGCGTCGTCGATGACTTGCCGGTAGTACTCGCCGTTCCACAGGAGCTCGTCCATGCGTCCGGCGACGCGCTCCGCACGCGCGAGCCAGTCTGTCGCACGATCGGTCTCGCCGAGGTGGGCCGCCATCCGAGCTCCCGCGCGGAGCGCAGCGGCGAAGAATCCGTTCGCGAGGGGCTCGGTCCCGTGGAACTCGATGTCGTACGTGTTGTGCAGCTCTCCGCTCAGCAGGCCGGAGGCGGGCTCGCCACTGCCGGCGCCCCACTCCCGGATCGCGTACTCGAGACTGCGCGCTGCCGAGGGCCAGAGCTCACGCAGGAACTCGTCGTCTCCCGAGAAGCGCCACTCGCGATGCAGGCGCAGGAACGTGCCGAGCTGCCCGTCGACGGCGGGACCCATGAACCACGACGGACCGCCGAACACGCGGTTGGAGCGGAACTTCTGCGCCCCCGCGTCGTCGGTCTCGAGCAGGAACTCCACGCGGCGAGCGCTGCGCTCGAGGGACGGGAACAGCCACGCCGCCGTCTGTGCGTACGACCAGACATGCGTGCAGGTCCCCTCGCACGACCCGCCATGATCGAACGAGCCCTCCCATGCGGCGAACACCGGACCGGCGCCCAGCTCGGGTGCCGGCGACTCCACGACGAAAGCGGTCGTCGACCTCAGGGCCGCGATGTTCGCGCCCACCGCATCGGCGATCACCGGGTCGAGGGTGCCGCCGTAGAGCGCGTCGACGAACGCGAGGGTACCGGACTCGAGCGTTCCGAGCTCGCGATGGAGATGGGATGCCGCGCCCCACGCGTCCGGCCAGAGGGTCGCGTAGTGGTTGCGCACGACACCTTCGTCGTCGCGGCCGTCGGGCACGATATGCCCGCGCCACGAGCGGTGCCGGTTCGGGAAGCTCCACGCGAGGACGAACTCGAAGTCGCGGGTCTCGCCCGGCGCGAGCTCATGCACGATGCCGAGCGAGCCGGTGCGCAGCCGCGGCAGCTTCTCGAACAGCTCGGCCTCGGTCATCTCGCCGGCGGAGGCGGAATCGGCGAACAGGCCGCGGGGGCGATCCTCGAGGGTGAGTCGTGGCTCCGGCTGCAGCATCCCGTCGTCCGAGAGGTCGTTCCAGAAGAGGCGCGGGCCATCGGGCCAGAAGCCCGTGACCCACTGCGGCTTGGCCGTCGTCGAAACGTCGGTCGTGGTGAGGCTCAGGGTGCCGTAGCCGAGGTCGTCCGCGGGCAGGTCGATGCCGAAGTCGAGGCCGCGCACGCCGCCTTCGTCGCGCCACCGGACCGTCTGCGCGGCGCGCATGCCGAACGGCCCCTCGCCGCGGCCGGCCGTGTGGCTGACGCTGCCCACGACCGTGACATCGACGGCGCGCTCGCCGGGATTGCGCACGCTGTACCGCAGCACCGCGGCCGGGATGCCCGACGCGTCGGGATCCAGCGGGACGAGCGGAGTGAAGGCGCGCAGCGACACCTCCACGGGCAGGACGTCGTCGTCGAACTCGATATCGACCACCGGGTACTCGCCGAACATCGTCGCGCCGCGCAGTCGCGGCAGGCCGGCCTGCCGCTCGAACGGGAACCCGGCATCCCAGTCCCGCCGGCCCGTGGACTGCGCTTCGAGGACACGCGTCACGGCCTCGCCGCCGCGTGGCGCGGCGTGGATGGCGAAGAACGTGTACGGATTGACGCGTCCCTTGTCGGGGAGATTCTCGAGCTCCCAATCCCGCAGCTCTCCGCGCGCGCCCAGCGACACGTTGCCGGTGCCGATCCCGCCGAGCGGGAAGGCGGCGCGTTCGGAGGTGTGCGGGATGCCTCGCGCACGACGCGTCATGTCGATCCTCCTCGATCGGGTCACGGTGCCGGTACAGCGTCCACTGGGACTCGGCTCACTCTAAACGAAATCGATTTCATGATCAACCGCGCGAAACCGGCCCGATCATGAAACGCCGTGATCAGGGACGCACGGCGGCGCGCGCGGCGTGCAGCTCGTTGCGCAGGACGACGGTCCGCGCCGGCTGGTCGTCGCCGTTGATCCGCTCGAGCAGCATCTTCGCCGCCGTCACACCCATGTGCCGCGCGGGGAGCCGCACGACCGTCACCGCGCTGGGTGACAGCGTGGTGAACGGCAACGATCCGACGACCGCGACACCGATGCGCGGCGGCGTCAGGTCGTGCTCCGTGAGCACCTGGATCGCCCCGACGCCCAGCAGGTTGTTGCCGGCGACGATCGCGTCCGGAGGCTCGGGCAGAGCGAGGAGCTCCTCCATGACCTCACGGCCACCGTCGACGCGGAACGTCGAGTAGCGCAGCAGCTCGTCGGCGTCGACGTCGGGGAAGTGGCGGGCGAGCACGGCGCGGTAGCCCTGCGCGCGCTCGTACGCGGTCTCGATGTGCTGCGGTCCGGTGATGCACGCGATGCGGCGATAACCCGCTTGCACCAGGTTCTCGGTCGCCGCCTGACCCGCCGTGCGGTTGGCCATGACCACACCGTCGATGTCGTAGCCGGTGCCACGGTCGACCGCCACGACCGGGCGGTCGATCGCCATCAGGTCGTCGAGGTTGGTGTGATCGGACGCGGCGGCCAGGATCACTCCGGCCATGTGCTCCGAGATCGCGATCTGCAGGTACGTCGCCTCTTTGTCGATGTCGGCGTCGGTGTTGCAGAGCACGACCGAATAGCCGGCCTGCGATGCCACATCCTCGACACCACGCGCCATCTCGGTGAAGTAGGGGTTCTCGATGTCGGGGATCACCAGCGCGATCACCTCGGATGCCTGCTTGCGCAGCGTGCGCGCCGTGCGGTTGGGTGTGAACCGCAGCTGCCGGGCGGCTTCGCGCACCGCGAGCGTCTTCTCATCCGAGACGCCGATGCCGTTGAAGACGCGCGAAACGGTCGCGGGCGACACGCCCGCGAGCTTTGCGACCTCGTAGATCGTCGCCATTGCGCTCCCGTCGGACTGCGGGCCGAGCGCGTTGACACGCCGGTCAGGCCACAATACAGTGTTGAAATCGATTCCAGAAGTCCGCCGTGATCCGGCGCGCCGACACGAGGATGTGCACCCAGATGCCCGCCAACCCCTTCCCGCCCGACCTGTCGTCGATCTCCGGCCTGCGAGGGCTGCAGACCCGTTCGATCTCGCCGGAGAACTTCGACGGCGCGCCCGGAGGCGGCGGCCGCGCGACCGAGGGCACCGGCGCCTCGTGTGCGCGCGACCTCGGCCCCGGCTGGAAGATCTCGCCCAGCGTCGACGTCAAGGCGGGCGAGACCTTCGACCTGGCGAACATCCAGGGTGCCGGGAAGATCACCCACATCTGGATCACGACGCACACCGACAACTGGCGCACATTGATCCTGCGCGCGTACTGGGACGGCGCCGGGGAGCCCGCTGTCGAGGTGCCCTACGGCGACTTCTTCTGCAACGGGTGGGGCGTGTTCGCCCAGGTCAACTCGCAGCCGATCGCCGCCAACCCCCACGGCGGGTTCAACTCGTACTGGCCGATGCCGTTCCGCGATGGCGCACGGCTGACGATCGAGAACACGTCGGTCGTCGACGTGCGGGTCTACTACCAGGTGACGTACGAGATCGGCGGCGACTACTCGCGCGACGGCTACTTCCACGCGCAGTGGCGCCGGTCGAACCCGCTCGACGAGCTCGTGCCGCACACGATCCTCGAGGGTATCGAGGGCCAGGGGCAGTACGTCGGCACCTACATCGCGTGGGGCGTCAACTCCAACGGCTGGTGGGGCGAGGGCGAGATCAAGTTCTACCTCGACGACGACACCGACTACCCGACCATCTGCGGCACCGGCACCGAGGACTACTTCGGCGGCGCGTGGAACTTCGACATCCCGGGCAAGGGGTACACCGAGTTCTCGACCCCGTACCTCGGGATGCCCCAGGTGATCCGGCCCGATGGGCTGTACGTCAGCCAGCAGCGCTTCGGCATGTACCGGTGGCACCTGGTGGACCCGATCTTCTTCCGTTCCGGCATCCCGAAGGTCGACATCCAGGCGCTCGGCTGGCGCAGCGGATGGCGCTACCTGCCGCTGCGCGACGACATCGCCTCCACCGCACTGTTCTACCTCGACCGGCCCACCGCGCGCCGACCGAAGACGCCGACCGCCGACGACATGGAGGTGCACCTGGGCACCGCGCCGGTGCCCGACATCGGCGCGACTCCCCCGCGCGCGCCGCAGGACTGAGGTCGTGCCGGCCTCTCGTGCGAGGCGGATGCACGTCGCGACCGCGGCGGTCGCGGCATCCGTCCTCGCCCTCTCCGCGTGCGCGCCGGCATCGCCTGGCCCGGACGTGACCTTCGTCGACGCGCTGCCCGGGGCGTCGCTTCGAGCGAGCGTGGCCGACGCGGTCACGGCGGTCGGCGTCTCGGACGGCGATCTATGGCCGAGCTGCTGGTCGGACGACGACGCGCTGTACGCCGCGAACGGCGACGGGGCGGGATTCGGCAACGAGTTCTTCGACATCGCGGTGAACCGCGTGACCGGCTCCCCCACCGACGAGGACGGGCTCGAGGGCGAGTTCCTGGCGGGCGGCGACGACGTCGGCCAGGTGTGGTCGGGCGAGGGCTTCACCCGCAAGCCGACCGGGATGCTGTGCGTCGACGGCACGATCTACCTCGCGGTGCAGGACCTGCGTCTCGACTTCAACGAGGCCCCGGCGGCGACCATCGCGCGCAGCGACGACCACGGCCGCACCTGGACGTGGGACCCGAGCGCGCCGATGTTCGACGACGGCGTGTTCACGACGGTGTGGTTCGCCGACTACGGCGAGGATGCCGAGCACGCCCCCGACCCGGCGTATGCGTACGCGTACGGGCTCGACGGCAACTGGCGCGACTCGTTCGACGACTCGGTGCCCGACCCGACCGAGCTGTTCCTCGCGCGCGTGCCGCTGGATTCGGTGCAGGATGCCGCGGCCTGGGAGTTCTTCGCGGGCGAGCCGGGCGACGCCGAGCCGACGTGGACCGACGACATCGCCGCGAAGCGGCCGGTGCTGATCGACGAGCGGCTGCAGCATCCGGGCGACGGCGCGGCCGAGGCCGGGCAGACCGTCGGCGCGCAGGACCTCACCGTCATCTCGCAGGGCGGAGTCACCTACCTGCCGAAGCTCGATCGCTACGTGTATACATCGTGGACCGAGCTGACCTTCGAGTTCTACGAGGCGCCCGCGCCGTGGGGTCCGTGGACCCTGTTCCTGTCGGAGGACTTCGGCCCGTACCCGTGGACCGACGAGCGCTACGGCGGCTACGGCACGACGATCCCCTCGAAGTTCCTCTCGGACGACAACCTCTCGATGTGGGTGCAGTCGAACGTGTGCCCGTGCGCGCCCGCCGGCATGTCGTCGTACTGGTTCGGGCTGCGGCCCCTGTGGCTCTCGCCGGTGGACTGATGACGGCATCCGACTTTCCCGTCGTCGACGGCGCGCCCGTGAACCCGGATGCCGCGCCGCTGCGCCTGCGCGTCGCCCACGTCGCCCAGGCCAACACGGTGTGGGCCGACGGCGACGGCGACCTGTGGCCGGCGGCCTGGGCCGACGACGACGGGCTCTACACCGCGGCCGGAGACGGCACCGGGTTCGCACGTCACGGCTGGCACGACATCCTCGTCGGCCGCGTCGACGGGATGCCGCAGACCGGGCTCTGCGGTGTGCCCCTGGCGGCGGGCGACGAGGTCGCACCGACGTGGGATGCGCCGAGGTTCAACCGCAAGCCGACGGGCATGGTCGCGGTCGACGGCGACGGCGACGGGCGCGACGAGCTCTATCTCGCCGTGCAGGACCTGCGCTGCGGCGACGAGCCCGGCATCTTCGACGAGGCGCCGATTGCCACGGTGGTGCGCTCCGCCGACTACGGCCGGACGTGGGCATGGCCGACGGACCCGATGTTCACGGACCACGTCTTCACGACCGTGATGTTCCTCGACCTCGGTCGCTCGAACGACGGCAGCCCGTGGGTCTACGCCTACGGCATCGACGGCAACTGGCGCACCTCGTTCACGCGCATCGTGCCCGATCCGACCGCGCTGTTCTTCGCGCGGGTGCCCGCGGCATCCGTGCAGGACCGCTCGACGTGGGAGTTCTTCACCGGGCGCGACGGCGACGGGATGGCGCGCTGGACCCGCGACATCGGCGATCGCTCGCCCGTGCTCGTGGACGAGCGCGTCATGTACCCCGAGCCGGCGCCGTACGGCGGGAGGTCGGGCTTCACCGCGATCGCGCAGGGCGGCGTCGTGTGGAACCCCGGCCTCGGCCGCTACTTGTACTCGTCGTGGAGCGAGTACACGCACGAGTTCTTCGAGGCGCCCGCGCCGTGGGGTCCGTGGCACCACCTGCTTTCGGCGGACTACGGGCACTTCCCGTGGCAGGGTCCCCGGTCGCCGCTCGCAAGCCACGGCGGCTACGCGCCGACGATGCCGTCGAAGTTCGTCTCGACGGACGGCCGCGACCTGTGGCTGCAGAGCAACTGGTTCTTCGGCGCCGCGTCGCGCGGCGGGCGCGCGTACACGTTCGGCCTGCGCCGCGTGCGCTTCGATCCGGGGACGGATGCCGTCGCCCCGGACGCCGACGGCAACCTCGCGCTGTCGCCCGACACATGGCCGCTCGCCTCGCGGGTCGCCGACGGCCAGACCTCGGTGCTGAACGACGGCCGCCGCGACCTCGCGGAGGACTCGAGCCGTGGTCCCGGCACTGGCGACGACGTGTGGGGCTACCAGTGGCCCGCGCCGCGGCGCTTCGACCGCGTCGTGTACATGCCTGGCCCGCAGGACTCGATGGGCGGCTGGTTCGCCGCCGGACCACGAGTCGAGGTGCGGGTGGACGGCGAGTGGCGGGCGGTCGAGGCATCCGTCGCCCCGCCTTATCGGAACGACTTCACGGCGCTCGAGGAGGACGAGTACGTCTTCGACTTCGCCGAGGTGTGCGCCGACGGCGTGCGGCTCATCGGTGAAGCGGGCGGTCCACTGCGGTACACGTCGATCGCCGAGCTCGAGGTGTGGCTGGTCCGCGGCAGAGCCTGAGGCATCCGTTCTCGGTGGCGCTGCCGTCCGTCGCGGGCGCTAAAGCTTCCTGCACTCGCGGCACTTCGCGGCTCGCGCTGCACAGGCGTCGCGGCAGCAAAGACGACACCGCCGGCTGGCTCACGCGAGCCGGCCGGCGGTGTCGTGACCCTCAGGGCTTGCCCGGCTTGTCGGGCTTGCCCGGCTTGTCGGGGAACTCGGGCCGCGGCGGGCGCGGGTCGTAGTGCACCGCGGTGAGCCTCGATTCGCAGCCCTCGCATGAGGTGAGGATCGCGCGCTCGGCCGAGGCATCCGTGGTCACGATCAGCTGCGAGTCGGTGCGGGAGGCGTCGCGTCGCACCGTCGCCGCGAACGAGACGGTGAGCGTCTCGCCCGCGGGGATGGCGCCCGTCCACCGGAGTGTCGAGCCGTCGAGCGCCGGCGTCCCGATCGACGAGGACACCGATGCGCTGTCGAGGGTCGCGTCGTCCACGAGCCCTGTCAGGTCGATCGCGAGGTCCGCGGTCTCGGCGGTGACGCTGTCGGTCGCGGCCGTCACCGTGTACGTCACGACGTCTTCGCGAACGACCTTGCTGCCGGCGACCGGGTCCGAGGTCATCGACACCGACAGACCCGGCAGCTGCTCCTTCGCCTTGACCAGTGACAGATCGTCGATCTGCACCCAGCGGTCTCCGTTGAGGTGGCTGCCGACGAAGGCCTGCACCTGGGTGCGGTCGCCGCTGTGGAACGTGACCTCGAATCGCGTGTAGGCGCCCAGCGCCTCGAACGTGGTCTCACCGATGGTGGCGGCACCGGCGCCGAGTTCACGCACTCCGATCGACCCTTCGGCGGGCGTCCCGCCGGTCACCGCGAAGCCGGTCAGCGTATAGGTCGTGTTCGGCTCGACCGCGACGTCCTGGTGGATGTCGATCCAGCCGGCGTTGGAGCGCATCCAGCCCTGCTTGTTGCCGCCGTGCGCCCACGCGTGGTTGGTGTCGATGCCGCAGTTGCCGGTGCACGCCCATGGGGCCGGCATCGTGCCGTCGACGGCTCGCTCGAAGCCGCCGTTCTGGATGAGGTTGGGATTCACGACGGTGCCGTCCTCGTCGATTTCGGCACGCATGAGATACACGTTGTAGGGATCCCACTGCGACAGCGCGAAGTACAGGTCGCCACCCTCGGACCACGGGTGGATGTAGCCGCCGTACAGTCCGGGATAGTCGGCGAAGCTGGCGAGCCGCTGCCGCTCGCTCCACGGTCCCTCGGGCGACGACGCGGTGCGCAGCACGATGTCGAGGTTCTCGTCGAGGTAGGTCATGAGCCACCCGCCGGTGTGCTCGCTGTACTGCACCGACAGCTCCGCGACGTTTGGCGGCACGATGGGCGCCGCCGCGGCGTCGTCACCGAGCGCCCACCACGAGCCGTCCCAGTACGAGTACGCGGCCTTGTCGAGCACCTGCGCCTCGGGCACACGGGCGACATGGGCCGCGCCGAGTCGCCCGTTGGGCGTGCCGAACATGTACACGTATCCCTCGTGGCGCTCGAAGGCGACCATCTGGAACGGATGCTGTCCGTCGGCGGTGTTCGTCCACTCCGGGCCGTCGGTCGAGTTCCACGTCTCGCCGTTGTCGTCGGAGTAGGCGATGCGGCTGAAGTTGGTGTCCCACTCGCCCGGAGGCCCCCACTGACGCACCGACATGAACGCAAGGTACTGACGCTCGCCGACCGCGATGCCGGCGGTCGGGATGGTCGTCATCTCCTGGCCGTTGACCTTCAGCGACGGAATGATCTCGGCGGCATGGCCGGGAGCGTCCTCGACTGCCGAGTCGAAGGCCATGCCGTCCGAGAGGTCGGTGTCGGTGCTGCGCAGCAGCACGTTCGAGCGCCAGTCGCCTCCCCCGCCACCCGGGCCGCCCCAGTCGCCGAACGTGTCTCCGAAGGCGGTCAGGATCTCGCCGTGCCCGTTGTCCCACATGATGCCGAGGTCGGTTCCCGTCACCCGCCAGCGGGTGTCGGTCGCACTCAGCGACTTCGGCCCGGTCATCTTCTCGACCAGTACCGCCGGAGAGTGGTCCGTGGGGGGCGGGGTCACGGCCGTGGGTGCCGGGCCGGCGGCTGCCGCGCCGATCGGCATCAGGGCCCCGAGCGCGAGCGCCCCGATCGTCGCGATGGCGGCGGTTGTCGTACGTCCTTGTCGCATGTGCGCGCCTTCCTCTCGTTGGACTCGTTCGTTACTTGATGCCGGCCAGACGGACGCCGTTGACGATGTAGCGCTGGAAGATCAGCACCAGGATGATCGTCGGCAGCGCCGCGAGCGTCGAGCCGGCCATCAGCAGGCCCCACTCGTTGCCTCGTTCGGATCGGAATCCGGCCAGGTACTGCATGATCTGCTGCAGGCCCGGGTCCTGGATCGTCAGGATCGGCCACACGTACGCGTTCCAGTACGCCAGGTACGACCCGACCCCGACGACCACGAACACGCCTTGCGACTGCGGCAGGAAGATCGACCAGAAGATGCGCCAGCGCCCGGCCCCGTCGATGAGCGCTGCCTCTTCGATCGCGATCGGCGTGTTCAGGTAGAACTGCCGGATGAAGAACATCTGCGCGGCCGCCGCCACGCCGGGGATGATCAGCACCGCGAGGGTGTTGAGCATGCCGAGGTTCGATACGACCACGAACGAGGTCAGCAGGATCGCCATGCCGGGGATGAACATCGGGGTGATGCAGTAGATCCACCAGAACCGCTTGAAGCGGAAGTCCAGGCGAGCGAAGACATAGGCGGCGAGCGAGTTCACGACCAGGCTCAGCAGCGTGAAGATGACCGCCCCGATGAACGTGAGCACCATCGCCTGCACGAAGGCGGGGTCTTGCAGGATGTCGGCGTAGTTCTGCCAGATCCAGATGTCGGGGAAGAACTGGAAGGGTGTGCGCACGACCTCGGTCCTGCCCTTGAAGCCCGAGATCAGCATCCACGCCAGCGGAAGCATCGTGGTGACCACGATGAGCGCGGCCAGGATGTAGGTGGCGACGCGGCGCCCCATGGAAGTCGTCATGTGATCGGGTTCCCTATGCGTCGATCGCCTTGTCGGAGCGGATGACCCGGAAGATCAGCACGCTGATCGTCCCGAGGACGAAGAAGAGGATGAGCGCCGCCGTCAGCGAGAAGCTCGTCGCGTACGGCGTCGGGTCCTTGAACGTGTTGAAGATGAAGAGGTTGGGCGTCATCGTCGAGTTGGTCGGACCGCCGCCGGTCATGATGAGCGGCAGCTCGAACTGCTGCATGCCCGCGATGGTCGCCGTCACCAGGAGGTAGAGCAGCACGTTCTTCATGAGCGGGATGGTGATGAACCACGTGCGCTGCAGGTAGTTCGCGCCCTCGAGCTGAGCCGCCTCGTAGTAGCTCTGCGGGATGTCGTACATGCCCGCGAGCATGATGAGCGTCGTGATGCCGAAGGCGAGCCAGATCCCCGGGATCGAGATCGCGGGCAGCGCCAGGTTCGGATCCGAAAGGAAGGCGTACGGGCCGAGGCCCACGAATCCGAGGAGCCAATTGATGATGCCGCCGTCGGCGCGGTACATGAAGATGAAGACGATCGACGCGATGACCGCCGAGACGACCGTCGGGATGTAGACGGTGGTCTTGAGCAGGCCTGCGAGGCGGATGCCGCACGAGCGGATGAAGCTGGCCATCAGGAACGCGATGATCATGATCGCGGGGACCGTGTAGAGGACGTACATCGCGCCGATGCCGATCGAGCGCCAGAACTCGGGATCTTCGAGCACGTACTGATAGAACTGCAGGCCGACGAAGACCGGTTCCTCGTAGAAGCTGATCTCGAACGTCGACAGATAGAACGACCACATCAGCGGCCACCACACGAAGATGCCGAGCAGCACGATCATGGGCGCCAGCATCAGATACGCCGTGCGGTTGGCCATCATGTGCTTGCTCACGCGCTCGCGCACGGGGCGACGGCGACGCCCCTTGATGGGCTGTTCAGCGGCGAGCGTGACGTTCGCTGCCGTCCCGAGATGAGTCGTCGTCTGCGGCGACATCGTCATGGTGGTCTCCTTCGAGGGGTCCAGCGGGTCGAGGTGAGGGGTGGGCCGCGCGGGCCCACCCCTCACGGGCGTCAACCGCCTGCGCCGGCGAGCTTCTGCTTCTCGATGATGTCGTCGATCGCGGCCTGCGCCTCGGCCATGGCCGCGGGGATGTCGCCACCCCTCATCGCCTTCTCGATGCCGGTGGCGAAGGCCAGGCTCACATCCCACGGGTACGCGGGCTCCGCCTTCGCGAAGGGCACGATCTGCTCGGTGATCGTCGCGAGGAACGGGCTGGCGCCCGCCTCCTCGGTGGCGGCGACGGCCTCGGTCACCGAGGTGCGCGCCGGGTACTTCGAGAAGCCGGTGGCCGTGAAGAACTCGACCAGGCGCTCGGTGTCATCGGCGAGCAGCCACTCCACGAACTCCGCGGCCCCCTCCTGCGCCTTGGACTTGGAGTCGACGGTGAGCGTCCATCCGCCGAGGGTGGACGTCGGCAGCGTCGGGTCGCCGTTGTGCGAGGGGAACGGCGCGACGTTCGTGTTCTCCCACACCTGCGCCCAGTCCGGGTTCTGACTGAGCTGGCCGAGCGCCCACGAGCCGCACGCGCTCATCGCGACCTTGCCCTCGCCGAAGAAGGAGCAGTCGGCATAAGGGTACGTGGCCTCCTGCGGCATCAGCTTCTCCTGGTAGAGCGTCTGATACAGCAGGGCGAGATCTTCGTAGGCAGGATCGTCGGCGGATGCCTCGGACCAGTCGCCGCGCAGCGGCAGGTCGCCGGCCACGTTGTACTGCAGCCCCCAGCTGGACCAGCCGAGATCGGGGGCGGTCTGGGCGATGTTCATGCCGAGGACGTCACCGCTTGTGAGGGCACGGGCGTCCTCGATCAGCTCGTCCCAGCTCGCCGGCGGAGCGTCGATGCCTGCCGCCTCGAACAGATCGGTGCGGTAGAACAGCACCGTCGAGGGCTCGACCAGCAGCGGGTAGCCGTAGACGCCGTCATCGACCGTCACGAACGGCTGGATGTTCTCGGCGATGTCGTCGAACGCGCTCTCGTCCATGAACTCGGTGAGGTCGGCGAGCTGGCCGTTGGCCTGCATCGGCTTGATGTTGCCGTAGTTCGTGGTCTTGACGTCGGGAGCCTTGCCCGCGGCCTGTGCCGCCTTGAGCTTCTGGTCCCACGTGTCGGCGGGCACCACGAGAAGCTCGACCTGGACGTCGTCGCTCTGCTCGTTGAACTCCTTGACCTGCTCCTTGAACCAGGCCTGCTGATAGTCCTCGAACTGCTGCTGCCAGAAGATCACCTTGGTCTTGCCGTCCTCGGTGGTGGGCGCGCCACCGCCGCCGGCGCAGCCCGCCAGGAGCGTGCCCGCGGCCGCCGTCGCGACGGCGGCGAGCATGAGCCTGCTGTTTCTCTTGTGCATTCGTCCCTCCTCAGGAACACGACTCTTCGGTGAGTCGGAGCTGTGGCCGGTCAGGGGAGCCGGTCTCACGGATCCAGCGATCGGCGGCCTGCGCGGATCACCACTGATCTCGTCTCGGGTCAGAGTAGGCGAAATCGATTTCAAGTGCAATGGGCGCAGCGAGGATCCTGTTGCGCTTCTGCGTGGCACAGGCCATCACCTGCGAGCGGAAGGCGCCGAATTCCGCGCCCCGTGGCGGCGCGGCGCACTTCGGGAGCACCCGAAGCCGTCTGTATCGATTTCACAACGCGCGATCGCACCGTGGGTCACGACGCCTTCTCCAGGTCGACGGAGAACCAGAACACGTTGTACGGTCCCCACAGCGACAGCGAGAAGTGGATGCGTCGGCCCCCATCGGTGGCGTAGCGCGGGTTCATGTAGGGCGAGTACAGCCCAGGGTAATCCGAACGCGACACCAGGAGGATCGGATCGTTCCAGGGCCCCCACGGGGTGAGGCCTTCGCGGATGTACGCGTTCCCATCGTCTGAGTACGTCATCAGCCATCGGTCCAGATGCTCGGAGAACATCACCGAGAGCTCGCCGATCGTTCCTTCCACCACGAGCTCGGCGTCGGTCATGGCGGTGGACCAGAACGGCGCCCCGTCTTCGCCGGTGCCGGCGAAGTACGAGTATGCCGAGAGGTCTTCCACCGACTCCTCGGCCGCGGGAACGCGCATGAGCGCCACGCCCCCGAACCGCCCCGAGGGGATCGTCCAGAAGTACACGTACTCCTCGCCGCCGTCCGACACGATCACCGGCGCGACCTGGACGAAATTCGAATCGCCTGGCCAACGCGGGCCATCCAGGGCCGTCCACGTCTCGCCCTGATCGGTCGACTTCGCGAGCCCCGCGTAGTTGGCGTCCCACGCTCCCGGCTCGCCCCAGTACGACACTGACATGTACGCGATGTAGAGCGTGTCGCTGATCGCGAAGCCGTGCGTGGGAATCTTGGTGACCTCGCCCTCGCCGTCGTTCGGGTCGTGGTCGCCCTCGACGAGCGCCTCCGCCCAGCCGAGGTCGTCGGCCGGTGCCCATCCGTCGAACGTGATGCCGTCGGCGGGGTCGTCGTCGGTGGTCCACGCCGATACGTTCGAGCGCCAGATACCGCCCTGCCCGCCGATCGATTCCGGGTCGCGCTGCCCGAAGGTGTCGCCGAAGAAGAAGTAGGTGCGGTCACCCAGGTTGGTCATCGATCCGAGGTCGGTTCCCGCGACAGCGGCGGCCTCGGTGTCGTTCATCGCACCTGGCCCGGTGAGCTGAGCGACCTCGGTGAGATTCGACACGTCCGTCAGGACGAACGGCTTGTCCTGGTCGGCGTCCACCTCGGGGGCGGCCGGCGGTCCCCCGGAGCACGCGGTGAGCGCCACGGCGAGAGAAGCGGATGCCGCAACGGCGGCGACACGGACCCGGGAGCGTGCAGCAGACATGATCCTCCTCGATCGTCGGTGCCACCATACGGCGATGAGCACTCAATCCGAAATCGATTTCAGGGTAGTCTGTCCCGGGTCTTGCCCCGTGTGAGCTGCGCGCTCCCCGCCGAAAGGACCGACATGCACGATGACCTCAGCTTCGATCCCCGCGACCCATACATCCCGCTCGAGGACGGCGACGGCATCCGGTGGGCCGTCCAGGTCTTCACGACCTCGAACGGCTACGGACTAGACGGGGCCGACCGCGCCACCGACCCGGAGAGCAGCCGCTTCGGATTCGCGCGGCTCGGACAGCAGCGTCGCGTGGACGCCGGCGAGGCCTCGATCCGCGTCGAGCGCGACGGCGACGCGTGGACCTTCCGCATCGAGGTCGCGCACGTCGAGCCCGTCAAGTCGGTGAAGCTCATCCTGCGCGGGCTACCCGCCGCCGAGCTCGCGAAGGGGTGGTGGAGTCCCACGACACCGCGGGGCACCACGGCGCAGCCGCCGCTGCAGTGGAACTACCCCGGGCCCACATGGGCCACCCGGTGGGCGGCCGCCGGTGCGGTGTCTGTCTCGATCCGCTCCGCCGTCGTGTCGGGCACGGTGCTGCACGTCGCCGCGCCGCCGTACGGCGAGGGCACGGAGGTCGAGATCGTGCATGCGGTGCCCGCATCGGAGTGGAGCACGCACGTGACGGTGCCGCCCATCCGCCTGGCGATCGCCGCCGACGCCGCCGACGCCGCCGAGCGCGACCTCGGGGCGCATGTGCGCGCGATGCGGGCGGCATTCGGCGTCCACGGCTGGGACGAGAGGCCCGATGTGCCGGCGTGGGCGCGCGACCTCGACCTCGTGGTGACACTCCACGGCCAGCACTGGACCGGCTACGTCTTCCACACGTTCGACGACATGGGCCGGCTGCTGGCGGAACTCGCCGCCGACGTCGACCCGACGCGCACCCTCGTGTATCTGCCGGGCTGGGAGGGCCGGTACTACTTCGACTACCCTCACTACGCCCCGAGCCCGGAACTCGGCGGCGACGCCGGGTTCCGCAGGCTCGTCGATGGGGCGCGCTCCCTCGGATACCGGGTCATGCCCATGTTCGGCGCCAACGGTGCGAACGCAGCGAGGTACCCGGAGTGGCAGGACGCTGCGATCCGGAACCCGAGCGACCGATACCCCGTCATGCTGAACGCCCCGGACTGGGACGGCGACCGCTACCCGGAAGGCGACCAGGTGTTCCTCAATCCCGGCGAGCCGCGCTTCCGCGCGCACCTTGTCGACGCCGTCAGTCGCACCGTGGAGCGCTACGACGTCGACGCCGCCTTCTTCGACACGGCATCGTTCTGGTTCGACGATCCGCGATACCCGCTGTACGAGGGCTACCGTGCGCTCACGACCGAACTGCGGGCGCGGCATCCGGGTCTGCTCCTCGTCTCGGAGGGGTGGTGGGATGCCATGACCGCGCTGTTCCCGATGAGCCAGCAGTGGCTCGGCATCGAACGCGACATCTGCGCACCCGGCCTGGTCACGGACGTCGCTCGCACGACGGCCCATCTCGCAGACGGCACGCCCGTCTCCGGGAGCACCGGCGTGCACGAGCAGGGCTTCCGCTCCCCCGCACCGCCGCGTCGGCTGGCCGGCCACCTTCCGGTCATCGCCTACGCGGGCGGTGACGGAGCGGCGCAGCGCGCGGCTGCACGCGAGCTACGGCTCACGGCCTCACCTGCCGGGTCGGACGGCTGACCGGACCGCGTCATCCGGGCCGCACCACCACCGCTGCGCCGCTGCGGGCGGAGCATCTCGTCAGAGGCGAGATCCTCAGTCATGCCCAGCGAGGAGATGGCGGGCGACCGCCTCGGCGACCGCCTCCTCGCGTCCCGCGACGCCGAGCTTGCGGTAGACGCTCTTGACCTGGGTCTTGACGGTGTTCGGCGAGACGCCCAGGTCCGTCGCGATCGCCGTCAGCGGCCTGCCCGAGGGGAGGGCGCGAAGCACGATCAGCTCCCGCTCTGTCAAGGCAGGTCGCGCCGTCGAGTGCGGCAGGGCGGATTCGACGGGCTCGATGGCTGAGAGTGCCCGGCTGTGCAGCAGTGCCCAGACGGCCTGCGCATCCGTCGGTGGCAGGAGGGCCAGCGGCAGACTCAGCTCCCGGTCATCGAGCAGTGCACCGAGATGCCGCGCCTCTTGATCGGCGGCCCCATCGTTGCCGGTACGGAGCAGGGCTGCCGTGCGCAGGGCGGCAGCCTCGGCACGAACCCTGGCAGCGGTCGTGCGGGGGCGGGGCTGGCTGAGGATGCGGAGCGTGTCACGGGGCCGATCGTCCACCAGTGCGATCCGGGCTCGCTCGACCACCGTCTCGAAACGGTCTTCGGGTGCGTCCTTGTGAAGGACCGCCTTGGCGGCCTCGGGGTTACCCTGAGCGAGATGGAGGATGGCACGGGGCCGACTCAGCACGCGTCGCGCGCTCGCTCCGTGCCCCTCACGCCCGCGCAGCTGCACGAAGGACTCCAGCCGCGCCGACGCCATCGCCGGACGGTCGAACCGGAGCGAGACCAGCATCTCCACAACAGCCATCGTGAGCCAGTGCTCGCTCGTCGCGCGATGCGCCTCGAACGCCGCGACATGTTCTGCCGCACGCTCGATATCACCCTCCTCCAACGCCAGAACGGCCTCGGCGACCCGATAGAACGTTCCCCGATAGCCGTCGAGATATCGTGGCCCCCACCCGCCGTCGCGGATGAGCTGGACGTAGTGCCTCGCCTCGGGCAGGTCGCCGTCCAGAGCGTGGATGCCGCTGAGCATGGCGAGGTTGCTGATCGCATGCTCGTGGACTCCGGCCGCGGCGAGGGCGGCGCCGTACGCGAAGCACTCGATGGCCTGCCGTCTGCTGCCGCCGTAGTAGAGCGAGATGCCCAGCTGTGCGCACAGCAACGGCACCTGCTCCGCATACGTCTCCTGCTGGTCCTCCGGGGTGTCGACCAGCAGACGCAGCGCCCGCACGGCGACGGTCGCCGCGCGCTCGTGCATGCCGAGGACGCGGAGCGCCACGCTCTCTGCGACCCAGATGAAGAGACGGTCGGCGGCGTCGAGATCGGAACGTTGAGAGTTCGCCGCCGAGACCGCGAGGCGGAAGAGCTGCAGACCGCGGACGCGCCTCACGCGAACCCCGTTGTAGCAGATCGCCAAGAGCATCACGAGCAGGGGCTCTTCGCGCAGGCGTGCCAGCGGGATCGGTCCGAGGATCCCGCGCACGCTCATGCCGTGGTTCAACAGCTCGTACCACGACGCCATCACGACCCGACGAGCCAACGGAAGTTCGCCGCCCTCGACGGCCACTCGCAGCGCCACCACCGGTCTGCCGTGGCCGAGTGCCCACTCGGCATAGGTCTGCCGGAGCCGGGGAAGCTCGCTCGCATGTCGCCGCTCCAGCTCCCGCCGAAGGAGCTCTCGCGCGAAGGGCGCGAAGCGGAACATGCGCCGTGAGTCCTGCCGCGACCAGGACCCGAAGCCGTAGGTCTCGGCATCATCGAGGAAGCTCTCGACCCGCGCGTCCCCTGCAAGGTCGCGTGCGAGCGGCACGTCCACGGCGTCAGCGAAGCTCACCTTGAGAAACGCGGAGATGAGCGCGGGGTCGTAGCCGGATCGCGCGATCCGGATCCTCATGTACTCGGCGACAGCCTCGAGCGCGGCGTCGGCCAGCGGCTCTTCGCCACGCGGGCGGTGTCGCGCCATGGCGTGAATGATGGCGGGGAAGCCGTTCGTCGCGCTGAGGATCTTTCGCCCCACCTCGGCGTCGACATCGAGTGCGCGACGGATCTCGTCCTCGTCGAACATCAGCTCTAGCGGCCCGATGACGGAACGGTCCACCAGTAATGACAGGCCGTCGGAGTCGAGCACGGTCTGGCGGTTGGAGGCGGCGACCACCCGAAGCTGCGGGTGCGCGGCGACGGTCGCGCACAGTTCCACGAGCGCGTCTCGCTCGAGGATCGCAGCGTCGTCGAGGACGATGGTCACCGGCTCATCCAGGTCGGCGAGGACATTTCGCACCGCATGCCAGCCGGCTGTGACATCGAGCTCGTGAGCATCGGCTCGTCCCAGACGCTGAAGGATCACGCTCGCCAGCCCCGCCCTGTCGGCTCGGTCGGTGGTCGCGGTGATCCACATGAGGCGCGACCCATCCCGGGGGCCTCGCTGCGCCCACTCCCGGAGAACGACCGTCTTACCCGCGCCGCACGCGCCCCGCAACACGGTGAGCGGCGCACCGGCGTCGAGAAGCTCGAGCACTCGTCGCCGCGAGATGACATCGCTGGGCACTCTCGGCACTCCGACATCGAGCCGCTGGGTCAGCCACACTTCGAACACATTCTTTCGTCAGGCCCCAGCCCAGCCATTCTGTCAGTCGCCAGACGCACGAGGCGCGCGTCCGGCTGCATGTCCGTCCCCCACCGGATCGTCGTTGTGCCCCGCCTCGCGAAGGCGAGGCACAACGACCCGGGCCGATCCCAGGCGAATCAGGTCACCGGCTCACCTCACCCGACGCCGTCGGGAGGCGCCGGCGGTGGTGAATCAGCAACGCGGCCGCTCCGATCAGCAGCAGCAGGCCGGCGATCCCCGCGCTGGTCCACGCGATGGTGCCGCCGGTGACCGCAAGTCCTGGTGGCGGTGCGGGCACATCGTGCTGGGTCAGGCAGGCGCCGTCGGGGTCGCAGATGGCTCGCTCGTCGGGGCTGGTCACGACATTGCGCAACTGGGCCGGACCGGCGGCGGTGACCTCAACGGAGTAGGTGATCGTCACGACCTGGCCCACCGACAGGTCGCCGGTCCACGTGAGCGTGCTGCCCTCGCGGGCGACAGTCCCGGCGCTCGCGGCGGCATCGTCGTTCCATGTGGCGTCGTCGAGCACTCCGGACAGGTCGTCCGTGACGACGGCGTCGATGACCGCACCCTCGCCGCGCTGCGTCACCGTGACGGTGTAGGTCACGGTGTCACCCGCGCGGACAGTGGTTCCGGATGCCGGATCCGCCGTCTTGGCGTAGACATACCCGCCGGTCTTGTGGATCGTGCGGCACTCCTCGGTGCCGTCTTCCGCTGTCACGCACTCCCCCGCCGGCGAAGTCGTGGTGACCACGTTCGCCAGGGTGGTGTTGCCAGCTCCGGTCACGGTCACCGAATAGGTGATCGCGACCTCGTCGCCGGGGGCGAGATCGCCGCTCCACGACAGCGCGCTGCCGTCCACGACGGCTGTCCCGGCGGTTGCCGCGACATCGCCGTTGTACGTGGCGTCATCGAGCACGTCGGTCAGGTCGTCGGCGACGGATGCCGCAACCGCTGCCGGGCCGACCTGCACCACGGTGACGGTGTAGGTGACGACGTCGCCGGCCTGCACGTCGCTGTTGTGAATCGGGTCGGCCATCTTCGAGTACTCGAACCGGCCCGTCTCATGCGTCGTCTCGCACAGGGGATCCCCGCTGGAATCGAGCTCGCACTCGCCGTTCTCACCCGGCGTCACCACGTTGGCGAGCGTCATGTCGCCGTCCCCCGTGACGGTCACCGCATAGGTCACCGTCACGCTGCCGCCCACCGCGAGGTCACCGGCCCACTCCACGACCTCGGTATCCGGGTCGAAGGTCGCCGTTCCCGCCGTGGCGGCGAGGTCGTCGCTCCATGTCGCGTCGTCGAGCACGGCCGACAGGTCGTCCTCGAACGACGCGCCGGTCACGGCCCCGGGCCCGTACTGCTCCACGGTGACCGTGTAGGTGATCGTGGAGCCCACGGCCACATCCGTGCCGGATTCAGGGTCGGACGATTTGGCCACCGCGTAGGCCCCCGTCTGGTGCGTCGTGGTGCAGTCGACGGCATCCACGCAGCCGTCGCTGGTCACGACGTTGGTCAGCGTCATGTCGCCGGTACCGGTCACCGTGACCGAATAGGTCACCGTGACGACGGCATCCACCGCGAGGTCGCCGCTCCACGTCACCGTCGGTGCGCTGTAGTCAGCCGTCCCCGCGCTCTCGGCGAGATCGTCGTTCCACGTCGCGTCATCCAGCACCGCGGTCAGGTCATCGGTGAACGACGCGTCCTCCACCGCCGCCTCACCCACCTGGCTGACGGTGACGGTGTACTCGACCGTGTCACCGATCTGCACATCGCTCCCCGACACCGGATCCGACGTCTTCACCGTCTCGTAGCGACCGGTCTGATGCTCGGTCTCGCAGTCCGCGGCCGACTCGCAGCCGGGCGACTGCACCGTGTTGCCGATCAGCGTGTCACCGGCGGCGGTCACCGTCACCGAATACGTCACCGTCGCCACATCACCCGCGCCCAGGTCACCGGTCCACGAGATCACCCCGTCGGTGTATGTGAACGTGCCGGCCGAGGCGACGATGTCGTTGTTGAACGTCGCATCATCCAACACACCCGTGAGGTCATCGTTGAAGAACTGCGCCACCACACGACCCAGACCCGACTGCGTCACCGTCACCGTGTACTCGATCACATCCCCGATCTGCACATCGGAACCGGATGCCGGGTCACTGGTCTTCACGGTGGTGTACGAGGCCGTGTAGTGCTCCGTCTCACACACCTCCTGCGAGACGCAGCCCTCACTCGAGACCACGTTGTGCAGGTGGGTGTCGCCGTCCCCGGTGACCGTCACCGAGTAGGTGAGGGTCACCACCTCGCCCACAGCGAGATCACCCGACCACGACAACACCTCCGTCGCGGCATCGAACGACAGCGTGCCGCCCGTCGCCGTCTCGTCCGAGTTCCACGTCGCATCATCCAGCACGTCGCTCAGGTCATCCACCAGCGACGCCCCGAGGTATGCGGCCTCACCCTGCTGCGCGATGGTGAGGGTGTACTCGATCGAGTCACCCTCGTCGACATTCGACCCATCCACCGGATCCGACGACTTCACCACCGAGTAGTCCGCGATCGTGTGCTCGACCGGGGGACATCCCGCCTCCGGGCAGCCCGGACTCGTCACCCCGTTCTCGAGGAAGTAGCTGCCGCCCTCGGCAAGAGCCGCGGAGTCCTTGATCGTCACGGTGTAGGACACCGTCGCCACTCCGTCGACAGGCACCGTGCCGTTCCACGACAGCACCCCGTCCGTGATCGCCGCGGTGCCGATCGAGGCGGTCGGCCCGGACGTCAGGTCGGCGTCGTCGAGCACCTCGGACAGATCGTCGGAGAAGAGCGCCTGGGCGGGCGCCGCCCCCTCCTGCGTGACCGTCACCGTATAAGTGACCTCGTCACCCGGGTGAAGCACCGTTCCCGACACCGGGTCCGACGACTTCGCGACGGAGTAGTTCACCACGTCGGCGCCTGCCGGATCGCAGTTGATCGTCGGCGCCACGCCCGAGTCGGAGGGGATCGCCGCCGACCCGCAGGCGGTGTTCACCACGCTGCCGCCGCCGGTCATCGTGACGGTGAACTCGTGCGTCTCGGACGCGCCCGGTGCCAGCTCATCCACCGTGAACGAGCCCTCCGGGAACAACGAGTCCGTGACCTCGAGGTCTGTCAGCGTGCCCTGACCGGTGTTCTCGATCACGATCCGATACGGCACCTCGTCGCCGACGCGGTACGTCGGGTAGTCCTCGACCGTGTTGGCGTCGCGCCAGGTGCCCGCGGCATCCTGCACGTACTTCTTCAGCGTCGCCGAGTAGTAGTTCGCCACCGTCATCGACGCGGATGTGCGCATGACCAGTTCGGTGTGCTCTGCACGCGCCTGCGCACGGTTCACGAGTGTGTCGCCACCCTCGACGCCGTCGGTGGCGACGTGGACCGTGAAGGCCTGTGTCGCACCCGCCGGGAGCTCGGGACCGATCACGCGGACCGCCGTGGCATCCGTTGTGAAGGTGGTCGACCAGCCTGCCGTGCCGCCCGTGGGATCACCTGCGGCGCCGTTCGAAGGGTCGGCCGGGTCATCGGTGAGGGTGGCCGGGTCGGCCGTCGTGTAGTAGACGGTGGCACCCGCTGCGGCCTCGACCTCGGTGAGCTCGTATGAGCCGGCGAAGCTCGTGCCGCGGCTGTCGCCGACGTACGGGAGGATGTCGATCGTGTCGGTGAACGCCTGCGGCAGCGGGTCGAAGGATCGCAGCGTCACCGTCCACGACCCCTCGCCCACCCCGTCACCCGCCAGGTTCGGGATGAACGGCGTGTCCGCGACCTTGGCGATGCTCGTGTAGCCGTCGGTGCTGACGGTCACCTGCGCGGCGACAGGGGCCGTCACGACGCCACCGTATGCCGCGGTCGCGGTGTTGACGAGCGCCTGGCCAGGGGGCACGGATGCATCGGCGATCGCCTGATAGGTGAGCGCGTTCTGCGTGTTGGTCGCGACGCCGTTCAGGGTCCAGCTGAGCACCTGACGGCCCTGCAGGTCGGTCGTCACCGTCGGGGCGGGCGACGCCGAGCCGGGCACGTAGGTCATCCCGACCGGCAGGGTGTCGGCGATCTGATAGCCGTCGACGGTCGGCGGCACCTGTCCGGCGCCGTTGGCGGCGTAGGTGAGCGTGAAGGTCGCGGGGACACCCGGGGTCACGGCGCTGCGATCGACCGACTTCGCGATGGCCGGAGCCGCGTCGACGATCCGCAGGACGTCACGGAACCCCGTCGTGCACGGATACCGCCAGCCCGGGGTGTTGGTGATGCAGCCGGCGTAGTCGGGGCCGGTCCACGAGTTCGGCGCCGGCGAGTCGTGGATGCCGGAGAAGAAGCTCCACACCTCGGTGCCCGCGGGCGTGCCGGGACGGATCCGCAGGTTCGCGACCGGCGTGATGCTGGGGTCGTCGACGTGCGCCTCGGCCTGGCCCTGTGTCATGACGACGCGGACCGCCTTGACGTCGGCGAGGTTCGCCGGCGGCGTCGTGCTCCACCCCGCCGCGGGGGCGCAGTCGAAGGCACTCGGGTTGTAGCCCGGGCTCGCCGGATCGAGGTTGGGGCTCGTGCCGGTGTAGTACTCGAAGGGCGCGCCTGGGACGCCGCCGAGCGGCGTACCCCAGTAGAAGGCCTCGAGAGTCACGTACCGGGTGTCGAGCGGTGCGCACATTCCGACGAGGAGGCTGTCGTCGCGATGTGCCCAGCGCTGCCACCCGGTATCGAGGTACTGCCCGACGAGAGTCCCCGCCGCGACCCGATAAGTGTCATCCCACGTCGTGCCGCCGCTGCCGGTGTAACCGCGGCCCCACCCGGAGGAGTACGTGCCCAGCGGCTGCCAGGTCTTGGTCTCGCTGTTGTTGGACGGGTCGTCCTGCGCGGTCAGCCCGGTCGCCGACGTGTACACGGGGGCGCTGGAGGTGACAGTCGTCGATCCGCCGGGGACGTTGAACGTCCGGACGAAGAGCGATCCTGATGCCAGAGCCACCTGGTCGGTCGGCAGCAGGTTGCCGGCGGAGTCTCGAGTCGGGATGTTCGCCGGGTCGTAGTCGATCCCGTTCAGTGTCATCTGGAACGTGTTCGGGCCGGTCTGCGCGACCGAGCAGCTTCCGACGAACGACGTCATGTGGGTGGACGGATGGCTGCCACCCGACCACGGGTGCCCATCGGATGCGATGTTCATGTCGTACGGCGTGCATCCCTGCGGCGCGATCTGGATCGCCCCGCCCTGGGGTGAGGCGATGGTGAGGTCATATGTGATCGTCTGCGGTCCGGCGTCGCTGCCGAGCCCCTTGCTGAGGGTCCACTCGTAGCTTGTCTCGAAATAGTTCGCTCCGCTGGCGACATAGGCCGCGCCGGTTCCCCAGCGGATGTCCATCGCGAACTCGTTCGTGATCTCGATGGGATCCAGCGCCGCCGCCTGATCGCCGATCGTGCCGGCCGCCGACACCTGCGACCCGGTGGAGCCGTC
Source organism: Microbacterium salsuginis (assembly GCF_012524205.1). Taxonomy (GTDB): domain Bacteria; phylum Actinomycetota; class Actinomycetes; order Actinomycetales; family Microbacteriaceae; genus Microbacterium; species Microbacterium salsuginis. The sequence continues at coordinate 152,908 of NZ_JABACI010000004.1, forward strand.
CACGGTGATCGGCGCCTGGATCGCGACCGCGGTGCCCTCGGCCTGGGTGCCGAGATTGCACACGAGGGTGCGGCCGTCAGGAGAGATGCTCGACACGGGGTCCACCGCGGTGGTCACGCACATGTTCGGGACCGAGGCGAAGCGCCCGTTCTGGGCGACGAGCGTGACGGTGACGTTGTCGACGGGGTCGTTGACGGGCGCGGCCGCGTCATCGTTGAGGTTCAGATGCCACAGCCCCGTCACGACGTCGCCGCTCTTGACCGACGTGGCGGTGCCATCGACCCACCGCGCGGTGAGCTCGTAGACCGTCGCCGCCTGAGCGGCCGTCGCAGGCAACAGCGCCATCATGAGCGCCGCGACGGTCGCGGTCACCACCGAGACGGACGAGATGCGGCGTCCTGCAGACCGTCGCTTGGATGTGGAACCGGCCGAGATTCTGGGCACGAAGAGACGACTCAAGATTTCCCCCCTGGGAACGTCACGAGCGCGGCGCCGAGATGACGACGCACTCTTGAATCGTTCCTACCGGGATTCTGAGAACCTTCTCACGAATTTCACCCGGTCCTTCACCCCATGGAGCAGAGCGCCCGGGTCACGGGGTGTCGTCGTCGTCCTCTTCGGCCTCAGGGGCCGCGGGAAGGGGGTGGCGCGGGCGCCATACGACGAGCTCGGTCGCACGGCGCACGCGAGTTCCGTGGCGCAGCGTGACGACCGCGCCGGTCGATCCCGCCGCGAAGACGCGAGCTCCCGGGCGCTTCTCGAGCTCAACACGGACCCGCTCCTCGAGATCGCGCACGCGCCCGTGGAGTTCGCGTACGCGGTCCTCGAGTTCGAGGATGCGCGCGATCGCGGGGAGCCCGATGCCGTCGGCCGACATCCGCGCCACTTCGCGCAACTGAGCGACATGGCGCAGCGAGTAGCGGCGCGAGCCGCCCTGGGTGCGCGCAGGGACGACCAGGCCCAGCCGGTCGTACTGCCGCAGGGTCTGCGGGTGCATGCCCGAAAGCTCGGCGGCGACGGCGATCGCGAAGATCGGCGTCTCGTCGTCGATCTCGTGCTGCTCGCCCATGGTCATCACCTCCTTGTACCCGGTCGTTGAGCGAGCGAAGTGAGACGAAACGCCTCGAGTACACGCCGAACGTCGGCTCGACGCGTGTCGTCTCGCTCGTTCCTCGCTCGCTCAACGACCGGAATCCGGACCATGGTCTAACCTCGTGCCTTGCTCATGAGGTCGGCGCGCGGGTTCTCCTTCGGCTCCAGATCGTGGAAGCGCTGCAGCGCCTCGCGTGCCGCGTCGTCGAGGTGCGACGGGACCGCCACCTGCACCTCTGCCAGCAGATCCCCGGTGCCCTTCTGTGTCTGCACACCCCGGCCCTTGACGCGCAGCACCCGCCCCGACGGCGTGCCCGGCGCGACCCGCAGCTTGACCGGATCACCACCGAGGGTGGGCACCTCGATGGTGGCGCCCAGCGCGGCCTCGGTGAAAGTCACCGGGACGACGACGCGCAGGTTGAGCCCCTCACGCGTGAAGACCGGGTGCGGGCGAACGGCCACCTGCACGACGACGTCTCCGTTCTCGCCGCCGTCCGGCGAGGGGCGACCGCGGCCGCGCAGACGGATCTTCTGCCCGTCCGAGACGCCCGCGGGGATCTTGACCTTGAACGGCTTGCCGTCCTCGCCCTGCAGTGTGATCGTCTCGCCCTTGGTGGCGGTGATGAAGTCGATCGTGGTGCGCGCCGTGACGTCCGCGCCGCGGGTGGGGCCGCCGTAGCCGCGGAATCCGCCCGTCGGCTGACCGAACCTGCCCGACCCGAAGCCGGCGCCGCCCTGCTGCTGATTGAACATCGCGAAGATGTCGTCGAAGTCCTCGGCGGACTGGTAGCGCGCGCCACGGCCCTGGTTGAACATGCTGAAGACGTCTTCGAAGCCGCCGGCGCCGCCGGCGCCACCGGCCGTGAAACGCGCCCCCGAGCCCATCGCCCGGATCTGGTCGTACTCCTTGCGCTGCTCCGCGTCGGAGAGCACCGAGTACGCCTCGCTGATCTCCTTGAACTTGGCCTCGGCCGCGGCGTCACCCGGATTCGAATCGGGGTGGTACTTGCGGGCGAGCTTGCGGTACGTCTTCTTCAGGTCCGCGTCGGAGACGTCCTTCGAGACGCCGAGCACCGAGTAGAAGTCCTTGTCGAACCAGTCCTGACTGGCCATGCATGTCCTCCCGGTGCTACTCGGCCGGCACGGCGACGACGACCTTCGCGGGCCGCAGTTCGACCGAGCCGAGGCGGTAGCCGATCTCGACGACCTCGAGGATCGTCGGCTCGGTCACACCAGGAGTCGGCGCCTGGAAGATCGCCTCGTGCTGCTGCGGGTCGAACACCTCGCCCGCTTCGCCGTAGGTGCGAAGGCCCATCTTCTCGGCGACGCCGCGCAGCTTCTCGGCGATCGCGGTGAAGGGCGAGCCCTCCTCGAGATCCCCGTGCTTCTCGGCGCGGTCGAGGTCGTCCAGCACCGGCAGCAGGCCCTTCGCGACCGCGCCCTGGGCGCGCTCGATCTCGAGCTCGCGCTGCTCCTCCGTACGGCGGCGGTAGTTGGCGTACTCCGCCTGCAGTCGCTTGAGGTCGTTCAGCAGCTGTGACTCGAGGTCGGCCAGCACAGCGTCCTCGGCCGCGGCGTCCGCGTTCTGCGATGCCCCGAGGATGTCGTCCACCGTGAGCTCTTCGCCCTCGGCGCCGGTGTCGCCGGCGTTCTCCTGGCCCTCCTGCGGGTCGGACCCGGAAGCCTGCGCTTCCGGGTCCTCGCCACCGGGGACCTCGTTTTCGTCGAAGTCCTTGTCGGCCATGGTTACTTCTTCTCGGTCTCGTCTTCGTCTTCGACGACCTCGGCGTCGACGACGTCCTCATCGGGGCTCGTCGGCTGCGAGCCGTCGGCCGATGCGTCCGCTGCGGCATCCGGCGCCGCCTGCGAAGCCTGACCGGCGGAGTAGATCGCCTCGCCGAGCTTGCCCTGGCTCTGGCTGAGCTTGTCGAACGCCGTCTTCACGGCCTCGTCGTCATCACCGGCGAGCGCCGACTTGAGCGCGTCGACGTCGGCCTGGACCTCGGTCTTGACGTTCTCGGGCAGCTTGTCGTCGTTGTCCTTGATGAGCTTCTCGATCGAGTACGACAGGGTCTCGGCCTGGTTGCGCACCTCGGCGGCCTCGCGACGCTTCTTGTCGTCGGCGGCGTGCTCCTCGGCCTCGCGCACCATGCGCTCGATGTCCTCCTTGGGCAGCGACGAGCCGCCCGTGATGGTCATCGACTGCTCCTTGCCGGTGCCCTTGTCCTTCGCAGAGACGTGGACGATGCCGTTCGCGTCGATGTCGAAGGTGACCTCGACCTGCGGGATGCCGCGGGGCGCGGGGGCGATGCCGGTGAGCTCGAAGGTGCCCAGCGGCTTGTTGTCGCGGGTGAACTCGCGCTCGCCCTGGAAGACCTGGATCGCGACAGACGGCTGGTTGTCGTCGGCGGTCGTGAAGGTCTCGGATCGCTTGGTCGGGATGGCGGTGTTGCGCTCGATCAGCTTGGTCATGATGCCGCCCTTGGTCTCGATGCCGAGGCTCAGGGGGGTGACGTCGATGAGCAGCACGTCCTTGCGCTCGCCCTTGAGGACGCCGGCCTGCAGGGCGGCGCCGACAGCGACGACCTCGTCCGGGTTGACGCCCTTGTTGGGCTCCTTGCCGGCCTCGCGCTGCACGAGCTCCGACACGGCGGGCATGCGGGTCGAGCCGCCGACCAGCACGACGTGGTCGATGTCGGCCACCTTGATGCCGGCCTCGCGGATGACGTCCTCGAAGGGCTTCTTGGTGCGGTCGAGCAGGTCCTTGGTGAGGTCCTCGAACTTGGCGCGCGTGATCGTCTCGGACAGCGACACGGGGCCGGAGTCGGTCAGCGACAGGTACGGCAGGTTGACGCTCGTCGAGGTCGACGACGACAGCTCCTTCTTCGCCTGCTCGGCGGCCTCCTTGAGACGCTGCAGCGCGATCTTGTCGCCCGACACGTCGACGCCCGTGGTGTCCTTGAACTGCTTGATGAAGTAGTCGACCAGGCGCTGGTCCCAGTCGTCACCGCCGAGGCGGTTGTCACCGGCGGTGGAGCGCACCTGGATGGTCGAGAAGTCGTCGTCCTTGCCCACCTCGAGCAGCGAGACGTCGAAGGTTCCGCCACCGAGGTCGAAGACGAGGATGAGCTCGTCCTCCTTGCCCTTGTCGAGGCCGTACGCCAGAGCGGCGGCGGTGGGCTCGTTGATGATGCGCAGGACGTTGAGGCCCGCGATCTCGCCGGCCTCCTTGGTGGCCTGGCGCTCGGCGTCGTTGAAGTACGCGGGAACCGTGATGACGGCATCCGTCACCGTGTCGCCCAGGTACTGCTCGGCGTCGCGCTTGAGCTTCTGCAGGATGCGCGCGGAGATCTCCTGCGGCGTCCACTTCTTGCCGTCGACGTCGAAGCCCCAGTCGGTGCCCATGTGGCGCTTGACGGACGAGACGGTGCGGTCGACGTTGGTGACGGCCTGGCGCTTGGCGGTCTCGCCGACGAGCACCTCGCCGTCCTTGGTGAACGCGACCACCGAGGGGGTCGTGCGGAAGCCCTCGGCATTGGCGATGACCTTGGGCTCGCCACCCTCGAGGACGCTCACGACCGAGTTGGTCGTACCGAGGTCGATTCCAACAGCACGTGCCATGTGATTTCTCTCCTTCTCAGGGGCGAGACGGATGCCTCGGCCCAGGGTTTGCGGGAAGTCAGCTCGCGCCCACCAAAGGTGAGCCGCGATGACTCAACCCTACTCCCACCCCTTCGAAGGTGTCAAATGAACTTGATATGACTCGACTCAAGTTCGGGCGAAGGTGTCGTCGAGCCAGTCGAGAACGCGCCGGTTCAGCAGTGAGCGGTTCATCATCTCGCAGTGGCCGCCGGCGCCCTCGGCCGCCGTGAACCGCAGGACGGTCGCATCGCGAAGCGCCTCCGCGAAGGCGGGCACCCCTGCGGCGAGGGCGTCGTTCTCGGCGTGCGTCAGCAGCACCGGACAGCGGATCTCGTCCACGCGGTCGATGCGGTACTCGGCCGTGCGCTCGAGGAAGGACTTGAAGTCCGTGACGCCGTTGACCCAGAACCCGCGCTGGATGATCGACCAGCGCATCTTGCGGTCCTGCTCGATGACCCCCATGATGCGCTGCACGGTCTCCTCGTCGAGCGCCGAGAGGTCGCTCGCCTCCTCCTCGGTCGCGCCCAGCCGCCGCGCGAACACCGACAGTCCCGCGCCGAGATCCTGCTGGCCGGGATCGGCGATGCACGCCGCGATCCGGGAATCGCCCGAGGCGGCTCGCGGTGCGAGATAGCCACCGAGGCTCCAGCCGCTGACCGCGATGCGGTCGGGGTCGACCAGCGGGGAGGTGAGCGCGTGGTCGATGACCGCCGAGACGACGACTTCCCAGTCCGGCCGCATCGGCACGCCCTGCTCGTACAGCACGGCGCCCTGCCCGGGTCCGTCGAAGAGCAGGCAATGGTAGCCGCGGCGGAGGGCTGCCACGGCCGATGCGAAATACGAATCCGTGACGGTCGCGTCGTAGCCGTTGACGAGGATCAGGAGGGGGCGCACCTCGGTCTCATGACCGAACGCGGGGATGAGATACACGGGCACGTGCGCATCGTCCACGGTGACGGACGCGGGAAGGACGCCGCGCAGGGCCAGTCCGGTATCGAAGGCGTCGATCTGCCGGCGGAAGCCCTCGAGCAGTCGCGGGTCCACGGGCGTGCCGTAGAGCGGGTGGTACGAGCTGGCGTAGAAGGCGCTGGCCCGCAGGTAGAGATCGGACGCACCTGCCCGACCGGCAGCGGCCGCGGCCTCAGCATCCGCCCTCACCTGGTCGCCCGCGGCCATCCAGGCGTCGAAGAACGCTCCGTCGTCACCGTCGCCCACAGCCGCTGCGACGGTGGCGACTTCACCCCAATCGCCACCGCCGAACGGTGTGTACCCCAGCATCCACATGCCGAACTCGTCGTGGAACTCGTCGGCGAACAGTCTCCCCGGCGACATGCTCATATGGGAACGCTAGGGGTCCGCCTGCACGGTGTCATCAGAATCGGCCCGATTGGGGACCTGAGTCCACACGCACGGATGCCTTCAGCCGCGGTTGAGGTACTGGATCACCGCCCGCACGCGTCGGTGCGAGTCGCCGTCAAGAGCCAGCCCGAGAGCGTCGTAGATCCGCGAGACGTGCTGAACGACGGCCTTCTCGGTGAGGAACAGCGCCGCCGCGATGCTCGCGTTGCTGCGCCCCTCGGCCACCAGCGACAGCACCTCCTGCTGCCGGGACGTCAATGCGCTGATCGCGGCCTCGGAGTGGCGGGCGCGACCCATCATCACTGCCACGACGTCGGGGTCCAGCGCGGTGCCGCCTGTCGCGACGCGCTCCAGGTCGCCGAGGAAGGTGCCGACGTCGGCGATCCGCTGCTTGAGCAGGTATCCGACACGCTCGGCTCCGTGGGCGAGCAGATCCTGGGCGTACCGGCGCTGGACGTGCTGAGACAGCACCACGACACCGATCTCGGGGTGCTCGCGGCGGATCCGGAGCGCGGCGACGAGGCCCTCGTCGGTGTGCGTCGGCGGCATGCGGATGTCGGTGATGACGAGGTCCGGGCGCTCGCGGCCGACGGCATCCGTCATCTCTTCGGCGTCACCCACGGCGGCCACCACGTCGTGACCTCCCTCGCGCAGGACGAGCTCGAGACCGCGGCGGATGAGCGCTTCGTCCTCGGCGATGATCACGCGCATGGCACCTCCGCCTGCACGCGGGTGCCTTTGCCCCGCGGGCTCGAGATCGTGATGACCCCACCGATCGCCTCGACGCGGTCGGCGAGGCCGCGCAGGCCGGAACCGGCACCCATCGACGCACCGCCGACGCCGTCGTCCTCGACGTCGAGATGCACGCGGCCGTCCTCGACGGCGAGACGCACCCGCGCGAGCGTCGCGTGGGCGTGCTTCACGACGTTCGCGAGCGCCTCGGTGAGGACGAAGTACGTCGTGGCCTCCACGAGGTCGCCGATCGCGCCGTCCTCGACGTCCGACTCGAACTGCGTCGGGATCGGCATCCGGTCGGCGAGGTCCTCGGCGGCCGCGGCGAGACCGCGCTCGACCAGCGCCGCCGGCACGAGATCGCGTACGAGCGTCCGCACGTCGGCGGCCGCGGCGTCGATGTCGACGCGCAGGCGCGTGGCGCGCTCGGGCACCGCGGCAGACGGCGCGGTGGCCAGCTGCTGCGCCTCGAGCGCGAGCAGCACGAGCCGCACCTGGAGTCCGTCGTGCAGGTCGCGGGCGATGCGGCGCCGCTCGCGGTCGGCGGCCTCGACGAGCCGTTCGCGCGACTGCATCAGCGCCCGCTGGCTCGCCCGCAGCTCGGCCGTGAGCCTCGCGCGTTCGACCTCGATCGCGACGATACGTCCGGCCGTGCGCACCAGCTTGCGATCCGCCAGCAGCGCGGAGTCGTAGTCGATGGCGCCGATGATCCTGCCATCGAGCATGATCTTCTCCCAGCCGCGTCGGCTGTCAGCGGTGCGGGCCGGCGCCACCCGCCCGTCGGCGTCGAGGAACTCGCCGCGGTCCCCCGCCCAGAAGTACAGGCGCAACGAGGGGTCGCCGAGCGCGTGCGCGAGCGCGGTCGTCAGCGGCTCCTTCGAGGCACTGGCCGTGCCGAGCCAGGTGCCGAGCTCCTCGAGCTCACCGGTGCGCGCGAACCCGCCTCGGAGCGTGCCGAGCGCGAACGCGATGGGCACACCGGCGAGGACCGCGAACTGGATGTATCCCCGCACGTAGGGATGGACCAGGAGCACGCGATCGAGCACGATCGCGATGAGCGGCATGAACAGCACCGCGAAGATGCCGTAGGAGAACAGCGGGATCAGCACCCGCCGGTGTGCGGCATCCGCCCGTCTCAGCCGCCCCCACAGGACGACCGCCACCCCCACGCTGAGGGCTGTCGCGACCGCCGTCTGGAAGAGACCGAAGAGCTCGGCGACTCGCGGCAGATCGGCCACGGCGAACGGCGGGAACGGGCCCTGCGGATCGAGCAGATAGAGGGGCGCCTGGAACACCAGCGAGACGACGTACACCGACGCGACGAGCAGCTTCGACGTCCGGTCGGGCAGCCGCCCCGTCGGAAACGCCAGGAGCAGATGCACCAGGGCAGGGGCGACGATCGTCGCGCACACCGCGCCGATGCCCACGAGCACCGGGACGCCGGTGTTCTGCAGGGTGCCGAGGTAGAGCGCGAACCCGGCGACCACGATCAGGAATCCCATGCCGTTGGACGGGCGGCGCTTCCACGCGATGAGCCCCGCGATGACATAGACCGCGAAGATCGCCGGAAGCATCACCAGCAGCGGCCCCGCCGGACCCGTGAGCGGGAAGAGGGCGAGCTCGACGACGACGAGCATCAGCGCAAGCAGCGCCACCAGCACGAGCGCGCGGTCGAGCGATCGCGAGAGCGCGGAGCGCACGCGGGGGGCTGCAGGCATCGAACCCCCTTCGTACGGTCGTCGTCACCTCATTGTGTCGTGCGTGGGGCCGCGTCCACGACGACCCAGGTCCTCAGTGCGCCGCGCAGGGACGCGGCTGGTCCTCGAACGCCGGTGGCACGCAAGGTAGCCTGGCCGAGCGTCACGCCGAAGTGACGAGCGCGGCGGCGGCACCCGCCGTTCACCGAAGGGTCCTACTTTGCCGACCATGGGCAACGAGCACGAATCCCCTGCACCCCCGCCCGCGACGGCCACGACCGGCGCCGTCGCGATGATGGGCCTCGACCTGCAGGAGGGCGCGCAGATCCCCCGCAAGCGTGTGATCTCGTGGGCGCTGTGGGATTGGGCGACCCAGCCGTTCAACACGGTGCTGCTCACGTTCGTGTGGGTGCCGAGCTTCCTGGTGTCGCCGTTCTTCCTCGATCCCGCCGTCGCGGCGAGCGGCGTGGTCGACGGCGAGACGATCGACTGCGACACGCCCGCCAGCACGGCCACCGAGTACTGTCAGGCCCTCGGCACGCTCGACGCCAATCTGGGCTGGGGCATCACCATCGCGGGCGTCCTCATCGCGCTGCTCGCGCCGGTGCTCGGCCAGCGGGCCGACGCCGCCGGCCGCAAGAAGCTGATGCTCGGCATCTTCACCGCGCTGCTCATCGCGTGCCAGTTCGCGATGGTGTTCGTCGGCGGCGTGCCCGCCCACTTCTGGTTCGGCGTTTCGATGATCGCGGTCGGCAGCATCGTCGGCGAGATCGCCGGAGCCAACTACAACGCGCTCCTGGTGTCGGTGTCGACCCCGAAGACGGTGGGCAAGGTGTCGGGCCTCGGCTGGGGCTTCGGATACCTCGGCGGCATCATCGCGCTCGCCGTCGTCGTCGGCCTCATCCTCGGCGGCGTGCTCGACGGCACCGACCCCCTCACGTTCCAGTTCATCGCCGCCGGCGCGACGGTGTGGACCCTCGTCTTCACCATCCCGATCTTCCTCAACGTGCCCGAGCCGCCGCCGGCGCCGGATGCACGCCGGGTCGGATTCTTCCGCGGCTACGTCGAGCTCGCACGCTCGATCGCCCGGCTGTGGCGCGAGACGCGACCGACCTTCTGGTTCCTGCTCGCCTCGGCCGTGTACCGTGACGGACTCGCCGCCGTCTTCACGTTCGGATCCGTGATCGCGGGCCGCGTGTTCGGCTTCGGCTTCACCGACCTCGTCGTCTTCGGCATCGTGCTGAACCTCGTCGCGGGTGTGTCGACGATCCTCGCCGGCCGCCTGGACGACCGGTTCGGCCCGAAGCCGGTGATCCTCGTGGCGATCGGCGTCCTGGTCCTGTGCTGTCTCACGGTGTTCTTCGGCGCGGGGGCGGGCCAGGGCCTCTTCTGGGTCGTGGGCATCGTGCTCGCCGCCTTCGTCGGCCCCGCACAGGCGGCCTCGCGCTCTTTCCTGGCACGCGTCACGCCCGCCGGGCACGAGGGCGAGGTCTTCGGCCTCTACGCGACGACGGGTCGCGCGGCGAGCTGGATCGCCCCGCTGCTGTGGGGCGTCTTCATCGCGGCCGCCGCCCACCAGACGCTGTACGGCATCCTGGGCATCGCGCTCGTGCTGGCCGTCGGCTTCGTCCTGCTGCTGTTCGTCAAGGCTCCGAAGAAGGTCGCGCAGCGCTGACCGCGAACGGAAGGCGCGGGCGGGCCGGTCTCTTCCGCTACCCTCGCTGTGCGGGTGAGGTTCCACACGCGACGGGGGGTCGTCGCACACCCGATCGCTTTCCTACCCGAGGACACCGTGACGACCCCGCTCATCGAACGACGCCGCGCAGCGCGCCATCGCCGCGCCATCGCGTATTGGTGCGTCCTGCTCGCGATGTACGTGTCGCTCTGGGTCGGGGCATCCGTCGTCCCTTCGGACTGGCTGCGTAGCCCCGCCTTGTTCGCACACCTCGCGTCGGTCATCGTGGGCCTCGGCGCTGCGGTGCTGCTGGAGACGACCGGATTGCTGTGGATGCTGCGGCGCGCGACGCTCGACGATCTCCGGCGCGTCGAGCGGACGGTCAGCGGCCTGGCATGGCTGGGCATCGCGGGCCTTCTCGCGACGGGTGCGTTCCTGCATCCGGATCTCGCCCAGCCGCTCACGGCGCTCAAGATGGCCGCGGTCCTCGTCGTGGCGATGAACGGCGTCGGGATGACCAAGCTCAACGCGGAGCTGGCGCGCCTGCCGGGGCGGGTGCGGTTCGGCGCGCTGCCGCGGAGCCTGCGCGTGTGGTGCGTCTGGAGTGCGCTGGTCTCGCAGGCCGGGTGGTGGACCGCCGTCCTCATCGGGATGCTGAGCACGGCGTCGCACTGAGTTGACCCTCGCGCGCATACACGGTATGCGGTTAGGCTCTGACCAGCGCCGGAACCCGATCCGGCTCAGGTACCCCCCGACCTGAGGTCCAGCAAATGCCCGATTCCGCCTGCGATCGACGCAGCGCCGTGCGGCGCGCCCCGCGTTCCCGGCAGGGCAGGGAGCGCCGTTGGTGAGCGGCGCCGCAGGCTCGGCGATCGAGGAGCGCCGGCTCCGTCGCCGTCGGAGACGGCGGCGGGTCATGGTGTGGACCTCGGTGGCCGGGATCGTCATCCTCGTCGCGGCCATCGGCACGGTCTCGACGATGATCGTGTCGGCCATCGCCGCTCCGGAAGAGGTCGCGACCGCGCCCGAAGAGGCGGAGGCGGCGCCCGAGCCCGAGCTCATAGAGTTCCCTCAGGACGAGCCGGCCGCGACCTCCGGCACGGAGCCGTGCGCGACGGTGCGCGTGCTGTCGTCGCATGAGAATGCCGAGATGGTCGAGAACCTCGCCACGGCGTACAACAGCGCGCCCCGCAACGTCGGCGGCTCGTGCGTGACCGTGACGCCCGCCAAGGAGAAATCCGGGGTGTCGGCCACGATGGTCGCGACCGGATTCCCGACGCTGGCCGACGAGCAGAAGCCGACGGTCTGGCTGCCCGACTCGTCGACGTGGGTCGACGTCGCGCAGTCCCAGGGCGCGACGGCGCTGCGCCCCGAGGGCACGAGCGTCGCGACATCCGACATCGTGCTGGCCATGCCGCAGCCGCTCGCCGAGGCCGTCGGCTGGGATCAGCAGGCGCCCACGTGGACCGAGGTCTTCGAAGCGGCGGGGGATGCCGACCTCTGGAGCGGACTCGGACACCCGGAGTGGGGCAGCTTCAAGCTGGGCAAGACGAGCCCTCTCATGGCCACGTCCGGCGAGGCCGCCATGTACGCCTCGTTCGGGACCGCAGCGGGTTCGCTCGAAGCACTCTCCGTGCAGGACATCGCCGACCCCGCCGTGGTGACGGCCGTGCACGAGAACGAACTCGCCACCAGCCATTACATGGCCACGCCCGAGCATTTTCTCTGGCACGCGCGCCAGGCCGAGGCATCCGGAACCGCCGCCGACTTCCTCTCGGCCGTGATCGTCGATGAGAAGTCGGTGTGGGACTACAACCGCGGCATCACCAGCCGCGACGGCGTCACGCGCACACAGGAAGCACCACCCGCCGAGCAGCTCGTGCCCATCTACCCGGCGGACGGGTACTACGCCGCCGACAACCCGGCGATGCGGCTCACCGGAGCATGGATCGACCCGATCGAGTCCGAGGCCGCGGCCGACTTCATCCGATTCACCCGTACCGCCCAGGGTCAGGAGGCGGTGCGCGCGTCGGGATACCGAGACCTCAACCGACAGCTGGATGCCGGTGTCGAGAGCGTCGGCAAGCTCGCGGCCGATCAGGCCGGAGTCATCCCCTTCCCCGCGGCGGATGTCGTCACCGCCGTCCAGGGCGCGTTCCCCGAAGTGCGCAAGCGCGCCAACGTGCTGTTCCTGCTGGATGTGTCGGGCTCGATGGACGAGCCCATCTCTCCGAGCGACACCAAGCTCACGCAGGCCAAGAAGGCGATCGAAGCCGCCCTCGGCCACTTCACGACGGGTGACGACGTGGGCCTCGCGGGCTTCGCGCAGGCGCCCGACGGAGCCATGGTGCCCGGCCTGATCTCGCCCGTCGCCGACATCGGCGGTGCGCGGGACGGGTTCCTCGGCGCCCTCGGCGGAATCGTGTCGATGGGCGACACCCCGCTCTACCAGGCGGTCGACGCCTTCACCGCGCAGCAGGCGGCCGCGTGGTCGGCCGACCGCATCAACGCCGTCGTGCTGCTCAGCGACGGCGAGAACGACGCGCCGAACGCGCCGACGATCGGCGCCGAGCAGATGCTCGAGAATCTCCGCAACCTGCACCACTCGACGCCGGTGCTCGTGTTCACCCTCGCCTACGGTGCCGACGCCGATGTCGCCACACTGCAGTCGATCTCGAGCGCGACCGGTGCGCACTACTACGACGCAACCGACCCCACGAAGCTGCAAGCCGTGCTCGGCGACCTCGTCACGAGTTTCTGACGCGACCTGCTCATCGGGACCGGCAGCGCGGGCCGGTTGTCAGCGCGGATGCCGCAGCCAGCGCGGCAGCTGCGGCCACTTCACGCCCCGCTGATCCGGTTCTTCCACTTCGAGCCCGTAGTAGTCGCCGATGCGCTCCACGAACGCGGCGCGGCGGGCGTGCTCGTAGGCGCTCCGCTCACGCCGGAACGCCACGATGGTCGACCAGCACATCAGCAGCATCACGACGCTGAACGGCAGCGCGATCGTGATGGCGGCCGTCTGCAGTGCCGTGAGTCCGCCGGTCAGCAGCAGCGCGATCGCGAGCACCGCGGTCACGAGCGTGAAGAACGTACGCACCCACTTCGCCGGCTCCTGATTGCCGCCGGTGGCGATCATGCCCATGACGAGCGCGCCGGAGTCGGACGAGGTGATGAAGAAGATGCTGATGAGGATGATCACGCCCACTGTGAGCACGGCGCTGCCCGGGAAGTGGCCCAGCAGCTGGAAGATCGAGCCCTCGAGGTCGACGGTGCCGTCGGGGAGCGTCATCGAGCCGGGATCGTTGAGTTCGAGGTACAGGGCTGACCCGCCCAGCACCGCGAACCACAGGATGCCCAGCATCGTCGGAACGATGATGACCCCGAGCACGAACTCTCGCACGGTGCGCCCGCGCGAGATGCGCGCGATGAAGATGCCGACGAACGGCGACCACGAGATCCACCAGCCCCAGTAGAACGACGTCCACGCCGCCTGCCAGGCCTCGCCCTCGGCGCCCTGGAACGCGCTCACCGTGAACGACAGGCCCACGTAGTTCTGGATGTAGCCGCCGATCGACTGGACCCATTCGCGCAGCAGGAACTCCGTCTGCCCGAACACCAGGATGTACGCCAGCAGCAGGCCGGCCAGGATGAGGTTCGCCGACGAGAGCCACTTCATGCCCTTGGTGACCCCCGACAGCACCGACAGCAGGACGAACAGCGTGATGACGCCGATGATGACGACCTGCATGCCCACGCTCGGTTCGCCGAGCCCGGCCGATTCCAGTCCCGAGCTGATCTGCAGCACGCCGAGGCCGAGCGACGTGGCGACGCCGAAGAGCGTGCCCGCGAGCGCAACGACATCGATCGCGTGGCCCCAGGGGCCTTCGACGCGCTTGCGCCCGAGGACGGGTTCGAGCGTCCAACGGATCGAGATCGGTCGGCCGCGGCGGTGGATGGCGTAGGCCAGGCCCAGTCCGACCACGACGTAGATCGACCACGCCTGCACGCCCCAGTGCAGATAGGTCTGGGTCAGCGCCTGCTGCGCGAGCTGCTCGGGCGTGCCCTCGACACCCGGGCGCGGATCGACGAAGTGGCTCAGGGGTTCGCTGACCCCGTAGAACACCAGGCCGATGCCCATGCCCGCCGCGAAGAGCAGCGAGAACCACGCACCGACCGAGAACTCGGGCTTGTCGTCGTCGCGGCCGAGCTTGATATCGCCGAACCGTGAGAACCCCATGACGAGCGCGAAAGCCACGAAGAACGCGGCGATGAGGACGTAGTACCAGTTGAAGGCGTTGACGATCGTCGACTGGATCGCGGCGAACATCGCCTCTGCCGCACGGGGCGCGAAGATCGCGAAGGCGCTGAACGCCAGCACCACGGCGGCGGCGGGCCAGAAGACCCAGCGCTGGATGCCCGGTCCCGGCGGGGGCGGCGCTGCGGCAGACGCGGGCGGCAGGGCGGGGGCCACCGGCGTCGAGCCGGTGGTCTGGTGTGTCTCGGACGGAGGTGATTCGTCGTCGGTCACCTGTTCACGGTATCCAGCGAACCGCGCTCGCCGTAAGGGCTATCGCTGCGGCCAGGAGTCCGCGAGCTTCGTCAGCAGCCGGGCCAGCTCAGCGCGTTCATCGTCGGTGAAGGCCGCCAGCGCGGCGTCGATCGCCTCGCGCCGCTCACCCCGGAACCCACGGACCAGGCGGGCTCCGGCATCCGTCAGCGCCACACGCGTGCGCCGCGCATCGTCGGGGTCCGCCTCGCGCCGAACCAGGTCGAGATCGACCGACTGCTGCACCAGACGCGAGGCGCGCGGCTGATCGACACCGACCGCATCGGCGATCTCGCCCACCGAGAGGGGGTGGGATGCCGCCGCCAGCGCCTCGAGCAGCCGCATGCGTGCCGGGCCGCCGATGCGCGGGGCACCCCAGGGCGGACCGCCGTGTCCCCTGCCCCAGGGCGGGACGCCGTGGCCGGCATGCGGACCGTGCCCGTGCGGACCGCCGTGACGGGCCGCGCCGTGGGGACCGCCGTAGGACGGGTCCACGGGCGGGATGACGCCTTCGCTCCACGGTGGCCGCGGCATTCGTCGCCCTCTCAAGCGTGCCAGGGCGGCGGCGATGGCGTCGGCGGGATCATCGGGACGAGAAGGCATGCACCCAATTTACATGCGAGTTGACATGCATCTAGATTCCATGTCACACTGCATGTACATGCACTTCGACATGTAACTCCGGCGGCCCTCCGCGCCGCCCCAGAAAGGACTTGTCATGAACACCGAGAACGAAGACAACGAGAACGACCACCTCCCCACCGACAAGCGACCGCTCGGCTACTGGCTGCGCGCCGTCGACGGGCTGCTGACGCGCGAGTTCGCCCAGGCGCTCGAGGCCGAGGGCATCTCGCGACGCGACTGGATGCTGCTCAACGTGCTCTCGGGCGACGTCGACGCCCCCGGGCTCAGCGAGCGCCTCGCCCGCAAGGGCAAGCGTCTGCGGAACCTCGGGGACCGCGGCTGGGTCGAGGAGGCCGGAGACGGCACCTGGACCCTGACCGAGGCCGGCCGTGCCGAGAAGGAACGCATCGGCGGCATCGTCGACGGCATCCGCGCCCGCCTGGTCGACGCCGTCGGCGCCGAGGCGTTCGCCACCACCATGAGCTCGCTCGAGGCGATGGCCCGCGAGCTCGGCTGGGACGAGGCCGAGGGCTTCGGCCGCGGGTTCGGCCCCGGTCCGGGCTTCGGCCGCGGCTTCCCTGGCTTCCCCGGCGGTCCGGGCTTCGGCCGTCCGTTCAACCCCGAGATCCGCTTCGGCTGGGGACCGAACCGCCACCGCGGCTTCGCCCCGGGTCGCCCGGGCCACCCCGCCGAGCGCGGCGACGAGCCGTTCTCGGGACATGTCCCCGGTGACGGATGCCACGGCCACCGGCCCCACGGCCACGGTCACGGCTTCCCGCACCACGGCCACGGCCACGGCGAGCGCGACGCGCAAGGCGCGTACGAACGCGGCTTCGACGCCGGGTACGCGCGCGGCCGCGAGTCCGGCGCGGCCTGACCCGCGGCATCCCCGTCCCGTCCCCTCGGGTTCGTTCGTCACATATGTACGCGACACGCCGCTCTCGGCGTACACAGGTGACGAACGAACCCCGGGGGCGGCGACCGGCGTAACGCGCGCGCCACACGGGGCGGGCACAATGGGGCGCGTGACTTCGACGCCCGCCCTCCTCGCGATCTCGCACGGCACGTCGTCCGCCGAAGGGCAGGCAGCGGTGTCGGCTCTGGTGGATGCCGTCGCGCGGCAGCTCCCGGACGTCACGGTGCGACTGGGACATGTGGATGTGCAGCAGCCCGACGTCGCGGCATCCCTCGACGCGTTTCCTCCGGGGCAGCCCGTCGTGATCGTGCCGCTGCTGCTGTCGGCCGGGTACCACGTGCGGGTAGACCTCAAGAAGCAGACCGCGGGGCGTGAAGGCGTCGCGATCGCGCCGGCAATGGGTCCTGATCCACGACTCGTCGAGACGCTGATCGAACGACTCTCGCCGCTCGATGTCGCGCCCGGCGACGCCGTCGTGCTCGCGGTCGCAGGCTCGAGCGACGACCGCGCGAACGAGGACTGCCGGGAAGTGGGACGGATGCTGGGCGCCCGACTGGGCCGGCAGGTCGACGTCGGCTTCCTCGCGGCCGCCGACCCGAGGCTCGACGTCGCGGTCACCTGGGCGGCAACCGCAGCAGAGCGAGTGGTCGTCGCGAACTACCTGCTGGCACCCGGCTACTTCCATGACCTCGCCGTGCGGCTCGCGGGATCAGCACCGGTCGCGCGCCCCCTGCTGGACGACGACGAACCCGCGGCGGGACTGTCCCAGCTCGTGATCGACCGGTACCGGGACTCGCTGTAGCGCCTGCTACCCGAAGCGGCCGTTGACGTAGTCGTAGGTGCGCGGGTCGATCGGGTCGGAGAACATCGCGTCGGTGTCGCCGTGCTCGACGATCGCGCCGGGCGTGCCCTGGGATGCGAGGAAGAATGCGCACTGCTGCGACACGCGCTGTGCCTGCTGCATGTTGTGCGTCACGATGACGATGGTCACGTCCTGCACCAGCTCGAGCATGGTCTCTTCGATGACGCGCGTCGAAGTCGGGTCGAGAGCGGAGCACGGCTCGTCCATCAGGAGCACCCGCGGCTTGATCGCGAGCGAGCGAGCGATGCACAGGCGCTGCTGCTGACCGCCCGACAGTCCCGCGCCCGGCGCGCGGAGGCGGTCCTTCACCTCTTTCCACAGGCCGGCCTTGGTGAGGCACGACTCGACCAGCGCGTCCTTCTCCGACCGCGAGACCCGCGTGCCGGTGAGCTTGAGACCCGCCACGACGTTGTCGTAGATCGACATCGCCGGGAAGGGATTGGGCTTCTGGAACACCATCCCGATGTGCTTGCGCGCCTCGACGAGCTTGCGAGAGGCGTCGTAGATGTCCTCGCCGTCCAGCAGCACCTCCCCGGCGAGCGAGGCCGACGGAATGAGTTCGTGCATGCGGTTGAGGATCCGCAGGAACGTCGACTTGCCGCATCCGGAAGGGCCGATGAGGGCGGTGACCTGGCCGGCCGGCATCGTGAGCGACACCCGGTCGAGCACCTGGTGATCGCCGAACCACGCCGTGATGTTGCGGCCCTCGAGCGTCGCGAGCGAGGACGGCGCGGGGTGCGCGGCCGGAGAGAACGAGAGCGACTGCGCGTTGCCGTCCTCGGCTACGAGGGCTTCGGCTCGCTCGCGACGGCGGTCGTCAGTCCCCCGCATCCAGCTGTCGTCTGCCAGGCCCGCGGCACCCGCGGTGGCGGCCGGAACCGCGACGAACTCCGTGATGTCCGACGGTGGTGTGGCCGTGGGGATGAATGTCGTCACGTCGTCGCCTGCCACCGCGGGCGCCACGTCACCGGATGCCGCGGAGGGAGTGGCGTCCAAGGGCGGACCGACGACCGCCGTGACGTCGACCGCCGGAGCATCTGCCGGCACTTCGCCCACCGCGCGGGCGTGCGCCGCGGCGGCGGCCTGGGCGGCGGCGGCACGAGACTCGAGTTCCGCGTCGGGGGTCCCGGCCGCGGTGGCTGCGAGAGTGTCGGCTGCGGCATCCGTCTCGTCCGCCGCCGCAGGAACCTCGGCTGCGGCATCCGTCTCGTCCGCCGCCGCAGGAACCTCGGCTGCGGCATCCGTCTCGTCCGCCGCCGCAGGAACCTCGGCTGCGGCATCCGTCTCCTGGGTCTCCGCAGTGGTACGTGCCTCGTCTTCCGCAACGGCGTGGGCCTGGGCCTCCGCGGCCGCGGCGGCTGCAGCATCCGCCTGCTTCAAGGCTTCCTCGGCCGCGAGCTCGGCGGCCCGTACCGTCGCTGCGGCCGCTTCGAGCCGGACCGCTTCGGCCACCGCCGCGTCCTCGGCGGCGCGCGCCGCCTCTGCCGCGGTGAACTCTGCGAGAGCTGCCGCGGCGGCAGCCTCCGCCGCCCGCGCCGCTTCTGCGCGCCGGGCTTCGTCTGCCTCGCGTGCCTTGGCGGCCAATTCCATCGCCTCGAATTCGGCTGCTTCTCGCGCTTGTGACGCCGCGATCTGCGCGTGGACGGCCGCCTCTTCGGCTGCCGCTGCGCGCGCTCGCGCGACCTCGGCCGGCGTCAGCGGGCTCGGCTCTTCAGCGTCCCTCGCCTCCGAAGAAGCCGTGGCATCGGGCGTCGAGGGAACCGTGGCTTCGGTGGACAGCGGCTCTTCGGATATCGCGGTGGTGGGGGCATCCGTCGAAGCCACCGTTTCTCGGGCGGTCTTCGGCTTGTCGGCGCGGGCGAAGGGACCGAAGATCCTGGTCACAGACTTTGCCATGGGTTGCTTCCGTTCTGAGGTGCGGGGGCCGTCGGGGCGGCCTCACATGAGGTTCGGGAGGAGCCGGACGATCTCGCCGGTCACCCAGAGTCCGGCGAGAAGGGTGAGCGGCGCGAAGACGATCCAGGTGCGGCGGCTGCCGACGTTGCGGTAGGCCCACACGGCGGCGACTTCGACGAGCACGAGGAACTGCAGCGCGAACACGAGCGCCCACGCCATCGAGGTGTCTCCGCGCATCTCCTGGTGCGCCCCGGGGAGGGTGGCGAATCTCGTCTGCCGCACGCCGGCCGGCTGCGTCTCGCTCGTGAGCTCGGCGTCGACGCGCGCGATTCCGGAGGGCGCATACGGCACGCCGCGGGCCGTGGTGAGGATGACGCGGCTCTCGCCGGCTCGCAGGCGCGGCGGGGAGGGGTCTCCGGCGTAGCGAAGCCCGATCACCTCGAACGTGTGCTCGCCCTGACCGGTGGTGATGGTGAACTCGTCACCGGGCGCGAGCTCCTGGATGCGGCCGAACGGGCCCCCGTAGCCCGCAGCGCGGCCCATGATCACACTCACGCCGGCCTGGCCCGGCAGGCTGGTGTCGCGGCGGTGACCCGGCCCCATCTGCGTCGCCTCAGAGTCCGTGCCCTCCACGATGACCTCATGCACACCGAGCTTCGGGATGTCGATGATGCCGACGGGTACCCCGTCCGGGAGCAGCACGTCGTTGAAGTCGCCCTCGCTCACGGGTGCGATGCCCTCCGCGGCCTGCGAGCGGAAGGTATCGCTCAGCTGCTGCTGCGCCACGAGGTGACGCACGTGTCCCACCACCGTGACGTTCAGCGCGAGGGTGAGCAGAAGCGCCGACAGCACGAGGAGCGCTCCGCGGACGGCCTGTTCCCGCGGCGACAGCGGCCGGAGCGGCTGCTGCGGCTTCGGCATCCGTCGCGGCGGCTGCGGTGGACGCTGCCCCTTGGGCAGTCGCGGCGGCTTGGGGGGCTTCGGCGGACGGGGAGGCTTCGGAGGCTTCGGCGCGGGCGGCGCGGGAGCCTCTTCGACCGCCTCGACCTCGGCGGTGTGCCGGTCGTCGCTGGTCAAGGTCACCAGGCATCCCCCCGCCGCACGCGAGGACGAGCGCCCCGCTCATGCGCATGAGAATGCGAGGTGAGGGAAGGCACGGCCAATTTCCGCATGCGACTGCTACGGAGCGGATGCGCACCACTGAACGAGGCGTGAACGTGGCGCACACGGCGAGTGGATGGCGCGACCCGCGGCACGACGACACTCATCTGCCGGGCAGGCGGAGGGCGAGTCCGAGCCCGCGACGGCTGAACAGCCACCACAGCAAACCGCTCGCGGCACCGATCCCGCTGACGAGGGAGAGCACGAAAAGCGGCGGCACGGCGATCGTGGTGTCGCGTGTGATCGCGTCGAGCTCGACGCCCTCGACCGTGCCCGGGGGCGTCAGCGTGACGTGCGCGTGAAGCACGAGGTGCTGGCCCAGACCGTCGATGCGCACCTGGACGCGCCTCGTCTCGTCGGGTTCGAGCGCCGCCACCGCGACGTCGTCGACATCCGCGATCCGTCCGCCGAACGCGTTGTCGATCCAGAAGCGCGCGGTCGAATCGAACGCGGTGGCCGACGTGTTGCGCACGACGAAGTCGAGGGTCACATGGCCGTTGCCGATGGCGATCGACGGCGATGCGGTCGCGGTGAGCCCGCTCATCGCGAGAATGCCGCCCGCCACAGCCGGATCGTCGCCGAGCGCATCGTCCGCCGCGCTCGGGTCGGGGATGGTCGCCTGCGTCACGTCGGCGGCCACCGGAGGCCCGGGACGCGGCGGAATCACGGGCGGTCGCCCGGGCGGCGGTCCCGGCGGTGTGAACGTGGGGCGCGGAGTCGGTTCGACCCCGTCGGTGACGTCGACCGTGAGGTTGCCCTCGTCGATGGTCTCGGCGGCGGCATGCTGCACGGGGAGGCCGATGACGTCCGTCGAGAGCAACGCGGTGAGGGCGAGGCACAGTGCGCCGGCGCGCAGCCATCGGGTCCGCCGCATCCCCTCGCCGCCCTGATCGATGAGCGGGCGCGAGCCGGTCACGTCGCCGGTCCCGCGCCGGCCCCGACGACCTCACGCTCGGCCTCGGCCTTTCGCTTCGCCTCGGCCTCGGTGTAGGCGACCCACTCGGCAGCCCGCTTCGCATCGACGTTGCGGCGCCAGCGGCGGAACAGCACGAACCCGATGATCAGAACGAGCGCGATGAGCACGATCCACGGCGGCGCGATCAGGATCGTGTCGCGCGATGTCGCAGGCACCCCCAGGCGCTTGGTGTCGTCGTCGCCCTCCACGAACGGGGTGAGGGTGACGTTCGCGCTGAGGTATCCCCAGCTGGCGATACCGGGAAGGTCGGTTTCATATGTCCGGGTGCTGCCCGGGAGCAGTTCCGGGATGCCGTCACCCTGCTTGCCGCCTGTGGGGATGCCGAACCACGTCGACGCCGCGACCGTCACGTTCGAGGCGAGCGCGATGTTGCCGGTGTTCTCGACGGTGTAGTGCACGCGGACCGCCCCGGTCAACGGGTTCCACCAGTCGCCGACGTACGACGCGGTGAGCCCAGCGATCGAGAGCCCTGCCTGGATGTCGCCCGAGACGCGCAGGTACATGCGGGTGCCGAGCCGGCGATCGAGTGTGACCTGACCGCTGGGACTCTGCACGGATGCCGCGATTCCGCCCGCGTGGTCGCCGGGAGTGGCTTCGGCGGGAATGCTGATCGTGAAAGGCACGACACGCGACTCGCCGGGTGCGAGGTCGAACTGCAGCCGGTTGGCGCCGTTCTCGAAGGTGACCCACGAGCCGACGTCGACCGGTGGGGCACTGGTCTCGAGGAGCGCGAACTCGCCATCGTCGTCGTTGAACGCGTCCGTCGAGAGGATGGTGAATGACTGCGCCGTCGTACCCGTGTTGCGTACGAGGTAGTGGTCGGCGACCTGCTGACCCGGATCGGCGCTGTAGCTGAAGCGCGTGCGGCCATCGGGATTGCCGGCCGCGTCCGACGGGACGCCCGAGATGCCGATGGTGTCTTCCGCCGCGGCGCGTCCGGGGTTCGGGTCGAGAAGACTCAGCCCAGCGCCGGCCAGAAGGGCGACCAGGGCGACGGCGAAGGCCCGGCGCACACCACGGGGGGCGCGACGGGCGGAAGGGGCGGGAAGGGCTGCTGCGGTCACTGGCGGAGACGTTTCGTTCGGGCCGGCTGGCGTACGGAGGGGAACCGACACGCCGTGTGGGAAAGACGCACACGGCGCCTTTCCCACACGGGTGTCACATGGTGGTGACGATGTCTCGAGACTTACTTCGAGACGAGGTCCAGCGTCAGGACCGCGTTGTGCACGCCCTTGGCCGCGTTGATCGGAGCCTTGAAGGTGAGCTCGGTGTCGACGACCGCACCCTCGAACTCGCCCGTGGCCGAGCCCGGAGCACCCTCGGCCAGCACACCGAAGGTGCCCTCACCCGCGAGCTTCGGGGCACCGGCGGTGATGCCGGGGAAGAGCGTCGTGCCGACGGGGGCGTAGCCGAGCGCGCTCGCCTCGACGGTGGTCGCGCCGGGGCCCGTGAAGGCCGACGACGTGATGTTCAGGTTCCACCCCGACAGCACGTCGCGGTCGTCGAACACCGTGACAGCGCCGAGGTCGACCGGAGCCGACACGCGGTTACGACGGACGTCACCGAGGTCGATCGACTGCGCCGCGGGAGCGACGAGCGCGAACTTGCCCGAGTTGGTCACCTCGACCGAGAGGTCGGTGGTGTCCTGGTTCGGCGGCAGGGTCGCGGTCAGGGTGAACGCGTCCCAGCCGACGAGGATCTCGTCGCCTTCGCCATCGAGCTCGTAGAGGAAGAGCTTGTGCGCGGCGTTGGCGGCAAGGCCCTCACCGGCGACGTCGACCGAGCCGTTGCCGTCGGCATCCAGCGTCACGGTGCCGAGGTCGATGCGCGCACCGGCCGCGTAGACGCCCACGTTCAGCGTCTTGTTGGCGTTCGCGGTACCACCGGCGATCGGAACCACGGTGGTGTCGACCGCGGGCTCGGCGCTGCCGAGCTCAGCGCCGACGAGCTCAGCCTCCTCGATCACGTCGACAGGAGCGGCACCTTCGAGAACGCTCGGGGTGACCGTGTAGTTGCCCGTGCCCGGCTCGATGGTGATCTCACGGTAGACCGCGCCCGCCACCTGAACACCGTTGAGGTTGGTGTACGCGATGCCGTACCAGTAGGTGCCACCCGCCGCGATGTCGTCTGCGATGCCACCGGGGCCGTCGACGAAGGACTCGAGGGTCAGCGACGGCTGCAGCGTGCCGCCGTTGGGACCGGCGGCCGCGTCCACGTGGTAAGCGTTCCACGTGTTGATACCGCCCATGAGGTCGGTCGAATTCTTCTCGGAGATGAAGGCGTACACACCGGTGAACGTCGTCGCACCGGTCACGGGACGCGTCGCTGCCGCGTTGATCTCGGCATCGACGTTCGTCGCGCTGGCCGATCCGATGATCGTCTCGTCCTTGGCGTAGCTGCGGGTCCCGTCGCTGTCGGCGGGCTCCCCGGTGTTTCCGTCGAAGAGGAAGAAGCCGCCCTTGGAGCCCGCCGCAGCGGAGCCCTCGGGCTGAGGGTTGATCGGGTCGCCGGGAGCGGCGTTCGCGGCACTGGCGCCGCCGCCGACGAGAGCGAGTGCGATGGCACCGGCCGCGGCCGCCTGCCACTTCTTGCTGATGTTCATTTCAGTCCTTCGTTTGGGGTGAATCTCGGATGATGCGGGAGGTCAGGAGCGGAGGTTGGCGCGCACGGGCACGGTCGTGGACGGCGCGAGGAAGCCGAACTTCTTCTTCACCGCACCGGCCTGGCTCGAGAGCGAGCCGTGGTTGCCGAGCTTCGGGCCCTGGTTGCTCACGAGATTCGCGAGCTTGGCGTCGAAGGCGGCGTTACCGGCGGTGATGCGCGCGTTCTCGACCACGATGTACGTGTCGCGTCCCCACGTGGTGTCGGCGTAGAAGGCCGCGTTCGGAGCCATCGACGTCCCCGTGCCGGTGACAGCGGGCACGCCGGCGATCGGCGAGCCGATCTTGACGCCTGCTCCGCGGCGGTCGATGCCCGCACCGGTGTTCTGGGCCACCCACTGCGCCGCCGACATCGCGGTCACGCCGTTGGCCGGGAACGCAGTGCCGTCGAAGAGCTTGGAGGTGTCGTGCTCCTGGCCCACGACGACGCAGTCGCCGAGGGTCGCGTCGGTCACGCCGATCTTGGACATGAAGTCCGAGCGCGTGCCCGAACCAGGCTGCGGGATGACAGGAATCGCAGTCACGCCGCCGATGGTCGTCGCCGTGCACTCGAAGAGGCTCTTCAGCGCCGCTTGGCTGATGTTGTCGAACGCCGCGTTCGCGCCACCCGAGTGCGCGTAAGAGAGCGCATCGCGACCAAACGGGATGTAGGCGAGGGGTCCGGTCGGGTTGGCGAGCGAGCCGGCTCCCGACGACGAGCGTGCGACGTCGACCTGACCGGTGATGGCCGTGCCCTGGTACGCGGCACCGTCGATCGAACGGCTCAGCGCCGACACGCCGGAACCGGACCCGTTCGGGCGCACGAACCGCGGGCCGTTCACCTTCGTCTGGATCTGCGCGGAACCGGTGGCGTCGAACGAGCCGACGGGCGAGTCGCCGGCAGTCGAGCGCACCGAGCCGCCCGAGATCGTGGTGCCGTTCGCGAGTGCGTTGAGCACATCCTGCAGGGTGTCGGAGCCGACGATCGCGTAGTTGGAGACCGGCTCGGCGTGTGCCGCGGGAGCGACGGCGAACAGCGTTGCCGCCAGGCCGACAGCGGCACCGGCAGCGATAAACTTCCTCTTGTTCACAACTTTCCTTTTCTCATGAGGGTTGGTGTGACATCCGGTCGCTCCGTGAACGACCGTCTTGGCGGCTCCCTGGCAGGGGAGCCGTCAAGTCTTCGGGCAGGTCCGGGTGGTTTCCTGCCCTGTCCTCAGGCTCCGAGCCGCAGGTGAACGAAAGGGGCTTGGCCGGGTAAGGACCGCTGTCCCGCTGCTGTGCGAGAGGATCACGCGCGCCGCCGGATGCGTGACACGAGCGGTACGGCGAGGCCTGCCACGATCCCCGCGCCGATGCCTATCGGCACGGCCGCGGCGATAGGCCCCGCGTCGGGGTCTTCGGGCGTCTCCGCGCCGGCCAGAGCGCCCGCAGGCGCCCCGGTGGCCGCCGGCGCTCCCGCGGCGGGCGCGTTGGCACCCGGCACCGGAGCCGGAGCCGAGGATGGCGGCGGTGCCGGCGGTCCCGACGTTCTCGGAGCGCCACTCGACCCGCCGGGATTTCCGCCTCCCTGTTGAGGAAGGCTCCCGCGTTCGATCGAGTCGGCCATGACCAGCGCCTGCTCGACCCACGAGCCCGGAAGCGGGGCGTACCCCGGAGGCAGCTCTCCGACATCAGTGCCCGGGCTCTGGCCTTCCTCGACGGCGTATCGGATGAGGTTCGCGTA
This sequence comes from Microbacterium salsuginis, assembly GCF_012524205.1. GTDB lineage: Bacteria > Actinomycetota > Actinomycetes > Actinomycetales > Microbacteriaceae > Microbacterium > Microbacterium salsuginis. The sequence continues at coordinate 178,454 of NZ_JABACI010000004.1, forward strand.
GACGCCGCGGAGCTCTTCGTCGGTCTGCTGAGGATTCAGCGCGGCGTAGACCGGCATGGTGAGCGGGTACGACGTGGTGGCCCCCTTGACCGTGTCACCGCGCAGGTCGTACTGAAGGACCCTCGGCTGCGCGGGGGTGGGCGTCATCGCAGCGGCAGCCGCGGCCAGGCCGTCCTGTGTCGGCGCCACGAACTGCCCCGCGGGATTGCGCAGGGACGCCGTCACCGTGTGGTAGAGGCTCGCGGCCGGGGTCGACGTGAGCCCGATCACGCGCTGACTGCCGAAGAGATTGCGCTGCGACTTGCCGAACTTCGCCGGTTCCGGGAGGGGTTCCCAGTTGCCGAGGATCAGACCATCGCCGCGGAGCACGTGGTGGGCCCCTTCGGCGAGGCTGGGGGTGTACGGGCGCCACGTCACGAGGTTGATCTCACCCGTACCGCCCTTCGTCGTCTCATCGGGTTTGGTCACCGGGTCGGCCTTCGGGAAGTCCTCGGCCGGAAGAGCGAGACCCACTCCCAGCGGCTGGACGTCGGGGTTCGTCGAATACCACGGGTTGACGAACATCCCATGGCCGTCATCGGCACCGTCGAGCCACGCGCGGGCATCCGGGTCGGCGAGCACGTACTCCCACAGGCGAACCGCAGCGTCCGACCGGCCGGACGGCAGGAGCGCGTCGGCGATCGACGCTCCGATGATGACCTGCTCGCTCCACTCCGGATCGTTGATCTTCCGGAACTCCGGATCCCACACGATGGTCCGCGGATTCCATTCGATGTCGCCGTCGCCGTCGATGTCTCGGCCGAGGTGGTCTTTGTCGGCCCGGTTCGGGAGCGCGTCCAGATAGGAAGCAGTGAGCAGTTTCGCGACCAGCCGTGGAGTGAGCTTCATCTCAGTGAAGGGCAGCCCTGCGCGATCCCGATACTGCGGGTTCTCGGTGTTCGGGTTCGGCTCCCGGTCGATGGCGAAGGTGAGGGCGACGCCCGCGATCGCCACCGGCGCGTAGGCGAGGGGGTCGGTCGCATCACCGATCGCGGCCAGATCGAGTGGTCGCGACGTGAACGCGAGCGGGCTCGGTTCGGTCCCGGCGGCGCGGGCCGCGGCATCCGCCTCACTGCCCTCGCTCAGCACGAACGGCGCACCGTTCTCTCCCCGGCACAGTCCAGGCTGCCACGAGGCGACGGCGCCGGCCACGAGTTCGCTGCCCGCCAGCTGCCGCTCGGCTTCGCCGATCTGGCAGCGCACGCCCAGCGGCTTGAATTCGAGTTCGACAGCCAGATGGTGCTCCCACGCGTCCCAGTAGAGCCCCGAGCGCGTGATGTTCGACACACCCGTGTCTCCTGTGCCGCGCGGGATGATCACGAGCCAGCACGATTGACCGACGGCGGTGCCGTCCGGCTGGGGGATGGGGGTGCCGCAGCCGAGTGCAGTCGACTCCATCGCAGTCTGGACCTCGAAGGGCACCGATCCCGACCCATCGGCTCCCGCGCCGGCCCATCGCACCTCGTTCGTCGTGTACGCACTGAAGAACTGGTTGTTCGCCATGTCGGCCCGCTGGTCTTCCGGCTTCACGACACCCGGGGCGCTGAAGTTGTTCAGCACGCGGTCGGCGGGTGCGGCGTACTCGTCGACGATGCCTTCGGAATTGCTGGCGACGAAGGGAATCCCGCTGTACGCGTATCCACCGACGTCGGCCGAGTACTTCTGGTCTTCGGGATGCAGCGCCTCGAGTTCGATGCTCCCGTCGCGATCGCTGCCCGGCGCGCGCCCGCCGCCGTACTGACACGTGCGGCGATCGGGGTGACCTGGGTTGTCGGGATCCTCTCCCCAGCACTGCGCGATCTGCAGGAAGTTCGCACCACCCTGGTTCTGGTCCGGTTTCGCGGACTTCTCGCCGCCCGTCCAGCTCACCCGTATCCCCTGCGACACCATGTCCTTGGTCTGCGAGATCGTGACCTCGAGGTCGGGGAACGGCGCCCCCTCTGGCTCCAGCGCGTCGTCCTTGTTGGTGAGCGTGACGGCGCTCGAGGTGGCATCGTCCTCGGCCGCCGCGGCGGGCTCGGCCTGGAGCACCGCCCCTCCGGCGCCGATCAGCGATGCGGTGATCACCGCCACGACGAGGCCGGTCAAGCTGGCGCGCGCAACCGAGTGGTGGGTTGGCTCGAGACGTTTCGTCTCGCTTCGCTCGCTCAACGACCGGAGGGTTCGCCGGCTCAACGAGCGGAGGGTTCGCCGGCTCATCGCCCAGCCTTCCGCGGGAGTCGGGGCGAGAGGAAGGGTGGCACGGCGACCACCGCGATGAGCAGCAGCACCGCGCCGAGCATGACCGACTGCTGCCACCCCCATGCCTCCGGCTCGACAGTGAACGGTGACGACACCGCCGCGCCCGCCACGGCTCCGTCGCCCGAGATGAGGTTGCCGTCGGCGTCGTAGACGGCCGCGCCGCCGTCGCCGCCCGCGGCCGCGGCATCGCCGCCGCCCGCACCGCCGGCCGCATCGCCGCCGCCACCACCGGGCGCGTTCGATGCCGCTCCGCCCCCGCCCGTACCCGTCGTCGGAGTGTCTTCCTTCGCGCCGGCCGTGCCGGTCGTGCACTGGTTCGGCCCGCGCTTGTCACAGTCGGCGGGCTGCGGCGCCGTGAGGGCGAGCTGGTTGCTGCTGGGCGAATCGCCGGGCTTGAAGGTCGGATTGTTGCACGTATTCGGGTCCACCGGCGCGGATCCTGCGCCAGGGATCCGCCGGATCTGCTCGAAGCCCGCCAGCACGAGGTTCATCGGCAACGGTGAGTAGCCGAGGTTCTCGGCCTGTTGCTGGCCTTCGCACAGCATGTAACTGGCGAAGGTTCCGAGCGTCGCTCCCTTCGCCTCGGTGAACGTACCGCCGACCGCAGTCGGCACGATCATGTACGAGTAGCTCGACAGCGGATACGTGCGGGGGTCTCCGTCGTTGTAGACGCCACCCAGATTCTGCGTCAGGTCGGGGTTGATCTGCGCCTTCATGAGCGCCACGGCAACCGAGTCCGCCGTCGGCTCGACGTAGTAGTCGGCGCGGTTGAGCACCTTCGCGACGGGAAAGCCGGCCTCCATGGCGTACGAGTACTCGACGTACGTGATCGACCCCTCGCCGTAGCCCTGCTTGACGTAGCCCGCCACGCCGTCAGAGCCCTTCTGCGCCTTGCCGTTGGCCGGGGTGGGGAACTGCGACCTCATGCCGTGCGGCCACAGGTCGCCGTGCTGGTTCGACATCCACAGCGTGAACTGCGCCGACGTGCCCGACCCGTCGGACCGCACGATCGGGATGATCGCCTTGTCGGGCATCGCGAGACCGGGGTTGTCGGCCTGGAGCTCCGGGTCGTTCCACTTCGTGATCGCGCCCGTGAAGATCTTGGTGATCACGGCGCCCGACAGGCGCAGGTTTGTGACGCGCTTGCCGCCGATGACGAGGTGGTACATGAAGGCCGTGCCGCCGGCGACGATCGGCATGTAGGCGAAGCCGCGCGGCGGGGTCTCGGGCGCCGAGCCGTCCTCGGGCTGCTGCTGGAACGGGATCTCGCTGACGGCGAAGTCGACACTGCTGTTGATGTAATCGCGTCGGCCCGCCGTCGAGCCGACGCCCGAGTAGTTGACCCTCATGCCGTAGTTCTGTGCGACGTTGGTACGCCACTGGTCGAGCGCGTTCTGCGACCACGTCGATCCGGTGCCGGTGATCGGCTCGTAGGTCGCTGCGTGCGCCGGCAGCGCGATGCCTGCGACGATGAGAAGCGCGCTGAAGGCTGCGATCACGCTCATGCGGCGACGGTTCAGCCGGGTCATTTCGATTCCTCCAGGGGACGAGCGGAGTGGGGGTCGCGCTGGTAGCCGAATCCGGCGTACCCGGATGTCTCGATCGTGCGGGCCGCGACGGCGGCGTCGAACCGCTCCACGTCGCGGCGGGAACGGGCCAGAGCAGCGCGACGCTGGCGCGGCGACAGCTCGCCGGCGCCGCGTCCGCCCAGCACACGGGCGATCGCGAAGAGCGAGACGACGAGCAGCATGAGCACGGCGGCCGTACCGAACCCGCGCGCGATGAAGTTCGGCTCGGGCGACGCCACGAACGTGAACACCTGCAGCGGCAGCGAGATCATCGGACCCTCGAACGGGTTCGTGTTCATGGCGCTCGTGATGCCGGACGTGAGCAGCACCGGTGACGTTTCGCCGATGCCGCGCGCCGTGCCGAGGATGATCGCCGTCACGAGACCGGACCTCGCCGTTGGCAGCACGACGTGCCACACCGTACGCCAGCGCGATGCGCCGAGCGCGTAGGAAGCCTCTCGCAGGTTGCCCGCGACGAGCCGGAGCACGACGTCGGACGCCCGGATGATGATGGGGAGCATCATCACCGTGATCGCCAGCGCCGCGGCGAAGCCGGAGCGCTGGTTCGTGAACACCAGGATGAAGGCCGAATAGATGAACAGACCGGCCACGATCGACGGCAGCGCCGTCATGGCATCGACGATCGTGCGGACGAACCGCGCGAAGCGCCCGCCGATCTCGTTGAGGAACAGCGCGGTGACGATGCCCAGCGGGATCGAGATGGCCAGCGCGATGCCGATCTGGATGAGCGTGCCGACGATCGCGTGCGCGATGCCGCCCACGTCGAGGCCGTCGAGGGGCCCGGCGAACTCCATGTCCTGGAAGAAGAAGTTGACGTTCATCAGCGCCGGCCACCCGCGCACCATCGTGAAGACGACGACGAACAGCAGCGCGCTGAACAGGATGACGCCGGAGCTGGCGAGCACCACCGTCATGACCCGGTCGACGACTTCGCGCCGGTCAGCGGTGGTGCTGATCAGCAGCGCGTAGAAGATGATGAACGCGAGGAACGCGACCACGACGAATCCCACGACGCCGCTGAGCGGCGCGATCCAGCCGAACAGCAGCGCGGCGAGCGCCAAGGCTCCGGCGGCTGCACCCAGGAGGGCGTAGCGATCGTCCATCCGGGCCGAGCGGATCTGGCGGCGAGCGCCGATCTCGCTGGCCGATCGATCCGGGATGCTGGTGCGCGCGGCCGACTCGGAGCCCTCGGCTTCTGCAGACCCTTCGTCGGCGGTTCCGGATGCCGCTGCGCGAGGCGGCTCGATGGTGAGCGTCATCACGCCTCGGTCTCTGCGCCCGAGCGCGATCGGGCGACGATCGACGACGCGGTGAAGTTGATGACGAGGGTGATGAGGAACAGCACGAGGCCCGCGGCCATGAGCGCTGACAGCGCGAACTCGCTCGCCTCGCCGTAGCGCAGCGCGATGAGCGCCGACACCGAGTTGCCGCCGGTCTTGAGCACCTGCCAGTTGATGGCGAAGATCGGCGAGATGATCATGTAGACCGCGATGGTCTCGCCGAGGGCGCGGCCGAGCCCGAGCATCGTGCCGCCGATGATGCCGCCGCGACCGAAGGGGAGCACGACGGCGCCGATCATTCCCCACCGTGTCGATCCGAGGGCGTAGGCCGCCTCCCGCTCCCCCGAGGGCGCCTGCATGAACGCCTCGCGCATGATCGAGGTCTGCGTCGGGACGACCATCAGCGCGACGACGATGCCCGCGATGAAGGCCGACGACGTGAACGCCGACGCATCGGTGAGGGCGTTGCCCTCGGCATCCGTCACCGCCAGCACGGGGATCCAGCCGAAGTAGGTCGAGATCCAGCGTGAGACCGGGATGATGGCCTCCTGCAGGAAGTACACGCCCCACAGTCCGAAGACGACACTGGGTACTGCGGCCATGAGATCGACGAGCGTGATCGCCCACTGCTTGAGGCGCCCGCGCAGCACCTCCGAGATGAGCAGCGACGTGCCCATGGCCAGCGGGACCGAGACGCACATCGCGATCACCGCGATCGTGATCGTGCCGAAGAGCACGGCCGCGATGCCGAACTGGCCCGTCTCGGGCGACCACTCCTGCGTCGTCAGGAAGCTGAAGCCCACGCCGTCCGGCGGCAGGAGCGCCTGACCCGCGCGCAGCGCGAGGAAGAGGCCGACCGCGAGCATGATCGCGACCGTGATGCCGCCGGCCGCGAACGCGGTGCGACGGAAGATGCGGTCGGCGAGTGTCGGCGCCGACGTCAGGGCGCGAGGGCGGGCCACGGTGCGGGCGGGCGGGGGCGGCAGCACCACCGTCTCGTCCGTGACCGCCGGCTCGCCGGTGAGCACCGCAGTGGGTGCCTCGACGGGCGCCTCGGCGGGCGCGTCGCCGCCGGGCGCTGAGGCGGTCGGCGGGTCGACGCTCATGCGAGCACCCCGCGACACGACGAAGCAGCCATGCGTCTCCCTCGTGCAAATGCGGAAAGGCAGTTGAAGACTGGATGGAAGCGGAAGTCGGGTACGGCTCCCACTGCCTACGACAGCGTGAGCGCGCAATGTGAACGAGGGGCATCCACCCGGCCAAGGACGGCTGTCGCGGGTATTGAGGAGCGATGCGAGGCGGTCATCCGTCGCCGGCGCCGGGAGTGGGCGTCGATGTCGGTGCCGGACGACTCGGGGTCGGCGTGGGCGTGGGAGTCGGTCGCCGGGGCTCGGGCGCGGCCTCGAGGATCGTGACGGTCCCTCCCACCGCGAGCCCGACTCCCGCGGCGGGGGCGGTGCCCATGATGAGCCCGGGCATCGTGTCGGCCGGCGCGGAACGCGTGGCGAACGAGGGCATGAAGCCCGCGGCTTCCAGCGCCGCCACGGCCGCCGCGCGGTCCTGCCCCGCGACCTCGGGAATGATGTTCGATCCCGACGCGACGGTCAGCGCGACAGGCGCCCGCGCGCTGATCCTGCGGCCGGCGGCGGGCTCGGACCCGAGCACCACGTCCTGCGGCCACGGGGAATCGACGAGTGTCACCGCGCCCAGCACCAGTCCGGCGTCCGCGAGGGCGCGCGTGGCCTCGGCCACCGAGAGCCGTTCCAGCGCGGGCACCGTCATCATCGACACGACGGGTTCGAACGTCGACGGCTCCGGTTCGGGCTGCGGCGCGATGGCGGTCGGCGACACCGACGGTGCCGCGGACGGATTCGCCTCGATCGAGGTGATGGGAGCGCTCGTGGCGGCGAGTGCCAGCACGATCCCGATCGCGAGCGCGCCACCCGTCGCCGCGAGCCATGTGCCGGCCCGCGACCGCGGCCGGCGCGCGCCGCGTGATCGCCCCGTCGCCGCCGATACGGCGGCGTTCGCGCCCGCCGTCACCACGGTGCGGCCGAGCACGCGAGTGACGGTGTCGGGTACGGACGCAGACAAGGCGAGGATGGATGCCGTGGGCACCGGAGCACCGGAATCCACGGCGCCGGGGTTCACGGCGGCGACCGCCGCACGCATCGCGATGGCGGATGGGTAGCGGTCGCCGGGGTCCTTCAGCATCGCCTTCACGACGATGCGGTCCAGTCCGCGCGGGATCCCTGGCCGCAGCGCCGACGGCGCGAGCGGCGCCGTGTCGAGGTGGGCGCGCATCGTGCGCCCGGTGGTCTCGCGTGGGAACGGGGGTCGCCCGGTCAGTGCGAAGAAGAGCACCGCGCCGGCCTGATACACATCGCCGCGCGCGTCCACCGGCAGGCCGCGCACGTGCTCGGGCGACATGTAGTTGACGTTGCCGATGACGCCGGCGCGACCGTGGGCCTCGACGCTCAGCAGGTCGTCGGTTCCGAGCGCGGCCGTGCCCGCGGCATCCGCCAGTCCGAAGTCCAGCAGTCGCACACCGGCCGCGTCGAGCGCGCCGGCGTCGCCGGGCGCCACCATCACGTTCGACGGCGAGACGTCGCGGTGGATGAGGCCGATCGCGTGCGCAGCCTCGAGAGCACGCAGGACGCCGTCGATCATCACGACCGCGTCTGCCGGCGCGAGCGGGCCCCGCGCCGCGACGTGCTGCGACAGCGTCATGCCGTCGGCGCGCTCGAGGGCGATCCACGCGATCGGCGCTTCTCCGCTCTCGTCGACGCCGACTCCGAGCACGCCGACGATGTTCGGATGACGCAGCGGCCTCGCTCGCCGGGCCTCGGCGAGGAACGCCCCACGCGCCGCGGGTCGCTCCGACAGGTGGGGGTGCAGCACCTTGATCGCGATGCTCGCCCCGCTGTGCTGATCGGTGGCGGCGAAGACGGACGCCGAGCCGCCGGTGCCGAGCAGCTCTCCGAGCCGGTAGCGACCCGAGAGGACGCGCGGGGCCACCGGTGGATCGACCATCCCGCCCTCCCCAGGTTCCGCGAGGATCGCGAGCCTCCGCGGATAGTAAGCCCGCGCCGACGGTGCGGACTACGACAGCGCTCTGTGAGACGAGCGTCAGGGGTCGCCATGAACGGCGGGCGCGCGCGACCCGATCGAGAGGTGTCCGCCCGGTTACCGGCGAGGGCGCGCACGTCGACGGCGACGCGACCGCACGGCGTGGTCGCATGCGCGACACGCGTACTGTGCCGATGCGACACCGGCACGAAACCTTCGCCCCGCATCGTCGGGGCGTGAAGCTGCACAGCCGTTTCGGACCCGCCCGCCGTGCGCTGCTGCTCGCCGGCGCGATCGCCGTCGCCGCGACGGGCGCGAGCGTGCCGTCGGTCGCGTATGCCGTCACCGACGCGCGCACTGAGGCGACGCCCCCCGCGATCGAGCCCGTCGCGGGCGAGACCGCCCCTGCCGAGCCCGCACCGACCGACCCGGCACCGTCTCCATCCCCGTCGCCGTCGCCGAGCGACCCCGCACCTGTCAACCCGGTGCCGACCCCGACAGGGCCGGTCGTTCCGACGCCGGAGCCGACGGCATCCGTTCCGCCCTCGTCGGGTTCGTCGCCGACGCACCCCGCGCCCGGCGGCTGGACGCCCGCCCTCCCGGGGCTCGTGCCCGGGGCAGGGCCCGCCGCACCCTCGTACGCCACCGCGCCGGCCGGCTTCGGCCTGGTGTTCCCGACGAACCCATGGATCTACAACGACCAGCCGGGCACCCGCTACCTCGATGTGCGCGAGCAGTCTCGCGGCCTCGTGACGCGCCGCCACATGGGCATCGACGCCCAGGGCGGAGTGCGGCAGCCGATCTTCGCGGTCGCGGCGGGCATCGTCGTCGACGGCACGTGGGGCACCACCAGCCGCGACCGTCACGGCTTCGGCAATCAGGTGGAGCTCGCGCACGCCGACGGGTTCGCGACTCGCTACGCTCACTTCGCCACGGCACCCCTGGTGCAGCTCGGCGACCACGTCGAACAGGGACAGCTCATCGGCTTCATGGGCGGCAGTCAGCGCGGCGACCTGCACCGGCTCGACCGGCACCTGCATTTCGAGGTGACGAAGGACGGCCGCCACATCGACCCGATCGCGTTCCTCACCGGCGCGGGTACGGTGGCGGATGCCGCAGCCACGGCCGCCCCCGCCGCCGACGCACCCACTCCCCTGCCTTTCAGCGAGATCCGGCCGACCGCCGACGGCTACGTCTCGATCTCGACCGGCGTCACGGTCACGTCGCAGGTGTTCACCGCGGTCGACATGGGCGGCGAGTCGGCTGAGCTCTTCGTGAGCGACGCCGGCCGGCTCCTCCAGGTCTCGGTGACCGGCGGCGCGTGGACCGCGGTCGACACGGGGCTCGCGCTCGCCGCGACGAGCCTCGCGAGCGCGAACACCGGCGGGGAGCATCCCGAGCTGCTCGCCGTCGAGGACGGCAAGCTCGTCCACGTCGCCCACGACGGCTCGGCGTGGACCAAGACCTGGACCGGCCACGACTTCTCGGGCACGGTGAGCGCGGTCGCCATCCCCGGCGGCGGGCTGCACGGGATGCTGCAGCAGGCCGGCTATCTCTACCACCTTTCTCCGGCCCAGGGCGGGCTGTGGAACATCACCGACACGCGGCTCGAGACCGGCGTGCAGGTCGACGCCGTCTATGTCGACGGCCCGGCCCCCCAGGCGATGACGGTCATCGACGGCGAGGTCCATCGGATCACGCGGGGCGACATCGGGTGGGATGCCGCCGGCACCGGCCTGCCGGCATCCGGTCCGCTCGCAGCCACGTACGAAGGTGCCGGGTGGCCGATCGCCGTCAGCGCCGAACCCGGCGTGCTCGGGGTGACGCGCGTCGTCGACCGCGTGTGGACGCGCTATGCCTACGACCTGACAGTGACCGGGCCGATCGACGCCGTGGCGATCCCCGGCGTCGGCACCGTCCTCTACTCGATCGGATGAGACCCACCGTGCGCACTCGCTCCCTCTTCGTGCTGTCGGCCGTCGCCGTCGCGACGCTGACCCTCGCCGGCTGCACCGCCGGCACCGACACGCCGGTCGAGCCGCAGCCCGAACCCGTCGACCTCTGCGCGATCGCCGCGCCCTCTGGCGCCGTGTCGGATGCGGTCGCGGTGACGGGACCGGTCGGTTCACCGGCATCCGTCACCCTCGCCGCCCCGCTGACGATCTCGAGCACGGAGCGCACCGTGGTCGTCGAAGGTGAGGGTGAGCCCATCGACGGCGCGAGCCTCGTCGATTACGCGATGACGGTCTTCGACGCGGCCACGGGGCAGCAGGTCCGCGTGCAGGGATACGACGCGACATCCGCGCTCGCCGTGCCCGCAGCGACGGTCGGGCAGTTCCTCGGGTGCGCGACCGTGGGATCGCGCCTGGTGGTCGCCGTCCCCGAGACCGACCAGGACGCGGCGAGCGTGTGGGTGCTCGACGTGCTCGGCGCGCAGCCCGGCAGAGCGACCGGCGCGGAGCAGGAGCCCGTCGAGGGGATGCCCGAGGTCAGCCTCGACGAGAACGGCGTCCCCACCGTCACCGTGCCCGGCGGCGAGCCGCCGACCGAGACCGAGGTCGCGGTGCTGAAGAAGGGAGACGGCCCGGCCGTCGCGCCCGGCGACACCGTGATGCTGCACTATGCCGGTGTGCGCTGGTCGAACGGGGTCGTCTTCGATTCGAGCTGGGCCGCCGGATCGCCCACCGCGGTCGTCACGACGGACCTCATCGCGGGATACCGGGAGGCGCTCGAGGGGCAGACCGTCGGGTCGCAGGTGCTCGTGGTGATCCCGCCGACGGACGCCTACGGCGAGGGCGAGATCAACGACGAGGACCTCACCGGCGAGACACTCGTCTTCGTCGTCGACATCCTCGCGACGTCGCCCGCGGCGTAGCCAGGCCCGAGGGCGCAAGGCCCGCGGCGGTGCGGCGGGTGCGCTCGCGTTACCGGCTGCCGGCGCCCTCGACGCGGCGCAGGAAGCGCCCCGAGGGCCCGCTGCGATCCGGCGTCTCGGCCACGTGCGCGGCGGGCAGAGCCGCGAGCGCCACCGTCGCCGCAGCGGCGCGCGCCGACGTCGAGTCGTACCAGCGGCTGCATGTCATGACCGGCGTGCCGTCGAACGTCACGACCCAGCCGCGCGGTCCGCCGCCCGATCCACCGCGAGGCCCCGACACGAAGGCGACCGCGAGGGCCTGCGGATCCGACTGCACCTGGCCGACGTGCGAACGCGCATGGTCGAAGCTGCGGTACAGCAGGAAGCTTCGCCCCAGCTCGCGGTTGTTCGAGGCGAGCAGGCGCCAGAAGCCGGGCTCAGCGGCCGCGTCGCGGCGATCTCGTCGCGCGGGATCCTCGGCGGTCGCGCGCCCGAGCGTCAGCACGTCGTCGGGGGTCGATCCCCCCACGAGCGGCGAGCGGAAGCGCAGCCAGGAGCGGAGCATGGGGTCGTCGGAGGATCGGAACACCGTGAAGGTGATTCGTGGCCCGACACTGGCGGCCGGCTCCATCGCGACGACATCCGTCATCACGCCACTCTTTTCCGCGCCGCACGGCGCAACTCCCCAAACCCCGGGCGGCACCGCAGCCGCCACGTCAGACCTTCGGCCCCGCAGGTTAAATGCGTGCCCGCCGCACAGGATGGAAGGCTGTCCGTCCGGTTACGGAACAGTGTCGGCTCGCGCCACCCTCGGATTTCTCGGACGCCGTCCAGCAACCGGCGATCGCCGCAACTGTGTGACGCCGCGTTACCGCGGTTAACGCACCTTGACACTCGGGTAGGTCAGACCGGCGGCCGCTTCTAGCCTCACGGAATGGACTCGATAGGGTCCTGCCCGGGGACGCCCGGGTCATCCGGAGGCCACCGTGACCATCAGCGACACCGAACCCCGCCCCGCCCCGCGGCGTGAGGCGGCCTCGACGCGCCCGGGTGGCGCGACCGCCCGGCCGCCGCGCCCCTCGTCCAAGCCCAACGGCCAGTGGAAGATCGACGGCACCACGCCCCTCAACGGCAACGAGGAGTGGAAGCAGGTCGACGACGGTCTGAGCGTGCGCGACCGCATCGAGAGGATCTACTCGAAGGGCGGCTTCGCCTCGATCGACCCGACCGATCTGCACGGCCGCTTCCGCGTGTGGGGCCTCTACACGCAGCGCAAGCCCGGCATCGACGGCGGCCGCACCGCGACCCTCGAGCCGCATGAGCTCGAGGACGAGTACTTCATGCTGCGCGTCCGAATCGACGGCGGGCAGCTGACCACCGAGCAGCTGCGCGTGATCGCGGGCATCTCGACGGACTTCGGCCGCGACACCGCCGACATCACGGATCGCCAGAACATCCAGCTGCACTGGATCCGCGTCGAAGACGTCCCCGAGATCTGGCGGCGCCTGGAGGCCGTGGGCCTGCGCACGACCGAGGCCTGCGGCGATGTGCCGCGCGTCATCCTCGGCTCGCCGGTCGCGGGCATCGCCGCCGATGAGCTGATCGACCCGACGCCCCAGATCGATGAGATCAGCGAGCGGTTCATCGGCGACCCGACGCTGGCGAACCTGCCCCGCAAGTTCAAGTCGGCCATCACCGGCCACCCCAGCCAGGACGTCGTCCACGAGATCAACGACGTCGCCTTCGTCGCGGTGGAGCATCCCGAGCTCGGGCTCGGCTACGACCTGTGGGTGGGCGGCGCGCTGTCGACCACCCCGCGCCTCGGCGAGCGCCTGGGCGCGTTCGTCCGGCCGGATCAGGTGGCGGATGCCTGGCACGGCGTCACGCAGATCTTCCGCGACTACGGCTATCGCCGGTTGCGCAACAAGGCCCGCCTCAAGTTCCTGCTCGCCGAGTGGGGCGTCGAGAAGTTCCGGCAGGTGCTGCAGGACGAGTACCTGGGCTACGCCCTTCCTGACGGCCCCGCCGCACCGAAGCCGAAGTCGCAAGGCGACCACGTCGGTGTGCACCGGCAGAAGGACGGGCGCTTCTACATCGGCGTGACCCCCGTCGTCGGCCGGGTCTCGGGACCGACGCTCGCCAAGCTGGCCGACGCGATCGAGAAGCACGGATCGACGCGGCTGCGCACGACGCCGCACCAGAAGCTGGTGATCCTCGACGTTCCCGAAGAGAACGTCGAGCCGCTGATCGCCGAGCTCGACGCCCTCGGCCTGCAGGCCCGGCCCAGTCTGCTGCGTCGCGGCACGATCGCGTGCACGGGCATCGAGTTCTGCAAGCTCGCGATCGTCGAGACCAAGGTCAACGCCACGGCGGCCGTGCTCGACCTCGAAGAGCGTCTGAAGAGCTTCGAGCTGCCGCATCCCATCTCCCTCCACGTGAACGGATGCCCCAACTCGTGCGCCCGCATCCAGACGGCCGACATCGGGCTCAAGGGCCAGCTCGTCACGATCGACGGCGAGCAGGTGCCCGGCTACCAGGTGCACCTGGGCGGCGGGCTCGCCTCGCAGAACCGGGAGGACCCCGGCCTCGGTCGCACGGTGCGCGGTCTCAAGGTCGCCGCCGACGGCATCGCCGACTACGTCGACCGTGTCGTGCGGCGCTTCCTCGCCGACCGCGACGTCGCCGCCGACGAGACCTTCGCCGAATGGGCCCACCGCGCCGAAGAGGAGGCCCTGCAGTGACCGTGTCACTCGCGCCCCGCGTGACCGTCAAGCGGTCGCGCGAAGAGCTCAAGGCCCTCGCCGAACAGGGCAACCTCGAGCTCGGCAGCCTGACCGATCACGAGGCTTCTCCCGCCGAGGTCGTCGCGTGGGTGGCCCGGAACTTCGGAACGGATGCTGCGGCCGTCGCGTGCTCGATGGCAGACGCCGCGCTGCCCCACCTGGTGGCCGAGCAGCTGCCGGGGGTCGACGTGCTGTTCCTCGACACCGGCTATCACTTCGCCGAGACGCGGTACACGCGCGACGAGGTCGGCCGCGTGCTCGATGTGCGCATCGTCGATGTGCTGCCCGAACAGACCGTCGCCCAGCAGGACGCCGAGTTCGGCGCCAAACTGCACGACCGCGACCCCGCCCTGTGCTGCGAGCGTCGCAAGGTCGGACCCCTCAAGGACGCCCTCGGCGGGTACGAGCTGTGGTTCACGGGTGTCCGCCGCGAAGAGGCGCCGACCCGCACGAACACGCCGCTGGTCACGTGGGACGAGCGCAACGGACTGGTCAAGGTCAACCCCGTCGCCGCCTGGACGTTCGATGACCTGCTCGACTACGCCGGCGAGCACAACGTGCCGGTCAACCTGCTCGTGTCGAACGGCTACCCATCGATCGGCTGCGAGCCGTGCACCAAGCCGGTCGCCGCCGGCGAAGACCCCCGGTCCGGCCGCTGGGCCGGACTCTCGAAGACCGAATGCGGACTGCACGTATGACTCTCTCGAACGTTCAGGACATTTCGTCTCCCTTCGCTCGCTCAACGACCGAAAGCCCCCGGTCGTCGAGCGAGGCGGTCGTTGAGCAAGGGAGCGCAGCGACCGAGTCGAAACGCAGCAGCGACGAGACGAAGCGGGGCGTGACACCCCTGTCGACGCTCGACCTCCTCGAGGCCGAGGCGATCCACGTCATCCGCGAGGTCGTCGCCGAGTTCGAGCGGCCCGTGCTGCTGTTCTCCGGCGGCAAGGACTCGGTCGTCGTGCTGCACCTCGCGACCAAGGCGTTCGCCCCCGGCCGCGTGCCGTTCCCGGTGCTGCACGTGGACACCGGGCACAACTTCCCCGAGGTGCTGGCGTTCCGCGACGAGACCGTCGCGCGCCTCGGCATCCGTCTCGAAGTCGCCCGCGTGCAGGACTACATCGACGACGGCCGCCTGCAGGAGCGGGCGGACGGCACGCGCAACCCGCTGCAGACACTCCCCCTTCTCGACGCGATCGCTGCAGGCCGCCACGACGCCGTCTTCGGCGGGGCGCGCCGCGATGAAGACAAGGCGCGCGCCAAGGAGCGCATCATCTCGCTGCGCGACGAGTTCGGGCAGTGGGATCCGCGCAACCAGCGCCCCGAGCTGTGGAGCCTGTACAACGGGCGTCACACCCCCGGGCAGCATGTGCGTGCGTTCCCGATCTCGAACTGGACCGAGCTGGACGTGTGGCGCTACATCGAGCGCGAGGGGATCGCCTTGCCGCCGCTGTACTTCGCCCACGAGCGCGAGGTGTACCAGCGCGACGGCATGTGGCGTCCGGTCGGGCCGTTCTCGCCGCCGCGCGAGACCGAGACCGTCGAGGTGCGCACCGTCCGCTACCGCACGGTGGGCGACATGAGCTGCACCGGAGCAGTGGATTCGGATGCCGCATCCCTCGCCGACATCGTGGCCGAGGTCGCCGTCTCGACCCTCACCGAGCGCGGGGCGACCCGCGCCGACGACCGCCTCAGCGAGGCCGCCATGGAGGACCGCAAGAAGGACGGGTACTTCTGATGTCTCTCGATACTCAGAGCGTTTCGTCTCGCTCCGCTCGCTCAACGACCGATACGACGCAGCCGACCCTGTTCCGGTTCGCGACGGCCGGCTCGGTCGACGACGGCAAGTCCACGCTCGTCGGCCGCCTGCTGCACGACTCGAAGGCGATCCTCGCCGACCAGCTCGAGCAGGTCGCGCGCACCTCGGCCGACCGGGGCTTCGCACACGGCGAGTTCGACTTCGCCCTGCTCACCGACGGCCTGCGAGCGGAGCGCGAGCAGGGCATCACGATCGACGTGGCGTACCGCTACTTCTCGACGGGTGCCCGCTCCTTCGTGCTCGCCGACTGCCCCGGCCACGTGCAGTACACCCGCAACATGGTCACGGGTGCGACGACGGCCGATGCGGTCGTGGTCCTCGTGGACGCACGCAAGGGCGTCGTCGAGCAGACCCGGCGGCACCTCGCGGTGGTCGCGCTGCTGCGCGTGCCGCACGTGATCGTCGCGGTGAACAAGATCGACCTGATCGGCTTCGCTGCCGATACCTTCGCCGACGTCTCGGCGCAGGCCCACACTGTCGCCGCCGAGCTGGGCATCGGCGACCTGCACGTGCTGCCGGTCTCGGCGCTCGAGGGCGACAACATCGTCGACCGCTCCGACCGGACCCCCTGGTACGGCGGCCCGGCGCTGCTCGAACTGCTCGAGACGCTGCCCGGTGCCGACGCCCTCGACCGCGAGCTCGAGCCGCTGCGCCTGCCGATCCAGCTCGTGCTGCGGCCGCAGGGCGGACTCGCTCCCGACGTCCCCGGCGACGAGGCCGAGCGCCTGCGCGACTACCGCGCAGTCGCCGGGCGCATCGCGAGCGGCGTCGTCCGCGTCGGCGACCCGGTCGAGATCTTCCCTTCCGGCATCACGACCACCGTGACGGGCATCCGTGCCGCCGGCGCCGAGGTCGACGAGGCGTTCGCTCCGCAATCCGTGTCACTCGAGCTGGCCGACGACGTCGACACGGCACGTGGTGCGCTCGTCGTGGCGGCGGGAACGCTTCCCGCTGCGCAGCGCGAGTTCGACGCGGAGCTGTTCCAGCTCGACGCGCGGGCACTGACCCCCGGCATCCGGGTCCTCGTCAAGCACGGCACCGCGACCGTGCAGGCCATCGTCGCGCAGATCGAGTCGCGCTACGACCTCGACAGGCTCACCCACGAGCCGGCGCCGGCTGATGGACCCGCACTGTCGCTGCAGACCAACGACATCGGCCGCGTGCGGATCCGGCTGGCTGCAGACCTTCCGCTCGAGCCGTACCGCTCGAGCCGCCACGGGGGCTCGTTCCTCGTGATCCATCCGTCCGACGGCGCGACGCTCGCCGCCGGCATCGTGCGCTGACCCCGGCGCACACCGCTCCACCCCACCAGCACCACTCATACGAAGGAGGCGACACCGTGAACAACATCCGCACTGCGACGACGATCACCACCCTGGGACTCGTGGCCGTCATGATGGCCGGCTGCGCCTCCGCCTCGGCAGATCCCGGCGGTACCGCAGAGCCCGCCAGCGAGCTGCGGCTCGGCTACTTCGCCAATGTGACGCACGCACCCGCCCTGGTCGGCCTGGAGGAGGGCCTCTTCGAAGAGGCGCTCGGCGACGTCGACGTGACGACGCAGGTCTTCAACGCGGGGCCGGCCGCCATCGAGGCGCTCTCGGCAGGCGCGATCGACGCGACCTACATCGGCCCGAATCCGTCGATCAACACCTTCATCCAGTCCGGTGGAGAGTCGGCGCGCATCGTCGCCGGCGCGGCAACCGGCGGCGCGGCACTCGTCGTGCGCGAGGGCATCGACGACCTGGCCGACCTCGAGGGAACGACTCTGGCCACTCCGCAGCTCGGCAACACGCAGGACGTGTCGCTGCGCACGTGGCTCGCGGACCAGGGCTTCGAGACCGACACGTCCGGGGGCGGCGATGTGCAGATCACCCCGACCGACAACGCGCAGACGCTGACACTCTTCCAGCAGGGCGAGCTCGACGGCGCGTGGCTGCCTGAACCGTGGGTCTCGCGCCTCATCGAGGACGCCGGGGCGCACGTGCTCGTGGACGAGGCGGAGCTGTGGGAGGACGGCGCGTTCCCCACGACGGTGCTGCTCGTGCGGGCCGAGTTCCTCGACCAGCATCCCGACGCCGTCGCCGACCTCCTCGAGGGTCACCGCGCCGCCGTGCAGTGGATCGCGGACAACCCCGAGGACGCCCCCGACGTGATCAACGGCGCGATCGAGGCCGAGACCGGCAAGCCACTGGCCGATGCCGTCATCGTGCGCGCGCTCGAGCACGTCACCTTCTCGGTCGACCCGCACGCCGAGACGTTCGAGACGCTCGTCGAGAACGGCATTCAGGCCGGTACGCAGAAGGAGGGCTCGATCGAGGGCCTGTTCGACCTGCGCCTGCTCAACGAGCTGCTCGAGTCCGACGGCGCCGAGACGGTCTCGGCCGGCGGGCTCGGCGAGGACTGACATGGCATCGCGATCGACACCCGCGACCGGGGCAGCGCAGGCTGCCCCGGTCTCGGGCGTGCCGTTGAGCCCGAGCTTCGACGGGTTCACGCCGGTGCGCGTCCCGGCCGCACCGGCTCCACCGGCCGTGCGGATCGACGGCGTCTCCAAGCGCTTCGGCACGGGCCCCATCGTGCTCGAGGACGTGTCGCTCGACATCGCCCCGGGCGAGTTCGTCTGCCTGCTCGGAGCGTCGGGGTGTGGAAAGTCGACGCTGCTCAACCTCATCGCAGGCCTGGACCGGCCGACCGCGGGCAGCATCGAGACGCCCCCGGCCGGGTCGGCGGTGATGTTCCAGGAGTCCGCGCTCATGCCCTGGCTCACCGCGCGCCGCAACGTCGAGCTCGCGCTGCGCCTGCGTGGCGTGCCGCGAAGCGAGCGTCGCGAGAAGGCGCTCACGCTGCTCGACGCCGTGAACCTGGCGGATGCCGCCGAGAAGCGTCCGCACGAGCTCTCGGGCGGCATGCGTCAGCGAGTAGCGCTCGCCCGGGCCCTCGCGCAGGACCGGCCGGTGCTGCTGATGGACGAGCCGTTCGCCGCGCTCGACGCGATCACGCGCGACCTGCTGCACGAGGAGCTCGAGCGGGTCTGGCGCGCCACCGGCCGCACCATCGTGTTCGTGACGCACAACGTCCGCGAGGCCGCACGGCTCGGGCAGCGCGTGGTGCTGATGGGCAGCCGTCCCGGCCGCATCGTGCACGAGTGGACGATCGCCAAGACCACCGGCCGGCGCATCGAGTCGCCCGAGGTCGCCGCCCTCTCGGTCGAGATCACCGACCAGCTGCGGAAGGAGATCCGCCGCAATGCCGCGTGACGCTTCCACCATCCGGTCGTTGAGCGAGGACCGCAGCGACGAGCCCGGCTCGTTGAGCGAGCGAGGATCGAGCGAGACGAAACGGGCCGAACCGTCGGACGACCTCCGGTCGCTCGAGGCCGGCCTCGACCGCCTCCAGACCGACGCCGAGGCGGGACCCGGCCGCTGGCGCCGATTCGCCGCGAGCGTCGTACCTCCGATCGTCTTCCTGGTGCTGCTGATCGTGGTGTGGCAGCTCTACGTCGTGATCGCCCAGCCACGGCCCGACATCGTGCCCGGCCCGCTCGCGGTGATCGGCGCGCTCGGCGACGCGTGGGATGCCGGCCGTCTTCAGGAGGCGGTCACCACGAGCCTCGAGCGCGGCATCGTCGGCTTCCTCATCGCGATCGTCGTCGGCACGCCGATCGGACTGCTGCTGGCCGAGGTGCGGCCGATCCGCCGCGCGGTCGGCCCGATCATCTCGGGCCTGCAGGTGCTGCCGTCGGTGGCGTGGGTGCCTGCCGCGATCATCTGGTTCGGCCTCTCGGACGCGACCGTCTACTTCGTGATCCTGATGGGGGCGATCCCCTCCATCGTGAACGGCCTGATCGCGGGCATCGACCAGGTACCGCCGCAGCTGCGGCGCGTGGGCACGGTGCTCGGCGCCACCCGGTGGCAGCTCGCGACCGCCGTCATCCTTCCCGCCGCTCTGCCCGGCTATCTCGCGGGCCTCAAGCAGGGCTGGGCGTTCTCGTGGCGCTCGCTCATGGCCGCCGAGATCATCGCGACCGGCGGCACGATCGGCTTCGGCCTCGGCTCCATGCTCGACCAGAGCCGCGAGCTCGCGGATCTCGCCGGCGTGCTCGGCACCATCATCGTGATCCTCGCGATCGGCATCCTCATCGAGCTCGCCTTCTTCGGTCCGTTCGAGCGTCGCATGCTCAAGCGCCGCGGCCTGCTCCTCACCGGAGGTGCCCGATGACCACCGACCCCCAGCCGTTGAGCGAGGAGCGCCTGCGACGAGACGAAACGCCTCAAGCCTTCGCGCGCGCTCGGGACGATTCGTCTCGCTACGCTCGCTCCTCGAACGCAGACGGAGGCAAGGTCTGGCTCGTCGGCGCGGGGCCCGGCGATGCCGGCCTCCTCACCGTCAAGGGGCTCCGCGCGCTCGAGGCGGCCGACGTGATCGTCGCAGACCGGCTCGGCGCGCGTGCCGTGCTCGACGATCTCGCAGCCGACGGCGTGACCCTGCGCGCGGAAGTGGTCGACGTGGGCAAGCGCCCCGGCCATCACGCCGTTCCGCAGGACGCGATCAACGCGCTTCTGGTCCACCTCGCGGGCGAGGGCAAGATCGTCGTGCGGCTCAAGGGCGGCGACCCCTACATCTTCGGGCGCGGCGGCGAGGAGCTCGCCGCGTGCCAGGAGGCGGGAGTGACCGTCGAGGTCGTGCCCGGGATCACCAGCGCCGTCTCGGTACCCGCGATCGCCGGCATCCCGCTCACCCATCGCGGCGTCGCGACGGCCTTCACCGTCGCGACCGGCCACGACCAGATCCGGGCGCTCGGCGGCGGGCGCGACCACACGGTCGTGCTGCTCATGGGCGTCGGCACACTCGCCCACTCGGCGATCACCCTGGCCCGCGGCGAGCGCGGCGCCGACTGCCCGGTCGCGGTCGTCGAGGACGGCTACGGGCCGCGGCAGCGAGTCACGATCGGCACGCTCGCGACCATCGCCCAGCAGGCCGCCGAACGCGGCATCCGCTCGCCCGCTGTCGTGGTCGTGGGCGACGTCGTGCGCCTCAGTCCCTACGCACCGAGGGATCTCGCGACCCTGAGGCCCGGAACGTACGACCCGCTCGCCCTGCCGGCCGAGCCCCTCTCACGAAAGAGCACCCTGTGACCTCCTCGTCGAACCTCCAGAATCTCCGCGTCGCGATCGTCGGGGCGGGCCCCGCGGGCATCTACGCCGGCAACATCCTGACGGGCGCGGTGCAGGCCGCGGGCGGTGCCGTCGCGATCGACCTGTTCGAGTCGCTGCCCGCGCCGTACGGACTCATCCGCTACGGCGTCGCGCCCGATCACCCGCGCATCAAGGGCATCGTGAACTCGCTGCACGAGATGCTGCATGCCGGGACCACGCGGTTCATCGGCAACGTCGAGGTCGGTCGCGACATCGCGCTGGACGAGCTGCGCGAGCGCTACGACGCCGTGATCCTCGCGACCGGCGCGATCCGTGACGCCGCGCTCGACGTCCCGGGCATCGACCTGCCCGGCTCGTTCGGCGCCGCCGACTTCGTCGCGTGGTTCGACGGGCATCCCGACGTGCCCACCGAGTGGCCGCTGGACCAGCGCGAGGTCGCGGTCATCGGCAACGGCAACGTGGCTCTGGATGTCGCCCGCATGCTCGCCAAGCACGCCGTCGACCTGCGCTCGACCGAGATCGCCGACAACGTGCTGGCCGGGCTCGAGGCATCCGCCGTCACCGACGTCCACGTCTTCGGACGGCGCGGACCCGCCGACATCAAGTTCACGCCGATCGAGCTGCGCGAGCTCGGTGAGGTGCCGAACGTCGACATCGTCGTGCACGACGAGGACTTCGCCCATCTCGAAGGCCTGGTGCCGGCGAACAACCAGCTCAAGGTGATGCTGCGCATCCTCGACAGCTGGCGCACGCGCAAGGCGTCGGGCGCCAGCCGCCGCCTGCACCTGCACTTCTACCACTCCCCGGTCGAAGTTCTCGGCGAAGACCGCGTGGAGGGCCTGCGCTTCGAGCGCACCGAGCCGACCGGCGAGGGCAACGGGGTGCGGGGCACCGGCGAGTACCGCGAGATCGCCGTGCAGCAGGTGTACCGCGCCGTCGGGTACTACGGCACGCCCGTCGTCGACGCGCCCTTCGACGAGCGCGCCGGAGTCGTGCCCAACGTCGAGGGACGGGTTCGGGATGCTGTCGTCACCGGCGACGCGGGGGCCCCCGTCATCCCCGGCCTCTACGCGACCGGCTGGATCAAGCGCGGACCGGTGGGCCTCATCGGCCACACGAAGTCCGACGCCATGGAGACGATCGCGCACCTGGTCGCCGACGTCGAGGACGGCGCCGTCCCCGCTCGCACGGTGGACGGCGACGTGCTCGAACTGCTCGACGAGCGCGAGGTCGAGTACACGACGTGGGACGGCTGGCTCGCGCTCGATGCCCACGAGCGGGGACTCGGCGCGGCGCACCAGCACACGCGTGAGCGCGTCAAGGTCGTGCCGCGCGACGAGCAGGTGCGGATCTCGCGGTCGGGGGCCCTGGTCCTGTGACGTATGTGATCGCCCTTCCCTGCGTCGATGTCAAGGACCGCGCCTGCATCGACGAGTGCCCGGTGGACTGCATCTACGAGGGCGAGCGGTCGCTGTACATCCACCCCGATGAGTGCGTGGACTGCGGTGCGTGCGAGCCGGTGTGCCCGGTCGAGGCGATCTACTACGAGGACGATCTGCCCGACGAGTGGCAGGACTACTACAAGGCCAACGTCGAGTTCTTCGACGACATCGGCTCGCCCGGCGGCGCCGCCAAGTCCGGGGTCTTCGCCACCGACCACCCGATCATCGCCGCGCTGCCACCACAGGGAGAAGGCCATGCCTGACGCGCTCGCCGGCGGCACCGAGGTGGACGTCGTGATCGTCGGCGGCGGGCCCGCCGGGCTCTCAGCCGCGCTCAACCTCGCCCGCGCGCGGGCATCGGTCGTGGTCGTCGACGCCGGGCGCCCGCGCAACGCCGCGACTCTGCGCTCGCACGGGTTCCTCACGCGCGACGGCGTCTCGCCGCTCGAGCTGCGCAAGCTCGCCCGCGCCGAGCTGTCGGCCTACCCCACGGTCCGCTTCTTCGATCGGACCTCGGTCACGGCGCTGCTCGAGCAGGACTCCCGCGACGGGGGCCGCTTCATCGCGGCGCTGCAGGGCCGGGGTTCCGGCATTCCGCCCGCCATCGCGGCACGCTCCGTCGTGATCGCCACCGGACTGCGCGAATCACTGCCGCCGATCCCCAGCCTGCGCGCGTTCTACGGCATGTCGATCTTCAGCTGCGCCGCGTGTGACGCCTGGGAGCTGCAGGACAAGGCGCTCGCGCTCATCGGCGAGACGCCGGATCTGACGGCGCGAGCCCGCCTGATCGCGCGGTGGACCGACCGGCTCACCGTCTTCACGAACGGGTCGGACGCGGTCGACACCGTCGAGGAGGCCGAGCTCGCGGCATCCGGGATCATCGTCGAGCGCCGGCCGATCGAGGACCTCGAGGGCGACCGGGGCGCCGTCAGCGCGGTGCGCCTCGCCGGCGGCGATCGTGTCGAGATCGAGGGCGGATTCGTGCGGCCGCAGTGGCACCCGGTGCTCGACTTCCTCGGCGGCATCGTCATCGAGCGCGACCGGTTCGGCAATCTCGAGACAGACCGCTCGGGCCGCACCTCCGTGCCGGGGCTGTACGCCGCGGGGGATGCCGCATCCCCCGGTCCGCAGCAGCTCATCGTCGCCGCGGGCCAGGGTGCGCGTGCCGCCGCCGTGCTCGTGCACGACCTCGTGGGCGTGCGCACCGCGCACTGAGCGTCCCACTCTGCGCCGCGCGATTTCGGCGCGGCATAAACATGAACCTTCAGTGAGAAGCCGGGCGGATGCTTCCCAGGCGCGGAGTCCATGCGCTGGCATGTGAGGACCACGTCATACAGAACTGGAGACATCGTGCAACGAAGCAGAAGAATCACCCTCGCCGCCCTCACGAGCGCCGTGCTGGTCGGCACCGCGGGGATCGTCGCTGTGCCGGCCGCCCAGGCCATCCCCGTGAACTCCCACTGCGGCACCGAGTCCGCCGGCAACCGGTCGGCGTTCGTCACCCACGACCAGCTCACGCGGCAGCTCGAGCAGATCGAGAGCACGACCGGCGGCATCGTCGATGTCTCCGTCGCCGGTCTCAGCAACGAAGGCCGTGAGATCTACCAGGCCCGCGTGGGCACGGGCGACACCGTCGTGCTGGTCCAGTCGCAGATCCACGGCAACGAGAACCACGGCACCGAGGCGCTGCTGTCGCTGCTGAAGGAGTTCGGCGGCAACACGGCCGCCGCCGCGGAGATCCGCGAGAACATCACGATCGTGGCGATCCCCCGCCTCAACGTCGACGGCGGCGAGCGCGACACGCGACAGAACCACATGAGCTGGGATGAGGTCGTCGAGGACTTCCCGCAGCTGGCCGGCGTCGACCCGGCGTGGAACTACCGCGCCGACGTACCGGGCTTCGACGTCAACCGCGACTTCAACCCCGACCTCGACTACGTGCCGCAGCCGGAGGACTTCCCCGGCGACAGCGCCGACACCGGCTGGTACATCACGCCCGAGGCCCAGACCGTGCGTGACGTCTACGCGGGCCTCGAGGGCGAGTTCGGAGTGGTCGACTACTTCGTCGATCTGCACAACCAGTGGCCCTGCTACGCCCAGGAGGGCACCGGTGACATGTCGCCGCTGTCGATCTCGGCGCGGTTCATCGCCGACCCGTCCGAGTTCGGCGACTGGCCGAACTTCGACTACGACGCGTCGCGCCGCGCCAACGTCGCGGTCTACGACGCGCTGCAGGGTCAGGGCGAATCCGCGTTCGGCGACCTGACGCTGTACCCGCAGGACACCAACCTGCCGGGAACCGCGCTGGGGTCGTTCGCGCTGCGTGGCAGCGCCACCGTCCTCTTCGAGACCTCGAGCAACACCCAGTCCGACGGTCAGAAGCGGAACGGATTCCTGACGAAGCAGGTCGAGATCGGGCTCAGGGGCCTGATCACGGCGGTGGCCGACGGGTCGATCGAGTCGCTCGACCCCGAGGCGTACGAGGCCATCCCCGAGCGCATCTACCTGCCCGCGGACTGATCCGCATCCGCAGCGAGGCCGTCCGGGATCCGTCCCGGGCGGCCTCGCCGCATTCCGGGCGCGTGCGACGGCGCTTTTCGGTGTGGCACCGTGACCCGCCTCGCCAGCGGCACGGCGTTTCCGGAACGAACCGGCACCGGTCAGACTGGGCGGATGCCGATCATCGACAACGCCGTCTACGTCGACGGCAAGCGGATCACCAACCCGGGCAGCCTCGAGCAGACCTTCGAGTACATGCGCGCCCAGGGCGGGATGGCGTGGATCGGCCTGTTCCGCCCGACCCCCGAGGAAGTCGCGCAAGTCGCCGCGGAGTTCTCGCTGCATCCGCTCTCGGTCGAGGACGCCCTCAGCGGCCACCAGCGCGCGAAGCTGGAGCGCTACGGCGACATCCTGTTCGCCGTGCTGCGACCGGCGCGCTACATCGACGAGACCGAGACCGTCGAATTCGGCGAGTTGCACGTGTTCGTCGGGCCCGACTTCGTCGTCACGATCCGGCACGCCGAGTCGCCCAACCTCGCGCGTGTGCGTCGCCGGCTCGAGGGTCAGCCCGAGCTGCTGGCGCGCGGACCCGAGGCCGTGCTCTACGCGATCCTCGACGAGGTCGTCGACGAGTACCACCCGGTCACGGAGGGCGTGCGGAACGACCTCGACGAGATCGAGGACGCCCTGTTCGGCGAGGCCGACAGCGGCCTGTCGCGCCGCATCTACGAGCTCTCGTCCGAGGTGATCTCGTTCCAGCGCGCCACCGAGCCGCTCACCGGCATGCTCGAGTCCCTCCTGCACGGCGCCGACAAGTACGGCGTCGACATCGAGCTGCAGCGCTCACTGCGCGACGTGCTCGACCACGCGCTGCGCATCAACGAGCGCCTGTCGTCGTTCCGCGCGATCCTCGACAACGCGCTCACCGTCAACGCGACGCTCGTCACCCAGCGCCAGACCGAGACAGCCCTGACCCAGAACGACCAGGTCAAGAAGATCTCAGGCTGGGCGGCGATCCTGTTCGGACCCACCCTCGTGGGCACGATCTACGGCATGAACTTCACGTACATGCCCGAGCTCGACTGGCCGTGGGGGTACCCGCTGGCGCTCGCGCTCATGGCCGCGACGTCGGTCACGCTGTACATCGTCTTCAAACGCCGCCACTGGCTCTGAGCCGTGAGGGCCGGTCGGGTCCGCGGTGAGGCAGGATGGCATCGATGACCGATCAGCCCGACGACGAACTGCGAGCGCTGCGCGAGCGCGCATACGGTCGCCACGCCGACATCCACGAGGACCCGGCGGCGATGGCGCGACTGCGCGAGCTCGAGGCGAGAGCGCGAGTCAGCGGGGCCACTCCCGAGAGCGAGCCGGTGGACGCCGCGGCCGGGACGGATGCCACCTCTCAGCTGACTGCGACGGCTCCGGCCCTGGATGGCACCGGCGCAACGCCCGCGTCGGCATCGTACGGGGCGGCTCCCGCCGTCTCCGTGCTCGCGACGCCCTTGCCGGCCGCTGCACAGACCACCACGCTCACCGCTCCGCCGGATGGTGCTCACCCTGATGCGGCTGAGGCCGTCGACGCGACAGCGAGTCCCGCGGCTCCTTCGCCGGAGGCTCTCACGCCTGTCCGGCCGTGGTGGAGACGACGGATGCCGCTGCTCTGGGTGGGATCCCTCGCCGCCGCCGTGCTGCTCGGCGTCGGCCTGACGCTGGCGGTGCAGGAGCTGAGCAGCGGCACCGTCGCCGTGCTGCACGAGGACGCCGAGATGGAGTGGCCCTCCGAGATCGGGGGCTCGCGCACCGACGGCTCGCGGGGCTTCGATTCGTTCTACGGCCTGGCGGTCATCTCACAGCTGCAGCAGATGGGGCCCGCCGAAACCGACGCCATGGAGTGCCTCTCGGTGTTCTCCGGCAGAGGCGACAGTCTGTTCTACGCCGGCGGGGCGTGCGGGACCGGACCCTTCCCCGCCACCGCGACCGCGATCGTCGGCGCGCAGTCGCCGGAAGAGCTCCGCGGCCGGTTCGCCGACGGCACCGTGCTGCAGTTCGTTCTCGATGGCGACGAGGTCCGCGTCTTCGCCGCGGCTCCGGCACCGGTGCCGGCCCTGGACGACGGCGATGAGCCGCGAACCGGATGACGAGCTGCGCGCGCTGCGCAAGCGCGCGTACGGTCGCGACGCCGACATCGACGGCGACCCCATCGCCCTGCGGCGTTTGCGTGAGCTCGAAGAGGAGGCGCACCGGCGGCTCCCCGACGGACCGGAGCCCGGCGAGCGCGCGGCGACCCCGGCAGACTCGGACGCCCCCGCGACCACGCCGGCCGCCGGCATCCGCTCCCCCGTCGACCCGCTGACGACGGAAGACGCCGCCGTGCTTGTTTCGGCGCAGGACGACGGGCCCGACTCCGCGCTCGTCGATCCTGCCGCCGAACGCGCCGACGGCGTCGCGGAACCTGTCGATGGCGCAGGCGAGTCTGCGAAGTCTTCGAGTCCGGCCTGGTGGCGCCGCCGGTCGACGCTGCTGTGGAGCGCCGCGGTCGTCGGGGCACTGGTCGTCGGCGCTGCCGCCGCGCTGTGGGTGAGCCAGCAGCAGGGCCGCGTCGCGGTGCTGCAGCAGGCCGACGTCGAGGACTGGCCACGCAACGTCGTCGGTGAACCGCCGGACGGCTCGCGACTGTTCGAGGACTTCCTCGGGCTGACGGTCGTCATCATGCCGCAGTCATTCGGCGGGGGCGACGAGACCGAGTGCCTCTACGTCCTGGAATCAGGCGGGCAGGGGTTCATGTCGACGATCGGCTGCTCGGCGGGCGGCTTCCCCGCTACCGCAGCCCTGGCTGTCACCGCGCGTGCCCCCGACGAGCTCCGCGAGCGGTTCGCCGACGGCACGGCACTGCAGTTCGTGCTGACGGATTCGCAGGTGCACGTGTACGCCGACGAGCCGTGAGCGCTCAGGCGCCGCGGCTCCCGGCATCCGATGCGCTCACGTCGGTGCGGTGGAAGTTCTGGAACGAACGGGATGCCGTCGGCCCGCGCTGCCCCTGATACCGGTTGCCGTACGGGCCGGAGCCATAGGGGTTCTCGGTCGGCGACGACAGCCGGAAGTAGCAGACCTGGCCGATCTTCATGCCGGGCCACAGCTTGATGGGCAGGGTCGCGACGTTGGAGAGCTCGAGCGTCACGTGTCCCGAGAAGCCGGGGTCGATGAAGCCGGCCGTCGAGTGCGTGAGCAGTCCGAGCCGGCCGAGCGACGACTTGCCCTCGAGGCGGGCCGCGACGTCATCGGGCAGCGAGATCAACTCGAACGTCGACCCGAGCGCGAACTCGCCGGGGTGGAGGATGAACGGCTCGCCCGGATCCACCTCGATGAGGCGCGTGAGCTCGGGCTGATCCTCGGCGGGATCGATGAACGGATACTTGTGGTTGTCGAACAGCCGGAAGTAGCGGTCGAGCCGGACGTCGACGCTCGATGGCTGCACCATCGCCGGATCCCACGGGTCGAGCCCGATGCGTCCCGCGTCGATCTCGAGCCGGATGTCGCGGTCACTGAGCAGCACGCAGCCAGCCTATCGGGGCGGTCGTTCTCGTTCGCCGGTCGACGTCACACGCCGTCAGCCGGCCTGGTCAGCAGCGCGTGGTCCTTCGCCGATCTCGACCATTTCTGCCAGGGCAGCGGTGACCGAGCCCCACCCGTCGAAGAAGCCCAGCTCTTCATGCCGATCACGGTCCGCGGGGTCGGCGTGACGTACGATCACGCGGTAGTCCGTCCCTTCGGGATGCTCCCCGAGGATGATCTCGGCGGTCATCGGCACAGGGCTGGGGCTGGCGGGCCGCCACGAGCTCGTCACGGCGTTGGTGAACACCAGCCGCTGCGCGGGTTCGACGACCAGGAAGATCCCGTCCGTGTGTGGCAGAAACTCGCCGTCGTCGTCGCGCATCGTGGTGACGAATCCGCCGCCGGGGCGCACATCGAGCTGTTCGGCGCGCGCTTGCGTGGGCGCCGGGACCCACCAGCGCTCCAGCTCCGCGGGATCGGTCCACGCGCGCCAGATCGCCTCGGGCGAGGCCCGGATGACTCTCTGCAGGGTCAGGTCGAGGGTCGGATCGATTGCTATCGCGGTCATCAGTTCACTTTCGGATCGGTGACGGATCGTTCGAGACGGTCGGTGCGCGACTCCCACAGCGTGCGCTGCTCCGCGAGCCAGTCGTCCAGCACCGCAAGCCGTTCGCGGTTCAGGGCACACGTGCGGACCCGGCCGAGCTTGCGCGTTCGAATCAGCCCGCTCGTCTCGAGGGCACGCACGTGCTTCATGAACGACGGAAGCGTCATCCCGAAAGGACGCGACAACTCTCCGACGCTCGCAGGGCCTTGTCCAAGGCGACGGACGACTTCGCGGCGAGTCGGGTCGGCGAGAGCTTCGAAGACTCGATTCAGCGCATCATGGTTAGCCACGAGGGAAAGTATTACAGCTCACGACACTTAGCGCAACGGCTAAGTGTTGGAATGAGCCCTCTCGAGCGCGACGTGGGCACTCGAACACGCTCGGGCCGAGCGGTACTTGCTATGCTGGCGCGTGGCGCTCCGTCAGGAATGCCACGAAATGTGAACACCGATGTGTACACCCGGCCTCGGTCGGCGGCGATCGAGCCGCCTCTCCAGGCCGCGGGGCTGTAGTTCAATGGCAGAACTTCTGCTTCCCAAGCAGACAGCGCGGGTTCGATTCCCGTCAGCCCCTCCATGTCCCGCTCAGTCGCCGCCCATGAGTTCTCACCGTGGGATTTCTGGCGCGACGCCGACGACGAGGCGCGTGAAGCGCAGCTGGAGTGGCAGCAGTCCGTCCGTGCCGGCAAGAGCGACCACGAGTTCGGCGTGCAGTGCTTCCTGTCCGAGCTCGCGTCGATCGACAACGACGTGCTGCTCCTGGGCGACCGCACGTATGTCGCCGCCGGTGCGTATCTGACCGGCGACCTCCGCGCCGGCGCCGACTGCAGCATCAATCCGTACACCGTGATCCGCGGTCGGGTCGAACTCGGCGACGGCGTGCGCATCGGCGCGCACACGTCGATCCTCGGCTTCAACCACTCGATGGAGCCGGGATCCCCCGTCTTCCAGCAGCCGCTCACCTCACAGGGCATCGTCATCGGCGACGATGTCTGGATCGGCTCGCACGTCGTCATCCTCGACGGCGTGCGCGTGGGCTCCCACGCGGTGCTCGCGGCCAGCGCCGTGGTCACCAAGGACGTGCCCGAGGGCGCGATCGTCGGAGGGAACCCCGCGAAGTTCATCCGCTGGCGCGTCGAGCCCGACGACACCGGCGTCGCACCCGACGCAGCCGCCGAGGCGGCCGCACGTGCGCTCGACGGCGATCGCGATGACCGGCACGGGACGGATGCTGCGGCCTCTGGTCCGATCGCGAACCGCGCCGATCGGCGCCCCGCGCCTGCGTCGGAGGCTGAGGGTGAGCCGCAATCTGCACCTGCGTCTGAGCCGGCGCCCGAGCCGCGGGCCGGTGTGAGCGCCGGCTCGGCGATACGTGAGCCGCGGGTCGATGTGAGCGGGGGCGCGGCGGTACGTGAGCCGCGGGTCGATGTGGGCTCCGCCCCGACGGAGCCCCGGCCCGAGCCGGGGGTCGATGTGAGCGCCGCCGCGGCGGTACGTGAGCCGCGGGTCGATGTGGGCTCCGCCCCGACGGAGCCCCGGCCCGAGCCGGGGGTCGATCTGAGCGGGGGCGCGACGCAGCCGTCGACCGGATCCGACGCCCGATCCGAGGGACGCCGCTCGACGTGGGGAGACGCCGCATCCGCCTCGGACGCCGTCGCCGGCCTCGCGGAGCGCGTCGCGGGTTTCGCACAGCAGGCGCGGGCCCAGGCATCCGTCATCCTCGATCGCGCATGGCGCGACGACCTCGGGCTCTTCACCGACCGGCCCGGCGTCGATCCCACCGTTCGCGCGCAATGCGACGCCGTCGAGATCGCCGACCTCCTGCTCGGCACGGCGCCGACACAGGCACCCGCAGAGGTGCAGATCGCGCGTCTGCACGCATGGCAGGATGCCGCGACCGGCGCCGTCGCGCCCCTCGACGCCTCGGGGGCACAGGTGGCCGGCGTGGGCTTCTCGAACGACGACGCCGCCTACCACGTGCTCAGCGCGGGGTATGCGCTGGACCTGCTCGGATCGGCATTCCCGGCTCCTCTCACGTGGGTGACCGCGGCGACCCCCGGACGGGTGATCGACTTCTGCGAGAGCCTGCCATGGGGCTCCGACGCCTGGGGCGCCGGGCATCACGTCGACGGCTTCGGCACCGCGCTGCTGTGGACACGTCGTGCGGGGCATCCGATTCCCGCCGGTGTGGAGGAGGCGCTGTTCGGGTGGCTCCTCACCCACGCCGACCCGCAGAGCGGCATGTGGGGTGCCCCGAGCCCGACGGAAGGGCTGCTCCCCGTCGTGAACGGGTTCTATCGCGCGACGCGAGGCACGTTCGCGCAGTTCGGGATGCCGCTCCCCTACCCCGAACGGGTCATCGACACCGTGCTGCGTCACGCGCGCGACCCGCGCTGGTTCTCGCCCGGCGCCCGCAACGCGTGCAACGTGCTCGATATCGCGCATCCGCTGTGGCTGACCCGCGCGACCGGATATCGGGGCGACGAGGTACGGGAACTCGCGGGACGCCTGCTCTCGGATGCGCTGACGACCTGGGCGCCCGGCGCCGGCTTCTCCTTCCGCGAGCCGAGCGCCGCCGCGCACGGCTTGACCGAGACCGAGCCCGGACTGCAGGGCACCGAGATGTGGCTCGCCATCCTCTGGTACCTCGCCGACCTCGCGGGCGTCTCGGATGCTCTCGGCTACCGCCCGCGAGGCGTGCACCGGCCGGAGCCGGCCTCGGCCCTGCGGTAGCTCCGACGAATGCCTCACGTGGTGCTCGTTACACTGCGGGCAGGAGCCGTGCCGCTGTGAAACGCCGCGAGTGGGTGCTGCTCGGCGCCGTGACGGGCGCGGTGCTCCTCGCGCTGGCCTGGGCGGCGCGGATGCCGGCCGTGTGCGCGGCCGCGCTGCCATGCAGCCACGACTCGCGGCTGCTCCCTGCCATGCTGGGCGCGATCGTGGTGGCTCTCCTCGCGATCGCGACCGCTGTGCTCGCTCACGCCAGCCGGGAGCGGGTGACGGAGGGCGTGCGGCGGAGCGAAGGGCTCGTCGCGCTCGGCGTGACGGTCATCGCCGTTGTGGGCGTGGCGTCCGTCGCCGCCACACTCTTCAGCGCGGGATTCGCGTTGCGCCTCTGACGCGGAGCGACGGGCTCGGTCTCATCGGACCCCGCGAAAACTACTCACCACTCCTCCGGGATGCCGCCTCCGGGCGCCGCGGGAACCACACCTTGAAGCGGTGTGATCGCCTGCCAGCCTCCCTCCGACCCGGTCAGGAGGACGATGGAACTCTCGTGTTCGAGGGCGACTTCGAACGGGTCCGACCCGAAGTACGGCTCATTCGGACCGCAGTTCTCCGGCGGGGAGACAACCTCGATCCGCTCGGGGCCATCGCCGGAGATCCAGTCCTCCACCTCAACGGACCACACGTTCGCGTCGGTGCCGAACATGGGAGTCGTACGCACCTTCCCGCGGACGCCGCCCTCGACGACCGCATCTGCGTCCGCGGCGGCTTCGCGAGGGGTGTCGTATGCGGCCCAGCCGGGGCATCCCGCGCTCTGGACGCATCCGGTCAGCGGTGCTGCCGCGAACCCGAGCGCGAGCGCGGCCGCAGCCCGAGCGGTCCTTCGCCGAGAGGACAAGAGGAGTATGGATGACGCCTGATCCGCCGCGATAGCCGGAAAGCGAGGCGCGGAGTGCCGGGCTCGAACCGTTCCCTATTCGTGATATGCCACGGCCGCATGGCGCCTTCTGCGGGTCAGGAATGTCGGAGGAGGTTCGTATCTTTGTTCTATGAGCTCTTTCGGGTCGATTTCGCCGGTGGTGCGGTTGACGGATGCCGTCACCCGCGTTTCCACGCGGCTCGGCACCGGTCCGGCGGCGGTGGCGAGTCTCGACGACGAGGATCTGCTGCAGCTGCTCGGCGACGCCGGGGACGCGCGAAAGGCTCTGGATCTGGTCGTCGCTGCCGCCTCGGCCGAGGTGTCACGCCGCTCCACTCGTGATCTCGGGTACGGCGGATTGGCGCAGCGGAAGGGCCTGCGCACCGGCACCGCGCTGGTGCAGCAGATCACAGGACTCGGTCGCCCGGATGTGACCCGCGCCGTCAGGGCCGGCGAAGAGCTCGCGCCACCGCCTCCACCCGTGAACGACCGGCCAGGGGTCGACGAGATCGGGACGGATGCGACGGCTCCGACCGAACCGATGGTCGCGGGGTGGCTTGACCGCCTGCGTGGCGCCCTCGCCTCTGGGCTGCTGTCGCAGGCGCAGTTCCAAGCCATCCGGACAGGGCTGGACGAACCACCGGTCGACCGCTACCCGGACTTGGACCCCGACTTCCTCCCGCAGGCATGGGACCAGGCCGTGGTGATCCTGCTCGACGAAGCGACGACACGGACCGTGGAGGATCTCCGCGATCAGGCCCGGATCGCGAGGGACCGGTTGGACCCGATCGGTGTCACGATGCGATTCGAGGAGCGGTTCGAGAACCGGTCGTTCCGGGTCTGGACCGACCCCGAAACCGGGCAGCGGCACGGCCGGTTCGCATTCGACGATGATGCAGCCGCATGGGTCGACACCATCCTCCGCGCGGCGCTGCGTCCGCGGCGAGGTCCTCGATTCGTCGGCGCCGAGGCGGTCGAGAAGACTGCGAGCGCCGAGGCCGACGCTCGCAGCAACGAGCAGCTTCAGTACGACACTCTCGTCGCGATCCTGCGCACCGGCGCGAACGCCGACCCGTCGCAGGCGTTCGGCGACCGGCAACCCGGAGTGCGGATCGTCGCCGAGGCCACCGCCATCTCCGAAATGGACGACCGCGGCGCGATGAAGGTCGTCGGCGTCGGACACCTTCAAGACGGCGGCCAGGCGCTGCCGCCCGGCGTCGTCGAGAAGTACCTGTGTGACGCGGGCGCGATTCCCGTGGTCTGGGACGCGCCGGGCCGTCCGCTCGACGTCGGGCGGGAGCTGCGGCTCTTCACCCGCAAACAGCGGATCGCGATCGCCGCGCGTGACGGCGGCTGCCTCTGGCCAGGCTGCGACCGGCCGCCCTCCGAATGCGAGTATCACCACAGCGACCATTGGTGGGAGCATCACGGCAAGACCGACGTCGACGACGGTGTGCTCCTCTGCCGCAACTGCCACATGCGTCTGCACAATCAAGGCTGGCGCATCACGAGGGAACGCGATCCTGACACCGGCATCGACACCTACTGGTTGCACGCGCCGCCCGACCTGAGCACCGGGGCGATCGGCGACCCTGTCGAACTGCGCTCGAAATCATCGCGGCGGTTTCGTGCAGCGTGAAACTCGTGTGTGCGTCTCGGGAGCGCTCGGCTTGGGACTCGAGTAGACGAGCGCTCGGCAGAACGATGCGAGCAGGAGGCGCGGGGTTTGGAGTGCTGCGGGGGCTCGCGCCGGACGAGACCGGAGCGAGACCGCGACGCGCGGAGTCACAAGGCAGTTCGCATCGACGGAGGCTCACCCCAGCCGCGCCCGCCGGGACTCGCGCCCGCCGGGACTCTGATCAATGCAGCGATCCGGGCTCGGATCATTTCAGCCGGACAACAGTCCGGGTCAAGTCTGTCGGTCGTCGGAGCCTCGGATGATCGCTTCCGGCGTGAGACTGCGGATGCGGCGGATACGGCCGACCGCCAACGCGGCGCCCAGGAATGCCACCAGCCCGAGACTCACGGCCGCCAGGGTATAGCCGCCGTTCGAGAGCTCCGCGAGCACCATCAGCCAGACCGCTCCCGCGAACGCGGCGACGCTGACGCAGAGCAGGACGATCGAGGGCCAAGAGCGCATCGCCCTACTCCTGCAAACCGCTCCGGGCGGCGAAAGCATCACGCCCTGCTGCAAACCGCTCCGTCCCGCGAAAGGCTCACCCTCCTGCAAACCGCTCCGTCCCCCGAAAGGATCGCCCTCCTGCAAACCGCTACGGGCGGCGAAAGCATCACGCCCTGCTGCAAACCGCTCCGTCCCGCGAAAGGCTCACCCTCCTGCAAGCCGCCGCTCGGTGCGGCGAAAGGATCACGCCCTCCTGCAAACCGCTCGGTGCGGCGAAAGGATCACGCCCTGCCCGAGGTCGCGACCGCTGGATGCAGGTGCTCCGACGAGAGGGCGACGACCGCCTGCCGAGCGCCGGCATCGAGACATGCCTCGAGCGACGCACCCGCGAGCGACGCGGCCAGGAATCCCGCGAAGAACGCGTCGCCGGCACCGTTCGTGTCCACCACCGACACCGGATGCGCCGGCACGGACGCCCGCTCCCCCGACGCCGTGAGCGCGACCGCGCCGCGGCTCCCGAGCGTGCAGACCGCAAGCCGCGGGCCGCGGTCGAGGCATCCCGCCATCAAAGCCCACGGATCGTCGATGGCATCGTCGTTCATGAACACCACGTCGGCGGCGCGCACGAAGGGCTCCTGAAAAGCGGACACCCCGTCGTAGTCATGCAGGTCGGTCCAGATCGGAGCACCCACCTCGCCTGACCGTCGGCGCTCGACGAGCTGGACGCCAATGCCGCTGAGGTCGACGACCGCGATATCGGCCGCAGCGATCGCTTCCGCCATCAGGGAGACGGTCGGATCGGATGCCTCCGACGGCGTCGCCACGTACAGGCTCACACGCTCACCGGCCGGCGTCATCAGATTCACGTGCCGCTCCGTCTGCGCGGACGGATAGCTCTGGAACCGCACGCCGGCGGACGACAACGCCGCAACCACCTGGCGGCCGGCGTCGTCGTCACCGACCAGCGCGTGCAGGGTGCTGTCGGTGCCCAGATCGGCAAGATGCAGCGCCTTGCCCGCCGACGTGCCGCCGAGCGTGTGCACGTCGCCGAGGGCGAACTGCATATGCGGCACCGGCTCGGGCAGCCGGTCCAGGGTGATGAGGTGGTTCCACGAAGCAGCGCCGCAGACGACCACCGTGGCACGCGAGGAGTCAGTCACTCCAGAAGTCAACCACCTCTCCCCTCGCCCCATCGGTGGAGCGTCACGCGACTCGACGCAGCGACCACGCAGACCACACCCGCGCTGGTATCAGCAGTGGACGGACCCGGGGGCGAGGAGGACTGCCGGTACGCGTCCGCGCGGCTCGAACCACCTTGCCGGCCCTCCGGGCGAACAGCGGAACCACACGAAGAGCCCGGCATCCGGCCACGAAGCCCACCGAGACCCGCCACCGATCACCATGCCATCCGGGGTCGAAGCGTCACGCGGTTCCACGCCCCCCGCGCGAGCGAGACGGAACCACACCCGCGCCGACATCAGCAGCGGACGCACCCGGGCGAGCAGGTCTGCCGGAACGCGTCCGCGCGGCTCGCGTCACTGCGCCCGCCGCCCGCGCGAACGAGACGGAACCACACCGGGAATTCGGCACCCAGCCCGATGCCGTCCGAAAGCGGCCGCCACCTCGCCGATCACTGTCGGCGGAGCGTCACGCGACTCGACGCGGGGGCCACGCAGACCACGCCCGCGCCGGCGTCAGCAGCGGACGGACCCGGGTGAGGAGGTCTGCCGGGAACGCGTCCGCGCGGCTCGAGCCACCGCGCCACCCGTCCGGGCGAACAAGACGGAACCACACCGGGAGCTCGGCATCCGGCGCGTACGCCTCCGAGAAGCCGCCGCTGACCACCGCACCCACCGCACGCTCCAGTTCGGTCGCGGTGCTGTCCCATTCCTCGTCGCACGCATCGCAGCCGCACGACGGGTAGCGGTCCTCGAAGAGGAAGCCGGCGTGCACGAGGATGCCGGGGAACGACGCGAAGACGAACGTCAGCGGTGCGGCGGCCTCGGCCGACGGAGTCACGCGGACAGCGCGGACGACATCCGTCGGCGGGTGCAGGAAGTCGGCCGCGACCTCCGCAGACTCCTCCGCGACCGCGTCGAACTCGTGGACCAACCACGCGACGAGAGCGTCGCCGACCGCGTGCAGAGGCCCGAACCGCTCGGGATGACTCACGACGGAATACGAGTCCTCCGGAGGGGAGCCACTGCCCCAGCGGCCACCATACGGCCGCCCCTCGTCGTCGAGGAAGGGAGGCACCGCGATCGCAGGCCGCACGTACGCGGGCATCCAGCAACCGTAGCGCGGCCACTATCCGCGACCGACGTGCCGGAAGACCCCGCGGGTCAGCGCGTCGCGGCCGCCCGCTCCTTCAGCACCGCGGCGAGTCGCTCGAGCTGCGACGGGTCCTCGAGCGCGGAACCGACCGCAGCGACGCG
Organism: Microbacterium salsuginis; assembly: GCF_012524205.1. Lineage (GTDB taxonomy): Bacteria > Actinomycetota > Actinomycetes > Actinomycetales > Microbacteriaceae > Microbacterium > Microbacterium salsuginis. Next base: position 215,580 of record NZ_JABACI010000004.1, read on the forward strand.
CACGCCGGCATCCAGGAACTCCTCGACGTTCGACGCGTCGAGCCCGCCGGTCGCCACGAACTTCACGTGCGGGAAGGGTCCGCGGATGTGCTTGAACCATCCGCTGCCGAGCCACGTCGCGGGGAAGGCCTTGAGCCACGACAGCCCCAGCGAGACCGCGAGCTGAACCTCACTGGGCGTCGCGACGCCGGGAAGGATGGGGATGCCGGCATCCTGCGCCGCGCGCACGACCGCCGCGGCGATGCCCGGCGACACCAGGTAGGCGGCTCCGGCATCCCGGGCGACCGCGACCTGCTCCGGCGTGATGATGGTGCCGGCCCCGACGCTCTTGCCACGCGACGCCCCTCGCGCGACCAGCTCGCGCAGGGCCCGCTCGTCCTCTGGGGTCTGCAGCGGCACCTCGACCGAGTCGATGCCCAGATCCCACGCGGTCTCGGCCAGGGCGAGGGTCCGCTCGACCCCCATCCCCCGCAGGATCGCCATGAGCGGCGCCCCCGCGAACGCGGTCTCGAACCAGTCGCTGTCGCCGGTCGTCGTCATCAGTCGTCTCCTTCGTCCACGGAATCCTTGGTGGTCCGCAGCGTGCGGGCCGCACGTGCGTGGCCGGCACGCAGCCGCTCGGCGACCGCGTCGCCCGACAGTCGCCCCGCGAGGTACCCGCCGGCGAACGCGTCTCCGGCGCCGACCGCTTCTACGACCTCGACGACGAGAGCGGGCTCGAACACCTCGTCCGTGCCGACGAACGCTGTCGCGCCGACGTCGCCGTCCTTCACCACGAGCTCGCCGACGTCGGGCAGCAACGCGCGCACGTCGGCGGCAGCATCCGTCCCCCACAGGTTCTGCGCCTCGTCGCGGCCGACGAGCACGATGTCGGCCTGCCGCGCCAGATCGAGGAGCGCGGGCGCCGCCGCCGAGGCGTCCCACAGCGGCGCGCGATGGTTCACGTCGAACGACACCGGCACCCCGTGGTCGCGCGCCCGCGCGATCACTCGCGACAGGAACGCCGCCGCCGACTCCGAGATCGCAGCCGTGATGCCCGATACGTGCAGCAGATCCACACCGTCGAACGACACCGTCTCGGCGTCGGTCTCGGAGAAGTGCGAGGCGGCCGAGTCACGCCGGTAGTAGAGAACTCCGCGCCCCGGGTCCTTCACATAGAGGCCTGTGGGATGCGCCTCGTCGAGCACGACTCGAGAGACATCGACGCCCCGCTCGGACAGCTGCCGCATGATCCTGCGGCCGAGCGCGTCCGCGCCGAGGCGGCTGAACCACACGGCGTGGTGGCCGAGGGCGGCCACGTGCGCCGCCACGTTCGACTCCGCGCCGCCGGCGTCCAGCAGGAACGTGTCGGCGTCGGTGGCGGAGACGGCGACAGCCGGCGTGACCATCGCCATCGTCTCGCCGATGGCGAGGAGGGTCGGGGGCATTCCTCCAGCGTAGTCAGGCCGCGGCATCCGTCAGCGGAGGTCGGTGACGGGCGCGGCATCCATGTCGTCGAACGCCTGGTTCTCGCCGGCCATCGCCCATACGAACGAGTACGCAGCGGTGCCCACGCCGGAGTGCAGCGACCACGACGGCGAGATGACCGCCTGCCGGTCGGCGACGAGCAGGTGGCGGGTCTCTTCGCGCTCGCCCATGAGGTGCACCACGCGGGCGTCCTCGGGCAGGTCGAAGTACAGGTAGCACTCGGTGCGTCGGTCGTGGGTGTGGGCGGGCATGGTGTTCCACATCGACCCCTCGTGCAGCTGGGTCACACCCATCACGATCTGGCAGCTCTTCACGCCGTTCTCGTGGATGTACTGGTTCAGCGTGCGACGGTTCGAGGTGCTCTGGTCGCCGAGCTCTCGCACGGTCCCCTCTCCGGGTGACACCAGCGCGGCGGGGTAGGCGGTGTGCGCCGGAGCCGAGAAGAGGTAGAACTGCGCGCCGGTTTCGCCGTCAGCATCCGCGAATGACACCGAACGGATGCCGCGGCCGAGGTACAGGCACGCTCCGGTGACGAGGGTGTAGACCTCGCCGTCGGCGGTCACGGTGCCGGTGCCGCCGACGTTGATGATGCCCACTTCGCGGTGCTCGAGGAAGTAGTCGCTGCGGATCTCGGGGTAGCCGCCGAGTGACAGGTCCGATCCGGCAGGCACGGCGCCGCCGAGGACGATGCGGTCGTGGTGGGTGTACGTGAGCCGGATCTCGCCGGGCACGAACACGTCGGGGATGAGGTAGGTCGCCCGCAGTTCCTCGGTCTTCATGCCGGGGATCTGCGCCGGGTTGGTGGCATAGCGCTGGGGGATGTGCGTGTCGGTCACGGTATGTCTCCTGTGGATTGTTCGGGTCAGCGGACGAGCCAGCCGCCGTCGACGGGGATGATCGCGCCGGTGACGTAGGCGGCGGCGTCCGAGGCGAGGAACACGAAGGCGCCCTGCAGATCGGAGGCCTCGCCCCAGCGGCCCGCGGGGATCCGGCTGAGGATCGAGGCGGCCCGGTCCTCGTCGGCGCGCAGCGGCGCGGTGTTGTCGGTGGCCATGTAGCCCGGCGCGATGGCGTTGACGGTGACCCCGCGCGCCGCCCACTCGTTCGCCAGCGCCTTCGTCAGGCCCGCGACGGCGTGCTTGGACGCGGTGTATGCCGGAACCAGAATGCCGCCTTGGAACGACAGCATCGAAGCGACGTTGATGATGCGGCCGCTCCCCTGTGCGAGCATGTGGCGCCCCGCCGCCTGCGACAGGTGGAATACGGCGTCGAGGTTCACCGCGAGCACGTCGTCCCAGTCCTCGAGGGGGAACTCGGCCGCCGGCGCCCGGCGGATCGTGCCGGCGTTGTTGACGAGGATGTCGAGCCCGCCGAGTTCGGCGATGACCTCGTCGACGGCCGAGCCGAGTTCTTCGGGAGTGGCGCTCACGAGATCCCGCTGCAGGCGGAGGACGCGCCGGCCGGTCGCCACGACGAGGTCGGCGGTCGCGGACGCGTCGCCGCGGTCGAGCAGCGCGATGTCGGCGCCCGCCTCGGCGAGCGCGAGCGCGGCACCCTGGCCGAGTCCGCGACTGGTGCCGGTGACGAGCGCGACCTTGCCGTCGAGCCGGAAGGAATCGAGGATCATGCCGTGGCCTCCTGGTCGGGTGCGGCGGTGGTGAGACCGCTGGTGAGAGGGCTCGTGAATCGGGTGGTGAGCTCGCCGATGCCGGAGATGCGCACCATGACGGCGTCGCCGGCGGCGAGCGGCCGATGCGCCTGCTGCGCGGCGGGAAGCTTCTGCGGTGTGCCGGTCGACACGATGTCGCCCGGCTCGAGGGTGAGCACCTGGCTCAGATGGTGGATGACGAACGCGACGCTGAAGATGGTCGTCGACGTCGACTGCGAGACGGTCACCTCCCCGTCGCGCACGACCTCGACCAGCAGATCCTGCGGGTCGGGGATCTCGTCAGCCGTGACGATCCACGGCCCGATCGGCGCGAAGCCGTCGGAGCACTTGCCCAGCGCCCACTGGCTCTGGCGGCGCTGCCACGCCCGGTCCGACACGTCGTTGAGGATCGTGTACCCGGCGACGTGATCCAAGGCGTCCTCGATCGAGACGCGCTGCGCCCGGCGGCCGATCACGACCGCCACCTCGCCCTCGTAGTCCACGTCGGTGGCGCCCGGCGGGATCGCGACGAGATCGTTGGGGCCGCCGAACGTGTTCGGCGTCTTCACGAAGACATCCGGATACTCCGGCTCCGCCTCGGGCTCGGCACCGTCCGGCACGTGCCCGCGGTAGTTGTAGCCGAGGCACAGCATCTTGCCCGGCACCACCGGAGCGAGGAGCGCCGCCGGATCGAGTGCCGGCAGGGAGGACGGATCGGTCCCCACGCCCACTCCAGGCGCCGCTGGCGCGTCGCCCGGAGCCTCCGGGCGCGTGGGCCCAGCCGCCACCGCCGCGCGCGCAGACGCCATCGCCACGTCATCCGACAGCAGCGCGGTCACCGACCCGCCCACGTGGCCGAGATCGAGCAGCCGGTCGCCGTCCGCCGCCGCGACGACGGCCCCGGGCCGCGGGCCGTCGGGCGTCGCGTACGTGACGAGCCTCACCAGTACTTCCTCCACTCGGGCCGCGCGACCCGCATGAGCGCCTCGAGATAGAAGTAGTCGCCCCACAGCGTGCCCTCGTCCACGCCGTTGCCCTTCGGCAGGTCGTAGACGCTGTGCAGCAGCAGGGCGTCGGCCTCCTCGGGCGCCGCGGGCGTGTAGTTCGCGATGAGCGACGCCAGGATCGCGTGCGCCCGGGACGTCCATTCGGCGGCACGCGCAGCATCCGTCTCCACCGTCGCCAGCTCCAGCAGCCCGCACACCGCGATCGCCGCGGCGGAGCTGTCGCGCGGGGCGTCGCTGCCGTCGGTGTAGACGAGGTCCCAGAACGGCACGTCGTCAGCCGGCAGGTGCCGCAGGAAGTACTCGGCACAGCGACGGGATGCCTCGAGCAGCTGCTCGTCGCCGACCACCGCGTAGTTCATGGCGAACCCGTAGATGCCCCACGCCTGGCCGCGGGCCCAGCAGGACTCGTCGAAGGCGCCCTGCTCGGTCGCACCGCGCAGGGGCTCGCCGGTCTCGGCGTTCCAGTAGAAGGTGTGGAACGTCGAGTCGTCCTCGCGCATGATGTGCTCGCGCAGCTGCGCGGTGTGCCGGCGCACGGCGTCGGCGAAGCGCTCCTGACCGGTCTGCTCCCCAGCCCACGTGAGCAACGGCATGTTCATGAGGCTGTCGATGATGGTGCGGCCGCGCTGCGCCGGGTCGGACAGGTCACCCCATGCCTGGATGATGCCGGCCGGCTCGAGGAAGCGGCGCATCAGGTGGTCGGCGGCCAGCAGCGACGCCGAGCGGGCCGACTCGTCGCCGAGCAGGCGCCAGGCGGCCACCGTCGAGAGCGTGTACAGGAAGCCGAGGTCGTGGGTGTCCAGGTCCTCGCCGTCGCGCACGCGACGCTCGAAGTCCTCGGTGTCCACGAGAGCGGCATCGCGGAACGCGGCGTCCCCGGTCAGCTCCCACGCGAGCCACAGCATGCCGGTGCGGAAGCTCGTGGTCCACCCGCGGTTGCCGCCTTCGCCGATCGCGCCTTCCGCGGGGCGCAGCTCGTACCGGTCGCCGACGGTCGTGTCGCCCGGAAAGCTGCCCCCGAAGGTGGCGATGTTGCGGCGGACCGTCGCGAGCGCCGCCGCGATCGCGGCGTCGGTCTCGCGGGGGGATGCTGCCGCGCTGGTGCCCTGCACGGGCGAGGTGGACGTCATGGAGAGGGATCCTTCGTTGGGGAGCAGACGGGACGCGCGCCGTTCAGGCGCGGGCGGTCTCGTCGAGATCGAGGTCGAGGACCGGACGCAGCGTGTACCGCGAGTTGGTCCAGGCGAGATAGAGGGCTGCGGATGCTGTGAGCCCGAGTCCGATCGCGGGTGCCGCCGCGAACACCGCGGCCTGCACCACGAGCACCGCCAGCGAGACCGCGGTGAGGTACCAGCGGCGCAGGCCGAGGTATCCGCTCGCCCGCAGCACATCGCGAAGGGGCGCCGTCGGCGCCTCGGCGATCGCGACCAGCGCGATGAGGCCCACCGCGACCGCCAGGACGGCCAGCACCGCGAGGAGCGGCACGGTGAAGACGGCGGCCGGCGTGGCCGACAGCATCCGGACGTCCACGAGCAGGACCACGACGAACGCCGTGACACCCGCACCGATCAGGAGCGCACGGCGCCAGGTGTCGCGAAGGCCCGCACCGAAGGCGCGGATCGGGCTGCGCCCGCCCTCGCCATGCTCACGGAAGGCGCGGAAGGCGGCGGCGAGGCCCGGCGCCGCGAGCGGCGCGGCCACCGCGAGAAGCGGCCATGACCGCGCCGGATCGGTCGTCGCCAGCAGCACCACGAGCGGGAGCGACGCGAGCAGGAGGAGGAGGTTCGTGATCAGCCCGAGGTACAGCATCCCGATGAGGGATGCCCACATCTCGTGCGAGACCAGACCGTTGAGTCTCTGGAGGGCACCGGTTCGCTTCATGGCTCAGCCCTTCAGTCCGCTGGTCGCGATGCCTTCGACGAAGTACTTCTGGCCGAGCAGGAAGATGATCGCGATGGGGATGACCGAGATCGTCAGGCCCGCGAACAGCAGCGCGTAGTTGGTGTCGAAGAGGTTGGACACGAAGCTCTTCAGGCCGAGCTGAATGGTCCACAGGTCGGGGTTGCGCAGGTAGATGAGCGGCCCGAGATAGTCGTTCCACGTCGTAACGAACGTCAGCAGCGTGAGGCTGGCGAGTGCCGGGATCGACAGCGGCAGCATGATGCGGCGCCAGATCCCGTACTCGCTGAGTCCGTCCAGGCGGGCCGCCTCGGACAGCTCCTCGGGGATCGTCTCGTAGAACTGCTTCATCAGGAACACGCCGAACGCGCCGAACGCCTGCAGCAGGATGATGGCCCACAGCGTGTTCGAGACCTTGAAGTTCGACAGCAGGATGAACTGCGGGATCATGTATGACTGCCACGGCACGGCGATCGTTCCGACGTACAGCAGGAACAGGACGTCGCGTCCGCGGAAGCGCATCTTCGCGAAGCCATAGGCGGCGAACGAGCCGGTGAGCACCTGGAGGAAGGTCACGACGACGGCCAGGAACAGCGTGTTGCGGATCCACGTCAGCATGTCGGACTGGGTCCAGATGTCGATGTAGTTCTGCCACACGATGGTCTCGGGGAACCACTGCACCGGCACCGAGAACACCTCGTTGGCCGTCTTGAGCGAGCTCATGACCATCCAGGCGAACGGCGTGAGCAGGCCGATCGCGAAGACGACGAGCGCGAGGTACATCGCGATCCGCGCGACGCGGCGCCCGGGGGTCATCTTCTCGGTGTCGGTCGGGCGGGGGGCGTCGCCGGTGAGCTTGCGCAGGCCGCGGCGAGGCGCCGGGGGCGCGACGATCGCGACGGTCCGCATGTCTGTCTGGGTCTGGCCGGCCATCAGATGCTCCGCTTCTTGTTCCACAGGAACTGGAGGATCGTCACGATGATGCACATGAAGAACAGCGCGACGGCCGCCGCGGAGGCGTAGCCGAACTGGCTCTCTTCGAAGCCCTTGCGGTAGATGAACTGCGACAGCACGAGCGTGGACTGTCCGGGCCCGCCATCGGTCATGACGAGGATCAGGTCGAAGATCTTGAACGAGTTGATCGTCAGCATCACGGTGACGAAGAACATCGTGGGCCGCAGGCACGGCAGCGTCACGTTGACGAATCGCTGCCAGACACCGGCACCGTCGACGCGGGCGGCCTCGTGCAGCTCACGCGGCACGGTCTGCAGGCCGGCGAGGAAGAGGATCATGTAGTAGCCCATGTCGCGCCACGTGCCGACGATGACGACGGCGGGCATCGCCCACTCGGGCGACGTGAGCCAGCCGGGCGGGTTCTGGATGCCGATGAACCGGAGGAACTCGTTGATCGGGCCGAACTCGGGGCTGAAGAGCAGGTTCCACACCACCGCGATCGCGACGATCGAGGTGATGTAGGGGAAGAACGCCGCCGTGCGGAAGAAGGCGACGCCGCGCAGCTTGTTGTTCAGGAGCAGCGCGAGACCCAGCGAGACGACGATGGTCAGCGGGATGTGCAGCACCGAGTAGTAGAGCGTGTTGACGACCGAGATGCGGAAGCTGCCGTCGCCGATGAGCCGCTCGAAGTTGGCCAGGCCGATCCAGTCGGCCTTGCCGAAGACGTTCCAGTTGGTGAAAGCCATGTAGAACAGCACGACGATCGGCACGAGGGTCAGCACGCCGAAGCCGATGAAGTTCGGGAGGATGAAGCTCCAGCCGATCAGGGTGTTGCGCAGGCGCAGCTTCGAGCGCCGGCGGCGCGGCGGCACCGACGGCGGTGCGGCGTCCGTCTCGGTCGCGGTGATGGTCGCCATGGCGGACCTCCGGTGGGGTGAAGAAGACGTGGGGGGTGCCCGGCGGCGGGCTCAGGTTCGGGTCCTGAGCCCGCCGCGGGACGGCGGCCGGCGAGTCGCCGACCGGTCGTCAAGCGCGGGAGTCGTCTAGACGATCGCGTCGCTCAGACGATCGGGATCAGTCCAGGCCGACCTCGTTGGCGACGCGCTCCTGCGCCTCGGTGATCGCGTCGGCGACCGGCATCGAACCGGACATGATCGCGGTGTGCATGTCGTTCAGGATGCCCTGGATCGCCGCGGTCTTGTTCGACGTCGGGTTCTCGGGGAACACCTCGTGCGTCGAGTAGGCGAACTTCGACAGGTCGTCGGCGGGTGCGCCGTCGACGGCGAAGTACGTCTCGACGACCGAGTCGCTCAGCAGCGCCGGCGTGATGCCGATGCCGGCGAGGATCTGCGCGCCCTCTTCGCCCGCCGCGAAGGCGAGGAAGTCCTTGGCCGCCTGCACCTTGGAGTCGTCGATCGCGGCGTTGATGCCGAAGCCGGTCGGGTCGCCGAAGGTCACCGGGGTGTTGTCCAGGCCTGCGGTCGAGTCATCGACCTGCGGGATCGGCGCGATGCCCCACTCGAAGTCGTCCGCATCGCCCGACGCCTGCTGTGCGATGAGCGTCGCGACGAACCAGGTGCCCATCGGCAGCATCGCGGCGTTCTGCTTGCCGAACTCGCCCTGGTAGGTGAGCTGGTTCGCCTTGGCGGTGTTGAAGTCGACCTGGTAGCCGTCGCCCTGGAGCGCGAGCACGTTCTCGTAGAACGGCTCCATGTACTCGTAGTCGCCGGTCAGGACGTCGGTGTCGGACTGCGCGCTGGCGAAGCCCTGCACGGTCGACTGCCAGTTGTGGAGGTAGGCGCCCTTGGCCGTGCCGCCGGCGGCGGCGATGCCCTCGGTCAGCGCCGCAGCGGCCTCGCTGTAGTCGTCCCACGTCCACGAGCCGTCGGGGTGCTCGACGCCCGCCTGATCGAAGAGCGCCTTGTTGTAGAACAGCACCCACGAGTCGTTGCGGTAGGGAACCGCGTAGGCGGTGCCGTCGACCTCGTACGAGGCGGCGCCGCTGATCCCGTCGGGCAGCTCGACGTCCGACACGTCGAGGAGCTGGCCGCCCTCGACGAACGTCGGGACGAACTTGACCTCCTTCTGCGTGATGATGTCGGGGCCGGAGCCGGCCGCGAGGTCGGCGGTGAGCAGCGTGTTGTACTCGGCCGGGTCGTAGCCCTTGAGCTCGATCGTGACGTCGGGGTTCTCTTCCTGGAACGCGTCGGCCAGCGCCTGGAACTCGGGCGTGGTGTCGAGGCTCCAGCCCGACAGGGTGAGCGTGACCGGACCCGACTCCTCTGCCGGGGTCTCGGAGCTGCCGCTGCAGGCGGCGAGCGAGAGCGTCGCCACGACGGCGACGCCGGCCGCGGCTGCGAACTTGCGCTTCATGGGGGGTACTCCTTTGTGATTGCCGGACCCGTCATCGGGCCCTTCGGGGTTACCGGATCGCGCCGGGCGCTTCGCCGGGGTGTGCGAGGCGACTCGTGGTCGCCGTCCCGTCCGGCCAGGTGACCGAGACGGTGGTCTGGGATGCGTCGCCGCTCAGGGCGACCGAGGTTTCGGTGGCAGCCGCGGACGGGGCGCCGGTGAGTTCGATGAGGGTCGCGATCCACTCGCCGACGGCGACCGGATACTCGACGACGGGCACGGCCGCCTCGGCGCCGAGCGGGCTGGCGTCGCGGCGCACCTCGATGCGGGGCTCACCCTGTCCGAGAAGGGGACGGATGCTGCTCCGCAGGCCGTTCGCGACGGCCACAGGCGAGGCATCCGATGTCGACTTCTCGACGGTGCCTCCTGCCGCAGTGTCTCCTGCCGCAGTGTCTCCTGCCGCGGTGTCTCCGGCCAGCGCCCAGCCGCCCACGCGCAGGCGCAGCGACGCGGGGTCCGCACCGGGCTCGAGCGACTCGACGCGCGCCAGCCGCACCTCCCACGGCCCGCGGACGAGCGAGTGCACGGTGACGACGCCGGCGAGTTCGACGTCGCCCGCCAGGCCCGACCCGTGGCGGTGCGGCGAGGGCCGCGGCGTGAGCCAATGCGCGTGAGAACGGGACGCAGCGATGCCGAGCCGGCCGTGCTCGTCGTCCTGCACGCGCACGTCGACGAGCTCCATCGCGGCGCGATGGGTCGCCCGGCCGGTCGCGTCGACGAGCGCGACGGACTGCTCGAGCGGCTGCTCCCATGCTCGCTCGTCGGCGAGAGGAGCGGTGGCGGTGGAGTACCCGATGCGCGCGTACAGCGGCGAGTCGCCGACGAGGCTGCCGGCGGCCGCCTTGTCGGTGCCGTGGTTGACCACGCGCACGATGCCGTCCGCCTGCGTACCCGAGACCACCCAGCCGGCCGAGCGGACGACGCGCAGCTGGTCGGCCGCATCGACCGGCAGCGGCACCGCCGGCGCTGCCCACACCGGGTGATCGGCGGGCAGTGCGACGCCGAGCAGCCCCTTGACGGCCCAGTAGGGCGATCCCGGACCGGAGTAGGACTGCGCCAGCTCGCGCCACTCGTGGTGCCAGCCGATCGTGAGCACACCGTCGTCACCGGGCACGTCGTGCTCGTCGAAGTGGGCGACGACGGCGTTCGCGGCGCGGCGCAACTGGCCGAGCGGTACCGAGGGCACCTCGGCGAACGCGCCGACCCAGAACGGCGCCGCGGCGGCGAAGCGGTAGATGAGGCTGCGGCCTTGGATGAGCGGCGAGCCGTCAGCGCCCACGAGGGCAACGGCATCCTGCAGGAACCGGTCCAGGCCCGCGACGTCGGCGGCCGTGCGGCCGGCGGCGAGCTCTTCGGCGCCCTGCATGCGCGACCACAGCACCGGGTACACGTGCAGCGCCCAGCCGACGTAGTGGTCGTAGGCGCGTTCGGGACCGTCCGAGATCCAGCCGTCCTCACGCACCAGCGAGTCGTGCAGTGCGAGATCGTCGGCGAGGTCTGCCGCCGACCAGGGTCCGCCGACCGAGCGCAGGAACGTCTGCACGACGACGCGGAACCACAGCCAGTTCGTCTTCGGGTAGGTCGAATCCCCCACGACGGGCGCGAGGTAGTCGATCACGCGCTGCTGCGTGAGCGCGTCGAGTCGGTCCCAGATCCACGGGCGGGTCATGTCGAGCACGAGCGCGAGCGAGGCCGCCTCGACCTTGGCCTGAGCGTGCTCGTCCAGGCGGACCCAGCGGTCCGCGGCATCCGGATCCACTCCCGTGACCACACCGCGACGGTAGAAGTCGGCCAGCTCGTCGAGGCCCTCGCCCCGAGCGCCGACCAGGCGGAACCCGGCGAGCAGGAACGTGCGGGCGAAACCCTCGAGTCCGTCGACGGCGCGGCCGTACCCACCCTCTTCGCCGGGGAACGTGATGCGGGCATTGCCGGGCGACGCGTAGGATCGCGCGGAGTCGAGCAGTCGGTCGGCGTAGGCGAGCCACTGCTCACGCGACCAGTCGGCGCTCACGGCGGAACGCCGCGATGTTGCTGCCGGCTGCTCGATCGTCACGGGATCTCCTTCGATTCGTCACCGCCCGATGCCTGAGCGGGAGGGCGACCGTTTGGGAGCGTAGCAATCCGTTTCGGTCATTGCAAGGCTGATTCAGATTCGTTATGATCGTTTCTGATCGCTTTACCGAGCGACTCGACGCTCGCCGAATCGATGAGGAGACGCTGTGACGACGACGGTCCCGACGCCCGCTCCCGTCTTCGAGGGCGTGCTGGCGGCGCGGTACCGTGCGCAGACCGGCGTCGGCGCCGGCGGATTCGAGTCGGCGCTCCCGGCGCTCCTCGCCGCACCCGACCAGGCGCTCCCCGTCCCGCCGGCCGACGTCCGTACGGTGTGGGGTCAGGGCGGCAGCGCCGATCCGGTCGCCGTGGCCGAGATCCTCCACCGCGCCCGAGCCGACAGCGCCCAGCCGTGGCCTGTCCCCCTCGCAACCGCCGCCGCGCGCCTGCACGACGACGGCGATCGCGAGGGCTGGGAGTCGGTCGCGTTCGAACGCCAGCGGCGCCTCTCGCGCGCCGCCCTCGCCGCCACGCACACTCTCTCTGCCACGGCGCTCGGCGAGGTGCTCGACGGCGTGTGGCTGCTGTGCGAGCAGAGCTCGTGGTGCTGGCCCGCGCACGACGACGCGCTGCGCGCGCACGGCTCGGTGCTACCGGTCGTCACCGATCCGTACCTCGACCTCGGCGCGGGCGAGGCCGTCGGCCAGCTCGCCTGGATCGACCACGTGCTGGGTGCGCGGCTCGAGGCCCGGTATCCCGGCATCCGTTCCCGCATCCGGCACGAGGCGCGTGTTCGCGTGTTCGACCCGTTCACACGGCGCCGCGACTGGCACTGGCTCGGTCTCGACGGCGACGTGCACAACTGGAACCCGTGGATCCACGGCAACGTGCTGGTCGCCGCGCTGCGTCTGCTCGACGCGCCGGGCGACGCCGCCGAGCGGGCTCGTGTCGTGGCGCTGGCGATCGAGGGCATCGACCGGTATGTCACGGCCCTGCCGCCCGACGGCGCGATCGACGAGGGGTACGCGTACTGGTGGAACGGCGCGTGCCGGGCGCTCGAGGCCCTCGACATCCTGCGCCACGCGACCGGCGGCGCGCTCGACGCCGCAGACATCCCCGCGCTGCGCGAGACGGTGGCGTTCCCCCACCGCATGCACCTCTCGGGCGGCTGGTACCTCAACCTCGCCGACGGCCAGGCCCGCCCGCTCGCCGCGCAGCCGTGGCACGCGCTGCATCGAGCGGCGCGTGCCGTCGGAGATCCGGATGCCGCGGCCCACGCCGCCGCGCATCGAGTCGCCGGTGCACCCGCCGCCAGTGAGCACGAGGGTCTCGGACGCCTGCTGCGGGCCATCACCGACACGGAGTGGGTCGGTGCGGTCGAGGACGCGGCGCCGCTCCCCCGGGACGTGTGGCTGCCGTCGACCGAGGTGCTGCTGGCGCGCCCCCGCGGCGGATCGGCCGCGGGTCTGACGCTCGCCGCGAAGGGCGGCCACAACGACGAGCACCACAACCACAACGACGTCGGCTCGTTCGTCGTCGCCTCCGACGGGGTGCCCGTCATCGTCGACGCAGGCCGGCCGACGTACACCCTGCAGACGTTCGGCCCGGATCGCTACGACATCTGGACGATGCAGAGCGGATGGCACAACGTGCCGGTCATCGGCGGCGCCGAGCAGGGCGCGGGCGCCGGGTTCGCGGCATCCGGCGTCGAAGCGCTCATCACGGATGCCTCGGCCTCGCTGTCGATGGACCTCTCGGGCGCCTACCCCGGCGTCACCACGCCGTGGCGGCGCACCGTGCGCCTCGACCGCGAAGCCGGCCGCGTGACCGTCGAGGACTCGTGGCCCTCAGCCGGCTCGGCCGAAGGCTCGCCGACGTCGATCCGGATGCTGCTCGCCGGCGACGTGCGCCTCGGGGATGCCGAGACGCTCATCGTGACGCCCCTGGACGGCGCGTCGCCGGTGCGGATCTCGTGGCCCGCCGGCGTGCCCGCGGCCCTCGTGGTGCGCGAACTGGACGACCCGATGCTCTCGGAGGTGTGGGGGCAGAGCCTGACACGCCTCGACCTCGACGTGACGACGCGCGACCACGTCGTGGTCACGGTAGAACTGGACCAGACGAACGCGGAGGACGCACGATGACCGACCAGAACCCGGCGCTGCTCGCCGCGGAGCGGCGTGCCTTCGTCCTCGCCGCCCTCGAACGCGACGGCGCGGTGCGGGTCGCGCAGCTGATGGACGAGCTCGGGGTCGCCCCGGTCACGCTGCGGCGCGATCTCGCGCAGATGGAGCGCGAGGGTCTGCTGGTGAGGGTGCACGGCGGGGCGGTGCCCTCCGCCGACGGCCCGGCGCATGCCGGCGACGGCGGCTCGCCGCATCCGGTGCTCGCCACCCGCACCGGCTCCATCGCGCTGCTCGTGCCGTCGCTCAACTACTACTGGCCGGGAGTCGTCCGCGGCGCCGAGGCCGAGGCGAAGCGCATCGGCATGGACGTCGTGCTGCGCGGCGCGTCGTACGAGCTGCAGGACGAGCGGCCCGTGCTCGACCGGCTCGTGCACAGCGACAACGTGCGGGGCCTCGTGGTCGCGCCCAACACCGACACTCCGCACGCGCAGGACGTCGTGCAGTGGATGGCCGAGTCGGGATTGCCCAGCGTGCTCGTCGAGCGCGATGCCGTGCTGCTGCCCGACGGCGCGCCCGTCGAGTCCGTCACGACCGACCACGCCCTGGGGGCGGTGCTGGCTGCCCGGCACCTCGCGGCGCTCGGCCATCGCCGCGTGGCGCTCATCATCTCGCGCAACTCCCCCACGTCGCGCAAGATCACGGCGGGCTGGGAGGCGGCCTGCGCCGAGCTCGGCCTCACGCCCAGCGATCACTTCGAGTCCGTGCTTCCGCCGCGGACCAGCCCTGACTTCTCGTCCGTCGTCGACGCGACGCTGGATTCGGCGCTCGCCAACTCGGTCACCGCGATCGTCGTGCACTCCGACCCCGAAGCCATGGCCTTCGTCGATCTGGCGCTCAACCGGGGCATCTCGGTGCCGGGCGACCTGTCGGTCATCGCCTACGACGACGAGGTCGCCGAGCTGTTCACCCCGGCCCTCACCGCCGTCAGCCCGCCTCGGGCGAGCGTCGGCCAGGCCGCCGTGGATCTCATCGCGCGGCGCCTGGACGACCCTGGCCGGCCGGTGCACCGCGTCGTGCTGAACCCCCGCCTGAACGTGCGCGGTTCGACCGCTCCCCCGCGCGGCGCCTGAGCTGCGCGGCGGGCTCAGCCGGCGAGGGCGACCGCGCGCCAGTCGGTCAGTACTCGCGCGATGGCCCGCGAATGCGACCACGGCATCTCGGGCACCTCGAGCCTGCCCTCGGCGAGCGCGAGCGAGAGCGCGTCGGCCTCGGCGGCCATCGGCTGCACGACCGGCACCTCGATGACGCGCTCCGCGCCGCCCCGGCGCACCACGATGGTCGAGGCACTCGCGGCGCGGCCGCCCCACACGTCGGGAAGGAACAGCTCGCCGCCGGAGAAGCGGATGAGACCGGATGCCGGGAGCTCTCGTTCGATCGACGTCGAGACCGCCGCGGCCAGAGGCCCGAGGGCGACCTCGGCCGACGCGGACCCGTCGACGCCCCCGATCAGCTCGGCGTCGACCGCGCTCACCGCGGGAGCATCGATGGGCGCGCCGGCGGCTGCGGCGATCTGCACCGCGAGGGCGACCGGGTAGCAGCCGACGTCGAGGATCGCGCCACCGCCCAGCGCCGGGTCGAACAGCCGGCCGTCGCGCGATCCCGCGGCGAAGCCGAACGCGGCCTCGAGCCACTTCGGCTCGCCCAGCTCACCGGCGGCGGCGAAGTCGTCGAGCGCCTGCGCGAACGGCCCGAAGCGGGTCTTGAACGCCTCGAGGAACGGCCGCTGCGTGCGCGCTGCGGCGGCGAGGATGCGCTCGACGTCCGCGGCCTCCGGGCTCGCCGGCTTCTCGCACAGCACCGCCTTGCCCGCGTCGAGCGCCCGGATCGCGAGCTCGGCGTGCGTGGTGTGGACGGTGCCGACGTAGACGGCGTCGACATCGTCACGCGCGAGCATCTCGTCGTAGGTTCCGGATGCTTCGGCCCCGAACTCCGTGGCGAAGGCCGCGGCCCGATCGGCGGACGAGCTGCCGACCGCGTGCAGCACGCCGGACTGCGAGCTGCGCAGCCCTGCGACGAAGTCCCTGCTGATCGCTCCCGGACCGAGCACGGCCCATCTCGTACGCTGCACGCCCCGACGGTACCAGCGCCGCCCCACCACCCCCGGATCCCCCGGGTTCGTTCGCCACATATGTACAGCGATTCCCGCGTATCGCGTGCATAGGTGACGAACGAACCAGAGGATCGTGGGGACCGCGCGGGGACGAAGCGTCATTTCACCGTGACGGTCAGCCCCTTCGACGTCGCCGTGCCGGCGGCGTTCGTGAACTCGACGACGTAGACGTACGCTCCCGCGGGCTTGCCCGAGACGGGCAGCTTGGCCTGCTGCGCACCTGGGCTCGCCGCCACGAGCGATCCCGCGCCGACCTCGACGCCGTTCTCGAGGAACCGGTAGGAGGTGGCATTCGTCCCCCACCACAGGTCGGCGACCACGGTGTAGGTGCCGTCGCCGTCCTTGTTCGCCGCCGAGATCGCCGGCTTGCCGGGTGCGGCATCCGTCACGGTGACGGTGAGCGGCCGCGTCGCGGTCGTCCCCTTCGAGTTCAGCAGTTCGCCCGTGAACACGTAGGTGCCGTTGGGCAGGCCTTCGATGTCGACGACCGCGTGCTGCATTCCGGGCGAGCTCACCGTCAGCGGCACCTTCGCAACGAGTTCGCCGTCGCGGTACAGCTTGAACAGCGACCCGTTCTCGCCCCACCACAGGTTCATCGTCACCTGGAACGTGCCGTCCTCGAGGCCGGTGTCCCAGCCGTCGTTCGAGGCCAGCGAGGCTCGGGCCGGAGCCGTCTTCGCGCCGTCGTCGGACGGCACCTCGGGAAGAGTGACGGGCGCCGTGGCCGGCGACCGCTCCCCCTCGCCGAGTTCGTTGACCCCGGCCACCTCGTAGGAGTGGGTCGTCCCCAGCTCGAGCCCCTCGATCACGCAGGCCGTCTCGGTCGTCTCGCAGACCGCCTCGGTGCCGCCGGCCTCGTACACGCGGTACTCCGCGAATCCGGGGCCCGTCAGCGCGGGGGCATCCCACGTGACCGTGATCGACGTGTCACTCGCCGCCGTCGCGGCGGCGTTCTGCGGCGCGCCGGGCAGGGTCGTGTCGGACACCGCGAGCCACGAGATGACCGGCTTCTCGCCGCCGGCGCCCTCGTTCGTCACGACGTACTCCACGGTCGCCGGTGCCGTGAGCGTGAACGTCAGCGGCGCGGCGAGCGGCGTGTTCGAGCCCGACAGCGGGATGTTGCCCTTGGCCAGCTCGGCGCCCGCGACGGAGACCGTGTGGTTCATCGTGCGGTTGAGACTCCACCATTCGGTGAACCCGCCGGTGAGCGTGTAGGTGCCCGCTTCGAGCGGCAGGCGATAGGTCAGCCGCGTCGTGTCCTGGTAGAGCCCGGTCGAGTACTTGTCGTTGATGTCGGTGGATCCCTTGACCTTCATGCCGTCTGCGACATATCCCCATTGGTCGACGGATGCCGACACCTGGTCCACGGTGTCGTTGCGCAGTCCATCGACAGCCTGCGCGACGGCCGAGTACTGCGGCGAGGCCACACCTCCGGTGCCAGAGTCGATGTAGTACACGAGCGCCGGCGGGACGATCTCGAAGCTGGCGACCACGCGCTCGTCGCTATCGCTGAGCCGACCGGTCACGGTGAGCTTGCCGAACTCGGAGCGCGGCTGAGCGGCGGATTCGGCATCCCACTCGACCGCCCGATCGGCGCCGGCGACCTGGACGGTCCCGGGCAGCTCGTCGTCGAGACCCAGCGCGCCCTGCACTCCGAGATCCAACGGAAGTCGCTGCACGTAGACGAGGGCCAGGCGGGCGTTGTAACCGCTCGTGCCATTCGTGCCGAACTCGACGTCGACGACGGCCTCCGTCTCGAGCGTCAGCGTCTGCGCCACCGGCGTGGCGGCACCCGTCGACACCGCGGTCTTCGTCGTCGCCTCGGAGCCGGCCGCGCGCACGGTGGAGTACACGTTGGTGGTGAGCCCCGCACGGGGAGCCTGCACGGCGACCAGGTGGTAGTTCCCGGCCGGAAGGCTCAGGTGGTAGGTCACCGGCTTGTTGTAGTCGGCCCCCACGAACGACGAGCCCCAGTCGCCCGGGTTGCCGGACTGCAGGGTCGTCGCCGCGGTGGAGTAGCCCCACGTCGTCCCGGCGGTCGAGCCATCCCATTTCTGGTCGGCGACGCTGTTGCGCAGATCGGGGAAGGATGCCTTCGCCGCGGCGAATGCCGAGCCCTCGGCCGCGCCGCCCGAGCCCGAGTCGATGAAGTACTCGAGATCGGCCGGCACGACGAGCACGGTCGCGCTGAAGCGCTGGTAGTAGCCCGACGCCAGCTTTTCGGTCGAACGGCCGGTGGCCGCGAACGAGCCGAGCTCCGCCGTCGTCCCGGCTGCGGCCGTCGACGGCAGGCTCCACGTCACCTCAGCATCCGTGCCCGCCAGATCGAGTGTCGCGGGCAGCGTCCGCTCGCTCGAGACGATCGTCACGACCCCGAGCTCCAGCACGTCGGGGCTGACATCCTTCGGAGTGAGCGCATCGGCTGCGGCCGCGAGTCGGCCGGCGATCGCGGCAGCGCCCTCGGCGTCCAGTCCGTAGGCCACAGGGTCGCCGACCGCCTGCCGCGCATCCGCAAGCACCGCGGCGAAGACGGCCCACGTCTCGGCGCTGTAATCGCCCTCGTCGAATCCGGCGACCGAGTCGATCGCTGCCGACAGCGGCGCGGTGTCGACACTCGCGGAGTCCGCGGTGGCCGTGATGACGCCCACGGCGTCGACGTTGATGGAGTTGTCGTTCGCCGTCTTGACGACGACCGTGTGCGGGGCGTTCTCGAGGCCGCGAAGGATGAACGCGGTCTTCTCGCTGCCCGCGGCGAACGTCGGAGCGGCCGCCGCGACGGTGACGCCGTCGACGATCACGTCGAGGGTCGTCGCCCCGTTGTTGGTGCCGATGATGTCCAGGCCGGTGCCCGTGAACGCGTACGTCATCGCCGCGCCCTTGGCGGTGCTCTTGGATGCCGTCCGCTGCCATTCGAACATGCCCTGCCCGTTGACGTGGCTCCAGCTCCCGTCGAACTCCAGGACCGGCACGGAGGAGTCGTCCCAGCTGGTCTGATGCATCCCGTCGATGACCGACGCGTAGTACGGCGTGTAGCCGGGCACGCCCTCGACCTTCAGGTTGTCGAACTGCACGAAGTTGAAGCTCGACCCGAGTTGCACCCGGCCCGCAGCCTGCGGCGCGGCATCCGTGTACGTGGCCACTTCGACACCATTGACGAGCGCGCTGTAGACGTTGCCGGCGACCTTCACGGCGATGGTGTTCCAGGCACCCGGCCCGGTCTGGAATGCCGCCGCCGGCGTGGTCGCCACGCTCCCGGCCGAGAGCGTCGTGCCGTAGCGCATGAACGTCCACGCACCGGCAGGGTCGATCTTCAGCTCGGCGGCAGAGACGTTCTGGCCGTTCGCCGTCCCACCCTGCTCGCGCGCTCCGATCGACGCGTACTGTGCGCCATCGGCCTCGAAGAGCACGTCTGCCGAGACGGTGTAGTTCGCCCAGCGGGCGTCGCCGATCGTCGTCTTGGGGTCGCCTGCGTTCCACGCGCCGCCGGCCATACCGGGGCCCACCTGCTGGCGCAGCACGCGGCCGTGCGCGGCATCCGCGGTCTCGACCGACTCGAACGCGCCGTTGGTGTCGTTCGTATAGCGCGGGGTCACACCCTGATCCTCGGCGTGCACGGCGGGCGTGCCCTCCGGCTTCGCCTGGGCGCCACGCGCGTCGAGGAACGGCTCACCGGTGTCGACGAGCTGGCCTGTCGCGGGGTCGTAGCCCTTGATCGCGCCCTGCTCGCGATAGTCGAAGTCGTCGCCGTACAGGATGCCGTCATCGGTCACGCCGTTGACAGCCCCCGACGCGTCGGTGTCGAGCACGTCGCGGCCGCCATCGGGCGCCGTGTACTCCTTCGAGCTCGGGAGTGAGCTGCCGTAGCCGTCCTTCGCGGTCAGAGTGCCGTCGGCTGCGGCGGTCGCGTGGTCGAGCGTCGTGACGGTCAGGGCCGACCACGGCTTCACCGTCACCGAGTACGAGCCGTCCGCGGCGGGCGCGAGCTCGCCGATCGGCTGCAGATAATTGGCGTCGTAGGCCTCGCCCTCGTCGGCGGCGCGTGTCTCCCACAGCTCTGCCGTCGCGTCGGAGCCCAGGCTCAGCCCGTTCGCGGCGATGCGATAGGTCTTCTCGAACTTCGAGTCGTTGACGATGACCGTCGAGAAGTCGGAGGCGTCGGGGGCGGCGAGTGTCGTGTACGACGCGCCGCCGGCTCGCGCCCCGCCCGGCGGGTTGCCGGTCCCGAGCTCGCTGTGCGAGGCCTGCGGGATCGCCCGCCAGATGCCGGCGGTGTTGTCGGCGTTCTCCCACCCGAGCTTCGCGAATTGCGTGAACTGCTCGATCGCGGCCAGGCCACCGTCGTAGTACATCCAGCCCGACCACGGCTCGCGGGCGTTCACGAGCTCTTTCGACGAGTACTGGAACCCGTCGTAGAACGAGCCGATCGCGGGCTGGAAGATGTTCATCGTGCGGCGTGACGCAGCGAAGCCGGTCGTCACCCAGTTGGCCATCTCGAGTGCACTGTTGGTGCCGCCGAACTCGGTGCCGAAGCCCCCCTGCTCATCGCTCGCGTTGTTGTTCGGCCGGTCCGCCGAACTCGAGAAGGTCGATTGGCCCTCGGAGTTCCACACCTCGAGGTCGAGCTGCTCCGCGATCTCCTTCATGTTCCCGGCGCTGTCGTCCGCACTGGAGTAGTGGAAGCCGACGATGTCGACGGCGTCACGCAGCGACGAGTCGGTGGGCGAGGTCATCGCGTCGCCGAACGACACCGGCGGGGTTCCCACCGTGTCCGCGGCGATGGTCTGGATGGCGTGGAAGAGGTCCTTCTCCTCCTCGGATGCGAAGCCGTTGTTCGGGTCGGAGGCGGTCGCGCCCTCATAGCCCGTGGTGTCATTCGCCACCCACGCCGAGAAGTCCTTGTAGAGCTGGATGTCGGGAGTGCGCGTCTCGTTCGTGTCGGGGTTGATCGAGTCGACCATGACGCCGAGCTCGCGATAGGCCGCGAGCACGGTGTTCTTGTACCAGATGTACTGGTCCGCGTGGCTCGTGACCCACGTCGGGCGGTTCCACCGCAGGATGCTGACGTGCAGGTCGCCGTGCGCCACGAGCTGGGCGTCGGCAGCCAGCTGGAACCCCGGCTCGCGCAGCACGTTCGGGTACTCGTCGCGCGAGCGCATCGTCGCGGGGTTGGGACCCGTCGAGGTGTTGCGGTCGTTGCCCATCTCGATCTTGACGGTGTTCATGATCGGGTGATCGCCGCCGAAGAGCGTCTCGATGAGCTCCCAGTACTTATCCGGATGCTGCGCCTTGTAGTCGAGCAGCAGCGCGCTCGTCGAGTTCGCCGAGAGCACGCCGAAGCCCTTGAAGGTGAGCCCGTTGCGATTCTCCGCCGCCGCCGCGATGTCTGCGCCGTCGACGGTGACGCTCACGGGGTCGGCTCCGGCGGCTGCCGCTGGAGTGAAGGGGATCGCGACCGTGGCCAGCGTCACCGCGGCCGCGGTGAGTGCGGCAGCGATCCGGGCCGATGACATCTTCGCCATGGAGTTCCTCGTCGTCGAAAGAGAGCCCACTCGGGTCGCCTGTCAGGGAACCACCACCGCGCCACGCCGGAAAGCCAACCGACCAGACTCGAACACGTTCGCACTGAATAACACAACCGGTGCGCCGCACGGGCGCGATTCCGCGGCATCCGTCCCGTCCCGCTATCGTCAATCGAACACGTTCGCACGCACGGGTCGAAGGAGATCGTCGTGGAGCCCCATTCGCCGCCGCCATTCGGCCTGTCGCGGCGCGAACGCATCATGGACGAGCTGCGGCGCGTCGGATCCGTCCGCGTTGCCGATCTCGCGCGAGAGTTCGGCGTCGCCGAGCTCACCATCCGGCGCGACATCGGCGCTCTCGCCGATCGCGGCCTGCTCACCCGGGTGCACGGCGGAGCGACCCTGCGCAGCCGGCTCGACACATCGGTGCCGCGCGCGGCGCCGACCTCCGGGCCGCCGCGGTTCCGGGTCGGCATGGTCGTCCCATCGCTCGGCTACTACTGGCCGCACATCATCGTCGGCGCTCGAGCAGCGGCGACGGATGCCGGGGTGCAGCTCGTGCTGCGCGGCGCCAGCTACTCCCCCGCCGACCAGCGGCGCCAGATCAGCTCTCTGGTCGAATCGGGCACGCTGCACGGGCTGATCGTCGCAACCGAGACGCAGGGGCCCGAGGGCTCTGCCCTGCTGCAGTGGCTGGACTCGCTCCCGATCCCGGTCGTGCTCGCCGAACGGCGAGTGCCGTCCGCCCTCGCCCTCACACGGCTGGAGTGGGTGACGACCGACCACGTGTTCGGCGGGTCGCTCGCCGCGAACCACCTCGCCACCCTCGGCCATCGCCGCGTGGGGCTGCTGGCTTCGCCCGGATCGCCGACGTCGTGGCAGCTCCGCCGCGGCTGGGCGCGAGCGCTCGACGAGCTGGGCATGACGGGCACGTTCGACCTCGACACGGCACTGGACGCACTCGACGGCGGCGAGCGCGAGAGGACGATCGACGGACTGCTGCGCACCTGCCGCGACACCGGCACGACGGCCGTGCTCATCCACTCCGATCCTCAGGCCGTGCTCCTGCAGCAGCACGCCCGCGATCACGGCTGGTCCGTCCCCGACGACCTCGCCGTCCTCGCGTACGACGACGAGGTGGCAGAGAGCGCCGAGCCGCCGATCACCGCGCTGCGGCCCCCGAAGCCGCAGGTGGGGCGACTCGCCGTCGAGACGATGGTCGGACGCCTCACCGACGGACCGCGGCGCCCCGTGCAGCGCGTGTATCTGCTGCCCGAGCTCCGCGTACGGGATTCGACGGCCCTCAGCCGATGAGCGATTCCGCGAGGTGGTCGTTGCGCCGGCGGATGAGGCGGCGCAGGTAGGGCACGAGCACGAGCCGCTCGACGAGCGCCCCGAGCACCGGGGACCCGACCGTGATCTCGTCGGTCATCCGGGTGCCCGCGGCATCCTCCTCGAACTCGTGCACGTGACGGAAGACCCGGAACGGCCCGCGCACCTGCTCGTCCACGAAGCGGTGAGGACGCTCCAGCTCGCTGACGCGAGAGGTCATCGTGAACCAGACGCCGAAGTGCCGTGCCCGCCACGTCACCGTCTCGCCGAGGCCGATCAGGCCGGACGTCACGCCGGCGATCGCGCGCTCGCGCGCTCCGGCCATCGAGTCGACGTGCGCGTCGATGCTGAGCGAGGCGTCGAAGAGCACCTCGGGGGACGCCTGCGCGTGCGTCACGAGACGGAAGACCGACGGCATCCCGCGATCATCTCATCCGGCGCTCCCGCGGCATCGATCACGCGACCGGCTCAGCCGCCTCGCGCGCCGCACGCGAGGACGATCGAACCGCGCCAATGCTCGCGGTGATCACCAGTGCGATGCCGGCGACCTCGAGCCACGTCATATGCTGACCCAGGAATACGAAGCCGGCAAGAGCAGCCGTCGCGGGCGCCAGGCTCATCAGGATCGCGAATGCCGCGGCGGGGAGCCGCCGCAAGGCCACCAGCTCGAACGCGTACGGGATCGTCGACGAGAGCAGGGCCACCGCCGCACCGAGCGCCACCAGTTCGATCCGCAGCAGGGCGGCTCCGGCATCCGCGATCCCGAAGGGCAACGCGATCACGGCGCCGATCGCCATCGCGAGCGCGAGCCCGTCGAGCTTGGGGAAGGCTCGGCCGACCCGCGCCGACGACAGGATGTAGAACGCCCAGCTCGCGGCGGCGCCGAGCGCGAAGAGCACGCCGAGCGGGTCGAGGCGATCCCAGCCTCCGCCGCCCAGCGCGACGACGCCCGCCAGCGCGAGCGGGGCCCACAGCCACGCCGAGGCACGGCGGCTGGCCACGATCGACAGCACGAGCGGTCCGAGCACCTCGATCGTGACGGTGACGCCGAGCGCGAGCCGCTCGAGCGCGAGGTAGAACAGCCCGTTCATGACGGCGAGCACGAGGCCGAACAGCACCACCCCCGACCAGTCCGCGCGGGAATGCCCGCGGAGCGCCGGGCGGGCGATGAGCAGCAGCACGATCGCCGAGAACACCAGGCGCAGCATCACCATGCCCAGCGGCCCCACCTCGGGGAACAGCAGCACGGCGAGCGAGGCGCCGACCTCCTGACAGGCCAGCCCGACGACGACCAGCATGATCGCCGGAGTCGTGCCGGCTCGACCCATCAGCCGCGTCACTGAGGTGCGGGCGGCGTGCACACCGCCGCGCCGGCGATGGCGTCGCGATACTGCTCCTGCGTCCACGGCAGGCCGGCCTCGGGCATCTCCTGGCCCTCGGCGGCGGGCGCCTTCGACGCGATCGCCGCCAGCTGCCACGCGAGGTACCCGCCGACCGCGCCGTCCGCCGCCGAGTTGTTCAGCACCACGGCGACCGTCAGCCCGCTGTCGGGGTCGGAGAAGGCGGCGGTGATGTACCCGGGGACCTTGCCGAACTGCCCGACGAGCGGCCCCGCCTGCATCGCCCCGCCCGCCGCGGTGTACCACGACGGCGCGTCGGGTGACGGGGGGAGCGCGTCGGCGAACCGGTCCTCGTCGGTCACGATCGCGCCCGCGGCGAGCGCCTGCACGTAGCGGCCGAGGTCGTCGATGTCGGTGACCACGCCGGCGTCGGTGAAGCCGATCGTCGAGGATGCCCCGGTGAGATCCAGCGGCGCCGCACAGTCCAGCACACCCTCGGCGCCCGGCATCGCCTGCGAGCCGTCCATGGCCATGCCGGCGTCGAGCGGCCCGAGGTGAGTCGCCTCGAGGTCGAGCGGATCGGCGACGTAGGCCTGGATGAGGTCGGCCGCCGACCGTCCGGTCGCGCGCTCGAGCGCGAGCCCGAGCAGGAAGTAGCCGGCGTCCGAATCGCGATACGCCACGCCCGGAGCCGCTTCGCGCGGCTGGCCCAGGCCGAAGCTCGCCAGGTAGCGCGGGTCCCACGTGCGGGTGGGGTTGGTGAGCCACGTGGAGTACAGCTGACCGGTGAACGAGCCGATGCCCGAGGTGCCGTCGCACAGCTCGGCCAGGCTCACCTCCGAGAGGTCCGGCACGCCGGCGACGTAGTCAGAGACGCTGTCGCCGAGCTTCACCGTGCCTTCGGCCGCCACCTTGTAGAGCACGTCGCACGTCATCGCGCGCGTGACCTTGCCGGCACGGAACTGCAGCTCGGCGGTGACGTCGCCGCCGCCGTCGGGGCGCTCGGTCCCGAGCCCTGCCACCCAGCTGCCGCTCCACGGTGCCCACACGCCCACGATCGCGCCGGACGAGCCGGTGACGCCCATGGCGTGGGTGACGGCATCCTGAAGCTGCTGGATCGTGTCGTCGGGCAGCGGCGCCTCAGCCTGCGGGGGGATGTCGACGTCCACCTGCTGGCCGAGCGAGCATCCCGCGAGCACGAGGAGGCACGCGACCACGCCGGAGACCGCCGCGACGGCGCGGTGTCTTCTGGAGCGGGTCCGCATGATCACCCCCCGATGCTCGTGCAATGAATTCAAACACACCGCGGTGGTCTCTGCCGTCCGGCGATCCGTAGGGTGTAGGGATGCCGCACCTCTTCGACGACGCCGTGCTCGCGGCGGTCCTCGGCCACATGAACGGCGATCACGCCGACGACAACCTGCTGATCGCCCGCGCGTTCGCCGATGCCGATGCGGTGAACGGCGACGGAATCGCCTCGGCATCGATGACGGGCTTCGACGGCGCCGCCGGACGGTGGGTCGCGACGCTCGCCGACGGCTCGACCGTCACGGTCGAGGTTGCGTGGCCTGGCGGCCCGATCACCGAGCGTCCGGAAGTGCGACGCGAGATCGTCGCCCTGTACGACGAGGCATGCCGGCGTCTGGGCGTCGAGCCGCGTCCGCACGCGTGACGCCCGCGCGAATTCAAGGTTAGGTCCACCTAACCTTTTCGCTACACTGGGCCCATGAGCGACCCGATCCCCTTCTCCGCAGCGCTGCGTGAGCGCTCGAGCCGGGCCCACTCGTCGAGCGAGCACGCCGGCTTCATGGCGGACCTCATGAAGGGCGAGGGGACCCGCGAGGACTACGTCAACCTCGTGGTGCAGCACTGGTTCATCTACGAGGCGCTCGAGCGCACGGCCGGGCAGATGCGCAACGATCCGGTCGCGCGGGTCTTCATCAGCGACAAGCTCACCCGGCTCCCCGCGCTCGAGGCCGACCTGGACTTCCTCATCGGTCCCGACTGGCGCGAGCGGATCGAGCCGCTGCCGACCACTCGTCGCTATGTCGAGCGCATCGATCAGGTGGGCGCGACGTGGCCCGGGGGCTTCGTCGCGCACCACTACACGCGGTACCTCGGCGACCTGTCGGGCGGACAGTTCATCGGCCGCCTCATGTCGCGGCGATTCGGCTTCGAGACCAATGGGATCGGGTTCTACCTCTTCCAGGACATCGCCGACCCCAAGGCCTTCAAGGACGTCTACCGCGAGCAGCTCGATGCGGCCCCGTGGGACGCCGCGGAGCAGGAGCGCGTGATCGACGAGGTGCTGCTGGCGTACCGGTTCAACACCGAGCTCTTCGACGACCTCGCCGCCGCGAAGGCCGCCCAGGTCGCCTGACCGCACGGTGGCGCCGTCCCGAGGCCCGGGATGCGTCACCGTCACCGTCGTCCTCCCCAGCTCGATCGGTGCGAAAACACCAGCCCGTCGCTCGACACGCCGGCCGCTCGACGAGCCCCACGGCGTGTCGCCGTCACCGACTGGTGTTTTCGCACCATGTGCGGGGGGACGGAGAGGGCATGGGGATGCCTGAAGCCGCTCAGCCCTTCGGGAGGACCGGAGTGGATGCCTGCGCCCGCACTCCCGCCATGAACCGCTGCACGTCGGGGTCGACCTGGATGTCGCGCGGCCGCAGCGGCCGCGACAGGTAGAGGCCGTCGAGCGAGGTGAGCCGCGAGAGCGCGACGTACGTCTGCCCGGGCGCGAAGGCGCCCGAGCCGAGGTCGATGATCGCGCGGTCGTAGGTCTTGCCCTGCGACTTGTGGATCGTGACCGCCCACGCCAGGCGCAGCGGGAACTGCGTGAACTCGGCCACGATGTCGCGCGTCAGCTGCTTGGAGCCGGGGTTGTAGGAGTAGCGGTACTTCTCCCACACGGCCGGCTCGACGTCGAATTCTTCGCCCTCGACGTCGACCCGCACGCTCTCGCCCGCGATCCGCGTGACCGTGCCGATCGTCCCGTTCACCCACCGCGGCGGCTCGCCGAAGGAGCCGGTGTCGTTGCGCAGGAACATCACCTGTGCGCCGACCTTCAGCTTCAGCTCGATGTCGGCCGGATAGGCGGCATCCCCGCGTCCGAAATCGCCGTTGACCTCGGCCATCGCGGTCTGCTCACGCCCCACGAGCTCGTTCAGGTGACGCCGGTTGATGTTGTTGACGATGTCGTTGCGGGTCGCGAGCGTGATGATCGGATGCTCGCCGTCGGCGGGATCGGGCGGAGTGCGGGCGCCCGTGTCGTTGAGCACCTGCGCGATGTCGGCGGTGACCCGCCCGTACCGGACGGCGTTCAGCATCGATTTGAAGGCGGGATCGGACTGCCGGTGGATGTCGACGAGCTCGCGGATATGCAGGTCGGCGCCGTACGAACCGACATCGAGGATGCCGTCGGTCGCGGTCTCGCCCACCCACACCTTCGCGTCGAAGAACCAGAACGAGCGGTAGTGGTCGCGCACATAGCGCAGCTCGTCGCCGCGGGGCGGCACCGGGGCGAGCTGGTACGGATCCCCGAACATCACGATCTGCGTGCCGCCGAACGGCTCGCCGCGGCGTCCGCGCGCGAGGCGCAGCGATCGGTCGATCGCGTCCATGAGGTCGGCGTTGACCATCGAGATCTCGTCGATCACGAGGGTGTCGATCGCGTTGAGCAGCTTGCGCGTGGCGTCGTTCTGCGGCTCGTCGTGGGAGCCGATGATGCCCAGCGGCAGTTTGAACAGCGAGTGGATCGTCTGGCCCTCGACGTTCAGCGCCGCGACGCCGGTGGGCGCGCACACGGCGATCTGCTTCGACGTGTGCCACGCGAGGTGCTGCAGCAGCGTCGACTTGCCGGTGCCCGCGCGCCCGGTGACGAAGACGTGTTCGCGCGTGTCTTCGATGAGCCGGAACAGCGCCTCCTGTTCGGCCGACAGCGCGACGGCGGCGGACGGAGGGGGCGTGGTCACCGATTCATGCTAACGACCGGATGCCGGGCTGCGGCGCCCCTCGCCGCCATCGGTGGACGGGATCCGGCTCTCCACAGGCGCCACGAGCCACGGCTCCGCGCCCGGGGGCGGCTCGGCATCCCGCCACCGCCCCGTGCCCGCGACGACCTCCGCCATGATCGAGCGGAATCGAGGACACGTCGTGATGTCGTGGGCGGTGCAGCGCAATGCGTGCTCGGTCATGCGGCGGGACCGTTCCATGTCGGCCATGCGCTGCTCGAGGTCGGCGATGTGCTCCTCGAGCACCCGGTGGCGTTCCGGCGCCTTCTCGTCCAGCAGCACGCCGATCTGCTCGAGGCTCATGCCGGCGCGCTTGCTGCGGACGATCACGGCGATGCGCACGAGGTCGTCGTCGCCGTATCGCCGACGGTCGCCGCCGTCCCGGACGGGACGCAGCAGGCCGACGTCCTCCCAGTGGCGCAGCACGTGGGTGGGCAGATCGAACCGCGCCGCGGCATCCCCGATCGAGAGCTGACTTGACTTCATGTCGACATGAAGTCACACGATCGTCTCGGACGCAAGTCCAACCGAACGAGAGGGGACACCCATGTACGACGCGATCGTGATCGGCGGCGGCCCGGCCGGGCTTCAAGCGGCACTGACTCTGGGGCGCATGCACCGACGTGTGCTGCTGCTCGATTCGGGCGAGTACCGCAATGCGACGGTCGAGCACGCCCACAACCTGCTGACCAACGACGGCCGCGATCCGGCCGAGCTGCGGGCTCTGGCGCGCGCGGAACTCAGGGAGTACACCACCGTGGAGGTACGTCAGGATGCCGTCGAATCGGTGTCGGGCACCGCGGGCGACTTCTCTGTCACCACGGCGCACGGCACCGAGCGCGCCAGACGGCTGATCCTGGCGACGGGCGTCCGCGACGAGCTGCCGCCGGTCCCCGGCCTCGCCGAGCAGTGGGGACGGCGGGTGGCGCAATGCCCGTTCTGCCACGGGCATGAGTTCGCCGGCGAGGTCATCGGGGTCGCCGTCGCGGGGGAGCACGCGGAGATGATCGAACGGATGCTGCGCCCCGTCGGATCTGCGGTGGTCCTCGTCCCGCCCGCCGAGCTCGCGGCGGTGCACACGGTGGACGACGGGCTGGAGCTCGAGCGCACCGACGGCACGCGTGAGCACGTGGCGGGTCTGTTCATCTCGCCGACCCCGCACCAGCGCGCACCGTTCGCCGCCCAGCTGGGCTGCGGCATCCTGCCCAGCGGCGGCGTCGAGATCGACGGGTTCGGCCGCACGACGGTGCCGGGCGTGTACGCGGCGGGCGACATGGCGCACACCTCCGCGATGCCGGGACCGCTGGTCTCGCTCGCCGCCGCGATCGCCGCAGGGCAGGTCGCCGCGGCGGCGGTGGTGCGCGAACTCATCGCGGACTAGGCGGGCGGGTTCGAGACGCCGGCTGCGGGCGAAGATTACGGCCGCACAGGACCTTCGCGGAACGGGTTCCTAGACTGGTCGCGTGGAGCCAGGGGCGGTGGAGACGCACGCCGGTCACGCGGGGGCGTCGCCGGGCGCCGCAGCGACCCCGCCCGCAGCCGGGTCGCCTCCGGCCCCTCGCGTCATCCAGCCGCCGCGCAAGCCCCGCCGGCGCACGCGCCTGGCCGTGGACCTCACCCTTCTGGGCGTCGTGGGGCTGCTTCTCGTGGCGGCCGTTCCGGCGACGTGGGGTGCCCTCGAGCGGCAGTTCTACAGTCCGACCGCGTTCGTGGAGCGGTATGTCGGCATGCTCGCCGACGGCGACGCCGCCGACGCCCTCGCGGTGCCCGGCGTGGCGGTCAGCTCCGCCGAACTCGAGGCGGCGGGCCTTCCGGCCACGGCGAACGAGGCGCTGCTGCGTGAGGCCGCGCTGGCACCGTTGCGCGACATCCGCGTCGTGGGCGAAGAGGTGGACGGCGACATCACTCGTGTCACGGTCGAGTACCACGCGCGCGGCTACCCCGGCAGCACCACGTTCGAGGTCGAGCGAGACGGCGCGATAGGGCTCGCACCGACATGGCGCTTCGCGACCAGTCCGCTCGCCGTCATGAACCTGCAGGTCGCCGGATCCATGCAGTTCGATGTCAACGGCTTCACGATCGACAAGCGCCAGGTCTCACCCGACGGCGCGGATGCCGACCCCATGGCGCCGGTGCCGCTGCTGGTGTTCTCGCCCGGGCTGTACTCCGTGTCGGTCGACACGGCGATCTCGAGCACCCCCGGCGTGGCCGTGCTGTCCGACATCCCGTTCGACGCGATCCCGGTGCAGGTGCAGGCGCAGGCCACGGACGAGTTCGTGGCGGTGGTGCAGGAGGAGGTCGAGAAGTTCCTCACCGCGTGCACGACGCAGGAGGTGCTGCAGCCGACGGCCTGCCCGTTCGGGTACTTCGTGCAGGACCGCATCGACTCGCTGCCGAAGTGGTCGATCACTCAGCAGCCGACCGTCGAGGTGAGACCCGACGGCGCCGGGTGGAGCATCCAGCCCGCCGAAGCGGTCGCGCACATCGACGTCGAGATCCGGTCGCTGTTCGACGGCAAGGTGCGCCCCGTGAGCGAGGATGTGCCGTTCATCGTCAAGGGGTCGATCACGGTCCAGCCCGACGGTCGGGTCTCGATCGTCGTCACCGGCCCCGACACGCGCTAGGCGCGACACGCGCTAGGCGGCACACCCGCTGCGCGGCCGCGAGCGTTCAGCCGCGCGTGCGGGCGTCGCGCTCGGCCAGGGCGGCGAGGCGCTCGTTGTAGGCCTCGAGCTCGGCGTCACCGGTGCGGTCCGCGTGCCGGTCGCGGCGCTTCGTCTCGCGCGCGTCGCTGCGACTCCACTGGATCGCGACCGTGATCGCGAGGATCAGCGTCGGGATCTCGCCGATCGACCAGGCGATGCCACCCCCGATGTACTGGTCCTCGAGCGGCGTGGCACCCCACGTGCGCCCCATCGAGCCGAACCACTCGGCGACCATGAGGCCCTCCTGCATCATGATCGCGATGCCGAAGAAGGCGTGCATCGCCATGATGCCGATGAGCAGCACGAGCCGGCCGGGGTAGGGCAGCCGGTACGGCACCGGGTCGATGCCGATGAGGGTCAGCACGAAGAGGTAGCCGGTGAAGAGGAAGTGGGCGACCATCCACTCGTGCCCCAGGTGGTCGTACAGCGACCAGCGCAGCAGGTCGGTGTAGTAGAACACCCAGAGCGAGCCGATGAACAATCCCGCCGCGACGAACGGATTGGTGAGGATGCGCGCGACCGGCGAGTGCACCGCCCACAGGATCCATTCGCGCCCGCCGCGCGTGCCGTCGTCGCGCTTGCGGATGGCGCGCGCCGCGATCGTGACGGGCGCGCCGATGACCAGCAGCAGCGGGATCGCCATGGTCAGCAGCATGTGGCCGACCATGTGCATGCTGAAGAGGTAGTCCTGGTAGACGTTGATCACACCGCCGGTGACCCACACCAGCAGCAGCCAGCCGGCGACCCAGGAGATCGTCCGCGACAGCGGCCACGCATCGCCGCGCAGCCGCAGCCGGCGCACGCCCGCGAGATAGAAGAAGATGGCGAAGCCGGCGACGATCGCCCACAGCAGGTCGATGTTCCAGGCCGTGAGCCAGCGTTCCGGCGTGAGTTCGACCGGCAGCGGTGCCTCCGTCAGGCGCTCCGCGGGCGACAGCACCTCGGGCAGCAGCACGAGGGACGGCGGGGGAGTGCGCGCCAGTGCGGCGGCCGCCCCGCTCGCGACGCCCATGAGCACGAGCTCGAACGCGATCAGGGTCCAGAAGGCGCGGGATGCCGCATCCGTCCCCAGCCGCCCGATCAGGCGCGACCGGTACCAGGCGCCGAAGAGGCCGAGCGCGATGAGGGCGACGATCTTCACGCCGAGGATCGCGCCGTAGGGCGAGATCAGCGCCGCCCAGTCCTGCAGGCCGAGCGCGGCGCGGACGGTGCCCGAGACGGCGACCACGGCGAAGGCCGCGAGCGCGATGCTCGAGTACCGGGCGACGGTCGCCGTCAGGTCTTCGCGGGACTGCAGCGGGCGCACGATCACCAGCAGGAACAGCCCGCCCAGCCACACCGCCGCGGCGATGATGTGCAGGATCAGCGCGGTCATCGCCTCGTGGTGGAAGGCCTCCTCGCCGGAGTGGCCCTGCGTGCCCATGGGCGCGAGCGAGGCCGCCGCGAGGATCGCGACGAAGAGCGTGGCCGTCCACGACCGCACGGCGAACGTGAGCACCGTGAGCGCGGCGCCGGCGATCGTGGTGATGAGCCACGTGCGTCCGCCCTCGAGCTCGACGAGATAGCGACCCAGAAGCGCTCCGAACTCGGGTCCGGCGTCGATGGCGGGATTGTACGCCGCGATGAACGTGAGGAATCCGGTGGCCGCCGAGGCGAGCGTGAAGATCGCGGCCGAGATGGATGCCGTGTCGAGGGCGACGTCGAACTCGCGGTCGCCGGCGCGGAGCGTGAACAGCGCAGTGACCAGTACGCCGACCATGCCCGCCGCCGAGAGGTTGACGAACAGCTTCGCGACGGGAAGCCCCCAGCGTGCGATGGGTCCCGGGTCGCCGATCGCGAGCGGCGCCGCGCCGCCGCCGAAGGCCAGCGCCCACAACAGGACCACGAGCGCGGCCGCGACGAGGATCGCGGGCCCGGTGGCCCGCAGCGCGCGGGACGGGCCCACGCGCCCGGAGGCTCCGCGCGACGCGCGAGGGGCGCGTTGAGTGGGCGTGGGGATCACACCTCCCAGCCTACGGCGGGCCGGCCGCGTGCCCGCCGCCCAGACCCCGCCCGTGCGATTCGAATCGCGCACTTCGCATCGAATCGGCGGTCCGGCGTGCCGGGTGCGCGATTCGAAAGCCCGGACCCGGAACGCGGGAAGCAGAAGGGGGATGCCGCGGGTCGCGGCATCCCCCTTCGAAAAGGTCTGTCGGATTACTTGACGGCAGCCTTGAGCTTCGAGCCTGCGGTGACCTTGACGCGCTTGCCGGCGGGGATCTTGATCTCTTCGCCGGTCTGCGGGTTGCGGCCGGTACGAGCCGAGGTGGCGACCTGCTCGAACGAGAGCCAGCCGGGGATCGAGACCTTGCTGCCCTTGGCGACTGCCTCGGAGACGGTGGAGAAGAGGGAGTCGAGAACGCCCGAGACGGCGGACTGGCTCTGCCCGGTCGCGCTCGCGATGCTCGCAACGAGCTCGGTCTTGGTGATGGACTTGTCAGCCATTTGGTTTGTCCTCCAAAGACGACTCATCGCCGTCTTGTCATTGCTCGGACCGGACGGCATCGCCCCCCGGCTGGTCTTGTTCGACCGGTCCCGAATGTACCCGACAACGGCGACAAATCCGCGTATTTCCGCGGTTCTCTGCGGACCGACACGGCGTGTCGTGTGACTGGAGTGACAAATGTGACGAAAGTGACCTGCGCGCGCTCCGATGTTCATTCCTGATGGGAGGCGATGACCTCGCGTGCGGTACGCGCGAAGGCCGGCGCCACGCGGGCCTGTCCGTCAAGATAGCCGCCGACGAGGGCGGCGTCCCGCAGCAGCACGAGCGCCGCTGCGACCTCGTTCGCATCCCGCAGCCCGGCGGCCGTGGCGAGCTGCTCCAGCGTCCCACGGAACCACTCGCGATGCTCCGCGATGAGTTCACGCACGGGTCCCTGGTCGGGATACTCCGCGGCGGCATTGATGAAAGGGCAGCCGCGTGTGTGCCGATCGCGGATGTCCTGCGCGATCCCCTGCACCACGAGATCGAGAAGAACGTCGGGATCGTCCGATGACTGCGCGGCCTGCGCAAACAGTGACCTCAGTCCCTCGTCCTCGCCCTGGAGGTAGGCGAGCACGAGGCCCTCCTTGCCCTGGAACTGCTTGTACATCGTCGCGCGCGTGACGCCCGCGGTGTCGATGATCCGGTCGACGCCCACCGAGTGGATGCCCTCGCTGTAAAAGAGGTCGGTCGCCGCCTGCAGCAGGCGCTGCCGGGCAGGGGAGGGGCGGGGGGTCGCGGCATCCGTCGTCGTCATGAGGGTGTGTCCTTCCTTGTCCATCGTGCCATCCCGCCGGGTTCTCGAAATTCTTTTGGGAACGGGCTTGCGTAGATAGAACGTTCGGTCTACTATCAGGATACATCAGCGGGACCATCCCGGATCTGAGACCACCACCGCAACACCGCACACAGGAGACGAAATGAACACCACCGCCAAGACCCCCATCGTCCTCATCCACGGCCTCTGGATGACCCCCAAGAGCTGGGACACGTGGGCCGAGCGCTTCCGCGGCGCCGGTCACCAGGTCATCGTCCCCGGCTGGCCCGGCATTGACGACCGCACGGTCGACGACATCCGTCGCAACCCCGCCGCGCTCAAGGGCATTGGGCTGAAGCAGATCGCCGACAACTACGAGCGCGTCATCCGCCAGCTGCCCCAGAAGCCGATCATCATCGGCCACTCCTTCGGGGGAGTCCTCACCCAGATGCTCGCCGACCGCGGCCTCGGCGTCGCCTACGTCGGCGTGGCCCCCGGGCAGACCGCGGGCGTCACCACGCTGCCGCTCTCGACGCTGTGGACCGGCACCCCGATCCTGTCGAACCCCTTCGGCATCAACGGCGCCAAGCCGCTGTCCAAGCGCCACTTCCACTTCACGTTCGGCAACGACCTCCCCCGCGCCGAGTCCGACAAGCTGTGGGAGGAGTTCGCCGTCAACTCGTACAACCGCGTGTTCTTCGAGGGCGTGACCTCGGTGCTCAACGAGAAGGGCGGCGTCACGCACGTCGACTACAGCCGCACCGAGCGTGCGCCGTTCCTCGTCATCACCGGAGAGATCGACCACGTCGTGCCGCCGGCCATCGGCAAGGCGATCGTGAAGAAGTACCGGTCGTCCGGTAGCCCCGCGATTGTGGACTACAAGGAGTACGCGGGGCGCACCCACCGCCTGGTCAGCCAGGACGGCTGGGAAGAGATCGCGGACTACGCGCTCGAGTGGGCGACCACCCACGCGGTGCAGCCGGTGCGCGAGCCCGAGGCGGTGAAGTAGACGGATGCCGCACCCGGCGCCGACGGGGAACCACTCCGCCGCCGAGGCACCAGCCGGTCTGGTGTCTCGGCGGTCGGGTGGTGTCCGACCGGTGTCCGCGGTGGGACGCAGGGCCCGGGGTTCGTGAGGATCCCAGGCCCTTCCGCGTGCGCGGGCGGCTCGTAGTCGGCGGCGCCCGCCGCGTTCGTCGGATCCGGAATTCGGAGATTCGCACGCTTTCCGGCCGGCAGGGGCCGCGGGATCCGGAATCCGTCGTGAACTCCGGTTTCCGGATCCGAGATTCGGGCAGGTTCGGCGTGGTGAGCGCGGGCGGGCTCGGGGCCGGCGACCCGCGTCAGGCGTGGAGGCGCCGCAGTGCGGCGACGACGTCGTCGTGCCAGCGCCGCGCGGCGGGCAATGCACCCGCGAAGATCGGGGTGTCGTGGGTGACGCCCTGGTAACGCACCACGCTCGCATCGACGCCGGCACGGCGCAGCGCAGCGCCGTACGCGTCGCCGTCGCCACGCAGCGGATCGTACTCGGCGGTCAGGATCACGGCGGGCGGCAGGCCATCGTGCGACGCCGCGAGCAAGGGCGACGCGTAGGCCTCTCGCGCCTGTCGCGGGTCGGCGAGGTAGGTGCGCGCCACCGAGCGCAGCTCACGCAGAGCGATGAAGCGCGGGATGCCGAGGGGCCGGGTGGCGCGCAGGTCGAGGTGGCGGCCGGTCAGGTCCACGACGGGCACCTCGAGCAGCTGCAGGCGCAGCGGGTGCCGGGTGCGGTCTCGGTTGACCAGCGTCAGGGCAGCCGCGAGGTTCGCGCCTGCCGACGTGCCGGCCACGCCGATGCGCTTGCGGTCGATGCCCAGGTCGTCCGCTGAGGCGAACAACCACTCCAGCGCCGCGTAGGCCTGCTCGACCGCGACGGGGTACGGGTACTCGGGGGCCAGGGCGTAGTCGACCGCGGCGACGACGACGCCGGCGTCGTGCGCACGACGCCGGTGCGCGGCATCCGTCGTCGGATATCCGATGCCGCCGATGCGGAAAGCTCCCCCGAAGAACGACACGACCCCCGGCAGCCCCTGCGAGGGCGGATCGTCGGGGTCGGGGTGGTACACGCGCACGCGAACCGCGGGACGGCCGTCCACGTCGACGACGTGCTCGGTGGTGCGGATCTGCGGGCCCGCCATGCCCACCTTGTGCAGTTCCCGGCGATCCCACGCGAGAGCCGCCTTGCGGTGCCGCGCCCGCGCCCGTGCGTGCGGGCCGAGCGGCGGCGCCGAATCCCCCGCGGTCTCGGATCCGGTGCCCTTCGGCTTGTGGGCGGTCGTCTTCGCGGTCCCGCCGCCGCCCATCGCCATGGCCGGTGCCGGCCCCTTGGCGAAGGGCCACAGCGCACTCAGTCGCGAGCGCACCGAGCCCAACGCCTGGTCGAACAGGTACTTGCGGTGCACGCGCAGACGCTCTTCGAAGAACGGATCGAGATCCACCGGCCCTCCCGTGTCGGTTGAGTCAGAGCATAGAGCCGCGATGTGTCGCGCGCGCCGGGCTTGACGCCGGCCGAAAGCCCGCTCGCCGTGGTTCGTTCGCCACATATGTACGCCGATTGCCCGATTCGGCGTACACGTGTGGCGAACGAACGAGGAGGACAGGGCGGGGGGAACGGCGAAGGCCCGGAGTTCCGAGGAACTCCGGGCCTTCGAGGCTTCGTGCTGGGCTTACCAGGACGACTTGGTCACGCCGGGCAGCTCGCCCCGATGCGCCATGTCGCGGAAGCGGACACGCGAGATGCCGAACTTGGTGAGGACACCACGGGGGCGTCCGTCGATGACGTCGCGCGAACGCACGCGCACGGGCGATGCGTTGCGGGGCAGCTTCTGCAGGCCCACGCGAGCGGCCTCGCGCTCCTCGTCGGTCGACGTCGGCGACACGAGCGCCTTCTTCAGCTCGGCGCGCTTGGCGGCGTAGCGGTCGACGACCACCTTGCGCTGCTCGTTGCGCGCGATCTTGCTCTTCTTGGCCATGAGATCAGCGCTCCTCTCGGAATTCGACGTGCTTGCGGATGACCGGGTCGTACTTCTTCAGCACGATGCGGTCGGGGTTGTTGCGGCGGTTCTTGCGCGTGACGTAGGTGTAACCCGTGCCCGCGGTGGAACGCAGCTTGATGATCGGACGGACGTCCTGAGCCTTCTTCGCCATTAGAGCTTCACACCCTTCGCGAGGAGGTCCTTGACGACGGACTCGATGCCGCGCGCATCAATCACCTTCATGCCCTTCGCCGACACGTTGAGCTTGATGTTGCGGCCCAGCGACGGAACGAAATAGGTCTTCTTCTGCACGTTCGGGTCGAAGCGGCGCTTCGTCCGGCGGTGCGAGTGCGAGATGTTGTGACCGAAGCCGGGAACTGCTCCAGTCACCTGGCACACTGCTGCCATAGTGATGTCTCCTTAGTACCGTGCGACCGGACGGCCACACCCAAGATCCCTTGTCTGCACCCCATGACTCAGCCCGCCGAATCCGGCGGGAGAGGGAATGGGATACGAACTGCGTGCTGGAGTGCGCGCAGACAAAGAGTCAGTCTAGCACGGCGGTCGCGAGCCGTGATTGCCGACGATCGTCTCCCGATCTCCGGCCAGGGCTACTTCACGGTCTTCAGCCGACTGCGGTCGATCGTGAGCAGCACGGCGCCGATGATGACCACGCCATAGACGATCTGCTCGTACGTGGGCGGTACACCCATCGCTGTCAGTCCGACGCGCAGGACGACGATGATGAGCGCACCGATGATTGTCCGGATCGGCCCACCCACACCGCCGGTGATCGCGGTCCCGCCGACGATGACGGCGGCGATCGCAGGCAGCTGCAGTGTGTCGGCGAGCGTCGGACCGCCCGCGTGCTGACTTGCCGCCAGGACAACGGCCGCGAAGCCCGCGAAGAGGCCGGAGAGCGTGAACGCGAGCACGCGCGCGCGCAAGGTTGAGCCGCCCGACATCAACACCGCCGGCTCGGCGAGCCCCATGGCGTGAAGCCTGTTGCCGCGGCTGAACAGCGCCAATACCAGCGCAACGATGATCGCGACCGCGATCGCGAGAATGCCCGAAACCGGCATCTGCGCGACGCGCAGGTCGGTGATCCAGCCGATGATCTCCCAGTTCTGGCTGATGCGCACCGTCGAGGCACCCGAGATCAAGAGTCCAAGCCCCGAGAGGAGTCCGAGGGTGCCAAGCGTGACGATGAACGACGGAATCTGGAAGAACGCGACCACGATCCCGTTGAAGAACCCGACGAGCGCAGCGACGAGCACCGCCAGGAGGACTCCCACGGCGCCGAGCTCGCCAATCCACAGTCCGATGAGGACCGTCGTGAAGGAGGCGATCACCGCGAAGGAGAGATCGATCCCGCCGGTGAGGATGACGAACATCTGACCGATGGCGAGCAGGAGAATCGGCGCCATGCTCTCGAGCAGGCCGCGGATCCCCGGCGCGCTGACGAAGTTCGGCTGGCGGAGCGCGACCGCCGCGACGAGTGCGACGAGCACCAGCAGGGGCACGACGCGAACGAAGAGATCCCGTGTCGCTTGCTTCCGCACGACGCTGATCATGGTCGTTGTCGTTGTCATATCGGTCATTGGTTCACACCATCTGCTCGACGAGGTCGACGGGCAGCGGCTTGCTACCCGGATCGGCGGTGAATCGCTGGGCCACCCGGCCGTCGCGCATCACGATGATGTTGTGGCTCAGCGAGATCGTCTCCTCCAGCGAGTCCCCCAGCAGCACGACGGCCAAACCCGCCGCGCACTGCTCGCGGATGAAGTTGTAGACGTCTTCCTTCGCACCGACATCGAGACCCCTCGTCGGGTGATCGAGGATGAGCACTCGCAGCTTCGGTGAGATCAGCCACTTGGCCAACACGACCTTCTGCTGGTTGCCTCCCGAGAGGTTCGAGATGTTCGCGCGCTCGTCCGGGGTGCGCACGCGCAACCGCGCGATCCACTCCTTGGCGAGGGCTTTCGCCTTGCGCCTGAGCAGGATGGGCCCGGCGCTCACCGGGCCCGGATCGGCCAGGAAGACGTTGTCCTCGACGCTCATGCCCTCGGCGATGCCCTCTATTCGACGCTCCGCGGGAACGTAGCCCAGGCCGGCTCTCACCGCAGCGACGGGGGAGCGGAACGATACGGCCTCACCATCGACGACGATCCGGCCGCCATCTTGTGCCTCAGCACCGAAGAGGACACGACTGAGTTCCTCGCGGCCCGAGCCGACGACGCCGGCAATGCCGAAGACCTCGCCCCGGCGCACCTGGAACGACACATCCTCGAAGGAGCCGCGACGGGTCAACCCCTGCACTTCGAGCACGACGGGATTTCCAGCGACCGATCGTTGGAGGTCCTCGCGGTAGAACTCGGCCGAACTCGCACGACCGACCATCAGCGTGTGGAGGGTTTCCAGGTCGGCGTCGGCGGCGTTCATCTCACCCACGGTGCGACCGTCCTTGAGGACGTAAACGCGGTCGGACACGCGAAGGACTTCATCGAGACGATGTGAGACGAAGATCACGCTGGCGATCTTGCGCAGGCGATCGATTTGGTCGAAGAGGGTCTCGAGGTCGGCGCCCTCCAGCACGCTTGTCGGCTCGTCGAGGATGATCACGGGCGCCGAGCTGGACTCCTCCTCGACGTGCAGGGCCTTGGCCAACTCGACCATCTGACGTTCCGGAAAGCTGAGTTGGTCGACCACGGTCGAGGGCGATATCGGCGAAGAGATGCGGTCCAGCTGTTGCTGGGCGTCCCGATGAAGCCGGCGCCAATTGTAGAAGCCACCACGTATCGCCGCCCCTTCGGCGCCGAGCAGGATGTTCTCGGCGACTGAGACGCTCGTGACGAGCGACTGCTCCTGGTGCACCATGCCGACACCGGCCTTGGCGGAGTCTCGCGCCGTGCGGAACGAGACCACATCCCCGTTGCGCAGGACCTGCCCGGCATCGGGCTGGTAGATCCCCGTGAGGATCTTCAGCAGGGTCGACTTGCCGGCGCCGTTCTCTCCGATGAGTCCCACGACCTCATGCGGTCGTACCTCGAAGCTGACGCCGTCGAGCGCGACGACGTTCTTGAACCGCTTGGTGAGGTCACGGACCTCGAGCGCGGGAACGCTCACTTGATCACCCGAATCCTTCTGCGAAGTCGCCATCCGGTAGCGGCGACGGCGACGATGATCACCGCGCCCTGGACCGCGATCTGAACCGACGAATCGAACCCGACGAGGATCAGCCCGTTGGCAAGCACGACCAGAATGCCGACGCCGACGAGGCTGCGAAGTACGCCGCCACGCCCGCCGACCAGGAGCGTGCCGCCCAGCACGACGGCGGTGATAGCCGCGAACAGCGCATCCGCGCCGATCTGCGGCGAGCCGACACCGAGCTGCATCGCCGAGAGCGCCCCGGCGAGACCGGACGCGAGGCCT
This sequence comes from Microbacterium salsuginis, assembly GCF_012524205.1. Taxonomy (GTDB): domain Bacteria; phylum Actinomycetota; class Actinomycetes; order Actinomycetales; family Microbacteriaceae; genus Microbacterium; species Microbacterium salsuginis. Next base: position 255,951 of record NZ_JABACI010000004.1, read on the forward strand.
GCGAGTACGAAGGCGGCGATCTTGTAGGGGCCGACCGCGATTCCGGACAGTTTCGCGATGGGCTCGTCGCCGCCGATGACATAGCCGTAGCGCCCGACCTTCGTATAGCGCTGCACTGCCCACGCGATGGCGATGACCGCGATCGACATGAGGAACAGCAGGGGGATCGGGCCCCATGAGCCCGTTCCGAGAGCGCGGAAGCTCTCGTCGAGGAGGCGTGGCGCGCGCCCGCCGAAGAGCACCGTGGCCACACCGATGCCGATCGCTCCAGTTCCCAGAGTCGCCATGAAGGAGGGGATGCCGAGCCGCACGTTGAGCAGACCGTTGAGCACACCGAACGCTCCGCCGACGAGCGTTGCGATCAGCAGTGCACCGAGCCCCAGGGAAATGTCATTGCGATCGTTCTGGGCGAGGAGGACGAACACCAACGACGACGTTGCCATGACGCCCGAAACCGACAGATCGATGCTGCCGAGCAGGATGACGAACGTCATGCCGGTGGCTACGACGATCGGGATGCTCAGTTGGGTGAGCAGGATCGAGACGTTGCCCTGTGACAGGAAGATCGGGCTCACGACCGCAAAGACGGCGATGAGCACGATCAGAGCAATGAGAGGACCGGCGTCGGCGAGTCGATGGCGCCAGACCGATGTGAGCACGGACTCGGTCGCCTTCGTATGTGACATGGGTATTCTCCTGTGAACCTGCGCGACGAGCCGTGTGGAGGCCGCCGTCGAGCGGCCTCCACACGGCAACCGACTACTCGATCGGGCCTTGGCTGCGCGACCACGGGTCGTCGAAGTCGGGCTGGATCGTTGAGAGCTCGGGCGCCTGCTCGAAGTCGGCGACGTTGTCGGCGGTCACGACGGTCTGCGTGCCATAGAAGGCGCGCTGCTCGTGGCTCAGTTCGGCGACATCGATCTCGCCCGTGGCCGCTTTGTAGGCGAGCGACAGCCCCGCCCCGCCTTGCCACCACGGGTCGGTCGACACCGTCGCGAGGTACCCGGTGGACTCGTCCTGGATCGCTTCGAGCGCCTCCGGCACGGCGTCGAAGCCGACGATGGGGACCTGACCCTGCAGACCAGCGGCGCGCAGCGCCTCGAGCGCGCCGAGCGCCATCTCATCATTGGCAGCCCAGATCCCGTCGATCTGGTCTCCGTACTTGGCGATCAGGGTTTGAGCGACGGTAAGACCTTGAGAGCGGTCGAAGTTGCCGGCCTGGTCTTCGAGCAGCTTGATACCGGGGTTCGCCGCGAGGGCGTTCTGGAGACCTTCGAAGCGCTGTTGCGCGGCGACGTTGTCGAGAATGCCCTGGATGGCGATGATGTTGCCCGACCCACCCATGTGCTCGAACAGGGTGGTGGCGACGTCCTCGCCACTGACGCGGCCGTCGAAAGAGATGTGCGCGACCCAGTTGTCACCGATGTCCCACGGGTTGAGGTCATCAGGCTTGCTCCACTGCGTCACGACATAGCCGCCGGCATCTGCGACGGCGCGCACGATGGCCTCGGTGTCAGACGATGTATTGGGGTCGACGTTCAGCGCGTAGACCTGGCCGGCGGCACCGAGTGCGCGCACTTGCGACAGCTGACGCTGCGAGTCCGCCTCGTCGGTGATGACGTTCACCTCGAGTCCCACTGACTCCCCGAACAAGTCGCCGCCGTCGACCCAGTTTGCGTGGTACGAGTTCGACAGACTGCGCACGCCTTGATACAGAGCGACATCACCGCCCTCGGCGGTGGCGCCCGGGTCATCCGATGCCGAACTGCAGCCCGCGAGCATCAGCCCCGCGGTGGCGGTTATGGCGGCTGCGGCAAGCGCGAGCCGCCTGCGGCGCGTGAATCCAGACATCTTCATCGATTCTCCTTGTGATCAGTGACACCCGTGTCACCTCGGGGATGCGAGAACCTCCTCGCGGCCCGAGTTCTCGGCCCATCCTTCGGGTGATCAGGACGTGCGGCCGTGGTGCATATCGTTGAGAGCGACCCGTGAGCGGACGATCTCCGTCGGGGCCGAGCGAGCACCCCACATCACGTAGTTATACTACACAAACCCTGCATTGGCGCAAGCCGCCGGGCCAAATAGGACGCATCATCGGCAGGGATAGGTAGTCATGCTACATTCTTAGAGATCGAAAGCCTCGGCCCTCGCGCCATCCGCAAAGGAGCAACCATGTCCGGGAACCGTCGCCGCGTGCTCATCCCCAGCCCCGACGTCGTCGAAATCGTCACCGAGGCGCGGGCCGAACTCCTCCCCGGCGAGGCGCTCGTCTCGTTCCGCCTGGCGGGAGTGTGCGGGTCCGATACGCACGCGATGCATGGCCACCACCCGCAGATGACGCTGCCGTACTACCCCGGCCACGAGGTTGTCGGGATCGTGGAAGAGGTGGCCGAGGGAGTCGATGCGTCGCTCCTCGGCGCCCGGGTCACCCCCGAGCCGACCCTGCCGTGCGGCCAATGCAAGACGTGCCGCCGCGGCAACGAGAACGTGTGCGAGAACCTGGAGTTCTTCGGCTGCGGCTTCCGCGAAGGCGGCATGGCAGACACCTTCACCGTGCGGGCCGACCGTCTCCACATCGTGCCCGAGGGCTTCACCGACGAGCAGGCGATCCTCATCGAGCCGCTCGCCACCCCCGTGCACGCGACCCGGTTGGCCGGCGACCTGACCGGCCGCGCAGTGCTCATCCAGGGGTGCGGCACCATCGGGCTTCTCATGCTGGCCGCTGCCCGCCACGCAGGTGCTCGCCGCATCGTCATGAGCGACGTGCTCCCTTCCAAGCGTGCCTTCGCCGAACAGCTGGGCGCCGACGCGACCGTCAACGCGCTCGCAGAGGACTTCCCGGAAGCGGTGCTCGAAGCGCTCGGCGAGACCGCCGACGTCGTCTTCGACTGCGTCTCGATTCCCTCGACCGTCGAAGCCGGCCTCGCCGTTCTCGCCAAGGCCGGGAAACTGGTGACCGTCGGCATCCCGACTCGGCCGGTGACCATTCCTCTCGCGCAGGTGCAGGACGCCCAGCAGTCGATCCTGGGAGCCGCGACCTACGTGGCCGAGGACTACCGCATCTCGGCCGAGATCATCGGCAGCGGCGCCGTCGACACGAACGTCATGGTTTCGGCGTCATACCCCTTCGAGCGGGCCGCCGAGGCTTTCGCCCAGGCAGCGACCGGCGAGCAGGTCAAGGTCGTCATCACTGCGTGATCAGGTGGGTGGTGTGCTCGCGCCGCCCGGTCGTCGGGAAGTCCCGACAGAGGAGGAAGACATGAAGGCGATCGTGTTCCGTGAAGGCTCGCAGTGGGCCGTTGAGGACGTTCCGACGCCCGAGCCCGGCCCGGGTGAGGTGCGTCTGCAGATTCTGCGCACCGGCGTCTGCGGCACCGACGAGCACCTGCTCCACGGCGGATTCATCGCCACGCTTCCGCTCATCCCCGGTCACGAGATGCTCGGCCGGGTCGACGCGATCGGCGACGGCGTCGACAGTCGCCTCCTAGGGTCGACCGTCGCCGTCGACAACACCATCCACTGCGGCGAATGTGAACCCTGCCTCTCTGGGCGCCATTTGTTCTGCGAGAATTTCGTATCACTCGGCTGCAACGCGCCGGGCGGTTTCGCCGAGTACACCGTCGTGCGGGCGGCGAAGACCTTCGTCGTGGACGACCTCGATCCGGTGGCGTCGACCTTCGCTGAGCCGACCGCCTGCGCGATGCACGGCGCCGACGTGCTCGCGCTCCGACCGGCCTCCGACGTGCTGATCTTCGGTGCCGGCCCTACCGGATTGATCCTCGCGCAGCTCCTCAAGGCATCGGGCGCTGCCCGCGTGGTGGTTGCGGCTCCCACCGCATCAAAGCTCGAGCTGGCCGAGTCGCTGGGCGTCGACGTCACCGTGCAGGTCGACCGCACCGATCCCACCGGCGCGGAGGCCGAGCTTCGCGCGCTTGCCCCGCGCGGGTTCGACGCCGTGGTCGAGGCGACCGGTTCCATCTCGGTGCTCGAGTCGGCGGTACGCCTCACGGCGACCGGCGGCACGGTCCTCGTTTACGGCCTCGCGGCCGAAGACGCGCGGGCGGCGATCAGCCCATACGAGATCTTCAGTCGCGAGCTGACCCTCAAGGGCTCCTTCGCTCAGGCGTTCACGATGCGCCGCGCGATCGACGTCCTGCGCTCCGGAGCCGTGCGCACGGACGGGATCATCACGGACACCGTGGGTTTCGACGACTTCGGCCGCGCACTCGCGAACCTCCACGACTCATCTCAGATCAAGACCGTGTTCGTGCCCTAACGGCGCCCGCCGCGGACGAGCGGATCAGACGCGCTTGGTGCCCCGGAAAACCGCGAGCTCGTCCTTCATGCGCGAGAGTCGTTTCGCATGATCGGCGCCACGGCGAAGTGAGACCGCTGTGGCGAGCACATCGATGACGACGAGGCCCGCGATCCGGCTCACCGTCGGGGTTACCATGTCGGTGTCTTCGAAGGTCTTGACGACGATCGGGATGTCGACGAGTTTGGCGAGCGTGTTGTCGTCGTCCCCGGTGATGCCGATCACGACGAGGCCGTGATCCTTGCCCTGTCTCACGATGTCGAGGAGGGCCTTCGTTCGTCCGGTGTTCGAGATCGCGACGAGCACGGAGCCGGCCGGCGCCATGGCCACGGCCATGAACTGCTGGTGCGGGTCGGGCGGAGCCGTCGCGGGGATGCCGAAGAGGACGCCCTTCTGCTCCGCGTCGCTCGCGATCAGGCCCGATGCGCCCAGACCCGCGAGGAGCATCGCCGGTGCGGCCAGAATCGCGTTCACGGCCTGCTCGAGCCGGTCGGAATCGATGTAATGCCGTGCGCGATCGAGGCTGGCGATCGTGTGATCGAACATCTTGGTCGCAACGAGCGAGACGGGTTCGTCGGCGCCGATCGCCGAGACGGTGGCAGGACGGCCCAGAGCGACCGATTGCGCGAGGGCGAGCTTGAACTGCTGGAAGCCGTCGAATCCGAGATTCGTGCTGAATCTCATGACAGTCGGTTCGCTGACCCCTGCCGCCTCGGCGACGGCAGCCATCGTCGAGCCCACGACGAATTCTGGATTCTCCATGACGAGGTCCGCGACGGACTGTTCCGATTTGCGCAGCCGCCCGCGCTCTCCGGCCACGTACTCGCGCAGAGGCACACCTGGATCGAACGCCACCCGTTGCCCCTCGCTTCCACGGCCGCCTCGCCGCGGCGCCTCGTGCCTCAGGCTATCGCGTGCGCGCGGCGGCTCCGGCCGTGTTCTGCCCGATCTCACCTGCTGGCCGAATCGCCGGAAAGGGCGAGCAGGCGCGCCGGATTGCGGCTCACGATGTCACTGAAAGCATCGTCGCTCACGCGCTCCGCGAGGCGAGGGAGGAAGCGCAACGGAAGGTATTCCAGTCCCGGGATGCCGCCGTACGCCCGATACCGGGTACTGCGCGCGACGTCCCCGCCGATCACGATCCTTGTGCCGCCGCCGCGCGCGACCACGTCGGCGATACACGCGATGATGGCGGAGTCGGGAGACTCGCGGTGCCGTGCCGGTCCGTCGAAGCCTAGGTAGGCGCCGCGGCGGGCGAGCTCGGCGTGAAGCCCGGCGTCGAGGTTGCGATCGATGTGCGCGAGCACGACGCGGCGCGGCGCGATGCCCTCGGACTCCAGGTGATCGAGAACCTCGTGCGCGGCCGAGCCGTGCTCGAGGTGCACCATGATGGAGCAGCCGGTCGCGCGCGAGGCGATCGCTGCCGCGATGAGCCCCTTCTGCTCGAATTCTCCGATGCTCCAATAGCGTGCCGCAGCCTTGACCACTCCCGCACGGATCGGGTCTCCGTCAGGCGTGCGGGCCATCCCTCCATCGTCGGTGCGCATGCCCTCAGCGATCTCTGCGGTGAACCGCTCGCCCAGGTCCTCGGGCGTCGCATCCCGCAACGGGTGGTCGGCGGCGTAATGCCCGCCGTGGTGCAGGCCGGTCGTGTGCACCAGGTGCATACCGATGGCCGCACTGATGCGCGCAAGTCCCTCGGGATTGCGGCCGAGCCCGAGGGGCGTCGCCTCGACCATGGACGTCACCCCGGCGCGCAGCATCCGTCTCGCCTCCTCCGCCGACAGGGCCTCGTCGCCGAGTTCGTCGCCTGAGAGGAGCGGGGTCGCCTGGAACAGGTGCTCGTGGTAGTCGACCACTCCGAGTGCCGACGGTGGGATGTCGCCGAGCACGGTCCGCACGACGTTCATCCGCGCCTCGCGTCGGCCGTGGTGTCGAACCAGGGCTCGAGCCGCGCGTACGCATCCAGGAATTCCGCGTACTCCGCCCTCGATGCCGCGTGACGCGCCATGTCGGGAGTACGCGAGGACGCGCGGGTGGAGAAGCCGAGGGTGGCGTCGAAGTCGTCGAAGACGCCCACACCGACACCCGCGACCACCGCGGCGCCGACGGAGCCCGCCTCGTCGATCAGGTCACGCGCGCTCACCGGCACACCCCATGTGTCGGCGAAGATGTCGAGTAGGAGGCCCGCGTTCGCAGCACCGCCAATGGCGTCGATGTGACCGACGGCGACGCCGTTGTCGAGGAACGCACGGATGCCCGTGTAGAGGTTGAAGGCGACCCCCTCGAGCACGGCGCGCGTCAGATGTCCGCGTCCATGGTGCATGTGGATGCCGACGAACGCGGCGCGCGCGTTGGGGTTCCAGTACGGCGAGCGCTCGCCCAGCAGATGTGGCAGGAAGTACAGCCCTTCTGACGCCGCCTCGGCGGCCGCCGCCTCGCCGAGCAGCTCGGCGTAACGATCTGCCTGCGCCGGCGAGAGCGTGTCGGTGATCCACTGCAGCGAGGCGCCGCCGGTCTGCATCGTGGCGGTGGGCACGAACCGCCCGGGGATGACGTGGTTGAAAGTCATCGACCGCATGAGCGGGTCGAGCAGCGGAACCTCGGCGCTGACCGAGACCCACGACGACGATCCGAGGTATGCGTAAGCGCCCGAGCTCGGATCGATGATCCCGGCGCCGAGGGCGGCCATCGGTCCGTCCCCGCCGCCGATGACGACAGGAGTGCCCGCGGCCAGGCCTACCTCGGCGGCTACGTCAGCGCGAACCGTGCCGATGACCGTGGTCGATTCGACGATCTCGGGAAACAGGGCGCGATCGACTCCTGCGGCGGCGAGGAGTTCGTCCGACCATTCGCCGCCGAGCTGGTCGTAGGCGTTCGTGCCCGACGCGTCTGAGCGGTCGGTGATCTGCACCCCGGTGAGCCGGTACGCCAGGTAGTCCTTCGCCTGCAGCGTCTTGTCGATCCGCGCGAACGCTTCGGGCTCGTTGTCGCGCAGCCACATGAGCTTCGGCAGCGAATACGTGGGATTCAGCCGGTGTCCGGTGACCGCATAGCCCCGATCCATCCCGACACGATCGATCAGCAGGGCGCACTGCGCGCGCGATCGCGTGTCGGCCCAGATCATCGCCGGACGCACGAGTTCGCCGTGGATGTCGACGGGCACAACGCCCATCATCTGGCCCGAGAACGACACTGCGTCGATGGATGTTGCGGGCGTGCCGGTGCGCTCGAGCAGTTCGCGGCCCGCCTCGCACATCGCCCGCCACCAATCGTGCGGATCCTGCTCTGCGCGTCCGTCGGCGCCGAAGTCGGCGTCGTAGCGAGCCGTGACCGACGCCACGAGCACTCCGTCGTTCGACACGAGCGTGGCCTTGTCCCCGGTCGTGCCGAGGTCGTGCGAAACGATCATCCGAAACTCCTCCGTGTTCCCCGGCGTCGCGATAGTGAAACTACAAGATTGGGCGTTACGTCACGATTCTAGGGCGAAGATTCCGTTCGGGTGGTCCAGTTCATGTAGTCTTACTACATGGCTACGCATGACCTGGGCGTTCTGCCCGCGTTCGACCTGGACATCCCCACGCTTCTCGACATCTCTCGTGAGGGCGGCATCGGAGGGCGCACGAGACGCTACGAGAAGTTCGCCGGAGATATGGGTGGGGTCTACCGCGACGGCGACGCGTGGCGGGCGGATGTCGAGGCGCGCGGATCCGATCGGCTCGTGTACTGGGTCGACGACCACCGCTACCAGGAGGGCCCCGGAGCGCTCGTTGTCGGCACCAGCACTCTGCTGCCCGGACGCGTGGGCGATGAGTTCGCATTCACCCGCGGTCACCTGCACGAGGTCGCCGACCGCGCTGAGCTCTACTACTGCCTGAAGGGGCGCGGTGTCCTGCTGCTCGAGACCATCGATGGTCGCAGCGAGGCCATCGAGCTCTCCCCCGGCAAGGCAGTCGACGTCCCAGGGCACTGGATCCACCGCAGTGTGAACGTCGGGGACGAGCCGTTCGTGACGCTCTTCTGCTACGCCGCCGATGCGGGGCAGAATTACGCGATCATCGGTGATGCGAATGGCATGAAGAGCCTGGTGGTGACCGACGGCGCCGGCGGCTGGACCACGGTCCCCAACTCCGACCACCGGGGATACCGCGCGTGAGCGCGGTGTTCGAGACGATCCGAGGCATCGGAGTCGTACCCGTCGTCGAGATCGAGAACCCCGACGACGGGGTACCGCTCGCGCGTGCGCTGCGTGCCGGTGGTATATCGACCATGGAGGTGACTTTTCGCACCGCGGCCGCCGCGGACGCGATCCGCCTGGTGAAGGCCGAACTCCCCGACTTCGTCGTGGGCGCCGGCACGCTTGTCACGCCCGCCGATGTGGCCCAGGCGGTCGCCGCCGGCGCGGCGTACGGGGTGTCGCCCGGCTTTCGGGCGGACCTCTCCGCAGCCGCTGCTGCCGTCGGCCTGCCCTTCATCCCCGGCGTCATCACGCCGTCGGAGATCCTGGCCGCGGTCGATGCAGGTCACCGGCATCTGAAGTTCTTCCCGGCAGCGCATTACGGCGGAATCGATACCCTCCGCTCGCTCGCGGCCCCGTTCTCGCGCCTGAGTGTCAGTTTCATGCCGACGGGCGGCGTGCGCGCCGCTACGCTCGCCGACCATCTCGCTCTGCCGCACGTCTTCGCGGTGGGGGGCACGTGGATCGCCTCTCGCGCCGATGTCGTCGGAGGACGATTCGGCGAGATCGAACTGGCCGCACGCGAGGCCCGCACCACCCTCGACGCCCTCTGACCCGGACCAGGAGACGCATATGCCTCGCACATACACGTGGGACACCCTCGAGCCCGCCGATACCCCCACCTTCTACTTCATCGGAGTGACGACCGACCGTTCATCGATCCGCAAGGTCTTCCCGCTGTGGGCGGCGCACCTGGGGCTCGGCGACGTCGAGATGGTCGGGATCAACCTGGGGCTGCATGCGCCGGCCGACCACTATCGCACCGTTGTGGAGTTCCTCAAGGACGACCCGCTGAGCCTCGGCGCCCTGGTCACGACCCACAAGCTCGACCTCTACAGCGCGGCTCGTGACCTCTTCGACGAGATCGACCCGCTCGCCGAGCTGATGGACGAGGTCAGCTGCCTCTCCAAGCGCGACGGGCGCTTCCGCGCCCACGCCAAGGATCCGATCACGGCTGGTCACGCACTGGAAGCCTTCATCCCAGTGGGCTACTTCGCCGAGAACGAGGTCGATGTGGTGGTGTTCGGCGCCGGCGGGTCGGCGATCGCGATCGACTGGTACCTGAGCCGTACCGAGCGCGGCGTCGACCGTCCGCGGCAGGTCACCGTGACGAACCGCAGCCTCCCGCGCATCGAGACGCTGCGCGCGGTGCACGACGCGTCGAACACCGACACACGACTCGAAACGCATCTCTGCCCGGCGCCGGCCGACAATGACGTCGTCATGGCGGCCGCGCCCGCCGGGTCGATCGTCATCAACGCAACGGGTCTGGGCAAGGACGCACCCGGTTCGCCGCTCACGTTCGACGGGGTGTTTCCCGAGCGCGCGCTGGTGTGGGAGCTGAACTACCGCGGAGACCTGGTTTTCCTCGACCAGGCGCGCGCGCAGGAGCACGAGCGATCGCTCACGGTTGTCGACGGCTGGGTCTACTTCATCCACGGGTGGACGCAGGTGATCGCCGAGGTCTTCGACATCGAGATCGCCCCGTCCGGCCCCGCGTTCGACGAACTCGCGGCGATCGCCGAGTCGGTCCGATGAAGATCCTCGTCACGCCGCGATCGATCACGACACGCCCGCTCGACGACGTGCCCGAACTGGACCCGCTGCGTGCACGCGGCTGGACGCTCGTCGCCGGTCCTGCCGGCCGCCTGCCGACCGCCGACGAGCTTGCCGCACTGCTGCCGGGGGTCGACGGCTGGGTGTGCGGAGTGGAGAAGGTCTCGGCACAGACTCTCGCCTCGGCCGACCGGCTGAAGGTCATCGCCCGCAACGGCGTCGGGGCCGACGCGATCGACACGGATGCGGCGGCAGCCCGCGGCATCGAGATCGCACTCGCCCGAGGCGCCAATGCCAACGGCGTGGCCGAGCTGGCCGTGGCGCTCATGCTGAGCGCTTTGCGCGACATCCCGGCGACCGACGCGGCGCTGCACGGCGGCGACTGGAGACGACGCCTCGGCAGTGAGCTCGCGGACTGCAACGTGGGCATCGTCGGCTACGGCGCGATCGGACGCATCGTTTCACGCCTCGTGCGCGCCTTCGGCGCTCGCGTGTTCGCGTACGATCCCATCGCCGATGTGAGCTCTGACGGCGCTGAGGCGGTATCCCTCGCCCAGCTCTTCGCGCAGAGCGACATCGTGACGTTGCACTCCCCGAAGCCGAAGAGCGGGCACCCACTGGTCGACTCGGCGCTGCTGGAGTCGATGCCTCGGGGCGGTGTGCTCGTCAACACCGCCCGGAGCGCCCTGGTCGACACCGGTGCGGCGCTCGACGCGCTCCGGTCCGGTCGTCTCTCGGCCTATGCGGTCGACGCGTTCGACCAGGAACCGCCAGTCCTCGACGAGCTCCTGCGTCATCCACGCACGATCATGACCGCGCACCTGGGCGGTTATACGGACTCGAGCACCCGACGGGCGACCGAGCAGGCGGTCGCCAACGTCATCTCTCGCCTGACGGCTTAGCCGCGGCCTGCGCGCCCCGTCCCCAGCGGAACGGCGACACCGTGGGGTCGCCCGGCACCCAGTACCGCCAGGGGAACGCGGCCGTGCCCGCGACTCCGGCCACGCCCACGCGCGGGCCGGAGGCGATGTCGGCGAGGGGGTCGGCGAGGAGCTCCAGTCGCGCCACGGCGCCGTGCCAGGGCGCGGCGGTGATGGCGTCGATGCCGTCGTGGATCGGATGCCGCAGCCCCACCGCGTCGCCGAGCCGTCCCGGTCCGCGGGCCAGGTCACGTGCGGTCCGGGCCGCGGGCCGGCGGCGGGCCGCGGCATCCGTCCCCTCGATCACCTGACCCGCGCGCAGCAGGATTCCGCCGGCGACACCCTCCGGACCGCAGACCACATTGACGCAGGAGTGGATGCCGTGGCTGAGGTAGACGTACAGATGCCCCGGCTCGCCCCACATCGTGGCGTTGCGGGCAGTCGGCCCCATGCGGGCGTGCGAGCCCGGGTCGGCGATGGGGCCGGTGCCGCGTCCGTGATAGGCCTCGACCTCGGTCAGGCGCACGGTCACCGTCTCGCCCGCCACCATCGTGGTCAGGTGCGCGCCGAGCAGAGTCGGCGCGACGTCCGAGGGGAGGCCCATCAGATCGGCACGGCTCGCGGCGCGCAGCCGGGCCGGGGATCGGGCGGTCATTGCGGCGGCACCTGGCACCACGAGATCGAGGCGCCGCTCAGGGCCACGACGGGCTCGCCGTCGGCGATCTCGAGGATGCGGGTCTCGGGTCGTTCCGGCAGCGGCAACTGGTACGTGTCGTAGTTGTTCGACACCGCATCGGGGGCGACGAGCACTGCGACGTAGCGGGCGCTGGGCGACACGCACACCTGCAGCACGGCGTCCGTTTCGGCGATCTCGGTGAGCATGCGCGTCTCGCCGTCCGCGCCGACGAGAGCGACCGACGTGCGACCGGTCGGCACGCCGCTCGCGAGCCCGTCGCCGTTCAGCCCCCCGCCCTCGAGGACCGCGGCGGTGCGGATCGTCGAGCCGTCCGGCAGCGGCGTCACCGAGCTCACGCCACCGAGATCGGTGGACGGAGCCACGAGCGGCTCTTCGCTCGCGTCGGTGAGGTCGACCACGGCGGTCTGCTCGGCGCGGTCGACGACGGCCTCGCTCGAGCCGCGCGCGATGCCCTCGATCGTCATCGCGGTCCCCAGAGCCGTGGCCCCGTCGCCGCCGGACCCGGTCAGCAGCAGCGACCCGTCGAAGGAGAGGAGCAGGATGCTGTCGGTGTCGGGCACGAACCGCCATTCGGCCACGCGGGGGTCGGCGCCTTCCACGGCGATCTCGGTGGGCTCGGCATCCGGCTCCTTCAGCGACGCGGTGTAGAGCCGGCTCTCGCGTCCGGATTGGGCGGTGAGCTCGGCGTCGGAGAAGGTGTATCCGATCAGCTCGCCGCGGTCGGCGCTCTGCAGGTTCGAGACGAAGCCGTCGCCCGGCAGCGCCAGCTCCCGCTCGTTCGAGCCGTCGAGATCGGTCACGATCAGGCCCGGGCTGTCGTCGTCGGTGCGCACCGACACGACGAGATGCGACGCCGTGGCGCGGAAGTCCTCGATGTGTCCGTGGCTGAAGACGGGCACGGCGTTCTGCCCGGTGAGGTCGGTGCGGTAGATCAGGTCGCCGCCGTCGGGGGCGCCGGCCCGCTGCAGCAGGAACATCTGCGCCGCCGGGGTGCGGAAGGTCTCCGAGATCGTCGCGGCCGGACCACCGGCCACCGACGCGACGTCGGCGATCTCGACGGAGTATTCGGTGTCGTCCCACAGGGGCAGGGTGAAGCGCACCCCGATGCTGCGGCCCGACGTGTCGACCTCGAACGGGGTCGCCGGCGTGATCGTCACCTGCGACGGGTCGACATCGGCCAGCGTCTGCGACGTGGTGACGATGAGACGGGATCCGGATGCCTCGGCCGCCGCCGCCGGATCGACCAAGACCTCGGTGATCCGCGGCCCCTGCGCCACGCTCGCGGCCGCACCGGCGAGGCCGAGCACCGTGAGCGCGCCGACCACGATCGCGAAGGCGCCCGCGAACGCCCGGCCCCGCCGCCGGCGCGAACGTGCGCGGCGCGAGCCGGCGTCAGTACTCATACGGATCCTCGGGCTCGGGGATCGACTGCACCGACGCCGCGTCGATGGCCAGGCGCCCATCCGACGAGGAGCGCACGGTGCCCGTGATCGTGACCCACTGGCCCGTGTCGGGCACGGCCGCGGTGGCGAGCACCGGCACGCTCGCCGGCTGCGCGTCGATCACGCAGTGGGTGATGATGAGCCGCGTGAGGTCGAAGCCGCCGTCTTCGGACGGCGTCACGAACCCGGTGAGCTCGACCGGATCGCCGTCGAACGCGTCCGGGTTCGTCGCGGTCGCGAAGGCGGTCGACCACTCGCCGACCCCGAACGAGGCGGTGTCGCCGGTCGAGGCGAGCTGGATCGTGTCGGCGCCGCCGAACAGCGGCGTCGCCCCCACGTCGCGCGACATCGCCAGCTCGGCCGACAGCGACGCGGGCGGCAGCACCAGGGCGAGGACGACGACGCCGGATGCTGCGACCCCGCCCACGACGCTGGCTCCGACCGCCATCGGGTGCCGCGCGTGCGCACGCGCCGGCTCTTCGGCATCCGCGTCGCCGTGGTCGTGGCCATGGTCGGCCTCGGCGCCGAGCGGAAGCCCGAACGACGCCACGGTGCCCACGAGCACCAGCACCGCCATCGACACCGCGAACCATGCCGAGTCGGGGTTGATGTACAGCCCGAGCCGGCCGGTCACCGCGAGCGAGATGGTCACCACCGACAGCGCGGCGGCCAGGCCGACGCCCAGCCATCGTGTGCCGAGGAATCCTGCATTACGCAAAGAGGTTCACCGCCGTCCCGATGGCGAAGGCGGCGAGCACGACCACCACGACGATCCCGCCCAGCGTCCGCCACGTGAAGGTGGTGCGCATGAGGGCCAGCATCTTGACGTCCACGAGAGGCCCGACGAGCAGGAACGCGACGATCGATCCCGGCGTGAACGTCGACGCGAACGACAGCGCGAAGAACGAGTCGACGTTCGAGCAGATCGATACGACCATCGCCAGAGCCATCATCGCCACGATCGACAGCGCAGGGTTCGAGCCGATCGCCACCAGCGCCTCGCGCGGCACCAGCACCTGCACCGCCCCCGCGAGCGCCGACCCGATGATGAGCGCCGGCATGACGGCGCGCAGCTCGATCACGAACTGCGCGATCGTGCGGCGGCCCCGGCCACCGGGCTCATGCGTCACGAGGGCGCACGTGTCGCGGAAGCGGTCGGTCAGCAGTGCGTCCGGAGACGGATGCCGGTTGTACAGCCAGCCGATGAGGTTGGCGATCGCATATCCGCCGAGCAGCCGTGCGATCAGCACGCCGTCGCTGAAGCCGAAGGCCTGGTGCGTCGTGATGATCACGATGGGGTTCACGATCGGCGCCGCGATGAGGAAGGTCAGCGTCTCGGGCACCGAGAACCCCCGCATCAGCAGGCCGCGCGCGAACGGCACGTTGCCGCACTCGCACACCGGCACGATCATGCCCAGCAGCGACAGCACCGCACGCCGCGCCCACGCACGGCGCGGCATCCACCGCTCGATGACGCCCGGCGGCACCCATACCTGCACCACGATCGACAGCACGACGCCCAGTGCGATGAACGGGAGCGACTCGATGAGCACGCTGACGGCGAGGGTCAGTCCGTCCTGCGCGCGCGTGGGGAGTGGCGCGGGGAACAGCTGCGGCGCGAGCCAGTCGACCAGGAACAGCCCGGCGACCACGAGCAGGCCGGCCCCGACCCACAGGAGCGTGCGGGCCGAGGACGAGGGCCGTGCCGCGGCATCCGGAACCGTCTCGTGACGGTGGGAGTGAGCGCGGCCGGCCGGCAGGCGGGGGTCAGCCCGCGTCACGCTTCTCTTCCCGGGCTCCCGCGCAGGACGCGCACAGCCCGAAGATGTCGACGATGTGCTCGGCGTCGCGGAAGCCGTGACGCTCGGCGGTGCGCTTGGCCCACTGCTCGACGTCGGTCGCCTCGATCTCGACCGTCAGCCCGCAGGAGCGGCAGATGAGGTGGTGGTGGTGGCCGCTGCTGGCGCATGCGCGGTAGAGCGCCTCGCCGTCGGGGCTCTGCAGCGAATCGGCGTCGCCCTGGGCGGCGAGCCCGGCGAGCGCACGGTACACCGTGGCCAGGCCGATGCCGGTGTTGTCGTCGCGCAGGGTCGCGTGCAGAGACTGTGCGCTCACGAAGCCACGGGCGTCGGCGAGCGCTTCGCGCACGCGTTCGCGCTGCCAGGTGTTGCGCTGGACCATGCCCGGGAGTCTACCGGCGTGTCCTGGACGTCGGCCGGGCGTCCGGCTCGACCTCGCCGCGGGTGACGCGGCCCCGGCGAGCCCCCACGGCGCGGCACACCAGGTAGATCACGAACGAGATCGTGGTGATGTACGGACTCACCGGCAGGGTGCCCATGATCGCGAGGAGGATGCCTCCGACGGCCGACACGAAGCCGAACAGGGCCGACAGCAGCGGCACGGACAGCGGTCCCGACGCCACGCGCATCGCGGCGGCGGCGGGCGTGACCAGCAGCGCCATCACGAGCAGCGCGCCGATGATGTGCACGGCGACGGCGACGATCAGCCCGAGCAGCAGCATGAACGCCAGCGACACCGCGGTCGTCGGCACTCCTCGCGCGGCGGCGGACTGCGGGTCGAGCGAGTCGAAGCGCAGCGGACGCCAGATGAGCAGCAGCCCGAGCAGCACGACCGCGCCGATCGCGATCAGCCAGCCCAGCTGACCGGACTGCACCGACACGATCTGCCCCGTCAGCAGGCTGAACCGGTTGGCGCTGCGGCCGTCGTAGAGAGACAGGAACAGGATGCCGAGACCCAGACCGAACGGCATCAGCACGCCGATGATCGAGTTGCGGTCGCGTGCACGCGCGCCGAGCCATCCGATGATCGCGGCGGCCACGAGCGACCCGATGATCGACCCGGTGACGACGTCCCATCCGATGAGCAGCGCCGCAGCGGCGCCGGCGAACGAGAGCTCGCTGATGCCGTGCACCGCGAACGCCATGTCGCGCTGCATGATGAACACGCCGATGAGCCCGCCCACGAGCCCGAGCACGGCTCCGGCCCACACCGAGTTCGACACGAGCGCGAGGATCTCGCCGTAGTACGGAAGGCCGCCGAACATCGCGTCGGCGACGTCGTCCCAGTTCACTCGTGCACCTCGTCGTGATGGTGGTGGGATGCCTCGGCGTCGGGCGCGCCC
Source organism: Microbacterium salsuginis (assembly GCF_012524205.1). Classification (GTDB taxonomy): domain Bacteria; phylum Actinomycetota; class Actinomycetes; order Actinomycetales; family Microbacteriaceae; genus Microbacterium; species Microbacterium salsuginis. The sequence continues at coordinate 272,261 of NZ_JABACI010000004.1, forward strand.
ACGACCACGAGCCGATCACCCGCCCGCAGCACGAAGACGTGGGCGCCGTACAGCGCGGTCAGCACGTCCGAGCGCAGCACCTCCTTGGGGGTGCCCAGCGTGAACCGGCCGTTCGCGATGTACAGGATGCGGTCGACCTTGCCCAGCAGCGGGTTGATGTCGTGCGTCACCAGCAGCACCGCGGCATCCTTCTCGCGCCGGTGCCGGTCGATCAGACCGATCACGGCCTGCTGGTTGGCCAGGTCGAGGCTCGTGAGCGGCTCGTCGCACAGCAGCAGGCGGGGGTCGTCGGCAAGCGCCTGGCCGGCACGCAGCCGCTGCTGCTCGCCACCCGACAGCTGCCCGACCGGGCGATCCGCGAACGCGCGCGCGCCGACGGCGTCGATCAGCTCGTCCACGCGGGCTCGATCGCCGCGCCGCGGGATCGGCAGCCCGAAGCGATGGCCGTCGACGCCCAGCGTCACGAGGTCGCGGCCGCGCAGCGCGGTGTCGCGCGGCAGGGGACGCGACTGCGGGATGTAGCCGATGCGGCGGCTGCCGCGACCGCGGACCTCGTTGCGGAGCACCCTGATGCTGCCGCTCGAGAGGTCGTCCAGCCCGAGGATCGCCCGCAGGAGCGTGGTCTTGCCCGACCCGCTCGGCCCGAGCACCGCGATCAGCTCGCCCGCGTGCACGTCCAGATCCAGGCCGGACCACAGTTCGCGGTCGCCGCGCCGGAGCGCGGCATCCCTGATCGTGAGGATCGGCTCGCCGGAGCCGGCGGTCACTCGTCCAGCGCCGCGCTCAGCGCCTCGATGTTCGCCTGCATCCACGAGATGTAAGTCTGGCCCTCCGGCAGCGTTTCTGAAAACGCGATCACCGGGATGCCGCCGGCCTCGGCCGCATCCACGATCTGCGTCGTCTCGGCACCGCCGGTCTGCGTGTTGGTGATCACGACGCCGACGTCGCCCGATTCGATGAGGCCGAGGGCCTCGAGAAGAGTCGCGGGTGCAACATCCTGTCCCTCTTCGACGGCCTCGCTGAAGGCCTCGGGCGTCACGTTCTCGAGGCCGGCGGCAGCCGCGAGGTAGGCCGGAACCGGCTCGGTGACGAAGATCTGCGCGCCCTGGTGGGCCGATGCGATCTCGCCGAGCGAGCCCTCGAGCCCCTCGATCTCGGCGTACAGCGCCTCGGCGTTGGCGGTGAACGTGCTGGCGTCGTCGGGGCTCAGCTCGCCGAGCTCCTCGGCGATGGCCTCGCCGACGTGGGCGATGGTGTGCGGGTCGTACCAGACGTGCTCGTTGAAGCCCTCGACGTGCTCGTGGTCGTGGTCGTGGCCCTCCTCGGCGTGCTCGCCGTCGGCGGCCTCGTCCTCGGCGTGCTCGTCGGTCGCGGCTGGGCCCACGCGCCCGGAGGCTCCGGGCGACGCGCCAGCGGCGCCTGGAGGGGGCGTGGGGACTGTCTCGTCGGTGTGCTCTTCGTCCGCGTGCTCGTCCTCGTGACCGGCGTTCTCGGGCCAGTCGTGCGAGAACTCGACGGCGGTGATCACGTGCGCCTCGCTGCCGCTCGACTCGATCAGCGCATCGATGAACGAGTCGTACCCGCCGCCGTTCTCGATGATGAGGTCCGCGTCCGACACCGTGAGCTGGTCGCGCGCGCTCGGCTCGAAGGAGTGCGGATCCTGCGAGTCGCTCGTGACGATCGAGGTCACCTCGACCAGATCGCCGCCGATCTGCTCGGCGAGCTGCCCGTAGACGTTCGTCGATGCGACCACGCTCAGGCGCCCGTCCGATTCGCCGCCCGCCGCCGGGGTGCCGGCACAACCGGCGAGAGTGACAACGGATGCCGCGGCCAGGCCGAGCAGAGTCAGTGAGCGTCGATTCGGGGTCATGCCGCCCAGTCTAACGCTATTGATAATCGTTCTCGACTCGCCAGGGAACGGCGGCTCCTTCCCGCCGGAATGTCAACCCCCGGGGCGCCTGGTGCGGCGCCGCCTACCGTGGCGTGTCATGGCCGTTGAGTTCGACGACACCGCGACCGGCGAGGCTGTGCTGCCCCGCCGGCGCCAGCTCGCGGTCACGTGGGGGATCCCCGACCAGTACGGCGGCATGACGGCGGCGCTCCTGCACCGTTCACGCACGTTCGTCCGGCGGTCGGGCGCCGCCGTCGACGTCCTCACGTTCGAGTCCCGCCCCGACTACGAGGACGTGCGGCAGCGGCTGCGGGGGCGGGGTGAGCTCATCGACGGCATGCGCTTGCGCAACATCTACGAGGACTTCCGCGCGGCGGCACGGGCGCCCGTCGACGTGCCCCGGCGGACCGGGTCGCCTTCGCGGCCGCACGACGACGAGACGGCCACGGTGGCCGGATCCGTGCGCCGGTGGCGCAGGGGCGAGTCGGACGAGCGCGTCGAGCACCGGCGATCGGACGGCAGTCTCGCGGTCCTCGAAGAGCAGCGCCGCGGCGGCCGGCTGATCACGTCGTTCGACCGCGCCGGCCGGCCCACCGGACAGTGGACGTCGGCGTCGGCGTTCCGCTTCGCATGGATCGACGACGTGGTGGCCGGGGACGAGGCGGTGGTCATCGCCGACAGCAAGACCGTCGCCCGCTTCCTGCAGCGGTACCGGCGACCGAACATCGCGCTGATCCACATGGTGCACGGGTCGCACCATGACTCCGAAGGCCGGCTCACCGCATCACGCCGGCCGATCTTCGAGAACCTGCACCGGTGGGACGCCTTCGTGTTCCTCACCGCCCGCCAGCGCGCGGCCGCCGCGGCGCTGCTGGGCGACACCGGCAACCTGCACGTCGTTCCGAACGGCGTGACGTTGCCGGAGCGGATGCCGCGGCTCCCGCGCGACCGCCTGCACGGCGTGATCGTGTCGAGGCTCAGCGGCATCAAGCGCCTGGACCACGCGCTCCGGATCATCGCGGCCGTCCGCGAGCTCGGCATCCCCGTGACCGCCGACATCGTCGGCGAGGGCGCTCAGCACGCGCGCCTCGAGGCACAGGCGAAGCGCCTCGGCATCGCGGATGCCGTGCGATTCACCGGCTACGTGCCCCGGGCAGCGGAGCTGTACGCCCGAGGATCGTGGACGCTGCTCACCAGCCGCTCCGAAGGCGAGTCGCTGAGTCTCGTCGAGGCGATGGCGGCCGGATGCCTGCCGGTGGCGTACGACATCCGCTACGGGCCCGCCGAGGTCATCGCCGACGGACGCAACGGCCGCCTCGTCCCCGACGGCGACATCGATGCGGCGGCCCGTGCCCTCGTCGCGCTGTGCGTGCTCGACGACAACGCGCTGGCCGCTGCGCGTCGGACCGCCCGCCGCACGGCGCAGCAGCACGGCGATGAGGCCACCGTCGCACGCTGGGCTGCCGTGCAGCGGGCCGCGGTCGGCCGTGCCGAGCTGCGCGAATCGCTCGACGACACCGCGCTGCAGCGGGTGCGCGTGCGGCGCCTGCGCGGACGCCTGCTCGTGACCGCGCGCGTGCCGTCGCGCCGCCGTCGCGCCCGCGTGGACGTCCGCCTCTCGACGCCGGAGCGCACCGCTGCCCTGGCCACCATGCGGCGGTTCGGCCGCTGGCGCTTCGTGCGGCTCGACCGGCAAGGCTCGGAGCGACTGGGCGGCATCGACGCGAGCGAGACCGTACGGACGCGCTTCCTCGTCCATGTGGACGGCGGGGTGGTCGCGGTGGACGCCGGGTCGCGGCATCCGGATCACCGTTCGCTGGTGCGCCGCGCGGCCGATCGTCTGCGGCGCTGACCGCGGCCGTCAGTCCAGGAGCAGCGCGGGCTCCTCGAGGATCGACGCGACGTCGGCGATGAACCGCGACATGCCGTCACCGTCGATCACGCGGTGGTCGAACGACCCCGACACGGTCGTGACGAAGCGCGGCCGCACCTCACCGTCGACGACCCAGGGCTTCTGGCGGATCGTGCCCATCGCGACGATGCCGGCCTCGCCGGGGTTGATGATCGGGGTGCCGGCATCCATCCCGAACACGCCGATGTTGGTGATCGTGATCGTGCCGCCCTGCTGGTCGGCGGGCGTGGTGCGACCCTCGCGTGCGGTGAGCGTGAGCTTCTCGAGCGCGCGGGCTAGGTCGCGCATCGACAGATCCTGCGCGTCCTTGATGTTCGGCACCAGCAGGCCGCGCGGTGTGGCCGCGGCGATGCCGAGATTGACGTACCGGCGCACCCGGATCTCGGCGCCGCCCTCGGCGTCGACCCACGCCGCGTTGACCATCGGCGTGCGGCGTACCGCCCAGATCACGGCACGCGCCATGATGAGCAGCGGCGAGACCTTGACGTCGGCGAAGTCCGGCGACGCCTTCAGCCGCTTGACGAGCTCCATCGTGCGCGTCGCGTCGACGTCGGTCCACACCGACACGTGCGGCGCGGAGTACGCCGACTGCACCATGGCCGACGACGTCGCCTTGCGCACGCCCTTGACCGCGATCGTCTCCTCGCGCCCCTCGGCGTCTGGTGCGGGCGTGGCCGGGGCCACGGTCCCCACGGCCCCTCCCGGCCGCGTGGGCGCCGCAGGCCGGGTCGGGCGCTGCGGCGCCGGCACCGGGATCCTCTCTTCGCGCACGTCGCCCCACTCGGGCGTCTCGATGTTGCGGAACACGCTGGCCTGCGAGGCGTGGCGCACGACGTCGTCGCGCGTGACCTCGCCGGCAGGGCCGCTCGGCGAGACCGCGGCCAGCTCGACGCCCAGGTCGCGTGCGAGTTTGCGGATCGGCGGCTTGGCGATGACCCCGACGGATGCCGCGACCCGCTGCGCGGCCGGAGCCGCGGTCTTGCGGCGCCGCGACTGCACGTGTCCGCCGCTGCCGTAGCCGACCAGGACCGCGCCCTCGCCGGCTTCCGGAGCCGGCTCGGGCTCGCCGTGCTCGGACTGTCCGACGGTGGCGGGGCCGGTGGCATCCGTCGCCGATGCGATCGTGATGATCGCCGCCCCGACGTTCACCGTCTCGCCCTCGGGCACCAGCAGCTCGCCCACGGTGCCGGCGAACGGAGAGGGCAGCTCGACGAGCGACTTCGCGGTCTCGATCTCGACGAGCACGTCGTTGACGGCGACGCTGTCACCCGGCGACACCCGCCACGCGACGATCTCGGCCTCGGTCAGGCCCTCGCCGACGTCGGGGAGGAGGAAGGTCTGCGTGCTCATGTCGTTCCTCACGGGTCAGTAGGCGAGGGCGCGGTCGACGGCCTCGAGGATGCGGTCGGCGTCGGGGAGGTAGGTGCCCTCGAGCTTCGCGGCGGGGAAGGGGGTGTCGAAGCCCGACACGCGCAGGACGGGGGCCTCGAGCGCGTAGAACGCCCGCTCCATGACGGTCGCGGCGACCTCGGACCCGAGCGACGTGAAGCCGGGCGCCTCCTGGGCGTAGACCATGCGGCCGGTGCGGCGCACGGAGTCCAGGATCGGGCCGTAGTCGACGGGCGACAGCGAGCGCAGGTCGACGACCTCGCACGACGTGCCCTCCGACTCGGCCAGCGAGGCGGCCTGGAGCAGCGTCGTCACCATGGCGCCGTGGCCGACGAGCGTGACGTCGGTCCCGCGGCGCACGACTCGCGAGGCGTGCAGCGGCAGCGCCCGGGCCGACGTGTCGACCTCGCCCTTCTGCCAGTACTTGCTCTTGGGCTCGAGGAAGATCACCGGGTCGGACGACGCGATGGCGTCCTGGATCATCCAGTACCCGTCGTTCGGCGTCGACGGGCTCACGACGCGCAGGCCGGGGGTGTGCGTGAAGTACGCCTCGGGGCTCTCCTGGTGGTGCTCGACCGCCCCGATGTGCCCGCCGTAGGGGATGCGGATGACCACGGGCATCTGCAGCGCGCCCTCGTGGCGGTTCGTGATCTTGGCCAGCTGCGTCGTGATCTGGTCGAACGCCGGGAAGACGAAGCCGTCGAACTGGATCTCGATCACGGGGCGGAAGCCCGCCATCGCCAGGCCGATCGCGGTGCCGACGATGCCCGACTCCGCGAGCGGGGTGTCGAGCACGCGACGCTCGCCGAACTCGGCCAGCAGGCCCTCGGTCACGCGGAAGACGCCGCCGAGCTTGCCGATGTCCTCGCCCATCAGCAGCACGCGGTCGTTCGCTGCCATCGCCGCGCGCATGCCGGCATTGAGCGCCCGGCTGAACGGCATGGTCTGGACAGCGGATGCCTCGGCCGCGGGGTTTCCGGACAGCTCGGGGCGTTTCGTCTCGTCGCTGCTGCGTTTCGTCTCGGTCGCTGCGCTCGCTCGCTCAACGTCCGCCTCGCTCAACGATCGGCTCGTGTCGGTGCTCATGCTGCGCCTCCCTCGAACGATGCCTCGTACTCGGCGAGCCAGCGGCGCTGCTCGTCGATCAGCGGATGTTCCTCGGAGTACACGTGGGCGAACATCGCCTCGCGGTCCACGCCGCCCAGGGCGTTGGTGCGTGTGCGGGTGTCGTCGGCGAGCGCCTGGGACTCGGCCTCCACGTCGGCGAAGAAGGCATCCGACGCACCGCGTGCCCGCAGGTACGCCTCCATGCGGGCGATCGGGTCGCGGCGGCGCCACGACTCCTCCTCGTCCGAGGTGCGGTACTTCGTCGGGTCGTCGCTCGTGGTGTGGGCTCCCAGGCGATAGGTCATCGCCTCGATCGCGCGGGGGCCCGCGCCGGCCCGCGCCTCGTCGAGAAGCGCCCGCGTGACGGCCCAGCTGGCCAGCACGTCGTTGCCGTCGATCGGGATGCTCGGCATGCCGTACCCCTCGCCGCGCTTGTACAGCGGCGAGCGCGACTGCGTCGCGACCGGCACCGAGATCGCCCACTGGTTGTTCTGCAGGAAGAACACCTCGGGCGTACCGTAGCTCGCCGCGAACACCATCGCCTCGTGCACGTCGCCCTGGCTGGAGGCGCCGTCGCCGTAGTACACGATCACGGCTTCGTCGCGCTCGGGGTCGCCGGTGCCGCAGCGGCCATCGAAGACGAGCCCCATGCCGAACCCGGTGGCGTGCAGCGTCTGCGCGCCCAGCACGAGCGTGTAGATGTGGGTGTTGCCGTTCTTCGGGTCGACGGGGTTCCACCCGCCGTGCGTCAGCCCGCGCATCAGCCGGATGATGTCGATGGGGTCGACGCCGCGGATCTTGGTCACGACGTGCTCGCGGTAGGACGGGAAGATGTGGTCCTGCGGGCGGGCGGCGCGGGCCGAGCCGACCTGCGCGGCCTCCTGGCCGTAGCTCGGCGGCCAGAGGGCGAGCTGACCCTGCCGCTGCAGGTTCGTCGCCTGCACGTCGAACGCGCGGATGACGGCCATGTCGCGGTAGAACTGCTCGAGGTCGGCGTCGGGCAGGGCGTCGACGAGGTGGCGGTAGCGTTCGGCGGCCGGTGTCGGCGCGAACGTGCCGTCCGCGTTCAGGAAGCGGACGGGGGCAGTCGTCGCCGACTCTTCGGGAGGCGTCACCGTTCTACGCTAGCCCGCGCCCCGAGTGGCCCTGTGGGAGGTCCTTCACAACGGATGCCGCGATCCGTAGGACCTTCTCGACAGATTCCTCCTCGCCGACAGAGATCCGGATGCCGTCACCGGCGAACGGGCGGACGATCAGGCCGGCGGCGTCGAAGGCCGTGGCGACCTCGATCGTCTCGGCGCCGCTCGGCAGCCACACGAAGTTGCCCTGCGCCTCGGGAACCCGCCAGCCGGCCTCCCGCAGCGCGGCGGCGAGGCGGTCGCGGCGCTCCGCGATCGTGCGCACGCGCTCGATCAGCTCGGCCTCGGCGTCGAGGCTCGCCAGCGCCGCCTCCTCGGCGTGAGCCGTGACCGACAGCGGGATCGCGGTGCTGCGCGCCGCGTCCAGCACGCGCGGATGCCCGATCGCGTAGCCGACCCGCAGCCCCGCGAGACCGAAAGCCTTCGAGAAGGTGCGGAGCACCACGACGTTGGGGTGGGCGCCGCCGGCGAGCACGCGGGCGCCGTCCACCGCGTCGGGAGCGGTGACGAACTCGGCGTACGCCTCGTCGAGGACCACCAGCACGTCCGACGGCACCCGCTCGACGAACGCGTCGAACTCGGCCTGCGTGATGACGGGCCCGGTCGGGTTGTTCGGGGTGCACACGATGACCGCGCGCGTGCGCTCGGTGATCGCGGCGGCCATCGCGTCGAGGTCGTGCCGCGCGTCCGGGGTCAGCGGCACCTGCACGGCCGTCGAGCCGGCGACGACGGCGAGCCACGGGTAGGCCTCGAACGAGCGCCACGCGTAGATGACCTCATCGCCCGGTCCCGACGTCGCCTGCACGAGCTGCGCGAGGATCGACACGCTTCCCGCGCCGATGTGCACGCCGTCGACGTCGACTCCGAAGCGCTCGGCCAGGCGCGCGCGGAGGCGGTTGGCCGCGGCATCCGGATACCTGTTCAACGCGCTCGCGGACTGCATGCGGGCGAGGACTCCAGGCAGCGGATCGAAGGGGTTCTCGTTGCTCGAGAGCTTGAACGCCTCGGCGCCGGCCTGCTTGCCCTGCTTGTACGGGGGCAGCGCGGCGACCTCGGCGCGCACGCGGACAGGGATCTCTGGTGCGTCGGTCACGCCCCGAGTCTAAGAGCGGGGGACGGATGCCGCGCGCCCTTCCGGCCTGTCGCACCGGCGTGCCAGACTGACGCGCATGGGCTTCCTCATCCGCGTCGTCGTCAACGCGTTCGCGATCTGGGTCGTGACCCTGATCCCCGCACTGCAGGTGTTCGTCATCCCGTTCGCGCCCGGCGAGACGCTGCAGCTGGTGCTCACGCTGCTGCTCGTGGCGGTGATCTTCGCCCTCGTGAACACGATCATCGGCACGGTCATCAAGGTGCTGGCGTTTCCCATCTACATCCTCACGCTCGGGCTCATCGGCCTCATCATCAACGCGTTCCTGCTGTGGCTCACGGCCTGGCTCACGCACTGGTGGAACTGGGGACTTCGCGTCGAGGACTTCTGGTGGGGCGTCGTGGCGGCGATCATCATCTCGCTCATCAACTGGATCTTCGGCATCATCCTGCGCCCCCGGAAGAGGGACTGACCGCGCGCTCTCCGCGCGTCGCGGCGTACTCGGTCACCTCGACCGACTGCGCCGTCGCCAGCTGATCGAACACGGCCTGCAGCTCGCCGACCCGCGGGTCGGACGAGGCGTCGACCATCGCCGCGGTCTCGGCGTACGCGGTCATCCGATGCGCGGGCACGTCGGCGTCGGCGAGACCGATCTCGGTGTGGGCGACGCGCTCGGCGATGAAGCTGCCGGGCGCACCGACGGCGGCGTTGTGCCCGCCGCCCGCGAGCGCGGCCACCGGATCGTCGGTGTGACGCAGCGTCACGCTGAGCGTGCCCGTCCCGACATCGGCGGCGACCGGATTGCCGAACGTGACCAGAGTGCGCGTGTCGTACTCGCCCTCGAGCGCGAGGTGCGAGCCGATCATGGCGCCCTGCGAGTGCCCGAACGCATGCACGACGTCACCCGGCCGAGCACCGGCCTCGGCCAGCGCCTGCGTGGTCGCCGCATACGACTCGGACTGCCGGCCGGTGTAGAGCTCGTGGTTGGACTGGTTGTCCCACGGGTCGTCGCCTCCGTAGGCGAAGGACTGCATGCCGGCGATGTACACGGCGTACTGCTGGCTGCCGTCGGGCATGGAGTACTTCTCGACGCGCACACGCGAGTCCCCCGCGCCCGGCATCCGCTGCGTCACCGCCGTCAGGCTCTGCGGCGCCCCGGCCGCCTGGACCGGCGCCACCGAGGTCAGAGCGACGGGCCCGGCCTGCCCGCTCAGGCGCGCGTCACGGGACAGGCGGCCCTGGCCGCCGATGCCCAGCATCGCCGCGCCCGCGATGGTGCCGAGACCGAAGACGGCACCTGTGCCGATCCCGACGGGACCACCGAACTCGGAGCCGACGACGAGCCCGCTCTCGGCGGCCTGCCGGGCAAGCTCGCCCGGCCAGTTCACGGTCCGGTCGAACTCCGATCGGAGCGCCGTCGACCACGCTTCGGGGTGTTCCTGGCTCAGCCTCGTCACGCGCGCGTCGATCCGCGCCGCGCGCTCGGTGTCGCCGGCCGCGAAGGCGGCGCGATGCTCGGCGTTCAGCTCGACCAGCTCGTACGCGATCGCGGCTTCACGCAGCGAGTCCGCGATGCGCTCGGCCTCGGCCCGCACCTCCACCAGCCGCTGGAACAGCACGGTCACCGACGAGAGCGCGTGCCACGCCTGGTCCCGCAGGCCCAGCAGCGTGCCCTGCGGATCGCCGAGGCGCCGGCAGATCCCCTCGAGGTCCGCCTGTGCCGTGAGGAAGAGCGCCGCGGTGTGGCGCAGGGTGCTGGTGTCGACGGCGACGGCACCGCCCCCGCGGATCTCGAGTCCCGTCCCCGCCCGCGGCCATGTCGTGGGCAGCCCGCTGAAGCGATCCCGCCAGTGGACGTCGACCGTGCGGCCCTCGTCGAAGGGGAGCGCGCCGTCGGGCAGCGGCGGGAGCCCGTCGCCGTTCATCGCGCAGCCGCCGGGGTGAGGGCGGCCGCGAACGCATCGGCTTCCCGTGAGGCGGCGCGGTCGCGCGCATGAGCCGCGTCGAGCCGGGCGGTCTCGGCCAGGCAGATGAGCCCCGAGACCTCGCCCGCCCACGACTCGGCCTTCTCATGGAACGCCGTCGCGGCGCGGGACTGCCAGTCGGTCGCGGCGGCCAGCCCACGAGCGGTGGACGCGGCATCCGTCAGCTGCTCGATGATCATCACGAGGTCGCGCACGACGGCGGCCAGCTGGTGCGAAGCGGGAGCGGCGGGGTCGATCACGCGTCCATGCTCGTGCCGGCGGCGGAGGTGATCGACCCGCTGCGCCCGATCTGTGCATGGGCGCCCACGGTGTCCCGCCTGGGGAGGAGCCGACGGATGCCGCAGCCGCAGTCGGACGGACGACGAAGCGCCGCCCCCTTGCGTGAATCCACGGTCGGGAGCGGCGCTTCGTGCGTGCGCGGCTAGAAGAGCTCGAGGAGGCCCTTGACGCCGACGATCACCTTGGCGGTGTCGGTCGCGGTGTTGCCTGCGGCATCCGTCGCCGTCCAGGTGAAGGTGTACACGGCGCCGTTCACGGCCTTGACCTCGAACGTGCGGTCGCCCGTCTGCTCCCACTCGGCCTTGGTGCTGCCGGTGACCGTGACGCCGGTGAGCTCGACGGTCACGTCACCGCGGTCGTCCTCGGCCTCGACGAACAGCTTCACGGTGCGCATCTTGTTGTTCGGCACCAGGATGAACGACGGCAGCGCGACCGCCTCGACGGTCGGCGCCGTCGTGTCGGGCGGCGTCAGGTCGAGCCCGACGATGACCGGGTCGTGGTCGCTCGAGCGGTACGCGTCGGGCGCGTAGAGCGCGTCCTGGGCGGGCTGCTTGAACGTCATGTCGTAGTCGATGAGGCTCGGCTCATCGGCGTTGACGTTCCAGGTCGTCGCCCCGGTGACCTCGTCGAGCACGTCGCCGCCGGCGAGCGCGTAGTCGAGGTAGCCGAGCTGCCCGTCGAACACGTACGAGTAGGCGTCCTGTCCCTGGAACTGCGCGAGCAGGTCCGTGTAGCCGGCGCCCGCGAGCAGCTGGATCGGGTCCTCCTGCGCGTAGGAGTTCAGGTCGCCCATGATGAGCTCGCGGCCCGCGCCCTGACCGGACGGGTCGGTGGCGAGCCAGTCGGCGAGCGCGGCGGCTGCCTGCGTGCGCACGCCGTTGCAGTTGCCCTGGCCGTTCGGGTCGGTCGGATCGTTCACCGCGTTGCAGTCCGAGCCCTTCGACTTCAGGTGGTTCACGACGACGGTGAAGGTCGCGCCCGCCGCGTCGGTGAAGCTCTGCGTGAGCCCCGGACGGTTGAAGTCATCGAGCCAGCGGGCGTCCTTCGACTGGTCCATCAGCTGGAACGCACCCGCCGGCGTGACCGACGCCGGCTTGTAGATGAGCGCCGTCGTGATGACGTCGGTGCCGATCACGCCGGTCTCGATGTGGTCGTAGACCTCGGCGCCGAGACGCTCGTTGAGCGCCGCGGTGAGGGCGGCCACCGCGGTGCCGTTGTTCTCGATCTCGATGAGGCCGAACACGTCGGCGTCGATCTCGGCGAGCGCCGTGACGATCTTCGCCTCCTGGCGCTCGAACTCGACAGGGTCGTTCGCACCGCGCGCATCGGGGCCGGTGAGCGTCGTGAAGTAGTTGAGCACGTTGAAGCTCGCGACCTTCAGCTCGCCGCCGACCTCCGGCGCGGGCGTGCGGGGATTGCCGACGGCGAAGTCGGCCCCCTCGGTCGGCTGGACTGCCCACACGTCGAACCGGTAGTCGAGCACGCCCGTCGCGTTCGTGACGAGGTCACCACTGCGGAACGTGTTCTCGAGCGTGAAGACCTCGCCGTTCGGGTGGATCGCCGGGTCGGGGTTCTGCGACCCGCGGCCGTCGTCCACCGTGATGCTCTCGGCGATGTTCTTCGCGGCGAGAGCCACTGCCTCGGGCGAGCCGGCGTCGTACAGCCCGGTCGGCTGCGCCTGACGTCCGAGCGACAGGCTGAACGTGCCGAAGCGGCCGTACTCGAACGTCTCGGCCACGGTCAGCTGCTGCGGCAGGGTGACGTACATGCCCTCCGCGGCCTCACGCTGCTCCTCCGAGAGCGGCAGGCTCAGCGCCGTCGGCGCCGGCAGTTCGCCGGTGCCGCACAGCTCGACGTCGGCTGCGACGACCTGCGTCATGCCGAAGTGCTCGGTCGCCTCGCCGGCGACCGAGACGACGTCGCCGACAGCGACCTCGGCGCCGCCCGGCGCGTAGACGAAGACGCCGTCGGATGTCGCGGCGTCACCGTCGCCGGCGTCCTGCACGTAGTACCCGTCGAAGCCGCCGGTCTGGAAGTCGCCGACGACCACGCCCTCGATGAGCACGTCCTCGCCCGCGACGGGTGTCGCGGCGCCCGCGCCCTGCACGGCGCCGATGGCGACCGGCTCGAGGTCGCACCCGGCTTCCACAGGGTCGGTGCCCGGGTCGGTCGCCGGCGGCAGTGCGCAGTCCGCGTCGTGCACGCCGAGCCCGTCGAACGTGTCGGTGGCCAGGCCCGTCCAGCCGGCGGCCGGGTCGAACCCGTCGTTCGCCGTGACGTCGCCGACGCAGGTGTCGGCCGCGCGGCGCAGCGTGTTGTCGGCGGTGGACGTCAGTCCGGTGCCCCACTCGGCGCCGGGATCGACGCCGACCTGGCCGAACACGTCGACGATCGCGCCGTTCTTGGCCAGCGCCACGGCGTCGTCGCCGTTGAACAGGCCGGACGACGTCGTCTGGTCGGCCTGGGCCAGGATCGCGGCACCGGACGACGCGTGCGCGAAGACGAAGACCTCGTCGGGCGCGATCGTGCCGTTCAGCGGCACCGTCAGGCCCGCCGACGCGCTGCCGTTGAAGAAGACCTGCAGGGCGTAGCCCGACGCGGCGAGGTCGACGGCCGCGGTGCTCGGGTTGTAGACCTCGAGGGCCTTGTTGTTGGACGAGCCTTCGATGTACTCGCTGATGAGCAGATCTCCGGATGCCGCGGCCGCGGGCGGTGCGGCGACCATGACGGCCGCGGCCGCGAGCGCTGCGGCGCTGACGGCGGCCGCCAGGCGGCGGGGTGAACGGGACAGGGGCACAGATCCTCCAGTGACAGTCGCAGCGACGAGACACGCGAGATGACGGGATAGGGAGGCGGGCAGCCTCCCTCGATCCTCACAACGTAGGGGAGTGGCATCCGTCCCGGAAGACCGCGAGGAAGAGAGTTCCTTAACGTGAGGTTGCGGCTGGGCGCCGAATCTCCTCTTGGGCGCTCGCGGTGCCCGCGCGAGAATGGAGCCCATGACCTCGACCGCCGTGGAGCCCTTCCGCGTCGTGTTCGTCTGCACCGGCAACATCTGCCGTTCACCGATGGCCGATGTCGTCTTCCGCGGCTTCGCGGATGCCTCGGGTCTGGGGATGCGCGTCGCCTCGACGAGCGCGGGCACCGGCGACTGGCACGTCGGCGAGCGGGCCGACCAGCGCACGATCGAGGCCCTTGCCCGGTCCGGCTACGACGGCACGCGTCACCGAGCACGGCAGTTCACGCACGCCGACTTCGCGCACAGCGACCTCGTGGTCGCGCTGGACCGCAGCCACGAGCGCATCCTCCGCGGCTGGGCACGGACCGAGACGGACGCCGACAAGATCGCGCTGCTGCTGTCGTTCGACCCGTCCGCACGAACGATGGACGTGCCCGACCCGTACTATGCCGGGCCCGGAATGTTCGACGAGGTGCTCGGTATGATCGAGAGCGCGAGCCGGGCGCTCTTCCGGCAGCTCGAACCCGCCATCCGCCCGGTGCACTGACACCGGACTGGCGCCTGCATCCCGATGGGAGCACCGTGACCTCTCTGCCTCCGCAGCCCCTCAGCCCGCTCGACGGCCGCTATCGCGCCGCGGTCGGCGAGCTCGCCGACTACCTCTCCGAGGCCGGACTGAACCGCGCGCGCGTCGAGGTCGAGGTCGAGTGGCTCATCGCCCTCACCGATCGCTCGCTGTTCGGCACGGCGCCGCTCCATGACGACGACAAGTCGCGTCTGCGGTCGTTGTACCTCGAGTTCGGTCAGGCCGAGATCGACTGGCTCGCCGAGAAGGAGTCGGTGACCCGCCACGACGTCAAAGCCGTCGAGTACCTCGTGCGCGACCGGCTCTCGACCCTCGGTCTGGACGGCATCGCCGAGCTCACGCACTTCGCGTGCACCAGCGAGGACATCAACTCCGCCTCATACGCCCTCACCGTGCAGCGCGCCGTGCAGCGCGTCTGGCTGCCGAAGCTGCGCGCCGTCATCGCCGCGCTCACCGAGCTGTCGGTGGCGCATCGGGATGCCGCGATGCTCAGCCGCACCCACGGTCAGCCTGCCACCCCGTCGACGATGGGCAAGGAGCTCGCCGTGTTCGCGTGGCGCCTTGCGCGCGTGGCCGACCAGATCGAGGGCGGCCAGTACCTCGCGAAGTTCTCGGGCGCCACCGGCACGTGGTCGGCGCACCTGTCCGCTGCTCCCGACGTCGACTGGCCGGAGCTCTCCCGCTCGTTCATCGAGGGGCTCGGGCTCGACTTCAACATCCTGACCACCCAGATCGAGTCCCACGACTGGCAGGTCGAGCTCTACGACCGCGTGCGGCATGCCGGCGGCATCCTGCACAATCTCGCGACCGACGTGTGGACCTACATCTCGATCGGCTACTTCACGCAGATCCCCGTCGCGGGTGCGACCGGTTCGTCCACGATGCCGCACAAGATCAACCCCATCCGGTTCGAGAACGCCGAGGCCAACCTCGAGATCGCCGGCGGCCTGCTCGCGACGCTGTCGCAGACGCTCGTGACCTCACGCCTGCAGCGCGACCTCACCGATTCCACGACGCAGCGCAACATCGGCGTCGCCTTCGGGCACTCGCTGCTCGCGCTCGACAACCTGCAGCGCGGACTGAAGGAGATCTCGCTCGCCGAGGACGTCCTGCTGGCCGACCTCGACGGCAACTGGGAGGTGCTCGCCGAAGCGATCCAGACCGTGGTGCGCGCCGAGATCGCCGCGGGCCGGTCGCAGATCACCGACCCTTACGCGCTGCTGAAGGACCTCACCCGCGGCCGCCGCGTCGGCGCCGCGGAGCTTGCCGAGTTCGTGCGCGGGCTCGACATCGGCGATGCCGCGAAGGAGCGCCTGCTGGCCCTCACCCCCGCGACGTACGCGGGCCTCGCCTCGCAGCTGGTCGACGAACTGGGCTGAGCGCCCGGTGAGGCCGGCGTCAGGCCTTCGGGTTTCCGGTCCCCGCGGCATCCGGATTCTCGTCGTCGTTCCCGTCGTCCTCATCGGAGTCGGGAAGCAGCACGGGCCTGTCGACCTGCTTGGCGACCTGCGCGGGGTCGACCGCCAGCAGCAGCAGGGCGACGACGACGAGCACGGTGATGAACGTGACACCGGCGATGATCAGCGCGAGGACGACCGCGGCCTGCGCCTCTTCGCTCGTGCGCTGCTGGAAGAAGCCCATCGACACGAGGGTCACGATGCCCGCGAAGGCGGCGGCGCCGAAGGCCATCCCGAGCAGCTGCACGGGCTTCATCAGATCGCGGCGGGTGGGGCGGTCGTCGCTCACGCGGAGTCCTTCTGGTCGGCCGGTGCGGGTGCGTCCGTGACGGCATCGGCGCCTGCGGGGCGGGGGGAGAATCCGGCGATGCCGAGGTACACGGCGACGATCGCGGCGTAGCCGCCGAAGATGCCGACGCCGATGATGGTGCCGGTCAGCGTGAAGGTCTGGCCGGCCTCCTCGACGGTGTAGTCGAGCGCGTACTCGGGCTGGACGAACAGCAGGACGAGGCCGAGGATCATCGTGACGGCGCCGACCACCACCGCGTCGCGGCTCTCGGACCGCGGCGCGAGTGGCGCCGCGGGGCGGGCGTCGGCGACGCCGGGGACGATCTCGCGGCGCGAGGTGCGCCCGCGCAGTCCGAGTGAACCGGCGATCAGCTCGACGGCGCCGCTCAGGAGCGCCCACACGATGACGACGGTGAAGAAGCCGCTGACCGTGCGCAGGGGAGCGAGCCCGCCCGCCATGCCCGCGACCAGGGTGATGCCGCCGATCGCGACGGCCGGCCAGCGCCGGCCGGCGGGGTACACGAGCCACACGGCGAGCAGGAGGACCATCCCGGTCGCGATCGCGAAGCCGCTGAACACGGCCGCGCCGACGGCGGCGGAGTGGTCGGGAGAGAACGTGATCATGACCGCCGCGATCGCCGCGAAAGCGGCGCGCGCGAGTTGCACGTGGCGCACGTCGAACGTGCGGGCGGAAGCTGAGGTCACGGTGTTCCTGCGGAGCGGCGGGTTCCCGGATGCGGGAACGGATGCCTCCATCCTACGTGCGCCGTCGCCGGGGCCTCCGGCGACGGCCTCAGCGCAGGGTGTCGAGGATGCCGGTGAGCAGCTCGAACGTGGTCAGCGGCGACACGATCGCGAAGCGGAGTACCGGCTCGCCGGCGTGGGAGCTGGGCACCACGAACGCATGCTGCTCCTCGAGAAGGCGACTCGACCACGCGTCGTAGTCGGCGAGCGTCCAGCCCTCGCGGCGGAACACCACGACCGACAGCTGCGGGTCGCGCACCAGTGAGAGCTCGTCGCGTTCGCGGATCTCGTCGGCGATGCGAGCAGCCAGGTCGACGCCGTGGGCGATCGCCGCGCGGTACGGCTCGGTGCCGTGCGTCGCGAGCGAGAACCACAGCGGCAGGCCGCGCGCACGGCGCGTGAGCTGCACCGCCAGGTCGGAGGGGTTCCAGTCCGGCTTGCCGGTGAGGGTGTCGAGGTACTCGGCCTGCTGCGTGTGCGCCGACAGCGCCAGAGAGGGCTCGCGGTAGATCAGCGCGCACGCGTCGAACGGCGCGAACAGCCACTTGTGCGGGTCGACGATGACCGAATCGGCGAGCTCCACGCCCGCGAAGGCGGGGCGCATGCTCTCCACGAGCATCGCCGCCAGCCCGTACGCACCGTCGACGTGGAACCAGACGCCGTGCTCCTTCGCCGCGGCGCCGACATCCGCGATGTCGTCCACGATGCCGAAGTTCGTCGTGCCGCCGGTGGCCACCACGGCGAACACCGCGTCGCCGTGCTCGTCCAGCACGCGCGACACCGAGGCGCCGTGCAGGCGCCCGTCGGCGTCGACGTCCGCCGTGACGACATCGACGTCCATGACGGCCGCCGCCGAGGCGATCGACGAGTGCGCCTCGGCGCTGCACACCACGAGCCAGCGCCCGGGGTCGGCGCGACCGGCGTCGCGGTTGCGGCGCCGCGCGGCGTCCCGCGCGGTCACGAGGGCCGACAGGTTGCCGATCGTGCCGCCCTGGACGAACACACCACCCGAGCCCTGCGGCATCCCGAACTCGCCGGCGAGCCAGTGCAGCACCTCGTTCTCGGCGAAGACGGCCCCCGCGCCCTCCATCCACGAGCCTCCGTAGATGGCGGATGCCGACACCACGACATCGAATGCGAGCGCGGCCTTGGTGGGGGCCGAGGGGATGAAGGAGAGGTAGCCGGGGTGGTCCGTCGACAGGCAGGCCGGCGCCAGGACGTTCTCGAACAGAGCGATCGCCCGCCGAGCGCCGATGCCGTCGGCGGTGATCGAGCCGGAGGCCAGCCGCGACAGGTCCCGCGGCGTCATCGGCTTGTCGAGGGGCACGTCCTCGTACAGAGCCCGGCGCCGCGCGTAGTCGAGCACGTCGTCGACCGTCGACCGGGTCTCGGTCGAGATGGCGTGCATCTGGGTGGGAACGGATGTCGCGGTCATGGCTGCTCCACGTGTCGGGGACACCTCACGCTAGGGGCGCGCGGGCGGGCGTTCAAGACGCGCGGGCTCGGCATCCGCTCACGACCGACCCGATCGGGCAGGAATGGAGAAGCACCCATCACAGCGCTCCGCGTAGCGTGAGGGCCACGGGCCAGGAGGCCCCCAGCGTGAAGGAGGAAGACATGGCCGGCAAGACGACGTCGGACGGACTGACCGAGGAGGAGCGCGACGCCGTCAAGGCGCGCGCGAAGGAGCTGCGTGCGCAGGCGAAGGCGGGCAAGAGCCGCGAGGCAGGCACCAAGCAGGTGCTCGAGGCGATCGGCAAGCTCGACGGGACCGACAAGGAACTGGCCGAAGGCCTGCACAAGCTCGTCGGCGAGGCCGCACCCGACCTGGTGCCGAAGACGTTCTACGGCTTTCCGGCATACGCGAACGAGGCGGGCAAGGTGGTCGTGTTCCTCCAGCCCGCCTCGAAGTTCAAGACCCGCTACGCGACGATCAACTTCGACGACCCGGCGGCGCTCGACGACGGCGACATGTGGCCGATCGGCTTCGCCGTCACGGCGTGGACCCCCGCTGTCGAGAAGACCCTCTCCGCGCTGGTGAAGCAGGCGGTCTCCTGACGAATCCGAGGCCGCCCACCCGGCCGTCGGCGGCACAGGTTACGCCGCCGACGGGCCGTTTGCAACGGGATGAGCGGATCACCGCCGGTCGCATAGCTTTTCGACATGGCTACCGACTACGGTTCGAACGACCCGAGGCGCGCGGACGGCGCCCACGCGGGCGATGACGACCGCACCGTTCCGGTGGAGCGCTCCGTCCCGGCCGACCGCACCGTGCCTGCAGATCACGCCGACACCATCGACGAACGGCGGTCGCTGCGCGAGGAAGTGCTCAGTCGCGAGAACGAGCGCTTCGGCGGCTTCAAGTTCGGCTCGGCGTTCTTCGGCTGGCTCACCGCGATGGGCGCGACCGTCCTGCTGACAGCCCTCGTGGCGGCGGTCGGCACGGCGCTGGGCCTGGCGTCTCCAGAGGCGATCGACGACGCGGCCGCGGCCGCCGAGCAGAATCTGGGAGTCGCCACCATCATCGGAGCCGTCGCCATCGGCCTGGTGCTGTTCATCGCCTACTTCGCCGGCGGCTACGTCGCCGGTCGCATGGCGCGCTTCAGCGGCCTCAAGCAAGGTCTGGCGGTCTGGCTGTGGGCCATCGTCATCGCTGTCGTGCTGGCGATCATCACCGCCATCGCGGGCAGTCAGTGGGACGTCCTGACCGCTCTCGAGGGGTTCCCGCGCATCCCCGTGACGCCCGAGACGGCAACGACCACCGGAATCCTCACCGCCGTCGGCGCAGCCATCGTGACCCTGGTGGGAGCGATCCTCGGAGGCATCGCCGGCATGCGCTACCACCGTCGAGTCGACCGCGTCGGACTGGGCGCCTAGGCGCCACGCGGTGACCAGGGCCCGGCGACGCCGGGCCGTCACAGAGAGAAGGGAGATCGCCCATGGGCATGGGAGACGACATCAAGCACAACGCAGAGGACATGAAGGGCAAGGCCAAGGAGGCCGTCGGAGACGCGACCGACAACGAGCGTCTGCAGGCCGAAGGTCAGACCGATCAGGCGAAGGCCAACCTGAAGAAGGCCGGAGACGACGTCAAGGACGCCTTCACCGGCGACCGCTGAGCCCGCACTGCCCGATGCCCCCGGCCGGATGGCCGGGGGCATCGGCGTGTCAGGGCTCAGACGGCGAGCAGCGACTCGATCGCGCGCTGGCGGAACACGCGCGATCCTGGAGTGTTGAAGTGGTGCCGCCCCGGGATCTCTTCGAACGTGCCGTGGGGTGTGCTCGCCGCGAGGGCGCGCGAGCGCTCGAGGATCGCATCCTCGGAGCCCGTGGCGAAGAGGACCTGCTGCCGCGGCGGCCGCTCGGGGTCGGGGTCGGCATCCCCGAAGCGCATGCCCTCGGCGAGCGCCACGAGGGCGCTCAGATCGTTGCCGGGCACACGCTCGGCGAGGGTCACGTAGTTTCGCGTCACCGGGTCCTCCACCGCTATGCCTTCTTCGGCATACGCCCGTGCCTGGTCGATCTGCAGGCGCGCCAGCGGACGTCCGTCCGGGATGCCGCCGAGCACCGCTCGTGACACGTGCTCGGGGGCGTCGACCGCGAACTGCCAGCCGACGCGTGCTCCCAGCGAGTAGCCCACGTAGCGGACCTCATCGACGAGGTAGGTGTCCAGCACCGTGATCAGGTCGGACACGAACGATCCCATCGAGTACGCCCGCGGGTCGCGCGGCTTGTCACTCGCCCCGTGCCCCCGCTGATCCACCCCGATCACGCGGAAGCCGGCCCGCGTGAGGTCGCGCACCCATCCGGTCTCGACCCAGTTGTCGCGGCAGCTCGACGCGAACCCGTGCACGCACAGCACCGGGTCGGCGTCGGGCTCACCCCAGACGTACGTGGCGATCTGATAGCCCTCTTCCGTCATGACGAAGCTCGGGGCGGGCATCTCGGTGCGGGCGAGCGGGGCTGCAGCATCCATCCCGCCATTCTGCTCCTGCCGCGGCGGGGAGGCTCAGAAGGAGTCCCAGCCACGGGCGGCATCGACGAGGGCATCGATGACGCGCGCCGTGGCCGGGGCGGGCGGACGCCCGGCCGGGATCGCCAGGTGGAGGGTGTTGATCGGCGCTTCGTCGGGCCGGTGCAGGACCTCGACGGAGCCGGACCCGATCGCCGGATCGGCGAGATAGCGGGGCAGCGCTGAGACGCCCGCGCCGGCGACGACGGCCGCGAGGATTCCGCGCAGGTCGGGCACGATCACCGCGACCGGGTTGGACGGACGGTGCCCGAACTGGCTTCGCCAGTACCGGCGGACGATCGAGAGATCGGCGTCGTATGCCACGAGCGGCAGATGCAGCAGCGCCGCCGCCGCATTGTGCGCCAGTCGTTCGCGGTCGATCGTCCTCGCAAGAGAGGGCGCGCCCACCAGCACGAACTCCTCGTCGACCAGACCTCGATACCGGATGCCGCGCATCGGCGTCCGCACCGACGACACCACGATGTCGAGCCCGCCGCCGTCGAGCCCGCCGCCGTCGAGCCCGCCGCCCTCGAGCCCCTCGCCGTCGTGACCACCCGCGCCGAGCCGCGCGAGCAGGTCGGCCGCGAGACCCAGCTCGAACTCGAGCCGCACGCCCGCCGTCGTGAGCGGGGCGAGGGCGGGGATCACGCGCGTGGCCACCACGTCGCTGGCCCCGCCGATCCGCACCGTCTCGGGGGCTGCGGGCGTCGGCTGCGTCCAGACGGCGCGCAGCCTGTCCACCGGCTGGGCGATCCGCGCCGCAAGGCGATCGGCTTCTGCCGTCGGCGCGGCGCCCCGCGCCGAACGCACGAACAGGGGCGTTCCCAGCTCGGTCTCGAGGCGCGTGATGCGCTCACTGACCGAAGGCTGGCTCACACCGAGACGAGACGCCGCAGCCGTGATCGAGCCGGCGCGATGCACCTCGAGAAACGTCCGGAGCAGGTCGAGCTCTTGCATGCGGCATCCGTTCTATCAAGAAATCTATGGCTCGACACGAGTCTATGAAATGTCGCCGATGGATACCCGGTTCCACTTCGCAGCGGCCGGCTCCGGCCGCGACTGATACACAGGGAGTGGACATGGCGAAGGTTCTCATGGTCGTGACGGGCGTCGACAGCATCGAGCTGGCGGACGGACGCGTACACTCGACCGGGTTCTGGGCAGAAGAGCTGGTCGAGCTGCACCGCGGGCTGCGCGCGGCCGGGCACGCCGTCGACGTGGCGACGCCGGGTGGCGTGCAGCCGACCGTGGATCCGGGCAGCCTGGCCGGTGCGTCCGAAGAGATCACCGGCTACCTCGCCGGGCTCGCGCCCGTCCTCGCGCAACCGCGAGTGCTCGCCGAGGTACGCGACGGCGAGTACGACGCGATCGTGCTGCCGGGCGGCCACGGACCCATGGCCGACCTCGCGACCGATCCGGATCTCGGGCGGCTGCTCGTGGACGCCGCGGATCGGGATGCCGTGGTGGGAGTGCTGTGCCACGGACCGGCCGGACTGCTCAGCGCCGTGCGCGCCGACGGCCGTTTCGCCTTCGCGGGCCGCAGGCTCGCGGTGTTCACCGATGCGGAGGAGCACCAGGGCGGCTTGGGCGACGCGTCGCCGTACTTCGTCGAGGCGCGCCTGCGCGATCTCGGCGCGGTGATCGCCTCCGCCGAGCCGTGGAGCTCCACCGTCGTGTCGGACGGCTCGCTCGTCAGCGGCCAGAACCCGCAGTCGAGCGTCGCCACCGCGGAGCGCCTCGTGGAAGTGCTCGCCGGACGCTGACCCCCGGGCGGCGCATGAGCGGATTCTCACGCGCCGCTCGCCCGGCGTTCACCGATTCGCCCCGCGATCGTCGGAGACCTGTCATCGCGACGAGTGCCGGCACCGGTTGGGTCATGGCCATGAGTCCAAACCGATCTCCGCGCGCGCTGACGCGCCTGCTCGCCGTGACCACCGCGACGGTGGCCGCCGTCGCCCTTCTGCCGGCAGCCGCCTCCGCGGCCTCGCCGGCCGCGAATCCGTCCGACGGGCGTTCGCAGTCGCCGTACGTCCAGACCCACGTGCCGACGCTGGTCGCCCGGGCGACCCTCTCGGCCGACCACCTCGAGGCCGGCCCGGCCTCCGGCGCGCTCGCCTCGCCGGCGAACGGCCGCACCGGCCCGTGGCAAGGGCAGGTCATCCCCGGTTTCTCGGCGATGCTCGACAACGGCGACGGCACGTTCTGGGCCCAGCCCGACAACGGCTTCGGCAGCAAGGGCAACTCGGCGGACTTCCTGCTGCGCAACTACCTGGTGCGTCCGGCATGGCAGACCGCCGAGGGCGGCGAAGGCGCGATCGAGATCGAGCGGTTCATCTCCTACAACGACCGCAACGGGGTGCTGGACTTCCCGATCGTGAACGACGGTACCGATGAGCGGCTGCTCACCGGCGCGGACTTCGACATCGAATCGGTGGTGCGGGCGAAGGACGGCTCCTTCTGGGTCGGCGAGGAGTTCGGTCCGTTCCTGCTGCACTTCGACGCGGACGGCACGCTCCTCGAGAAGCCGTATGCGCTGGACGGCGCGAAGTCGCCGCAGAACCCCTACCTGCAGCCGGGCGAGACCCCGCGCGTGCGCGCGAGCCGCGGCTTCGAGGCGATGGCGTCGTCGGTCAACGGCCGCTACGTCTACCCGGTGGTCGAGGGCTCGTACGCCGACGACACCGACCTGCGGCGCCGCGAGATCCTCGAGTTCGACACGCGCGCCGGCCAGTACACCGGCCGCACGTGGAGCTACCAGACCGACCAGGAGGCGAACGTCATCGGCGACGCCTTCACCGTGCGCAACGACGTGCTGATCTTCATCGAGCGGGACGACTTCGAGGGCGAGCAGGCCGTCACCAAGCGCGTCTACGAGGTCGACCTGCGCCGCGCCGACGCCGACGGCTACCTCGAGAAGTCGCTCGTGCTCGACGCGCTGCGCATCGCCAACCCGCACGGCATCGGCGCGGGCGACGGGTACGGCACCGGGGAAATCTTCTCGCTGCCGGTCCAGTCGTTCGAGACCGTCGTGCAGCTGAAGGACGGCAGCCTCCTCATCGGCAACGACAACAACTACCCCGGCAACGACGCGCGCATCCCCGGCACGCCGGATGACACCGAGTTCGCGATCGTCGACCTCGACAAGACCAAGCTCGAGCCGTCGACGGTGAGCCTCATCGGTCACCGCGGCGCCAGCGGGTCGCGTCCCGAGCACACGCTCGCGGCCTACGAGGCGGCGATCGTGCAGTGCGCCGACTACATCGAGCCCGACGTCGTCTCGACCAAGGACGGCGTGCTCGTCGCACGTCACGAGAACGAGATCAGCGGAACGACGGATGTGGCCACCCGGCCCGAGTTCGCCGCGCGCCAGACGACGAAGCTCATCGACGGCGCGTCGATCACCGGCTGGTTCACCGAGGACTTCACGTTCGCCGAGCTGCGCACCCTGCGCGCGAAGGAGCGGCTGCCGCAGGTGCGGCCGGGCAACACCGCCTTCGACGGGCTCTACCTGATCCCGACCCTCGACGAGGTCATGGACCTGGCCCGCCACTCGGTCAGCTGCGACGGCCGCCCCGTCGGCGTCTACCCCGAGACGAAGCATCCGTCGTACTTCGACTCGATCGGACTGTCGCTCGAGGAGCCCCTCGTGGCGGCGCTGCAGGCCAACGGCCTCGATCGCGCCGAGGCTCCTGTGATCCTGCAGAGCTTCGAGGTGTCGAACCTCCAGGACCTCGACACGCTCACCGACGTGACGCTCGCGCAGCTGGTGAACTCGTCCGGCCGTCCGTACGACTTCACGCTCGCCGGCGACGCGCGCACGTACAAGGACCTCGTGACGCCCGCGGGTCTCGCCGAGGTGGCGACGTACGCCGACGGCGTCGGCCTCGAGAAGTCGGTCATGATCCCGCGCACCGCGGCGGGCACGCTCGGCACTCCGACCTCGGTGATCGCCGACGCGCACGCGGCCGGCCTCTCGGTGCACGGCTGGACCTTCCGCGCCGAGAACCAGTTCCTGCCGGCCGAGTTCCGCTCCAGTGCCGACCCGGCCGCGTACGGCGACCTCGCCGGCGAGCTGCAGGTGTTCATCGACCAGGGCATGGACGGCGTCTTCAGCGATCACCCCGGCATCGCCGCGGTGACCATCGACACGGTGACCATCGACACCGTGACGCTCGGCGGCTGAGGCCGCAGACCCATGACACACGACGGGGGGATGCCACGGCATCCCCCCGTCTTCGTCGTCCGGGCACCCGTCCGCGAGCGGTCGGCTAACGTGAGGGCGGTGCACTCAGGAGCCGATGAGAAGACGGATGCCGCGTCCTTCGCTGAAGAGGCGCTGAGGAGGTATCCCCTCACCGGTGTGCAGGTCGAGCACCTGGCGGACTCGTTCAACACGATCTACCGGATTCGCTCCCTCGAGGGCGATTTCGCGCTGCGGGTGGGGCCGGCCGACGGCATCCATCGTGCGGGCGCCGGCGAAGCCGAGACCGGCTGGACGGCGCAGCTCGACCGCGCCGGGCTCGCCGTCCCGTGCGTGGTCCGTACGACGGACGGCGCCGACACGGTGATCGCCCCCGATCGGTCATGGCGGGCGACGCTGCTCACGTGGCTGCCCGGGACGCCGGTGCCCGTCCCGCCGACCCGTCGCGACATCGAGGACCTCGGCGAGCTGAGCGCTCGCCTGCACGAGGCAGCGCCCTCGACCGCCACTCTTCCCCGCGGTGTGCTGGACGCGCGCGACCCGTTCGCGTTCGTCGTGCCGGTCGCGCTCTCCACAGCTCCGGAACCGCACCACGCCCTCCTCGGGCGGGGAGAGGACGTGGCACGCGAGGCGGTGGCGGAGCTCTGGGCCACGGCGGACGAGCCGCCGCGCGTGATCCATTTCGATCTGACTCCGCGAAACGTCGTGCGGATGCCCGACGGTGGACTCGGCGCGATCGACTTCCAGGACATGGCCTGGGGCCACCGTGCGCACGACATCGCCCACTCGCTCTTCGGAGCCACGCGGGGCGAATGGTCCGTGGCGGCGCTCGAGGCCTTCCGTGCCGGATACTCTCGGCACGCACCGTGGCCGGCGGTCGATGAGGCCCATCTGCGCCGACTCTTCGTCGCCCGGCGCGTCAGCATGATCAATCTCACGCTGGCGCTTCGTCGTCCGGGTCACGACGAGACTCTCGCCCGGCATCTGGCGGCGCTCGCGGCCGCGCTCGACGCGCTCTGACGTCGCAACCGCGGGACCCGCGGGACGGGGGATGCCCCAGCATCCCCCGTCCCGGGTGTCTCGCGTGCCGGCCTGCTCAGCTCCGGCGCCGCGCGCCTCCTCGGGCGGCGAGCAGCCCACCCGCCGCGGCGAGCACGCCCGCGGCGACGACCCACAGCGGCCACGAGGAGCCCCCGCCGGTGGCAGCGAGACGGTCGGGCAGCTCGGACTGGGGCGGATTCACGCCCGGTGCGGCGGGGTTGGCCGGCGGGCCCACGGGCGGGTCTGCCGGCACCTCGACGGTGCGCAGGATGACGTCGCTGCCGTCCCACACGACATCGAAGACGGTGTCGCCGGCCGTCGCCTGAGACGCCGGCAGTGCGGTGCCGCCGTTCGCGGTCGAGACGACGACGAACTCGTCGCCGATACCGGGCTGGAAGCCGTCTGTCAGGGCGACGGCCCACGTCACGGTCGCGAGATCCTGGGTCTGGCTCAGGATCTGGTCGTGCGCGGTGCAGGGCTCCGCGCCGCCGAGTTCGACGGCGATCGTGCCGCTCCCCGACACTGCGCCTTCGACGGTCAGGCAGCCGGGTGAGGTGCCGGGCGCCACCGTGCCGCCGTCGATGACGATCTCGCCGAGAGTACCGGCACCGGTGAGGGTGCCGAATACCTCGGCCGTCGTGAACGGCATCGAGCCGTCGACGATCACGGTGCCGGCCTCGGCGTCGAGCGTCGAGTCCAGCGCCGCCTGCGTCCAGTCGCCGGTCAGGTGCAGCGTCCCGGTGCCCTCATGGGTGAGATGGCCATGGCCCATGAAGTCGCCCTCATAGGTGGTCGCCGCAGACCCGGCGACGGTCAGTCCGGAGTCCGGGTGCACGACGTGCACCACGCCGGACGGGCCGGCGAGCGAGGCGATCCGCTCGTTGTCGTTGACGACGAGCGACCCGGCGCCGTCGATCGTGACCGCGGAGGTGTCGGCGATCAGGTCGTGGAGATCGTCCGGCAGTGTGTGCAGAGTCGTCACGGCAGCGTCGACGATGCGGAAGTCGCCGGGAATCGAGAGGTCGCGGTCGAGCTGGACGGCGCCGCTGGAGGCCACGGTCGGCCCGGCATAGTCGCTGAGTCCGTCGGCGCCGAAGATGATCGGCGCGTCCGCGCCGGCGCTGCTGAGCACGACGGAGCTGCCGTCGGAGCTCGACAGCTGCTCGATGACGAGACTCGTCGCCGCCGCGCGCGTCTGGATGTTCACTCCTCCGCTGAACGAGGCGTTCACGAGCGTGAGGGATCCCCCGGACGAGAGCGCCGCGACGGCGGAGCCGTCGACCAGCTGCACCTCCTCGGCGAGGGTGATCACCGAGTCGGTCCCGAGCGTCGCGCCCGCCTCGAGCGTCGTGCCGGGAAGGGCGTCCGGACCCAGCGCGAACGCGTCGTCGGCGACGATGACGGAACCCGCTCCGGTCGCTGCCGTGCTCCCGTTGTGATCGAGCTGGCCCTCTTCGATCCGGATGCTGCCCGGAATGTCGGCCGAGCCGATCTGCAGCCCGCCGGCCGCGGAACTCGTGAGGTCCGCGAAGAGCGGGACGGCAGTCGCGCCGTGCACCGTGAGCCGGTGGTCCGCGAGCGCGATGCCGCCGGAGAACAGCATGGGTGCGCTGTCCTGCCCGCCGCGCACGGTGGCGGGTCCGGCGAGGCTCACCGGCCCCTGCAGATCGACTGCATGCCCGGCGGCATCGACGGCGTAGCCGCTGCCTGGTCCGACCTGCATCGATCGCGCGAACGCCGTGTCAGCGGTGAACTCCAGGCCCGCGGCATCCGTGATCGTCACCGGATCGCCGGCGAGGCCGCACTCGATCCCACCACAGCGCACACGTGCGTTGCCCGAGAGCTCGAGCGATCCCGGGTACGACAGGCCGCGCGCATGCACGACGCCGTCACCGCCGATCTTCAAGAGGTCGCCCGCTCCGTCCAGACGCGCGTCGACCACGGCTCCGCTGCTGAGCTGAAGGGATGCGACCGCGAGCGGCTCCTGGTCGAACTCGATCTCCCACGGAATCGGCACGGTGAGCGGCGCCGAGATCTGGTAGGCGGTCTCTCCCGCCGCGACGGGCAGGACCACGTTCACCTCGAGGGTCGTCGAGCCGGCCACCGTGAGACCGTCGGTCCGCAGTGGCGTCCCGCTCACCGAGTACCCGCCGATCGCGAACTCGACGTCCTCGAACGAGACCCCGACGAGATCGTTCGTCGTCGCGAGCGTGGCGGCTCCGGCGCCGAACCGCAGCAGGTCGCCCTCACCGGGCGCCGCGTCGGCGCAGTTCGTCCAGTTCGCGGCATTCGACCACAGGCCGTCAGCGCCGGCGCCGGTCCAGTCGCAGGTCAGCCCGAGGGCAGACGCTGTCGGAACGGTGAGGAGAGAAGTCACGAGGATGCCGCCTCCGACGACGGCGGCGGCCAGCTTTCTGGCAGGAGTCATGGCAGTCACCCGGTCGACGCTAGGGATCGCCCGGGTGTGGCGGTATGGGAGTTCCTACGCATTTCGTTCCGCCGGGCGCTCATCTTCTCTACGCTGACCCCCGGGGAGCTGGGGGAAGGAAGCTGGATGACAGACACCGCGGATACGACCAGGGCCGCAGTGATCGAATCGGAACGACTCGGGTCCGACAACGTATGGGACTTGGTGACGGGGCCCGCGGGGCGCGGGCTGGCGGAATCAGCCGATCCGCGCGACCGCATCCGGCTGGCCCGGTACGAGCAGCTCGCCGGATTCGAGAGGCAGGCCCATAAGCGCCTCGCCGACATCCTCCGCACCGTGGACGATCCGGCGGTGCGCGCCGAGGCGCGGGGCCAGCAGTTGGCGGGCGCCGCGTTCGAGCCGGGTCTCGAGACGGTGGACTGGCTCGCGCACCGATGGCCGGAGGGCGAAGACGTCACAGCACTGCGCACCAAGCTGGCGATCTCGTACGCCCTGCTCATGAACGACGGCGTCGAGCCCCCCGAGGGATGGCGCGAACCGCCGACCGAACGCGACTGGAACCTCCAGCTCGCCCGCGTGCGGGAGGTCCACGACGGGTTCCTCGCCTACATCGGACAGGCGGATGTGGCGCAGATCCTCTCGGCTCTGGACCTCGTCGTGCTTGTCCCCCTGTTGATCCTCACCCACTCGATGCAGGACGAATCCCTGGCCGCGGCAGGCCGGATGAGCCGGCTCGCCGAGCGCGCCCGCATCCGGGGTCTGCAGCCGTACGTGGATTACGTCGAGGGGGTGTCTCTCACGGCGGCGGCCCGCGTCGACGAGGCGGCCGCGCCGCTCGAGCGCGCGGCCGCCGGTTTCTCGGATGCGCCGAACCTCGGCTGGTGGATGACGGTGCGGGGGACGCAGTACGTGCTGTCGGTGATGACCGCCACGACGCCGCCCGACGACGTGGAGCGGCTGGAGCGGGAACTGCTCGCAGGCACCTGGAGGGACGGACGTCGCTCGCTCGGGCACGGTGTCATCGCGTCGGTCGCCCTCATGCTCGCGGGCCACGGCGACCTCGAAGCCGCCCGCCGGATCGCGCTGTCGGAAGGCGACATCGACGACCTGCAGGTCGGCAGCAGCAACCGCTGCTGGCTTGCCGAGGTCATCTTCACCGCCGCGCTGGCGGAAGGTGAGACAGACGAGTGCGATCGGATGCTGCGCATCGTGGAGCACATGATGCCCTCGCCGTGGCAGCAGGCGACGCTGCACCGCATGCGAACCCGGCGCGACGGCGGCCCGGTCGACCCCTCCGACGGGGTGCCCGAGATCCCCGGCAGCATCGACTCCGAGATCCTCCGCACGCGATGGGTCTCGCTTGCCGGTGCCGTCGAGCATGGGCACCGGTCGTCGGCGTACCGCGCGCTCGCCGCGCTCGACGAATTCGCCGCGCAGTCTCGCGCCGCCGCTTTCCGCGTGCGAGCGGTGCAGCTGTTCCGGCCGCCACGGACGACGACAGGTGTGACGCTGTCGACGCGGCAGCTCGAAGTGGCGACCCTCGCCGCGGCCGGGCGCACCAACCGGGAGATCTCGCAGGAGCTGTTCCTCGGCATCCGGACCGTCGAGGGCTACGTGCGCGGCGCGCTCGCCGCGCTCGGCCTGTCGCGACGCGAAGAACTTGCCACCGTCGAGCTGCCCGTCGACGTTCCGCCACCGGCCGGCGAGGTGGTGCAGCTCACGCTGCGACAGGGGCAGGTCGCCGCCCTGGTCGCGGCCGGGGCCACGAATGCCGAGATCGCCTCGGCCCTGGAGATCAGCGAGAAGACCGTCGACAAGCACATGGCCGTGATCAAGGACCGCACGGGCGTCGCCACCCGCACGGCTCTCGTGACGCTCTTCCGCACCGCCATCGCGCCCAGCCGGCCGTCCCGCTGAGCGAGCCCGGCCGCCGGCATCCGGAATCAGACTGTCAACAGGACCTTCGTGGCACGTCGCTCGTCCATGGCGCGGTAGCCCTCGGCGGCCTCCTCGAGGGGAAGCGTGAGGTCGAACACGACACCCGGGTCGATCTCGCGGTCCCAGATCAGCTGGATCAGGTCGGGCAGGAACCGCCGTACCGGCGCGGGTCCGCCGTGGAGGTGGACGCCGGAGAAGAACAGCTTCAGGCCGTCGATCGAGACATTGTGGGTGACGCCGACGAAGCCGATGTGCCCGCCGGGGCGGGTGGCGCGGATGGCCTGATCCATGGACTCCTGCGTCCCGACCGCCTCGACCACGGAGTGCGCCCCGAGGCCGTTGGTGAGCTCCTTGATCTTGGCAGCCCCCTCGCGACCGCGCTCCTCGACGATGTCGGTCGCACCGAACCGGCGGGCGAGCGCCTGGCGGTCGGCGTGGCGCGACATCGCGATGATCCGGTCCGCGCCGAGCTGCTTGGCGGCGAGGATGGCGAGCAGCCCCACCGCGCCGTCGCCGACCACGGCGACCGTCTTGCCCGGTCCCGCTTCGGCCGCCACGGCCGCGAACCATCCGGTGCCGAGCACGTCCGATGCGGCGAGGAGCGAGGGGATCAGCTCGGGGTCGGGCGTCCCGGGGGTGGCCACGAGCGTGCCGTCGGCGAGGGGGATGCGCGCGTACTCGGCCTGCGTGCCGACCGAGCCCATCATCACGTGGTGCACGCAGCGCGACTGATAGCCGGCCTGACAGATCTCGCACGTGTTGTCGGAGGCGACGAACGAGCCGACCACGAAGTCGCCGACCTTGACGTTCTTCACGTCGGCTCCGATCTCGGAGACGACGCCGACGTATTCGTGGCCCATCGGGGTGTGATCGACCTTCTCGACGCCGCGGTAGGGCCACAGGTCCGACCCGCAGATGCAGGTGGCGGTGACCCGGATGATGGCGTCGGTCGACTGCTCGATGGTGGGCATGTCGCGATCTTCGACCCGGACGTCGCCGGGCGCGTGCATGATGACTCCGCGCATGGGGTTCTCCTTATCTGGTGAGAGCTGGGGACTGAGGACTGGTCTGCAGGGGCGGAGTCGCCGGGCGTCCGCCCGGAGCGCGCCCGCCGAGAAGGTGAGCGACACCGGCGAAGAGTACCGCGGCGACCGTGACGATCCCGAGAGGAAGGATGCTGGCGGCCCCGGCGAGGCCGACGAGGGGCGCCGCGATGCCGCCGAATCCGAACCGCACCATGCCGAGCAGGGACGAGGCGGTGCCGGCGATCTGCGGGTAGCCGGCGAGGGCCAGCGTCGTGGCGGGCGGTGACGAGACGGCCACGCCGCTGGCGAGGACGAACAGCGCGACGATCACGAACCACAGCGGCATCGTCGTGAGTCCCGCCACGAGCAGGCCGGCCGCGCCCGCGCCTGCCACGACGACTCCCAGCGTCAGCGTTCGGCGCACACTCCACCGCTCGGCGGCCCGGCCGGCGAGGTAGCCGAACACCATGAAGCCTGCAGAGTTGAGACCGAACGCCGCCGCGTACCCGAGCGGGGAGAGGCCGTAGATGTCTTGGAGCACGAAAGTGGCGCCGGCGAGGTAGGCGAACAGCGCCGCGTACAGGAAGCCCTGGTTCAGCACGGCTCCGACGAACTCGCGATCCGACAGCAGCGTGCGGAAGTCCCGCATCGTGTGTACGAACCCACCCGACGTCCGATCTTCGGCCAGCAGGGTCTCGCGGAAGACGAGCAGTGTGATGATCAGGATGCCGGCGCCGATCGCCGCGAGGAAGACGAAGAGCCCACGCCAGTCGGTCACCGTATTCAGCAGGCCGCCCAACAGGGGACCGACGATCGCGGCGAATCCGCCGATCACGGTCAGCCGGCCGTAGAAGCGGATGAGCCCGCCCCCGACGAAGATGTCGCGTCCGGCGGCCTGTGCGATCACGATGCCGACGCCGCCCGCGAGGCCCTGCACGAGACGGGCGAGGATGAGCAGGTCGACCGTCGGACTGAGCGCGCACAGCAGGGACACCCCGACGTACGCCGCGATGCCGATGAGCAGGATGCCGCGACGTCCGAAGCGGTCCGACAGCGGACCGGCGATGAGCTGGCCCGCGGCAAGTCCGATGAGGCATGCCGTGACGGTGAGCTGGGCCACCGACGTGGCAGCATCCAGTTCCGCCGTGAGGGCGGGGAGCGCGGGCAGGTACAGGTCCATCGAGATGGGCCCGAACACCGTCAGCAGCAGGAGCAGGGTCGGCAGGAACCGACGTGCGAGCTGAGGGGGTGAGTCGTGAGCGGCCATGTCATCGATGCTCCCGTCGCGCGCGCCGGGGCGGGAGTTCCTGACGAGACGTGTACTGGCAGGGCACCCCTGGCGACGCGACGCCGATCTACCCTGGAGCGCATGGACAACAGGGCCGAGGTGCGTGAATTCCTCATGACGCGCCGCGCACGGCTGACGCCCGAGGCTGCAGGCATCCCCGCCGGCACCGGACGACGAGTCGCCGGGCTCCGACGCAGTGAGGTGGCGATGCTCGCCGGTGTGAGCGTCGAGTACTACGCGAAGCTCGAGCGCGGCACGATCGCGGGCGCCTCGGCATCCGTTCTCGATGCCCTTTCACGCGCGCTGCAGCTCACCGACGCCGAGCACTCCCACCTGCTCGATCTGGCCCGCGCCGCAGACGGCGTACCGTCTTCGGGCAGGGCGCGACGCCGTACGGTCAAGCCCGGACCGCCCCGCGCGAGCCTGCAGTGGGCGCTGGAGGCGATGACGGATGCCGTCGCGGTCGTGCGCGATCAGCGTCAGGACATCGTCGTGTTCAACGATCTCGCGCGGGCCTTCTATGCGCCGTTGATCGGCGATGGCGGACGCACGCCGAACCTCGCCCGATTCCAGTTCCTCGATCCGGCCTCGCACGACTTCTACCCGGACTGGGAGCTGTTCGCCGAGATGTGCGTCGCGGTGATCCGCGCCGAGGCGGGCCGCGATCCCCACGACAAGGGCATCCAGGACCTGGTCGGCGAGCTGTCGACGCGCAGCGAGCTGTTCCGCACGTTGTGGGCGGCGCACGACGTGCGCACGCACGGGACCGGAACCAAGCGGTTCCACCACCCGATCGTGGGTGAGCTGACACTCGTGTTCGAGCAGCTGGCCATCACGGCAGAACCCGGTCAGGTGCTGCTGATCTACACCGCCGAACCCGGCTCTCCCTCGGCAGAACGGCTACGGCTGCTCGCGTCCTGGGCCGCGGCTCGCGGCGTGCCTGAGTCGCAGGAATCGTAGATTCGTTCTTGTC
The DNA here is from genome assembly GCF_012524205.1 of Microbacterium salsuginis. Lineage (GTDB taxonomy): Bacteria > Actinomycetota > Actinomycetes > Actinomycetales > Microbacteriaceae > Microbacterium > Microbacterium salsuginis. The sequence continues at coordinate 305,993 of NZ_JABACI010000004.1, forward strand.
TTCGAGTTGATGAGTCGGTAGACTGGGGTTCAGAGATTCGATAAAGAGTGCCCGCCGTCGAGGTGGGCTGTGGATGGGCCGCGACGGAGTCGCGAGGACGTCGGATGGATGAGAGCGCGAGAGCGCTGGATCTCTCCCTGATTCCTCCTGTCTGCGAGCCTCATGTCTGCGAATCCCGATCTCGAGCCCGGGCGGCCTCTCGACTCCGCCGAGCGACTCGTCGACGCGTTCGAGGCCGGCCGTCGCCGACGCGCCGCCGAGGACGCGGCCGAGATCCGTCTTCTGGCGCACGCCGCCGCGTCTCTCGCCCCCTCCGCGACCGCGACGACCGAGCAGCTGCGCAGGGCCGAGCTCGATCGCCGGGCGCTCGTCGCAGACCTCGCCACGTCGAACCACCTCTCGGAGTGGACGGTGACGCGCCTGCTGTCGGAGGCCGCCGATCTGTGCCGCCGCTTCGGGGCCGGGGTCGACGCGCTCGAGCGGGCCGACATCTCCCGTCAGCACCTGAGCGTCATCCACGACACCGGCGCGGCGATCCTCGATGACGACGCGCGTGCCGAGTTCATTTCCATCGCCATCGAACGGGCGACCGAGCTCACACCCGGCCGGCTGACCTCTGCGCTCCGGGTGATCGCCGAACGCTACCTCGAGCGCACCCTCGACGAGAGGCATGAGGATGCTGTCGCCGAAAGGCGCATCGAGACGTGCGACCTCGACGACGGCATGGGCGCCCTGACCCTGTTCGCGGCGGCGACGCTGATCCACGGCATCCGGGATCGCCTCACTCAGCAGACGCACTCCGTGATCGCCGCGCGCGAGCCGGACGACGAAGACACGCGCACGACGGCGCAGATCCAGGCCGACATCGTCACCGATCTGCTCCTGACAGCCGGACCCGACCGCTGTGTCGCGGGCGATGGTCTCGACGCGATCCGCGGCAGGGTGCAGGTCTCGCTGCCGGTTCTCACGATGACCGGCGCCTCGAACGAACCGTGTCTGCTCGCCGGCTACGGTCCCATCGACGCCGACACCGCGCGGGCGCTCGCCGCGGGCGCCGCCGGCTGGGAGCGGGTCATGACCTCACCCGTCACGGGGGCTGTGCTCGCGGTCGACCGCTACCGAGCTGGCAAGCGGCTGGACCGGTTCCTGGCGGCCCGCGACGAGCGATGCCGTTTTCCCGGCTGCCGCCGGCCCGTCTGGCGCTGCGACATCGACCACACGATCGACCATCAGCTCGGCGGTGCCACGCGCCACGACAATCTCGCGCACCTGTGCCGGCGGCATCACACCATGAAGCACCATACGGCGTGGACTGTGGAGCAGACCTCGCCGGGTGTGCTCGTCTGGACCAGCCCGACCGGTCGTAAGCACACCGATCGCCCCGAGCCAGTCGTCCGGTTCGTCCTCGACGAAGAACGGGAACGACGGCGACGGATGCTGCGTGAGCCGTGGCTGGTGACCGCCGACGACCTCACCGCGGACGGCGACCCGCCTCCGTTCTGACCCGCGACCCCGTTCGGGATCACGCCCCGCATGCGAAACCGCCGCACACGCGAAACTGCCGCACGCGTGCAACCGCCGCACGCATACAGCCGCCGTCGGCGTGAACCGAGCGCCGCCGGTGAAGCGGGGTCAGGCTCCGGGTGGGCCTTCGAGCACCGTCGGGACGTACTCCAGCAGCTGGCTTCGCCGATCGAACGTGCGCGCCTCCACGAGATCCAGACGCACGTCGGGGTAGCCGTCGAAGATGCGGTCCTGCCCGGTGGCGCCCGTGATCACCGGGAACACGACGACGCGGTACCGATCCACGAGTCCGGCACGCAGCAGCGAGCGGCACAGCGCGACGCTGCCCAGCGTTCGCAGCGGCAGGTCGGACTCCTCTTTCAGCCTTCGCACGAACTCGACCGCGTCCTCACGGACCAGTGTCGAGTTCTCCCACGTGAGCGGTTCGTCGAGCGTCGACGAGAAGACGTACTTCTGCACGCCGTTCAGCACGTCGGTGCCTTCCTCACCGCTGGCCGTCAACTCCGACATCAACCGGTAGGTCGTGGCTCCCATGAGGATCGGGTGGTCCTGTTCAGGCAGCTCTTCGAGCCATCCGAGATAGTCGGGGCCCTCCAGGCCCCACCAGCCCGGCCAGCCCTCAGCCGCGCCGTAGCCGTCGAGCGACATGATGAAATCCACCGTCAACGTCTGCATTCGAGCTCCTTCGCGTCAGGTCCAGCACCCCCGAGCGTAGGCTCGCGAGCGCGACAGCAGAAGGTACCCGTCAGCGCGCGCCCGAGCGTGCCTTCCGGCGCAGCGTGCGCTTCGCGAAGCGAGGCAGCGGGATGGGTGCCGTCACCACGGCATCCACGGTCATCGAGCCATCGGTCGGCCCGATCACCGGGATCGGGGTCGTCGGGGTGACGGCGACAGGGGCCACCGGCATCCGTCCCAGTCGACGGTGCGCATGCACGTATGCGGGCACGAGCAGCACGACCGCGCCGGCCCACGCCAGCGGGTTCGACCAGACGACACCGACATACCCGAACGCCGCGCCGAGGACGATGGCCGCTCCGACGCGCATGATCAGCTCGACCACACCGGTGAGCGTCGGGATCATCGCGTCGCCGAGACCCTGCAGCGCGCCGCGCACGACGAAGAGGACGCCGAGCACCCAGTAGGTCGTGCCGTTGATCACCAGCATGAGCGCCGCCATGTCGACGACGTCGTCCGATCCTTCACCGACGAACAGACGCACCAGCGGCGCACCGAACGCGACCAGCAGCCCGCCCAGCGCGACGGCGGCGATGACGGCGATCCATGTCGCCTGCACGACGCCGCGACGGATGCGGTCGGGCCGGCCGGCGCCGAAGTTCTGGGCAACGAACATCGACGCCGCCAGGCCGATCGACTGCAGCAGTGCGACGGCGAGCCCGTCGACGCGTGAGGCCGTCGTGTACGCGGCGACCGCGTCGGCACCGAGATCGTTGAGCGCCACCTGCACGACCAGAGTGCCGATGGCGATGATGGATGCCTGGAACCCCATCGGCAGGCCGAGTCGCAGGTGCGCGACATAGTCGGTCTTGGTCACCGTGAAGTCCGCGCGCCGCACGTGGAGGGCGGGGATGCGGCGGCGGACGTATTCGAGGCACAGCACCACCGACACCGCCTGAGAGATGACGGTCGCCAGCGCCGCACCACCCACGCCGGCCTCGAGCACGCCGACGAAGAGGAGGACGAGTGCGACGTTGAGCAGACACGCGAGCGTCAGGAAGACCAGCGGCGTGCGGGAATCACCGATGGCGCGGATGACGGCCGCGAGGTAGTTGAAGAACAGCATCGTCGCGGCGCCCAGCAGGCTGATCTGCGCGAACACGGTGGCGTCGGCCATGAGTTCGGGCGGCGTGTTCATGAGCTCGAGCGCCGGGCCCGCGAGCAGCGGGCCGCCGACGGTCAGCGCCGCGCTGGCGATCGCGGTGAGGATCGTCCCGGTCGCGACGGACCGCCGCACCCCGGCGGCGTCACCCGCCCCGAACGCCTGCGCTGTCGGGATCGCGAAACCGCTCGTCATGCCCCAGACGAAGCCGAGCAGCAGAAAGAGGAGGCTGCCGGTCGCGCCCACCGCAGCGAGCGCGTCGACGCCGAGGTGACGCCCGACGACCACGGCATCGGCGAACTGGTACAGCTGCTGCACGACGTTGCCGACGAGGAGCGGGACCGAGAAGGCCAGGATGACGCGCCACGGGCTGCCGGTGGTGAGGGAACGGGACATGCGGGTGCTCTCGAAGAATGAGGGAAGCGGCGACGCCGTCACGAACGCCGAATCGATTCGAGTGACGACGTTCCATTCTCTCGCAGAGCCCTGGCCCGGCGAAATCGGCTCAGCGCGCCCCGTCGACGCGGGGTCGCGCCCGCCACGCGACGGTCGCGGTGATCGACGCGCTGAGCACGACGAACGCGCCGAACAGCGGTGCGCCGGTCAGCGAACGGGTGCCGCGGGCACGGGTTCGCTCGTCACGGCTGTGCGCTCGGGCGCAAGCAGCCGGGGTGAGGCGCTCTGCCGTCCGTAGGTCTCGAGAAGGCGCAGCCAGATCTCGCTCATCGTCGGATAGGCCGGGACGGCGTGCCAGAGACGGGCGAGAGGCACCTCCCCGACGATCGCGAGCGTGGCCGCCTGCAGCAGCTCAGCCACATCCGGCCCGACGAAGGTCGCACCGATGATCACCGAGCGGTCCTCGTCGACGACCATGCGGGCCTGCCCGCGATAGCCGTCCGCGTGCACGCTCGCGCCGGCGACCCAGCCGATCTCGTAGTCGACCGCGCGAACGCGGTAGCCGACGGCGATCGCGGCATCCGCCGTGAGCCCCACCGAGGCGACCTCGGGATCCGTGAACGTCACCTGCGGCACCGCCGCGTGGTCGGCGCTCGCCACGTGGGCGCCCCACGCTGCATCAGACACCACGGTGCCGTTCGCCCGAGCGGCGATCACATCACCCGCCGCGCGCGCTTGGTACTTTCCCTGGTGCGTGAGGAGGGCGCGGTGGTTCACGTCGCCGACGGCGTACAGCCAGTCGAAGCCGGGAACGCGCAAGGTGTCATCGGTGTCGAGCCACTGACCGGGGGTGAGCCCGATCGTCTCGAGCCCGAGGTCGGTGGTGCGCGGAGTACGTCCGGTCGCGACGAGCAGCTGCTCGGCGCCGATCGCGTCACCGGCCGAGGTCTCGACGGTGAATCCGGACTCGCCGCGGCTGACGCGGACGGGCTCGGTGCCGAGCAGCACGTCGACACCCTGCTCGCGCAGCGCCTCCGTGACCCGCTCACCCGCGAAGGGCTCCATACCGGCGAGCAGCGTGCCTCGCGAGATGAGCGTCACCAGCGTGCCGAAGGCGGCGTAGGCGGTGGCCATCTCGGCTGCGACGACGCCGCCGCCGATGATGGCGAGGCTCCTCGGGACCTCCCGGACGCTCGTGGCCTCGCGGCTCGTCCACGGACGGGCATCGCGCAGGCCGTCGATGTCGGGAACGTAGGCGTCCGATCCGGTGGACACGGCGACTGCATGGCGGGCGACCAGCATAAGGGTGCCCCCGTTGGGCGTCGTCACCGTGACTTCGCGGATACCGCTGATGCGGCCGTGGCCGCGCACCAGGTCAATCCCGGCGCTCTTCACCCAGGAGACCTGGCCGGCGTCCGACCAGTGGCTCGTGAACGCGTCGCGACGGGCGAGCACCGCCGCGACGTCGAGGTCACCGGTGATCGCCTCGGCGGCGCCGGGGACGCTGCGGGCAGCGCGGAGTGCGGCCGACGAGCGCAGGAGCGCCTTCGAGGGCATGCACGCCCAGTACGAGCATTCGCCGCCGAGCAGTTCGTGCTCGACGATGACGGCGCTCAGGCCGCCCTGCACGGCGCGGTCGGCGATGTTCTCGCCCACCGCACCGCCGCCGAGGACGATGAGGTCGTATTCCTGGATGAGGGTGGTGTCGAGGGTCTTCATGATGCTCAGCGCTCTTCCTGTGCTTCGCTCGTTGCCGGGGTGTCGGTGTCGGATGCTGCTCGGTCGGCGGCTCCGGCGCTCGCGCGCAGGAGCGCCGTCGCGATCTCGCGACCGAGCAGCTGTTCGTAGATCCACATGGTGGTGATCTCCCTGATGGCGGTCGCGGGCTCAGGCCGCGCCCGTGGTCGCATCCGCGACCAGCCGGTAGCCGAGAGCCGCGAGCGCATTCGTCATGTGCGCGGCGTACCACTCGGGCCATTCGTCGTCGTGCACGCCGCCGAGCTCCTCGGCTTCGAACACGCCGTGGGCCGCTGCGGCTCCCTTGAGGACATCGAGGATGACCTCGTTCGTCGTTGCGTCCATGCGTCGTCTCCGTCCGTGCGCTTCGCTCAGCGACCGGGGAGGCGGTCAGTGATCTCCTGAAGGAGCCACTCGTTGCCATCGGGATCGGCGAACGTCGCGAACGAGCTGTAGCTCGCGCGCTCGGGGTGCGCTCCGGGGATCCGGTGCTCGACGCCGGCCCGGACGAACGGGTCGGCCTCGTGGAAGATCTCCGACACCTCGATGCCGCGCGCGGCGATCTCCGCGCGGGCGGCTTCGATATCGGGCACGGCCACGAGGAGACCGCGAACGGATCCCGCCGGCGCCGTCGTGATCCCGGTGCCGAAGATGATGGACGCGGTGGATGCCGGGGGCGTCAGCTGGACGATCCGATACCCCTCGTCGACGATGAAGTCGGCGTCGAGACGGAAGTCCAGTCGCTGGTAGAAGTCCTTCGCGATGTCCACGTCGGAGACGGGGAGGACGATGACTTCGAGTTTCAGTTCCACGATTGACTCCTAATTTAGGACCATTTGGTCCGTGTGAGGGAGTCAACCGTTCAGTTGCCGTACTGTATTCCCATGGCGACGAGAAAGTACGAAGATGCCTGCGGCATCGCCCGCTCCCTCGACGTGATCGGCGAGCGGTGGGCGCTGCTCGTCGTGCGGGAACTCGTCTTCGGGCCCAAGCGGTTCACCGACCTGCGCGCCGGACTGCACGGCATCAGCCAGAACGTGCTGAGCCAGCGCCTGCGCGATCTCGAGGCGGGTGGCGTGGTCCGTCGCACGGTGCTCGGCCCGCCCGCGAGCGTCCAGGCCTACGAGCTGACCCCACGTGGCCACGCGCTCGAGCCGGTGCTCGTGGCCATGTCCCGGTGGGGCGCGCTCACCCCCGTGGCGCCCGGGTCGGAGATGAGCAACGATGCCTTCGCCCTCGCACTGAAGGCACTCCACGCGCCGACGGCACCCGGCGGCTTCCGCGGGCGTGCGCGCCTGAAGCTCGTGCGCGACGCGTTCGACGTGCGGATCGACGGCGAGACGATCGAGGTGACACGCGCGTTCGGCGCCGATCCCGAGCTCGTCATCGAGGCATCCGAATCGGTGCTGCGGGCGGTCATCTTCCACCGCCGAACACTCGACGATGCGGTCACGGCCGGAGAGGTGCGCATCGCCGGCGATCGCCGGCAGGCGGCCGCCTTCCTCGAACGCTTCGCGCTCCCGCAGCTCGCCGAGGACGGCCCCGCCGCCTGACGGGCGCCCGCGACCTGAGGGACGGGGGTTGCGCTAGCGTCGGGCATATCGCGCTTCCTCGACCGGCTCGAGCCGCGCCAGGAAAGGTCACCCGAATGAGATCCCACAACCCCGCGAGCGTCTTCCCGCCCTACCGGAACTACGCCCACGCCGTCGAGGTGCCGCCCGGAGCGCGCACCCTCTACATCAGCGGCATCAACGGCTACGACGAGACGGGCACCGAGTTGCCCGACGATTTCAGCGGCCAGGTCACGAACGTGTGGGCCCACATCGGCAGCATCCTCGCCTCCGCCGGCATGGAGTACCGCGACCTCGTCTCGTTGCGGTTCTTCCTCACTTCCGCCGATTTCGACCCCGCCAACGTCGAAGCCCTGCGGGCGCACCTCGGCGACCATCTGGCGGCACGCACCGTCGTGGTCCAGCAGCTCCTCGAACCGGGGTGGCTCGTCGAGATCGAGGCGATCGCGGCACGAGTCGATTGAGTTCCACCCACCTCGGCTGAGTTCGACGCTCACGGCGTGGCTCCAGCCTGCCGCGGTCCGGTGGTCTCAGCGAGCCCAGGACGAGCGCCCGAAGCGCTCCCAGCGCTCGACGACGCGCGGGGACGCGGCATCCGTTCCCGGCTCGTACACCGCACGACCCTCGATGAAGACGCGCTCGACGTGCGAATCGACCGCGAGCGGGTCGTCCGACCACACCACGACGTCTCCGTCGCGGCCCACCTCCAGCGCACCGACGCGTTCGTCGAGCCGCAGGATCTCGGCCGGGTTCGTCGTCAGCGCCTGCAGCGCCGTGGCTGCCGGCAGCCCCTCGCGCACGGCGAGGATCGCCTGCAACCTGATGTGGTCGATCGGCACCACGGGGTGGTCGGTCGTGATGGCGACCTTCACCCCTGCTTCGGCGATGAGCGCGAGGTTGCCGATCGCGCGGTCGCGCAGCTCGACCTTCGAGCGCGAGGTCAGCATCGGGCCGAAGATGACCGGGATCTGCTTCTCGGCCAGCACGTCGGCGATCTTGTGCGCCTCGGTGCCGTGGTTCACGACCAGCGTGTAGCCGAACTCCTCTGCGATGCGGATCGCCGTCGCGATGTCGTCGTGGCGATGGCAGTGCTGATCCCACACCAACTCGCCCGCGAGCACCGCCGCGAGCGTCTCCTTGCCGAGGTCCCGCTCGAACGGCTCTTCCTTCTCGGCGGCTGCGGCCCGCTTGTCGGCGTAGGTCCGTGCAGCGACGAACGCTTCGCGGAGGACGGATGCCACGCCCAGGCGTGTCGACGGGGTCTGCTTGCGGTCTCCGTACACGCGCTTGGGATTCTCGCCGAGCGCGGATTTCACCGACACGTCGGCGGCGAGGATCTGCTCGTCGACCGTCCGCCCGCCCCACGTCTTGATGGCGACGGTGCGCCCGCCGATCGGGTTGCCCGAGCCGGGCTTGACGACGGCAGTGGTCACTCCGCCGCGCAGCGCGTCGCGGAACCCGACCTCCTCGATGTCGATCCCGTCGAGGGCGCGGAAGCGCGCGCCGTTCGGGTCGGTCATCTCGTTGGTGTCCTCGCCCGACCAGCCCTCGCCGTCCTCGTGCACCCCCAGGTGCCCGTGCGACTCGACGAACCCGGGAAGCACCCAGCGCCCAGACGCGTCCACGACGTGCGCTCCCTCCGGCACCGGAGTCTCCGGCCCGCCGATCGCGGTGATGACGCCGTCCGTGACGATCACCGTGCCACCGGGGATGGGAGCGGAGCTGACGGGGACGAGGTGACCGCCGGTCACGGCGAGGATGCGAGCCATGCCTCCAACCTACGACGCGCCGCCTCACGCACTCGCTCGGCGCTCGACAGCACGCGCGCTGCCGGGGCACGATCGGTGGATGAGCAATCAGGCGCCGGTGATGCGCGGCTTCCGCCAGGTGGACGTCTTCGGTCAGGGCTCGACGAGCGGGAATCCGGTCGCCGTCGTCCTCGACGCGGAGGACCTCGACGACGAAGCGATGCGGCGGTTCTCGGTATGGAGCAACCTGTCGGAGTGCACGTTCGTGCTGCCGCCGACCATGCCGGAAGCCGACTACCGGGTGCGGATCTTCAACCTCAGCACCGAGCTGCCGTTCGCGGGGCATCCGACGCTCGGCACCGCCCGGGCGTGGCTCGACGCCGGCGGTACCCCGGCGGATCCCCGGCTGCTCGTGCAGGAGTGCGGCGCCGGGCTGGTGCCCGTCCGAATCGACGGCGACCTCCTCGCCTTCTCGGCACCGCCGCGCATCCGCTCCGGTCCTGTCGAGCCCGGCCTGGTCGCAACCGTGGCCGACATCCTCGGCGTCGACGCGGCGCAGATCCTCGACGCCGAATGGCTCGACAACGGCCCGGGCTGGGTGGGCATGCTGCTCACCGACGCGAAGACCGTCCTCGGTGTGCGCGCCGACTCCTCGAGACATCCGGGTCCGTGGGACATCGGCATCCTGGGCCTGCACGAGGACGGTGCGGATGTCTCGCTCGAAGTGCGCGCGTTCTTCACCGATGGCAGCGAGCCGCTCCGGGAGGATCCGGTCACCGGCAGCCTCAACGCCGCCGCCGCAGAATGGCTGATCGCGCGGGGCAGTCTCTCGGCTCCGTATACCGCAGCACAGGGCACAGCGATGGGACGGCGTGGTCGAGTGCACGTCAGTGCCGACGACGACCGCCTCTGGGTAGGCGGCCGCACCGACGTGGTCATCTCGGGCCACATAAGCCTCTGACCCGGGAGGGCCGCGCGCGGTGCCGGGATGGAAGACTCGCGGCATGTCCTCCACCCCCGTGCTGTTCATCGCCGCCGCGCTCCTGGTCGCACTCGGCCTGTTCCACTCGATCCTCGGCGAGCGGTACATCATCCGGCGCCTGCTGCGGAGGGAGGATCTGCCCAAGCTCTTCGGCGGGCGGGAATTCACCGCCGGCACGATCCGCTTCGCGTGGCACATCACCACGCTCCTGGCGCTCGGCGTCGCCGCCGTGCTCGTGCTCGTCGCGGTGGATGCCGAGCCGCGTGCCGTCGTCGCGGCGATCGGAATCACGTGCCTGGCGTGTGCCGTGCCGCCCCTCGTCTTCACGCGCGGCCGGCACCTGTCGTGGGTGGTCTTCCTGGCCGCAGGCACCCTCTGCCTCGTCGCATCGCTCGGCGCCTGAGAGGCATCCCGCGCCGTTTCCCGCCGATGTCTCGACGCGATGGCGCACGCTCGGAATTTACATCGCTTGCTATTCCCTCGTGTACTCACTAATCTGGCGCTGTCGTATCCGGCTCGTACGCCGTCGGCACCCGCGCCGGCAGGCCTCGCACACGAGGGGACTCAGATGAACCCGGACCGCAAGCCCGATGCCACCGACCAGTCGGATGCCCTGGCCGCCTTCGATGAAGTGCGGCGAAAGCTCTTCGGGATCGCCTACCGGATCACCGGCACCGCGGCCGACGCGGAGGACGTCGTACAGGAGACGTGGATCCGATGGCAGCTCTACGACCGATCCCTGGTGCGGGACGCGGCCGCGTTCCTCTCAACCATCGCCACGCGGCTCGCGATCAACGTCCTCACGAGCGCGCACACGACACGCGAGACGTACATCGGCCCCTGGCTCCCCGCTCCCACCGACACGACCGACGATCCGGCGCTCGGCGCGGAACGCGACGAGGCGCTGCACTTCGCGACACTGATCCTGATGGAGCGGCTCACGCCCTCCGAACGGGCGGCCTACGTGCTGCGCGAGGCGTTCGACTACCCCTATGCACGCATCGCCGCCATCCTCGAATCGACCGAAGCCGCCGCCCGGCAACTCGTCAGCCGGGCACGCAAGCGATTGACGGGTGAATCGGTCCGCGTGGAGGGACGCGACACCCATCGCACTTTCCTGGAGGCGTTCCTGCGCGCGGCGCGAGCCGGTGACACCGCGGAGCTCGAGATGCTCCTCGCCACCGACGCGATCAGCTACACCGACGGCGGCGGAGTCGTCCGGCACACGGCGCGACGCCCCATCTACGGCCGCGACAAGGTCGTGCGCTTCTTCGCGGGTCTCGCCCGCTGGTTCTGGACCGACATCGAGATCGTTCCGATGGAGGCCAACGGGCGCGCGGGCGCATACCTCGTGCACGGATCCGAGCTGGTCGCGGTGTTCACGGTGACGGTGCAGAACGGCGCGATCTCGCAGATCCTATGGATGATGAACCCCGCCAAGCTCGGGGCCGTCGCGAACGCCGGGCGGTGGCATCCGGCACGATCGGACTGGGTGGTCGCGAGCGCGCGGTCCCCGAAGGCGGAACTTCCCTCGCCCACGATCACCTCGCCCACGAGCGACTCGGGGTACAGTCGCGTGCATGGCTCGCGCAGATTCGAACCCGCCTGAGGTCGCTTTGGACGACATGGTCTGCTTCAACCTGCACGCGGCCTACCGTGCCGTCACCGCGGCCTACCGGCCGCTGCTCGAACCGCTCGGCGTCTCGTACCCCCAGTACCTCGTGCTCGCACTGCTCTGGCGCGACGGCGACCTTCCGGTCGGGCAGATCGTCGCCGGCCTGCGCTCCGACTACGGGACCATCACGCCCATCGTGAAGCGACTCGAGAAGCTCGGCTTCGTCGCGCGGACGCGCAACCCCGACGACGAGCGGTCGGTCGTCGTCTCGCTCACTGCGCAAGGGCAGGAGCTCGGCACACACGCACCGCGCATCTACAGCGCCATCGCCGACCGGTTCGGCTTCAGTGATGATCGAGCGGATGCCGCGCTCGACGTCCTCCGTACGATCACCGCCCGCGCGGGCACCGACATCTGAGCCCACGCGGGCGGAGACGGCCACTGGTCAGCGTTCGGCGGGCACGGCGCTCATCGCGGCGGTCGCGATGACGTCCGAGACGACACCGGACTGGGTCATGAAGAGCGCGTGGCTCGCCGACACGTTGGTGATGGCTGCTCCACTGCGCGTCGCCATGTGCTGGAGCATCGCCTGGTCGAACGACCTGTCCTCGGTCGCGATGACCGCCCACGTGGGCTTGTCGCGCCAGGCAGCGCGGGTGACCGCCGAGCCGAACACCGACATGTTGATCGGAATCTGTGAGTCGCGGAGGAACGCGGCGTCCTCGTCCGAGGCATCGTGGGCGAATCCGGCCTTGAACGATTCGGGGTTGAGGAAGCCGTAACCGTCCTCGCCGACGTCGATGACGAATTCCGGTGTCGCCGCGAAACCCTCGTACTGCTGGCCCGTCGTCTCCCCCGTGTCCGGCGCGAGTGCAGAGACGTAGACCAGGCCCGCCACCTTCGGGTGCACGCCCGCTTCGGTGATCACCGTTCCGCCCCAGGAATGCCCGACCAGGATGGTCGGCCCGTCCTGCCTGTCGAGCACGCGGGTCGTCGCGGCGACGTCATCCGCCAGCGAGGTGAGCGGATTCTGCACGATGCTCACGCGGTACCCGCGCGCCGTCAGGTTGTCGTGAACCCCGCGCCAACCGGAACCGTCGGCGAATGCGCCGTGGACCAGCACGACGTTCTTCACGCGATGGTCGGTCGATCCCGGAACGGGAACTGCCGTGGGGGCGTCGATGGTGCTCATGTCGTTGTTCCTCTCTTGCGGCTCCGGGAGCTTCCCGGGCGACTCTGCATCGGCGGCCGATCGACCGATCCGATGTGCAATATATTGCATGCAGTGTCTCAACGGAAGAGGCGGGGTTCTGATTCCCGGTTCGATGATTTTTGTGTGCAATATGTTTCATGCCCATTCCTCGTGGTACTCCCGCCGTCGACCGCACTCTGCTCCGGGACGATGTGTATCGGCGCCTCCGGGACGCCATCGTCGAGGGCACGTTCACACCGGGGGAGCAGCTCAAGGACGGCGAGCTGGCCGAATGGCTCGGCGTGAGTCGCACCCCGGTGCGCGAGGCTCTGCTGCGACTCGCGTCAAGCGGACTGGTGGTCGCGCTTCCCGGTCGGTCCACCACTGTCAGCGCCGTCGATGCTCCCGCGGTGCGCGACGCGAGAGACGTCGTCGCCGCGATGCACGAGTTGGCGGTGCGGGAAGTCACCGGCCGACTGAGCGATCGCGACGTGGAACGGATGCGGGAGGCCAACGGCCGATTCGCCGCTGCGGTCTCATCCGGTGATGTCGGAGCCGCCCTCGACGCCGACGAGGAACTGCATCGCATCCCGGTCGTGGCGCTCGGGAACCACGCCATCGAAGCGGTGCTGGAGCAGTTCGGCCCGCTCGTGCGTCGAGCCGAGAGACTGCGATTCGACCTGGATGGCCAGGCGTCCACCGAGCAGCACGAGCGGCTCATCGACCTCATCGCGGCGGGAGATGCCCCAGGCGCCGCCGCCGTCGCGTTCGAGATCTGGCGCAGCCTGCCCGCCGAACCGGAGGGCTGAGAACTCGGCTGCGGCGAAATGCAATGCCGTTCCATGCTTCTGCTTAGCCGGGAACGAGCCGTCGCTACTCGAGCCGGGACCGTGGTGGTGGCGCAACGCGCGTGTTATCAATGACCCCATGCACTCCTGCGGGATGGTGGCTGAATGAGCGCGATCCGGGATTCGGATGACTCGCGCCACACAGGATCGCTGCCGCTAGGCCGATCGACCCGCCCGGTGCCGGCCTCCGTATGGCGTGCGGCGTGCGTCGCACTCCTCGCGAACTCTGCGGATACCTTCTTGCTGTTCCTTCTTTTGTGGATCGCTCAGCCGCAGGGATGGTCCGGCATCCAGACAGCGCTCGTGGTCCTGGCGTTGCGACTTCCGACCCTCGCCGCTGGCGTCCTGATCGGCCGCGCGATCGACCGTTGGGGCATCCTCCTGCCCATGTTGATTGATCTGACGGGGCGCTCCGGGCTCCTGACGGTCCTGTTCCTCTTGTCGCGAGGAGGCGACGTACCGCTGGCTGCGGTGCTGGTGCTGGGCGGACTCGCAGGCACCCTCTCGCCCGCGACCTATGCCGCCATCCGCACCCTTGTGCCCCGGATCGTGACGGGGAGGCATCTGGTGAAGGCGAACGCGGTCGTGGCGGTCAGCGACCAGATCCCCCTCCTACTTGGAACGATACTTCTCGCACCCGCAATCGCCGCCTTCGGCGCTGCGGGTAGCCTCGCTGTCCCGGTGGTGCTGCTACTCCTCGCATTGAGCTTGGCAGTCACGCTCCCCCGCGGCACCACCTCACGCACTGCGCGCACACCCCCCACCGACGGTGGCGCGCGCCGCCGCAACTGGACGACTCACATCGTGGCAATCGTGGCGTTGTCGACGATGTACTACTTCGTCTACGGCCCCTTCGAGACCGCCGCTCCCGCGTACGTCCGCGACCAGCTCGCGGGGGATGAGACGACGTACGGGTTGCTGTGGACCCTGTTCGGCGTCGGGGCCTTGGCCGCCCTCCCGTTCGCACCGCGACTCGCGCGCCGCCGGCCGGGCGTGGTGAACGCCGTCGGGGCGATCGTGTGGGGTCTCGTCATGCTGCCGCTCGCGTTCATCCAGACACCTGTTGTGGCGGCGGCGGTCTTCCTGATCGGCGGGCTGGTGTGGGGTCCTTACACGACAGTCGAGACCAGCGCGCTCCAGCGATGGGTCGATCCGGCAAAGCATGGCGCCGTCTTCGGCCTGCAACGAAGCCTCCTCACGACCGCCACCCCGCTGGGCGCAGCCTGTGGCGCGATTGCACTGGAGGCCGTCCCGCCCGGGATCGTCCTGGGTGCGAGCGCGGCCGCCTGCTCACTGGCCGGCGCGGCCGCCCTCCTGATCCGAGGCCTGCGTACGGCCCGCTGAGTCGACACGGGGCCCGAGAGAAAACCCGGCGGGCTCCCGCTCGTGTGGGGGACTATCCGAAGTCGCCGGGGGCCATGTCGGTGAAGCGGGAGAAGTGGCCCTGGAAGGCGACCGTGATCGTGTCGGTCGGCCCGTTACGGTGCTTGGCCACGATCAGGTCTGCCTCGCCGGCGCGAGGGGACTCCTTCTCATAGGCCGCTTCGCGGTGCAGCAGCACGACCATGTCGGCGTCCTGCTCGATCGAGCCCGACTCTCGGAGGTCGGACAGTGCGGGCTTCTTGTCGGCGCGCTGCTCGGGACCACGGTTCAGCTGCGACAGTGCGATGACCGGGCACTGCAGTTCCTTCGCGAGAAGCTTCAGCGCCCGCGAGAACTCCGAGACCTCCTGCTGGCGTGACTCGACGCGCTTGCCCGAGGTCATGAGCTGCAGATAGTCGATGACCACCATCTTCAGCCCGGCGCGCTGCTTGAGCCGGCGGCACTTGGCACGGATCTCGACGAGCGTCATGTTGGGGCTGTCGTCGATGTAGAGAGGAGCGTCGTTGATGCGACCGCGCGTCGCGGCGATCGTCGTCCAGTCGCGCGAGTCGAGTGTGCCCTTGCGCATCGACTGCAGCGGCACAGCGCCCTCGGCGCTCATCAGGCGCATGGCGATCTCGCTGCGCCCCATCTCGAGCGAGAAGAAGATGGTCGGCATGTCGTGCTTGATCGCCGCCGCGCGGGCGAAGTCGAGGGCGAGCGTCGACTTACCCATCGCGGGACGTGCGGCGATGATGATCATCTGCCCCGGGTGCAGGCCGTTGGTCAGCTGGTCCAGACCCGAGAAACCGGTGGGGATGCCGGTCATCTGGCCGTCGCGACCGCGGGCCGCCTCGATCTCTTCGACCGCGGCATCCACCGCGATCGTCAGCGGCACATAATCCTCGGCGGCCTCGGCACCCGTGACCGAATAGATCTCCGCCTGGGCATTGTTGACGAGATCCAGCGCTTCGCCCTGGCCGGAGTAGCCCATCTGCACGATCTTCGTGCCGGCCTCGACGAGCCGGCGCAGCAGGGCGCGCTCGGACACGATCGACGCGTAGTAGCCGGCGTTCGCCGCCGTCGGCACGATCGAGGTGAGGGTGTGCAGGTAGTCGGCGCCCCCCGCGCGCTGCAGCTCGCCGGTCTTGATGAGCTCGTCGGTGACGGCGACGACGTCCGTCGGCTCACCGTGCGAGTAGAGGGTGAGGATGGCCTCGAAGATCAGCTCGTGCTTCGGGATGTAGAAGTCGGTGCCGCGGAGCGTCTCGATCACGTCGGCGACGGCATCCTTCGACAGCATCATCCCGCCGAGGGCGCTCTGCTCGGCGAGCAGGTCGTGCGGGGGAGTGCGCTCGTATTCGCGCGGGCCGCCCATGCGCTCTTCGGAGATGTCAGCGATCGACATAGGGTGCGAGTCCTCCTGATCGGTCGTTCACATCATCCGGGCATGGTCCGACATCGCCCTGCCGGAGGGGCGATTCAAGCGGCGCGCGCCAACGCATCACTGCCGTGGCGCACGGTATCGAAGAGGAGCGGCGCTGGTCACGCACCCGCGGACGCCCTTCCCGAGTGGGCCGCACCCCACGCTAAGGACGGCCTCGGAGACACGCAACACAGCCTGTGGATAACTATGTGGAGAGTCTGCGAGAAACGCCGACAGACCTGTGAACAACCGCTGTGGACAAACACCCGCGTTTCGTCGACATGGCACTGATATTGTCCGGCTGACCTGGTTCTTTCAGTTCCACAGCCTGTGGAGGAAGATGTGGTTGAAGTGCCGCTTGAAGGTTGTGTGCCGACGGCCCGCCTGTGTACAAAGTTCGGGCAGTCCGGCGCCGTTCCGCGCATGTGATCGCACAAAGAGCCCGCGATGCGCGACAACCCGCGAGAATGCTGGACACGGCGCGCACGGAGGCGTACTCTCTGAGGTCCAGGCACCCTCACGCACGTTCCGTCCGGAGCGTGTGGCGTTGTTCGTCGTGGGAGGTGAACGTGGAGATCGCAACCTCGGGGCAGCTGCCCAAGGTCGTGCGACTGGCCCTGATCGGGGTCGGTGCCGCGTTCGCCTGGATCGCTCTCTCGTTCGTGCTCGGCCTCGGCGCCTCGAACGCGAATGCAGCGGAGTCCGACGACGGCCTGCTCGGGGGTGCACTCGGTGCGGTGACATCGCTGGTCGATGAGACCGCGTCGACGGTCACGGGCACCGTCTCGGGCGTGACGACCGGGGTCACCGGCGTCGTGAACAGCGTCGTCGACGTGGCCCCCGCTCCCGTGCAGCAGCCGGTGAGCCAGGTCGTCCAGTCGGTGGGTGCCGTCGTCACGGCGGTCACCCAACCCGTCTCCGACGTCGTCTCCGGCGGCGTCGTGAGCGGCATCACCCAGCCCGTGGTCGATGTCGTCACCCAGGTCCCCGTCGTCGGCGGGATCGTCTCGGGCATCGGGCTCGACGACGCTGTCACCGACCTCGGCGAGACCGTCGACGACACCCTCGGCGGCGTCGTCGACGTGGTCGACGAGACGGGCGCCACCGTGGGTCAGCCCCCGACCGGCGCACCGCTTCCGGGCACGCCGGCGCTCCCGGGCATCCCGGATCTTCCACTTCTTCCGGGCGGAGCCGGCCCGGCCGACGCCGGTCAGGTCCTCACGGCCGACGCGCTCAGCGAGACGGTGGCGGATGCCGCCGCCGTGGCCTCCGCGAAGCCGAGATCGCTCTCGGCGGCATGGTCTTCCGATGGCGATTCAGCCGTCGTCCACAGCTCGGTCGCCCCTTCGGCGACCTTGCCCGGCACCTCTGGTGTGCCCGGCAACGGGGCAGGACTCTGCCTCGCCACTTCTTCCGCGGGACCCGGTGGTGCGGGTCCCGGCGCCTGGGCGATCTCGGCCCTCGGACCCCTCGATGCAGACCGTGCCTGGACGCATCGAGCCGGCCCTGAGGACGACCACGCCCCGCCGGCGCCTGTCGGTTCCACCGACGTCTCCCCTGACTGATCGGCTCACCGCCGCCTTCCTCGCCTCTGCGAGCACCGGCGGCTGAGCATCAGCGCGTCCTCACGCGCTGTCAACCGATCAATCCATTAAGGGGAACCTCATGCGCACTTTCATCAAGCGCGCCCTCTGGGGCACGCTTCTCGCCGGCGGCATCACGCTGCTCGGCGCGACGGTCGCCAATGCGGCCGAACCACCAACCGATCCCGACCTTCTCTCGTCCGTCGTCGCCGACGACGGCCTCGTCGACTCGCTCGTCGGCGACAGCATCGTCGAGCCCATCCTGGGCGACGACGGCGCCGTGGCTCCGGTGACGGACGCCGTCGCCGAGGTCGTGGACGAA
The DNA here is from genome assembly GCF_012524205.1 of Microbacterium salsuginis. Classification (GTDB taxonomy): domain Bacteria; phylum Actinomycetota; class Actinomycetes; order Actinomycetales; family Microbacteriaceae; genus Microbacterium; species Microbacterium salsuginis. Next base: position 324,136 of record NZ_JABACI010000004.1, read on the forward strand.
GTCACGAACACCACTGCCGGCACCACCGTCGTGGACGCACTCGTAGGCGACGACAGTGCTCTCAACGACGTCGTCGGAGACAGTGCGCTCGTCGAGGGCGGCACCGTCGGAAACGTCGCGGCGAACGTCGACGCCGTCGTGAACGATGTCGCCGCCGGCGACCTCGACGCGGCGGTCACCGACCTCGGCGTCACCGTCGAGGACCTCGGTGCCGACCTCGGTGAGACGGTCACCGACGCCGCGGCCAACACCGACGACCAGGTGATCGACGGCATCGTCGACGACCTGCTCACCGACACCCTCGGTCTCCTCGACGGAGTCCAGAACGGTGACGACACGGGCGGCGACCTGAGCGATCTGGTCCAGAACCTCGGCGACAACACCGCGGACGCGACCGACACCACCGGTCTCGCCCAGGACGCACTCGAGACCACACTCGAGGGCGGCCCGACGTCGACGCCGGCCACGCCGGTCGATGACGCGGACGGCCTGCTGACCGGCCTGACCGAGGACAACGGCCTCCTCGACGGGCTGGCCGGTGACAGCGTGCTCGACCCGATCCTGGGCAACAACGGCGCGCTCGAGCCTGTCACCGACGCGGTCGGCGACCTGCTGGACGGCGTCACCGGAACGACCGGTGGCAGCGTCATCCTGGACGGCCTGCTCGGTGAGGACTCCGGTCTGAACGACGTCGTGGGCGACGGCATCCTGGTCGAAGGCGGACTCGTCGGAAATCTCGTCGACAACGGCGACAACACCATCGACGACCTGCTCGACGGAGACATCGACAACGTGATCGAGGACCTCGGCACCACCGTGTCGGACCTCGGCTCCGACCTCGGTACGACGATCACCAACGCGACGGAGAACACCGCCGACCAGGTGATCGACGGTCTCGTGAACGACGGACTCAATGACGCGGGCACGATCGTCGACGAGCTGCTCAACGGCGGCGACGTGATCGGTGCGATCTCGGACACGGTGCAGAACGCGGCGGACAACGTCGCCGATGCCACCGACAGCACCGGCCTCGTCGATGACCTGCTCACCGACCTGCTCGGCGACACCGACCCGACCGATCCGACGGACCCCACGGACCCCACGGACCCGACCGATCCGACGGACCCGACCGATCCGACGGACCCGACGGACCCCACGGACCCGACGGACCCGACGGACCCGACGGACCCGACGGACCCGACGGACCCGACCGATCCTACGGACCCGACGGACCCGGGCACTCCGAGCAACCCCGGTGACGGCGGCAACAACAACGTCACGGGTTCGAGCTCGGCGGCTGGTGACGCCTCTGGACTCGCCACGACAGGAGGAGCGGGCGCGCTTCCCGCGCTGCTGATGGGGCTGCTGCTCCTGATGGCCGGCGTGATCGCGCGCGTGTCGCGGCGCCGCTCCGCGTAAAGGGCGCGGGGCACCTTGCGTTCCCCGAACGCCCCTCGCCCCGACCCCGCGTGAGCACGCGGGAGGGCCGTCCCCAAGCCGGCCCTCCCGCACCTCTCCCTTTCGGATCGCAGCGGCTCGCCATGCCTGGATCGGGCCGCTGCGATCCGGATCAACAAGCAACGGATGCCGCGAACCGGGGGGCTCGCGGCATCCGTTCTGCTGTTCGCGCCTTACTTGGCGGCGACCACCTGCAGAGTGATCACGGCGGTGAGGTCGTCGCGCAGACGAACCGTCGCCTCGTGCTCGCCCACCGACTTGATCGGAGAGGTGATGTGGATCTTGCGCTTGTCGAGGTCACCGAGGCCCGCGGCCTTGACGGCGTCGGCCACGTCGGTGGTCTTCACCGAACCGAAGAGGCGACCCTCTGCGCCGGCCTTGACGGCGAGGCGGACCTTGTTGGACTCGAGGGCGTCCTTGAGAGCGACGGCCTCTTCGTGGTCGTGGATCGCGCGCGACTCGCGGGCGGCGCGGATCGACGCCACCTGCTTCTCGCCACCGCGGGTCCATGCGACCGCGAAGCCCTGGGGGATGAGGTAGTTACGGGCGTACCCGTTCTTGACCTCGACAACGTCACCGGCGCCACCGAGCCCGGCGACCTCGTTCGTGAGAATGAGCTTTGCCATGTCGGTACTCCTTAGCGGCCAGCGCCGGCGTAAGGCAGGAGCGCCATTTCGCGCGCGTTCTTGATCGCGCGAGCGATCAGACGCTGCTCCTGCACCGAGACACCGGTGATACGACGGGCGCGGATCTTGCCGCGCTCCGAGATGAACTTGCGAAGAGTGGCGACGTCCTTGTAGTCGATGACGCCGACACGGATCGCCTTCGCGGGGGCGGCGTTCTTCGCGCCCTTCCGCGGCTTCCGGCGATCGCCGGTTGCCTTTCCAGCCATGGTGCTTCCTTACGTTTCCTTGATCGGATGCCGAAGCCTCGGCATCCGGAATCTGCTTCTGAGATCAGCCCTTAGAAGGGTGTGTCGTCGCCGTAGGCGCCCGGGGCAGCCCACGCGTCGGCGTTGCCGCCGGCGCCTGTCGAACCGGGGGTCGACCACGGCTCGTCGGCGACCTGAGCGGGACGCGACTGTCCGCCGCCCCCACCACCGGTGCCGCCACCGCCGGCTGCGCGGGTGACCTGAGCGGTCGCGTAGCGCAGCGACGGGCCGATCTCGTCGACCTCGAGCTCGATCGCGGTGCGGTTGTTGCCCTCGCGATCCTGGTAGCTGCGCTGCTTGAGGCGGCCGGTCGCGATGACCCGCATGCCCTTGGTCAGCGAACCGGCCACGTGCTCGGCGAACTCGCGCCACACGCTCGCGCGGAGGAACAGCGCTTCGCCGTCCTTCCACTCGTTGGCCTGGCGGTCGAAGTTGCGCGGCGTCGACGCGATCGTGAAGTTCGCGACGGGGAGGCCGTTCTGCGTGTACCGCAGTTCGGGATCAGCCGTGAGGTTTCCCACGACGGTGATGATCGTCTCGCCGGCCATGACCCTTAGGCCTTCGCTGCCTTGGCGGTCTTGCGGGCGGCACGCTCGTCGGCACGCTGCTTCTCGGACGCGATCATGGCGATCGCCTCTTCGGCGCGGAGCACCTTGGTGCGCATGATCTGCTCGCTGAGCTTCAGCTGGCGGTCGAGCTCCTGGGTGGCTGCGCTCGTCGCGGTGAAGTTGACGACGGCGTAGATGCCTTCGGTCTTCTTCTGGATCTCATACGCAAGGCGGCGCTTGCCCCAGATGTCGACGTTGTCGATCGAGCCACCATCGTTGGTGATGACCTTCAGGAACTTGTCGAGGTTCGGGCCGACCTGGCGCTCGTCGATCTCCGGGTTGAGGATGACCATGAGTTCGTACTGGTGCGTCACTTACCCACCTCCTTCGGACTAGAACGGCTGTCGGGCATTTCCCGGCAGCAGGAGGGTGTGTGCACGTCGTCCGGCTATCTGCGCAGGAGCGCAGTGCGGACAACCCTCCTATGGTACCGGATGCCTCGGCCGCTGCCGAATCGCCGCCATGGTGTCACATTCGCGCGGCCGGCACGGTCATCACTAATGCGAGGACGCCTCGCCGCGAGAACGCCCATCCGTCGAGGGAGGGATGACCATGAGCACCGTCTCGTTCATCAACCTGGCGATGCACGGGCATGTCAATCCCACTCTTCTGGTCGTCGCCGAGCTGGTGCGTCGCGGGCACACCGTGACGTACTGCACGACTCCCCGGTTCGCGCGCGCCATCGAGGCGGCGGGTGCGCAGGTCCAGCTTTACGCCGATGACGACTCCGTGCTGCCCGAGCATCCCACTCCTCTCGGCATGCTCGAGTCCCTCGTGCGAGCCGCCGAGCGGAATCTGCCGACGGTGCTCGATGGACTCCGGCGCGCGCGTCCCGATCTCATCGTGCACAGCGCCGCCTGTCCGTGGGGACTCATCGCGGCGCGGACTCTGGACGTCCCGGCGGCTGCCTTGTTCACGACCTTCGCCTTCGGCAGCGGCACCCCGAGCCCGACCGGACCGGCCGGGCTCTGGACGAGCCTCGGCGCGCATCCGCGAAGCGCTGCGAGGTACTTCACCGGGCGCTCGTCGCTGGCTCGGCACTACGACACCGGAGGTCTTCCGCGGATCGATCTCGCGAACGTCACGGAGCCCCTGAATCTCGTCTTCACTTCCGCTGAGTTCCAGCCGCACTCCGAGCAGTTCGACAAGACGTACCGGTTCGTCGGGCCGAGCCTCGGCGCGCGTCCGCCCGATCCGTCCTTCCCCTCGGACGATCTGGCGGCCCCTGTCCTGCTCGCATCGCTCGGCACCGTGTTCGAGGCGCCGGTTCCGCTGCTGCGAGCGGTTGCGGACGGGCTCGCGCCGCTCGGAGGCACGGTCGTCCTCGCGACGGGACGCACCGCGCCGGAGGCTCTCGGCAGTCTTCCGCCGAACGTGATCGCGCAGCGCTTCGTTCCCCAGCCCGACGTGCTCGCCCAGGCCTCCGTGTTCGTGACCCACGGCGGCATGAACAGCGTGAACGAGGCCCTCTACGCCGGCGTGCCCATGCTCGTGATCCCGCAGGGTGCGGATCAGCCACTCGTGGCGGGGCGGGTCGTCGACCTCGGCGCGGGCATCGCGCTCGCCAACGCCGAGGCCACGGCGACGGTGATCCGGTCCCGGGCCGGACGGCTGCTCTCCGAACCGGGATTCCGTGAGCGGGCCGTCGCTCTGCGGCAGGCTCAGCGCGCGGCCGGCGGGCATGTGCGCGCGGCGGACGAGCTCGAGTCCTACGCGGGGCGAACCCGGCCCGAGCGCCGTGGCACTGTGCTGCGGAGCGGGCGATGAGCCCCGCGGTGATCGCCCTGCTGATCCTCGCGGGACTTTCGGAATCGGCGGGGCGCATCCTTCCGCTGCTCTCGCGTCGTGCGAGCACCTCGCGCGCGGAGATCCCCAAGCCGATCCTGTTCGGGCTGCTGCTCACCGGCGCGGTGATCGACGGCGCCGTCTTCGCACTGTGGCCCGTGTGCGCGTCCCTGATCGCGCCGTATCTGGGAGCCCCGGCCACCGCGACGCCGGCAGTGACGTGGACCGAGAGCCTGGTCGCCCCGCTCGTCGTCGCCGCGATCATCGCATTCCCCTTGATCGGCCCGCTGCTGCACGGTCTGCTGATCTTCGGCGTCGGGCTCGGGCTTCTCGATCAGCTGCTGGACTCGACGGGGATGTCCTGGCCGGCGGGCGCTGCATGCATCGCCGTCGCGGGCGTGGGCCTGGCGGCATCCGTCGGTCTCGTCCGGACGCTGGTAGGCCGCGTCGTCATGATCGGGCCGAAGCAGGAGCCGGCCCGATGAACCTCCTCCTGCTCGCACTGATCGTCGGCCCGATCATCCTCGCCGAAGCGCTTCTCGCACGATTCGAGGTGGTCATCTATGCGGCCGGCTGGAAGAGCCCCGTCACGCGCCTGCCGGAGGACCTGCCGTACGCACGCGGAGCACCGGCCGACCCTCCTCCGCAGAGCTACCTCGTGTATCTGGACGGCATCGGAAAGCGTCGGCTCACCGACACCCGCGACGGCGGCCGGCTCGTGCGCGCGATCCTCGACACCGCACCCGAACTGCGGGTACTCGGTCAGATCCAGCCGTACTCTCCGCTCGCACTGCCGCTGGCAGGGCGCCGAGTGTGGGACTGGCTTCGCCGGCGGCTCGGGATCCTCTTGTTCCTGCACAACGTCATGCAGACCTTCGTCGCCGCCGACCGGCGATACCGACCGCTCTACAACCGCGCCGTGGGGCAGCAGATCGCCGATCAGCTTCGCCGTGCCGGGTACCTCCCGGGCAGCGGTGTGCCGGTCGTGCTCCTGTCGTACAGCGGTGGCGCTCAGGTCGCGACGGGCGCCGTCTCCGAGCTCTTCACCCAGCTTGATGCGCCGCTGACCCTGATCGACATCGGCGGGTTCCACAACGGCGCGAACGACGTCTCAGCTGCGCAGCATGTGCATGACCTGACGAGCCGCTTCGACCGAGTATCAAGGGTCGGACGCTGGATCTTCCCGCATCGTTGGCCGCTCTACCGACAGAGCGCATGGAACCGGGCGCTGAACGCCGGCCTGGTGAGCGTGCACCATCTGGAACCCGCGACGCACGTCGGCCCTCGCAGCTACATCAGCCCGACGGCGACGCTTCCGGACGGGCGCACGCACCTCGAGCGCACCGCCGCCCTCGTCGTGTCGCTGATCCGCAGTCAGGACGTCGCCCGCCGGTAGACGTCGATCATCGCGGCGGTGCTCGCGGACTGCCGGAATCTGGAGGTCAGCACCGGATCGGGGCGAGGTGCGATGCCCTCCTCGATGTCGCCGCCGGCCCGGCGCAGCGTGCGGGCGAGCGCCTGAATTCGTGCGGCCTCGTCGGTGCGCTGTCCCACGAGCCAGTGCCCCGCGCCGACCTCTCGGGCGATGTCCGGATCGCACAGGATCGCGGGAGTGCCGAAGCACGCCGCCTCGAACACGGTCATCCCTTGCGTCTCGAACCCGATCGACGTCTGCACCAGCGCGTCCGCGTCCGCCATCCTCTTGAGCGCCTCCTCGTAAGGGAGCGTGCCGGTGAACCGCACGCGGGCGGCGATGCCTCGTCGCTCCGCCAGCCGGTTCGCAGCCGCGAGCTGGACGCCCCCGCCGATCACCTCCACCTCGCAGTCCAAGTCGTTCTCGGAGACCGCCTCCGCCACGGCCTCGAGGAAGGGCAGAGGACGCTTCTCCGGGCTCAACCGCCCCAGCCACACCAGCCGCACCGGTCCTGGACGGCGGCCGGCCGGCCGCCGTCCCGCGACCCGGTCGAGCGCGTCATCATCGATGCCGTTCCAGATGACGTCGACGTGGTCGAACACCCCATTGGCCTCCAGCCGCCGCGCGTAGTGACCGGAGGGCGCGGTCACCGCCGTGGCACCACGGGCCAGCGCGCGCAGGTACGCCCACGCGTCCACCCCGGTGTCGGCCGCGCCCCGAAGGCCGCGGAGAGCTCGGCGCCGCCAGCCGTTCAGTCCCCTCACGATGAGGTGCGGGAACGGCGTCGTCGCCTCCAATCCGGCGTCGATGCGACTGTGCATGGTGTGCACGACCGGCAGCCCGCGACGCGCCGCGAACCGGTAGCCGAGGAACGCTCCCCAGAATTCGCCCTGCACGTGGACCAGATCGGCCGCGGGACGATTCAGCAGCGCACGGTCGACGGCGTCATCGGCGTGCCGTCCCGGCCACGTGAGCGAATATTCGCGGTCGGGCGTGAGCGGGATGCCCGGCAGATCGAGATAGGCCGGGTCGTCCCCGTTCACCCGCCGCCTCGGCCCGTACCGGCGCGGGGCGACGACCGACACGGTGTGGCCGGCACGCTCGAGGAACCGGCGCTGAAGCCGCACGGTCACCTGCGCTCCGCCCAGGGCCTCGGCATGCTGGTCCGCGAAGATCACGATGTGCATCTGATGCGCCCCTTCCGGGTCCCGTCGCGCCGGCCCCCTCAACACAGATGACCGGATGGCGGCGACGGTCGTGACACGAACTCGCCGACATGTGCTCCCGCGCCGGCGAGTAGCGTGAAGGCGTGAGCGTTCCCACCCCGTCGCGGCCAGCGCCCGCCTACCCGTTCGACGCGCGCCCGCTCGTCGAACCGGTCGATCCTGCGGCGGCGCGCGCGTTCGCACACGAGCTGCGACGCACGGGACGGATGCCGGCGGCGAACGTCGTCGGGATCATCGTCATCGCGGTGGTGGGCATCGTGTTCGTCTCGGTGTTCTTCACGATGGTCGGCACCATCGTCGCCGTGGCGGCGTCCGCCGCGGGCGACGGCATCGCCTTCGTGCTGCTCTCGTTCATCCCCGTCGTGATCCTCGTGGCCATCGTCGTCGCGGTCGTGATCGTGGCGATCGTGACCCGACGCTCCGCCGCGGCGCGCATGCTGCGCCTGGACCGCTTCGCGCGGGCCAACGGCATGAGCTACCTCCCCCGGCTCGCGAACCCCGCGCTCCCCGGGATGATCTTCTCTCTGGGCAGTTCGCGCCAGGCATCGGACCTCGTGCGCGGCGACCGCCCGCGCTTCGTGGAGTTCGCGAACTACCGGTACACCACCGGGTCGGGCAAGAACCGCAGCACGCACACGTGGGGGTACGTCGCTGTGAAGCTCGACGTGCCACTGCCCCACATCGTGCTGGATGCCACCGGCAACAACGGCCTGTTCGGCTCCAATCTGCCCGCGACCTTCGACAAGGACCAGCGCCTGAGCCTCGAGGGCGACTTCGACCGCTTCTTCTCGCTCTACTGCCCCACCGGCTATGAGACCGACGCGCTCTACCTCTTCACGCCCGACATCATGGCCCGCTTCATCGACAACGCCGCGGCCCTCGATGTCGAGATCGTCGACGACTGGCTGTTCCTATATGCCAAGCGCGACTTCTCCACGCTCGATCCGGCGACCTGGGCGTGGCTCTTCTCGGTCGTGGGGGCGCTGCTCGACAAGTTCGCGCAGTGGGCGCGGTGGCGCGACGAACGACTGCGGGCGGCGGCTTCGGCGATGAATCCGGATGCCTCGACCCCGGCCGTCGCGGGGGTCGCGAGCCCCGCGGGCGCCGGTGCCGCGGCGGGTGCGGCATCTGCTGTGCCCTTCACGCCGCCACTCGAGCCGTTGCGCCCGCCGCCCGGCGTCGCGCCGCAGGGCCGCCGCCTGCAGCGCGGCGTGCCCTGGATCTCGTTCGTGGTGATGGGCGTGGTCGTCCTGTGGTGGATCCTCTCGCAGGCAGGCGTGTTCGGCATGTTCTTCAGCCGCTGAGACGGCAGAACTCAAGGAGCTCGAGTTCGTCGCGGGCGTAGGCTTGCCGCGTGCCATCACATTGCTTCGCGACGCCCGCCGGGCGTGAGGGGGTCGTCGGCGCGCTCTGCGCCGAGCGGAGGTAGCCGTGCGCGTCGCCGAGAGCGACGCCGCTGAGCCCTCCGCGGACCGCCGGTTCGCGGCATCCGATCTCTCGCCCGCCGTGGCGAGCCCTTTGTGAAGCAAGGAATCATGCACGCATTCACCGAGAAGGACATCCGCGCGTCCTTCGTCAACGCCTCGCTGCGCGAGCGCAAGTCCATCGTCCTGCCCGATCTCGCCGAGGTGGGCTGGGAGAACCTCGACTACCTCGGCTGGCGCGACCCGAAGCAGCCGCTGGCAGGCTTCATCGTCATCGCCGTCGACGACGAGCCGGTCGGCATCCTGCTGCGCCAGACCGAGCAGCGCGTGCGCACACGTGCGCAGTGCTCCTGGTGCGAGGACGTCACGCTGCCCAACGACGTCGTCTTCTTCAGCGCCAAGCGCGGAGGACAGGCCGGTCGCAACGGCGACACCGTGGGGACGCTGCTGTGCGAGCGGTTCGAGTGCTCGGTGAACGTGCGCCGGCCGATGCCGCCCGCCTACCTCGGGTTCGACGTCGAGGCAGCACGGCAGCGTCGGATCGAGGCGCTGCGCGCGCACGCCGACGGGTTCGCACGAGACATCCGCGACAGTCGCTGACGGAATCGGTCGCCGGGCGCGGGCTCAGCGACCACGGGCGCAAGGGGCTTGTGCTGCACCCCAGCCATAGAGAGCGTGGCTTCGAACAGAAGGAGCGCGCCATGAAAGCTGTGCAATACCGGAAGATCGGGGCGGGACCCGAGGTCGTCGAGATCGACGCGCCCGAGCCTGGTCCGGGGCAGATCCGCTTGCGAGTGACGGCGGCAGGACTGTGTCACTCGGACTGGTTCCTGATGGACCTGCCCGAGGAGCAGTACACCTACGGACTGCCCCTCACACTCGGTCACGAAGGGGCAGGCGTCGTCGACAAGCTGGGAGCAGGCGTCGAGGGCGTCGCCCTGGGCGAGGCGTACGCGATCTACGGACCGTGGGGCTGCGGCCAGTGTCACGCGTGCTCGGAGGGCCGTGAGAACTACTGTCCGTACGCCGCCGATCTCGGCATCGCGCCTCCGGGACTCGGCGCGCCGGGAGCGATGGCAGAGTACGTCGTCGTCGACGATCGACGGCATCTCGTGCCCCTCGGGGACCTCGATCCCGTCGAGACCGTCTCGTTGACAGATGCCGGACTCACGCCGTACCACGCGATCAAAGCCGTCGAGCACAAGCTCTATCCGGGTTCGACAGCCGTGGTGATCGGAGTGGGCGGACTCGGGCACGTCGGCATCCAGATCATCCGCGCGATCAGCGCCGCGAAGGTGATCGCGGTCGACGTCAGCGAAGAGAAACTCGCACTCGCGTCCGAGGTCGGTGCACATCACACCGTCGTGTCGGACGCGGGGGCCGCCGATCGCATTCGCGAGCTCACCGACGTGCTCGGGGCTCAGACCGTGTTCGACTTCGCCGGAGTGCAGCCCACCGTCGACCTGTCCAAGGCCGTGGTGGCCGTCGACGGCTTCGTGCACATCGTGGGAATCGGGGGTGGCGTGATGTCGGCCGGGTTCTTCCAGACGCCCATGGGGGCCGCGGTGCGGGCACCGTACTGGGGCTCTCGCAGCGAGCTCAGGGAAGTCCTCGACCTCGCACGCGTCGGGGCGGTGAGCGTGCACGTCGAGCGGTACGGCATCGACGACGCCGTCGAGGCATACGACAGGCTGCACCATGGCGATGTCCGGGGCAGGGCGGTCGTCGTGCCCTAGGCGCCCCCGTCGTCCGGCACCTTAGCGCCATGCCGAGACGGGTCCGCGCCGAGACGTCTGAGTCGCTCGCGCGTCGCTGCGACGCGCGAGCCTCAGGTGCGGACGACAGCCGCGGTGAGGTTCTCCTCAGCCCAGCGACCGAGGTCTCGAAGCACCGGCACCAGGCGCTCGCCCGCGGTCGTGAGGGCGTACGTGACGGCCACGGGTGGTCCGGGATCCACGTTCCGCGTCACGAGCTGGGCTGCCGCCAGCTCGGTGAGACGGTCGGACAGCACTGCATCACTGATGCCGGAGACCGTGCGGCGCAACGTCACGAACGACAGCAGGCCACCGCTGAGCGCGTCGATGATCATGCCGTTCCAGCGCTTGCCGAGGACCGAGAAGGCGAGCGCGACCGCTTCGTCGCATTCGGGTCCCGCCCGCTCTTCGTCCGCCATCCCCTCATTGTAGTCGTGCTAGTCTCGCGCTAGTCGCTCTTCTTTTCTTAGCGACTACGCGAATATGACTGGAGATTTGATGACCCTCTTCCGCCTCGACGCGAGCATCCTTCCCGCGTCGTCCGCCAGCCGCGAACTCGGCGACCTCGTCGAGACCGAGTGGGCGGCAGCGCACCCGACCTCGACCGTGCTGCGCCGCGACCTCGCGGCAGACCCGGTGCCCGCCACCGCGTGGCCCGATGCCGTACAGGGCGGCTTCCTCCCGGAGGAGGAGCGATCCGAGGCCCAGCGCAACGCGATCGGATTGGCGCGGATCTTCGCCGACGAGCTGACCGGCGCCGACGCACTCCTCTTCACCGTCCCGCTGTACAACTACGGCGTCTCGCAGCACTTCAAGACCTGGTTCGACCTGGCCTACACCGACCCGCGGATCGATCCACAGGGCACCGCCCTGAACGGCAAGCCGGCGACCCTCGTCACCGTACTCGGCGGGAACTACGCCGAGGGATCGCCCAAGGAGGGTTGGGACCATTCCACCGGGTGGCTGCGTCGCGTGCTTCAGGACGTGTGGGGACTCGACCTCCGCGTCGTGCACCGACCCTTCACCCTCGTCGGGGTGAATCCCGCGCTGGACGCCTTCATCGAACCGGCCGCGGAGCTCAAGCGCACGGCGGAATCGGCGGCGGTGCGTTCGGGTCGCGAGCTGGCCGAAGCCCGCCGCGCGCAGGTCGCCTGACAGGTCAGGGGCCGCCCGGCGCGGTATCCGGTCCGTGCACGTCGCGGACGGACGCCGCGTCGGGCGCTCACGAGCGCGCGGCCCACCATTCCCGCAGGCGCTCCTCGGCGGCATCCGCCCCGATGACGCCCTCATCCAGGCGCAGATCGAGCAGGAACCGGTACGCCTCACCGACCTCGCGACCCGGACCGATGCCCAGCACCTCCTGGATGCGGTTGCCGTCGAGCTCGGGACGCATCGCGTTGAGCTCCTCCTGCGCGGCGAGCTCGGCGATCCGGCGCTCAATGTCGTCGTACGCGCGTGCCAGCCGCCCGGCCTTCTTGGCGTTGCGGGTCGTGACATCGGCGCGGGTGAGGATGTGCAGGCGCTCGAGCTCGGCTCCGGCATCGCGCACGTAGCGGCGCACGGCCGAGTCTGTCCAGGCTCCCTCGGAGTATCCGAAGAACCGCAGGTGCAGCTCGATCAGGCGGGTCACGGAGCCGATCGTGTCGGAGTCGAAGCGCAGCGCCTGCAGGCGCTTGCGCGCCATCCGCGCGCCCTTGATGTCGTGGTGGTAGAACGTCACGCCGCCACCGGGCTCGAGCCGCCGCGTCGCGGGCTTGCCGATGTCGTGCAGCAGCGCCGCGAGCCTCAGCGCGACATCGGGAGCGGCATCCGGATTCCGTTCCTTCTCAAGATCGATGGCCTGGCGCACCACGGTCAGGGAGTGCTCGTACACGTCCTTGTGGTGGTGGTGCTCGTCGATCTCGAGCTGCAGCGCGGGGACCTCGGGAAGGAACTCGCGCATCAGCCCGGTCTCGACGAGCAGGCGGATGCCTCGCACCGGGTCGTCGGTCGCGAGGAGCTTGACCAGCTCGGCCTGGATCCGCTCGGGGCTCACGATCTCGAGCGTCGCGCGCAGTTCGGCCATCGCCTCGACCGTCGCCTGGTCGACGTCGAAGGCGAGCTGTGACGCGAACCGCGCTGCGCGCAGCATGCGCAGCGGGTCGTCGCCGAAGCTGACCGCCGGATCGGCGGGCGTGCGCAGCGTCGTGCGGACGAGGTCCTCCACACCGCCGGTCGGGTCGACCAGGGTGCGCGCGGGCACACGCAGCGCCATCGCGTTGACCGTGAAGTCGCGGCGCACCAGGTCGCCCCCGATGGTGTCGCCGAACTCGACGGTGGGCTTGCGCGTCACGCCGTCGTAGCTGTCGGCCCGGTAGGTCGTGATCTCGACCTGCTCGCCGCGGATGCGGGCACCGATCGTGCCGAAGGCCCGGCCGATGTCCCACTGTGCGGTCGAGATGGGTTTGACGATCCGCAGGATGTCGTCGGGACGTGCGTCGGTGGTGAAATCGAGGTCGTTCGTGGTGCGCCCCAGCAGCGCGTCGCGCACCGGTCCGCCGACGATCGCCAGGTCGAAGCCGGCATCGGCGAACGCGCGGGCGAGTGCGTCGACGACGGGTGACTCGGCGAGCGCGCCGAGGCGCGCGACGCCCTCGGCCATGTTGAGCATGGACTCCAGCCTACCGAGCGGCGCCGACGGGCTGCCGGTCAGGAGAAGCGGAGGAACCCGGTGAACAGCAGCTCCCGCACGCGCGGGATCAGGTCGGCGCGCAGGGCGGCGGCGTCCACCTCGAGCAGCTGTGCGATCGCATCGATGAGGACGCCGACGGGCAGGTCGCCGTCGCATGCTCCGACCAGGGCCGCCAGTCCGGGGTCGACGGCCAGCGCCCGGCCGAACCCCCCGCCCTGCCGCAGCTCGATCACGGTGGGATCCTCGGCTCCGGGCAGGTGGTGGCGGTTCTCGGTGACGTCGGACGCGACGATGAGAACGGATGCCGCGACGCCGTCGTCGTCCAGACCGTCGAGCCGGTCGTGGGCGGCGAGCGCATCGGCCAGGTGTGCGCCGAGGCCGTCGCCGCCGGACGTAGATCCCGACAGCCGTTCGTACCGCGCGAGGGTCGGCACGCCCGAGACCGGACGGCGCAGCAGCACGTAGCCGAAGCCGACCTCAGTGACATCGCGCGAGCCGAAGTCGTCGAGCCACACGTCGACGAGCCGTGCGAATCCGGGCGTTCCGGCCTGCGTGCCGCCGTCGCGCACCCACAGCTCGGCGTACGACAGCGGGTCGAGGCTCTCCCGCTCGACGACCCAGGCGTCCAGCGGCACCGGCGAGGCGGCGACCCAATCGCGTACGCGATCCAGGCCCGCGACACCGTCGCGTGTCTCCCAGTTGCCGAGCAGCTGCGCGACCCCGCCCGGCATCAGCTGAGCCCCGACCCCCGTGACGAAGGCCGCGACCACCGCGTCACCCACCATCCCGCCGTCCCGGTACTCGTACGCCGGCACATCGGCGACCCGTGGCGTGATCACGAACGGCGGGTTCGACACGATGCGATCGAACAGCTCGCCGGTGACCGGCTCGAAGAGGCTGCCCAGTCGCACATCGATGCCGTCGACGTCGTTCAGCAGTGAGTTGAGCCTCGTGAAGGCGAGCGCCCGGGCCGAGATGTCGGTGGCGATGACGTGGTCGGCGTACGCGCGGGCGCGCAGGGCCTGGATGCCGCACCCTGCGCCGACGTCCAGCACGCGCGTGGCCGGCGTGGGCAGGTGCAGCCCCGCGAGCGTGAGCGACGCGCCCCCGACTCCGAGCACGTGGTCCTCGGCGAGCGGGCCGCCGAGAGCGGCTTCGTCGAGGTCGCTCGCGATCCACCACTGGCCGGAGCCGTGCGTCGGGCCGACGAGCCCGGAGGCTCCGCTCGACGCGCCTGCGGCGAGTGGAGGGGCAGCGGGGAGTGGAGGGGCAGCGGGGACGGCGAGTGGAGGGGGCGTGGGGACCGTGAAGGACTGCGGCCGTATCACTGCGAGGGGACGCACGATGCCGCCGGTGACGTCGGCGAGCCCGAGGTCGGCCAGGCCGGCGGCGAGGGTACGCGCGAGAGAGCCGTCGACGGATGCCTCGGCCTGCGGCATCCCGAGCACGAAAAGCCTGCACAGCACGGCCAGCGGGTCATCGCGCGATCCCAGGGCGCGATCGGCCGGTGAGCGCAGGCCCCGCGCGATCGCGTCGTCGGCGGCGTCGCCCCACGCGGTGCGGACGGACTCGGCCGAGAATCCGGCGTCTCGGAGGTCGGCGGCGAGCGCTCGGCACAGGGCCGGATCCGGTTCGGGGAGCACGGGACCATTCAACCGCGCCGGTGATGTTCGGGGGGCTCGGAGCGTCGGACCGTAGAATCGCACTCGATCGTGCGGTCAGGCCATCGCACAGGAGCGAACCCCCCGACAGGATGATCGTGACCACACCGGGAAGCCCCGCCCGGCGCCGCGCCCGGCCCCGGGCGCCGCGCCTCATCGCGGGCATCGCCGCGAGTGCGGTCGCCCTGGTGGCGTTGCTCGCTCCCCTCGCGCTCCCCGCGGCGGTGGCATCGCCTTCGCCGGACCCGACTCCGACCCCCACCGCGACGCCCCCCGTGGCCCCGGGCACGACGGTGTTCACGCTGGCCCCCGTCGCCAACGGCATCGTGCGGCCCGGCCAGTCGCTCACAGCCTCGATCACCCTGCAGAACGGGACGGATGCCGCGCTCCCGGCCGCCGAGGTGACCCTGTCGCTGGGCCCGGCACCACTGCCCGATCGTCAGTCGCTGACCGAGTGGCTCGACGGCCAGACCGACGGCGTCGCCGTCGACCCGGTCGCGTCCGCCGCGCTGGAGCCGGTGGCTCCGCGGTCCGAGGAGGTCACGAGCGTGGGGCTCGCGGCCGACGCACCGGCGCTCGCCGGCCGCGCGCCCGGCGTGTATCCGCTCGCGGCGTCATACGCGACGGAGTCCGGCGTGGTCACCGCGACGAGCGCGATGATCGTGCCGGCCGACGACGGCCGGGAGGTCGGCGTCGGCGTGGTCGTGCCGATCACGGCCGGCACGCTCACCGACGGACTCCTGACCGCCGACGAGCTCGAAGTACTGACCGGCCCCGGCGGCGGCCTCACCGGTCAGCTCGACGGCGTCGACGGCACGGCGGCGATCCTCGCGATCGACCCGGCGATCCCCGCCTCGATCCGCGTGCTCGGCTCGTCGGCACCGGTCTCGGCCGTCGAGTGGCTCGACCGGCTCGAGGCACTGCCCAACTCGCGCTTCGCGCTGCAGTTCGGCGATGCCGACGTCACGGCCCAGTTGCAGGCCGGTCTCACCAAGCCGCTGTCGCCGACCTCCCTGACCGCCTACGTCGACCCCGCGAACTTCGCCACCCCCGACCCCGCACCGAGCCCCACGCCATCCCCGACCCCGACGCCCACCCCCGAGACCGAGACGGAGCAGCCCCCCGTTCCGGATCTGGCGCAGCTGCTCTCGATCGGCGATGCCACGCGCGAGGGCGTGTACTGGCCCGCTGACGGGACGGCGACGTCCGACGTCATCGCCGCACTCAGCCGCCTCACATCGGACGACCGCGCGGGGCTGACCGTCATCCCGTCGAGCTCGACCACGGCAGGCGCCGACGGTCGCACGGTTCCCGCGCACGGCCGCGCGGGAGAATCCGATGTGCTGGTGTTCGACGCCGACATCTCGCAGCAGCTCCAGGAGGCCTCCGTCCGCGAGAAGTCGTGGCTGCGCGGGGCGTCCCTCACCGCCGCGACCGCCTTCCTCGCGTTCGCGACGGCCGAGACCGATGGCCCGCTGCTGGTCTCGCTGGGACGCAGCGCAGACCGCGACCGTGTGGGCTTGAGCACCGCGATCGCGACGGCGGCCACGGCACCGGGCGTCGTGCCGAGATCGCTGACCGCCGTCATGGGCGGCGAGCCGAGCGGCGTCGAGCTGCGCGACATCGAGCCGCAGGCGGAGCGTGCGGCTGCGGCATCCGCTCTCCTCACGCGGGAGAGCGAGCTGTCGCGGTTCGCGACGATCCTCGACGACCCGGCGATGCTCACCGGGCCCGAGCGCGCCGAGATCCTTCAGCTGCTCGGCGTCGAGTGGGTCGCCGAACCCCAGTGGCCGACCGCCTTGGCCGAGCACCACGCCGCCACGACCGAGACTCTCGGCTCGGTCGCACTGCTGCCCGCCAGCGCGGGCGACCTGTACGGTGCGAGCGCGTCGCTGCGGTTCTGGGTGCGGAACGACCTGGAGTACCCGGTCAACCTCGTGCTGTACACGACCCCCGACAACCTGCGGCTCGACGTGCAGAGCGAGACTCCCGTCGTGGCCACGCCCCAGAGCAACACGCGCGTCGAAGTGCCCGTGCAGGCGCGCGTCGGGCGCGGTGAGGTCACGCTCGCGCTGCAGCTGCGCAGCCCCGCGTTCGTCGCGATCGGCCCGCCGCAGACCGTCGAGGTCAACGTGTGGGCCGAGTGGGAGGCCGCGGGCATCGCGGTGCTCGCGGTGATCGTGGGCGGGCTGCTCGTCATCGGCGTGGTGCGCACGGTGCTGCGGGTTCGCCGGCGCCGGCGGCGCGGCGACGAGGAGCCGCAACGTTGAGCGGGATCGGACGAGCGAGCGTCCTGATCGGCGCCGGCACGGTCGTCTCGCGGCTCACCGGCTTTCTCCGCACCATCGTGCTGGTGTCGGCGGTCGGGGCGTTCGCCGGCGCCGGCAACGCGTTCGCCGTCGCGAACCAGCTGCCCAACAACATCTACGCGGTCATCTCCACGGGCCTGCTGAGCGCCGTCGTGGTGCCGCAGATCGTCAAAGCGGCCGCCCATGATGACGGCGGCCGCGCGTTCGTCTCCAAGCTCTTCACCCTCGGCACGGTGGTGCTGCTGGTCACGACGGTGCTCGCGACGCTCGCGGCCCCATGGCTCGTGGCGCTGTACGCGCCCGAGTATCCGCCGGAGCTCCAGGCGCTGGCGACGGCGTTCGCCTACTGGTGCCTGCCGCAGATCCTCTTCTACGGTCTGTTCGCCCTCGTCGGCGAGTCGCTCAACGCGCGGCGCGTCTACGGGCCGTACACCTGGGCGCCGATCGTCAACAACCTCGTCTCGATCGCCGGCTTCCTGATCTTCATCTGGCTGTTCGGCTCCGGCACGGCCGACACCGCGTGGACGTCGGAGATGATCGCAGTGCTCGCCGGCACGGCCACGCTGGGGATCGTCGTGCAGGCCGGCATCCTGTTCGCCTTCTGGCGGCGGACAGGGCTGCACGTGCGCCCGGACTTCCGGTGGCGGGGCGTCGGCCTCGGCCAGATCGGACGGCTCGCCGGCTGGACGTTCCTCATGGTCGTCGCCGGGCAGCTCGCCGGACTCGTGCAGTCGCAGGCACTCTCGAACATCGCCGAGGGCGACCCCGGCTTCTTCGCCTCGCAGAACGCGTGGCTGCTGTTCATGCTCCCGTACTCGATCATCGTGCTGTCGATCGGCACCCCCTACTTCACCCGGCTCAGCGAGCACGCCGCAGCGGGCCGCGACGACGAGGTCCGCGGCGACATCGGGCGCAGCATCCGCACGCTCGGGATCTTCGTCGTGGCCGCCACCGCCGCCCTCGCCGTCGCGGCCGTGCCGGCATCGCGTATCTTCACCAACAGTGCGTCCGAAGCGGTGGCGGCGGCCGGAGTGCTGCTCTGCTACCTCATCAGCCTGGTGCCGCTCGCGGTGCTGTTCGTCGTGCAGCGCACGTTCTACGTCTACGACGACACCCGCACGCCGTTCTTCTTCACGCTGCTGCAGTGCGCACTGGTGGTCGCCACGGCGTGGGGAGCGGAATGGGCGCTGGATGCCGGCATCCTTCCTCCCGGCCAGCTCGCTGCCGCCGTCGCCCTCGGCCAGTCGTTCGCCACCGTCGTCCAGGTGATCGTCGCCACCTGGCTGCTGCGCCGCCTGCGCGGCGATATCGGAGTCGGATCATGGATGCTGGCGCTCGGGCGATTCGCGATCGCCGGCGTGCCCGCGGCCGGCGCCGGATGGCTGACGTTCCTGCTGCTGGGCGGCAGCGAGGGCTGGACCACGTCCGGGCCACTGCTCGGCGCGGTCGGCGCCGCCATCATCGGGCTCGTCGCCCTCGCCGTGTACGCCGGGTTCCTGGCGCTGCTGCGCACGCCCGAGCTGTCCGTGGCGATGCAGCTGGTGCGGCGGATGCTGCCCGGCGGGCGGGGAGCCTAGCCGGGCATCTGTTTCTCACCTCGTGGAAGCGCCGCGGACCGATGGAATGGTCCGCGGTTACGATGTGTTGAAGCACACGAACCATGCGAAAGGGGCGCTCGTGCGTCAGGTCATCATCATCGGGTCGGGGCCGGCGGGCTACACCGCCGCCATCTATGCGGCACGCGCGAATCTGAATCCCCTCGTGGTCGCCAGCTCGGTCGAGGCCGGCGGTGAGCTCATGAACACGACCGACGTGGAGAACTTCCCGGGCTTCCCGGAGGGCATCCAAGGGCCGGATCTCATGACCAAGATGCAGGAGCAGGCAGAGCGCTTCGGCGCCGAAGTCCTCTACGACGACGTCGTCGATCTCGACGTCGCGGGACCGGTCAAGAAGATCACGCTCGGCAGCGGCGGCACCCACGAAGCCGACTCCATCGTCTTCGCCACCGGCTCGGCACCGCGCAAGATCGGCATCGACGGCGAAGCGCGCCTTTCTGGCCGCGGAGTGTCGTACTGCGCCACGTGCGACGGGTTCTTCTTCCGTGAGAAGGTCATCGCCGTCGTCGGCGGTGGCGACTCCGCGATGGAGGAGGCGACCTTCCTCACCAAGTTCGCGTCGAAGGTGTACATCATCCACCGTCGCGACGAGCTGCGCGCGTCCAAGATCATGCAGGACCGCGCGTTCAAGAACGACAAGATCGAGTTCGTGTGGAACAGCGCCGTCGTCGACATCATCGGCGATGACGCCGTCACCGGCGTGGTGCTCGAGTCCACGGTCGACGGCACCCGTTCGGAGCTGGCGCTCGACGGCGTGTTCGTCGCGATCGGCAACGACCCGCGCACGCACCTCGTCCACGGCAAGCTCGACCTCACGCCCGAGGGCACGGTCTGGGTCGACGGTCGCTCGTCACGCACCTCGCTGCCCGGCGTCTTCGCCGCGGGCGACGTGATCGACCCGACATACCGTCAGGCCGTCACCGCCGCCGGCAGCGGCACGGTCGCCGCGCTCGATGTCGAGCACTACCTCGCCGCGCTCGGCGAGGCGGGCGCACCCGCCCCCGACGTCGCCGAGATCGACGGGCTCCCGGGCGCTGACGAGGCGCGCGCGGAGACCGCCAAGGTCAACGCCGCGTAGCGCGTCCGGAACAATGCGGGCCGCCGCAGCGTTTCGCCAAGAAGCAGGCTTCCCACCGAAGGAGACGAATACATGACCGCCAAGGCGACCACATCCGCCACGTTCGAGCAGGACGTGATCCAGGCCGACGGACCCGTGCTGGTGGACTTCTGGGCTGAATGGTGCGGACCGTGTCGCATGGTCTCGCCGATCCTCGACCAGATCCAGGCCGAGCACCCCGACAAGATCACCGTGCTCAAGCTGAACGTCGACGAGAACCCCGACCTCGCCATGAAGTACCAGATCACGTCGATCCCGGCGATGAAGGTCTTCAACAAGGGCCAGGTCGAGACGACCATCATCGGCGCCAAGCCGAAGTTCGCCCTCGAGCAGGATCTCGCGTCCTATATCGCGTAATCCGTCCGCGTCGCCCCGGCATCGGGTGCTTTCTCTGAGAGAAAGTGCTGATGGCCGGGGCTTTCGCGTTTCATGCCGATTGCGGCATCCGGTCACGCCTCTGCGCGCACGTTGGCATCCCAGCGACGGTGCGTATTGGCGTCGCCCAGCAGCCGCCATACGGCCCGAGTGAGCGGCGGGTAGTCGAGCGCGATCTGCCGCAGCACCCGGTAGTGACGGGACGCGTTCGGGCGTGCACCGCCGTTCTCGGCGATGTTCTCGGCGCGCAGCATGAACACCACGAGCTCATCGACACTCGGCAGGTCCTCCATGAAGTCCCACGGGTCTTCGCCGGCTCGCAGGCGCTCCGTCACGAGTACCGACAGTTCATCGGCCGCCTCGGCGCGAAGCAGTTCGAGACTGGCGCGGGGGCGCCTGGTCTGCTCGTCGTTCGCCACCAATCCAGGGTAAGGCCCTCGGGCGCGGGTGCGGGTCATCGCGCGCCTTACGCTGAGATCATGAGCGACGAACCCTCGCGCCGCGCCGTCGAGGCGGTGTGGCGCGACGAGTCCGCCCGGATCGTCGCCGCTCTCACCCGTCACACCGGCGATTTCGCGTGGGCCGAGGATCTCGCCCAGGAGGCGCTCGTGGAAGCCCTCGCCGCGTGGCCCCACGCGGGCATCCCCGACAACGCGGGCGCGTGGCTCATGACCGTGGCCAAGCGGCGCGCCATCGACGGCTGGCGTCGCCGCGAGCGGCTCGCGCAGCGCGAACCGCTCTTCGTCAGCGAGCTGCGCGAGGCGGAGAGGACAGACCCGGTTCCCTCGCTCGCCGACCCGGACCGCATCGACGACGACGTCTTGCGTCTCGTGTTCGTCGCGTGCCATCCCGTCCTCGCACCGGAAGCGCGATTGGCCCTCACACTGCGCACCGTCGCAGGCATGACCACCGAGCAGGTCGCCCGCGTTCTGCTCATGACTGTGGCGACCGTCCAGCAGCGGATCGTGCGCGCCAAGCGCACGCTCGGCGCTGCCGGCGTGCCGTTCGAAGTCCCCGACCGCAGCGAACGGCCGGAGAGACTGTCCAGCGTGCTGCAGGTGATCTACCTGCTCTTCACCGAGGGATACTCCGCGGCCGCCGGCGATCACCCGATCCGCCCGGACGTCGCGCGCGAGGCGATCCGCCTCGCCGGGCTGGTGCACGGGCTCATGCCGGGCGAACCCGAAGTCGGCTCGCTCATCGCCCTGATGGAGTTCCAGACCTCTCGGTTCGCCACCCGTCACAGCTCGGAGGGGCTGCCTCTGACCCTGGAACAACAGGACCGCGTGCGCTGGGACCGGGCAGCGATCGAACGCGGCAGTGAAGCGCTGCGGCGCGCTGCCGGCGCCGGGTCCGGGCTGGGGTACTACGGCCTGCAGGCGGCGATCGCCGAGTGCCACGCGGTCGCGCCCACCTACGCCGCCACCGACTGGCCGAGGATTCTCGCCCTGTATGACGCGCTCGAGGCCCTGGCGCCGTCAGCGGTCGTGCGACTCAACCGCGCCGTTGCCGTCTCGATGGTGGAAGGGCCGGCCGAGGCGTTGTCGATGGTGGACGGACTCGCACCGGACCTCGCCGGGTTCCGCCCGTGGCAAGCGGTCCGCGCCGAACTGCTGGAACGCCTCGGGAGAGCGGATGCCGCAGCGACGGCGTATCTGGAAGCGGCCGACCTGCCGGGAAACGACGCGGAAGCCTCGCTGCTGCGCCGACGAGCGGCCACGCTTCGCCCGTAGCGCCGGAACCCCTCTCCGGGAGCGGTTCGGGCTCCGCGATCAGTCCGAGCCAAAGCCGGTCTCGCCGATCTCCTCGAGGATGCGGTTGAGATCCTGAATTGTCGCGAAATCGATGTTGATCTGGCCTTTACGTGCCGTGAGCGAGATGCGGACACGAGTGTTGAGGCGATCACCGAGCTTCTCGGCGACCTCGTCGAGGTGGGCCCGACGCGATCCGGCCTGCGGTTTGGCGGCGCGGGTGCCGCCGGCATCCGGCATCTTGGCGGCGGCCTCCGCCGCACGAACCGAGAGGTCCTCGTTCACGATCTTGTCGGCGAGACGCTGCATCGCGGTGGCGTCCTCGAGAGACAGGATCGCACGCGCGTGCCCGGCGCTGAGCACGCCAGCGGCCACGCGCTGCTGCACCGGCACCGGCAGCTTGAGCAGGCGGATCGTGTTGCTGATCTGAGGACGCGAACGGCCGATCCGCGTCGCGAGCTCTTCCTGCGTGATGCCGAAGTCCTCGAGCAGCTGCTGGTACGCCGAGGCCTCTTCGAGCGGGTTCAGCTCCGATCGGTGGAGGTTCTCGAGCAGGGCGTCGCGGAGGAGATGCTCATCGGCCGTGTCACGCACGATCGCGGGGATCGACGTCAGCCCTGCCTCGCGGGCGGCGCGGGTGCGCCGCTCGCCCATGATGAGCTCGTACTTGCCGTCTTCGTTGGTCCGCACGACGACGGGCTGCAGGACCCCGAACTCGCGGACGCTGTGCACCAGCTCGGCGAAGTGCTGCTGGTCGAAGTGCGTCCTCGGCTGGCGCGGGTTCGGCACGATCTCATGCGGATCGATGTGTGCCAGGTGCGCGCCCGGGACGGCGACGAGGTTCTCCTGCGAGTCCGCGGGCGCGTCGTCGGCCGGCGGGGCCTCGTCCACCGCGACGGACCGGGGGAAGAAGACGTCCGAGGGCCGATCGTCGACCTGCTCGTTGGTCGGAATCAGTGCGCCGATTCCGCGGCCCAGTCCGGTGCGCTTCGCTGCCATCAGATGCCCCTTTCGCTCGAGGCGCTGTCGCGCCGGATCATCTCAACAGCCGCTTCGCGGTATGCGATGGCTCCGGCCGACTGTCCATCGTAGGCCAGAACGGACTGACCGAAACTCGGCGCCTCGGAGACGCGGACCGAACGCGGGATGATCGTCTCGAGCACCTCCTTGGGGAAGTGCTCACGGACCTCATCGGCGACCTGCTGCGCGAGGCGCGTGCGCCCGTCGTACATCGTCAGCATGATCGTGGAGAGCTCCAGTCGCGGGTTCAGGTGCTTCTGGATCATCCGGACCGTGCCGAGCAGCTGGCTCAGGCCCTCGAGTGCGTAATACTCGCATTGAATCGGGATCAGCAGCTCCGTCGCCGCCGTGAAGGCGTTGATCGTCAGCAGCCCGAGCGATGGGGGGCAGTCGATCAGGATGAAGTCGAGCTGCCCTTCGTGGTTCGCGAGGTACTCGTCGACCGCGACGCGCAGCCGGTGCTCGCGTGCGACCTGCGACACCAGCTCGATCTCGGCCCCGGCGAGGTGAATGGTGCTCGGTGCGCACAGCAGGTTGGGGGACTCCGGGCTCACCTGGATGATGTCGGCGAGCGGGAACTCGTCGATGAGCACGTCATACACGCTCGGAATGTCGGAGGTGTGCGGGACGCCGAGCGCCGTCGACGCGTTGCCCTGCGGATCCAGATCGATCACGAGCACGCGAGCACCGCGCTCCGCCAGGGCAGCGGCGAGGTTGACGGTGGTCGTGGTCTTGCCGACGCCACCCTTCTGGTTCGAGACCGTCAGCACCCGGGTGCGGCCGGTCAGCTGTACCTCGGCCGCGTCGAGAGCTTTGCGGCGTGCGGTCAGGTCGGCGAGTTCCCGGGCGATCGGGGAGTCGTCCTCGGCCTCCGCCGCGGTGGCGCCGTCGTGCTGCGCAATGGGGGATTCCTCTTCTTGCGTGGCGGCTTCTTCTTGCGTGGCAGATTCCTCTTGCGTGGCGGCTTCGTCACCGGCGTCGCCGGATGTGTCGTCCAGACCCGGCTCGGGCTCGGGTGCCGGCTCGGGTGCCGGCTCGGGGTCAGGTGCAACCTCGGTGCCGGACGCCGGCTGAGGCTGATCGGTGGGTGCCTGGGCGGCATCGATCTGGGACTCTGGCTCGGTGTCGGTGTCGGACGGGACATCGGCGTCCGGTTGTTCCGTGATCGCCTGTGTCAGCTCAGCGGGCGGCTCGGTGCCACCCTGCGGTGAGGCGGTGGCGGCCTCTGTCGATCCGTCCTGCCCGACGGCGTCGAGGGCGGTGACTTCCGGTGCGCCATCATCCGGACCCGGGCCCGCCAGCTCGTCCGATTCAAGGCCCGAAGCCCTCTCTTCACGGGGATCCTGCTCGCCAGGCGTCTCGTTCTGAGGGGCTTCGGACGAGTCGTCCGCGGGCACTTCGGGAGTCTCCGGCGCCGGTGAGATCGGCTGCTCGTCGGACGAGAGGGATGCCTGAGCCTCGGTCTCGTCGGGTTGTTTCACGTGAAACTCTCCCCTTTGTGCGAGCCGCTCAACATCGCCTTCCACCCTATCCCGCCTTCCCCCCATCCCCAGCCGTCGGAGCCAGTTACTCATGCGTTCCTTACTGTTTGGGCGGGACTTCCGCGACCTCCAGTCAACAGTGCCCCACCCCTCCGACGGCGCCAACCCGCCGCCCTCCAGCGAACCGCCACTCTTCCGCCGATATGAGCCGGGCGGCTGACGAGTAGCGAGCGTGTCGAGACCCGGCCGGGCACCGATGGCCCGGAGAGTCCCCGTCGGTCGAGGACTGGGGAGAGGGCGTGCCGAGACCCACGCAGGACCGCTGTGGCACGCAAGTCCCGCAGGTCGAACACTGAGGAAGGGCGTACCCACGACCCCCACAGAACCCCCACACCTGACAACCTTGGTCAAGTCGGGGAGTGAGGAACCGGCGTACCGCCCCCACAACGCGATACCCGACATCCCCGCCAGTCGGGGGGCGACGAACGAGCGTGGCGAGACACCCATAACCCCATACCCCGCAGCCCCCGGCAGCTCGAGTACCGACAATCGCGTACGGAGACCCCGCAGGACCCAAAGGCCCGCCAGTACCCTGCCGGTCGAGTAGCTAGCAACGAGCGTATCGAGACCCCACAACCCCGGCCCAAACTGCCCCGCCGGGACCCCCGCGGGCCCCGGTGACCCGCCGGTCGAATGGCGACGAACGCGCGTACCGAACCCCACAGGACCCGATGGCCGGCGATCCCTGGTCGGTCAAGTAACGAGGAACGAGCGTATTGAGACCTGACACGGAGAGCTCGCTCACGCTCACCGCAGATTCCGCGGCTCCGCTGTTCGCTTGTTTCACGTGAAACATTCGAGCGCTCTCGCTCACCGCGGCCCGCGCTGCCTGTTGCTGGGCGGCGACAGCTGCTCCGGCTTACGTTGATGAGCGCCAAGCGCTTCGCGCATTCCCACCGCTTCGCCTGCCCCTCGCGGAGACACGCGTCGTCGATTCTTGCAAACGTCTCGCCATAGACGGCACGAAGAGGGAGGCGAGATCTGTCGTTGGCCCCTTCGCCGTCGTTGTGTTGTGCGAGTCGGTGCTCAAGATCAGGAGTGCCCCCACGCAGAGAGCCGTCCGCGAATTCAAGGTTGTGCAGGCAGTGCAGGTCCGATCCTCCGCACGACCAACGCGGCCGATGTGTCTTCGGGGCGGAACTGTGAACGTGTGCGACGGAGTGGGGGTTGTGGAGGAGTCCTGCATGCCACAGGGAGGACGCCCATGGACGACTGCAGCCCACTCGAGAAGCTGCGATGTCCGAACACATCTCGCGAAGCGGCTCTCGATACGCTCGTTCGTCGCTACTCGATCGGCAGGCTAGACGCCTGGACGCCCGTCGCGCGTCAGGATGCGTTCATCGCGAGACATCGCTTGTTTCACGTGAAACATCGACCTGCGTCTACGAGCCGGCCTGGCTCAACGTGCAATGACCATGCCATCCGAGCGCGTCGCCCCTTGTGGGTCACCTCCATGGCGGGGCAAGACCCGGCCATGCGGGCAACTCGCCGGCCGATCGGGCGTGAGCCGATAGGGCTCGTGTTTCACGTGAAACATGACGCCCACGGCGGGCAGCAGTGGGAAGCGTTCAACGAGCATCGGGAATCAGCGCCTACGGGCGTCAGTATGACCTCTGCAAGCTGGTTCGGCCCATCTCGTCGGCTGGGTCGTCACTGTCGAGCTCCGACAGAAGCGTAGCGCTGGCAGGCTCGTGAGTCACTCGGGGGGAACACCAAGTCTGACGTCGGCAACGAGCATGAAGGGGAGTGATGGAACTAGCGACCGCTTCTGCGTCGTGAGGCGATAGCAGGTCGCGTCAGAACCAAGCGTGACGGGCAGGAACCATCCCGTCGATCACGTGACCATGGGCAAAATGCAACGACCTACCAGGCAAGGGGTCGAATGCGACGTCGGCGAGACCGCGGCGAGCGCGAGGGCTCAGTCTCACGGATCGGTCGCAGTCACGGCTCGATGTCCGTGGCGACCGGTCGGGTCCCGGTGGATCCGCCTTTGGTGGGTCCTCTTCATAGCCGCTTCCAGCTCGGCTGTCGTAGTCACGTTGGGCACGCGGTCGGCTCATGTTTCACGTGAGACTATCGGGACGCGCCGTGTCTCCCGAGGACGCCCGCTCTCAACTGGCCCTCGGAGAGGCGCCGGAGCGCACGAGCCAAGCGGCCCGTCCGTTGACGCGTGCGGTGTGATCGACACCACTGCGCCCTCACTGCCATATTCATACGCCCGCCCCATCGATCTCCGACAGAACGAAGCGACTCGGGGGCGGCCTCGCGCCCCGGGTGCGGCAGCCACGGACCGCACGCGATCATGAACCCAAGCCGTACAGGCCTGAGGGGCGCTGGTCGAGCTCCTCAGACTCGTGGAGCAATTTGCTGGCTAAGACCGGCTGGGCGCGCTACACGATTGGCGGGTCCACAACCACCCGGTCGCCGCCAGCCATCGACCTCTGGTCTGGGCCGATTGCCTCGAGCGCGGCTTCATGCCGCGTCGCACTTCACTTCTCTCAGCCGCTCGCCGACCCGTGACGGACTGGCCGGCGTCAAGCGACAGATCCAATCGACGTGGCCCCGATGTTTCACGTGAAACGTCAAGTCGGCCAGCGTCCTGTCGCGGGAAAGCATGCACACGAGCGCCACACCCGCGGCCGGCTCGCCTGCGCAGCGCTCATCGCAGCGCTCTCGGGATCGCTGGTCGGTCAATGGAGGTGGCGCGTCCGTGGCGCCTCCGCCGATGGGCGCACCGCGCCCCGGGCACTGCAACAGACAAATGCGGCCCGAGGGTGACAGCCACGGACCTCACGCCGTCCGTGAACCAACGCCATACAGGCCTGGTGGAGCACGTCGACCTCCCCAAACTCGTGGACGATTGCCGACTGGGACCGGCTGCTCTGACTCGCTCAGTCCGACTCCACGTCCGCGCGATCTCGGGCTATGGTTTGGGCCGTTGTCCTCGTGAGAGAGCGCGGCGAGTCGCACTTCACTTCTCTCTGCCGATCCCCTGGCCAGCGGCGAGGGCGTCGAAGCGACAGATCCAAACTTGGTCGCCATCCGATGTTTCACGTGAAACGTCGAGACGGCCAGTTCTCCTGGCACTGGAGAGCGTGCAGAGGAGCGCGAGCCTGCGTCCGGCTCGTCCGCGCATCGCTCATCGCAGCGCGCTTTCGAGATCGCTGGCCGGTCAGTAGAGCGGTGTTTGCGTGCTGCGCCGATGGAGCGCACGTTACCTGATGGGCCGCGGAGCATCTAGCCGTAACAGTCCCCGATTCAGGGGAGCCGATAGCAGTTGCCGACAAACGCGAGAACCACAGCCCAGCCCGACCTGCTGCCGGAGCCCGCGTAACGCCTCCGCTCTTTGGTGGCGCCCAAGCCGAGCACCAGGCATCTCCAACGACGTCAAGACTCGAGCCGTCGGACGTGGCGTACGCGCCTGACGGAAGTGAGCCGGGGCCGGCACGGTGTCAACATCGAGGTTGCCCGCGCGAGCGTCGTGAACAACGATGAACGTCAGGAACCAGCACGGTACCGACCGCCAATCGACCGATCGACCGTTACGAACTCAACGTTCGACCCCGTGCTGCACTTCGCGCACGTGGCGTTTCACGTGAAACGGACCTCGCCGCTGAGACGTCCTCAGCGAAGCGGAGCGGAGCCGGCACCCGACATCGACTCGCACGCACCGAGCCGCGGCGCCTGCCTACCACCAACCAACTCTCGCGCGAAGTTGCGGTCGACCGACGGTCAGCGGACCGTCGCGCGGATCACGCGCGATGGCTCGGCGAGAAGTCCCTCACCGACCACCTCGACGCGGGCGTTCGTGACCTTGAACTTGCGAAGCTGCTTCTCCGCGCCCTCGATCTCGTTCGCCGCGGTCGCGCCCTTGAGGAGGATCAACTCACCGCCATCACGCACCAGGGGAGCGGTGATGGGCACGAGTGTCCGCAGCGCGCTGACGGCGCGGGCCGTCACGGCATCGAGCACCGGGCCGCGCTTCCAGTCCTCGGCGCGTGCTCGAAGCACCTCGACGTTCGCGAGCTCGAGCGACTCGACCTGCTCCGAGAGCCACGCAACACGGCGCTCCATGGGCTCGATGAGCACCCAGTCCACGTCCGGACGCGCGATCGCCAAGACCAGCCCCGGCAGACCGGCACCCGAACCCACATCGCCGACACGGCCCGAGAACAAGGGCGCGATGACAGCGCTGTTCAGAATGTGCCGCGACCACAGGCGAGGTGGTTCGAGGGGACCGATGAGTCCACGTTCCTCGCCGTGCTTGCCGAGCGCGTCGGCGAATCGTCGGGCTACGTCGATGCGGTCGCCGAAGATCGCTACAGCTGCTGCGGGTTCCTGCTCGATCTCGATCATGGATGTTTCACGTGAAACGTGATCAAGCCCGGCGAATCACTGTGTGCCGGTCAGCGCCATCGCCGTAGGACTCCGAGACGAAGCCGCGCTCGGCGACGATGTCGTGCACGAGCTTGCGCTCGTAGCTCGACATCGCAGGGAGGGAAGCCTGGGATGCGCCCCCCTCGAGTCGATCGATGGCCCGGCCCACCAGCTGCTCGAGCTGACGCTGGCGCGTGTCGCGCGAGCCACCGACGTCGAGGATCAGGCGTGAGAACCGGCCTGTGCGATTCTGCACCGCGATCCGCGTGAGCTCCTGCAGCGCCTGCACGGTGTCGGGGTCGGCGATCAGCGACACCGACCCGCCCTCCGGCGCCTGCACCGAAACGTAGGCGCGACCGGCCCGTACATCGAGATCGAGGTCTCCGTCGATGTCGGCGATGTCGAGCAGCCCCTCGATGAAGTCGGCCGCGACGTCGCCTTCCTCCTCGAGCTGCTCGACGGTGGCGGGTGCGCGGTCGACAGACGTGTCGACGGAGGAGTAGTCGGGCGACGTGCTCATGGAGTCATCCTCGAGGTGAGTTGGGAGAGAAGAGGAAGGGATTCAGGATGCCGAGCCAGGGGCGCCGGTCGATCCAGGGCTCGCATCCTTCGAGCTCGGGCCCCCGGATTTCGGTGCCTGCTTCTGGGCCTGCTTCTTCGCGCGCTGCTTGCCCACAGGCTGCTGGCGCTTCGGAGTCGCGGCACGGGCGCGCTCGGCCTCTTCGAAGAGGCGCTGCTGCTCGGCCTGGTACTTCTCCAGCGGCACGACCTTGCCCTGTGCGTCGATCGCCTTGCCCTTGCGAGCGAGGCGCTCTTCGCGAGCCTTCGCGGCATCCGAGCCGGGCGTCGGCATCTCGCGGATCACGAGGAACTGCTGACCCATCGTCCACAGGTTCGACACGAACCAGTAGATGACCACACCGAGCGGGAAGAAGACACCCGAGAAGACGAACGCGAAGGGCAGGACGTACAGCATGATCTTCTGCATCTGGTACGCCTGGCCGGTCTTGGCCTCGGGGGAGAGGTTCTTCGAGATGATCTGCAGCTGGGTGAAGAACTGCGAGGCGATCATCAGCACGACGAGCGTCAGCAGGATGACGATCGCGGCGGTGTTGCTCGTCTCGAACGCCTGGATGAGCGTCTCGTGCAGCGACGCGACGCCGAACAGCTTCGCGTTGTAGAACTCCTGCGTCAGCTCCGGGTTGAGCAGGCCGACGCCGCCGATCCCCGCCACCGCGTGTCGCGTCACATCGTTGAGCACGCTGAACAGCGCGAAGAAGACGGGCATCTGAACGAGGAGCGGCAGGCAGCTCGACACCGGCGTCGTGCCGTGCTTCTTGTACAGCGCCATCGTCTCGCGGCTCATCGCCTCACGCGAGAGCTGATCCTTCTTGCCGCGGTACTTCTCCTGAACTTTTCGCAGTTCAGGAGCGATTTCCATCATCTTCCGCTGGCTCTTGATCTGCCGCACGAAGAGGGGGATCATCGCCGACCGCACGACGATCACGAGGCCGACGATCGCGAGCACCCACGTGATGCCGTCGGCAGGCGGGAGGCCGATCGTGGTGAAGAGCCAGTGCCAGAAGACGAGCACTGCCTCGACGAGCCACTTCAGGGGCCAGAGGATCGTACCGATGAGGTCGAATCCACCCGCCGGCGGCGGCGTCGGGGAGGGCGTGGAAGCCAGCAAGAGATCCATGCGGCGGATCAGTCCTTTCCGGTGGGGGCGGGCACGACGAAACCGTGTGGGGTCAGCGCGTGCCGGAAGTTCTTATGAGGAGGGACGTCGTCCACGCCGCCGGCCGCCCAGGGGTGGCAACGAGCGATCCGCCGCGCCGTGAGCGCCGAGCCGACGAGGGCGCCATGCTGCTGCACCGCGCCGACGGCGTAGGCCGAGCACGACGGGTAGTACTTGCAGACGTCTCCATAGGTGTGAGAGATGGTCGCACGGTAACCGTGGAGAAGAGCGAGAGCCGCGTTGCGGGGGAGCAGCGGGATGCTGCGGAGCAGATCGGATGCCTCGAACCGGGCGTCGCCGAGGGCGTAGGCCGGGAGGACGCTCATGCTGCTCTCCGTGCGAGGCACCGCGAGACCTCATCGCGCAGGTCGGCGAAGGACGCCGTCGCCGCACTGGGCAGCGCGCGGATCACGACGTCACTGCCATCGGCCACGGCCGGCAGCGACTCGGCGCACACCGCCTTGAGTCGTCGCCGGACGGTGTTGCGCACCACAGCGCCTCCGACCTGACGACTCACGATGAAACCGAACCGCGCCGGACCTTCGGTCTCGACGCGGTTCACGTAGGTGATGGTGTGCGCTCCGGCACAGCGACGACCCCGACGGACGACGGCCTTGTATTCCGTCCCGCGGGTGAGTCGGTTCGGCCTCGCGAGCACCGCTCGGGTCAGGCCGAGAGCTCGGTGCGCCCCTTGGAGCGACGAGCCGAGAGGATGGCGCGGCCGGCGCGGGTGCGCATGCGGGCGCGGAAGCCGTGCTTCTTGGCGCGGCGGCGGTTGTTGGGCTGGAAGGTGCGCTTGCTCATGAGGGTTTTCTTCCGATCAGGTGTCACCGGGACGCTCGAGACCGGGGACGCTCTTACAAAGGGACTGCCGCGAGGGCATAAGTCAACCGATTAAGGCTACGTCGAGTCGCCCGATAACTCAAACCGAGTGAGGAACGTGTCATTATGCCCCGGATCGCGAACTGGGCATGGCAGTGACACGCGGGCGAGTCCTACAGTGGAGTTTGCTCACACGACGCCCGCTGACTAGCGTGGCTCCGGCAGTTATCCACAGGCCAGTCACGGCGATTCCGCGGCACCCGGTGGAATCATCAACAACCCGGGGGGGCCATGTCACCGCACGAAGTCCCAGACGTCCCAGTCTGGTCAGCCGTGCTCGAAGAGCTCGTGAACGATGAGCGGATCACGCCGCAGCTTCACGGATTCATCAGCCTCGCCGTTCCGCAGGGGGTCATGGGCGGCACCCTCTATCTCGATGTGCCCAACGACCTGACGGCCGCGCAGTTCACCAAGCGCATGCGCGCACCCATCATGGAGGCGCTCTCGCGCGTCGACCAGGAGGGCCAGAATCCGGCATCGACGTTCCGCGTCGTGGTCAATCCTGATCTCGCCGACGCACACCTGACCGCACCCATCCCGATCCAGTCGGGCGCACTCGGCGGCAACCATCCCGCCCCCGGCCCATCGCCCGTCGGCCGCCCGCCGCTGGACGAGCCGGCCGAACCGGCATCCGTCTCGCGCAGCGACACCCGACTGAACCCCAAGTACACGTTCGACAACTTCGTCATCGGCCAGTCCAACCGCTTCGCGCATGCCGCCGCGGTCGCAGTCGCCGAAGCACCTGCCAAGGCGTACAACCCGCTGTTCATCTACGGCGACTCGGGCCTGGGCAAGACGCACCTTCTTCACGCGATCGGCGACTACGCGCTGAGTCTGTACGCCGGCATCCGCGTGCGGTACGTCTCGAGCGAGGAGTTCACGAACGACTTCATCAACTCGATCGCCAACAACAGGGGTTCGGCATTCCAGGCGCGGTATCGCGACGTCGACATCCTGCTGATCGATGACATCCAGTTCCTGCAGGGCCGTGCCGAGACGCAGGAGGCGTTCTTCCACACCTTCAACCAGCTGCATGACCACGACAAGCAGGTCGTGATCACCAGCGATGTGCCCCCGAAGCACCTGACGGGCTTCGAGGACCGCATGCGCAGCCGGTTCGAGTGGGGCCTCATCACAGATGTGCAGGCGCCCGACCTCGAGACCCGCATCGCGATCCTGCGCAAGAAGGCGCAGTCCGAGCGGCTGCACATCCCCGACGAGGTCCTCGAGTACATCGCCACGGTCGTCTCGAGCAACATCCGCGAGCTCGAGGGCGCCCTGATCCGCGTCTCCGCTTTTGCAAGCCTCAACCGCTCGACGCTCGACATGTCGCTCGCGCAGACCGTCCTGCGCGACATCGTCGACCAGGATGACGCCAACGTCATCTCGCCGACCGACATCATCACGGCGACCGCGGCATACTTCAAGCTCACCGTCGACGACCTGTACGGCTCGAGTCGCTCGCAGTCCGTCGCGACGGCTCGCCAGATCGCCATGTATCTGTGCCGTGAGCGCACGAGCCTGTCGCTGCCGAAGATCGGCCAGCTTTTCGGCAACCGCGATCACACCACCGTGATGTACGCCTATAAGAAGATCAGCGACCTCATGAAAGAGCGTCGCTCGATCTACAACCAGGTCTCCGAGATCACGACTCAGCTGGGCCGCAACGGCCGCTGACGCCGTGTGTCGGCATATGCCGCAAGAAGTCCTTGACACCCGTTGCGGACGGGGCCATTATTCGCGTTCTGCACAGTGTGGAAAACCTGTGGATAACTCTTCGGGGCTGCGGAAACGGCTGTGAAGATCTGTCGAAGCCCTGTGGATGGATTCCGGATGCCTGGAGACCCGGCATCCGGCATTCCAAAGTCCATCCGCAGCCGCTCCACAACTCACACGCGTGTGGTTTCGGTGTGCCGATTGGGATCGGGGGAGTTGTCCACAGTTTCCACAGCCGTTAACACCATGACAAAAGTCCTTCTCATTGAAACCGTCCGATCACCTTTGCGGTGGACAGACCGGTGGAAGCGTCGCTCGCCAAGAGCGGGACTGGCATTCGGCAGACGTGCCACTAGCATGAGAACCCCGAGCCCGCAGCCTGCGGGTCCGCTGCAGAGGGAGCGTTCGTGAAGTTCCACGTCAATCGCGATGTGTTCAGCGAAGCCGTATCGTTCGTCGTCAAGCTCCTGCCGCAGCGCAACCCCCAGCCGATCCTCGCCGGCGTGCTGATCGAGGCATCCTCCGACGGACTGTCCCTCGCCGCCTTCGACTACGAGGCCTCGGCGCGGACGACGATCGAAGCCACCGTCGACGAGCCCGGCACGATCCTCGTGCACGGCCGGCTTCTCTCCGACATCGCCAGCCGGCTCCCGAACGCTCCGATAGAGATCGCCGTCGATGAAGACAACGGCATCCTCCTCACCTGCGGTTCGGCTCGGTTCACCCTGGCCTCGATGCCGGTGCAGGAGTATCCGGCGATTCCCGAGGTCTCGGGCGACTCGGGACTCGTTCCCGGCGAGGATTTCGCCACGGCGATCGCGCAGGTCGCTTTCGCGGCATCGCGCGATGACGTGACCCCCGTGCTCACCGGCGTGCAGCTCGAGGTGTCGGGCACGAGTCTCAGCCTTGTCGCCACCGACCGCTACCGCGTGGCGCTGCGCGAGATCCCGTGGGATGGCGGCGGTACAGCTTCGGAGGAATCGACCACGGCGCTCGTGCCGGCGCGCACCCTGACCGAAGTCGGCAAGACCTTCGCGCACGGCGGCGACATCTCCATCGCCTTCTCGGGAACCGGCGATCGCGAGATCATCGCGTTCACGGCGGGCAACAAGACGGTCACGTCGCTGCTGATCAAGGGCAACTTCCCGCCGGTTCGCCGGCTGTTCCCCGAGCAGACCGAGCACCACGCCGTGGTCAACACCGCCGACCTCGCCGAGGCGGTGCGCCGTGTGTCGCTCGTGCTGGACCGCTCGGCACCGCTGCGGTTCACGTTCACAACGGATGCCGTGTCGATGGATGCTTCCGGCACCGAGCAGGCGCGCGCGACCGAGTCGGTCGATGCCAACCTCGTCGGCGAGGACGTCACGCTCGGTCTGAACCCGCAGTACCTGCTCGAGTCACTCGGCGCGGTGAAGAGCGAGTTCGTCCGCATCACGTTCACGTCGAGCGAGAACGCCAACAAGCTCAGCCCCGTGCTCATCACCCCGCAGACGTCGGTGGACCGGGCCGGTGAAGAGTCGTTCCGCTACCTCCTGCAGCCCAACCTGCTGCTGCGCTGACCTCCGGGAGCGCCCGCATCGCCGGGGCGACGTCGGGCCGTCGAACTAGGCTTGACCGGTGATCGTGGAGCAGCTGAGTCTCGTGGACTTCCGCAACTATGCGGCGGCCGATGTGACTCTCGTTCCCGGTCCGAACGTCTTCGTCGGCCGCAACGGTCAGGGCAAGACCAATCTCGCCGAGGCGATCGCGTTCTTCGCGACTCTCGGGTCTCATCGCGTGTCGAACGATGCGCCGATGGTGCGCGATGGAGCGGATGCCGCGATCATCCGCGCGCGGCTCGCCCACGGTGAGCGCCGCGTGCAGCTCGAGGCGCAGGTCAACCGGCAGGGATCCAACAAGGCGCGCGTGAACGGCTCCGCGGTCAAGCCCTCCGAGCTTCCGAGGTATGCGCAGGTCGTTCTGTTCGCGCCGGAGGATCTCCAGATCGTCCGCGGCGACCCGTCGGCGCGTCGCCGCTTCGCCGATCAGCTGCTGGTGCAGCGGGCACCCCGCATGTCCGGCGTGCTCGGCGACTACGACCGCGTGCTCAAGCAGCGCACCGCTCTGCTCAAATCGGCCAGGGCGCGTGGCGTCCGTGGCGACGCGCTGTCGACGCTCGACGTGTGGGACGACAAGCTCGTCACGCTCGGCACGCAGGTCATCCAGGCGCGGCTGGCCCTCGCCGCCGACCTGGCCGCACCGCTCGCCGCGGCCTACACCTCGATCGCCGGCGCCGACCACGATCCCGAGATCGAATGGGCGCTGTCGATCCGCGGGAACGACCCCGACAGCGATGACGCCGGCACGCCGGCTGTCGTCACCGCCGACGTCGCCGACATCGCCGCGCAGTTCCGTGAGGCGCTGGCCGCCCGCCGCGTTGCTGAGCTGGATCGGGGACTCACACTCGTCGGTCCGCATCGCGACGATCTGCTGCTGCGGATCCGCGGACTTCCGGTCAAGGGGTACGCGTCGCACGGGGAATCCTGGTCGGTGGCGCTCTCGCTCCGGCTGGCGTCCGCCGAACTGCTGCGGGAAGAGTCTCTGCTCGGAGATCCGGTGCTGATCCTCGACGACGTCTTCGCGGAGCTCGACACCGATCGCCGCGCGCGGCTGGCCGGACTCGCCGGAGACTACGAGCAGGTCGTGGTGACCGCGGCCGTCGAAGGCGATGTTCCCGACATCCTGCGCGCGCGCATGGTGCGGGTGGAGGCGGGCCGGATCGTGGAGGAGGCGACGGATGCCTGAGGGCACGGGTGCCCCGGAGGGCGAGACCCCGCGCATCCCCGAGACGATCGCGACCTATCTGCGGCTGCGAGGGCTCGAGCCGTCGGCGCGCACCTTCCGTAAGAAGCGACGTCGTGTCGTCGACGACGAGAACGCGCCGTTCACACCGGGGCGCGATCCGCGCGGAGTGGGCGACGTGCTCGCCGACCTCACGCGCGAGGCCGGCTGGGACAAGGAGCTGGCTCGCGAAGACGTCGTGCGCGCATGGGCCGAGGTCGCCGGCGAAGACACCGCGCGGCACACGCGCCCGGTCGCCTTCTCGGAGGGTTCGCTCACCGTCCAGGCCGATTCGACGGCGTGGGCGAAGCAGCTGCAGCTGATGAGGGCGCACATCCTGTCGGAGATCGTCCGCCGGTTCCCCGACGCGGGGGTCACAGCGGTGCGCTTCATCGGGCCGGACGTCCCCTCCTGGAAATGGGGTCCCAGAACGATTCCAGGGCGTGGCCCGCGCGATACCTACGGTTGAGGCATCTCTGAAGGTGTCCGGAGGGATTTCCTGGCCTCAGCGGGGCGCGTACGCCGCGTGACCGGGCCGAAAACCGATAGACTGTCGAGGCCCCCATCGAAGGATATGGAGCCCTCGCGAAGATGACGCCCGACAACCCCGACAACGTTCCTGAGGAACCCGACCACCTCGTTCAGGCTCCCGGTGAATATGGGGCAGACGACATCCAGGTGCTCGAAGGCCTCGAGGCCGTGCGCAAGCGCCCCGGCATGTACATCGGATCGACCGGTGAGCGCGGTCTGCACCACCTGGTCCAGGAGATCGTCGACAACTCCGTCGACGAGGCGCTGGCCGGCTACTGCGACAACATCGAGGTCACGATCCTCAGTGACGGCGGTGTGCGGGTAGCCGACAACGGCCGCGGCATCCCGGTCGGCATCCACAAGAGCGAAGGAAAGTCGACGGTCGAGGTCGTGCTCACCGTCCTCCACGCCGGTGGAAAGTTCGGCGGCGGCGCGTACGCCGTCTCGGGCGGCCTGCACGGCGTCGGCTCCTCGGTGGTCAACGCCCTGTCGACCCGCCTCGAAGTAGAGGTGCGTCAGCAGGGTCACGTCTGGCGACAGTCCTACCGCGACGGCGGGCAGCCGCAGGCGCCGCTGGCCAAGGGCGAGGAGAGCAGCGAGACCGGTACGACGATCACGTTCTGGCCGGACGACTCGATCTTCGAGACCATCGATTTCGACTACGACACCCTGCGCACCCGCTTCCAGCAGATGGCGTTCCTGAACAAGGGCCTGCGCATCAGCCTCCGCGACGAGCGGCCCAACGCGCTGGTGCCCGACGACAACCCCGGTGACGGGGTCGACGAGCCGCAGCCGCGCCACGACAGCTTCCTCTACGAGCGCGGGCTGGTCGACTACGTCGAGCACCTCAACAAGGTGCGCCACGCGGATGTCGTCAACGACGAGATCATCGAGGTCGAGTCTGAGGACTCCGGCCGCAAGATCGCCCTCGAGATGGCGATGCAGTGGACCACGAGCTACACCGAGAACGTCTTCACGTACGCCAACACCATCAACACGCACGAGGGCGGCACGCACGAAGAGGGCTTCCGCGCCGCGCTCACGACGCTCGTGAACCGCTACGCGCGCAGCAACAACCTCCTCAAGGAGAAGGACGACAACCTCACCGGCGAAGACATCCGAGAGGGCCTCACCGCGGTCATCTCGGTGAAGCTGTCGGAACCGCAGTTCGAGGGTCAGACCAAGACGAAGCTCGGCAACACCGAGGCGAAGGCGTTCGTGCAGAAGGTCGTCGGCGATCAGCTGGGAGATTGGTTCGACCGCAACCCGGCTCAGGCCAAGAACGTCATCCGCAAGGCGATCGACGCGGCCAGCGCACGCCTCGCCGCGCGAAAGGCGCGTGAGACGGCTCGCCGCAAGAGCGTGTTCGAATCGGCAGCGATGCCCGACAAGCTCAAGGACTGCACGAGCAAGGACCCCTCGATCAGCGAGATCTTCCTCGTGGAGGGCGACTCGGCCGGCGGTTCGGCGGTGCAGGGCCGTGACCCGCACACGCAGGCGATCCTCGCGCTGCGCGGCAAGATCCTCAACGTCGAGCGCGCTCGACTCGACAAGGCCCTCTCTAACAAAGAGGTCCAGGCGATGATCCAGGCATTCGGCACGGGCATCGGTGAGGACTTCGACATCGACAAGGCGCGGTATCACAAGATCGTGCTCATGGCCGATGCCGATGTCGACGGCCAGCACATCACCACGCTGCTGCTGACGCTCCTGTTCCGTTACATGCGCGGGCTGATCGAGGCGGGCTTCGTCTACCTCGCGATGCCTCCGCTGTACCGGCTGAAGTGGACCAACTCGGCGCACGAGTACGTGTACTCCGACAAGGAGCGGGATGCGCTCCTGGAGCACGGTCTCGCCAACGGCAAGCGGATCCCGAAGGACTCGGGCGTCCAGCGCTACAAGGGTCTGGGCGAGATGAACGCCAAAGAGCTGTGGGAGACCACGATGGACCACACCACCCGGACGCTCCGCCAGGTGACCATCGACGACGCCGCCGCCGCGGACGAGATCTTCTCGGTGCTGATGGGCGAGGACGTCGAATCGCGGCGCACGTTCATCCAGCGCAACGCCAAGGACGTCCGCTTCCTCGATATCTGAATACATGGTCGTGGGCGTCTCGTCTCGCGCAGACCCGCATGGGGCGAGCGAAGCGAGCCGAAATGTCGCTCAACGACCGGCACATCCTCGCTCGTTGAGCGAGGAGCGAAGCGACGAGACGAAACGCAGAAGACGAAAGACGAGACATGGCTGACGAAGAACGTCCCGACCCCAACGCCGAGCACGAGCACGGCCGGATCGATCAGGTCGACCTGCAGCTCGAGATGCAGCGCAGCTACCTCGACTACGCGATGGCGGTCATCGTCGGGCGCGCCCTGCCGGATGTGCGCGATGGGCTGAAGCCGGTGCACCGCCGCGTCATCTACGGCATGTACGACGGCGGCTTCCGTCCCGACAAGTCGTTCTCGAAGTGCGCGCGCGTCGTCGGCGAGGTGATGGGTCAGTATCACCCGCACGGTGACGCCCCCATCTACGACGCCCTCGTCCGTCTCGTTCAGCCGTGGTCGCTGCGGTACCCGCTCGCTCAGGGTCAGGGCAACTTCGGGTCGCCGGGCAACATGGGCGCTGCGGCACCGCGGTACACCGAGACGAAGATGGCGACGCTCGCGCTCGAGATGGTGCGCGACATCGAAGAGGACACCGTCGACTTCCAGGACAACTACGACGGTCAGACGCAGGAGCCGACGGTCCTGCCGGCCCGCTTCCCGAACCTCCTCGTCAACGGCTCGGTCGGCATCGCGGTCGGCATGGCGACCAACATCCCTCCGCACAACCTTCGCGAGGTGGCAGCCGGCGCACTGTGGGCGCTCGAGAACCCTGAGGCCTCGCGCGAGGAACTGCTCGACGCGCTCATGGAGCGCATCCCGGGGCCGGACTTCCCGACGGGCGCGCAGATCCTCGGCACCAAGGGTGTGCGCGAGGCGTACCGCACGGGCCGCGGCTCCATCACGATGCGCGCGGTCGTCTCGATCGAAGAGCTCCAGGGCCGCACGTGCCTGGTCATCACCGAGCTGCCCTACCAGGTGAACCCCGACAACCTCGCGGTCAAGATCGGCGACCTCGCTCGCGAGGGCAAGATCACGGGCATCGCCGACATCCGCGACGAGACGAGCGACCGCACCGGTCAGCGCCTGGTCGTGGTGCTGAAGCGGGACGCCGTTGCCAAGGTCGTGCTCAACAATCTGTACAAGCACACCCAGCTGCAGGAGAACTTCGGCGCGAACATGCTCGCGATCGTCGACGGAGTGCCGCGCACGCTGCCCCTCGACGGCTTCATCTCGTACTGGATCGAGCACCAGATCGAGGTCATCGTCCGCCGGACCCAGTACCGCCTGCGCGAGGCCGAGAAGCGCATGCACATCCTGCGCGGCTACCTCAAGGCGCTCGATGCGCTCGATGAGGTCATCGCACTGATCCGCCGCTCGCCGACCGTCGACGATGCGCGCGAGGGCCTGAAGAGCCTGCTCGACATCGACGAGATCCAGGCCGACGCCATCCTGCAGATGCAGCTGCGTCGCCTGGCCGCACTCGAGCGCCAGAAGATCATCGACGAGGCCACCGAGCTCGAGGCGAAGATCACCGACCTCAACGACATCCTCGTCAAGCCGATGCGCCAGCGCAGCATCGTGCACGACGAGCTCGCCGGGATCGTGGACAAGTTCGGCGACGAGCGCCGCACCCACATCCTGCACGGCTTCGACGGCGACATGTCGATGGAAGACCTCATCCCCGAAGAGGAGATGGTGGTCTCGGTCACTCGCGACGGCTACATCAAGCGCACCCGCAGCGACAACTACCGCCAGCAGCACCGTGGCGGCAAGGGCGTCAAGGGCGCGCAGCTGCGCGCCGACGACGTGGTCGAGCACTTCTTCGTCACCACGACGCACCACTGGCTCCTGTTCTTCACGAACAAGGGCCGGGTCTACCGCTCGAAGGCGTACGAAGTGCCTGAGGCGGGGCGGGATGCCAAGGGTCAGCACGTCGCGAACCTCCTCGCGCTGCAGCCCGACGAGGAGATCGCGCAGATCCTCGACATCCGCGACTACGCGGTCGCCACCTACCTGGTGCTGGCAACACGCAACGGACTGGTCAAGAAGACGCGCCTGACCGAGTACGACACGAACCGTCAGGGCGGGATCATCGCGATCAAGCTGCGCGGCAACGGGTCGGACGAAGCGGAGGATTCCGATGCCGACACCGATGACGAGGTCGTCAGCGCCCTGCTCGTCGACGAGGGCGACGACATCCTGCTCATCAGCCGGCACGGCATGTCGCTGCGCTTCTCGGCGACCGATTCCGCGCTGCGTCCGATGGGCCGCTCGACGTCGGGTGTGAAGGGCATGGACTTCCGCGGGGGCGACAGCCTGCTCTCGGCATCCGTCGCCAAGGACGACGAGTACGTGTTCGTCGTCACCGAGGGCGGCTACGCCAAGCGCACCGCCGTCGACCAGTACCGGGTGCAGAACCGCGGCGGACTGGGCATCAAGGTGGCCAAACTGAACGAGGATCGCGGCGATCTCGCGGGCGGTCTGATCGTCTCGGAGGACGACGAGGTCTTGGTGGTTCTTGCCAGCGGCAAGGTGGTACGCTCTGCCGTGGCCGAGGTGCCTGCCAAGGGTCGCGACACCATGGGCGTCGTTTTCGCCCGTGCTGGTGGAGACGATCGCATCCTTGCGATCGCCCGCAACATCGAGCGAACCCTGACAGCAGAAGCCGAGGACGCCGCCGAGGCCCCCGACGAAGATCCGACCGCTGAACCCTCCACAGCGTCGGACGCCTCGCCCGAGACCCCCGAAGAGAGCACTGACGCATGAGCACGGTAGCCGACAAGCTCGCGAAGAAATCCAGCAGCAAGACCAGCGCCAAGCAGGTGCGCCTGCGCTTGGTGTACATCGACTTCTGGTCCGCAGTGAAGCTGTCGTTCCTGGGAGCGATCGCGATCGCCGTCGTCACCGTGGTGTCGTTCATCGTGGTGTACCTCGTCGTCCAGACGA
Organism: Microbacterium salsuginis; assembly: GCF_012524205.1. Lineage (GTDB taxonomy): Bacteria > Actinomycetota > Actinomycetes > Actinomycetales > Microbacteriaceae > Microbacterium > Microbacterium salsuginis. The sequence continues at coordinate 365,912 of NZ_JABACI010000004.1, forward strand.
CGGGGCTCATCGCCGAGGCCGACAAGTTCTTCGGCAGCTTCACCGATGGCAGCATCCTGCTGTCGGACTTCGTGAGCTTCCCGCAGGTGCTCGCGTTCTCGGCGGTCGTCGCCATCCTCAATCTCGTCGTCGTCACGGTGCTCGGCGCCGTGGTCGCCGGCATCTACAACCTGGCGGTCAAGGTGACGGGTGGCCTGCTCGTCGGCTTCACTTCCAACTGAATCCACGGCCGATCCCGGTCGACCTCGATTCGTGAAATCGTCGTTCGTCGGGTAAAGTCTTGGAGGTTGCGGGGCGCGAGCGCCGCACCGAAACGGGGCTATAGCTCAGGCGGTTAGAGCGCTTCACTGATAATGAAGAGGTCCCAGGTTCAAGTCCTGGTAGCCCCACACTTTGCCCCGGGGCCTTAGCTCAGTTGGTAGAGCGCCTGCTTTGCAAGCAGGATGTCAGGAGTTCGAATCTCCTAGGCTCCACAACGTGGATCAGCCGGCCCGAAGGGTCGGCTTATTCACGTTATAGGGCACGGCGATTCGAACAGGCGGCGAAGCCGCGTTCGATGGGCCCACGGCGCAGAGGCTCCGCACGACGCGCCAGCGGCGCGTGGAGAGCGCCGGGGACTCCTAGGCTCCACAAGAAGAACGAAGCCGGTCCTGCGGGACCGGCTTCTTCGTCGTTTCGGCACCGGTGGATAGGGTGAAGCATGGATCTGCGTGTCGCAGCGTACGCGGTCATCCTCGATCAGGACGACCGGCTGCTGCTGGCGCACTGGAACGAGGGCCGGCGCGGGGCGTGGACGATGCCCGGCGGTGGGCTCGAGCCCGGCGAGGATCCCGAGGCCGCGGCACGTCGCGAGGTGAGGGAAGAGACCGGCTATCGCGTCACGGTCGACCAGCTGCTCGGCATCCACTCCCGTGTCATCCCGGCCGGCAGACGTCTGACGCCTGGGCTGACCGAGCCCCTGCACACCCTCCGCATCGTGTACCGGGCGCACGTCACCGGCGGCCGGCTGCGCAACGAGGTCGACGGCACGACCGATCGCGCCGAATGGTTCCCCCTCGCCGACGTGCGTGAACTGCAGCGGGTCAAGCTCGTCGACATCGCCCTCGAGATGGCGGGTCTGGTCTGACGATTCCGGATGCCGCTACTCGAGCGGCTGCGAGATGTCGTCGACGGTCGCGCCGTACGCCTGAATGAGGGCGTCCGCGTCGACGAAGAGGCTGTAGCCGTGCGCCCCGGCGCCCATGGCGATGCGTCGGCCGGCGATCTGGGCGTCGGCGTACACGGGCCAATCGTGGGTGCTTCCGAGCGGCACGATGGTGCCCCGCTCGTACCCGGTGGCGGCGAGAGCACGCTGCGGATCCGGCAACTGCAGCTTGTTGACACCGACCACGGCCCGCAGCTTCGGCCACGAGATCGCGCGGTCCCCAGGGATCAGTGCGAACAGATACGTGTCGTCACTGCGCTTGACCACGAGTGTCTTCACGATGTCTGCGGGACGGATGCCGAGGATCGCGGCCGCCTCGGGAAGGCTGTGGGCAGCGGGCCGTTCCCTGATCTCGATCTCGAGCCCACGCGCGGCCGCCGCCGCGCGGACGCGATCGACGCCCTCGACCGGTTGCCCGAGCGAGGGTTCGGGCAGCGTCATCACGCGTCGGGAGCGCGCAGCGGGTCGTCCGCGACCCAGAGCTCGTCGTCGGCACGGAGCGTCTGCCACGCGGCGTAGAGCACGCCGACGGCAGCGGCCACTCCGAGGATGATCGCGATCACACCACCGGCGCCCATCGCCTTCTTCTGCGGAGCCGCGCGGTCGAGCTTCGCCGACAGGAAGCGGCTCGCGTCGCGGGAGTACTTGTCGGCCTTCTTGGCGTACTTCTTCGAGTCCGGCATGGACAGACCGCGTCCACTCGCCAGACGCGAGCGGGTGTCGTTCGCGGCATCCCACACCGACAACGCCGAGCCGACGACCGCGCCGGCGGCCGGGATCAGCGTGTCGCCGACCACCTGACGGCCGACCTTGACGCCCTTCTCGACATACGGCGCGGCGTACTTCTCGTACCCCGCCTGCACCTGCGGCGCGACGTGCTCGCGGCTGTAGTGACCCAGCTGTCGTCCGGCCTCGCGAGCGACCGTCGCGGCCTCGCCGACCAGCACCTGCTGTGTCTCCCACAGGTTCTCGGCCTGCTTCTGAAGCTTGTGGAGTTCCTTCTTGCGCTTGCGGCTGAGGCTCACGGTGCCCTCCCTGTCGTGGGGATGTCGGTCTCCCCATCTTGCCAGACCGATGCCCGGACGGGAGGGGTTGCAGCGAACTCTGATTCAATGTATGAATGCCCCTTCACACCGCAGTCGCAACCATTCATACCAACCACGGCGACATCGTCGTCAACCTCTTCGGCGACCAGGCCCCGCGCACCGTCCAGAACTTCATCGGACTGTCCGACGGCACCGGCTCGTGGACGCACCCCGCCACCGAAAAGCCCGGCGACGGCCCCCTGTACAAGGACGTCATCTTCCACCGCGTCATCTCGGGCTTCATGATCCAGGGCGGCGACCCTCTCGGCCAGGGCGTCGGCGGCCCCGGCTACACCTTCAACGACGAGATCAGCCCTGAGCTCACGTTCACCGAGCCCTACAAGCTCGCCATGGCCAACGCCGGTCTGCGCCGCAACGCGATCACGGGCCAGGCCGAGGGCACCAACGGCTCCCAGTTCTTCATCACGGTCCCCGGCCAGGGCGGCCGCGGTCCGGAGTGGCTGCAGGGCAAGCACACGATCTTCGGAGAGGTCGCCGACGACGCCTCCAAGGCCGTCGTCGACACGATCAGCGAGGTGCCGACGGCTGCCGGAGACCGTCCGGTCGAGCCGGTCGTCATCCAGTCGATCGACATCGTCGCGGTCTGAGCGCAGAGACCCGAGCCTCGCCGCGTGACCACCGACGACTTCCGTCGCAACCGCGACAACTTCTGCTACCGGCACCCCGATCGTCAGAGCTTCGTGCTCTGCCAGCGGTGCCTGCGCACCATCTGCCCCGAGTGCCAGACGCAGGGCGCGGTCGGTGTGGTGTGCCCGGAGTGCCTGCGTGAGCAGCAGCAGGCTCAGTCGCCTGCGCAGCGCAAGGCGGAGCGTCGGTGGTCACGGCCGCGGGCGGTGATCGTCAACGACGGTCGTCCGATCGTGACGTACACGATCATCGGGATCACGGCATTCGCGTACCTGCTGGGGCTCATCCCGGGCGTGGGCGATGCGGTCAAGCAGGCGTTGCTCTTCTGGGCGCCCCTGCTCTACCCGAACCTCAGCGGATCGTTCGAGCCGTGGCGGCTCCTGACAGGCGCGCTCGTCCACTCCTCGTTCTGGCACATCGGCCTGAATATGCTGGCGCTGTGGATGATCGGGCGCAGCCTCGAGCCGCTCCTCGGCCGCTGGCGCTTCATCACCCTGTACGCGCTGAGCACCCTCGGCGGGTCGGTCGCCGTGACGCTTCTGTCCTTCGGCACGCCGGTGGTCGGGGCATCCGGTGCGATCTTCGGCCTGTTCGGTGCACTGCTCATCATCGGCCGGCACCTCGGCGCGAACATCGCCGGCATCGCGATCGTGCTCGGCATCAACCTGGTGATCGGATTCATCCCCGGATTCAACGTCTCGTGGCAGGCGCACATCGGAGGGCTCGTGGTGGGCCTGCTGGTGGCCTTCATCTTCACGCGCACGCGTGCGGCCCGGCAGCGGACGCTGCAGATCTGGCTGCTGGTCGCCGTCGGCGCCGGCCTCATCGCCGTGTTGTTCGTTCCGGTCTTCGCCCCGGCCCTCGTGCTGGGGTGACGACGGGGAGTTATCCACAGGTTCATCCACAGGTGGGGAGAATCACACCTGTGTAATTCACAGGTGTTAACAGAGTTGTTAACAACTCAAAAGCCCCGGTCACAAGGGCCGGGGCTTCTGCGTGGATGGGGTCGTTATCGCCAGCGCGTCGTCATCAGGAAGCCGATGAACGCGATGCCGAAGCCGATCACGAGGTTCCAGGCGTCGATGCCGGGAATCGGGTACTGCATGCCGCTCAGGTAGAAGACGAGGATCCACACCAGACCGATCAGCATGAGGCCGATCATGATGGGCTTGAACCACACCGGGTTGGGTGCAGCTTCGCCTTCTGCGCGCTCGACGAGCGAGTCGTCGTCTTTGCCGGGTCGTGCCATGCGAAGAGTCTAACTGCCAGCCGCGCCACAGCATGCGCTGACTAGACTCCCCCTGTGGAGGAAGCACTGGCAACCGCGGGGGGCGGGGACCTCCGTACCCGATCACGGCGACGCCCGCGCCGGCGAACATCGGTCATCGGCGTGCTCGGCGAGCTGCTCATCACCGCCGGCGTCATCGTGCTGCTCTACGTGGCGTGGCAGCTGTGGCTGGGCGACGTGATCTACGGAGCGCAGCGGAATGCGATGGGCCAGGAGCTCTCAGAGCAGTGGCAGCAGGAGTACGAAGCGAGCGACCCCGCGCCGGTCGCGACGGATGAGCCCGAGCCGGCCGGACCGGTCACGGCCGAGCCACCGATCCTCCCCGAGCCCGGCGACGCCGAGATCTTCGCGACCATGCGCATCCCGCGCTTTGGCTCGGACTACGTCGTGCCGATGGCCGGCGGCGTCTCACCTGCACGCACCCTCGACACCATCGGCATCGGGCACTACCCGGGCACGAGCATGCCCGGTGAGCCCGGCAACTTCGCCGTGGCCGCGCACCGCACGACGTTCGGAGCGCCGTTCAACCGCATCGCGGAGCTCCACGTGGGTGACGCGATCGTGGTCGAAACGCGCGCGGGCTGGTACACCTATCGCTTCCGCAGTCTCGAGTATGTGACTCCGAAGGAGGTCGAAGTGCTGCTGCCCGTCCCGCAGGCGATGGATGTCCCCGCGGGCACGCCGTACATCACGATGACCAGCTGCAGCCCGAAGTTCTCGCTGGCGGAGCGTATCGTGGGATATGGCGTGTTCGAGTCTTTCACTCCGATGCATGCCGGCCCTCCGGCATCCCTCCAGGCGGTGACCTGATGTACGCAGGACTGTGGCGGATCCTTCCCGGGCCCTGGTGGGTGCGCGTGATCATCCTCCTCGTGGTGGTCGCGGCGGTGCTCTACGGGCTCTTCTTCTACGCGTTCCCGTGGGTGAGCCAGTTCGTCAACCCGCAGGAAGTGACCGTCGAGTGACGGCCGCGCCGATCCTCGTCGTCGACAACCACGACAGCTTCGTCCACACCCTGGTGGGCTATCTCCACGAACTCGGTGCCGACACCGACATGGTCGAGGCCGATGCCGTCGACGACGCGGCGGCCGCGATCACGGGGCGCGCGGGCGTGCTCGTCTCGCCGGGTCCGGGCGCTCCCGCCGACGCCGGCGCGTCGATCGCGGTGGTGCGCGCGGCTGCGGAGTCCGGCATCCCGCTGCTCGGTGTCTGTCTCGGCCACCAGGCCATCGCCGAGGCCTTCGGCGCGCGCGTCGATCATGCTCCCGAGCTCATGCACGGCATGACGTCGCTCGTCAGCCACGACGGCGGGCCGCTGTACTCCGGGCTGCCCGACCCGTTCACGGCGACGCGGTACCACTCGCTCTCCATCGTGCCCGAGACGCTGCCCAGCGAGCTCGTCGTGACCAGCCGCACGGCGGGCGGCGTGATCATGGGCGTCGCACACCGCACGTCACCGATCCAGGGTGTGCAGTTCCATCCCGAGAGCGTGCTCACCGAGGGCGGCCATCGACTGCTGGGCAATTGGCTCGCGACGGTGGGATTCCCGGATGCCGCGGCCCGCGGCGCGCAGCTCAGCCCGCGCCGTTGAGCCTCCGGTCGTTGAGCGAAGGGCGCTCTGGCGCCCGAGACGAAACGCAGTGGCTGACGTATCAGGTCGGCTGGAGGCGTTTCGTCTCTGCGTTTCGACTCGCAAGCTCGCTCAACGACCGGGGCATCGTCACGTGCCGGAGCAGAACGTCAGCGTGATCTCGGAGTGCACCGGCACATCGCCCGGCGCGAGCGATTGCGCCGACACGGTGGGCGGCGACGAGGCCGGGCAGTTCGGATCCTCCTGCGTGAGGACGGTCAGCTCGACCTCCTCGAGGTCCCGCGTCGCGGCCTCGACGGTGTAGCCTCGCACGTCCGAGATCGTGACCCGACCCGAGGCGACGACGAGGTTCACCGTCGTTCCGGCGGGGACGTTCGCGCCCTCGGTCTGGTCGGCCGAGATGACGGTGCCGCCCGTCAGGCCGGGGTCGTTGCGCTGCGTGATCGTGCCGAGCGCGAGGCCGGCTTCTGCGAGGGCGGTGGTGGCGGCATCCTGCGACAGTCCTGCCAGGGGCGGGACCGTCGACATCTCCTGCCCTGTCGAGACGTAGACGCGCACCTCCTGCTCGGGGGTCACCGACGTCCCGGCGGCCGGATCGGTGCGGATGACATTTCCCTCCGCGACCTCCGTGCTCGCCTCTTCGTCCTGGATCGCGAGCAGGTCGTGCTCGGCGAGCTCCTCGTTCGCGCGTTCGTAGGTCATTCCGGCCACATCGGGCACGATGCGCACGTTGGCCGGCAGATCGTCGCCCGGCTGGATCGTGAGCACCCAGAACAGCAGGGAGATGAGCAGTACCGCCAGCAGCCCGACGCCGGCCCAGATCCACGCGACCGGCGGTCCGGCCTGCGTGCGCTTCATGGTGGTGTCGGTGCTCAGCTGCCGGAGCGAGCGGGCCGTCTCGGCCGCCTGCTTCGGGTTGGGCCCGTAGAGCTCGCTCGTGAGCGCCCCCACCTGGCGCTTGGACGGCTGACGACCGTCCACCGTCGCGTCCAGAGCCTCACGGAAGCCGCCGGCGTCCTGGTAGCGCTGGAAGGGGTCCTTGGCGAGGGCGCGCAGCGCGACCGTGTCGAGCGCGCGCGGCACCGTCTCGTTGACCTCTGACGGCGGCACCGGGGCCTCGCTGACGTGCTGGTACGCCACGGCCACCGGTGACTCGCCGCGGAACGGCTGCCGGCCGGTGAGCAGTTCGTAGAGCACGACACCCGTCGAGTACAGGTCGGCGCGGGCGTCGACGGGCTCGCCCTTGGCCTGCTCGGGCGAGAAGTAGGCGGCGGTGCCGAGGATCTGCGTCGTCTCAGCGACCGTCGAGGAGCTGTCGGACACGGCACGGGCGATGCCGAAGTCCATGACCTTCACCTGGCCGGCGTCGGTGACCATGACGTTGCCGGGCTTGATGTCGCGGTGGACGACGCCGGCGCGATGCGAGTACTCGAGCGCCTCGAGGATGCCGTCGACATAGCGGACGGCATCCGTCACCGGGACCGGGCCCGCCGAGATGATGTCCTTGAGCAGATGCCCCTTGACCAGCTCCATGACGATGAACGGCACGGGGCGCACCACGCCGTCCGGACCGGTCAGCGAGTCCTCCCCCGCGTCGTACACGCGCACGATCGTCGGATGGGCCATCCTCGAGGCGGCCTGCGCCTCGAGACGGAACCGCGTGCGGAAGGCGTTGTCGTCGGCGAGTTCGCGATCGAGGATCTTGATCGCCACTTCGCGCCCGAGGGTGACGTCGTACCCGCGATAGACGCTGGCCATGCCGCCACGACCGATGGCCTCGTCGACGCGATAGCGTCCCGAAAGCACGCGCGGCTCAGCTGTCACAGTCACTCCCCTGCGTGGAACATCAGCCAGACTATCCGAGCGCGAGCGGGCCGCACGTCAGCGCGGCCCGCCCGGACGCTCAACCCTCGTCGTCGGTCTCGGGTTGGGGTGTAGGCGTTGCGACAGGCTGGATGGTGGCCGTCGCCTCGCCGGATGCCCCGGACGTGCGGTCGCCCGAGGGGCCGCCTGTGCAGGTGACGGTGTAGGTGACGATGACCGTTCCACTCGTGACGTTCGCCGGCACGGTGATCTGCGAGTTCCGCTCCGAGCCGCCGAATGCAGAGCTCGACTGGCCGTTCGGGAACGTGCCCACCGACGTCGTGAAGTTGTAGGCGCTCGGCGACCCCTCGCCCGGAGGGCAGGTGTAGCCGGGCCAGCTGACTCCGATGGAGCCACCGGGCGCGACCGTCGCCGCGTCGAGCGTCGGGTTGCCCGGGGTCGGCATGGCGACCTGAGGCCCGTACGTCGTGAGCGTGATCGTGGTTCCCGCCTCCACGCGGCCGGTCGGGTCGACGCTGTAGACGACACCCTCCTGGTCGGCCGTGGGGGCGGAATTGCCGGCGGTGCACGTGGCGACCAGATCGTTGGCCTCAAGCACGCCCCGCGCTTCGTCGCATGTCATCCCCTCGAGCCCTAGCGAGTTCACATCCACGCGTTCCTCGGTGGGTACCGGGGTGGGCGTGTTCGACGGTGTGCGGCTCGCACTGCTCGACGGCGTCGACGGGCCCGGATTCGGGTCTCCCTGGTTGGCCAGGACGGCCCAGATCGTTCCCGCGAGCACCAGCAGCAGCAACGCGATGAGCGCAATGAGCGGCCACGTCCAGGGGCTGCGCTTCTTCTTCTCGGCGGGCTGCTCGTCCTCGGCGCCGGGCTCGCCGGGTGCCGGCATGATGGCGGTGGCGGCGCCCGTCTCGCCACCGGCTGTCAGCAGCTGCGTGGCCGCATCCGTGGCGACGACGCCCGCGGCGACCGCGGGCACAGCGGCGACGGCGGCAGCGACATCACCACGGCGCAGTGCTGTCGCGGCACGCGCGACGGCGGCAGCAGATGCCGGACGATCCTCGGGCTTCTTGGCGATCATCGCCATGACGAGGTTCTGCACCGGCGCCGCAACCGTCGCCGGAAGCGGCGGCGGCTGCTCGTTGATCTGCGCCATCGCGATCGCGACCTGCGACTCGCCCGTGAAGGGCCTCTTGCCGGCGAGGCTCTCGTACGCGACGATGCCCAGCGAGTAGATGTCGGTCGCGGGCGATGCCGGATGCCCCGACGCCTGCTCGGGCGACAGGTACTGCACCGTGCCCATCACCTGGCCGGTGGCCGTCAGCGGCACCTGGTCGGCGATGCGCGCGATGCCGAAGTCGGTGATCTTGACGCGTCCGTCCGGCGTGATCAGCAGGTTGCCGGGCTTGATGTCGCGGTGCACCAGGCCGGCGGCGTGTGCGGCCTGCAGCGCGAGCGAGGTCTGCGCGACGATGTCGAGCGTCTTGTCGGTCGAGAGCGAGCCGTCGCGCTCGAGGATGGTCGAGAGGGCTTCGCCGGGGACGAGCTCCATGACGAGGAAGGCGCTGCCGTTCTCCTCGCCGTAGTCGAACACGCTCGCGATGCCCTCGTGGTTGACCAGGGCCGCATGCCGCGCCTCGGCGCGGAAGCGCTCGAGGAAGCCCGGGTCCCCCATGTACTCGTCTTTGAGGATCTTGATGGCGACGGTGCGTCCGATGACGTGGTCGGTCGCCTCCCACACTTCGCCCATGCCGCCGATCGCAATACGCGAATCGAGTTCGTAACGGCCGCCGAAGGTCACCCCTTGCGTCGGTCTCATCTGCCCAGCACCGCCTCCATGACCTTTTTCGCGATGGGTGCGGCGATGGTGTTGCCGCTGCCCGACTGTCCTTGACCGCCACCGTCTTCGACGACGACGGCCACGGCGACCTGCGGGCTCTCCGCGGGCGCGAACCCCGTGAACCACAGTGAATACGGATCACCGGGGCCGTTCTCCGAGGTACCGGTCTTTCCGGCCACGTCGACCCCGTCTATTCTTGCACCCGACGCCGCACCGTCACTGACATTGGCGACCATCATCGACACGAGCTCGTTCGCGATGTCCTCGTCGAGTGCCCGTCCGAACTCGGTGTCCTCGAATGTCTGCTGCACCGCCAGGTCGGGTCCGATCACGCGGTCGACCATGCGGGGGTTCATCACCACGCCGCCGTTGGCGATGCCGGCCGACACCATCGCCATCTGCAGCGGCGTCGCCGTGACCTGGCCCTGGCCGAAGCCGCTGAGCGCGGTCTGCGCGTCGTCCATGATCGTGCGCGGGTAGCTCGACGCGGTCGAGAGCACGGGCAGCTCGAAGGAGCGGTCGAAGCCGTACTTCTCGGCCTCTTCGCGGATCGCCTGGTCGCCCAGTTCGACCGCCAGCTCGGCGAACGGGATGTTGCAGCTCAGGCGCAGCGCGTCGGCGATGGTGACAGTCTCGCCCGGGCCGCACGTTCCGCCGCTGGCGTTGAACACGAGGCTGCTCGACTGAGGCAGCTGGTACGACGCCGGGTTGGGGAGCGTCGACTGCGGGGTGTACTCGCCCGACGCGAGGGCCGCCGAGGCCACCACGAGCTTGAACGTCGACCCCGGCGGGTTCAGATCGCCGGCGATGGCACGGTTCGACAGCGGCTTGCCGGGATCCGCGACGAGCGCGTCATGGGCCGCGTTGACCTCGGAGGGGATGTGCGAGGCCAGCAGGTTGGTGTCGAAGCTGGGGCTCGTCACCATGGCCAGCACGCGTCCGGTCGACGGCTCGATCGCGAGGATGCCGCCCTGCAGGTCGCCGAGTGCCTCGTAGGCGGCGCGCTGCACCTGGGCGTCCAGCGAGAGCACGACGTTCGAGCCGCGCGGCGGCTGACCGGTGAAGATCCGCTCGACGCGGGCCAGGAACTGCGATCCGGCGGTGCCGCTCAGCGCGGCGTTCATCGCCTGCTCGATGCCGGTCACCGAACCTGGGCCCAAGGCGGGATTGATGTAACCGGTCACCGGCGCCCACATGTCGGCATCCGTGTACACCCGCTGCCAGCTGTAGACGTCGTTCGAGGGGACCGACGACGCGATCGCCGCGCCGCTGGCGATGATGGATCCCCGCTGCACCTCGAACGAGTCGTACAGCGTGCGCTTGTTGGCCGGGTTCGAGCCGAGCGCGTCGGCCTGCACGACCTGGATCCAGCTGGTCGAGGCGAACAGCGCGAGGAACATGACGAGCATCAGGATGCTGAGCCGTCTGAGTTCTTTTGTCATGATCGCCCCCTTCGGGCGATACGCGTTCGCAGGCTCACGCTCTTCAGGGTGTGCTCGTTCGTCATGTCAGCCGATCACCACCCGGGGACGGCTGCGGACGGCATCCGAGATTCTCAGCAGCAGCGCGACGATGATCCAGTTCGCCACCAGCGACGAGCCTCCGGCCGCGAGGAACGGTGTCGTGAGACCGGTGAGCGGGATGATGCGCGTGACGCCGCCGACCATGATGAACACCTGCAGCGCGATCGTGAACGACAGGCCCGTCGCGAGCAGCTTGCCGAAGTCGTCCTGGCCGGCCAGGCCGATGCGGATGCCGCGGCTCGTGAACACCATGTACAGGGCGAGGATCGCGAACACGCCGATCAGGCCGAGTTCTTCACCCAGCGCCGGGAGGATGTAGTCGCTCTCGGACACCGGCGTGATGTACGGCCGTCCCTGGCCGAGGCCGGTGCCGATGAGCCCGCCGTGCGCCATGCCGAACAGGCCGTTGACGAGCTGATAGCTCTCGTTGTCCATGCGCTCGGGGTTGAACGCGTCGAGCCAGTTGGTGAACCGGGCGCCGACGTAGGGCAGGATGCGCGACGCGAGGAAGGCGCCCGACACGGCGAGCACCACGCCGATGAGCACCCAGCTCGTCTTGCCGGTCGCGACGTAGAGCATCGCGACGAACATGCCGAAGATCATCACGCCCGTGCCGAGGTCTCGCTGCATCACGATGATGCCGAGCGAGACGAGCCAGATCACCAGCAGCGGTCCGAGCTCGCGGGCGCGCGGCCACGTCATGCCGAGGAAGCGGGTGCCCGTCGACGTCAGGCTCTCGCGGGTGCGCACGAGGTAGCCGGCGAAGAAGATCGCGAGAGCGATCTTCGCCAGCTCGCCGGGCTGGAACGTGAAGAAGCCCAGGTCGACCCACACGTCGGCGTTGCCGCCCGCGCTGAGGCCGGGGATGATCGGCAGCACCAGCAGCACGATGCCGACGAAGCCGAAGATGTAGGTGTACCGGAAGAGCACGCGGTAGTTCTTCAGGAACAGCACGACCGCGATCGCCGCGACGAGAGCGATCGCCGCCCACGCGAGCTGGCGGGTCGAGTACGCCTCCCACCCGTGCCGGTCTGCGGCGATGTCGAGCCGGTAGATCATCGCCAGGCCGATGCCGGTCAGCAGCGTGGCGATCGGCACGACGAAGGGATCGGCATCCCGTGCCCGAAGGCGCAGGAGGATGTGCAGGGCGATCACGAGCGCCGTGAGGCCGCCGCAGTAGACCAGGAAGGTCCAGTCGATCGCGCCCATCGCGCCGAGCTGCACGAGCGCAATCGCCGATCCGTTGATCACGAAGGCGAACAGGAGCAGCCCCAGCTCACGGTTGCGCTGGGTCTGCGGAACGCGGATGCGCCGCAGCGCCCGCACGACGGCGGTGTCGGTGGCCACGGGGGCGGTCGCCTGACCGGTCGGTGCGCTGCTCATCCGCCTCCCTCCGCGGTGTCGCTGATGCTCGCGACGATACGCCGTGCGTCTGAGAGGGAGCTCGCCGAGATGGTCTGCTCGACGGTCGCGCGGGCGAAGTCCGACAGCGAGTCGAGGGGGATCTGCGTGTCCTCGTACGGCGTGGACAGGACGATGGGACCGATGTTCTGCTGCACGCCCTGGTAGATCACGACGGTGTCTTCGTCGGCGCCCACGAAGAAGCGGGTCTGGGTCCATTGGTAGCCGATCCACATCGCGCCGGCGATGAGGGCGAGCACGAGCAGGACGCCCGCGATCCAGCCCACCCGGCGGCGTCGGGCGCGGCGGCGGTCCTCTTCGATGAGCTCCTCGAGGAACTCCGCGGCCGGCTCGAAGTGCGTGGGCTCGTTCGCGGCCTGCCGGTTCGGGTGCAGCCAGCTGGTGCGGCCCGGGCGCGCCGCGGGCACCTCGACGCCGACCGGGTTGGACGCCGAGCCCACGATCGTGGGCGTGCCCGAGAAGACGGGATGCTGTCCGCCCACGTCGACCAGCACGATCGTGACGTTGTCGGGGGCGCCGCCGTCCAGCGCCTGCTTCAGCAGGTGGTCGGCGGTGCGGCCCGGGGCGAGCCCCATGCCGAGCGCTTTCGCGGTGTGGGGGTCGTCGACGACGCCCGACAGGCCGTCCGAGCAGAGCAGCCAGCGATCGCCGGGCTGGGTCGGCATGATGAACGAGTCGAGCTCGGGATCGGGATCCATGTCGCCGAGCACTCGCATCAGCACCGAACGCCGCGGGTGGTAGCGCGCCTCTTCGGGCGTGATGCGCCCCGAGTCGACCAGGCGCTGCACGAACGTGTGGTCGGTCGTGATCTGCGTGAGCGCGCCGTCGCGGAACAGGTAGATCCGCGAATCCCCGATGTGCGCGATGACCGCGTACTCGTCGACCATGATCAGCGCGCTGACCGTCGTGCCCATGCCGGCGAGCTCGGGCCGCACGTGCACCGTGTCGATCAGCTCGACGGCGGTGTCCGAGATCGCGTCGCGCAGGGCCTTCTCGGCGGCGGCCGTGGATTCGTACGGACGGTCGAGGCGTTCCAGCCGGGTGATGGCGAGACTCGAGGCCACGTCACCTCCGGCGTGGCCTCCCATGCCGTCTGCGACGACGAACAGGTTCGAGCCGGCATAGCCGGAATCCTGGTTGTTGGAGCGCACCTTGCCGGTGTGCGAGATGGCGGCGCTCGAGCCCTGGAAGACCATGCGAAGGGAGTCCGCCCGCTTACTTCCGCAGTTCGAAGGTCGTCGCGCCGACCTTGATCGGAGCACCGACCTTGACCGGAATGGGCGCCGTGACGCGGGCGCCGTCGTGCCACGTGCCGTTGGTCGAGTCCAGGTCCTGGATCATCCACTGGTCGCCCCACAGCACCAGCCGCGCGTGGTGGCTCGACGTGTAGTCGTCGCGGATGACGAGGCCGGATTCGCTCGAGCGCCCGATGGTCAGCGGCTCGTCGCCGAGCGGCAGTTCGAGGCCGGTCTTGGGGCCGCTCGTGATCACGATGCGCGACACCGTGTCGGTGGTCGCCGGTCCTCCCGCCTCGGCCGCGCGAGCCGCGGCGGGTGCGGCGCCGACGGCGGCGGTCACGGCAGCGCCCGTCGCTCCTGCGGGGGCGCTCGGCGCGGCGGGGGCAGCGGCCACCGGCTCCGGCATCCGTCTCACCTTCACACCGAAAAGATCGGCGCGCAGGGAGTACACGACGGCGAAGACGAACGCCCACAGCAGCACCAGGAAGCCGATGCGCAGCAGCAGAAGGGTGAGCTCGCTCATGCCAGCGGTCCCCCCTCGCGCAGGTCGAACATGCGGGTGGCCTCGTCGGCGGGCATCGGCGGCTTGGGCGGCGACGCCTGTGCGACGACGCGGAACACGATGTCGGTGCGGCCGATGCGGATCGTGGAATCCGGCGGCAACGCGGCCTCGGTGATCTTGCGCCCGCCCAGCAGCGTGCCGTTGGTGGACTTCATGTCGCGGACCATGGCGCGCTCGCCGTCCCACAGGATCTCGACGTGCTTGCGGCTGGTGCCGGTGTCGGCGACGGTGATGTCGGCGTCGCTGCCGCGGCCGATGACGGTGCGGGACTTCGTGAGAGGGATGCGGCGACCCTCGACGTCGACCACTCCTCGCCACGAGACGCGCCCGCCCTGGGCGGTGCTCGACTCCACGCGCAGCGTGCCGGTCGACACGTCCTCGTCGCGACGCAGCGTGATCGAGACGGGACCGGCGAACGAATACCCCTGCGCCTTGGCGTGCTTGTGGACGAGGGTGTCGAGCTCGTGGACGAGCGCGTCGCCGAGGCCGGACATGCGCTCGTCGTCGGCGGGCGACAGTCGCACGGCGAACGTGTTGGGCGCGAGGATCCGGTCGCGGCTGACCACCGCGGCCTTCTTGTCGAGCTCGCTGCGGAGGGCCGAAGCGATCTCCACGGGCTGGATGCCGCTGCGGAAGGTCTTGGCGAACGCGCTGTTCACAGCGCGTTCGAGACCTTTCTCGAAGCTGTCAAGTAGTCCCACGGGGCTCCTCGGACGGGGGGTGCCGGTTGGTACATGCTAATTGCACAGTCTGCACCCGTCATGAACGCCATCCGAGAAAGACTGCGCCCGGCCCTCGCGAAGGCGAGGACCGGGCGCAGGCGGGTCAGCGGTTGAACCGGTCCGGGTGGAAGCCCAGGAACCGAGCCTCGCCCATGCCGAGCTCCTCGGCGGCGCGGTTGAGCTGGGTCGCGTTCGCACTGCGCCAGTGGCCGTTGTCGAGGCGATCGAGCAGCAGCTGCGTGGCCGCGAGCGTCTCGGCATCCGTGAAGTTGCAATGTCCCGCCGAGGCGACGTACGTCTGGCGTAGCAGCGACGCGTTGCCGGCCTGCGTCACGCGCTCCTCGTACTCCTGCTGCTGTGCGACGGTCGAGATCTGGTCTCCGACGTTGTTGAGCGTCACGGTCGGCACCGCGATGTCGCCGGTGAACTCGTAGCTCGCGGCGAACCGCTCCACCGCCGCCGGATCCGACTCCACGCGCTCGCCGGCGTTCACGGTGGCGAGGTCGGTGTCGAGCGAAAGTCCCGCCGCCTCATAGAGCTCCGCCACGACGCGCCGTGACTCGGGTGAAGCCTTCCGGAGCTGCTCGGCGTAGTCGATGCCCGTGTTCCACGACGGCATGCCGCCGAACACGATCGTGCTGGTGTGCCTGCTGCTCATCGCCTGGCCGATGTACGGCAGCGGGTCGCCCGCGAGCGCGCCGTACCACGCCGCCTGGTAGGCGTACGGGTCGTGCGGGTCGGGGTCGGCGATCCGCTGCGACCATGCCGGCAGCTGGCCGATCGCGGCGGCGAGGGCGATCCGCGCGCGGCCTTCAGGCGTCTGCTGCGCCTGCGCGAGCGCCGTCAGCCACGCACTGCGGGCGCCCTCGATGTCGGCCGGCACGTCCTCCACCGGCAGCTCGCCGGCCGGATCGAGCAGCTGCGCCAGGACGAACACCGTGTCCAGCTTCTGGTTCCACTGCGAGACGGTGCCCGACAGGCCGCCGCACGCCGCGAGCACGCCGTCGATGCGGTCCGGGTGCAGCTCGCCGGTGGCGGCCGCGATCATGCCGCCCATCGAGTTGCCCATCGCGATGGCGCGGTCCGGCGCGCCCACCGCCGCGGTGAAGGCGTCGAGAGCTTCGATCTGGTTGTCGACCGCGTCGCCGAGGCGCCATCCGGTCACGTTCCGCGTCGTTCCGCCGTAGGCATACCCGCGATCGACGAGCTCCTGCTGCGCACCCGAAGGCCGGCCGCCCGCGAAGTCCAGGTTCACGAAGACCGTGCCGTTCCAGTCGGAGGGAACGATGAAGCGGTAGGCCGTGGAGTCGGCGAGCCGGCCTTCGATCACCTGCTCCCCCTCGGCTGCCATGGCCGGTGCACCGATCGTCGCGAGTGCGACGGCAGCAGCGGCGGCGATGACGATCCGGGTCGTCTTGAGCGTTCTGGGCATAGTGGGTGCTCCTCATCCAACGTCGTCGTTGTCGCTTCGTAGGTTGCCCGTCCTGCGCCAAAATATCAACAAGATTGAGATAAATGTCTCTGCGAGTGCGAACCACGCTCAGTTCGGACCCTGGCGAGACGCGTGATATCCTCGGGAAGTTGAGTTTCGCGGGATCTTCGGATGCCGCGGCTCGCGCGAGTGGCGGAATAGGCAGACGCGCTGGCTTCAGGTGCCAGTGCCCGAAAGGGCGTGGGGGTTCAACTCCCCCCTCGCGCACCGAAGGTGCATGACAAGGGCTCCCGGGTGACCGGGGGCTTTGTCTTGATGTGGAGGTCAGATGCCGTCCAGCGCGGGCACGAGCGTGTAGACGATCTCCTCCGTCTCGCGGCCGAGTCCCGGAGCGAAGTCGACGTTGCGCGAGACCTCGGTGAAGCCGTTGCGCTCGAGCACGGCGCGCGAGCCGGTGTTGTGCGCGGCGACGCGGGCGAAGAGGGGCCGAGTGGCTTCGCGCGAGATCAGCAGCCGCAGCGCCTCGGTCGCGACGCCGCGCCCCCACGCGTGCCGGGCGATCCAGAAGCTGACCTCGCGGTCGCCGTCGACGGTGAACGCGGCCGCCGTGCCGGCGAAGCCGCCGTTCTCGGTCACGACGAGGCTGAGCACGTCCTCCGCTGCCCGCTGCCGGGCGATCCAGGCGTCGAACGCGGCGCGGTCGTCGGGGTCCTCCGCCGTGAACGCGGCCATCGCTATCGCCTCGCGATCGCGCATCATCTCGAAGATGGCGTCGAGATCGTCGTCGTCGAGCGGCCGCAACTCGATGTGGTTCACGATCACCACGCTAGCCACGCGGGCCCGGCGCGAGAAGCGCGATCAGCGGAATCCGTGGATGCCGCGCAATTCCTCTTCGGCACGAGCGCCCTCGCGCCGGGCGAACGCGGCGCGGAACCGCTCGTAGGCGGCCGTGCGTCCGACCGGGCACTCCAGGAACGGCTGCCACGACGCGAGGTTTCGGCGGATCGCGATCTCGTACTCGCGGATGAACTGGATCAGTGCCAGATTGCCGGTGGCGCGGGTCACCTCGCGGAAGAAGACGTGACTCGCCCGGGCCAGCTCCGCGGCTTCGTCCGCTCGGGATGCCTCGATGAGCTCGTCGAGGCGTTCCAAGGCGCTGGCCAACGTCTCGTCGGAGCACCGCGCGGTCGCCATGCGCACCGCGATCCCCATGTTGTACGCGACCAGCTCGAAAGTGTCGGCCTCGACCTTGTCGTTCGGCTGCGAGACCCGGGTGTAGCGATTGGGGGACACTTCGACGAGGCCGACGCGCTCCAGCCGCTGCAGGGCTTCGCGCACCGGCGTCCGTGAGACGCCCAGCCAGTCCGCCAGCTCGTGATCGCGCAGGCGCTCTCCCGGCGGCAGCCGGCCGTCGAGGATGGCTTCGCCCAGGCGCGCGTAGACCTCGTCGCCGAGGACGGCGCCACGCGGGACCAGCGGGGCGAGGGGCGTAGTCATGGGTGCGACCAGTGTACGCCGGACGATTCATCTGCATAGACCCGGATTTCCGGGGCTCCGAGGGCCGAATCCGACGGGAGAAAACACATCGGGAGGTGTCGCCCGACCCGCGATATATCGGTACGATGTGGGTGTCCACGCTACGGCGTGGCCTATCCGGGGGGATCCGTCGACGCCCGGGCTTCGAGTTCCACTCAGCCCGGGCGTGCGATGGGAAATCGTTGCTTCCGCGAGTGCAACATTTGTGTCACTGATCAGCAATCGCTCTCGCAGCCGACCGTCGCGCTTCACTACGTTGGAGGCAATCGCCGCAAATCGCGGCGGGATTTCCCCGAAGAACGGCGAGTAATGAGTACGCAAGGCACCGTCAAGTGGTTCAACTCGGAGAAGGGATTCGGCTTCATCGCTCCTGACGATGGCGGCGCGGACGTGTTCGCGCACTACAGCGCCATCGAGTCGACCGGTTACCGCTCCCTCGAAGAGAACCAGCGCGTCGAGTTCGACGTCGCGCAGGGTCCGAAGGGCCTCCAGGCCGAGAACATCCGCCCGCTCTGAGCTGAGCGGCCGACCGTTTCGCGCGGTCGCTTCGCCGCGGCATCCGTTCCTGCCTGTCGACAGGGCGGATGCCGCGGTTCAATCGCGTTCGCCGCGGACGAGCTCGAGGCCGGCGCCCGCGAACTGACGCAGTGTCGCGTCCGGCAGGAACGCCCGCGTGAGCGCGCCGCCGATGCGTGTGAGGTCGCTCTCGTCCCGGTAGAGCAGGTACAGCGTCTCGTACCGCGGGTGGAACTTCTGCTTGAACCGGTGCAGAGACTGGAAGCCGTACACGGGCTCGAGTGCGGCGGCCAGCTTGTCGCTCAGAGTGGCGATGAGGCCGGCATCCGGCGGGTACTCGTGCGCCAGGGGGGCGCCCGACAACGACATGACCTGCGCGCCCTCCTCGGAGAAGAGCTTCGCGGACGAGCCGATCAGGAACTCCATGACCGGGGCGAACCCACCCTCGCGGCGGCGCATGAGGTCGAGGGTCCACCCGCGGACGGTGCCGTCGCCGCCGTAGACGGGCAGCCATGAGAGGAACCCGTCGATGTTCCCCTCGGGCGAGATCGCCAATGCCAGACGCACCTCCGGGTCCTCCGCCTCGACGAGTGTGCCGAGGGTGAAGCCCATCTCGGGCAGGCCCTTGTCGCCGACCCACATCTCCGAGATGGCACGCAGCTGCTGCTGCACTCCCCACGGCTCGTCGGCGAGCCGCGTCATCCGGAACGTCATCTCCTCACGCCCGGCGCGGTTGAGCGATGAGCGCACCGAGTTCCACTGCTTGCCGGTGAACTGCAGTCCGGGCAGGTCGACGATCGTGTCGTCGGCGACGACGAGACTGCGCCACGTCGCCGGTACGGCGGCGCGCGTGGAGTCGTCGGCACTGAAGAAGCACGGCACGAGCCCGGCATGCTCGGCCATGCGGATGAATTCGTCGACGGATGCTGCGCGCGATGCCGGCGGACCCAGCGGGTCCGCGAGGGCCAGTGCCACCCCCGCGCGTCGCTGGTACGCGACGATGCCCCCGCTGGTGCGGGCGTAGCTGTTGCCGTCCCACGTGGTCATCCACGACAGCGTGCCGCCGCCCTCGTCGCGGAGCAGCTGCTTGACGTCCTCGACGGTGGGCTCCGGCGCCAGCCCGATGGTCGACTTGCGCTTGGCCCGGAACGCGCGGCGCACCCACACGAGATAGATCAGCATGAGCAGCCACAGCACACCGCTGGCCAGCGCGAGCTCGGTCTCACCGTCGATGCGGGCCTCGAGCTGCGCTTCGCTCGTGATGATGATCACGACGAGCACGAGTGCGGCCACCGCGATGTTGATCGCGGCGAGGACGACACCGAGCACCCAGGCCCAGCGCCGTCCGCGACGCAGGCCGTTGGCGATCAGCAGGATCACGATCGCATCGATCGCGAAGTCGATGAAGCCGCCCGACACCGGCTCGGTGGGGCCGAACGGGCCGTCGGTCGGGACGAGGATCGTCACGACCTGGATGACACCGAGCACGATCACCGACACGAACGCGATGAAGCGCTGTTCGCGTACGGTCGTGCGCTGGATGCGCAGCGAGCGGTCGACGAAGAGGATCAGCAGCACCGCGAGCAGATGCTCGAGGTCGGCGAGCGACCCCCAGAACAGCATCGCGACGAACACGAAGGCCAGCAGCACCAGCCAGGCCCGCACCCGCCAGGGGGCGACGAACAGCCCCACGGCGGCGGCGATGCAGGCCATCGTGCCGCCTGACGCGCCGACGTCGAGGGCGAGCGCCTCGGTCTGCGCCCACTCCCACGGCAGCTGCGACACGAGCAGCAGCGCCAGCGCGGTCGCGAGGATCGCGAACAGCTGGCCCACCCAGTAATAAGCGAGCGCGACGAGCGAGCCCCTCCGGTACTCGAGGTACGCCATGCCCCAGAAGCCCGTGATCGTGAAGAGGTACACCCATGGCTGGTTGACGAAGAAGGTGCCGGTGACCGGCGTCCACCATCGCCCGTCCGACAGCGCAGGCAGTCCGTACGCCACCGTGTCATACAGGGCCGTCTCTTCGAACGGCCGCCACAGCCCTTGCCAGGCGACGCCCGCGATGAGGATGAGCACCACCATGGCGAGGGTGGCGGGGATGCGTCGCACGACGGCGACAACGGGGTTCGGCGTGCGAGGCGAGTCGTCGCTCATGGGTTCACCCTAGCGACGGCATGAGTTCAGAGCGGGGTGGCGAGCGCCCTGGCGTCCTCGGCGTCGCGCATCGCGCGGCGGGCGGCGTCGAGTGCGGCCACCGGGTCCTCGGCCTGGCGGGCCTGGGCCAGTTCGCGCTGCGCCGACAGCAGACGCGAGCGGGCATCGGCGCCGGCGTGGGCATGCGCGACGGATGCTTCGGCCTGCGCGATCGCGCCGCGTGCGGCAGCGAGCGTCCCGGGCAGTGCCGTGCGTGCCCCGCGCAGACGCTGCTGTGCCGTGCGCGCGTCTCCGAGGGCGAGGTCCAGGCGGCTCCGCAGGCGCGCGATGGATTCGACAGCGCGAGTCGGCCGGCGCGCGGCATCCGTCTCGGTCTTCGTCAGCTCGGCCTCGATCGCGCGGAGCTCCGTGCCGAGACGCTCGGCGTCGGCGGCCTCGAGGTGCTCGCGAGTGACCGATGCCTGGCGCAGCGCCGCTCGGGCGGCCGCGATCTCGTCGGGCACGGCCTGTGCGGCCTGGAAGATCAGGCGGTGGGTCTCTTCGAGGATGCGCGCGTCGACCTCGGCCTGGCGCAGCGATCGCTCGGCCGCAGCGAGGTCGGGCAGGGCGCTCAGCGACGGATCGGCGGGCCGCGCCGCCGCGGAATCGAGCAGACGCTCGGCCTCGGCTACCTCGGCCAGCGCCGAATGGGCCGCGCGCGAGGCATCCCGCCACTCCGTCTCGTCGAAGCGCGCCGAGAGCTCGGCGACGAGCGCCGCCGGGTCCCCCATCGACGCTCGCAGCTGCGCGCGCCGATTCCGAGCAGCCTCGACCTGCGTCGCGGCCGACACGTTCGCGCGCACCCAGGCCCCATGCTCGGCACGCGCCGCCGCGATCCGGGCCAGCGCCTCGGTCGCGGTGCGGTCGATGCGGTTCGCCACGCGGCGGATCTCGTCGGGCAGGACGCCCGGCATGCTGATGGCCCGGTACTCCTCGAACGCGGCGTCGCGCGCGTGCTGCGCGGTCAGGCGCGCTCGCCGCAGCGATGCCGGCGCGCCGCCGCCGTAGAGCGCGCCCGAAAGGCCCACCTCGAGTTCGAGCTCACCGACGGCGTCGTCCAGCCGCACGAGTGAAGCGCCCGCCTTCAGCCGCAGCTGTTCGGCGGCGGCGCGGGCACGGGGCGACCGCCGCGCTCGGCGCAGTGCCCACACGAGCACCGCGATGGCGAAGCCCGCGACGACGAACGCGATCAGGGGTGGCACGAGCCAGCCCAGGATCGTGGCCGCGAGCTCAGGCATCCGTCCCCTCCGCCGGCCTCTCGAACAGAAGCAGTGAGCGAAGCTGGGCGACATCGTCGACCACGGCCTGCGCGCCCTCGGACTCGTGCGGCCAGCTGAAGCCCCAGCGCACGAAGATCACCGGCACGCCCTGGACGGCGCCGCCCTCGACGTCGTGGTGGCGGTCGCCGACGAGCACGGGCCGGCTGGTGTCGACGCCGGCGGCCTGCAGACGCCGCAGCGACTCGGCCACGATGTCGGACTTGGCGGCGAGGGTCCGCTCGTCGGCCGTGGCGCCGACGATCGCGGTGAGCGAGGTCGACAGCTCGAAGTGGTCCATGAGGGCGACGACCTGCACCTCGGGCTTGGAGCTCGCGGTCGCCTGTGGGATGTCGGCTGCCGCGACATCGCGGATCAACTCGCCCATGCCGGGGAACAGTTTGGCGCCGGCCGAGTACCCCTCGGACTTGTTGAGGCCGCGGTAGAACGTGACGGCCTCGGAGGCCTGCTCCGGCGTCATGCCGACGTTGACCTGGAAGGACTCGTACATCGGCGGACCGATCCAGTGCACGAGCTCGGCACGAGTCGGCGGGGCCTTGCCGAAATGCTCGAGCGCGATCGTCAGGCGCCGAAGGATGCCCTCTGACGCATCCACGATCGTGCCGTCGACATCCCACAGCACACAGGTCCAGGGAGATCGGCTCGGCATGCGCTCCAGCCTATTCGGGCCGGACTTGAGGTTGAGAAACCATACGTAGGTTCAGAAGGCATGCGCGGGGCGGTTTCTCGACCTGTTTGTGGTTTCTCAACCAGAGGGTGCCCGTTCGCGGCTGGGCGGGCAAGACGCGCCGCGTCAGAAGAGGCGGGGCGCGCCGGACTCGACGCCCTTCATGCCCTCGTAGTCGAGGGTGACGCAGCGGATGCCGCGGTCCGAGGCGAGCACCTTGGCCTGGGGCTTGATCTCCTGGGCAGCGAACACGCCGGTGACGGGGGCGAGGTGCGGGTCGCGGCCGAGCAGCTCGAGGTAGCGGGTGAGCTGCTCGACGCCGTCGATATCGCCGCGCCGCTTGACCTCGACGGCGATCGTGCCGCCCGCGGGGTCCCGCAGCAGTAGATCGACGGGGCCGATTGCGGTGGGATACTCGCGGCGCACCAGCGTGAGCCCGTCGCCGATGACATCCACCTGCTCGGCGAGCAGCCGCTGCAGGTCTGCCTCGACGCCGTCTTTCTGCAGCCCGGGGTCCAGCCCGAGCTCGTGCGACGAATCGTGCAGCACCTCGTAGATGCGCACGAGCAGGGCATCGCCGGACTTGGCATGCGTGACCCGCCAGTGCTCGAGCACGCCCGCGGCGGCGGATTCGGCATCCGGGATCTCGACGTCCAGCCGGCACGGCGGGCTCATCCAGTTCAGCGGCTTGTACGAGCCGCCGTCCGAGTGCACCAGCAGGCTGCCGTCGCCCTTGTGCACCAGCAGCCTGGTCGCCAGGGGCAGGTGGGCGTTGAGCCGGCCGGTGTAGTCCACCGAGCAGCGGGCGATGACGAGACGCACCCGACGAGCCTACGGCGTGAGCGAGGACCGTGGCGCGAGCGGATGCCGCAGCCCCGGGCTGCTCGCCAGGATCCGCGCGCCCTACCCGAGGCGGTCGATCATCTCGAACAGCCCGAGCTCGGTCGCCGCGCCCCGGGCGATGAGGAAGCCGACGATGCCGATGATCCACGCCGTGTTCTCGCGGCCCGTCCGTTCCATCCAGGCCGCGAGTCTGGCCAGCGGACGCTCCACGAGCGGGGCGGCGACGATGCGCAGCACGAGCAGCACGATCGCGGGCAGGATCATCACGGCGCAGTAGGCCGCGAGGGCGCCGAAGCGCAGCGGCATCGCGAGGGGCGCTTCGGCCAGCATCCCCATCGCCACGAGGTACGGCAGCATCGTGGCGACCTCGACGAGTCCCGCGGCGACCGCGACCGCCATGACCGCGCCCCGCGACGCCTTCGGTGAGAGCAGCCGGTCGCGCCAGCGTGTGATGCGCGACGGCGCCGGATCGACGGATTCCGGCGTGGCCGGTGCCGGAGGCGGCGTGATCGGGGGCGAGCCGGCCAGGGACGTCGTCGCCCACGACGGCGCGAAGCTCGCGGCTTGGGCGTCCGATGCCTGAGTGCCCGAGGCAGATGCCGCGGCCGCAGCATCCGCCCTCTTCTTGGATCCCGTGCCCATGAGGATCCCGGTCAGCAGCAGCGCGGCGCCCGCCACCAGGCGCGTGACCTGCCCGGCCGGCGACGACAGGAACCCCTGCGCGACATCGACGAGATTCACCAGGCCCAGGGTGAACAGCACGCCCACGGCGAGGTAGAACGCCGCGATCGTGACGAGGTACAGCATGACGCGACCGGCGCGCACGCGGCCCGGCGCGAGCAGCAGGAACACCGGGATCAGCAGCGTGCCGATGCTGAGGCCGTCCAGCAGCGCGAGGACGACGAGCGTGAGGGCGAGCGGGGCGTCGGCGATCAAGTCCATGATCCGAGCCTCACGCGGGCGCGGCGCGCGCACATCGGCAAGAGGACGGAGGCGCCACCGCGCCGCCTCGTTCCTTCGACGGATGCCGTCGCCCCGCCGGAGTGGTTGCATGAACTCGTGGAAACCAGCCCCGGCGCGTTCGCCGCCGCCCGGACGTGGGTGCGTGCGCATCGCGGTCCGGCCGACGCGCTCGCGTACGCGGCGCTCTCGGTGGTCGCCGCCGCCGTCGGACTGGTCGGCTTGTGGTCCATGTTCTCGCTGCTGCCCGAGCCGGTGTCGCCGTGGTGGTCCCTGATCCTCGCGCTGCCGGCCTCGGCGCTCGCTCTGGTGCGGGCGCGGGCGCCCTTCGTCGCGCTGGCGGTCGGGGTGGCGCTGTGCATCGTGGACGTGCTGACGGTCGGCGGCATCACCACCTTCATCGTCGTGCTCGACCTGGTGTACGCGGCGACGCGCGTGTCGACGCCGGCGCGGCGGCGCCGCATCCTCGTGGGAGTCGGCGTCGCCACGGCGCTCGTCACGGCGGCGGCGCTCGCCGTGTCACGCGACCTGCAGGTGACCGTGGTGGTCGGACTGCAGATCGGGGCGCTCCTCGGCACGGCCTACTGGTACGCGACCGCGGTCGCCCAGGCGCACGAACTGGTCGAACTGCATCGCCAGCGCGCCCTCGACGCCGAGCGCCTCGCCGAGCGCGACCGCGCCGAGGCCGTGCGGCGCGAGCGGGAGGACATGGCACGCGAACTCCACGACCTCGTCGCGGGGCATGTCTCAGCCATGGCGATCCGGGCCGAGGCGGCGCTCTCGGCGCCCGGTTCGGCCGACGGGTCCGGCTCGGGGGCCCCGGCCGACACGGACCGCGCCGCGCTGCGCGCCGTGCGCGATTCGAGCCTCGAGGCGCACCGCGCGCTGCGATCCATGATCGCGGTGCTGCGCAGCGGTGCCGATGCCCTGTCCGCGCCGCTGCGCCGCGACGCGCTGCCGGCGCTCGTCGAAGACGCCCGGCGCCACGGGCTCACCGTGACCCTGGACGACGCGATCGCCGGCGACGTGCCGGCCCCGGTGGATCAGGCGCTCGCCCGCATCGTGCAGGAGTCGCTCGCCAACTGCCTGCGCCACGCCGCGGGCGCCGACGTCCAGGTGACTCTCGACGCGGACGATTCCGACGTGCGCGTGCGCGTCGACTCGCGCGGCGGCGCACCACTCGAACGGCCCGCTCTGGTCGGGAGCGGCTGGGGTCTCGAGCTGCTCGCCGAACGGGCGCGAGCGCTCGGCGGACGTCTGCAGGCCGGGCCCGTGCCCGGCGGCTGGTCGGTGCAGGCCGAGATCCCACGGGAGGTGCCGGCATGACCGGATCAGTGCGGGTGCTTCTCGCCGATGACCACGCCGCGATCCGCGAGGGTCTGCGGATCATGCTCGAGTCGCATGGCCTCGAGGTCGTCGGCGAAGCGGCCGATGGAGCGGTGGCGATCCGCAACGCGGCGGCGCTGCATCCGGATGTCGTCCTGATGGATCTGCGGATGCCGGGGATCGACGGCATCGCCGCGACCCGCGAGATCGTCGCGAGCGGCTCGGCCGAGGTGCTCGTGCTCACGAGCTTCGACGAGGACGAGCTGGTCGACGGTGCGCTGCGGGCGGGCGCCGCCGGGTTCCTGTTGAAGACGACGGATGCTGCGACCCTCGTCGACGCCGTGCGACGCGTCGCCGCGGGTGAGGGCGTGCTCGATCCGGGTGTCACCCGGCGGGCTCTCGCACTCATCGCGAGAGGCGACCGGCCCGCGCCCGGCGCGGCGACGCACGGACTCGATCAGCTGACGGAGCGGGAGCGCGAGGTGCTCGAGGGAATGCGGGCGGGGCGGTCCAACGGCGAGCTCGCCGCCGACCTCGGCATCTCGGTCGCGACCGTCAAGACGCACGTGTCGAGCGTGCTCGCCAAGCTCGGCGCCCGCAGCCGCTCCCACGCCGTCGCGCTCGCCGCGGGCGACGCCTGACCGGGGCGGCTCAGCGGGCCGGGCCGTACGCTGAGGGCATGCGTGAGTTCGCCCGGGGCGTGGGTCTGCTGGCCCGCGGATTCGGCTACTGGCGGCAGCGGCCAGGAGTCATGGCGCTGGGCATGCTTCCCGCCGCGATCGTCGCCGCGCTGCTGCTGTCGGGGCTGATCGCGCTGGGCATCCTCCTCCCCGGCATCACCGAGGCGGTCACGCCCTTCGCCGACTCCTGGCCGGGGCTGTGGGCCACCGTCATCCGGGTCGCCGTCGGAACGGCGGTGTTCGGCTCGGCGCTCGTCCTCGTCGCGATCTCGTTCACGGCGCTCACGCTCCTGATCGGCGAGCCGTTCTACGAGCGCATCTGGAAGGCGGTCGAGGCCGACCTCGGCGGGGCCGAGCTCGACGCGGACTACGGCTTCTGGCGCTCCGTCGGCGACACGATCTCGCTCATCGCTCGCGGCGTCGCCGTCGCACTGCTCTCCGCTCTGCTCGGCCTCATCCCCGTGGTCGGCGGGGTGCTCGGCACGGTGTGCGGCGTGCTGCTGACCGGCTGGCTGATCGCGGACGAGCTCAGCGCGCGGGCGCTCACCGCCCGCGGCATGACCCGTACCGCTCGACGGGCGCTGATGCGCCGACATCGGGGACGGATGCTGGGGTTCGGCGTTGCGACGCAGCTCTGCTTCCTGGTGCCGCTGGGTGCGGTGGTCACGATGCCCGCCGCGGTGGCCGGAGCCACACTGCTCGCCCGTTCCGCCCTCGACCCCTCCCCGTCGATCGAGCAGGCGAGGAACAGCCCGTAGCGAGGCCGAGGCGGATCAGTGGTGGGCCTGGCCCGCGCCGACGGTCGAGCCGGCGATCGGCTTGGCCGCCGGAGAGGCGAGACCGGATGCCACGGCGAGCGCGACCAGGATGTACAAGGTGTTCAGCAGCCCGATCTGCTCGCTGATGAAGCCGAGGATCGGCGGACCGCACAGGAACGAGATGTACCCGATCGTCGCCGCGGCGCTCACGCGCGCGGCGGCCTTGGCCGGGTCGTCGGCGGCGGCCGACATGCCGAGGGGGAAGCCGAGCGACACGCCCGCGCCCCACAGTGCCGCTCCGACGAACACGAGCGGGATGCTCGGCGCGAGGATGAACAGCAGCAGGCCGCCCGCGGCGAGCACCGACAGCACGCGCAGCGTGTTCACGCGACCGAAGCGGTCGACGAGCGGCCCTCCGAACACCCGCACCACCGTCATCGAGACCGAGAAGACGGTCAGCCCGAGTGCACCGATGGCGGGTGTCGCGCCGTGCCCCTCGACCATGCCGAGCGCGAGCCAGTCGTTCGCGCCTCCTTCGGCGAACGCCATGCCGAGCATGATCACGCCCAGCGCGTACGTGCGCGGCTCGCGCCAGGCAGACAGCGAGGTGTGAAGACGCTCGCGCCAGTGCGGCTTGTCGGCCGCAGCATCCGTGTCTCCGGTGATCTCTCGCGCCGGCACGTTGGCATACGTCGCGAAGGCGATCCCGACGATCACGGCGGCCATGACGACGGTGTGCACGAGCACGTTGATGTGCCACCCGGCGGCTGCGGCCCCGATGCCGGCGCCGATCACCGTGCCGAAGCTGAAGAACCCGTGGAACAGCGGCAGGATCGTCTTGCTAGACTGCTTCTCGATCGCCGCGCCCTCGACGTTCATCATCACATCGACCGCGCCGTTGCCGAGTCCGAACAGCACGAGTCCGGCGATCACCGCGACGAACGAGTGCAGCACGTCGGTGCCGATGCCGATGATGGCGACGCCGGCCGCGAAGACCAGCATGGCCGCGAGCATTCCTCTTCGCGCACCGAAGCGGGCGAGCACGATGTTCGACAGCGACAGACCGACGATCGAGGCGATGCCGGCGCCGAGCAGCATCAGCCCGATCTGGATGTTGTCGACGTCGAGTGTGACCTTGATGGCCGGAACCCGGGACGCCCACGTGGCGATGCTCAGGCCGCTCGCCAGGAAGATGGCGAAGACGGCGGTGCGCCAGCGGACGTACTGCGAGCGGGTCAGGACGAGTTCCATCCGGACAGCGTACCGAATCGATTCGACACCGGGCGTCCGGCACGGGTTACGATCGATTCGTCATGAGCACGCGCCGCGCCACGATCTCGGATGTCGCCCGCGAGGCAGGGGTCTCGCCGTCGACGGCATCCGTGGTGTTCAGCGGCAAGACGCCTGTGTCGGACGCGACCCGTCGTCGCGTGCTCGATGCAGCCGCGGCGCTCGGCTACACCGGACCTGACCCGCGTGCGGCATCGCTGCGCCGCGGACGCTCCGGAATCGTCGGCGTCGTCTTCGAGGAGCACCTGCGCACGGCGTTCCTCGATCCGGTCAAGACGCTCATGATGGACGGCCTCGCCGACGCCGTCGCCCCTCTCGGCGCGGGCCTGCTGCTGCTGCGCGACCAGGAGCCCACCGGTTCAGGCCCCTCGCTGACCACGGCTCCGCTCGATGCGGCCGTGCTCATCGGCTGCAGCGGCCTGCTGCGCGAGTCCCTCGACGCGGTGCGGGCGCGCGGCATCCCCGTGGTCGTCATCGAGGGCGATGCCGGCGACGACGTCCCTCGGATCGGGCTCGACAACCGCGAGGCCCAGCGTCAGGCGGCCAGTCATCTGCGCACGCTCGGCCATCGCGACGTCGCCATCGTCGCGCTCCCCGCCCGTGCGGGGTGGGAACGAGGCTGGCTCGGTGACGGCACCGCCATCACGATCGACGTCACGCGCGAGCGCCTCGCGGGGGCTCTGGACGTGTTCCCGGATGCCCCGGCCTACGCCGCGGCGGGCAGCTTCATCGACGAGGGCCTGCTGGCCGGCCGCGAGCTCTTCGCCGACCCGGCGCGTCGGCCGACAGCGGTCATCGCTCAGTCCGACCTGCTGGCCGCGGGTGTGATCCGTGCCGCCGAGGAGGCCGGGCTCCGCGTGCCCGAAGACGTCAGCGTGACCGGGTTCGATGGGATCGTCGTCGACGGTCTGGCCCCGTACGAGCTGACCACCCTGGTGCAGCCGGCAACCGAGAAGGGTCGCGCCGCGGGGGCCGCGGTCGCCGCCATGATCGACGGCGGCGTGGCCGCGTCGATCAGCTTCACGTGCACCTTCCACGAGGGCAACACCACAGGTCCCGCCCCAGCTCCCTGAACGCGATGCGCGCGGGCTACTCCGGCGGAACGATCGCCGTGACGAGGTCCTCGACCAGCGCGTCGACGCCCCTCGCATCGTTGGGCAGCAGCCCCGGCAGGGTGAGGTGCTCGAGGATCAGGCCGCTCATGGCGAGGTAGAGCAGCAGCGCCGTGCGCCGATCCCCCGGGAAGCCGCCTTCGACGTGCCCGGCCGAGATGGCGTCGAGGTTCGCGGCGTACCGGTCCGCGATGGCGTCGGCGAGGTCGGGGCGCCGCACGGCCTCGAGCCGGAGCTCGTAGAGCGCGAGGAAGCCGGCACGGTCGTCGCGGGCCCGCCCGAGCAGCTCCTTCATGAGCTGCACCTCCCGGGCTCGGGTCGGAGCCTCGGTTTCGGGAACAGGGTCGGGCGTGAGGCGCTCGAAGACGAAGCGTCCGAGCTCGCGGAGCAGCTCCTCGCGATTGGCGAAGTAGTTCGACGTCGTCCCCTGCGGGACGCCGGCCGCGTCGTCGACGGCGCGGAAGGTCAGGCCCCGGGCGCCCTGGCCCGCCAGGACGTCGATGCCTGCGTCGAGCAGTTGGCGGCGGCGTTGCGGATTGGCGACCATTCCCCCAGTGTCGCACACAACCACTCCACTTGCAGTACTCCACATGTAGTGGTTACGCTTTCGGAGGTGCGACCGCCCGGGTCGCCAGGAAGGAGCCACCATGCGTGAGCTGACGTACTACATCGGCATGACCCTCGACGGATTCATCGCGGGGCCGCACGACGAGGTCGACTTCTACCCGCTCGCGGACGACCACAGCGCGCATATGAACGACGCGTACCCCGAGGTGCTGCCGACGCACGTGCGCCGGGCGGTGGGCCTCGACGACGTGCCCAACCGCGGGTTCGACACCATCGTCATGGGCCGCCGAACCTACGACCCCGCACTCGAGATCGGCATCACGAGCCCGTACGCGCACCTGCGGCAGATCGTGGTCAGCCGATCGCTGGAGGCTTCGCCCGATCCGGCGGTCGAGCTCGTCCGTGACGACCCGCGCGGTCGCATCCGCGAGCTCAAGGCCGAGGACGGACTGGGGATCTACCTCGCCGGCGGCGGACGGTTGGCGGGCGAGCTCCTGCCCGAGATCGACCGCCTCATCGTCAAGAAGTACCCCGTGGTCGCGGGCAGCGGCATCCCGGCGTTCGCGGCCGACTTCGCCCCGGTGCAGTTCGCCCTCGACGAAGCGCTGACCTTCAGCAACGGGTGCGCGGTGCTGCGGTATCACCGCCGATGAGGCCCGAGCCCCTGGGTCAGGACCGCTGCGGGCCCAGGGGCAGCCCGGCGTCGCCGAAGTCGGCGATCGTGTATCGGCCGCACGAGACGTGCCGGGCATCCTCGACGGACGCGCCACCGGGCAGATCGAAAGCGGGCGACTGATCATCCAGCACGAGGAACGACACCTCGCCGACGGTGAAGTCGTCGCGGTTGACCAGCCACGCATAGCCGCGCAACTGGTGGTCGACCTGGACCAGCGACCGCGGATCGGCGAGGTGCGCCTTGGGCAGCCGCACCGTCCAGAACTGGCCGCCGCCCGTGCGTCCGGACTGCTCGACCCAGTCGACGACGCACTCGAGGTCGGCGTCAGGCGCGCTCGCGGCGGCAGCGATCCGGGGGACGCCCACCGCACCGGCGAGGACGATGAGCACGACGGCGCCCGCGCCGGCGATGCCGGCCATGAGCGCACGGCGAGGGCTCGTGAGCGGGCTCGCAGCCGCTCCTGCGCGGACCGCCGACAAGCCAGGCAGCACCAACAGACCGAGCAGCGGCGCGAAGGCCGCGGGCTGCAGGTATCGCGCGGCATTCGTGCCGAGCACGATCGCGCCGGCCACCACGAGCAGCGGGATCACCCACCCGCAGGCGGCCACGACCGTGGCGCCCACGTCACCTCGGCGGGCGAGCACCACCGTCGCGGCGAGGCACCAGGACCACAGCGCGAGAAGGACGATGACGGATGCCGCGCCCCACGGCACGCTCCACCGCTCGGTGAGCAGGGCGCCGTAGTAGCCGAGCGAGTCGGCCCACCGCGACGGATCGGCGTAGCCCGCTCCGGTGTTCGCGATGAGCGGGGCCAGCGGCATCCGTCCTACGAAACCGACCGCCGTGCCGGCGATGAGTGCGCCGGCCAGCCACAGCGTCGGCCCGCGGCGCCTCAACGCCCACGCCACCGCGAGGACCAGACCCAGAGGGACGGTCCCCCACGCCGCGAACAGCGGATTCGTGAGGACGGATGCCGCTGCCACAACACCGAGCCCAGCGACCGACCCCCACAACCAGGCGCCGGGTCCGTCGGAGACTCCCGCTCGGGGGTCAGTTGCCGCGGCATCCGCCGGGGAGTTCCCGCGCGAACTGCCCCCCGAGCTGAGGAGCTCTTCTGTTCGGGGGTCAATAGCCGCGGCATCCGCCGGGGAGTTCCCGCGCGAACTGCCCCCCGAGCTGAGGAGCTCTTCTGTTCGGGGGTCAATAGCCGCGGCATCCGCCGGGGAATTCTCGCGCGAACTGCCCCCCGAGCCGAAGCCGCGCTGTCGTCGGTCCAGCGCCCGCCGCGCGATGCCGACGGCCAATACGACACCGATCGTCGTGGCGCTGTAGTAGGTGGTGAGCGTCAGCAGGGAGGCGAGCTCGAGTGCATCGCGCGACGGTGACGTGTCGCTGATCGCGAGCAGCCCGAACGCCGCGAGGGCCAGCAGTGCACCGGCGATGGGGGCGCGCGCACGCGCGGCGGACCCGGCGGCGACGCGAAGAGCACCGTAGAACGCGACGAGGTTGACGACGCCGGCGAGAGCGAGCGTGCCGTTGACGCCCAGGCCCAGGAGCGTCAGGAGCCCGAGCGTTGCGGCCTCGGGAAGGAAGAGGACCGTCGACATCGCCCAGTCCTGTGGTTGCCCCGTCGCAAGGGACCGGATCACAAGGGTGGTCACGAGCGAGTCGCCGTCGCGGAACATCAGCTCCGAGCGGGCGGATGCCGCCACCACGGCGACGACCCCGATCGAGATCGCGACGGCCGCGGCAAGGCCCAGCGACTCGCCGGCCCACGGGGGCATCGCGCCGCCTGGCCGGTCTCGAGCCCGTCGAACGCCCACCGCCTCACTCTGCCACGCCGCCGGAGGCACCGGCTTGCGCGGGTAGACTGGGTCCGACACCCCGATCGCCCGAGCCGCGCGCGTGAAGCCCCCGGCCGACGACCACGAGGAGGCCCGGATGCTCCTCGTGCTCGGCGCGTTCGCGGTCGTTCCACTCCTGTTGCCGTGGCTCGTCGCGCACATCGGCGCCCGCGCGTTCTACATCGCCGCCGTCCTCCCGATCGCGGGCTTCGTCCAGGCAGCCGTGTTCACGCCGCGTGTGATGGCGGGAGACATTCCGTTCGAGTCATACGCCTGGATCCCGCCCCTCGGTATCGACCTCTCGATGCGGATGGACACGCTGTCGTGGCTCATGACGCTGGTCGTCACCGGCGTCGGGGCACTCGTGATGATCTACTGCCGCTGGTACTTCCGCGGCAAGACCGAGAACCTGGGCCAGTTCGCGGCCGTGCTCCTCGCCTTCGCCGGCGCGATGTACGGGCTCGTGCTCACCGACGACCTCGTCGTGCTGGTGATGTTCTGGGAAGTCACGAGCGTGCTGTCGTACCTGCTCATCGGCTACTACAACAAGCGCGCGGCCAGTCGCCGCGCCGCCCTGCAGGCGCTGCTGGTGACGACCCTCGGCGGGCTCGTGATGCTCATCGGCGTCGTTCTGCTCGTCGTCGACGCCGGCACTTCCAGCATCTCGACGATCCTCGCCGAGGCGCCGACCGGGCCGATCGTGGACGCATCGCTGGTCCTCATCCTCGTCGGCGCGCTGAGCAAGTCGGCGATCTTCCCGTTCCACTTCTGGCTTCCCGGCGCGATGGCCGCACCCACGCCGGTCAGCGCATACCTGCACGCGGCGGCGATGGTGAAGGCCGGCATCTACCTCATCGCACGTCTTGCGCCGATCTTCGCGATCGCCCCGACGTGGCGCCCGATCGTGGTGGGGCTCGGCGTCTTCACCATGCTGCTGGGCGGATTCCAGGCGCTGCGCGAGACCGACCTCAAGCGTGTGCTCGCGTTCGGCACGGTCAGCCAGCTCGGGATGCTGACCGTCGTGCTCGGGTACGGCACCGCCGATGTCGCACTCGCCGGCCTCGCGCTGCTGCTCAGTCACGCGCTGTTCAAATCGGCGCTGTTCCTCGTCGTCGGCGTCATCGACCGCCAGCTCTCCACGCGCGACCTCACCGAACTGTCCGGTGTCGGTCGGCAGGCACCCGTCATGGCGACGTTCTCGATCATCGCCGTCGCCTCGATGGTGGGCATCATCCCCACGATCGGCTTCGTCGCCAAAGAGGGCGTGCTGGCGGCGCTGCTGCACGAAGCGGCCGGGGGTGCGGTCTGGGGCATCGTCGCCCTGGCCGGCATCGCCCTGGGCTCGGTGCTGACCGCGGCCTACGGCATCCGTTTCGTCTGGGGCGCCTTCTGGACGAAGCACGATTCTTCCGGCGACCGTATGCCCGAAACGGAATGGCCTGATCCGCCGATCGGGTTCCTCGCCGCGCCGGTGGTGCTCTCGGGGCTCACGGTGGTCGCCGGCTTCTTCGCGCCGTGGCTCGACAAGGTCTTCGCGCCGTACGCCGAGCAGGCGCCGCTTTCCACTCCCGGCGTGGCCGCGCCGGAGCATCCCGCCCACCTCGCACTGTGGCACGGGCTCGAACCGGCGCTGTGGATCTCGCTCGCGACGATCCTGGCCGGGGCTGCCGTGTTCTGGGCGAGCCGCGCGTGGCGCCCGGCCAAGCGGCTGCTGCCCTTCACCGCGGCCGACGTCTACAACGCCGCTCTGCGCGGTGTCGCACGCCTCTCGGTCGTGACGACGAGCTTCACGCAGCGCGGCTCGCTGCCGGTGTACGTCGGCACGATCTTCGTCGTCTTCGTGGCGGCCGAGGCCACGGCGCTGCTCGCGAGCCAGGAGCTTCGCGCACAGCTCGACGCGTTCCAGACGCCGATGCAGCTCGTGGTCGCGCCCATCATGATCGCCGCCGGGCTCGTCGCGATCCGCGCCCGGAAGCGCTACACCGGCGTGGTCCTGGTCTCGGTGACGGGTCTCGGCATGGTGCTGCTGTTCGCCACGAGCGGGGCACCCGACCTCGCCGTCACCCAGATCCTCGTCGAGACCGTGACACTCGTGGCGTTCGCGCTCGTGCTGCGCCGCATCCCGTCACGCCTCGGCGAGCACAACGCGTCGGTGTGGCCCGTGGCGCGCGGCGTGCTCGCTGCGGCCGTCGGCGTCACGATGGCGCTCGTGGCGCTGGTGGCGACCTCAGCGCGCGTCGAGCAGCCGATCTCGGACGCATTCCCGCGGCTGGCCTACGAGATCGGGCACGGCCGGAACGTGGTCAACGTGGCACTGGTCGACCTGCGCGGCTGGGACACCATGGGCGAGCTGTCGGTGCTGATCCTCGCGGCCACGGGCGTGGCATCCCTCGTCTTCGTCACCCACCGCGCCGACACGCTCTCACGGTTCTCACCCCTCCCGTCGGGAGCCACCCGCAGCCGCCGGCCCCTCGTCGAGACCTCGGACGGACTGCAGCAGCGGGCGGACGAGCGAGGCAGCGGCCGCACCGCCTGGCTCGTGGGTGGGCAGCGCGTGCGGCCCGAGAATCGCTCGATCGTCCTCGAGGTGATCGTGCGGATCCTCTTCCACACGATCATCATCGTGTCGCTTTATCTGCTGTTCGCCGGCCACAACCTCCCCGGCGGCGGATTCGCGGGCGGACTGGTCGCGGGCATGGCCCTGGTCATGCGCTACGTCGCGGGAGGCCGGTTCGAGCTGGGCGCCGCCGCCCCCACCGACGCTGGGCGCCTGCTGGGCACGGGCATGACGATCGCCATCGCGTGCGCGATCGTGCCGCTCTTCTTCGGAGCGCCGCCGCTGACGAGCACGTTCTTCGAGGCCGAGTTGCCGGTGCTGGGCCACGTCGAGTTCGTCACGTCCACGTTCTTCGACGTCGGTGTATACCTCGTCGTGATCGGTCTCGTGCTCGATGTGCTGCGCAGCCTCGGCGCCGAGGTCGATCGTCAGGCGCACGAAGCGCGCGAGGGGCGGCCGGGCGAGGTGGGTGTCTCGTGAACGTCTCGCTCGTGCTCATCGTCGTGATGGCGGTGCTGTTCGCGTGCGGCGTGTACGCGATGCTCGAGCGCAGCCTCACACGGGTGCTGATCGGCTTCCTGCTGCTGGGCAACGCCACGAACCTGCTGCTGCTGATCGTGATGGGTCAGCCGGGCGTCGCGCCGTTCTTCGGCACCGCGGCATCCCCCGACGAGATGTCGGATCCGCTGCCGCAGGCTCTCACGCTCACCGCCATCGTCATCACGTTCGCCGTCTCGGCCTTCTTGCTGGCCCTCATCTACCGCTCGTGGCAGCTCGGTCAAGCCGACACCGTCGTGGATGACGAGGCCGACCGCGCCGTGCGCGAAGGCACCGCCGATGTCGACGAGGCCATGGACGACGAGACCGAGATCGAAGACACCGACGACGACGCGACCACCGACTTCGTCGGCACCGACACCGCGCCGATCCGCATCGTCGGAAGCCGCGACTTCGCCGGCCTCCGCGACGATGCGCCGGTCGATCGCGCGGCGCCGCCCCGTGACCGCGATGGACGGGACGGAGGTGACGGCTCGTGATCGAGTTCGCCCCCGCTCTGGTCCCGCTCCTGGTGACTCTGCCCCTCCTCGGCGCGGCGATCGCGCTGATCGCGGGCCGTCACCGGCGCACGCAGGTGGTGGTGTCGGTCATCACCCTCACGCTGGTCTGCGCGATCGCCGCCGTGCTGCTGTATGTCGTCGACGCGGGCGACGCGCCGATCGCGGTGTCGGTGGGCGGATGGCCCATCCCGTTCGGCATCGTGCTCTACGTCGACCGGCTCGCGGCGCTGCTCGTGGTGGTGTCGAGCATCGTGCTGCTCGCGGTCCTGCTGTTCTCGGTCGGTCAGGGCGCCGCCGACGGTGACGACGAGACGCCGGTCTCGATCTTCCACCCGTCGTACCTGATCCTCGGCGCCGGCATCTTCAACGCGTTCATCGCGGGCGACCTGTTCAACCTCTACGTCGGCTTCGAGATCCTGCTCGTGGCGTCGTACGTGCTGATCACACTCGGCTCGACGGAGTCGCGCATCCGCACCGGCGTCGTCTACATCGTGGTGTCGCTGGTCTCGTCGATCCTGTTCCTCGCGGCGATCGCGATGATCTACGGGGCGCTGGGCACCGTCAACATGGTGCAGATCGCCGAGCGCATGGGCGAGTTGCCGCAGGAGACGCAGCTGGTGCTGCATCTCATGCTGCTGCTGGCCTTCAGCATCAAGGCCGCCGTGTTCCCGCTGTCGTTCTGGCTGCCCGACTCGTACCCGACCGCGCCGGCGCCGGTGACGGCAGTGTTCGCGGGACTGCTGACCAAGGTCGGCGTGTACGCGATCATCCGCACCGAGACGCAGCTGTTCCTCGACAACGACGTCAACCAGCTGCTGCTGTGGGTGGCGCTGGCGACGATGATCGTCGGGGTGCTGGGCGCCGTCGCGCAGGCCGAGCTCAAGCGCATCCTGTCGTTCACGCTCGTCAGCCACATCGGCTACATGATCTTCGGGCTCGCGATCGCGACGCCGGCGGCGATCGGGGCCACGATCTACTACATGGTCCACCACATCGTGGTGCAGACGACGCTGTTCCTCGCCGTCGGCCTCGTCGAGCGCCGCGCGGGCAGCACCTCGATCCTGCGCGTCAAGGGACTGATGAAAGCCGCGCCGGTGATCGCGGTGCTGTACTTCATCCCGGCCATCAACCTCGGCGGTCTGCCGCCGTTCTCGGGATTCATCGGCAAGTTCGCGCTCTTCGACGCGGCCGCGGCCGTGGGCACCCCGATCATGATCGTGCTGATGGTCGCCGGCATCCTCACGAGCCTGCTCACGCTGTACGCGCTGATGCGCGCGTGGAACCTGTCGTTCTGGCGCGAAGAGGACGACTCGGCCGAGACCGAGGCCCGCATCGAATACCTCGGCGACGCCCCGGCCGCCCGTACCCAGACCGAGCGTCGCGTGATCCCGAAGATCATGACGGCCTCCACCACCGGCATGGTCGCGATCACTCTGGCCCTCACGATCTTCGCGGGCCCGCTGTACGACATCTGCACGCGGATCGGCGAAGCGCTGCTGCAGCCGGTGACGCTGACCCAGCTCGAGGAGGACGTGCGATGACCGCCGACGTGTCCGCTTCGCGCGCCCGCCGTGCGCTGGTCGCCCTCTGGCGTCAGCTGCCGTTCTTCGTGTGGCTGATCGCCCTGTGGATGCTGCTGTGGGGCCAGTTCACGTGGCTCGCCTTCCTCACCGGCCTGGTGGCCGCGATCTTCGTGACCCGCATCTTCCGGCTGCCCCCGGTCGAGCTGTCGGGACGCGTGAACCTGTGGTGGGGCATGCTGTTCGTGCTCGAGTTCCTGGTCGCGCTGGTACGCGGATCGCTCACCGTGGCGTGGCAGGTGCTCGACCCGCGCCGCCAGCCCGGGGCCGCCATCATCGCGGTGCCGCTCGTGACCGACGACGACCTGATCATGACGCACACCGCCGTGACGGCATCCCTCATTCCCGGTTCGCTCCTCGTCGAGGCCGACCGTGACCGGCGCGTGCTCTACCTGCACGTCATCGGCGTCCGCGACGACAACGACCTCGAGCATCAGCGGGCCAGCGTCCGGCACTGGGAGGCGCGCATCGTGCGGGCGGTCGGCTCGCCGGCGCAGCTGCAGGCGATGAAGACGGATGCCGCCGCCCGCCGCGACCGCGTGGCCCGAGGGGGTGCGGCGTGAACCTGCTGCTGCTCGTGATCTACGTGGTCTTCGCCGTCGCGGCGCTGCTCACGCTGTGGCGGATCGTCATCGGACCGTCGATCCTCGACCGGGCCGTGGCATCCGATGTCCTGCTCACCGAGGTGATGTGCGTGCTGGGCGCCGAGATGGCGATCAACCAGCACACCAAGACCCTCCCCGTGCTGCTGATCATCGCGGCGGTGGGCGTGTTCGGCTCGATCTCGATCGCCCGGTTCGTGGCGAGAAGGGACAACGTCGACCGATGACTCTCGAACAAGGCCTCGATCTCGCCGCGCTCATCCTGATCCTGATCGGTGCGCTGCTGTGTCTCACGGCGGCGATCGGCCTGCTGCGCTTCCGCGACGTGCCGACCCGCCTGCACGCCGCCACCAAGCCCCAGGTGCTGGGACTCATCCTCATCTGCCTGGCGATCGCGCTGTCGCTGCGGTCGTGGCCGGTCGTCGCGTTCCTCCTGCCTGTGGTGCTCATACAGCTCGCGACCGCTCCGCTGTCGGCGCACATGGTCGGGCGCCAGGCCTACCGCAACGGCACGATCGACGAGAACGGGCTGTACGTCGACGAGCTCGCCGAATCGAAGCGCACGCCGCCCGCCGCGGGCGGCTGATTCCGCCGTTCCGGGCGTGAGGCGCGGACGAGCCGCGGTGATGCATGATGGATCCACATCAGCGACGGGGCCGCCATGACGACGCATCACCAGACGCCGGATGAGCTGTCCGAATTCGCGGAGCTCCTGCGGCACGAGGAGGAGTTCCCCGTCGGCCGTGAGCCGGTCGATCCGGAGCGCCGCCGGCGTCGGCGCCGGCGTGGCCTGCTCATCACGGCGATCGTGCTCGCGGTCATCCTGGCCGCATCCGGCGGGTACGTCGGCTGGGCACTGTCGGCACCGCTGAGCGCACCGGTGCTGTCGTCGCAGACGCCCGCGGCGCCGATTCCCTTCGCGGCCACCATCGCCGTCCCGATCGAAGGCATCTCGGCGGTCAGCGTGGCCGGGGCGGATGAGTATCTCGGCGCCGACGCGAGCGGGGTGTGGATGAGCAGCGGCACGGACGAGACCCGTGCGATCGCCAGCATCAGCAAGCTGATCACCGCCTTGGTCGTGCTCGACGCCAGACCTCTCGCGCCGGGCGAGCCAGGCCCCACCATCACCTTCGACAAGGCAGACCACGACCTCTACGACGAGTACTACGTGCTGGGCGCGACGATCGCCGCGATGCCCACCGGAAGCTCGATGTCGCAGTACGACGCCCTCGCGACGATGCTCGTCCCATCGGCCAGCAACTACGCCGAGGCCGTGGCGAGCTGGGCGTTCGGCTCGCAGGGCGCGTTCCTCAGCGCCGCGCGCGCGTGGCTCAACGCCCACGGCCTCACGTCCACCACGATCGTCGAGCCCACCGGCATCAGCGCCCGCAACACCAGCACGCTCGGCGACCTTCTCGCGCTCGGCAAGCTCGCGGCGGCGCACCCCGTCCTCGCGCAGATCCTCGGATCGCCGTCCGTCTCGGTGCCGGGGCTCGGTGTCATGTCGAACACCAACACCCTCCTCGGCACCGAGGGTGTCACCGGACTGAAGACCGGCAACCTCGGCGAGGGCACCTACAGCCTGCTGTACACCTCATCGCTCGACGTGGGTCTGGCCGAACCGCTGAGCGTGACCGGCGTGGTGCTCGGCGGCTCGACGCGTCAGTCGGTCAACGTCAGCGTCGCGGCGCTGCTGAGCAGCATCCGTCAGGGATTCCGGACGGTGCCCCTCGCCGAGCCGGGGCAGGTCGTCGGAACCTACTCCACTCCGTGGGGGTCCAGTGCGCGTCTGGTCGTGAGCGATCACGCGTCGGTCTTCACGTGGTCCGACACTCCCATCACGGTCACCATGGACACCACGGCACCGGCCGCCTACGAAGACGGTCAGGTGGCCGGAACTCTCACCTGGTCCGCGGGACCGGATGCTGCGGCATCCGATCTCGAAATCGAGGGCAGCATCAAGCCGCCCACGGCATGGTGGCGACTGACACACCCCGCCGAGCTGGGAGCACCCGAATGAACGCCCGCGACGCGACCACCCGCCGCATCGACCTCACCATGCACCGACCGTGGTTCGCGCTGTACGGCGGAGTCAAGCCGACACTCGTGATCGGCGGGCGCGGTCAGCCCGTGCAATGGGGGCTCGGAACGTGGCAGGTCCCGGCCGACGAGACGGTCGTGCTCGGCGTCTTCCTGTTCAACCGCATGTGGCGCTTCGGGCAGGCCGAGTTCGCGCTCGAGCCCGACCACGCGCCGGCGCTGGTGTACCGGGCGCCGGCATTGCCGTTCCTGCGCGGGCGGATCCGCCTGCTCGAATCCGCGCGGCACCGGGGCGACTGAATCGGACCGGGATTGTCGGGTGCGCGATCAGGCCGACGACGAGGCTTGACGAGAAAGGGGACACCGTGATCGCAGCTCTCAACCGACTCGTCGAGATCATCGAGCGCCAGCTCACCGATGAGATCGACTTCGCCGGCATCGCGAGCGGTCTCGGCACCACGGAGTACCACCTGCGCCGGATGTTCTCGTCGCTGGCAGGCATGCCGCTCTCGGAGTACGTGCGGCGACGCCGCATGGCTGTCGCGGCGGCCGATGTGCTCGGCGAGGAAGATCTGCTGACCATCGCCGTCCGATACGGCTACGGCTCGAACGAGGCGTTCAACCGCGCGTTCCGGACCGTGCACGGCGTCAGTCCCGGCGACGTGCGCCGACACGGCGGTCCCCTTCGCACACAACCGCAACTCAGGTTCCGCCTGACCGTCGAAGGGAACACCACCATGGACACTCGAATCGCCGACCGACCCGCGTTCGCGCTGGTCGGGCACGCCACCCGCGTGCCGCTCATCCACCAAGGAGTAAATCCACATATTCAGGAGCACATCGCGGGGCTGCCGGCATCCGCTCACGCTCGTCTCAAAGAGCTGAGCAGCACCGAGCCCGCCGGCCTGCTCCAGGTGAGCGCCGACGTCGACCCGGACTACACCGAGGGCAGCGAGCTGACCTACCTGCACGGCGTCGCCGTCGCCGAGGGCACGGACGTGCCCGACGACCTCGACAGGATCGACGTCCCGGCCGGGGCGTGGGCGGTCTTCCGCACCGAGGGCCCGTACCCCGAGGCGCTGCAGTCGACGTGGGCGGCCACCGCGGCGGACTGGTTCCCGTCCAACCCGTGGCGGCTGCGCCCTGGTCCGTCGATCGTCGCGGTCCTCGACCGCGCCGACGACTTCAGCACGGCGACCACCGAGCTGTGGCTGCCGGTGGAGCGGGCGTAATACAGGCGGGTGCTTGCAGCCGCGGATGCCTGCGGGTGTCAGGGGTGGCCCATACCCTCGAGGTGTGGCCACCCTTGACGACCTGCGGCGCGCCGCGTCGGGTCTGCCCGGCGCCGAGGAACGGGCGACGACCGGAGGCGCCGCCTGGTTCGTGCGGGGCAAGCTCTTCGCGTGGGAATGCCACCCGTGGCCCAGCATCCCCGAAGACATGCGCGAGATCATCGCGCGTGAGCTCGTCGTCGGTGTCAAGGTCGCCGACAGTGTGGACGCGCTCGCGCTCCGCGAGATGGCGCCGGACGTCTTTCTTCGTGCCACGACGCGCTGGGGCGAGCCGAAGGTCGCCTTCCGCATGGCCGGCATCGAGGACGACCATCTTGCCGAGCTGGTGACCGAGGCATGGCGCGTGCAAGCGCCGAAGTACCTGCGGCGCGAATGGGATGGGCGGGAGGGCTGAGGCTCTCTCGTGGGCGGGCGCTCAGGCGCTGCGTGCCGCCCGCGACGCCGCGCCGGCCCACTCGGCCGCGAGTTCGTCGAGCGACAGCCCGAGTGCGTCGCCGAGTGCGGCGACCACTCCGAACGCCGGACTCGGCAGCCGGCCGGTCTCGATCTTGCGCAGAGTCTCGGGCGAGATTCCGGCCTGAGCGGCCACGTCGGTCAGCGACCGGGAGCCACGCGCGAGCCGCAGCGCCTCGCCCAGCCGGCGCCCCGCGGCGAGCTGCTCCGGGGTGAGGGGTGCGCGAACCATCATGTCGGTGTTCCCTTCACGCTCATGACCGGTATTATTATACCGGTCATGATCTTCATCCATACTCCCGCCGAGATCGAGCAGATGCGCCCAGCGGGTGCCTTCGTGCGAGACACTCTAGCCACCTTGTCGAAGATGGTGGCCGTCGGCGTCAACCTTCTCGAGATCGAGGATGCCGCGCGCGCGGCGATCGCGGAGCGCGGCGCTGTCTCGTGCTACTGGAACTACGCGCCCTCCTTCGGCAATGGGCCGTTCCGTAACGTCATCTGCCTGTCGGTCAACGACGCCGCGCAGCACGGTCTGCCTCACGACTACCGGCTTCGCGACGGTGACGTGCTGAGCCTCGACCTGGCTGCCTCGGTGGACGGATGGGTTGCGGATGCCGCGGTCACGGTGATCGCCGGACGTGCCGACCCGGACGACGAGAGGCTGATCCGTTCGACTCAAGAGGCGCTCGCCGCGGGCATCGCGGCGGCCCAGCCGGGTAATCGCGTGGGCGATATCTCAGCGGCGATCGGCGCGGTGGCGGCGGAGTACGGCTATCCCGTCAACCACGAGTTCGGCGGCCACGGCGTCGGCCGCAGCATGCACGAGGACCTCTTCATCTGCAACGACGGCCGCCCCGGTCGTGGCTACCGCCTCCGGCCCGGGCTCGTCTTCGCCCTCGAGCCGTGGTGGGCCAAGACGACGGCGAGGATCCGGATGGATGCCGACGGCTGGACCGTGCGCTCGGCCGATGGCAGTCGCGCCGCACACACCGAGCACACGATCGCGCTGACCGCGGAGGGTCCGGTGGTGCTGACCGGGTAGGTGGTGGGGAGAACCCGGTCGGTCATTCCCATCTTCTGCGTCACTGCCCGCCCGATATGCGCGCGGGAAGGTCGTTCTGCCGCACAGGCCGTGGCCCGGGAGCGACCCATGGCTGACGCCAGTCGGGCGCAGGAAATGCCTCGGCGAAGTAGAGCGTCTCGCGGTCGACCCGTTCGCCTCTGAAGTGAATGATCTTGACGAAATGGATCGGGTCATTTCCGTCGTAGCTCAGCAGGCCCTCCGCGATCCACAGATCACCGCATCCCCGAATCTCCTGCGGCTGAAATTCCAACTTCGCCGGGTACAGCTCTCGCCACGCCTGCTGGTCGACCCTGCTGTTGAACCATTCGCCGGACTGTGGGAACTCCACGACCACGTCGTCGTGGTAGAGCTCGGATGCTCTTGCTTCGTTGGGGCCACCCGTGAACGTCCATTGCTGGAGCAGCAACTCGCGCACCCTTTCGTAGTCCATGTCGCGCCTCCCCTGCCTGTCCGTCACCGCGCGGATCGTGCTGATCGCGTGGTGATCGGTC
This sequence comes from Microbacterium salsuginis, assembly GCF_012524205.1. Taxonomy (GTDB): domain Bacteria; phylum Actinomycetota; class Actinomycetes; order Actinomycetales; family Microbacteriaceae; genus Microbacterium; species Microbacterium salsuginis. The sequence goes on from NZ_JABACI010000004.1 coordinate 409,693, forward strand.
GGGTTCGTACACTTCGCGCCATGAACGGCGCGAGCGCCCGGCCACTGACGCGAGTCTTTCACTGCGGTCACCGCGCCACAATCAGTTGTCCACGAGGGCCCGTGAATGCCGTCGCCGAGGACGCTACTGGTTCGCGCTTTGCCAGCCCGAGTCGAGCTGGACGAATTCGGACGCGTAGCACCGACCCTCAACGCCCGAGTCGACCGATGCTCCGCTGTTGACGTAGCGGATGACTTCTTGGGTGGTGTCGATGACGTCAACTGGGTAGCCCCCATCGGTCATGCACTTCGCGTACCGCTCGAATCCCGCCATCGATCTTTATCACCTCAACCCCGGCGCCAAGGCACCTGAAGGCGACGAAGCCAGTCTCCCAGCCGGCGCCTCGTTGAACCCGGCATGGAGTCACCCTACGTGCACGCACCGCGCAAATCGACGATCGGGCAGGGGTGGACAGTCGCGCTCGCGCCGGTGATGCTGAATGCATGACAGACCATCGCTCGGGTACGACTCGATGGCTGGGGGTCATCGGTCGCGTTCTGCTCAGGGTGATCACGGTCTTCTTCGCCGTCTTGAAGCCTGCGGAGCAGATGAACGCTCAGACGACAACGCCGCCCGAGGCTCCCCGGCAGCGACCGCGTCAGTATCGCCCGTAGCAGGATCCGCAGGCGCACTCCGGCGGGCGGTCTAAGACCCGCCATCGCGCATTGAGAACGGCCCCGACATCCAGTCCCACCTGCCACGAGCGGGCGAGACTGTCGGTCACGCGAGCGATCTCGGCAACCCGAGCCGCGCCGCGACCGAGGTGTCGAAGTGGGTGATCTCGCAGACCTTTCCGCCTGCGAATCCGACCACGAGCACGCCGACGAGGTGCAGGCCCTCCGCGACGGGGTCCCGCACGTACTCGCCCCATGCCGGCTGACGGTTCGCATCGGTCGGCACCATCCGTTCGATGGCGTGTCGACGCGGCGTGACGGCGCTGAGGACCGATCCGGCCGCCTCGATACCGTGGTATTCGAACGGGAGCGGCGGCATCCGCACCCAGACGTCGTCGGTCATCAGGGCGACGAGATCGTCGACGCTGCCTGATGTGAAGGCGGTCACGAACCTCTCGAGCAGCTCCGGGTCCGGATCGATCGGGTCGGTCGGAGTAGGCGCGTCCGCGAGTGCGGCGCGTGCCCGCTTGAGCGAGCCGTTCAGCGAATCGACGGTGACGCCGAGCAGATCGGCCGCTTCCGCCGCGCGATACCCGAGTACGTCCCGCATCAGCAGGGCAGCCCGTTGCGGCGGGGGCAGGAGCTGCAACGCGCGCGTGAACGCCAGCGAGATGGCCTCCCGCGATTCGTACCGGGCCTCGGGACCGGGAGCGTCGTCAGGGATGTCGTCGAGCAGCGCGCCCGGATACGGCTGCAGCCACACGACCTCGCCGCGAGCCGTCGGCGGTGTAGGAGCGTCCGCCGGCTGCGCTACGCGTCGGCCGGCGCGCAGCAGGTTCAGGCATCGGTTCGTCGCGATGCGGTACAGCCAAGTGCGCAGCGACGCGCGGCCCTCGAAGCCGGCCAATCCGAGCCAGGCGCTGAGCAGCGTCTCCTGCACCGCGTCTTCGGCATCCTCGACCGAGCCGAGCATCCGGTAGCAATGCACCTGCAACTCGCCGCGGTGCGGTTCCGTGAGGGCGTCGAACGCTGCGCGGTCGCCCGCCCGCGCGGCCCTGAGCAATCGCTCCGTCATCCCGCCCTCACCTTCCCGATCCACAGGGGTCCGCTTTGGTCTCATTCTTATCGACACCGCGAAGGTGCCGAATTGGCCGCACGGGACACGTTCGCCGGGTCGCGACCAATTCGTGACGCCGTATGCGTCTACACCTTCGAATCCATCAGCGAAGGAGACTCACCATGGCAACCGAGAACGTTCTTGAAGGGCGCACGGTCCTCATCACAGGTGCACGCCGCGGGCTTGGCCGTGCGCTCGTGGAAGAGGCGCTGCATCGTGGAGCATCGCGCGTGTACGCCGCCACGCGCACCCCGTTCGATCATCCCGACGCGCGCGTGATACGGCTGATCCTGGATGTCGCCGACCGCTCCTCGATCGAACGGTCGGGCGCGCAGGTGCCGGAACTGGACATCCTCATCAACAACGCCGCGGTCGGCCGGTACGACGATCTCACCGATCTCGGCGTGCTCGAGGACCACTTGCAGGCGAACGTGCTCGGCCCGCTCACACTGACGAACGCGCTCCTGCAGGCGCTCTCCGCCCGCCGTGGAGCAGTCGTGAACCTCGGATCCCTCTCGGCGTTCGCGAACCTGCCGGTCATGCCCTCGTACTCGATCTCGAAGGCGGCGCTGCTTTCTCTGTCGCAGGCACAGCGCGCACTGCTGGCGCAGCGCGGCATCCGGGTGCATGCCGTGCTCGCCGGCCCGATGGACACCGACATGACGCGCGAGCTCGCGATCCCGAAGACCGCGCCGTCGCTCGTGGCGACCGCCGTCTTCGACGGGGTTCAGCGTGGCGACGAGGAGATCTTCCCCGACCCGGTCTCGGTGCAGTTCGAGGCATCCTGGAACAGCGGACCGCTCAAAGCATTCGAGCGTGCCAACGCCACCCTCCTCCCGGCTGCGGACTACGCCACACCGAGGGGCTGACGCCGCTGCTTCGAGCGAGCGGGGATGGGCTCTGAAGGTCGTCAGCGCGCGTAGCCCGACGCGCTCGCAGTAACCGTCGCGAGATCAGCGCCGACGCTTCCAGCGCCGCCCGCGAGACTTCCCTCGTTCGATGTCGTCCAGCCGCTGGCGCTCGCGTGCCTCCGCGGCGCGCCTAGCCCGCCGTTCAGCCCATGACCGCGCTGTCTGATCGACGTCTCGGGGCATCGTCACAAGCGGCGGGCCTGCGGTGAGTTCGTAGCGAGCGCGGACAACCCGAACGTTGAACTCCTCGATCTCGCGGCGCACATCCCTCTCGCTCGACAGCCGGTCCAATCGTGCGTCCAGCGTCGCGTCCTCATTCCGCAGCTGGATAGAGGGTGGCAGCATCGTGAAGCCCTCCCGCTTCATGAGCCTCTTCAGCCACCAGTCCGGGTCGTGGCTGTCCGACAGGTCGAGCGGCTTCCCGCTGCCGGGTAGATCGTCGAAATCGCCGCGGTCGATCGCGCGACGAATCTGGAGGTCGGCGAGCAATGCGATCGCGACCTCGGCGTCGATAGAAACGGCGTACGGATTGAAGAATGCGGCGGGGCGGTCATGATCCGTCATCGTGCCTCCCGGTTTACAAGTCAGCTGTATTATCTCACCGTATCCGGAGGTGGACAGATGCCGAAACAGGTGGACCACGACCAGCGACGACAAGCGATCGCCGAAGCCTTATGGCAGGTCGTCGACCAGCAGGGCTGGAGCCGGGCAACCATGCGGGAGGTCGCTCGTGAAGCCGAGGTCTCGCTCGGGCAACTGCAGCACTACTTCTCGTCGCGCCAGGAGATGCTGACCTTCGCGCTGGACCGCGCGGCGGAGCAGACGTCCGGTCGTGTCGAGCGCGCCATTGCCGCGCATTCGCAACCTCCGCACCCCCGGGAAGCTCTGCAGATCGTGCTCACAGAGATGCTCCCGCTTCATGCTGATTCCCGCCCGACGAGCCGCCTGCAAGTCGCCTTCGTGTTAGAGGCTCTGCACGATCCGCAACTGCGCAGCCAGGCCCGTGCCGGGTTGCAGGCCGGACGCGAGCGGGTTGCGCAGATCATCCGGAGCGCCATAGCCGACGGCTCGATCCCCGCGGACCGCGACGTGGCGGTGGAGACCGACCTCCTGCTCGCCGTGACCGGCCTCGCACCACTCCTCGACCTCGGCGTGATCACGCCGGACGCGGCGCGCACAGCCATCCGGGTGCATCTCGAACGGCTCTTCTCCGCCGGGTGATCGCCGTCAGTCCTAGGGCGTGCCGCGCAGATCGATGTCACCTCTGGCGTCCGGCGAGCGTCGGCGACCGTGACGAGCGCTGCCTCGTATCACGAGGTGGGCGAGTGGCCTCTTCCACTTCGGCCGGCGAGAGCTGACCGACCGGGACAAGAAGCTGCCTGACGGGGCCGCCATTCGGGGTGGCTCATGGCGGCGATTTCAGGAGGTCATCATGGCAAACTACGTCGAAATCACTCTCCTGCGGGTGGTCTGCAACGAGATGGAGTCCTCGTCCGCGGAGCACGATGTCTTCGCGCTGACAGGAGCGGTCGTCGTCGACGGCACGACGCATCCGTTCGCCCACCCAGCGATCCCCCTCAAGACCGGGTGGACCTTCACCTATCACATGCCGCTATTCGCCGGGTGGGTCGATCAACCCACCGTGGGAATCGGCGCGCTCGGGCTCGATCTCGACAACAGCGACTGGTGGGTGAAGAACGAGGAAGACATCCGCAAAGTGACAGGCGCCGTTGCGAAGGCCGCGTCGTACCTGCCCGTTCCCTACATCGATTCGGTCATCAACGGCATACCGGAAGTCGTCGACTTCTTCACCGGCCTCGACGACGACGACGAAGTGTTCCGTTGGGCCCAAGACATACCGCTCGAGCCGCTGGGCCCGGGACAGAAGCACACCAAGGTCCTCGCACCCCGAGTCTCAGGTCGGACGTCCGCAATCGTCACCATCTCGGACTGGGACTACTCGGTCGAGTTCGCCGTCACCTGGCAAGCGCCTTACCCATCGTTCGGCCCGACCACGCCGGTCACATGGACCACCCGGCCCGACACCGACACGATGCCGGCGGCGTGGCTCGGGGGCTGGAAATCCCAGTCGGCCGGAATCGAATGCTGGATCACCCGCAGCAAAAACTCCATGTGGACCTTGGACATCCACACCAAGGAACGGCTCCCGGATGGGCAGGTGCGCGAGTTCGACACCCTGGGCGCATCGATCGCCGGGCTCAACGCGGAGGTGCTGCTGACGTCCGCGCTGACCGGAGACCACCTCTCGCTCATGAATGCTGCCCCCGCCGTTCTGGGGGTGAGCACTCGAACGGATGCCGGACTTCTTGTGGAGCGCTTCGAGCCCGCCGTTCACGCCCTCCAGCCCGAAGAGGTCGTCGGCGACGTCTGGCGCGGGCCCATCAGCGTCCTCCTGCCCGTCGCGGGCGACCGAGTGCAACTGGCCAACGGATGCGTGCTCGAAATGCGACGTACCTTCGCCGACGGCGTGGAGACCGGCGGCCGACTCCTCCGATACGCCGGACCTGCCAGCGTCGCCGACATCCTGCACAATCCGTCCATCGACGTGGAACTCGAACGCCCCACCCACATCGGATGAGCCGAAACTCTGCGACACCGACGAACTGTGCGCGAGCAGATCGACCGCGGCGGCGCGGGGGCACGCGCTACCCTTACGCGTGAATCGCTCGTGCCGCGTTCCCCGCAACGAAGGTCAGTCGTGAACCTCACCACCTTGCTCGCCTTTGCCCTCGCCGCCGCTGTCGCCATCGCGATTCCTGGACCGACCGTCCTTCTGGCGCTCGCGAACGGCGCACGTTACGGCGTGCGACGAGCGACATTCGGGATGCTGGGAGCCGTGGCGTCCGATGTGGTCCTCGTCGTCGCGGTCGGGGTGGGACTTGGCGCGCTGCTCGCAGCGAGCGAGATCGCGTTCTCCATCGTGAAGTGGGTGGGGGTCGCGTACCTGATCTTCCTCGGCGTCCGCATGCTGATGGCGCGAGGCAGCCTGCTCCATGCCGACCCGGCTGCCGATCCCCACGGCACGCGGAGAGCGCTCTTCCTCAAGAGCTTCCTCGTCGCGGTGACCAACCCGAAGGGTTACCTCTTCGTGGGCGCGCTTCTGCCTCAGTTCATCGTCGCGGGGCACCCGCCGCTGGCCCAGTTCATCGTGATCGGGCTGATCTTCTGCAGCCTCGATTTCGTCATCATGCTGGCGTACGCGCTCCTCGGCTCGCAGGCGATCCGCCTCCTCAAGCAGCGCGGTGCCGTCTGGATCGAACGCACGTGCGGAGCAGTCCTCCTCGGGCTCGCGGCCTGGCTCGCCGCATCCCGACGCGCACCGGCTTAGCCGACGGCGCGCGCCGGGAAGCTGAACAGTGGCCGTCGGATCGAACAGCTGACCACCGCGGATCGCTCCGGGGTGCCATGATCAAGCCATGGCCACCCTCGTGAACGCCGACAACTTCGCCCTCGCCGAGACCCATCGGATGATGCACGATCTGCAGGCGAACGCCGGCAGCGTCAACCGGTTCGTCCACAACCGCGAACCCGCGGCGATCGACAATCAGACCGTGATCCGCCTGAACCGTGACACGCTCTACAGCTTCGCCGTCGTCGATATCAGCGCCGGAGCGACCCTCACTCTCCCCGAGCACGGCGAGCGGTACCTCTCGGCCATGGTGGTCAACGAACTTCACTACGTCGATGCGGTCTTCCACGACGCGGGCACGTACGAGCTGACGCGCGAGCAGTTCGGCTCGCCGTATGTCGTGCTCGCCGTACGGATCCTGGTCGATCCAAGCGATCCGGCCGACGTCGCCGCAGTCGGGGCGCTGCAGGACCAGATCGGGCTCGAGGCCGGCTCACCCCAGCCGTTCGAAATGCCCGAGTATGACACCGCGACCTTCGACGAGACACGTAACGCACTCCTCGCCCTGGCACGCAACCTCACCGGATTCGACCGCATGTTCGGTGCGAAGGAAGAGGTCGATCCGGTGCGCCATCTCATCGGCACCGCGGCGGGCTGGGGCGGACTTCCCTCCGCCGAGGCGAGCTACATCGGTGTCGACCCTCGTCTGCCCCTCGGCCAGTACGAGCTGACGGTCGGCGAGGTCCCGGTGGACGGGTTCTGGTCGATCTCGGTCTACAACGCCGCGGGCTACTTCGAGCCGAACGAACGCGGCGCGTACACGATCAACAACATCACCGGCGCTCGCAACGACGACGGCACCATCACCGTCCGCTTCGGCGACTACCCCGCGGACGTTCCCAACGCTCTGCCGATCACCGAGGGCTGGAACTATCTCGTGCGGCTCTACCGCCCGCGCCCCGAGATCCTCGACGGCAGCTGGACCTTTCCCAGGCTCAACCCGTAGGCGCTCCTCCGGCGGGCGCCGTCACTCGGCTGCGACGATCCCCGCCCGATACGCCAGCACCGCCGCCTCGACGCGATTGCGCACGCCGAGCTTCACAAGGATGGCGCTGACGTAGCCCTTCACCGTGCCTTCGACGAGGTGCAGCTGCGTGCCGATCTCGGCGTTCGAGGCGCCGGCGCCGAGCAGTGCGAGCACCTCGCGCTCGCGCTCGGTCAGGCCGTCGATCGCCTCTCGAGCCTCGGCGGTTCGTGTGCGGTCGCCCGCGCGGTACGGTGCGATCACACGGCGCGCGATGTCGGGGGAGAGGTACGCGCCACCCTCCGACACGGCCCGTACACCCGCGATCAGCTCGCGCGGATCGGCCGCCTTCAGCAAGAAGCCGAGTGCCCCACCGCCGAGCGCGCGCTCGATGTAGTCGTCCTCTCCGAACGTCGTCAGCATCACGACGCGCGTGCCTGGCACGGTAGCCGCGATCTCGGCGGCTGCGCTCAGGCCGTCGAGCACCGGCATCCGGATGTCCAGCACGGCCACGTCGGGGCGGTGGCGCTGCGTGCCGTCGATCGCCTCGCGGCCGTTCGCCGCCTCGAACACGACCTCGATCTCGCTATCCGACTCGAGGATCGCCCGCACGCCCGCCCGCATCATGGCCTCGTCGTCGGCGATGAGCACGCGGATCACGCTTCTCCCAGCAGGGTTTTCTCGACGAGCACACCCTCATCGAAGCACAGCCGGTACGTCGCATCGGTGAAATGCAGCCAGCCGTCCCGCGCGGCGAAGTACTCGCACTCGGATCCGTCGGGCCTCGGCGGTTCGAAGACGATCGGCACCGGACCCGGGGTGCCCGCGGGCAGAAGGGGTGCGAGCTCGGCCCGCGTCGTGCCCAGCTCGATGCTCTCGTACACCTCGGACGTGAGCGCGGTCTGCGCGAACGTGACCGCCTGCACGACCACGAATCCGACGAGCGTGAGCCCGAGGATCACCGCCGGGACGATCGTCGCCTGCCAGACGCGGCGGCGGGCTGCCCGTGCGTTGGAGCGCAGCGCCGGATCCTCGGCGCTCAGCGGAGTCCGGGCGAGCGTCTCGGGGCGCATCGGCGCCCGCAGCCGCAGCTCGAAGCCGCCCTCCCGCTGCGGACCCGCGTCGATCGATCCGCCGAGCAGCTCGGCACGACGACGAAGGCTCGGGATGCCGTGGCCGCTGCCCTGCGCACCGGCCTCGGTCGATGCGGCCGAACTGATCGACACCGTCACGTCGCCGGCTTCGCCCCGCGCCACGCCGATCACGACGGGCGCACCGGGGGCGTGCCGTGCCGCATTCGTGAGCCCCTCGCGGACGGTCCGCACGGCCAGCTCCGCGATGAGCGGATCCGCGGCCGATACGACCGCATGATCGATCCGCGCCTCGACGCTCATGCCGGCGTCCCGCGCACCGGCGACGAGTGCGTCGATGCCCTCGCCGCCGAGGGGATCGAGCCGGCTCGGTCCGTCCTCGGGCCGTGTCATCCGCACCACGTCGCGCAGGCGGCCGCTCGCCCGGACCGCGGCCTCTCGCAACTCGCGGAACCGCTCGCGCTGCTCCGGGCTGAGGTCCCGCCCGAGCTCGAGGGCACCCGCCTGCACCGCGATCAAGGCCAGCTCGTGGCCGATCGTGTCGTGGAGGTCGTCGGCGATGCGTGCGCGCTCCTCGGACTGCGCGCGATCGGCCAGGATCGCGGCATCCGATTCCCGCTGCTCGTCGCGCAGCATCCGGTACCTGCCGAACCACCACGGAGCGACGACGGTGAGCAGCGCGATGAGCACGCTCGCCATCCAGTCGCCGAGCGGTGCGCTGCCGGGTATCAGGTACGAGACCGGGAGCGAGACGGCCAGCACGACGGAGAAGGTGATCACGGCCGGGACGAGGCCCACCATGTGACGGCCGGCCAGATAGCCGGCGACCGCCGCCGGGATCAGGGCGAGCACCAGCGCCGAGTCTCCCCACCGTGCCAGCGGAAGCGCGATGGACGTCGCGAGGAGCAGAAGCACGACGCCGAGCGGCGTGGACCACGGCCCTCGTCGGGCGCGACCGGCACGGAGCATTCCCCCATCGTAGGAAGGCAGGCGTCATCCGCAGGACTGACGAAAGTAAGGTGCAGTCCATCCTTCGGTCTGATGTGCCGGCAGGTGTCCCGCTCGTAGCGTCGCAGGCATGGACCTCCTCGCGATGCTGACGACCCTCGTGACCGACCTCGCGGCCTCGCCGTGGGTGTACCTGGTCGTGCTCGCGGTGTGCGTGATCGACGGGTTCTTCCCGCCGATCCCGAGCGAGACGGTCGTGGTCGGCGCCGCCACCGTCTCGGTGGTCACCGGCCAGCCGAACCTGCTGCTGCTCATCGGCGTCGCCGCCGTCGGCGCGATCATCGGCGACAACATCGCGTACCAGCTCGGCCGGGTCCTGGGCACGGACCGCTGGCGGTGGATGCGGACGAAGCGCGTCACGACCGCGGTCGACTGGGCCCGCCGTGGCCTCGATCGCCGCGGTGCGCTCCTCATCTTCACCGCGCGCTACATCCCGGTGGGCCGCATCGCCGTGAACATGACGGCCGGCGCGACGGGCTACCCGCTTCGCCGCTTCCTGCCGCTGTCGATCGCGGCGGGCATCACGTGGGCCGCGTACTCGGCGATCTTCGGCATCGTCGCGGGGCAGTGGCTGCACGACCAGCCGCTGCTGGCCATCGTGCTCGCGATCGTGGTCGCGGCCGTGATCGGAGCGGTAGTGGATGCCGTCATCCGGCGCATCCTCAAGCGTTCGACGGAATCGCCGGCCGCTGAGCCGGAACTCGAGCCCGTGCGCCAAGAAGACCAGCGCGTCGCCCTGGCCGCGGCGCCCTGCGACTAGCTCGCATCGCGGAGCTTCGGTCCGACGCCGGCGGGGATCTCCCCGTGCAGGTGCGGGGCGTACACGAGCTTCTGCGTACGACCGTCCAGCACGGTGGATTCGATGAGTTCCAGGTCGAACTCCGCGCCGCCGTGGAGCAGCGCGGAGCCGCCCGCACGACCTCCGACGACGGGGAAGATCATGACCTCGAGCCGGTCGACGAGTCCCGCCGCCAGGAGCGCGCGATTCAGCGAGATGCTGCCGTGCGAGCGCATGGGCACGTCGGTGGTGCGCTTCAGCCGCTCGATCGCGGTCACCGCGTCTTCCCGCAGAACCGTGGAGTTCTGCCATCCGAGCGGTTCTTCGAGCGTCCGTGAGAAGACGATCTTCGGCAGCTCGTTGAGGCTGTCGTAGTACGGCTCGTCGTACTCCTTGACGAAGCTCCGGAACTCACGGAACGTCGTCGCCCCGAACACGAGAACCTGCTCCTGCGCGAAGGTGCGCACGCGGTCCTCTCTGAGCTCGGGACCCTCCTTGCCCCAATAGCCCGGCCAGCCTTCGGCCATGCCGTAGCCGTCGAGGGTCGAGAAGAAGTCGACGGTGAACGTGGTGCTCATGGTTCTGCTCCCTTGTCGTGCTGGTTCGGTCGTCCTGCTTTTACTACTGCTACGAACGGATCCGCCGGGATCCGACAGCGTCGACCGCATTCGTCCGATTCGACGGGGAACGGATGCTGTCACCCAGTGTCCGCCCGGGCCGCCGTGGCTGACAGAATGTGGCCATGGCCAACCTCGCCCTTGACGCCCTCCTTCGCCGCATCTCCGACAGCGGGCTGCTCGACGACCCGGTCGCGGAGGACGACGTCGTCTACGGGCGCGCGCGGCTCGACGGAGCCGGCGCGGACGTCATGGTGAACGTCGACCCCGAACTCGAAGAGGTGGACGAGCCGGACTCCGAGATCCTGCTCGCCGCCGTCGCGCGCATCCTCGGGATGAGCGAAGCGCAGTGGACGAAGATCGTCGAGGCGGTCGCGACCGAGATCGAGGAGGCGGTCGCTGACAGCGGCCCGATCGAGGAGCAGACCGATCTCCGCGCCGACATCGACCCGAAGTCCGTCGTCGTGTTCGCCGACGCAGTGATGCTGTCGCTGGCTGCGCCCCGGCAGTTCCCCGACTCGCGGATCCTCGTGCAGCTCGACGAGGACTTCGAGATCGAGGACGTCCAGGTGATCGACGACGAAGGCAGCGAGACGATCGAGTTCGACTCGCTCGACGACCTCCTCGATCACATCAGCGGCCCAGGCGAGCGCTGACGACGCGCCCCGTTGCCACGCATTTGACCCTCACGCGGCGTGAGGGCCGAACATCGCAGGCATGAGTGATTTCTTCGACGCGGTCAGGATCGACCCTGCGGACGGTGGTGAGAATGGTGTCCATGGTTGATCTCGGCACCGGTGACGGTCTCGCGGTGGGCGCGACGGCCGAACTTCTCGGAGTGACGGTGCGAACCCTGCACCACTGGGATGAGATCGGCCTGGCATCGCCCTCCGAGCGGACGCCGGCCGGTTATCGGCAGTACACCGACTCAGACCTCGAGCGCCTGGATCGGATCGTCGCCTACCGCCGATCCGGCCTCGGGCTGGAAGCCGTGCGCGAGGTGCTGGATGACACGACCGTCGACGTCAGCGCCCGGTTGCGTGAGCAGCGGGCTCAGCTCGCCGAGCGCATCGAGGAGCTGCAGGAGCTGGACAGGCGCCTTGAGCGGATGACCGAGGCTCACGAACGCGGCATCCTCCTGACCGATCAGGAACAGACAGAGACGTTCGGCGACGACTGGGATCCGCAGCGCTCGGCCGCCGCACGCGATGTGTGGGGAGGCACTACCCAATGGGCGCAGTTCGCGGAACGCTCCGCTTCTCGCACGCGCGAGCAATGGCAGGAGCTCTCGTCGGCGATGTCGTCGCTCCAGCGCGATCTCGGTGATGCCCTCGGCCGTGGTGTCCTACCCGGCAGCGCAGAGGCGAACGCGCTCGTCGAACGCCATCGCGAGATCTTCTCGAACTTCTTCCCGTTGACGCGCCAGATGCAGGTCTGCCTGGGCCGGATGTTCGAATCCGACCCGGGCTTCGCCGCACACTACAACGGCATCCGCGCCGGCGTGGCCCCGTGGTTCCGGCAGATCATCGACGAATCCGCTCGCGCGCACGGGATCGACCCCGACACCGCCACGTGGCGGTGAGGGGACTCAGCCTCCGGGCGTGAGCACGAGCGTGTCGACGGTCGCGGCGTCGACCGCATCGGGCGTGAAGGCCCATGGGGCCAGCTCCGCTCGCTGCCACGCCTCGGTCTGGTCGATGTAGTTCGGGTGGAAGGTGTGGCCGCTCGCACCCGTCAGGTGGTTCCAGCCCGAGGCGTCGAAGTCCGCGAGGTCGACCACCATGCGCATCGACGGAACCGTCACCGTCGCGAAGTCGGAGCCGAGTGACCAGCCGGTGGCATTGACCACCGAAGAGCCGCCGCCGACCGCGAAGGGTCCGCGATTGAAGAGCCACTCGATGGGGGCGATGCCCGACGTGCCGAAGGTGTCGTTCACGAGCGGCAGCGCGTGCAGCGAGCCCCAGTTCCAGCGCGACGGGTTGTCGCCCTGGATCGCCGTGAGCCGCTCGCGCGCGTCGATCGCCGAGCGCTTCAGCATGTCTGTCATGCCCGCGACGCCGAGCGCCTGGTTCGTCCACCACGGCGACTCGGGGTCGTCGAGCAGGGTGTCGACGACGAGGAACATGCGGCCCTGGTCGCCGAGCGGCACCGGGTTCTCACGCTCCTCCACGAACACGTTGCGAGCCAGGGTGTCCCACAGCACGTTGGCGTACGCGGCGGCCGGTGAGTCGGCGGCGTTCTGACCGTCCCACTCACGCAGCAGATCGAGCGCGGCATCCGTCTCGTCATCTCCGGTCGTGACGTCCAGGTAGGCGGCCGTCAGCCGCACCCCGATGAAGGAGTGGTTGTCGGCCTGCACGGCGAGGAGGTCTTCGGCGGTAAGAGGGCCGTTGGCGATGCGGCGCTGCAGCATCTCGGTGATGCGCGCGGCACGCCACCCGTAGTCCCAGTCGCGAGTGAGGAAGTGCGGGTAGTCGTCGCCGACGATCGCGTTGTTCGCCGTGACGATGTAGCCGTCTTCCGGGTTGTACACGACGGGCAGCTCCTCGAACGGGATGAAGCCCTGCCATGCGTAGGTCGAGTCCCAGCCCGGCTGCGGCATCGACCCGTCGCCGGCACCGCGGATCGGCAGCTTGCCGGGCGTCTGGTACCCGATGTTCCCCTCGACATCGGCGTAGACGAGGTTCTGCGCTGGCACGTCGAACTGCGCCGCCGCGCCGCGGAAGTCGTCGAAGTCGCGGGCGGTGTTCAGCGCGAAGATGGCGGTCGCGGTGGTGCCGGGCTCGAGAGCCGTCCACTTCAGCGACACGGCGTACTCGCCGTCCGGGGCGGCCGTCGGCGCCGTCACCGTGCCGTCGGTGCCGGTGAAGGGCTCGTCAGCGATCGCCGTGAAGTCGTCGGTCAGGCCCGAGACGATGGGGCCGTTGACCGTGGAGCGGATGCTGAGCTCGACGTCTTCGCCGCCGGCGACCTTCAGCGTCTCGGTGCGCTCCTCGAGCGGCACCAGCGCGCCGTCGTACCAGTACGAGTCGCCCTCGATCTTCTCGAGGTACAGGTCGGTCACGTCGGTGGTGAGGTTGGTGAAGCCCCACGCGACGCGGTCGTTGTGGCCGATGATGACGCCCGGCACGCCCGCGAAGCCGAAGCCGGCGACGTCGAACGGGCACTCCTCCGACACGTCGCCGCACTTCAGCTGGATCTGGTGCCACACGCTGGGCAGCGATGCGCCGAGGTGCGGGTCGTTCGCGAGCAGCGGCATCCCCGACTCGGTCAGGTCGCCCGAGACCACCCACGAGTTCGAGCCGATGCCCTCGCCCACGCCTCCGACGAGGGTGCTGACGGCGGCCACGACGTCGCTCACCTCGGTCCACTCGACCGAGGCCGACGGCTCAGACTCGGTCTCGGCCTCTGTCTCGGCATCCGTCGCCTCGCCGTCTTCGGCGATGTCGGGCACGGTGCCGACGGCCGGCACGGTCGAGATCTCGGGCACGATCACCGGATTTCGGTCGAACGGGTACGCCGGGTACAGCTCGTCGATCTCGGCCTGCGTGAAGTCCGGCGCGATGACGGCGCGCTCGGTCTCGTCCTCGATGTTGGAGCGCAGGTCCCAGGCCATCGCCTTCAGCCACGCCACCGAGTCCGCGGGCGTCCAAGGCTCGATCTCGTAGCCGGAGTTCTGCAGGCCCAGCACCGCGTACTCGAACGACGCGTCGGGGCCGTCGTGCTCGGCGAGATAGGCGTTCACACCGTCGGCGTACGCCTCGTAGTAGGCGCGCTCGGTGTCGCCGAGGGCGTCGACCTCCTGCTCGGCGATCTCGCGCCAGCCGAGGGTGCGCAAGAAGCGGTCGGTCTCGAGCTGGGACTCGCCGAAGAGCTCCGAAAGCCGGCCGCTGGTGACGTGCCGGCGGAAGTCCATCTCCCAGAACCGGTCCTGCGCGTGCACGTAGCCCTGCGAGAAGAACAGGTCGTGCTTGGAGTCGGCCGTGATGGTCGGGATGCCGAGGCCGTCGCGCTGCACCGTGACCTGGTCGTCGAGCCCGGCGACGGCGACCTCCCCGCTCAGCTGCGGGAACGACCGCTGCACCGTGTAGACCACGAATCCCACGGCGATCAACGCGAGCACCACGACCCCGGCGAGCACGCTGTACAGCGTGATGCCGATCTTGCGCCCGATCGAACGTCCGCGCGGGGCGTCGTCATCGATGGCGTAAGGCGAGCTGGGCGGCTTCGACATTGAAGGTCTTTCCGGTCGGCGAGGGAGGCACGCGATACCACGCGGCACGAAACCCGGTACCGCGCGTCGGGTCGCTGGGCACCGTTCGGAATCGTAACCCGCCGCGTGCCCTGTGCCGAATCTGCACCGCCGCCAGCACGCAGGTCGGACTATGCGCCGGCTTCGGGTCAGTCGGTGCCGAAATCGAACGCGGATGCCTCGTTCGCGGCATCCGTCGCCTCTGCGAGCTCTTCTTCCTCGGCGCTGAGCTGCTCGGTGCGCTCGGTGATCTCGCCGGCCTCGCCCTGCGACAGGTGGCCGACCAGCTCGCCCGTGGTGCCGCCGATGATGCCGGCCGCGGCATAGTGCTCGAGGCGTACGCGCGAGTCGGCGATGTCGAGGTTGCGCATCGTGAGCTGGCCGATGCGGTCGGTGGGACCGAACGCGGCGTCGCCGACGCGCTCCATCGACAGCTTCTCGGGATGGTACGACAGGCGAGGGCCGGTGGTGTCGAGGATCGTGTAGTCCTCACCGCGGCGCAGGCGCAGCGTCACCGTGCCGGTGACGGTCGAGCCCACCCACTTCTGGATCGACTCGCGCAGCATGAGCGACTGCGGCTCGAGCCAGCGGCCCTCGTACATCAGGCGGCCCAGGCGCCGGCCCTGCTCGTGGTAGGTCGCGAGGGTGTCTTCGTTCAGGATGCCGTTGACCAGGCGCTCGTACGCGATGAACAGCAGCGCCATTCCGGGCGCCTCGTAGATGCCGCGGGACTTCGCCTCGATGATGCGGTTCTCGATCTGGTCGCTCATGCCCAGGCCGTGGCGGCCGCCGATGCGGTTGGCCTCCAGGACGAGCTCGACCGCGTCCGAGTACTCGACGCCGTTGAGCGCGACCGGGCGGCCGGCGTCGAACGTGACGGTGACGTCCTCGGTCTCGATCCCGACGGCCGGGTCCCAGAACCGCACGCCCATGATGGGCTCGACGGTCTCGAGCGACACGTCGAGGTGCTCGAGGGTCTTGGCCTCGTGGGTGGCGCCCCAGATGTTGGCGTCGGTGGAGTACGCCTTCTCTGCGGAGTCGCGGTACGGAAAGCCGTGCTCGACGAGCCACTCGCTCATCTCTTTGCGGCCCCCGAGCTCGGTGACGAAGTCGGCGTCGAGCCACGGCTTGTAGATGCGCAGCGCGGGGTTGGCCAGCAGGCCGTAACGGTAGAACCGCTCGATGTCGTTGCCCTTGTAGGTCGAGCCGTCGCCCCAGATGTCGACGCCGTCCTCTTTCATGGCACGCACGAGCAGCGTTCCGGTGACGGCGCGGCCGATGGGCGTCGTGTTGAAGTAGGTGCGGCCGCCGGAGCGGATGTGGAACGCGCCGCACGCCAGGGCGCCGAAGCCTTCTTCGACGAGCGCCGGCTTGCAGTCCACCAGGCGCGAGAGCTCGGCGCCGTACGTGAGCGCGCGGTCGGGAATCGACGCGATGTCGTCCTCGTCGGGCTGCCCGAGGTCGCCGGTGTACGTGCACGGGACGGCGCCCTTGTCGCGCATCCAGGCGACGGCGACGGAGGTGTCCAGACCTCCCGAGAAGGCGATGCCGACGCGCTCGCCGACGGGCAGGGACTGGAGGACCTTTGACATGGCAACCAGTTTAGTGAGGGGCATCCGGATGCCGCGGCCAGGCGGCCGCGCGAGCCCCACGCGTTCACTTCGTTCACTTCCCTCTCACCCGGCAGCCCTAGATCTGGCCCCTGATCTGGCCCTAGGCTGACCCCAACTGTGGCTCAGGGGGTCGGAACACATGCAACGTCGGCGTCGGTGGCTGGCAGGACTCACCGTGGTCGCCTTGGCGACCGCATCCGTCGTCTTCGGAGTCGCGCCGGCCGCAAACGCCGCCGCCTTCTCGATGTCGAAGACCGCCGTCGAAGCGGGACCCTTCAGTCCCGGCGACAGCGTGACCTATCAGATCAGCGTGGCGTGTTCGGCGCCGACCGAGGCGGGGTGTTTCAACACCGTGCTCAGCGACCCGCTGCCCGATCCGCTCATCTTCAACCCGGCGATCCCGAACCCCGTGACCGTGTCGATCGCCCCGCCTGCGGGTCAGCCTGCGGGGGAGTACGACCTGCAGGTCGACGCGGCCGGCAACAGCTTCACCGTGACGCCGGGCCTCGACGTGGATGTGGATCCCGTGGTGTGGCCGGGCGGCTACACCATGACGGTCACCGTGAACGCGATCGTCGACCCCGCCACCGACGGCACGTGGGACGGCGCGACGGTGACCAACACGGCGACGACCACCGGCGACAACGCCCCGGTGGTGACCGCATACGCCGACATCATCCTCGACGTCGAGACGACCCTCGTGCCGAGCATCGTGAAGACGGTCTCGCCCACGAGCACCATCCCCGCCGTTGCGGGACAGCCCGTCGACTGGACGGTCGTTCCCGGCAACAACTCGAACCAGAACGTCGACACGATCGTGGTGCAGGACCCCATCACTCCGCCGAGCGAGTTCGGCGGGTACCTCGATGTCACCGACTACGACGTGACCGCACCCACCGGCACCACCAGCACGACGACCGAGTACTACGTCGACGGCGCCTGGACCACGACCGTGCCGGATCCGATCAGCGACTCCGGCGGTATCCGCGTCACGTTCACCGGCACCTTCGCGCCCGGTGCGACCGGGAATGTCGTCGTGCATACGGTGACGAACGAGACGGTGGCCGACATCCCCGACGACACCGATGTGACCGTCACCAACGACGCGCAGTCGACCGTCGCCACCGGCGGCGAGACCAGCGACCCCGTCCCCGATGACGCGAGCATCACGATCGCCCAGCGCCTGCCCGACGTGACCGTCGAGAAGTCGTTCGCCGACAGTTCGCTCACCAGCGGCCAGAGCACGACCGCGACGATCACCTCGACCGTCGGCGCGCAGAACGTGCAGACGCTCACGGTCACCGAGCCGTCGGCCGGCACGGCCACGTTCACGGAGCAGGGCCTGACCTTCGACGGATTCGGGGACGGAATCGCCTGGCCGGTGGCGGCGACCTCGGCCGAGATCACCTACACCTACAGCGATTGCGCCGAGAGCACCGCGTCGACCACGACGCCTGACACCCTCCCTGCTCCCACCGACGGGTGCACTGTCGAGGGCTTCACGGTCGTCTACTCGTCGACCGGCAACGGGATCGTGTCGGGCGCGTACACGACGATCCCCATGGACGTGACGGCCCTCCCGACCGAGACGGCGGTCGCGAGCACGAATGTCGTCGACACCGCGGTCGAGAACACGCAGGGTCAGACCGGCGTCGACGACGCCGAGGCGCCCTTCACGATCGAACCCCTCTTCCTCGACACGTCGGTGACCAAGTCGATCGCCCCCGAGACCATCTGGGGGGTGCCGGGCACGGATGCCGACATCACGCTCACGGGCAATGTCACCCCCGAATCCAACGCGGGCTCCGAGAGGCTGGTCATCTCGGATCCGGTCGATCCCACGGCGGAGTCGGAGTTCTGGGACAACTTCACGGCGACCGAGATCGACAACACCGATATCCCCGAATGCACGACATTGACCGTGCGGTACTGGGACGAGCCGGACGGCCCGTGGACCGACTTCCCCGGTGCCACCGAAGTGCCCGGTCCGGAGCAGCTGTGGTCGTACCAGATCCCGACGGAGCTGCAGGACGACATCGGCGGCATCCAGTTCGAATACCTGCCGATGGACGCTGAGGGATGCCCGGAACTGCTCCAGCCCGGATTCACCGTCGTGACGCACATCGACGTCGAGGTGACCGATCCCCACGACGAGGAAGTCACATTCACCAACACCGCTCAGTCGCTGGTCGACAACCCGGACGCCGGTGGCGAGCACACCGCCGATGCCTCCGACGATATCAATCTGCTGCCGATCGACGGCGGTCCCGGCCCCGACTTCCTCGACAAGGAGTGGACGCCCGACGACGACGTTCCGGCGCAGTCGGGCGAAGTGCGCACCGCGCGCCTGTGGTGGTCGACCGACGGCCTCAACATCTCGGAGATGACCCTCACCGACATCTCCGAGACCGAGGATCCGCAGAACACGGTCGCCACCGTCTACGACGCGTTCGACCTCGTCCGGATCGATCCGATCACCCCCGACACCGACCCGCTGATCGTGGATGACGTCGTCACCGAGGTGTCGCTGTACCTCGACGGTGTCGGTTGGACCGACATCACCGCCCAGGCCTGCGCGAACGGCTGCGACGGCGAGTTTGGCGGTTACACGCTCACCGGCCCGCAGGCCGCCGACGCGCTCGCCGTGCGCATCGTGCTGACGGAGCGCACCGCGGGGGCCGGGGTCGGCTCGTCCTACGACCGCCGGCCGCTCGATCTCGACTTCCGGGTGCGCGACACGCTCCGCAGCGACCCGTCCCAGTGGGTGCTGGGCGATCTGCACACCTACACCTACAACACCGGTGAGCCCGGCCTGGTGGACAACACCGCGAGTGCGGGCGGTGTCAACACCGCGACCGGCGTCGACAGCGTCGACGTCGACAACGACACGATCCTGATCGTGGACGAGCCGATCAATGCCGCGCTCACCAAGGACTTCGATCAGGACCAGCTCGGTCTGCCGGACGCGGCCGCGGGCGTCGACCCGGGCGACTATCCGCTCATCAGCGCCACGCTCGTCGCGACGAACACCTCGTCCTCGCGCGTGTCGGGCATGGTGATCGATGAGCCGTCGGCGACGCAGCCGGACCCCACCGTGTTCGAGACGCTGAACCTCTATGACATCGACGCGATCCAGCGTCCGCAGGGCATCTCGGAGGCGCAGACCACGATCACCCTCGACCGCGACGGCGCGACGACCGGCTACACATACGCCGAGGCTCTCGCCCTCGCGCCGGGCGACCTCGCCGACGTGACGGGCGTGTCGGTGGCCTTCCGCTCCGGCGACGGCAGCGCCGTCATTCCGTCGACCGCCACGGGCTCGCTCACCCTGACGTGGCAGTTGCGCGACATGCTCCGCTCGGATCCGTCCCAGCCGGTCACCGTCACCCCCGACGGCGAGAGCATCGTCAACGACGCGCACACCCAGCTCGAGAGCCCCGTCCTCGACGAATGCGCCGACAACCAGTGCGGCACGGGCGCGGCCGACGCCAGCGACGAGTTCGTCATCGTGGCCGCGAGCTATGCCATCGAGACGACGAAGTCCATCACTCCGGCATCGATCTACGAGGACCAGTCCAACACCTACGTCACCGCGCTCGGCGGGCGCCCGAACGGCACCGCTCGTACGACCTTCTTCAGCCTGACCGACACGACGGCGACGTTCTGGAACACGATGGACTACGCCTCGGCGCAGATCACCGTTCCGGCGCCGGTGAACCAGGTCGCGATGGACGTGCTGGTCGACGACGACGCGGGCAGCGACGTGGTCTACACCGAAGTCGGCGGCGCGCTCGTCGCGACGTGCAACGGCCTTCCGATCACCGATGACTCGCCGTGCTGGGCCGACGGCGAGTGGACGGATGCCGCAGCCGGCAGCACCGTCACCTTCGACCTTCCCGACGGGGTCACCGACGAGGGCACCGTCGTCGGCGTGCGCTTCCGCGCCCAGCAGGTCGACGCCGAGGGCGACGTCGTGCAGTGGGAGCGGCCGTTCAACCCGCAACTCACGTTCTCGCTGACGACCGAGCGCCGCGAGTTCCTGCGCAGCGACCCGACGGTGCTGGTGTCGACCACACGTCCGGATCTGCAGCCGAACCCGGGCGAGACCGAGCTGGGCGTCATCAGCGACGACGTCCAGTCGTTCAGCACCGCGCAGTTCGGCGAGGCCCAGGAATTCCAGCAGACGGGCCAGGCCGCCGACTCTGCGGTCGTACTGCACCGCCCGAACGCGGTGAGGATCACCAAGACCCGCGGGTCGTCGACGCTGATCAGCCCGAGCGGCACGATCCCGTACATCATCGTGGTCCAGAACAGCGGGCAGTGGGACATGACGGGCTTCCACGTCGTGGACCAGGTGGAGACGGATGCCGAGGGCTCGCTGCTCGTGGAACCCGATCCGACGGCATACACCTTCGCGCTGTCCGGGCCGGGTGCGCCGGCCGACCCCGGGTTCACGGCATCCCTCAACGAAGACACCGGCGAGCTCTCGATCGACGGTCCCGCCGACTTCGTGTTCAACGCGGGCTGGACGCTCACGGTGAACGCGCCGCTGATGTTCCGTGATGACGTGACCCCGGACACGACGGTGAGCAACGAGGTCACGGTGACCTCGGATCGCCTGTTCGAGACGTGCGAGGGGACCACCGTCGTGAACGGCGTCGACCTGACCCCGAAGCCGGTGGAGAACACCCCGCCCGGCGTGGCGGCGTGCTCGGCCGACACCGAGATCACGCCGCTGGCCAGTGCGACGATCGCCGCGAAGAAGTACGTGCAGGGCAACAACGCGGGTGACCCCGCGGTCCCCGGAGACGACGACCTCGGCGTGCTGAACGTCGAGGGCGACGCAGCCGCGTGCGACCCGAGCGTCCCGGGCGTGACCG
Organism: Microbacterium salsuginis; assembly: GCF_012524205.1. Classification (GTDB taxonomy): domain Bacteria; phylum Actinomycetota; class Actinomycetes; order Actinomycetales; family Microbacteriaceae; genus Microbacterium; species Microbacterium salsuginis. Next base: position 431,007 of record NZ_JABACI010000004.1, read on the forward strand.
ATGACGGGTTCTACTCGTACCCGTGCGCTCCGGTGACCCGCCCCGGTGGCGAGGAGACCTGGCGCATCGACTTCACCAACGCCGGCAACACCAGTGCCCGAGTGGTCGCCGCCGTCGACACGCTGCCCGAGGTCGGCGACCAGGGCGTCATCGTCCCGGCCGATCGCGAATCCGAGTTCCCCGTGACGCTTTCCGGCACGTTCTCGGCCAACCTGCCCGAGCTCGTCGACAGCGAATACGCGAGCTACAGCGTCTACCTCTCGCCGGTGCAGCTCACCCAGGCATGCAACACGAATGCCATCAAGGTGTGGACCGAGAACGCTTCGGCAGATCCCACGTGCAACTTCGACTGGGAGCTGGCGTCTCCCGCGACGCTCCAGGCGGCGCGCAGCATGATGATGGTGCTCGAGTACGAGAACCCCGATGTGCTGTCGCCCCCTCCGGGCTTGCGCCCCGGCGAGACGCTGCGCCTGACATACGAGACGCAGACGCCGTTCGTGCTGCCGGCCAACTCGGCCGTCCCCGACGGTCTCCCGGTGGCGTACAACTCCTTCGCGACGGCATCCCGCTCGAACGCGACGGTGACGCAGCCCGAGCGGCCGTCGCTCGTCGTCGAGCCGCAGAAGGTGGGCGTTGCCGCCGCGACCGGTCAACTGCTGCTGGCGAAGGATGTCGAGGCGCCCGACTTCGCCACCGACGTCGACCTGCCCGAGAGCTACCCGCTGCTCGTGACGTGCACCTCCGGCGGGGAGGCTGTCACCCTTCTGCACGAGGACGGCAGTGACGCCAGTCGTCCGTCGGTGGCCGCCGACGGCACGGTGCTCGCCTACAACAGCACGACCGGTGGTCCGGTGAACCTGCCGCTGTTCTCGACGTGCACCGTCGTCGAGGACCCGGTTATCCCGGGCGTGACAGTGACCGTCGATCCCGAGGACGGTGTGATCGCCGACCGTGACTGGAGCGAGGAACCGTCCGTCTGGGACCCCTATAGCGGCGACCCGGAGCAGTCATCGATCCAGGTCACAAACCAGTACGCGGCGGGCGGTTTCACCGTCGAGAAGAGCGTAGACAACGGCGGCGCCGTCAACCAGGACGACATCCCGATCGTGTACGACCGCACGTACTCCTTCGAGGCGAGCTGCACCTACCTCGACCAGGAGACCATCCCCGAGGTCGATCTCGAGTTCACGCTCGCCGACGGCGAGTCCAAGACGTTCTCCGACATCCCGGCGGGCGCCGAGTGCACCGTGACCGAGACGGATGCCGGCGGCGCGCCCGTCACCACGGTCCTGGTGACGGAAGACGGCGTCGCGGGCGATCCGGCGACGTCGACCGAGGCATCCTTCACGATCCTCCCGTACGCCGAGGGCTCGACGACCGCGCTCACGCTCGTCGGATTCGAGAACGCGTTCACGACCGGACCGGTCGAAGTCACCAAGGTGATCGTCGACCCCGGTGGGTGGGGAACAGCCGACTTCACCGTCGAGATGTCGTGCACGCTCGACGGCGTGACGCCGAACCCCGTCTTCGAGGACTCGGCCACGCTCAACGCGACGAACACCACGTGGCTGGTCGAGGACCTGCCCACCGGCGCCGAGTGCACCGTCACCGAGACCGCGGACGGCGGCGCGAACTCGTCGACCCCGAGCGTCACGGTCACCGTGGGCAACGACCCACAGGTGCCGGTGGAGGCCGCGATCACCAACACGTTCACGATCGGCTCGCTCGAGGTGCAGAAGCAGCTCGACGGTGCACCGGCCGACGCGCTCGACCCGGCGACGACATACGAGTACGAGGTGAGCCTCGCGTGCACCCGGGTCGTCAACGGCGAGACTGTCGACGTGGCTGTCCCCGGTGGCGCGACGCGCACCATCACCGGCGCCGGTACGGCGCTCTACGAAGGGCTGCCGACGGGCGCCGAGTGCACCCTCACCGAGACGGACGCAGGTTTCGCCACCGGCACGCCCACGATCGACCCGACGCCGGTGATCATCGGCGAGGGCGCCACCCCGGTCGTGGTCACCGTGACGAACGAGTTCGAGAACGGTGCCGTCTCGGTCGCCAAGACCGTGGACGCTCCCGACGGGTTCCCCGTCCCGGACTCGTTCACCGCAACGGTGTCGTGCACCTGGCAGGGGGCCGACGTGCCCCTCGCCGACGACGGCGCAGTCACGATCGTCCCCGGCGAGGACCCGGTGGTGATCCCGGATGTGCCCGTCGGCTCGATCTGCACGGTGGCCGAGGACGACTTCGGTCAGACCGGCACGACCGTGACGCCGGAGTCGATCACCGTGACCGCGGCAGACCAGACGTTCGGCTTCCAGGTCGAGAACACGTACGAGTGGGCGTCGCTCGAGGTGGGCAAACTCGTCGAGTCGGCCGCCCCCGAGGTGCCGACCGGCTTCGAGTTCCACGTCGTCTGCACCTTCCAGGGCGAGACGGTGGTGGACGAGACGTTCACTTTGAACCAGGACGAGACCGAGACGATCACCGAGATCCCGGCGCGCTCCGAGTGCACGGTGACCGAGACCGACGAACGCGAGGCCGACGCCACCGTCACCGAGGCCGACGTGCCGGGTGTCGGGGGAGACCTCGCGCCGATCATCGATCAGGAGACGCGCACGGTCGTGATCCCCGAGCTGCAGCCTGACGGCACGGCCGAGGTCAACACCGTGACCTACACGAACCTGTACGACGCGACGGCGCTCGTGCTCGTCAAGGAGTTCGAGGGCGCGGGCGCCGACCAGTTCGGACTCGACCAGACGTTCACGTTCACCGTCACGTGCACGTTCGCGGGCGAGACGCTCATCGACCAGCAGGTCGAGCTGAACGCCGAGAACGGCTGGAGCACACCTGTCCACGACGTGGTCGCAGGCTCGGAGTGCACGGTCGTCGAGAACGACCTCAACGGGGCCGACGCCGTCGTGATCGAGCCGAACGACGGCGAGAACACCTCGATCGGCACCGGAATCGTGCCGCCTGGGGGCGGTCTGGTCACCGTGACCGCGACGAACTGGTATCTCACCGGTTCGCTCGAGGTGACGAAGACCTTCGCGGGTGATGGCGCCGACAAGTTCGGCGGCTCCGCGTTCGAGCTGAGCCTGCGGTGCGTGCGCGACGGCGAGGTCGTCGACATCCCGGACGGCCGGATCCGCGTCGTCAGCGCCGACGTGCCGACCGCCCTGTGGGAGAACCTGCCCACCGGCTCGCAGTGCCTCCTCACCGAGGTCGACGACGGCGGGGCGAACTCGACCGAGATCCTCGACGCGCAGGGCAACGTGGTCGCCGGCGACGGCGAGGGATACACCTTCACCGTCGTGACGGATCCGACCATCCTGAGCGTCGAGGACCAGCCGCAGCCGAGCCTCGAGGTGCGCAACACGTTCAACTTCGCGCAGGTCTCGGTCAGCAAGGCCGTCGACGACAGCGGAGCGGTCGACCAGAACGGCGAGCCGATCGCGTACGGTCCGTTCGAAGTCGAGCTCTCGTGCCTGTGGAACCAGCAGCAGGTGAGCGCGGCCGAAGCGATGACGCAGACGATCGCGGACGGCGAGACGGTGACCTGGACGGAGCTGCCCGAGGACGCCGAGTGCACCGTCACCGAGACCGACGACGCCGGCGCCCAGTCGACGACCATCGTGGTCACCGAGGGCGGCGACACCGCCGATCCGCAGACGGCGACCACGACGCCGCTCGCGCCCCTTCCGAACACGGATGCTGCAGACCAGACGTCGGTCGCGATCACGAACACGTTCGGCGTCAGCGATCTCGGCATCGCCAAGGTCGTCGACGGCACGGCGGCGTCCACGGTGACACGCACGTTCCCGGTGGATGTGACGTGCGTGCTCATCGATGCGTCGCATCCGGCTCCGGGCCTGATCGTCCACGATGCCTCGTACGACATCGGCGGACCCGGCGGGCTCACGGCCGACATCGAGAACCTGCCGGCCGGCAGCGAGTGCACCGTCACCGAGACGAACACCGGCGATGCCGACCGCACGACGATGACGATCGACGGCGAGGAGCAGCCCGGTACCACCGGCACGGTGACACTGGCGTCCGGTCAGGTGGCGATCGTCTTCACCAACACGTTCATCGCACCGCTTCCGCCGACGGGTCTCGAGGCGAGGGCGACGGTGATCGCCCTCGCGCTCGGGTTCCTGGTGATCGCGGGCGGCGTGGTGCTCGTCATCGGGGCGATGCGCCGTCGCCGGCTGAACTGAGCGGACGCTGAGGCGGGGTCACGCGATGCGGACCCCGTCCTCGCGGGCTCCGGCTCGTCGGTCAGACCTCAGACGAGACCGTCGGGTCGTCGACGGGTGCGGCGGTGGATTCCTGGGGTGCCTTGGTGCGACGGCCCCACCACACCACGAGCGCACCGACGCCGATGATGGCGACCGCGATGCCGATCATGTACATGATGACCGACATCCACCCCCCAGGGTTGTTGGGGTTGAGGAAGGGGTACGGGTACCAGAACGGATCGCCGCTCACCGGGTTGGTGGTGAGGGGGCCGCGAATCATCGTGTAGATCACCCAGAGGATCGGAAACGCCACCACCGCCCACAACGCACGCCACGAAAGCCGCCGGCGCAGCGGAGCGACCAAGACGTCGGCGAGCAGGAACAGTGGCGCGACGAGGTGCAGCACTTCGTTCGACCACGGGATGGGCTCGCTGCCCTGAGGCAGCACCACGTTGCGCAGCAGGAGGTTGTAGACGATCCCGGTGATGATCATGTAGGTGCTGACGCTCGCGAGGGCCACCGCAAGACCCGCCGGCTCAGCATCCGCTCCGCGTCCCCTGGTCCAGTACCAGATCGCAGCCCACAGCAGCACGATCGCCGCCAGCAGGTTCGACAGGATCGTGAAGAAGCTGAAGAAGTTGACGAATGTCGTCGCGACGTCGCGATCGAGCTCGGTCGCACGTGCCATTGACGCCGCGAGTTGAGCGACGATCGCAGCGAGCATGATCAGCGCCATCACGGCGCGCGCGACGGACCAGACCCTGACCCCTGTGGTGGTGTTCATGCGGTCACGATATCGGGCCGGGTGGTCGCTCATCGATAGGATGGGGTGTAACCGTCCATAAACGGGGGAGTAGCCCATGCCAGGCATCGTGATCGTCGGAGTCCAATGGGGAGACGAGGGCAAGGGCAAGGCCACCGACCTGCTCGGTGAGCGCACCGACTGGGTCGTCAAGTTCAACGGCGGCAACAACGCCGGTCACACGGTCGTGATCGGCGACGAGAAGTACGCGCTGCACCTGCTGCCCTCCGGCATCCTGTCGGACGGCGTCAACGCCGTCATCGGCAACGGCGTCGTCGTCGACCTCGAGGTGCTGTTCGCCGAGCTCGAGGCACTGCACGCGCGTGGCGTCGACACCTCGCGCCTCAAGGTGAGCGCGAACGCGCACATCATCACGCAGTATCACCGCACGCTCGACAAGGTCACCGAGCGATTCCTCGGCAAGCGCCAGATCGGCACCACCGGGCGCGGGATCGGCCCCGCGTATGCCGACAAGATCAACCGCGTCGGCATCCGCGTGCAGGACCTCTTCGACGAGAACATCCTGCGCCAGAAGGTCGAGGGAGCCCTCGACCAGAAGAACCACCTCCTGGTGAAGGTCTTCAACCGGCGCGCGATCGCGGTCGACGAGATCGTCGACGACCTGCTGTCGTACGCCGAGCGGCTGCGACCGATGGTCGCCGACACCGCGCTCCTCCTCGACGAGGCACTCGACCGCGGCGAGGTCGTCGTGTTCGAGGGCGGCCAGGCCACGATGCTCGACGTCGATCACGGCACCTATCCCTTCGTGACGTCCTCGTCGGCGACGGCCGGTGGCGCCTCCACGGGCTCGGGCGTCGGACCGAACCGGCTCGACCGCATCGTGGGCATCGTCAAGGCCTACACGACACGCGTCGGATCCGGTCCGTTCCCGACGGAGCTGTTCGACGAGCAGGGCGAATGGCTGCGCTCGCGCGGCTTCGAGTTCGGCACCACGACCGGCCGTCCGCGTCGCGTGGGCTGGTACGACGCGCCGATCACGCGATACGCCACCCGCATCAACGGCATCACGGACCTGGTGCTGACCAAGCTCGACATCCTCACCGGCCTGGACCGCATCCCGGTGTGCGTCGCGTACGACGTCGACGGCGAGCGGTTCGATGAGGTGCCGGTGAACCAGTCCGACTTCCACCACGCCAAGCCGATCCTCGAGTACCTCCCCGGCTGGAAGCAGGACATCACCGGGGCGCGCACCTTCGAAGACCTTCCTGTCGAGGCGCAGGACTACGTGCTCGCGCTCGAGAAGATGAGCGGCACCCGCATCTCGGTGATCGGCGTGGGCGCGGCCCGCGACGCGGTCATCGTGCGCCACGACCTCGTCGACTGACGTCCCCCGGTCGTTGAGCGAGCGAAGCGAGACGAGACGTCTCGATCACGACGGAGGCTCATGAGATTCTGGCTGGGCGGGTACACCGCCGACATGGACGGCCACGCGAGCGGCATCGGGATGCTGCATGCCGGCGCTGCTGACGAGGTTTCGGCCGGCGGTGCCCTGGCCTTCACCGGTGAGGCCGCGACCGCCGACTCCCCGTCGTGGCTGGCGGCGCACCCGAGCCTGGACGTCGTCTACGCCGCCCTCGAGAAGACCGGTGCCGTGCAGGCGTTCCGCCGTGCGGGTGAGAACCGGTTCGCTCCGCTCGGCCCTCCGGTGCCGGCCGGCGAGGCGACGTGCCACATCGCCGTCTCGCCCGACGCCCGGTTCCTCGTCGCGAGCAGCTGGGGAGATGGGCGCGTGGTCCGCATGGCGCTGGATGCCGCGGGCCGGCCCTCCACCCCCGTGATCGCGCCGGATGCGGCGGACCCATACGCCGACCCGTCGACGGCGGAGTCCTTCGGCGTGGCGGGAGTGCCCGGGCTCGCGGCATCCGGCGGGATCGATCTCGCGGCAGCGGCACGGGCACTGCGCGAAGCCGCGGGCGAGGAGTTCGCACGGTTCGTCCCCTCGTATGACGAGCCCGCGCCGGAACCACCAGCCGCTAGAGACGAAGACGCGGATGAGGCGGCTCGCCCCTCCCGTGCGCACCAGGCCGTGTTCCTGCCCGGCGGCCTCATCGCGACCACAGACCTCGGGTTCGACCTGGTGCGGCTGTGGCGCTCGACCGCCGACGGCCTGCGCGCGGTGCAGCAGGTCGTGCTGCCGAAGGGCAGCGGTCCGAGGCACATGGTGTGGCACCCGAGCGGACACCTGTACGTCGTCACCGAGCTCTCGTGCGAGGTGTTCGTGCTCGCGCCGGCCATTGACGGCACGTGGCGCGTCGTGGGCGGCACGCCTCTCGGCGGCACGCTCCCCGGTGACGCGGCGGCCGAGCTCGCGCCCTCACGCGACGGCGAGTTCGTGTACGCCGGCGTCCGCGGAAGCAACACGATCGCGACCTTGCGCGTCCGCGGTGCCGGCGAGGCGCTGAGCCCGGTGGCACTCGTCGACGCCGGCGTGGACTGGCCTCGCCACCACCTGCTGGTGCGCGACATCCTCCTGGTGGCCGGTCAGCGCTCGGACGAGGTCGTCTCGCTCACGCTCGACGTGCGTTCCGGCGTACCAGGCCGGGTTCGTCACCGCGCTGCGGCGCCATCGCCCACCTGCCTGCTCCCCGCCCGCTGAAGCGAGTCAGATCTTCGCGTCCTGTCGCGGGATGAAGACCTGCTTGATGATGAGCAGGATCGACGCCGTCACCGGGATCGCCACGAGGGCACCCAGCAGCCCGAGCAGCGTGCCGCCGACCATCGCGCCGATCACCACGAGGGCGCCCGGCACCGCGATGGCCCGGTTCATGACCTTGGGCGTCAGGACGTATGCCTCGAGCTGCATGTAGATGAGGTAGATCACCGCGAAGATCAGGGCGGGGAGCCATCCGGTGAACAGCGCGAGGACGGTTGCCGTCATCCAGTACAGCACCGAGCCGATGAGCGGGATCAGGGTGATGAGGAAGGCGAGGACGCCCATCAGTGCCGGGAACGGCAGCCCGAGGAACAGGTGCAGCAGGAAGGCCACGACCGAGTTGCAGAACGCCAGCACCACCATTCCCATGAGATAGGCGCCGATCGAGTCCGTGATCTGCTCGGTCATGGCGGCGGCCTTGGCGCGGCTGCGAGCCGGGGCGAACCTGTTGAATGCGACCTTCATCGCCGGCAGGCCGGCGAGGAAGTACAGGCTCAGCACGAGCACGATGATCAGGCCCGAGATCGTCGTGCCGACGTTGACGGCGAAGTTGAGAACGCCGCCGCCGATCGCCGCGATGTTCGCCGGGTTGGTCAGGAACGCCTCGACCTGACCCAGGATCGTGCCGACCTCGGTGCCGAACGTGGTGTTCAGCCAGCCGTAGAACTCCGACGCCTGGAACTCGTCGACGAGCTCGGGGATGTCGCCGAAGAACTGCGAGATCTGGCCGACCAGCGCCGGCACGACGAGCAGCAGGATGCCGGTGAACACGAGTGCGAAGGCCGTGTAGACGATCACGATCGCCCACGGCCGCGCGACGTGATGACCGCCGAACCAGCGCACGACAGGGTCGAGGCCCAGAGCGGCGAACAGGGCGAAGACGATGTAGATGATGATCGTCGAGAGGTTCCAGAAGGCCAGTCCGAGAGCGATGGCCACCAGGCCGCCGAGGGTGAGGAACAGGCCCACCCCGAACGGACTGTTCAGGTTGGCCCAGAACGTCTTGCCGGCCGGAGCCTCACCGGTGAACACCGGCTGCGCCTCGAGGGCTGCGGCGTCGAGCGAATTGGGAGAAGAGGCATCCGTGGGCGCCTTCGCGGTGGCGGGCGCGGGATCGGCGGCAGAGGCGCCGACGGCACCCGTGGCGCCGGCGAGGGGCGAGGCGTCGGTCATGGTCACACTCTAGGGGCGGGGGCGCCGCGGGCACATCGGTGAATCCGAAGATCACGCGGATCGTATGACCGGCCGGGGTCAGGCGCGGGAACCGGGCTCGGGTATCGTCGGGGGCGACGAGGAGGACCGCCATGGCCGAAGATCCGATGACCACGCTGGCGCGGCTGCGCAGCAGCATCGACAACATCGACGCCGCGCTGATGTACATGCTGGCCGAGCGGTTCAAGGCCACGAAGCAGGTGGGCGTCCTCAAGGCCGAGCACGGAATGCCGCCGTCGGACCCGGCCCGTGAGGAGCAGCAGGTCGCCCGGCTGCGCCGCCTCGCGGAACAGGCGGACCTCGACCCCGCCTTCGCCGAGAAGTGGTTCAACTTCGTCGTCGCCGAGGTGATCCGCCACCACACCGAGGCGGCAGACCGCCGCTGAGACAGCGCCGGCACGAGACGGAGCTACTGCGCCCTACGCTGTTCGCATGACCCGCGAACTGCGCATCGGCTCCCTGCTCGAATCCGAGGATCGGCTCCCTGCCCACGTCCTCGCGCCCAAGCTCAATCGCCACACCTTCTGGTGCGGGCAGAGCGGGTCCGGCAAGACCTACGCGCTCGGCGTCCTGCTCGAGCAGGTGCTGCTGCAGACCCGGATGCCGCTGGTCGTGCTCGATCCGAACTCCGACTTCGTGCGCCTCGGCGAGGTCCGCGACGACGCAGCCCCCGAGGCGGCCGCCGAGCTGGCGAGCCGTGACATCCGGGTGCGCCGTCCCGGCGGCGTCGGCGGAGTCGACCCGCTGCACGCGCGATTCCTCGATCTGCCGTTGCGCTCGCGCGCCGCGATCCTCAACCTCGACCCGGTGCACGACGCCGAGGAGTACAACGGCCTGCTCCAGGTCGAGGCAGAGGTCCTCTCGATCAGGCAGGGACGCCTGATCGAGTTCCTGCGCTCCGGCGACGTGGCCGTCCGGCATCGGCTCGCGCTGCGGCTCGAGAACCTCGGTGTCGCCGACTGGGACCTATGGGCCTGGGGTCAGCGCAGCGTCACCGACGACATCGACGACCGGGCCGACGCGACCGTCGTCGATCTCGGCGGATTCCCGACGCAGGCGGAGTCGCGCGCAGCCGCCCTCGCCGTCCTCGACCATCTCTGGGAGCGCCGCGAGGAGCGCGTGGGGCGCCTCATCGTGATCGACGAGGCGCACAACCTGTGCCGCCCCGACCCGGCGACACCCATGGAGGCGCTGCTCACCGAGCGGATCGTCCAGATCGCCGCGGAGGGCCGCAAGTATGGACTGTGGCTGCTCCTGTCGACGCAGCGCCCGTCGAAGCTGCACCCCAACGCGCTGTCGCAGTGCGACAATCTCGCGCTCATGCGCATGAGCTCACCGCGCGATCTTGCCGAGCTCGCCGACGTGTTCGGCTTCGCACCGAGCTCGCTGCTGGAACGCTCCCCGGCGTTCGCTCAGGGCCAGGCGCTCTTCGCCGGCGGATTCGTGGAGTCTCCGACGCTGGTGCAGATGGGAGGCCGGCTCACCCACGAGGGCGGCTCCGACGTCTCGGTGCCGCTGCGGTGAGCAGCCCCGCCCTTCCGGAGCCGCAGACGCGGATGCCCCGACCACGCGCACGGCGTGGGTCGGGGCATCCGCTTCCCGCGCCGAAGCCTGGCGCGGGAAGCCCAGTAATGTTCAGGGCACGGCGCGGCGCAGCGTCAGGTACGAGATCCCCCCGAGAAGCAGGGTGAGGACGAGGCCCCAGAGCGCGAAGCCGAGCGGCCCCGCGTTCACGAGAGCGGTCCACACGTCGCCCCACATCGCGAAGAAGGTGATCGCCCAGATGGCCGCCACGAGCAGCAGGGCGACGCCGACCCAGATGGAGGTCAGCACCAGAGCGCCGAACCGCTTGTACACGGTCGCCGACCAGAACCCGAACATGAAGATCAGCATCGCCATCACGAAGTAGAAGAGGGCGGCGACGAAGGGTCCTGCCGACACGACCCAGTCGAGAGCGAAGAAGTAGCCGTTGATGCCCCAGCCGTCCGTCGCCTCTTCGACGAGGGCTCCGATGGCGAACACCGCGGCGAGCAGCACGGCGCACATCGCCGCCGCCAGCATGGTGCCGAGGAAGAACTCGCGTCGGGTCACGCTCATCGCCTGTGAGAACGGGAACGTGAGGGTCAGCGACGAGATCCCGACGAACAGCAGCACCCACAGCGGTGCCTGCGAGCCGCCGCCATAGAACGGCCCGGGGACGCCCGAAGTGAAGAGGATGGCGTAGATGGCGAGCGACATCGCGAACGATGCGCCGAGCACGATCAACGGCACCCACACGAACGTCTGCTTGTTGACCAGCTGCATGCGCACGACGTTGACGGTGCGGTTCATCGCAGGGCTCCTTCATCGAGGGCGGATGCCGCCCGGCCGGCATTGTTCGCGTTCGCAGTGGTCGTGCGCACGATGAGCTGCTGAAGGGAGACTGGAGCCACGTCCAGGCCGGTCGCGGCGAGACGCTCACGGTCGGCCAGCGAGAGGGCGCCGAGAACGGTGACGGATGCCACGTTGCCGAGCGTCTCGCGATGGATGACCGTGCGGCCCACGACGAAGGCCTCGACCGCGGACGCGTCTCCCACGATGTTCGCGGCGCGGTCGCGGACAGCATCCGTCGCCTCGTCCATCAGGATCCGCCCGCGATCGATCACCAGCACCCGTTCGATGAGGTTCGACACCTCGTCGATCAGATGGCTCGACAGGATCACGGTGCGCGGGTGCTCGGTGTAGTCCTCGAGCAGGCGGTCGTAGAAGATCTGCCGCGCGACGGCGTCCAGGCCCAGGTATGGCTCGTCGAAGAAGGTGATCTCGGCGCGGGCGGCGAGCCCGATGATGACGCCGACCGCCGAGATCTGACCGCGCGACATCTTCTTGATGCGCGTCTTCATCGGCAGCTGGAAGTCCTCGACGAGCCGATGCGCGAGGTCGTCGTCCCAGTTCGGGAAGAACAGACGCGCGGTGGCGAAGGCGTGCTTGGCGAGGGCGTCGTCCGGGTACTTCTGGCTCTCGCGCACGAAGCACATGCGCGAGAGCACCTTGGCGTTCTCGTAGGGGTGCATGCCGAACACGCGCACGTCGCCGCTCGTCGCGAAGTTCTGGGCGGTCAGGATGGACATCACCGTGGTCTTGCCGGCGCCGTTGCGCCCCAGCAGGCCGTAGATCGTGTCCTTCTCGATCGCGAAGCTCACGTCGTCGACCGCGACGGTGTCGCGATAACGCTTGGTGAGGTTCTTCACCTCGATCACGTGGGTCATGGATTCTTCCGTTCAGTCGGCGCGCGCCGAGGCGCGATCGTGGATGAGCAGGGTGAGGTCTTCGGGTCCGAGGCCGAGCTTGCGCGCCTCGACCAGGAGCGGCTCCACGAAGCGGTCGGCGAACGCGGAGCGGCGCTCGGCGAGCAGCAGCTCGCGCGCCCCGGGCGCGACGAACATGCCGATGCCGCGACGCTTGTACAGCACGCCCTTGTCGGTGAGCATCGCGATTCCCTTCGCTGCGGTGGCGGGGTTGATGCGATAGAAGCCGGCGAGCTCGTTGGTCGACGGCGCCTGCGCCTCTTCGGCGAGTGAACCGTCGATGATCGCGTCCTCCACGCTCTCGGCGATCTGGAGGAACAGCGCCCGGCCTTCTTCGATCACATCACGTCCCGTTGGTTGGTTAGTTACTTGAGTAATTAACCACAGAAGCGGATGCCGCGTCAACACACATCGGAGATCGACAGGCGGCGGCATGCCCGGCCCGCGCGCGCGATAGCGACGGGCCGCTCACGGGTCAAATTTGCGATGCATCCATTCGGATGAAACGTTGGATGAGGCCCTTTGCGGGCCTTCCCGACCAGTCCGCGGTCCCGCACGGCATCCTGGGGATGCCTCGCGGCGAGCGTATGGTCGGCGGTCCTTGCGCGGATCCGACATCCGCAGCCGCCGTCGCTCTCGGAGAGAGCGCATGAGTGTGACCGCCACCCGGGCGTGACCGATGCAGCCCCCTGCACCGGGCTGCCGAGGCGCACTGTGTCCACACCACCTGCCATCGTCTCCCCTGCCATCGAGGCGAAGAACCTGTTCAAGGTCTTCGGGCGAAACCCCAAGGCCGCCGTCGAGCGCCTCCGCGCCGGCACCCCACGCGCCGATGTCGCCGGCACCGCCGCGGTCATCGACGCCAGCTTCACCGTTCAGCAAGGCGAGATCTTCGTGATCATGGGTCTGTCGGGGTCGGGCAAGTCCACGATCATCCGCATGCTCAACGGGCTGCACGAGGCGACCGCCGGCAGCATCCGCGTGCTCGGCGACCCGATCACGGGTGTCCCGGCCCACCGGCTGCGTCAACTGCGGCGCGATCGCCTCTCGATGGTCTTCCAGCACTTCGCGCTGCTGCCGCACCGCACGGTCGCGGCCAACGTCGCCTACCCGCTCGAGCTCCGCGGTGTCGGCAGGGACGAGCGGCTCGCGAAGGCCGAAGAGATCCTGGCACTGGTCGGGCTCGAGGGCTGGGGCGACAAGCTGCCCTCCGCCCTCTCGGGCGGCATGCAGCAGCGGGTGGGCATCGCGCGTGCGCTCGCCGCCGACACCGACATCCTGCTCATGGACGAGGCGTTCAGCGCCCTGGATCCGCTCATCCGCCGCGAGATGCAGGAACAGCTGCTCGAGCTGCAGCAGAAGCTGCGCAAGACGATCGTCTTCATCACGCACGACCTCAACGAGGCCATGCTCCTCGGCGACCGGATCGCCGTGATGCGCGACGGCCGCATCGTCCAGATCGGCACACCCGAGGACATCCTCACGGACCCCGCCAACGACTACGTCGAGCAGTTCGTGCAGGACGTCGATCGCGCGCGCGTGCTCACCGCCGCGAACGTCATGGAGCGGCCGCGGCCCGTCGTGAGCGAGACCGCCGGGCCACGCAGCGCCCTCCGCCAGATGCGCGACGCGTACATGTCGGCCGTCTACGTCGTGGGCCGGGATCGCCGGCTGCGCGGCATCGTCACCGACCGTGATGCGGTCAAGCTCGTGCGCGGAGGCATGGCCTCGATCGAGTCGGTCATCAAGCCCGTCCCGCAGAGCGTCCGCGAGGACGAGATCCTCATGAACCTCTTCGTGCCCGCGGTCGAGTCGCCGCTGCCGCTCGCTGTCGTCGACGGCGCCGAGCGCCTGGTGGGGGTCATCCCGCGCGTCACTCTGCTGGCCGCTCTCGGTCCGGGGCCGAACGCGACAGAGGAGATCCCGCTGCCGCTCCAGCCGGTGCCGACCACGGTCATCGATGAGGTGCTCGCCGAGGCGGCCGCTGCCGCGGCCTCGGCAGCCGCCGACACCGAGGAGGTGCGCTGATGGACGGGTTCCGCATCCCGATCGGCGACGTGATCGCGACAGCGGTCGACTGGATCCGAGACAACCTGTCAGGAGTGCTCGATCTCATCGCGTTCGTCGTGCGCTGGCTGGTGGAAGGCCTGACCGACGTCTTCGTGCTCACGCCCATCCCCGTCATCATCGTCCTGGCTGCGCTGATCGGCTGGCTGGTGCGGTCGTGGCAGCTGGCCCTCGGCACCGCGGTGAGCTTCGTGCTCATCGTCGGGATGGACCAGTGGGTGACGTCCATGCAGACGCTGGCGCTCGTGCTCGTGGCGGCGCTCGTCGCCGTCGGGATCTCGATCCCGCTCGGCATCTGGTCGGCCCGCAACGACACGGTCCGGGCGATCCTCAAGCCGGTGCTCGACTTCATGCAGACGATGCCCGCCTTCGTGTACCTCATCCCGGCCATCACGTTCTTCAGCATCGGCGTCGTCCCCGGTCTCGTCTCGACCGTCATCTTCGCGCTGCCTCCTGGCGTGCGGCTCACCGAGCTGGGCATCCGCGGCGTGGACTCCGAGACCGTGGAGGCCGGTTACGCCTTCGGGGCGACCCCCCGACAGATCCTCCGCGGCATCCAGCTGCCCTTGGCGATGCCCACGATCATGGCGGGTGTCAATCAGATCATCATGCTCGCGCTGTCGATGGCCGTCGTCGCGGGCATCGTCGGCGCGGACGGCCTCGGCAAAGAGGTGGTCGGCGCGATCTCGACCGTCGACCTCGCGAAGGGCTTCGAGGCGGGACTGAGCGTGGTCATCCTCGCCGTCTACCTCGACCGCGTCACGGCGGCACTCGGAACGCCCGGCGACTATCCGTCGTCGCTGCTGGGCATCCTCTCCCGGCGGCGCAGAGAGCGTCGCGCCGGCGGGAGCGGCACGGATGCCGGTGGCACGCCGGACGCGATGACCCAGGCCGAGCGCGCCGTAGCGTCACCACGGCGGGCCCCGGTGACCACCGCCTGAAGCCACTCGAACCCATACGGAACGCAAGAGAACATACGGAAGGAAGCACCATGAAGAACCGTCACATCACAGCAATCGTCGGCCTCGGCGCCGCGGCATCCCTCGTCCTGGCCGGCTGCAGCAGCACCGAGGGAGGCGACGCCGGAGGCTCCGGAGGCGACGACAAGGGCACGATCACGCTCGGCTTCCTGCCGTCGTGGACGGACGGCCTGAGTACCGCGTACCTGCTCGAGGATCAGCTCGAGAAGCTCGGCTACACCGTCGAGATGGAGACGCTGACCGAGGCGGGCCCGCTCTACACCGGACTGGCCCAGGGCGACATCGACATCTACCCGTCGGCATGGCCCGAGCTGACGCACGCGGACTACATGGAGACGTACGGCGACGACATCGAGGACCTCGGCGCCTACTACGACAACGCCAAGCTCACGCTCGCCGTCCCGTCGTACTCCGACATCGACTCGATCGAGGACCTCGCCGGCAACGCGGATCGCTTCGACGGAAAGATCATCGGCATCGAGCCGGGCGCCGGCCTGACCGCACAGACGCAGGACGTCATGATGCCCGAGTACGGGCTCGACGGCTACGAACTCGTCACCTCGTCGACGGCCGCCATGCTCACCGAGCTGAGCAATGCGATCGATGCCCAGGAAGACATCGTCGTGACGCTGTGGCGCCCGTTCTGGGCCAACGACGCCTACGACGTGAAGGACCTCGAAGACCCGCTTGGCGCCATGGGAGAGCCCGAGGCGCTGCACTTCCTCGGCACGAGCGGATTCGCCGAGAAGTACCCCGAGGCTGCGGAGCTCATCGCGGGCATCACGCTGGACGACGAGCAGTACGGCGCGCTCGAAGACCTCGTCGTGAACGAGTACGGCGAGGGCAAGGAGGCCGAGGCTGTCGACGCATGGCTCGAGCAGTACCCCGACGCCTTCGACACCGTCATCACCGACTGACGCGCAGAGCACACCGGGGACGGGGTCCGGCTGCGGCCGGGTCCCGTCCCCTCGTGTTGCTGCTTCGCCCACGCGGCTCGCTCTTGACAAGCCAGCCAGGATTCGCCAGAGTTAACCAGTACGTTAATTCACAAGGTGGTTAAATGCTCGAGAAGGACACGCTCAGCCGAACGTTCTCAGCGCTGGCTGACCCGACAAGACGCGCCATCCTCGATCACCTGGCTCGCGCAGACGCGACTGTCTCTGAACTCAGTGCACCGTTCGAGATCTCTGCTCCCGCCATCTCTCGCCATCTGCGGGTGCTCGAAGCGAGTGGGCTTATCGTGCAGCAGCGCCACGGCTCCTGGCGTACGAACTCTCTGCAGTCCGAGCCCCTGGCCGAAGCCGCCGAATACCTCGGCCGGTACCGGGTGTTCCTCGGCGCGAGCTTCGATCGGCTCCGCGATCACCTGCAAGACCCGTCCGGCAATGAACAAGGAGAGTCATGACCGATCTGCCCCCGGAATCTGACCGTATCGACGGCGCGACGCTCACCATGGTTCGCGTGTTCGATGCCCCGCGAGAACAGGTTTTCGATGCGTGGACGAACCCAGACACCGTCACCCGATGGTGGGGACCGGCTGGACTTCATACACCGCGCGACACGGTGCGCATCGTGGCCGAGGTCGGCGGGGAGTGGACGGCCACCATGATCGACGAAGACGGAACCGAGTTCCGTAGCCACAGTATCTTCACCGTGCTCGACCGGCCGAACCGTATCGAACTGACTGCAGCACCTGGGAGCGAGATGCCTTCCACGCTCTCGATAACGCTGACGGAGGTCGAAGGCATGACGATAATGACCGTCGTCAATCGGGTGCTCACCGAGGAGCCTGGTCTCGACTCCATGGCGGAAGGATGGGCATCGATCCTCGAGAAGCTGCGTGGCGCGCTCGGGGAACGCGTTCGATGACCATCCCCCAGGGAAGCATCGAGCTGCTGGACACCGACATCGCCCAGTACCTGTTGCAGTCTACGAACCTCGCGCGCGTCTCCTACGTGGCCGCCGACGGAACACCGCGCGTCTTCCCGATGCTCTTCCACTGGACCGGCCAGGTGCTCGTCCTTGCCACTTTTGCCGGCGCACGCAAGATCGAGGCCATCCGCAGGCGCCCCGCGCTCGCCGTCACGATCGACGAACCCAGTAGCCCGCCAAAGGCGCTTCTCCTCCGTGGCACGGCGACCGTGGTCGGGATGGACGGGATCGTGCCCGAGTACCGAGCCATGCACCATCGATACGCCGGAGTCGATCAGGGGGAACGGAATGTCGCCGCCGTCGACAGGCCCGGTGTCAAGATGGCCCGGATCTCACTACGCCCCGCGTGGGTCGGCGTACTCGACTTCCAGACCCGATTTCCCGGTGGTACCACCGCAGCCGAGTTCGAGAACCGCGGCTGAGCCCTCGGACCGTCCTCGTTCAGTGCCGGGGCTTGGGGTGGATGACGCGTCCCGGAGCGGTGTCGCCGCTGCCTCGCGACGGCACCGGCCAGGGCGCTGTCTTCGGGGGCGGCGTGGTGCTCGGCCGGTTCCCCGGGATCGGCTCGGGCTCGGGCTCGGACCCCGATTCGGGTTCGGAAGCGGCGCGGGTCGCGGCATCCGTTCTCGTCTCGGTCGGCGTCGCCGCCGGAGCGATCTCGAGCATGACCTTCTTCTCGAGCACCTCGATGGCCTCGTCCGAGATCGAGATGAGCCCGTCGAGCTCCTCGCGGACGCGGCGGTAGGCGAGCTGGCGCTCGGCGGGAGTGGCGGCCTCGTCGATCGCCACCGTCAGCAGCTGCTTGGCGGTGTCGAGGCGCTTGCGCTCGACCTCGGAGAAGCTCGAATCGCGCAGGCGCCGCGCGTCGCGCTCGGCGACGTCGAACGCGACCTCGAAGTCGGCGACGGCGTTGCGGTACTCGGCGAGCTGTTCGCGCGTGAGCCGCGCCTTGGACGAGGCCGGGCGCAGTCCGTCCGCGATGCGCTTGGCGCGCAGGAACGCCGCCGTCAGCGGCTGGCGGCCATCGCTCATCGCAGGGAACGCGATCATCTTGGCGACGTCGAGCTCGTACTCGAGCCAGCGTGCGGTCACCGAGTCATGCGTGGCGAACAGCCGCTCGAGCTGCGTCGTCTGCGTGTCGCGGGCCTCGGTGGGTGCCGAGATCTGTGTCGCCGTGGGCGCCGTCACCGGAGGGAGGGATGCGGCGGCCACCGGCTTGCCGCGCGCTGCGGCCTGCGCGGCCTTGAGCTCGGCCTTCGCGTGCAGCACCTCGAGGCGCCGCTTGTGGCGCCGACGCGCTCCCCGTTCCCAGGCGCCGCCGACCGACGCCAGCACGCCGAAGAGCGGGAAGGCGAGCCACCAGAAGTCCCGAAGGAAGTCGAAAATCGGCTCCACCCTGTCATGCTAGCCGTCGCCCCCGCGCGCGGCGCCCGGGAGGTCGCTGAGGATCCCGCGGCCAGGCTCAGCCGCGGGGCGGCTCGTCGGGTCTCGACGTGCCGCCGCCCTGCCGCTTCGCGACGGCATCCCGCACATCGGCCACCACACGCGCAGCCTCGCCGATCGCATCAGCGGCGCGGGGCAGCCACGTCGTGAGCGGAGCGGGCAGCGCGTCCCACGACAGGCTCGACACGCTCTCGCGTGCGATGCCGAGGGCGTCGTCCTCGGCGGCGTCGAACGCCGCTTCGGCGGCCTGGACGGCATCGCGGTAGGCGAGATAGGTCTCGGGCGTGACCTTGTCCTGCGTCGCGGCGGCGCGCAGCGTCTGCGCCTCGCGCTGTGCACGCAGGAAGGCGAGGGTCGGCGGATGCTGCGGATCGAGCATCTGCGGAAACGACAGCGCCTTTCCGGCATCCGTCTCGTATTCGAGCCATCGCGCCGTGACCGCATCGTGGCGGGCGACGAGCTCCGCGATCGGGTGCGGCGAATCGCGCCGCATCGAGCGATACCGCAGAGCGGTGGCTCGCAGGCGGTCACGTGCCGCCCGCAGGTGCAGCGATGCCGAGCGCTCGGTCTGCTTCTTCACCGCGAGCCGGCGTCGGGCGTCGGCGAGCGCACGGGCGTCACGCCCCGCCTTCACGGCCAGCACCTCCGCCTTGGCGGCGCGCAGCTCGGCCTGAGCCGACTGCAGAGCCTGATGCGCGATGCGCTCCTCGTGCCGGGCAGCGTCGAGTTCGATCCGGCGGGCGCGTCGCCCCCGGACCGTCAGCGCGGCGTACGACATCGCTCCGACGCCCGCGGCTGCCGGGGCGACCCACCACCAGCCCGACACGATGAGGAGGATCGGCTCCACCCTGCCATGCTAGCCGCGCGCGCCGACGCCGCGGCCGCGAGTGTGCTGGGGGTTGAAGGGGTCAGTGGCCGATCTCCATCGAGCCGCCGTGCCGGCGGCGGTCGGTCGCTTCGTACACCGGGTTGCCCGGACCCTCGTCCGGATCGCCGGGGCGGGCCTGGCGGGAGTCGTAGCTCTCACGCGGCGGTGACACGAAGTTCTTGATTCGCGCCCACAGGGACTGCTTCTCGGCCATGAGGTCCTCCTGCTCGGAGGCTACCGTGCGCGGGCTCCGACAGGGTAGCCCGGCCGACGCATCCGGAATCAGCCGAAGAGGAGGGCGAAGACGGTGGCGCCGCCGCCGACGAGGATGAGCGCGACGATCGTCACCCACGCGATGATCTTGACACGCCGCTGACGGGTGTCGTTGAAACCGCTGTAGTCGTCGTCCTCCGTCGCCATGGCTCCCATCCTAGAGCCCGGCTCCGACACCGGCAGGGCCCCGGATCAGGCGACGGGCTCCGACACCGTCGCGCCGAATGCGGCGGGAAGGGTCGAGGTCGAGAGGTCGCGCAGCTCGTCGAGGGGCAGTGTGAACAGGCCCTGCACCTCGAGCGCGGGGGCGTCGCCGTCCGCGGCGGCATCGGTCACGCCGATGCGCAGTACCGGGTAGCCGCGCCCTTCGCACAGGCCGCGGAACTTCACGTCGTCCTCACGGGGCACGCTCACGATGACGCGGCCCGTGGACTCCGAGAACAGCGCGGTGGCGGCATCCACCCCGTCCCGCTCCATGATCTCGTTGAGCCAGACCCGCGCGCCCACGCCGAAGCGCATGACGGACTCGGCCAGAGCCTGCGCGAGCCCGCCGGACGACAGGTCGTGCGCCGACGAGACGAGCGCCTGCTGACCGGCCGCGTGCAGCAGCTCGGCGAGCTTCTTCTCGTTGGCCAGGTCGACCGCCGGGGGGCGACCGCCGAGGTGGCCGTGGATGGTGCCGGCCCACTGCGAGCCCGACAGCTCGGTCGCGGTCACGCCGAGCAGGTAGATGTTCTCGCCCGCGTCCTGCCACCCCGACGGGATGCGGCGAGCGACGTCGTCGATGATGCCGAGCACGCCGACGACGGGGGTCGGGAAGATCGGCTGGTCGCCCGTCTGGTTGTAGAACGAGACGTTGCCGCCCGTGACGGGAACGCCCAGCTCGAGGCATCCGTCCGACAGGCCGTCCACGGCCTGCGAGAACTGCCACATGACCTCGGGGTTCTCGGGCGAGCCGAAGTTGAGGCAGTCGGTGACCGCCGTCGGCACCGCGCCGGTCACCGCGACGTTGCGGTAGGCCTCGGCGAGGGCGAGCTTTGCGCCCTGGTACGGGTCGAGCTGGCAGTAGCGCCCGTTGCAGTCCGTCGCGATCGCGAAGCCGAGGCCGGAGTGCTCGTCGACGCGGATCATGCCGGCATCGTCGGGGAACGACAGCGCCGTGTTGCCGAGCACGTAGTAGTCGTACTGGTTGGTCACCCACGACGTGTCGGCGAGGTTGGGGCTCGCGACCAGCTGCGTGAACTGGCGGCGCAGCGTGTCGGGGTCGAGATCGCGGGGGAGAGCGGATGCCGAGTCCTCACGCAGCGCGTCGATCCAGGTGGGGTAGGCGACCGGGCGCTCGTAGACCGGGCCGTCGACGGCGACGGTCGACGGGTCGACGTTGACGATCTCTTCACCGTGCCAGAAGATCTGCAGCCGGCCGTCGCCGGTGACCTCGCCGAGCACGCTGGTCTCGACATCCCACTTGGCGGTCACGGCGAGGAACTTCTCGAGCTTCTCGGGAGCCACGATCGCCATCATGCGCTCCTGGCTCTCGCTCATCAGGATCTCTTCCGGAGTGAGCGTCGGGTCGCGCAGCAGCACGTTCTCGAGGTCGACGCGCATGCCCGAGCCGCCGTTGGCGGCGAGCTCCGACGTGGCGCACGAGATGCCGGCGGCGCCGAGGTCCTGGATGGCCTCGACGAGCTCGTCCTTGTAGAGCTCGAGACAGCACTCGATGAGCACCTTCTCGGCGAACGGGTCGCCCACCTGCACCGCAGGGCGCTTGGTCGGGCCGCCGTCGGCGAACGTGTCGGAGGCGAGGATGGACGCCCCACCGATGCCGTCTCCGCCGGTGCGGGCTCCGAACAGCACGACCTTGTTGCCGGCACCCGATGCGTTGGCGAGCTTGAGGTCCTCGTGGCGCAGCACGCCGACCGCGAGGGCGTTGACGAGCGGGTTGCCCTGGTACACCGCGTCGAAGACCGTCTCGCCGCCGATGTTCGGCAGGCCGAGGCAGTTGCCGTAGAACGAGATTCCGCTCACGACGCCGTGCACCACGCGAGCGGTGTCGGGGTTGTCGATCGCGCCGAAGCGCAGCTGGTCCATGATGGCGACCGGGCGCGCGCCCATCGAGATGATGTCGCGCACGATGCCGCCGACGCCGGTCGCGGCGCCCTGGAACGGCTCGATGTAGCTGGGGTGGTTGTGCGACTCGACCTTGAAGGTGACGGCCCAGCCCTCGCCGATGTCGACCACGCCCGCGTTCTGGCCCATGCCCACCATGAGGCGGGTCTTCATCTCATCCGAGACTTTCTCGCCGAACTTGCGCAGATAGATCTTCGAGGACTTGTAGGAGCAGTGCTCGCTCCACATCACCGAGTACATGGCCAGCTCGCCCGACGTGGGGCGGCGGCCGAGGATCTCGCGGATGCGCTCGTACTCGTCGGGCTTGAGTCCGAGCGCCGCGAACGGCTGCTCCTTCTCGGGAGTGGCGGCGGCGTTGTCGACGGTGTCGGCGGCCGGGCGTGCCGGAGCGGTGTTCTCGATGGGGGTGGTCACGCGGCTGCACTCCAGAAATCAGGGGATGCCGGACGTGACCAGTCTAGTCGGCGACCTGTACCCGGTCGGCTGCCGGGACCGCCGTGGCGGGCCGCACCGCGCTCGTCGCCCACGCGGCGCCGGTGGCCAGCACCGCGAGCGCGATTCCGGTGACGACGGCCGCCGTCACCCCGGCACTGTCGAGGGCGACGCCGCCGGCGAAGGCGCCGAGGGCGATGCCGGCGTTGACCGCCGATGCGGGGAGCGAGGAGGCGAGCGGAGCACCGGGACCGGCGAGGCTGACCACACGGTGCTGGATGGAGGCGCCCGTGCCCATGCCGAACAGCCCGACGCCGAAGACCGCGGCACCGGCGACGATCGGGTTCGCCCCGAACATGACGAGCACGGTGAGCGAGAGTCCCACCCCGACGGCGCCGACGATGAGCGTGAGCGCCGCGTTCGCGTCGGCGAACCGGCCGCCGGCGAACGACCCGATCGCGGTGGCGACCCCGTAGATCAGCAGGTACGCCGTCGCGACCGCGCCGGTCGTGCCCGTCACCTGATCGAGGAACGGGATCAGGTAGGTGATCGCCGAGAGCATCGCGGCGAACGTGAGCAGGCTCACGCCGAGCACGGCGAGAACGCGCGGCGAGAACGCGTACCGGGCCTGGCCGAGGGCACGATGCTCGCCGGATGCCGGAACCGGGGGCAGCACCACGAAGGCGATCACGAGCACGACCAGCCCGACGGCGACGACGCCGGCGAATGAGCCGCGCCAGCCGATCGCCTGGCCGAGCAGTGTGCCCAGAGGCATCCCGACCGCGCTCGACATCGCGAACCCGCCGATGATCAGTGCCATGGCGCGCCCGGCGCGCTGCGGCGGCACGATGGTCGTCGCGGTGACCATGGCGGCCGCGATGAACAGGCCCTGGACGCCGCCGATCACGACCCGTGCGATGACGAAGAGCGTGTAATCGGCGGTGAGCACCGGCACCAGATTCCCGAGGATGAAGGCGCCGATCGCGCCGAGCAGCACCGCGCGCCGGTCGAAGCGGGTGAGCGCGAAGGTGAGCAGGGGGCCGCCGATCGCAAGGCCGAGGGCGTTCGCGGTCACCAGGGCGCCGGCCGCCGACAGCGAGACGACGAGGTCGACGGCGATGAGGTCGATCATGCCCACGACGAGCATCTCGGCACAACCCATGACGAAGGCTCCCGCGAACAGGATCGCCAGGATCACGGTCGTACGTGCGGGCGCGTACAGCTCGGTCATTGCTCCTCCTCGGATATAGCAACTCTAGAGTTGCATATCAGATGAATGAATGCAACCCGGCGGTTGCGCAAGAGCGTTGCGGGGCGGCGCGGCGCGTCCCCTGCTGCACGGGCATCCGCGCACCGAGATGTTCGGCCCATGGACGTTGCGTGAGTCGTGACGCGATAGTCGGGGGAGGACCTCCCGGTCGAGAGTGGAGCCGTCTACTTCACGCACTCGAGACTGAGGAGGCCCTCGTGGCTCACGCTGACGCCGCTTCGACGCTCGGCTCCAGCCCAAGGCCGAAGCCCGGGATACACGGGGGACGCCTGCCCGTGCTGAGCAACCCAGACGACCGCGCCACCGCTATCACCCCCGCCGCCGCTGCACGACAGCGCGCATCAGAGTGATCAGCGCCGCGCCGCCCGAACCCGCCGGGTGGCCATGAAGGCTCCGAGACCGCTCAAGAGGATCACGGCGGCGACCGGCAGCAGCGTGACGGCATCATCGCCGCCCGTCGCTGCGAGCGCCTTCGGCCGGTTCTGCGTGCCGGCATCGATCGCGGGGGGAGCGGCTCCCGGCTCGGTGACCTCGGGGTCGCCTGATGACGGGCTCGGCTGATAGGTCAGCGTCAGCGAGACGGTGTTGAGGATCCGCGTGCCGTCGGCCTCGGCTTGCTGAACGGTCACCTGGATCGGGTGCGTCGTGGCCGGCTCGTCGGGGAATGCCGCGATCACGACCCACCTGCCCAAATCGGCGACGGTGCCGGTGCCGGCTTGTCGCACGTTGCCGGCGGAGTCGATGTAGTCGATGATCACCGTCTTGCCGGGCCATCCGTTACCGGCGAACTCGAGGTGCGGACCCGCGACGCCGTTGTTCTGTGGGGAGAGCACGGCGAGGTCGACGCTCGTGACCGGCGGCGTCGCGAACGTCAGGTCGAGCTGGACGTCGCCCGGTCGACCCTCTCCGCCCGGCGCGACGGCGCTCAC
The DNA here is from genome assembly GCF_012524205.1 of Microbacterium salsuginis. Classification (GTDB taxonomy): domain Bacteria; phylum Actinomycetota; class Actinomycetes; order Actinomycetales; family Microbacteriaceae; genus Microbacterium; species Microbacterium salsuginis. The sequence continues at coordinate 455,547 of NZ_JABACI010000004.1, forward strand.
CGTCACGCGGAACACCGTCGTCCCCACGCTTGCGCCGGAGAAGTCCGCCTGCGCAATCGTCCAGTCGCCCTCGGAGTCCACGGTCACCGTCCCCGCGGTGCCGCCCCACTCGAGCGCCGGGGTGTAGTTCACCACGATGAGGTCGCCGGGCGTGGCCGTTCCCGAGAAGGTCGGAGTCGCCGTCTCGACCACCGCGCCGTTCTGCGGGGTCGAGACGTGCAGGCTTCGCACCTCGCCGCCGGGCGGATCGGTCACATCGGCGGCGGAGGCAACCGGGGCGGCGAACAGCAGCAGGATGGCGGCCACGGCGCCCAGCACTCCCGTGCGAAGTCTTGCGCGGTGGTGCCGCGCAGCCTCATCGACTCGATGCATCACAGACCCCCCCTTGCGTCGGACGCGGTCGAACGAGCGCATCGCCATCGCGCAGTCAAACCGACGCGGCTCACGATAGCGCAGGCTCCTCGGCCAGCGCGGGTTTTTTCGGGCTCGCTCGCCTGAGCCATACCCACCAGATTCGACAACGTCGGCATCGCCGCCATCCACTTTCCAGAGGTCCCTGGGGCGATTGCGGTTGAAGGCGCCGGGTCGGGCGCCCGTGCATTCGCAGGTACCGTCTGGCTGCGCGAGGCGTTTCGCTGCACTCGGTGCAGCGACAACAGGGGCCCGTGCAGCGAAGGTCAATATGCGATGAGAACGCTCTTCCGACGAATCCGGTCTTGACATGTCGATCGGGCAGTCATAACGTACAACCAAATGGTTGTACAAATGGAGCTCAGTGATGAAGAGATCGACCGCGTGTTCCACGCACTCGCGGCGGCCACGCGGCGCGACATCCTCCGGCGCACGATCGAGGGCGAGCACTCGGTCTCTGCGCTCGCCGGTGATTACGACATGTCGTTCGCCGCGGTGCAGAAGCACGTCGCCGTGCTCGAGGCGGCCGGCCTCATCATCAAGCGCGCCGAGGGCCGCGAGCGTCTCGTCCGAGCGGATCCGGCCATGATCGCCCGCGCCCGTGCGCTGCTGGCTCGCTACGAGGAGCTGTGGCGGTCGCGCATCGACCGGCTCGACGCGATCCTCGCCGAACCACGCAAGCCCGAACCGGCTCCCTCCGAGCCGGCCGACTGAAGCAACCACACCAACGCACGCACGACAGACACAAGGAGAACGACGATGCCCGTCACCGAAGTCACCACCGACGCCGAAGCGCTCACCATGACGCTGACCGCCGAGTTCCCCGCCCCGATCGAGCGCCTGTGGGAGGTCTTCACCGACCCGCGGCAGCTCGAGCGGTTCTGGGGCCCTCCCGGATACCCCGCCACCTTCACGTCGTTCGACCTCACCGTCGGTGGCCGTGCCCGCTATCACATGACCAGCCCGCAGGGCGAGAAGTACCACGCGACCTGGGAGTTCCTCGAACTGGACGGACCGCGATCGTTCACCGTGCTGGATTCGTTCGCCGACGAGGACGGCAAGGTCAACGAAGAACTGCCCACATCGCGAATGACCCTCGTGTTCGAGCCGACCGCCACGGGGTCTCGCCTCGAGAGCGTCACGCGGTTCACGTCGGCCGAGGCGCTCGAGCAGGTCGTCGCGATGGGCATGATCGAGGGCACCACGATGGCCATGGATCAGCTCGGCCGCGTGCTCGAAGGACTCCGTGCCTATGCCCAGGGCAAAGGCACGCAGACCGAGATCCTCGATGACACGCACGTGCGCATCACCCGCCTCATCGAGGGGCCGATCGATCTGGTGTGGCGCGCGCACCACGAGCCCGAGCTGCTCAAGAAGTGGATGCTGGGACCCGACGGGTGGAGCCTCGTCGAGTGCGAGGTCGCATCCGAAGTCGGCGCGAAATACCGCTACGTGTGGGAGCCCGGCGAGGGGGTCGAGGGCGAGCGCTTCGGGTTCGACGGCGAGGCCCTCCTGATCGAGCCGCCGCGTCGCGCGGTGACGACCGAGCACATGACGGGCACCGACTACCCGGGAACGCTCAACGACCTCAATCTCGAGGAGGAGGACGGCGCGACGCTCATCACGCTGTTCATCGAGTACCCCGACAAGGAGACCCGCGACATCGTGCTCGCGACCGGCATGACCGAGGGCATGGAGTCCAGCTACGCCCGCCTCGAGGGCGTACTCGCCGCCGTCTGACCCGCAGAACGAGCAGGATCCGGATGCCGCGGCCCGCGGCATCCGGATCTTCGTCCGTATTGTTGACCCGTGGACTTCTCCTTCGCCTTCACGCCCGACCTGATCGCCGTCTTCGTGACGCTGTTCGTGCTCGAGGTGGTCCTCGGCGTCGACAACGTCATCTTCATCTCGATCCTCGCGTCGAAGCTGCCCAAGGAGCAGCAGGCGAGGGCCCGCAACCTCGGCCTGACGCTCGCGATGGTGATCCGCGTCATCCTGGTGCTCTTCGCCGGCTGGATCATCACGCTCAAGGAAGAGATCTTCGTCCTGTTCGGGATCGGGTTCTCGTGGAAGGACCTCATCCTCATCGCGGGTGGTCTGTTCCTCGTCTACAAGGCCGTGACCGAGATCCACCACAAACTCGAGGGCGCCGAGGAGGAGCACGGCGGCGCCGGCCGGAAGGCCGTGACCTTCGGCTCGGTGCTCGCGCAGATCCTCGCGCTCGACATCGTCTTCTCGCTCGACTCCGTCATCACCGCGGTCGGCATGACCGAGAACCTGGTCGTGATCATCACGGTCGTGGTGCTGTCGTTCGGCATCATGCTCTTCGCCGCCCGCTTCATCTTCATGTTCGTCAACAAGCACCCCACGGTGAAGATGCTGGCGCTGTCGTTCCTCTTGCTGATCGGCGTCTTCCTGGTCGCCGAAGGCTTCGGGTTCCACATCGACAAGGCGTTCATCTACGGTCCGATGGCGTTCGCGATCTTCGTCGAAGCGCTCAACCTGGTGTACTCGGCTCGCAAGGCCAAGCGCGCGCAGAAGGAGCAGCACGCCGTGCAGCTGCGACCGCAGTACCCGGACGTCGACGAGTCCGTCGCCGTGCACGCGGCGCTCTCGACCGACCCGCACGCGGGTTCGGTGGGCCTGTCGAACAAGCCGGTGGCGGGCGACGACGCCCCCGAGCCCGGCGAGCGCCAGGGTCTCGGCTGATCCCTCCAGCCCTCGGTCGCCGAACCATCGCAACTGGCCGGACCCGGGCCGCGTGGCCGACCGTACGAGACGGCTCGGCGCGACGAGTGGTGTGTCAGCCGAGCACCAGGCGGTAGCCCATGCCCTGCTCGGTGAGGAGGTGCGCGGGATGCCCGGGGTCGGGCTCGAGCTTCTTGCGCAGCTGTGACATGTACAACCGCAGGTATCCGGTGTCGGTGACCTGCTCGGTGCCCCACAGCTCCTTCAAGAGCGCCTGCCGCGTCACGAGGGTGCCGGGGTTGCGTGCGAGGAACTCGAGGATGCGCCACTCGGTCGGGGTGAGGTGCACGCGCTCGCCGGCGCGCGAGACCGACTTGGCGGCGAGATCCACGGTGACGTCGGCGAAACTCACGACGGGATCCTCGGATGCCGTGGCCACCCGTCGCGACAGCGCGCGAAGTCGCGCCAGCAGCTCGTCCACCTGGAACGGCTTGGTGACGTAGTCGTCGGCTCCGGCATCCAGCGCCTCGACCTTGTCGGCGGACCCTGTCCGGCCCGACACCACGATGATCGGCGCCGTCGACCAGCCGCGCAGGGCCTGGATCACGCCGACGCCGTCGAGGCGCGGCATCCCCAGGTCCACCATCACGATGTCGGGGTGCTCCTTCGCCGCGAGCGCGATCGCCGACGGCCCGTCGGGCGCCGCGACCACCTCGTAGCCGTGGGCGGTGAGAGTGATGCGCAGGGCGCGCACGAGCTGCGGATCGTCGTCGGCGATCAGCACCTTCACGCGGTTGCTCCGTCCTGGTCGGCGGCGGCAGCATCAGCTGCGGTGTCATCCGCCACCGGCAGCGAGACGACCATGGTGAGGCCTCCGCCGGGAGTGTCCTCGGGCGCGAGCGTACCGCCCATGCCCTCGGTGAACCCCTTCGACAGGGCCAGGCCGAGCCCCAGGCCGGTGGTGTTGTCGGTGTCGCCCAGCCGCTGGAAGGGCGCGAACATCTCCTCGCGGCGTTCGGGCGAGACTCCCGGGCCGCGGTCGACGACGCGCACCTGGACGGTCCCGCCCAGGCGGCTCGTCGCTATCCGCACGCGCGAGCCGTCCGGCGCGTGACGCAGCGCGTTGGCGAGCACGTTGACGAGCACGCGCTGCAGCAGCACCGCGTCGGCGCGGACGGCGGGCAGGTCGGGATCCAGGGCGAGCTCGACCGCCTCCGGACCCGCCCCCAGCTCGTCGACGGCGGCCAGCACGATCTCGTCGACGTCGAGCGGGACGAGCGAGACGGCGAGCACGCCCGCCTCGATGCGGCTCACGTCCAGCAGGTCGGTCACGAGTGTCGACAGCGTGATGAGCGACTCCTCCGCGGTCGCGAGCAGCTCACCGCGATCCTCGCTCGACAGCTGGGCTCCGGCGGCGCGCAGTCCGCCGACCGCGGCGACCGCGGCGGCGAGCGGCCGGCGCAGGTCGTGACTCACGGCCGAGAGCAGCGCGCTGCGCACCTGGTCGGTCTCGGCGAGCATCTCGGCCGCACGGGCGGCCTCCTGCAGCTCGTCCTGCTCGAGGGCGGCGCCCAGCTGCGCCACGACGACGTCGAGCAGCCGGCGCTCCGACGTGTCGAGCTCGGGTCCGTGCAGCTCGAGCCGAGCGCGCGCCCCGATCGGCGTGACGAGGTGACGATCGTCGCGCAGCGGCTCGCCGTCGGTGGCGATGACCTCACCCGAGGTGGCGATGAGTCGCACGCCCGACATCCCGAACGCCTCCCGCGTGCGCGACACCAGCGCCGGCACGGCGCCTTGGCCCCGCAGCACGCTGCCCGCGACGGTGGCCAGCAGCTCGGACTCCGCCGCCGACCGGGTCGCGGCGCGCGCGGCTCGCGCAGCCCGATCGACGATATAGCTGACGAGCACCGCGATCACGACGTAGAGGGCCAGCGCCCAGGCGTTGCGCGGATCCGAGATCGTCACGGTGTGGAAGGGCTGGACGAAGAAGAAGTTGAGCGTGAATCCCGACATCACCGCCGCAAACACCGCCGGCCAGATGCCGCCCACGAGCGCGACCAGTACGACGAGCAGCTGATACGCCAGCACATCGCTCGTGATCGTCTCTTCGCTGCGGATGGCCACGAGCAGCCACGTGAGCAGCGGCCCGCCGACGAGCGCGAGCGCGAACCCGAGCACGCGCCGCTTCACGCTGAGGGCGCCGCCGGTCAGCCGGGGCAGCGCGAAGCGCCCTCCCGCCGCGGCGTGCGACACGATGTGCACGTCGATATCACCGGATTCGCGGATCACGGTCGCGCCGATTCCCGGGCCCGTGAGGGCGGCGGCGAGTCTGCCGCGACGGCTCACGCCGATCACCAGCTGCGTCGCGTCGACCGACCGGGCGAACTCCACCAGCGCGCGCGGCACGTCGTCCTCGACCACCTGGTGATAGGTGCCGCCCAGCGACTCGACCAGCGCCCTCTGGTTTGCCAGCGCGCCGGGTGCGGCATCCCGCAGTCCGTCCTGACTCGACACGTGCACGGCGAGCAGTTCGCCCCCCGCCGCCCGCGCGGCGATCCGCGCCCCGCGCCGCACGAGGGTCTCGCCCTCGGGTCCGCCGGTCAGCGCCACCACGACGCGCTCGCGCGCCTGCCATGTGCCCTCGATGCCGTGTTCGGCGCGGTAGGACTTCAGCGCGCTGTCGACCTCGTCCGCCAGCCACAGCAGGGCGAGCTCGCGCAGCGCGGTGAGATTGCCCAGCCGGAAGTAGTTCGACAGGGCCGCGTCGACCCGCTCGGCCGGGTACACCACGCCCGCCGAGAGCCGGTCGCGCAGTGATTCAGGGGCGAGGTCGACGACCTCGATCTGGTCGGCGCCGCGGACCACGGCATCCGGGACCGTCTCTCGCTGCGGCACGCCGGTGATCTGCTCGACGACACCGCCGAGCGACTCGATGTGCTGCACGTTCACGGTCGTGATGACGTCGATGCCGGCGTCGAGCAGTTCGGCGACGTCCTGCCAGCGCTTGCCGTGGCGCGATCCCGGCGCGTTGGTGTGCGCGAGCTCGTCCACGAGAGCGATGGACGGATGCCGCTGCAGCACGCCGTCGAGATCCATCTCGGTCAGCTCCACTCCACGGTGGGTCACGGTGCCTCGCGGCACGACGGGGAGGCCCTCGACCAGCGCTGCGGTCGCGGCGCGCCCGTGGGTCTCGACGACGGCGATCACGACATCGCGGCCGTCCTCGCGCAGGCGGCGGCCCTCTTCGAGCATCTCGTAGGTCTTGCCCACTCCCGGTGCGGCCCCGAGCAGCACCCGCAGCTTGCCGCGCTTCATGTCGTCACCCTATGTCGTCGTCGCGAGCGAGAGGGGCCTCGCTCATCGGTCGCGCGCATCGAGCGCGAGGTTCAGCTCGAGCACGTTCACGCGCGGCTCGCCGAGGAAGCCGAGATCGCGCTGCTGCGTGTGCGCGTCGACCAGTGCGCGCACCTCGGCGACGTCGAGTCCGCGCTCCTCGGCGACGCGTGGTGCCTGCAGCATCGCGTACGCCGGGCTGATGTGGGGATCCAGACCAGAACCCGAGGCGGTGACCGCGTCGGCGGGGATCTCGGCCGGGTCGACGCCGTCGAGCTCGGCGATGGCAGCCTGCCGCTCCTCGATCGCGGTGATGAGGTCGGCATTCTCGGGGCCGAGGTTCGAGCCGCTCGACGCGCCGCCGTCGTACCCGTCACCCGCGGCCGCGGGTCGCGACTGGAAGTACCCGGCGATGGCGTCGCCGTCTCCGGTCGTGAACGGCTGGCCGATGAGCGCGGAGCCGACGGTCTCGCCGGACGCATCCGTCACGCGTGAGCCGTCCGCCTGCCATGGCAGGACGATCTGGCCGAACGCCGTGACGAGAAGCGTGTAGCCGACGCCGAGGACCAGCGTGAAGACGAGCATCGCTCGCACGGCGACACCGGTGGTGCGCACGGTGGCGCGGGCGGTGGTGGACATGTCGATGTCTCCTTCGAATCCTTCAGAAACCGGGGATGAGGCTCACGACGAGGTCGATGAGCTTGATGCCGATGAACGGCGCGATGACGCCGCCGAGGCCGTAGACGAGCAGATTGCGGCTGAGCACCTGCGACGCGCTCGCCGCCCGGTACTTCACGCCCCGCAGCGCGAGGGGGATGAGGAACACGATCACGATGGCGTTGAAGACGATCGCGCTCATGACGGCGGATGCGGGAGAGCCGAGCTGCATGACGTTCAGCGCCGCGAGGCCCGGGAACACGCCCATGAACATCGCGGGGACGATCGCGAAGTACTTCGCGATGTCGTTCGCGAGCGAGAACGTGGTGAGCGCGCCGCGCGTGATGAGCAGCTGCTTGCCGATCCGGACGATGTCGATGAGCTTGGTCGGGTCGCTGTCGAGATCGACCATGTTGCCGGCCTCCTTCGCCGCCGACGTGCCCGTGTTCATGGCGACGCCGACGTCGGCCTGCGCCAGCGCCGGGGCGTCGTTCGTGCCGTCGCCGGTCATCGCGACGAGGTTGCCGCCCGCCTGCTCGCGCTTGATGAGCGCGAGCTTGTCTTCGGGTGTCGCCTCGGCGAGATAGTCGTCGACGCCCGCCTCCGTCGCGATGGCGGCAGCGGTGAGCGGGTTGTCGCCGGTGATCATGACGGTGCGGATACCCATCGTGCGCAGTTCGTCGAACCGCTCGCGCAGGCCGTCCTTGACGATGTCCTTGAGGTGGATCACACCGAGCAGCCGGCCCCGCGCCGCGCCCTCGACAGGAGCGCTCGTCCGACCGCCGCCGTCCAGAACAGCGCTCTCCAGAACAGCGCTCTCCAGAACAGCGCTCTCCAGAACATCGCTCTCCAGAACAGCGACGACCAGCGGGGTGCCGCCGGATTGGGCGATGGCATCCGTCTCGGCCGTCAGCTGCGTGCGCGTCGCGGCGGTGAGGGGGACTCCGGATGCCTCGAGCCACGCGAGCACCGCGGACCCCGCGCCCTTTCGCACCTGCGTGCCGTCGGCGAGGTCGACGCCGCTCATGCGGGTCTGCGCCGTGAACGGCACGGTGACCGCGTCGGGCGGAGTCTCGGTCCGGATGCCGCGGAGCACGGCCAGTTCGACCACCGAGACGCCCTCGGGCGTGGGGTCGGCCAGTGACGACAGTGAGGCGGCACGTGCGAGCTCGACCTCGCCGACGCCGGGCATCGCGACGAAGTCGGACGCGCGCCGGTTGCCGTACGTGATCGTGCCGGTCTTGTCGAGCAGCAGCGTGGTCACGTCGCCGGCGGCCTCGACGGCACGGCCCGACATCGCCAGGACGTTGGCCTGCACGAGGCGGTCCATGCCCGCGATGCCGATCGCCGACAGCAGGGCGCCGATGGTCGTCGGGATGAGGCAGATCAGCAGGGCCACGAGCACCGGGATGCTCACCGGCGCGGCGGCGTACGAGGCGATCGGGTTCAGCGTCAACACGACGATGACGAACACGATCGACAGGCTCGCGAGCAGGATGCCGAGGGCGATCTCGTTGGGGGTCTTCTGGCGGCTCGCGCCCTCGACGAGGGCGATCATGCGGTCGACGAAGGTCTCGCCGGGCTTCGAGGTGATGCGCACCACGATGCGGTCCGAGAGCACCCGCGTGCCACCGGTGACGGCCGAGCGGTCGCCGCCGGACTCACGGACGACAGGGGCCGACTCGCCCGTGATGGCCGACTCGTCGACCGTCGCGATGCCATGGATGATGTCACCGTCGCCGGGAATGAGCTCGCCCGCCGACACGATCACGACATCGCCGAGCGTGAGGTCGGACGAGGCCACCTCGCCGGTGTCGGCGAGTATGGCCGCGGCATCCTGAATCTCGTCGTACTGCACGACGCGACGCGCCATGGTCGAGGTGCGAGTCTTGCGCAGCGTGGCCGCCTGCGCCTTGCCCCGGCCCTCGGCCACGGATTCGGCCACGTTCGCGAACAGCACCGTGAGCCACAGCCAGATCGCGATGCCCCACGTGAAGCCGAACGGCACCGGCGTGCCGCCGGAGTCGCCCGCCCCGCCGAGGAACGGCTCGGCGATCGCGATCACGGTGGTGAGTGCGGCTCCGACCCACACCAGGAACATGACGGGGTTGCGCCACAGGGCGGCCGGGTTGAGCTTGCCCACGGCACCCGGGAGCGCCTGCATCAGCTGCTGCCAGCCGAACGCGCGAGTCGTCGCGCGGCGGGAGCGCTCGTGCCCCGGCTCAGGAGCCGAGGGGAGCGATGGGCGGGTGGGAGTGGTGAGGGACATGAGTCAGACGAGCCCTTCCGCCAGGGGACCCAGCGTGAGAACGGGGAAATAGGTGAGTGCGGTGATGACGACCGCGACGACGGCGAGGAGGCCGACGAACTGCGGACGATGCGTGGGGAGCGTGCCCGTCGTCGCGAGGCGCGTCGTCTGGGCCGCGAGGGAGCCGGCGAGAGCGAGCACCAGCACGATCGGGATGAACCGGCCGAGGAGCATCGCGACGCCGAGCGCGGTGTTCAGCCACGGCGTGTTCGCCGTGAGGCCCGCGAAGGCCGATCCGTTGTTGTTCGACGCCGACGTGAACGCGTAGAGCACCTCGCCGAGGCCGTGCACGCCCGGGTTCCAGATCGACGTGGCCTCGACGTCGGCGCGGATCGCGGGGATGCCGAAGCTCAGCGCGGTGCCCGCCAGCACGAGCACGGGCGTGACCAGGATGTAGAGGCTTGCGAGCTTGATCTGCGTCGGGCCGACCTTCTTGCCGAGGTACTCCGGAGTGCGGCCGATCAGCAGTCCGCCCACGAAGACCGCGATGACGGCGAGCACGAGCATGCCGTACAGACCCGAGCCGACGCCGCCCGGCGCGATCTCGCCGAGCATCATGTTGACGATCGGGATCATGCCGCCCAGCGCGGTGTACGAGTCGTGCATCGAGTTGACCGCGCCGGTGCTGGTGAGCGTCGTCGCACCGGCGAACAGGGTGGAACCGAGGATGCCGTACCGCTGCTCCTTGCCCTCCATCGCGCCCCCGGCGAGTTGCGGCGCCGAGCCCAGCCCGAGCGACTCCAGCCAGGTGACGGCGGTGAGCGAGGCGACGGCGATGGTCGCCATGACCGCGAGGATCGCGTAGCCCTGGCGGTTGTCGCCGACCATGCGCCCGAAGGCGCGGGGCATCGCGACCGGGATCGCCAGCAGCAGCAGGATCTCGAGGACGTTCGTCCACGGCGTCGGGTTCTCGAAGGGATGCGCCGAGTTGGCGTTGAAGAAGCCGCCGCCGTTCGTGCCGAGCAGCTTGATGGCCTCCTGCGAGGCGACCGGGCCGCCCGGGATCGACTGCGTGCCTCCTGTGATGGTCGTGACGTCGGTGAAGCCCGCGAAGTTCTGCACGACGCCGCCGGCCACGAGGGCGACGGCGGACACGACGGCCAGCGGCAGCAGCAGGCGCGTGATGCCGCGCACCAGGTCGACCCAGAAGTTGCCGATCGTCGCCGAGCCGCGGCGGGCGAACCCGCGCACGAGCGCCACGGCGACGGCGATCCCGACGGCCGCCGACACGAAGTTCTGCACGGCGAGCCCCGCGAGCTGCACGGTGTACCCCAGCGTCAGCTCGGGCGAGTACGACTGCCAGTTCGTGTTCGTCACGAACGAGACGGCGGTGTTGAACGCCAGTCCCTCGGGAACGGCGGGGAGACCGAGTGAGACGGGGAGAATTCCCTGGAGCCGCTGCAGCGCGTAGACGAAGAGGACGCCGACGAGCGAGAAGGTCAGCACGCCGCGCGCATAGGACTGCCACGTCTGCTCCGACGCAGGGTCGACGCCGAGCATGCGGTACACGCCGCGCTCGACGCGCCAGTCGCGGTCCGTCGTGTAGGTGCGGGCGATCCAGTCGCCGAGCGGCCGGTAGAGCAGCGCGAGGGCGAGGAGCACCGTGGCGGCCTGCAGGATGCCGAGGCCGATGGTCGCGGCATCCATCAGAACTTCTCCGGCTTCACGAGGGTGACCACGAGGTAGACGACCGCCGCGAGTCCGAGCAGGCCGGCGATCACGGAGAGGACGATCATCGGCGCTCCTCCCCGCCCGTCGCTTCGCGTGGGGCCGAGCCGCGGACCGGCGGCCCGAGCTTCTCGACCCCCTTGGCGATCAGTCCGACGAGCGCGAACAGCGCCAGCGTCGTGACGAGGTAGATGACATCCAGCACGGGGGACTCCACGGGTGGCTTCGAGTGATCCCCGCCGCGGTGTGCAGCGGGGCGCCCACCGGAGCGGGCTCGACTCGATGCAACTCCGTCGTCGCGGACGGTCGCGGCACCCTCACGGAATCCATGCGACCCACGCGGCGGCCCTCACGATGTCGCTACGCGGCGGCACTGCCACGGCGCGCGGCACCGTGGGCGCGGCGCCTCTACGAGCGCACGTCGGTGCGCTCGGTGCTCCCGCGCGCGAGGTTCAGGTGCGGGCGAGGGCGTCTTCGAACGCGACCCACGCGAGCATCGCGCACTTCACGCGGGCGGTGAACTTCGACACCCCCGACAGTGCGGCGGCGTCGCCGAACACCTCTTCGTCGAGGGGGAGCTCGCCGCGCGAGCGCAAGGCCTCGCGGAAGCCGTCGATGAGGGCGGATGCCTCGGCCCGCGGCATCCCGTCCTCCTCCGCGACGAGCGCGGCGAGCATCGACGCCGACGCCTGCGAGATCGAGCAGCCGGCACCCTCCCACGTGACGTCGCGCACCGCGCCGTCGTCGCCGACGCGGACCCGCAGCGTGATCTCGTCGCCGCAGATCGGGTTGCGCTGATGCGAGGTGGCGTTGCGGCCCTCTTCATCAGCCAGGCCCCTGCCCTGCGGCCGCTTGGAGTGGTCGAGGATCAGCTCCTGGTAGAGCGATTCGAGGCCGCTCATGAGCCGGCTCCGAAGAACGCGCGCACGCCCGACAGGGCGTCGAGGAATGTGTCGACGTCTTCCGGGGTGTTGTAGAGGGCGGCGGATGCCCGCACCGAGGCGGTCAGGCCGAAACGGCGGTGCAGCGGCTGCGCGCAGTGATGCCCGACGCGCACGGCGACCCCGCGGGCATCCAGGAACTGCCCGACGTCGTGCGCGTGCACCCCGGCGACGTCGAACGCCCACAGGCCCACGCGCTCCACCTCGGTCGCATCGCCGAGCAGCCGGATGCCGGGGATCGCCCGCAGCCCCTCGCCCATGCGTGCTTCGAGCGCCTTCTCGTGCGCGTGCACGGCGGCCATCCCGGCGGCATCGAGGTAGCGCACCGCGGCCGCGAGTCCGATCGCCTGCGACACCGGCTGCGTGCCGGCCTCGAACCGCTGCGGCGGCGGCAGGTACTGCGCCTCGTCGAGGGTGACCGTGGTGATCATCGAGCCGCCGGTCAGGAACGGCGGCAGTGCCTCGAGCACCTCGGAGCGACCGTAAAGGCCGCCGATGGCGTACGGCCCGAGCATCTTGTGGCCCGAGAAGACGGCGAGGTCGACGCCCAGTGAGGGCAGGTCGAGCGGCAGGTGCGGAGCGGACTGGCATGCGTCCAGCACCGTGAGCGCGCCGACGCCCTGCGCGAGCGCGACGAGGTCGCCGACCGGGTTCACGATGCCCAGCACATTCGAGACATGGGGGAAGGCGACGATACGGGTGCGGTCGCCGATGAGGGTGGCCGCGGCATCCGTATCGAGGGTCCCGTCATCGCGGACCGGGATGTGACGAAGCACCGCGCCGGTGCGGGCGGCGAGCTCCTGCCACGGGATGAGGTTCGCGTGGTGCTCGGTCTCGGTCACGACGATCTCGTCGCCGGGTGCGAGGGCGAAGCGGGCGGATGCGGGTGCGCCGCGCCCTGCCGAGGCGTTGCCGATCGCGTACGCGACGAGGTTGAGACCCGCCGTCGCGCCGCTCGTCCAGACCAGCTGCTCGGGCTGTGCCCCGACGAAGCCGGCCACTGTGGCGCGCGCGTCCTCGAACAGCTCGGTCGCCTCGGCCGCGAGCGTGTGCGCGCCGCGATGCACCGCCGAGTTGGAGCGCGTGAGGAACGCGACCTCGGCGTCGATCACCGCCTGTGGCTTCTGGCTCGTCGCCCCCGAGTCGAGGTACACCAGCGGATGCCCGTTCACGCGCTCGCCGAGCAGCGGGAAGTCCGCGCGGATCGCGGCGAGATCGAGGACGGGGGCGGGGGATGTCACCCCTTAAGGCTACGCGGGATGCCGGCGCCCGGGGCGGCCGTGTCCGCGGTGGTCGCCCGGGTGGCGTCGGTGGCTCTCTGGAAGGATCGGAGGCGTGGACGAGCAGATCTTCCTCGGCGCGCTCGCCGTGACGCTCGGCGCGGTCGCGGGGGTCCTGCTGTTCGTGCCGTTCGTGGCGCTCAGCTATCGCCGGCGCGGCGGATTCGGCCTCGGGCGCTTCGTGCTGTGGGGTGCGGCTCTGATCTACCTCATGGCCGTCTGGACGTACACGCTCCTCCCGCTGCCCGACCCCGAAGCCATCCGGTGCGCGGGGGTCAACCTCGATCCGTTCGCCTTCGCCGACGACATCCGCGAGGCCGTCGGCAGGCGCGGCCGCGGTGCGCTGAGCGATCCCGCCGTGCTGCAGCTGCTGTTGAACGTGCTGCTGTTCGTGCCGCTGGGCTTCTTCCTGCGCGTGCTCGGTGGCCGCGGCATCCTGGTCGCTGTTCTCGTGGGTCTCGGCGTCTCAGCGCTGGTCGAGGCGACACAGCTCAGCGGCGTGTGGGGTCTGTACCCCTGCGCGTATCGCGTCTTCGACGTCGACGACCTGCTCACCAACACGCTGGGTGCGGTGCTCGGCTCGGTGCTGGCGCTCCTGGTGCCGCGGCGGCACTGGGGCACGCCCCGCTTCCCCGACGCGGAGGAGCCACGCCCGATCACGCGCTCCCGCCGCTACCTCGCGATGGCCTGCGATGCGCTGGGTGCGTGGCTGACCGGCATCGCGGCCTCGGTGGTGTTCCAGGTGGCCCTGTATCTGCTCGGAGCACATGCCGCGATGCGCGACGGGACCGCCGCCGGCGTCGTCGGCACCACCACCGCGATCGTGGTGTGGCTGATCGTCGTGCTCGCCACCGGCCGCACGGTCGGCGACCTCGCCGTGCAGCTGCGCTTCACCGGCGGCCCTCTCCCGCCCGCGCTGGCGCGGCCGCTGCGCTTCGCCGGCGGCATCGGCGGCTATCTCGTGCTGCTCGCGCTGCCTGGCGCGTGGGGCCTGGTCGCCGGGGTTTTCGCCGTCGCATCGCTCGTGCTGGTGCTCACGACGCCCGACCGCCGCGGCCTGCCGGGCGTGGTCTCGGGCCAGCGCCTGGTCGACGCCCGTGCGGAGCGCTGATCCGGCGCCGATCCGGCGGTGCGGTCCAGCTTTCGCACGTTCGGCAGGCCGGAATCCTGCCGAACCTGGACCGCCGCCGTCCTACCCGGTGCGCGCGTGGGAGGGGACGGATGCCGGGGGCTCCGGCATCCGTCACCGTCAGACCGTGGGCACCGCCAAGAATTCGCGCGCGGCGACCACGAGCGCGTCGACGCCCTGGTTGAGCGTGGGCTGCAGCACCGGGGCGAAATACGGCGAGTGGTTGGTGGGGATGTCGCGCTCGATCGTGCCGGCGGCGTGCGCGGCCGCGAACGCCTCGGGGTCGGCGCCGCCCCAGAACCAGAAGACCAGGGGCGCACCGGACTCGCGCGCGAACCACGAGACGTCCTCGCTGCCGGTGAACATGCCAGGGTCCATCACGGTGCCCGCGCCGAATGCGGTGTCGAACGCGAGGGTCAGGCGTGCGGTGGCCTCGACGTCGTTGATCGTCGGGGGCAGCGTGTGGTCGGTCACGATGACCGGCGGCTCCTCGGCCCCTGAGGCCTGCGCCTCGGCGCGCACGATGCGCTCGACCTTCTCGAGCACGGCCGCGCGGGCTTCGTCATCGGGGTAGCGCAGGCTCAGCTCGAGCTTCGCCTCGGCCGGGATGATGTTGTTCTTGAGGCCCGCGTGGATCGAGCCCACCGTGACCACGGCGACGTCGCGCGGGTCGATCTCGCGCGACACGATGGTCTGCAGCCGCATGACGGTCGCGGCCGCCATCACAACGGGGTCGATCGTCGCCTGCGGGCGCGAACCGTGACCGCCACGGCCCAGAAGGGTGACGGTGAGGCCGTCGGATGCCGCCATCTGCGTGCCGCTGCGCACGCCGATCGTGCCCGCGGGAAGGGGCGTGACGTGCTGGCCGAGCACGATGTCGGGCCGCGGGAACCTGTCGAGCACGCCGTCGGCGATCATCGCCTGCGACCCGGCGCCGTATTCCTCGGCGGGCTGGAAGACGGCGACGATCGTGCCCGACCAGTGATCCTTGGTGGCGACGAGCCGCTCCAGGGCGCCGAGCAGCGCGGCGACGTGCATGTCGTGCCCGCACGCGTGCATCACGGGAACGTCCGTGCCGTTCGGGTCGAGCCCGTGCGCGGTGCTGGCGTACTCGAGCCCGGTGCGCTCCTCGACCGGCAGCGCGTCCATGTCGGCGCGCAGCCACACGACCGGCCCGTCGCCATTGCGGACGACGCCGACGACGCCGGTGCGGCCGATGCCCTCCTCGAACTCGATGCCGAGCTCTTCCAGGTGCTTCGCGACGACTCCGGCCGTCCGCGTCTCCTGGAAGGACAGTTCCGGATGCCGGTGCAGGTCGATGTAGAGGGCCTCGAGGTCGATCGTCATGCGGTCGAGCCTAGCCGCGGCCGCGTCTCACCTCCGCCCCGATTCCTCGGCCCGCCCGGCTCCCCGGCTCGACCCGTTCCTTCGCTCGGCCCCGGCTCCCCCGGCCCCGCCTCGGCCGTTCCCGGCGGGCGGGTCCCGGCGGGCGGGTCCCGGCGGGCGGGTCCCGGCGGGCGGGGCGCGTGCGGCCGGTCCCGGCGGGCTCGGGTCCGAAGGCTGTGCGAAAACACCAGTCGGTGACGACGGCGCGCCGGTGCCGGATGCCGGGGCTCGGCGTGTCGGGCGATGGGCTGGTGTTTTCGCACGCAGAGGGGGGTCTGCGGCGGGCGGGCGGGCGTACGGCCGGTCCCGGCGGCTCGGGTCCGAAGGCTGTGCGAAAACACCAGTCGGTGACAACGGCGCGCCGGTGACGGATGCCGGGGCCCGGCGTGTCGGGCGACGGACTGGTGTTTTCGCACGCAGAGGTGGGGGCTGCGGCGGGCGGGGCGCGTGCGGCCGGTCCCGGCGGGCTCGGGTCCGAAGGCTGTGCGAAAACACCAGTCGGTGACGACGGCGCGCCGGTGCCGGATGCCGGGGCCCGGCGTGTCGGGCGATGGACTGGTGTTTTCGCACGCAGAGGCGGGGGTGCGCGGCGGGGCGCGGGGGCGAGGAGGGTCAGGAGGGGAGGCGGGCCGTGGAGCCGCGGACGATCAGCTCGTACGGCAGCTCCCCGGGCCGGTGGGCCGGGGGCGCGGCCGGAGCGGCCTCCAGCTCGGCGAGGATCGCATCGGCGGCGCGCTCGCCCTGCCCGAGCGGGAACTGGTCGACCGTCGTCAGCCGGAAGAACTCGCCCAGCTCGTGGCCGTCGATGCCGACGACCGACAGGTCCTCGGGCACGCGGTAGCCGAGTTCGCGCGCGGCCAGCAGCGCCCCGATCGCCATCTCGTCGGATGCCGCGAAGATGGCGGTCGGCCGCCCGCCGGGCTTGCCCAGCAGCTGCTTGGCGGCGCGGAAGCCGCCCTCGATGGTGAAGTCGGCCGGCTCGAAGAGCGACGGCTTGACCGGGATGCCCGCATCCGCCAGCGCCTGCTCGAAGCCCTGCCGCCGGTGGGTCGGGATGTGGAAGTCGATGTCGAACTCGGGACTCGCCCCGATATGCGCGATCTCGCGGTGCCCCAGAGCCAGGAGGTGCTCGGTCGCCAGGCGTGCGACCGCGACGTCGTCGACGGTCAGGGTGGTCAGGCGCGGGTTGGGCCCCCCGATCGCGATGACCGGCAGGTCCAGCTCGAGCAGACGCCCGGTCTCTTCCTCGCCGAGCTCGATCGAGATCGCGATCACGCCGTCTACCCGCTGGCGACGCAGGAACGTGTCGAACACATCGTGACGCTCGGCACGGTCGGCGGTGAGGCTGTACAGCGTGATGTCGTAGCCGCGACGCATGAGCGCCGAGGCGATGCCGCTCAGCACCGTCGAGAAGAACCACCGGTCGAGGAACGGCACGAGCACCCCGATGTTGCGGGTGCGCCCGGACGCGAGGCTCGACGCCGATGCCGACACGACGTAGCCGAGGCTCTTCGCGGCGGCCTCGACCTTGGCCTTGGCGGCGACCGAGACGTGGCCGCGCCCGCTCAGCGCGCGCGAGACGGTCGCGGTCGAGACGCCCGCAGCGCGGGCCACCTCATCGATGCTGACCACGTCGTCACCCTCTCATGCGCGCGGAGCCGGACCCCGCGCCGCTCAGTCGATCGCGAGCCAGACCGTCGTGTCGACGGGGAGCTCGCCGCCGTCGACGGGACCGCTCGACGCGATCACGATACCCTTCGGCAGCGGGATCGCCGTCGAGCCGGTGTTCGCGATCACCTGGACATTCCCGTTTCGGAATGCCACGGCATCCGTCCCGAACCCGTGGATCCACTCGAGCGTGCCCGCGCCGAGGTCGCGCGAGCGGCGCTCGGCCAGCAGCAGGCGGTACAGCTCGAGGGTCGAGCCGGCGACGCCGACCTGGGCATCGCGGGCGAGCTCGGCCCACTCGGCGGGCTGGGGCAGCCACGATGCACCGGACGGGCTGAAACCGTAGGCCGGGGCATCCGTCTTCCACGGAATCGGCACGCGGCAGCCGTCGCGTCCGTACCGCTCGCCGTTCGTGCGGAACCACGTCGGATCCTGCCGGGCGTCGCCGGGGATGTCGATGACCTCGGGCAGTCCGAGCTCCTCGCCCTGATAGAGGTAGGCCGAGCCCGGCAGCGCCAACATGAGCGCCGTCGCGGCGCGCGCGCGGCGCAGACCGACGTCGGCGATGGGCTTGCCGGGGGAGTCCGGGCCGATGCCGTGCCCCTGCGGGTTCTCGGCGGTCAGCGCCAGGCGCGATGCGTGCCGCACGACGTCGTGGTTCGACAGCACCCACGTCGCGGGGGCACCGACGCCGCCGAACGCGCGCAGCGACTCGGCGATGACCTCGCGCAGCTCGCCGGCGTTCCACTCGGTCTGCAGGTACGGGAAGTTGAAGGCCTGGTGCATCTCGTCCGACCGCACCCACTGCGCGGTGCGGTCGGCGGTCGGCAGCCACGCCTCGGCCGCGAGCGCGCGATCGCCCTCGTACTCGTGCATGATCGTGCGCCAGTCGCGGTACACCTCGTGCACGCCCTCCTGGCCCCAGTACGGCACGTTCTCCTCTTCGCCGCCCATGGACCCCGCCTCGGGGTCGGGGATGTAATCGGGCAGGCCCTCGGCCTTGACGAGGCCGTGGGCGACGTCCACACGGAAGCCGTCGACGCCGCGGTCGAGCCAGAAGCGAAGGATGCGGCGGAACTCCTCGCGCACCTCTTCGTTCGACCAGTCGAAGTCGGGCTGCGACGAGTCGAACAGGTGCAGGTACCACTGGCCGGGGGTGCCGTCCGCCTCGACGACACGCGTCCACGCGGGCCCGCCGAAGACCGAGTCCCAGTTGTTGGGGGGCAGTTCGCCGTGCTCGCCCTTGCCGTCGCGGAACATGTAGCGCGCGCGCTCGGGGCTGCTGGGAGCGGCCGCCAGCGCCTGCTGGAACCACTCGTGCTGAGCGGACGAGTGGTTGGGGACGAGGTCGACGATGACCCGGATGCCGCGGTCATGCGCGGCCGCGAGCATCGTGTCGAAGTCGGCCAGGGTGCCGAAGAGCGGGTCGACGTCGCAGTAGTCGCTGACGTCGTAGCCGGCGTCCTTCTGCGGCGAGCGCTGGAACGGGCTCAGCCAGATCGCGTCGATGCCCAGCGCAGCCAGGTCGTCGAGGTGCGACGTGATGCCGGGAAGATCGCCGATGCCGTCGCCCGACGCATCCGCGAACGAGCGGGGGTAGATCTGGTAGATGACGGCGGTGCGCCACCACTCGCCGCCGATCGGGGCGAGGAACGCATCCGTGCGCTCTGCGGTCTCTGCGGAAGTCATCGGGCCAGTGTACTGCAAGCGCTTACACTCCCTTCGCCGACCGGTCGGCGTAGGGTTGTGCGGTGCCCTCAGAAGCCGTCACCCGCGCCGAATCCCTCATCCGGACGATCCCCGACTATCCGGAACCGGGAGTGCTCTTCCGCGACATCACGCCGCTGCTGGCAGATGCCCGCGCGCTGCGCGCCGTCATCCACGCCATGATCGCGCCGTTCGACGGATCGTTCGACGTCGTCGCCGGAGTCGAGGCGCGCGGGTTCCTGCTCGCCGGCGCGGCCGCGATGGAGGCGGGTGCCGGCCTGGTGCCGATCCGCAAGGCGGGCAAGCTGCCCCGGCCCGCGGCATCCGTCTCGTACGCACTCGAGTACGGCACGGCCACCATCGAGGCCCACGACGACATCGCGAACGGGGCGCGGGTGCTGCTGGTCGACGACGTGCTCGCCACCGGAGGGACCCTCGTCGCCGCGCACGAGCTCGTCGAGACTCTGGGCGGCGAGGTCGTGGGCACCGCGGTGCTCATGGAGCTGACCGGACTCGGCGGGCGCGCGCTCGTCGGCGACGTGCACACCGTCTTCACCGCCTGACGCCGCCGCGGCGGGCCGCCCGGCTCAGCCCAGGAGCGTGGCGATCAGGATGCCGGCACCCACGAAGGCGGCCAACCCCCGCACGTGATTGCCCCGCGTCCACTGCCGCACGATGAGCCGCCACTCCTCCAGGTCGGCCGGTCGTGCCGGATCGAGGGCCTCGATGCGCGTGTTCCGCGGGATGTGGAACGCGGCCGTGATGACGAGGTGCGCCGCGATCAGAACATCGCCGGCGACCCGCCAGACCGAGATCGCGGCGTCCCACGCCACGAACTCGGCGACCGCCGACGCGACTGCCACCAGTGCCGACCCGACGAAGAGGAGGAAGAACGGCGGGCGGATCGAGCGGTTGATCGACTGCATCGCCGTGAGCGCCTCGGTGTCGGGCCGGCGGACGAGCCCCGGCATGACGAGCCACGAGAACCCCAGGTAGACGCCGGCCACCGCGCCACCGAGGAGAGCGGATGCCGCGGCGAGCAGCTCTTGCGGGCTCACTGCGCGTCGGGCATGTCGAAGACGTAGAACGCGTTGCCGCCGGCGCCCTCGAATCCGGCGACCGAGCCGCCGGGGATCCCGTATCGAGGCACGACGATCGGCACGGCCGGGTGTGCCTCGATCCACGCCGTGACGCTCTCGACGAGGTACATCGGCCCGGCCGGCTCATCCGTGCGGGCCACCATGACCTGCGCCGAGCGATCCGGAAGCCAGAACGCGACGGTGTCGTCGCTCTCGCGCCAGGCCTCCTCCCAACCGAGCTCGTCGCGGAAGAAAGTCACTCCGTCATCGAGCGCGGCGACGGGGTGGTACAGGTAGGTGAGTTTCACGACGGCTCCGTCCGGTCACGTCTGGTCGCTCGAAGTATAGGGACCGCGTCCGACGCGGGCGACGGCCTCGCCCGACCGGCGTCACTGCAGGCAGAACTCGTTGCCCTCCGGATCCCGCAGCTGGTAGTACACCTCGGGCCACGGCCCCCATGGCCGGTCGACCAGCCGCACCACCTCGGCGCCGAGTCCGACGAGCCGGTCCTTCTCGGCGTCCAGCTCCTCGCGGGTGGGGACGCGACCCGAGACGGCCTGGACGTCGAGGTGGATGCGGTTGCGTCCGCGCTTGGGCGTGTCGGCGTGATGGAAGTAGAGGCGGGGACCCTTGCCTTCCGGGTCTTCGGCGAGAGCCCGCTTGGCGAGGTCGCTCTCGGTCAGGCCCGAGGCGAGCAGGTCCGCCTTCATCGGATCCTCCCACTCGAGCCTCGGGTACCCGAAGACGTCGGACCAGAAGTGGGCGAGCCGCCGAGGGTCCTCCGCGTAGAACGTGATGTTGCCCAGCACCGGCATCCGTGAGCTCCTTTGCGACGCGGCCCCTGGCCGACACGGTACGCGCGGCCCGCACGCAGCGGAAGCGGGAGCTCAGGCGCCGAGGACGACGTTGATCGGGGGCTCGCCGGCCGCGAGGCGCTCGATCTGCGTGCGCACGAGGCGCGCGATGCGCGGACGCATGGCGGTCGACGCGCCGCCGACGTGCGGCGAGATGAGGACGCCCGGAAGACCCCAGAGCGGATGGCCCTCGGGCAGCGGCTCGGGGTCGGTCACGTCCAGCGCCGCGCGGATGCGTCCGCGGCGCGCGTGATCCACCAGCGCGTCGGTGTCGATGAGCGTGCCGCGCCCCACGTTCACGATGAGGGCGCCGTCCGGCAGCGCCGAGAGGAAGGCGTCGTCGACGATGCCGCGGGTGCTCTCGCCGCCCGGCAGCGACACGATGACGATCTCGGCCTGGGGGAGCAGCGCGGGCAGCTCGTCGACGCCGTGCACCGGCATCCCGTCTTCCTCCCGTGCCCGTGACGCGACGGCGGTGAGCTGCACCTCGAAACCGGACAGCCGCGCGGCGACGGCCTTGCCGACACCGCCGTATCCCAGCAGCAGCACGCGGCGATCGGCGAGGCTCTCGGCGAAGACGGGCGACCAGCGGCCGGCGGCCGTGTCGACCGCGAAGGCGTCGATGTGCCGCTGCGCCGCGAGTGCGAGCGCCACCGCGAGCTCGGCGGTCGACGTCTCGTGCACCGAGGCGGCGTTGGCGAACAGCAGTCCGTCGGGCAGCACGTCGGCGACGCCGTCGTACCCGATGGACTGGCCCTGGACCAGGCCGACCTCGACGCCCTCGAGGCGTGCGAGCACGCGGGTCATCGTCATGTAGGGCGGCACGACCATGTCGAAGCGCTCTCGCGGGGCGGCGGCATCCATCGGCCACACCACGACCTCCACGCCGTCGGGCGTCGCGCCGATGTCGGCGGCCAGCTGCTCGGTGGGGACACTGACGACGAGATTCCGGATGCCGCTGCTCACGGCATCCACGCTACCGGGGCTGCGGAGGGCTAGAGTTCGGGCAACCGGACGCAAGGAGGCGGAGATGGTTCCCGAGATCAACTACTGGGCGGTGCTGCTGGCCACGGCCTCGAGCATGGTCGTCGGCTCGATCTGGTACACGCCGAAGGTGTTCGGCACGCGCTGGGCGAGGCTCGCGAAGGTCGACATGGACCAGCCGGGCGCGAGCGCGGTGATCCCGATCGTGGTCACGCTGATCGTGAGCTTCATCACCGCGTGGGTGCTCGCCGGCGCGTCATCGATCGCGTGGCACTTCTACGGCGGCGGCTACCTGCTCGCCGCGCTCGGCACGGCGGTCATCCTGTGGGCGGGCTTCACGGCCGCGCGGTTCATCACCCACGACGCGTTCGAGGGCCGGCCGAGCTCGCTGACCGTGCTGAACATCGCGCACGAGCTCGTGACCCTCGTGATCATGGGCGTGATCATCGGCGTCTGGCCACCGGCGGGAACGGTCTGACCGACCGCCACGAGGTGCCCGGTTCGGGCTCAGGCCGCCTGGGCGACCACGGCGGCGATGGCCGACGTGAAGAACGACAGGCCGTCGACGCCGGAGCGCATCGCGGCGGACGTGTCGGGGCCGAACCCCGGCTCGACGGCGTGCTCGGGGTGCGGCATGAGACCGACGACGTTGCCGCGCTCGTTCGCAAGGCCGGCGATGTCGCGCAGTGATCCGTTCGGGTTCACGCCGAGGTAGCGGAAGGCGACGAGGCCTTCGCCCTCGAGACGATCCAGTTCGGACTCGGAGGCGATGTACCCGCCGTCGGCGTTCTTGAGCGGGATGACGATCTCCTGGCCGGCGGCGAAGTCCGACGTCCAGGCGGTGTCGTTGTTCTCGACGCGCAGCCGCTGGTCGCGGCGGATGAACTGCTGGTGGGCGTTGCGGATCAGACCGCCCGGCAGCAGCCGCGCCTCGACGAGCATCTGGAAGCCGTTGCAGATCCCGAGGATCGGCATGCCCTTGGCTGCGGCATCCGTCACCTCCGTCATGATCGGTGCCAGCGCGGCAATGGCGCCGGCACGGAGGTAGTCGCCGTAGCTGAAGCCGCCGGGCAGCACCAGCGCGTCCACGCCCTCGAGATCGTGGGACCCGTGCCACAGGGCGACCGGCTCGCCGCCGGCTACGCGGATCGCGCGCTGTGCGTCGCGGTCGTCGAGCGACCCGGGGAACGTGATGACCCCGATGCGCGCGGTCATTCGACCACCTCGACGGCGACGACGTCCTCGATCACCGCGTTCGAGAGGATCTCGTCGGCGATACGGCGGGCGGTCGCGAGCACATCGTCGTCGACCTCGCCCTCGACGGTCAGCTCGAACCGCTTGCCGATGCGCACCGCGCTGAAGGCGTCGACGCCCAGGCGCGAGAGGGCTCCGGTGACGGCCTTGCCCTGCGGGTCCAGCAGCTCGGCCTTGGGCATGACGTCGACGACGATGGTGGGCATCTCGATCCTCCTGGCGGCCGCAGGCCGCAGCTATCGGTCGTTGAGCGACGAGCGCAGCGAAGAGTCGGATCGCCGGATGTCGCGGGCAGGGGTCGTTTCCAGTCTACGGCTCCTGCATCCTCCCGCCGTCCGGACCGCCGGAGTACCGCCGGAGTGACGCCTTCCAGGGTCGTGATGCAACTGTGATCGTGTCATGGGAGCGCTCCCTTGACATTCTTGGGAGCGATCCCATAGCGTTGCGTCTCAATCGATGGGACCGCTCCCACGAGATCTGGCCCCGGCATGCGTCCGCGGTCCGAAAACCTGCAACACACCAACCCTGACAACACAAAGGAGTGACAGTGAACGCACGCGCCTTCCGCAGAAGCGCTGTGGCAATCGCCGCATTCTCGGCCTCGGCCATCGTCCTCGCCGGCTGCGCCGGCAATGCCGGCAACGACGACGCCGGCGAGGACGGCGAGATCACGCTGACGATCGCCACGTTCAACGACTTCGGCTACACCGACGAGCTCCTCGCGGAGTTCACGGAAGAGACCGGGATCAAGGTCGAGCACACCCGCGCCGCCGAGTCGGGCGATGCCCGCGCGAACTACTTCGCGAAGCTCGGCAAGGGCGGCCTGGCCGACATCGAGGCAGTCGAGATCGACTGGTTCGCCGAGGCCATGCAGTACTCCGACCTCCTCGCCGAGGCGCCCGACAGCGTCAAGGGCCGCTGGCTGGACTGGAAGGAAGCCGCCGCGACCGACGCGGACGGCCGCCTCGTCGGCTTCGGCACCGACATCGGCCCGCAGGGCCTCTGCTACCGGTCCGACCTGTTCGCGGCGGCGGGCCTCGCCTCCGACCCGGCCGGCGTCGCCGACCTGTTCAACGGCGACTGGGAGCACTTCCTCGACGTCGCCGACCAGTACAAGGCAGCCACGGGCAAGCCGATGATCGACTCGGCCAACTCCGTGCTCCAGGGCATCGTGAACCAGATCGAGTACACGTACACCGAAGAGGACGGGACGGTCATCGCGACCGAGAACCCCGAGATCGCCGACGCGTACAACCTCGTCGCCGAGCGCGCCGTCCCCAACTCGGCATACGCCGGTCAGTGGTCGGACGACTGGTTCGCCTCGATGGCCAACGGCGAGTTCGCCGCGATGCTCTGCCCCGGCTGGATGCTCGGTGTCATCGAGGGCAACGCGCCCGACACCGCCGACTGGAACATCGCGGACGTCTTCCCCAACGGCGGCGGCAACTGGGGTGGTTCGTACCTGACCATTCCCGCGGACGGCGACAACGTCGAAGCCGCGCTCGAGCTGGCCGACTGGCTGACCGCTCCCGAGCAGCAGATGAAGGCGTTCGCGAACGCGGGCACCTTCCCGAGCCAGCTCGAGGCTCTCGAGAGCCAGGAGCTCGCTGAGGCCACCAACGCGTACTTCCAGGACGCACCGGTGGGCGAGATCCTGTCCACGCGCGCCGAGGCCGTCACGGTCGCGCCGTACAAGGACGCGAACTACTTCAAGTACCACGACGCGCTCCAGAACGCGGTCACGCGTGTCTTCGACGGTGTCGAAGACCAGCAGACCTCGTGGAACACGTGGGTCGCCGAGGTCGAGGCCTTCTGATGAACCCGGTGCGTGCGGGCCGGCGACGGCCCGCACGCACCGCCCACGCCCTCCTGCCCCCATCGACCCGGAGCCACCCGTGACCGCAACCGAAACGCGCCCTCGAGCGCAGTCGACGACGCCCCCGCAGCTTCCCAAAGAGAAGCGCGTACGCGTGCTGTCCTTCAGCCAGAAGCTGAGCCGCTGGGACCTGAAGGTCTCGCCGTACCTCTACATCTCGCCGTTCTTCATCATGTTCGCGATCGTGGGACTGTTCCCGATCGCCTACACCGCGGTCATCTCGTTCATGGAGTGGGACCTCGTCCGCAACTCCGGAGAATTCATCGGGTTCGACCAGTACATCTGGATCCTGCAGAACCCCCAGTTCTGGACGGCCCTGCGCAACACCTTCAGCATCTTCCTGCTCTCGAGCGTGCCGCAGCTGATCCTCGCGATCTTCATCGCCGCGATGCTCGACAAGAACATCCGCGCCAAGACCTTCTGGCGCACGAGCGTCCTGCTCCCCTACGTGATGGCGCCCGTCGCCGTCGCCCTGATCTTCAGCAACATGTTCGGCGACAACCACGGCCTGGTGAACAACATCCTCACCGATCTCGGCCTGCCCGCCGTCCCCTGGCACAAGGACCCCTTCGCGAGCCATGTCGCGATCGCCACCATGGTGAACTTCCGCTGGGTCGGCTACAACGCGCTCATCATGCTGGCCGCGATGCAGGCCGTGCCGCGCGACTACTACGAGGCCGCGACCGTGGACGGAGCCGGCGGCTTCCGTCAGTTCTGGAGCATCACGCTCCCGTCCCTGCGCCCCACCCTCATCTTCGTGATCATCACGTCCACCATCGGCGGACTGCAGATCTTCGACGAGCCGAGCCAGTTCGACAACACCGGACAGGGCGGCGCGGCCGGGCAGTGGCTCACGATCACGCTGTTCCTCTACAACATCGGCTGGCGCGAGTGGAACTTCGGCCGCGCCGCAGCCCTGGCGTGGATCCTGTTCCTGCTCATCCTCGTCATCGGCCTCATCAATCTCCTCGTCACGCGGCGCCTCGTCCGGGACGAGGGCAGCCGCGGCGCCGCCGGAGTCCTGCGGCGCATGAACCGCAAGGGAGACGACCGATGAGCACCACACCTCCGATCGCCATGGTCGAAGAGCCGGTCGCCACGGCGGGACTGGGCGGCGGCCGCAACCGCAACAAGACCACGAAGATCCGCGGCTTCCGCGCCGGGTTCTGGGTCTACGCGGGCCTCGGCGTCGTCGTGCTGTCCGCCGTCTTCCCGTACTACTGGTCGTTCCTGATCGGGTCGGGCGATTCCACCACGATCAGCGACCCGAACATGTCGTGGATCCCGGGCGGCAACTTCTTCGCCAACGCCGCGTCCGTGGTCAACGACCCCGCGGTGAACTTCTGGCCGGCCCTGTGGAACTCGATCTACAGCTCGACGCTGATCGCGACATCCGTCGTCATCACGTCCACTCTCGCCGGCTGGGCGTTCGCGAAGCTGCGGTTCCGCGGCAGCAAGCCGCTGCTCGTCTTCGTCGTCGCGACGATGGCCGTGCCCACGCAGCTGGGCGTCGTGCCGCTGTACATCCTGTTCGCCGACCTCGGCTGGACGGGCAGCGTCGGCGCGATCATCATCCCGGCGCTCACCAGCGCGTTCGGCGTGTTCTGGATGACGCAGTACCTGCAGCAGACCGTGCCCGACGAGCTGATCGAAGCTGCGCGCGTCGACGGAGCCACCATGTTGCGCACGTTCTGGACCATCGCGGTTCCGGCGGCGCGACCCGCGGCGGCGATGCTCTTCCTCTTCACGTTCGTCGGCGCGTGGAACAACTTCTTCTGGCCGTTCATCGTGCTCGACCGTCGCGACCCCACGCTGCCCGTGGCCCTCTCGCTCCTGCAGTCGAACTACTTCGTCGACTACTCGATCGTGCTCGCGGGAGTACTTCTGGCGACGATCCCGTTGATCCTGCTGTTCGCCTTCGCGGGCCGGCAGCTCGTCAGCGGCATCATGGCCGGCGCGGTCAAGGGCTGATAGACACATGACCATCGCATCCCGAGAGGACTCTGCCCTCATGACGACTGCGCCTTCGCGCTCCTTCCCATCGAATTTCCTGTTCGGGGCCGCCACCGCCGCCTTCCAGATCGAGGGCGCCGCCCATGAGGACGGCCGCCGCGACTCGATCTGGGACGCGTTCTGCCGCGTGCCCGGTGCCGTCATCAACGCCGACAACGGCGATGTGGCGTGCGACCACTACCACCTGTACCGCGACGACGTCGCGCTCATGAAGGACATGGGCCTGCAGACGTATCGCTTCTCGACGTCCTGGTCGCGGGTGCGTCCCGACGGCGGCGCGCTGAACACGCAGGGCGTGGACTTCTACAAGCGCCTGGTCGACGAGCTGCTCGGCGCCGACATCCTGCCGTGGCTGACGCTCTACCACTGGGACCTGCCGCAGGCACTGCAGGAGCAGGGCGGGTGGACCAACCGCGACACGGCCGACAAGTTCACCGAGTACGCGCTCGACCTGCACGACGCCCTGGGCGATCGCGTGAACGTGTGGACCACGCTGAACGAGCCGTGGTGCTCGTCGTTCCTGAGCTACACCGCGGGCCTGCACGCCCCCGGCCACTACAGCGTCGAAGAGGGCGTGCTCGCCGCGCACCACCTCCTCCTCGCGCACGGCCAGACCGTCCGCGAGCTTCGCGCCCGCGATGAGTCGCTCACTCTCGGAATCACGCTCAACCTCACGGTGGCCGACCCCGCCGACCCGGACCAGCCGGCCGACGTCGACGCCGCACGGCGCATCGATGGTCAGTTCAACCGCTGGTTCCTCGATCCGGTGTTCCGCGGCGAGTACCCCGCGGACATCGTGGAGGACATCCGCACGGTGGATGCCGCGGCCGTGGCCGCGTGGGAGGCCGCGGTGCGGCCGGGAGACCTCGAGGCCATCTCGACGCCCATCGACTCGCTCGGCGTGAACTACTACCACGGCGAGCTCGTCGGCGGCACGGCACCGGCCAACCCGCCGAAGCCCGGCGACGCGCCCACCGACCGGCCCGGCGCATCGCCGTTCCCGTCGCACGAGGGCATCTTCTGGCACGAGCGCGGCCTTCCTCGCACGCCGATGAACTGGGAGGTGCAGCCCGAGGGGCTCACGCGCCTGCTCACACGCGTGTGGAGCGAGTACGCGCAGCCGGCCGGCACCGTGCTCTATGTCACCGAGAACGGTGCGGCGTACGACGACGAGCTCGTCGTCGACGGCGGCGAGCCGAGGGTGCACGACCACGAGCGGGTCGACTTCGTGCGGGATCATCTGAGCGCGATCCTGGACGCGGTGGATGCCGGTGCCGATGTCCGGGGATACTTCTACTGGTCGCTGCTCGACAACTTCGAGTGGGCGTGGGGGTACGAGAAGCGCTTCGGCATCGTGCGCGTCGACTACGACACGCAGGCTCGCACGGTGAAGGACAGCGGACGCGAATACAGTCGCATCATCGGCGCACGGGCGATCGAGCATTCGGCGGCGGCGATCTCGTAACGCGAGAAGGAGCTGGGCAATGGACACGGACGCACATCGCGGCTCCGTCACGATCGAGGAGGTCGCCGCAGCGGCGGGCGTCTCGCGGTCGACGGTGTCGCGGGTCGTCAACGGCTCGACCGCGGTCTCTCCGGAGGCGCTCGAGTCGGTCAAGCGTGCGATCGCGGAGCTCAACTACGTGCCCAATCGCGCGGCCCGCTCGCTCGCCAGCCGGCAGACCCACGCGATCGCCCTGATCGTGCCCGAAGACACCACGCGGTTCTTCGGCGACCCGTTCTTCGCGGCGATCGTGTCGGGCATCAACGCGCGGCTGAGCCGGTCGGATTACGTGCTCAACCTCTTCATCGCCAGCGACGACCCCGGCGACAAGACGACGAGCTACGTGCGCAGCGGTGCGGTGGACGGTGCGATCGTGGTGTCCCACCACACGAGCGACACGTTCATCGACCGGATCGCGAGCGTCGTGCCCGTGGTCTACGGCGGTCGTCCGGTGCGCGAGCGGGAGCGCGACTACTACGTCGACGTCGACAACGTGCGCGGCGCCTACGACGCGACGGTGTACCTGATCGAGAGCGGCCGACGCCGTATCGCCACGATCACCGGTCCCCTCGACATGCCCGCGGGCGTGGACCGGCTCCAGGGCTACCGCGACGCGGTCTCGGCCTGGGGGCTCTCGGAGGGCGTGATCGAGGACGGCAACTTCACCGCCGACGGCGGCGCCGACGCCATGCGCCGCATCCTGGAGTCGGGTGAGCGCCCCGACGCGATCTTCGTCGCGAGCGACCTGATGGCCCAGGGTGCGATGACGGTGCTCGCCGCCGCCGGTCTGCGGGTGCCCGACGACATCGCCCTCATCGGCTTCGACGACTCCCCGGTCGCGACCTCGGTGTCGCCGCAGTTGACCACCGTCCGCCAGCCGTCCTATTCGCAGGGCGAGCGGATGGCGTCGGTCCTGCTGGAACTGCTCGCGGGGCGGCATCCGCGTCACGTCACGATCCTCGAGACCGAGCTGGTGGTCCGCGAGTCGGTCTGATCCGCCCGGCGCTCAGGCGGTCGTGTCGACCGTCGCGTGCAGCAGATTCGCCCAGGGATCGTCGAACGACAGCGTGCGCCCGTCATCGCGCACCTGCAGGCCGTGGTGGCGAAGACGCTCGCCCAGCTCACCGAGCGCGTCGGCGTGCGGGAGCGCGAGGTCGATGCGCCCGAGGCCGAGCGCCGGCATGCGCGGTCCGGCGCCGCGCGAGTTCCACACGTTCATCGCCATGTGGTGGTGGTACCCGCCGGCGCTGACGAACAGCGCCTGGTTGCCGAGCGCCGCCGTCTGGTCGAAGCCGAGCGTGTCGACGTAGAACGCGCGTGCCGTGCCAACGTCGCCGACCGACAGATGGACGTGACCGACGGATGCCGCCTCCTGGGCGGTCGCGCCGAGTGCCGCTTCCTCGGTCAGATGCTCGTTCAGGAACGCGTGGGGATCGAGGCCCAGCGTCGCCATCTCGATCTGGCCGTGGACCCACGACCAGTCGGTGCGGTCGCGATCCCAGTACAGCTCGATCCCGTTGCCCTCCGGGTCGGTGAAGTAGAACGCCTGGCTCACCAGATGGTCGGCCGATCCGGTGAAGGTGCCCGGCGCCTGACGAGCGACGGAGTAGAGCGCCGCCGCGAGGGCCGCCTGCGTCTCGAACAGGATCGCGGTGTGGTAGAGCCCCGCCGAGCCGGGCGTCGCGTGCCTCAGCGCGGGCTCGCGCCGCAGGACGACGATCGCGCGACCCGCACGGCCGAGCGTCACAGTGTCGCCCTGGGCGGTCAGCACCTGCAGCGTCACGACGTCCCGGTAGAACGCCGTCATCGCGTCCAGGTCGCCGACGAGCAGCGTCACCGCGCCCATCGCCGTGTCGGCCGCGAGCTTGTCGCCGGGTGCCGCGATGATCTCATTCATGTGAATGAACAACGCCGCGGCATCCGGCGTCATTCCCTACTGCGGGTCGCCACCGAGGGGGCCGACGGCCGGGATCGGCCCGCCGTCGTCGGCGCCGGTCTTGCGCCAGCGGGCCACGGCGTTGCCGAGGTGGTAGATCAGCAGCGCGGCAGCGGCGCCGATGACGATCGCGCCGAGCTGGAAGTCACCCCACTGCATCGTGAAGCCGGCGATCGCGATGACGAGCGCGACCGCGCCGGTGTACTGGTTGACGGGCCGCGAGAAGTCCACGCGGTTGTCGACCCAGATCTTGATGCCGATGATGCCGATGAGCCCGTACAGCGCCGTGGTGACGCCGCCGAGCACGCCGGCGGGGATCGAGTTGAAGATGGCGCCGACCTTGGGCGACATCGCGAGGAGGATCGCGACGACGCCGGCGACCCAGTACGCCGCCGTGGAGTACACGCGGGTCGCGGCCATCACTCCGATGTTCTCTCCGTACGTGGTCGTGCCCGATCCGCCGAAGAAGCCGGCAAGGGTGGTCGCCGCGCCGTCGGCGATGAGGGCGCGGCCGGTGTGCTGGTTGACTGAGGCATCCGTCATCGTCGCCACACCCCGCACGTGGCCCACGTTCTCGGCGATCAGCACGAGCACGACGGGCAGGAACATCGCGATGACGCTCCATGTGCCCGGTGAGGCGAAGTCCGCGATGTGGAACTCGGGGAAGCCCACCCACGCGGCCTCGCCCACGGCGGTGAAGTCGACCTCGCCGAACAGCAGTGCGGCGATGTAGCCCACGATCACGCCGAGGAAGATCGAGATGCGCCCCAGGAACCCCCGGAACAGCACGCTGAAGAGGATCACGGCGACGAGCGTGATGGTGGCGGTGAGCGGCTGCTGCTGGAAGTTGCTCCAGGCGACCGGCGCCAGGTTGAAGCCGATGAGGGCGACGATGGCCCCGGCGACGACCGGCGGCATGAGCTTGTCGATCCAGCCCAGGCCCGCGAACTGAACGATGAAGCCGACGGCGGCGAGGAGGACGCCCACCGCGGCGATGCCGGCCAGTGCCGAGCCCATGCCCTGCGACGCGGTCGCCGCGGTTACGGGGGCGATGAACGCGAACGACGAGCCGAGGTAGCTGGGGAGCTTGTTGCGCGTGATGATCAGGAAGAGCAGCGTGCCGATGCCCGAGAACAGCAGGGTCGTGGGCACCGGGAAGCCCGTGATCACCGGGACGAGGAAGGTGGCTCCGAACATCGCGATGACGTGCTGCGCGCCGATCGCGATCGTGGCGGGCCAGTTCAGGCGCTCGCCCGGGGCCACCACCTCGCCGGGTTCGACGGTCCGGCCGTTGCCGTGAAGGGTCCACACAGGCATGCGCGCTCCTTGCGCTCAGGGGATGATGCGAGATCACGATAGCGGCCCGCCGGCGGGGTCTCGGGTTGCCCCGGGCAAGCGGCATCCGACAGGGTGAGATGGCGGCCCGAGTGCGCGGAGCCGGCAGACACCGACGCGACGGAGAGACGTGACCGAACCAGTGAACCCCGCGCCCCCCGCGCCGTCTGCGGCGGTGGGTCCGGAAACAGCCGGGGCCGGTCCGGCCACCGGCACGGCCGCGCTCGAACTGCGCGGCCTCCGCAAGAGCTTCGGGCAGAAGGTCGCGGTCGCCGATCTCACCCTGCGGGTGCCGACCGGGTCGTTCTACGGCCTCGTCGGGCCGAACGGCGCCGGGAAGACGACGACCCTGTCGATGGCGACCGGACTGCTCGCCCCGGATGCCGGCCAGGCCCTCGTGCACGGCGTCGACGTGTGGCGCGATCCCGTCACCGCCAAGGGCATGCTCGGCAACCTCGCCGACGGCGTGAAGCTGTTCGACCGGCTCACCGGCGAGCAGCTGGTGACGTACAACGGGCTGCTCTTCGGACTGAGCCACGACGAGATCGCGCAGCGCACCGCCGATCTGCTCGCGCTGATGGACATGACGGATGCCGCGGGCACGATGGTCGTGGACTACTCGGCCGGTATGACCAAGAAGATCGCGCTGGCGTGCGCGCTGGTGCATGCCCCGCGCCTGCTCGTGCTCGACGAGCCCTTCGAGTCGGTCGATCCGGTGTCGGCGGCGAACATCCAGGACATCCTCACCGGCTACGTCGCCAGCGGCGGCACGGTCATCGTCTCGAGCCACTCCATGGACCTCGTGCAGCGCATGTGCGATCACGTCGCGATCGTCGCGGCCGGGCGACTGCTGGTCGCCGGCACCGTCGACGAGGTGCGCGCCGGGCAGTCGCTTCAGGACCGCTTCGTCGAGCTCGTCGGCGGCCGCCGCCACACGGAAGGGCCGGAATGGTTGCGACGCTCCTGAGGCTGCGGTTCCGCGTCCTCGGCAACCAGCTGATGCGCAGCCCGTGGCAGCTGGTGGGCTTCTTGTTCGGCGCGCTCTACGGTCTGGGCCTTCTCGCCGGGATCGTCGTGGGACTCGTCCTCCTCGGATTCGGCGACCTTCAGCTCGCGTCGGACGTCATCGTGGGGGCGGGCTCGCTGGTGACGCTGGGCTGGGCGCTCGTCCCCCTCGTCGCGTTCGGCGTCGACACGACGCTGGATCCCGACCGTCTCGTGGTCTTCCCGATGTCGCGGGCGCGCATGATGGTCGCGCTGACGCTCGCCGGCGTGTGCGGCATCCCCGGCATCGTCACGTCGGCGGCGACCCTCGCGACCATCGCGACGTGGGTGCACTGGCCCGCGGCGACCGTCGCGTGGATCGTGAGCGCGCCCCTCGCCGTCGTGACGGCGGTCGTGGCGTCTCGGACGGTGGCGACGGCCGCCTCGGGGCTCGGCAGCGGCAGGCGTTTCCGCGAGGTGTCCGGCATCCTGATCTTCATCCCGCTCATCCTCGCGGGACCGATCATCGCCGCTGTCGCGACCGGCTTCGCCGTCAACGCCGAAGCCCTGCTGGCCCTGCTGCCGGTGCTCGGCTGGACGCCGCTCGGGGCCGCATGGGCGGTGCCGGCCGATGCCGCCGCCGGCGATCTGCTCGCCGCGGGCGCGAAGCTGCTGATCGCACTCGCGACGCTCGCCGTGCTGTGGGTGCTGTGGCGGCAGTCGCTTGCGCGCTCGCTGGTGAATCCGCGGCGGGCGTCGGCCGCCGTCGTGAGGGCGGGCTCGATCGGCTGGTTCGGCCGCGTGCCCACCGGGACAGCCGGCGCGATCTTCGCGCGCGCTCTGACGTACTGGACGCGCGATCCGCGATATCTGCGGCAGCTCGTGGGGGCGCCTCTGGTGCCGCTGCTGCTGTGGTTCTACGCGCGCGACGGCGATCCGTTCGCCGCGCTCGCGTTCTCGGCGCCGATCATCGCGTTCGTCATCGGGATCGTCGTCTACGCGGACATCTCGTACGACGGCACGGCGTTCGGCACCGAGCTGATCACCGGAGCCTCCGGCCGCGCCGACCGGGTCGGCCGCACGTTCGCCGCGGCGGCCGTGGCACTGCCCCTGGTGCTGGTTGCCGCGGTCCTGCCCTTCGCCTTCTCGGGCCGGTGGGAGCAGTTCCCCGGCATCCTCGGCATGTCGATCGCCATCCTGTTCGTCTGCTACGGCGTGTGCGCCCTGACCTCGGCGCAGCTCGTCGTGCCGGTCGCGGCGTCTGGGGATAATCCGTTCAAGCGGGTGCCCGGCTCGACGTTCCTGCAGGGGCTCGCGTTCCTCGGCATCTGGCTGGCGGCGCTGCTGCTGTCGGCGCCGGCTGTCATCGTCGGGGTGATCGGCTTCTTCACCGAGAACGCCGCGATGAGCTGGATCGCGTTCGCGGGCGGCATCGTGCTCGGCTCGGTGGTACTCGCGGTGGGCATCATGATCGGCGGCAGGATGCTCGACCGCACCGGTCCTGTGCTGCTCGCGCGCCTGAAGGCGATGAAGAACGCCTGACCGACTTCGTCACCGAAGCGTCATCGTTTCCGCTCCCGTTGCGTGGGGCATGGGCGCAGGATGGGGACATGAAGCGCGCCACGGTGGTCGGGATCGTCGTCGGCGGGGTGGTGGCCGCGGGAGTGGCCGCAGCGGTCGCCCTGTCGCTCGGCGGCGGTGAGGCGCCGGTGATCCCGGCCGCGACGCCGCAGTCCACACCGCCCGAAGCCCGGTCGACGCCGAGCGGTGAATCAACTCCGGAGCCCGGCGCGGCGGCGGACGACGAGCCGGAGAACAGCGGCGCAGCGACCTCTCCGGGGGCGTACGTCGAGTACGGCGACGCGGAGCTCGCCGCGGCCGAGGGCACGCGCGTGCTGTTCTTCCACGCCCCGTGGTGCCCGCAGTGCCGCGCGCTCGAGGCCGACATCCTCGCGTCGGGGGTGCCTGGCGGCGTCACGGTGCTCAAGGTGGATTACGACTCGCGCCAGGACCTTCGCCAGCGGTACGGGGTGACGATCCAGACCACCCTCGTCGCGCTCGACGACGCCGGAGACGCGGCGGCGGTCTTCGTCGCGTACGACGAGCCGACGCTGGAGTCGGGCCTGGACGGCCTCGGGCTCACCGGCTGATGCTCGCCCTGACACTCGTCTCGTTCGCCGCCGGAGTGCTCACCGTGCTGGCTCCGTGCGTCCTTCCCCTCCTTCCGGTGATCGTCGGCGGAACGGCCGTGCGCGCCGGCCCGACGGTTCGCCTGGCGGAGCGTCAGTGGTTCCGGCCGCTCGTGATCGCGGCATCCCTCGCCGTCTCGGTGGTGGTGTTCACGCTGCTGCTCAAGGCGACCACGGCGCTGCTGGGCGTACCCGCGTGGGTCTGGCAGGTCACTTCGGGCACGATCGTCGCCGTGCTCGGCGTCGCCATGCTGTTCCCGGGTCTATGGGAGCGGGTCACCGTCGCCGCCGGATGGCAGGCCGGCGGCGGACGCCTGCTCGATCGCGGATATCGCCGGGGCGGACTCGCCGGCGACATCGCGGTGGGGGCGGCCCTCGGCCCAGCTTTCAGCAGCTGCAGTCCCACCTACGCGTTGATCGTGGCGACGGTCCTTCCGGCCAGTTTTGGGGTGGGCGTGCTCTATGTCTCGGCCTACGCCATCGGCCTCGCACTGGCGCTCCTGGGGATCGCGCTGGCGGGCACGGCGCTCGTGCGTCGCCTGGGCTGGCTCTCCGACCCGCACGGCGTGTTCCGCCGGGTGATCGGCGGTCTGCTCATCCTCGTCGGCCTCGGCGTGGCCCTCGGCTGGGATCGGCTGCTGCAGGCATGGGTGCTCGAGCAGGGCTGGTACGGCCCGATCGAGCAGCTCGAGCGCATGCTCCTGCGGTGATAGGGACCACGGATGCTCCTGCCGGGCCTCACGCGGAGGTCAGCAGGTCCAGCAGCTCGCGGTAGCGGGCGGCGGTGCGCTCGACCACGTCCTGCGGCAGCGCCGGCGGCTCGCCCTGCTTGTCCCAGTTGGCGGCGAGCCAGTCCCGCACGATCTGCTTGTCGAAGCTCGCCATGCGCTCCTCGGGCGTCGTGCCCGACTCCCATGCCGCGGCATCCCAATACCGTGACGAATCGCTCGTGAGCACCTCGTCGGCCAGCGTCATGACGCCGTTCTCGTCGACGCCGAACTCGAACTTGGTGTCGGCGAGGATCACGCCGCGGCCCTCCGCGGTGCGTGCCGCGCGCGCGTAGATCTCGAGCGAGAGGTCACGGAGCTCTTCGGCGCGGTCTGCGCCGACCAGTTCCACCGTGCGCTCGAACGAGATGTTCTCGTCGTGCTCGCCCATCGGTGCCTTGAACGCGGGGGTGTAGATCGGCTCGGGAAGCCGGTCGCCGTTGGACAGGCCGGCGGGCAGCGGGATGCCGCAGACCGTGCCGTCGGCCTGGTACTCGGCCCATCCCGATCCCGTGAGATACCCGCGCACGACGCACTCGATCGGCTGCATGTCGAGGCTCTTCACCACCATCGCGCGCCCGGTGACGGCATCCGGAATCAGTCTCTGCACGTCGTCGGCGGTGTTCGCCTCGCCGTCCGCGCCGCGGGTCAGCGTGTGCGAGGCCGCGAGATGGTTCGGGATGCTGCGCCCGCCGTCCGCGCCCGCGAGTCGGTCGAACCACCACAGGCTGAGCGTGGTCAGCAGCACGCCCTTGCCCGGGATCCCGGGGTCGAGCACGTGGTCGAAGGCGCTCACGCGATCGCTCGCGACGACCAGCATGCGCGCGGGCTGGGCGCCCTCGGCGGTGTCGGCGGGGACGTACAGGTCCCGCACCTTGCCGGAGTACACGTGCCGCCAGCCGGGCAGGTCGAGGGCAGAGGGGGTCGCGTCCGTCACCCGCACCATTATCCCCGGAGTGTGCAACCGCTACCGGCGGGCGCGTGCCCGCTCGGTCGCCCAGATCGCGAGCTCGACGCGGTTCCGTGTGCCGAGCTTGGCCGTGATGCTCGACAGATGCGTCTTGACGGTGCTGAGCGAGATGTGCAGGGCGCGGCCGATCTCGTCGTTGCCCAGGCCCCGCGCGACCGCGGCGAGCACATCCTCCTCGCGATCGGTCAGCGGACTGGTCGGCTGCCTGAGAGCGTCCGGCCGGGAACCCGCGAACGCCTCGATCAGTCGCACCGTGATGTTCGGGTCGATGAGGGCCTCGCCGCGAGCGGCCGCGCGCACCGCCTCGGTCAAGAGCACCGGACCGGCGTTCTTGAGCAGAAACCCGCGGGCGCCGGCGCGCAGCGCGGCGTAGACGTACTCGTCGAGATCGAACGTCGTGACGACCACGACGGCGGGCGCGTCGTCGCCTCCGTCCGCGGTGAGCTCTCGCGTGGCCTGCACGCCGTCCATCACCGGCATCCGGATGTCGATCAGGCACACATCGGGGCGGATCCTGCGAGCGAGCGCGACGGCCGCGGCGCCGTCGGCCGCCTCACCGACCACGTCGATGCCCGGCTGCGCCCCGAGGATCATGCGAAGCCCGGTGCGCACGAGTTCTTGATCGTCGGCGATCAGCACGCGCACGCTCATGCGGCCCATCCTCGCCGGGGAAGCGTCGCGATGACGTCCCACCCGCCGCCGGGTGCGGGGCCGGCCGAGCAGGTGCCGCCGAGCAGGGCGGCGCGTTCCCGCATGCCGGCGAGGCCGTGGCCGGGAAGAGCGGATGCCGCAGCCGCACCGTCGTCGTGCACGTCCAGGCGCACGCCGGCGTCGTCGATCGTCACGCGCAGGTCGATGCGGGTGGCGTTGCGCGCGTGCTGCCGCGCGTTGCTCACCGCCTCCCGGGCGAGCCGGAACACGGCGGCGGCGATCGCGGGCGGGACGGCGTCCGCCGCGCCCGCGATCTCGACGGCGACTTCCGGCCCCCCGACGTCGGGGCGGGCCAGGTCGCGCAGCTCGGCCAGACCCGGCGTGGGCGCGAGGTCTGCGGCATCCGTCCCACGCAGCAGTCCCACGATCGAGCGCATCTCATGCAGCGTGCGCGACGCCTCGCGCTCGATGTCGCGCAGCACGCGGGCGGCGGCATCGGGATCGGTGGACGCGACCGCGGTGCCCGCCTGCGCCTGGATGGCGATCGCCGACACGTGATGCGCGACGGTGTCGTGAAGGTCGCGGGCGAGCTCTGCGCGTTCGCGCATCCGGACGCCGTCGAGCTCGCGGGCACGCGTACGGGCACGAGCCCGGGTCGCGAGGGCGACCGCACCCGTCGCGACGGCGACGGCGATCCCGCCGATGGTGTCGGCGAGCGTGGCGTCGCCGGTGAGGAACGACAGCGTCACGCCCGCGGCCACGAGGGCCCCGCCCAGCAGGATCGCTCGTCCCGTCGCCCAGCGGAAGACGGCGTAGAGCAGGATGAGGAAGTACGCGGTCGTGTAGAGCTGCGGCTCCCCGCCCGTGGCGAGACCGACGCCCGTGCCGACGACGAACGCGATCGCGAGCATCGTCAGGGGGCGGGTGCGTCGCCACAGGAGGGTGGGCGCGAGTGCCGCCAGCACCGCCGCCCACAGCCACCGCGACGGGACCTCGGGCCGCACGGATGCCTCGAACAAGGCCAGACACGCCAGCAGACCGACCAGCGCCCAGTCCCGCCAGACCCGTCGCGGCGGTGCGGGGGAGGCCGCCGGCGCGCCCCAGAGCGCGCGGACCGGGCTCGTCATGGCTTCATGATAGGCGCGCCGCACCGGCGATCCGGCGGGGGCGGCCGGCGGGTGAGCCCCCGCGTCGCGTACGACGGGCGATGACGATCTCGGCGATCAGGAGGTTGATCACCCAGCCCGCACCCATGAGGACGGAGTGCATGGTCTGGCCCGGCTCGCCGAGCGCGAGAGTCCAGGGCAGGAACGTGAAGACCTGGGTGCCGGCACCCAGCCCGATCGCGTACGCGCGGGTCATCCACGCGCTGTGCGTGCGCACATCGCCGCGCCGGATCGCGACGACCGCGACGACGATCCCGGCGGCCATCGCCGTGCCGAACACGAGCCGCATGACGTAGAGGCCGGGACCGTTCACGGCGGGCATCGTGTAGAAGAGCGTCATCCACAGCGCGGACAGCGCCGAGAGGAGCCCCGCGGGCGCCGCCACCCGCCCGGCGATCCGATGCCAGCGCCGCCGCCGCAGCGAGGGTGCGAACTGGAGCGCACCCAGCACGAGGAACACCGTCGAGCCGACGATATGCACGACCACCGGAGCGGGTGAGTCGAAGAAGCGGGCGTTCGCCGCGGTGACGTCCTCGCCCACCGCGAGCGATGTGACCCGG
The DNA here is from genome assembly GCF_012524205.1 of Microbacterium salsuginis. Taxonomy (GTDB): domain Bacteria; phylum Actinomycetota; class Actinomycetes; order Actinomycetales; family Microbacteriaceae; genus Microbacterium; species Microbacterium salsuginis. Next base: position 494,845 of record NZ_JABACI010000004.1, read on the forward strand.
AAGGCTCCGGCCACGATCGGTACGAGGCTGAGCGCGATGAGCCCTGCAGGGGCGAGCCACTCGGGGCGTCGAGGAACCGGACGAGGGAGGACGGCAGCTGTCATGACGCCATGCTCGCGGGGACGGATGCCTCGCCGCATCGACCGCGGGGCCCGAACCGGATCGGCCATTCGGCCGATCCGGCGCCCCGTCGCCCTGCGACCGCATGACGCGGCGTACGCGCTTTGTCAACCCGATGGCGCGTCGGCGGGGCCACCGCCACCATGGGCGTATGACAGCACTCGCAGTGACCCTGCTCATCATCGGAATCGTGCTGCTGCTGTTCGGCGTGTTCGTCGAGGCGGTGCAGTTCCTGCTGTGGATCGGCATCATCATCCTGGTGATCGCCGTCATCGCGTGGCTGATGCGATTCATTCGTCGTCAGACGTGACGAACGCCGTCCGGTCTTCGGCTGTGAAGTCGCCGCATCGACGACTTCTCGGCCGAAGACGGGCGTAGCCTGACGACAACGATGCCCTGGACCCGGCATCCGCGGCCTGCACCATAGCGAGCCGCGGGACGGGACTGGAGCATGAACGAGCAACAGGCCCGCGAGGTAAGAGACCTCTCGCCGGGTCGCCACCGCGCCGGCAACGATTTCACCGAACTCTCGCGCATCGTGACGTCGAGCGGCCTCATGCGCCGACGTTACGGCTACTACTGGGCCAAGCTCATCGGCTCGGTGCTCGTGCTGGCAGCCGCGATCGCCGTCTTCATCCTGATCGGCGACACGTGGTGGCAGCTGTTCACCGCCGCGGCACTGGCCGTCGTGTTCACCCAGATCGCGATGCTGGGCCATGACGCCGCGCATCGCCAGATCTTCGTGTCGGGAAAGTGGAACGACTGGACGTCGCTCGTCCTCGGCAACCTCCTGGTGGGCATGAGCTACGGGTGGTGGCAGCACAAGCACACCCGTCACCACGCCAACCCCAACAAGATCGGCACCGATCCCGACATCGAGCTGCCGGTCATCGCGTTCACGCCCGAACAGGTGGAGCGGCGTTCGCGCCGTCACGGCGCCGCGGTGAACTGGCTCATGGCCCACCAGGGGCTGTTCTTCTTCCCGATCCTGCTGCTCGAGGGGCTCTCGCTGCACGCGTCAGGGGTTCGGCGGGTGTTCTCGCCCGAGCCCCTCCGCCGTCGGTGGGTCGAGGCCGGGTTCCTGCTACTGCGGATCGGCGCCTACCTGGCGCTCGTCTTCGTGGTGCTCTCGCCCGGCATCGCCGCGGTGTTCCTGGCCGTGCAGCTGGGCGTCTTCGGTGTGTACATGGGGCTGTCGTTCGCGCCCAACCACAAGGGCATGCCGCTCGTGCCCGCGAACCTGAAGCTCGACTTCCTCCGCCGGCAGGTGCTGATGAGCCGCAACATCCGCGGCAGCAGGGTGCTCGATGTCGCGATGGGCGGGCTGAACTACCAGATCGAGCATCACCTGTTCCCGTCGATGCCGCGGCCGCACCTGCGCGAGGCGTCGCGCACGATCCGGCAGTACTGCCTCGACCACGGCGTGCGCTACACCGAGACGGGACTGTGGGAGTCGTACGCGATCGTCACGCGGTACATCAACCGCGTCGGGCTCGGTGAGCGAGACCCGTTCGAGTGCCCACTGCTGCAGCAGCGCGCGGCGGTGTGACCGCTCGCGCCGGGGCTCGTCAGCCTTCGATGACGCGGTCCGCGATGTCGGTGCGGTGCTGTCCGCCCTCCAGGCCGATCTCGGCGACCGCGCGGTAGACCCGGTCCCGCGCCTCGGTGAAGGTCGTCCCGAGCCCGACGACGTTGAGCACGCGCCCTCCCGTCGCCACCAGACCGCCGTCGGTCTCGGCGGTCGCGGCGTGCGCGAGGTGCACGCCTTCGACAGCCTCGGCCGCGTGCAGGCCGGTGAGGGGGCGGCCGGTGACCGGCGCCGCCGGATATCCCTCGCTCGCCAGCACCACCGTCACCGCGACGGCTTCGGCGAACGCCGGCTGCGGCCGGTCTTCGAGGTGACCGGATGCCGCGGCCAGCAGCAGCTCCGACAGCGGGTCGATCAGCCGCGGCAGCACGACCTGCGTCTCGGGGTCGCCGAAGCGCGCGTTGAACTCGATCACCTTGACGCCGGCGTCGGTGAGGATGAGCCCGGCGTACAGGAGCCCGATGAACGGGGTGCCCTCGGCATCCAGCTGACGGATCACCGGCTCAGCGATCTCGCGGGTGACGAGATCGACGAACTCCGCCTCGCCGCCGAAGCGCTCCGACAGCCACGGCAGCGGCGAGTATGCGCCCATGCCGCCGGTGTTGGGCCCTTCGTCGCCGTCGAGCAGCCGCTTGTAGTCCTGCGCGGGGCTGAGCGGCACGACGTGGTCGCCGTCGCTCAGGAAGAACAGCGACACCTCGGGCCCGGCGAGGAACTCTTCCACGAGCACCGGCCCGAGCGGCAGATAGGCCTCGGCGTGGGCGAGCGCGGCGGCCCGGTCGTCGGTGACGATGACGCCCTTGCCTGCGGCGAGCCCGTCGGCCTTGACCACGTGCGGGGCGCCCAGCTCGTCGAACGCGGCCTCGACCTCGGCCCGGCTCGCGGCGCGGACCGCGCGGCCCGTGGGCACGCCCGCGGCATCCATGATCCGCTTCGCGAAGGCCTTCGAGCCCTCGAGCTGCGCCGCCGCCTTGCCCGGACCGAACACGGGGATGCCGCGCTCGCGCACGGCATCGGCGACGCCGGCCACCAGCGGGGCCTCGGGCCCGATGACGACGAGGTCGATGTGGTTCTCGTTCGCGAAGCTCGTGACCGCGGCCGGGTCGTTCGCGTCGAGCGCGACGAGCTGCGCGTGCTGGGCGATTCCGGCGTTGCCGGGGGCGGCGAAGATCTCGTGCTCCGCCTCCTCCGCACGCAGGGCGAGGATGATGGCGTGCTCGCGCGCGCCCGAGCCGAGGACCAGGATCTTCACCCGGCCAGCCTACCCAGCCCCCTTCCCCCCCTTCCCCCCTGTTCGTTCGTCACCTGTGTACGCGAATCGGCCGATTCGCGTACACAGGTGACGAACGAACGATGGGTGAGGAGCGGCGGACGGGGGCGCGTGGGGGCGGAGAGAGAGGGCGCGGGCGTAGCGTGGAGGGGTGCCCCGCAAGATCTCGACCGACGACGGCCGCTCGGCGCTGAGCGCGGTGCGGGCGGCGGTCGAGGCATCCGTCGCCCCACCTCGCGCCGACCACGCGACCGCGGTGCGGTACCTGCTGCAGCTGCTGGCCGAGAAGGCACCGGGCAACTCGGTCGAGGTGCGCGTGCCGCCGTTCGGTGCGGTGCAGGTCGTCGAGGGGCCGCGGCACACCCGCGGCACGCCGCCGAACGTCGTCGAGACCGACCCGGCGACGTGGATCGCGCTCGCGACGGGTCAGGAACAGTGGACGGATGCCGCGGCCGCGGGCCGCATCCACGCCTCCGGCACGCGGGCCGACATCTCGGACCTGCTCCCGCTGCGTCCCTGACCGCGCAGTTCCACTCGCCGCATGCGGCGCCGGAGTGGGACAATGGATGCATGCCGGAGCACAGCCAGGATCGCATCGAGACCGTCCGCGTGCGTCGCGCACCCAAGATCTCGGTCTTCCTGATCGCAGGCGGGGCCGTCGGCCTGCTGGTGGCGCTGATCCTGACGTTCGCGTTCAACGGCACCGCCGACCCGAGCCCCAACACCGGCGTCGAGTACTCCCAGGGCCAGGTGTTCGGCTTCCTCGCCCTCATCTGCGTGCCGATCGGCATCGCGCTCGCGGGCGTCATGGCGCTCATCCTCGACCGTCGTTCGCAGGGACGCACGCGTCAGGTCACCGTCGACCACGAGTCCGTGCACGTCGACCCCGAGCCCGGCACCAACGGGCACGGCCCCGGTCACTGAAGTCGGCCGACGGCGCTCGGGCCCGAGGCTCAGGCGAGCTCGGCGATGATCGGGTGGATCGCGGCGTCGAAGGCCGCGACATCCCCGCGCAGTCCGTCGGTGACGGCGACCGTGAGCGAACCGATCCACCACACGCCGCGCTGAGTGAGCGGCAGCACCTGCACGTTGAGCTCGAACGAATGCGCCCGCCGGCCGATCTGCCGCTCGTGCTCGGCGATGGCGCTCGCGTAGGCCCGGTACGCCGTGCCGGTGCCGTGCGACGCGTCGCGCCGGTACCTCGCATTCGCCGACTGTGCGAACGCCAGCGCCTCGGGCCCGAACGGCGTGACGGCGGCTCGGAGCTGCTCGGCGCCTCGCGACGGGAGCGCCAGGAGCGTGCCGAACCCGTCGACCAGCTCGAGGGGCACCTCGGCCGGGTGGGCCTGCGGCTCGACCGTCATCGCCCAGTATTCGCGCCACTGCCGCTCGAGGAGCGCCTGTGCCTCCTCGGCCCTGTCGTTCGCCCGCGCCGGGATCCCGCGCAGATGGGGGAGCTCCTCCGGCGAGCGGATGCCGAGGACCTGGCGCAGGTAGAGGGCGAGAAGCACCGGCTGACCGGCATCTTCGCGGATCAGCCACTCCGGAGCCCCAGCGCTGCCCATGCCGTTCATTCTAGTTGCGGGCCGAACGGCGACGGAGGGAAGGGCGCTTCTGGCCGCGGGACCAGCCATCGCTCGGCGCAGACTCACGGCATCCGTGCCCGCAGGCCGCCGGTAGGCTGGTAGCCGTGGCCTCCTCCCAACGCGACGCCCCCTCCCGCCGTGAGCCGGTGAACCCGTACACCGCTGCCGGCGTCGACACGGCTGCCGGCGACCTCGCCGTCGAGCTGATGAAGTCGGCGGTGCGGCGCACGCACGGACCCGAGGTGCTGGGCGGCGTCGGCGGCTTCGCCGGACTCTTCGACGCGACGGCGTTCAAGGCCTACGACAAGCCGCTGCTCGCGACCAGCACCGACGGCGTCGGCACGAAGGTCGCGATCGCGCAGGCCATCGACAAGCACGACACGATCGGCCTCGACCTCGTCGGCATGGTCGTCGACGACATCGTCGTGGTAGGGGCCAAGCCGCTCTTCATGACCGACTACATCGCGTGCGGCAAGGTCTTCCCCGAGCGGATCGCCGACATCGTCCGCGGCATCGCGGCGGGCTGCGCCGAGACCGGCACGGCCCTCGTGGGCGGCGAGACCGCGGAGCACCCCGGCCTGCTCGGACCGAACGACTACGACGTCGCGGGCGCCGCCACCGGCGTCGTCGAGGCCTCGCGAGTGCTCGGGGCCGAACGCGTCCAGGACGGCGACGTCGTTCTCGCGCTGGCGAGCTCGGGACTGCACTCCAACGGCTACTCGCTGGTGCGTCACATCGTCGCGGGCGCCGGCATCCAGTACGGCGATCGCGCCGCCGACCTCGGCACGCACGGCTCGACGTGGGGCGAGGTGCTGCTCGAGCCCACGCGCCTGTACGCGCAGCCGCTGCTGCGCCTCATCGCCGATCACGGCGACCGCATCCACGCCCTCAGTCACGTCACCGGCGGCGGCATCGCCGCAAACCTCGCACGCGTGCTCCCGCAGGACACGTGGGTCGAGGTCGATCGGTCGACGTGGTCGCCGCCGCCCGTCTTCCGCGTTCTCGCCGACCTCGGCGACCTCGACCTGGAGTCGACCGAGGGCACGTGGAATCTCGGCATCGGATTCCTCGCGGTCGTGGCGGCCGAGAAGGCGGATGCCGCGGCATCCGCTCTCTCTCACGAAGGCATCGCCGCGTGGCAGGTGGGCGTGGTGCACACCGGCCCGCGGCCGGACGGCGCGTTCGAGCAGGGCGCCAAGGGCGTCGACGGCGGCGCGGTGCGCCTGGTCGGCGCCTATGCGAGCAACGCGGCGCACTGACCGCGGTTTCACACCTCAAACGGAGCAGGCAACACACCCATGTGCGGAATCGTCGGGATGGTCGGGCGAGGCCCCGTCAATCAGGAGATCTACGACTCTCTCCTCCTGCTGCAGCACCGCGGCCAGGATTCCACGGGCATCTCGACCGCCGAGCGCAGCGGCACGGTGCACATGCACAAGACCCGCGGTCAGGTGCGCGAATCGTTCCGCACGCGCGACATGCGAGGACTGCTCGGCGAGATCGGACTCGGTCACGTGCGCTACGCGACCAAGGGCACCGCGTCGAACGAGGAGGAAGCGCAGCCGTTCTACGTGAACGCGCCGTACGGCATCGTCCTGGTGCACAACGGCAACCTCACCAACACCCGCGAGCTCAGCGCCGAGCTCTTCCACAAGGACCGCCGTCACCTCAACACCAGCTCCGACACCGAGCTGCTCGTCAACGTGCTCGCGCACGAGCTGCAGGAGTCCATCTCGGGCCTCGAGCTCGATCCGGAGCAGGTGTTCCAGGCCGTCACGCGCGTGCACGAGCGGGTCGAGGGCTCGTACGCCACGATCGCCCTGATCGCCGGCTACGGTCTGCTGGCCTTCCGCGATCCGTTCGGCATCCGCCCCCTGATCCTGGGCACGCGCAAGCACGACGACGGGCACTACGAGTGGGTCGTCACGAGCGAGTCGCTCGTGCTCGAGAACGGCGAGTTCGAGATCGTGCGCGACGTCGACCCCGGCGAGGCGGTCTTCATCGACCTCGAGGGCAACCTCCACACGCGTCAGTGCGCCAAGGACCCGAAGCTCGTGCCGTGCTCGTTCGAGTACGTGTACCTCGCCCGCCCCGACTCGGTCATGAACGGCATCGCCGTCTACGAGGCCCGCCTGCGTATGGGCGAGCGCCTGGCCGACACCATCGCCAAGCACACGCCGCGCGAGGCGATCGACGTCGTCATGCCGATCCCGGACTCCTCCCGTCCGGCGGCGATGCAGGTCGCGCGCAAGCTCGGGGTCGAGTACCGCGAGGGGTTCTACAAGAACCGCTACGTCGGCCGCACGTTCATCATGCCCGGGCAGGCGGTGCGCAAGAAGAGCGTGCGTCAGAAGCTCAACGCCATGTCGAGCGAGTTCAAGGGCAAGAACGTGCTGCTGATCGACGACTCGATCGTGCGCGGGACGACCTCGAAAGAGATCATCCAGATGGCTCGGGATGCCGGCGCCAAGACCGTCACGTTCGCCTCGGCCGCGCCGCCGGTGCGGTACCCGCACGTCTACGGCATCAATATGCCCTCGCGCCACGAGCTCGTCGCGCACGGCCGCACGATCCCCGAGATCGCCGAGGAGCTCGGCGCCGACTTCGTCGTGTACCAGGAGGTCGAAGACCTCAAGGCGGCGATCCTCGAGGGCTCGGACGTCGAGGATCTCGACATGAGCTGCTTCGACGGCCGCTACATCACCGGCACGGTCACCGAGGAGTACCTCGAGTGGGTCGAGGGCTCCCAGGAGAGCTGAGGCGGGGCCGAGGCATCGCCCCGGCCCCTCGCTCTGCTGCGCCGATGGCGCGGCTGTCGCGCGTCAACCCTCGGGTGCTTCCTGAACCGCGCGCACCTCGATGCGGCCCTGCAGCGCCGCCGCAGCCTTGGCGGTCCATTCGACGGCGGCCGCCTCGTCGGGGGCCTCGATGACCCAGAACCCGCCGACGTAGGACGGGGCCTCGACGAACGGCTCGTCGAGCACGCGGGTCTCGCCGGCGACGACCTCGACCGTCTTCGCCGTCGACGGCGGGTTGAGCCCGGCGGCGAACACGAACGCGCCGGCGTCCTTGAGGGCGGTGTTGAACTCGTCGACCGCGGCCATGACGGCAGCCAGCTCGGCGGGGTCGAACTCCTGCATCGACTCCATCGTCGGCTCGCTCGCGGAGTCGTGCGGCACGGTCAGGAAGTACTGGGTCATGATGGATCCTCTCCTCGTGGGGCGGCTGTGGTGTCGCCCTCACCCATGCGTCGAACGAGCGAGCGAGAAATCGACATGGCGCCCGGGAATCCGTCCGCGTCGAGTCCGCCGCGATCGGGGCATCCCGCCGGCCCGTAGGCTTGGGGAGTGAATCCGACTCCTGCCCGCCCGCTCTGGCAGGGACGGACCCTCGCCCTCGTCGGCATCGTGCTGTTCGCCTTCTCGCTGCGATCAGCGGTCGCCTCGCTGTCGCCGCTGTTCGACCACATCGCGGCGGACTTCGACCTGCCCGCCGCGGTCATCGGCCTCATCGGCACGGCACCGCCGGTCTGCTACGCGGTCTTCGGACTGCTGACGCCCGCGCTCGAGCGGCGGTTCGGGCTCGAGCGGCTCGCGGTCGCCGCGATGGTCGTGGTCGCCATCGGGCTCGTCGCCCGCAGCCTGGCCCCGAACTCGGGTCTGCTGCTGGCCGGCACCGCGCTCGTCTTCGCCGCCGTCGGCACGGGCAACATCCTGACGCCTCCGCTGGTCAAGCGGTACTTCCCGGACCGCGTCGGGCTCATGACGACGGTCTTCTCGACGACCATGGCGATCGCGACCTTCGTGCCGCCGCTCATCGCGGTTCCGGTGGCGGATGCCTCGACCTGGCAGGTGTCTCTGGGGCTGTGGGCCGTCTTCGCGCTGGCCGCAGCCGTCCCGTGGATCGGCCTGGCGGTGCGGCGCGCGTCGTTCGACCGGTCCGAGGCGCAGGCGAACGGAGACGACATCGAGGCGGCGAGCCCCCGCGTGCTCGGACGCATGTGGCGTCTGCCGCTCGCGTGGGCGCTGCTGGTGGGGTTCGCGGTCTCGGGCGTCATCGCCTACACCTCGTTCGCGTGGCTGCCGAAGCTGCTGGTCGACGTCGCCGGGGTCACTCCGGCCGTGGCCGGCGTGCTCCTGGCGCTGTTCGGGTTCATGGGGCTGCCGGCGTCGCTCGCGGTGCCGCTGCTGGTGACGCGCGGCAACGCGACGCGGGTGCTGTTCGGCGTCGCCGTGGTCGCCGGTCTGGCGGGCGTCGCCGGCCTGCTGTTCGCGCCGTCCTTCGCGACGTGGCTGTGGGTCGCGCTGTTCGCCTCGGCACCGCTGCTGTTCCCGCTCACCCTCGTTCTGCTCGGGCTCCGCACCCGCACCCACGAGGGCGCGGTCGCTCTGAGCAGCTTCGTGCAGAGCGGCGGCTACGCCATCGCGGCGCTGTTCCCGGTGGGCATCGGGCTGCTCCACGACGCGACCGGCTCGTGGACGGCACCGCTTCTCGTCCTGGCCGTGGTCATCGCCGCGGCGATCCCGGCCGGCGTGGTGGCGGCGCGGCCGCACACGGTCGAGGACGAATGGGAGTCTCGCCACGGCGCGTGGTGAGGCATCCGTCACCCGGCATCCGTCACCCGGCCTGCGTCGACACGGCTCTCACAGCCGTCTCGCGATATATCGTGTTAGCGTCGCGGCATGACGACCGAGCACCCCACCCTCGAGTCCGCCGTCCGCGCCGACATCGCCGCCGCCGAGCAGCCCAGCCGCCCGATTCGCCGGATGCTGCGCCGCGCCCGCGTCTGGATCGACAGGCACCCGCGACTGAACGCGGCCTACCGGACGAGCGTCGGCGTCGTGGGCGGTGTGCTCGCCGTCGGCGGACTGCTGCTCGTGCCGCTGCCCGGCCCAGGCTGGCTGATCGTGTTCCTCGGGCTCGCCGTACTCGGCACGGAGTTCCACTGGGCACGCCGCGCCGCGGCGTGGCTCAAGCGGGTGCTCGACCGCTTCTGGGCGTGGTGGCGCGCACGCCGCGCGCACAAGGCGGCCGCGCGGGCCGACTCGCCCGAGGGCGCGTAGAACTTACGCCTGCGACGAGACGGGCGAGGTTTCGTCCTCGTCTTCGTCCTTGTACTCGTCCGCCCACTTGTCGACGTACGCGTCGTCGCTGGGATGACCGAGTTCGCGCTCGAGCGCCGAGTAGTTCACGTTGTACGTGTCGTACTTCAGCTCACGGGCGATCTTGGTGTGCTTCGCCTTCTGACGGCCACGCCCCATGCGAGACCCCCTCATATCTGAGTCGCGGGCTGTGTGCGGGCAATCGGCCGCCGCAGTCCCGGGCATTCACGAATCCGGCTTCGAACCGGTAAGAGTAGCATTCAGAATAACACGGAGCCCCGCACCCCGGCGGCTCCGGCGGCCTTCGGCGCGGGACGCCGGAGGCGATCCCGAGAAGGAAGTGCGGACATATGACCGACGAGGCATCCGAGACCGCGAACGACGCCACGGCGAACGAGGGCCTGCACGGAGCGGTCATCGCGGGAGTCATTCCCGATCAGCCGCCGCGGGTCCTCAAGGAGGCGGCGCGCTACGCCAAGCTGTTCCACGCGCCGCTGGTGGTCGTGCATGTCGATGTGACGCGCTTCGTGACGTACGAAGACCCCGACGGCTACGTGCATTCGGCGCCGATCGATCTCAACATCGCGGCAGGCGAGGGCGAGCTGACGAAGGTGCAGGATGCCGCGGCATCCGTTCTCGGCGAGTCCGGTCTCGAATGGACCGTGCGCCAGCTCGTGGGCGACCCGGCGATGGCGCTCAAGCACTTCGCCGATCAGATCGACGCGCGGCTGCTCGTCGTGGGCACGCGCAAGCGCGGGATCGGCGAGTCGATCCGGGAGTTCTTCACCGGCTCGGTGGGTGCGCGCCTCGCGCACCGCCAGCACCGGCCGATCCTGATCGTGCCGCTCGGCGAGCCCGTCGCCGACGACGAGGAGATCTGGCCCGCCTGAGCAGCCCGCTCCCGCGCCCCGGGCGCGCGGGTTCCCGGCCGCCGCAGACTGCGGCGACCGGGAGACCGGTGCTCAGCCGCGCAGCGCGCGGGTGATGTCGCGGGCGATCCGGTCCAGGTCGGACGCCAGCTCATCGACCAGTGAGGCTGCGAGGTCGCCGCCCCGCGCGACGTGCGTCCGCAGGTCGCTGCGGACACGGGCACGGAACTCGTTCACGGCCGCGTCGGCACGCTGGAGCTGCTCGCGGGCGAACACTCTCGGATCGTCACCGCCGCGCGGCGCCTGCGAGGCGTGTGCGCGCTCGTCGGCGGTCGCCGCGGCGAGGTCGGCGCGCAGGCTCTTCATCGCCTCGCGCACACTGCCGCGCACCTCGTCGGCGATGAGACGGACCGAGTCGGCGAGACCCGCCTCGATCCCTTCGAGCTCACCGGCGCGCGCCTCGACTTCGGCATGGCCGGCTTCGGTGATCGCGTACACGGTCTTGCGGCCGTCCACGCTCTTGGTCACCAGGCCCTCCTCCTCGAGCTTGGCCAGCCGCGGATAGATGGTGCCGGCACTCGGGGTGTAGGTGCCGCCGGTGCGGTCCGACAGCGCCTGCATGATGTCGTAGCCGTGCCGGGGCCCCTCGTCGAGCAGGTTCAGCAGATACAGGCGGAGATCGCCGTGAGAGAAGACCGGGGTCATGCTCACCACTCCTCTTCGTCGACGCCGGCTGCCGCGTCGGCGGGGGTCTCGGTCGCCGGCGTCGCCGGACGCCGCAGCACCGTCACGTCTGCCGACACCGTGTTCACGCGGACGTCGGCGAAGCTGCCGCTGAGCTCGCCGGCCGCGCCGACGAAGTTCGTGGTGGGGCCGGCGCCGCGGCCGGACCGCACGTCGCCGTCGACCTGGACGCGACCGCTCACGCTGCGGATGACGTAGTTGGCGGGATAGCCGTCGTCCAGGCGCACGGTGGCGTTGCCGCTCACGGTGTTGAGGTTGACGCTGCTCGTGTCGCCGCTCGAGTCGACGAGCATCGCGCCCGAGACGGTGTCGATGGATGCACGGCTCAGGGTGCCGGTGGCGGCGATGTCGCCCGAGACGCTGTTGGCGCTCAGCGAGCCCTCCAGACCGCGCACCTGCACGTCGCCCGACACGGCGTTGACCCGCAGGTCGCCGGTGAGGCCGTCGACGATGATGTCGCCCGAGACGGTGTTGAGGGACGTGTCGCTGTGCAGTCCGGCGACCAGTGCGCTGGCGCTGACCACGCCGAGGTTCAGGGCGACGGCGCGGGGCACGGCGACGCTGATCTCTGCGCGGGGACCGCCGGCGCCGAAGTTGCGGAACACTTCGAGGAAGTTGTCCCATCGCAGCTGAGGGTGGTCGATCTCGAGGAGATCGCCGTTCACCTCGATGCGGAGGTCCTTGACGGTGACGCCGTGCACCTCGATGCGAGCACCGGGCTCGTCGTGGGCGATGACGTCGATCTGGCCGGCGACGAGGCCGACCTTGAGGGAGCGCACGTTCTCGATGTCGATGACGCGCGTCTCGCCCGGATGGATGATCCACTTCTCCAGGGTCATGCTGGTACTCCTGTCGTTTCCGAGTCGTTCGGTCGATTCGCGATATATCGCGTGAGTCGAGTGTAACACGATATATCGCGATCAGGTCAAGCGTCTCTGGGAAGAAGGATCGGCGAGGTTGACATTGACGCAACGTCAACCTCTAGCGTGAGAGACATGAACGAGAGGGAGTGGTCGATCCAGCAGATCGCGAAGCTCGCCGGGACGACGAGCCGCACGTTGCGGCACTACGACGACATCGGCCTGCTTCCGCCGTCGAGCATCGGCCACAACGGCTACCGCTATTACGACGAGGCCGCGCTCGTGCGCCTGCAGCGCATCCTGCTGCTGCGCGAGCTCGGTCTCGGACTGCCGCAGATCGCGGAGGTTCTCCAGCGGGAGGCATCCGAGGAGCACGCCCTGCAGAGCCACCTCGCGTGGCTGCGGCAGGAGCAGGACCGGCTGGCGCGACAGATCGCGTCGGTCGAAACCACGATCAGTGCATTGAGAGGAGGTGAACGACTGATGGCAGAGAACATGTTCGACGGCTTCGACCACACCCAGTACAAGGAGGAGGTCGAGGACCGCTGGGGCAAGAAGGCCTATGCCGACAGCGACCGCTGGTGGCGCTCGATGAGCGCCGACGAGAAGGCCGCGTGGCAGCAGCGAGTGTCCGACCTCGGTCGCGACTGGATCGCGGCAGCCGAGGCCGGCATCGCGCCCGAGAGCGACGAGGCGCAGGCCCTGGCCAAGCGTCACGTGGACTGGCTGACCGGTGTGCCCGGCACGCCCGCCGCCGTCCCGGGAGGTGACGTCAAGGGCTACGTCATCGGCCTCGGCGAGATGTACGTGGCCGATGAGCGCTTCGGCGCGAACTACGCCACGAGCGAGGGCGGCACGGCCGGTGCCGAGTTCGTGCGCGACGCGCTCCGCGTGTACGCGGAGGCGAACCTGTAGCCCGCCTGCCGGGTGAGAAACGAGCGGATGCCGCGGCCGATGTGGCCGCGGCATCCGTTCATTCCGGTCGGGGAGTCGGACGTCAGGTGTTCCGGCTCCCGCTGATGACCCTGAACAGGAACGCGATGAGCGCGATCACTCCGACGATGAGCGCCACCCACAGCAGCCAGCTCAGCGCCGAGTTGAGGCCGCCGACGATCGCGAGGATGATCGCGACGACGATGATGATGATCAAGGCGAGGTTCATGGAGGTTCTCCTTCTCCGTCGTCGATGCGCGGGGTAGCGCACCGGATGCCTCAGGGGCACCCTCTGAGACTGGCACCGTGGCCGACTCCCGGCGTAGGGGCTTGACGCGCTTCCCGCGCCGGTGATAGGCGCTCGAGCGGCCGCCCGACGGTGGCGGGTAGTGCGTGAACCAGGACGATGTCAACCCCTGTGAAGAGGGTGACGCGCGGACGTAACGTCGCGGCATGACCACCTCAGAGTCGACCGACCCCACCGAGAAGCATCACAGCGACGGATTCCCGCCGCAGCAGCAGGATCAGCCCGGTCTGACCGACGAGACCCGGCCCGAGCCCGACCACGGCGAGCGGTCGTACCGCGGCTCGCTCAAGCTCAGCGAACGACGCGCCCTCATCACGGGCGGCGACTCCGGCATCGGCCGCGCGGTGGCGATCGCGTTCGCCCGCGAGGGCGCCGACGTCGCGCTGACGTACATGCCGGAGGAGAAGGAGGACGCCGACGACACCGTGCGGTGGGTGACCGAGGCGGGGATGCGTGCACTCGCGCTCGAAGGCGACCTGCGCGAGGAGTCGTTCTGCGGCGAGATCGTCGACCGCACCGTCTCCGAGCTCGGCGGGCTCGACATCCTCGTGCTCAACGCGGCCTACCAGAAGGACCGCGAGGGCGTGGACAAGCTCGAGACCGCGGAGTTCGACCGCGTGTTCCGCACGAACCTCTACGCGCAGCTGTTCACCGCGCGTGCCGCCATCCCGCACTTGAAGCCGGGATCGTCGATCATCGTCACCACGTCGATCCAGGCCTTCAATCCGTCTCCGGGACTCATCGACTACGCCATGACCAAGGCTGCGCAGGTCGCGTTCGTCAAGGCGCTCGCGCAGGATCTCGGCGAGAAGGGCATCCGCGTGAACGGCGTGGCTCCGGGCCCGATCTGGACGCCCCTCATCCCCGCGACGGGATGGGACCAGGAGCGCCTCGACAGCTTCGGCACCGACACGCCCCTCGGCCGTGCGGGGCAGCCGGCCGAGCTCGCCGGCGCCTACGTCTATCTCGCGAGCGAGGACGCGTCGTACGTCTCCGGTGCGATCCTGCCCGTCACCGGCGGCAAAGGACTCTGACGACGTCGCCGGGACCTCCGCGCGATGTCGAGGAGAAGGAAGGAACGGGGAAATGCCCAAGGGACGCGGGTCGAATCTGAAGGACCGCGAGCTGTACGAGGAGCTTCGTGAGGACGGAGCATCCAAAGAGAAGGCCGCCCGCATCTCCAACGCTGCGGCCGGCCAGGGGCGCAAGAAGGTCGGCAGCCGGGGCGGCAACGCCCAGGACTACGACGACCGCACGGTGCCCGAGCTGCGCAAGCGCGCGAAGGAGCTGGGGCTCAAGGGATACTCGGGCAAGAAGAAGTCCGAATTGATCTCCATGCTGCGCAACCACTGACCGCGCAACCACTGATCAGCCAAGAGCTCGGCGTTCCCCGCTGGACGGGGCTGAAGGATGAGGGGGACGGATGCCGAGACTCGCGCGCGTGCGCCCATACGACGATCGCGGGTTCCGGCGGGTGCGCGCAGGCTCCGGGTTCCGCTATCTCGACGGCAAGGGCCGCACACCGGCGCAGCGTCATCTGGATCGCATCCAGTCGCTCGTCATCCCGCCGGCATGGGAGGACGTCTGGATCAGCGTGCGGCCTGACGGGCACATCCAGGCCGTGGGCATCGACGACGCCGGCCGCAGACAGTACGTGTATCACGAGGCATGGACGGCCAAGCGCGATCGAGGCAAGTTCGCGCGCGTTCTCGCCCTCGCCGAGACCCTTCCGCGGGCCCGGGCGCGTGTGACCACCCTGCTTCGCCACTCGTCGCTCGACCGCGAGCACGTCCTGGCCGTGTCGTTCCGCCTCTTGGATCAGGCCGCGCCGCGCATCGGCGCGGAACGCTATCTCGTGCGGCATGGGAGTCGCGGACTCACGACGCTGCAACGACGGCACGCCACGGTGGAGGAGTCCGTGGTGACTCTGTCGTTCCCCGGGAAGAGCGGCCAGCGTCAGCGCCTCGAGATCGATGATGAGGATCTCGCGAGGTCGATGGAGATCCTCGTCATCGGGCGTCCGCGCTCGCCGCTTCTCGCGTGGTCGCGAGGCCGCCGCCGGGTGCCGCTGACCGCGACCGACGTGAACGAGTACGTGCGCTCGCTGACCGGGCAGAAGTTCACCGCGAAGGATTTCCGCACGCTGCGGGGCACGATCCTCGCGGCCGAGGCGCTCGCCAGGATCGGCACGGTCGACACCGAACGCGACCGCAAACGCGCCGAGGCGCTCGCGGTGAGGGTGACGGCCGAAGCCCTGGGCAATACGCCGTCGGTCGCCCGAGGCTCCTACATCGACCCCCGCGTGTTCGGGAGGTATCGCGACGGGAACCTCCTCGACCTCTCGATCGCGCCTGAGTCCGCGATCCGCGCCCTGCTGCGTCCTGGTCGCTGACCGGTCGGGGCGTTTCGTCTCGCTTCGCTCGCTCAACGAGCGGATGTCCCGGTTGCGGTCGTTGAGCGAGCGAGGAACGAGCGAGACGAAACGCAGTGGACCCCGGCGGTAGCGTGAGGGGATGCCGCAGCCGGTCGACCAGCGCACACTCGCGTATGTGATCGTCGGCGGGGCGATCGGCGTGCTGGGCCGCGCGGCCATCGTCGGCCCCGTCGGCGATGACGTCGTCCCGTGGGTGACGCTCGCGATCAACGCGGCGGGCTCGCTGCTGCTGGGCATCGTCGTCGGGTGGCTCGACGACCGGCACCCCCGCACGCGGGCCTTCCTCGGCACCGGCGTGCTCGGCGGGTTCACCACCTACAGCGCCTTCGCGGTGCAGACGGCGCTGTGGGTCAGCACCCCGTGGCTCGCGATCGGCCTGGCCGGGGCATCCCTCACCGCCGGAATCGCCGGTGCGATCGCCGGGCTCTTCGTCGGGCGCCGGATCGGGCGGCGGATCGCCGGCCTTCCCGGAGAGATCGAACCTCCGGAGGACGCCCGATGAGGGCGTGGCTGATGCTCGTCATCGCCGTCAGCGGGGGCGTGGGCGCCGGGCTGCGTTACATCGTCGACCGGCGCCTCACCCCCAGGGCGGGCGGCTTCCCCACGGGCATCCTCGTGGTGAACGTGTCGGGCTCTCTCGCGCTGGGACTGATCACCGGGCTCGGCACCGCCGTCGCGCCCGAGCTGTCGCTCGCGCTCGGGCTGGGCCTGCTCGGCGGGTACACGACCTTCAGCACGGTGTCGGTCGAGGCCGTGCTGCTGGCCGAGCGACGGCGGTGGCGGGATGCCGCGCTCAATCTGTTCGGCACCCTCTTGCTCGCGCTGGCCGGCGCGGGGCTCGGCATCGCCGTCGGCGCCGGGATCGGCGCGGCTCTGGGCCGCTGAGCGTCATGAAATACTGAATCCGATACATCCTCGTATCGTCGCGGGCTCCCGCATCCCCACAGCACCACTTTCCCAGTGAAGGCAGCCGTGTCGAACCTCGCCATCCTGAGTCTCAAGAACCGCGCGCTGATCGCGCTGATCACGATCGTGGCCGCCATCTTCGGCGGCCTGGCGCTGACCAACCTCAAGCAGGAGCTGATCCCCTCGATCGAGTTCCCGGCGCTCATCGTGGTGTCGACGTACCCGGGCGCGTCGCCCGAGGTCGTCAACAACGACGTGTCGACGCCGATCGAGACCGCGATCCAGGGTGTGCCCGGCCTGGAGTCCACCACCGCCACCAGTACGACGAACGCCTCTGTGATCCAGGCGTCCTTCACGTACGGCACCGATCTCGCGACGGCCGAGCAGAAGATCCTGCAGGCGATCAACCGCATCGAGGGGCAGCTTCCCGAGAACGTCGAGCCGTCGGTGCTGTCGGCCAGCATCGACGATTTCCCGGTGATCCAGCTCGCCGTGACCGGCTACGACGACGAGGCCACGGTGCAGGCCCAGCTCGAGGCATCCGTCGTCCCCGAACTCGAGGACGTCGAAGGCGTCAACGCGGCGACCATCGTCGGCGGCGTCGGGCAGCGCATCACGATCACGCCCGACCAGGCCGCGCTCGCCGAAGCGGGCTTCAGCCAGCAGGCGATCACCGACGCGATGGAGCAGAACGGCGTGCTCTTCCCCGGTGGCGACATCACCGAGAACGATCAGACCCTCACAGTGCAGACCGGCTCGAAGCTGACGACAGTCGACGACATCGCGGCGCTCCCGCTGGTGCCGACATCGGCCGAGCAGCTGGCGGGCGGTCAGACCACGATCGGCGACGTCGCGACGGTCTCACAGGAGCCGGACCCCGTCACGTCGATCTCGCGCGTGAACGGTGAACCCGCCCTGACGATCGCCATCACCAAGCTGCCCGCCGCCAACACGGTCGAGGTCTCGCACGGCGTGCTCGACCTGCTGCCGTCGCTCGAGGACTCCCTCGACGGCGCCGAGTTCACCGTGGTGTTCGACCAGGCGCCCTTCATCGAGCAGTCCATCGAGACCCTCGCCGTCGAGGGGCTGCTCGGGCTCGTCTTCGCGGTGCTCGTGATCCTGGTGTTCCTGCTCTCGGTGCGATCGACACTGGTGACCGCGATCTCGATCCCGACGAGCGTGCTCATCACGTTCATCGGCATCCAGGCGTTCGGGTACTCCCTCAACATCCTGACCCTGGGCGCGCTCACGATCGCGATCGGGCGTGTGGTGGACGACTCGATCGTCGTGATCGAGAACATCAAGCGCCACTACGTCGGCGACGCCGACAAGCTCACGGCGATCAAGCTCGCGGTGCGCGAGGTCGCGACGGCCATCACGTCGTCCACGATCACCACCGTCGCGGTCTTCCTGCCGATCGCGTTCGTCGGCGACATCACCGGCGAGCTGTTCCGTCCCTTCGCCCTGACGGTCACCATCGCGATGCTCGCATCGCTGCTGGTCGCCCTGACGATCGTGCCGGTGCTCGCGTACTGGTTCCTGCGCCCGGGCAAGCCGCTGCTCGACGCGAACGGCAACCAGGTCGACCCGGAGGCGGCGGATGCCCCGCCGACGCGCCTGCAGAAGGGCTACCTGCCCATCCTGCGCTGGACGCTGAAGCACTCGTGGGTCACGCTCCTCCTGGCGGTGCTCGTCCTCGGCGGCACGGTCGCCGCGGCCCCGTTCATGAAGGTCAACTTCCTCGGCGACTCGGGGCAGAACACGCTCACCGTCACCCAGGACATCGGCCCGTCGCCGAGCCTCGAGGCCGAGGACGCGGCCGCGCAGAAGGTCGAAGACGCCCTGATCGGCATCGACGGCATCGAGACCGTGCAGGTCTCGATCGGCTCGAGCGGCTCGCCGCTCATGGACGCCTTCTCCGGCGGCGGCGCCGGCATCACGTACTCGATCACCACCGACCCCGACGCCGACCAGGTCGCGCTCCGCGAGGACGTGCAGCAGGCGGTCGCCGATCTCGACGACGTCGGCGAGGTCACGGTGGCCGCGGCGGGCGGCGGCTTCGGCTCGAGCGACATCGAGATCGACGTCACCGCACCCGACGCGACGACGCTGCAGGAGGCGACGGATGCCGTCGTCGAGGCCGTCGAGGGCACCGACGGCGTCTCGCAGGTCTCGAGCAACCTGTCGGCCTCGCTGCCGTACATCGCCGTCGTGGTCGACCGCGATGCAGCGGCCGCTCTCGGCCTCTCGGAGGTCGCCGTGGGGGCGCTGGTGTCGAACACCATGCAGCCCCAGTCCATCGGCACCGTCGAGATCGACGACACGTCGCTCACGGTCTACCTCGCCGCGTCCGAGACGCCGGCCTCGCTCGACGAGCTGCGCGAGCTGCAGGTGCCGACCGCGGCCGGGCCGGTGCCCCTGCAGGAGGTCGCCACCGTCGAAGAGAGCGAGGGTCCGGCATCCATCACCACCGAACGCGGTCAGCGCACCGCGACGGTGACGGTGACCCCGTCGACCGACGATCTGAACACGGCCACCGCGAACCTGACCCTCGCCCTCGAGGACGCCGACCTGCCGGCCTCGGCCGACGCGTCGCTGGGCGGCGTCGTCTCGCAGCAGCAGGACTCGTTCTCGCAGCTCGGGCTCGCGCTGCTCGCGGCGATCCTGATCGTCTACATCGTCATGGTCGCGACGTTCAAGTCGCTGCGCCAGCCGCTGCTGCTGCTGGTGTCGGTGCCGTTCGCGGCGACCGGCGCGATCCTGCTGCAGATCGTCACCGGCGTGCCGCTGGGCGTCGCGTCGCTCATCGGCGTGCTGATGCTGATCGGCATCGTGGTGACGAACGCGATCGTGCTCGTCGACCTGGTGAACCAGTACCGCGAGAAGGGACTGTCGGCGCACGATGCGACGATCGCCGGTGGGGCACGACGCCTGCGGCCGATCCTCATGACGGCGCTCGCCACGATCTTCGCCCTCACCCCGATGGCGATGGGCATCACCGGTCACGGCGGGTTCATCTCGCAGCCGCTGGCGATCGTCGTGATCGGCGGCCTGGTGTCGTCGACCGTGCTGACCCTGCTCGTGCTGCCGACGCTGTACAACCTGGTCGAGGGCGCCAAGGAGCGCCGCCGGGCACGCCGCGGCGGCGCCGGTGACGACGGCGGCGACGGTGGTCCGGCTCCTGAGGGCGACCGGCCGACGGGCGGGAAGAATGCCGCAGCCGAGTCGGCTCTCGTCGGCGCCGGTGTGGCGGCTGCTTCGGGTGCGGCCTCTTCGGACGGTGCCGCCTTCGAGACGCGCCGCCAGCGACGGGCGCGCGAGGCCGGGCTGGCCATCGGCGCCGCGGAGCTCGCGACGGTCGAGGTGCCGCCTCTTGAGGAGGGGCCCGACATCGAGGTGCCCGTCGAGGCCGAGCCGGGTGGCGCTGCTCCCACGGACAGCGCACCGGTGGTCATCGACGCGGTGCCGTCGTCGCCCGCCGCTGAGGCATCCGAGGATGCCGTGGTCGAGGACGTGACGGGATCGGCGGCCGAAGCGCCCGAGCAAGGCCCGCAGCAGGAGCAGGAGCCCGAGCCTGAGCTCGAGGTTCAGTCGGAGGAAGAGCCCGAGCCCGAAGCTGAGCCGGAGGCCGAGGTGGCGCCCGAGCCGGCCGAGGTGGACCCCGAGCCCGAGTCTGAGGCCGAGCCGGCCGAGGTGGAGCCCGAACTCGAGCCGGAGTCCGAGCAGGCCGACGTGGAGCCTGGGTCCGAGCCCGAGCGCGCGCCCGAAGTCGGTGCTGAGCCGGAGCCCGAGCCCGAGCCGGAGGCCGAACGGGCCGAGGTGGAGCCTGGGCCCGAGGTCGAGGCGGAGCCCCAGGACGGCGTAGAGCCCGAACCCGGTGGCGACCCCCGCGACTGATGGGCGAAAACACCAGTCGGTGACGCGACACGCCGGGCCGGGGCATCCGGTGTCGGCGTGTCCTGGCGACGGGCTGGTGTTTTCGCGCGCGGGCGGCCGGTCAGGACGCCGGGCGGGGACTCAGACTGATCGGTGCCGGCGACACTCGCGACTGATGGGCGAAAACACCAGTCGGTGAGGTGACACGCCGGGCCGGGGCATCCGGTGTCGGCGTGTCCTGGTGACGGGCTGGTGTTTTCGCGCGCGGGCGGCCGGTCAGGACGCCGGGCGGCGACTCAGACTGATCGGTGCAGCCAGGGGCGCAGCATCCGCGTCACCCACGGCAGCACCGCGTACGTCATGACGGGCGTGAGAAGCACCGTCGTGACGACCACGCGCGCGATCAGCGGCCACTCGCTGAAGCCGGGCACGAATCCGAGCAGCCACGATGCGAGCAGGTTCGTCGGGAAGAAGCCCAGCCAGATCGTGACGGCCTGCTTCCAACGGGGCGGCGCCGGCGGGATGGGCTGCTGGACGGGGCCGGTCGGCGTGCTCGCGCCGGCGCCGCGCGGACGGCCATCGGCGTCGCGCGGTTCGACGTCCGTGGCGAAGGGCGCGTCGAACCACCCTTCGATGCCGGTGCGACGTTCGACGCGGACCTCGCTGGCGAAAGCGCGCCCGGATTCCAGCCACCACGCGCGCTGACCGGACTGCTCCCAATCCTCGAGCGTCGGGATGTCACGGAAGCGGTAGAGCATGTACCAGAGGTCGCTGCTCTCACCCGCACGGACCCAGCCTGAGCCGAGGAAGCCGGGGAAGCCGGCGGCGAGGTCGGTGCCCGCCTGCATCCAGCTCGTGGCCTCGGCGGTGCGGGAAGGGTCGATGCGTCGTTCGATCGCGACGGTGATGGGGTGGGCCACGGGTTCTGCCATGACATCCATTCTCGGCGTGCGGCTCGGCGCGCCATCACCGGGCCGGCTGCGGGACGGCGCGACGTGGCACGGCGACCGGTCATATGAGGGGCGGCGGGATGCGGCATCCCGCCGTCCTCCTCTTGCCCGGCGGCGCGGTGGGCGAGCGCGCGCGGCAACGAGAGCAGCCAGATGCCCATCGAGACGAACGCCACGAACTCGTACAAGGCGAGGGTGATCACGCCCGCCGTGAGCAGGACCATCCCCGTCGCGAGCAGGCCGACGCAGAGCATGGTCGCACGGCGGAACCGGCGGCTGCGTCCCGGCAGTGCCAGGCCCGCGCAGACGATCCCGAGGAACGACAGGCCCAGGCCGCTCGCGATCAGGTCGTGCATCTGGGCGCTGACCGGAATGGGTACGAGGCCCACGGCGGTCAGATGCAGCCCGGCCGACACGATCGCCGCCCGGAACGCCCGTGCGGCGCGGCGGCCGGTGCCGGCCGGGAGCGCGAGCGAGACGAACACGCCGTAGGCGGCGAGGAAGAAGCCCGAGAACATCACGCTCGTGTTGAACACGCGCCCCGACACGTCGGCGAACGTGCCCAGCTGGGAGAAGTGAAACTGCCACCACGAAGCGTCTTGTGTCGTCAGGACCGAGATGAGCACGCCCACCGGCAGGGAGAGGACAGCGAGACGACCGATGCGGTGTGCGGTCGCGGCATGATGAACGGTCGGCAGGGCCGAGGATGGGACGCCGACTGCCGTCGACGAAAGGACGCGCGTGCCCGCCGGACCAGGTGGCGCGGTTGCTGCGGCGGAAAGGGTCGTGGGAGACATTCGACTCACGATCGGTTCTATGGCGAACCGTCCGGTGTCGGGTCGACCCCCCAGGCGGACCCGTCACCGAGGTCCGCCGCGTACGGCAACAATCCCCAGTTCAGCGGCAAGCCGCTGGGGAAACAGTAACGCCGTATGCCGGGAGAGCGCTGGCCGAATGTTGCAGAGTCTCGTACAGGATGTGCGCAGACGACCCCGGTAAGGTGGGGGAGTCGGCTCTGGACACCGCGTCACGCGGATGGGTTTGTGAGTCCAAGGGGCCGATGGTCAGGGCGATTCCGCCTCGACGACCATCAATATCGAATGGCCCCCGGCCGACGAGAGTCCGGGTTACTCCCCGTTGCGCGCGATCGTGCGCGGCGGCATGTGGAGCGCTGTTCTTGCGAGAACAACCCAGAAAGTCACCCATGCCCAAGAACAAGAAGCCCGCCGGCGGACGGCCCGCGAAGAACTTCGAGCCGCGTTACGGCGCCAAGACCAGCTACCAGGACCGCAAGCGCCGTCCCGGTGAATCCTCCGCCGGCAAACCCGGCAGCAAGAGCGCGGGACACCGCGGACACCGCGCCGAGTCGACGGACACCTCTCCCAAGCGCCGTTGGACCGCGCAGGAGAAGGTCGGCCGCGACGAGGCCCGCGGCATTCGCACCCACTCGCGTGATGACCGGCCGGTTCGTTCGTATGACGACCGTCCGCGTCGTGATGACCGTCCGGCTCGTCCGTTCGATGACCGTCCGCGTCGTGATGATCGTCCGGCTCGTTCGTTCGATGACCGTCCGCGTCGTGATGACCGTCCGGCTCGTTCGTTCGATGACCGTCCGCGTCGTGATGATCGTCCGGCTCGTTCGTTCGATGACCGTCCGCGTCGTGATGATCGTCCGGCTCGTTCGCACGACGACCGTCCCCGTCGGGATGCCGGAGACCGCGGTGCGCGCGACGCGCGGGCGCCGCGACTGGATCGTGTGAACCGCGACGACCGTCGGTCGTTCGGTGACGCGCGTCCGTCCTACCGCGGCGACGACCGCCGCTCCCCGTCTTCGGACCGCGGGGCGCGCTCGTATGACCGTCCGGCTCGCTCGTCTGATGACCGTCCGCCTCGCGACAGCACTGACCGTCCGGCTCGTTCGTTCGATGATCGTCCGCGGCGCGACAGCAACGATCGCCCGGCCCGTTCGTATGACGACCGCCCCCGTCGCGACGACCGGCCGCGTCAGGAAGGGCGCCCACGTCGTACCGACGCGCCGAACCGCTCCGACTGGAATGCGCCGACCCGTACCGCCGCGCGTGAGGCGCAGGTCGATGTCGTCCACGAACGCCTGCAGGCCGAGGCCGTTCAGGCCGGCGAGGTCGAGAACGTGACGTTCGGCGATCTGGGCTTGGGTGAGAACATCGTCCGGACGCTGGCCGACCTCGGTGCGCAGCATCCGTTCCCGATCCAGGCCGCGACGATCCCCTCGATCCTCGACGGCAAGGACGTGCTCGCCCGCGGCCGCACCGGCTCGGGGAAGACCATCGCCTTCGGTGCGCCGCTGGTGGAGAGCGTGCTGCGCTCGCAGTCGGGCGGACGCCGTGAGTTCGGTCGTGCCCCGCGAGCTCTCATCATGGCGCCCACGCGCGAGCTCGCACTGCAGATCGACCGCACGATCCAGCCGATCGCCCGCAGTGTCGGGCTGTTCACCACGCAGATCTACGGCGGTGTGCCGCAGGGACGCCAGGTGGGCGCTCTCAAGAAGGGCGTCGACATCATCATCGGCACGCCCGGCCGCATCGAGGATCTGCTCAACCAGGGCAAGCTCGACCTCTCGCAGATCCGCATCGCGGTGCTCGACGAGGCCGATCACATGTGCGAGCTGGGATTCCTCGAGCCCGTGCAGCGCATCCTGCGTCACACCGCGGACGGCAGCCAGAAGCTGCTGTTCTCGGCGACACTCGACCGCGAGGTCGCGTCGCTGGTCGACGAGTTCCTCGTCGCACCCGCGGTGTACGAGGTCGCGGGTGAGGACCAGGAATCGGGAACCATCGAGCACCGCGTGCTCGTGATCGACCACCGCGACAAGGCCGAGATCCTCACGTCGCTCGTCGACCGCGACGCCAAGACGCTCGTCTTCGCCCGGACGCGCGCATACGCCGAGATGCTCGCCGAGGAGTTCGACGACGCCGGCATCCGCGCTCTCGCCCTGCACGGAGACCTCAACCAGGCCAAGCGCACGCGCAACCTGGAGCGGCTCACGTCGGGCCGGGTCAACGTGCTCGTGGCGACGGACGTCGCGGCCCGCGGCATCCACGTCGACGACATCGACCTCGTCGTCCAGGCCGACCCGCCGGACGAGTACAAGACCTACCTGCACCGCTCGGGCCGCACCGGCCGCGCAGGCCGTGAGGGCACCGTCGTGACGCTCATCACGCGGCAGCGTCGTCGTCGCATGACCGAGATGCTGGAGCGCGCCGAGATCGATGCGCCGTTCGACGAGGTGCGTCCGGGCGATCGCGTGATCGAGGCCCTCCGGCAGGCACGCTGACGCCACCGCACCTCTGCATCACCGCAGCCTTCGGCGCCGGGTCTTCGGACTCGGCGCCGATTCGCGTCTCCGCACGGGTGTTGCAACAACCATTGCGGGATGCGCAATCGCCCGTTGACGCTCCGCAACGCCAGGGCCAGGCTGTGGCTCGCAGCGGCTTCGCTGCGGAACGGCCCTCCCGTGACATTCCGGTTCTGACGCAAGGAGATGTGCGCACAGATCCCATCGATCTGCATCCAGGTATGACCGGCTGACCGACATCACGGTCAGGCAGGTGAGTCGCGTACGGCGCGGCGCCCGGATGCCGACGTTCGGCGTGCGCGGAAGTGACGATCCATCCATCCATACGAAGGGGTATCAAGATGACGTATCTGACCGAAACGCAGCATCGGAGACGGTGGCTGCGCACGTCGTTGCTGGCGGTCCTCGCGGCCGGCGCGCTCGCTGTCGGCACCATCGCGGCCGCGCCCGCGGCGATGGGCGATGAGCAGCTCGACCTCGGCCCGACACTGGTCGAGACAGGGACCGGGCCCTCCGGCTATGCGATGACGTTCCGCTATCAGGCTCCCGCGGGAGTTGAGCAGGTGCACATCTACGGTGACTGGACCTATTCCGTTCCCGAGAACGTGACGTGCGACGGTTGCGGCGACGGCCGGCCGCCGTGGGAATGGCAGCCCGGTGATGTGGCCGCGACGCAATGGCGGACGATTCCGATGGAGCTGGGCGACGACGGTGTGTGGGAGGTCACGGTTCCGCTCCCGGCCGGGACGTTCCGGTACGCGTTCACCCACGACTGCACGAGCGCCGTCGCGACGGGCTGCACGCTCAACTACGATCCGGCGAACCCGTGGGAGATCTTCCCGCAGTACCCGGGCGCCCCGGGCGCGGTGCGCAGCACGACGTGGGTGCCCGAGAACCCGGACTTCCCGACCTACGACACCGACTACCAGCGACCGGTCGCCGCTGCGGATCTCGGGACTCTCGAATCCGTCCGGTACCCGTCGCCGTTGTCGACCAATCCGGTCGGCGTGCACGACATGGTCGTCTACACTCCCGCCGGCTACGACCCGGACCGGGAGCAGCCCTACCCCACGCTCTACCTGAGCCACGGGGGCGGCGACCACTCCACGGCGTGGACGATGCAGGGCGTCGCGCACTACATCGTGCAGAACGCCATCGACGAGCGCGCCGCGTCCGAGATGGTGATCGTGTCGACGGACTTCAACGGCCTGCCCGGGGGCAACACCGGGTACGTCAATGAACTGCGCAACAACGTGATCCCGTACATGGAGCAGCACTACAACGTCTCCGCGGCCGCGATCGACCGTGCGTTCGCCGGGTTCTCGGCCGGCGGCAGCCGCGCGTCGACCATCCTGTACGACCACACCGACCTGTTCGGCTACCACGCAGTGTGGAGCGCAGCGCCGCCCGCGCCGTCGGCCGAGCAGATCGAGCGCATGAAGAACGTGGAAGGCGAGATCATGATCGGCACGGGACTCCAGGATCGTCTGGGGAACATCGCCGTGAACCAGTTGGCACGGATCGAGCAGCTCAAGGCCGCCGGCGTCGCACTGACCGATCACCACGTCCCCGGCGGACACACGTGGCATGTCTGGCGTCCCCTCCTGGACTTCTACATCCGCGATGTCATCTTCGACGAGGATGACGACGGCGTCGCCGACTCGTTCGACGTCTGCGCCGCCACTGCGTTGCCGGATGTGCCGACTGGCGACCTGCGGCCGAATCACTACGCGGCAACGGCGGACGGATTCGTGGATGCCGCGGGTGACGTCGGATACAGCCTGCTGGAGGCCGGCGGGTGCTCCGGATCACAGATCATCGAGGCCGCGGGCCTCGGCCAGGGTCATGTCAAGCACGGCATCGCCCGGGGAGAGCTCGAGAACTGGATCGCGTCGGTGACCGACTGAGTCCTCGGCGGCCGGCCGTCGGGACCCTGCGTCCCGGCGGCCGGCGCTCGCGGCTTCTCCTCCGCCGAGACGATGGTCAGAGCAGGTTTCTTCCCGCAAGGTTCGCCATCAGGTCGCGCGCCCCGAAGGTCCACGGCGCGCAGTTCTCGGAATGGTCCACGACGTTGACGAGCGACCCGAGCATCGGCGTCGAGATCGTCACGACGTCCCCGACCCGGTGCGTGAATCCCTCGCCGACGATGTCGCGGTCGGCGACCGGTGCGAACATCGTGCCGAGCATCAGCACCGCGCCGTCGGGGTATTGATGATGGCTGCCGATGAGCTGGTCCACCAGCGAGTCGGGGTCGCGCGAGATCTCACGCATGGGGGAAGCGTCAGCCAGGTGGAAGCCATCGGCCCCGCGGATGTCGAGGTGGACGGTGAGACGGCGGACGTGTTCCATCGTGAACGCGTCGTCGAAGAGCCGGATGAACGGGCCGAGGGCGCATGATGCGTTGTTGTCCTTTGCTCGCCCGAGCAGCAGCGCCGAGCGGCCTTCGATGTCGCGATGGTTGACGTCGTTGGCGAGCGTCGCGCCGACCGTGCGTCCGCTGGACTGAACGATCAGCGCGATCTCCGGTTCCGGATTGTTCCACGATGACGATTCGAGGATGCCGACGGCCGACGCCGTTCCCACGGCGGAGAGGACTTGACCCTTGGTGAAGAGCTCGGCGTCGGGACCGATTCCGACCTCGAGGTATTGGCTCCACAGGCCGCGGGCCGACAGGGACTCCTTGATGAGCGCGGCCTCGGCGGAGCCCGGAGTGACGCGGGAGAGGTCGGTCCCCACAGAGGCTCCGAGCAACTCGGCGCGGATGCGCGCCGCCTCGAGTTGATCGCCGCGAGCTCGCTCCTCGATGACCCGTTCGACCATTGACGCCGCGAACGTGACGCCGGCAGCCTTCAACGCCTGCAGATCGACGGGGGCGAGCATCCACGGCTTGCCCGGGCCGCGCCGAGCGGACGCCGTGTTGCGGACGATGTCGTCGACAGTGCCGAGACTCGGTCCCGTGACGCCTCGCGCCACCGTCGCCGGATCGTCGTGCTCGCAGAGGTCGCGCACCGTGGCGAAGTGTGCCGTCAGGTCCAGAAGCTCGCCCTCGCGAACGACGACGACGGAAGGTCCGCCCGCCGCGGGATCCCAGACCCGGCCGATCAGCACGGCGTCGTCGACATCGTCGGGAACGGTCGCGCTGGGTGCGCCGATCCACAGCTCGGGGTCTGGTGTGCTCTCGTGCGCCACCGTGCTCATTCTCCGTCTCTGCTCGGGAGGTTGAAGAACGACAGTTCGTCGCCTGGGCGAATGTCGTACGTCGACTCCGAGAAGAGACGCAACGGATGGGCGGCGAACGGATGCCGTGCGATCGCGTCGCGGTCGAGGGTGATCCCGAGGCCGATGCCCCCGGGAATCATCACATCGCCCTCGTCGGTCAGGACGAGTCGCTCCGATGAGATGTCGGGTCGCCACGGGACGTCGGTCGCCATGATCTCGAGGTAGTGGAAGTTGGGAACGGACGCCCCGATCTGCAAAGTGGCAGCGGTGCTGATGGGACCGCTGGGGTTATGAGGAGCGAAGCCGACATAGGACACGGCGGCAAGCGTGGAGATGAACGCCAGCTCGCCGATGCCGCCGGCGTGGGTCACATCCGGCTGCACGAAGTCGACGGCGTGCCGGGCGAGAGCGGGCGCGATCCCTTGCCTGCCGAACCAGCGCTCGCCCGCCGCGATCGGCACGGGCGAGACACGCCGGATCTCGCACAGCGCATCCAGATTGTCGGGCGGGCACGGCTCTTCGAACCAGACGGGACGGAACGGCTCCAGCTCGCGGGCGATCATCGTCGCGGTGCGGACGTCGAACCGCCCGTGTCCTTCGACGAAGAGTTCGACATCCGGACCCACCTCGTCCCTGACTGCCTGGAGTTGTGCGAGGGATCGGTCGAGCTCGGCGTGGCTGATCGTGAGGTCGAAGTTCTCGAAGGGATCCCACTTGAGTCCGCGGAAACCCGTCTCGACGGTTCGCCGTGCCGCGGCGGCGTAGTCCTCAGGCGATTCCGCGCCCGAGAACCAGCCGTTCGCATACGCGCGCACGCGGTCACGGGTCTGGCCACCGAGCAGCCTCGACACGGGCACCCCCAGCTCCCTGGCCGAGATGTCCCACAGGGACATCTCGATCGCGCTCAGCGCGCTGCCGACGACGTGGCCCCCGCGCCAGTACCCGTCGCGTACCAGCTCGTACATCGTCGACGAGATCCTGGTCGGGTCACGGCCGATCAGGGCCTCCTCGAGGTCGGCGAGCGCCCCGAGGACTGCCCGCTCCCGGCCTTCGAGCGTCGCCTCCCCCACGCCGGTGATCCCTTCATCGGTGTTCACCTCGACGAGCACCAGATTGGTCCGGTAGAAGTCGACCGTATGAACGTCGACCGATGTGATCTTCACGCGACTATCCCTTCACTGCACCCGCGGTCATCCCGCCCACGACATACTTCTGGGCGAAGAGGTAGAACACCACCGCGGGAAGCGTGAACATCAACGCCACCGCCATCACCGTCTGGATCGGCGTGCCCAGCTCACCGATGAAGTTCGCGATGCCGACGGAGGCGGGCTGGATGCCGGGGGTGAAGATGAACGTCACGGCGAAGACGTACTCGTTCCACGCGTGGAAGAACGCGATGACTGCGGTGGCCGCGATCGACGGGGCGATGAGCGGCAGATTGATCCGCAGGAGGATCCCCAGGGGCAGCGCTCCGTCGACGCGTGCCGCCTCTTCGAGCTCGCGCGGTATCCCGTCGATCGCGCCCTTGAGGATGAGCGCGACGATCGGAAGCACGAATGCCGAGTTGGCCAGGATCAGTCCCGCGAGCGAGTCCAGGAGGCCGAATCGCCGAAAGAGGGAGAAGAGCGGCACCACCATGAGCGCTTCCGGCAGCATCTGCGTGAACAGCAGCACGATCGTGACGATGACCTTGCCCCGGAAGCTGAAGCGCGAGAGCGCGTATCCGAGGGGGATGCCCAGCCCGATCGACACGATCATCGTCCCCGTCGCGATGATGAGGCTGTTGACGAGCCAGCCGATGGCCTTCCCATCCGCGAGGGCGGTGCCGAAGACACCGATCTGACCAGGATCCGGAATCAAGCGGGGGGAGGAGGCGAACAGATCGGCATTGGATGACAGGGCTGTCACCAGCATCCAGTACAGCGGGAAGACGGCGATCCCGAGAGCGATGAGCACGCCGATGACGCGCAGGACCAGCCCGAGTGTCGTGGAGCGCGTCATCCCTGACCCCGTTCCTGGAACCGGGCGACCGCACTGCTCGCAC
Source organism: Microbacterium salsuginis (assembly GCF_012524205.1). Lineage (GTDB taxonomy): Bacteria > Actinomycetota > Actinomycetes > Actinomycetales > Microbacteriaceae > Microbacterium > Microbacterium salsuginis. The sequence goes on from NZ_JABACI010000004.1 coordinate 524,987, forward strand.
CGATGACCACGAGAGAGATGAGCACACCCACCATTCCGATCGCTGCGGCCGTGCCGAGCTGCTGTGACTCGAAGGCCTGCGAGTACAGGTCGATCACGATCGTCTCCGTCGTCCCGACGGGTCCGCCCCTCGTCATCAGCCAGATCAGCTCGAAACGCCGGATCGACCAGATCGTCATCAGAAGCGCCAGCAGGCCGACGGTGGGCTTGATCACCTGCCATGTGACGGCGCGGAACGACCACCATCGGCCGGCGCCGTCCATGGTCGCAGCCTCGGCGAGGTCCTGGGGCACTGCCTGCAAGGCTGAAAGCAGCACCACCGCGGTGAACGGGAACAACTGCCAGACCGTCGTGACGAGAATCGCCGGCAGAGCGTATTGAGGACTGTCGAGGATCGCCCCGCCGGGAACGCCGAGCCCGATGGCGTTGAGGAACCGGTTGACGATGCCGTACTGGGCATTGAGCATCCACGTGGCGATGAGAGCGACTGCGATGCCGGGAGCAGCCCACGGCACCGTGATCAGCGCCCGCGCGAATCCCCGGCCTCGAAACGAGCGGTTGAGGAGAAGCGCGAGGCCGAGACCGACACCGACAGAGCCCACGACGCACACGACGGTGTAGACGAGGGTGGTGACCAGTGTGCGGTGGAACTCCGGGTCGCCGAAGATCTGCTCGTAGTTGGCCAGGCCGACCCACTCGCTGCGTGTCGGGTTCAACAGCGTGGTGCGGGTGAAGCTCATGTAGATCTGCTGAAGCAGGGGGACGGCCTGGAACAGCAGGATGAAGACCGCCGCAGGTCCGAGGAAGACGTACGGCGTCCAGCGGCTGCCGAGGGGACTCTTGCGACGGCTGACGGTGCGGTCGGCGGTCGGTGGAGCGTGTACTGCCATGGGTCTCCTTAGTGCAGCGTCGCCGGTGCCCACGGGGCACCGGCGACGCCGCAGAGCTCAGCCGACGAGTTCGACAGCCTCTTCTTGTGCCTTGTCCAGCGCCTCCTGCATCGTCTGCTCCCCCTGGAGAGCGGCGATCACGTTCTGCACGACCACCTTGCGGATGTCAGGGGTTCGCGACTCGAACCCGAGGACGACGTGAGGAAGGCTCGAATCGGTCAATTCGTCGAAGACCGGGAGGAACGGGGTCTCCTCCAACGACTCTGCGCTGCGCTCCGTCACGGTCGCGACGCTGCTCGCCCCGAGGATCTCCTGGAGCTTGACCTGGTTCTCTTCTTCGAGCACCCATTCGATGAACGTCGCCGCCGCTTCCTTCGCCGGGCTGGCCTCGTTGATCACGATGGGTGCGAGGATCGCGCCCTGCACGCGCTCCGGGAACGGGATCGGGGCGACGCTGAAGTTGAGGTCCGGTCCCTGCCCCTTCGTCGCCGAGACGTACCCGCCGTTGTTGAGCTCCATGCCGACCTTGCCCTCGGCGAACATGCGGCGGAAGGTGGCGGCGTCGGCTCCCTTGGGAATCACATTGGCGTCGTAGAGCTCCTGGTATGCCTCGAGTCCTTCGAGGTTCTCCGGGCTGTTGATCGTCAGCTCTTCGCCGTCGGACCAGGCGCCGCCGAATCCGTAGACGTAATTGAAGATGTCCTGCCAGACTCCGGCCTCTTCGGCCTCGGTCTGCCGGAACGCCAGACCGTAGGTATCGCCACCAGTGAGCTCGACGGCCGTCTGGAAGAACTCCTCGTACGTCGTGGGCGGCTCCGGAATCAGGTCCGTGTTGTAGAACATGCCGTAGTTCGAGGCCTCGAAGATGATGCCGTGGCGCACACCGTCGTGCACCATGAACTGGTCCGGCTGCTCGAGCAGGTCGTACCCGTCGACGTCGATGAGGTCGTCCAGCGGTGCGATGAGCCCCGCCTCCGATGCCGAGGCGAACTCCGGCATGTCGAAGCGGATGAGATCAGGACCGAGGCCGCTGCCCATCTGCGTCAGGATCGTCTGCCCGAAGGTCGGATAGGGGACTGCGGCCGCGGCCACCCGCACTTCGTCCTGGCTCGCGTTGAACTCGTCGACGAGTTCGAGCAGCAGCGGCCCCCGGCCCGGGTCGCCGAAGGTCGACGCTGCGAAAGTGACTGTCGTGACGCCTCCGGTCTCGGTCGGCGTCTCGGTGGCGCTGCACGCGGTGAGCGCGAGGACGAGTGCCGTACCCGAAGCGGCGGCGATCATCCCCGTCCTGCCGTGCCTGGCAACTCTCATCTTTACTCCTTCGTAGTGAAAGCGGATTCCGGCGCAAATCGCAACTGGCGTCGCAACGCGTGCAACGTTAGGCAGTCGTTTCACTGGGCGCTACACTGCATTGCAGATAACGCAATGGAGGCATCATGTCGCAGTCCGTGCAACGGGCCATCGAATTGATCCAGCGATCGGCGGAAGGCCCGATGTCCCTTTCGGACGCGGCTGAGCTGCTCGATGTCCACAAGTCGACCGCGTTGAGGATCCTCCAGACGCTGGAAGCCGCACGCTTCGTGCGGAAGACAGGCGCCGGAACCTATGTGTTCGGCAGTGGCCTGATCGAATTGTCCGAGCTCACTCTCGGTTCCATGGATCTGCGCCAGCACGCGGGTGGGCTGCTGCGCGACCTGCAGCGACGCACCGGGCATACCGTCCACCTCGCGCAGCTGATCGGCGACGAGATCATCTATGTCGACAAGGTCGACAGTCCGGCTTTTCAGGCCGTGCAGCTGCCGTCGCGCGTGGGCCACGCTGTGTCGATCTACGCCAGCGCGGTCGGCAAGGTCATCTTGGCCTACCTGCCCCGGCAGGAGCGCGACCGGCTGCTCTCGCACGTCGTGTTCGAGCGCTATACACCCACGACATTCGCCGATCGCGACTCGCTCGAGGTCGAACTGGCCGGCATCCGCCAGCGAGGCTGGGCCGTCGACAACGGCGAGCACGACTCCTATGTCATGTGCGTCGCCGTTCCGGTACGCGATTCACGCGGTCAGACCGTCGCCGCCATCTCCGTCACGGCGATCGAGGTCGTCGCCACGCTCGCCAAGCTCGAAGAGAACCTGCCTCTCCTGTTCGCGACGGCCCGCGACGTCTCTGCCGAGATGGGTCACAGCGCCTGAGAGCACGGACCAGCGGCCGGCGCTTCCGCCCACGGGTCTTCCGCCTGCCGGGCTCCGCCTGCCAGAATGGGCATGGCGGTATTTGTTAGGACGGTTTCCTAATCGTCCGAACGGATGCCGCATCCCATCGCAATCGAAGGAGCTTGTGTGTCCCCGCGCAGAATCCCCGCGCTCGCCGCGGTCGCCGTCGGCGCGCTCGTCGTCGGCCTGGCCGCCGCATCGCCCGCCACCGCGGCATCCGAAGTATCCGCTCCCACCACCACGCTCAACGGCTACCGCAACGTCGGCTACTACGGCCAGTGGCGAGCGACCGGCGAGGCGCAGGCGACCGTCAAACGGCTGTTCGTCGACACCGCCGCCGCACAGAACCTCACCCACCTCAACTACTCGTTCGGCAACATCGCCGGGGACCAGGCCGCTCTCGACGCCGCTCGAGCCGCCGGCGTGCAGGGGCTCGACGAGGTCGAGCCCTTCACGTGCTTCATCTCCGACACGCCCGCCGCAGGACCGGGTCAGACCGACACCGCGGGCGACGCCGCCAGCGACTTCGTGCACGCCTTCTCGGCGGAGCAGTCCGTGCTGGGGATCGCCGACACGAAGACGCAGCCGCTCGCCGGCAACTTCAACCAGCTGCAGCAGCTGAAGCGCCTCTACCCCGACCTCAAGGTCAACGTGTCGCTCGGCGGCTGGTCGTGGTCGAAGTCGTTCTCGAAAGCAGTCGCGACCCCCGAACTGCGTGCCGCGCTCGCCGAATCGTGCATCGACCTGTACATACGTGGCGACCTCCCCACGATCGACGGACGCGGCGGCGACGGTGCAGCCGCCGGCATCTTCGACGGCTTCGACCTCGACTGGGAGTGGCCGGGGGCGCCCGACTGGGCTCAGGAGGTCGGAAACTCGGTCGACCCCGTGAACGACCGCGCGAACTTCCTCGCGTTCGTGAAGGAACTGCGCGCTCAGCTCGACGCCGTCGAGGGCGAGACCGGGGCGGACTACGAGCTCTCCGCGTTCCTGCCCGCGGGCCCGACGCAGATCGCGGCCGGGGGATGGAACGACCCGGAGCTGTTCGAGTACCTCGACTACGCCAACCTCCAGGGCTATGACCTGTGGGGCTCGTGGGCTGCCGAGACCGGACATCAGGGCAACGTGTTCGGTGACCCCGCTCACAACTGGGGACTCGGGCTCGACACCGTCGTCGCCTCGTACATGAACGCGGGCATCGACCCCGCCCAGCTGAATCTCGGCCTCGCCGCCTACGGCCAGGGGTGGCGCGACGCCGAGCCGCAGCCGTGGACGACGTCGGGAGGCGGGCTCGGCCAGATCACGTGGGACCAGCTCAAGACCCGTGACCTCGACATCCATCACGAATACACGGCGGAGGGCCGCTTCAACGCGACGTGGGGATACGACCCCGCCGCGCGGGAGTTCTGGTCGTTCGACGACGAGCTCGCGGTCGCCGAGAAGACGCGCTGGGCGATCGAGCAGGGTCTGGGAGGCGTCGACTTCTGGGAGATCGGCAACGACGTGGCCGGTGACCTGTCCGCCGCCTCGGCTGACGTGCTGCGTGCCGCAGCACCCGGGCCGGTCTCGGGGCCGCCCGCCCTGCTGTGTGCGCAGACGCCGCTCGCCCCGGCCGCACCGTGGAACGCGCAGACCACGTACCGCGGCGGAGAGCTCGTGCATCTGGACGGCCGCGTCTTCGAGGCCCAGTGGTACGCACGAGGCGATGAGCCGGGCGCATCCGTTCGCGGGCCGTGGAGCACGCTCACCGCCTGCGGCGTCCACCCTGACACGGTGCAGGACTGGTACGCCGACCGCATCTATGGGAAGGGCGATCAGGTCGTGCACGACGGAGTGACCTACACGGCGCAGTGGTGGAGCCGCGCGGACGAGCCCGGCGGGAAGCGCGGTCCCTGGAAGCCCTGAACCCGGGCCACGACGGCGGGCGCACCCAGGTGTGCCCGCCGTCGTGCGTGCGTGCGCCGTTCGTCAGGCCGATGCGGGCGGCATCACGGTGGCGATGAGCTCAGGGTCGCCGCCGAGGCTCGTCAGCCGCGCCCGTAGGGCCGTCGCTGCCCGGGCGTAAGGCTCGGCGCTCGCGTACAGGAGGGATCGGGTGTTCGCCGCCTCCAGGAACGACACCATCTCGAAGGTGAGCTGACGCGCGTCGTCGAGGAGGGGCAGTTCGCCCGCCTTCATCGCATACTCGATGCTGACGGTGAGGTAGTCCTCCCAGTCCGAGCTGGCCGCGACGACGGCGTCGCGCACCGCGCCGGGCTTGGAGTCGTACTCCACCGACGTTGCGGCGAAGAAGCAGCCGCCGCGGAAGACGCGTGTCTCGGAGTACGCGAGCCACTGCGAGAGCAGTGCGCACACGCGCGACAGCCCGCGCTCGGAGCTCGCTCGAGCGGGCGTGACGACGCTGTCGACGAAAACCTCTCGCGCGGCCGCCACGACGGCCAGCTGCAGCTGCTCCTTCGAGCCGAACAACGTCGCGACGCCGCTCTTGCTATGGCCCGAAGCATCCGCCAATCGCCCGATCGTGATGCCGTCGAGGCCGTCGACCGAGGCCGTATCGACGGCGTGGGCGAGGATCCCCCGGCGGGATTCATCACCCCGGAGCCGGCGTCCGTCGATCTGTCCTTGTGCCACGGCATCAGAATACCGTACGATCGTTCGTATTACTAAGTACGACCGTTCGTATACCCGGATGGGAGCATGATGAACATCGCCCTTTCTCTTGCCGGCGCCGGCGTGCGCGCCGCAGAATCCGTCTCGCCTCGGTGGGGCGCGGCAGCGGCCATGCCGCTGTTCGCCCGTGTCGACCGGCCCCGTCCGGTGCGTACGATCGACCTCCCCACGATGTCGCGGGCCCGGCGCTCGGTGGTGCGCATCCCGGGCGTCGCCGGCACCGGCGTCGATGTCGTGGTCTACGAGTGGGGCGCCGGCAGTCGCACGGTTGTGCTCGCCCATGGCTGGAACGGGCGCGCGAGCCAGTTCGCGACGCTCGTGCGGGAACTCATCGCCGAGCGGTACCGGGTGGTGGCCTTCGATGCACCCGCGCACGGCGACTCGGCAGGTCGCCGGACCTACCTCGTCGACTGGCGCGATGTGCTCGCTGCGCTGCAGGTGCGGTACGGGCGCTTCGAGGCGATCGTCGGCCACTCATTCGGAGGTCTGGCCGCGCTCGTCTCGACGGCGGGCGGGATCGAGACGGAGCGAGTGGTCACGGTCGCCGCGCCCGCCGCCGCCGAGACCCTGCTGACGCAGTTCCAGTCGATGCTCGGCTACTCCGATCCCACTTCGGATGCTCTCGGGCGACTCTTCGCGCGCAGGTACTTCCCCGGCGACGCTGATCCGTTCGCGTGGCTGTCGGCGGTCCGGCGTCCGCTGCCGGGGACGCCGCTGCTGGTGATCCACGACGACGCCGATCTTCGCGTGCCGTTCGCCGAGGCATCGCGCATCGCAGACGCGAATCCCGGTTCGCGCCTGGTGTCGACGAGCGGCTTCGGGCACAACCGGATCCTCACGGCCGATCGGTTCCTCGATGCCGTGGTCGATTTCGTCACGCAGCCGATTCCACCGTCGTCCCGAGAGGCAGAGGTGTCCGCCGCAGCGATCCGCGAACCCGCCGAGGCCGTGGCGGTGTGAGTGTCAGAAGAGACGGGCGGATGCTTCGCGCCCGTCGCCCACGCCGGCGGGGCGCGGCAGCGCCGCTCGGCCCCGCGACGTGACGACGATCGACGCCGACCGGGCCGCCAGGCCCGAGACAGGTGCGCCCCGAGGGGCGTCGTCCTCGGCGCGGCCGTCGAGGCCGTGCACGCGAAGCAGCGGCCGCACGCGCTTGGCGAGCCACGACCGGTAGGCCTTGGGCGCGTTGGCCGTCATCCCGGGATACAAGCCTCGATACGACGAGACGAGCTCCGGATGCCGCTGCTCGAGCCACTGCATGAACCACTGCTTGGCGCCGGGCCGCAGATGCAGTGCGCCGTACACGACACGTGACGCACCGGCATCCTTGATGCGGGTCAGAGCGTGGTCGATCGCCGCGATGGAGTCGGTGAGGTGCGGGATGATCGGCATCAGGAAGACCGTCACGCGGAAGCCTGCCTCGGTCGCCGCGCGCACCGTCTCCAATCGCGCCGTCGCGGTGGGGGTGCCGGGCTCGATGATGCGTTGCAGCTCGTCGTCGAACACCGCGATAGAGGTGGAGATCGTCACATCGACGTGGCCTGCGGCGTCCTTCAGCAGCGGCAGATCGCGGCGGATCATGGTGCCTTTGGTGAGGATCGAGAACGGAGTACCCGATTCGGCGAGCGCCGACGCGATGCCGGGCATCAGCTTGTAGCGGCCTTCCGCTCGCTGGTACGGGTCGGTGTTGGTGCCGAGCGCGACCGGCTCGCGCATCCACGTCCCTCGCCGCAACTCCTTCTGCAGCACGTCGACGACGTTCACCTTCACGACGATCTGCGAGTCGAAGTCGGTGCCCGCGTCGAGTTCGAGGTACTCGTGCGTCCCGCGGGCGAAGCAGTAAACGCATGCGTGACTGCAGCCGCGGTACGGGTTCACCGTCCAGTCGAACGGCATGGCCGAAGAGCTCGGAACATGGTTGAGGGCGGACTTGCACAGCACCTCATGGAAGGTCATGCCGGCGAACTCGGGCGTCGTCACAGATTGGACGAGACCGTTCAGCTGCTCGAGACCGGGCAGGGCTGCGGCATCCGCCACGCCCAGTTCCTGTCCCTGCCAACGCATGATCCCATGAGAACAGATCTTCGAGCATCGGTCAAGCGTGCTCGGGATTGCATCGAACATCGGACGACCGGCCGCTGGGCCGGGTTCGCATCGATCGCGACCGAGGGCCACAATGGCTAACGTGACGGCGCCTGGCAAGCCCGAATCCTCCCGGCCGGCCCCCGGCACTCGTCGTGCCGCGCGAGCGATGCGCGACGAGGCGGAGCGGCGCGCCCGCGCCGAGAAGAGTGCCCGTGCCGAGAGCCGCACTCGTGCCGAGAGCCGCACTCCTGCCGAGAGCGGCCTAGGCTCCACGACCGCTGCGCCGACCCCGGGCAGCCGGCGCGCGGCGCGCGCGGCAGAACTGTTCGATCCCGATGGGGTGCACGCTCGCCATGCCCGCACCCGCCGCTGGAAGCGCGTGGGCGTCGTGGCCGGCCTCGCCGTCGGTGCCGCATTGCTGGTCGGCTCTTCGGCTGCGCTCACCGCGATCGTCGCACCACCCGCCGACACCGTGCAGGCGACCATGTCGCTGGCGGGCGAACCGCCCGAGATCGAGCAGCTGCCCGTGCCCGACGTGAGGCAGTCCCCCGTCGTCACGGACCTGTGCGCGGTCCCCGAGTTCGTCGCTGCGCTCCAGTCGGGCGATGACGAGGCCGCGGTGCTGGCCGCGGGTGGGGGCGAGGCGTTCCGCTCCGCGGTGGCGGGGGGATCGGCGAGCTGCGTCGACCTCGGCGACTCCGCGCGAGTGTGGGCGGTCGTCGACAAGCTGCGCCCGGCGTCGCCCATCGACTATCGCCCGTCGGCGCTGGTGATGCCCGAGGGTGTGCGCAACATCGAAGGCGGTGCACTGCGAGCGGATGCGGCATCCGGGCTCACCTCCCTCGTCGCGGCGGCGCGCGACGCCGGCGTCGGCGAGGTCGCTCTCGAGAGCGCCTTCCGGTCGTACCAGACGCAGCAGGAGACCTACGGGCGTCACTTCGCGCAGCGGGGTGAGCAGGCGGATCAGGTCAGCGCCCGGCCCGGCTACTCCGAGCACCAGCTGGGGCTCGGGGCGGACGTCGTCGCGTGCGCCGGCGCATGCGGCAGCCTCGACGACCTCGCCGGCACGGCGCAGGGGCATTGGATCGCCGAGCACGCGTGGGAGCACGGCTGGATCGTGCGATACGTGGAGGGCGCGACCCCGGTGACGGGCTACCTGCCCGAGCCGTGGCACCTGCGCTACGTCGGCCGCGAGCTGGCGCGTGCCTACCACGAGGGGGGTTGGACGTCGCTCGAGGAGTTCTTCGCGCTGCCGCCCGCGCCCGACTACGCGGAGTGAAGCCGGAACTCGATTCCATCTTTCGTGAGACTGAATGTCGCCGTTCGGCGTAGGATCGACGTGCCGCGGCAGAAAGCAGCGTCGCGGGCTCGACGAGGAGAGAGGTTTCGCCTGCCATGGAGCGGGATATCTACGACGAGGACCACGAGGCGTTCCGCGACGTCGTCAAAGAGTTCATCAAGCGCTACGCGTCCGACGAGAAGCGCAAGCAGTGGGACGAGGCCGGCGAGATCGACCGCGCCACCATGCTCGCCGCCGGTGAAGCCGGCATCATCGGCCTGTCCGTCCCGGAGGAGTTCGGCGGAGCGGGGATGCTGCAGGACTATCGCTTCCGATCGGTCGTGCTCGAAGAGACCATCAGCGCGGGCCTCGGCTCGCTCGCCGGTGCCCTCGGCATCCAGGACGACCTGGCCGTTCCGTACATCGTGCACATGGGCACCCAGGAGCAGAAGGAGAAGTGGCTGCCGGGAATGGCGACCGGTGAGATCCTCGGCGCCCTGGCGATGACCGAGCCGGGCGCAGGCTCCGACCTGCGCGGCATCAAGACGACGGCGAAGAAGGTCGACGGCGGCTACATCGTCAACGGCGCGAAGACGTTCATCTCTTCGGGCAAGACGGCCGACATGGTCGTGACCTTCGTCAAGACCGGTGAGGGGAACCGCCCGGATGCCTTCAGCCTGCTGATCCTCGAGAACGGCATGGAGGGCTTCGACCACGGCAAGAAGCTCGAGAAGATGGGCTTCCACGGGTGGGACACCGCGGAGCTCTCGTTCACCGATGTGTTCGTGCCCGACGAGAACCTGATCAGCGGCAGGGAGGGTCAGGGCTTCATCCAGCTCATGATGAACCTGCCGCTCGAGCGCCTCTCGATCGGTGTCGCCGCAGCCGCCGCCGGCGAGGCTGCGTTCGTCTGGACGCGCGACTACACCCTCAGCCGTGAGGCGTTCGGCGAGCGCATCGCCGATTTCCAGAACACGCGCTTCAAGCTCGCCGACATGGCCACCACCGTCGACGTGATGTGGACCTATGTCGACCGCGCGATGATGCTCTACAAGGACCAGAAGCTCACCGCCGAGGAGGCCGCGAAGGTCAAGTTCTGGACGACCGACCGCGAGGCCGAGCTGCTCGACATCGGCGTGCAGCTGCACGGCGGCTACGGCTACATCACCGAGTACCCGATCGCCCGCGCCTACCTCGACGCGCGCGTGCATCGCATCTACGGCGGCACGAACGAGATCATGCGCGACATCGTGAGCCGCCAGATCGTCGGCAAGCGCTGAGCATCCGTTCGCGGACGAACACGGCCATCCTCGAGATCGAGGATGGCCGTGTTGTCTGCATCAAGCGCCTTGGATGTCCGAGAACAGGCCGGTGAAGGCGGTCCCCGTACCGACGACGCGTTGGAAGAACTCTCCTCCGATCGGTGTCGTCACGGCGTGCGAGGCCTCGTCATAGTCGGCGAAGTAGAGTTCGAGGGTGCGGTGCGCAGGGGTCGCGGTTCCGTCCTCCTTCGGCCAGACCTTCGCGTCCTCCAGGCGCTGCAGACCCGGAAGCTGACGGGCCAGGTCGATGACGCGGGTGTACTCGGCTTCGAACGCGGTGACGTCGGCAGGGTTGTCGAAGATGAGGGTGATCTTCGTCGGCATTGGCTTGCTCCTTCGATGTTGTAGCGAGGTTGAATCGTGATGTCCCCCCGCGGGTCAGTCGTCTTCCCGCCGCGGGGGTGAGGGACTACTGGCTGCGGTCGGGGCGTCCGTAGGCTTCGAGAAGCCGAAGCCAGACCTCGCTGATCGTCGGGTACGACGGCACTGCATGCCAGAGGCGCTCGATCGGCACTTCTCCGACGACGGCGATCGTCGCGGAGTGGAGGAGCTCGGCAACGTCCTGACCGACGAAGGTCGCACCCACGACGACTTGGCGATCCTCGTCGACGACGAGCTTGGCACGTCCGGTGTATCCGTCGGCGTGCAGCTTCGCGCCACTCACCCAGCCGAGGTCGTACTCGACGGCTCGAACCGGGATGCCGGCGACCCGCGCACGCTTTTCGGTCAGACCGATGCTCGCGACCTCGGGGTCGGTGAACACCACATGTGGCACCGACTGACGGTCGGCGGTCGCGACATGTGCTCCCCAAGGCGCGTCGTCCACGGGTCTGCCCTGCAGGCGCGCGGCGATCGCTTCGCCGGCGGCGCGTGCCTGGTACTTGCCTTGGTGGGTCAGGAGGACGCGCCCGTTCACCTCGCCCACCGCGTAGAGCCAGTCGGTCCCTTCGACGAGCATGGTGTCGTCGACGGGGACCGCTGCGCCCGGTGTGAGTCCAACGGTCTCGAGGCCCAGATCGCCGGTGTTCGGGCGCCGACCGGTGGCGACCAGGATCTCCTCGGCGTGCAGATCCGTCCCGTCGGGAAGGAGCACGCCGACGGTGCCGTCGTGATGGCGGACCACACGCTCAGGGATCACGCCGAGACGAACGTCCACACCTTCGCCCGCGAGCGCTTCGGCGACGTATTCCCCGACGAACGGCTCCTCCTGGTCCAGCAGCTGCGTCCGTGAGATCACAGTCACCTTCGACCCGAGCGACGCGAAGGCAAAGGCGAGTTCCGTGCCGGCGACGCCTCCTCCGATGACGATCAGGCGCGCCGGGACATGGTCGGCCGCAGTGGCCTCTCGAGTTCCCCAACCCGCGGCGGTACCGAGACCCCGGATGGGCGGCACGAAGGGAACCGATCCGGTCGCCAGTGCCACGGCCTTGGCCCTGAACACGCGCTCACCGACCTGTACCTGTTGCGGTCCGACGAGGCGTCCGTGGCCGCGGATGAGCTCGATCCCGGCGGAATCAAGCCAGGCGACCTGCCCGTGGTCGTTCCAATGGTCGGTGAACTCTGAGCGTCTGGCGAGCAGGGCTGCCGTGTCGATCGTGCCGGTGACGGCCTCGCGAGCTCCCGCGAGGCGCTGCGCGGCCCGGATCGCGTGACCGCTGCGCAGCAGCGCCTTCGAAGGCATGCAGGCCCAGTACGAGCATTCACCTCCCACGAGCTCGGATTCGACGATGGCGACGCGAACACCTTGCTTGAGGGCGTAGTCTGCGACGTTCTCGCCGACCGGGCCGGCGCCTACGACGATCAGGTCGTAGTCGAACGCCGTCATGCTGAGACCTTCTTCAGGGAGATGCTCAAGCGGATGGCGGCGATGAGGAAGAAGATCCCACCGAGAACGGCGTAACCGCCGACGCCGGCGACGGTGCCGCCCCCTTGCAGGCCCTGGGCAGCAAACGCCCCGCCGGCGAGAATCGAGATGCCGCCGCTGATCATGAGCGGCACCTGACCGTGTGACTTGCGGCGGATAATCGCAGCCACCAGCTGTGTCAGACCGGACACGATCGCCCACGCGCCCCACGCGAGCAGAACCGCGGGGGTCGAAACCGTCGACGCCCATGCGAGAGCGATCGCGGCGAGCGTGCTCAGGATGACGTTGATCTGCTCGGCCGGACGAGGTCCGCGCGAATCGCCCTCGGAGCGAATCTGCATCAGGACGGCGCCCGCGTCGACGAGCGGGTAGAGCACCAGGAGCACCGTTTGGAGTGGACCTGCTGCGCTCCCGGCGGTGAACACCAGCGCCGCCCAAAGGAGAGCGAACGCGAACCGGATGAAGTAGAGGCGGCGCAGAGTGACGCCGAGGGCAACGGATGAAACGGCAGAGATCATGATCTTCCTTCGCATGGCGGATGTAGAGTTACTAGTACGTCTACATAGTTGACTCTAGGATAGAAATCTCGCCGGGGCAACCAGGAACAACCCAGATCGGAGCAGCAGGTGCATGCAGAGCTTGGCGAGCACACGCCACGCACGACCTCCGGGCCCAGCACTCGCGCACGAATCCTCGAAGCTGCTGTCGAGCTGTTCTACGCCCAGGGAATCCGCGCCACCAGCGCCGACCGCATCATCGAGCAGGTCGGCGTCACGAAGGTGACCTTCTACCGCCACTTCCGCAACAAGGGCGAGTTGGTGATCCAGTATCTCGAGCAGCAAGCCGAGGCCGAGCGGAACTGGATGCAGAGCGAGCATCGACCGGGTGATCCGGTGGGAACGCTGCGCGCTCTCGCTGTCGGTATCGGCGAGGCCAGCTGCCGGCCTGGGTTCCGCGGATGCGCCTTCATCAACGCGGCTGCCGAATTCTCCGACGCTCAGGATCCGGTCCGACGAACGGTCGACGCGCACCGCCGATGGATGTTCGACTACTTCAACGCGGTCGCGGGTGAGGCCGAGCCGCGCCGTGCTGATGCGGTGGCCCGGCAGCTCATGCTGTTGCGAGATGGCGGGATGGTGAGCGGGTATCTGGGCACGCCCGAGGAGGTCGCGGACTCGCTCGCCGCGGCGTTCGCATCAGTCATCGCGACCCCGAGTCCGGCATAGCCCGAACTGGGCGAACGCCCGTGGTGTCTGCTCCGTGCGCGGCATCCGTTCGCTACGGCCTGAAGTCTCAGCGCGGCAGGGGTTGTCCGTCGAACGGCTTCGGGACGACGGCGGGGTCGGGGTTGCGCGGCCGACGCCCGCTCGAAGACCAGGCCCGGATACGCGCCCGGATCTCGGGCCGCTGGACCGGCGCTGCCGAGAAGTAGTGGCTGACGTAACGCAGGGCGACGGCGACCTTCCAGTCCTCGGTCGCCAGCGCGCCGAGAACGCGGCTCTTCGGCGGGGGCGGCGCCTCGACGCCGTGGAGCGTGGTCGCTGAGAACCGGGCGTCGCTGCGGAGACCTGAGTCGAACACGAAGTCCAGCGTCGAGCGGAACGCCTCCTGGATACGCCGCGCAAGGCCCGCCGGGTCTGCGGCATCCGCGCTCGCCACGAGGTCGCGCATGGTCAGGGCCTCGACCGCCGCGACGGACATGCCCTGCCCGTAGATCGGGTTCAGGGCGAGCACCGCGTCGCCGACCGCGACGAAGCCGTCCGGTCGTGAGGCCATGTCCTCCCACCGGGTCCGGCGCGTTCCGCGGATCTTGAAGGGCTTCGGGTCGTCCACGAACTCGGCCCGGCGAGCCGCGTCGGCGATGACCGGCGTCGGGGCTTCGTCCAGCTCCGCGAGGAACTCGTCGCGGCCCGCGGGCGCCCGAGACGCATTCTGCGCGACCGCGACGATCTGGTGCAGCCCGTCGCCGCATGGGAGCAGTACGGCGCCGCGGGGGCTGATCGGTGTCGGCGGGGCGAGCACACCCCGGATGTCGGCTCGCAGCGCGTCGTCCCTGAGCCGCACGAGGGCCGTCGAGTAGACGATGTCGCTGACGATCTCATGCGCGACCGGTGGCTCGAACCCGAGCGCGGCGATCCACTCCCTCGCGTGCGACGTGCGGCCCGAAGCGTCCACGATGAGATCCGCCTCGATGGCCGAGTCACCCCGCAACTCGACCGCGGTCACCCGCATGCCGTCGCGTGATGCTCGCAGGCCCGTCACGGTTTCCTGTTCGATCGTCACGTTCGGGATGCCGCGGATCCGGTCGCGCACGGTCCGTTCGAGGACGAGACGACGGAGGCCGTAGGTCCAGGCCTCGCTCGGGCCGCGAGCCGTCCATCCCTGCGAGCTGAAGCTCGCGACGTCGCGCGTCGAGTCGAACCATGCCGCCCCGGCATCCGCCCACGCCGCACCGATCCCTGGCAGCAGCTCTTCGATGGCATCCTGGCCGATCGCGAGGAGCACGTGCATCTGCTCGCCCTGCGGAACCCCGCGACGGTGCGTGGCATCAGCGGGAAGCTCGTCGCGCTCGAGGATCGTCACGCGGTCGAAGCGCGGGGCGAGCGCCGCTGCCGAGAGCAGTCCGCCGATGCCCGCACCGACGACCACCGCGTGATCGAATGCCATCGCGCACCTCCGTCGCCCCACAGCGGCGCACGCCGACCCCGCTCGCCGCGAGCCTAGCGGCGTGGAGGCGACAGCCCCCAGCGCGGCGGGGTCAGGCGGCGGGTTCGGCTGCCGCCACGGGCGTCCGGCGCCGCGCGAGCTTCGCAACGCCCGCCTTGCGCAAGCGATCCGCGACGACGATGCCGAGCCACGTGCCCGCGAAGCAGCTGACCAGCGTCACGCCGAAGTAGGCGATCTGCATGCCGAGCGGGATCGTCCACAGGTCGAAGGACGCGGCCGCCATGATCGGGTAGACGATGCTGACGATGAGCGCGCTCGCGTAGTGCTGCCACGTGTGCCAGAACCGGTACAGCACCAGCAGGAAGCCGAGCTCGGCGAACAGCGCCCACCACAGCGTCGTGCCGATGGCGCCGACGGTGAAGAACGGCGCGAGCACGAGCCCCGAGATGAGCCCGACCAGCAGGCCGGCGAAGGGGCGCTGGATGAGGCGCAGCGCGATGACGGCGGGCATGAGCCACAATCCCGCGATCGCGACCGAGATGAGCGGCACGGTGATGAACAGCATCGACGAGATCCACCATCCCGCCGCGAGCACGATGCCGCCGGCGACGCCGATCGCGGCGCACGTCAGCAGGTAGGCGGTCGAGACCTGGGCGCGGTTGGAGCGGCTCATGCCGTCACCTCCGCGGGAGCGGCCTGCGACTTCGGCGTGGGCGACGACGCCCCGACCCGCCAGTATCCGCAGAAGCTCACGAGGTCCTTCGAGACCCCGCGCTCACCGACCAGGTGCCGTCGTGCTTCGGTCGGAAGTGCCTGCTCGCCCACGATGTAGGCGTGGAACGGGGCATCCGGGAGCGCCGCTCCGGTCAGCGCCTGCAACGCGAGCGATCCCGGCTTGATGCCGTGCTCGCGCACGATCCAGCGCACCGTGATCCCGGCCGGATGGGGGAAGTCGAGGGCGTCCTCGGCCGACGGCACCTCGATGATCGCCAAGCCCGAGGAGTCGGCGGGCAGCGTCGCGCAGATGCTCGCGATCGCGGGAAGCCCGGTCTCGTCGGCGACGAGCACCACTCGGTCGACCCCGCGCGCGGGATTGAACGCCAGGCCCTCGTCGATGATGACGACGCTCTCGCCGGGCTCGCAGGTCTCGGCCCACCGTGAGGCGGGGCCTGCCGTGCCGTCGGCGGCCGAACCGTGCAGAACGAAGTCCACGTCGATCTCGGCGCCTGTCGACTCGGTCGCCGGGCGGTACGCGCGCACCGAGTAGTTGCGCATCACCGGCCGCACGCCGTCGGGGATGCGCAGGTACCGCAGGTATCCGAACATCTTGTTCGCCTTCGCGGGGAGGCGGTCGAGACCCTCGTCGCCGCCGAGCGGCAGGAAGATGCGGAACCACTGGTCGTAGCCCATGTGGCGGAACTGCGAGATCTCGCCGCCGCCGAGCGTGACGCGCATCCAGTGCGGCGCCAGGCGCTCGGTGCGCAGCACGGTCAGATGCACGAGTCCCTGGGTCTCGGGCTTGACGAGTCGACTGGCCTGGGCCATGTGTCCTCCGATGGTCGATTTGGCGATGGTCGATTTGGCGATGGTCGATTGGCGATGGTCGATTTGGCGATGGTCGGTATGCGGTCGAGGGGGATCGCGAAGCGCTCCGGCTAGCCGAGGCCCCACGGGAAGAAGAGCCAGAGCACGGCGGCCGAGGCGGCCCAGAACAGCACGATGAAGACGGTGTCGCGCACGCGATACGGAACCAGATGCCGCTCGGTGCGGTCGGGATAGGCGCCGAACGCGCGGGAGTCCATCGCCAGCGCGACGCGCTCGGCGTGGCGGATCGCGCCGGCCATCAGCGGCACGACATAGCCGAACCAGCGCGCGACGGCGGTGAACGGACCGCGGCCGCCGTGGGATCCGCGCACCCGGTGCGCCTGCCGGATCACATCGAGCTCGTGGCCGAACCGGGGCACGAACCGGAAGGCGGCCAGGGCCGTGTAGCCGATGCGGTAGGGCACCCGCAGGTGCTGCACGCTGGCGCGCACAAGGTCGGGGCCGGTGGTCGACAGGCCGGCGATGAGGGTGAGGGCGACGATGGCCGCGAGGCGCAGCCCCGTCGCGAAGCCGATCGCGAGAGCGCCCTGGTACAGCGTCCATCCGCCGATCTGCCAGAACACCGGGGTGTCGTCGACCTGTGACGCATCCGTCCACAGTGAGAAGCCGAAGCCGATGGCCAGCGCGCCCAGCGGCAGCGCCAGCAGCAGCACGCCGGCGAGCACGCGCGTGAACCGCGCACCCACCAGCAGCACGGCGTAGGCCAGCAGGAGGAACGCGGCCGGGGTCGCGGCATCCCGTACGAAGATCAGCACGATCATCGCGGGCAAGGGCGCGGCGAGCTTCGCGAGCGGGTTGAGGGCATACAGGAAGCGGACGGGGGATGCCTCGATCCGCTGCGCATACGGATCGAACCGTGCGTCGGGCGCCTGTACGGCCAGCAGTGGGGCGGACTCGGTCATGCCGCACCTCCCGCGCGAGCAGGCGATGCGACGCCGGAGGGGGTCGGCGTCGGCGCATCGGGAAGATCCGTGAGCCGAGCGATGCGCGAGAGTTCCGGATGCCGCTGCAGGCCGTGCAGGGCACGCCGAAGGGGCGGCAGCCGAAGGCCGGCGCGCTCGATCAGCGCGGCGTCGGCGAAGACCTCCGGAGTAGGGCCGGATACGAGCACGCGGCCGTCCGCCATCACGACGGTGCGATCGGCGTACTCGGTGACCAGCTGCATGTCGTGCGTGACGACGATGATCGTCGTGCCGTCGTCGTTCAGCTCGGAGAGCAGGCCGAGCAGTTCGTCGGCGCGAGCGCGGTCCTGGCCGAAGGTCGGTTCGTCGAGCACCAGCACAGGGGCGCCGGCGACGAGCGCCGTGCCCACCGAGAGCCGGCGCTTCTGGCCGCCCGACAGCAGGAACGGGTGGCTCTCGGCGCGGCCGGCAAGGCCGAAACGGTCGAGCAGCGCCTCGGCGCGGGTGCGCACCTCGTCTTCGGGCAGGTGCTGCAGTCGCAGGCCGTGCGCGATCTCGTCGAAAACCGTGTGGGCGATGAACTGGTGCTCGGGGTTCTGGAACACGAAGCCGATGCGCGAGCTGAGGGTGCGCGCGTCGGCACGGCCGACATCGATGCCGTCCACCGTCACGGCGCCGCGAGGTGGCGGCACGACCCCGGCCATCGCCTGGATGAGGCTGGTCTTGCCGGCGCCGTTTGCTCCGACGATCGCCACGAACTCGCCACGGCCGATGTCGAGATCGATGCCGTGCAGCACCTCGCTGCGCCCCCGGCGCAGGCTCAGGTCGCGGACTGTGATGAGCGGGAAGGACGCCTCTTCCTGGTCGGTGAGCGAGCGAGGAACGAGCGAGACGAAATGCCTCGAGCCGACGATCGGCGCCGGTGCCACGCGGTTCGTCTCGCTCCGCTCGCCCGACGAGCGGGGAACGGGGGTAGGTGCCGTCTCGAGCGCGGCGTGCAGCTCAGCCGGCGTCAAGGGCAGCGGGTCGAGCACGTATCCTGCCCGCCGCAGGCGCAGCGCGGCGATCGACGACACCGGCAGCCACACGCCCATCTCGTGCAGTTCCTCGGCGCGGCCGCGCAGCACGTCGTCGACGGTGCCGTCGGCGGCGAGGCGGCCCTCGTGGTCGAGTACGACCACCCGGTCGACGAAGCCGACCGCGGCGTCGAGGTTGTGCTCCACCAGCAGGATGGCGCGATCGCCCGCCGCGACCAGTTCGGCCAGGGCGTCGTACACCTCCTCGATCCCG
Organism: Microbacterium salsuginis; assembly: GCF_012524205.1. Taxonomy (GTDB): domain Bacteria; phylum Actinomycetota; class Actinomycetes; order Actinomycetales; family Microbacteriaceae; genus Microbacterium; species Microbacterium salsuginis. The sequence continues at coordinate 543,767 of NZ_JABACI010000004.1, forward strand.
CGCGGATCGAGGTTCGCTGTCGGTTCGTCGAGCACGAGCAGCGGCGACCCCATCGCGAGGGCGCACGCGATCGCCAGCCGCTGGCGGCCGCCGCCCGACAGGCGGTCGGGGTTCTCGCTGCGTCGCTCCCACAGACCCACCCGGCGCAGAGCCGCCTCGGCGCGCGCGAGCACCTCGGCCACCGGCATCCGGAGGTTCTCAGGACCGAAGGCCACCTCATCCAGGAGCGTGCCGGTGACCAGCTGGGCGTCGGGATCCTGGAAGACCATGCCGACACGGGTGCTGAGTTCGGCCACCGTCGTGGCGTTCGTGTCGAGGCCGTCCACGACCACCGAGCCGGTGACGGTCGCGGGTACGGCGTGGGGGATCAGTCCGTTCAGCGCGAGGCTCAGGGTCGATTTGCCCGAGCCGCTCGGACCGAGAAGAAGCACGACCTCGCCGGGTGCGACGTCGAACGAGACGGAGGCAGGAGCCCGGGTGGTCTCGCCGTCGTGGGTGATGCCGAGGTCGCGCACACGCAGCAGCGGCACGGCAGAGGACACGGGCATCCGATCATCAGGGTAACTAAGGCTTCCCTAATTTAGCGTGCCCTAACCCACATGGCTATTCCGGTGTGCGACGCGTGACCGGATGCTGTCTCACGGCCGGCTGCGTCGCGCGACTCCGGCTCGACGCAGTGCGCTGCCGACGCCCAGGCCGACGGCCGTCCAGCCCACGGGGCCGAGCACGAACAAGGCGACGTAGACGATCTGACCCCACGCCGGGAAGCGAGAGACGTCTGCGGCGAACCAGATCGCGACCGCGATCACGGCGCCCACGATGACGGCGGAGAGGAAGAAGCGCCAGGGCTCCCAGCGGCGGTAGCGCGACATCGCTGCGATCAGCTCCTGCAGCCCGCCGATCAGCAGCGCGGTGCCGATGTACCGGCCGATCCACAGCGGCACGACGGCACTGGCGACGAGGGCAGCGATCAGGTGGGTGATGAGTGCGACCCACGGGCGTCGAAGCACGTCCTGTGCGATCACACCGGGGAGCACATGGACGCCGAGCACGAGCCCGTACAAGAGCGGAACACCGGCCGACACGAACCCGCTGATCGCGCCCGCGCCCGCTTGCAGTGCACCGGTCGCCACCCCGATCGCCGCGCAAGTGAGCAGAACGCTCGTCGACAGTCGGGAAACTCGGGCCACCTGCCCAGGGTACTTGTCGCCGGTGAAGCCATTCTCACGGAGCTCTCATTTACTGAGAGTGGGCTGGGAGTTACGTTTGAGCGAGCTGCGCCCCAACGATGTGGCGCAGCACTTTCTGCAGGACCACGATGGAGGCCAAAAATGGGTCGATCCTCCGTGCGGGCAGCAGCGGTCGTCACACTCGCCGCACTGTTCACCGGTACCGCCACCGCCAGTTTCGGTGCAGCTCCGGAGGAGGTGAACACACCCATTCCGATCGATTCGCCCTCGGGGCGATACATCGTGCTGCTGAAGGATGCCCCGCTTGCGACCTACGAGGGCGGCGAGAGCGGCATCCAGCGCACCAAGCCCGACAAGGGCAAGCAGCTCGATGCGCACTCCGCGAACTCGCAGAAGTACATCGCGCACCTCAAGAAGGAGCAGCAGGACGTCGCGGCCGCAGCCGGCGTCGAGCCGGCCACGACCTACCAGGTCACGCTCAACGGCTTCAGCGCCGACCTCGACGGCGCAGAGGTGGCCAAGCTGCGCAGTGACAAGAGCGTGCTCGGCGTCTTCGCCGACGAAGTGCGTCATCCGGTCGCCGTCCCGTCGACCGAATTCCTCGGCCTCGGTGCGGGAGATGCCGGCACCGGTGGAGTGTGGGATGCCGTGGGTGGTCTGGGGGAGGCGGGCAAGGGCGTCGTCGTGGGCGTGGTCGACACCGGCATCGCCGCCGACAACCCCTCGTTCGCGGGCGACGCGCTGAAGAAGAAGCCGGGCGCCACGCCGTACACCACCGGTGGTGACACCGTCGTGTTCGACAAGTCCGACGGAGGGCAGTTCCGCGGCACGATCATCACCGGTCAGGGCTGGAACAAGCACGACTACAACACCAAGCTCATCGGTGCCCGGTACTTCTCCGACGGCGCTGCCGCGGCCGGCTTCGACTTCAGCTACGACTACCTGTCGCCGCTCGACGGCGACGGCCACGGCTCGCACACCGCCAGCACCGCCGCCGGCAACTTCGGGGTCGAGGCATCCGTCGAAGGAATCGACTTCGGCAAGATCTCGGGCGTCGCGCCGGCCGCCAAGGTGGCCGCATACAAGGCGTGCTATGTCGGCCCGGATGTGCTCGACACGGCCGACGACATCTGCGCCCTGAGCGACCTGCTCTCGGCGATCGACCAGGCGGTCGCCGACGGCGTCGACGTCATCAACTACTCGATCGGCGGCGGCGCGGCCAAGACGGTGCTGCAGCCGGAGGACATCTCGTTCTTCAACGCGGCCGCGGCGGGCGTGTTCGTCGCGGTGAGCGCCGGCAACGACGGCCCCGACTCGGTGACCGCCGACCACGCCTCGCCGTGGTACACCACGGTGGCGGCCTCGACGATCCCCACGTACGAGGGAACCGTTCAGCTCCCCGGCGGCTTCGAGGCCGTGGGCGCATCGGTCACGGTTCCGTTCGGCGAATCCCTCACCGGACCGACCGTCTACTCCGGTGACGTCGCTGCGGCGGGGGCCGCGCCGGAAGAGGCGGCCCTCTGCTTCCTGGGCACGCTCGACCCGGCGCAGGTGGCCGGAAAGATCGTGGTCTGCGACCGCGGCACCAACGCCCGCGTCGAGAAGTCGCAGGCGGTCGCCGAGGCCGGCGGAACGGGCATGATCCTCGTGAACGTCACGCCGGGCTCGCTCGACAACGACTTCCACTCGGTGCCCACCGTGCACATCGACGCGCAGCACCGCACGGCGCTGCTCGACTACGTGCGCAGCACCACCGACGCCACGGCCACCCTGGTGGGCGACAACGTCACGGGCGTCGAGACCCCGACCCCGCAGGTCGCCGGGTTCTCGAGCCGCGGACCGATGCTCGCCGACGGCGCGGACGTGCTGAAGCCGGATGTCTCGGCTCCCGGCGTCGCGATCCTGGCAGCAACGCACAACGGGCCCAACGACGCGGCCACGTTCGGCTTCAAGTCGGGCACGTCGATGTCGTCGCCGCACGTCGCAGGTCTGGGCGCGCTGTACATCGGGGAGCGGCCGCTGGCGACGCCCGCCGAGATCAAGTCGGCGCTCATGACCACGGCCTACGACACGGTCAACGCCGACGACTCGGCCAACACCGATCCGTTCGCTCAGGGCGCCGGTCACGTCGACCCCACGAAGTACTTCGAGCCGGGTCTGCTGTACCTGAACGGTCCGGCGGACTGGGCGGGATACCTGCAGGGCCTCGGCCTCGCGGACTTCGGAGTGGACCCGATCGACGGCAGCGACCTGAACCTCGCGTCGATCGCGATCGGCACCTTCCCCGGCCCGCAGACGGTGACGCGTTCGGTCACCTCGACGCAGGCCGGCACCTTCACGGCGTCGGTCGACGTGCCCGGGATGGACGTCACGGTCGAGCCCAGCACGCTGACGTTCGGCGCCGCCGGTGAGACGCAGCAGTTCACGGTCAGCTTCACCAAGGCCGATGCGCCCGTCGAGCAGTGGGCGACCGGGTTCCTGAACTGGACCTCGGGTGAGACCGAGGTGCGTTCGCCGATCGCCGTGTTCCCGGTCACCGCGGCCGCTCCGGCCCGCGTCGAGGGCTCCGGTGCCGAGGGCAGCCTCGACATCGAGGTCACGCCGGGCATCTCGGGTGAGCTCCCGCTGAACCTGGCCGGTCTCACGCCCGAGACGGTCGAGATCGACGGCAACGAGACCACCGGTGCTGACAACGACGGTGTGACGAACGTGCTGATCGAGGTCGTCGAGGGCACCGAGTTCGCCCGGTTCGCTCTCGACTCGGCCGACGACACCGGCTCGGACCTCGACCTCTCTGTCTATCGAGTGGTCAGCCCGACCGACCTGCGGTACTACGAGGTCTGGCAGTCCGCGTCGGCATCCGCCGACGAGGCCGTCGAGCTCGTCGCTCCGACCGCGGGGTACTACCTGCTCTCGGCCGACGTGTACTCGTTCACGGCGCCGTTCACCTGGACGGCGACATCGGCATTGGTCACGCCGGGTGGAGTCGGATCGCTGACCGCGACCCCGAACCCGCTCCCGGTGACCGAGGCCGTTCCCACGCAGTACGCGCTGTCGTGGTCGGGCCTCGAGACCGGCAGCTACCTGGGCGTCGTGCGCTACGGCGACTCGCAGGTGCGCACGATCGTCTCGGTCGACGTGCCGTAGAGGTCAGGTGAGAAAGAGGCGCCCGGGCTTCGGCCCGGGCGCCTCTTCGTGTGCGCGACGAGCGCAGTCCTGGGCGGGCGAGACACCCGCCCGCGGCAGCAGACGCGGCTACACGCGCCGGCGGCGGCGAGTGAGCCGCACCGCGGGAAGCGGGGGCGCCGGGATGCGCTCGTCGCCGTGGTCGACGACCCGGCCGAATCGGGCGGGCGCCCCATCGGCAGCATCCGCCGACCCCTCGGCCTCCCATGCCTCGCGTGCGTCGGCGATCTCTTCGTGCGAGCGCGCGACGAAGTTCCACCACATCACGATGTCGTCCTCGAACGGCTCTCCGCCGAGCAGGAACAGGGTGGCGCCCGTGGTGCTCTCGACGACCACGTCGTCGCGCTGGAGCCCGAGGTAGAGCAGGTGGGCGGTGTCGAGTGGGGTGGATGCCACGGCAGCCTCGCCCTCGACCGCGATGAGCGCGTGCTCCCACGCCGGGTTCAAAGGCACGCGCACGCTCGAGCCCGCGGGGATGCGCAGCTCGGCTCCGACGATCGGCGTGTACGTGCTGGCGGGGGAGCTGACGCCGGCAAGCTCCCCCATGACGACGGTCGCGCCGCCGGGCTCACCGGTGATCGCCTCGAGCTCCACGTCGGGCAGCACGGCGTGCTGCTCGAAAGCGGGCGGACCATGTCGCCGCGACTCGGGCAGCGCGACCCACAGCTGCAGTGCGTCGAGGGGCGTGGCATCCTGTCCCACGGAGTATTCGGAGTGAGCGATGCCCGCGCCGCTCGTCATGAGGTTGAGCGCACCGCGGCGCACGACCACGTCGCTGCCGACGGTGTCACGGTGCCGCACCTCGCCGATGTACGGCCAGGTCACGGTCTGCAGGCCGATGTGGGGATGCGGCTCGACGCGCATGCGCGCCTCCTGCGGGCCGAACCGATCGAGGAAGCACCACGCGCCCACGAGCGGCAGCTCTCGCTGCGGCAGCGAGCGGCGCACCGACATCGCCCGCACGCCGCCGAGGGGCACGTCGCGGCTCTCGAGCACAAGCGTGCGCGGCCCCGAGCACTCGGCGGGACCGGCGATCTCGGCCGCATCGGGGTTCAGTCCGCCGGCCGTCGAGTCGACGTCGAGCCGCGTCATGTCAGGGTGCGCTGACCCGCGACGGCCAGTGGATGTCGAGTCCCGGCACCTCGTTGTCCTGCAGGTAGCGCACGACGACCGGGCACAGCGGCACGACGGTCTCGCCGCGACGTGCGGAGTCGGCCATCGCCTCGCCCACCACGATCTGCGCGAGTCCGCGGCCGCGGAACGCGGGATCGACCTCGGTGTGCGGGTAGCGGTAGCGGCCGCGGGCATCGACCGAGAACTCGGTGAACCCGGCGAGCGTCTCGCCCACCCGCACCTCGTAGCGGCTCTCGTCGTCGTCGCGGCGGACAGTGATCTCGTCTTCCGAGGCTGGCATCGGCATCCCTTCGTCGTCTGTCCCAACGTAGGCGGGGGCCCGGGTGTTCCGCCAGCGTCGCGGCTCCGCGCGGCAGTCGCATCGGCACCTGGCAGACTCGGACGATGCCGCTCTCGCTCCTGGACGCCGTGCCGCGCGATGCGGATGCCGACGCGGCGTACAGCGGGTTCGTCGAATGGGCCGCCGATCGCGGCCTGTCGCTGTACCCCGCGCAGGACGAGGCGATCATCGAGATCGTGTCGGGATCGCACGTGATCCTGTCGACGCCGACGGGCACCGGCAAGTCCCTCGTGGCGGTCGCGGCGCACGCGGCGGCGCTGGCGCAAGGCGGCCGCACGTACTACACGGCGCCCATCAAAGCGCTGGTGAGCGAGAAGTTCTTCGCCCTCGTCGAGATCTTCGGCGCGGCGAACGTGGGCATGGTGACGGGGGATTCCGCGGTGAATCCGGATGCCGCGATCGTGTGCTGCACGGCAGAGATCCTGGCCAACCTCGCCCTGCGCCAGGGCGCCGACGCGCACGTCGACCAGGTCGTGATGGACGAGTTCCACTACTACGGCGACCCCGAACGGGGCTGGGCGTGGCAGGTGCCGCTGCTGCTCCTGCCGCGCGCGCAGTTCGTGCTGATGTCGGCGACGCTCGGCGATGTGACCGCGATCGCCGAGGACCTGGAACGCCGCACCGGTCGCGCGGTCGCGCGTGTGACCGGTGTCGAACGCCCGGTGCCGCTGCACTTCTCGTACGCCCGCACGCCGATCCACGAGACCGTCGAGGAGCTGCTGCACACCGGGCAGTCGCCGATCTACGTCGTGCACTTCTCCCAGGCCGCGGCGATGGAGCGCGCGCAGGCGCTGTCGTCGATCCGCATCGTCTCGCGCGAGCAGCGCGACGAGATCGCCGACGCGATCGGCGGATTCCGGTTCACCACGGCTTTCGGCCGCACTCTCTCGCGCTACGTCCGCGCCGGGATCGGCGTGCACCACGCGGGCATGCTGCCGCGATACCGGCGCCTGGTCGAGACTCTCGCGCAGCGCGGGCTCCTCCGCGTGATCTGCGGCACCGACACGCTCGGCGTCGGCATCAACGTGCCGATCCGCACGGTCCTCATCACGGCGCTGTCGAAGTACGACGGCACCCGGATGCGGCAGCTGAGCGCCCGCGAGTTCCACCAGATCTCGGGGCGTGCAGGGCGAGCCGGGTTCGACACCGCCGGAACCGTCGTCGTGATGGCGCCGGAGTGGGAGATCGAGAACGAGTCCGCGCTGCGCAAGGCCGGCGACGACGCGGCCAAGCGCAAGAAGATCGTACGCAAGAAGGCCCCGGCCGGCGTCGTCAACTGGGGCCTCGGCTCGTTCGAGCGCCTCGTCGACGCCGAGCCCGAGCCGCTCGTGCCGCAGCTGCAGCTGACCGCGGCGATGCTCATCAACGTCATCGCGCGCGGCGGCGACGTGTTCGGGAACGTCCGCTCGCTCGTCTTCGACAACCACGAGCCTCGGGCGCGCAAGTACGAGCTCGCCCGGCGGGCGATCGCGATCTTCCGCACCCTGGTGACGGCCGGTGTGGTCGAGATCGGCTCGCTCGAGACTCCGGATGCCGGTGCCCCCGGCATCCGTCTCACCGTCGATCTGCAGCCGAACTTCGCCCTCAACCAGCCGCTGTCGCCCTTCGCGCTCGCCGCGATCGGGCTGCTCGACCCGGAGGGCTCCGAGGGAGGAGCCGGGACCGGGCACTACGCGCTCGACGTCGTGAGCATCATCGAGGCGACGCTCGACGATCCGCGGCCCGTGCTGTCGCAGCAGCAGTTCCGCGCGCGGGGCGAGGCGGTGGCCGCGATGAAGCAGGACGGCCTCGATTATGACGAGCGCATGGCGCTGCTCGAAGAGGTGACGTACCCGAAGCCGCTCGAGGAGCTGCTCGCCCAGTCGTTCGAGGTCTTCGCGTCGAGTCAGCCGTGGATCCGCGACTTCGAACTGTCGCCCAAGTCCGTCGTGCGCGACATGTTCGAGCGGGCGCTGTCGTTCTCGGAGCTCATCTCGCTCTACCAGCTCGCGCGAAGCGAGGGCCTGGTGCTGCGCTACCTGTCGGACGCCTACCGCGCGATCCGGCAGACGGTGCCCGCCGAGGCGCAGACCGAGGAGCTGCACGACCTCGTCGCGTGGCTCGGCGAAGTGGTGCGCCAGGTCGATTCGAGCCTCGTCGACGAGTGGGAGTCGCTCATCAATCCCGTCGACGACCCGTCGGCCCCGGTAGTGCCGCCCGCGCCTCCGTCGGTGCTCACGAACCGGCGCGCGTTCGGTGTGCTGGTGCGCAACGAGCTGTTCCGCCGCGTGCAGCTGGCCGCCCTGCAGCGCGACGACGAGCTCGTCGAGCTGGACCCCGACGCCGGCTGGCCGGAGGCCCTCGACGCGTACTTCGACGAGCACGACGAGATCCTCACCGGCGGGGCGGCGCGCTCGCCGCGACTCGTGACGGTCGATGAACAGGCGGCTGTGGCATCCGGTGTCTGGCGGGTCGAGCAGACGATCGACGACCCCGAGGGCCACCACGACTGGCGGATCCGCGGGGTCGTCGACCTCGCCGCATCGGAGGAGTCCGGCACGGCTGTCGTGCAGGTCACCGAGGTCGTGCGGCTGTAGGCCTTCGCGTGTGCACGTGCGCGCGGACCGGGGGTCAGCCGAGTCCGAGACCTCCGTCGGTGGAGAGCACCTGCCCCACCACCCATGCGCCGGCAGGGGTCGCGAGCCACGCGATCAGCCGGGCCGGGTCGTCCGGCTGCCCGTAGCGGCCGAACGGCGTCGCCCGCATCCACGCCTCGATCTCGTCGAGCGGCCGGTCCGTCGTCCCGGGGTCGAGGTACCCGGTGTTCACCGGGCCCGGGTCGATCGTGTTGAGGATGATGCCGAGGTCGAGCAGCTCCGCGGCCACGGTCTTGGTCAGACCCGCGAGCACCGACTTGCTCGCGGCATACGCGACCTCGCCGCGCATCGGGCCGTGGATCTGTCCCGACGTCATCCAGAAGACCCGGCCGGTCGGCTCGGCGAACGGCTCGCTGCGCCCGATCCGCTCGCCGGGTCGCGAGTCGCTGCGATCGCCTCCGTGCAGGGCCGCGAATTCGCGCGTGAGGAGCAGGGTCGAGCGGGCGTTGGCCTGCCAGAACGCGTCGAGCCGATCGGCGGTCATGTCGAGGATCGAGCCGTCGTCGCCCGACTTCGCGTGGTTGCACACGAGGATGTCGAGCCTGCCGGTGAGGGCGCGTGCGGCCTCGATGACGAGGGGAACGGATGCCGCGTCCCGCAGATCCGCGCCGATGTCGCCGAGCGACGCGCTCGGCGTGAGCTCGTCGCGGAGCCCGCCGCGGACGGCGTCGAGGTCGTCACCGCCCCACGGGAGGTCGGTGTCGTGCGGGCGGTAGTGGTGGATGAACACGTCGGCGCCGAGCCGCGCGAACTGCGTGGCGACGGCGAAGCCGATGCCGCGACGGCGCGAGACGCCTGTGACGAGAGCGGTCTTGCCGCGCAGCGGCAGGGAGGTCGAGGGGAACATGCGATGCCTTTCGAGGTGCCCCGGGTTGTGTGCCCACGCGCCCCGAGGCTCCGCGCATCGCGCCAGCGATGCGTGGAGAGGGCGTGGGGAGCATCCGGAATCTGTGCGCAGAACGCGCGATGGTGACGGAGGCGCGGTCACAGGCATTGCATGCAGACGACGATAACGGATGCTTGGGCCCCGTCGCATCCGGAATGATGGCGGGATGCCGACCTATGTGGCTTTCCTGCGCGCGATCAACCTCGGGGCGAAGCGGGTGTTCCCGAAGGGCGACATCCGACGGGTCGTCGAGGAGGCCGGGTTCACCGACGTCGAGACGCACATCAACACCGGCAACGTGCGACTGTCCACGCCGATGCGCTCCCGCGCCAAGATCGAGGCCGCGCTCGAGAAGGCGTTCGCCGCCGATCGGGGGTTCGAGGTGCCGACGATGGTGTTCACGACCACCGAGCTCGCCGCGATCGCGCGGGAGGCGAGGAAGCTCAGCGACGAGCGTCCCGGGCTCGCGCGGCACTACGTCTATCTGATGAAGGACGAGCTGCCTGACGAGACCGTGGCGCGGATCGCGTCGCTCGCGAGCGTCCCCACGGCCCCTCCACTCGCCGCTGGCGCGTCGAGCGGAGCCTCCGGCCGCGTGGGCCCAGCCGGAGAGGTCGTCGTGCGTGGACGCGCGGCTCACGCACTGCTCGGACCCGGTTATCAGACCGGGTCGGTCGATCCGCTGAACGCGGCCAAGCTGCTCGGCGTCGCGACCAACCGCAACCTCACCGTCATCACGGCGCTCGCGGCGAAGTGGTGCTGACGTCGTCTCCTCCCCAGACAGCGGGCCCGGCCACGTCTCCACGGACGAGTCGGCGGGGGACTGATCGTCGGACGCCGCGGTTACCCTGGATCGGGTGACCATCCCCTCCGGCGACCCGTACGCCGACCTCGCGTGGAGCGACGCGGACGCGCCCCCGCTCGACGAGGCGTGGGTGCCGCCCGAGGACGGGTGGTCCCCGCCTCCCGACCCGCAGGCGCCCTCGTCGGCGTTCCCGGATTCGCCGTTCGACACGACCGCGCCTCGCCGCGATTTCACTGGAGTCGACCCGCGCGCCGTGCTCCACGAGGTGTACGGCTACGACACGTTCCGCGGTGAGCAGGGCTCCATCGTCGAGCACGTGATCGGCGGCGGCGACGCGGTCGTGCTCATGCCGACCGGCGGCGGCAAGAGCGTCTGCTACCAGGTCCCCGCCCTCGTCCGGCCGGGGACCGGGCTCGTGGTCAGCCCGCTCATCGCACTGATGCACGACCAGGTGGACGCGCTCGTCGCCAACGGCGTGCGTGCCGCCTACCTCAACTCGACCCAGGCGCCGCCCGAGCGCGCGGCCGTCGAGCGGGCCTACCTCGCGGGTGAGCTCGACCTGCTCTACGTCGCACCCGAGCGGCTGAACACCGAGACCACGCTGCGGTTCCTGGCGCGCGGGCGCCTCAGCGTCATCGCGATCGACGAGGCACACTGCGTGTCGCAGTGGGGCCACGACTTCCGTCCCGACTACCTCGCCCTCGGCGCGCTCGCCGAGCGCTTCCCCGGCGTTCCGCGCCTTGCGCTGACCGCGACCGCGACGCCGGCCACGCACCGCGAGATGACGGAGCGGCTGCAGCTGCCCCAGGCGCGGCACTTCGTCTCGAGCTTCGACCGGCCCAACATCCAGTACCGCATCGAGACGAAGACCGATCCTCGACGCCAGCTCGTGGCGTTCATCCGCCGTTTCGACTCGCAAGCTCGCTCAACGACCGGTCCGGTATCGGGGATCGTGTACGCGCTCAGCCGTAAGTCGGTGGAGCAGACGGCGGAGTTCCTCGCCGGCCAGGGGATCGACGCGCTGCCGTACCACGCGGGCCTGCCCGCAGAGACCCGTGCCGCCAACCAGTCGAGGTTCCTGCGCGAAGACGGCGTGGTGATGGTCGCGACGATCGCGTTCGGCATGGGCATCGACAAGCCGGACGTGCGGTTCGTCGCCCACATCGACCTGCCGAAGTCGGTCGAGGGCTACTACCAGGAGACCGGCCGCGCGGGCCGCGACGGCGAGCCGTCGGTCGCGTGGATGGCGTACGGCCTCGGCGACGTGGTGCAGCAGCGCCGCATGATCGACCAGTCGCCGGGAGATCGCTCGTTCAAGACCCGTCTCGGACAGCACCTCGACGCGATGCTCGCGCTGTGCGAGACGATCGGATGCCGCCGCCAGAACCTCCTCGGGTACTTCGGCGAGGACTCCGGCCCGTGCGGCAATTGCGACACGTGCCTCGAGGCGCCCGAGACGTGGGACGGCCTGGTCCCCGCGCAGAAGCTGCTGTCGACGATCGTCCGGCTGCAGCGGGAGCGCGGGCAGGCGTTCGGCGCCGGTCACCTGATCGACATCCTGCGCGGCGCCTCGACGGAGCGCGTTCGCCAGCAGGGGCACGACTCGCTGTCGACCTACGGGCTGGGCGCCGATCTGAGCGAGCAGGACTGGCGCAGTGTGATCAGGCAGCTCCTGGCTCGCGGCATCCTGGTCGCCCGCGGCGAGTACGGCACCCTGGCACTCGGCGAGCCAGCCGCTGGAGTCTTGAAGGGCGAGACCGCCGTGCCGCTGCGGCGCGACGTCCTGGGCAGGTCGGGTGGCGTCGGGCGCGTGCGCAAGACGACGGCGCCCGAGTCGCTGGCGGCCGGAGATGTCGGCCTGTTCGAGGCGCTGCGGGCGTGGCGCGCGGGCGTCGCGAAAGAGCTCGGCGTCCCGGCCTACATCATCTTCGGCGACTCCACCCTGCGCGCGCTCGCCGAGCGGCGTCCGGCCAGTCTCGCCGACCTCGACGGCGTCACCGGCATCGGCGCCAAGAAGCGCGAGGCCTACGGCCAAGCCGTGCTGGAAGTCGTTGCGCCAGCGGCTTAGCGCCTGCGGGCGAGGTCAGTCGAGTTCTTGCGCGTAGTAGTACGCGCGCTCCCCGGTGTCGGGGTCCGCACCGTGGAAGCCGTGGCGCTCGTAGAAGCGCTGCGCGTCGACGTCGGCCTCGTCGACGTTGATCTCGATCGCCGAGACCCCGGCCACGCGGCAGTCATCGATCAGCCGCCGGATGATCGCGCTGCCGATGCCGGCACCGCGCGCGGAAGGGACGACGTACATCTCGTCGAGCAGCGCGACGGGTCCGGGGTACCACACGTTCGGGCGGACGGTCACGAGCGCAAGGCCGGCCGGCGGCTCGCCCCCGAGCAGTGCGAAGGTGTCGGCGCCCGCGAGCAGCGATCGCAGCCGGGAGGCCAGGACGATCGGACCGGGGGAGTCCGTGTCGAACTCGGTGTTGAAGTCGTGCAACATGCTCGCCACGATCCCGGCATCCCCGATGCCGGCACGCCGGACGCGCACCCCGTTCATGCGTCCACCGTAGGCGTCGGGCGGGGCCGTGAACAGAGCGGATGCCGCGAGGTCTGACGGCCCGTCGGAAGGGATCAGTGCGCGCGGAAGCTGCGGACGCGCTCGACGCGCAGCACGTGGGGCAGCGCCGCGGTGTCGCGGGTGCCGTCGGCGCGAGGGAATTCGTACACGTCGAGCATGAGCTGCACGGGGTAGTCGATGCGCTGCGCGACGGTCTTGACCCAGCGCCCGTCGACGAAGAAGCGCACGCGCTCGGGCGTCCACTCCACCGCGTAGTCGTGGAAGTCGGTGAGGTCGCCCTCGACCGGGATCTTCTCGAAGTCCGTGCGCAGGCGGGGGTCGTTCTGGGCCTTCACACCGACGCCGACGAGACCGGCGTGCTCGCCGACCTCCTGGCCGAAGATCTCGGCGACGCAGAGCTCGCCGCAGTCGTCGGGCCGCTCCTCGAACCCGATCGGCCAGAACGCCACCATCACATCGGGATGCCGCACCGCGGCCATCCGCACCTCGATGACGCCGTGGTGCACCAGCCAGCCCCGGTGTTCGGGCTGCTCCTCGCGCACGCGCAGACCTGTCCGGAATCGATGCTGGCCGAGCTCGCTGCCGACAGCGCCGGAGTGCTGTCCTGTCTGCAGGTGCGAGACGCGCACGTCCCCGTCGAAATCCGGCGCCCACGGCTGGGTGTCGGCGTCGATCCGCAGCTCCAGGCCACCCGGGCCGATCGACCAACGCGCGGCCGCGGCATCCCGTGCCGACCAATGCGGCGTGTAGAACGGCCACCAGCGCGCCTCGTCGAGCCGCTCACCCTCGAACCGCTCGTCGACGTCCGGCTGCCGATCGCCGAGATCGAGCGGCGACATGTCGAGCACCCAGATGTTGAAAGTGAGCTCGGCCCCGCGCCACGGCTCGGTGAGCGACCCCCGTTGCTCGAAGCCCGCCCCGCGGCACAGCGCGTTGGACGCCGGGTTGTCGACGCCGGGGTAGGCGACCAGGAGCGAGCGGTCGCCCCGGGCTGCCACCTTCCCGATGAGGAGACGCAGCGCCTCGCGCGCGATTCCCCGCCCCTGCCATGCCGGCAGCACGTTCCACCCGGTCTCCCACGCCGGTGCGCCATCGTGTTCGGACTTCCAGTAGCCGATCCCGCCCACCGGATCGCCGTCGGCCTCGATGCGGTACATGGCCGCGTCGCCGGTCTCCCGCCAGCGGAGGTACTTCTCCTGGCGCGCGCGCAGCTGCTCGGCCGTCTCGGGGCCGCCGAGGTGCGCGGTCATCTCGGGAGTGTTCGCGGCCTCGAGGAGGAACAGATCGTCGACGCCCCACGGCTCCAGCTTCACGCGGGGGATGGCGCTCATCGCTCCAGTGTGCCCGGCGGCGCCGACACGAGGCGGATGCCGGCACCGCAGTTGTGCGAATCGGGCGCGCGTGCCGCCTTCCGTGGAGCGAGCCGGGCGTTGCCTAGGCTGGGTCGCGGCGGGCGACGGTGCCCGCAAGCGAGGAGCGAGCGTGGCCACGAGCAACATCGAGATCGCACAGCGGGCCGAACTCTGGCCAATCACGCGGATCGCCGAAGGGCTCGGCATCCCCGAGGAAGCGCTCGAGCCGTACGGGCGCCACAAGGCCAAGGTCGCGCTCTCGCACCTGGCCGCGTTGCGCGATCGGCCGCGGGGCAGGCTCGTGCTCATGACGGCGATCTCGCCCACGCCCGCGGGCGAGGGCAAGACGACCACGACGGTCGGGCTCGGCGACGCGCTCAACCGCATCGGCGAGCGCGCCATGATCTGCCTGCGCGAGCCCGCGCTCGGCCCGGTGTTCGGCATGAAGGGCGGCGCCGCCGGCGGCGGCTACGCGCAGGTCGTGCCGATGGAAGACATCAACCTGCACTTCACCGGGGACTTCGCGGCGATCGCGGTGGCGACCAACCTGCTGGCCGCGCTCATCGACAACCACATCCACCACGGCAACGCGCTGGACATCGACGTGCGGCGGGTGACGTGGCGGCGTGTGCTCGACGTCAACGACCGGGCACTGCGCGACACCGTGATCGGCCTCGGCGGGCCGGGCAACGGCTACCCGCGCGAGAGCGGCTTCGACATCGTGGTCGCCAGCGAGGTCATGGCGATCTTCTGCCTCGCCTCGAGCCTCGAAGACCTCAAGAACCGTCTCGGCGAGATCGTCGTCGCCTACACGCGCGACCGAGCCCCGGTGCGGGCGCGCGATCTGCACGCGCACGGCGCGATGGCCGCGATCCTGCGCGACGCGCTCGCGCCCAACCTCGTCCAGACTCTCGAGCACACGCCGGCGTTCGTGCACGGCGGCCCCTTCGCCAACATCGCGCACGGCTGCAATTCGTTCATCGCGACCGACTCGGCGCTGCGGCTGGCCGACTACGTCGTGACGGAAGCGGGGTTCGGTGCGGACCTCGGCGCCGAGAAGTTCGTCGACATCCTGTGCCGCTCGACCGGCCTGCGTCCCGACGCCGCGGTCATCGTGGCGACCGTGCGCGCGGTGAAGTATCACGGCGGCGTCGAGGTCGCCGACCTCGCGAGCGAAGACGTCGCGGCCGTGACCCGCGGCATCGTCAACCTCGAGCGGCACCTCACGACCGTGCGCGAGACGTGGGGCATCCCCGCCGTGGTCGCGATCAATCATCGAGCGGAAGACACGGATGCCGAGATCGCGGCCCTCGTCGGAGCGGTCGAGGCCGCAGGGGCCCGCGCGGTGGTGGCCAAGCACTTCGCGGACGGCGGTGCCGGTGCCGAAGACCTCGCCCGTGAGGTCGTTCGGCTGTGCGCCGAGCCGGTCGAGCGCGGGCTGCGGTTCACGTACCCCGACGAAGCCGGCCTCTGGCAGAAGATGAGCGCGATCGCGACGCGTGTCTACGGGGCATCCGGAATCACCGCCTCGACGGCGGTGCGCGCGCAGATCCGCCGCCTGCAGGAGGACGGGTACGGCGGCTATCCGGTCTGCGTCGCGAAGACGCAGTATTCGTTCTCGACCGACGCGAAGCTGCGCGGGGCGCCCACCGGGCACTCCGTCGACATCCGCGAGGTGCGCCTGGCAGCGGGGGCACGCTTCATCGTGATGGTCTGCGGCGACATCATGACGATGCCGGGACTGCCCGCGATCCCCGCGGCGAACACGATCGACGTCACCGAGGACGGGCGGATCGTCGGGCTGTTCTGAGCCCACCGCGTTTCGAATCGCGCACTTTGCACGTCAGGGTCGGCGCGGACTGCAAAGTGCGCGATTCGAAAGTGCTCCGAGGATCCGACGGAGAGGCGCGGATCCGCGTCATTCAGGCGTTCGGGTTACGGTGGAACGTCGGATTCGTCTCAAGCGCCATCTGCTCGCGCCCCGTCGGCGCCCTCGCTGCGACGACATCCGCCCCCATCGACATTCAGCCAAGGAGCCCGTGTGAGCGAACACGTCCCCATCCCCGATCGACCGCGCATATCGGTCGTGACCAACGACGACGGCACCGGTTCGGTCACCGTCGACGGCAGCATGCGCACCGTGAAAGCGCGTGACGCGGCCGGCGCCCGGGAGGCGGTACTCGCGCTGGTGGTCGAGGTGGCTCAGCAGCACGGACGCCCCGTGCGGGTCGCGGCCAGTGGCAGCGACGGCGTCAGTGCGCTGCTCGTCGCGCCGGACGGATCGGTCGAGGAGGGCGTCGAGGCGGATGACCTCGGCGTCACCGCGCCCCCGCCGGCCGCACCGCCGGTGACCACGCCGCCGGTGACCACGCCGCCCGCGACGGCGGCACCCGCCACGACGACGTCGATCCCGGTGATGCCGACGACCGCTGTGCCCACCGCAGCGCCGACCGCAGCGCCGACGGCCGCGGTACCGAGCGAACCCGCGACCGCGCCACCGGCGCCCGCCGCGGCATCCGATGAGTCGTCTTTCACCCGGCGGGACGCGCGGCTGCTGACCGCGCGCGATTTCGCCGAGTCGGCCCAGACGCCGACGCGCATCCTTGCCACCGAGGGCGTGCGCGGCGGATTCAACAAGATCGGCTTCCGGCTGGCGCCGGGAAAGAAGGAGCAGGCCAAGCGTGATCGCCGCGAGACCATCCAGCGCGCGTTCACCGGTCGCAAGACCATCGCCGTGATCGGAGAGAAGGGCGGCGTCGGCAAGACGACGACCACGTACCTGCTCGGTGCGACGCTCGGTCGCGTGCGCGGCGGCAGCGTCCTCGCGTGGGACAACAACGAGTACAAGGGCACGCTCGGCATCCGTTCCATGCCCGCGCCCTCGCACGACCGCACCGCGATCGACCTGCTGCGTCACGTGCACGACGGCCCCGGCCAGCTCAGCTCGGCGGACCTCATCGACTTCGTGCGCGGCCAGCGCGACAACAAGTTCGACGTGCTCGCCTCGCAGAACCTCGACGGCGACAGCGATGTGATCGACGAAGAGGCCTTCGGGCTTCTGCACGACACGCTGAGTGCCTCGTACCGCGTGATCATCGTCGACACCGGCAACAACTCCAAGGCGGGCACGTGGCAGTCGGCGGTCGCCGCGGCCGACGTGCTCGTGCTCACGACGATCGTGAAGGAAGACAGCGCCCGCACGCTGGCATCGATGGCCGACACGCTGGTCGCCCACGGCCACGAAGCCAAGCTGCGCAACGCCGTCACCGTCATGAGCCACCCCTCGCCCACGAGCCACCCGGACCTCGAGCAGCGACTGACACGCCACATGGGCGAGCTGACGCGGCAGGTCGTCGCGGTGCCGTTCGACGTCTCGCTGGACCGCGGCGACGTGATCGACTACGACGCCCTGACCGACGCGAGCCGCGAGGCCTGGATGGAGGTCACCGCGGCCGTCGCCGCGGGCCTGCGCTAGTTCGACCGGGGGCGACGGCGCTGTCGGGTCCGTACAACGAGCCCGTCGGACGCCGTCGCCCGGCTTTGTGCACACTCGCCAATCGGCTTGCCCGTGCGTTGTAGGAAGTCCTACCGTCACAGTGACTCTTCCTCTCGCGACCCGAAGGTGATGCACATGGCTGACGCCGCCGTCCGCACCAAGAAGCCCGCTGTCCACAAGCGCACGCCCGCCGGCGGCGCCCCGACCGCCGCGCACACCGCGGAGGAGGCATCCGAGCCCCGCATCGATGTCGCCGCCGTCACGAACCTGCTGCTCGGCACGTGGGGCGAGACCCGCCGCACCGCGCGCGAGACGATCAAGGACCCCGCGTTCTGGCGGATCGACGGGCAGCCCATGCCCGATCATCGCGAGCGGGTGCTGACGCAGCTGCACCTGCTGGTGGAGCACGGCGGCTCGCGCCGCGCGTTCCCCGAGGAGTACGGCGGCCAGAACGACAACGGCGCGAACCTCGCCGGCTTCGAAGAGCTCGTGCTCGCCGACCCCAGCCTGCAGATCAAGTCGGGCGTGCAGTGGGGCCTCTTCGGCTCGGCGATCTTCCAGCTCGGCACCAAGACCCACCACGAGAAGTGGCTACCGGGTGTCATCGACATGAGCCTTCCCGGTGCGTTCGCGATGACCGAGACGGGGCACGGGTCGGATGTCGCGGCCATCGGCACGACGGCGACCTACGACCCCGACACCGAAGAGTTCGTGATCCACACGCCGTTCCGCGGTGCGTGGAAGGACTACCTCGGCAACGCGGCGCTGCACGGCAAGGCGGCGACGGTGTTCGCGCAGCTGATCACGGGCGGCGTCAACTACGGCGTGCACTGCTTCTTCGTGCCGCTGCGCGATGAGAACGGCGACTTCCTGCCCGGCATCGGCGGCGAGGACGACGGCGTCAAGGGCGGCCTCAACGGCATCGACAACGGGCGCCTGCACTTCGACCACGTCCGCGTGCCCCGTGAGAACCTGCTCAACCGCTACGGCGACGTCGCCCCCGACGGCAGCTACAGCTCCGAGATCCCCAGCCCCGGCCGCCGCTTCTTCACGATGCTCGGCGCCCTGGTGCAGGGGCGGGTGTCGCTCGACGGCGCCGCCACGACCGGCACCGCGCTCGCGCTGTACATCGCTCTGACCTACGCCAATCAGCGCCGTCAGTTCGACTCGGGTGCCGGAAGCGAAGAGGTCGTGCTGCTGGACTACGGCAAGCACCAGCGGCGTCTGCTGCCCCTGCTGGCCCAGAACTACGCGCAGTTCTTCAGCCACGACGAGCTGCTGCGCAAGTTCGACGGCGTCTTCTCGGGACGCACCGACACCGCCGAGGAGCGCGAAGACCTCGAGACGCTCGCCGCGGCCCTCAAGCCGCTGTCGACGTGGAACGCGCTGGCCACGATCCAGGAGGCTCGCGAGGCCTGCGGCGGCGCCGGCTTCCTCGCCGAGAACCGCATGGTCGGCCTGCACCAGGACCTCGACGTCTACGTCACGTTCGAAGGCGACAACAACGTGCTGCTGCAGCTGGTCGGCAAGCGGCTGCTGGCCGACTACGCCAAGCAGTTCAAGGGGAAGGATGCCGCGGCCCTGGCGCGCTTCGCCGTCACGCAGACCGCGGGCAAGCTGTTCCACGGTGCGGGCCTGCGCCAGCTCGGGCAGGCGGTGGCCGACTTCGGCTCGACGGCCCGTTCGGTAGAGCTCGGACTGCGCGAGGACCAGCAGCACGAGCTGCTCGCCGGCCGCGTGCAGCAGATGGTCGCCGACGTCGCGGGCGCCCTTCGCCCGGCATCCTCGCTCTCGCCGGCCGAGGCCGCCGCGCTGTTCAACAGCCACCAGGCGGAGCTCATCGAGGCCGCCCGTGCCCACGGCGAGCTGCTGCAGTGGGAGGCGTTCACCGACGGCGTGAACCGCGTCTCGGACGAGGGAACGAAGCGCGTGCTGACCTGGCTGCGCGATCTGTTCGGCATGCAGCTGATCGAGAAGCACCTCGCGTGGTACCTCGTCAACGGCCGGCTGTCGACCCAGCGTGCGGCATCCGTCTCGCGCTACATCGACCGCCTGGCGACGCGGCTGCGCCCGCACGCGCAGGATCTCGTGGACGCGTACGGCTTCGAGCCGGAGCACGTGCGTGCGCCGATCGCGTCGGGTGCCGAGCGCGAACGCCAGGACGAGGCCCGCGAGTACTACCGCGCGCTCGCGGCCTCGGGTGAGGCGCCGGTGTCGGAGAAGTCGCTCAAGAAGAAGGACCGCGCGAGCCGATAGTCACGGAACGGTAACGATGGCCGGAGGCCGTGTCAGGGTCCCGATCTCGCGAGCATTCCGCTGATGAAGGCACCTCGCTGGGCTCCGCGCCTCGGGCTTCGCGCGGATGGAGGGTTTTCAGGAGGGGATCGCGTCGGGAAACGCGCTCCCCTCCGACATCCTCCCGCTGGGGCGGCGGCTGGGGCGGCGCCGGTGGCGGCGCGTCGTCAGCTGTCCGACCAGCCGCACATGCCGCATTCGCCGGTCGCCGAGACTTCGACGAAGCAGTTCGGGCACGTCGCGCGCTGACGCTCGGGGATGGTCGGCTTGGCGGGCCGGCGCTCGGCGGCCGCACGCGAGGACCGCGCCGAACGGCCCGGGGCGACGTATGCCGCCACGACGGGTCGCTGAAGCACCGGACGATGCTCGGCGCAGTAGAAGCGCACATAGCCGTCGTGATTCTTGGGATGACGGTGCTTGTACGCCCACAGTTCGGTGCGCGGACGCGGCTCGGAGTCGGTCCCGCACGTGAAGCAGCGCGTCGGCTCGCCGGGGACGATGTCGGCCACCACCACGAGCGTGTCGAACGGGATGGCGTCCCGCCAGTCCGATGATGCGACGATCTTCATGGGGAGCCTCCTGCGTGCGAGCCCGAATGGGCTCAACACTCAACGGTAAGCGACGGGGGCGCCCTGCGGGTACCGAGTCCCGCGTCCGTTCGCCGCTCGTTGCCGGTTCGTTCGTCATCCAGGTACGCGAATCCCGCCCGCGGGCGTACCGAGACGACGAATGAACGGGGTCAGCGGCGTGCTCGGTGAGCGCCCGGCGCCCGGGCCTCAGAACGGCGGTTCCTCAGGCGTGGTGTATCCGGTCGGCGTGCTGACCTCGACGGTGCCGTTCTCACGCGTGCGGTAGGCGAACGTCGTCTGATGTCGGCGGCCGTGATCGGGGGGACAGAGCGGCCGGAGAAGTCGCAGGTTCGTCTTGCCTCCCTGCGACCACGGCACGTCGTGATCGATGTCGGCCTCCATCGCGAGTCTCGTGCAGCCATCGCGGGTGCAGAGGTGGTGCTGGAGGACGATCCAGTCCCGCTGAGCGCCGGTGGAACGGTAGACGCGGCGATCCATATCGACGACGACGCCACGCACGGGATCGGTGATCAGGCGGCGAAAGGCCTTGGCGTCGAGGAAGAGCTGCTTCGCTACCAGCGGCGGGATCGGGCCGTGCCCGACGATCTCGGCGGTCTCGACCGGGACGCTTGGGTTCGGCGCATCGCCGCCTCCGGCGAGGAGCGTCACGGGCACGGTGACGAACACCTTCGTCTTCACCGCCGTCGGCGTGCCCGCGCCCCGCAGCCACCCCGAGAACAGGTCTGCCCGGATCTGATCGCGCGACCGTGTCTCGGCGCGGTCCTTCGCGACGTGCTTCGCCGTGGCAGTCAGCCTGCGTTTGATCGCGACGGCGTCCAGCGTCGGCACGAGAGCCGAGACCCACGACATGCCGTCGCCGGCGTGCTCGACGATCACCCTGCGGTCGCGCAGCGCCATCGCGTGCCGTTCATCCGCCCGGCGCGCGTCGAGCTTCTCGACGAGCCGCGCGAGCCGGGAGCGGAACCCCGCCGGGGTGCAGGCGACGGCCCAGTCGTCGGCGCGACTGTCGAGCTCGCGGACGGCGGCGGCCGCGGCATCCTTCTCTTCCTTCGTCGCGTCAGGTGCCGGCAGCAGCCGGTACGCGCCGGCGAGTGTCGAGTCCACGAGCGGGAGAGCGACGTAACCCTCTTCGGCGCGCCGCCACAATTGCGGAAGCCACCTGCGGGCATCGCGCGTGAGCCGTATGAGGTCGCGGACCGCCTTCTCCCCGAGCTGCAGTCGCAGTGACACGTCGAACACGACCGCACGCTCGGCGATCTTGGTCGCCAGCTCGCCGTCGGCCGTGGTGTAGACGTACGGGCGCCGCTCCGCGAAGTCGACCGCCTCTACGATGTTCACCGCGCGACGTGCGAGGCGCCGGTTGGCGTCCATGTGGTCGCTGACGACGTCGTCGAGCAGGTAGCCGAGGTACTCATCGGCCGGCGGTGACACAGCGAACGTTTCATCGTCCGTCCGCTCGTCTCCCATGCATCTAGGATAGAACAGAACTTCGAGAAATGGAAGGCCTCATCGTGAGCGATTCGAACGCGCAGACCTTCGACGAGCTCATGTCGCTGCCCGGCCGTAGGCTGGCGCGGTGAGCGTGCGAACCGGAGCCGATGGAGTCGCGCGCTGCGCGTGGGTGGGCGAGGATCCGGAGTACGCGCGGTACCACGACGAGGAGTGGGGCCGGCCGCTCCACGGCGACCGGCCGCTCTTCGAGAAGATGAGCCTGGAGGGGTTCCAGGCCGGCCTGTCGTGGATCACGATCCTGCGCAAGCGGCCGCGGTTCCGCGAGGTGTTCGCGGGCTTCGACCCCGAGATCGTTGCTCGGTTCGGCGAGGCCGACGTCGAGCGGCTGATGACGGATGCCGGCATCATCCGCAATCGTGCGAAGATCCTCGCCACGATCTCCAACGCCCGCCTCGTGCTCGAACTCGAGCCGGGCGAGCTGGACGCGTTCATGTGGTCGTTCGCCCCCGACCCGGCTGGACGACCCCGGCCGAAGACCTTCGCCGAGGTCCCCGCCACCACGCCCGAGTCGGATGCGATGAGCAAGGCGCTTCGCAAGCGCGGCTTCCGGTTCGTGGGCTCGACCACGATGTACGCCCTGATGCAGTCGGCCGGCATGGTCGACGACCACGTCGAGGGATGCTGGCGCGCCGAGGGGTGACCGGCCCCGGCCCGCCGTTCCCTCCCGTGCCACCGTCGTCCTTGCGATCCCTCTCCGGCCGCATCCGGACGACCGCCGGAGTCCATGCCGAGGAATGAAAACCGGGTTCCGGCGGTTCCATGAGCCGGAGGAACCACATGGATTACGGACACGCCCTCGAGTTCGGTGCGTTCATCACGCCGGCGGCCGCCGACCCGCAGACCCCGGTCGAGCTGGCGCAGCTGGCCGAGGCATCCGGTCTCGATCTCGTCACCTTCCAGGACCACCCCTATCAGCCGGCGTTCCTCGACACGTGGACGCTCATGTCGTTCGTCGCGGCCCGGACCGAGCGCGTCCGCATCTCGCCGAACGTGCTCAACGTGCCGCTGCGTCCGCCGGCCGTCGTGGCACGAGCCGCGGCCAGCCTCGACCTGCTCTCGGGCGGCCGCTTCGATCTCGGCCTGGGCGCCGGTGGCTTCTGGGACGCGATCGAGGCGATGGGCGGCACGCGCCTGACCCCGGGCCAGGCGGTGAACGCCCTGGAGGAGGCCATCGACCTCATCCGCGAGCTGTGGCGCACCGACCAGCGCGGCGGCGTCTTCACAGACGGCCGCCACCACCGGGTGCACGGCGCCAAGCGCGGCCCCCGCCCGGCCCACGACATCCCGATCCTCATCGGCGCCTACAAGCCCCGTATGCTGGCCCTGACCGGGCGCAAGGGCGACGGGTGGCTGCCGTCGCTCGGTTACATGCAGCCCGGCGACCTGCAGAAGGGCAACGCGGCGATCGACGAGGCGGCCACGTCCGTCGGCCGCGACCCGCGCGAGATCCGCCGTCTGCTCAACATCGGTCAGCTCGCCGCCGACCCGGCCGAGTTCGCCGAGCGCCTCGCACGGCTGGCGAGCGAGGACGGCATCGGCACGTTCATCCTCGCCGCCGACGATCCGCGGCTGCTGCGGTTCTTCGGCGAAGAGGTGGCGCCCGCCACGCGCGAGCTCGTCGCGAAGGAACGTGGCGCCCGCGGCACGGCGGAGGCGCCGCGGCGCTCGTCCGCGGCACTGTCGGCACGGCGCGCCGGCATCGCGTACGACGACGTGCCGCCAGGCCTGCGCGCGATCGAGCCGGGCGACTTCGAATACGGCGACGTCCGGGCGACCTACATGCGCGGCGGAGCGCCGGGCATCGTGCTGCAGCCCGAGACGACGGCGCAGGTGGCCGAGGCGCTCGCGTTCGCGCGGCGGCATCCCGACCTTGCACTCGCGGTGCGCAGCGGCGGGCACGGGATCAGCGGCCGCAGCACCAACGACGGCGGCATCGTGATCGACCTGCGGCGCCTCAACGGCATCGAGGTGCTGGACGAGGAGCGGCGGCTGGTGCGCATCGGTCCGGGCGCGCGGTGGGCCGAGGTCGCCGCGGTGCTGGGCGAGCACGGCTGGGCGCTGACGTCGGGCGATTACGGCGGCGTGGGCGTCGGCGGGCTCGCGACCGCGGGCGGCATCGGGTTCCTCGCACGCGAGCACGGCCTGACGATCGACCACCTGCGCGCGGCCGAGGTCGTGCTGGCTGACGGATCGATCGTGAGGACGGATGCCACGAACCATGCCGACCTGTTCTGGGCGATCCGCGGGGCGGGCGCCAACGTCGGCATCGTGACGTCGTTCGAATTCGAGGTGGACGAGGTCGGTCAGGTCGGCTGGGCGCAGCTCGCGTTCCAGGTCGACGACATGGCGGCCTTCCTCGAGGGATACGGCACGATCGTCGAGTCGGCGCCCCGCGACCTCACGGTGTTCCTCCTCGCGGGCGGTCCGCGGCCGGGTCAGCCGCAGGTCGTCCAGCTCTACGGCCTCGTCGACTCCGACGACCCCGACACGATCATCGCGCGGCTGCAGCCGTTCGCCGAGCTCGCGCCGCTGGTCCAGCAGTCCGTGCAGCTCACGCCGTACGCGCAGGTCATGGCGAACGCCGACCTGGGTCCGCAGCACGGCTCGGGTGAGCCGCACTCCCGTTCGGGGCTCATCGAGCACGTCACGCCCGCCTTCGCCGAGACGGCGGCGGCGATGCTGGCGTCCGGCGCGATCCCGTTCTTCCAGCTGCGCGCCGTCGGCGGCGCCGTCTCGGACGTCGCCGAGGACGCCACCGCCTACGCGCACCGGTCGGCGAACTTCTCCGTCGTGGCGCTCGGTTCGGACCCGGCGCGTCTCGACGCGCAGTGGCGCGCCCTCGCCGAGCACACGGCGGGCATGTACCTGAGCTTCGACTCGTCGCTGCGGCCCGAGCGCATCGCCGAGGCGTTCCCGCCGGCGACGCTCGAGCGCCTGCGCGCGATCAAGGCGGCGTACGACCCGACGTGCGTCTTGCGCGACAACTTCGCGATCGAGCCCGCCGAGTCGGCCGACGCCGCCTGAGCCGGGACGGCATCGAGCAGGATTCAGGAAGCGGGATGTCCTCATTGGTGGGCAGAATGTAGGTCGCACCGTCGAGAGGACTCCATGGCCGAGGCATCCGTCCCCCACATCGCCGACACCCACTCCGTCATCCGGGTGGTCGGAGCGCGAGAGAACAACCTGAAGAACGTCTCGGTCGAGATCCCGAAGCGGCGCCTCAGCGTCTTCACCGGCGTCAGCGGCTCGGGCAAGTCGTCGCTGGTGTTCGCCACGATCGCCAACGAGTCGCAGCGGCTCATCAACGAGACGTATCCGACGTTCGTGCAGCAGTTCATGGGGCAGCTCAACCGGCCCGAGGTCGACGGCCTCGAGAACGTCAGCCCCGCGATCATCGTCGACCAGGAGCGCATGGGCTCCAACTCGCGCTCGACCGTCGGTACGGCGACCGACGCGCACGCGATGCTGCGGATCCTGTTCAGCCGCATCGGCGTGCCGCACGTCGGGTCGCCGCAGGCGTTCTCGTTCAACATCCCCTCGGTCAAGGGCAGCGGCGCGATCACGGTCGAGCGCGGCGGCGCGAAGGGCAAGCCCGAGCACCGGACGTTCGAGATCACCGGTGGCATGTGCCCGCACTGCGAGGGTCTCGGCGAGGTCAGCGACATCGACCTGGACGAGCTCTTCGACAAGACGAAGTCGCTCGCCGAGGGCGCGCTGACGATCCCCGGGTACAACGTCGACGGCTGGATGGTGAAGGGATTCACCGAGTCGGGCTTCGTCGACCCGCACAAGCCCATCCAGGACTACACCGAGCAGGAGCGCGCGGACTTCCTCTACAAGGAGCCGACGAAGGTCAAGATGGCGGGCATCAACATGACCTACGAGGGTCTCGTGCCCAAGATCACGAAGGGGATGCTGCAGAAGGACCGCGACTCGCTGCAGCCGCACATCCGGGCGTTCGTCGAGCGGGCCGTGAAGTTCATGCCATGCCCCGACTGCGGCGGCACGCGCCTGAACGAAGGCGCGCGGTCGTCGAAGATCGACGGCGTGAGCATCGCGGATGCGGCGGCCATGCAGATCACCGACCTCGCCGAGTGGCTCGCCACGATCGGCGACCCCGCCGTGGCGCCCCTGATGGCCGGTCTGCGCAAGACGATCGGCTCGTTCATCGACATCGGGCTCGGCTACCTCTCGCTGGACCGCGCCGCCGGCACGCTCTCGGGTGGCGAGGCGCAGCGCACCAAGATGATCCGGCACCTGGGGTCGGCGCTCACCGACGTCACGTACGTGTTCGACGAGCCCACGGCGGGCCTGCACCCCCACGACATCCAGCGCATGAACGACCTGCTGCAGCAGCTGCGCGACAAGGGCAACACCGTGCTGGTCGTCGAGCACAAGCCCGAGGTCATCGAGATCGCCGACTACATCGTCGACCTGGGGCCGGGCGCGGGGCGCGCCGGCGGTGAGATCCAGTACACCGGCGATGTGGCGGGCCTCCGCACCTCGGGCACGATCACGGGCCGGCATCTCGACGACCGCGCACGCATCAAGCCCTCGACACGTGCACCCAAGGGGGCGCTCGAGATCCGCGGTGCGACCCAGCACAACCTGCGCGAGGTCGACGTCGACATCCCCCTGGGCATCCTCACCGTCGTCACGGGCGTCGCCGGCTCGGGCAAGTCCTCGCTCATCCACGGCAATGTGCCGGCCTTCGACGACGTGGTCGTGGTCGACCAGTCGCCGATCAAGGGCTCGCGACGGTCGAGCCCTGCGACCTACACCGGCCTGCTCGACACCATCCGGTCGGCGTTCGCGAAGGCGAACGGAGTCAAGCCGGGCCTGTTCAGCGCGAACTCCGACGGCGCCTGCATCGCCTGCAAGGGGCTCGGCGTCATCATCACGAACCTCGGCTTCACGCAGAGCGTCGAGACGCTGTGCGAGGTGTGCGACGGCACCGGCTTCAGCGACGAGGTGCTCGAGTACCGCCTCGACGGGAAGAACATCGCCGAGGTCCTCGCGATGTCGGCGGACGAGGCATCCGTCTTCTTCACGAAAGGTCCCGCGCACACGACGCTCGCACGCATGATCGACGTCGGCATCGGCTACATCACGCTGGGTCAGGCGCTGAACACCCTCTCGGGCGGCGAGCGGCAGCGGCTCAAGCTCGCGATCTCGATGGCCAAGAAGGGTGCGATCTACGTGCTCGACGAGCCGACGACCGGTCTGCATCTGGCCGACGTGCAGAACATGCTCGGGATGCTGGACCGCCTGGTCGAAGCCGGCAACAGCGTCATCGTGATCGAGCATCATCAGGCGGTCATGGCGCACGCCGACTGGATCATCGATCTCGGCCCGGGCGCCGGACACGACGGTGGCGAGATCGTCTTCCAGGGGACCCCGGCCGACCTCGTCGCGAACGGCGCGACGCTGACGGCGCAGCACCTGCGCGAGTACGTGGCGGGCTGAACCTGCCGACGCCGCCGAGGCATGGGTGATTGTCCCCATGGAATGCCCCTGATCAGGCAGATTACGCTCGTGGGTGTGGGCGCATGCCGTCCGTTCGCACACCACGCGACGGGTTAGGCTGAGGCGTTCCCCTGGGCTCGTGGGGTAGTCCTGGGACGCCTCACGTCGGTCGGTGCGCGAAGGCGCACGATGCCCCAGAGGAGGCGGCGTTTCTTCATGAGGTTGTTCGCTGGGCTTCGTGCGCGCCCTCGTGCGCTCGCGTCCGCAGGTGCGGTCACGGCGGCGGCGGTCGTCGTCACGACGCTCGCGTTCATCTACGAAGGGCTTCCCACCACCGAAGTCGACCTGCACGACGGCGGGGTCTGGGTGACGAAGGAGTCCGCGCTGCTCGTGGGCCACTTCAACCACGAGTCCCAGGTGCTGGACGCCGGGCTCCGCACGGTGAGCGACGACTACGACATCCTTCAGTCCGGGTCGACGGTGCTCGTCATGGACGAGGCCGATTCGACGCTCGCGGTCGTCGATCCCGCGAACGTCGCGCTCGGCGAGCCGGTCGACCTCCCCGGTGCGGCGAAGGCCGTCCTCGGCGGGCAGACCCTCGCGGTGCTCGACACGGCCTCGGGCGATCTCTGGGTCGCGCCCGCGCAGAGCGCCGGCTCGTTGAAGGTGCAGGGGAACGACCCCCTCGTGAACCTCGGCAAGGGGGCGGATGCCGCGGTCGGCGTCGACGGCACGGTGTACGCCGTCGCCCCCGCGAGCGGTGAGGTCGTCATCGTGCGCACCGACGCCGAGGGTGAGCCGGCCGAGCCCGAGCGGCGCACCGTCGAGGGCCTGCCCGAGGCCGCGGCGGCCTCGATCACGGTGGTGGGCGACCAGCCGGTCGTGCTCGACGCCGACACCGGCACCGTCTACCTGAACGGAAGCCAGGTCCCCGTGAAGGGCGCGACGGTGCTCCAGCAGCCGTCCACGGCAGCCGATGTCGTCGCGGTGGCCACGTCCTCGCAGCTCGTGAACGTCCCCCTCGACGGCTCGAAGCCGCAAGAGGTCGATGCCGGGGGTGAGGGATCCCCGGCCCCGCCGGTGTTCCTCGACGGCTGCACCTACGCGGCGTGGAGCGGCTCGGGCAGGTTCCTCCGCGATTGCGCGGGCGACGCCGACGACCTCGAGACCGACGTCGCGGGCATCGAGCCCACATCGGTGCTGCGCTTCCGAGTGAACCGCGACGTCATCGTGCTCAACGACGTCATCGGCGGTGCGACGTGGATGGCCGCCGAGGATCTGCGCCGCGTCGACAACTGGGAGGAGATCACCCCGCCGGAGGGTGAATCCGAGGAGGACGAGCGCACATCGGAGGACACCACCGAGACGACGCTGCCCGAGCGCTCCGACGTCAACACGCCCCCGACGGCCGCCGACGACGACTTCGGGGTGCGCCCGGGACGGACCACGATGCTGGCCGTGCTCGACAACGACAGCGATCCGGACGGCGACATCCTGACCGCGCGTGTGACCGGCGACGGACCGTCCTTCGGCGAGATCCAGGCTGTCGAGAACGGGCGCGCGCTGCAGATCGCGGTGCCCGAGGATGCCACGGGCTCTACGAGCTTCACGTACGAGATCACCGACGGCCGTGGCGGCTCCGACACCGCGACAGTGGATCTGACGGTCCACGGGTGGGACGTCAACGAGGCCCCGAAGGCGAAGCGCGTGACGACCGTGGCCGTGGAGGCCGGCGGCGTCGTGACGTACAACCTGCTGCCGGACTGGTACGACCCGGACGGCGACGACGTCTTCCTCAAGTCGGCCGTCGCCGCGGACGGCGACGAGTCCGACTTCACCTCGGACGGACGTGTCACGTTCCGCGCGGTCGGAGGGACGCAGGGGCGCAAGGACGTGCCGGTCGTCGTGTCGGACGGCACGGACGACGCGACCGGCGATGTGCGGTTCGACGTCAAGCCGATCGGCACGACGGTGCCGGTGACCAACGCCGACTACGTCGTCGTGCGCGCGGGCCAGACCGCGACGGTGTCGCCGCTGCTCAACGACGTCAGCTCGACCCGGGAGCCGCTGCGGCTCGCGCGCGTGGACGAGGTGGACGGCGCGACCATCGCACCGGACTACCCGAACAAGACCTTCTCGTTCCGTGCCGACACGGCGGGGACGTACTACGTGCAGTACCTCGTCGCAGCGGGTGTCCAGCCGGTCCCTGGCCTCGTGCGCGTCGATGTGATCGAGCAGGGCGAGACCGACCTCCCGCCGGTCGCGGTGCGCGATGTCGCACTGCTGCCGAGCGGCGGCGAGGTGCTGGTCGATGTGCTGCAGAACGACAGCGACCCGAACGGCGGCATCCTCGTCGTCCAGTCGGTGACGGTTGAGCCGGGCGCGGGGATCGCGGTGGCCGTGCTCAACCACGAGACGCTGCGAATCACCGACCAGGCCGCGCTGGCGCAGCAGGTGCGCGTGTCGTACCGCATCTCGAACGGGTCGCAGCAGGCCGAGGCCGATGTGATCGTCATCCCGGTGCCGGCGCCCGCTCAGCTGCGCCCGCCGGTTGCCAACGACGACACGGCGGTGGTGCGCGCGGGCGATGTCGTGACGATCCCGGTGCTCGACAACGACTACCACCCCAACAACGACGCGATGCACGTCGCGCCGCAGCTCGTCGAACCGCTCCCTGAGCCGGAGTCGGGCGAGATCTTCGTCTCGCAGGACACCGTCCGCTTCCGCGCGTCGGACGAGCCGGGCACGGTGTACGCCACGTACGAGGTCGTCGACAGCACGGGCCAGAAGGACGCCGGCTACATCACGATCCAGGTGGTGCCGGTCAATGCCGAGACCAACGCGGTTCCACGCCCGCGCGACATCACGTCGCGCGTGCTGAGCGGCAGCCGCGTGCGCATCGGGGTGCCGCTGGACGGCATCGACGGCGACGGCGACTCCGTCGAACTGGTCGGCGTCGATACGCCGCCGGGGAAGGGCCGGATCGTCGAGACCGGCTCGGATTACCTGGTGTACGAGGCGTTCGGAGACACCGCGGGCGTCGACGGCTTCACCTACCGTGTGCGCGACCGCCTCGGCGCGGAGGCGACCGCGACGATCCGCGTCGGCATCGCGCCGCCCGAGTCGGCGAACCAGTCGCCCTACGCCGTGAAGGACTCCGTCGTCATGCGCCCGGGTCGCAGCGTCGCCGTTCCCGTGATGGCGAACGACTCCGACCCCGACGGCGACCGCATCGACCTGATCTCGAACGCCCTCGTGCTGTCCGATGAAGACGGCCTCGAAGCTGAGGTCAAGGGCGGCCGCGTCGTCGTGACCTCACCCGATCAGCCGGTCGAGACGTCGCTGCAGTACTCCATCAAGGACGAGCGCGGCGCGCGAGCCACCGCCGTGCTGCAGATCACCGTCGCCGAAGACGTGCCGCTGCTTCCGCCGATCGCGCGCGACGACTATGTCCGTGCCGCGGACGTCGAGGACGGCCTGGCCGACGTGGACGTGCTGGGCAATGACGAGGACCCGGACGGCACGATCGACGCGCTGACGGTGACGATCGCGGATGCCGCGACCCGCGTCCGCGCCGACGGCACGGTGCAGGTCACCCTGCGCGACGACTCGCAGCTCATCCAGTACACGCTCACCGACGAGGACGGGAACGAGGCATCCGCCTTCATCCACGTTCCCGGACTCCTGAAGCTGCCGCCGACGCTGACGACCACGGCGCCGATCGAGGTGCGCAGCGGCGAGACCATCGAGATCCCGCTGTCGGAGCACGTGCGAGCCGTTGACGGCGGCCGCGTGATCGTCACCGAGGCGGCGAAGGTCACTGCTGCGCACAGCAACGGGGCCTCGCTCATCAAGGACGAGGCGACGCTGGTCTATACATCCGCCTCGGACTACTTCGGAGACGACGCGATCACGTTCGAGGTCACGGACGGCACGGGCCCCGACGACCCCGCGGGGCGCACGGCGACACTGACCCTGCCGATCACGGTCCTGCCGCCCGAGAACCAGCAGCCCACCTTCGCGAACGGGCAGATGGACGTCGCACCGGGCGAAGAAGCGAGCAGTCTCGACCTGGCGGCACTGACGGACGACCCCGACCCCGACGACCTCGCCGGCATGCAGTACGAGATCGTGGGCGGCTCTCCGGACGGCATGACGGCGTCGATCGAGGGCGGCGAGCTGCGCGTGAGCGCCGCAGCCGACACACCGAAGGGCAGCGCGGCGACGATCGCGCTGCGCATCACCGACGGCGTCACGGACCCGGTCGACGGTTCGGTGAACGTGCGCGTCACGGCGTCGACGCGGCCCCTGCCCACCGCGAACGACGACGTGATCGACGAGGCGCACCAGGGCAAGACCCAGAATGTGGCCGTGCTCGCGAATGACTTCAACCCGTTCGAGGGTGACGGCAAGCCGCTCAAGATCACGACGGCATCCGTCGACACCGGTGACGGCACCGCCAAGGTGACGGGTGAGAGCATCGAGGTGACGCCGGACGAGTCGTTCTTCGGCACGATGGTGGTGCGCTATCGCGTGCAGGATGCCACGGCCGACGTCGACCGCGAGGTCGAGGGCCGGATCCGGCTCACGGTGCAGGGGCGGCCCGACGCGCCGGGAACGCCGACGGTGTCGAGCGTGCAGGATCGCACCGTCGTGATGTCGTGGACGCCGCCGGCCGACAACGGGGCGGAGATCACGGGGTACACCGTCTCGTCCACCTCCGGGGCGTACTCCAAGAAGTGCCCGGCGACGACATGCACGCTCGACGGTCTGACCAACAACGTCGAGTACAACTTCACGGTGATCGCGACGAACCGCGTCGGCGACTCCGACCCGTCGGCCCCGTCGGCGACGGCGCGTCCCGACGCACGGCCCGACACTCCGCAGGCGCCCACACTCGGGTTCGGCGACCGCAGCCTGAAGGTGGCGTGGGTGACCCCGCCGACCCCCGGGTCTCCGGTGGAGTCCTTCAACCTGCAGATCTCGCCGGCACCGCCGTCCGGCGTGTCGCTGAAGGCGCAGGTCACGGGCAACAGCCTCGTGTGGGAGGGGCTCGAGAACGGCGTCTCGTACCAGGTGCAGGTGCAGGCGGTGAACCGCGCGCCCGAGCCGTCGAGCTGGAGTGCCTGGTCGCTCGGCGAGATCCCGGCGAAGGCGCCTGATGCGCCGGCCGCCCCCACGATGAACCGTCTCGACCCCGTCGGCAGCCAGTCGCAGCTCGAAGTGGTGTGGACCCCGCCCGCCAGCAACGGAGACGCCATCTCGGCCTATCAGGTTCAGGTGCTGCACGGTGGAGCGGTCACGAACACGATCGACGTGAGCGGCAGCGCCACTCGTCAGGTCGTCAACGTGCCGAATTCGACGACGAGCTACGCGTTCAAGGTCCGAGCGCAGAACAAGGCGGGCTGGGGTGCGTGGAGCGCAGCGTCCGAGCCGATGCGGGCCGTCGGCGTGCCCGGGTCGCCGACGAACGTGACGCTGTCTACCCCGGATCCTGACAGCTCGGTGCTGGTGACGTACACGAACGCTCCGGGCAACGGTACGGACCAGTCCGAGATGAGCTACGAGTACTCGCTGAACAACGGCCCGTGGATGGCGCTGTTGAACGGCAACAAGATCAGCGGCCTCTCGACGTCGACCGACTACACCGTCCGCATGCGCGCGAGCGTGCGGTACGGAACCATCGATTTCGATGACGGCTACAGCTACTCCAGCGAGCCGTCGGCGGTGTCGAACAGCGTGCGGCCGTACGGCCCCGTCAACACGCCGGGAGCCAGCGCATCGGCGAACGGCACGACCATCACCTACTCGTGGTCGGCGCCCGCCGACAACGGCCGCACGATCCAAGTGATGCAGGTGAACATCAACGGCGAGGGCTGGAAGAACGTCGGCCGGACCGGCAGCGAGTCGCGGAGTCTCGGCTACAGCACGACGAGCAGCATCCAGGTCAAGGCGATGGACACCGAGGGCCAGTGGTCCGCGGTCGCCACCGCCTCGGCCACGACGATGGCGCGGCCGCAGCCGACGGCGACGACGGCGAAGGGCGCGTCCGGCTACTGGCCGGGTCAATGCGAGCACTCGTCATGCGCGCGGATCTCGGTGGATGTCACGAACTTCGCCGCGGGCAATTACCAGGTCCGGTGCAACGACAACGAACCCTCGGACGGCCCTGGCACCTGGCGGAACGCCTATATCCCCGCCGACGGACGGTTCGACCTGACGTGCTTCTTCGGAAACCCGGGGTACCAGGTCTGGGTGGACATACAAGGGGGGACACCCGGCAGTTCCGCGCCCATCGTGTGGTAGCAGCCCCGGTCGCGACGGACGGACGCGGCCATGGGTGTTTGTCCCCATCGATGCCGCTGACCAGCCAGAATATGCTCGCCTGAGCCGATCGGCCTGCGACGGGCGACTCTCAGACGTCCGGGTTAGGCTGAGTCGTTCCCCTTTGTCTTCAGTGAGCGCCCGACCCCTTCAGGCGCGACCCCACCAGTAGACGCACACGCCCCGGAGGAGGCCGAGGTCCATGAGGTCTTCCGCGTGGCTCCGTGCCCGGCCCCGCACCCTCGCGTCGGCCGGAGCGGTCACGGCTGCGGCGGTCACCCTCACGACCTTGGCCTTCGTCTACCAGGGCCTTCCCACCACCGAAGTAGATCTTCACGACGGCGGCGTGTGGGTCACGAAGCAGTCGGCCCTCCTCGTGGGGCATTTCAACCACGAGTCGCAGGTGCTCGACGGCGGCCTTCGTGCCAGCAGCGACGAGTACGACATCCTCCAGTCGGGTGAGAACGTGCTCGTCGTCGATGAGGCCGGCTCGAGCGTCGCGGTGGTCGACCCGGCGATGGTCTCGATGGCCGAAGCCGCGAACATCCCGGGCGGGGCGAAGGTCGAGCTCGGAGGATCGACGGTGGCCATCCTCGATCAGAGCTCCGGCGACCTGTGGGTCGTTCCGTCGGCCGGCGTCGGCTCGTTCCAGATCGAGGGCACCGATCCGGCCGCGAACGTCGGCGAGGGGTCGGATGTCACGGTCGGCGTCGACGGCGTGGTCCACGCGGTCTCGGCCGAGACGAGCGAAGTCGTCACCCTGCGGCTGCAGGAGGACGGCACGCCGTCGGATCCGGTGAGGACTGGGCTCGGAGACCTTCCGGGCGACGCGGAGCTGTCGATCTCGGCCGTCGGCGAACGTCCCGTGGTGCTGGACGCATCGACCGGCACCGCCTACGCCGACGGTCGTTCCTTCGCCGTGGAGGGGGCGCGCGACGGGGTGCTGCAACAGCCCTCGGCAGCGGCGGAGGGCTTCACCATCGCGACGGACGGTGCGCTCGCTCGCGTCCCGTTCGACGGCGCCGAGCCCAAGGTCGTCGGCGCGGGATCCAAAGGGTCTCCGGCCGCTCCGGTCTGGCTCGAGGGCTGCGCCTACGGCGCATGGAGCGGATCGGCGCGCTTCGTGCGCGACTGCCTGGGCGACGACGACGACCTCACGAGCGACATCGACGGCGTCGACGCCGCCTCGGTGCTGAAGTTCCGCGTCAACCGCGACGTCATCGTGCTCAACGACATCGTCGGCGGCGCGACGTGGCTGGCATCGGAGAGCCTGCAGCGCGTGGACAACTGGGAGGAGATCACTCCCCCCGAAGAGGCGACAGAAGAGAACGAGGAGACCACCGAGGAGACGGTCGAGACGACCACTCCCGAGCGCTCCGAGATCAACACGCCGCCGGTCGCGACCGACGACGACCTCGGTGTGCGCCCGGGGCGGACCACGATTCTGCCGCTGCTCGACAACGACAGCGATCCCGACGGCGATGTGCTCACGGCGCAGGTCGTCGACGGCGGCCCGTCCGTCGGCGACGTGCAGTCGATCGACAACGGCCGCGCACTGCAGATCGCGATCCCGGAGGATGCCTCCGGCTCGACCTCCTTCACCTATGAGATCTCGGACGGCCGCGGCGGCACCGACACCGCCACCGCGTCGCTGACGGTCCGCGGCTGGGACGTGAACGCGGCCCCGACGCAGAAGCGCGTCACCACGGTCACGGTGGAATCCGGCGGGACGGTCACCTACAACGTGCTGCCCGACTGGATCGACCCCGACGGCGACGATGTCTTCCTGAGCGGGGTGGTGCCTGCCGAGGGAGACGAGGCCGACTTCACGTCGGATGGACGCATCACCTACCGTGCGGTGGGCGGCGTGCAGGGGCGCAAGGACGTAGAGATCGTCGTGTCGGACGGCATGGAGGCGGCCACGGGAACCGTGCGCTTCGACGTGCGTCCCGTGGGCTCGACGGTACCGATCACGAACGCCGACTACGTGGCGGTGCGTGTCGGCCAGACCGCGACGGTCTCGCCGCTTGCGAACGACACCAGTTCCGGCCGCGAGCCGCTGCGCCTGACCCGCGTCGATCCCGTGCCGGGTGCCGAGCTGGCCCCCGACTACGCGAACAAGACATTCACGTTCACGTCGGCGACCCCAGCCACGTATTACGTCCAGTACCTGGTGGCGGCGGGCGCCAACGCTGTCCCCGGGATCGTCCGCGTGGACGTGCTCCCGGAGGGCGAGACGAATGTCCCGCCGGTGGCGGTGAGGGACGTCGCGCTCCTTCCCAGCGGCGGCGAAGTCCTCGTCAACGCGCTGACGAACGACTCCGACCCCTCGGGCGGCATCCTCGTCATCCAATCGGTGACGGTCGAGCCCAACTCGGGCATCGCCGTGGCCGTGCTCAACCACGAGACGCTCCGCATCAGCGACCAGGCGGCTCTGTCGGAGCAGGTCCGGATCTCGTATCGCATCTCGAACGGCTCGCAATCCGCCGAGGGAGACGTCATCGTCATCCCGATCCCCGCGCCGGCACAGCTTCGTCCGCCGGTGGCAAACGACGATCAAGTCGTGGTGCGCGCGGGCGATGTCGTGAACATCCCGGTGCTCGACAACGACTATCACCCGAACAACGACGCGATCCATGTCGCTCCCGAACTCGTGGCGCCGCTGCCCGAGCCGGAGAAGGGCGAGATCTTCGTCTCGCAGGACACGGTGCGCTTCCGCGCCTCGGATGAACCGGGGACCGTCTATGCGACGTACGAGGTCGTCGACAGCACGGGGCAGAAGGACGCGGGCTACATCACGATCCAGGTGCTGCCCGTCAACGCCGAGACGAACGCCGCCCCGCGCCCGCGCGACCTCACATCGCGCGTCCTCGGCGGCAGCCGTGTGCGCATCACGGTGCCGCTGGACGGAATCGATGCCGACGGCGACTCGGTGCGGCTGGTGGGCATCGCCTCCTCGCCCGAGAAGGGCCGGATCATCGAGACCGGCTCGGACTACATGATCTACGAGGCCTTCGACGACACCGCCGGGGTGGATGCCTTCACTTATCGCGTGCGCGATCGCCTGGGCGCCGAGGCGACCGCGTCGATCCGCGTGGGGATCGCACCGGCCGAGGGCGTCAACCAGGCGCCGTACGCCGTGAAGGACGCCGTCGTGATGCGACCGGACCGCCGCGTCGCGGTGCCGGTGCTCGAGAACGACTCCGATCCCGACGGCGACGAGTACTGGGTGCTGAAGAACGGCCTGATCCTGCCCGACGTCGACGGACTCGCGGCGAAGGTCGACGGCAACCGGGTCACCGTGACGTCGCCGTCCGAGCCCACCGAGACGTCGCTGCAGTACACGATCCGCGACGCTCGGGGCGCCCAGGCGAAGGCCGTCGTGCAGATCACCGTCTCGGAGGACGTGCCCTTGCTGGCACCGATCGCGCGCGACGACTACGTGCGCGCACAGGATGTCGAGGAAGACACCGTCGAGCTCGAGGTCCTCGCCAACGACGAGGATCCGGACGGCACGCTCGACGACCTCGACGTGACGGTGTCCGACCCCGGCGCGCGCGTGCGCGCCGACGGCACGGTCAGCATCACGCTGGGCGAAGAGGACCGGCTGATCACGTACACGATCACCGACCAGGACGGGAACGCGGCATCCGCCTTCATCCACGTCCCCGCGCTGTCGTCGCTGCCGCCGAGCCTCATCTCCACCGATCCGGTCGAGGTCGCCAGCGGCGAGACCGTCGAGATCGCACTGGCCGACCACGTGCGCGCCGTCGGCGACGCCAAGGTCGTCGTCACCGAGGCGGCGAAGGTCACCGCGGCGCACAGCGACGGTTCTTCGCTCGTGAAGGACCAGACCACCCTCGTCTACACGTCGGCCCAGGGCTACTTCGGTCCCGACGCGATCACGTTCGAAGTGACCGACGGCACCGGTCCCGACGATCCCGAGGGCCGCAAAGCGACGCTCACGCTGCCGATCACCGTGCTGCCGCCCGAGAACCAGCAGCCGACGTTCATCAACGGGCAGATGGATGTCGCGCCCGGCGAGGACCCCGCCGTGCTGGATCTGCTCGGCCTCACGACCGATCCCGACCCCGAGGATCTCGAAGACATGCGCTACGAGATCGTCGGCGGCTCGCCAGACGGCATGTCGGCCTCGGTCGATGACCAGGAGCTGCGTGTGAGCGCCGACGCGGGCACGCCGAAGGGCTCGGCCGCCACCATCCGCCTGCGCATCGACGACGGCACGACCGAGCCGGTCGAGGGCGTCGTCAACGTGCGCGTCACCGCGTCGACACGAGAACTCCCGACGGCGAACGACGACATCGTCGAGGAGGCGCACCAGGGCAAGACGGTCACCGTCCCGGTGCTCGCCAACGATGTCAACCCGTTCCCCGACACCCCGCTCGAGATCACGACCGCCCTGGTCGAAACCGGCCAGGGCCAGGTCGAGGTCGCCGGCGACGAGGTGCGCGTCACGCCCAACGAGACCTTCTTCGGCACGATGGTCGTGCGCTATCGCGTGCAGGATGCCACGAACGACCCCGACCGCGAGGTCGAGGGCCGCATACGCCTCACCGTCCAGGGCAAGCCCGACGCCCCGGGCACGCCGACCGTCGCCAGCGTGCAGGACCGCACCGTCGTGCTGTCGTGGACGCCGCCGGCCAACAACGGCGCCGAGATCGAGCAGTACGTCGTGACGTCGACGGCCGGGAACTACGAGAAGGTCTGTCTTGCGACGACGTGCACGCTCGACGGCCTGACGAACAACGTGGAGTACAACTTCACGGTCGTCGCCGAGAACCGCGTCGGCCCGTCCGAGCCGTCGGCGCCCTCTGAGACGGCGCGCCCCGACGCCCGCCCTGATACGCCCAACCCGCCGACCCTGGTGTACGGCGACCGCAGTCTGCAGGTCGCCTGGGTCACCCCCTCGACCCCGGGCTCGCCCGTCGAGACGTTCACGCTCGAGATCTCGCCGGCGCCGCCGTCGGGCATCGCGCAGAAGACGGCCGTCACCGGCAATGCGCTCGTCTGGGAGGGACTCGAGAACGGCACCGCGTATCAGGTCCGCGTGCAGGCGCACAACCGCGCGCCCGAGCCGTCGAGCTGGAGCGGGTGGTCGGCGAGCGAGATCCCCGCGCGCGCGCCGGATGCCGCCGGAGCCCCGTCGGTCGAGCGTCTCGACCCTGTCGGAAGCCAGGCTCAGATGCGTGTGTCGTGGAGCCCGCCCGCCAACAACGGCGACGCGATCGCCGAGTATCGCCTCAACGTCATCCGCGGTGGCGCGGTGGTGCGGACGATCAATGCGATCCCGGGCGGCCAGACTTCGCAGGCGCTCGCGATCGACGCGTCGACCACCGACTACACGTTCACCGTGGCCGCCCGCAACAAGGCCGGCTGGGGAGCGGACAGCGCCCCCTCGTCGCCACGCCGCGCCTTCGTCGCGCCGGGAGCGCCGACGAATGTACGGGCGACCGAGGGCGACCGGTCGCTCACCGTGACGTACAACGGCGCCCCGGGCAACGGCGCGAACGCGAACGAACTGGCGTACGAGTTCTCCCTGAACGGCGGCGGGTGGCAGGCGCTACCTGGCAGCGGCACCATCGGCGGGCTCAACAACGGCACGACCTATACGGTGCGCCTGCGGGCGTACACCGCGATGGACGGCGTGCGGTACAACGGCGCCGAGTCGGCGCCGTCGAACCAGGTGATCCCGTACGGACCGGTGCGGACCCCCGGGGCGACCGCTCGGGCAAACGGAACGTCCATCACCTACGGGTGGTCTGCTCCGGCCGAAAACGGCCGCACGATCCAAGTGATGCAGATCAGCATCAACGGCAGCGCGTGGGAGAACGTCGGACGCACAGGCAACCGCACGGTCGACCATGGGTATAACTTCACGGGCACGATCAGGGTGCGGGCCATGGATACGGCGCAACAGTGGTCCGATGTAGCCTCGGCGT
The DNA here is from genome assembly GCF_012524205.1 of Microbacterium salsuginis. Classification (GTDB taxonomy): domain Bacteria; phylum Actinomycetota; class Actinomycetes; order Actinomycetales; family Microbacteriaceae; genus Microbacterium; species Microbacterium salsuginis. Next base: position 583,508 of record NZ_JABACI010000004.1, read on the forward strand.
CCGACCGTACGGCCGCGCCACCCCAGCCGAAGGTATGGGTCAGTCGCGGACAGTCTGCGCAGGGCCAGCCGAACTGCGGCTCCGACGCGTGCGCCTTCTTCGTGGTGAACACGGAGAACTTCCCTGCCGGCGACTACCAGGTCCACTGCAACGCGACCGGACCGTACGGCGGCACTCCCTTCGCGGGCGGATCGGTCCGTTCGCTCAAGGCAAACGGCCAGACGCAGATCGGCTGCTATTTCGGTGACGCGGGCGAGCAGGTCTGGGTCACCATCGACGGCTGGGGCACGTCCGAGAGACGTACCTGGTGAACAACGAGATGCACATCGAAAGAGAGACACCCGCATGACGATGACCCCCGAACAGGCCGCCTGGTTCCAGGGCACCTTCACGCGACTGGTCGACAACGTCGACCACGCGCTCATGGGCAAGCGCGAGGTCGTCGCCCTCGTGCTGTCGGCGATGCTCGCCGAAGGCCATGTGCTCCTCGAGGACGCGCCGGGCACCGGCAAGACCAGCCTGGCGAAGGCGCTCGCCGCCACCGTGCAGGGCACGAGCAGCCGCATCCAGTTCACTCCCGACCTGCTGCCGTCGGACGTGACGGGCGTCACGATCTACGACCAGACCTCGCACAAGTTCGAGTTCCACCGTGGCCCCGTGTTCGCCTCGATCGTGCTCGCCGACGAGATCAACCGTGCCTCGCCGAAGACACAGTCCGCGCTGCTCGAGGTCATGGAGGAGTCGCGGGTCACGGTCGACGGCGTGCCGCACGAGGTCGGCCGGCCGTTCCTGGTGATCGCGACGCAGAACCCGATCGAGCAGGCGGGCACCTACAAGCTGCCCGAAGCGCAGCTCGACCGCTTCCTCATCAAGACGTCGATCGGGTATCCCGATCTCGCCGTGGCCGAACGCATCCTCGCGGGCGCCGCGGACCGCAACCCGTCCGCCCATCTGTCCGCGATCATCACGACGGGCGCGGTCGCCGACATGGCGGATCTCGCCGCCACGGTGCACGTCGACCCCGCCGTCCTGCGCTACACGGCTCAGCTCTCGCAGGCGACGCGCGAGGATGCCGCGACCCGTCTGGGCGTCTCGGTGCGCGGTTCGCTCTCGATGATCCGCATGGCCAAGGTCTTCGCCGCGGCGCAGGGCCGCCACTTCGTGCTGCCCGACGACGTCAAGACCCTCGCCGGCCCGGTGTGGACCCACCGCCTCGTGCTCGATCCCGAAGCCGAGTTCGCCGGCACGAGCGCCGAGACCGTGGTCGCACGTGTGCTCGAGGCAGTGGCCGCACCGCAGGCGAGGTCCGCGGCCTGATGACTTCGCACGCACTCGGGACTGCGGGCGCCGCGCAGGAGCGCGGCGTCGCCGTCGGCGCGGCGGCGCACCTCGCGTCGATCGCGCTGCGCTGGCTGCGCGGCGTGTTCGCCGTCGTGCGCCCCGTCGCCTGGGTGCTGATCGCCGCGGCGGTCGTGCTGTGGATCTTCGGCCAGATCCTCGGCTGGTGGGAGCTGACGGTCGCGGCCGTCGTCGTGACGACCGTGCTCGTGCTGTGCCTGCTGTTCCTCATCGGGCGCACCGCTTACGAGGTGTCCCTCGACCTCAACCGCACACGCGTCGTGGTCGGCGAGCGGGCCGTCGGCGCACTCACGCTCGCCAATAGTGGAAGCCGCGCGATCCTGCCGTCGCGCGTGCTGCTGCCGGTGGGGTCCGGACGTGGCGTCTTCGAGGTCGGACGACTGGCTCCCGGCGACACCGCCGAGGAGCTGTTCGCGATCCCGACGACCCGGCGTGCCGTGGTGAAGGTGGGTCCGGTGAGCGTGGTGCGGGGCGATCCGCTCGGCCTGTTCGAGCGCGTGCACCGTCGCGACGAGCCCGTGGACCTCTTCGTCCACCCGCGGACGGTGCTGTTCGACGGGCAGTCGCTGGGCTTCCTGCGCGATCTCGAGGGGCTTCCGGCGACGGACCTGTCGCGCGACGACGTGTCGTTCCACGCGCTGCGCGAGTACCAGCCCGGCGACGATCTGCGCCACGTGCACTGGAAGTCCACCGCGCGTACCGGCGACCTGATGGTGCGCCAGTACGAAGAGACGCGCCGCTCGCACTTCGTCATCGGGCTCTCGACGAGTCCCGCCGACTACCGCGGCGACGATGAGTTCGAGCTCGCGATCTCGGCCGCCGGCTCGCTCGGGCTGCGCGCGCTGCGCGACTCGCAGCGCGTCGAGGTCCGCGTCCAGGAGCGCGGGCTGCCCGCGGGCACCGGCAAGCAGTTCCTCGACGCACTCTCCGGCCTCGCCCACTCACGGCCGCGCGCCGGCAGCATCGTCGAGCTCGCCGGCTCGGTCGCGGCGACGCTCGCGCTGGCCAGCGTCGTGGTGCTGGTGTGCGGCAGCACGGTCGACGCCAACGACCTGCGCACCGCGTGCAGCCGCCTGCCGTTCGGCGCGCGGGTGCTCGCCGTCGTCGCCGACTCCGGTGCGACCTCGCCCACGCTGCGTCGCATCGGCGAGGCCGACGTCGTGACCATCGGCGCGCTCGAGCAGCTGGCCGGTGCACTGCGGAAGGTGCTCGCATGACCGCCGCACCCACTAAGGCACCGACCGCCGCGCCGGCCACGACCTCGCCCGCCGTCGCGCTGCCGGCCCGTCGCTGGCTGCTCGACCTCGGCGCGACGCTGGCCCTCCTCGCGATCCCGGTCATCGGCTTCTGGTCGACCTTCGACGGCCCCCGCTACCTCGTCGCGGCGGTCGGCGGGCTGCTGCTCGGCATGAGCCTGGGCGCTCTGGGTGCCGTCCTGCGCTGGGGCATCCTGCTGCTGTCAGGCGCCACCGTCGTCGCGTATTTCCTCTTCGGCGGCGCCCTTGCCCTGCCGCACACCACGGTCGCCGGGGTCATACCGACGCTCGAGACGCTGCGTCTGCTCGCCGAGGGCACGATCACGTCGTGGAAGCAGCTGCTGACGACGGTCGCACCCGTCGCGGCCGACGACGGCCACCTCATCGTCCCGTTCCTGCTCGCGCTCGTCGCCGCGGTGCTGACGACGTCGCTGGCGCTCCGCGCGCGCTCCGCGGCGTGGGCGCTGCTCCCTGCTGCCGCATTCCTTGCGGTGGAGATCGCGCTCGGCACCTCGCAGCCCGTGGTGCCGGTGATCCAGGGCGTCGTCTTCGGGCTCGTCGCGGTGGTGTGGCTCGCGATCCGCCAGGCATGGCAGCCGCAGGCGGCCGCCGTCTCGGTGGGAGAGGGCTCTTCCGGCGCCCGGGGCGCTGCGGTGCGCCGTGCCGTCATGGGCGTCGCGGTCATCGCGATCGCGGGGGTCGTCGGCGTCACGACCAGCGCGTTCGCCGCGCCCTCCTCGCCGCGCTACGTGCTGCGCGACGTCGTGATCCCGCCTTTCGACATCCGCGAGTTCCCGAGCCCGCTCCAGTCGTTCCGCGCGTACGTGCGCGACTTCCCCGACGAGACCCTCTTCACCGTCAGCGGACTGCCCGAGGACGCCCGCGTGCGCCTGGCGACGATGGACGCCTACAACGGCACCGTCTACAACGTCTCGGACGACGGCGCCGGCTCGTCCAGTGCCTTCTCTCCCGTGCGCACGAACATGTCGGCCGACGCCGAGGGCACGCCGGCGACGGTCCACGTCGAGATCGGCGCGTTCGAGGGCGTGTGGATGCCGGATGCCGGCGCCGTCCAGAGCGTCACGTTCGACGGCGACCGCGCCGACGACCTGCGCCGCACCGCTCACTACAACGAGTCGACCGCGACCGGTGTGGTGACCGCCAGCCTGCAGAAGGGCGACGCGTACACGATCGAGAGCGTCATCCCCGAGATCCCGAGCGACGAGGCCCTCGCCGACACCCCGTTCGCGCCGGTGTCGCTGCCCAAGCAGGAGGGCGTCCCGCAGGATCTGGCGGATGTCGCCTCCAAGGCCGTCGCCGAGGCCGTGACGCCGATCGAACAGGCGCGCGCGCTCGAGACCATGCTCTCGGAGGGCGGGTTCTTCAGCCACGGTCTCGCCGGAGAGGTGATCTCGCGGGCCGGTCACGGTGCCGAGCGCATCTCGACGCTCCTGGGCGCCGAGCAGATGGTCGGCGACGACGAGCAGTACGCGACCGCGATGGCGCTCCTGGCTCGCGAGGTCGGCATCCCGGCCCGTGTCGTGATGGGCTTCTATCCCGACGAGGATCAGGCCGGGCAGGGCGTCTTCGAGGCCACCGGCAACTCGCTGCACGCGTGGGTCGAGATCGCCTTCGACGGCGCAGGCTGGGTGCCGTTCGACCCGACGCCCCCCGAGGACCAGGTTCCGAACGACCAGACCACTAAGCCCAAGGCCGATCCGAAGCCGCAGGTGCTGCAGCCGCCGCCTCCGCCGCAGGAGCCGGTCGATCTGCCGCCGACCGTGACCGACGACGGAGGCTCGGAGGACGAGAATCCCCTCGACCTGACGCTGCTGTGGACGATCGTGGGCATCGGTGCGGGAACGCTCGGCATCCTCTTCGTGCTGCTCGCGCCGTTCGTGGTGATCGGGGTCCTCAAGGCCACCCGCCGTCGCCGGCGGCGTGAGGCGGAGCGGCCCGCCGATCGCATCAGCGGCGGCTGGGACGAGCTGGTCGACCGCGCGTCCGACCACGGTGCTCCGGTGCGACCGGGCGGCACCCGTCTGGAAGAGGCCGGCGTCCTCAGCACCGCGTTCGCCGAGCCCAGAGTCGGCACCCTCGCCTCGCGGGCCGACCTCGAGGTCTTCGGTCCCACCGAGCCGAGCCCCGACGATGTCGAGGAGTTCTGGGCCCAGGTCGACGAGATCGTCGGGGGCATGGCCAGCAGCCGCACGTGGTGGCAGCGGATGAAGGCGCGGCTCAGCATCCGCTCCCTCCTCGCCGGCACGCGGTTCGCGCTGCCCGATCGAGCGCCGAACCCTGCGCGAGTCCGTCCCGAGCGCGCGACGAAGCGCGCCACGGCGGACGGCGCACCCGAGAGCGCACCCGAGCGCTCCGTTCCAGCACCGCAGGAGAACGAATGACCGCACGTCAGCCTCTCATCGCGCAACCCGCGTCTCTCGGACGCCGAGCCGGTGCCTTCGCGGTCGATCTCGCGATCTCGTATGGGCTCGCGTTCGTCCTCTTCGTCCTCCTGGCCATCGTCGTGATGGGCAGCAGCGCGAGGCGCGACTACGGCCTCGTCGCGGTCGTCGCCATCACTTCGTACGCGGTGGTGGCCGCGTGCCTCGTGGCGTGGCTGCTGGTGTACTCGGCCATGCAGGGCGGGCGCGGCTCCATCGGCCAGCGCGCGTTCGGCGTGCGTCTGCAGGACGAGGCGACAGGCGCGCCCATCGGGTTCTGGCGTGCCGTCCTGCGCAACCTCGTATGGGGCCTCGCGGGCTCGATCGTCGTCGGCTACTTCAGTCCGCTGTTCGACTCGAGCCCCCGCCGCCAGGGCTGGCACGACAGGGCGGCCAGGACGGTGGTCGTCGACGCACGGGCGACGGGAGCGGTGCATCCGCCGTTCGCCGAGTTCGCGGTGAACCCGTACCTGGCGCAGCCGCATGCGCACACGCCGTCCGCTTTCGCGCACGCGCCGACCGCGCCCGTGCACACGCCGCCCTTCGCATACGCCTCGGGCGCTTCGGTACCTGCGTACGCCTCGGCCCCGACAGCCTCGGCCCCGGCAGTCTCGGCCCCGGCCCACGCCCCGGCGAGTGCCGCCGGCATCCCGGCACCCGCGTACCAGCCGGCCGAGGACGACCCCTTCGGAGAGGCGACGGTCATCGTTCACCGCACGGCCGCGGCCCCGGCCGGCGTGATCTCGGGCGTGCCCGCGGCGACCCACGCCGTCGCCGGTGACTTCCCCGGCCTGACGATGCCGTTCCCGGCGGCCACGACGACCGAGCCGCTCGTCGCGGCGACCGCGATCGCCGTCGAGGATCTCGACGCCACTCGGCTGACGGCGGTGCCGCCGCCGGCGCAGCGGGCGGCACTGTACGAGGACGCCCCGGTTCTCACCGTCCTCACGTGGGACGACGGCACGCGAATGGCCGTCTACGGACGCACGCTGTACGGCCGCAACCCCGCGATGGAGCCCGGTGCCGTCGCGATCGCCGTCCGCGACGAGACCCTGTCGCTGTCCAAGACGCATTTCGAGATCGGCGGCGACGCGAACGGCGCGTGGATCGTCGACCGTCACTCGACCAACGGCACGGTGCTGATCCGCGACGGCGGCCGCATCCCGCTCGTCCCGGGTCTGCAGACCAGCCTGCGCGCGGGCGACCGCCTGGAGTTCGGCGACCGCACGGCCGCCGTCGGCGGCGCGTGATGTCACCGCAGTCCCCGCCTATCACCGTGGTCTTCGGCGCCGCGACCGACGCCGGCCTGCGCCGTCGTGTGAACGAGGATTCCTACATCGCCCAGACGCCGATGTTCCTCGTGGCCGACGGCATGGGCGGGCACCAGGCGGGTGAGATCGCCAGCGCAGCCGTCGTGGACGAGTTCGCGCGGCTGGCCGGCCGCCAGAGCCTGACGATCGACGACGTCCACACCACCGTCGCTGCAGCGCGCCGGCGGGTCGGGGCGCTCCCCGCCGGGCGGGGCGCCGGCGCCGGCACGACTCTGGCCGGTGTGGTCATCGCCGACGTCGACGGTGAGGGGTATTGGCTCACCGTCAACCTGGGCGACTCGCGCACGTACCGGCTGAGTGCCGGCGTGTTCGAGCAGGTGAGCGTCGACCACTCGGTGGTGCAGGAGCTCGTCGACAGCGGTCAGCTCGCGGCGGATGCCGCGCAGCGCGACACGCGACGCAACGTCATCACCCGCGCGATCGGCGCGGGCAGCGACGGCGAGCCCGACTACTGGCTCATTCCCGCTGAGGCCGGCGACCGCATCCTCGTCTGCTCCGACGGGCTGTCGAGCGAGCTCGAACAGGATGCGATCCACGGAATCCTCATCGCTGAGGCGGATCCGCAGGCGGCGGCGACGCGTCTCGTGCACGAGGCGATGGTGCGCGGTGGACGCGACAACATCACCGCGGTCGTCGTCGACGCGACCGCCGTTCGCACACGAGGCACCGGATCGTGCGAGAGTGATACGGTTCCCGCGGGCACGCCCCTCGATGACATCGACGGCGACACGCTTCCCCGCGCGATCGCCTCAGGAGGATTCTGATGCCGACGCTGTACGCCCCCGGGGCGACCCCGGTCGCCGTCACGCCGCACGGGTTCGTCGTGCTCGGAGCCGAGACGCCGCACACCCTCGCGGCGCGGATCCGCACGCTCGTGGCCGACGGTCGAGGGCTGGGCGGCGTGATCGAGGCGCTCACCGGTGCGTACGGCACGTCTCTGACGGCCATCCCGCCGTTCGGCGTCGCGCTGGCCGAGGGCGACGCGGTGCGCATCGCGGTGCGCGGTGACATCGCCTTCGACGTCGAAGCCACCTCCTCCGAGCGAGTGTCGGGCGCCGGGGTGACCACGTGGACCGAGCGGCTGGTCTCGGGTGTGGTGAGGGTCGTCTTCGCCCCGGAGGACTCCCTCCCCGCGGAATTGCCGGTGAACGATGCGGTCGTCCTCGCGTCGGTCGTGACGTGGGATGCCGCCGGCGCGAGTGCCTCTTCGCCAGCGGCCGAGCCGAAGGCCGCGTCGGCGTCTGCGCGGGTCGCTCCGGTCCCGCCCGGCGATCCTGCCGCCGGGCCCGGCCCTGTCCTCGAGCCCGAGCCTGTGCCGGATCCGCTCGCCGTCGCCGAGCCCGTGCCCGACCCGCTCGCCGCCGCCGAGCCGGTGCCGGACCCTCTCGCGGCCCCCGAGCCCGAGGCCGCGCCCGCTCGCCCCCGCTCGGCGCTCGTGTCCAACCCGCTGGCAGTGCCGGCGCCCGAGCCCATCGCGCCGCCGAAGGCCGCGGACGCCAAGCGCGGTGCCGCGAAACCCGAGACTGCCGAGCAGCCGGTCGCTGCGGCCGGGGCCGTTCCCCCCTCCGGAGCCCCTGGGCTGATCGACTCGCGCGCGGTGCTGTCGCTCACCGAGACGCTGATCCCCGCCGATTCGACGATCGTGCGCACCGACCGCGGTGCTGGCGGCACGCCCCAAGCAGCGGCGGAAGTGCCCGCGCCCGCGAAGCCGGAGGACGATGCGGTCGAGGCGACCGTCGTGCGCGGCGGCGACGCCGTTCCGCCCGCACCGCCGATCCCCGGCGACCACGACGGCGAGACCATCTCTCTCGCCCAGGCGCGCGCCCTGAAGGCGGCGGCCGGTGAATCGCCGTCCGCGGCGGTGCCCGTGTCGCCGGTCACGTCGGCGCTCGCCCCGCCGCGCCCGCCCGCTCCGGGGCAGGTACGGCTGTCGACGGGCCAGGTCGTCATGCTCGATCGAACGGTCGTCATCGGCCGGCGCCCGCGCTCGACACGTGTCAGCGGAACCGATCTGCCCCACCTGGTCGCGGTGGACAGCCCGCAGCAGGACATCTCACGCAGTCACGTCGAGCTGCGCGTCGAGGGTGAGAGCATCGTGGCGACCGATCTGCGCACCACCAACGGCACGACGCTCCTGCGTGCCGGGAGCGAGCCGATGCGTCTGCACCCCGGAGAGGGCTCGGTGGTCGTGCCGGGTGACTTTCTCGATCTCGGCGACGGCATCACTGTCGCCATCGAGGCGGTGTCGTGAGCGCGAAGCGCGCGCCCATGGCGCCGCCCGACCTTCCGGGCTTCACCTATGTCGACCTGCTCGGGTCGGGCGGGTTCGCCGACGTCTACCTGTACGAGCAGCAGCTGCCCAAGCGCCGCGTCGCCGTGAAGGTGCTGCTCACCGATCGCATGTCGAGCGGCTCGGTCGAGGAGTTCACCGCCGAGGCCAACGTCATGGCGATGCTCTCGACGCATCCGGCGATCGTCACGATCTACCAGGCCGGGGTCGCGCGCGACGGGCGCCCGTACCTCGTGATGGAGTACTGCCCCAAGCCGAACCTGCAGGTGCGCTATCGGCGCGAGCCGTTCTCGATCGCCGAGTCGCTGCGCGTCGGCGTGCAGGTCGCCGCCGCCGTCGAGACCGCGCACCGCGCGGGCGTGCTGCACCGCGACATCAAGCCGGCGAACATCCTCGTCACCGAGTACAACCGGCCGGCCCTGACCGACTTCGGCATCGCCTCGACCACGAGCGCGGCGGCCGAGTCGGCGGGACTGTCGATCCCGTGGTCGCCGCCGGAGTCGTTCGCCGACGTGCCGCGCAGCGACCCGCGCTCCGACGTCTACGCCCTGGGCGCCACGGTGTACACGCTGCTCGCCGGTCACTCGCCGTTCGAGGTCGCCGGTCAGCGCAACAACGCCGCCGAGCTCATCCACCGCATCGAGACGATGCCGCTGCCCGCGCTCGGCCGCGCCGACGTGCCGGCCTCGCTGCAGCGGGCGCTCGAGCGCGCGATGGCCAAGCCCTCCGCCGACCGCTACGAGAGCGCGCTCGCGTTCGCCCGCGCACTGCAGACGGTGCAGATCGAGCTGTCGCATTCCGTCACGGCGATCGACATCCTCGACGACCACATCCCCGAGGACGTCGAGCAGGACGAGGACGACGGGCTGACCCGGGTTCGCGGTGTCGTCAGCATCAACCCCGAGACCACGCCCGCCGCGGGACTCACGCGCCCCTCGGCCACGACCGCGCCGAGCGGCCGTGCCAGCGCGTTCGCGCCGACGACGCCGCAGGCCGGCACGGTGCCGACCGGCTACGCGCCCGCCGGCGACCCGGCGGAGTTCGAGACGGTGCTGCGCAATTCGCCGGCCGCCCATGCGACCGCTCCCGGGGTGATGGGGACGACGGATGCTGTCGATCAGACGGTGATCCGCGCTTCTGGTTTCATCGCCGAAGCTCCCGAGACCCCCGCCGAGCAGGTCGATGCCGGGCCGCCGCCCCGCCGCCGCACGGGCCTGTGGATCGGGATCGGCGTGGCCGTCTTCGTCGTGATCGCCGTCATCGTGGGGGTGTCGCTGCCGGGGATGCTGGCGGGCACGCCGCAGCAGACCCCGGTGACGCAGGAGTCCTCCAAGCCGCAGGACCCGATCTCGGCCGTGGTGCCCGAGCCCGAAGACATCGTCGGCGCACCGGCCGACGGCGGTGTGCGGTTCACGTGGACCAACCCCGACCCGCAGGAGGGTGACCGCTACCTCTACGGCGTCGTGACGCTCGCCGATCCGGAACCGGATCTCGAGCCGATCACCGAGACCGAGATCGTCGTGCCGGCAGACCCAGGCGGGCAGACGTGCATCGACCTCGTGCTGGTGCGCTCACAGGGCCAGTCGTCCGACACCGTGCGGGGGTGCACGCCGTGACGTCGCGCGCGGCCGACGAGCTGACCGTCGAGTTCGCCGGCGAGGAGTTCCCGGTCGCGCCGGGAACGGTGTTCTCGGTGGGCCGCGAGGGCGACCTCGCGATCGACGACAACCTCTTCCTGCACCGCAACTTCCTCACGATCCAGCACGTCGAAGGCCTGTGGCTGCTGTCGAACGTCGGCAGCCGCCTGACGGCGACGGTGACCGATTCGGGTGGCCGCGTGCAGGCCTGGCTGGCACCCGGCGCGCGCCTGCCGCTCGTGTTCGCCTCGACATCCGTCATCTTCAGCGCCGGCCCCACCACGTACGAGCTCACGATTCACGCGGCCGAGCCCGCCTTCCGTGAGACCCAGCCCGAAGCCGAGGACGACGACGGGCTGAGCACGATCGGCGACGTGCCGCTGACGCACAGCCAGCGCCTGATGATCCTCGCGCTTGCCGAGCCGGTCCTCAAGCGCGAGGGAACGGGCATGAGCGAGCTGCCGACGTCGTCGCAGGCCGCCGAACGGCTGGGGTGGACCCTGACGCGGTTCAACCGCAAGCTCGACAACGTGTGCGACAAGCTCGACCGCATCGGCGTGCCGGGCCTGCGCGGCGGCGTCCGCTCCTATGCCACGAACCGGCGTGTGCGCTTGGTCGAGCACGCGCTCGCCGCCCGCCTCGTCACCCGCGACGACCTGCCGCTGCTCGACCTCGAGCACGATCTCGTCGCCGAAGAAGAGGCCTGACCTCCGCCCGACGGCCTCCTTCTGCCGTTCCCCGCGTCACCCCTTCATGCGAAAACACGGGCCCGTAACGGCGACACCCCGATGACGGATGCCGCAGCCCGGCGTGTCTCGTCACCGGCTGGTGTTTTCGCTCGCGGTTTTCGCCGGGTCAGCGGCCGGCGTCGTAGAGGTGACGGCCGCCGTGGCTGACGACCTTCACGACGACGCCGCGGCGGTGCAGCTCGGCCACGGTGCGGGTCTCCTCGTCGATGTCGCGGCCGAGGGCGTGGACGTTCGCGACCACGAGCACGTCGCCCTGCCGCAGCGTGCCGAACAGGCGCACGAGGCGCTCCTCCCACGACTCGAGCGTCTCGGGAGCGGGGTGGCGGAAGCCGTCGATCGGCACGCCGAAGCGCGTCAGATCATTGCGCTGCTCGACCACGGACGGCATGTCGTCGCGCGAGATGACCAGGCCCACCAGGCGTGAGCCGGCGGGGCGGGCGCGCCACCAGTTGCGGTCCTGCTGCATCTCGGTGAAGCACTTCGGGCACTCGGCTGCCGGGTGCGGCACGTGCAGAGGAGCGGTGTCGACGGATGCCTCGCCGCCGGCCGTGGCACGCGCGATGTCGATCGGTCCGGCGGGCGTCGTGCGCCCGGCATCCGTCATCGTCGTCTCTGCGTCTTGAGTGACGTCACTCATGTCAGCCGCCCCTTCGCCCGCGCCGTGATCTCCCCGAGGGTCCATTGTCTCCCGAGAACGCACTCGCCGTGTGCCGCGGGCGGGACGGACGCCCGCGCGGGTCATTCGTCGTCGAGACGCAGCTCGAGGCTCAGCTGGTCGGCGTCGAGCTCGGCGAGGGCGTGCCGCAGCGCCGGCGTGCTGAACTGCCCGCCCGAGGTCAGCGCGTTCAGGCGCTCGCGCATCGCCTCGATCATCGCCAGCCGCAGCTCGAGCAGATCCCGCGCGGAGGCGGTGGTCTCGTCGTCGGGAGGATCCGTCAGCCGGGTGCCGACGCGCTCGAGCAGCTCGCTCGAGAACTCCGATCCGTCGCGACGTCTCAGCGACGGCGCCGACAGCGCGGCGACCGCGGCGCCGCGCAGCTCGTCGTCCAGCGCCGACTGCTCGGCGCGATCGAGGTGGTCGTCGCCGGTCCGCTGCAGGTGCAGCAGGCGCACCAGCCAGGGCAGCGTGAAGCCCTGCAGCATCAGGCTGCCCGCCGCCACCGCGAAGGCGATGAACACGAGCAGCGCGCGGTCGGGGGTGTCTTCGCGTGGCAGCGTCTGCGCGGCGGCGAGCGTCACGACGCCGCGCATGCCCGCCCACACGATGATGGTGCCGTGCTTCCAGCCGAGCGGCGACGCCTGGTAGTAGTTCAGGTCGCCGAGCGCGCGGCCCACGCGATGCCGCATCGACGCGAGCCGCCGCTGCGCGCGGGGATCGTCGGGGTCCGGCGCGCGACGCGCCCGTTCCTCGAGGCGCTGCCGCCGGCGGGCCAGCCGGCGCGCGTGGCGACTGGCGGTGGGCCCAGCCGTCGCCCCCGCCCCGCGGATCGGCGGCGGATCCTCGCCCGCGGCCATCGCGTCGATGCGCGCGCCGATCGCCTCGAGCCGCTCGCGCTGCCGTCCGCGGGCGCGCCTGCTCTGCAGCCACACCAGCACCGACACATACGCGGCACGGACGGCGAGCACCAGCGCGAGCGCCCCGGCGGCGATGCCGATGCCGGTGCCGAGGCCGTTGTGCCCCTCGATGTTCTCGGCCACGATCGCGTTGAGCTCGAGGCCCATCACGAGGAAGACGGCGCCCTCGAGCACGAGCTCGACGGTGCGCCAGTTGTGCTCGTCCGACATCCGCTGCTCCGGCGTGAACCAGCGCGCGGCGCCCTGGCCCGTCACGATGCCCGCCACGACCGCCGCGACCAGGCCCGAGCCGCCGAGCTCCTCCGTCGGCAGGTACGCCACGAACGGCACGACGAAGCCCACCGCCGTGTTCGCCGCGGAATGCCCGATCAGCGCCCGCAGGCGCAGGTTGAGGTAGCCGACGATCGCGCCGATCACCACCGCCACCAGCACGCCCCGCCCGAACGCGGGCAGGAAGCCGAGACCGAGGTCTTCATCCGCGGCCAGTCCCGCGGTGCCGACGGCGGCGGCCGCGATCATGGTGCGCAGCAGCACCAGGGCGGTCGCGTCGTTGAGCAGGCTCTCGCCCTCGAGCATCGTCACGACGCGGCGCGAGACCCCGAGCCGCTTCACGATCGACGTGGCCACCGCGTCGGTGGGGCTGAGGATCGCGCCCAGCGCGACGGCGATCGCAGGATGGATGCCGGGGATCACGAGGAGGAAGAACCCTGCGAGCGCGACCGAGCTGAGAATCACGAGCAGGAACGACAGGCCCGCGATCGGGCCGAAGTCACGGCGGAACTCGATCGCGGGCAGCGCGACGGCCGCCGAGTACAGCAGCGGCGGCAGCACTCCGACGAGGATCCACTCCGGGTCGATCTCGGGCACCTCGACGAACGGCAGCAGGCTCACGGCGGCGCCGATCAGCAGCAGCACGAGCGGACCGGCGATGCCGAGCTTCGGGGCGATCGCCGTCGCCAGTGCGATCACGACGACCGCGACGATGATCACGACGAGCGCTTCCACGAGTCAGAGCCTAGTGACGGGTCGTCGTCGCCTCAGTGGTCTCGCGTGCTCAGAGCACTCCGAGCGCGCGGACGGCGTCGCGCTCGGCGACGAGTTCGTCGACGGATGCCTCGAATCGGGCCCGTGCGCGAGCGTCGAACTCCAGCCCCTCGATGATGCGATAGCCCCGGTCATCGCCTCGCGAGACCACCGGCAGGGAGCACACCAGGCCCTCGGGTACGCCGTACTCTCCGCGCGAGACCACCGCGGCCGACGTCCAGCCGCGGTGCGTTCCGAGCTGTTCGTCGCGCACGTGCTCGATCGCGGCGTTGGCGGCGGATGCCACCGAGGACGAGCCCCGCACCTCGATGATCTCGGCGCCGCGCTTGGCCACGCGTGGGATGAAGACGTCGTCGAGCCACGCCGTCGCCGCTTCGCGATTGCCCAGACGCTCGGCGAGCGCCTCGAGCACCGATCGCCCGTCTGCGAGGGTCGCGTGAGCCACGTCGGGGAACTGGGTCGCGGAGTGGTTGCCCCAGATGATGACGTCGGCGATGTCGCCGGGCCCCACCTCGAGCACGTCGGCGAGCTGGCCCACGGCGCGGTTGTGGTCCAGGCGGGTGAGCGCGCTGAAGCGATCGGCGGGGATGTCGGGGGCAGCGGATGCCGCGGCGATGAGCGCGTTGGTGTTCGCGGGGTTTCCCACCACGACGGCGCGGACGTCGTCTGCGGCCACGGCGCCGATCGCGGCGCCCTGCGGCCCGAAGATCCCGGCGTTCGCGGCGAGCAGGTCGCCGCGCTCCATGCCCGGGCCGCGCGGACGCGCCCCGACCAGGAGGGCGATGCTCGTGCCGTTGAACGCCGTGAGGAGGTCGTCGGTGACCTCGACGTCGTGCAGCAGCGGGAAGGCGCAGTCCTGCAGCTCGAGCGCGGCACCTTCTGCCGCCCGCATGCCCTGCGGGATCTCGAGCAGCCGTAGCCGCACCGGGCGGTCGGGGCCGAGCATGTCGCCCGCCGCGATCCGGAACAGCAGCGCGTAGCCGATCTGCCCCCCGGCTCCCGTGATCGTCACCGTCGTGGGTTCGCTGGCCATGTCTCCGAGCCTATTCCCGTGCCGCGGCATCCCTCTCCCGTCCCGGTGCCGAGGGCTGAAAAGGGGGCGTGATCGCGTCGAAACGTGACCCGGCGCGGCGCCGGGGGTACCGTGAAGGCCATGACGTTCAACCAGAACGCCAGTGTCGGGGGGAGTTCGGCACGGCGTCGCGGCGCGGGGGCGGCGGTCGCCGGTGGCGGCATCGCCGGTCTCGGCGCGATCGCGGTGCTGCTGTTCCAGCTGTTCACCGGCACAGACATCTCGTCGATCGTGCCTGCGCTGCCGCAGGCCGGCGGTGGCGGCGAGACCGAGATCGCGAACTGCGAGACCGGCGCCGACGCCAACGCGCGCGACGACTGCCGCCTGGTCGCGGGCGCCGAGGTGCTCAACGACTACTGGCAGACCAAGATGCAGGGCTACCGCGCGCCGCAGCTGATCATCGTGGACGGCTCGACCCAGAGCCAGTGCGGTACGGCGTCGAACCAGACCGGCCCGTTCTACTGCCCGCCCGAAGAGGCCGTCTACATCGATCCGACGTTCTTCGCGCTCATGCGCGAGCGGTTCGACGCGACCGCAGGCCCGCTGGCGCAGCTGTACGTGCTCGCTCACGAGTACGGGCATCACGTGCAGAACATCGGCGGCATCATGCAGCAGTACCCGAACAACGGCTCGGGGCCCGAGAGCAACGGCGTGCGCATGGAGCTGCAGGCCGACTGCTTCGCCGGCGCGTGGGTGGGCGAGATGACCGAGCAGGTCGACGACAACGGCGTGCCCTACCTCGAGCCTCCGACGCAGCAGCAGATCGCCGACGCGATCAACGCGGCGCAGACGGTCGGCGACGACCACATCCAGGAGCAGTCCGGAGCGTTCATCAACCCCGAGACCTGGACGCACGGCTCCAGCGAGCAGCGGCAGCGATGGTTCGAGACCGGGTATCAGAGCGGCTGGTCGGCGTGCGACACATTCGGCATTCCGGGGGGAAGCCTATGAACGAGCAGCTCGACGACATCCTGTATCCGCCGATCGAGCCGTACGAATCCGGCGAGCTCATCGTCGGCGACGGCAACCGCGTGTACTGGGAGCAGAGCGGCAACCCCGACGGCAAGCCCGTGGTGTTCCTCCACGGCGGCCCGGGTGGCGGCACCGCCCCGTACCACCGGCGCTTCTTCGACCCGGAGCGGTACCGCATCGTGCTGCTCGATCAGCGCGGGTGCGGACGCTCCACGCCGCACGCGAGCGAGCCCGAGGCGGATCTGCGCCACAACACCACGTGGCACCTGGTCGCCGACGTCGAACTGCTGCGCAAGAACCTCGGCATCGAACGGTGGCAGGTCTTCGGAGGCTCGTGGGGGAGCGCCCTCGCCCTCGCGTACGCCCAGGCGCACCCGGATGCGGTGACCGAGCTGGTCCTGCGCGGCATCTTCACCCTGCGGCGGCACGAGCTCGAGTGGTTCTACGAGGGCGGGGCATCTGCGATGCTGCCCGACCTGTGGGAGGACTTCATCGCGCCGATCGCCGTGCTCGAGCGGTCGCGCCTCCTCGAGGCGTACCACCGGCGTCTGTCCGACCCGGATCCCGCGGTGCACGTTCCTGCGGCGGTGGCGTGGTCGCAGTGGGAGGCATCCTCGCTCACGCTGCTGCCCGACCCTGATCTCGTCGACACGATGACCGAACCACGCGCCGCCGTCGCGCTCGCGCGCATCGAGAACCACTACTTCCTGCACGGCGGCTGGTTCGAGGAAGGTCAGCTGCTCGCCGGCGTCGACGCGATCCGGCACATCCCGGCCGTGATCGTGCAGGGGCGCTACGACATCTGCACGCCGCCCATGACGGCGTGGGATCTGCACCGCGCCTGGCCCGAGGCAGAGTTCACGATGGTTCCGGATGCCTCGCACGCGGCATCCGAACCGGGAATCGCCCGCGCGCTCCGCGCCGCGACGGACCGCTTCGCAGCATCCGTCCCCCTCGCCGCGAGCGAGCCGGATGCCGACGAGATCTCGTCTGCGGCCGAGCCTGAGCCTGAGCCTGGTGTCGACCTCGGGGCCAGCGCCGAGCCTGAGCCTGGTGTCGACCCCGAGGCCAGCGCCGAGCCTGAGCCTGGTGTCGATCCCGAGGCCAGCGCCGAGGCCGACGCCAGCGCCGGCGCCGATCCCGATCCCGAGGCCGGCGCCGATATCGATCCCGGTGCCGAGGCGACCCAGGAGTCCGCCACCGAAGACTCGAATGCGAAAACACCAGTCGGTGACGCGACACGCCGGGCTGCGGCATCCGTCACCGGCGCGTCCTCGTGACGGACTGGTGTTTTCGCGCGGGTCGGGGGGACGGTCGGCGGGGTGCGGGACGAATGCCCAGGTAGCCACTGGTAGGGTGGAAGGACTTGCAGCGCTTCTTGCGCTTCTCGCGTCGTAGAACGCTTCCCCTCCCGCCGCCGCCTTCTCATCGAAGTGCGATGCCGGTGATGACTTTCATACGGCGACCCGTGGGCGAAATCCGCCCCGGCCACCGATGGGGCACCGACGTGCCCAGAGAACAACCCTTCATGACTGATGTCACTTTCGGCGCGCTCGGCGTGCCGCAGCCCCTCGTCGACGCGCTCGCGGCCGACGGCAAGACCACCGCGTTCCCGATCCAGATCGACACGCTCCCCGACACCCTCGCCGGCCGCGACGTCCTCGGACGCGGCAAGACCGGCTCGGGCAAGACCCTCGCCTTCTCGATCCCGATGGCCGCGCGCCTGGGCACGAAGCTCGCCGGCGGCAACCGCCGCAAGGGCCGCCCGCTCGGCCTCGTGCTCGCCCCGACGCGCGAGCTCGCCACTCAGATCGACGCGGTGCTCGCACCGCTCGCCAAGGCGTACGGCATGACGACCACCACGATCTTCGGCGGCGTCAACCAGAACCGTCAGGTGCAGGCGCTCAACGCCGGCGTCGACATCATCGTCGCGTGCCCCGGCCGACTCGAGGACCTGATGAAGCAGGGCTACGTCCACCTGGACGCGGTCGAGATCACCGTGATCGACGAGGCTGACCACATGGCCGACCTCGGCTTCCTGCCCGGTGTCACCCGCATCCTGAACGCCACTCCGTCCGGCGGGCAGCGCCTGCTGTTCAGCGCGACGCTCGACAACGGCGTGGACAAGCTGGTCAACCGCTTCCTTCAGAACGAGGTGCTCCACTCGGTCGACGAGGCGAACTCGCCCGTCGCCGCGATGACGCACCACGTCTTCACGATGGATGCCGAGACCAAGAAGGATGTCGTCAAGACCCTCGCCTCGGGCATGGGCCGCCGCATCCTGTTCATGCGCACCAAGCACCACGCCAAGAAGCTCGCCAAGCAGCTGACGTCGCAGGGCATCCCCGCGGTCGACCTGCACGGAAACCTGTCGCAGCCGCAGCGCGACCGCAACCTCGCGGCGTTCTCGTCGGGCACGGCCCGCGTGCTCGTGGCGACGGATGTCGCGGCGCGCGGTGTGCACGTCGACGACGTCGAGCTCGTCATCCACGTCGATCCGCCGACCGAGCACAAGGCGTACCTGCACCGCTCGGGCCGCACCGCCCGCGCCGGCGCCGAGGGCGCCGTGGTCACGCTCGTGACCCACGGTCAGGAGAAGGACGTCGCGCAGCTGCTGCGCAAGGCGGCCATCTCGGTCAAGCCCGTCGCGGTCACCCCCGAGTCGGCCGAGGTCGCCGCGCTCGTCGGCCAGGTCGCTCCGTACGTCAAGCCCGAGCCGGTGCACACCCAGGTGCGCGGCGGCGGCACGAGCCAGGGCGCCAACGCGCAGCGCAAGCGCGCTGCTCGCGGCGGCCAGGGCACCGGTCAGGGTGCTGGTCGCGGCGAGAGCCGTGGCGCGGGTCAGGGCCGCGGTCGCGGTCAGGGCGCCGGACGCACCCAGAGCACCGACCGCGTGCAGGGCGCGCACCAGCGCTCCGACCAGAGCGCGGGCCACACCCGCTCGGCACAGCCTGCGCAGGGCAACCCGCGCACCCCGGGCCGTCGCGCCTCGGGTGGCGGCACCGGCAAGCTCATGGTCGGCTCGGTCGTCCGCCAGAACGGCGGCAACCGCCGCGCCGGCCGCTGACCCGGCTCCCCCTTTTCGCTCGCCCGTCGCGATCTGCAGCTTCTCGCTGCGGAGCGCGGCGGGCGAGCTGCATTTCGCGGAGTCCCGCCCGGCGGAGCATCGCTCGATGGGCGGTGGATACGGCCCGGATCCGCCGCCCTGAGCGCGGTTCCCCGCCGGGCGGAGCCGCGAACTCCCGCCGCGCGGAGCCGCGAACTGCCGCCGGGCGGAACATCGCTCGATGGGCGGTGGATCCGGCCCGAATCCGCCGTCCTGAGCGCGGTTCGCCGCCGGGCGGAGCCGCGAACTCCCGCCGGGCGGAGCCGCGAGCCGCCGCCGGGCGGAGCCGCGAACTCCCGCCGGGCGGAGCCGCGAGCCGCCGCCGGGCGGGGCGGTCGGGGAGGGCGAGGCCGTGCGGAGGGCCTCGCGGTCGAGCGAGCGGATGCTGCGGCATCCGTTCGGGGTGCGTTCTGGCGAGTCGCGCCAGACGCCGCCGAGCGCGTGTGCGGGCTCAGTTCTGACGGATCAGATCCGCGGCCACCTCGCCGATCACGATCGCAGGGGCGTTGGTGTGGCCGCGGATGAGTGTGGGCATGACGGATGCGTCGGCCACGCGTAGGCCCGTAACCCCGCGCACGCGCAGCGAAGGGTCGACCACGGCATCCGGTCCCGCGCCCATCCGGGCGGTGCCCACGGGGTGATACAGCGTGTGCGAGTAGCGGCGCAGCGACAGCTCGGCTCGCTCCTCGGGTGTCATGCGGTCGCCGCCCGCGGGCTGGATCCAGCCTCCGGTCGTCACGGCGCCGAGCGCGTCGGTGGCGATCAGCCGCTCGCACTCCGCGAGGCCGGCGCGCATCGTGGCGGCGTCGATGCCGTCGGGATCGGAGAGGTAGGCCGGGTCGATGAGCGGCTTGGCGTACGGGTCACTCGACGCGAGCCGGATCGTGCCGCGGCTGCGCGGCCGCAGCAGGATCGCGCCCACCGTGAGCCCCTCGCCCGGCAAGGGCACGAGTCCCTCTCCGACGTACGGCGCCGGCGCGAAGATGATCTCGACGTCGGGCAGGCCGGCGGGCATCCCCGTGCGATCGGCCGCGGCGGTGCGCACGAATCCGTAGGCCTCGGCCACGTTGGAGGTCAGCATCCCGCGACGCCCGCTCAGGTAGCGGGCGAGCTGCTGCCGGCTCTCGGCGGTGAAGAGCGTGCCGCCCTTCGCGGCGGGTGCGAGGCCGGCGACCAGGTGGTCCTGCAGATTCGACCCCACCCCGGGTGCATCCACGATGACCGTGATCCCGTGCTCCGTGAGGTGCGCAGCGGGGCCGATGCCGCTGAGCATGAGCAGCTGCGGCGTGTTGATCGCACCGCCGCACAGGATCACCTCGCGTCGCGCCGTCGCGTGACGGGTGACTCCGCCGATGTCGACGTACACGCCCGTGGCGTGGGCTTCGCCGATGCCACCGCCCGCCTCAGCGAACGTCACACGCCGCACGTGCGCGCCGGTCACGATGCGCAGGTTGCGTCTGCGTCGCGCCGGCCGCAGGTACGCGTCCGCCGTCGACACGCGCGCGCCGCGCGACTGCGACACCATCGTCTGCGAGAAGCCCTGGCCTTCGGGAAGATTCGCGACGGTGACCGGATGCCCCAGCTCGGCCGCCGCCGCGAGGAACGCGGCCGTCTGGGGCCGGGGATCCCGCTGATGCTGCACCGCCTGGGCGCCGTCGGTGCCGTGGGTCGGCTCGGCGGAGCCGTCGCCCGCCGCCCCGCCCTTCGCGGGTTCGGTGCGTTCCACCCGGCGGAAGTAGGGGAGCAGCGACCTCCATGACCAGGCCGGGCCCGCCGCATCCGCCCACTCGTCGTAATCGGCGGCGAAGCCCCGGACCCACATCATCGCGTTGAGCGAGGAGGACCCGCCCAGGGTCTTGCCGCGGGGCCAGTACACCGTTCGGTCCTCGAGCGCGGGCTGGGGGACGGTGTCGTAGTTCCAGTCGTAGGCGCTGCGGAAGAGCTTCTTGAACGCCGCCGGCACATGCAGTTCGAGCGCCGTGTCGGGACCGCCGGCTTCGAGAAGCAGCACCGACACGCTCGGATCCTCGCTGAGCCGCGCGGCCACCGCGGCCCCCGACGAGCCGGCACCGACGACGATGTAGTCCGCTTCCAGCCCGGCTGCTCGAGCGCGCCGCGACGGCCTCACGCCCGGAACGCCTTGAGCAGCACGGGCGCGAACGCGGCGTAATTGCCGTCGATGCGGAAGCGCGTGAACCCCGCGCTCACCTCGGTGCCAGTGCGCGAGGTCACGAACCACGGCGGCTTGGGCAGCACCGAGAACGCGCGTCCGCCCGAGGCGCCGAGCGCCCGCGGCGAGAGCGAGCGCGGGAACGGCCGGAACGGCCCGCGGGTGACCGACCGCTCGACGTGGTCGAGCAGCAGGGCGTTGTGGACGATGCCGATCCCGCTCTGCACGTCCTGCGCCGTCGCACCGGGGTAACCGCCCCACGCGAGCGTGGGGGTGAGGAAGCCGAACGCCGTCCACGAGTTGATCGAGATCGTGCCGTAGCGCAGCCGCTCCATCGCGCGTTCGAAGCCCTCGCCGAGCGCCGCCTGTGTCTCGGGATCGATGAGCACGTTGGCACCGAGCGTCCCCGCCAGCGCATCGTTCGCGTGCTCGACGGCGCGGTCGAGGAACTCCTGGCCGTTGCCGGGCAGCGACATGACGCCGAGCACCGGTGCGAAGTACTCGGTGCTCTCGATGGCGCGGGCCCCGTCGGGACCGGTCTCGACGAGCAGGCGGGTTCCGTCGGCGCACCGCTCGGCATCCGGATAATCGGATGCCGCGGCCGCGAGCTTCTCGTCACTCCGCGGGTACCAGACGGACCGCCGGGGCGCTGCCTCGAAGGCCCGCCGCACCTCCGCGAGGAATGCCGTGCGCTGCGGCCAGTCGGAGCTGAGGATCACGACCTGGCCGGCGATGCAGTTGTGCCCGGAGTTGTACAGACGCATCGTGACGACGTGCTCCGCCTGGAACCGCAGGTCGGCATCGCTCCACTCACCCGGGACGATGATGATCGGCGAGACGCCGCCCAGCTCCGCGGTGATCGGCTTCTTCAGGAGCGGGCGGTTCTCGCGCTTGCGGCGGGCCGCCTGGGCTCCCGAACCCCACACGATCGTGTCGAACGTGGGGGCCGCGCCCGTGATGTGCACATGCCCGATGGCCGGGTGGGATGCCAGATGCGCACCGACGTCGCCGCCGCCTCGCACGATGCGCAGGAACCCCGGCTCGATGAGCGGCGCGAGCGCCCGCTCGAAGACCGGCACGACGGCGTCCTGCGTCGGGTTGACCTTGAGCACCACGACACGGTTGTGGGCGAGCAGCTCGTAGAGCACATCCAGCACGGGGATGGACGTGACGTTGCCGGCGCCGAGCACCAGGCCGATGCCGCCGGGCTCCGTCGGCGTGAGCTGGCCGAGGCCGGCGTCGCGGCGGATGTCTTCGAGCGAGACACCCGGCCGGAACCACACTTCGCCCGTGTAGCCCGACAGGATGAGCCCGTCGACCGCTGACGCCGGGAACACGTGCGCGCGCAGGCGGTCGCCGGGTGCGGCATCCGTCCTCACCCCATCCAGCGGACTGCCGCCCCGAGCGAGCGCGCGCAGCGTCGAGCGGTACGCGTCGATGGCCACGACGGCGGCGTACGGTCCCGACAGCCATTCCTCACCACGCAGCGGATGCCCCGGCTCGAGGCCCTTGCTCGTCGCGGCGACATCGGCCCACTCCGCGGCGACGGCGGCCGTGGTGGCGTGCAGCCGATCGAACAGGCGCGCGCGCTGGTCGAGCGTGAGGTGCGGCCACGACCGGGAGCCGGTCTCGAGCTGCGTGAGCGCCTCGTCGACGGCGGCGACGGTGACTTCCGGCAGTGCGTCGGTCGCCCCGGGGGAGGCGGCGGATGGTTTCGCAGCCCGTCCCGGCTTCGCACCGGGACCGGCGCCGGGTGTGGCGGGCGTGGGGGCAGCCTTCGGCACGGGCGCTCTCCTTCGGGCGGGAGCCTCAGTCTACGACGCGGCGCGGACGCGGTCCCACGGATGCCGCGACCCGATCTCACACCGGATCGGCACACCCGGCCCGATCCGACCCGGACCTCGACCCCGACCTCGACCGCGGCCTCCGACCACAGAATCGGATCCGCTGGTGCGGACCCATGAGCCGACACGCCGGCGGGCACGAACGGCGACCGGTGTGTCGCCTGCGGTGTCCGCACCAGCGGATCCGACGTTGTGTCCGGGACCGGCACCGGGACCGGGACCGGGACCGGGACGCGGACGGCATGGCACCGGCACGGTACCGGGACGGGATGGGACCGGCACGGTACGGAGACGGATGGAGACGGATGCCGCTACCCGATCTCACACCGGATCGATGTCGCCGCGCCGCAGCGGGTAGCGGGCGAGGGTGACGAGGCTCACGGCGATGAGCACGGCGGGAGCGACACTGAAGCTCAGCACGATGCCGGTGACCGCGGCATCCGGCTGCTCCACCAGCTGACCCGCCACGGACGAGACGTACCCCGTCGCGGCGAGGATGATCGACAGCACGGTCGCGCCCAGCGCGAATCCGACCGTCTCGCCTGCGGTCCAGACGCCGCTGAACGCGCCGGCCCGCCCCGGTCCGCCGCCGTCCGCATCCGGCGCCGTGCGCTCGTCGTGCGAGATGACGTCGGGCAGCATCGCCATGGGCAGCGACTGCATGCCGGCGTACGCGATCCCGGCGATGCCGACCGGGGCGTAGATCCACGCGCCGGGCACCCACAGCACGCCGAGGATCGACAGCGCCGCAACGGTGAACACGACGCTCGCGATCGCGAAAGCCCGCTCCTTGCCGATGCGGCGGGCGAGCACACCCCACGCGGGTGCCGCGAGCAGGGCAGGGGCGATGAGGGCGACGAACAGCAGCTCGACGGCGGCCTCGGAGTGGAGCACCCACGTCGCGACATACTGCGCGCCCGCGAGCATGAGGCCGGTGGCCAGGGCCTGCAGCACGAACGTGGCCAGCAGCATCCGGAACGCGCGGCTGCGCCGCAGTGCCCGGATGCCGGCGGCGTAGTGCTCGCGGATCCCCGGCGCTGTCGCGGTGCCGCCCGGTCCGCTGGCGACGGCAGCGGACGGCACGACCGCGCGGCGCGCGACCGTCGTGGCCACCAGCATCCCGATCCCGATCACGACCCCGGCGACGACACCCATCACGAGGTAGCCCACCGCTGGGTCGTCGGCCACGCCGCGCAACGCGGGCCCGCCGGCGCCGAAGAGGAGGATCGCGAAAGTGAGGACGACGACGCGCCACGTGAGCAGGCGCGTGCGCTCGTCGTAGCGCGGCGTGAGCTCGGCGGGCAGCGCGATGTAGGGCACCTGGAAGAGGCTGAACGCCGTCGCGGTCAGCGTGAAGGCGATGAGCACCCAGATCGCGCCCACGACGGGTCCGAGCGCGGGCGGCACGGCGAACGTCAGGGCGAACAGCAGCGGCAGCGCGCATGCCCCGATCAGCATGAGCCGACGACGACTGCCGTGGCGGGCCTGATCGCGGTCGGTCAGCGCTCCGATGACGGGGTCGATGACGACATCCCACACCTTCGCAACGGTGATGACGGCACCCGCCGCGAGCGCGGCGACCCCGAGCGAGTCCGTCAGGTAGTACGTCAGCACCAGCCCGGGCAGTGTGGCGAAGCCGCCCGTGCCGAGTGAACCGGTCGCATAGCGGGCGATCGTGCCGCGCGTCAGTCGGACGGGGGAGACGGATGCCGCGGCCTCGGGCGCCGCTGGAGCCTCATTGCTCATGCGCGTCAGTGTAGGTCAGCGCCGAGCCGCTCGTGCCCCGCCCCTCGTTGCGAAAACACCGGTGCGTGACGGCGACACGCCGGGGACGGATGCCGGGGCGCGGCGTGTCGCGCGACGGACTGGTGTTTTCGCAACCCGGCGATGGGTGCCCGGCCGGCTCAGGTCTCGGCGTGCGGCGCCCCTTCGTGCGAAAACACCAGCCGGTGACGGCGACACGCCGGGGACGGATGCTGGGGCGCGGCGTGTTGCGCGACGGACTGGTGTTTTCGCAACCCGACGATGGGTGCCCGGCCGGCTCAGGCCTCGGCGCGCAGGGCGGCCCTTCGTGCGAAAACACCAGCCGGTGACGGCGACACGCCGGGGACGGATGCCGGGGCGCGGCGTGTTGCGCGACGGACTGGTGTTTTCGCAACCCGGCGATGGGTGCCTGGCCGGCCGAGGTCGCCGCAGGTCAACGGCCGGGTCAGGCCTCGGCGGGCAGGGCGGCCTCGACGGCCCGAAGTCCCGCGAGCGTCTCGGCGAACGACGTCGACAGCGGAGAGAGGCCGATGCGCAGCCCGCCGGGGTCGCGATAGTCCGGGATGACGTCCTGCGCCCACAGCCGCGCCGTCACCGATCGCATCGCCGGGTGCGACAGCGTCACATGCCCGCCCCGGGCGTCAGCCTCCCGCGGCGACGCGATCGCCACGCCGCGCGGCACGAGCAGCTCGTCGGCCACGCGCACGGCGAAGTCCGTGAGTGCGACCGACTTCGCGCGGATCGCCTCGATGCCGACGGATCCGATCAGCGCGAGGGTGTCCTGCATCGCCAGCATGCCGACGATCGGGGGCGTGCCCGACAGGAAGCGCCGCATCCCCGCCGCAGGAGAGTACGACGGCCCCATGGCGAAGACGTCGGCCGCCCCCATCCAGCCCTGAATGGGCTGCACCAGGCGGTCCTGCAGTCGTGAGGCGACGTACGCGAAGGCCGGCGATCCGGGTCCTCCGTTGAGGTACTTGTAGGTGCACCCGACGGCGATGTCGAAGTCCCACGCATCGGCCTCGACGGGCACCGAGCCGGCGGAATGGCATAGGTCCCACACGATGAGCGCGCCGGCCTCGTGCGCGATGCGTGTGAGGGCAGGGGCATCCGCCAGGAAGCCCGACCGGTAGGCGACATGCGACAGCAGCACGACCGCCGTCTGCGCCCCGGCCGCCTCGCGCAGCAGCTCGGGCGTCACGCCGGAGGTCACATCGACGTCGATCCACCGGACGCGTCCGCCGCGCTCGGCGGCGATGCCCTCGACGAGATACCGGTCGGTGGGGAAGTTGTCGCGGTCGACCACGATCTCGACGCGGGCCGGGTCGCCTGCGACGGCGGCGTCGAACGCCGCCCGCACGAGCTTGTACAGCAGCACCGTCGTCGAATCGCCGATGATCGTCTGCCCGCCGGCTGCGCCGATCGCCCCGCGGCCGATGGCGTCGCCGATCTCGAAGGGCAGCTGCATCCACGATTCGTCCCACCCGCGGATCAGCCGGCCGCCCCACTCGTCGCGTGTGAACGCGGCGAGGCGCTCGCCGGTGGCCTTCAGCGGCCGGCCCAGCGAGTTGCCGTCGAAGTACACCAGGGAGGTCTCGGCGCCGACGAACGCGTCGCGGTGCGTCCGCAGCGGATCGGCGTCATCGAGGACGGATGCCTCGGCCTCCAGCCGAGCGATCCTCGGGTCGTCAGCAGCCCCGTCCGCGGCCGGTTCAGTTCTCGTCATGGATGAGCTCCTCGCTCGGCACGACGGTCGCCGCAGCGATCCACGCGGGCACGTCATCGAGGTCGGCGGGTTGCGGGCCGGGGACGAACGTCGAGACCCCCGAGAGCTCTTCCGCCCCGGGCCAGGGCGCGACCATCGCCTCGATGAGCGCCGCGCCGCGCACGCCCGCGGCGTCGAGGGCGGCCACCTCGGCCTGATTCACGCCCACCGGCAGCTCGCCGTTGCCCAGGTCGGTGCCGTAGAGCACCTGACCGCCCGCCGCCACGAAGCCGGCCAGATTGACGCGGGCACGGTCGGCGGTCACCGCATCGCCGTCGTGGATGGCGAGGGTCGAGATCCAGCGCTGGCCGGCCGCGACCGCGCGGGCGGTGAGCCGGCGGCCGACATGCTCGGTGAAGGGCGTGTGGGCGAGCACGTCGATGCCGGCGTCCAGCGCGAGCTGCAGCATCCCTTCGCCCTCGACGTGCCCGACCACCGGCAGACCGCGCTCGCGCGCGCTCGCCACGACGGCGTCGAGAGTCGCGCGATCGAGAACGGGTCCTGCTGTGCTGTTGAGCGAGACCTTGATGACGGATGCCCCGAACGACGCCTGCTCGTCGACCGCGGTCGCCGCCCCGCCGTGAACGCCCGGATGGGTCGAGGGGTCGGTGATCTCACGCGCGATCACGGGCGGCGCCCACGATCGCCCGACCGGATAGCCGCCCGCTGCCGTCAGGAACGCGCCGGCATATGCCACTCGCGGAATGCCGCGGCTGTCGAGACGTGCGAGGGCGACCGGGTCGCCGCCGAGGTCCACCACGCCCGCGATCCCGCCGCGTGCGAGCAGGCCGGAGTCGATCAGGTGCAGGTGCACGTGGTGGTCGATGAGCGGCGGCAGCGAGACGCCGTGCTCGCCGGTGATCGCGCGACGGCACACCGCGGCCCGCTCGCCGAGCAGCGCGTGCAGGGCGTGGGTGGATGCGCGTTTGGCGCTGCGGGACGAGGAGGATTCGCCCATCACAGCTCCGTCCGCACCGCGTACAGCTCGGGGAAGAAGGTCAGCTCGAGCGCTCGCCGCAGGAACGAGGCACCGCTCGAGCCTCCGGTTCCGGTCTTGTGCCCGATGATCCGCTCGACGGTCTTGAGGTGCCGGAACCGCCACAGCTGGAAGTCGTCCTCGAGGTCGACCAGCTCCTCGCACGTCTCGTACGCGGCCCAGTGCGTCTGCGGGTCCGCGTAGATCGCGACGAAGACGGGCACCAGTTCGGCACTGTAGGTCCACGCCTGCGTGACGTCGCGCTCGATCACCTCGGCCGGGATCGGATAGCCCGAGCGCGCGAGCATCCGCAGGAACTCGTCGTACAGGCTGGGCGCCTCCAGCGCCGCGCGCACGAGCTCGTACGAGGCGGGCTCCGACTCGAACACCCGCAGCATTCCGGCGTTCTTGTTGCCGAGGGTGAACTCGACGGCGCGGTACTGGGCCGACTGGAATCCGCTCGCGTGGCCGAGCACACCGCGGAACTGGCCGTATTCGGCAGGCGTGAGAGTCGCCAGCACCGACCACTGCTCGGTCAGGGTCTTCTGGATGTGCTTGACCCGCGCGATGCACTTCAGCGCAGGAGCCAGCTGGTCTTCTCGCAGGAACCGGCACGCGGCGGCCAGCTCGTGCAGGACGAGCTTGAGCCACAGCTCGGTGGTCTGGTGCTGCACGATGAACAGGAGCTCGTCGTGGTGCTCGGGATCGCTCAGCGGGCGTTGCGCCGAGAGGAGCGTGGCGAGATCGAGATACCCGCCGTAGGTCATGCGATCGGCGAAGTCGGTGACGACCGTGCCCTCGATCGCCCGGGTATTGCGTTCGACGCCTTCGCTCACCTGCTCAGACTAACGAGGACGGATGCCGCGGCGTCAGAGCCTCCGAAGGGCGCGGGCAGAAGTATCCGGTCGTTGAGCGAGCGAAGCGAGACGAAACACCCGACGCCGCGGTCAGATGAGCGAGAGCTCGCGGAGCTTCGCTTCGACGTCGGCGTTCGACGGCTCGACGTGGTGCGAGGCGTCCGGGTACACCACGACGGGGATGTTCGTGCGTCCCGAGATGTCGCGGGCGACGTCGGCGGCGGCCGGGTCGGCGACGAGGTCGACGTAGGTGTACGAGATGCCGAGCCCGTCGAGCTGGCGCTTGGTACGGGTGCAGTCGCGGCACCAATCGGCGCCGAACATCGTGATGGTCGCGGGGGAGGTCATCCCTCCATCCTCCCCCGAGAATCCTGGGCAGGCTCCGAGAGCGTACCCGTCTCACGCGACGACATGTGGCTGTCATTTCCGCGTGGGAGGATGGGCCGCAGTGCAGCTGTCGATCATCGTCCCCACTTACAACGAGGCTCCCAACGTCGCGGAGCTCGTTCGTCGCGTCTGCGCTGCATTAGAGCGTGTGGCCGTGGAGAGTGCGGCGGGCGAGCCGGGCATTCCCGGCGGGTTCGAGGCCGAGATCGTCTTCGTGGACGACAGCACGGATGCCACACCCGACGTGATCCGCGAGGTCGCCGCATCCGCATCCCTTCCGGTCCGCCTCATCCACCGCACGATCGCCACGGGCGGACTCGGGGGCGCCGTGCTCGAAGGGTTCACCGCGGCCGAATCCGACGCGTGCCTCGTGATCGACGGTGACCTGCAGCACCCGCCCGAGAAGATCCCCGAGCTGTGGGAACGCTTCTCGCGCGGCGACGTCGACGTGGTGGTCGGCTCGCGCTACGCCGGCGGCGGCACGTCGCACGGCCTCGCCGATCGCACGCGTGTGCTCGTGTCGAAGGTGTCGACGGCCGTCACGCGGGCGATGTTCCCGATCCGGCTCAAGGACGTCAGCGACCCGATGACGGGGTTCTTCCTGATCGACCGCCGCGCCGTCGACCAGGCGATGCTGCGCCCCCGAGGCTTCAAGATCCTGCTCGAGATCCTCGCGCGCCGCCCGCTGCGGGTCGCCGAGGTGCCGTTCGATTTCGCCGACCGGCATGCCGGGGAGTCGAAGGCGTCGGTGCGCCAGGGCGTGCACTTCCTCACGCAGCTGACGGCGCTGCGCTTCGGCAAGATGTCGCTGTTCGCGGTCATCGGAGGCCTCGGCGCCGTGGCGAACGTCGCGATCGTCTGGGCGCTCACGCAGCTGGGAGTCGGCTACATCGTCGCGGCGATCATCGCGGCCGAGGCGACCATCATCGGCAACTTCCTGCTGCAGGAGCGCTTCGTCTTCCACGACATGCGGCACTCCGCGGCGAGCGGCTGGCTGCGCTTCGCGAAGTCGTTCACGTTCAACAACGCCGAGGCGCTGGTGCGCATCCCGATCATCGCGCTCATGGTCGAGTCGTGGCACTTCTCCGCCGTCGTGGCGACGGCGCTCACGCTGGTCGTCGCGTTCTTCGTCCGCTTCGTGTTCCACTCGCTCGTCGTGTACGCGCCCCGCAAGCCGGGCGCCGAGCCGAGCCCCGCCCGCAGGTTCGTCGAGGAGCTCGACGCCCAGGCGACGGCGCCGGGCGAGCTCTAGCCCGGGCTTCAGCCCGGCGAGCTGTAGCCCCGGCGAGTTCTCGTCGGCGCCCTCAGCCGATCAGCCCCACCAACGCATCCAGGCCCATGCCGTAGTTGATGCGGATCGTGGGCAGAGCGAGCTTGTCGGTGCCGATCGTGACGTAGCCCGGCTCGATCGTGCGGGCCATCTCCCATCGGGCCTGCCGCAGCGCTTCCTTCGCGGTGTCGTTGTAGTGGCCGAATGGATAGGCCATCACTTCTTTGGCGCCCAGCACGCCGGCCGAGGCCTCCATGTCGGCGACGATCTCGGGCACCGTCCAGTTGACGATCCGCCCGTCGCCGTTGGCGCCCGCCTGGTGCATGTCGTGGGTGTGCGAGCGCTGAAGCACGTACGGCGACGGTGCCGGGTCCTGCCGGTAGGCCGTGATCACGAAGGATGTCGTCAGCATCTTGTGCTTGTCGACGACGGGGACTGCCATGTCGAGCCACGTCTGATGGGCGTCGTCGTCCGTGACGATGACGGAGTGGTTCGGCAGGAACAGCCGCCCGTCGATGAACGCCGATAGCTCGTCCCACGTCGGCAGATAGAAGCCGGTAGTCGCGATGTGATTCAGGTGGGCGTCGAAGTCGCCGATGTAGGCGTAATTGCCCTTGAGCCAATACTCCGGGTGGTCGGGTGCGAGACCCTCCGGCCGGTCGGTGAACTGGTGGTACATGAGGATCGGGATGCGGGCATCCTCGGCCGCGTTCTGCTCGGGGCTCATCCAGCTGCCGTGCAGCGTGACGCGCTGGTCGACGCACGCGACGGGCTCCGAGCCGTTCACCCTGCCCGGGATGGCGAACGCCGCCGCGTCCTCGGGCGTCGCGTACCAGCCGGCGAAGACGAGGCCCTCCCGCGCCGGGATCGGCAGGCCCGCGAACAGGGCGCCCTGGGTCTGCAGCATCGGCGGATCGGCGATGCCCTCCCCGACGAAGCTCACCGCGCATGCCGCGGGGTCGCCGCTCGTCGCGAGCAGCTGCTCCTCTGGGGTGAGCGGCGTGGGGGTCGGTGTCGGGGCGGCACTGGCCGAGGGCGTTCCGGCGGTCGCGGCCGGGGCATCCGTTCCCTGCCGAGCGAGTGCGACGGCCGTGATGCTGCCGGCGACTCCGAGCAGCACGACCGCGCCGACGACGCCGACGAAGATCCGACGGCGTCGCAACGACGCCCGTCGGGATGAAGACGTGCCTGGAGCGGCCATGCGTTTCCCCACGGTCAGGACCGCGCACCCCCATGCGCCGGTCGTCAGGGGGATCATATCCGCCTGCACCGCTACGCTCGGTAGCCGTGCTGCCCGTTGACTGGATCGAACACCGCCGTGCCGACGGCGAGATCGTCGGCTGGATCGTGCCCGATGGCGACGGATTCCGCGTGCGCGACCTGCTCGGGCGCGAGCGCACACCCGAGGACGCCGACGGCCGGCGCACACCGATCGAGTGGCTGGCGGCCGAAGAACTGCTCGAAGAGCTCGGCATCGGGTATCTCGCGGACCGCTGGACCCTGCGCCTGACGGACGGCTCCGAGCGTCCGGTGCGCATCGCCGAGGCCAGCCTGCGTGGTGTCACCGTCGTGGCCGACGAGTTCGGCGCCGCCTCCGCGGTGGGCGGCGTCCTCGAGCGCTTCCGCCTGCCTTTCCCGGTCGCGGACGAGCTCACGCCCGGCTGACACGACCCGCTCACGACGCTGCCCGGCGACCGTGAGGTCACCGGGCAGCGTCGCGCTGGAGACTCGGCCTCAGCCGTGCGTCGCCGACAGCTCCGTGAGCGCCGTGACGACGTCCGAGTCGGCCGCGAGGC
Source organism: Microbacterium salsuginis (assembly GCF_012524205.1). GTDB lineage: Bacteria > Actinomycetota > Actinomycetes > Actinomycetales > Microbacteriaceae > Microbacterium > Microbacterium salsuginis. Next base: position 615,169 of record NZ_JABACI010000004.1, read on the forward strand.
CCGACTTGCGAGCCGCGTTCGCGAGGTGATCGACGACCGAGTCGCTGTTGCCCTTGGCAGCCAGCATCTCGGCCTTGTCGACGTGCCCGCGGACGTCGGTCAGCGCCTTGCCGGCCAGCGTTCCGGCGCGCTCGGCCTGGTCGACGTACGCCCGCACCACGGCGAAGCTCGGCGCGTGGTCGAGCCTCGTCTGCAGCTGGGCGTTGAACTCGTCGAGCTGGATCTCTCCGGCCGCGGCGATCTCGTTGGCCGACATCATGGCGCTCTCGGTGAGCCCAAGTGTGTCGAACCCGCGCGCGATCTCGCTGCCCAGGATGTGGCCGTTGTACCAGTACGTCGACCAGTACCCGGCGAGGTTGAGCCCCGTCGGGTTCGGGAAGTCGACCGGACCGCGGTCGAGGTACGCGATCTCGACCGGGTTCGCCGTGTCGGTGAAGTCGATCACCGACACACCGCCCTGGTACCAGGCCTGCACCATGATGTCGCGGCCGGGCACCGGCACGATCGACCCGTTGTGGGCGACGCAGTTCTCCTGGGTCGTCTGCACGGCCGGCAGCTTGTAATAGCTCGCGAACTGCAGCTTGCCGTCGACGATGTCGAAGAGCGCATCCGCGCCCCACTCCGGCCGGTCGGTGTCACGACACCGCGCCGAGGTTCCGCCGCCCCACTCGTCCGTGAAGATCACCTTCGTGCCGTCGTTGTTGAACGTCGCCGAGTGCCAGTACGAGAAGTTCGGGTCCGACACGGCATCCAGCCGCACCGGGTTCGCCGGGTCGGAGATGTCCATAAGGATGCCGTTGCCCTGGCACGCGCCGGCGGCCAGGCCGATCTCGGGGTAGGCCGTGATGTCGTGGCACGTGTTCGTGTTCGGCAGCGGGCTGTAGTTGGTGCCCGACGGATGCGGTGTGCCGGGCATCGTGTTCTGCAGGCCGTTGTACGCGCCGGTCGCGGGGTCGGTGAAGATCCGCGGCTGGCTCACGACGGCCGCCGTCTCAGGCGCGGCGAGCGGCACCTGGATGACGTCGATCCGCCACTGCGTCGGGTTGCCCGTGGTGACCGGCTCGGCGGTCAGTGCGGCGTTCTCGCAGCCGGCCAGCTCGGCGCCGGAGCGCACGTTCGACGTGCCCGAGTTGTAGATGTAGACGTTGCCCGGGTCGTCGGGGTCGGTCACCAGCGTGTGCGTGTGCGATCCGCGGCACGTCTGCACACCGGGCAGCTGCACCGGGTTGTCGATGTCGCTGATGTCGAAGATCCGCACGCCGCGGAACCGCTCCGCGTTGACCGGACCGGGGGCGCCCTGCGTGCCGCAGTCGATGCGGCCGCGGGTCTCTTCGACCGACATGAACAGCAGGTTGCCGTACACGGAGACGTCGCCCTGCCCGCCGGGACAGACGAAGGAGCTCCGCAGTGTCGGGGCCGCGGCATCCGTCACGTCGTAGACCTGGAAGCCGTTGAAGTTGCCGACGATGGCGTGGTCGCCGGTGAAGGCGAGGTCGGAGTTGACGAAACCGAAGTTGCCCGGGTTCGCGTCGAACGGCGCGACACGAGGCGTGCTCGAGAGCAGCTCGATGTTGCTCGCGGCGATCTCGGCGTCGAGGTAGCCGGGGTCGAGGCCGACGCGGGGGTCGTCCTCGGCCGAGGCGGCGGCGGCCGTCAGCAACGACGCGCCGAGCAGGAATGCTGCTGCTCCGGCGAGCGTGCGTCGGCGCCACCGCGGGGATGGACGGGTGATCTTCATCGAACGTGCCCCTCTCACTGCGTGGATCCGGAGCCTCCCGTGGGGCGACGGCGCACGACTTCGTGCGGGGGCGCGGGCCCCTTCATCTGCAAAGGGGCAGGAGGCCGATGGTCGCGAATCTATCGGGTCGGAGGGGTCCGTGGCTAGGATCGGATGCCCGGGCACATCAGTACCCGCCAACGGCGTCGGAGGTGCGTTCTGTGGTCGCTGTGGTCCGCCGGCTGAGCGTTGTGCTCGTCGCCGCGCTGGCGCTCGCCGGATGCACGGCCACCGAGCAGCCCCCGCGGCCGACCTCCACGGCGCCCGTCGTGCAGCTGGGCGCACCAGGCGAGGACAACCGCACGATGTCGCCCGAGGAGCAGCTCGAGATCACTTCGGCGCCGCACACCGACACCGACGTCGCCTTCGTGCGCGACATGCTGCACCATCACGCCCAGGCCCTCGTCATGACCGGCTTCGTCGACGAGCGCGCCTCGAGCGACGGCATCCGTCTCCTTGCGGAGCGCATGCAGGTCAGCCAGCAGGACGAGATGGGCCAGCTCGAGTCCTGGCTGCAGCAGCGCGGCGAGCCGGTGCGGGATCCGGATGCGCCGCACGCGCACACTCTCATGCCGGGCATGCTCACCGAGGACGAGCTGGCCGCGCTCGAAGCCGCGGAGGGCGAGGCGTTCGACGCGCTGTTCCTGCAGTCGATGATCCGTCACCACGAGGGCGCGCTCGTCATGATCGCCGAGCTGTACGGCAGCGTGGACGGGGCGGAGCCCGATCTCGCGCAGCTCGCGGGCCACTTCGACTCCGACCAGCGCATCGAGATCGCCCGCATGTCGAGCATGCTCGCCGAGCTCTCGGGCTGACCGCGAGGCTCGCGTACGCTGGCCCCCATGACGACCCTTGTGCTCACCCTCGTCGGCGACGACCGAGCCGGGCTCGTCGCGGCTGTGGCCGACATCGTCGGCAATCACGGCGGCAACTGGGAGAACAGCCAGCTCGCCGAACTCGCGGGCGCGTTCGCCGGCATCGTCGAGGTCTCGGTCGCCCCCGAGCGCGCCGATGAGCTGCGCGCCGCGCTGTCGGTGCTGGACGGCCTCCTCGAGGTGACGATCCACCCGGGTGCGGCGGCGCCGGGCGACGAGCCCGCCGGTGACCCCGCCGCATCCCGTCCCCGTCCACTCACGCTGCAGGTCATCGGCAACGACCACCCCGGCATCGTGCGTGAGATCTCGGCCGTGCTCGGCAATCACGGCGTCAGCATCGACCGCATGAGCACGCAGACACGGGATGCAGCCATGTACGGCGGGCGCCTGTTCGAGGCGACGGTGCACGCCCGGGTCCCGGCATCCGTCGACCTCACCGAACTCACCGGCGAGCTCGAGCGGCTCGCGAGCGAGATCCAGGTCGACGTGACACTCGAGGCCTGAGCCTCGGCCGGCGGCTACGACAGGTCGCGCAGACGCGCCGCGAGGCCGGCGTCATCGCCGGTGCGACGTTCGTAGCCGACGGCGATGATGAGCAGCACGGCGCCGACCACCGACAGCGTGATCCACCACGGCATGGCCTCGATGCCGCGGCCGATCTGCACCGCGAACGCCAGCACGTTCTCGACCGGCAGCACCACGATGCCCAGCACGAACGGCGCCGCGAGCCGCCGGCTGGCGCCCACCAGGATCGCCACCAGCGCGATCGCCATGACCAGGATCGCCCGCCACGTGCGCGGGTCGGTGTACGTCGCCGCGACCGAGGCGCTCAGCATGACGACCAGCCCCGGCGCGAGGAGGGCCCACGATCCGCGCCAGCCCGCGGGCCAGTCGGTCAGCCGGGACGGCGGCGCTGTCGGGGCAGGGTCGGTCTGCGACGGAACGCGCGTCGCGACCGCGCCGGCGACGAGCAGGAAGAACCCGAGCGGCAGCGAGAACCATTCCACGCGGAGGTCGCGAGGACTCCACGCCACGACCGCCGTGATGAACGAGACCGCGAACAGGAACCACACCGGAGGAAGGGCGGTGGGATGCCGCAGCCCCCGCACGGCGACGAGCACCATGACGCTCAGCAGGGCCAGCAGAAACCCCCACATGGTCCAGATCGTGAACCAGTCCCGGGTGATCGAGGGCCACGCCGCGACGCTGAGGATCAGGACCGACGGTGCACCCAGCCAGCGGGTGCGAGCGAGCACCGACTTCTCCGGCGCCCGCGCGCGCAGCCCGCGTGCCGCTGCCGCTGCGGCGCCCGCGCCGACCAGCCCGAACGCCAGGCTCGTCACGATCAGCGGCACGGTCTCGGCCGGTGCCGGGTCGGCGCCGAGTCCCCAGCGGACGCCTTGCACCGCGCTCGCCGCCGCCGCGACGATCGCGACCGCCAGCGTGGGAGCGCGCAGCGCGCGCAGCCGCCGCAGCGTCGTGGACGAGCCTCGGCCGACCCAGCCGGCGGCGCCGACCAGGACCCACGCGACGGCGACCAGCACGAGGGCGCGGGCCGCGGCATCCGGAGCATCGGGCGCATTCGTTCCCAGCTGACCGCTGCCCGCCACCGCGAGCAGCACCAGCGTCGGCACGACCGCCGGCGCCAGGCCCACGGCATAGAGTCCTCTCGCCGGGCGTCCACGCGCAGTGAGCACCACGCCGACGAGCGCCGCACCGAGAGCAGGAGGCAGCAGGTACGGCTCGAGTCCCGTCACCGACGTGAGCCCCCACACGCACCAGAGTGCACCGGTCGCGGCGGCGCCGGCGAGCCACCAGCCGTAGCGCCGACCTGCGAAGAGGGCGCTCGCGCCGAAGCCGATCGCGAGGACCACGAGCACGACGACGGTGGTGGACAGCCCCGCGGCCTCGCGCGTGAGTGACAGCGCGACGGCGATCGCCGCCGTCACCAGAGCGGATGCCTCGATCGCGAGCCCAGCGGCGCGGGCCTGCCGTCGTGCGACCCGCCGCTCCAGTTCCGAGCGGACCAGGGCGCCCGCGCCCAGCACGGCGGCCACGATGAGCGCGATCACCGGGAGCACCACGGGGGAGCCGCTCGTGGCGAGCAGCTGCGCCCCGAGGCACACCACCACGACCGACAGCGCCGGCACGAGGATGCCGGCGGCGACGGTGCGCACGACGAGCCCGAGGCCCGCACGCCGAGTCGTTGCGAGGGTGAGGGCGAGGAGGAAGATCACGGTCGTCGAAAGTGCCGTCCAGCCGCTCCGCTCGAAGACCACCTGCGCCACGCCGATCGCGAACGGCACGGCGGTCACCACGAGCACGGCGTGCCATTCGCGTGGCGGCACGCGCCGCGCGAAGGTGGCCGCGATCGCGACGAGTCCGGCCGCGCACGTCGTGAGGCACAGCACCGCGATGGGGTCGAGCGCGGTGCGCGCGAGCGCGGTCGCGAAGACGACGAGCCCGTAGGCGAACGCCACCCCGACGTGGACGAACCGGCCGCCCCGTGGCACCGTCACCGCGAGCACGCCGATGCTCGCGACGACCGCCACGCCCGCCGGCACCGTGAGGGCGGCATCCGCCCACGACAGCACGCCGGCGAGCGCGACCGCGACGTGCGCCCCGGCCATGAGAGGCATGCGGACCGCCGCCGACGCCCTTTGCAGTCGCGTGGCGAGGACCGCGCTGACGACGAGAGCCGCCCCGAGGGCGATGGCGATGCGCGCCCACACCTCGAGACCCGGCAGGCACAGCACGGTGAGGAACGCGAGAACGCCGTACCACCCGCCGAGGTAGCCGAGCCATCGCGTGCCGAGGGGTTCGGCGGGGACGGTCACCGACGCCGGGCCGGCGTCGGCAGCGGAAAGAGCGGGGACGGATGCTGTCGCCCCTGCTGCGGCGGAGGCCATCGGTTCGTGCGACGGGCGGTCCGCGCGCGGTGCCGCCGTGAGGGCGGCGAACCCGCCGAGCGAGAGCGCGAGCACCGCGAGGCCCATCGTGAGAGCGACCGCCGTGTCGTCGAGCAGCAGAGTCCCGCCGTCGGTTCGGCCCATCGCGAGGGCAGCCAGCGAGAGCAGAGCCGTCGCGGTCGGGATCGCCGCGACGGCGCCCACCACGGTGACCGCGCCGCCGAACAGCGGCCCCGGCCGCACCAGGCGATGCAACGGCCTCAGGGCGCCGACCGCGAGCAGTCCGATGCCGGCGGCCGTGGGAAAGACCGCGAACCAACCCTCGAATCTCAGTGTGGCGGTGGCCGTCCACGGCACGGCGGTCGCGGCGAGCACCGTCGCACCGCCCGCGACGAAGGACCACAGGCCGCCGGCGGGATGACCGGCCGAGAACGCCGCGACGACGGCGGTCGCCAGCAGCGTCGCGACCACGACATACGCCGGATCCGCTGTTGGACCGGCCATCGCACCCGGCCACCCGGCTCCGCCGCCGGTGCTCGTGAGCGCCGCGGCGTTCGCGAGGGCGGCGCCGACGAAGAGGAACTGCGCCACGGTGAGCGAGGCGCGCTCGACGGTGAGGCGGCCGTCGTCGCCGACGCGCACGCGTCCGGTCGCGGCGACCAGCGCACTCGCGGCGGCGGCCGACGCGAGGCATCCCGCGATCGTCGCAGGCGCACTGGTTGCCCCGAGCGCGAGCATCAGCGGGGCGAAGGACAGCGCGATCGTTCCGCACCACACCCACACGCGGATCCCGACGCGCAGGCCCACGGTGGCCAGGACGCTGCCGGTCATAAGAGTCGACAGGGCCGAGAGCACCCAGCCGTTCCAGCCGGGCGGAAGCAGCGGGACGGCCGATGTCACGGTGAGCGCCGCGAAGACGACGCCCAGCGCCCCGACCGACTCGGCCGAGAACCGCAGGCCCCGGCGGGCGAGCAGCACGGCGCCCACGGCGAACATCGTGGCGATTCCGCCGACGATGAGGGCCCGTGCGAGCGCGTCGGTGAGGTCGGGGTTGAAGAACGTGAACACGCCCGCGGCGATCGCCACGAGACCTGCGCCGGCGACTGCGAGCACGGACTGGACCGTGGCGGACGAGGCCGGCGCGCTTGCCGTGAGGGGGACGGGGCGCGGGCCGGATGCCGAGGCCGTCGCTCCTGCGGCGGTCGTGACGGATTCGCGCGGCGTGGCGGCCCAGACCGACGGCACCCTGTCGAGCACCGCCTGGCGGGCGTACAGCGCCTCGGCCGCAGTCCGGGACGCCTGCCAGAGCTCGGCGCCGAGCTCACGGAAGTCCGCGCCGCACCGGCGGCAGCGCTGTCCGTCGACGACGCCGCGCTCGCACACCGGGCAGCCGACGGTGTCGGCGAGCTTCGCGATCGCGTTCGCGCTCCAGTCGGGGATCCGGCGCGACGGCGCCTCGGTGCTCACTCCTCTGCGCCCTTCGCCGCCAGCGCTGCCGGGTGATCGTCGGGCACCCACTCCAGGATGTCGCCGGGCTGACATTCCAGCACGCGGCAGATCGCGTCGAGAGTCGTGAAGCGGACGGCCTTCGCGCGCCCGTTCTTGAGCACCGAGACGTTGGCGGGGGTGATGTCGATGGCCGCGGCGAACTCCGAGACCGACATCTTCTTCTTCGCCAGCTCGACGTCGAGGTTGATGATGATCGGCATCAGACCACCTCCGAGAGGTCGTGCTCGAGCTGCGAGGCCTTTCGCAGCAGGCCGCGCAGCACGACGATCAGCAGTGAGAGGCCGGCACCGACCACCACTCCGAGCAGAAGCAGCAGCGTGATCGAGGGCGTCATGAACCCGGTGAGACTCAGAGCGACGAGAGCGATGAGCACGAGGACGGTGGCGAAGGCGACAGCGCCGAGACTGACGTCGACGTCGGGGAACGCGCTCTCGCTGAAGATGCTGTCTTCGCGCACGAGCGAGAGCAGCCGCCACACGCACACCAGCACGACTTGCACGCACAGCAGGAAGAGGATGCCGACGACCGTGCCGGGGATCTCGAAATACGCGATCTCGGAGTACCGCACGGCGGACTGGGCCGCCACTGCCGGCACCACGAAGATCTGGCATGCCAGCAGCAGTGCCAGCAGGGCGGCGATGAGGATCTTCAGGAGGATGATCGTGGTGCGCTGCATGGCCTGCCTATCGATAAACGGTAAGTAGTTATCGAGAAACAATAGCCATAAACTGAGCGCGCCGCGCAAGCGGCTGGGCGAATGCAACAGGTGAGTTGCACTTGAAGAGGGGACATGCAACGCTGAAGTTGCATTAATTCCTCGAAAGGAGCACCATCATGAGCATGACCATCAACTCCCCTTCGATCGTCGACGACAGCGCCTTCACGGTGACGCGGACGATCATGATCGCCGCGCCCGTCGACAAGGTGTGGTCCGCGGTCGCCGAGCCCGAGCATGTCTCGCGCTGGTTCGGACGCCTCGAACTCGACGGCACGGGCGCCGGGGCCGCCGGCACGCTGTCGTGGACCGACGGCCCCCGCATCCCGATCCGCGTCGAGACGGTCGACGAGCCGCGCTCGATCTCGTACCGCTGGGGCAACGACGACGCCAGCGGCACCATGTCGGCCGAGCTCGACGACGCCACTTCGACGGTGTTCACCTTCACCCTGGTCGCGACCGACGAGGGCACCGAGCTCACGGTCGTCGAGACCGGCTTCGAGCGCACCTCCGACCCCGCGTTCAACCTCGCCGAGCACGGCAAGGGCTGGAATGGCGAGCTCGACAAGCTCGCGGCGCTGTTCGAGAACGAAGCGGGGTGACCGTGACTGGGACCCTGGTTCCCGTGTTCGCCGCCCTCGGCGACGACACGCGGTGGAGAATCCTCCAGGCGCTCGGCGAGACGGATGCCTCGGCATCCGCCCTCGCCGGGCGCTTGCCGGTGTCGCGCCAGGCGATCGCCAAGCACCTCACGGTGCTGCAGGAGGTCGGTCTCGTCGAGCCGGTGCGCGTGGGCCGCGAGGTGCGCTATCGCGTCGTCGGCGCGCAGCTGTCGTCCATCGCCCGCCGGCTCGAGGCCGTCGGCGCCGAATGGGATCGCCGCCTGGCCGCCATCAAGGACATCGCCGAGTCCCTCTGAGGGGAACGGATGCCGCGGCTCAGCGCGCTGCGTGGACGCATCTCGTCTGCGCGTCCGGCCCGATCCATCAGACCGCGGCGCGGATGAGCGGCACGGGAAAAGCCGAGGCTCGCATGGGATCGAGTCGCGAATCGGTGATGCCCGCCGTGAACGGGTCGAGGTCGAAGACCTTGAACAACGCCTCGCGGCCGAACTTCGAGCTGTCGGCGACGAAGAATGCCTCACTCGCGATCGACATCATCGTGCGCTTGAGCTCGATCTCGTAGCTCGAGGTGCTGTAGAGCCCGTCTTCGACGACGGTGTCGCAGCCGATGATGGCGACATTGACGCGCAGGTTCTGCAGCTGCTGCACCGACGTCGGTCCCCACATCGACACGTCGTTGGGCAGCAGCTCGCCGCCGATGAAGACCAGGCTCGCGTTCTGCCGCTCGGCGATCTCCATCCCGATCTGCAGGTCGTTCGTGACGACTGTGACGCGGGCACGCGTGAGGTGGCGAGCCACCTCCAACGTGGTCGTGCCGCTATCGAGCAGTACGGTCTGGCCGTCGAGGATCCGGTCGGCCATCGCCTTGCCGATGGCGACCTTCTCTCGGCGGTGGAGCGTCTCCTTCAGGTCGAATGGCGCGTCGGTCTGTCGTATGGGCAACGCGCCGCCGTGCGTGCGCTGCACGAGATCGCGCGCTTCGAGCCTTTCGAGGTCACGCCGGACGGTGGACGGCGTGACGTTGAAAGCATCTGCGAGCTCGGTGACCGACTGGAAGCCTCGCTCCAGGAGCAGCTCAACGATCTGAGCTTGTCGCGACATCGCGGCGGGTCTCCTTTCACGGGGTAATCCGATCGACTATATCGCTCACAGCGCGCGATAGTGCGCAGATACGCGCGCATATCGCGCAGAATCTGCGCAGTAACGATTGACATCACGCAGATCGATGGGTAACATCGTGCGACGGATCGTCGCAAACGCGCACAGCTGCAAAGCGACCCCGACCACGAAGGAGTGAGTATGAAGCGAAAGAGTCCTGCAATCGCCCTGCTCGCGGGAGCGGCAGTGTTCGCTCTCGCTGGCTGCGGAACCACCGCCGGAGGCGGCGCGACCGATGCCGGAACCGACGGCGGCGCCAGCGCTGAGGGCGCGTACGTCACGGTCGTCAAGGCCACCGGCATCGGCTGGTTCGACCGCATGGAGGTCGGCGTCGACGAGTGGGCCGAAGAGACCGGCGTCGACGCTCGCCAGGAGGGACCCGCCCAGGCCACGAACGAGGGCCAGGTCGAGATCATCCAGAACCTGATCGCCCAGAACCCCGTGGCGATCACCGTCGTCCCCAACGACGTGGCGGGTCTGGCGACGGTCCTCGGCGAAGCACGCGACGAGGGCATCATCGTCGTCTCGCACGAAGGCGCCGGCATCGAGAACGTCGATATCGACATCGAGGCGTTCGAGAACAAGGCGTACGGTTCGCAGATCATGGACAACCTCGCCGAGTGCATGGCAGAGGAAGGCGGCTACGTGCAGTTCGTCGGCCGCCTGACCAACGGCTCGCACAGCGAGTGGGTGGAAGGCGCTCTGGAGAACCAGGAGGCCAACTTCCCCGAGATGACCCGGCTCGAAGACCCGATCGAATCCGAAGAGGACGAGGAGGTCGCGTACAACAAGGCCAAGGAGCTCCTCGCGAAGTACCCCGACATCAAGGGCTTCCAGGGTTCGGCCGGAACCGACGTCGTGGGCATCGCGCGCGCCGTGGAAGAGGCCGGCAAGACCGACAGCGTCTGCGTCATGGGCACGTCGATCCCGTCAGTCTCGGCGAGCTACCTCGAATCGGGCGCCGTCGACAAGATCTTCTTCTGGGACCCGGCGCTGGCCGGCAAGGCCCAGCTGGCCATCGCGCAGATCCTTGCCGACGGCGGCACGATCGAGGAGGGCACCGACCTGGGGATTCCCGGCTACGAGTCGCTCGTGAAGCTCGAGGGCTACGACAACGTCTTCGCCGGTGACGCCGGTGTCGTCGTGGATGCCTCGAACGTCGACGAGTACGACTTCTGATCCGATTCACCAGCTCGTCGACCGTGCGGGAGGGCACCGGCAACGGTGCGCTCCCGCACGGCGGCTCGAAGGAGCTCGCACACTCATGAGTCCTGCGCAGACGGTCCTCGAAGTGCGTGACATCGTCAAGACCTACGGCGGTGTGCGCGCGCTCGGCGGCGTGTCGCTCACACTCGATCCCGGTGAGGTCCATTGCCTCGCGGGCGAGAACGGCAGCGGCAAGTCCACTCTCATCAAGATCATCAGCGGTGTCGAACGACCCGACTCGGGCGAGATCGTCATCGACGGCGAGACGCTCGCCCACACCACGCCCACCGGCGCGATCCGCGCCGGCATCCAGGTGATCTATCAGGATTTCTCCCTGTTCCCCAACCTCACCGCTGCCGAGAACATCGCCATGCTCAGCGAGCTCGCCGATCGCCGCAAGCTCTCGTCGCGGCGCCGGATCCGCGCAGCCGCGGAGCGCATCGTCGGCGAACTCGGCCTGAACATCGACCTCGACGCCGACGTCGAGCAGCTCTCGGTGGCCGACCGGCAGCTCATCGCCATCTGCCGCGCGCTCGTGGGTGAGGCACGCGTGCTGATCATGGACGAACCGACGACCGCGCTGACGCATTCCGAGGTGGAGCGCCTGTTCGCCATCGTGCGCCGACTGCAGGACCGCGGCGTCTCGATCGTGTTCGTCAGTCACAAGCTCGACGAGGTGCTGCGCATCTCGCAACATGTCACGGTGCTCCGCAACGGCGAGGTCGTCGAGTCGGGCCCGGCGTCCGAATACACCGGCAGGCGCATCGCGAAGGCGATGACGGGTCGGGAGGTCAGCGAGGAGCGCCTCGTCGACGATCTGCCTGAAGGTCGTGCGCCGCTGCTGGCAGTCGACGGGCTCGGTCGCAAGGGAGCGTTCGCCGACGTCAGCTTCACGGTGCGGGCGGGCGAGATCCTCGGCATCACCGGCCTGCTGGGCTCTGGTCGCAGCGAGATCGCGGAGGCGATCTTCGGCGTCGCGCCGGCTGACACCGGGACTGTCACGATCGACGGCCGGGCCCGCAGCATCCGTTCGATCAACGATGCCGTCAAGGCGGGGATCGGCTACGTGCCCGAAGACCGCCTCACGCAGGGGCTGTTCCTGGAGAAGTCGATCGCCGACAACATGGTCGCGGCTTCCCTCGACTCCTACCGCGGCAGGGCCCTCCTTCTCGATCGCAAGCGCATCGGCCGGTCGATGGCCGACCTGTTCCGGAGGCTCCGGATCAAGGCGCCGAACGTGCTCGCGCCCGTGCGCAGCCTGTCGGGCGGCAACGCGCAGCGCGTCGTGATCGCGAAGTGGCTCGACCGCAAGCCGTCGATTCTGATGCTGAACGGCCCCACCGTGGGCGTGGACATCGGATCGAAGGAGGAGATCTTCGCGATCCTCCGCGAACAGGCCGCGAACGGGATGGGGATCGTGGTGATCTCGGACGACATCCCCGAGCTCGTCTCGAGCTGCCACCGCGTGCTGATCGTGCGCGCGGGTCGCCTGGTCGCCGAGCTCGCCGGCGACGAGATCGACGTGGATCGCATTCAGGAGAGGATGACCGCCTGATGGACCTGCTTCGTCTCCGTGGCCCGAATAACGAGGGCGTGCTCGTGGCGGTGATCCTTGTCGTGGTGATCGCCATGTCGATCGCGAGCCCCGCGTTCTTCACACCTGGCACCTTCTTCGGCCTCGTCCGCAGCTCGCTGGTGCCGTTGATCTTCGCGCTGGGCGTGCTGATCGTCATGATCTCGGGCGGCATCGATGTGTCGTTCCCTGCGATCGCGATCTTCGCCGCCTACACCACCGTGCAGTGGTCGACGCAGGCCGGCTTCGATCCCACGCTGGTCGGGGTCTTCGCCGTCGCCATCGTCATCGGGGCGCTGTGGGGCCTGGTCAACGGCATCGTGATCGCCCGGTTCCGGCTGCCCACGCTGATCGTGACACTCGGCACCCAGGGGATCATCAAGGGCATCCTGCTGACGTACATCGGCTCGGCCTACATCTCGGCGGCCAAGCTTCCGGCGAGTGTGACGGATGCCGGAGACACGCACCTCGTCGACATCCCCGGCGCCGGCTACCTCCACGGCATGCTGATCCCGGTCGTGGTCGTGGCGATCCTCGTGTGGTGGATGCTCAAATACACGACTTTCGGGCGGAGCATCTTCGCCATCGGCGGCGACATCGAGGCGGCGCGACGAGTCGGCATCAAGGTCGTGCGCACACAGGTGCTGCTCTACGTGCTGGTGGGAGCCCTCGCCGCCTTCGGCGGGATGATCTCAGTCATCCTGGGCAAGAACGCCAACCCGCAGTCGCTGGTCGGAACCGAGCTCGACATCATCGCCGCCGTCGTGCTGGGCGGTGCGTCCATCTTCGGCGGCCGCGGCTCGGTGCTCGGCACGGTCCTCGGCGTCCTGCTCGTGCAGCTCATCAACAACAACCTCGTGCTGATCGGCGTGCCCAGCACGTGGCAGCGCGCGGCGGTGGGAGTGCTGCTGATCGTCGGCGTGAGCATCCAGGCGATCGCTGCCATGCGCACACGGCGCAGACCCGTTCTTCTCGAAGAGGAGGTGAGCCGGGCATGAGCGACCTCCGTTCGAACGGCTTGCGCGACGCGAACCGGAAGCTCGACAGCAACTTCGGCTCGCTCATCTCGCGCGTGCAGGTGCCCCGCGGCGCAGGGCGGATGGTGCTGCTGCTCGTCCTCACGTTCGCCCTGTTCGCGGTGCTCAACCCGAGAGTGTTCCTGAACCCCGTCAACCTGCAGAACATCGGCGTCGGCGCACCCGAGATCGGGTTGATCTCGCTGGCGATGATGATCGCGATGCTCACTGGCGGAATCGATCTGTCGGTGGTCGCGATCGCGAACGTGTCGGCGATCACGGTCTCGTCGCTGTACACCGCGATCTCGGTGGGGGCCGGGCCCGAGACGGCCGATGCCATGTCGCCGCTCATCATCCTGGCCGGCATCGCCATGGGCGCCCTGCTCGGTGCCGTGAACGGCATCCTCATCAGCGTCGTGGGAGTCACCCCCATTCTCACGACGCTGGGCACCATGCAGCTCTTCAACGGCCTGGCCCTCGTCTGGACGGGTGGCGTGACGATCTCAGGGGCGCCCGCTGCTCTCACGAGCATCGGCAGGAGCACAGTCATCGGCGTGCCGATCCTCTTCCTCATCCTGATCGTCGTGGCGATCCTGCTCGGGATCGTGATCGACCGCACGCCGATCGGCCGCAAGATCCAGCTGCAGGGTGCCAACCCCGTGGCCGCGCGGTACTCGGGCATCAGCAGTCGCTCGACCCTCATGCTGACCTACATCGTCAGCGGTGTGCTGGGCTCCCTCGCGGGTCTCATCTTCCTGGCGCGCAACCCTTCGGCCAGTGCGGACTACGGCTCGAGCTACGTGCTGCTGGCCATCGTGATCGCGGTGCTCGGCGGTACCAACCCGAACGGCGGGTTCGCCACCGTGCTCGGTGTCGTGCTGGCGACACTCACGCTGCAGGTCGTGTCGAGCGGCTTCACCGCGCTGCGCCTGTCGGCATACGAATACGCGATCGCGCAGGGCGTGCTCCTGATCGCGGTCATGATCCTCGACCAGGTCAGCTTCCGAAGACGTCGAAGGTCAGCACCTCCCGCATCCAGCGAGACCGTGGCGATCGCCACACAGCGCCGTGGAAAGGACGCATCTCAGTGAAGAAGATCATCAACGACCCGGGGTCGTTCGTCGACGAGTTCGTCGAAGGCATCCTGCTGGCGCATCCGGATCTGGTCAGGACACCGGGCGACGATCTGCGGGTGCTGGTGCGCGCCGACGCCCCCCAGCGGGGCAAGGTGGGGATCGTCACAGGCGGCGGTTCGGGACACCTGCCGCTCTTCAAGGGATACGTGGGCAAGGGGCTGTGCTCGGGCGTCGCGATCGGCAACGTCTTCAGCTCGCCGAGCTCCGAGCAGATCCTCGCGGCGACGAGGGCCGTCGACGGCGGCGCCGGAGTGCTCTACCTCTATGGCAACTACGGCGGCGATGTCTTCAACTTCGATCTGGCCGTCGATCTCGCCGAGCTCGACGACATCCCCACCCGCACGGTGCTGGGACGCGACGATGTCGCGAGTCAGCCGAAGGAGCGCAAGCACGACCGCCGCGGCGTCGCCGGTATCCTGTTCGCCTACAAGGCGGCAGGTGCCGCCGCCGAGCGAGGCGACTCGCTCGAAGAGGTGGCTGCGATCGCCGAGGACATCGTGGAGCACACCGCGACCATGGGCATCGGCCTTGCGCCGACGATCATGCCGACCACCGGCAAGCCCAGCTTCGAGCTGCCCGATGGCGAGATGGAGATCGGCATCGGGATCCACGGCGAACCCGGCATCCGCCGTGTGCCCCTCGAGACGGCCGACGAGATCGCGGAGCATCTCGTCCAGGCCCTGGTGGGCGACCTCGGACTCCCCTCCGGCGCGCGTGTCGCGGTGCTCGTCAACGGGCTCGGCGCGACACCGCTGGAAGAGCTCTATGTGCTCTACCGCAAGACCCATCAGCTGCTCACCGCCCGCGGCATCCAGATCGCGAAGAACTACATCGGCGAGTACGCCACCAGTCTCGAGATGGCGGGCGCGTCGATCTCGCTGCTCGAGCTGAACGACGAACGACTGGCGCTGCTGGACGCGCCGGCCACCTCACCGTTCTTCCAGGAGCACTGACATGAATGCGACCGACCTGAACGCACATATCCGCCGCAGTCTCGCTGTGCTGCCCGAGTCCGCGGATGAACTGCGCGATCTCGACCAGAAGCTCGGCGACGGAGATCTCGGCATCACGGTCTCGGCCGGTTCGAGCGCCGTGATCGCCGCGCTCGAGCAGCTGCCCGTGGATGCGACGCCCGCCGACATCGCCCGCGCGACCGCGAAGGCGTTCGCCAATGCGAATCCCTCGACGATGGCGGCGCTCGTGGCCGGCGCACTCCTTGCGGGGTCGCGCGTGTGGGCTGACAAGACCGACATCACGGTGGCCGACGCGCAGGCGTTCGTGGCTGCCGCAGCCGGAAGCATCGCCCAGCGCGGCAAGACGCAGCTCGGTGACAAGACGATCTACGACGGGCTCGCCGCCGTCGCGGATGCGCTCGCGGACGCGCCCGACACCGACGCGGCGATCGAAGCCTCGGTGTCGGCGGCGGCCGATGCCGTCGAACGCACCAAGGATCTGCAGTCACGGCGCGGCCGTGCCTCGTGGCTGCAGGAGCGCAGCATCGGGATCGCGGATCCCGGCGCGACCGCCTTGCTGCGGTTCGCGGAATCGTGGCGAACCGCCGCGAGCTGACCGGCTCTCTCGACCTACCCATCACCAGCAACACCTAAAGGCGGTACCCCTCTGTGACTACCTGGCTCGACGACGTCTTCCCCGTGACCAAGCCGATCATCGGCATGTGCCACCTGCCCGCTCTGCCCGGCGATCCCGCGTACGACAAGGCAGGCGGGATGGACGCCATCATCGCCCACGCTCGGCACGAGATCACTGCGCTTCAAGAGGGCGGTGTCGACGGCATCCTGATCTCGAACGAGTTCAGCCTGCCGTACCTCACCGAGACCGAACCGATCACCGCGATCAGCATGGCTCGCGTCATCGGCGAGATCCGCAGCGAGCTCGCGGTGCCGTTCGGCGTCAACGTGCTGTGGGATGCGGTGCGGTCGATCGACCTGGCCGTCGCGACCGGCGCCGCGTTCGTGCGCGAGATCTTCACTGGCGTGTATGCGAGCGACTTCGGCCTGTGGAACACGAATGTCGGCAAGACCGCTCGCCACCGGCAGGCGGTGTCGGGCGGCGACGTGAGGCTGCTCTTCAACATCGTCCCCGAGGCTGCAGCGTATGTCGCCGAGCGCGACCTGGCGCAGCTGACGCGCTCGACGGTGTTCAACTGCGTGCCGGATGGGCTGTGCGTGTCGGGTCTGACCGCCGGCGCTCCGACCGACACGTCGACCCTGAAGATCGTGAAGGAGCACGCCGGCTCGACCCCGGTGTTCGTCAACACCGGGGTGCGCCCCGATTCGCTGGCCGAGAGCATGAAGTTCGCCGATGCCGGCATCGTCGGCACCTTCTTCAAGAAGGACGGCGCGTTCGAGAACGATGTCGACCTGGCGCGGGTGAAGGACCTCATGAGCGTCGCGAGGAGCGTGCGCTGACGATGTTCCTCGGGATCGACGTCGGCACGTACGAGAGCAAGGGCGTGCTGGTCGACCAAGACGGGACGGTCATCGCGCACGCGCGACGGCGCCACGGCATCGCCACGCCGAACCCGGGCCATGTCGAACAGGATCCTGAGACGGTTTGGTGGGCGGATGTCACCGGCATCGCGCGTGAGCTCACGTCCCACCCTCGCGGGCGCGAGATCGCCGGGGTGGGACTGAGCGCGATCGGACCATGCGTGGTGGCGACGGACGCGGATCTGCGGCCGTTGCGCCCGGCGATCCTGTACGGAGTCGACACGAGGGCCACGGCACAGATCGATCGGATCACCGCTCGGATCGGGGCGGACGAGGTGTTCCGCCGCGCGGGCAACGCTCTGACCAGCCAGTCCGCGGGGCCCAAGATCGCGTGGCTCAAGGACGAAGAGCCCGACGTCTGGCGGGCTGCGCGGTGGTTCATGACGAGCCAGTCCTGGCTGGTGGCGAAGCTCACGGGCGACGTGACGATCGACCATGCGACCGCGGGCTACTTCCACCCGCTCTACGACGTCGCATCGGGTGAATGGGACACGACGGGATGCGAGGACTGGGCGGATGCCGCGCGCTTGCCTCGGATCGCCTGGAGCACGGATGTCGCGGGGACGGTGACGGCGGCTGCGGCAGCGGAGACCGGCATCCCTGCGGGGACTCCCGTGATCGTCGGAACCACCGATTCGCCCGCCGAAGCCGTCGCCTCGGGCGTGGTGGGCGAGGGCGAGCTCATGGCGAT
Source organism: Microbacterium salsuginis (assembly GCF_012524205.1). Lineage (GTDB taxonomy): Bacteria > Actinomycetota > Actinomycetes > Actinomycetales > Microbacteriaceae > Microbacterium > Microbacterium salsuginis. The sequence goes on from NZ_JABACI010000004.1 coordinate 632,867, forward strand.
GTACGGTTCGAGCGGCTACTTCATCCGCGTGGGCGACCGCCTGCGGGTGGACGCGCGGCTGTGGTCGGCGCCGTTCGTGTTCGAGGGGACGTACGTGCTCGCGGCCGGCACATCGACCGCGGGCACCGCGACCCGCTGGATCGCGGACCTGTTGGGTGTCACGGTCGATCAGGACGAGCAGACCTTCGCGCATCTCATCGAGCTCGCGGCCGAGTCCGAGCCGGGCGCACGAGGTCTGCTGGCGCTGCCGCATTTCTCGGGCGAGCGCACGCCCTTCCAAGACCCGGCGAGCCGTGGCGTGCTCATGGGCCTGGGACTCGAGCACACCAAGGCCGACGTCGCCCGCGCCATGCTCGAGGGTGTCGGCCACTCGATCTCGGCCGCAATCCTGGCCTTCCGTGCTGCAGGCGCACCGATCGAGCGGGTCATGGCCATCGGCGGGGCGACCAGGAACCCCTTCATCATCGGCACGGTGTCGGCGGTGACCGGTCTCGAGCAGGTCGTCGCCGACTCGCCCGGAGCCGCATTCGGCGACGCATTCCTGGCCGCGCTGGGCACCGGTGCCGTCCGCGAGCCCGGCGACGTGCGCCAGTGGGTGCACGTGCGCGAGACGGTGGGGCCGGATGCCGCGACGCGCGCAGTGCTGACCGCTGACCACGACGATTACCTCACGCTCTACAACGCGATCGCTCCGCTTCAACATGGGCGGAGACGATGATCCTTCGACAGGGGCGGAAACGATGACCACGAGCACGATCGAGTGGAGTCGCATCGCGACTCTCGTCGCCGACGGAGTCGGTGTGAGGCAGGGTGACAAGGTCTCGGTGTTCTTCACCGACGGTTCTGCGATGGACGCGGTCGCCGCATTCATCGACGAGTGCTGGCGGCGTGGTGCCGTGCCGCAGGTCATGGCGACCGATGAGCGGTTCGACGAGAGCGCGCTGCGCTGGGCCGACGCTGCGGTGCTCGAACAGGCACCTCCGCTCGAGGTCGCCGCGATGGAGTGGTCCGATGTGCACGTGTCGTTCCGCGCGATGACATCGCCGCTGGTCGACATCGCCCCGGCGCGCATCGCGGCGCTGCGACACGGCCGCGGCATCGTGTCGACCCTTCGATGGCAGGGCACCCGGTGGGCGCTGGTGCGCGTACCAACCCCGACGTGGGCGCAGGCTACGGGTCTGGAGTACGAGCGGCTCGTCGCCGAGTGGGCCGCTTCGTTCGATGCGGACTGGCCTGAGGCTGCGGAGCGGATGGATGCGCTCTGCGCGCGGCTGGCCGGCGCGCGCTCGGTGGTGATCGAAGACGAGTGGGGCCGGCTCGAGCTCCCGGTCGCCGAACGCCGGTGGGTGGCCTTCTCGGGCGAAGCGAACTGGCCAGACGGCGAGATCGCCACCGCGCCCGTCGAGGACGGCGTACGGGGCGTCATCCGCTTTCCGGGCACGTTCTACTTCGCCGGGGTGCGGGTGCGTGACCTCGAGCTGACGTTCGAGCACGGCCGGGTCGTCCGCGAGACCGCGACCGAAGGCCTCGCCTTCGTGCGCGAGCTGCTCGACACCGACGGCGGCTCGCGTCGCGTCGGCGAACTCGGAATCGGCACCAACGCCGCCCTCGAGACCTCGACGGGCGACTTGCTGATCGACGAGAAGATCCTCGGAACCGTGCACATCGCGCTCGGGCGCGCGTATCCCCAATGCGGCGGCGTGAACGAGTCCGCACTGCACTGGGACATCGTCAAGGATCTTCGGACCGGTGCGCGAGCCAGTGCCGGAGCCGGCTCGCTCTCTGTCGATGACGAATGGCTGATCCGAGACGGGGTCGTCCAACCGGCGCTCCGCGAGGCATCCGTCGCCCGACCCATCGCCGACTGAACGAGAGGAATGACGCACATGTACGCGAACGAATTGGACGCCCCCGCGCCCCTGGCGCAGCATCCGCTCGTCTGGCGCGAGACCAATACGCCGCAGCCCGGCAGCGGCCAGCTCCTCATCGAAGTCGCCGCGTGCGGCGTGTGCCGGTCGAACCTCCACCTGATCGAAGGCGACTGGGTCGACGGCGGCGTGCCCGCGATCAGCCCGATCGTGCCCGGTCACGAGGTCACGGGTCGCGTCGTGTCTCTCGGCCCGGGTGTGGACGGCTTCGCGGTCGGCGATCCTGTTGGGGTTCAGCCGCTGTGGTGGACGTGCGAGGAGTGCGAGTTCTGCACGAGCGGCCGGGAGCAGCTCTGCCATGAGCGGCTCATCACCGGCGAGCACGTCAACGGCGGATTCGGGGAGTTCATGCTCGCTACCGCCGCGCATACGTACCGCGTTCCGGACAACCTCGACCTCGTCGAGGCGGCGCCGCTGTTCTGCCCTGGGATCACCGGCTACGGCGCGGTGAAGAAGCTCGACGTCGGGCCGGGCCAGCGGGTCGGGATCTTCGGGCTGGGCGGGGTCGGTCACCTTGCCCTGCAGTTCGCGGTGCTCACCGGCGCCGAGGTCGTCGCAGTTGCGCGCGGCGCGGATCACCTCACGGTCGCCAGAGAGCTCGGCGCGCACGAGACGGTGGATGCCTCGGCCGTCGACGCGGGCACCGTGCTCGAGGACTCCCTGGACGCAGCAGTCACCTTCGCCCCCTCGGACGAGGTGACCGCGCAGGCTCTGCGCGCTCTGAAGTGGGGCGGAACGCTGGTCACTGGCGTGCCGATCTCGATTGAGAGCCTGCCCTTCAACAAGGAGCAGGTCATCAAGGCGTCCCTCCTCGGATCACGCCGGGACATGCGCGAAGTGCTGCGCCTCGCCTCGGAAGGAGAGGTGCGCACCGTGGTCGAACGTTTCGACATGTCGCGCGCCGGCGAGGCGCTCGATTTGCTGGCGAACGGCCGACTGCGCTCCCGAGCGGTCGTCGAAACCCGACGGCCCAGCTGAACCGCCCGCCGGCTCGAGGCCGTCGGCGCCGAATGGGATCGCCGCCTGGCCGCCATCAAGGACATCGCCGAGTCCCTCTGACCAGAAGCTGCGGGTCAGCGCGCCGAGTGGCCTTTCGGCTCGACGACGCCGACCTCAGCCCGCCGCCGATTCGGGCAGCATCCGGTCGAGCAGGCGGTCGATGTGCTCGTCGGCACGCCGGGCGATGGCGGCGTCGACCAGCATCGTCTGCGCGAGACCCGCGGCGGCGGCCACGATCAGGCGGGCGTCGATGTCCGCGTGTTCCTGCTCGGGCGATCCCGTGCGTGATCGCGCGATGGTCTGGCTCACGATGTCGACGAGGTACTGCGCTGCACCATCAGTGTCGCTGGTCGGAGTGCCTGGATCACGCTCGCCGGTGAGCGACTCGAGGAAGAAAGTGTCCAGAACGATGGCATCCTCCCGCCGTCGCGCGTCGGTCGGCAGAACCTCGGTCACGATCGCGCGAATCACATCGCGTGGTGCCGCGTCTTCGCCCAGTTCGACGAGGCGCTCGGCGAACCGTTCGCCGGCGTCGGCGGCCACCGCTTCTCGCGTGGCGCGCAGCACGTCTTCCTTCGAGCCGAAGTAGTACTGCACGAGCCGGACCGACACGCCGGCCTCTGCGGCGACAGCCTGGAATGTCGCGGCTCGCAGACCGTTGCGCGCGACGAGAGTGCGCGCGGCGTCCGTGATCTGGCGGCGGCGCTGCTGGTGATCGGCGAGACGGGGCACGTCTAGATGATACGCGCGTATCACGTTGATGGTACGCTCATACCATCAACGAGAGGTGGCGGCGATGGGCAGGATGAATGCGACGGTCGGTCGGTTCGCGAACGAGCGCGCCCGGGAGGACTACCTGAGGGCGTACGACGCGATGGAGCACCTGTGGCCGGTTCCGGTCGAGCGCGCCGACCTCCCCACCCGGTTTGGATCCACTCGCGTGCGACGGTCCGGTTCGGGCGAAGGGATGCCGCTCCTCTTGCTTCACGGACTGAACGGCACCGGCTCGTCGTGGCATTTCGCGATCGAGGACCTCGCTCGCGACCGCGAGGTGATCGCGGTGGATGTCATGGGAACGGCTGGGCGCAGCATCCAGACGGTGCCGTTCCTGACCGACGCGGACTTCGGCGAGTGGTTCGACGATGTGCTCGCCGGGCTCGGTCTGGACGGGGTGCACCTCCTCGGCGAATCGAACGGCGCATGGCACGCTGCGCGCATCGCCCTGCACGGGAGCCCACGACTGCGGACGCTGACCTTGATCGAACCGAACGGGTTCGTGGTGCGCCCGTCGACGGGGGCGCTGCTGAAATTCGCACGGCTGTCGGCGCGACCCACTGACGCGGGCTGGCGGAGGATGAGCGAGTGGCTGACTCCCGGCGTCACCCTGACCGTCGAGGAGCTGGCCTGTGCGAAGGCGGCGATGCCGTTCCGGCCCGGGGTCGGCTGGCCACGGCTGCTCTCAGACGCCGAGTGGGAGCGGATGCTGCTGCCGACGCTCGCCGTCTTCGGCGGCGAGTCGGTTCTGAGCCGGCCCGGCGCGGCGGCCGAGCGGCTGCGCGAGCACCTCGCGGACGTCCAGACGGTGATCGTCCCCGGTGGCGGACACGGCGTGCACCCGCAATTGCCCGGATCGGTCCGCCCGAGGGTTCTCGAGTTCCTCGCCCGCCACGATCGCAGCCGGGCGGCGAATTGACCAGGACACCCCCGACACTCGGTTGCGGGCGGGGCCCCGGGGTTGGCGGTTGCTGACGATCTATTCGCCCGGCTGCCGGACCTGATACATCGCCACCACCACCCCGGTTCGGCGGGTTGCGACTCCGGAGAGTGTCAGGCCCAGCGGCGGTGACTGCAGCCGAGGCGCCGATTCCCCGACAACGACGGGGTGTATCGAGAGCATCATCTCGTCCACCAATCCCGCCTGCAGAAGCGTCTGCGCCAGTCGGCCATAGCCATACAGCGTCAGGTCCCCACCGCCTGCGTACTTCAACCGCGTCACCTCCGTCACCGGGTCCCGGCGAACCAGCGTGGTGTTCGACCACGCCGCCTCACTCAGTGTGGAAGAGAAGACGTACTTCGGTATCTCGGCCAGGCGGGCTCCGAATACCCCCGAGTCGTTGTGCCAACGGGCGGTGAGCTCCAAGTACGTGTTGCGGCCCATCAGCATGCCGTCCGAGCGCTCCAGTTGCGCGAGCGCCGATTGCCCGCTCTCGTCGTTGAAATACTGCATCGCCCACGAGTCCGGGCTCGCCACGACGCCGTCGAGCGAGATGAGGGCGGACTGAAAGAGCTTTCGCACGGGACCTCCAAGGGCGCGATGAGGAGTAGCTGTCAAAGATCTGACCGCTCGAGGCGGGGAAAGGAATCGGCCCGCGTTGGCGACCGCCGAACAACCGATGATCGGGGTGCCTCGCAACCTCGCACTTCTGGCGACGCGGTTGATGCTCGAGGCGTGGGCGACGCGGAGCGCCAGCCATGCGGGCGTCAACCGAAACGCTGGAGGACGGGCCAGAGCGCGATTCGACGCGATTCGGGCCCGGGCGCGGCGGGGCGATTCCTCATGGCGTCTAGGAGGTCTAACCAGTAAGGCGGACGTGTGTCGGCGGGTTCCTTCCGGTCGAACCGCCGCCGAAAGCAACAGGAATCTATGAAGGAGCAAGAACCATGCCTAGCTGGCAGTCGGAAGCGGTCGCGGCGATGTACCGCGTGTGGACGGACGAACTGAACAATCCGAACCCGGATCGACAGGAGTCACGAGAGACGAACGATCATTGGGGAGACCTCACCGCCGAGCCGCGTCAGGTTGACTACTTGGAGCGAGATATCGCCGGCACGCCCGCTCTGTGGGTGGAGCCCCACAACGCGAATCCCGATCGCGTTCTGCTGCACGTCCACGGCGGAGGCTTCATCGGCGGGTCGTTGTACACGCACCGCAAGCTCGTCGGCCATCTCGCCAAAGCGGCAGGGATCCGCGCACTCGTGATCTCGTACCCGCGAACGCCCGAGCATCAGCACCCAGCCCAGCTCATTGCCGTGTCATCGGCATACCAGTGGCTCCTCGACAGCGGCTTCGACCCGAAGCACATTGTGATCGGCGCAGATTCGGCCGCCGCGACGCTCGCTCTCGCAACTTTGCTTCAGGCCCGTGACCGAGGCGCCGCGATGCCCGCCGCGACGTACCTCATCTCACCGTGGGTCGACATGACGGTGTCCAACCCGAGTTTCGAGGCCAATGCAAGCCGAGACGCCTACTTCCACCGGGACGTCGTCAAAGGGCTTGCTGCGATGTTCCTCGGAAACACCGATCCCCGTGACCCATTGGCCAGTCCCGCCTTCGCGGAGCTCGCGGGGCTCCCGCCCATGTACATCCAGGTCGGCGGCGATGAGACGCTCCTCGATGACGCGAGGAATCTTGCGTTGCGAGCCGAGGAGGCCGGAGTCCACGCGACAATCGACGTCTTTGAGGGTCAGCAGCACACCTTCCAGATGGCGGCAGGACGGGCTCCGGAGGCTGATGACGCCATTGGTCGCTTCGCGGCATGGGTAAAACCGATGCTCGTCTGACGTTCCTGCAGCCGGGATCCCGTCGCCGGCGAGTAAGGAGCTCGAGGCGGCGGGACTCAGAGCCGCCGTTCTGATCGCATCGAATCTGGCCACGGACCGATTCCTCACGGTCGTTCCAAGAGTCTGCAGGTGTAGACATGCAAGCCAGGAAGGACGAGCGTGAACGCACACCCCGCGGAAGAATCACCCGAAGACCTGCTCGACGCCGAGTTCCACCGCCTTCGGCCAGCCCTCCTACGTCACTGTTATCAGATGACCGGCTCCTACCACGACGCGGAGGATGTGGTCCAAGAAACATACCTTCGGGCTCGTCGTGGGATCATCCGGTTCGAGCAGCGCTCTTCGCTGAGCACGTGGCTCTACCGCATCGCAACCAACACGTGCCTCACCGCCCTTCGCGGGAAGCACCGACGCGTGTTGCCTTCGGGACTCGGTGCGCGGACGGACGACCCCGACTCGGCCTCCCTCCTGGATATCAGCACAAGCTGGGTGCAACCGCTCCCCGACGACCTCACACGGGGTTCAGAGAGCACCGACCCTGCCGATCTGGTAATCCACCGCGAGTCTGTCCACCTCGCCGTCATCGCGATGCTCCAGCACCTGCCGCCGCGACAGCGGGCAGTGTTCCTCCTGCGACAGGTCCTCGGCTTTCCCGCTGAGGAGGTCGCGCGGTCCCTGCGGATCACAGTGCCGGCTGTCAAGAGTCTCCTGCAGCGTGCCCGACGCAGGATCGACGTCGCTGCACCTCACCGAGGGGCGACTGACTCGATGTCCGTCGAGACCCAGCTGCTCGACCGGTACATCGAGGCCTTTGAGGCCTCTGACGTCGACGGGATCCGGCAACTGGCGGACGCTGACTTCAGTATTGAGGCACCGCCTTCGCGGACCTGGTTCCAAGGCATCGCCACGTGTCTCCCCTATCTGGAGCGACACGTCCTCGGCGCGCCCGGTGATTGGCGCATGTTCCCCATCCGGGTGAATGGACAGCCCGCCGCCGTCTCCTATTTGCGAGACGAGAGCCGTCAATACCGCGCGTCCGGTCTGTGCGTGCTCACCGTCTCCGACCAGAAGATTCAGAAGGCGACAGTGTTCAAGGATCCATGGTTGATCGCCGCGATCGGATACCCGCCGACTCTGGACGGTTAGCCGTGCCTACAGGAAGCCATAGGATGCCCGGACTATCTGACCCGGGCCCACGTCATGACCCAATTCGTTTCCCAGGTCAGGCCGCCGTCGACGGAGAAGGCCTGCTCCCAGGTCGCGGCCTGAGCAGAGATCGAGTGCCACCGGTATCTGGCGACGATTCTTGTGCCCTCGAAGATGTCCGGGCCGGTTGCGGTGAATACGTTGCCCGGCCCCCAGACCCCTCGCACCGGCGGTTGAAGATGACCGGTTCGGCTTTTTACCCAATAGATCGTCCAGTCGTCGGCGGCCGGGTCGTGGACGCGAATCGATGCGCCAGCGAAGCCGAGGTCTGGATACCACATTTCATCAATGCTGATTGCGCCGTTGTGCAACGTGGAAGAGCGGGCCGTGGCGGGGGTTTCATACCAGTCGCTGGTACCCGAGAGCGGCCGTCGAAGACGCCGGTTGGCGACGGACCATTCCCCGATCAGGAAGTCGAACCCAGATGTGCGCTTCTCAAGAGCTTCGATACGGTGAGGGGAAAGCATGCTGCTCCATTACTTGGCTGGTAGAACACGGGACAGGAATTTGGTAAGCCGAAAGTTCGATGCCGCGATCGGCGCCGTACCGGTGCTCCTCTGACGGAATCTTCACTTTCGAGTCGCTAGTCCGGTCGCGGCGCGTGGGGGCGTTGACGGAGTGTCGTTGACGCGGGCCGGTGACGCTCGCCACGCGACGACGACGAGGGTGACGAGCGCGAACCCCGCTAGCCCGGCGATGACCCACCACCCCGCTCGGAATGCCGCAGTGCCGAGGGAGACGGTTCCGATCGCGGCGACCCACATCGCGATGCCGACCGCGGAGCCGACCTGCCGGAACACCGTGTAGACGGCCACGCCGGTTGAGAGTCGGGTCGGAGGAACGCCGACCAGTGTGAGCGCCAGCAGATTGGGGATGGCAGTGCCGGCGCCGATGCCCGCGAGCAAGGACCCGGGCAGGAAGGTGGCGGCATATCCCGACGCCTCACCGAGTGACAGCGCGAGAAGTGCGGTGCCCAACACCAGCCCGACGGTACCGGCGAGGGCGAGAGTGAGGGGCGGGATCCTTCCAGCCATTCGACCGGCGACGGCGGCGGCGACGGCCGAGACCGCGGGTCCTGGCGCCATCAACAGACCGGCCTCCAAGACTCCAAAGCCTCGTACCGCGGTGAAGTAGAGACTGCTCGCCAGAAGCAGCGCCGCGAACGCACCCCAGAATGCGGCCATCGCCAGCATCGCGGCGCCGAAGCCGCGCCGACGGAAGAGATCAGGCTCGATTACTGGATTCGGGTGTGAGCGTGAACGAATGGCAACCCCGATTCCCAGAGCAAGCGCCACCACTACGGCGCTCCATACCCGCACGTCCCAACCCCACGTTTCGCTCTGGGCCAGCCCGTAGGTGAGAGCCGCGATCGCTGTTCCGAGCATGATGGCACCGAACCAGTCGGCTGCGGTCTTCCGCTCGGTCGGCGTCTCGGGGATCAATCGTGGAATAGCCATCAACGCCACCACGCCCACGGGGATGTTGATGAGGAAGATGAAGCGCCAGTCGGCCTGAGCGAGGATCGCGCCAAGCGGCGGTCCTGACGCGGCTCCGGACGCGGCGATCATGCCCCATACGCCGAGGACGGTCGCGCGTTGCTGCGGGGTGAACATCGGAAGGACTGCCCCCAACGAGTTCGGGGTAGCTAGTGCCGCTCCGATGGCCTGAATCGCTCGACCCGTAAGCACCCAGGTGTACGTCGGCGCGATGCCCGCGACAAGCGAGCCGATAACGAATACGGCGAGTCCTATCGAGAACATGCGTCGACGGCCAAGACGATCGCCCAGCCGGCCCGCTGGGATGAGGACCGCTGCGAACAAGATCGCGTAAACGGTCAACACCCACGACAAGTCCGGGACGCTGTCGACGCCGAACTCTGACCCGATAGATCCGACGGCCACATTGACGATGAACAAATCGAGGATCGTAAGGTAAATGGCCGTGCCGGCTACGGAGAAGGCCAGCCAGGGCCGGCCTACGCCAGAAGTGCGTGTCATGGCGAAGAGGGTATGCGAGTTCCTTCGAAATCAACAGCAAAAGATTTGAATCTGACACTGCCTGCTTGCGTAGGCGGTGTAGAATCCTTGCATGAGTGACCGTTCGTACGGAGAGTGTTGCGCGCTCGCGCACGGACTTGACCTCGTTGGCGACAGGTGGACCCTTCTTGTCGTGCGAGAGCTCATGTTCGGACCTCGTCGCTTCACCGATATTCAGCACCGGCTCGAAGGCGCGAGCAGCAGTGTGCTGACAGATCGACTGCAGCACCTCGTCGAGGCAGGCATCGCCCGACGCAAGCGCCTTCCTGCGCCGGCCGCGTCCTGGGTCTACGAACTGACCGAGCGAGGAGACGAACTCCGGCCGGTGCTGCACGAGCTCGCCCGCTGGGGACTTCGATCGCCTTCACGACGAACTGACCTGACCACAACGCCTGCTGGCATCGCCCTGGCTATGGAACTCCTGTTCGACCCCGACCGAGCGCCTGGCCTCGACGCCGAACTCGACCTTGAAGTGGGCGAAGAACGATTCCGCATCCTGGTGCGCGACGATGTCATGGAGATCAAGCCTCCGCGCGAAGCGCCCGCCGAAGCCGTCATCCTGGTCGGTCCCGATAGCATCAGGGCTCTCGTGTCGCCGGATCGACCGCACGACGTGGACGGCTGGGCCGAAACGGGCGTCGCGATCAAAGGTGATCAGGCGACGGCGATACAGCTACTCAGCGCCATCGGGTAACCGACCTCGTTCCCGAAGATCCGGCATTCGTTTCGATCGCACTCGATCGCGCTGCCGCGGATCACTCGTGGGCAATCCGTGGGCAGAACGGGCGGCGAGGGCTCCACGTCGCGGTGTGATCAGGAAGGACGGCCAGCCAAGCTGGGCACGTTCCGGCAAAAGATGTCTCGCGATCCCAGTGATTCCGCGAAAATTGAAGAAACCCCCGTGCGTAGAAGCCGCACGAGGGTCCCAGTGGCTCCGACCGGCATCGATCCGGTGACCTTTCGATTTTCAGTCGAACGCTCTACCAACTGAGCTACAGAGCCTCACGGCATCCGTTCCCGACGAATCGGGCGTGCTTGCCGCGTCCTAAACGAAAGGCCCTCTCGAAAAAGGGCCCGTCGCTGTGGAGCGACCCTGACGGGACTTGAACCCGCGACCTCCGCCGTGACAGGGCGGCACGCTAACCAACTGCGCTACAGGGCCATGATTATTGAATTGTGGGCGTGACCCCAACGGGATTCGAACCCGTGCTACCGCCGTGAAAGGGCGGCGTCCTAGGCCGCTAAACGATGGGGCCGGGATGAACCGCAGGGGCTCACTCACCGAGGGTCAAGCATACGCAATCCTCCACGATTACGCCAATCGAGGGCGTGGCATGCTTGTGCCTCGCGCGGCTCAGGTCCACACTGACAGGGTGACGCCGTCCCGAAGCGGCGGTCGTGCGCGTCGACGTAACGGTTGCGAATGTGACTGATGTTGCTAGTGTGAAACGAGTCGACGTGCGAGGGGAGGACCGAGTGGACGCCGATCAGGCTGCCGTGGAGACCGCTCTGGAGACCCCTGACGAGTGCGGCTGCGCACCGTCCCCGCGCGAGCGACGGCTGTTGTGGCCCTCGATGACACGGCGCAGTGCGCTCGGACTCGGAGTCATCGGACTCGCCGCGGTCAGCGCTTTCGGTGGCCCCCTCGTAGCCCCCGCGTTCGCCGCCGACTACCCCTCGTGGCCCGAAGTCGAGGCCGCCAAGGCGAACGAAGCGGCCAAGGCGGCAGAGGTCGCGAAGATCAAGGGCATCATCGCCGCGATGGAAGCCGACCTCGCTGCCAAGCAGCAGGCGGCACAGGTCGCCGCCGACGAGTTCTACGTCGCGCAGCAGCAGTACTTCGACGCGGCGCTGCGGGCAGAGCAGCTGCAGGAGCAGGCCGACGGTCAGGCCGCAGCAGCGGTGGATGCCGCCAACAAGGCCGGCCGCGTCGCCGCACAGCTGTACCGCAACGGCGGCGACGACACCTCGCTCGAGCTCTTCTTCGCCGGCTCCGCCGCCTCGGCCGACGACCTGCTCGCGCGTCTCGGAACGATGGACAAGCTCGTCCAGCGCAACCAGGACGTCTACGCGCAGGCCGTGACCGCCCGCAACTCGGCGCAGAGCCTCAGCGCCCTCGCCGAGGAACAGCGCGCCGAGCGGGACCGGCTGCAGAAGATCGCCGAAGAGAAGATGGTCGCCGCGCAGGACGCGGCCCTCAAGGCACAGCAGGCGCTTGACGAGCAGAACGCGTTCCGTGGGCAGCTCGAAGCGCAGCTCGCCGCGCTCCAGGACACCACGGCCAAGACTGTCGCCGCCTACGAAGAGGGCGAGCGCATCCGCAAGGAGCAGGAACGCATCGCCCGCGAAGCCGCAGCTGCGGCCGCCAAGGCCGAGGCCGACCGGATCGCCCGCGAGCAGGCGGCCAACGCCGGAGGCGGCGGCGGCGGCGGTGGCGGTGGCGGAGGCGGGAACGGCGGCGGCGTCGTCGGTTCCGGCTGGGCCCGCCCATCCTCTGGCTGGCACAGCTCGGGTTACGGGCCCCGATCACAGACGTGTGGACAGAACGGCTGCTCGAGCAAGTGGCACTACGGCGTCGATCTCGCCGCTGGCTGCGGCGCGGGCATCTACGCCGCTGCCGGAGGCCGCGTCGTATACGCCGGCTACAACGGCGGCTACGGCAACTACATCAAGATCGACCACGGCGGCGGTGTCGGCACCGGTTACGCGCACATCCGCCCGGGCGGCATCTTCGTCGGCTACGGTCAGTGGGTCAGCGCGGGGCAGCTCATCGCCAGCGAGGGCAACACGGGAAACTCGTTCGGCTGCCACCTGCACTTCGAGGTCTACGTCAACGGTGGCACGGTCAACCCCGTCGATTTCATGGGCGCTCGCGGCATCAGCGTCTGACCGCCACACAACGCAAAAGGCGGATGCCGTGAGCCACGGCGAGGCCCCCGCACCCAGAGCCTCCGATCGGCGCGCCAGCGGCGCTCGGAGGGGGAGCGGGGGTCGCTTCTGTTATTGATCCGGCGTCAGATCGTGCTGGGTGCGACGCCCTCACCCTGAGTCTTGGTCTGACCCTCGTGCTCGGCGAAGCGGTCGAACGCCTCCGAGACCAGGCGCTCTGCCTCTTCGGCTCCGGCCCACTCGTCGACCTTGACCCACTTGTTGGGCTCGAGGTCCTTGTAGTGCTCGAAGAAGTGCTCGATCTCCTTGCGGGTGTACTCCGGGATGTCGGCGAAGTCCTGGATGTGCGCCCAGCGCGGGTCCTTGGCGATCACGGCGACCACCTTGTCGTCGCCGCCGGCCTCGTCGCTCATCTTCAGCACGCCCACGGGGCGCACCTTGGCGAGGATTCCGGGGGCCAGGTCGTGGTCGAGCAGCACGAGCACGTCGAGCGGGTCGCCGTCCTCACCGAGGGTGTTCTCGAAGAAGCCGTAGTTGGTGGGGTACCCCATCGGCGTGAAGAGGATCCGGTCGAGGAAGACGCGGCCGGTGCCGTGGTCGACCTCGTACTTGATCTTGCTGTTGCGCGGGATCTCGATGACGGCGTCGTACGCGCCCATAGTGGTGCTCCTTCGGAAGACTGCGGATGCCGCGACAAGCCTAGTCATCGAGGCGGGTGGCTCGAAGTCGGCCGCCGCGGTTCGCAATTCAGTCTGCGCCGTCGTGTTTCGGCATCGACGCCGCCGAAACACGTGGGTCTCGGTCCGCGCCTTGGACGTCGAGACTGAATTGCGAACCGGCGCGGCCGCTACCGTGGGTGGGTGGACGAGCGCCGACCCGGACTGGACCCCGCCGTCGCCGAGGTGCGGCGCGCGGTGCGGGGCGTGCTGCGCGGCATTCCGGCCGGCTCGACGGTGATCGTGGCGCTCTCGGGCGGCGCCGACTCGCTCGCCCTCGCCGCGGCGGCGGCCTTCGAGGCGCCGAAGCTCGACCTGCGAGCCGCGTCGGTGACCGTCGACCACGACCTTCAAGAAGGGTCCGCGGATGCCGCGGCCGCCGCCGCGCGCAGCGCGGGCGCCCTCGGGCTCGATGCGCGCGTCGTCCGCGTCGACGTGGGCGACGCCGGTGGTCCCGAGGCGGCCGCGCGCGATGCCCGGTACCGCGCGCTGCACGATGCCGCCCGCGGTGCCGGCGCGGCCGCGCTGCTCCTCGGCCACACGCTGGACGACCAGGCGGAGACTGTGCTGCTGGGCCTCGCCCGGGGTGCCGGCGCCGCGAGTCTGCAGGGCATGGCGGAGGTGGCCGAGCTCGATGGGATCCCGCTGTTGCGCCCGCTGCTCGCAGTGCGTCGCGCGACGACCCGTGCCGCCTGCGCGGCCGCGGGACTGGTGCCGTGGAACGACCCGCACAACGCCGACCCCCGTTTCGCGCGCGTGCGCGTGCGCGAAAGAGTGCTGCCGGTGCTCGAGGCCGAGCTCGGTCCCGGCATCGCCGAGGCGTTGGCCCGTACCGCCGCGCAGCTGCGTGAAGACGCGGAGGCGTTCGACGAGATGATCGACGAGACGATCGAAGACATCGTCGAGCATGCTGAGGCCGGGATCTCGGTGTCGGTCGCCGCGCTCGCCGCGAACCCGGCGGCGCTGCGGCATCGCATCATCCGCCACGTCGTGGCCAGCGAGTTCCACGAGAGCCTCACGAGGTCGCAGACGCTCGAGGTCGCGAGGCTCGTCACGGACTGGTCGGGCCAGGGCCCGATCGACCTGCCCGGATGCCGTGCCCGCCGGTCGGGCGGGCGCCTCGAGTTCGTCGCCCGCTGACCGCCCTCTCGCTCACGGCGTCGAGCTGTCGCAGACGGCCGCGTGCCGGCTGCCCGAGCGACCGATCGCGACGGCTCGGCGGCGCGCCGCATCCGCCTAGACTCGATCCATGCGCGCGGCCGACGTCTCCACCGACCTCACCGAAGTCCTCGTCACCGAGGAGCAGATCCAGGCCAAGCTCGGGGAGATCGCCGCGAGGGTGGATGCCGACTATGCCGGCAAGGACCTCCTGCTCGTAGGGGTCCTCAAGGGTGCCGTCATGGTGATGGCCGATTTCTCGCGGGCGCTGCAGGTGACCGCGCCGATGGACTGGATGGCGGTCTCGTCGTACGGCGCCGGCACCAAATCGAGCGGTGTGGTGCAGATCCGCAAGGACCTCGACACCGACATCATGGGCAAGCACGTCCTGATCGTCGAGGACATCATCGACTCGGGCCTGACCCTGAGCTGGCTGGTGGAGAACTTCACGGCGCGGGGCGCGGCATCCGTCGAGGTCTTCGCCCTGCTGCGCAAGCCCGAGGCGGCGAAGGTCGAGGTGCACTGCAAGTACGTGGGCTTCGACATCCCGACCGAGTTCGTCGTCGGCTACGGCCTCGACTACGCCGAGCGCTACCGCAATCTGCGCGACGTCGCCGTCCTCGCGCCCCACGTCTACTCGTAGGTCCGGGACGTTTCGTCTCGGTCGCTTCGCTCCCTCGCTCAACGACCGCCGCAGCCCTCGCCCACGATTACGCCCGGGGCGAATGCACAGACAGCCCCTAGGAACGCCGCGATACCCTGATTCCACCCGTCGGCGGCCGAGAACCGGCTGGCGCGACGGTTCGTCGACGAAAGGGACCGGGCTCGCGCCCGCACCATGGACTTCAAGAAGATCACCCGCAACCCGCTCTTCTACGTCCTGCTGATCGGGGTCTTCCTCATCGTGGGGTTCTCGCTCATCTCGAGCCTGAACGGCGCGAAGCAGATCTCGACGCAGGAAGGCCTGGAGCTCCTCGACGGCGACACCGTCACCGAAGTCGTCACCACCGACGGTGACCAGCGCGTCGACATGAAGCTGTCGGAGGCCTACGAGGGCGCGACCGACGTGCAGTTCTATTACGTCACCGCACGCGCCGAAGAGGTCGTCGACGCGATCAACGCCGCCGATCCCTCGGACGGCTTCAACGACGCCGTGCCGCGTGCCACGTGGTTCGACGGGTTCATCTCGCTGCTGCTGCCGATCCTGCTCCTGGGTCTGCTGTTCTGGTTCCTGCTCTCGAGTGCCCAGGGCGGCGGAAGCAAGGTCATGCAGTTCGGCAAGTCCCGCGCGAAGCTCGTGACCAAGGAGATGCCGCAGGTCACCTTCGCCGATGTCGCCGGGTCGGACGAGGCCATCGAGGAGATGCAGGAGATCAAGGACTTCCTGAAGGATCCCTCGAAGTTCCAGGCCGTCGGTGCCCGCATCCCGAAGGGCGTGCTGCTGTACGGTCCTCCCGGCACCGGAAAGACGCTGCTGGCCCGCGCCGTCGCGGGTGAGGCGGGCGTCCCCTTCTACTCCATCTCGGGTTCCGACTTCGTCGAGATGTTCGTCGGTGTCGGCGCGAGCCGCGTGCGCGACCTGTTCAATCAGGCGAAGGAGAACTCGCCCGCGATCATCTTCATCGACGAGATCGACGCCGTCGGCCGCCACCGCGGTGCCGGCATGGGCGGCGGTCACGACGAGCGCGAGCAGACCCTGAACCAGATGCTCGTCGAGATGGACGGCTTCGACCCCAAGGTCAACGTCATCGTCATCGCGGCGACGAACCGTCCCGACATCCTCGACCCGGCGCTGCTTCGTCCGGGCCGCTTCGACCGTCAGATCGGCGTGGACGCGCCCGACCTGAAGGGCCGCACCAAGATCCTCGAGGTCCACGGCCGCGGCAAGCCGCTCGCCGACGGTGTCGACCTGGAGGTCGTCGCCCGCAAGACCCCCGGTTTCACCGGTGCCGATCTCGCGAACGTCCTGAACGAAGCCGCGCTGCTCACGGCCCGCTCGAACGCGCAGCTGATCGACAATCGCGCGCTGGACGAGGCGATCGACCGCGTCATCGCCGGTCCGCAGCGCCGCACCCGCGTGATGAAGGACAAGGAGAAGCTCATCACGGCGTACCACGAGGGCGGACACGCGCTCGCGGCGGCGGCGATGAACCACACCGACCCGGTCACCAAGATCACGATCCTGCCGCGCGGCAAGGCGCTGGGCTACACGATGGTGCTGCCCTTGGACGACAAGTACTCGATCACCCGCAACGAGCTGCAGGACCAGCTGACGTACGCGATGGGCGGTCGCGTCGCCGAAGAGATCGTGTTCCACGATCCGACGACCGGTGCCAGCAACGACATCGAGAAGGCGACGAACATCGCCCGCAAGATGGTCACCGAGTACGGAATGACCATGGACGTGGGGCCGGTCAAGCTCGGCTCGTCGTCGGGCGAGGTGTTCATGGGCCGCGACATGGGTCACGGCCGCGACTTCTCCGAACGCGTCGCCGAGCGGGTCGACTCGCAGGTGCGCGACCTGATCGAGCAGGCCCACAACGAGGCGTACGAGGTGATCAACGCGAACCGCGACATCCTCGACAAGCTCGCGCTCGAGCTGCTCGAGAAGGAGACGCTCGACCACCTCGAGCTCGCCGAGATCTTCAAGGACGTCAAGCGCCTGCCGCCGCGTCCGCAGTGGCTCTCGAGCGAGCAGCGTCCGCCGTCGGCTCTGCCGCCGGTCGACGTGCCCGCGCGTCGCGAAGAGGCGGGGCTGGCCGCGAGCGTCGAGGCCGAGCAGCCGGTCGCCGAGAAGGCGCCCAAGCGTCGCCCGACCGGGCAGGCGCGGCCCGCGACCGCGTAGGCTCGGCCCGTGGCCGTCGACCGTGAGCGCATCGCCGCGCTCGTGCGCGAACTGCTCGGTGCGATCGGGGAGGATCCCGAACGCCCCGGGCTGAAGCAGACCCCTGACCGCGTCGCCGATGCCTACGCCGAGTTCTTCTCGGGAGTGGGGGAGGATGCCGCGGCTCCGCTGGCCCGTACCATCTCGGTGTCGCGGGGCCCGGCCCCCGACACGCTGCCGTCGGGCGCGGTCATGCTGCGCGGCATCCGGTTCCGGTCGGTCTGTGAGCATCACCTGCTGCCCTTCCGTGGACATGCGCACATCGCGTACCTTCCGGGCGAGCAGGTCGTCGGACTCGGGGCGCTGCCGAAGGTCGTCGAGATCCTCGCGTCGCGCCCGCAGGTGCAGGAGCGGCTGGGCGAGCAGATCGCCGACACGATCGCGGCGTCGCTCGACGCCCGCGGTGTGCTGGTGGTGCTCGACGCATCGCACGAGTGCGTCACCATGCGTGGCGGACAGCAGGCGGATGCCTCGACCGTGACGATCGCAGCCCGCGGGGAGTTCATCGACCCGGTGGCGCGCGCCGAGCTCATCGCGCTGATGTCGGCGCATCCGGGGGCGCGCGAATGACGCTCATCATGGGCGTCGTGAACGTCACCCCCGACTCGTTCAGCGATGGCGGACGGTATGCGGATGCCGACACCGCGGTCGCACACGGCCTCCGGCTGCGCGAGCAGGGCGCCCACATCCTCGACATCGGCGGCGAATCGACCCGGCCCGGTGCGGAGCGGGTCGGCCCTGCGCTCGAGCAGGAGCGGGTGCTGCCGGTGGTCTCGGCTCTCGCCGAGGCGGGGGCGCTCGTGAGCATCGACACGATGAATGCGGCGACGGCGGTCGCCGCCGTCGCAGCCGGCGCCCGGATCGTGAACGACGTGTCGGGCGGCATGGCCGACCCCGACATGCTTCCCGCTGTCGCGGAGACCGAAGGCGATGTCGTACTCCAGCATTGGCGCGGCCACTCGGCCGACATGTACGCGCGAGCCGCCTACGACGACGTCGTGACCGAGGTGGTGGCCGAGCTTCGCGCGCGGATCGCCGCGGCCGCGGCCGCCGGCATCCCGCCCTCCCGTGTCGTCGTCGACCCGGGCATCGGGTTCGGCAAGCAGGGCGACCAGAACTGGGAGACGCTGCGGGGTCTGGAGCGGTTCGTCGCGCTGGGCCCGCGGGTGCTGCTGGGCACGAGCCGCAAGCGGTTCCTCGCCGACCTGCTCGCCGACGATCCGGCGGCGGCCACCGAGGACCGCCGTGATCTGGCGACCGCGGTGACGAGCGTGCTGGCCGCCCAGGCCGGGGTGTGGGCGGTGCGCGTCCACAATGTCGCAGCCACGCGCGATGCTCTTGCCGTGGCCGAACGCTGGTCGGGCGCGCGCCGCGTCGACTCCGAGGGCCGGGAGGGCTGATGGACGCTGGGCTGACGGACGCTGGGCTGACGGACGCGGGGCTGACGGACGCCGGGCTGTCGGGTGGCGCGCTGGTGCAAGGCGCAGACGAGATCGTGCTCACCGGGGTGCGCGCGTTCGGCTACCACGGGGTCTTCGAGACGGAGCGTCGCGAGGGCCAGGACTTCGTCGTCGACACGACGCTGTCGGTCGACATGAGCCGGGCCGCTGCGACCGATGACGTCGCCGACACCGTGCACTACGGCGAGGTCGCCGAGCGCATCGTCGAGATCGTGACGGGCGAGCCGCTGAACCTCATCGAGACGCTCGCCTCCCGTATCGCCGACGACCTGCTCACGCGGCCGCACGTGCAGGCGGTGGCCGTGACGGTGCACAAGCCGTCCGCGCCGATCACAGTGCCGTTCGCGGACGTGGCCGTGACTGTTCGCCGCGTGCGGCGAACAGACGCCGCACGAGAGGATCGCCCGTGAACCGCCGTCTCGCGCAGGGTTTCGACGGCGACCTCGAGCGACAGGTGCATCCGGCCGTCGAGGCGGTCGTGGCGCTCGGCGCGAATCTGGGTGACCGGGCCGAGACGATGACGGCGGCCATCCGCGACCTCGCCCGCCTCCCGCTCGTCGACGAGGTGCGGGTGTCGGAGCCGATCGAGTCGGTGGCGCTCAAGCCGGAGGGTCCGGATGCCGCGGCGCCGGCATACCTCAACGCGGTCGCCATCGTGACCACCCGCCTGGCACCGTCGGTCCTGCTCGGTTACCTCCACGCCATCGAGCAGCGGCACGGCCGGGTGCGCAGCGAACGGCGGTCCGCGCGCGAGCCCGGCTGGGAGGATCGCACCCTCGACCTCGACCTCATCGCGTACGGCGATGTCGTCAGCGACGACCCCGCCCTGCTGCTCCCCCATCCACGGGCTGCCGAGCGTGATTTCGTGCTCGGGCCCTGGCTCGCGGTCGATCCGGACGCGGTGCTGCCGGGAGTCGGCCGTGTCGATGCCGCCCTGGCACGCCTCAGGGAGCCGGAGTGAAACGCACCGGCGCCGGGGTTCTGCTCGTCGCGGCGGCGCTCGGCGCCGCCGCCGGGTTCGCACTCGACCAGCTGCTCACCTCGATGGGGCGGCCGACGTTCACTCCGGCGGTGACGCTGCCCCTCCTGCTGCTGGTGCTCGGGCTGATCGTCGTCGCGCTGGCGATCCCGATCCGCCGCGCGACGCGGAGCGGCGCGAGCGGTGCGATCAACCCGTTCCGCGCCGTGCGGGTGGCGATGCTCGCGAAGGCCTCGACCATCGTGGGCGCGGCGATCGGCGGGCTCGGCGCGGGGCTGCTGATCTTCCTGGCCACTCGGCCAGTCCCGCCCTCGCTAGGCTCGTTGGGAACGGTCATCGCGACGGCCGTGTGCGGCGCGCTGCTCGTCGCCGCCGGACTCGTCGCGGAGCATCTGTGCACGATCCGGAAGGACCAGGATGACGAACAGCCCGGAGGCGACGCCTGACGCGGTTCCCCCCGCAGAAGCAGGCGCGCCGACGCACGCGGCTCCGCACGAGACTCTGCAGCAGACGCCGCTGCCGGTCGAGGGCGAGACCTTCACGCGCCTGGCCGAGCCGCGGTCCGAGAACCGCCTCGTGCTCGAGAGCGGTGTGTGGCACCAGATCTCGCCCAAGTACGTGCGGGTGCAGGTCATCGCCAACGGCTCGTTCCTGCTGCTGGTGGTGGCCGCGACTCTCGTGCTGACGCTGCTCATGCACCAGTGGTGGGCGTGGATCCCCGGTGGGCTGCTGACGGTGATCCTGGTGTGGACTCTTGCGATCCTGCCGCGCCAGGCGCGTTCGATCGGGTACCAGCTGCGTCAGGACGATCTCGTCTTCCGTCGTGGGATCCTCTGGCAGCGCTTCGTGGCGGTGCCGTACGGGCGCATGCAGCTCATCGACATCACGCACGGACCGCTGGACCGCGGGTTCGGCATCGCCCAGCTGAAGTTCGTCACCGCCGCTGCAGCGACCGGCGTCGTGATCCCGGGTCTCGAGCAGACCACGGCCGAGACGCTTCGCGACCACCTCGTGGGCGTCGCCGAGAGCCGGCGCACGGGCCTATGACCTCGATTCCTCCCCACGCGGTTCCGCCGCCACCCCCGGCGGAACTGGTGCGTTCCCCGCTGAGCGACGGCGAGTGGCATCGGCTGCATCCGCTGACGCCGCTGCTGCGCGGTGGGCTGTTCCTCATCGTGATCATCGGCATCGTCGTCGCCAACCTGCGCGACCGCCTGCTGATCGTGTTCCTGCCGTGGCTCGCTCCCGAGGTCAGCGACAAGGTCGTCGACTGGGAGGTGTCCGGCGGCGATCCGATCGACTTCATAATCGTCAACAACCTGTATGTCGTCGCGGCGCTCGCGGTCCTCGGCGTCCTCGTCGTGCTGGTCGCGGTGTTCTACCTGTCGTGGCGGTTCCACACGTTCCGCATCACGGGCGACGACGTCGAGGTGCGCAGCGGCATCCTGTTCCGCACGCAGCGCCGCGCACCACTGGATCGGGTGCAGGGAGTGAACCTCACGCGCCCGATGGTCGCGCGACTGCTCGGCATGGCCAAGCTCGAGGTGGTGGGCGCCGGCACGGACTCGAACGTCAAGCTCGAGTACCTGTCGACGACGAACGCGGAGGCGGTGCGCACCGACATCCTGCGTCTCGCGTCCGGTCGACGGCTCGCGGATGCTGCTGCCCCGGGCGCAGGGGCGGAGGGCGCCCGCCGGTCCGGGGGGCGCGTGGCCGCGCTGAGTCAGACGGTCGGCCGCGAGTTCACCGGCCTCATCGAGGGCTCGGAGGCCCCGGTCGCCGTGCCGGAGTCCGTCGTGAACATCCCTGTCGGCCGGCTCGTGGCATCCCACATCATCAGCATGTCGACGGTGTTCCTCGTGCTCGGAACCGTCGCTGTGATCATCGGCGCCATGCAGGGCGTGACGTGGCTGCTGTTCGCGTTCGTGCCCGGGATCATCGGCTTCGGGGCGTACTGGATCCGCTCGATCGTGCGCTCGCTGCGGTACTCGATCGCGCCGACGCCCGACGGCGTGCGGATCACGTTCGGCCTGCTTACCACCGTCACCGAGATCGTCCCGCCGGGGCGCGTGCACGCCGTCGAGGTGACGCAGCCGATCCTGTGGCGCCCGTTCGGGTGGTGGATGGTGCGCATCAACCGCCTGACGGGGCGCAGCGCGAGCGACACGACGACCGATCAGTTCACCACCGTGCTGCCGGTGGGCACGGCGGCCGACGTCGAGCGCATCCTGCGGCTGCTGCAGCCGTCGGTGCCCGACGACGAGTGGGCGCTCATCGCCCACGAGGGCATGTCGGGGCCGGGCGAGGACGACACCTTCACCAACTCCCCGTCACGGGCGTGGTGGATCCGGCCGTTCTCGTACCGACGGAACGGCTTCCGCCTGACCCGTGACCTGCTGCTGCTGCGCCGAGGAATGGTGTGGCGCAAGCTCGCGATCCTGCCGCTCGCCCGCCTGCAGAGCTTCGGCCTGTATCAGGGCCCGCTCGACCGTCTCACGCGCGTCTCGAATGCCCGTGCTCACGTGGTGACCGGGCCGGTGTACCCGTATCTGGCCGCGATCGACCGCGACACCGCGCTCACGCTCTTCGACGACGTGACGCGAGCCACGGTGCAGGCCGCGCTCGTGGATCGCACGCATCGCTGGGCCGAGGAATCGGATGCTCCCGCCGACGCAGCCTCGGAGGACCGGACGCCGGTGCACGAGACGCCGGTGCACGAGACGCCGGTGGACGAGGCGCCGGTGAACGCGGTTCCGGTGGACGACGTGCCGCAGCCCGAGCCGTCCGTGCCTGATCGGTCTGCGCCCGCCCCGCGGGTGCCCGCCGAGTCCGCGCCCGCCGAGCCGCCGGCTCCCGTCCAACGGCCCGTGGAGGGCTCGGCGTGAGACGCGAAGGACGACTCGGGATCGGCGTCATCGGGGCCGGCCGCGTCGGTCCCGTCCTCGCTGCCAAGCTGGCCGGCGCCGGCCACGCCCTGGTCGGTGTGACCGCCGGCTCCGACCCCGACCGCGTGGCGGCGATCCTTCCCGGAGTGCCGGTGCTGGACGCCACCGAGGTCGCCCGCCGCAGCGAGCTGGTCATCGTGGCGGTGCCGCACGACGAACTCGCCGGCCTCGTCTCGGGCCTCGCCGAGGTCGGCGCGTGGCAGCCGGGGCAGCTGGTGATGCACACGGATGCCGCCTACGGCACCGGCATCCTGAGTCCCGCTGTCTCGCGCGGCGCGATCCCGCTGGCGGTGCACCCCGCGATCGCCTTCACCGGCACGTCCATGGATCTGCGCGCGCTGACCAACGCGTACGCGGCGGTGACCGCCCCTGGCCCCGTGCTGCCCATCGCGCAGGCGCTGGCCGTCGAGCTCGGCTGCGAGCCCGTCGTGATCGCCGAGGACGCCCGTCCCGCCTACGCGGAAGGAATCGCGACCGCCCGGGACTTCTCGCTGTCCATCGTGAGGCAGGCCACACGGCTGCTGGCCGAGGCGGGGGTGCCGTACCCCGGCTCGTTCCTCACCGCGCTCGCGCACACGACGATCGATCACGCCCTCGCAGAGGCGGGCGAGGGGCCGGGCATCGATCCCACCGCGGGCATGCCCGGATGATCGACACCGTCGCAGGCCTCCGCTCCCGGCTCGCCGAGGTCAGATCAGCGGCACCGCAGGCCCGCATCGCGCTCATCTCGACGATCGGGGCGCTGCACGACGGCCGTATCGACCTGGTCCATCGCGCCCGCGAAGTCGCGGATGTCATCGTGGTGTCGATCTTCGTCAACCCGCTCCGGTTCGCCACGCCCGCGCAGTTCGCGGTCTACCCCCGCACACCCCGCGAGGATGCCGCGCTCCTCGAGTCGCTGGGCGTCGAAGTGATCTTCGCGCCCGACAAGTCGGAGCTGCTGCCCGACGGGTCCGCGACCACGCGGATCAGCGCCGGCGACCTCGGGCTGCGCTACGAGGGGCGCGCCAGGCCGTCCTACTTCGACGGTCTGCTCACGGTCGAGGCCAAGCTGTTCCACCTGGTGCAGCCCGACGTCGCGGTGTACGGCGAGCGTGATCGGCAGCGGATCTTCCTGGTGCGCCGCATGATCCGCGACCTGTACTTCGACCTCGAGGTCGTCACCGCCGACACGGTGCGCGGCGACGACGGCCTGCCGGTATCGACGCGGATCGGTCTGCTCGACGCCGGTGATCGGGCCGCCGCGGCGCTGCTGCCGGCCGCGCTGGACGCGGCCGCGGCGAACGCCGATCGCGGGGTCGACGCGTGCATCGCCGCGGCGCAGTCCACCCTCATGGGCGAGCCGCGCATCCGCCTGGAGTACCTCAGCGTCGTCGATCCGGCGACCTTCCTCCCCGTCGACGAGGGCCGCGCCGGGCACGCGCTCGCACTCATCGCCGCGAGCGTCGGCGGGCACCGCTTCATCGACAACGCCGAGATCTACGTCGGCTGACCGATCACTCCGGAAGGCGCCGCCGGGAGCGTCGATAGACTTGGGGGTCCGCGTTCCGAGGAGCCCACGCCATGACCGACACGACCGCGCCCCCCGAGGGACCTGCCGAGCCGACCGAAGAGGACGTCTTCGAGCAGAAGGCCGTGCGGCTGGCCAAGCGTGAGCGGCTCCTCGCGGAGCGGGCGGATGCTGCGGGCGGCGCCTACCCCGTCAGCCTGCCGATCACCGACACGATCCCGGCCCTGCGCGAGCGCTTCGGCGACCTCGAGGCGGGTGCCGAGACCGGCGTGACCGTCGCGGTCGCCGGCCGCGTCGTGTCGAGCCGCAACACCGGCAAGCTGTGCTTCGCCACGCTGCAGGCGGGGGATGGCAGCCGCATCCAGGCCATGGTGTCGCTCGCTTCGGTGGGTGACGAGTCGCTGCAGGCATGGAAGGAGCTCGTTGACCTCGGCGACCACGTCTTCGTGTCGGGCGAGGTCGTCTCCAGCCGCCGCGGCGAGCTGTCGATCATGGTCGCCGACTGGCGCATCGCGTCGAAGGCGATCCTGCCGCTGCCCAACTTGCACACCGAGCTGAGCGAAGAGAATCGCGTTCGCAGCCGCTTCCTCGACCTGATCGTGCGCGACCGTGCCCGCGAGACCGTGCTCGCGCGGGCCAAGGTCAACGCCAGCCTGCGCGAGACGTTCGCCGCTCACGACTTCGTCGAGGTCGAGACCCCGATGCTGCAGGTGCAGCACGGCGGGGCATCCGCTCGTCCCTTCATCACGAACTCCAACGCGTTCGACGCCGACCTCTACCTGCGCATCGCGCCGGAGCTGTTCCTCAAGCGTGCGGTGGTCGGCGGCATCGACCGCGTCTTCGAGATCAACCGCAACTTCCGCAACGAAGGGGCGGACTCCACGCACAGCCCCGAGTTCGCGATGCTCGAGGCCTACCAGGCATACAGCGACTACAACGGCATCGCCGACCTCACCCAGGAGCTGATCCAGAACGCCGCTGTCGCGGTGACCGGATCGACCACCGTCACGTGGGCCGACGGCACCGAGTACGACCTCGGCGGGCAATGGGACCGGCTCTCGATGTACGAGTCGCTGTCGGAGGCCGCGGGCCGGACCATCACGCCCGAGACGCCCCTCGACGAGCTCCGCGCGCTCGCAGCGTCCGCCGGCGTCGAGGAGCCGCCGCACGTGATCCACGGCAAGCTCGTCGAGGAGCTGTGGGAGCACTTCGTCAAGGCGGAGCTGACTCGCCCCACGTTCGTGATGGACTTCCCGCTTGACACCAGCCCGCTCGTGCGCGAGCACCGCAGCATCCCGGGCGTCGTGGAGAAGTGGGATCTGTACACCCGCGGCTTCGAGCTCGCGACCGGATACTCGGAGCTCGTCGATCCGGTGATCCAGCGCGAGCGCTTCGTGGAGCAGGCCAAGCTTGCCGCCCGAGGTGACCTCGAGGCGATGCGGATCGACGAGGAGTTCCTGCGGGCGCTCGAGCACGGCATGCCCCCGACGGGCGGCATGGGCATGGGCATCGACCGGCTGCTCATGGCGATCACGGGGCTCGGCATCCGCGAGACCATCCTGTTCCCGCTGGTGAAGTAGCCCCGGCGGCGAGCCGAGCGCCTCACGGACGCTCGGGCCGGCGGAAGGCCCAGTCCGGCAGGTGGCCGGCGTGCACGAACGACAGCACGATCTCGGACAGACCGTGCTCCGGCTCGATCTCGCAGGCCCATGTGGCATACGCCTCGGCGTGCGTCGACCGCCCCAGCGCCCACGACAGCCACGCGCACATCGCCAGGGGCCCGGAGCGCGACCCGCGGGGCGCGGCCGCGGCGATGCGACGGACGAGGTGCAGTGCCGCCTCCAGACGTCCGGGATCCGGCCGATCGCCCTCACCCCACATGCGCATCGCCAGGTGGGTCGGGTACTCCTCGCCGTTCTCCCATCGAAGCTGTGCGTCGAAGGCCTCGTCGCCGTGCGCCATGGTGCCGCTCCACTGCACGAGGGCGACGTCACGCAGCGACGGACGCGACAGGCACCACGCCAGCGCGGCGGCGCGGTACGGATCGACGGCGTCGAGGTCCCAGGCCAGCGCGTCCTCGAAGAGGTCCGGCAGGTCGTCGAGCAGGCACACGGCCTCCAGAGCCCGGGGATCGATGCGCGTGCCGTCGCCCGTCACGGCGGCCCCGGCTTCGGCAAGGCCCACGCCGCCGTCCGGATCCGTGTCGGCAGGATCCGTTTCGGCAGAATCCGTGTCGGTAGGGGAGAACGGGCTTCCGCGTCGGCCTGCGTCGGCGGCGTCGGGACCGCACAGCACCGCGACGGCGGCCTCCAGCGCGGTCAGCGCCCGGCCGACCCGCTCCCGTTCGGCGAGGTCGACGGCGGGAAGGTCGGCGCCCGATGCCTGGTCACCCACAGGCGGGGGCAGCTCCGCCAGCTCCGGCGCCACCGCCGCAAGGTCGGCGAGCGGGCGTCCCCCGTCGGGGCACGACGGGTCAAGGTACGAACCCCACGCATCGGCGGCGACGCACAGGGCATCGACCACACGCAGGCCGCACTCGTCGGCGCGGCCGGCAAGCGCTTCGGCGAGCTCGCGGTGCGGCATCCCGTCATGTTCCGCGAAACTCGCACCGGTGTACGCGACCGTCGCGAGCCCGTCGGCCTCGGGGAGGCGGCAGACCATGCCGATGACCGTCGAGGCGATCGCGTCGACGGCGGTGCTCGCCGAATCGGGCAGATCGATCCGCATCGCTCCGAGGGTGCGCGACCCGTGGAACGGGATCACCACGAGACTCCGCGTCGGGTGGTACCCCAGCATGCGAGGCACGAAGGACAGGAACTGCGCGGCGTCCGCCGCTTTCACGATGGTGGTCGTCATGTCGACCGACTCTCGGCCGCGGCGACCCACGGCGGAAGACCTGTGGATGGATGCCGCACCCCCGCCCGCTTCGCGGCCCCCTGTGGAGGAATCGCCCATGGGCCCGGCGTATCCTGGAAGGCATGGACGACTACTGGCTCGCAGTGCTGTGGACTCTGCTGCCGACCGTCGTCGTCAGC
This sequence comes from Microbacterium salsuginis, assembly GCF_012524205.1. Classification (GTDB taxonomy): domain Bacteria; phylum Actinomycetota; class Actinomycetes; order Actinomycetales; family Microbacteriaceae; genus Microbacterium; species Microbacterium salsuginis. Next base: position 660,173 of record NZ_JABACI010000004.1, read on the forward strand.
GCGATCTTCTTCTTCGTCCTTCGCAGCATCATCCGCGCCGATCGCAACGAGCGGCGCGAGTACGCCCGCATCGAGGCCGAAGAGCGCGCCAAGCGCGGACTGCCGCCCGCCGCCTCCGAGCTCTGACCGTGACCCCCACTACGCTGGGGGCACCGCGCAGTCCGGGGACGTGGAGGGGGTCAGGTGATATCCATCACGATCGATGCGACGTGGTGGGTTCTTGTCGTCTTCGTCGTCGACCTCGCCATCCGCATCGCGGCGATCATCGTCGTGCCACGCAACCGCCGGCCGACGGCCGCGATGGCGTGGCTGCTCGCGATCTACTTCATCCCGATCATCGGCGTCTTCCTGTTCCTGCTGATCGGCAATCCTCGCCTGCCGCGCAAACGCCGCCGCAAGCAGGAACGCATCAACGAGTACATCCACGACACGAGCGAGTCGCTCGACTTCGGAACGCTCCGCCCGCATGCGCCGGACTGGTTCACGTCGCTGGTGACGCTCAACCGCAACCTCGGTGCGATGCCGCTCGCGGGCGACAACTCCGCCCACCTCATTCCGGGCTATCAGGACAGCCTCGACGCGATGGCCGACGCGATCCGCGAGGCCGAGCGCTACGTGCACGTCGAGTTCTACATCTTCCAATCGGATGCCTCGACCGACAACATGTTCCGCGCGCTCGAAGAGGTCGCGGCGCGAGGCGTCACGGTGCGGGTGCTGCTGGACCACTGGGCCAACCGTGGCAAGCCCTTCTACCGGCGCACGCTGAAGCGACTGGACGCGATGGGCGCCCACTGGCACCTGATGCTGCCGGTGCAGCCGTTCAAGGGCAAGTACCAGCGGCCCGACCTGCGCAACCACCGCAAGCTGCTCGTCGTCGACGGGCGCATCGCCTTCACGGGCTCGCAGAACATCACGGACTCGACCTACAACCTCAAGAAGAACATCCGGCGCGGCCTGCACTGGGTCGACCTCATGGCGCGCATCGAAGGCCCGGTCGTGGCATCCGTCAATGCCGTCTTCCTGAGCGACTGGTACAGCGAGACCGACGAGGTGCTCACCGACGAGATCGACCTCTTCGACGTCACGTCTGGCCCCGGCGACCTCGACTGCCAGATCATCCCGTCCGGCCCCGGATTCGAGTTCGAGAACAACCTCAAGCTGTTCGCTGCCCTCCTCTATGCCGCACAGCGGCAGATCATCGTGGTGAGCCCCTACTTCGTACCCGATGAGGCGCTGCTGCTCGCGGTCACGACGGCGTGCCAGCGAGGCATCCACGTCGAGCTGTTCGTCTCGGAGGAGGGCGACCAGGCGATCGTCTACCACGCGCAGCGCAGCTACTACGAGGCGCTGCTGCGCGCCGGCGTGAAGATCTGGATGTACAAGAAGCCCTACATCCTGCACACCAAGAGCCTCACGATCGACGACGAGGTCGCGATCATCGGCTCGAGCAACATGGACATGCGCTCGTTCGGTCTGAACATGGAGATCTCGATGCTCGTGCGCGGCGAGGAGTTCGTGCGCGAGATGCGGGTGGTCGAGGACCAGTACCGCTCCCTGAGTCGCCACCTGACCCTGGAGGAATGGGAGAAGCAGCCGCTGCGCTCCACCGTCCTCGACAACCTCGCCCGCCTGACCTCTGCCCTGCAGTAGCGGGAGGATCGTGACCGGGGTGTTATCGAAGGTCTGAGATTTCCGGCCCGGTTGCGACACCATAGGGGGGACGGATGCCTGGCCTCACGGCATCCCGGATCGAAAGGCCCTCGCATGCCACGTCGCTCATCCTCCGCCCTCGCCGGATCGTTTCTGGTGCTTCTCGTCGCCGGGGCCCTGACCGCCTGCGCGTCCACCGCCGGTCCCGGCTCGCCGGCGACGCCGTCCTCGACCGCGGGCGACTCGTCCGGCGGTGCCGGCACCGAGATCGAGGTCGATGCCGCGTGGCTCGACAACGGCCGCATGATCGGGATCGTCACCGAGGGATCGTCGACCTGCGTGCCCATGGCCGGTGAGGTCGTGCTGAACGGCCACGTGCTCGAGGTCGAACTCGTCGATCCGCCCGCCGACACGGCATGCACGCGCGACCTGGTGCCGCGGGCGACGATCGTCGGGGCGCCCGAGGGCGTCGATCCCACGCAGGAGCTCGAGATCCGCGTGACGTACGGGGAAGGTCACGGCGACACCGACCTCGACGGGGTCGACGGTCTCGACCCGAGCGGTCAGACCGACTACCTGCCGAGCGCCGGCTGGACCGACGACGACGGCGAGTTCATCGTGCTGACGTGGGGCTCGTCCTCGTGTGTACCGGCGGTCGAGGGAGTCACCGCCGCCGGATCCGAGGTGACCGTGACGTTCGCCACGCCGCCCGCGGACCAGGTGTGCACCGCCGACATGGCTCCCCGCGGCACGCTCGTCCAGGCCGAGGGCCTCGACGACGACTCCGAGGCGTTCGCGATCCTCACCGGCGCCGAATTCGACAACATCCGCATCCCCATCATCGGCAACGACTGACGCGTCGGATTCCGGATGCCGCGAGCCGCGGCATCCGGAACCCGTTCGTGTGGTGCCCGGCGTCCCGCGCTCCACGTGCTGCGCCCGGGTTCCGCGCTCCGGTGCCCGGGTTCCCCGTGCTGCGCCCCTCGCTCCGCAGTCGCCTTTTGTCGGCCTACCGCGGCCGTGCTCGCACCTTTTGACTGTTGAGCCTTTCGCTACTCCGCTCCGCAGTCTCTTGTTGCGGTGGAAGCGTCGCTTGATCTGCAAGTTGTGACTGTGGAGTGACGTGCTCACGGGCGCGGGCGGCTGTGGAGGGATGCCGGAGTTTCCACAGTTGTGCGGGTCGGGCGTTTCGTCGTCCACGAGCGCAACCAAGTTCGGAGACATGCAACGCGCTCACATCCCCGACGAACTCGGGGACACGTTCACAGTGGCGCAGGCCCGGTCGGCAGGAGTCTCCGAATCAAGGCTGCGTGGGGGAGATCTCGACGCGCCGTACCGGGGCGTTCGAGTTGTCCGCGGCAGTAGAGCCTCGGAGGGGGAGGCGGGTGGGCTGGTCGTCGGTGACGCCGTGGGCGGCGACGACGCACGAGGGAGCTCCGCGCCGGACGAAGCGAAGGGTGTGGCCGATGCCCGCGAGTTGCGACGACGCGCCATTGTCTTCGCGCTGACGATGGCGTCGAATCAGTTCTTCACTCACGTCACTGCCGCAGTCCTCTGGGGGTTGCCGGTGCCTGCATCGCTCCTTCGAGATGCGTTCGGACGGCTGAGGGACCTGGACGTCGGCGTCCTTGCGCCGCTCCGGCATCCGCGGCACGCAGGTGTTCGCGGTCACCAACTGAAGCGGGGCCGGGCCCATGTCGTGACGCACGAGACCCACGGGGTGCGGCTGACGACACCTGCAAGCACATGGGTAGCCCTGGGTGCCGTGCTCGTCGACCACTACGACCTGGTCGCGATCGCCGATGCCGCCGTGCGCGAGAAGATGTTCAGCGATGACCCTGAGCCCCTGGCGACGCTGGAGCAACTTCACAAGGCCGTAGCCGCTGGGCGCCGGGTCGGCGGACCGGCCCTGCGGCAGGCATTGCCACGGGTGCGGACTCGCTCAGCCTCGCGCATGGAGACGCGTTGCCGACTGATCCTGTCCGATGCCGGACTCGCCGAGCCGGAGTTGAACCACGTCGTACTCGATAGCGACGGAAAGTTCGTCGCGTGTGTCGACCTCGCCTACGCGCAGCAGAAGATCGCTATCGAGTACGAGGGCGAGCACCACCTGCGTGACCCGGAGCAGTGGGCGAAAGACATCGCCCGATACGAGGCGCTGGCCGCGGCGGGCTGGTTCGTCATCCGCGTCACCAAAGCGGACGTGTTCGATGGACGGGCCGACCTGGTGCGGCGCGTTCGCCACGCTCTGCGCGCTCGCGCGTGAGCCCGCCATTCCGCGGTCAGCCTCTGCGCCGCCCGGGTGGGTGCACGCGCAGTATCCGACTGCGGAGCAGATGCGTTCGCCGCTCCGCAGTCAAGAAATGCGGACGGATGCCGCGGCACACGGCGAAAGGTGACTGCGGAGCAGATTCAACCAGGGACCCCAGCTAGGCGTCCGCGCGGACCAGGAGGTCGCCGATCTCGCAGTCCAGGGCGCGGCAGATCGCCGACAGGGTCGAGTAGCGGATCGCCCGGGCCCGGTCGTTCTTGAGGATCGACAGGTTCACGACCGAGACTCCGACCAGCTCCGACAGGCGCGTGAGAGTCATCCCTCTCGCCTCCAGCAGCTCGTCGAGCCGGCAGTGAACCCCGCTCGGGCCTTCGTCCTCGGCGGGCGTCATACGAGCAGGTCCGTCTCGCGCTGCAGGCGGTCTCCGACCGTGAACACCGTGGTCACGATGGCCACCACGAACGCCGCCAGCAGGAGGTGCGACAGGTTCACACTCATGATGACGTTGTCGAACGTGCGTTGCGAGATCGAACGGAACGCGTCGTTGGCGACCATGTTCCCGAAGAACGGCACGCCGGCCAGTCCGGCCAGGCCGGCGATCCCCGCAGTGCTGACGAGGGCCGTGTTGCGACGGCTGAAGACGCGGCCGCGCAGCACCGACGCCGTGACGGCGATCAGGCAGCCCACGACCGTCGCGATCGAGACGACTGCCAGCGCCTGCTCGAGGACGAGCGCACCCATGCCGGCTACTGACAGGCTGTCGGGCGAGAGGAGCGCCGTCTGGAGCTCGACGTCCCGCATCGCGCCGTCGGGTCCGATGGGGGCCTGGCCGGTCGTGCCCTCGAAGACGGCGGGCACCTGGACCCGCCCGCCGGCGGCCTCCACGATGCGCGCGATGCCGAAGTAGGCCGACACGCCGACCAGGGCGACGCCGGCAACGATGAAGAACCACATGGCTGAGACGTCGGACCTGCTCAGCGTCCGCTCGCGTGCCGTACGTGTCATGACTTCCTCCTGGACGAGTCGATGGGTGGGATGAACGGGTCGTGCCTGGTGGCGCTCACACCAGTCCCTCGGTCTCGCGCTGCAAGCGGGCGCCGATCGCGAAGGATGCGGCGACGAGAGCCAGCGCGAAGCTCCAGCCGACGGGCGCGAGGTCGAGCTCGACGAGGAACGTCCAGAAGACGTCGGTGACCTCAGGGGAGGTCGCGGCCAGGTCGTCCACGAGCATCGCCCGGCTGAAGCCGCCGAGCAGCTGCCCGAAGACGCCGCCGGCGAGCACCAGGCACGCGACCACGCCGATCGCATTCGACATGGCGGGACGGAACGGCCGGGCTCGCATCAGCGAGACACCGAGCCACCACGCGACAATGCACACGCCGATGGTCGCGAGTGCCGGGAGGGCTTGCTCGAGCAGCAGCATCCAGCGCACGCCGGCCGGAAGCGAGGTGAAAGTCACCTCGGCTGATGCGTAGGTCGCCGCCGCGATCTCGGGAACGCCGGCCAGCGCGGTCACCTCACCGCCCGTCACGGGCATGCGGATCGTCGGGTCGCTCCCGAAGATCGCGAGTGCGGCGCGGACCACGGCCACGAGGGCCGCCACCGCGACGCTGACCGCGCCGGTCGCGATCAGTCCCAGGGCGAAGCCTTCGCCGCGCGACACGTGCGGGCGTGCTGTCGTTGACATCGGATCACCATTTCCATATCGATAAACGTTGTTATCGAAAAACGATAAGCCCGACGGATGCCAGAGGTCAAGGTGTCACCGGAAGTCCAGACCGCTATGCCCACGGCGAACACGGGTATGCGGCATCCGCCCGCTGGTTACCCTCGATGTAAGGCGCCAGCAGTGCATCACCGCAACCGTGCGCCCCGGAGGAAAAGACGATGTTCGAGAGATTCACCGACCGTGCCCGTCGTGTGGTGGTGCTCGCCCAAGAAGAGGCGAAGATGCTCAACCACAACTACATCGGCACCGAGCACATCCTGCTCGGGCTGATCCACGAAGGCGAGGGAGTCGCCGCCAAGGCGCTGGAATCCCTCGGCATCTCGCTCGACGCCGTCCGCGAGCAGGTCCAGGACATCATCGGCCAGGGCCAGCAGCAGCCGACCGGGCACATCCCGTTCACGCCGCGTGCCAAGAAGGTGCTCGAGCTCAGCCTCCGCGAGGCGCTGCAGCTCGGCCACAACTACATCGGCACCGAGCACATCCTCCTCGGCCTCATCCGCGAGGGCGAGGGTGTCGCCGCGCAGGTGCTGGTGAAGCTCGGCGCCGACCTCAACAAGGTGCGCCAGCAGGTCATCCAGCTGCTCTCGGGCTACCAGGGCAAGGAGCCGGCCGCCGTCTCGGGCGCCGCGAACGAGTCCGCGACAGGTGCGCAGGGCGGCTCGCAGGTGCTCGACCAGTTCGGTCGCAACCTGACGCAGGCTGCGCGCGACAACAAGCTCGACCCGGTGATCGGACGCGAGAAAGAGATCGAGCGCGTCATGCAGATCCTGTCGCGCCGCTCCAAGAACAACCCCGTCCTCATCGGTGAGCCCGGTGTCGGCAAGACGGCCGTCGTCGAGGGTCTCGCGCAGGCGATCGTCAAGAACGACGTCCCCGAGACGCTGAAGGACAAGCAGGTCTACTCGCTCGACCTCGGCTCGCTCATCGCCGGCTCCCGCTACCGCGGTGACTTCGAGGAGCGCCTGAAGAAGGTCACCAAGGAGATCCGCACCCGCGGCGACATCATCGTCTTCATCGACGAGATCCACACGCTCGTGGGTGCCGGTGCCGCCGAGGGCGCGATCGACGCCGCGTCGATCCTCAAGCCCCTCCTCGCCCGTGGCGAGCTCCAGACGATCGGTGCCACGACGCTGGACGAGTACCGCAAGCACTTCGAGAAGGATGCCGCGCTCGAGCGCCGCTTCCAGCCGATCCAGGTCGCCGAGCCGAGCCTGCCCCACGCGATCAACATCCTGAAGGGCCTGCGCGACCGGTACGAGGCGCACCACAAGGTGCAGATCACGGATGGCGCGATCGTGGCCGCCGCGAACCTCGCCGACCGCTACATCGCGGACCGCTTCCTGCCCGACAAGGCGATCGACCTGATCGACGAGGCCGGCGCACGTCTGCGCCTGTCGATCCTGTCGAGCCCGCCCGAGCTGCGCGAGTTCGACGACAAGATCGCCAAGGTCCGTGAGGACAAGGAGCGCGCCTCCGAGGACCAGGACTTCGAGAAGGCCGCCGGCCTGCGCGACGAGGAGAAGTCCCTCCTCGCCGAGCGTCTGCGCCTCGAGAAGCAGTGGCGCTCGGGCGACGTCGCGAGCCACGCGGTGGTCGACGAGGGTCTGATCGCCGAGGTGCTCGCCCAGGCGACCGGCATCCCGGTGTTCAAGCTCACCGAGGAGGAGTCGAGCCGTCTCGTCTTCATGGAGAAGGCGCTGCACCAGCGCGTCATCGGCCAGGAAGAGGCGATCGCCGCCCTCTCCAAGACGATCCGCCGCCAGCGTGCGGGCCTCAAGGACCCGAAGCGTCCGTCGGGCTCGTTCATCTTCGCCGGCCCCACCGGTGTCGGAAAGACCGAGCTCGCCAAGGCGCTCGCCGAGTTCCTGTTCGATGACGAGTCCGCGCTGATCTCGCTGGACATGTCGGAGTTCGGTGAGAAGCACACCGTCTCGCGTCTGTTCGGTGCCCCTCCCGGATTCGTCGGGTTCGAAGAGGGCGGCCAGCTCACCGAGAAGGTGCGCCGCAAGCCGTTCTCGGTCGTGCTGTTCGACGAGATCGAGAAGGCGCACCCCGACATCTTCAACTCGTTGCTGCAGATCCTCGAAGAGGGTCGCCTGACCGATGGTCAGGGCCGTGTCATCGACTTCAAGAACACCGTGATCATCATGACGACCAACCTCGGTTCGTCGGCGATCGCAGGAGGCCCGGTGGGCTTCCAGGTCGAGGGCGATCAGGGCACGACCTACGACCGGATGAAGGGCAAGGTCAACGAAGAGCTCAAGCGCAACTTCAAGCCCGAGTTCCTCAACCGCGTCGATGACATCATCGTGTTCCCGCAGCTGAACAAGGGCGAGCTGGTGCAGATCGTGGATCTGTTCACCAAGCGCCTCGGCGAGCGGCTGCTCGACCGCGACATGACGATCGAGCTGTCGCAGGCCGCGAAGGAGAAGCTGATCGAGATCGGCTTCGACCCGGCGCTGGGCGCCCGGCCGCTGCGTCGTGCGATGCAGCGTGAGGTCGAGGATCGCCTGTCGGAGAAGATCCTGCACGGCGAGCTCAACTCCGGCGACCACGTGACCGTCGACGCCGAGAACGGTGAGTTCGTCTTCGAGAACGGCCCGCGCGGCGAGAAGGTCGCCGTCGGCGTCGTCCACAACGGCGAGATCACCGCGACCCCGGATCTCGCGGCGAACGCGTAACCACTGACGACAGAGAGCGGATGCCGCGGCCACAGGCCGCGGCATCCGCTCTTCGTCTGTCAGCCCGAGAACACCGCGCCGAGCGCGGGCGCCACGTCCCGGTGCGTGCGGATCGCGCGGCATACGCCGCGCCCGCGCGCGGCGAGCTCTCTGCCGAGCGGCAGGTCGTGCTCGCCCGAGATATCCAGAAGCACGTCGAGGCGCGACAGGCGCGCGGCGATCGGGCGCGGGTCGGGGCCGGCGTTGTGCACGCAGTCCGAGAGGAGCAGGACGCGGGCGTCACGCGCCGGAACGCGAGCGAGCTGGCGACCGGCGAGTTCGAGGGGAAATCCGACGTTCGTGAGCCCGCGGGCCGGGAGTCGCAGCAGGGCATCGAGTACGCGATCAGGGACCACCGGGTCGCCCAGGCCCAGCAGCAGAGCCGCGTCCGACCAGAACGCGATAACGGCCAGCGCGTCACGGTGGAGTTCGCCGGCGAGCGCTCCGACGGTGGCGGCCGCCGTGCGGATTCGCTCGCCGCGCATCGAGCCCGAGACATCGACCAGGAGCACGACCGATCGCCGCGTCCGGACGCGCTCGCGGACGATGATGTCCTCATCGTCGGGCACCGGTCGCTCGGCGAGGACCTCGATCGTCCGGTCAAGGTCGATCTCGTCCGACCCGGCGCGATAGGGAACACTGAGCAGTTCGCCCACGCCCCGTCGCGAGGTGACATCCCTGCGCGCCCGCGGCACGGCGAGCCGGGCGGCGATCTGTCGAGCCCGGGCACGGATCGCGGGATCGACGGTGGAGGTGTCGTCGGGCACCGGGACGACCGTCCCGGCTTCGTCGGTCTGCGCGGCAGCAGTCCCACCCGGCGTCGCGGGTGCCGCTGCGCGGTCTCCCGATGCCGGCATCACGAGTCCTGCGGATCCGAGGGAGACGTCGAACACCTGCGGGGGCGCGTCGAGTTGCTTGGGCCGACGGCGCAAAGGAGTGCCGCGCATCGCCGCGCCGCGCTTCTCACGCGCAAGCGGAGAGTCAGCCGCGACTTCTCTTCACCCGGGCGCCGCCTCGTGCGGTTCGAGGATGAACCGGTCCTCCCAGATCTCGCGGAGCACGCGCTCCGGCGTCGTCTCGGCGGCCTCATCGAGATGGATGCGGCCCGAAAGGGCGACGATCATGGCGTCGAACAGCAGCTCCGGGTAGTCGGCGCCCGTGGGCACCTCGAGGCCGCGCAACGCCGCGAGCTGCGTCGCCACGAGTGTCGTGTCGATCGCCCCTCGCACGCTCGAACCCTGGCGGACGTCGGGATGCCCGCGGGTCGCACGAGTCACGGCGACCGCGTCTCGCAGCATCCGCTCCCCGAGGGCTCCCGTAGCTCCCGTCCGCAGCGCGACGATGCGCTCCTCCGCGTCCGCGTCCTGATAGTCCACGGACAAGCGGTTGAGACGATCATGCACACTGGTCGAGAGCCGCGTCGTGCCGACGTTGTCGTACGGATTCATGGACGCGATCACCCGGAACGATGGCGCGGCCGTGATCCGTCCGACGCGGGGCACGGCGATCGAGCGGTCGGCCATGGCCGTCAGCAGTGTATTGAGGGTGTCTTCGGGCGCCCGGTTGAACTCCTCGATGTAGAGGAAGCCGCCCTGTTGCATCGCCTCGATGAGCGGCCCCGGAACGAAGTTCTCGGCCGAGTAGTCCTCACGCAGCACCCGCGCCGGATTGTGATGCCCGACCAGCTTCGCGGGAGTCAGATCGGCGTTGCCCTCGACGAACACGAGCGGAATGCCCCATTCGCCGGTGATCGCGGCGAGCATCGTCGTCTTGCTCGTGCCCGGGGGGCCTTCCAGCACGATGTCCCGTCCGGCGGCCACGGCCGCGAGGGTGAGCTCGAGCTCACGCTGGCGACCGACGACCCGCTCGGCGATCCGGTCGTGACTCCGGCGCAGGTCGGCGGTGCTCGCCGAAGCATTCATCGTCGACGTGCTCACTTGACGGCGGCCCCAGCATCCACCGGCAGGGCGACGCCGGTGACGAACCGCGCCTCGTCGGAGGCGAGCCACAGCAAGGCGTTAGAGATGTCGACCGCCTCGACCCACGGAATGGGGACCGCGTTCATCTGGGTCGCGGCGTCGGCGAAATCCTGTTTGGTGGGATGCTCCAGATCGGGTCGGAACAGCCGATAGATCTGCTCGTTCTGCACCATGTCGGTGTCGACGGTCGTCGGATGGATCGAGTTCACCCGGATCATGTCGGGCGCCAGTTCGAGGGCGAGCGTGCGCATGAGCCCCACCACGCCATGCTTGGCAGAGACGTAGTGCGCGATGTTCTCGTACGCGAACAGCCCTGCGTCAGAACTCGTGAGGACGATCGATCCGCCTCGGCCGCCCGCACGCAGGTGCGGAATCGCCGCTTTGACGGTGCGCCACACACCCGACAGATTGATGTCGAGCATGTTCGTCCACTCGTCATCGGGGATGTCTTCCGACTTGTTCGGGCTGCCCGAGATACCCGCGTTCGCCGAGACGATGTCGAGCCGTCCGAGCTCAGCGACGCCATGGTCGACCACTGCCTTGAGCTGTGCGAAATCGCGCACGTCGGCCTTCTCCGCCACGATCCGCCGATCGAGCGCCTCGACCTGCCGCACGGTCTCGGCCAAGTCCTCCTGCGTGGCCGGATCGTACGGATTCTCGGGGATCGCCTCGCAGATGTCGATGGCGATGATGTCGGCACCCTCCTGCGCGAGGCGCACGGCGTGCGAGCGCCCCTGGCCGCGAGCGGCTCCCGTGATGAATGCGACCTTTCCTTCTACCCGTCCCATGTCTTCTTTCCCTTCTCCAGGCGTGTCGGAATCAGTACTGCGTGTTGCCGGCGTCGACGGTCATCGGGAGGGCCGTGACGTAGCGGGCTTCGTCGCTCGCCAGGAACAGCACGGCGTTGGACTGGTCGCGTGGCTGGGTCGTCTCGATGGGCAGCATGTTCGTGAGCATCCCGCCCACGCGAGGATGCTTCTCCAGCAGCGGCGGGTACGCATCCGCCATCTCGCCCATCGCGGTCTCCACGCCCGTCGGGTGCAGCGTGTTGACGCGGATGTTGTGCTCGGCCAACTCTGTCGCGAACGCCTTGCCGAGCCCGGTGACGCCGAACTTCGATGCCACGTATGGGGTGAGGAACGGCAAGCCCTTCAGTCCCGCTGCCGAGCTGGTCAGGATGATCGACCCGCCGCCGGCGGCGATCAGGTGCGGTGCGGTGAGCTGGACAGTGTTGAAGACACCGGTCAGGTTGGTCGAGATCGTCGTGTCCCAGATCTCCGGGGTCACCTCGTCCCATGGCGCGATGATGCAGATTCCGGCGTTGCCCACCACGATGTCGAGTCGGCCGAGCGTCGCCACTCCCTCGTCGATCGCTGTCTTGAAGACGTTGCGGTCGCGGACGTCGGTCACACTCGCGACGATCCTCCGGTCGAGCTCCTCGACCTGGCGGACGGTCTCCGCGAGATCCTCCTCGGTTGCCGCGGAATACTGCAGCCCCGGGACCGGACCGCAGAGGTCCACCGCGATGATGTCTGCGCCCTCCTCGGCCAGGCGGAGGGCATGACTGCGGCCCTGCCCCCGCGCGGCTCCGGTGACGAGGGCGACCTTGCCGTCGACTCTTCCCATGTGTGTTTCTCCTTCGGGTGATGTCCGGGCTACTTGACCGGATCCGGGTTGTAGCCGGGTTGCAGGAGGTGGCCTGCGTCTACGGGCACCGAGATGCCTGTGACGGCCGAGGCCAGCTCGGAGTTGAGCCATAGTGCCGCGTCGGCGATGCGCTGCGGCGAGAGGAAGCCGGCGCCTTTCAGCGCGTGGAAGGAATACCCGGCTTCGAGCATGTCGGCCTCCGTGCCCTGCCCGGCCGGTTTGCCCGACATCATGTCCCACGCCCCCTGCCAGCTCGTCATCGGAGTGAGGATGGCGCCAGGATGAACGGCGTTCACTCGGATGCCGTGCCGCGCGTACTCCAGCGCGAGGGTCTTCATGACGCCGACGACGCCGAACTTCGCCGCGCAGTAGTGGACGTAGTTGGCGCCGGGTTCAAGCCCGTTGATGGACGACGTCATCACGATCGACCCACCGCCGCGTTCCATCATGTGCGGCAGCACTGCCTTCGCCGACTTCCAGACCCCCGTCAGATTGACGGCGATCATGTCGTCCCACATCTCGTCGGTCATCTCGTGAGCCGGGGCGAGTGAGAAGATCCCCGCATTCGCGATCAGCGCGTCGATCCTGCCGAGTTCAGCGACGCCCTCGGCCACCGCGCGGTCGAGGTCGGCCTGACGGCGAACGTCGCCCACGACCGACACGATCCTTCGGTCGAGAGCCTCCACCTGGCGGGCTGTCTCGTCGAAGTCGTCCTGGCTCGCCATCGGATAGTCGACCGTGCCGATCTGGTCGAGCGTGTCCATGATCACGACGTCGGCGCCTTCACGTGCGCTGGTGACGGCGTGTGCGCGGCCCTGTCCGCGGGACCCGCCGGTGACGAACACGACCTTCCCCTCCAGTAGTCCCATGCTCCCTCTCCCTTCTGATCGCGGGCACGCCGCTGACACCCGGGTGAGCGCACACCCTGACCGGCGCCCACGTCATCGCGGGCGTGCAAGGGGCTGCGGGCTCAGCGGGGGTCGGGGCGGTTGCCCTCCTGGTGGCACCATTCGGCGCCGGTTGACGCGCGGTCGTGCAGTAATGCCGGCGCCTGCGCGCCGAGGCGGTACCGGGCGGACCGCGCACCAGCCAGGGCTACCCCAGCCTGCGGCGTCCGACGGGTACCGGCATCCATCTGCGATGCTCCTTCTGCGAGGTCCGCCCACATTGGCGGATCTCCGTAGTGGCACGATACTAATGACACTCGGTGCCTAATGGAAGGGGCCGGATGAACCACCTCGACGCTGCCGCCGGGCGTCCCCGCATCGGGCGCTCACCGGCGACCACCCGCGGCGAGCTCAGTCACATCGCGCTGGGGCTGTTTCTCGAGCGCGGTTTCGATGAGACCACCGTCGATGACATCGTGAGGGCCGCGGGTATCGGGCGTCGTACGTTCTTCCGTTACTTCACATCCAAGAACGACCTGCCGTGGGGAGAGTTCGACGACCTGCTCGACGGGATGCGCGCGCATCTCGCCTCGGTTCCCCGCGATGTGCCGCTGATGGAGGCGCTCCGCCAGGCCGTCGTGGAGTTCAACAGGTTTCCGGCCGACGAGATCCCGTTCCACCGGCAGCGGATGTGGCTGCTGCTGAACGTCCCTGATCTCATGGCCCACTCCACACTGCGCTACAGCGGGTGGCGGCAGGTCGTGGCCGAGTTCGTCGCGGATCGTCGCGGTGAACCGGCGAACTCGCTCGCGGCACAGTCCATCGCCTGGGTCTGCTTGAGTCTGTGCCTGGCGGCGTACGAGCAGTGGCTCGAACGGGACGACGCCGACTTGCTCGGCCTGCTCGATGAGGCGTTCGACCGCATCGCGGAGGCGTTCGGCGCTGTGTGACCGAGCGCGAACCGTGGCGGGGCCCGCGGAGGCAGGGACCGGGCTCTACGCTGGTTCGATGAGCGAGTTCACGGTGCGGCCGGCCCGCACGAAGGACGTCCGCGGCATCCAGGCGATCCTCGAGCCGTTCGTGCAGCGCCGGATCCTGCTCGGCAAGGACTTGGTCGTGCTCTACGAGGCGACGCAGCAGTTCGTCGTCGCCGAGGACGCCGAGGGCAACCTGGTCGGCTGCGGCGCCCTTCACGTCATGTGGGAGGACCTCGGCGAGATCCGCACGCTGATCGTCGTCGACGAGTGGCTGCACCACGGCGTGGGCCGTGCCATCGTCGAAGCCCTCGAAGACAACGCCCGCACGCTCGGGATCTCCCGGCTGTTCTGCCTCACGTTCGAGGTGGACTTCTTCACCCGCCGCGGGTTCGCGCCGATCGGCGAGCAGGTCGTCGATCCCGACGTCTACTCGCAGCTGATCCGCTCTCCCGACGAGGGCGTGGCGGAGTTCCTGGACCTCGCGCACGTGAAGCCGAACACCCTCGGCAACACGCGCATGCTCAAGCAGCTCTGAGGAGGGACACCGCCGCCGAGCTCAGTCGAAGAGGTCGCTGAGCCAGTGCTCCTTCTTCTTCTTGCGGTGGTAGCCCTGGTCGTATCCCTGCTGTCCGTAGCGCGGGTCGTACGACTGCTGCTCGGGGTAGCGCGGGTCGGCGTAGCCGCGATCCGGCTGTCCGTATGCGGGCTGCCCGCCATAGGCGGGCGGAGCAGGTGCGGCGGGAGCCGCCGGGGCCGCTGGCGCGGCGGGACCGGCTTCGCGCTCCGCGCGCTCGAGGATCTTGTCGAGCTCGCCGCGGTCGAGCCACACGCCGCGACACGTCGGGCAGTAGTCGATCTCGACGCCCGAGCGTTCGCTCATGACGAGCACGGAACCATCGGTGGGGCACTTCATGGGGTCCTCCTGGGGTCGATCCGACCCTAGCGATCCGGGCTCTCCGTCTCCTGTGAGAACACGCTGTCCGCGCGCCGACCAGGGGGACGGATGCCTCGGCCTTACCCTGTTGTCATGACCGGCACGCCCGCCCGACGACGCCACTCCCCAGCGGTGTACCGTCGTCGCCGGCTGGTGCTGATCATCACGCTGCTGGTGATCGCGGGAGTGATCTGGCTGCTCATCGCGCAGCCCTGGCGAGGGTGGGGCGCCGAGAGCACCGGTGACGACGCGAAGCCGCAGTCTCAGAACACGGCGACCTCCCTGCCCGTGCCGACGTCGCCGCAGCCCAACCCCACCGGGACCGGGACCGGTGCCGTCGAGGGAGCGGTCGTCGAGGGCACGTCGACCCCGTCGGCCACGCCGGGGGCGACTCCGACCGCGCAGCCGTGTGTCGCGGGCGACATCGTGGTCGAGCCCGTCACGACCCAGGATTCGTACACCGGCGACCAGAGCCCGCAGTTCTTGATCTCGCTCACCAACAACGGCGCCGACTGCACGCTGAACGTCGGCACGAGCGCCCAGTCCTTCACCGTGACCAGCGGCAGCGACACGTGGTGGAGGTCGACCGACTGCCAGAGCGAGCCCAGCGACATGATCGTGCTGCTCGGTGCCGGCCAGACGGTCACGAGCGCCGCCCCGCTCACCTGGGATCGCACTCGCTCTGCCGTCGGCACCTGCGATGACCCGACCCGTCCGCGCGCACCGGGCGGCGGATCGTCGTACCACCTGGCCGTCGAGATCGGCGGCATCGCCTCGACGCAGTCGAAGCAGTTCCTGCTCTACTGATAGCCGCCCCGGGTCCCTCGCGGGCCTCGTAGGCTCGAACCATGAGTGCGCGCCGGGCACGCTTGCTTCCCCTGGCCTGTCTGCTGGTGGCCGTTCTGTCTGCGTGCGCCGCATCTCCTGCCGACCCGCCGGCGGGCGAGCGGCAGATGCCGTCAGCATCCGCGACGCCGCCCGCAAGTCCGTCGGAGGGGACGACCCAGTCGACGCGGGTCGCGGTCATCGGCGACTCGTTCACCACGGGCTCGCCGATGGATTCCGGTCCGCCGGCGCTCTGGCCGGCGCTCCTGTCCGATGACTTCACCGTCACAGCGTACGCGTGGAGCGGCACCGGGTACGCGGCGACGTGGATCTCGCCGGATGGCCCCAGCAACTTCGTGACCCGCGTGGAGCAGATGCCCGAAGAGGGGATCGACAGCCTCGTCTTCTTCGGTTCGATCAACGACGGCTTGCTCGGTTACGACGCCACTCGCGAAGCCGCGGACGAAGCGTTCGCGAATGCACGGACGAAGTGGCCCGACGCGACGATCCTGGTCGTCGGGCCCGCCTCCCCGATCTGGCCTGTCCCCGAGAGCTATCTGGAAGCGAGGGACGCGACACGGGATGCTGCACGGGCGGCCGGACTGACGTTCGTCGACCCGATCGACGCCGGCTGGTTCGAGGGGATGCCGGACCTCATCGGCCTGGATGGCATCCATCCGAACGATCAGGGGCACGCCTATCTCGCCGATCAGATGCGCCGCGTCCTCGAGCAGCATCTGCCCTGACGCCGTCATCACCCGGCTGCGGGCGGAAGTGCGGGGCGGGACGTCCCCCCGGTCGTCCCGCCCTGCGTCCCCGTCTGTCACGGCTTGTCGCCGAAGACCTCTTTCTCCATCGTGTCGTAGCCCTCTTCCTGCGGGTCGCGGTGCTCGCCGCCCGACAGGGCGTACTCCTCTTCGGGCGAGAGCACCAGGCGATGCCGGAAGAAGAACGCGAACCCCGCGAGCAACACGACGTAAACGATGCCGATGGCGATGATCGCCGGCAGGAACGTCGGGTTCAGCAGGAAGCCGACGAAGATCAGCAGGGCGATCGCGGCGGCGATGACCGCGCCGGTGATGCCCCACGGGCTGAGGTACGGGCGCTCGGCGTTCGGGAACTTGCGGCGCAGGATGATGAACGAGACCATCTGCAGGAAATAGGCGAGAACAGCTCCCCAAACCGCGATGTTCAGCACGATCGCGCCGGCGACGCTGCCCGATCCGCCGGCGAACTCGATGATCAGGAGCGCCACGAATCCGATGACCGCACCGACGACGAGAGCCACCCACGGCGTCTTGCGCTTGCCCGTCAGCGACAGGAAGCGCGGGTAGTAGCCGGCGCGTGACAACGAGTACATGTTGCGCCCGTACGCGAACATGATGCCCTGCAGCGACGCGAGCAGCCCGACGAGTGCGAACAACGCCAGCACGGCCGCGAGCCCGTCGCCGACGATCGCGCGGAAGCCGTCGAGCAGCGGCTCGGCCGCGACGCCGGTGGCTTCCGCCCCGAGGACCCCGGTGTTGAGGAACAGGACGAGGAGGCCGGTGACGATGAGCGTGCCGCGAGCCCAGAAGCCGGCGCGCGGGATGTCGCGGACCGGGTCGTGGGACTCCTCCGCGGCGAGCGGCAACTCCTCGATGCCGAGGAAGAACCACATCGCGAAGGGCAGAGCGAACAGGATCGGCAGCACTCCGTGCGGCAGGAACTCGGTCTGACCCGGGTCGGGAGCGATGTCCCACAGGTTCGCCCACGAGAACGCGCCGGAGAAGATCGCCATCACAGAGAAGACGAGGATGATGCCGATCGAGATCACCGAGACCACGATCGCGAATTTGAACGAGATCGCGGCACCCGCGGCATTCAATCCGATGAAGACGAGGTAAAGGATGATCCACCACAGCCAGCCCGGCAGCGAGACGCCCAGCAGCTCCGACGTGATCGCGTCCGCGTAGGAGGCCGAGAAGAAGACGATGACGGCGGTGGTCGCGACGTATTCGATCGTTTCGGCGGCGCCGGTGATGAGGCCTCCCCAGGGCCCCATCGCCGACCGCGCGAAGGAATACGCGCCCCCAGTGTGCGGCATCGCCGCCGCCATCTCGCCGATCGAGAAGATCATCCCGTAGTACATGGCGACGAGGATGACGAACGCGATCAGCATTCCGCCGAATCCGGCGAAGTCGATCCCGAAGTTCCAGCCCGAGAAGTCGCCCGAGATGACCGCGGCGACCGCGAGCCCCCACAGGCCCCAGACACCCGCAGAGCGCTTCAGCCCTCGCCTCTCGAAGTAGTCCTGACCGGCACGGGTATAGGTCGCCCCAGCGACCTTGGCCGAGTCCTCTCTCGCCGCGGGAGGATTGCTGGGCTGTGCTGCACTGCTCGCTTGGGACATCGGTCCTCCGGGAGTCGGATACGGACGTGCGCTCGGGTCGGCGCGACAATGCGCCTGCGCTGATTGTCGTGCCTATTGGTGGGCTGTGTCTACCTTTGAATCGAATTTCGCCATAGAGTGATCGCGTGAGCGCGGTTCGGGGGAACCGCGCTCACGACGCGAAAGACGCCGACAAGAGGAGGACGGATGCCGGGCAACCTCACCGTCGAGCAGCTGAACGACCGCATCGCGGCCGGCGAGATCGACACCGTCGTCGTGGCGTTCGCCGACGCGCAGGGCCGACTTTCCGGCAAGCGGGTCTCGGCCCGGCTGTTCCAGGAGGAGGTGCTGCCGCACGGCGCCGAGGCCTGCAACTACCTGCTCTCGGTCGACGTCGACATGAACACCGTCGACGGCTACGCCATGTCGAGCTGGGACACCGGCTACGGCGACATGATGCTGCGGCCCGACCCGGCGACGTTGCGCGTGCTGCCGTGGCACCCCGGCAGCGCCTTCGTCATGGCCGACCTCACGTGGGAGAACGGCGACCCCGTCGCACAGTCGCCGCGCGACATCCTGAACCGCCAGCGCTCTCGCCTCGCCGACCGCGGCCTCGTCGCCTACTCGGGCACCGAGCTCGAGTTCATCGTCTTCGACGACACCTACCGGGACGCCTGGGCCAAGGGCTACCAGGGGCTGACCCCCTCGACCGATTACAACGTCGACTACGACCTGCTCGCGTCGGGACGGCTCGAGCCGCTGCTGCGTGACATCCGGCGCTCGATGGATGCCGCGGGCCTGTACACCGAGGGCGTCAAAGGCGAGTGCAACCTGGGCCAGCAGGAGATCGCGTTCCGCTACGCCGAGACGCTCGAGACCGCCGACCAGCACGCGCTCTACAAGAACGGCGCGAAGGCCATCGCGGACGCCCACGGCAAGTCGCTCACGTTCATGGCCAAGTTCAACGAGCGTGAGGGCAACAGCTGCCACATCCACCTGTCGGTGCGATCCGATGAGGGCGAGCCGGTCATGGCCGGTGACGGTCGCCGCGGCTTCAGCCCGTTCATGGAGCACTGGATCGCCGGCATCCTGGCCACCCTCCGCGAGTTCACGCTGCTCTACGCGCCGAACATCAACTCCTACAAGCGCTTCGCCAAGGGGTCGTTCGCGCCCACCGGCATCGCGTGGGGCATCGACAACCGGACCTGCGCGCTCCGGGTGATCGGGCGTGGCTCGTCGCTGCGCGTCGAGAACCGCGTGCCCGGTGGCGACGTCAATCCCTACCTCGGCATCGCCGCGATCATCGCGGGCGGCCTGCACGGCGTCGAGCACGAGCTGCCGCTGCCCGACCCGCTCGCCGGCAACGCGTACACGTCAGGCGTCGACCACCTTCCGACGACGCTGCGTGAGGCCGCGCGGCTGTTCGACGAGTCGGCGATCGCCCGCGCGGCGTTCGGCGACGACATGGTCGAGCACTATCTGAATCAGGCGCGCATCGAGGTCGAGGCCTATGACGCGGTCGTGACCGACTGGGAGAGGGTGCGTGGCTTTGAGCGGCTCTAGGCGTCCGGTGGTCGGCCTGACGACGTACCTCGAACAGGCCAAGCAGGGGGTGTGGGACGTGCGCGCCGCCTTCCTCCCCGAGCAGTACTTCGACGCCGTCACCGCGTCGGGCGGCATCGCGGTGCTTCTTCCGCCGCAGTCGGATCCGGATGCCGCGGCACCGGCGGTGCTCGACGGGCTGGACGGACTCATCCTCACCGGGGGCCTCGACGTCGACCCGTCGCTCTACGGCGCGGAGCGGCATCCGCTCACCGACCCTGGCCGGCCCGATCGCGATGCGTGGGAGCTGGCGCTGTTCCGCGGCGCGGAGGAGCGGCGGATGCCGGTGCTCGCGATCTGCCGTGGACTGCAGCTCGTCAACGTCGCGCGCGGAGGCACGCTGCATCAGCACCTTCCCGAAGCCCTCGGCACCGAGCGCTACCGCGTGGGCGGCGGCGTCTTCGCGACGAACGAGGTCGCGGTGCAGGGCGGTTCGCGGCTGGCCGAACTCGTGGGCGGGGGCCCGATCGAGGTCCACAGCTACCACCACCAGGGCGTCGACCGGCTCGGCGACGGTCTTGTCGTGACGGCACGCACGGATGACGGACTCGTCCAGGCCGTGGAGTCGGACGGCGACGGATACCTCGTGGGCGTGCAGTGGCACCCTGAGGAGAACCGCGAGGATCGCCGGCTGTTCGCGGGACTCGTGGCCGAGGCATCCGCGTTTCGTCTCGCTTCGCTCGCTCAGCGACCGGAAGGCTCTCGCTCCTTGGGCGAGCGAGGAACGAGCGAGACGGAACGGTCTGCACCGGCGCACGAGCAGGTGACGGCATGAGCGACACGTTCACCCTGATCAACCCGGCGACGGCGCAGCCGATCGGCGAGGTCGCGCGTGCGTCCGTCGACCAGGTCGACGCCGCCGTCGCGCGCGCGGTCGTCGCGCAACGGGCATGGGCGGGGCTGCCGCCCGTCGCCCGCGCCGACGCGCTGCGTTCCTTCGCGCGCGCGGTCGAAGGTCACGTCGAGGAGCTCGCGCAGCTCGAGGTGCGCAATTCGGGGCACCCGATCGGCTCGGCCCGCTGGGAGGCCTCGCACGTCGCCCAGGTCCTGAACTTCTACGCCGGCGCGCCCGAACGGTTGAGCGGGCAGCAGATCCCGGTCGCCGGAGGGCTCGACGTGACGTTCCACGAGCCCTACGGCGTCGTCGGGGTGATCGTGCCGTGGAACTTCCCGATGACGATCGCGTCGTGGGGCTTCGCGCCCGCGCTCGCCGCGGGCAACGCGGTCGTGCTCAAGCCCGCGGAGCTCACCCCGCTCACGGCGATCCGGCTCGGCGAGCTGGCGCTCGAGGCCGGGCTGCCGGACGGCGTCTTCCAGGTGGTGACCGGCTCGGGCTCGGTCGTCGGGCAGCGGTTCGTCTCGCACCCCGATGTGCGCAAGGTCGTGTTCACGGGGTCGACGTCGGTGGGGACGGATGTCGCGGCCGGCTGCGCGCGAGAGCTCAAGCCCGTCACGCTCGAGCTCGGCGGCAAGAGCGCGAACATCGTGTTCGCCGACGCCGACCTCGAGAAGGCGGCTGCCTCGGCTCCGGGCGCGGTGTTCGACAACGCAGGGCAGGACTGCTGCGCGCGCAGCCGGATCCTCGTCGAGCGTTCCGCGTACGACCGGTTTCTGGAACTGCTCGAGCCCGCTGTGAAGGCATGGCGCGTGGGCGACCCCGCGCACGAGGCGACCGACATGGGGCCCCTGATCTCGGCATCCCATCGCTCCACCGTCCAGGGATTCCTCGAGAGCGCCGACGTCGCCTTCCGTGGGTCGGCTCCGGCGGGCGACGGGCCGCTCGGCGAAGGCTTCTGGCTGCCGCCGACCGTCGTGCTCGCCGAGCGCGGTGACCGTCTCGCGCGCGAGGAGGTGTTCGGGCCGGTCGTGGCGGTGCTGCCGTTTGACGACGAGGCGGATGCCATCCGGCTGGCGAACGACACGATCTACGGCCTGGCGGGCTCGATCTGGACCGAGAACCTCGGCCGCGCCGTACGGGTCGCGCGCGGCGTGAAGAGCGGCGTGCTGTCGGTCAACTCGCACTCGTCGGTGCGCTATTGGACGCCGTTCGGCGGCATGAAGGCGTCGGGCCTGGGCCGCGAGCTCGGACCGGACGCGGCCGAGCACTTCACCGAGACCAAGAACGTCTTCTTCGCCACCGAATGAACACCCTCGCCCGCCGCGCCAGCGCGCGACGAGATGAACGCACAGAGAGAGAACACGGATGGATCTGACGCAGCGCCTGAAGGATCGAGTCGCCATCATCACCGGCGGCGCGTCCGGGATCGGGCTCGCCACCGCGCGGCGGTTCGCCGCGGAGGGCGCGAAGGTCGTGATCGCCGACCTCGACCCGACCACGGGCGAGGCCGCGGCATCCGAGGTCGGCGGTGTCTTCCGCAGTGTGAACGTCGCGGACGAGGCGCAGGTCAATGACGTGTTCGACGGTGTGGCGGGAGAGTTCGGGCGCCTCGACATCGCCTTCAACAACGCCGGGATCTCGCCCGCCGACGACGACTCGATCGAGACCACCGAGCTGCCCGCGTGGGACAAGGTGCAGGACGTCAACCTCAAGAGCGTGTACCTGTGCTCGCGCGCCGCGCTGCGCCACATGGTGCCGGCGGGCAGGGGATCGATCATCAACACGGCGTCGTTCGTCGCTCTGCTGGGCTCGGCGACGTCGCAGATCTCGTACACCGCCTCCAAGGGCGGCGTGCTCGCGATGACCCGTGAGCTCGGCGTGCAGTTCGCGCGCCAGGGCATCCGGGTGAACGCGCTGTGCCCGGGGCCGGTGAACACTCCCCTCCTGCAGGAGCTGTTCGCGAAGGATCCCGAGCGGGCGCAGCGGCGGCTCGTGCACGTGCCGATGGGCCGGTTCGCCGAGCCCGAGGAGATGGCGGCCGCCGTCGCGTTCCTCGCCTCGGACGACGCCTCGTTCATCACGGCGACCGCGTTCGTGGTCGACGGCGGCATCACCAACGCCTATGTGACGCCGCTATAGGGGTGGATGCCATGTCGCGCGCGTTCGCAATTCAGTCCCGATCGTCGACTCGGATGCCGTCCACGGCGTGTCGCGGCATCCGCCGTCCGTCCGGACTGAGTTGCGAACCGGATGTCGGGGTGAGGCCATGACCGACGCGCCGCTGCACGAGGTGCGCAAGGCCGTGTACCGCCCGGTGCGCGAGGGCAACGCCCTCGAAGACACGATCGCGCGACTGGTCCAGACGATCCGGCTGGGTGTGGTCGCGCCGGGGGAGTCGCTGCCGTCCGAGCGCGAACTCGCCGTGCTGTACGCCGTCAGCCGCGACACCGTGCGCGAGGCGATCCGCGAGCTCGCCGACACCGGATACCTGGTGCGGCGCCGCGGCCGGTACGGAGGAACCTTCGTCGCGGACCCGCTGCCCCAGCCACCCCACCCCGATGACGTCGACGCGTCCGACCTCGAGGATGTGCTCGGGATGCGGCGCGTGATCGAGGCGGGCGCCGCCCGTGCCGCGGCTGCTCGCACCCTCGAGCCGGCGGCTCGCGATGACTTGTGGGCACGGTACGAGGCGGTGACCGCGGCATCCGAATCCGACTATCGCCGACTCGACACCCTGCTGCACCTGGCGATCGCAGAGGTCGCCGGCATCCCGTCGCTCGTCGCGCTCGCCGCCGAGAACCGCGCCCGCGTGAACGAATGGCTCGACACCTTCCCGCTGCTGCGGCGCAACATCGAGCACTCGAACGCGCAGCACGAGCGCATCGTCACCGCGATCCTCGCAGGGCGACCGGATGCCGCAGAAGCGGCCATTCTGGAGCACATGGCCGGGTCGGAGGCACTGCTGCGCGGCTTTCTCGCCTGACGTCGCCCCTCTCGCGGCCCGTCCTCGCTCCGGAGCGCGGAGACGACTCGATACCCTGGTGGGGTGGCAGGAAAGAAGCGTGCGAAGAAGGAGCCTCTCGAGTTCCGAAACGTCCTGCTGAGCGACGCCTTGCAGACGCAGGACATGGCGGCCGTCGCCTTCGCGCTGCGACACGGTCCGACCGTGGTGCCCTTGATGCGGCCGGGTCAGCGCGACGACCCGCGCGACGCGGGAGAGGTGTGGACCTACCGCGACCCCAAGAGCGGCGACGTCGCCCTGCTGCTCTTCAGCGACGCCGCGCACAAGCCGGCGACCCTGCCCCCGGGAGTCGCACTGCAGTCACCGGCATGGCTGCGTGCGTTCCTCGGCGCGCACGAGGACGAGATCACCACGGTGTTCTTCGACATCGCCGGCCCTCACCCGATGCAGGCATCCCCCACCGACCTGATCGCCGCCCTCGACGCCTGAGCCCGCCCGTTCACGTGGATTGGCGAGACGGCGGATCGGCGAAGCGGTGGATCGGCGAACCTGTGGATCGGCGAAACTCCGGGAGCGGGTCGCGCCCGCGCCCTCGTCTGTGGCACGCTCGCCGGATGGACTACCTCGTCGTGGGCATCGTGTGCGCCGCCGGTCTGGTCATCCCGCTCGCGCTCGGATTGGCTCATTCGCGCAATGACCGGCGGCACCGCGGACGCTGACCCGGGCGGGGATCAGAAGTCCGGAGCCTCTTCCCGGGGGCCGCTCCTCGTCCGCACTCGAACATCGGAGAGGGCGCTGCGCAGCTCTTTCGACCGGTTGTCGATGACGTCGCGATAGCCCAGGCGTGCGGCCTCGGAGCGACGCTGCGCGGCCTGTGTGACCGGCCGGATCTCACCCGCGAGACTGAGCTCGCCGACCGCGGCGATGTGCCGCGGGATCGCGCGATCGGTGACCGAGCCTGCGACGGCGAGGGCGATCGCGAGATCGGCGGCAGGCTCGGTGAAGCGGACACCGCCCACGGTGGAGACGTAGACGTCCTTGTCGGACGTCTTGATGCCGGCCTTCTTCTCGAGCACCGCCAGCACCATCGCCACGCGCGCGGCGTCGACGCCGTTGACGATGCGCCGAGGGTTGGGTGCCTTCGTCTCGATGGTGAGCGCCTGCACCTCGACGGGCATCGCCCTGCGGCCCTCGAGGGCGATCGCGACGCACGTGCCGGCCTCGGTGCTGCCGTGGCCGAGGAACAGCGCGCTGGGGTCGGCGACCTCGGCGATTCCGGCGCCGGTCATGTCGAAGCATCCGACCTCGTCCGTCGGTCCGAAGCGGTTCTTGAGTGCGCGCACGAAGCGCAGTGAGGTCTGCCGGTCGCCTTCGAACTGACAGACGACGTCGACGAGGTGCTCGAGGATGCGTGGCCCCGCGATCGACCCGTCCTTGGTGACGTGCCCGACGATGATCGTCGGCAGACCACGATCCTTGGCGACGCGGATGAGGGTGGCGGCGACTTCGCGGACCTGAGACGGATGCCCTGCCATGCCCTCCGACATCGCGGAGGACACCGTCTGCACGGAGTCGACGATCAGGAGCTCGGGTTTCACTTCATCGACGTGCCCGAGGATGGTCGCGAGGTCGGTCTCGCTCGCCAGGTAAAGCTCCTCGTGGAGCGCGCCCGTGCGCTCCGCGCGCAGCCGGACCTGGGCCGTGGACTCCTCGGCGCTCGCGTAGAGGACGCGTCGCCCCGCGCGCGCGGCCTGCGCCGCGACCTCGAGCAGCAGCGTCGACTTGCCGACGCCGGGTTCGCCCGACAGCAGGATCGCGGCACCGGCGACCAGTCCGCCACCGAGGACGCGGTCGAACTCGCCGACGCCGGTCGTGCGTCGCGGCGAGTCGGTGATGTCGATGCGCGTGATCGGCTGGGCCGAACGTCCCGCGCCGGGGGCGACCGGCGCGACCGAGCGTGTGAGTCCGGTGGGCTCGGATGCCTCGACCACGGTGCCCCACTGCTGGCACTCGCCGCAGCGCCCCACCCACTTGAGCGTGGTCCAGCCGCACTCGGTGCACTTGTAGGGCGCTGACTGGGTGGATCGGCGCGCGGCGGGCATGGGATCAGCGTACGTCCGAGGTGTGACACCGGTGGATGCCACGGCCGCGGGCGACGGCATCCGTCCGCAGTTTCCGCTCGGTGCGTCAGCCCAGCGCGGCCGCGAGAGCTTCGAACACGGCCGGTGCCGGGATATCGCCGGAAGCGAGCGGAACGTCGGTGTTCGCGACCACCACGATCGTGGCGTCCTGGTCGTAGCTGTGGAAGACCGAGGTCGTGAACCCGGGGATCGTGCCCGAGTGGCCCCACCAGCCGTCGGCGCGCTCACCCCACCCCAGGCCATAGCCCGATTCGGCGTCGTTCGGCGGGGGCGACGAGAGGATCGAGTCGCGACGCAACTGCTGGGTCTCTTCGTCGAGCACGCCCTCGCCTGTGAAGAGCGCGTGCGCCCAGACCGTGAGGTCATCGAGCGTCGAGACCACTTCCCCCGCGGTGGAGCCGAACGACGGGCTCCATTCGGTGGCATCCTCCGGTGCTCCGGCCGGATTGCGCTGGTTCGTCAGTCCGACGAGATGAGGCTCGTCGATCGAGGCCGAGCCGCCGGGATACACCGTGTCGGCCATGTTGAGCGGCTCGAACAGTCGCTCGGCGAACACGTCTGCGATCGGCTGCTCGAGGACCTGCTCGATCACCATCCCCAACAGGACGTAGTTCGTGTTGGAGTACTGCCAGACCTCACCCGGTGCGCCGACGACAGGCAGTGTGCGAGCCGCGTCGACGAGTTCCTGGGTGGTGAAGACCCGGAACGGATCGCCGAAGTACATCGCCTCCCAGTCCGGGTCGAGCGAGTAAGACGGGATGCCGCTCGTCATGTCGGCGAGCTGGCGCAGCGTCGCCGCGCCGTTGGGCGAGTCGGGCACGTACTGCGAGATCGGGTCGTCGAGCGAGACGAGCCCCTCCTCCACGAGCTGGAGAAGGATGGTCGCCGTCATCGTCTTGGTCAGGCTGCCGATCCGCGTGCGGTCATCCGGCGCGGGTGGGGTGTCGCCGTCGGGCGCGGCCGCCCCCGAGGTGCCTGTCCACGTGCCGTCTGGCGTGATGACCCGCGCGATCACGCCGGCGAACTCGTCGCCGCGGGTGCTGTCCAGGGCGGTCTGGAGCGCTGTTGCGGTGTCTGCGGGAAAGTCCGGTGCCTCGTCGGTCGCCGCGGGCGTCGACGTGGCAGCCGGGGCCGGGCCGGAGCATCCGGTCACCGCCAGGACTGCTGCCAGTGCGAGAGCGAGCGTGCCGAGACGCATGCCGGATGCAAGAGTGAGTGTGCGCACGAGGACCCCCGAGTCGTGGATGCCCTCCGACGCTATCCAGGGCACAGCGGCCGGCACAGGGGACCTGAGTCGCTGGTCTTCGCGAGCGTGGGGGCGCGGGTCATCGCGCCGAAAGCGGGCGCTCCCGCGCGCCCCTGACTGCGAGCGGGTCAGCCCCGCAGCGACTCGGCGACCTCACGAAGGGCGCCGGCAGAGCGGTGGAACAGCTCGAGCTCGTGATCGTCGAACTGGGTCTCGCGGACCGGTACGGCGCCGGCGGCGCTCACCACCGAGGGCACCGACAGCGCCACGCCGTCGACGCCGTGGAAATCGTGCAGCACCGGCGAGACCGGCATGACGGCGTGCTCGTCGTTCAGGATCGCCTCGATGATGCGCGCGCTCGACAGCCCGATCGCATAGTTGGTGGCGCCCTTGCCCTGGATCACCTTGTAGGCGGCATCGCGCACGTCGACCGCGATCCGGTCGAGCTCCTCCACCGTCATGCGGTCGCCTCGCGGCGTCACCCAGTCGAGGATCGGCACCGTGCCGATCGTGGCCTTGGACCACAACGGGAACTCGGTGTCGCCGTGTTCGCCGACGATGTAGGCGTGGACGCTCGACGTCGAGACACCGGCGCGTTCGGCGAGCTTCCAGCGCAGCCGCGATGTATCGAGGACGGTGCCCGAGGCGAAGATCCGCTCGGGGGGCAGGCCGGTCTCCTCCTGGGCGAGCACCGTCAGCACGTCGCAGGGGTTGGTCACGATCACAAAGATCGCGTCGGGCGCGGCTTCGAGCAGCTGCGGCATCATCTTGCGGATGATGCCCGCGTTGACGCCGGCGAGCTCGATGCGGGTCTGCCCGGGGTCCTGCTTGGCGCCCGCGGTGATCACCACGACGTGCGAGCCCTCGACGACGGACACGTCGCTGCCGCCGGTGATGTCGCTCGAACCGGTGAACTGCGTGCCATGGGCGAGGTCGAGCACTTCGGCTTCGACCTTCTGCGTCGCGATGTCGTAGAGCGCGACGTGCCGGGCCGACCCTCGGATCAGCGCCGCGTACGCCGCGCTGGATCCGACGCTGCCGGCTCCGACGATGGTGACTTTGGAGTTCTCGATCACGGCCATGCCGCCAGTCTTGCAGGGTCAGGATGATCGTGGTGCGGCCGTGGTGCGCGGCGGGCGCCGCGGCATCCGTCTCCCGTGCTCAGACGGCGGGATCGTCGGGGGTGGTCGCGTGCGACGGGTTGCGGATGCCCAGGAACGAGACGATGCCGCCCGCGATCATGAGCACCGCCGTCACGATGGCGGCGCGGTGGAATCCGTCCAGGTCGAGTGAACCGCCGACGATCGCGGCGAGGGCGGCGATCGTCAGGAGTCCCGCGACGCGGGAGACGGCGTTGTTCACGGCCGATGCGATGCCCGATCGTTCGGACTCGATCGCGCCGAGGATGGCGGACGTCAGTGGTGCGACGGTGATCGACAGTCCGAGGCCCATGATGATCATGCTCGGCAGGACCTGCCACCAGTACGAGAACTCGGTGCCCACGGTGAGCAGGAGGAGGGCGCCGATGCCCATCGTGATCGGTCCCACGGTCATGAACAGGCGAGGCCCCCAGCGGCCGCTGAGCGCGCCGACTCGCGAGCTGAGGAGGATGAGGAGGATCGTCATCGGCAGGCTCGCCAGCCCCGCGAGGGTTGCCGGAAGCCCTGCGCCCTGCTGCAGGTAGACCACCACGACGAATCCGTTGAGCGATAGCGCGCCGTAGATGAAGAGGGTCGCGATGTTGCCCGTCCAGAAGTTGCGCACGCGGAACAGGTCGAGCGGCAGGATCGGGCTGCGCACGGACCGCTGCCGGAGCACGAAGCCGGTGAACAGAGCGATTCCGGCGACGAGCGGAATCCAGATCGCGGGGGAGGCCCACCCGAGGTTCGGCTGCTCGATGAGCGCGAACACCATCGCACCCAGGCCGAGCGTGCACAGGACGGCGCCGAGCCAGTCGACCGAGGCATCCGGCTTGCGCACGTCGCGGATGCCGCCACGTGCGAGCAGTATCAGCGTCGCCGCGATCGGCAGGACGTTGATGAGGAACACCAGTCGCCACGACAGCAGGTCGACGAAGACGCCGCCGATGAGCGGCCCGACGATCATCGCGGTCGTCGTCATCGCCGTCCACGTGCCGATCGCGCGCCCCTGCGCCGGCCCGGTGAAGTTCGAGGTGATGAGGGCGAGCGAGCTCGGCACCAGGAACGCCCCGGCGGCTCCCTGCACCGCCCGGGCGATGATGAGGAACTCGGCGGTGGGTGCGGCGGCGATCGCGACCGAGGCGATGCCGAACCCGATGAGCCCGATGCGCAGCACGAGGACGCGGCCGTACGCGTCGCTCACCGATCCCGCGACGAGGATGAGTGCACCGAGAGTGATGAGGTACGCATCCACGACCCATTGCTGCGTGGTGAGTCCGCCGCCGAGCTCGTCGCTGATCGCAGGCAGCGCCACGTTGACGACCGTGCCGTCGAGGAATGCCACGAACGACGCGAGGATCGCGATCCACAGGACCGAGCGCTGTATCGCGCTCATGCGCGACGTCGTCGCGAGGGGTTTGTCGGCCACGGGTTTTACCGTAGACCCGCCCTCGGACCCCGGGGTCGTTCCGGCCGAATCCAGGTCCCTACCGGATCGCGCCGCTCCGATTCGCGGCATCGCGCGGTGTGTCGTAAACTCGACGACGGTGACGTGTCCGAGCGGCCGAAGGTGCAACTCTCGAAAAGTTGTGTAGGGTAACCCCCTACCGTGGGTTCAAATCCCACCGTCACCGCCATGAAAACCCCTGCTCAGCAGGGGTTTTCTCTATCGCTGACCGCGGTTTACCCACATCTGCCTCCAATCGACGGATTGTGATGTCTCAGGACATCGGTGACAGTTCTGCATCAGGACATCGGTGACACTCCGTGTGTCAGGACAATCGGTGACACTCAGATCTGCTTGTGGGATCCGCGTAGTTGCCCGTTGCCGCGGTCGTGTCCAGCTGCCAGCACGCGTTCGGCGCCGGATACACGAACCGCCGGAACGAGGCTCGTGGCTACTTCCTCGGCTCTGCGGGCCGTACGACTCGCACCTCCTCGCGCACGTCGTCCCTCCGCGAGGCTGACGAGCCGGCTATGCACGACAGTCACCCCGCCCGGCGCGAACCGGGAGGTCGTCGAGCTTGCGTGCGACGATCCCGTCCACCACCCGGGCGACGTCGGTGCATGTGCCTGGCCTCCGATCAGCTCGGGCCGAGAAGATAGTCGGCGATCGCGCGCGCGAGTTCCGCGACGAATTCTTCGTCCGAGAGCGGCCTCGTGGACTCGAAGTCGGAGCCGTGCGTGATGCGACGACTCGTCATGGAGTAGAGCATCCGGAACGCGAAGTCGGCTGCCGTCTCCGGCGCAGGATGACGGATGTCGTCACGGCAGAGGAGTAGGGCAGCCTCGAAGCGTTCGGCTACACGCTGTGAACCGGAGCGGCCACGCACGAAGAGCTCCGGGTCCTCGGGGCCCCGCCGCATGAAGGCACGCAGGATGGCGGCATTGGCGAGCATCTGTGCCGAGGTCTTCGTGACGATCTCCTCGATATGCGCGCGCGCCCCGCCGGGGGCGACCGAGGTCGGCGCCAGCCAGACCTCTTCGTGATCCATCCGCTCCATCTCTTGAGCGTGGATGGCGAGGAGGAGGGCCTCGCGACTGGGTGCACGGAGGTAGATCGATCCCACCGATACCCCCGCGCGTTTGCTCACGGCTTGGACGGTGAACCCCGGAAAGCCGTCCTCCTCGAGGATCTCTCGTCCCGCCTGGAGCACTCTCGCGTATGCCTCCTGGCTGCGCTTCTGGAGTGGCTGGCGAATCTCGGAGTCAGTGTCGGACATCGGCTTCATCGTACGGGTGGGCCTCTCGAGTCGCTCCACGGATTGGCGCTTGACAGTGACGTGTTCTCTCGTCACACTCTAACTAGAACGCGGATTCGTGTTCTAGTTCAACGAGGAACGAGGAAGTAGTGACAACCACGGTCGATCCCGGCGCGTTCGGACTCGGGACCTTCGCCGCCTCAGGTCGGATGTTCGTCGGCATGCTGCGCAACGGCTTCGTATACGACACGAGTCCTTTCCTCGGACCGGATGCCACGATTCGCAGTCTTCTCGATGAGTGGGATGCCGCGATCGACGCCCTCGTCGAGCTCGCGCTATCGCTCACGGACGGTATCGCGCACGACGCCGTGGAGGTACTTCCTCCGGTGCAGCCCGTGGGCCAGATTCTCTGCGCGGGGGCGAATTACCGGGTGCATGTCGAGCAGATCGTGCAGAGCACGCTGCGCAATGCGGGGGATCCGCGCAGCGACGAAGAATTGCGCGCGTTCGCACTCGAGGCGGTCCACCGGCAGGCGCAGTCGGACCCGTTCATGTTCGTCGGACTGCCTTCCGCTGTTTCGGGTGCCCGTGACGATGTCATCCTGTGGACGCCCGGTGAACAGCACGACTGGGAGCTGGAGCTCGGCGTCATTCTCAAGTCAGCGGCGCACCGAATCTCGCCCGACGACGCCTTCGAGCACATCGCAGGCTACGTCATGAGCAACGACATCACCGTGCGAGATGTCATGGCGCGCTCGAACGTGCCGCTCACGGACTTCGTCACGTCGAAGAATCGCCCGACGTACTTTCCGACCGGCCCTGTGATCCTTCCCGCGCGGTTCGTTCCCGACTACCGCCAGCTGAAAATCACCCTGAAGGTGAACGGCGAGACGATGCAGGACGAGCTGGTCGCCGACATCATTCACGGCGTCGAGGCCTGCGTCAGCTACGCGTCGCACGCGACGCGGCTCTCGGCCGGCGACATGATCCTCACCGGCTCGCCAGCGGGAAACGCCGGCAAGCACGGCAACCGCTGGCTTCGGCCCGGCGACGTCATCGAGGCGAGCATCACGGGCATGGGCACGCAGGTGACGCGCTGCGTTGCGCCGCCCGACTGAGAGCACACCGAACTTCCCACTGAAAAGACCGACGAAGGAGTCACCCCGAACATGTCAGAGATCCTGCTCTCGCAGCTCGCCCACGTCGAGCTGCTCAGCCCGAAACCAGAAGAGACCGTCGCGTGGATGAAGGACATCTTCGGTCTGGAAGAGACAACGCGCGAAGGCCAGTCCGTCTACCTCCGGGGCTGGGCCGAGTGGCTGCACTCCAGCCTGATCGTCACCGAGGCCAAGGAGTCCGGCGTCGGGCGCATCGGATGGCGCACTTACGGTGCCGAGGATCCCGAGACCATCGCCAAGCGCCTCGGCGACACCGAGGAGCACGTGGGCTGGGTCGACGACTGGACCGGTCATGGGCGCACCTATCAGTACCGCTCGGCCTTCGGACGCCATCTCCACGAGGTGTTCTGGGACGTAGACCTCTACGAGGCGCCCGAAGACAAGAAGGACCACGCCGTCCCCAACCGTCCGCAGAAGATCCCTGCCACAGGAGGAGCGGCCGTGCGCTACCTCGACCACGTCACGATGCCCAGCGCCAACATGAGGGGCGACATAGAGTTCTACAAGAGGCTCGGTGCGCGTCACACCGCCGCGACAGAGGTCGAACCGGGCTTCTCGGTGTTCTCCACCCTCACGTGCAACGGCATCCGCTCGACCCACGACATCGCCCTCGTCCCCGACTTCAGTGGTGTGACCGGTCGTGCCCACCACATCGCGTTCCGTGTCGACCAGCGTGTCGACGTTGAGCGCGTGGCCGAGATCGCGGTCTCGCACGGCACGCCGATCGAGCTCGGGCCCGGCGTGCACGGCATCGACGAGATCACCTACCTCTACCTCCGGGAGCCCGGCGGCTTCCGCATGGAGGTGAACTCGGGCGGCTGGGTCAACAGCATGCCCGACTGGGAGCCCAAGACCTACCAGGCCGCCGGTGGCAATCCCGGTCAGTCGATCTACCGCAACGTCACCATGCCCGAATCGTTCTACGAGGCGTGGCCGTTGCCGCCCAAGGAGGCTGCCGAGAAGGAGCAGGCCGCAGTCAACGACGAAGCACTCGCCGACTTCTTCCAGCAGAAGCCCGCGGAGCTCAGCTGAGCTGAGCAACCTCCGCAATCGAGAACCGAGATCAACGACGATTTCAGAAGGGAGACCGCAATGGCTGCGGTTACTAAGGTGGCGATCGCCGGAAGCGGGGTCGCGGCACTGGCGGCGGCGATCCAGCTCGCCAAAGCGGGAGTCGAGGTCGATGTCTTCGAGAAGAAGCCCGAGCTCACGGCACTGGGGTCCGGCATCTCGCTTCAGGGCAACGCCCTGCGTGCGCTGGACCAGCTCGGAGTATGGGAGCAGGTGCTCGAGTCGGGCTACCCCGGCGATGGTCTTGTCATCCGAGCGCCCGGCCCCGGCGCGGCGGTCGTGATGTCGCTGCCGGAGGTGAAGACGGGCGGCCCCGACTACCCGGCGGGCCTGGGCATGTACCGGCCCGACCTCACGCGGATCCTCTACGACGAGGCGGTACGCAGCGGCGCCGCATTCCGCTTCGACGCGGAGCTCACCGGTGTCGCCCAGGACGGTGACACGGTCATTCCGACTGTCAACGGCGAGCCCGTCGGAGCTTACGACCTGCTGATCGGAGGGGATGGCCTGCACTCCGCGACGCGGGACCTCATCGGCATCGACGTGAAGCCGCAGCGGACCGGAATGGGGGCCTGGCGGGCGTTCGTGTCACGGCCCCCGGAGGTGACCGCGTCCGAGATGTTTTACGGCGGCCCGGTCTACATTGCCGGCTACACGCCGACCAGCGAAGACTCGATGTACGCGTTCCTCGTCGAAGCGGCGCAGGATCGCTCCGCACTTTCCGACGAAGAGCATGCGCGCCTCATGTACGAGACGTCGCTGGCGTACGAAGGGCCGTGGGAATCCATCCGGGCGGACCTCCTCGCCTCGCCGCGGGTGAACTACACATGGTTCACATCCCATCTCGTGCCGGATGCGTGGAACCGCGGCCGCGTCGTGATCATCGGCGACGCCGCGCACAGCTGCCCCCCGACCATCGCGCAGGGCGCAGCTCAGGCTCTCGAAGACGCGCTGGTTCTGACGGAACTGCTCGTGGCGCGCGACCAGGTGGATCAGGAGCTCTGGGACAAGTTCCACGCTCGGCGCCTTCCACGCGCAGCCGCGGTGGTCGCGGCATCCGTGCAGCTCGGACAATGGCAGATCGACGGTGACCAGCATGCGGACGTCGGCGGTCTGATCTCCTCGATCGCGCAGCAGATGGCCGTACCGGCATAACGATGGGTCGATCGGGCTGGACAGCAGCATGAGCGCCGCCGTCTCCGATGCGTCGGCGGAGGATCCCCGGCGCGTCATGGCTGAGGCGCTTTCCGTGGCGGGCCTCGCGCCCGCCACGGAGGCTGTGCGGTGGCTTGCCCTGGCCGGGGGCGTCTCGAACGACGTATTCCTGGCGGAGGTGGGAACCCAGCGGTTCGTCGTCAAGCGCGCTCTCGCCACGCTTCGGGTCGCGCAGCGGTGGGATGCCTCTCCCGAACGATCGTTCACGGAAGCAGCGGCGATCACCTGGGCCGGGCGCGCATCGCCGGAGCATGTGCCAACCATCCTCGCCGTCGATCGCGAGCGCAATGTGATCGTGGAGACGTGTGCCCCGGACGGCTGGCAGAACTGGAAGGTCTTGCTTCTGCGTGGCGAGGTGGATCCCGGAGTCGGTGCAGAGCTCGGTGCGGCGCTGGCGGTCTGGCAGAGAGCGTCGGCGGCCGACCCCACCGTGGCAGAACGATTCGGCGACGCTGAAGCGTTCCGGCAACTGCGCGTCGATCCCTTCTACGGAGCGTCGGCAGCCCGCAATCCTGCGGTCGCGGACCAGATCGATCGACTCGTCCGCAGGATGTCACAGAACCGATCCGTCGTTGTACACGGCGACTACTCGCCCAAGAACGTTCTCACTGGCGACAGCGGCTCATGGGTCATCGACTGGGAGGTCGCCCACTACGGCGATCCGGTCTTCGACGTCGCCTTCCTGCTGCACCACCTGCTCTGCAAGGCGATCGCGCTGCCGGAATCGGCTCGAGAGCTCGAGGAGACAGCGCGCGCATTCCTCGATACCTACACCGACAGAGGCCCTTCCGATCCCATGCCGTCGTCGTATCTGGCAGGGCACACGGCGGCACTTCTCCTCGCGCGCATCGACGGGAAGTCGCCTGTCGAGTATCTCTCCTCTTCACAGCGGGAAGTCGGTCGCCGCGTCGCGGTCAATGCGCTTGCTGACGGTGCCGAGGACGTTTCCGAACTCTGGAGGATGATCCATGTCTGACCCGATCGAGACGATCACGGCTTTCGAGGCCCTAGACTCGCGCGGCCGCCCCACGGTGGGGTGCACCGTCGTGACGCGAGGAGGCGCCCGCGGCCGTGCGATCGTGCCGTCCGGCGCCTCGACGGGCTCTCATGAAGCGCGCGAGTTGCGGGACGGCGGCGAGCGCTACGGCGGCTACGGCGTACGGCGCGCGGTGGCGAACGCGGAGGGTGAGCTGCTCGACGCGGTACGTGGGATCGATGTGACGGATCAGGATGTCGTCGACCGCGCTCTGCGAGAAGCCGACGGCACTGCGGACGGCGGTCGGCTCGGCGCCAACGCGATCCTCGCGATCTCCGTCGCCGCCGCTCAGGCGGCCGCGGCCGTTCGACGTCTTCCGCTCTACGCCGCCGTCGGTGACGGCCTTATGACCCTCCCGATGCCGATGATCAACATCATCTCGGGCGGCGCGCACGCCGCCCGGGCGCTGGACGTGCAGGACTTCCTTGTGGTCCCCGTCGGAGCCGCGACGTTCGCCGAGGCCATCGAGACAGTCGCCCGGGTGCGTGCCGCGACCGGCGATGTGCTGCGCGATCGCGGCGCGACCTGGGCCCTCGTCGCCGACGAGGGCGGCTACGGGCCGCAGCTGTCGTCGAACCGCGAGGCGCTCGAGGTGCTGTCGGCCGCCTTCGATCGCGCGCATCTGATCCCCGGCGACGACATCGCGATCGCGATCGATGTCGCCGCGACGCAGTTCCACTCCGCCTCCGATGGGACCTACCACTGGCAGACCGAGGATCGACGGATGCGGTCCGCGGAGCTCGTCGAAGAGCTCGCTGCATGGTCGGCGGACTTTCCCGTCGTCTCCATCGAGGATGCACTGGCGGAGGACGACTGGGACGGCTGGCGCACGGCGACGGAGCACCTCGGCGGCATCCAGCTGCTCGGCGACGATCTCTTCGTGACCTCTCCCGACCGACTGCGCCGCGGCATCGCCGAGGACGTCGCCAACGCCGTGCTCGTCAAGCCCAACCAGATCGGCACCCTGAGCGAGGCGCGGGAGGCGGTGGGGATCGCCCACGCCGCCGGGTACGCCACGGTGCTCTCGGCGCGTTCGGGCGAGACCGAGGACCACTGGCTGGCCGACCTCGCCGTCGGGTGGAACACCGGCCAGCTCAAGATCGGGTCGACCATGCGCTCAGAGCGCACGGCGAAATGGAACCGCGTGCTCGAGATCGAACGCGAACTCGGCGACGACATCGCCCTGGCACGGCCGATGTTCGGGCGAGGCTCGTGACATGGCGACGATCGTGATCACCGACATCGCCTGGCCGAGCCCGGCGATCGAGACCGGCCTGGCGCACGCGGCCAGGCACGAGATCCTGCTGGCCGAATCCGACGAGCACCTTCTCGCCCTCGCGCCGCAGGCGGATGCGATCCTCACGTGCTTCCGGCGGGTGCCGGGGGAGGTGCTCGACGCCGCGGAACGCTGTCTCACCGTCGCTCGCTACGGCGTCGGCGTCGACAACATCGACGTCGCTCGCGCAACGGACCTCGGCATCCTGGTCAGCAACGTTCCCGAGTTCTGCACGGAGGAGGTCGCCGACCACACCCTCGCCCTCACGCTCGCGACGCTGCGCAACCTCGTGCCCGCCGTCGACGCGACGCGCGGGGGAGGGTGGATGCCGCAGACGCAATCCCCGCCTCGACGGCTGCGCGGTCTCGTGTTCGGCGTCATCGGCTTCGGTGCCACGGGGCGGGCAGTGGCCGAGCGCGCCGCGGCGTTCGGATTCGAGGTGGTCGTATCGTCGCGTGCGCTCGCAGCCGAACCCGCTGCGGTGCCCCCGACGGTCGCGCGCGTCCTGGATCGCGACGACCTGCTGCGCGTCGCGGACGTGGTGTCGCTCCACGTGCCGCTCAACGCCCAGACGCGCCACCTCATCGGTGCCGGGCAGCTGGCGCAGATGAAGGACGGCGCATTGCTCATCAACGTCGGTCGTGGCGGTCTCGTCGACACCGAAGCGCTGCGGCCGGAGCTCGAGAGCGGACGGCTGCGTGTCGCCCTCGACGTCACCGACCCCGAGCCGCTCCCCGCCGATCATTGGCTCCGCTCGAGTCCGGCGGCCATCGTCACGCCACATGTCGCGTTCGCCTCCGACGGTTCTCTGGTCGAACTGGCCACGAAAGCGACGTCCAACGCGCTCGCCGTCCTCGCCGGGCGTCGCCCGTCGTCCATCGTCAATCCCGAGGTGCTCACCTCAGGCATCTCCCGCTCCAACCCGCAGTAACCCACCACACCGCACTCGACGAAGAGAGCAGGCCACACATGAACACCATCCCGTCCGAACCCGTTGCCGTCATCGGCGCAGGTCCCGCAGGCATCGCGACAGCTCTCGCAATGCACGCCGTCGGCATCCCCGTCAAGCTCTACGAGCGTTACGCGAGGCCGCGTGCCGCCGGCAACATCGTGAACCTCTGGCCGCCGGCGGTGCAGGCGCTCGAGCAGATCGGAGTCGACGTCGACGACATCGGCGCGTTCTGCGAGACCGAGTTCCGTAACGCCCGCGACAAGGTGCGCGCCCGCGTGCTCTTTCCGCCGTCGGTGGTCGACAAGTACGGGAACGGCGGCTTCATCGGCCTGACTCGTCCAGACCTCTACGAACGTATGGTCGACGCGCTCCCGGACGACATTCTTGTCGGGAACAAGGAGGTCGTCGGCATCGAAGACGAGGGCCGTCGCGTCGTGGTCCGCTTCAAGGACGGGTCGAGCATCACCACTCCTCTCGTCGTCGGCGCCGACGGGATCAACTCGTTCGTCCGCGAGAGCGTCTGGGGCCTGCCTCCCATCCGCGAGCACAACCTCCACGTCATCGGCGGCTTCACCTTCGACCTGCCGGCCGGCGTGAATCCTCGCGAGGCGATTCTGCGTCACTCCCGCACCATCCAGGCCAGCCACACGGGCATCCGCAGCAAAGGACGGGACGGCTCGGAGTGGTGGGTGCTCCAGGCGTGGGACGGGCAGAGGCCCGCTCCCGCCGATCTCAAGGCGCACGCGCTTTCGCTCGCGAGAGAGTTCCCACGTGAGAT
This sequence comes from Microbacterium salsuginis, assembly GCF_012524205.1. Lineage (GTDB taxonomy): Bacteria > Actinomycetota > Actinomycetes > Actinomycetales > Microbacteriaceae > Microbacterium > Microbacterium salsuginis. The sequence goes on from NZ_JABACI010000004.1 coordinate 698,300, forward strand.
GGCGCAGCTGGTCGCGAACACGCCCGAGGAGCACATCTTCCGCTGGCCGATCCGGGACCGTGGGGACGTGCCGAAGGTCTGGAGCAAGGGCCGCGTCACCTTCGCCGGTGACGCCGTGCACGCCACAAGCCCCTACGCCGCCTATGGCGCGGGCATGTCGATCGTCGACGGCTACTTCCTCGGTCAGACGCTGAACGGTGTCGACCTCGGCGATGCCCCCGCGCTGCGCAAGGCGCTCGCGCGCTACGAGAAGCTTCGTGTCGAGCACACGGCGGGTCAGGTGAAACTCGCGTACATGCTAGGACGCAACTTCCACCACGTCCCCGCGCCGATGCGACCGCTCCGAGATGCGATCTTCGACCACACCAAGTTCCTGCAGAAGATGGTCGGCGACTCCAACCCGGCCGAAATCAGTGCTCAGCTCGAGATCATGGGTCCCGACCTCCGCACGCCAGCGCCGGTCACCGCGCAGCGCGCTGGGCGCGGCATCTGAGACACGACTTTCCGGCACGGCTGAGGACCAGCATCCGGATACACCGCGTGCGCGCACGCAGATTCAGAGAGGAATCCATATGTGCATTGACATTCCCGCTACGGCGTCCGGCGCCACTCGCCGAGGCTTTCTCGCCGGACTCGGGGTGACGGCCGCCGTGGGCGCGACGTTCCTCGCTGCTCGGCCCGAACCCGCTGCAGCCTCGACGCCGGGTACTCGAGGGCGTAGTAGCCGAACGCAGATCGTGCCCCTCGGAACGGCCGGCGGCCCGATCTATCAAGGAAGCGGCCGCAACGGCACGTCGACGGCGATCGTCGTCGGCGAACGCGTGTACATCGTGGATCTCGGTCTTGGTTCGCTGCAACAGCTGGCGTCGAGCGGGCTTGCTGCGTCGGCGACACTCCCGAGTTCTCTGGCGAACGTCTCGGGCGTCTTCTTCACACACCTCCATTCGGATCACACGGCGGAATGGCCCGCCATGTTCGCGACCTCACCGTCCAACATCAACGGTCGAACGGGACCGGCGATCCGCGTGTACGGCCCGGGGAGCCGAGGTACCCTCCCGCGGGTCTATCCCGCGGGGCGTCCCGAGCCCGCCGTCATCTCTCCAGAGGATCCGGCTCCGGGAATCACCGCGATGACAGGCTATTTGACCAAGGCGTTCGCGCAGGATCTGAACGACAGAATTCGAGACAACAACGCCCCGCCGCCGTCGTCGCTGTTCGAGATGCACGACATCGACATCTCGTCGATGTGGGCTGTCGACCCTGAAGGCATTCCGCCGCGCATAGATCCGTTCCCCATCTGGGAGGACGGCGACGTGAAGATCACAGCGACGCTCGTGGATCACCGGCCCACTGCACCCGCATTCGCCTACCGGTTCGATACGCCGGATGGATCGATCGTGGTCTCCGGCGACACGACTGTCAGCGCGAACCTCATAGCACTCGCCCATAACGCCGACTATCTCGTGCACGAGGTGATCGACGCGGCATGGATCGACGAGGTCGCGGCGAGTGTGCCCGAGCCGATCCGGGAGGGACTTCGTCAGCACCTTCTTGTGTCTCACACGACGATCGAGCAGGTGGGGAGAGACGTGGGCGAGCCCTCAGGAGCCAAGAATCTTGTCCTCACCCACCTTGCGCCCTCCGACAACCCCGACGGCAGATGGATGCAGGCTCGGCGCGGCTACAGCGGCAAGGTCATCGTCGCGCGGGAGTTGGTAGCGATCCCGGTCCGTGCGTGACGTGGCTGACGACGATCGCATGCCCCGGGCACCAGAACCGTTCGAGACGATAGAGCTCCCGGTCCCCTGAATGCCCCGCGGGGCTCGGCTTACTGGGTGGAACGCGCGTTGCCGGGCAATCGTGTCGCGCCTACAGTCCCGAGCAAAGAAGCACGACCGATCGAAGGAGATCACGTGAGATCGCTCATTCGCTCCGGAGTCGCACTCGTCGCCGCGGCAGCACTCGGCGGAGGGCTGGTGCTCGCGGGTTCCGCCGTGAGCAGCGACAAGGGCAACGGCAACGGACTCGGCGGCCAGCCGGCCACCGCGAACCAGATCTATCAGGACGGCGTGAAGGACTATGGCGTCTGTCGCGGAACGGATCCCGTCTGCTACCACGACTGGGGCGGCGGCTGGGAGGAGGGTGAGGAGAAACGCATCCTGATCTGGAGCCGCACACCGGGGCCCCGCCACGCCCATCTCGGTACCCCGCTCGGCCCGGGACTGAACCCGCCGCTGAACGCCGACAACGTTGCGCAGGCCGCGCTCAAGGCGTGGGCCGAGGAGCGTGGAATCGCGGTGGACTACACCGAGGATCTCGCGAGCTTCAGCCGCCTGAACAACTATCAGGCCGTGGTCTTCCTCAGCTCGAACCGCGACACGCTCGATGACACCGCACAGACCAGCCTGCTGCAGTACGTGCGACGTGGCGGCGGGTTCGTGGGCATCCACAACGCCTTCGGTGCCGAGTATCACTGGCCCTGGTACGAAGGGCTGCTCGGCGGTGCGAACTTCTACGACCACGCCCCGCACCGCGATGGCACGGTCGAGACGATCGACGGCGACGATGTGTCGACGTCGTTCATGCCGTCCGAGTGGGCGTTCAAGGACGAGTGGTACAACCTCGAGCCGTACCCCAGCTATGTCAACGTCCTGCTCGAAGTCGACGAAGCCACGAGTCTCAACGGCCGGGACTCCGGACACCCGGGTCACGGCGACGAGCACGCGATCAGCTGGTGCCACTACTACGACGGCGGCAAGGCCTGGCTGACGACTCTCGGACACGACCCGGCGGCGTGGACCGACGCCGCCATGGTCAACGACGACCTGTTCAAGCAGCACGTCATGGAAGGGCTGGAGAGCGCCATGGGGATCAAGCCGTTCTGCGCGGCCTGACGTCATCGATGCACGGGCTCGGGGTCGGATCGCCGACCTCGAGCCCATGCCATGTGCGGGGCTACGGGGCTCGTTCCACTGAATGGGACCATCGGACGGATGCCGCGGCGGAATCTTGCCTCGCCGACTCCGGCCGCCCATACTGCACACATGCGCACCGCTCAGTGGGACGAGCCGGTGTCGGTGCTCGACCGGATCATCGCCGTCCTCGAGGCGGTCCGCGAGTGCCACGGCACCACCACGATCTCGCAGCTCGCCCGTGCCACCGGCATCCCGAAGTCCACCGTGTCACGGTTGGTGGGCGACCTCGTCCGCCAGCGCTACCTCAGCCGTAGCGAGGACGGTGTGACGATCGGTCTGCGACTCTTCCAGCTCGGAGCGCGGGCCAGCACTCCGCGGCGGCTGAGCGTGGCCGCGCTGCCCGTGCTGGCCGAGCTCTTCCATGCCACCGGCGAGCACCTCAACGTCGCGGTGCAGGAGGGTCACGACATGCTCTCGGTCATCTCGGTACGCGGGCGCCTGCGTCCCGCGCCGTCGCGCGCCGGTGTGCGGGTGCCGTCCGCCACCACCGCGCTCGGCAAGGCGGTGCTCGCGTTCACGGACGACGAATCGGTGCTGCGGGGTGTCACGACCGGGTTCGACCTGCGGGCGCGCCGGACCTTCGAACGCGAACTCGACGTCGTGCGGGCCAGTTCGGTCGCGATCGACCGCTGCGAGACGTTCCCCGGCGTGGTCGGGGTGGCCAGTCCGGTCCTGTCGCCGGAGCGGCGCCCGGTGGCCGCGATCTCGGTCGCCGGCCCCGTCACCGACATGGACCCGAACCGGATGGTGCCGCTCGTCCGCCATGCCGCGCTCGCGCTGACCCGCCGGCTGGCGTCGAAGGTCGCCTGAGCGCATGTCGGGTTCCGTGGACGAGACGGTCGGCGTCCTCGACCGCGTCACAGCGATCTTCGAGGCGTTTGACGATGACGACAGCGGCCTCGGCGTCTCAGAGCTCGCGCTGCGATCGGGACTGCCCAAGTCCACGGTCTCGCGGCTGGTGGCCGATCTCGTCCGACAGCGCTACCTCGAGCGCGACGGGAGGCTCGTTCGCCTAGGCCTGCGGCTATTCGAGCTCGGCCGGCTCGCGGATGGTCCGCACCGACTGCGCGCGGCCGCACTGCCGGTGCTTGCTGAGCTGCGCCATGCGACCGGAGCGACCCTCCACCTCGCGATCCTCGAGGGGCGCGAGTTGACGTACGTCGCGGTCCTGCGCGGACGCGATCCCCTGCGCGACTCCGCGTGCGTCGGCGGGCGGGTGTCACCGACAACCGCCGCGCTCGGGCGCGCAGTGCTCGCCCGTTCGCCGGCGGCCGAAGTGGAGGTTGACGTCGAGGACCGAGGGATCTCCACTGTGGCGGCTGCGGTATTCGCGTCCGCTGGGAATGTGGTGGCGGCCGTAGCAGCGTGCGGCCTGACCGTTGCCTTCGATGTCGTACAGGCCGGCGCTGCACTGCAGGCCGCTGCGCTCGCCATCCAGGGCCGGCTTGCACCCGGCGCAGACAAGGCCTGACCGGACGCGTCACATGGCGGGGCGTCTCGCCGTCGTGTCGGTCATCGTGGCCACGACCATGTCTCCGATGAGCCTCCGATGCGAATCCTGCAGCGCGCCGTCGAGCAGATCGCGTTTGAAGATCGCCGCGAAGGTGTGGCGGTTGGCGACGTGGAAGCAGGCGTAGGCGCTGATGATCATGTGCACGTCGAGCGCATCGACGTCGTCGCGGAAGATCCCCTGCTCGACGCCTCGCGCGATGACCTGCTCGAGCAGGGTGATCGCAGTGGCGTTCTCTCGGAGGATCGTCTCGGACTGGCGCAGGTGCTCGGCGCGGTGGATGTTCTCGATGCTCACCAGCTGAATGAAGGCCTCATGCGTCGTGTGGTGGTCGTACGTCGCCTCGGCGAGCCGGCGCAGCGCCTCATCCGGCGAGAGCTCGTCGACCTGCACCCCGCGCTCCACCCGGCGGATCTGCGCGTACACGCGTTCCAGCACGGTGAGGTAGAGACCCTGCTTCGAACCGAAGTAGTAGTAGATCATCCGCTTGGTCGTGCGGGTGCGGGCAGCGATCTCGTCGACGCGCGCACCGGCGTAGCCGTTGGCGGCGAACTCCGCGGTGGCGACGTCGAGGATGTCCTCACGCGTGCGCTCGGCCCGCGGAGTCGCGGCGGCGCGGACCTCGCGCAGCTGATCCGTCATCGAGAGCTCCCCTTCGCGCCGTCCGACATCATGGTGTCCGCCACGAGGGCTCGGAAGTGCGCCTCCATGCGGTCGCGATCGGGCATTCTGCCCGTGATGATGTGGAGACTAGCGTAAGCCTGACCGACGGCCATCCGGCCCCCGTCCAGCACGGGGTGACCGCGCCGCGCCGCAGCGCGGACGAGCTCGGTCTCGAGCGGGCGGTAGACCACATCCGAGACCCACGCGCCGGGTTGCAGCAGCGCGACGTCGAACGCGACGCCCGGGTGATGCAGCATGCCGAGCGGGGTGGCGTGCACGACGCCGGACGCGCGGGGAATCGCATCGGTCAATCCACCCGCAGGCACCGTCTCGACAGGATGCGAGGGAAACAGCGACCGCATCCGCGCGGCGAGCTCTTCTGCTCGGCCCTGCTCGACGTCGAACAGCGCGAGTCGTCCCGCACCGTGTGCGAGCAGCGCATAGGCCGTCGCCGCGCCGGCCCCGCCGCAGCCCACCTGCACGACACGGTCGAATGACGCGCCGGGCAGACCGGCGACAAGGCTGTCACGGTAGCCGATCCAGTCGGTGTTGTGGCCGACCAGGCGCCCGTTGTCGAACACCACGAGGTTCACCGCGCCCAGGCGCGCGGCATCCGGATCCAGCTCGTCCACGATCTCGACGACCAGCTGCTTGCAGGGGTGGGTGATGTTCATGGCGGCGAAGCCGTCGTGCTGCGCCTTCGCGAGCAGGCGCGCGACGTCCGGTGCCGGTAGGCCAAGCTCGATGAGGTCGAGGATGCGGTACTCGTACGAGAGGCCGAGCGCGGCCGCTTCGGCCTCGTGCAGCGGAGGAGACAGGGATGCCCCGATCCCCTCGCCGATGAGACCGACGACGTAGTGAGCGGGCGGTGGTGCCGCATGTGGAGAGGGGTGTGTCGTCATGACGGGTCCGGCACCTCGAAATCGACGGTCGCCAGCGAGACTTTGACGGGGGTCGAGATCGCCAGCACCTCGGCGTGGGCCGGGTGCCGGGTATACGCGTCGAGACCCTCGAGGTCGTCGAAGTCGGCGACGATGGCCAGCTCGTTTGACGACGGTCCGCCGAGCACGTCGACTCCGACGCTCATGCGGCGAAGCTCCGGGATCTGCTCGGGCAGGGACCGCAGCATCGCCATCCAGGCGTCGCGCTGCGCGTCGGTGAACGACGGCGCGAACCGGAACACTGCGACATGGCGGATCACGCGGATGACTCCGCGTGGCGGCGCTGATGGTATTGCGCAGCGAGCCGGACCGGGGCGTTGAGCGCCCCATACCCCTCGTATCCGCCGCGCCGCTCGAGGACCTCGAGGAACACCGTGCCGATCGGCGGCGTGTAGAAGTGCAGGAACTCGCCGGACTCGTCTCGGTCGTACATCACGTTGAGCTCCCTCAGCTCGTCCAGCAGCAGTGGGTCCATCGCGTGTCGCGCCTGCAGGTCGTCGAAGTAGTTGGCCGGGATGTCGAGCGGACGGAACCCGCGTTCTCGCGCGGATCGGGCGAGGGAGAGCACATCGGATGCGGCGAACGCGATGTGCTGCGGCAGGATGGCCTCGCCACGCTCTCCGGAGGGCACGAGGTTCAAGGCGATGCGCACGATCCCGTCGGCGCTGCGCAGAACCTGGCTGCGGACGAGCCCGACGGGGGCGGCGACGTCAGTCGACGGCTGCGTCTGCAGATCGAGCACCGAGTGCAAGAAGAGCACGCCGGCATCGAAGTGCTGCCAGGGCTGCGCCAGATTGAGGTGGTCGACCCGCTCGATGAGGGGCGTCCCGCCGGCTACCGGGTCGCCGAACTCGTGCACCCACGGCGGCTGCGTCCGGGTCGCAGCGCCGAAGAAGACCTCCGAGCCGTCGGGGGCGCGCACCCCCACCAACGGCTCGTCGCCGGCGTCCTGCTCCCGAGGGACCTCGTTCGCGAACAGCTCGATCGCGCGGCGGAGAGCGGTGCCAGGGTCGGGCACCGAGAGCCCGATCCCGGCGACCGTCGGCTGCGGGGCGTCCGTGCGCGGGCGCCCGAGCACGATCCGCGCCCCGCCCTGCGACCACAGCTCCACGCTCTTGGTCCGATGACGCCCCTGCGACTGGAACCCGAGCTGTCCGAGGAGTTCCCGCATGTCCTCGAGGGCCTCAGTGCGCAGCTCGACATAGGCGACCTCGGATGCCGGCCGCACGCCAGGCAGTTCAGTGACCGACATGCGTGCCGCACGACCGCCCGAGGCGCCCAGGAATGTCGACGCCTCGTGCTCGAGCCAGCGCAGGGATCGGCGTGCCTCGATCGCCGTTGCGCCGGGCTCTGCCTGGCGGAAGGTGTCGTTGAAGATCTCCAGCGACACCGGTCCGTCGTACCCGGTGCGCACGAGGTGGGCCATGAACGCGCCGAGTCCGAATCCGCCCTCGCCGGGGAAGAGCCGGTGATGACGGCTCCACGAGAGGACGTCCATCGACAGCAGCGGGGCGTCGGCGACCTGCACGAAGAAGATCTTCTCGGCGGGGATGGTCTCGATCGCCTCGGGGTTGTGGCCTTTCGACAGGATGTGGAAGCTGTCGAGGCACAGCCCGATGTTCGCGTGGTCGGCGAGACGGACGATGCGCGCCGCTTGCTCGTAACCGTCCACGAAGCGGCCCCAGGCCAGCGCCTCATACGCCACGCGGACTCCGAAGCGCTCGGCGAGGTCGCCGAGCTCGCGCAGCTGTGCGGCCGCGAGCTGCTCGTCGCCGCTGCGGGCGGTCGCGACGTTGCTGCACAGCAGCATGGTCTCGATGCCGAGGCGGTTCATCAGCGCGAACTTCGAAGCGGCCCGCCGCAGGTTCTGCTCGAGCAGGTCGGGACCGACGCCCTCGAAATCCCTGAAGGGCTGGTAGAGGTCGAGTGACAGGCCCAGCTCCTCGGCGCGAGTCCGGATCTGCTCGGGAGAGTCGGAGGACGCGACCAGATCCGGCTCGAAGATCTCGACGCCGTCGAACCCGGCGTCCCGGGCTGCGACGAGCTTCTCGTCCAGCGTGCCGCTCAGGCATACCGTGGCGATCGACGTCCGCATCACACCTCCGACGGATCAGGCCGGTCTCCGCCCGAAACATCCATTGCACCAGAACGTACTAACTAGTACGTTCGATCGCACAGCACCGATGTGGGGGCGATCGACGTCGATTCAACCTTGCGGAAGGGGATCCTCGATGGGGAGTCTCGCCGAGTGGAACACGCAACCGGCCACGCCGGTGGCGCCGGTCGCCGTGCTCGACCGGATCATCGCGATCCTCGACGTCGTCAAGGAGCACGGCGGGACGGCGTCGATCACCGAGATCGCGCTGGACACCCGGATGCCGAAATCCACGGTTTCGCGGCTGGCCGCCGGTCTCGTGCACCAGCGCTACCTCGAGCGCACGGACGAAGGCGTGACGCTCGGCCTCCGGCTGTTCGAGCTCGGATCCCGCGCACGGCTCCCGCGGCGGCTGATCGCCGCGGCAGGCCCGGTCATCAAGAACCTGTGGGATGCCACCGGCGAGCGGATCGTGCTGTGGGTTCCCCAGGGCGCGCACATGGTGTCGGTCGCGGCCGTCCCGGGGCGGCTCCCCATGCTGCCCACGCACGCCGGCATGCGGACCCCCGCCCTCACGACAGCCAGCGGCAAGGCCTATCTCGCCTTCTGCGCGGACCAGCGTCTCGTCGATCGTGTGAGCGCACCGCTGGTCGACGACGACGCCGACCACTTCCGCGACGAACTGAACCAGGTTCGCGCCGCCGTCGTCGCGACCGATCCGGGTGTCTCCTACCCGGGGATCGTCGCCGTGGCGAGCCCCGTTCTCTCAGCGGATCGGGTCGTCCTCGGCGCCATCTCGATCGCGGGACCCAACGGCGAGATGAACCCCGACCGGGTCGCACCATTGGTGCGCGCCGCCGGCGCCACCCTCACCGCCCGGTTGACCGCCGCGTAGAACGATGCGCACCGCCGGATGGACCGACTCGGTCAGCGTGCTGGACCGGGTCACGGCCGTCTTCGATGCGTTCGGCGACGACGACGCCCTGGGAGTCTCGGAACTCGCCCGTCGCGCAAACCTGCCGAAGTCGACGGTCTCGCGGATCGCCGCAGATCTCGTCGAGCAGCGTCTGCTCGATCGCGACGGTGACAAGCTCTCGCTCGGCGTGCGGCTGTTCGAATTCGGCCAGACCGTCGAGCAGCCCCGTCTGCTGCGCAGGCACGCACTCCCCGTGATGGCCGAACTGCGCAATCAGACCGGCCTCGCCGTACATCTCGGGGTGCGCGACGGATCGGATGTCGTCATCGTCGCCGCGCTCCGCGCGCCCGGCGCCGCCGCGCCGCCGTCCCGCGTGGGCTCCCGGCGGCCGGCACATGTCACCGCCCTCGGCAAGGCCCTGCTCGCAGGCTCACCTCCCGACCCGAGCGACCCGCCGGGCCTCCGGCACGACTTGGCGGATGTGCGACGGGTCGGCGTGGCGGTCCAGGGCGACGATTGCGAGATCGGCACGGTAGGCGTCGCGGCCGCCGTACTCGGCTACGCCGGGCTCGTGGTCGCGGCGCTCGGGGTGACGGCATCCGTTGACGACAGTGGCTCGGTCGAGGTGCTGCCGCAGCGCTCGGCTCCCGCGGTGCGAGCGGCAGCCCACGCGATCGGGCGACGGCTCGTCGCGCCGCGCGTGCCGTGAGCCCGCCGCGGCACAAACATGATCGGGGGTCGGCGCGCATCCACGCGCCGACCCCGAGGCGTGACGACTCAGCCGGCCATCTCGCGGATGGCCTCGTAGGCTTCCAGGCTCTCGCCGGTGAAGTACTCGCCGAAGAACTCCTCCGACTTGGTGATGAAGGCATCCATGTCGATGTCCTCCTGCTCGATCACCGTGAACGCATCGTTCGCGCGGTACTCGTCGAGGATCTCCTCGGTCGCCTCGTCGACGCACTGTGCGTTCTCGGGGCGGATCTCGTGAATGGTCTCCTCGAGGAGCGCGGCCTGCTCGTCGCTCATCTTCTCGTAGGTCTTGTCGCTGACGAGGATCCAATGGATGCCGACGTTGTGGTTGTTGAGCACCGCGACGTTGAGGATCTCGTCATAGCTGGACGAGCGGGTCGCGACGATGGGATTCTCCTGACCGACGGCGATGCCCTGCTGCAGAGCGGTGTAGACCTCCTCGACCGCGACCGAGACGGGGTTGGTGACGCCGAGAGCTTCGGCGTTGGCGAGGAACGCCGGCGAGTTCGGGAAGCGGATCGGCACGCCGTCGAGGTCGCCCGGGCTGCGCACCTCGACGTCCTTGGTCGTGAAGGTGCGGTTGCCGAAGAACCAGCCGTCGACGATGCTCACGCCCGTCGCCTCTTGGAAGGAGGCGAAGAGGTCCTCCGACCCCTCGTCGATCCAGCGGAAGGCGTGATCGACATCGTCGAACGCGTAGGTCGCATCCACGACGCCGATCGGCTCGAATGTCGAGCTGAGCGCCGACGCGCCCTGCAGATCGATGTCGATGTCTCCGGCCTGCACGAGCGGGAAGCGGTCGGCGTCGGGTCCGAGTTGACTGGCCGGGTACAGCTCGACGGTGAAGCCGAGGTCGGCTTCTTCGAGCCGCTCCTTGAGCAGCTCCACGCCGCAGTAGTAGTTCGGGGTCTGCTCGTTCTGGCTGGTGGCGACGGTGAGCGTGACCGGGTTGTTCTCCGATCCGCCGTCATCGCCCTCGGTCGCTTCCGGCGTACCGCCGCCGGCGCAACCGGTCACGGCGAGGACGGCTGCGGCGAAGACCGACACGGCGATGGTGCCTCGGCGTGTCGAGCGGGCTGTGCGCATGTGACTCTCCTCTTCTTCGAGCACGTCGTGCGGTGTGCCGTCGACGTGTCGTTCGGCGGCCGCTGCGGCGACGCGTTCGACGAGGTCCCGGCACGGGTGAGGGGCTTCGTCGCCCACGCCATCGGCAGACGGCCCGGTGACAGTGCCGACTCTGGCCGAGCGGGATCGGTTCGCAAAGCGATGTCCCGACGAGTGGAACATGCGGTCGGCGCGATCCGGTGGTCGCCCCGTTCAGTGGAACGACGCGTGTGATGCCGTTTCATGCTGGCATAGCCTGACCCTCACTCGTCAGCCCGAACGACGAAGGAGCGCCCGTGACCGCATCTGACACTCGACCGATCCGCATCGGGGTCGTCGGCCTGGGGTTCATGGGCCGGCAGCACGCCGAATTCGTGCGAACCGCACGCGGCGCCGAGCTGGCCGCCGTCGCGGATCCGGCGCTCGAGCGAGCCTCGGCGCGCGATGCCGCGGCGGCGGAGTCCGACTGTCCGCGCTACGCGGACGCCGTCGCGATGGTGAACGCCGAAAGGCTGGATGCGGTGATCATCGCCAACCCGAACGGGCTCCACGTCGACACCGCGATCGCCTGCCTCGAGGCGGGCGTCGCGGTGCTCGTCGAAAAGCCGGTCGCGGTCGACTACGCAGAGTCGCTCCGGCTTGTCAGCGCCGTCGCGCGGCTCAGCGGGCGACTGCTCGTCGGCCATCACCGTCGCCACCATCCCGCTGTGGCACGGGCACGCGACGCGATCCACTCGGGCGCGCTGGGAGACCTCGTCGCGGTGAGCGGCATGTGGTCAGCTCGCAAGGAGGACACGTACTTCACGGACACGCCGTGGCATCGCAGCCCGGGCGCGGGCGTGCTGCTCATCAACGCGGTGCACGACCTCGACCTGCTCCGTCATCTGTGCGGCGAGGTGTCCGACGTGAATGCGGTCGTCAGTTCGCACGCGCGTGGGTGGGTGGTGGAAGACACCGCTGCGATCACGCTGCGATTCGAGAACGGCGTGATCGGCAACCTTCTGGCGTCGGATGCCGGCGTCTCGCCTTGGGGATGGGACCAAGCCACCGAAGAGACACCGGCGTTCCCCTTCCTTCCCGACGGCGAGGCCTACCGATTCGTCGGGACGCGCGGCGCCCTCTCGGTGCCGAACCTCGCGCTGTATTCGTACGCCCCCGCGGTGATGCCGGACTGGCATTCCCCACTGTCGCGGACATACTTGCCCACCCGGCCGCAGAACACGTTCGCGGTCCAGCTCGGCCATTTCCTCGATGTGGTGCGAGGCGTCGCCGAGCCGCTCGTCTCGGCCGACGACGCGTCGCAGACCCTCGCCCTCGTCGAGGCGGCGGCTCTCGCCGCCCGCACCGGACGCACGGTGGAGATCGAGCGCTTCCGCGCCGACGCAGGCGCCCGCTGACCACTCGGGCGCCGGCCGATCCCGCCGGTTCGCCTCGGTCGGCTCGCCCCGGTCAGTCGGCACCGGTCAGGCGGTTGGCCGCACGGATCGCCAGTTCGTACCCGTAGACGCCCGCACCGGCGATCACGGTGCGCGCGACCGACGACACCAGCGAATTCCGGTGCGCCTCGTCGCGCGCGTGGATGTTCGTGATGTGTATCTCGACCACCGGGGTGCGCAGCATCCGGAGTGCGTCCAGCACCGGTATCGAGCGAAAGCTGAAACCTGCGGGGTTGATGACGACCGTCGCTTCTTGCCGATACGCGTCGTGCAGCCACGCGATGATCTCGTGCTCGGCGTTGGTCTGAGCGAAGAACAGGTCGAAGTCCAGTTCGTCCGCGACGCGGACGCACTCCTGACGCACGTCGTCCAGGGTCGCGCTGCCGTACAGCTCGGGCTCGCGCTGGCCGAGCATATTCAGGTTCGGGCCGTTGAGCACGAAGAGTTTTCTGGTCACGGAGCGTTCCTTTCGAGGGATCTGGATCACATGAGGCCGAGAAGCGTCGGCACGATCGTGACGATCGGCTCGAACACCGTCAGCAGCAGCAGCACGATCCCGAGGGGGATGAGGAAGGGCAGGATGCCGCGGAACAGCTCGCCCATGGGCCTTCGCGTGATCGACCCGACCACGAACAGGACGGCGCCGACCGGCGGTGTGAGGGAACCGATCATGAGGTTCAGGATCATGATCACGCCCAGCTGCACCGGGTCGATCCCGAACTGGCCGATGATCGGCATCAGGATCGGTACGAGGACCAAGATCACCGGCGGCGCCTCGAGGAAGATCCCGAGGAGGATCAGCAGCACGTTCAGCAGCAGCAGGAAAACGATGGGGTTGTCGGTGAGCGCGGAGAGCCATTCGCCGAGGTTGCGCGACACCTGCTCGCGGGCGAGCACCTGACCCATGAGGTTCGACGCCCCCAGGATCAGCAGGATGCCGCCCGAGATGACGACCGTCTCTTTGGCCGCACGCCAGAACACCTTCAGCGTGAGCGTGCGGTAGATCAGCCCGAGCAGCAGCATGTACGCCGCGGCGATGCCCGCGCTCTCCGTGGGGGTGAACCACCCGCTGAAAATGCCGCCGAGGATGATGACGGGCAGCAGCATCGGCCCGATCACCCGCACGGAGGCCTTGCCGAGCATCCGGCCGTCGAATCGGCGGCTCGTCGCCACCTCGGGGTGCAGGCGCACCCACACGAAGATGTAGACGGCCAGGCCGACAGCCATGAGCATGGCGGGCAGGATCGACCCCGCGAACAGCGCGCCGGTGGAGATCGACGCCGTCGCCGCGAAGAGGACCGCGGGAATGCTCGGCGGCATGACGGTGCTCATGAGGGAGCCCGAGGCCGTCAGGCCGGCCGAGAAACCGTAGGGGTAGCCCGCCTTCAGCATCTGCGGGATCTGGACCTTGCTCGTCGACGCGGCGTCGGCGAGCGCCGAGCCGCTGATCCACGAGAACCCGATGGCGGTACCGAGATTGACGTAGGCGAGGTTGCCCGGCAGGCGCGGGAGCAGCGCCTTCGCGAAGTCGTAGAGCCGAGTCGCGATGCCGAGGTGGTTCGCAATGGTGCCCACGAAGATGAACAGCGGCACCGCGAGCAGCGGGAAGCTGTTGATGCCGTTGACGATCGACGAGATGGCGTAGCCCGACGACAGTCCGTGGCTGTAGAAGTACAGCATGCTGGGCGCGATCATCGCGAAGGCGACGGGCACGCGCAGCAGCAGAAGGACGACGAGCAGGAGGAGGTAGAGCCAGAGGTCCAACGCCTAGCCCTCCATCTCGGAGATGTCGAGCTTTCGTTCCGGACGGTGGGCGTAGGGGATCTTGAATCCCGAATGGACGGCCGCGGAGAGGAAGCCGATGAAGGCGAAGATGTACAGCACGCCGAGCGGCACGTGCATCGCGGCGCTGGCCCGCCCCCACTCGGTGTCGATCTTGACGAACGCCTCGTAGACAAGCGCCAGGCTCGTGATCACCATGATCACCGCCGAGATGACCCGGAGAGCCACGAAGAGCTTCTTCCCTGCGAGCAGCTCGTCGAACACCTCGAGCACGATGTGGCCGTTGCGGCCGACGAGGTAGCCGGTCGTGATGAACGTCATCGCGACCATCGACATGAGCGCGAGCTCGCCGGCGCCGACCCACGCGATTCCGGGGAGATACCGCCCGATCACCTGGTACATCACGCCGATGACGATGAGAGCGAACAGGACGACTCCGAGCGTGACCTCCACGGCCGAGAGACCTCGGATGAGGGCGGGGTCGGGCGGCACGCCCTGGTTGAGCTTCGGGACCGTGTAATACGTGTCGGTGTGCCCGTAGATCGACTGCTCCGCCGCCGGCACGGCGCCGGGCGCGTCCGGGTCCTCGCCCCCGCGAAGCTCGTCGGGATCCTTGTCGGAAACCATGGCCAACCTCCCTGTTGGTGCGCGACCTGCGCACTCCTGCGCGGCCGCCCCCTGCGACTCTGAATCGTCAGGCCGACGTCTGCAAAATCGTGTTTCGACGAATGGGACACAGCAGGCACCGGACGGCACGCGCGCAGCGCGCCGTCCGGCGCCTTCGATGTGAACGGTCTACTTGACGACTGTGACGATCGCCGACGAGCTCAGCCGCTTCTGCGCGCCGTCGGGACCTGTCACGTACGCCTGCACCGTGAGCGTGACCTCCCCTTCGGGCACGTTGTTGTCGACGGCGGCCTTGTCGAACTGGACGATCAGCCGGTTCTTGTTGGCGGTGACCTTCACCGCCGGCACCGGCGTCTGCGAGAGCGGCGTGATCAACACGGCCCCGCTGTCGTACGCAGCACCTTCCGGTAGTTCGAAGTGCGCCGTGACAACCCCCTCCACCCCGGTGAAGATCCCCGTCTCCGACCCCAGGTCGAGCCTGCCGGGCCGGAACGTCAGCGCACCCGGCTGATCCTGCGGATCGAGGTAGACCTCGATTTTGCCGGTCGGCCGCGGGTCGGTGCAGTCGTTGAAGAAGTACTCACCGGCTCGGTCGAACGTGTGCTGATAGCTCTCGCCCGGTTGCAGCTTCACGTTGAACTCGCCCTCGAAGAACTGCGTGGCGCAGTGCGGTTTCAGGTTGGGGAAGCTCGGGAAGGTCTCCGCGCCGGGGTTGAGGAAGGTGACGGTCGTGCCCACCGGAACGCGCAGGTGCGTCGGCTGCATCGCGTTCTGCGCCGTGGCATCGCGGGCGGCAGCGGTGTCGGCCGTACGGCTGCTGCGCGCCAGCAGCACCGTGTTCCCGACCGTCTCGCCTGCGACGGCGGCACCGCTGACCGGGCGGCGGATCGACAGCGGTGCGGTGGCCGGACCTTCCTGGCTCCCCGAGTCGGTGGTGTACGCGCCGTCGAGCTTGAACGCCCACAGCGAGTCGCCCTGGGTCACGGATCCGCCATACGGATTCGTCGAGCCGGCCGCGAACACCGCGACGTACTGCTCGCCGTCGACCTCGTACGTGACCGGCGCCGCGGCGATGCCCGAACCGGTCTGGAAGTCCCACAGCACATCGCCGGTCGCAGCATCCATCGCCAGCACGCGGCCGTCGATCTGACCGACGAAGAGGAGATCGGATGCCGTGACCAGAGGTCCCTGGCCGTGCGACATGTCGGTGCCCAGGTGATTGCGCCATTGCACCTCGCCGGTGGATGCGTCGTATGCGAGGATGCCGCCGGTCTGGTACTGCCCCATGGCGCGCTGACCGTTGGCGGAGGCGCCGTTCCAGTGGGCGACCGGGTTCGTGCCGTACGGGTAGTAGACCAGGTTCGTGCGGTGACTGTAGGCGTTGTTCGACCAGTCCGCGCCGCCGTTCTGGCTCGTCGTGGACAGGATCGGCAGATCCCACTGGGGGTCGTACATGCAGCCCTCGCGGTGGCCCGACGAGCCCTCGGGATAGGTCAGGAACGGCTCGTCGGCGGCGACATAGCTGTCGGGGTTGAAGACGAGGTTGCCATCGGCGTCGGGCTGGTAGCCGTTGTAGTTGGGCACCGCGCGCCAGGGGTCCCCCGGGATGTTGTCGGGGTCGAGCTTCTCCCATACCAGACACTCCGGCAGGAGCCGCTGCACAGGGAAGGGCTGTGTCTCGGCGTGGGCCTGACGCGAGTCGGTGATCATCGGCTTCTGGATCACCGGGAGCACGGGCTCACCGTCGGTGCGATCGAGGACGAACTGATGTCCCGACTTGCTGCCGTAGAAGAGCACCTTGCGCTCCTCGCCGTCGACTTCGACATCTGCCAGCGTCGGCGGGTGCACGTTGTCCATGTCCCACACGTCGTGACGGATGGACTGGTAGTGCCACTTGTACTCGCCCGTGTCGGCGTCGGCCGCAACCAGGGTGCTCGAGAACAGGTTGTCGCCGGGACGCTGCGAGCCATCCTGCGACGACGTGCAGCTGCGGGCGTTCCCGAACGTCATGTAGTACATATCGAGTTCGGGGTCCACCGCGCCGTGGATCCATGGCGTCGAGCCGCCGACCAGCGCGCACTCGGTGCCGTCGGGAAGGGTCGGTCCCCACGTCTCGCCCGCGGCGACGGTGTTGCCGTTGACGTCCGTGTACACGGCATCACGGTCGGGCCCGCCGAAGAAGTGCCAGACATAGCTGCCGTCGCTCGCGTTCAGTGCGACGACCGCGGCGCGGTCGCCGTTGGCGGCGTGGGCGTAGACGATGCCGTCGTGGTAGACGGTCGCCACCCGCTCGAGGTTGCCCAGGAACTCGCCGTTCGGACCGGTCGGCTGCACCACCCAGACCTGCTCGCCGGTCGCCTGGTCGAGGGCGACCACGCGGTCGCCGTCGGCGTGGGTGAAGATCTTGCCGTCGCCGGCGGAGACGCCGCGCCTTGTCTGCGCCGTGGCGAACTCGGTGGGCTCCCACTTCCAGACGGCCTCACCGGACGCACCGTCGACGGCGATGACACCGCCGCTCGGGGTGTCGAGGTAGAGCACGCCGTCGACAACGATGGGTGTCGTCTGCTGGCCCAGGTCGTCCGTGGCCGGCGCGACGGCGGACACGTGCGTGCGCCAGGCCGGTCCAAGCCGGTCGAGGGTGGACTGGTCGATCTGAGTGAGACCGCTGTAGTGCTGATTGCCCAGGTTGCCCCCGACGGTCGGCATATCGCTCCCGGTCGGTTCGAGGCCGGTCAGCCCCGATGGCGGAATGGGCTCGGCGGGCCTGGACAGCCCGTAGGCCGGTCCGGCGAGCGCGAGCACGACGATCGCGCCGATCCCCGCTGCTCCCAACCTGGTGGTCAGACGTGTACGCATCCGTTGACTCCTTGATCGTCACTGATCCGATGACAGCGCGCTGGCGTTGTGCCCTGGACGCTAGGGCCACCGGATGGGTCCGGCAAGGCTGCGGCCCACCGAGTGGTACACCCTCACGCGCGGCGAGTGCTTCCGCGGGATCCGGCGTATCCCCACGTGGTGCCCACATCCGAGCGAGATCGAGCACGCACGAGGAGCATCGGAAGCAGGACGCTCGGGCGACGAACCCGCATGAAACCCCGGAATGGGGCCTCGAAGGACTGAGATATCTGTAGGCGGAGCGCCTGAGCGGGGCTAATTCCCTCCGTCCTTCGCGGCGGAGGGTCGGGCATCCGGTGCTCTCCCGGCCGCCACACGTGTGCATGGGCGCTATCGACCTCCGTCGGGGCGGAACGAGCAGGATCGAACCTCGTTGGGTTCAAATCCCACCATCATCGCCAGAAAACCCCTGCTTAGCAGGGGTTCTCTATTTCACCGTGGCAACGGTTGGCAACGGCGCCCGACCTCGGCGGACAGCACCCATGTGACTTCGACCAGATCAGGGTGCAGGCTGTCAGCGCCCGCCGACCTCACACCCCGCGGAGTACGGTCGCCGGAAAGGCCGCCGTGGACCGGGACCGCTGTGTATCAGGAACCACGCCACCTGCCCTCTTCCCTCTGAGCGACCGAACCGGTCGCGGAATCCAGAAGGAAGGTTCTCATGAGCACTCTGCACGTGGAGAATTTCGGGTCCGTGGAGCTTCTGCGCGCGCACCGGACGCTGGGCATCTCACCCGGCGATCTCGCGTCCGTCATCGAGGACGAGGCCCGGCGCGTCATCGAAGAGGCTGGTGGAAGCCGCCAGCGGGCGATCGGCCTCGGCATCCGGCGACTACGCGCCCGCGGCCTGATCACCGACGTCGACGTGAAGCGGCTGGAGCAGGCGAGTCGGATCGTCTCCCTGGTCGACGCGGGCAAGCAGCCGCCCGAGGAGGCCGCGGCCACCCTCGACACGCTCTTCCGGGAGTCGCTGGACGACCCCGGCGCAAGCGAGATGGGATCGACCATGGTCGGCGTCACTTACGCTGCGCGCAACAGCACGGTGGCGCCGGCGATGGGGCTGTTCGGGATGCTCATCGGCGGACTCCTCACCGGAGGTTCGGGCGGGATGCTGATCGGCGGTCTCATCGGTTGGGGCGTCGGCAAGGTCTGCGGAGATGAGGAGGAGTGACATGGCCATTCTCAGGCTCACGTCAATCACCTGCCAGGGGCAGGCGGAGACGTTCACCGACGAGCTGTATGTGACCTTCAACGGCACGAAGCGCTCGCTGCCGAACATGACCAAAGGGCAGACGAAGTTGCTCGGAGACGAGTTCATCTTCGAGGGGACGCGGCAGCTCAGCCTGTTCGAGAACGACGGAGACCACTGGTATGACCGCGACGATTTCATCGCGGCGCACATGATCACCGAGTCGCCGGGGGATGCGTCCCTCGAGTTCGCGACGAACAGCGGCAACGCAGCCGGCGCACGCTACACGCTCGGCGTCCGCGTGGGCGAGCCGAGCGGAACGGTCGTGCTACGCCTTCGGTCGATCACATGCGTCGAGCAGGCGGAGACGTTCACCGATGAGCTGTACGTGACCTTCAACGGCACGAAGCGCTCCCTGCCCAACATGACCAAGGGCCAGACGCTGCCGCTCAGTGACGAGTTCCGCTTCGTGGGCTCGCGGGATCTGAGCCTGTTCGAGAACGACGGCGATCACTGGTACGACCGCGACGACTTCATCGCGAAGCGCACGATCTCGACCTCGCCCGTTGACGGGACCTTCGAGTTCGTGGCAAGCAGCGGAAACGCCAAGGGCGCGCACTACTCGCTCAGCCTGAGCGTCAGCCCGGCTCCCTAGGCACGGAAAGGATTGGGATCATGCCTGTCCGAGAGAAGTTCGTCCGCGCGGGGGACTGGCGGACGCTGGAGACGTTCTGGAACGTGTCGACGACCGCCTGGCTCCAGATGCCCGCCGGCGCCGAGGTCAAGATCCGCTACTCGGGGTGGTGGTTCGGCGCCGACCGGCAGCGCACGCGGCTTGACGGGACGACGGTGAAGCGGCTGGTGATCAGCCGGTGGTCGGTGTTCACTGCTCGGCTCCAGATGAAGGTGCCGGCCGACACTGCGGTGATCTACGTGGTCGAACCGGGGAACGTCGCCAACCTCCCGCCCGGCATCTCATTCTGAGCCCGAAGCCTCGCGTCAGCGGCAACGCCGTGGCAACGACTCATGCCGAATGAGGCCGATCTGCCTGATTTGCTAGTGCCCCTGGTCTGAGCGAATCCGGGAAGCCAGCGGTTCTTGATCGCGGTTGTTAGGATTGATCCTACCAACACTTACGGAGTTAAGTGTTGGTAAGATGGTCTCATGACCACACGTACTGACAGCCTGGTCCCCATCCATGCGGTGTCGTACGAGACCTTCGATTGGCGGCCGCGTGCGCCCGAGATGCACTCGCGCGCGGAAGTGGAGCGCCAGACCGGTCCCTACGACGCCGCGATCACGCCGCCCGTCGCGACGTGGTCGCCGGTCATCTCGAGCGAGGACTCAGCCAACGTCGAGGATGCGACGCGTCAGCTGGTCGAATTCGACCACCACGCCCAGAAGAAGCTGGGCACGGACAACCCAGCGCTCGGGCCAATGACGGCGATGCTGCTGCGCACCGAGTCGGCGTCGAGTTCGCAGATCGAGCAGCTGACAACATCGGCCAAGCAGCTCGCCCTCGCCGAGATCGACGAGGGCGACAAGCAGAACGCGCTCACCGTCGTCGGCAACGTGCGCGCCATGGAAGCCGCGCTCGCTCTGGCCGACGACATCAGCGAGAACTCCATCCTTGCGATGCACAAGGCGCTGATGCTTCACCACACGGGGTTCCCTCCTGAGGACGCCGGCCGGTACCGCCAGGAGCAGGTATGGATCGGCCCAGGTGAGGCTGGTCCTCGACTGGCTGACTTCGTCGCCCCGCATCATGACCGCATCCCCGGTGCGATCGACGATCTCGTCAGCTTTGTCAGGCGTCAGGACATCCCCGTGCTCGTCCAGGTCGCTGTCGCGCACGCCCAGTTCGAGACCATCCACCCGTTCCCGGACGGCAACGGCCGGGCTGGCCGGGCGTTCGCGCAGTCGATCCTCCGGAACAAGGGTCTCGTCGGCTCAACCGCGGTGCCGATCTCGGCCGGCCTCCTCGTCGATGTCCGCAGGTACT
Organism: Microbacterium salsuginis; assembly: GCF_012524205.1. Taxonomy (GTDB): domain Bacteria; phylum Actinomycetota; class Actinomycetes; order Actinomycetales; family Microbacteriaceae; genus Microbacterium; species Microbacterium salsuginis. The sequence continues at coordinate 719,185 of NZ_JABACI010000004.1, forward strand.
TCGACGCGCTCTCTGAATACCGGAAGGGTGACACCGGCCCGATCATCCGCGACTTCGCCAACGCGAGCCGGATCGCCGCGACCACGGGAACGCTGCTCGTCGACGAGCTCGTCGAGCAGCTTGAGGAGTCCCGCAAGAAGATGGCAGGCATCCGTGCGGACGCCGCAGCGTGGAAGATCCTGCCCACCCTCGTCGGCCAGCCCGCGGTCAACGTGAAGTACCTCAAGCGCGCGATCGGCCTCGGCGAGATGGCCGCGCTGCGCGCGCTGGACGCGCTCACCGAGCGGAAGGTCCTCACCGAGACCACGGGGAAGAGTCGCGGTCGTGTCTGGCAGCATGGCGGCATCTTCGATGTACTCGACTCGTACGCCTCAATGATCCGCCGGATGTCAGCGCGCTGAACGAGAGCCTCGAGGGCGCCCGTCGCCCACGCGGGGGCGGGGTTTCTTCTGAGGCTCGGCCGTCCCGGCTGCAGTCGGGGTTGCCGCATGCGCCCGCGACCGAGAGCTCGAAGCGACACTCAGGGCACAATCCACCGCGGCGCTTCGGTGTTGCTCCACTCATCGGTCGAGAGTCTCGCCCACCGGCCGCGGCTTCCCGGTCGACTTCACGATCGAGATGTCGGTCGAGATTCTGAGCTCAACCCGAGCCCGCGATGTGGGTAGGGCGCGAGCAAGAACCTGAGCATCAAGCATCACCTTGGGACAGGGCCCAAATCCCGCCGTCGTTACCATGAAAAGCTCTGGTAAAGCGGGGAATTTGCATGTCCGCACGTCGTGCGTTGCTTCTGCGGTGCAGCCCCGGTGGTCCGGGATGGCATGTTGCGGAGTTCGACAGCGTCCAAATTGCAGCCGCCATCCGGAAGAGGTGGACTGCGTTGTCAGCCCACCCGTCAGCCGGGGTGATCCGTCTTGCCTCGTCAGACCGGCTGCCCGACCGGTCGGATCGTGAGCGTGTTCACATCGACGCCCGCGGGCTGATCGATTGCGAAGCCGATGGCCGCCGCGACGTGCCGTGGTGCGAGCGCGAAGTCGGGGGCTGCGCCATGCCAGAACGCGGTGTCGATCATCCCGGGGTTGACGAGCGTGACTCCGATGCCGCGGGTAGTCGCGTGGAGTCGGAGGTTCTCCGCCAGGCCCACGACGGCCCATTTGGTCGCACCGTAGAGGTTGCCGGGAGCGTTCTTCACTCCCGCGACGCTCCCCAGCAGCACGAGTCGGCCGCCTGTTGCCTCGAGATGCGGTAGCGCTGCCTTCGCCAGCAGGGCGGGGCCGAGCACGTTGGTGAGCACCATCGGCGCCCACAGCTCCGGGTCGCCTTCCGCCACAACCGCCGCGCCTGGCCGGGCGAATTGATCGCTCGAGGTGAAGCCGGCGTTCGCCACCGCCGCGTCGAGCGAACCGAAGTGCTCGACGGCCCGGTCGACCGCCGCACGGGTGTCGTGCCAGTCGGCCGCGTCCGAGACCAGGCCGAGCACGCGATCGGGTTCGCCAACCTGGTTCAGGAATGCCTGGAGCTTCTCGCCGTCGCGGCCGGTGACCGCCACCCGGTGGCCGCGGTCGAGCAGCAGGCGGGCGGTGTGAGCGCCGATGCCGCTCGTGCCACCAGTGATCAGGATCGTCTTCTGCGTCGTGTTCATGTCTTCGACCCTGCGTCTCGGGGATGCCGCGTGGCAGTTGCTGCCGAAAGGGGGGACGGCATCCCCTGGTCGAGCAGGCCGCCAGGGCGTCATGCTGGCCCCATGCCGAACACCAGATACACCGAACTGGGCGCCTTCCTGCGCGCACGGCGTGAGCGCATCCGTCCGCAAGACGTCGGGCTTTCGCCCGGTCCGCGCCGCCGGGTCCCCGGGCTGCGCCGCGACGAGGTCGCCGTTCTCGCGGGCGCCTCGGTCGAGTACTACACCGAGCTCGAACGGGGCGCCGGCTCGCAGCCATCGGATCAGATGCTCGCCGCACTCGCTCGCGCGCTGCGCCTCAGCCGCGACGAGCGCGACCACCTCTATCGCCTAGCCAATCGCCCGATCCCCTCCCAGGGTGGGACGAGCTCACATGTGCATCCTGGCATGCTCGACCTGCTCTCGCGCATTCAGGCGACCACGCCGGCCATGGTGATCACTGATCTGCATACCGTTCTGCTGCAGAACCCGCTCGCGGTCAGCATGCTCGGCGACCTGTCCGTTTATCGCGGGCGCTCGGCGAGCTTCCTCTACCGCTGGTTCACCGACCCTGCATCGCGGCGCATCTATCCCGAGGAGGACCACCGACCGCAGTCCGGCTCGTTCGTCGCCGATCTGCGTGCGGCGATCGGACGTCGCGGACCCGGAGACGCCGAGGTCGCGGAGCTGCTCGAGGAGCTGCTCGGGATGTCGCCCGAGTTCGCGACCCTGTGGGCCGCGCACGATGTGGCGGTGAGGCGGGACGAGCGCAAGCGCATCCTGCACCCCGCCGTCGGTCTGCTCGACTTGCACGTCCTCAATCTCTTCAGCGAGGACAGCCGGCAGCGACTGCTGTGGTTCACACCCCGAGCAGGCACCGACGCGGCCGAGAAGCTCGAGCTCCTCACCGTGGTTGGCACTCAAGCGATGCAATCCCCGCAAGAAGGTCCGGTCCTATGAAGTCGACGCCATTGCTGCGCATATGGCTTGCAGTGGGGGCGCTCTCTTTGATCCTCGCCGGGTGCGCGCCCTCGACGGTCGAGCCGGATCCGGCAGGTTCGCCGGCGTCGGGTGGCTCGGCGTCGGCCACGCTCGGCGAGCCGGTCGAGATGTCGACCGGCCTCGAGGCGCCGTGGGGGCTGACCTTCCTGCCGGACGGGTCGGCGCTGGTGTCGGAGCGGATCAGCGGCCAGATCGTGCGCATCGCGGCCGAGGGCGGAGATCCCGAGACCGTCGGCGTCGTTCCCGACGTGACGGTCAGCTCAGAGGGCGGCCTGCTCGGGATTGTCGCGTCGCCGCGATTCACCGAGGACCGCACGGTGTTCGCATCCGTCTCCGGGGCGGAGCAAAACCGGATCGTCGCACTCACCATCGCGGAGGATTTCCGCTCCCTCACAGTCGAGCGTGTCCTGCTCGACGGGATTCAGACAGCTGACCGCCATCACGGCGGCCGGCTTGCGATCGGACCGGACGGGCACCTCTGGATCGGCACCGGAGACGCGTTCGAGCCCGAGAACGCCGCGACGGCCGACTCGCTGAACGGCAAGATCCTGCGCATCGCCGTGGACGGAAGCATTCCCGACGACAACCCCGAGGACTCGCCGATCTACTCTCGCGGACACCGCAACGTTCAGGGAATCACCTTCGGCCCGGACGGCACGGCGTATGCCTCAGAGCTGGGGCACCGCACCTGGGACGAGGTCAACGTGCTGCGGCCGGGTGCCGACTACGGCTGGCCGGCAACCGAGGGCATCGAGGGATCGAGTGGCGAGCCCCCGATTGCCACGATGCGCCCTGACGAGGCGAGTCCGTCGGGCGTCGCATACGCGGCGGGTTCGCTGTGGATCGGCGCCCTGGGTGGTTGGCGGCTGTGGCAGCTTCCCGTCGACGGCGAGGCGGCGACCTCCGAGCCGATCGAGCACTTCGCGGGCGTCTTCGGTCGCATCCGGACCGTCGAAGTCGCACCAGACGGGGCTCTGTGGTTGGTCACATCCAACACCGATCGTGCGACATGGGGCGGCACTGAGCCTCGTCCCGGCGACGACCGAATCCTGCGTGTCGAGGTTGCTCAGGATTGAGGGAGCGAGCACGACAGCGGGGCGCTCCAAGGGCCCGCACGCCGGTCAGGTGGAGGTGGTGCGCTGAACGGCGCCGAGTGCTTTCATGCCGTGGACGATGCCACCACCCGCACGCAGCGCGGCGGTGATGCAGGTGGCCTCGGCGAGCTCCTCCTCTGACGCACCGTGTTCGACCGCCGCGCGGGCGTGCCCCTTGAGGCGCGCATCGCACTGCGTCGTCAACGCGACACCCAGGGCGATGAGCTCGCGTTACTTTCGCCGGATCTCGCCCTCGGCGTTGAGCACAGTGTGGTCGAAGGCGGCGAACTCAGCTCCCATCTCGCCGGCGAGCTCTCCGAGGGGTGCGGGGTGTGTTCCGACATCGGGCTGATTCTCTTCTGTGAGGTGGAGTGGTCAGTGTTGGTGCGCGAGTGAGCCTGGCCCGCTGATTGCCGGTGCCGCCAGCAGTTCGAAGTCGGGGCGGTCGCGGCGTGGAGGGCTGCATACGCGGACGCGGGTGGACACCTTGTCATTGGAATTCGCACCGGATATGGCGACGAAGCGGCTCGCGCGCCACGCAGCGGCGCCCGCTCTTCTCAGCGACGCCCGCGGGGGCCCGGTACGACGAATACTGGAACGCTCCCGCCGCCGTCTCAGTCTTGTCGTCCGGATCCACTGCTCTCTCAGATGATCGCGGGGCGACCCGGTGGTTTGACCTCCTTCATCTGAAGGGCGCGGAATCACTCGTCGAGCACAACCACCCGGAGTTCGGCAATATCCCCGTAGTGACCACGCACGCACACGGGTGGGACGCATGACCTACGTCGGAACGGTGCCCAACCATATCGCCAGCGAGAGACATCTATCGCTGGCCCAACCCGAGCCTCTACCCGCCGGGTGGCGTCATTCGGAGTCGATCACGGTTTCGTCAGGTGCGGCGGTACTCGGCCACAGCGATATTCGGCACGAACCCTGATCGAACACCACGCGCAATGTCAGTGTGCGCGAGCAACACGCTGACTGATGTCAGTGGGTCCATTGCTCGGGGTCTGGGAACGATGGTCAAGACAGATGTACGGCCGGCGGTCGCACGCTACGAGGCCCCTCGCGTTGGAGAGTTGTATCGACCGAGCTGCGTCGTTCATTGGTCTCGGACGACCTCGACGGCATTCGCCTCGACCGAAGTGGGCAGCGCCACCCCTTCCTCCGCCGTTCCGCGACGCGGCCGCAGCCCGAACCAGATGAAGACGACGCTGACGAGCGTCACCGTCACGTTCACGATCAAGGCGAGACTGATGCCCGCGGTCTGAATCGCCTGGGTCGCGGCGATGGCACTCAGGATCGGGATGCCAACAGTCAGCGCCACCTGCTGCGTCATCGAGGTGAGCCCGGACGCGAGGCCCTGCTCCTCATTGGGCAGACCAGAGGTCGCGGTCACGGTGAATGCGACGATGGCCGAGACGTGTGCGAAGAATCCGACGAAGAGGGCGGCGATCAGGATGGCGAGGGCGATGGGGTCGCTGCCGAGGAAGGCCAGCGGGAGGGTCGCCAGCGCCTGAACGGTCAGGCCGACCACCAGCACCCGGCGACTGCCGAAGCGCCCGATGAAGCGACCGGCGGTGACGCCCGCGAACACGGCGGCGAGACCCGGGATGCCGAAGACGAGACCCGTGACGAAGGCGCTGAAGCCGAGCACATTCTGCAGATAGAGCGTCATCAGGAAGATCATCCCGGTCTCCATACCGAAGATCAGTAGGCCGGCGTAGTTGCCCCACTTGACCGAGGGCCGCCTCAGGATGTGCACGGGTGCCAGCGGTGCCGGCGAGCGCAGCTCGATCAGCCAGAAGAGCACGAGCAGGGCGATGCCGATCACGGCGGCGATGAGGTTCCACTCGATGATGGCGTAGATCAGTGCAAGGAGTCCTGCGGACACCGTCACAGCGCCGGGCACGTCGAGCCTCGGCCGCTCCGGCAGCCGACTCTCGGGAATCAGAGCCACGGTCAGCACGATCACGGCGAGCGCCACCGGCACATTGATGAAGAAGGCCGCGCGCCAGCTGAGAAGCTCCACGAGGGTGCCGCCGAGCAGGGCGCCGATCGTGAATCCGCCCGACAGCAGGGCGCCGTTCAGCCCGAGCGCGCGGTCGCGCAGGGGGCCCTCGGCGAAGGTCGTCGTGAGGAGCGACAGGCCGGTGGGGATGGAGAAGGCGGTCGCGAAGCCCTGCAACGTCCGGGCCAGCAGCAGCACCTCGGGGGTGGTGGCGAATCCGCCGAGGAGCGAGGCGCCGGTCAGCAGCACCATCCCGAGGATGAAGAGCCTGCGGCGGCCGAACAGGTCGGCCATCCGCCCGAAGGTCAGGGCGAATCCGGCGGCGGGAAGCGCGAACGCGGCGGCGATCCAGGGAAGGGCCGTCACAGCCATTCCGACGCCGGCGCCGACCTCCGGCAGCGCGACGTTCAGGATGGCGAAGTCGGCCGACAGCATGAAGCCCGACGCCAGCAGGGTGAGCAGGATCATTCGCTGCCTGCCGGTGAATCTGGGTCGCGTGATAAGCGTCGTCATCCTTGGTTCCCCTTCTCGAGCACTGCAATCATAGGGTTGCACATGCGTATAATGGATGCAACTATACGGTTGCACTTGAAGAGGCCGTGTCGACCAGGACAGAACCTCGGCAGCGCCCGCCCTCACCCCAGCGGCGCGCGCGTAGCATGAGGGGCTGCTCCTCCAGACCGTGACGTACCACCGCGAAGAAAGGCAGACGCTGTGCCGCAGCACGATTTCGACAGTCTCACCGAGGCCGACCTCCGGGACGCGGGGAGTGTCAAGTGGACGATGTTCCCCGACACCATCGGTGCCTTCGTGGCCGAGATGGACTTCGGTCTTGCTCCCGCCGTCAACGGTGCGTTGAAGGCAGCGCTCGACAGCGGGCTGACGGGATACCTGCCGCAGCGGGTGGCGCAAGACATGTCGGAGGCGACCGCCGCCTGGTACGCCGACAACTACGGGTGGGAGGTGCCGGCTGACCGCGTCCACCACGTCCCCGATGTCATCGCTGCTTTCGAGCTGGCGATCGAGAAGTTCACCGAACCGGGCAGCGCGGTCATCGTCCCTACGCCCGCGTATATGCCGTTCCTCTTCGTGCCTCAGCTCCACGGACGTGACGTGATCGAAGTCCCGAGCATCGAGATCGACGGCCGCATGACGATGGACCTCGACGCGATCTCGCGCGCCTTCGATGATGGAGCGGGGCTCGTGGTCCTGTGCAACCCGCACAACCCACTCGGCACGGTGTTTCGTCGGGAGGAGCTCGTCGCGCTCTCGGAGGTCGTCGCAGCCAACGGAGGCCGCGTCTTCGCCGACGAGATCCACGCGCCGATCGTTTACAGCCCTGCGAAACACATCCCATACGCCTCGGTATCGGACGCTGCTTCCTCCCACACCATCATGGCGGCGTCGGCGTCCAAAGCATGGAATCTCGCCGGCCTGAAGTGCGCGCAGGTGATCCTGTCGAATGACACGGATGCTGCGACATGGGAGTCGTTCGGCATGTGGGCCGGGCACGGCACGTCGACGCTGGGAGTGCTCGCGAACACCGCCGCGTACTCGGCGGGCGGTGAATGGCTCGGCAACGTCCTGGAGTACCTCGACGGCAACCGCCGCTTGCTCGCAGACCTGCTTCGCGAGCATCTTCCCCTCGCGCGCATGATCCTGCCCGAAGCGACGTACATCGCCCTGATCGATTTCCGCGCCTATCAGCTCGAGGGCGACCTCGGCGAGTGGTTCCGAGAGAACGCAGGAGTGGCGATGACCGACGGTGCAGCGTGCGGCGAGGCCGCCGTCGGCCACACCCGCTTCGTGTTCGCCCTGCCTCGGCCGTTGCTCGAGGAGGCAGTCTTGCGTATGGCGCGCGCCGTGGACGCTCACATCGCCGAAAGGGACGCCGCGGCCTAGACGGGGCGACTGCGCGGCCTTGACCCTGACGCTGCGTCAACTCTTACGCTGACGGCGGAGGGAGGAGTCATGGCCGTCATCGAAGCGTCGGAGCAGGACCTGCGCAGCATCCGAGTCGCCCTGAAGGCCCCGGCGCGCCGGACGGTGGTCGTGGACGACCTCGAGAACATCGCGACGGCGGCGCGCTCGGGCGTCGAGATTCGCGCTGTGTTCTCGACTGACGAGTTCGAGGCTCCCGAAGCGCTCGACCTGCCTGTGCGGCGGATCAGCCGAGGTCGCGCTGCAGAGCTCTTCGGCAACGAGAGGCTGTCTCGCACATTCGCGCTCGCCGTAGCGCCGGCATCCGCCTCCCTTGATGACCTTCGGAGACGACCCGGGGACATCGTCGTGCTGGACGGTGTGCGCTTGGCGGGGAACATCGGGGCAGTGGTGCGCACAACGGTCGCACTGGGCGGAGCGGGGGTCGTCCTGCTCGACTCCGGGCTGCCGAGCATCTTCGATCGGCGCCTCGTTCGAGCGAGCCGAGGGTTGATCTTCGCGCTGCCGACCGTGACCACGAGTCCGCACAGGCTGCTGTCGTTCCTGCGCAGTGCTGATCTGCCCCTGTTCGTCGCGGACTCGCACGGAACCATGAGTGTCGAAGACTACGCCCGGGTGGGAGGACGGACCGCGGTCGCATTCGGCAGCGAGCGGCGTGGCTGCTCGGCTATCCTTCGTGCCGCGGCCGCGGGGATCGTGTCCATCTCCACCTCCGCCGAAGTGGATTCGTTGAACGTCTCGGTGGCTGCAGGGATCGCGATGCACGCGCGTCGCCACCACAACAGAGAAGATGCGCGTGTACTCGCTCACTGAGCTCTGCCGACGCACGGGCATCAGCGCGAGGACGCTGCGCCACTACGAGCGGCTCGGTCTTCTTTCGCCGACGGCGACCACCGAGCATGGTCGACGCTTCTACGGCGGGCGCGAGCTCGAAGTGATCGCGGAACTGCAGATGCTCGGCATCCTCGGGCATGCGCTCAGCCGACGACCTGCCGTCGGACACCTCGATGAGGTCTGTCGACAGCTTCAGCGGCACCTCGACGCGATGGAGCAGTCAGTGGCAGCGATTCGCGCCGAGATCTCCCGATTGGCCCGTCCAGGGGAGGGATGCCTGGGCGACGAGGTTCTGCTGGGCGTCATCCGGGCGCTTGTCACAGGGACGGCAAGCGCGCGAACAGCATGACCACTGGCACATGCATCCATCGCACGGTCGGCGTACCGTTCCAGAGCCTGCCCCTCGCGACGCGAGGGCCGGATCGATGAGACCAGGCACAGGGACCTCACGCTTCGCAAGGGAGTCTTCATGGACATTCAGACGCTCCGTATCGGGACCAGCGGCGCGACGCTCGAAGCCGAGAGCTGGGGCGCGAGCGCCGATCCGCCGGTGCTGCTGATCGCCGGCACCTCGTGTACGCGCGATTGGTGGCCGCCGGAGTTCTGTCGCCTTCTGGTCGCACGCGGCTGCCGGGTGATTCGGTACGACCAACGCGATACCGGGGCGGCGTCGCTCTGGCCCGTCGGGCAACCGGATTACACGCTCGATGACATGGTGATTGACGCGATCGCGATCCTGGACTCCTTGGGCGAGGATCGTGCGCACGTCGTCGGGTTCTCTCAGGGAGGCTGGGTCGCCCAGCTTCTCGCCCTCGACCACCCGGATCGGATGTCGTCGATGACACTCATCTCCTCGCGCCCGACCCCGCACGGGGCGGCAGATCCCGATCTGCCCGAGGTCTCGGAGCGACTGCTCGCCGGCTGGGAGGCGATCTCAGAGCCTGATTGGGATGACGAGGCGGCGGTCATCGACTTCTACGTCGAGAACGAAAGACTGCTGGCCGGCGATGAGTTCGATGCGGATGCCGCGAGACGTATCTGTTCCGCGGCCGTTGCCCGCAGCGTCGACGCGCGAACGGCAGGCAACCATCCTTATATGCGCAGTGTTCCGCGCTGGCGCGAGCGCCTCTCGCAGATCACGGTGCCGACAGCGGTCTTCCACGGCACGGCTGACCCTCTGTTCCCGCTGGAGAACGGATCGGCTCTGGCGCAGGAGATCCCGGGCGCATCGTTCACGGCGCTGACCAGGGTGGGTCACGAGTTCCCGAGTGCTACGTGGCCGGCGGTGGTCGAACACGTCAGTCGGCAGGTGCGGGGGCATGCCTAGGCAGAGCTCCACGCGGCTGCCGTTGGGTCGGCCCTCTGAGCCTGCCGTGACCAACGGCACATGCGCGCCCGGATGTCCGGTCCTAGCGTCGGAGCATCGAGGAAGGATGGATCCATGAACCTGATGAGCCTGTACCCGGTCCTGATGACAACGGATGTCGCGTCGACGGCGGACTTCTACCGAACGCACTTCGACTTCGAGGTCGCGTTCGAATCGGACTGGTACGTGAGCCTCCAACGCGGCCGGTGGGAACTCGCGGTGCTCGACGCAAGTCATGCCACCATCCCCGACGGATACCGGAACGGTGCCGCCGGCGGCCTGCTGCTCAACTTCGAAGTGGACGATGTCGACGCCGTGCACGATCGACTCGTTGCGGCCGGCCTGACCCCGGTGCGTCCGCTTCGTTCGGAGGACTTCGGTCAGCGCCATGCGATCTTCGCCGGCCCGGACAACGTGCTCCTGGACATCATCACGCCGATCGCGCCGACCGGGGAGTTCGCCGACCAGTTCTCCGAGTCGGCCCTGGCCGAAGCTCACGCAGGCGCGCACGAATAGGCCATACCGGGTGCACGGTCCCGCGGCTGGGCATCCCCGGTATCGGTCCCGTCAGCCGCCCGGCCCGACGGGGTCGATCGGGGCACCATCCCCGTTGTCGGGCAGGTCCCCGCGCTCGACCGGAGCGGCCGGAACCTTGGGGAGGTCGGAGAACAGGAGCTCCAGTTCGGCACCTGACGGCACGTGCACGGCCTCGGCCGCCGCCAGAAGATCCTCGGACGGGACGTTGTTCATCCCGGTCACCATGATCAACGCACCATCACGAACCGTGACGTACTCGTGCACGCCGCCGCCCGACCTGTGCCAGATTCCATCCTCCTCGGTGCACGTCACAGCCGCGTCGGATGCATCCCACAGCGGTATCTCGGCGCAGGAAGCCGCCGTCAGTTCGCCGCGGTCCGTACGGATGGTCAGCATGGCGCCCGTCGCCTGATTGAACCAGGTGGCCGACATCCCGTCAGCGGCACCGGTGCCGACCGACTGCGGCGCCAGATCGTAGCCGTCCACCTCGGTCGTATAGACGAGTTCGGGTGCGATGCCGACGGCACTCGCTCGCGCGGCGATCGTGTCCGGGTCGGCGACATCCGTTCCCGGCATCGCTGAGGCACACCCACCGAGCGACACGGCGACGACAGCGACGGCGACGCTCAGGGCCGCGGGCGCGATCGCACGGAGCGGTCGGGTTCGAGCCATGAGAGCATCCTTCCTCATGCGCGCGATCCTCGCCTCGCGACACGGTTGTGCGGGATGGGCGACAGAGGTCGCCGGCACCCGCCGCCGTTAGGCTTCTGCGGATGGACCTCGTGTTTCTCCACGGCGGCGCGGCCGCCGGAAAGCTCACCGTAGCGAGAGAGCTCGGCGCGAAGTCGGGGTTTGCGGTCTTCCACAACCACCTGATCGTCGACGCTCTCACCTCCGTCTTCACCTTCGGTACGGCGCCGTTCGTCGCCCTCCGCGAGCAGTTCTGGCTGGCCACCTTCGAAGAGGCGGCCCGCAACGACATCTCCACCGTCTTCACCTTCGCGCCGGAGCCCACGGTGGGGGCTGGCTTTTCGGAGCGGGTCCGATCCTCCGTCGAAGCACACGGCGGCCGCATCCACTTCGTCGAACTGAAGGTCAGTCCGCAGGAGCAGGAGCGTCGCGTCACGCTGCCGAGCAGGGAGGAGTTCGCCAAACTCGCCAGCGTCGAGACCTTGCGCCGGCTGCGAGCCGAACAGTCGATCATCGAACTCCCGCCCTCCGATCTGACCATCGACACGGATCGCACAACGCCTGCCGACGCCGCGGAGCTGATCATCGGCACCTTCGCGCTGAGCCCCGTGGATCGTCTGCCGCGGTATCCGGACTGAGCGGAGCGCTTCTCGGATTCGGATGACGCCGAAACCGACCCGCACCCTTGTCCTAGCATGGCGCCATGACGGAGTTCCGATTCCTCTATCAGCCCGTCGACGACCTGGGTGCCTCGGTGGATTTCTACGTCGATGTGCTCGGCTTCGAGGAGGCGTGGACGGACGGCGATGTATCGGTGGGCTTGTGGTTTCCCGGGCGCGCGGGTCAGGTGATGCTCTCGACATCCGGAAAGCCGGCGGGGCCCATGTATCTGGTCGAGAGCCTCGACGAGTGGGTCGCACAGCATCCCGAAATCGCGCTCGCGGTCGAGAGGGATGCCGCAGGCATGGGAAGCGTCGCCGGGTTCAAGGACCCAGGCGGCAACGTGTTCTACATCTTCGATCAGCCCGCCCGCTGAGGGCGAGGTCTATCAGGGGCGACTCGGCCTACGGTGCAACGACGTCGGCGACTCGAGCGTGTGGTCTTCGACAGGATGCACGCGCTGGGCGTGCACCTCACTCAGATCAGCCGCCCGACCCAGGGGATCGATCGGCGGCCGTCACCGTCCTCGCGCCATCTCGAGCCTATGCGGTCTCCCGTCGGATGAGGCTCGCCAACGCGTGCGAGATGTTCTCGCGGTCGGTCTTGCCGTTGAGGAACCGGTCGGCGAGCGTCCAGCCGGTGTTATGGCCGTCAATGGCGATGGTGGTCAACGGCGGGGTGAAGAACGCGGCGAACGGGGCATCGTCCACTCCGATCACCCGAACCTGATCCGGCACGCGCAATCCCAATCGCTGGACTGCTGCCAGGGCCACACCGGCGATCTCGTCGTCGAACGCGCACACGCCGAAGATCCGGTCAGCATCGATCGCCGATCGAAATGCCTCGATCGCGCGGTCGAGATCGAACCCGAGCGAGATGTGAGTGGGAGTGGCCAGCCCATGATCTGCGGCGGATCTCGATGCCCCCAGCTCTCGAGCGTTTGCCATGACCCTGCGGGGGTTGTCTCGGCGCGGCGCGGCGTAGATGAGGTGCTGAGCTCCCCCGTCGATCAGCACGTCTGCCTGAAGCTGACCGATCTCCTCTTCCCATGGTCGCGGAAACGTCGGATCACCATGGGTTGAGGAGTAGACGTTCGGAACGCCCGCTTCGCGAAAGGCATTCAGAAGCTCCGGTGAGAGCGCTGTCAACGCCAGCACGCCGAAAGGACGGATCTCGGAAACCAACGCACGCAACGCGTCATTCGTCGCGAACTGGTGCGTGACAGGGACGTACCCGCCCTCGATAAGGCGCTCGGCGATGGCCGTCAGGAAGGGCTGCGTGACGAAGCCTGCGAGCGACGAGTCCGTGACCAGCAGAACGATTCGAGAATGACCGCGGCGCAGGGATGCCGCCGCGGCGCTGGGCACATAGCCGAGTTCGAGGGCCGCTGCCCTGACGCGATTCTTCGTCTTCTCGGGAATCGTTTGGCCGGCGACATCATTCAGGACGTAGCTGACGGTGGCCCGTGACACGCCGCTGCGCACCGCGACGTCCGCGACCGTCGCTCGACGCGGCTTTGCCGCGATCGCTTCGTCCTCGTTCATGCTCCCAGTGTGTCGTAAGGGTGCCCGCGAAGGGAGGATTGCTTAACCGATTACGTTGTCCGCTTGCACGATTAAGTGATTCGAGGCTAAAGTGACTCCCTGCCGGGTGGACCGGCGCCTCGACGGCCTGGCCGATCGCACTCGACTACAAGGGAGTATCGAATGAAGACTGTGGCATCGCGCCGAGGGCGGCGAGCACTCACCGCCGCAGCGGCGGCCCTGATGGCGATTTCACTCGCGGCGTGCAGCGGAGGCACCGGTGCCGCGTCGTCTGGATCGGGAGCCGCGAAGGACTACTCGGAACTCCGGCTGGCGAGCTCCACAGCGATGGCATCGTGGGATCCGGCCATGCAGACGAGCGCGTTCGACGGGATCTGGCAGTGGACCGCCGTCTACGACACGCTGCTGACGTGCAACGAAGACGGGTCTGTCGGGCCGGGAGCCGCGGAGGAGTTCGAATTCACCGACGACAACACGAAGCTGACCATGACGCTCCGGGAGGGCATGACCTTCGAGGATGGCAGCGCCGTGGATTCCGCTGCCGTGAAGGCGTCGATCGAACACATGCAGACGGGCGGGGGCTCCGGCGCCGTGCGCGTTGCCGGAATCACTGTTGAGGCCCCGGATGACCGCACGGTCATCCTGACGTCGCCCGCCCCCCGGGGGCTGCTCGCGACCTACATGTGCCTGAGCCCCGGCATCGTCGCTTCTCCCGGCGCGATCGCTTCGACGGATGTCGACTCCGTCCCGGTGAGCTCCGGGCCGTACACGTTCGACGGGGCGGCATCGACGAGTGGGTCGGTGATGACCTTCGTCAAGCGAGATGACTATTGGAACGCCGACGCGTATCCGTACGAGAAGATCGTCGTCAACATCATGTCCGACGTCACTGCTCGACTGAACGCCCTGAAGACGGGACAGGTGGACGGAGCGACGCTGTCGGCCGAGACCGTCGCCGAGGCAGAGGCATCCCGCCTCTCGATCACCGAGTGGGTGGACGCCACAAACGGCATCGTCATCTTCGATCGCGACGGTACGTCCGTTCCGGCACTGCGGGACGCGAAGGTCCGGCGGGCGATGAACATGGTCTTCGATCGAGAAGGCATCGCTGCCGGTCTCTTCCAGGGTCGTGTCGACACGACGAATCAGATGTTCGGTCCGCACGCTGAGGGTTACGACCCCGAATTGGAGGAGGCCTACCCGTACGACATCGAGGCCGCGAAGGAGCTGATGGCCGACGCCGGGTATGCAGACGGCTTCACCATCGAGATCCCCTCGAGGACACCCCAGACAGACCAGGCGAACCCCCTGATCGTTCAACAGCTCGCCGAGATCGGGATCACCGTGACCGAGACACCGATCGCTGGCGCGACCGCCGTGCAGGAACTGCTCAGCGGCAGGTTCCCGATGACCTACATCAGCATGCCGCTGTCCTCGGGCCTGTGGGGCGTCGAGCAGGAGATCAGCGAGAGCGCGACGTGGAATGTGATGAACAACACCACGCCAGAGCTGAAGGCACTCACCGATGCGGCGCAGGTGGCGCAGGGTGACGATCTCACCCAGACGCTGCGGAAGATCAATCAGTACGTGGTCGACAACGCCTGGTTCGTGCCGTGGACGCTCCGCAATGCATATTTCGGTACGTCGGGAGGCGTTTCAGTCGACGGGACCCCAGACCCGTACTTCCAGATCCCGCAGCTGAAGTCATTCAATTAGGTCCGACGCGAGAGGTATGTCCAGATGTTGACCTTCGTCGTCAGGCGAGTCGCGTTCAGCCTTCTGCTGGCGCTGGGTGTTTCGTTCGTGACGTTCGTGCTGATCTCCAGCAACGGCAGCGCCATCGCTCGAACCATCCTCGGAGTCGACGCGAGTCAGGCTCAGGTCGACGCGAAGGCTGCTGAGCTCGGTCTGGACCGTCCGGTCGTGGCGCAGTACGCCGAGTGGATGCTCGGCGTCCTGCGCGGCGACCTCGGGGTCAGCTACTACACGGGTGAAGCTGTCACGAGCATCATGGCCAACCGCATTCCGGTGACTCTGGCGCTGGTCGGGATCGCGATGCTCCTCACCGCGGTCCTGAGCGCGCTCCTCGGAATCGCGAGCGCTGTCGCAGGTGGATGGATCGATCGGGCGCTGCAGATCGTCGCGCTCATCGGAACGGCGATTCCGAACTTCATCGTCGCCATTGTCCTGGTCATGACGCTCGCAGTGGGAGCAAGACTCTTCCCGGCGACCGGATTCGTCCCCTTCCAAGTAGACCCCGCCGCGTGGGCACTCAGCCTGATCCTCCCGGTCACGGCCGTCGTGATCGCATCGGTGGGTCCCGCATCCCAGCAGTTCCGCGGAGCCGTCAAAGATGTCATGGAGAAGGACTTCGTCCGAACCCTCCGCGCTCGGGGCATGCGGCCCCGTGCGATCGTCTTCGGGCACGTCTTCCGCAACGCGGCCGGTCCGGGCATCATCATCCTCGGTCTGCAGATCATCGTGTTGATGGGCGGCGTCGTCGTCATCGAGCGCGTGTTCTCGCTGCCGGGCGTCGGAGAACTGACAGTGACCAACTCCCTGCTCGGCGACATCCCCGTCGTCCTGGGGTGCGTCCTGTTCATCATCGTCGTGGTGGTCATCGTCAACCTCGCGACAGACCTCGCGAATGCTGCCCTCAACCCGAAAGTGAGGCAGCGATGAGCGAAGCCGTCGTCACGCCGGTGCCGATCGTCGCGTCGCGCGCCGAGATCCGGCATCCGTTCCGGCGCCTATTGAAAAATCCGTTGGGGATCGTGTCTCTGGTGATCCTCGCCGCAATCGTGCTGGTGGCCATCTTCGCGCCGTCGATCGCCCCGTTCGACCCGAACGCCACGCGCGTCGAACTGACCAACGCTCCGCCTTTCACGACGGAGTACATCCTCGGGGGCGACTCCGCGGGCCGCGATGTGCTCTCACGGCTGATCTGGGCGACCCGCGGCACCTTGCTGGCGAGTATCACCGTGCTCGTGGTCTCCGTGATGGTGGGCGGTGTCTCGGGGCTTCTCGCCGGGTATTACAGCGGTCCCGCGAAGACGGTCGCGAGCTGGGTCTCCGACGTCCTCCTCGCCCTCCCGGGGGTCGTCCTGCTGATCGCGCTGTACGCCGTCATCGGCCCCAACATTCTGCTCGCGATGGCGATCTACGGCTTCATGGTTGCCCCGATCTTCTACCGGCTCGTGTCGGGCGTCGTCGCCGGCGTGCGACAGGAGCTCTACATCGACGCCGCAAAGATCTCGGGTCTCAGTGACGTGCGTATCATCTTCCGACACGTCGCGCGCGCGGTGCGGTCGCCGATCATCATCCAGAGCGCCTTCATTCTCGGCGCGGCGGTGGGCATCCAGGCCGCGTTGGAGTTCCTCGGGCTGGGCAGCCCGAGCGAGCCGTCGTGGGGCGGGATCCTCGACTTCGCATTCCGAAACATCTACGTCGCACCGACAGGGGTCCTCTGGCCGGCCCTCGTCGTCACGATCACGGTGCTCGCCTTCGTCCTTCTCGGCAATGCTCTGCGAGACGCGCTGGATCCCGCGTCGAAGCGAGTCACCCTCAGCCGGCGAGCGCTGCGAGGGTTGCGCTCGGCGTCGTCTCCGCTCCCGACGGGTCCGGAACCGAGTGATCCCGCCCTGGCGCTCCGCATTCGCGGACTCCGCGTCGCGTACCCGACGAACCGCGACGAGCACCGAGAGGTGGTGCGCGGGGTGGACCTCGACGTCCGCCGAGGCGAGATCGTCGGACTCGTCGGCGAGTCGGGATCTGGCAAGTCGCAGACGGCCTTCAGCGTGCTCGGCGTGCTGCCGCGCAACGCCATCGTCCTCGGGGGTTCCGTGCTGTTCGAGGGCGTCAGCATCCTCGATGACGAAGATCGCCTGCGTGCCGTGCGGGGAACGAAGATCGCATACATCCCCCAGGAGCCGATGACGAATCTCGACCCGGCGATGACGATCGGGACGCAGATGCAGCGCTGGCTGCTCGCGACCCGAAGGATGCCGAAGGCCGAGGCGCGGCGCCGGATCATCGGTCTCCTCCGACGCGTCGGCATCGAAGACGCCGAGGACGTCGTCCGTAAATACCCGCACGAGATCTCCGGCGGGATGGCGCAGCGCGTCCTGATCGCGGGCGCCGTCGCCGGAGATCCGGAGCTCATCATCGCCGACGAGCCGACGACGGCACTCGACGTGACAGTGCAGGCGGAAGCCCTGGATCTGATCAGGGAGCTGCGCGACGAGCGGGGTCTGGCCGTCCTCCTCGTCACCCACAATCTCGGAGTCGTGTCCGACATCTGCGATCGAGTGGCGGTCATGAGAGATGGGCGCATCGTGGAGAACACGCCGACGACAGAGTTCTTCGGCGGCCCGCAGGCCGAGTACTCGCGCGAGTTGCTGCGCGCGGCGTCGGAACTCGAGTAGGGAGGAGAGAGGGTGCCGGAACCGGTCATCGAGGTCGAAGACCTCCACGTCGAGTACCGTCTGCGGGGTCGCAGCAGCGCCAAACAAGTCATCTGCGGCGTCGACCTCGTCATCAACGAGGGCGAGACCCTCAGCTTGGTGGGGGAGTCGGGCTCGGGAAAGAGCACGATCGGCCGCGCGCTCCTCGGGCTCGCGCCGGTCTCTCGCGGAACGGTGCGGTTCGACGGTGTGGATGTCACTCGGATGACGCGCCGCCAGCGTCGCCCACACACCGCCGGACTGCAGGCGATCTTCCAGGATCCCTACTCATCGCTCAATCCCGCCATGACAGTCGAGAGCATTCTGAGCGAGCCGTTGCTCGCACGTGGCGTCAAAGATGCGCGCCGACAGGTGCAGCAGCTGCTTGACAGCGTGCAGCTCCCCGCGGACGCGGGTCGGCGATTGGCCAGCGAGTTCTCGGGCGGACAGAGGCAGCGGATCGCGATCGCACGGGCGCTGGCGTTGAGTCCGAGACTGATCGTGTGCGACGAGCCGACGAGCGCCCTCGACGTGTCGACACAGGCACGCATTCTGGCTCTGCTGCGTGAGCTTCAGGAACGCACGGACGTGGCGTATCTCTTCATCAGCCATGACCTGGGCGTTGTACGCCACATCAGCGATCGCATCGCGGTGCTGCGGCACGGCGAGATCGTGGAGACCGGCAGCACGGTCAAGGTCACCTCCAGCCCGACACATCCTTATACTCGTGAACTTCTTCTCGCCACCCCCGTCACTGATCCCGCCGAGCAGGAGCGGCGGCGGCGAGCCCGCCTCGAGCTGCGGGCGCAGGGAGGGCAGCAGCATCACCATGCAGCTTGAGGGAGACCGGGCCAGCTGGCGCGGTGGCTGGGTGGGGGCTCCGCAGTCGGTGGACGGATCGCGACTGCACCGTGTCGCATTTCGCACCCGCGTCGATCTGGCCACCACTCCCACGTCATTGCCGATTCGAATCAGTGCCGATTCGCGGTACGTCCTGTGGGTGAACGGTCGGGAGATCGGCCGGGGTCCGGTCAGAGGCCAGCCGTATCGATGGACCTTCGACTCATACGACATCGCACCGGATCTGACCGTCGGAGTGAACGTCGTGGCTGTGCTCGTCACCTTCTACGGCTCGGAGAACGCCATCTGGCAGCGCTCGCGGGCCGTGGACGGCTTGGGAACTCGCGCCGCCCTCGTCGTCGACGCTCCGAGCGACCAGCCTGGATTGTCGACCGGAGGCGACTGGCTGGCGCAGCCACTGGACGCATGGTCTACGACGCCTGCGCGGGGTTTGCTCGGCGCCCTTCCGATCGAGATCCTGGATCAACGACTCTTGAACGACGCCTGGAAGACGGCGCCTGCCGCATCCGCGGGATTCGCGCCGGTCGGTTCGGCGCACGCGACGCACCCGGGCAGTTCCCGGCGATCGCGTCCGCCGGTGTACCCGTACGGTGCCCTCCGTCCGCGGGGGATGGCACCGCTTGAAGGTGCGGTCGTCTCGCCCGACGTCGCTCGGGTGACGCGGCCCGGTCCCGTGGACGAGCACACCCCGGTCGACACGGTCCACCGAGCACTCTCGGCGGCGGCCCAGTGGAGAGATGAGCAGGGGCCTGAGCAATCGACCGGGCCAGCCGATCCGATCCTCTGGACCTTCGACTTCGGGAGGGTGCTCTCGGGATTCGTCGAGTTCGACTTCGAGGCGCCGGAAGGGACGGTGCTGGATCTGGCCTACCTCGAGCGCAGCTTCGACCCGTCCAAGACGCGATACCTACCGGTCGCCGGCGCGCGGGTCATCGCGTCCGGTGGCCGCGGCCGGTTTCGAGCCCTCGAGACCAACGGTCTTCGTATCGTCGCGGTGCTGGCCACACCCCCGCTCCGCGGCGCCGTGACGATCCAGCAGCTACGCGTGCACGAGCATCTTTACCCCATATCGGGCGGCGCCTCATATTCCTCCAGTGATGCCGACCTGGAGCGGCTATGGCGTGCTGGTCGACGCACCGTGCACCTGAACTCGGTTGACGCATTCACCGACTGCCCCACTCGGGAGCAGCGCGCCTGGGTGGGCGACGCCGTGGTGCATACTGCAGTGCAGCTCGTGGCCAATGAGGACTGGCGACTGATTGAACGGCACCTCGAGATGAGCGACTCGCCTCGTCCGGACGGCATGCTGCCGATGTCGGTCGCGGGCGACATCGAATCAGCCGGGCGCTATTCGATCCCGGACTGGTCTCTGCACTGGCTGCACGCCGTCTGGTTGTACGCGCGGACGTCCAAGCGGGCCGAGTTTATTCGCGCGCGGCTGCCGACAGCCGAGCGCATGCTCACGTGGTTCGAACAGTACATGACGCCCGACGGCGTGCTGACGGATGTCCCGGAATGGGCGATCATCGACTGGTCGAGCGTCTTCACGACCGGCAAGAGCGCCATCCTCACGGCGCTCTGGACGCGCGGGCTGGCGGAGTTCGCCGAGCTCAGCGAGTGGGTGGGAAATCACGGCAACGCGCGCCGCGCGAGCAATCTGGTGGCGCGTATCACCCCGGCGTTCGAATGCTTCTGGGACAGCGACCGACAGCTGTACGTCGACCACATTGTCGACGGATGCCAGCAGCCGGCCGTGTCGCAAGCAGCCAACGCTGCGGCGATCGTCGCCGGTGTCGTCCCTCCGGACCGGCTCGAACCGATAGTTCTCCGTCTGACCGACGAGGACGCCCTCGTGACTCGCGGATGGAACAGCGCGTCTCCCACGGTCCCGCTGGATCGGAAGATCCAGGATCGGGCGGACGGCGTGCAGCGGGTCGACTGGGATGTGAACCGGCAGATCGTGCGGGCCGAGCCGTTCTTCTCGTCCGTCGTGCACGAGGCGGTCGCGAAGGCCGGTCGTGCGGACCTTATCCCCGGCCTTCTGCGTCGGTGGCTCACCTTCCTCGAAGACGGCTACGACACATTCGGTGAGTGCTGGGAATGGGGCACCCCGGCACACGGATGGAGCAGCACCCCGACCAGCGACCTGGTCCGGCACGTCCTCGGCATCCGACCCCAGGACCTCCCGCGTGACGCGTACCTCATCGAGCCGGTGCCCGGTCAGGCGGATTGGACGACGGCGGACGTTCCCACTCATCGCGGACTCCTGTCCGTCGAGGTGAGGGGGAGTCATCTGCGCGTCGACGCGCCGCTGCCCGTCGTCATCAAGACATGGGACGGTCAGAGCGTGGAGCGTGCAGCCGGAACGCATCGGATAGACCTCGCCACTGGAGCCCTCGTCACGAGCGTTCCTGAACCGCGGGCGACGACAGGGCGAACGGAAGGACGCACATGACTGACGATCTGACCGAGACGCGTGCTGAACGACCCAACGTGCTCGTGATCCTCACCGACGAGTGGCGCGCCCACAACGTGGGCTACGCGGGCGACCAGCACGCCCGGACTCCGAACATCGACCGGCTCGCGTCCGAAGCCATCAATTTCTCGCAGGCCGTCTCCGGACAGCCGATCTGCTGTCCCGCCCGGGCGAGCTTTCTCACGGGCCAGTATCCCCTCGAGCACGGGGTGTACATCAACGACGTCGAGCTTCGTCCCACGGGACCCACGCTCGCCGAAGCGTTCCGCGACAACGGCTACCGCACCGGGTACATCGGCAAATGGCACCTGTACGGCAGCCCGGACGGTCGATTCGAACGCCGGGACGCCTTCATTCCTGTCGAGTCGCGTCACGGCTTCGAGTATTGGAAGGCCCTGGAGTGCACGCACGACTACAACCACTCCGCGTACTACGCCGGTGACGACACGACCAAGAGGCACTGGGACGGATACGACGCGTTCGCGCAGACGGACGATGCGCTGGGCTTCATCTCGGACGGTGAAGCCGGCGAGCCGTTCTTCCTGATGCTCTCCTACGGTCCGCCCCATTTCCCGCTCCAGACTGCGCCGGAGCGATTCCGCCAGCTCTATCAGGACGCCGACATCCAGGTCCCCCCGAACGTCCCGGAATGGGCGGCGGACAGCGCCCTCCACGATCTGCGCGGCTACTACGCGCACATCGCCGCTCTGGACGAATGCGTCGGTCGTCTCCTCGATGGCGTCCAGTCGACCAACACGATCGTGGTCTTCACCTCGGACCACGGCGACATGCTGTGGTCGCAGGGTCTCGAGCACAAGCTGACCGGTTGGGAGGAAGCCGTCAGGGTGCCGCTGCTCATCCGGACGCCTACGCGCCAGGCGGCCCGCTCGACTCAGCTGTTCAACAGCCCGGACCTCATGCCGACGCTCTTGGGGTTCGCCGGGCTGCCGGTCCCCGACACCGTGTCGGGCATCGACCTGTCGCATCCGGATGCGGGACCGACGACCGCGTTCCTGAGCGCTCCTGTGGCCTACTCGAGCATGCGCCGGGCCGGCTTGGCGGAGTACCGCGGCGTACGGGACGGTCAGTACACCTACATACGCAGCATCCACGGGCCTTGGCTGCTGTACGACAACGTCGACGACCCGTTCCAGCTGCGCAACCGCTGTGGAGATCCAGACCTTGCCTTTGTGCAGGAACGGCTCGAGCGGGAGCTCGCAGGCTGGCTGACGCGTCTCGGTGACGAGTTTCTCCCGGGTGACAACTACCTGCGTCGCGATGGGCTGGGGCATTATTTCGAGGTCAACGAGCCTCTCGGATTCAGCGGGACGAGGCAGTGGGCGTCGACCATTCAACGCGGCCGTGCGTTCAGCATCGACACGGCGCTCAAGGCGATCACTGAAGATCCCGCCGCGCGCGCCATCGTCGACGCTGCTCGGCCCGGCGTGCTCGGCTCCGACGTCCCCCTTCATGACCGACGGTCTCTTCGGCTCCTGGCGATGTCCGACGCGGAGCTGTTCACCGACGATGAGCTCATCGACTTGGACCGCAGCCTCCTGGCGCTCGGCCCGCGGCCGAGCGATCCGATCGACTCAGTCGCGCTGCCGGCCTGGCCTCCGAAGGAGCGGCTGGTGCCGATGCAATCACCGACGGCGGCACCGGTGTAGACGCCGGCACCGACGCGGATAGCGACGCGGGTCCGGTCACAACCGGAGTCGATCGTCACGCTCGTGCGCGGACGCCCCGGTCACGGGTGGATCCCAGACACTCTGGTTGGCGCCGGTAGGAGCTCTCTTGCCGACGATCGGGGGCCGCCCTCGTGCTCATGAGGCGGATGCGCGCCGAGCGCTGAGGTGAGCGGTGTGTGGCTGCAGCCGAGTTGGCCGCACACCGCTCGCGGCGGGTAGCGCGAGGCATCATCGCCGCTCCGAGCCGGATGTCGGAGCAGAAGTACATCTGGCGAAGGATGTGCTCTCCTGCAACCTCAACCTACGTTCGTTGATGTGCGTGCGCCATCGTCCTTCGCTTCCTTCCGCTTCTCCGCTGTCGCGCTGGTGCTCATGCTCTGCGCCGCAGTGGTGCTCCCGTTCCCGGGCAGCCTCAGCGTGGTCGTCACGCGGGCGCTGTCGTCATTCGCTTCGGCACCTGGGATTGAGGTGGCATCCGACGGAGGCTTGATACTGCTTGCCGCCGCAACTGTCCAGGCAGTCGCGTTCGCTTGGGTCCGGCGTCCCGTGGATCGACCTGCGCTTCTCGCCGGCGTCTTCGGGGTGGTGCTGGCATATGGGTTCAGCGAATCGCTGAAGCTCGTCTTCGCGCAGGCGCGCCCATGCACCGTGTGGGTGACGGGCGGCGAGTGCCCGCCTGCCGGCGATTGGTCCCTGCCCTCGAATCACGCAACACTGGCGTTCGGGGCCGTGGTCGTCCTGGCGGTCGCTACTCGGTCGCTCTGGCTTGCGGGCGCGGCCCTCGTCGTCGCTTTCGCCGTCGCTGCGGGGCGGGTCCTGCAAGGCGTCCACTATTCGCACGATGTGGCGATCGGGGCACTGCTGGGGCTGGGTACTGTCCTCGCCTTGGTGTGGTTCGCAAGAAGCCGGCAGCTTCGCCGCCTCGACTCGGACGCTCATTGAGGGCGGCGTTGCCGACGAAAAGGACACGCCAGCAATGGGCGAGAATGTCCTGCGCGGCCTGGTGCGCATCTAGCTGCCAGCGTTCACGGCCGCGCGCGGGAGCCCTCGTGCGGTTGCCCGTGTGCAATTGCGAACCGTCCGGGCGTTGTCCCGAGTACCTTGCGGAAATGCCGGGTGAGGTGGGCCTGGTCGTAGAAGCCGGCTTTCACGGCGACGGAGGCCGGCGTTGCGCCGTCGAGCAGCAGTCTTCGCGCGAGGTCGACCCTCCGGCTGGTCACATAGCGGTGTGGCGGTGCTCCGAACTCTGTCGCGAAGGCGCGCGCGAGGTGACCGGGGTGGGCACCTAAGAGCCGGCCGGCCTGAGCGAGCGTGATGCCGTCGACAAGATGAACCTCGAGCAGATCGCGCAGACGTCGGGCGACGGTGCCGTCGGGCGTGTCGCGAAGGTTCTCGCCGACGTCGGTCGCGAGGCGGGACGCGAGCGCGAGGAGGGTCGCTTCTGCCGCGAGTTCCTCGCCGGGGGTTGCCAACGCTTGGTGCGCACGGCGGGCGGCGGGGACGAGATCGATGCGACTGGGCTGATCCACGATGCGGCCGGCGCGTCCCTCCGGCATCCATGATGCGTGGAGGTAGGCGACGCGTTTGCGGAACCCGGAACTCTGGGGTGCGGCGCGCCCATCGTGCGCGACTCCGGGCGGCAGCAGCGTGACGGCCGACGCGTCAGCGATGCGTGCCCGGCCGCCGAGTTCGTAGGCCACCGCGCCCTCGTCGACGAGAAGAATGGCCCAGTCGGCGTGCACATGCGGGGGATACGCGTGATCGGTCATGCGGGCATGAAGCACCTCACGCACTCCGGGGACGGCGGGATGCCAGGCCTGCATCCAGTTGTCGTCACCCATGCGAGAAACGTACAAGACCGACTGACTGCAGGGGGCGGATCATCGGAGGATGATCGACGAGCCCGTACGTTTCTCCACCCGAATCGCCCTGGTGCTGCGGGATGATTTGCTGCCTTGGCAGGCGGTGAACGTCGCCGCGTTTCTTGCAAGCGGTGTCGCCGTCCAGCATGATCTCTTGGGCGAGCCGTACGTCGACGCCGAGGGCGCCGAGTATCTGCCCATGTTCGGGCAGCCCGTTGTCGTGCTGCAAGGCGATGGTGAAACGCTGCAGGGAGTTCGGGCAAAGGCCATGGTGCGTCAGCTGCGCGTCGCGATCTACGACCGGGGAATGTTCTCCACCGGTCACGACTCGGCGAACCGCGACGTGGTGGCGCGGGCGGCCGGCGCTGATCTGGACCTCGTGGGTGTCGGGATCCACGGGGCGAAGAACGCCGTGGATCGCATCCTCAAGGGTGTGGCGCGCCACCGCTGAGCATTCGACGCCAGTGTTTGCACAGCATCCCGAATCGCGCTCGCGGTCGAGAGGGATGCCGCAGGCGCGGGAAGCGTCACCGGGTTCAAGGATCCAGGCGGCAACGTGTTCTACATCTTCGACCAGCCCGCACGCTGAGAGCCGGGTCGCCGCACGCCGGGCGCGGACGCCCGCGATCGAGTGGCGCGGGCCAGATCCGCCGCGCGCCACTCGATCCCGGACCGCACGCTCAGACGCGGCTCATCGTCGACGGATACCCGCCGCCCCCGGGATAGACCCACTCGCCGATCATCTCTCGGTCGTCGTCCGAGAACGTGCCCCGGAAGTACGCCGGACTGCCCTTGGCGCCCGCCCAGATCGTGAGGGTGTCGCCATCGAGCTCGTAGACGTAGTCGAACGTGTTGCCCTGCGAGTCGTAGAAGCGCGATGCGACGTCCTCGCCGACCGGCTCTCCAAACGGGTGCAGGTTGCCGATCACTTCGAAGCCCTGCACCTTCTGACCGAACTGCTCCAGGTCCACGTCCTGGATGAGGAAGAACCCTCCGAGAGCCCACTTGTAGGTGACTCGGCCCGGCGCTCCTCCGGTGACCGTCCATTCGCCGACGAGCCGGTCCAGCGCGGCCAGCTGTGTGCTGGGCGTCGCGAGCTCGCTCTGGTAGCCGTCGATCTCGGGCGTCGTGTTGTCAGACATGTCATCTCCTATCGATTGGGGCGGCCGGATGCCGCTTTCACAGGTCACGACGGAGCCGTCATCGTGTTCTCGACATCGAGGTCGAAGAATCCGGCTCGGCGAATTCCGGCGGCGATGTCAATCCGACGCGGCCGGCTCCGTGGTGTCTTTCGATACCCCCGTCCGGGGGTCGAGAAAGGAAGGCACCATGACCATCGACACGACAACAGGACGCACCGTGATGGCGCCGCTCCTTCGAGTGTCCGCGTGACGCGCGCCGATATCCTGCCCGTGCACACCTCAGCGCAAGGGAGAACCGTGAAGTTCCTGCTGCTCAGCTACACACCCGCCGATTCGTGGGATGCCGCCACCGCCGACACGCCCAGCCAGGAGGCGCTCGATGCCTTCGCCGCTTATCAGAAGTTCGAGGCGCGCCTGCGGGAGACGGGCGAGTTCGTTCTCAGCGAAGGACTGGGGCATCCGGCCGTCACGACGACGGTCCGCAAGACGGCGGACGGCGTCATCGCGACAGACGGTCCGTTCGCCGAGCTCAAGGAAGTGCTCGCCAGCTTCGCCATCCTCGAGTGCAGCAGCATCGAGCGTGCGCGCGAGATCGTCGCCGAGATGGTCGCTGTGCTCGGCGAGCCCATGGAGATCCGTCCGATCATGGGCGACGACTTCGCGTGAACCACCCGTCCGACGGCCGGCGCATCGAGGACCTGC
Organism: Microbacterium salsuginis; assembly: GCF_012524205.1. Taxonomy (GTDB): domain Bacteria; phylum Actinomycetota; class Actinomycetes; order Actinomycetales; family Microbacteriaceae; genus Microbacterium; species Microbacterium salsuginis. The sequence goes on from NZ_JABACI010000004.1 coordinate 745,694, forward strand.
TCCGCGAGGAGGCGCCACAGGTGCTCGGTGCGCTGGTCCGCCGGTTCGGACGCTTCGACGCGGCAGAGGATGCCACCCAGGAGGCCCTCCTCGCCGCATATCGCACGTGGCCCACTGACGGCATTCCCACCGAGCCGCGCAGCTGGCTGATCAGGGTCGGCTACCGCAAGCTCGTCGATCTGCTGCGCTCTGAGGACGCCGACCGGCGCCGTGAACACGACTGGATCGCCGGCGACCCCCGCGTTGTGAATCCCGCCGAACCCGGACCAGCCGTCGTCCACGGCGACGACAGCCTGGAACTGCTCGTCCTGTGCTGTCACCCGACGCTCAGCGCGCCCTCGCAGATCGCCCTCACCCTGCGCGCCGTGGGTGGTCTCACGACTGCCGAGATCGCGCACGCGTACGGTGTGACCGAGAGGACGATGGCCACCCGCATCAGTCGCGCCAAGCAGAGTCTCAAGAAGGCGGGTGCGCGATTCGAGCTGGGCGCTACGGGCGACCTCTCGGAACGGATCACCGCTGTCGAGCGGGTGCTGTACCTGATCTTCAACGAGGGATACACCGCGACGGCCGGGCCCGATCTCACTCGCGTGGATCTCACGAGCGAGGCGATCCGGTTGACGCGTCTGCTCGTGAGCTCGCGACCCGACGATCCGGAGGCCCATGGCCTGCTGGCTCTCATGCTGCTGACAGAGGCGCGACGAGATGTCCGGCAGCTCGACGACGGGCTCGTCCCGCTCGAGGATCAGGACCGCGCGGGCTGGGACAGACGGCTGATCGAAGAAGGCACGCGACTGATCGAAGCCGCGTGGGCGCGTGAAGCCGTCGGGACGTATCAGCTGCAGGCTGCGATCGGCGCCGTCCACGCGAACGCTGCGACCGCGGCCGACACGGACTGGTCGCAGATCGCGGCGCTCTACCTCTGGCTCGAGCGTCTCGAGCCGACCAACCCGATCCGGCTGAGCCGTGTCGTCGCGGTGGCGCGGGCCTTCGGTGCTCTGCGTGGTCTCGCGCTCCTGGACGAGCTCGATCGCACGCACTCGCTCACCGCTGACCCACTGACGGCCCTCCGAGCTCAGATCGTGAGGGCGCATCTGCTGGACGAGCTCGGCGACCATGATGCCGCCCGGTCGGGCTTCGCGGACGCCGAGCAGCTCGCCACCAACGACGTCGAGAAGCGATACCTCGCCGAGCGCGCACGTCCTTGACGTCGCCGTGGTCAGCGCGGCGCCCGGCGCGACACCACCGCCTGGCGCACCGGTTCCCCAGTGGGGTGGGGCGTCGCTCCGCGTACCGGCCCGAGACGTGGTCGTGCGCGCCGCTCGCAGACGCTGATCTTCGAAGCGGAGAAGGAACCCGCGGGCGTTACCTCGCGACCCGCTCCGTCACGGCGCCCAGCCGTGAGACTGCAGCCACGACAGGCACAGGGCCGTCCACGCCGAGGCGGTGCCGGCATCGCGCGCGAGGCTGAGTGCATGGTTTCCGCGTTCGAAGATGTGCGTCTCGTGGGGAACGCCGGCGCGCGCGAGGGCTGACGCGAGCAGGTAGGCGTGCTCGACCGGCACGACAGTGTCGCCGCCGGTGTGCCACAGGAAGGTGGGCGGCGCCTCGGGCGCGACGAGACGGTCGAGCGAGGTCGCCGCGCGAAGGGCGGGGTCGGCGTCCTCGCCGAGCAGGTTGACCCGCGAGGCGCCGTGCGTGCCGAGCTCCATCGAGACGGGCGGGTAGGCGAGCGCCACGAAGTCGGGCACCTCGTCGCGCTCGCCGTCCGGCGCGTAGGCGGCCAGGCCTGCCGCGTGCCCGCCCGCCGAGAAGCCCATCACGCCCACGGTCTCGACGCCTGTCGAGCGCGTCTCGCGGATGGCCTCCCGGATCGCGAGGAGCGGAGCCGGATGCCGCGTCAGGACGGGATAGCGGAAGACGGATGCCGCAACCCCGGCCGACGCCAGCCACTCGACGATCGGCTCCGACGAGCGCTCCGCATGCATCGCGTAGCTCCCGCCCGGCAGCACCAGGACGTGCACCGACGCGCTGCTCACTGGGGCACCGCCCGACCCCGCTGCCGGAAGTCCTCGAGCACGCGATCCCACGGGATGACACCGCTTGCCTCGGCCCACCGCTGCCACGCCGCCTCGAGGTCGGCGACGAGCCCGGGATCCTTGGCGGCGATGTCCGCCGTCTCGCCGCGGTCGGCATCTATGTCGTACAGCTCCCAGGGGCGGCCGTACTCACGGACGAGCTTGAAGCGTCCGCGACGGGCGGCAGCGTTGCCCATGTGCTCCCAGCACAGGGTCCGCTCCGCCGGAGCATCCCGAGAGGCGGGTTCCCTCCAGATCTCGAGCAGGCTCGCCCTGGGCCTCTGGACAGGATTCCCGACGGCATCGAGGATGCTGGGCACGATGTCGGTGATGTGGGCGGGTGCGTGCGCGACGGCTCCGCCGGCGATCCCGCCGGCCGGCCAGTTCGCGATGAACGGGGATGCGATGCCGCCCTCGTGGACCCAGCGCTTGTAGAGGCGGAACGGCGCGTTCGAGAGGTGCGCCCACGGCCGTCCGTAGCTGGAGTACCCCGCCTCCGGGCCGGGACGGATGCCGGGCTCGTTCCCGACCTCGACCTCGATGCCGTCCCGCGTGAGCGGCGGGCAGATGTCGGGGTTCATGCGTCGTCCCGAGAACGGCAGCTCCTCCGCGCACGCGCCGTTGTCGGAGCAGAAGACGATCAGCGTGTCGTCGCGCACGCCGTGAGCCTCGAGCGTGGCGACCACACGGCCGATGCCGCGGTCCATGATCTCGACCTGCGCCGCGTAGACGGCCATTCGCTCGGCCTCCCACTCCTGGTCCGCAGCATCCGTCCACTCCGAGACCTCGGGGTCGCGCGCCGAGTCCACGGCAGGCGTGATGCCGAGTTCATGAAGCCGCTCCGCGCGCTCTTCCCGCAGCCGGTCCCAGCCGGCGCGGTAGCGGTCGCGGTAGCTCGCGACATCCGCTTCGCGCGCGTGCAGCGGCCAGTGCGGTGCCGTATAAGAGAGGTACAGGAAGAACGGCGTCTCCTGCTGCGCCGATCGTCCGACGAAGTCCGCCGCACGGCGGGACAGGTCGTCGGTGAGGTAGTAGTCATCGGACGGCTGCTCATCCACGCGTCGCTCCCCGTCGTACAGCGGGGGCCGGTAGTAGCTGGAGGCGCCGGGGAGGATGCCGTAGAACTCGTCGAATCCGCGACGGGTCGGCCACGTCTCGTTCGGTGCGGAGATGTCGGAGGAGAGGTGCCACTTGCCGACCAGTGCCGTTGCGTATCCCCGAGCCTTCAGCAGCTCGGCGATCGTCGGGACCTCGAGGCTCAACGATCCCGCATACCCGTGCGGTCGGTCGTCGGTCGTGAGGATGCCGATGCCGACGGAGTGGGATTCCCGGCCTGTGAGCAGAGCCGCGCGCGATGGGCTGCAGCGCGGGGTCGCATAGAACGCGCTCATCCGCACGCCGGATGCAGCCAGCCGGTCGAGGTTCGGGGTCTCGATCTCGCCGCCGAACGCACCGGCATCCGAGAAGCCGAGGTCGTCGGCGAGGATGACGATGATGTTCGGTGTGGTCATGCGGCCGTTCCGCCGCTGTCGAGGAGCGCCGAGCGATACGGGGCGATGAACTGTTCGAGCGCACTCCGCTCGGATTCCGAGCATGGTGCGAGGGGCGGCGCCACGTGCGGCGGCAGCAGGCCGAGCATGTCCAGGATGGCCTTCACCGTAGGGACGCCGGGCCGGATGCCGTGCATGCCGGTGAGGGCCGTCGTGATCCGCTGCGCCTCATCTGCTGCGGCGTCGTCGCCCGCGCGGAGGGCGGCGACGAGCCGGAGCGACAGCGCGGGTGCCACATTGCCGGTGCCCGGCACGATGCCGTCCGCGCCGCGGCGCAGCCCCGCCACGAGTGCGGTCTCACCGCCCTGGCTGACGCCGAAGTCAGGACGCGACTGCTTGAGGGCGACGAATCGCTCCAACGTGGCGAGGTCGCCGGAGCTGTCCTTCACGCCGATGACGTGCGCAAGTCCCGCGAGCTGCTCGATGACGGCCGGGCTGATCTCGCTCGTGTAGCGGGGCAGGTTGTAGACGATGACCGGGATGCCGAGTCGTTCGAACCGGCGGTAGTGGTCGAAGATCTCGTCGTCCCGGTGCCGGAAGTAGAAGGGAGGACACAGGGCGACGGCATCCGCCCCCGCATCGACCGCGATCGCGCCGCGCTCGAGCGCCTCCGTCGTCGCGGGCGCGGTGGCATTGACGACGACGACTCCGTCTGGCACGCGCTCGCGCCAGGCGGCGACCATCTGGGCGACGTACGGCGAGAGGCTGCTCGTGGCGAGCAGCGGTCCCTCGCCGTTGCTGCCGAGCAGCATGAGCTTCGTGACGCCGGCGGCGGCCATCGCGTCCAGCAACCGCGTGCTGGTGGAGGCATCCGGCATCCCGTTCTCGTCCAGGCCTGTCACCAGCGGGACGACGAGCCCGTCCAGCAGTTCGGTGCCGTTCATCAGTAGGGCCGCACTTCCGGCAGATCGGGCCACGCCAGCTCGATACCCTCCTCGACGAGCCGCGCCTGGAACCGCGCGAGCTCACCGGCGTCGTTGCGCACTCCGGACGGCGTCAGTCCGCTCTCGAGGCAGTGAGCCGCGAGAAGCCCGGCGACCTCGCCGACGTTCCACTCCACGGGGTGAAGGCGGAAGCACCCGTTGGTGATGTGGGTCGTGCCGATGTTCTTGCCCGCGGGCAGCAGATTGGTCACGCGCTCGGGGATGAGCGCCCCGAGCGGGATCTGGAACGGGCAGCTCGCGACGTCGATGTAGTTGTCGCCGCCCGTCGAGGGGTGCAGGTCGATGCGGTACATGCCGATGCCCACGCTATCCGGGTAGTCGACCGCGCCGGCCTCGCCCCGGACGGCGTACGAGAGGTCCTGCTCGACGACCGTGTACTCCGCGCGGATGCGGCGGGACTCGCGGATGTACGGCGCCTTCGCGAACCCGTCCTGCGTTCCCATGACGTCGGGGCGCAGGCGCAGACCCGGCCAGCCGCGGCCGCCGTCGGGGCGCGGCGCCTCGGTCTGCAGCCAGTAGAGCATGCTCGAGGCCAGCTCGCGGCTGCCGTCCAGATGGCGCTGCTTCTCGTCGTCCTCCACTCCGATGAGACCGCCGTCGAGGTAGTCGATCATCGGCCAGTTGACGATCGTCACCTCGCTGTCGCAGAACCCGGGCTCGAAGACGTCGCGAGACACGATGCGGCGGAACGCCCACAGTTCGCGGTCGCCGGGATCGACGCTCTGATCCGCGACCACCTCGCCGGCCTTCTCGTGCGGCACGAACCGACGTTCGAGCGGCTCGAGCGTGCGCGGGTCCGGAGCGGTGAGGCCGAGCAGCGGCCCGGGCCAGTAGTCAGGTCGGTACGAGCGCCAGTAGTCGTAGCCGGCCGGGCGCTCGATCGTATGATCCTCGCCCTCGCGATACTCCAGCGCGAACACCCACGAGAAGGCCTGCATGTTGTCGGGCTGCGGCGCATCGGCGGCGCTCGGCTCACCCGTCTGCTCGCGCGACTCGAAACCCGTGACGAACTCTGTGCCGGTGAGGGGCAGCAGGTCGCCGAGCTCGGTCGCATCCAGGAAGTACCGGGCCTTCACCGTGACATCGCCGGCGGGTCCGCGCAGGGTCACCCCGGTGACCTCGTCCCCGTCCGTGTCGGCGGCCACCGGGGCGTGGTTGTACAGGACGCGCAGGCGTCCGGAGGTCAGGTAGGGCGAGACCAGGGATTCGAGGACGGATGCCGCGACCCGCGGTTCGTGACAGAGCCGGCTGACGCGTCCGCGGCCGGGATTGAGCTCGGGGTCGGCCATCGCCTCCTCCGTGAGCGGGTACCAGCGGCGGTAGTGCTCGCGGATGCCGTCACGCAGGGCGCGGTACGTGCGAGTCGCCCCGAACCGCTCGATCCAGGGGTGCTCGTCCGGCGGAACGCCCTGGCTCGTCAGCTGACCGCCGATCCAGTCGGTCTCTTCACTGACGATCACCCGAAGCCCGCTGCGCGCGGCGCTCAAGCCTGCCGCCACACCGCCCAGTCCCCCTCCCACGATCAGCACATCGCACGTCTCGACCCCGATTTCAGCCAACGCATTCCCTTTCATCGTGCTCATGTCGCGGCATCCGCTCATGCCTCCGCGCCGGACAGATCCAGCGCGGCGGCCAGCAGATTCCGCGTGTACTCGTGCTGCGGGGCGCCGAAGATCTGCGCGGCGTCGCCGGATTCGACCAGCTCGCCGTGGCGCATGACCACGACGCGGTCCGCGATCTGCCGCACGACACCGAGGTCGTGCGAGATGAACAGCATCGAGAGTCCGTGCTCCTGCTTGAGATCCACCAGCAGGCGCAGGATCTGGGCCTGCACCGAGACGTCGAGCGCCGAGACCGCCTCGTCGCACACCAGCAGGCGCGGCTTCATCGCGAGGGCCCGAGCGATGCTGACCCGCTGGCACTGCCCGCCCGACAGCGCGGACGGCCGACGATCGGCGACACCCGAGTCCAGCCCGACGTCGTCCAGCAATGCGGCCAGGGCCTTCTCGCGGTCACGCCCAGGTGCGATCGCGGGATTGGTGCGCCAGACCTCGTTGATGATCGCGCGCACGCTCATGCGGGGATTCAGCGATGAGCGCGGATCCTGGAAGACCATCTGAAGCTCGCGCTTGAGGGCGGCGGGGCGGCGCGACACCACGTCGAGGGGAGTGCCCCCGAACGTCATCGAGCCCTCTTGCGGATGCTGCAGGCCGACGACGCAGCGGGCGACGGTCGTCTTTCCCGACCCTGACTCGCCGACGAGCGCGAGGGTCTCGTTCTCGCCGAGGGTGAAGGAGACCTCGTCGACCGCACGGCGCGCGGGCGGCGCCCCGGGCTTCTCGCGGCGCTTGCGGCTGAAGTCGACGACGAGGTCGCGGACCTCGAGCAGGGCGCCGCTCATGCCGGCACCTCCTCGGCGAAGTGGCACGCACTGCGGCGGCCGGGACCGACTTCGAGCAGCGCCGGGTCGACGTCGCGGCAGATGTCGCGCGCCATCGGGCAGCGCGGGTGGAAGGCGCAGCCAGTCGGGCGTGCGCGAGGGTTCGCGGGCGCACCGGGGAGCGGGTCGGCGATCGCGCTCTTCGCGCTGACCGACGGCACGCTGTGCACGAGGGCGCGCGTGTACGGGTGCTTCGGTCGTCGCAGGAGCTCGCGCGCGGGCCCGCGCTCGGCCACTCTGCCGGCGTACATCACGACGAGGTGGTCGGCGACGTGTGCCATGACGCGAAGGTCGTGGCTGACCAGGAGCATCGCGGTGCCCTCGTTGTCGCGCAGCGAGCGCAGCAGGTCGAGGATGCGCGCCTGCACGGTGACATCGAGGGCGGTCGTCGGCTCGTCCGCGAGGATCAGCTGCGGCGTGCCGGCGAGTGCGAGCGCGACCATCGCGCGCTGGCGCATGCCGCCCGAGAACTGGTGAGGGTAGTCATCGGCGCGGGCGGCCGGGTCGGGGATGCCCGCGCGGTCCAGCAGTGCGACGGCGGTCCGCTGGGCCTCGGCGCGGCTCGATCCGTTCGCGCGGAGGATCTCGCCCACCTGCTTGCCGATCCGCTGCGTCGGATTCAGGGCAGCGAGCGGATCCTGGAAGATCATCGAGATCTCACGACCACGCACCTTGCGCCGTTCGTCCTCGTTCATGCTCAGCAGGTCGCGGCCGCGGAAGCGGATGCTCCCGCCCGTCGTGGAGCCGGGAGGCAGCAGTCCGAGGACGGCCATGGCCGTCATCGTCTTGCCGCTCCCGGACTCCCCGATCAGACCGGTCGTGGTGCCCGCCTGCATCGAGAACGAGACGTCGTCGATGATGCGCACGGGACCGTCCGCTCCCGGGACGTCGACCGTCAGGTGCTCGACCTCCAGCAGCGGCGGTTCGGTGCTCCGTGCATCAGTCATCGACGATCCCCGTTCCTACTCGGCTGCGATCGTGATGCCGGAGAAGTCCACGCGACCGTCCGGCGCCGGCACGAATCCCTGGACGTCACTGCGCCAGACGTATGCGGTCTCGGGGAACATCGGGAACATGCCCACGGCGTCGCCCCAGATGATCTCGATCGCGTCGGCGTAGAGTGCCTCGCGCTCCTCGACGTCGCTGATCGATCCCGCCTCGGCGAGGAGCTCGTCCAGCTCGGGGTTGCAGTAGCCCATGCGGTTGGCGGCACACGTGTAGAGGCGGCCGAGGTTCGTCGCGGCGTCGAAGCCGGCCGAGCCGATCTGCTGGATGTTGATGTCCCAGTTCAGGGCGAGGAGGTCTTCGAGGAACACGGCCTGTTCCTTCTCGAGCACCTCGACCTGCACTCCGATCTCGGCGAGGTCGGAGGCCACGGCCTTCGTCACCTCGGCGAACTGCGGCTGCGAATACTGGAAGCGCAGCACCGTCGAGTAGTCGAAGCCGGCCTCATCCAGGGCCGCCTTCGCCGCGTCGGGATCGAACTCGACGAGCTCCTGCGGCGCATAGCCGAGGACATTCGGTGCCACGGGAGAATCGGCGATCGTCCCCGTCTCGGGGAACAGGCTCGCGACGATCGTCTCGAAATCGACCGCCTGCCAGATCGCCCGACGTACCTCGGCGTCCGCGAGAGCCGGCGTCGAGCTGTTCATCCACATCGTCAGGACCGCTGCCGTCGGCTCGGTCTCGACGACGAGTTCGCTGTCTTCGCGGAGCATCGTCACCTGGTCATCGGGCATCCCCCACGCGGCCTGGATCTCACCGGTCTGCAGTGCCGTGATCCGTGCCGCCAGCTCGGGGATCGTGCGCAGCTCGAGCGACTCGAGAGTCGGCACCTCGCCCCAGTAGTTCGGGTTGGGCACGAGCTGGAGCGACGAACCGGGCACGAACTCCTCCACAATGAAGGGGCCCGATCCGACCGGCTCCGCGAAGCTCGACTCGTCCACCCCCGCGGGCGTGACGGAGAAGTTCACCAGCTTGCCGAGCAGCGCGGCATCGGAGGCCGGGGGAGTGAAGACGACCGTGCGCTCGTCAGGAGCAGCCACGGTGTAGTCCTTGAAGTTGCCCGCCAGCGGACCGGCCAGCGCCAGGACGCGTTCGAAGGACGCCACGACATCCTCCGACGTCACGGGCGTCTCGTCCGAGAACACGATGTCGTCGCGAAGCGTGAAGGTCCATTCGCTGGCGTCTTCGTTGGCCTCCCATGACTCCGCGAGCTCGCCCTCGAATTCACCGGCGCCCGTCGTCTTGATCAGGTTGCTGTAGATCGACTCGGCCGCAAGGCCGGTGCCGCCGTCCTGCGACAGAGCGCCGTGCGGGTCGAGACCCTCGATCGGGAACTGCACGCCGACGACGAGTTCCTGCTCCTCGGCGAGTGGCGCCTCCGATTCCGCGGGGGGCGTGGCTGTGGTGGTGCACCCGGCGAGCGCGAGGACGGCGATCGCCGCGCCCACGACGGAGAGTGCGGTTCTGGTGCTGTGCATGTCTTTCTTCTCCTTGTGTGACTTCGTTGTCGGGTTCATCTGTGATCACCGCTGGTGAATCGGGCGGTGAGCCGATCTCCGAGGAGTCCTGCGCAGATCACGAGTCCGCTCAGGGCGATGCCGGGAAAGGTCGAGATCCACCACGCGCTGCCGAGGTACGTGCGTCCCTCGGCGATGGTCTGTCCCCACGACACCGAGGACGGCGGCAGACCGAGGCCCAGGAAGCTGAGCCCTGCCTCGGCGAGGACCGCGCCGGCGAATTCCGTGGTGGCGAGGGCGACGATCGGCCCGAGGACGAACGGAGCGATGTGGCGGCCGAGCAGCAGCGGTGTGCGCACCCCGATCAGCCGTGCGGCGTCGACCCACGGGCGTTCGCGCAGCGTCAGGGCGAGCCCTCGGGACAGGCGGGCGAAGCCGATCCAGTTCGCCACCGAGAGCGCGAGGATCACGACCAGCATGCTGCGGTCGAAGACTCCGGTGATGATGATGGCGAGGAGGATGCCAGGGAACGCGAGCAGCACGTCGATCAGGCGCGACACGGTGACGTCGATCCATCCGCTGAAGTAGCCCGCGATGGTGCCCAGCAGCACCCCGATGAACCCCGAGATGGCCACGACGCTGATGCCGATGATCAGGGACGTGCGGGTGCCGTAGACGAGCTGGCCGACCATGTCGCGACCGAGCCCGTCCGTGCCGAGCGGGTAGAAGTCGCCATCGGTGCCGACCGAGCCGGGCGGCAGCAGGCGGTCGCCGACGGACGTGAAGACGGGGTCGTACGCGATCACCAGCGGGCCGATGAGCGCCACCAGCACGTACACCCCGATGATGCCGAGCGGGATCAGACCGGCGGTGGCGCTCATTCGCCGTCCACGGCCCGCGAAGACACTGGTCAATGAGATGGCGGTCATGAGCGCACCAGCCGGATCCTCGGGTCGAGCTGCGCGTAGAGCAGGTCGACGGTGAGATTGAGGACCACGACGATCGTCGCGGCGACCAGGGTCCCCGCCTGGACGATCGCGTAGTCACGATTCGAGACGGCCGACACGAGCAGCGTGCCCAGGCCTGGCCACGCGAACACGTTCTCGACGATCACGGCACCGCCGAGGAGCGCGCCGACCTGCAGTCCGAAGATCGTCACGATCGGGATCGACGAGTTGCGCATCACGTGGCCGGTGAGCACGCGACGCTCCGACAGTCCCTTCGAGCGCGCGGTCTGCACGTACCCTTCCGACATCGTCTCGACGACGCTGCTCCTGGTGATGCGGGTGAGCAGCGCGATGAACGGCGCGGCGAGCGTCACCGCCGGGAGGACGAGGTGGGCCCAGCTGCCGGTCCCCGAGCTGGGCAGCAGCTGCAGCTCGAGTGAGAACAGCAGGATGAGCATGATGCCGACCCAGAACGTCGGCATGGCCTGCAGTGTGAGTGCGAGGCCGGAGATTCCGCGGTCGCGCAGCGAGCCCGGACGAGACCCCGCGAGTGCGCCCAGCACCAGGCCGAGCAGCGCGATGGCCGTGGCGGCGAGAGTGAGCTCGATGGTGGCCGGAAGCCGGCTCATCACGAGCTCGAGTGCGGGCTGGCCGAAGCGATACGAGTCGCCGAAGTCGAGCTGCAGCACCTTGAGCAGATACAGCCCGTACTGCACCGGCAGCGGTGCGTTCAGGCCGAGCTCCTCCCGCAGCGCTTCGACTTCCTCGGTGGTCGCGTCTGGTCCGAGCAGGATGGTCGCCTGGTCGCCCGGCACCATGCGGACGATGATGAACACGAGCGTCACGGCGCCCCAGATGATGAACAGTCCGCTTCCGAGGGCACGGAGCAGGTATCGGGTCACGTGTACACCGAGACGGACGAGGCGAGGGCGATCGAGTTCCCGTCGACCGGTTCGCAGGGCAGCAGCTTCTGCAGCGGCCCCGCGTCGCGGTCCTCGAGAAGAGTGACGAGCATCCGGACGGCTTCCTGACCCATCTCGGCCCGTGGCAGCGCGAGCGAGGTCCAGATCCGGGTGGGCGTCGGGGCGGGCGCTTCACCGAGGAAGGCGACCGAGAGATCGGTGGGGATGCGGATGCCGGCGGTCGCCGCCGCCTGCTCGAGCGCAAGGCCGATGTCGTCGGCCTCGCGGGGCTCCACGAGGATCGCGGTGATACCAGCATCCGTCCATGAACGCAGCAGGTCGGCGTCGATCTCGGATCCGTCCCCGACCTGGTGCACGAGATCGGGGGTGAAAGGGAGCCCGGCTGCTTCGAGACCCTCGCGGTGACCGGTGGCGCGGTCGATGCCCGGCTCGGCGCCCTCGGCGCGGCGCACCAGCAGGATGCGGCTGTGCCCCATCGCCGCGAGCCGCTGCACCATCGTCTTGGTGGCGTCGGCGTAGTCCGCACCGACGTACGAGAGATCGACGCCCTCGACCTCGCGTCGGCCGATGAACACGTACGGGAAGTCTTCGCGTGACAGGCGCGCGAGCTCGTCACGCGCGAGGTGACGACCCAGGAGCACGCATCCGTCCGACTTGAGCAGCCGGTTGGATCCTCCGGCGTAGATGCTGCGCTCGGCCGATCCGCCGGCCGACGTGAACAGCAGCATGTCGTAGCCCAGGAGTGCGGCCTCCGCCTCGACGCCCTGGAGGAACGGGAAGTAGAAGTCCCGCTCGCTCACCGGGAACACGGGCTCGAACGTGTAAAGGCCCAGGATGCGGTTGCCCTTGCCGCGAAGACTGCGCGCGGCGGTGTTGACCGTGTAGCCGAGTTCCGCGATGACGGCCAGGACCGCCTCACGCCGGTCGGCCGACACCTGTGAACCGTGACCGTTGATCACGAGCGACACCGTCGCCTGCGACACCCCCGCACGTCGCGCGATCTCGACCTGTGTCGGACGGCGGCTTCCCTGTCGTGTCCCCAACTGACGCTCCGTTACGTGTGAGAAGAATGCCCGTTACGTATTAGAAAGTGGGCGGTCCTGACTGTATATGAGCCCTCTCCGAGACGTCAAGCGGCGGTTCCGAGCCCAAATCCGATCGAGATTCGCCCTTGCAGGGCTGTTCCGGATGCCGCTACCCTGCCAATCACTAATACGAAACGAAACGCGGACCGGAACGAGCGAAGGAGCTCAGTGAAGCTCGCCACATTCCTGCACGAGGACTCCGAGCGGTGGGGTTTCGTCATGCCCGACCCCGTCACGTCGGCGCCGCGCATCGTCGAACCCGCGCGTGCCGAGGCCGCGCTGGCCCGCAGCGGAGGCGCGACGAGCGGCTACGCCGCGAGCAGGCCGAGCTTCCTGGGCGACTGGCCGGACACTCTGGCGGAGTTCCTCGCGTCGGGTGACGACGGGATGGCCGTGCTCGGCCGCCTGGACCGATTCCTCGAGCGCTTCCTCGCGCAGTCCGACGCCACGCTCCTCGGCACCGTCTCGCACGCGGTCGCCGATGTCGAGCTGCTCGCACCCGTCCCTCGCCCGCGGCTGTGCCTCGGGCTTGTCAGCAACTCGCCGTCGTTCGCCCGCGCCAACCCGCGCATCGGGCACCTGAACCTGTTCCCCGTGGCGCATCAGCGTCCCCAGGGGAGCATCGTCGGTGCGGGCGCCGCCGTGCTGATGCGCAACGGTCATCACGATCCCGTCATGTCGTTCAACGTCGAGCTCGGCGTGATCATCGGCCGGGGCGGGCGCGATATCCCGCTCCATGAGGCGATGCGCCACGTCGCCGGCTACGCGAACGTCACCGATGTGGCGGGCACGTACTACTACGGCCGCGTGCCGGGGAACGCCGGCCGAGGCTACAGCCTGCCACCCGAGTACGGCGACTGGTTCTTCCAGGCGACCGCGTCGTGGGGCGGCAAGATCGCCGACACGCTGTGTCCGGTCGGGCCGTTCCTGGTCACGAAGGACGAGGTCGGCGATCCGTACGACCTCTTGGTGTACACGCGGCAGGACGGGCTCCGGCGCGACCGCGCGCACACGTCCGCGACCATCCTCGGCGTCGAGCGGGTCATCCAGTGGTACTCGTCGTTCGCGACGCTGCAGCCGGGCGACATCCTCCACCTCGGCACGCTGGGCGTCGACGGATTGTCGATCCCGCGCGAGGTGATCGAGAGCCGCGAGGTCGTGATCGAGTCCGAGATCGAGCAGCTCGGTGTGCTGCGCAACCCCGTCCAGGCGGTGCCGGTGGGTGAGCGCGTGCCGTTCGACCAGCATCCGTCGTATGCGATCCGGCGTGCGGCGCAGGAGCCGCCGACGGATGCCGCGACCTGGCGTCCCGGCGACGCCCGGCATGTGTTCACGGCCTTCGGCAATCACTCCGGCGCGCCGGACGAAGGGCTTCCTCGGCTGGAGATCCCCCGCTTCTTCACGGGACCCGCGACCTCTCTCGGCGCGGACGGATCCCGCGTGGTGCTGCCGGCGCGCGCGACCGTGGTGGACGTGACGATCGAGCTCGCGGCGGTGGTCGGCCGGCTCGCGTCGGACGTCGACCCCGGCGAGGCCGAGTCATACCTCGCCGGGTTCGCGCCCGTTGTCTCGCTGTGCGACGAGTCGTTCCGCGACGCCGTCGCCGAACCGGCCCGGTTGGGCGAACGGCACATCCCCGCCGTGTACGGCCGGTGGGGCGACGGGTTCAACGTGGTCGGCGCGGTCCAGCCACGAGCAGGGACGTGGCGCGGCCGCCGCATGAGTCTGGAGGCGGGCGACGCGTCCGCCTCGGGCTCCACCGACGACTACCTCGACGGGGCGGCCGAGCTGCTCGCGACGATCTCGGCGGTGACGACGCTCTTCCCCGGCGACGTGATCCTGCTCGGGCGCACCGCTGCCACGCTCCGGCTGCCGGCGACCGGCGGCATCGTCGCGGGAGAGATCGAGGGCCTCGGACGCGTGGGCACCGAGATCGTCCGAGCCGGTTCAGACGGGCCGACGGGCGGGGAGGCTTCCGCATGACCGCGGGGCGCGGCATCCGTCGGAACCTCCTCTTCTTGCACTGTCATGACCTCGGCCGCTTCCTCGGCACCTACGGCGTGGCGACCGTGTCGACGCCGAATCTCGATGCCCTCGCGGCACGCTCGGCGGTCTTCGACCACGCGTTCGCGACCGCGCCGCAGTGCAGCCCCGCGCGCGCCTCGCTGTTCACGGGGACTTATCCGCAGCGCAACGGCGTGCTCGGCCTGACACATTCTCCGTTCGACTGGGACCTCGCCGATCCGTCTTCCCACCTCGCGTCGCGGCTCAAGGCGGAAGGCTTCCGCACCCACCTGATCGGCGTGCACCACGAGTCCCGTGTGCTCGAAGAGGACGTGGTGGCGCAGCGCCTGGGGTTCGACCGGGTGGAGTCGACCGGCGTCGGAGGAACGCGGGCCGACCGGTCGGGAGCCGTGGTGGCCGACCGGGCGATCGACGCACTGACACGGTACGCCGGCGAATCCGAGCCCTTCTATCTGCAAGTCGGATTCTTCGAACCGCATCGCGCGCCGGATCCTCGGGACTCGCCCGGGGTCGTGGGATTCCTCGGCGACGGCATCGATCCCGATTCGTCGCGCGGCCACACCGTCCCCGGCTACCTGCGCGACGACGACGGCGCGCGCGCCGAGATCGCCGAGCTGCAGGGAGCGGTGCGCTACCTGGACGAGCACGTCGGTCGCGTGCTCGACGCACTGGAGAAGCTCGGGCTCGGGGACGAGACGATCGTCGTCTTCACCACGGATCACGGTCTCGCCCTGCCCCGCGCGAAGTGCACCCTCTACGACTCGGGGCTGGAGGTCGCGCTCATCCTGCACGTGCCCGGAACGGACGCGTGGACCGGTGTTCGCGTCGACGGACTCGTGAGCCACCTCGACGTGCGGCCCACCCTGCTCGAGCTGCTCGGCCTTCGACCCGACGACGACTCGGACGGGTCGAGCCTCGTGCCGGTGGTCGAGTCCGCGGCCGCAGCGCACCGCCACGTCTTCGCGCAGCTGACCTACCACGACTACTACAGCCCTCGACGCTCGGCGCGGTCGGACCGATTCAAGCTGATCGTCAACTTCGACAACGCGCCGAACCCGATGGACGCCAGTCAGTCCTGGCTGCGGCGCAGCTCGCCGCACGACCTGGCCAGGGGCGGCATCCGCACCAGCCGGCTCGTCGAGCTCTACGACCTCGAAGCCGATCCCGGCGAGGAGGTCGACGTCGCCGCGACGCCTGAGAACGCCACCGTCCGCGACGAGCTGGCCGCGGCGATGCTCGCGTGGATGCGCGACGTCGGCGACCCGCTGACTTCCCAGGGGCCGCGATCCCCGCACCATGCCGCGGCCGTGCAGTTCCTGACCACCGCAGGTGCATGAACCACTGAAGGAGAAGTACGAGGAATGTCAACGCTCAGTAGACGCCACGTGATCGGTGCGGCAGGCATCGCCGCTCTCGGTGCGACCATGGCCGGACAGCTGTCCCCCGCACAGTCCGCAGCGGCGGCCGAAGCCACCGCCGACGCGGTGATGGGGACGACTCCGCAGGAGTTCGGTGCGGTCGGAGACGGCGTCGCAGATGACACCGACGCGATCCAGAAGGCGATCGACGCGCAGCTCACGCGCCCCAACAAGATCGTGTTCTTCCCGCCCGGGACCTACCGCATCACGCGCACGCTCGTCGTGCCCGACGTCGAGGGTCTCGGCGGTGACAACTTCAACCGCATCGTGCTCGCCGGCGCCAGCACGATGAGCTCGCGGGTGTCGATCATCGACGTCGACTTCGACGGCACCGGGCTCGAGATGCGGGCGCCGCTCGCCGCCCTGCGGGGCCTCTGCTTCGTCGCTCCGGCGAGCCTCAAGAACACCGTCGCGGTCCAGTCGGCGCGCGACGCCAATCGGGTCGGTGCGAACACCGACGACGTGGATCTCGTGGTGACCGAATGCACGTTCATCGAGTTCTACCTGGCCCTGAGGCATGTCGGCCGCGGGCTCGTGTTCACGAACAACCTGGTCGCCGTCGGGGATTTCGGCATCGACATCTCGTGGCCGACGGCCGGCGTATCCGGTACGGGCGTGCATCTGCTCCCGTACGGCATGCGCAAGTGGCTGATCGAAGGCAACCACTTCCACAGCATGGGCACGGCCATCCGCACCACCGGAGAGAACGCGGCGAGCTTTCGCGGGGCGATCATCGCCAACAACGTGCTCGATATCGGGCGCCGGCTGTTCGAGGGCGGCATCATCAACTCCACGTTCTCAGGCAACGTCGTCGAGAACGGCTCCGGCGGACCGCTGATCAACGTCACGGCCGGGGGCACCAATCTCACCTTCACGGGGAACGTCCTGGGCGGCGGCGAGCCGACGGGAGGCGGGCGGCCGCCGTACTCGATCGCCTTCGACACGGCGGTGCAGGCCCGCAACGTCACGATCACGGGGAACACGTTCAACTGGCTCACGCGTTCGCCGGTGTACTTCGCGGCAGCGGCATCCGAAGTCACCGTGTCGGCCAACTCGTTCGACAACTGGAACCTCGATCAGGACGATCGCTGGGGTGCCGTCCGCATCAACGGCGACGCCACGGATGTGTCGATCCTCGGCAACATCTTCGGGGCGAACCCGGTCGCCGCAGCACCGCCGGTGCGGGTGATCGGGACGATCACGCGTTCCACGATCACCGGCAACACGTTCGAGAACACGGCGGGAGTGCTGTGGGCCGGCGCTGTCGGCGCCGACAACGTCATCGAGCGGCGTCGCGCCGGCGCGATGGAGCAGGAGCTCACGGCGGCCGCCAACGGCGCGCTGATCGTGCGGGCGACGACGACGGGGGCACACCAGGTCGGGGCAGACGCGTACGGTGCGTTCGTGGCGGCGTCCGATCAGAGCGGCGGTGCCGGACCCGGCGTGAAGGGCGGCATGCGCATCGTCCCCGTGAACGAGGTCGGGTCGACCGCCGTCGACCTGCTCTGTTCGACCGACGACGAGAACGGCGTGGCCGCCATGCGCGTGGGCATCACCGGCATCACGCCGACGGCCGACAACGCCCGCGACCTCGGCTCTGCTGAGAACCGCATGCGCACGGTGTTCGCACATGGCGTCCAGTTCGCAGCGGGTCCGAGGCCGCAGCCCGTCGCCGGTGCGATGGCGATGGTGTCCGACGGTGCCGGCGGCAGTGTGCTCGCGGTGTCGGACGGAACCACCTGGCGGCGGATCGTCCTGGGCAACCCGGTATAGCCGCGCTCGCTGCGGCGTGACCAGCGCCCTCGCCCCCGACACCCGTGCGACGGGTTCGGGGGCGAGGTGCGTTCGGCGGAACGCCGAGGCTGCGACTGTTCAGAGGACGATGACGGTGCGCTCGCCCGGTTCGTCGACGTGCGCCCAGGCCTCCTCGACATCTGCCAGTGCGTAGCGGCGCGGCCGTACCACCAGAGCCCCTGATGCGACCGCGGCCGCGGCGTCGGGCAGCTCGTTGCGGTAGACGGACGGCGACACCGACCCGAATCCGCTGCCGCTGATCCGCAGTGCGTGCGAGCGGATGGCGGCGCCGTCGAGAGCGATGGCGTCGCCACCCGTGCTCCCGATGTGCACCCAGTCGAGCACCTGGGCGGGGTCGGTGCGAGCCGACAGGATCGCACGCATCGCGTGCTCGGCGGGCGCACCCCACACATAGTCGAGCACGACATCCACGTCTGCGGCGGAGGCGGCCAGTGCGGTGCCGGTGGCCTCGAGGTCGGAGGTGAGCGGCACGACGTGGTCTGCGCCGTCGTCCACGAGAGCGTCCAGTCGCGCGCGGTTGCGCCCGGCGGCGACGACGCGTCCTGCCCCGAGGTGCTGGGCGACCTTGACGGCCATGGAGCCGGCGTTGCCGGTCGCGCCCAGGACCAGCACCGACTGGCCAGGCGTGAACGGCACGCGGGCTCGCAGTACGACCCACGACGACATGAGCGGATTCATGGTGGCGGCGACGATCGCCGGGTCGGCGCCGCCGGGGACGGGGATCGCGCGGGCGGGGTTGAGCAGGATCCGCTCCGCCAGGGTTCCGGTGTCGCGCGCGATGACGAACGCGAGCGAGCCGTCGGCGCGGCGCACCACGCCGTCCACACCGGGCACCATCGGCAGCCGGTCGGGGCTGGCGTAGTGAAGTCCCGCGGCGGCACCTCGTGTGACGGGGTGCACGCCCACCGCCAGCACGTCGACGACCTCGCCGCCCGCTTCCGGATGGGGTTCGAGGATGGAGCTGTAGCGGGGCGGTTCGCCGTAGGTCTCGACGAGCGCGGCTCGGATGGTGTTCATGGCGTCTCCTGTCGATCGGAAGGGATGAGTGGTCGCGGGGTGGTCGGGCGTGTGCCGGTTCAGGCGGTGGTGTCGCGGGCGTCCGCGCGGTCCGGGAGGGGCATGAGTCGCCGGTAGGTGAGGATGGCGATCGTGATCGTGGTGACATGCATGCACATGAGGACGGCGGCGTAGAGCCATCCGTCACCCGTGCCGGTCGAGACGCCGATGAGGATGTCCGGGATGAACGACACAGCGAGGAACGACGGGACCAGCCAGCGCATGACGCGGCTGGGACGGTTCGCGAACCGGGCGATCAGGTGCCAGCCGACCGCACCGCCGATCGCTGCGACGACGGTCAGACTGAGATAGGCGATCGGCTGCAGCCCGGGTCCGGTGGCGCCGATGGCGCCGCCGACGAGAGCCAGCACGGCGTTGACGGCGCTCGCGAGGACGGCGACGATCGCGATGGACAGTGGGACCGCGACGGTCGGACTGTAGGTGCGGGGCAGTGTCGTGGACATGCTCTCCTCCTGGATCGGATGCCGTCGCGAGACGTTCTGCGACGGTGAATCCAGGCTCGCGGCGCAGCGACGTGCGCGCGTCCCCTCGACGGCGTATCCCGGGTACCGCGCTCGCGGTATTCCGGCTGGGATCAGGAGGCGCCTGGGCGGAGCAGGCCGCTCTCGTACGCGAGGATCACCAGCTGCGCCCGGTCATGCGCGTGCAGCTTCATCATGATCCTGTTCACGTGCGTCTTCGCCGTGTGCGGCGAGATGAACAGATCGGTCGCGATGTCGGTGTTGGACAGCCCGCGCGCGACGAGGACGAGCACCTCGCGCTCGCGGTCGGTGAGCTGGTCGAGCTCCGGCGGCGTGCGCAGCGGCCGGTGATCGGGGGGACTGCCCGGTGCGCGCACGTACTTCTCGATGAGTGCCTTGGTCGCGAGGGGTGAGAGCAGCGACTCGCCGGCGTGGACGGCACGGACGGCGCGCGCGATTTCATCGGGCTCGGCACCCTTGCCGATGAAGCCGCTGGCGCCGGCGCGCAGGGCGGCGAGCACGTACTCATCCTCTTCGAACGTCGTCAGGATCAGCACGCGGGTCTGGGTGAGCGCCGGGTCGCTGCAGATCGATGCGGTGGCGTCGATGCCGTTGAGCTCCGGCATCCGGATGTCCATCAGCACGATGTCGGGCAGGAGGAGCGCCGCCTGAGCGATGGCGGCCACACCGGTGGCGGCCTCGCCGACGACCTCGATCCCGTCGGCCTGGTTCAGGATGCCGGTCACGGCCTGGCGGATGAGCGGCTGGTCGTCCACCACGAGCACGCGGGTCATCAGGGTCGCTCCTTCGCAAGAGGGAGGGTGGCCGCGAGGCGGTATCCGCCCGCTGTCGTGCCGGTCTCGACGACGCCGCGGACCGAGGCGACCCGTTCGCGCAGGCCGATCAGGCCGTGGCCTGCACCGGTACCGCCGACCTCGGCGCGGCCGGCGGAAGGGACAGTGGGATTCGTGACCACCACCGTCACGTGCTCGTCCGCGACCTCGACGAGAACGTGGGCGCGCTGGTCGGTGCCGTGCTTGAGGGCGTTCGTGAGCCCCTCTTGGATCACGTGGTACGCGACGAGGTCGACAGCGCCCGAGACCCGGCCGGGATCGCCCTCCACGCGGAGATGGACCGCCAGCCCGGACCGCGCGAACTGCTCCACCAGATCGTCGAGCCGGCCCAGACCCGACGGCGGCGTCATGGTCTCGGCATCCGGATCCTCGGCGCGGAGGAGGGCGAGCAGATCGCCGATCTCGCGCAGGACGGTGCGGGAGGCGCTGCGGATCGTGCTCAACGCCTCTTGTGCCCGCTCGGGTGACTCCAGCGACGACGACGCGACGCCGGCGTTGAGGCTGATCACCGCGATCTGGTGTGCGACGGTGTCGTGCAGGTCGCGGGCGATGCGCAGGCGCTCCTCCGAGACGCGGCGCCTGGCCTCCGCCTCACGGGTCTGCTCGGCGCGCTCGGCGCGCTCGGTGACCGCGACGATGTACTCGCGCCGGGAGCGGGTGGCGTCGCCGGCCGCCGCGGCGAACGCGACGGCGAGCGTGAACTGCACCATCCGCGGGTCGGAGGCGCTCACGACCGCGCCGAGCACGCTGAGCAGGAACACCGCCCCCGCAGTGATGGCGGCCGCGAGGATCGTGACGCGACGCGTTGACCGGTTCGCGAGCCCGAACATCGCGATGGCGACCGCCAGGATGATGCCGGGAGCGACGGTGCCGGTCACGGCGGCGAGGCCGTAGAGCGCGACGCAGCCCGCGAGGACCGGGATGGGCCATCGTCGCCGGAGGAGAAGCAGAAGGGCAGCGGCGACGACGGCGATCACCGCCACCACCGACGCCGAGCGGGGTGCCTGCTGCGGGCCGTGCAGGAAGGCCGACGAGACGACGAGGAACACCGCGAGAGCGTCTCCCGTCCATCGCAGCACGCGCCTGGCCAGCATCGGTCTTCTCGTCGGCGACCAGGGATCTCGCCCGTCCGTGGTCGCGTTCACGTGTCCAGTGTGGGGCAGTGCAGGGCGGTGCGCATCATCCCGCGGGGGCACATGGGGTACCGCAGCCGCGGTATCGAAGTGCCCGCGCCCGGGGGACGTGCTGCGAACGCGGCCGGACGACGCTGGAGTCCCACCCCGATCCTGAGGAGTCCCATGAGCATCCCGATCATGTCGGTCACCGACGTGCACAAGTCCTACGGCCGCGGCCAGAACCGATTCGACGCCCTCCGGGGCGTGAGCTTCGACGTCCATGAAGGCGAGAGCGTCGCGATCGTCGGCAAGAGCGGATCCGGCAAGTCCACGCTCATGCATCTCATGGCCCTGCTGGACGCTCCCTCGTCCGGCACGATCGAGCTGGAAGGCGTCGACACCGGCACGCTCCGGGGCAGCCGCCTCAACCGGGCGCGCAACCGGACGTTCGGCTTCGTCTTCCAGCAGTTCTTCCTCACCGGCGACACCACGGTGCTCGACAACGTGGTCCTGCCGATGAAGATCGCCGGCTACGGGCGAGCGGAGCGGAGACGCCGCGGGCTCGCCGCTCTCGAGCAGCTCGAGCTCGAGAACAAGGCCGGCAGCAAGGCCGCCGATCTGTCCGGAGGGCAGAAGCAGCGCGTCGTGATCGCCCGAGCGCTCGTGAACAATCCGCGCATCCTCTTCGCCGACGAACCCACCGGAAACCTCGACAGCCAGACCGGCGCCGTGGTCGAAGACATCCTGTTCGCCCTCAACCGCGAACACGGCATCACCCTGATCGTCGTCACGCACGACGAGGACCTGGCCGCACGCTGCGACCGCCGGATCTCGCTCAAGGACGGGCTCGTCGTCCACGACACGATGGCGGTGGCGGCATGAAGGCGCTCGATCTCGTCCGGTCGGCCGTGTCGAACACGTTCCGCTCCAAGACACGGACGACCCTGACGGTCCTTGCCATCTTCGTCGGCGCGTTCACGCTGACGCTCACCAACGGGCTCGGCACCGGCATCAACGCCTACATCGCCGACACGCTCACCGCGGTGGGCGCGCAGGACGTGATGACCGTGACCAAGAACTCCGAGACGGCGGCGGCGTCGGCTGAGGAGGACTCCGGACCTGCCGAGTACGATCCGGATGCCGTCGCCTCCGGCGGCTTCGACGATGCCACCGTCTCGGCGCTGACACCGGCCGACCTCGACACACTCGCCGACGTGGACGGCGTCCTGGACGTTCAGGCCACCAAGTCCATTTCGCCCGACTACATCCAGGCCGGCGAGGGCGACCGGTTCGTGCTGAGCGTCGGCGCGCTCGTGGAGGGGCAGTCCGTGCAGCTGGCCGCCGGTGAGGATCTCGACGACGCGTCGGGCGAGCTGCAGGTGCTGATTCCCGTCTCTTATGTCGAGCCGCTGGGATTCGAGACCGACGAGGCCGCGGTGGGGCAGACGGTGTCGATCGCGGTGACCGACGCCGACCGCGCCCAGCACGTGATCGATGCCATCGTGGTCGGCGTCGCTGAGGAGGCACTGGCATCTCCGGCCGGCGTCTCGGTGACGACGAACGACGCCCTCACGGACGCGTTGTACACGGCACAGGGCACCGGGCTGCCCGCCGACGAGACCGAGAGGTACGCGCAGGCCAGCATCTGGTTCAGCCCCGATGCCACTGATGCTGAGATCGCGGCGCTGAAAGATCGGCTCGCCGACGCCGGTTTCACCGGCACCACCGTGGCGGATCAGCTCGGCGCCGTCACCGCCGTGATCGACGGCATCGTCCTGGTGCTCAACGCCTTCGCGATCATCGCGCTGCTGGCGGCCGGCTTCGGCATCGTCAACACGCTGTTCATGTCGGTGCAGGAGCGCACCCGTGAGATCGGGCTCATGAAGGCCATGGGGATGGCCAGCGGCCGGGTCTTCTCCCTGTTCAGCCTCGAGGCGGCCTTCATCGGCTTCCTCGGCAGCGCCCTCGGCGTGGTCATCGCGATCCTCGTCGGCGGGGTGGTCAGCTCGGCGCTCTCGGGCGGTCTTCTCACCAGCCTGCCCGGCTTGACGCTGATCGCCTTCGATCCGGTCTCGATCGCGCTGATCATCGTGGCGGTCATGGGCATCGCCTTCCTCGCCGGCACGCTGCCTGCGGCCAGGGCCGCGCGCGCCGATCCGGTGACCTCACTCCGATACGAGTGAGGCGGGATGCCGGGCGCCCCAGCGGTTCGGGCGCCCGGCATCCGTCTCCGCATCGCCCATCGAGAAAGGAACGATCATGGCCCTCGCGTCGAGCATCGTCGAGAAGATCCTGTGGTCCCTGGCCATCTCGGTCTTCCTCATCGCGGCCGCGATGTTCACGGTCGTCTACGTCGTCGTGATCGGCGTCGCCGGGCTCGTGCGATGGCGCCGCGCTCAGTCGGAGCGGAGCGCGGCCTCGTGGACGTGATCCCGACGCCCTCGCGACGCTGGCGGCGGTGCTCGTCGAAGCGGTCTCGTCGCCGTGCATGCTGCTCGTGCTGTTCCTGGTCGCGGTCATCGCCGGTGTCGTCGTGGACCGGATGCGTGCGGTGTTCAGGCCAGTGCCGGAGCGTGGCGTGTCTGGCGCCACGCCGACGGCGGCATCCCGACGCTGCGGCGGAACGCGCGGCTGAAGCCCTCGTCGGAGGCGTACCCCAGCTCGCGCGCGATCGTCGACACTGGCAATCCCGATTCGAGCATCCGCTTGGCCGTGCTCATCCGCACTTCGGTGACGTAGCTGGCCGGGGTGCTTCCCACCGTGGCGCGGAAGCGCTCGGCGAACACCGAGCGCGACATCGCACCCACCGACGCGAGCAGTTCGACCGTCCAGTCCCGGCCGGGCTGTTCGTGGATCGCTTCGACGACGCGGTCGAGGAACGGATCCTTCGCAGCGGCGGGCCAGCCCTCGGGTGCGCACCCGTTCTCGGCCCACGCGCGGATCACCGAGAGGAGGACGGTGGTCGCCATCATGCGGCAGATGACGGGGTCGCCCGAGCGCAGAGCAGCGGTGGCGCGGTGCGCGAGGCCCATGTTGGCCGCCAGTGCGGCCGCGGCCGGCTCGAGGCCCGCGAAATCCGTCACGGTGACCACATCGGGAACGACCGTGGCCAGCCCGTGTGCGACGTCGGACAGCTCGAACTCGAAGACGACGAGCGATGCCGAGGCGTCCGGTTCGAGCACGAACCGCCGGCTGCCGAGCGTGATGAGGGCATCGCCGGCGACGAGGCGCGAGCGGTCCCCGGCGGCGGTGGCCCAGATCCGCTGCGACGCGCGATCTACATCGAGGCGGCATCCGTCTCCCAGCGGGGGATGCCCGTGGACCACGCCGTCAGCGACGTAGACGAGCGTCACCGCATCAGCGGCGATCGGCAGCGTGCCGGCGGGCTCGAGCGTCAGACGTCGCGCGATTCCCATGCGCACCTCGATGGACGAGAGCACCTGGGCCAGGGCATCCGAATCGACCACCGTCATGCGTAGCCGCAACGTGCGGGCGGCGCCGGCTATTCCTGGGCGGCGGGGATGCAGTCACCCCTCGCCGACGATGGGGCGGGTGCTTTCGCGCACCAGCAGCCTGTGGGGCGCGACGATCTCTGTGGCCGGGAGCGTAGGGTCTTCGATCCGTGCGATGATCCGGCGAACGGACTCTCGCGCGATGAACGGGGTATCGAGCGAGATCGTGCTGAGCGTCGGCCGCGAGAAGCGCCCTTCCTCGACGTCATCGATGCCGATCACGGCGATGTCCTCGGGTACACGCAGGCCCGCGTCGAACACGGCGCGCATGGCGCCGATGGCGAGCAGGTCGGAGAAGCAGAAGATCGCGTCCGGCGGGGTGGGGAGCTCGAGCAGCGCGCGGGCAGCGGCGTAGCCGTCACTGCGGCTGTAGTGTGCGGCAGTCGTCACGTAATCGGGGCGCCGTTCCAACCCGGCAGCTGCCAGCGCTGTCTCGTATCCGGCCGAGCGTTGCAGCGGAGTCGCGTACTCTTCGAGCGGCTGGGAACCGATCGCTGCGATGCGGGTGCGCCCGATCGCGATGAGATGGTTCACGGCATCTCGCGCGGCGGCCACATTGTCGATGGCCACGTGGTCGTAGCGCCCATCGAACTCGTGCTCGCCCAGCAGGATCAGCGGCATCCGCATCGATCCGTGCATCGCGAGCAGCTCCGACTTGGTGACCAGCGGACTGAACAGCAGGCCGTCGAAGAGCATCGTGCGATCCTCTCCGGTGAGCAGTTGCCGCTCGCGCTCGTGGTCGTGTCCGGTCTGGTCGATCATGACGCGGTATCCCACCTCGGCGGCGGCGTCGATCACGTCACGGGCGAGTTCGCTGAAGTACGGCACGTCGATTTCCGGCACCACGAGTGCGAGCATCCCGGTGCGTCCGGTGCGCAGTGTCCGAGCGACCGGGTTTGGCCGGTAGTCGAGCTCTTCGATCGCCGCCAGCACTCTCGTGCGCATGCGCTCGCTGACGTGGGCATATCCGCTCACCACGTTCGACACGGTGCGCATCGAGACCTGCGCGCGTTCTGCGACATCGCGGAGTGTGGCCGGCATCCCGCCATCCTATCGTTTGCAACGTGTGCAAACATGGGTTACAGTTTGCATACGTTAGCAAACGAGGGTCAGCAGCCGAGCATTGCGAACCGCTGAAGACCACCACGCCTCACCCGAAGTTCCACGCACAGAAGTTCCACACACAAAGGAGTGTCCATGAACCGCCACCCGAGCCGGACCGCTCTCCGCGTCGTCGTGACCGGCAGCTTCGCCGTCGTCGCACTTGCGCTCACCGGCTGCGGCCCCGACATCACGGCCGGCGACGGGTCGGCATCCGACCGGCTCCAGGCACCCACCGCTGAGCAGCCGGCAGGCGAGATCACCATCTGGGACCGCTCAGGCGACCTCTACGAGGTCTTCGACGCGGTGATCGACGACTTCGAGGCGAAGTACCCCGAGATCACGGTGAACCACGAGGCGGTCGACATCAACGCCAAGCTGCAGAACACCCTCATCACCGGCACCGACGTGCCGGATGGCGTGTTCCTCGACGACGCGCTGGTAGGCGGCTACGCCGAACACCTGTGGGACGTCACCGACGTGCTCGAGCCGTACATCGACGACATCGCTCCGCAGAAGATCGACGCCACCACGGTCGAC
This sequence comes from Microbacterium salsuginis, assembly GCF_012524205.1. Taxonomy (GTDB): domain Bacteria; phylum Actinomycetota; class Actinomycetes; order Actinomycetales; family Microbacteriaceae; genus Microbacterium; species Microbacterium salsuginis. The sequence continues at coordinate 772,041 of NZ_JABACI010000004.1, forward strand.
GGCGGCATCTATGGCGTGCCCTTCGACCTCAACCCGGGATTGCTCTACTACAACGCCGCAGCGCTCGAAGCGGTCGGCATCGACGCGGCGACGATCGAGACGTACGACGATCTGCTCGCGGCCGCCAAGGAGTATCAGGCGGCGAAGCCCGGCTCGAAGCCGATCCACCTGGAGCAGAGTCCCTTCCTCGGACAGCTTCAGCTCGAGATGTATGCGAGCCAGCTCGGCACCTCGATCGCGGATTCCGACGGGGAACTGCGCCTCGACAGCGACGAGTACGAGCAGATCCTCACCTTCCTCGACACCGTGCAGAAGGAAGGTCTCGGCACGCGGGCCGAGTACCTCAGCCCGACCGACATCGCCGAGCTCGAGAACGGCAACCAGGTCTTCTACCCCTGGGCGATCTGGTTCGACTTCGCTCCACAGCAGCTGCTGCCCGAGACGAGCGGCGACTGGCGGGCGATGCCGCTGCCGGCGTGGGCGGAAGGTGGCGCGCGCAGCGGCGCGATGGGCGGCTCGTCGTTCGTGCTGCCGAAGGACGGGGAGAACGCCGACCTCGCCTGGCTGTTCTACGAGTTCCTCATGTACGACGAGGCCGGCTACAGCGCGGTCTGGGGCGTCAACGACATCTACCCGACCGGGCTCAACACGTCGATCCCCGCGTACTCGCCGGCAGCCGATCCGTCGAGGCCCCTGTTCGAGCCGATCGAGGCGCTGGGCGGCCAGGACCTGTGGGCCGTCGCCACCGAGGCCGGTGCGCAGATCCCGAGCGGCACGGCGATCCCGTCCTGGTGGAACGGCGCCGTCGACTACCTCGGCAACGACCTGCAGCGGATGCTCGACGGCGACCTGACGCCCGCCGAGGTCGTCAGCAGCTCGACCGACGGCATCCAGACCAACCTCATCGACAGGCAGTGACGGGCTCTCCGAGATGACGACCTCCGCCCTCCCCTCCGCGCTGCCGCAGCGCGCGCATCGCCTCGGCGCGGCGAAGCTGCGACGACGCTCGGCGCCGTACCTCTTCGTGCTGCCGTTCCTCGTGATCTTCGTCGCCTTCAGCGTGTACCCGCTGATCTTCACGGCGCGGCTGAGCTTCACGAACTGGCGGGGCGCCGGTGCCGCGGAGTGGGTGGGCTGGGGCAACTACGCGTACCTCCTCACGAGCGAGGCGTTCTGGAACTCCCTCGGCAACTCCGCCCTGCTGTGGCTGCTGATCGTCCCGGTGCAGCTCGTGCTGGGCGTTGTCGTGGCCGTGCTGCTGAACTCGGCGAAGCTGCGGCTCCGCGGCCTCTACCGGGTCGCGTTCATCGTGCCGTTCGTCACTCCGCTGGTGGCAGTCGCACAGATCTGGGTGGTGCTCTTCGACCAGCAGTACGGGGCGATCAACGCGCTCCTCGGCGCGTTCGGCATCCCCGATATCGGCTGGCTCACGACGAGCGCCTGGGCGAAACCGACCCTCGCGCTGCTCTTCCTCTGGAAGACCACCGGGTTCATCGTGATCATCCTGCTCTCCGGGCTGCAGTCCATCGACCAGTCGATGTACGAGGCGGCCGAGCTCGACGGCGCCTCGCGGTTGCGTCAGCTGTGGAGCATCACGGTGCCGCTGCTGCGCCGCACCATCATGTTCGCCGTGGTGCTGCAGACCCTCGCGGTCTTCCAGATGTTCGCCGAACCGTTCGTGGTCACGCAGGGCGGGCCGTACAACTCGACGACGACTGCGGGCTACTACCTCTACAACCACATCACGCGCGGAGATCTCGGCACGGGAGCGGCGAACTCCTTCCTCCTGGTCATTCTCGTGATGGTGCTCTCGCTCTTCTTCGTCCGGATGCTGCGAGCCAAGGACTGATCATGACCGGCACTCTCCTCCGTCCCGCAGCCACTGCAGCGGCATCCATCCCTCCCGAGCGTCGCCCGCGCAAGACGAGTCCCCGGATCGGCTCGCACGCGTTCCTGATGCTCCTGCTGATCGGGTTCCTCGCACCGGTCGCGTGGGCGATCGTGTCGTCGTTCAAGCAGCCGAACGACATCATCCGCGACCCCCTGGGTTTCGACGTGACGACTTTCACGCTCGACAACTTCACGGCGATGTTCCAGGACGTGCCGATCGCTCACGGGTTCCTCAACACCGCGATCGTGCTCGTGGTCAAGGGCGGCATCACGCTGTTCTTCGCCCCGCTGGCGGCGTTCGCGTTCGCCAAGTACGACTTCGTCGGCAAGAACCTGATCTTCGGCACGGTCCTGGTCACGCTGATGCTGCCGACGATCGTTCTCATCATCCCGCTGCTGCTGGAGATGAAGACGCTCGGATGGGTGAACACATATCAGGCGCTGATCCTGCCCGGCGCGATCGATGCGTTCGCGATCTTCTGGATGCGGCAGGTCATCAGCGCCGTGCCCGACGAACTGCTCGACGCGGCGCGCGTCGACGGCTGCAGCGAGTTCGGGATCTTCTGGCGGGTGATCGTGCCGGTGATCCGCCCGGGCCTCGCGGGTCTGGCCGTGCTCACGATCATGAACATCTACAACGACTTCGTGTGGCCCGTGATCGTCGCGAGCTCCGAGCAGATGGCGACGCTTCAGGTCGTGCTGTCGACACTCGCGCAGAACATCACCGGCAACCGGATCGGCGCCGACTACGCCACCGTCACCGGCGAGCTCCTCGCCGCGAGCTCCATCGCCCTCATCCCCCTGCTGGTGCTCTTCATCGTGCTCCAGCGCCACTTCATCAACGGCATCCTCGCCGGCAGCGTGAAAGGCTGAATGTGTCACTTACCACCACGTCCTCTCCTCTCGAGGCATCCGTTCTCGAGGAGATTCCCCGCCCCGAGTACCCGCGTCCGGATCGCGACCGATCGGAGCGTTGGCTGACGCTCAACGGGCGCTGGGACTTCGAGGCCGACGGCATTCAGGCGCCTATCATCGTGCCGTTCGCTTGGGAGAGCGAGGCGTCGGGCATTCGCCGCCCATGGCTGGAGCGCGGGAGGTACCGCCGCTCCGTGCTGGTGCCAGCCGAGTGGGGCGACCGCCGGGTCGTGCTGAGCTTCGGCGCCGTGCATCACCGTGCTGTCGTGCGGATCGACGGCACGCTCGTCGGCGAGCACGTCGGAGGCTATGAGTCGTTCGAATTCGACGTGACGGAGTTCCTGGTCCCGGGGGTTGCGTCCGAACTCAGCGTCGAGGTCGAGGCGCCGGCCGACAAGCGTCACATCGTTCACGGCAAGCAGCGGTCGATCCCCCGCGACGACTACGACGGAGTCTCGTTCACGCCCACCTCGGGCATCTGGCAGTCGGTATGGCTGGAAGCGCGCGGGCGCACCTACGCGCGTTCGGTGTCGCTGCGCGGAGACAGCCTGACCGGAATCGATGTCGTGGTCTCGGTCGCGGGTGATGCGGTGGCCGGTGCCGTCGTGCGCGCGCGGGCGGGGGAGATCTCGGTCGAGTTGGTGACGGATGCTGCGGGCCGCGCGATCGGACGGATCGAACTCGCGGAGCCACGGCTGTGGCAGCCCCACGATCCGCACCTGTATCAGGTGGAGATCGTCGTCGGAGAGGGCGTGACGGCAGACCGAGTGGTCGCGACGACCGGACTCCGGCGCATCGAGACCCGCGGCGAGGAGCTGCTGCTGAACGGGTCACGGTTGTACGTGCGAGGCGTGCTCGATCAGGGCTACTGGCCCGACACGGGTCTGACCGCTCCGGATGCCGAGGCGCTTCGGCGAGACATCGCCCTTGCGGGCCAGCTGGGCTACAACCTGGTGCGCAAGCATCTGAAGTTCGAGGATCCGATCTGGCTGCATGAGGCCGACGTCACGGGGATGCTCGTGTGGGCCGAGCCGGCCTGCCCCAGCCGCTTCTCGGATGCTGCGGCCGCAGCGTTCGAGGCGCAGTTGCCGGCGATGGTGGAACGCGACGGGAATCACCCGAGCATCGTCATCTGGGGTCTCTACAACGAGGAATGGGGTCTCGACTGGGACATCCCCGGCAGCGCCGCGCGGGCGGATGCCGCGGTCCGCGCATACGACCTGCTGCGTGCGCTCGACGACTCGCGGCCGATCGTGGAGAACTCCGGCTGGGCGCATGTGAAGAGCGACCTCGTCGACTGGCACTACTACGAGCCGGACATCGCGACGTGGAAGCAGGCTGTGGCCGAGCTCGCCTCCGGGGCGCGCGAGACGTTCCCGGTCCGGCTGGGCCCGGACTTCGTCGTCGACAAGTCGTTCTACGGTTCTGACGACTTCGCGCGAAGCGGCGTGCCCATCCTGAACAGCGAGTACGGCGAGGGGTTCACCAGCCTGGAACGGGCTTGGCATCTACGGTGGGAAACACAGGAGCTCCGCCGTCACGACCGGTACTCCGGGTACGTCTACACCGAGTTCTCGGATGTCGAGCACGAGTGCGCCGGGCTGCTGACCGAGGATCGGCGCACCAAGGACTGGGGCGGATGCGTCCCCGCGCATGTGAACGCTGAAACCGTGCTCGTGCTCGACCTCGTTCCCGCCCAGGCGGGAGCCGATCTGGGGCTGCCGGTGGCCGAGTTCGGACTCGACGTGCACGTCTCTCATCATGGGCGCTCTTCCGTCACCGCGACTGTGCACGGAGCTTGGGCAGCCGCCGGGACTCCGGCCGGCTCAGTCCGTGCGCCCGCGGTGTCGTCCGCTGTCGTGACGGCGGAGCCCTTCGAGCTGTCGGATGCCGTGACGCTCGCTGTTCCCGCATCAGCGGGTCCGGGACGGTTCCTCATCTGGGCGACGGATGACGCGGGCACCGTGATCGCGCGGACGTTCCTGGATGCAGCCGACGTCGAGGCGCCGAACAGGCGCGGCGCGCGGGCGGAGAAGTAGCGGACGGGAGGCGGGCGCCGGCGGCTGTTCCGCAGAGTCAGCTTCGGGCGCGGTTGGAAGCGCCGAAGAGGCCTGCTCCGACGACGAGCATCCCCGCGCCGATCACGTACACCAGCTCCACTCCGACGGTGTCGACGAGGAATCCTCCAAGCGCCGCGGCGATCGCGATGGCGCCCTGGAAGCCCACGACGACGAGGCTGCCGCCGGCCTCGAGGCGGTCGGGCATGCGGTGCCCGATCCACGTGTTGACGACGATCAGCCAGGACGCGAAGAAGAAGCCCCACACGAACGCCACGACGGCGATCCCGGCCACCGAGCCCGACAGCAGCAGCATCGCGAGCACCGATGCGGCGATGACGAGCGGCGTGAGCACCGCGAAGAACGCGAAGGAGCGGTCGACGATCATGCCGATGACGATGTTGCCGATCAGGCCGCCCGCGCCGAACAGCGCCAGCAGGAGCACGACGGTTCCGGCATCGACGGATGCCGCCTCCTCACCGATCCGCATGCGTTCGAGTGCGAGCCGGATGTAGGTGTACGCCAGGAAGTGACCGAGCACGACGAGGACGTGGCCGACGAGGCCCAGCGTGATCCCGGGCCGGCGGGCCGTGTCGGCGAGGATCGCGAAGCTCGACGCCGGCGCGGGCGGCACCGACGGAAGGAGCACGCGCATCGCGATCGCGAGCAGCCCCGTGACGACGCCCGCGAGTGCGAAGACGACGCGCCAGTCGAGCATCGTGCTGAGCATGACTCCGATCGGAACGCCCGCGACGGTCGCGAGCGATGCGCCGGCCGACGAGAACATCACGGCGCGACCCAGTCGGTCGGGGCCGGCGATGCGCGCGGCGACCGTGATCGACATCGCCCAGAACGCACTGATCGCCGCGCCCAGGAAGAAGCGGGCGAGCAGCACGATCACGAGGTTCGGGGCGATCGCAACGACGAGGTTCGAGACCGCGGCGGCGACGGCCATCCACGCCAGCAGGGATCGGCGGTCGACGCGAGGGAAGACGAGCCCGACGGTGGGAGCGACGACCAGGCCCACCAGAGCGGTCACGGTGACGGTCTGGCCGGCTTGCCCCGGACTCACACCGAGCCCTGCGGCCATCTCGGTGAGTACGCCGTTGGGAAGGAACTCCGCGGTGACGAGCAGGAAGCTCATCAGCGTCATGGCGATGAGCCCGCCGTAACGCAGCTTCTCAACGGACGACGCGGGGGCGACGGGGATGGAGGCGGTGGTGGGCATGATCCCACCGTCGCATCGACGCGGACGCTCCGCCCGACCGGTCGTCCGCGGCATCCGACCGATCGTCCGCGGGAGGCCGTCCCGTCGGCCGACCGATCGGGCTTGCCTTCGAGCGCGCTCGAACCCCTACCGTGTGGGGCATGACCACGAGCGACGAGACGAAGACCTGGCTCATCACCGGAGCGAGCTCGGGCCTCGGCCTGGCCCTGGCCGAGGCCGCCCTCGAGGCCGGCGAGCATGTCGTGGGCACCGCGCGCCGGGCGGACCGCTTCGATGCGCTCAAGGCCGCATTCGGCGATCGCATCGTCCCGATCGAGCACGATGTGCGTGACACCGCGGGGGCCGCGGCCGTCGTGGCCCGTGCCGTCGACGCGTTCGGACGCATCGACGTGCTCGTCAACAATGCCGGCGCCGGCCAGGTGGGCGCCGCGGAAGAGGTGACGGATGCCGCTCTGCGCGACATGCTCGACCAGCATCTCTTCGGTCCGGCGGCGTACGTGCGGGACGTCCTCCCGCACCTGCGTGCGCAGCGGTCGGGTGCGATCGTGCAGATGAGCAGTCAGGGAGGGCGGATGTCGTTCCCCGGCGTCGGCAGCTACTCCGCCGGCAAGTTCGCACTCGAGGGGTGGTCGGAGGCGCTCGCCGGCGAGGTCGCCCCGTTCGGGATCCGCGTGCTCATCGTCGAGCCCAGTCGTTTTCGCACGGCGTTCAACGCCGCCGGCGTGCTCAGCACGGCCGAGCCGCATCCCGGGTACGACGACGTCATCGGGGCGATCCGAGCCAACATGGCCGACGTCGACGGGGCGCAGGAAGGCGACCCGGCGCGCGCGGCGAGGGTGATCCGCGACGTGCTCGCGCGGCCGGACGCGCCCATGCGTCTGCCACTCGGGGCCGAGGCGGTCCGCAACCTCACCCGGGCATACGAGCGTTCCCTTGCCGACGTCGTGGGGTGGGCCCCGGTGAGCGAGTCAGCCGACTTTCCGGGGCTGCCTCCTGCCGTGCGCGCCTTCTGATCGACGTAGCATGACGCACATGGCCACCGGAACTCTCACCCAAGAACGGTCCGCCCTGTCGGTGACGGCCGCCGCGCAGGTGATCGGCGTCTCGCCTCACACGCTCCGGTACTACGAGCAGCAGGGATTGGTGCGGCCCGCCCGCAACGCCTCCGGTCATCGTGAGTACGGCGAGGCGGACCTGCGACGGCTCGTCTTCCTCACCCGCATGCGGCTCTCGGGCATGACCATGCGGGATCTCACTCGCTACATCGCTCTCGTCGAGGAGGGGGCTTCGACCGTCCCCGATCGCCGGCAGATCATGCACGCTCAGCGTGACCGACTCACGCGCCGGATCCGCGAGCTCACGCTCGCGCTCGAGACCACGGAGTACAAGCTTCGCGTCTACGACGGCCACCCCGAAGGCTGAGCCTGCTTCGTGAGTCTCATGCCATGTGCATGATGTGCTCGCCGCCGGCCGCTGGGAGGATCGCCTCGCAACCGGCGGACGAGGAGACGACATGGCGCTTGACGGAACCACGAAGGCCGGGCTCTCGGCGGAGAACCTCGCGGAGGAGGTCTCGCACGTCTCGACGCAGGATCGGCTGTCGACGCCGTTCGGCGAGTTCGAGTTCTTCGACGGGGTGCCCAAGCCCGCATCCGTGCAGTCGATCTTCGACGGCCTCGATCTGGTGCGTGGGATCACGGCGTTCTTGAACGCCGTTCCCGGCGCCTCTCTTGTCGCGATGAGGCGTGGCCTGCGCGTGGCCGGCGTCGATTCGCCGGACAAGATCGGCTTCACCGACCCGAGGTGCACCTCGACCCCCATCTTCCTCACGCCCAACACCGAAACCACCTACGGAGTCACCTTCCTCGACCTCAAGGCATGGGGACCCACGGTGATCGAGGTGCCGCCCCAGTCGTTGTGCGTGGTCGACGACTTCTGGTTCCGCTACGTCGCCGATATGGGGATCGCCGGTCCCGATCACGGGGAGGGCGGCGCGTACCTCTTCCTGCCTCCGGGGTACGAAGGCGAGCGCCCGGACGGGTACTTCACCTTCGAGAGCCCGACATTCACGAACTTCGTCGTGATCCGCGCCCTCGCAGGAGTGTCCGCGATCAAGCAGTCGCGCATCTATCGATTGAGCGATGCGGATGCCGCGCCTCAGAACACGTTCGTGAACATCGGCGAGCAGGCCTTCAACACGGTCCACTCGAACGACTTCTCGTTCTTCGAGGAGATCGCCCAGCTCGTCGCAGAGGAGCCGACGGCTGCGCTCGACCCCGAGCGAGCGGGCAACCTGGCGTCGCTCGGCATCGCTCACGCGCGGCCCTTCGCACCCGACGAACGCCTGCGGGGGATTCTCGATGACGCCGCCCGGATCGGGGCAGCGATGGCACGAGCGACCCTCTACGCCGCGCGCGACCCGCAGTCGTTCCGCTGGGACGGGTCGTCGTGGAAGAACGGCTTCGTCGGCGGCAGCTACGAGTTCCTGAACGACGGCGCCCGCAACCTCGACGCGCGCACGCTCTTCCACTACGCGGCGACCGTCATCACTCCCGCGATGGCGCACGCGCAGGTCGGAGCGGGGTCGGCGTACCTCTATACGGCCGAGGACGCCGACGGCGCTCTCCTGGACGGCGCCGCCACCTATTCGCTGCGGATCCCGGCGGATCCGCCGGCAAAGAACTTCTGGTCGGTCGACGTGTACGACACCCAGACGCGCTCGCTGCTGCAGTCGGCGCCATTCCCCGCGGTCTCGAGCCTCACCGGAGAGCTTCAGCTCGAGGCGGACGGCTCGTGCGTGCTGTGGTTCGCTCCCGTCGCACCGGAGGGCAAGGAGTCCAATTGGATCCCGACGCTCGCCGGCAAATCCTGGTGGCCGCTGCTGCGGCTCTATGGTCCGCTCGAACCATGGTTCGACATGTCGTGGCAGATGCCCGAGATCGTCCACGAGCAGGACTGAGCCGCTCGGCTCGCGCGGACTCCGACGATTCAGAGGAAAGGACCTTCCATGAGCAATTCCACGTTGGACGAGCTGGGACCTGTCGACTACATCGTCGTCGAGTTCCCGCCCGGCCAGTCCCACTTCACCGGTGAGATGGCTGCCGAGCTGCTCGAGCTCGTCGACGCCGGCACCATCAGGATCATCGACATCCTCGTCCTCACCAAGGATGCGGATGGCGAGATCGAAGCCCTGGAGTTGTCCGAGCTGGAGGACCTGGGCCCGCTCGCCCGACTCGAAGCGGATCTCGCGGAACTCCTCGCCGCCGACGACGTCGTGCATCTTGCCGCCGCGATGGACCCGGGCACGGTAGCGGGTGTGCTCGTCTACGAGAACGTCTGGAGCGCGGGATTCGCCTCTGCGGCTCGCCGTGCCGGGGGGCAGCTGGTCGCGAACGGGCGCATCCCGATCCAAGCCATCATCGCCTCGATCGAGGCCGAGGACCACGCCATGCAGATGGGAGCCTGACATGCTCGGAAGACGAGTCGGACGCGTAGGAGTCATCGGGGCGCCTGTCGCCAGGGCGGCCGTGGTCGGCGCCGCCATCACACCGGGGCCCTCGCCCGTCGCCAAGGCGGCCGCCGTCGGCGCCGCGGTCTCGCCGGGCCGCAACCCGGTGGCGAAGGCCGCCGTGGTCGGTGCGGTCGCGACGCCGCGTCGTCGCCGGATCTAGCCCAGTTCGTCGGCGAGCAGGGACTGGTAGACCTGCTGCGCCTCGGCGTGGACCTTGGCGCCCTTCTCGGTCACGGCGACGAACATCGAGCGACGATCGAAGCCGCACTCCATGCGCTGCACGAGGCCGGCCTTCTGCAGCCGGTCGACGATGCGCGACAGCGCGCTCTGCGTCATCGGCGTGCGCTGCACGAGATCACGCATCAGGCACGGGTCCTGCCGCTCTTCGGCGACCAGGTCGAGGATCTCGAACTCGCTGAGCCCGAGATCGCAGCGCTCGCCGAGTGCCCGCTCGAGGACTGAGGCCGTCGAGAGGTACGCCGACTGCAGCGATCGCCAGCGCTCGACCACATCGTTCTGAGCCATGTCCAACATGGTACCCGCAGAATCGATGTCGGAGCATTACATGCATCAGAATTCAATGTTGACGCAACCTATGACGAAGCATGTATCTTGACCGAGTGACTTCAACGACCCCGCGGGTGATCCCCGCCCCCGCCTCCTCCCCGGCCTCCGGCATCCAGCCCTGGACCACGCGCACGTGGCTGCTGCTCCTCGTCGTCTGCATCGTCATCGCCCTCGACGGACTCGATGTCTCGATGGTCGGCGTCGCGCTGCCCGCCATCGGCACCGAACTGTCGCTCGAGACCGGCACCCTGCAGTGGATGGTCTCGGCGTACGTGCTGGGCTACGGCAGCCTGCTGCTCCTCGGCGGGCGTCTCGCCGATCTGCTCGGCCGGCGCCGCATCCTCCTCATCGCCCTCGCCGTGTTCGCCGCGGCCTCTCTGGCCGGCGGGCTCGTGAGCGACCCGGCGATCGTGATCGCCTCGAGGTTCGTCAAGGGCATCGCGGCGGCGTTCACGGCGCCGGCCGCCTTCTCGCTCATCACCACCAACTTCGCCGAGGGACCGTCGCGCAACCGGGCGATCTCGATCTTCACGACGTTCGCGGCGAGCGGCTTCTCGCTCGGACTGATCGTCGGCGGACTGATGACGTCGCTCAGCTGGCGGTGGACGTTCCTGTTCTCGGTCCCGTTCGCTGTCACCGCACTGGTCCTCGGACTCTTCTTCATCCCGCGGGATCGCGTGGCCAAGACCGGCGGTCACGACGTGTGGGGTGCGCTGACCCTGGCGGTGGGCATGCTCACCCTCGTCTACACGGTCGTCTCTGCGCCCGACGTGGGCTGGAGCTCCGCGCAGACGATCATCGGTCTCGTCGCCGCAGCCGTCGTGCTCGCAGCGTTCGCGATGATCGAACTGCGGGTGCGGCATCCGCTCATCCGATTCGGAATCCTGCGCGAAGGGTTCGTCGCAAGGGCGAACATCAGCGCCATCGCCCTGTTCGGCTCGTATGTGAGCTTCCAGTTCATCCTCACGATCTACCTGCAGTCGGTGCTCGGGTGGCCGCCGCTGAGCATGGCGCTCGCGCTGCTGCCGGCGGGTCTGGTGGTCGTCGCCACGGCGCCGTTCGCGGACCGGCTGATCGACAGGTTCGGCTCGCGGCTGCTCATCACCGTGGCACTCGGCGCGCTCTCGCTCGGCTACCTGCTCTTCCTGAGGGTCGGGACCGATCCCCTCTACGTCGTCGACATCCTGCCGTCGGTCCTGCTCCTGGGCGCCGGTTTCGCGCTGGGCTTCCCGGCGATTCAGGAACGCGCCACCGCGGGGATCTCGAACGACGAGCAGGGTCTCGCCGCGGGTCTCGTGCAGAGCAGCTCGCAGGTGGGCGCCGCGCTCGTGCTCGCCGTGACGACGGCGCTCATCGCCGGCGGTGAGCACACCGCCGATGCCGGCGCCGCGCAGATGCTCGACGCCTTCCGGCCAGGACTCGTGCTGTCGACGGCGGTCGCACTCGCCGGGTTCGCGGTCGCCCTGGCACCGGTGCGGCGAGGCGCTCGACGCAGGTAGGGCGGCAGTCCGAGTCGGGCACGCCAGGACGGCTGCCGTATGTCGGCGGACGCGGGTACCCTGCCGGCATGACCACGGATCAGCGTGTTCTGGACTGGCTGCTCGACTCGGACCCCGCTCTGCGCTGGCAGGTCGAACGCGACCTCGGGGGTGCGCCGCCCGAGGTGTGGCAGGCGACGCGAGCGCGCGTCGCGACGGAGGGTTTCGGCGCCCGGCTGCTGGCCGAGCAGGGCGACGACGGTCAGTGGGCCGGGGGAGCCTTCTTCCCCGCAGGCTTCTTCGGCAGCCCTGAGGCCGAGGAGCCAGGGCAGCCGTGGGTCGCCACGACGTGGGTGCTCAAAGACCTCCGCGAGTGGGGAGTGGATGCCGCGGCCCTCGCCGATACGTCCGACAAGCTCGCCGCGAACAGCAGATGGGAGTACGACGACCTGCCGTACTGGGGCGGCGAGGTCGACGTCTGCATCAACTCCTACACGCTCGCGAGCGGTGCGTGGCTCGGGGCGGACGTGTCGCGACTGGTCGCCTGGTTCCCGGAGCACCGCCTCGCCGACGGCGGCTGGAACTGCGAGGCGGAGGAAGGCGACTCGGTGCGTTCGTCGTTCCACTCCACGCTGAACGCGGCGCGCGGCATCCTGGCATACGAGCGCATCACCGGCGACACGTCGATGCGCGACGCCCGCCACGGCGGCGAGGAGTACCTGCTGTCGCGCCGCCTGATGTTCCGAGCCACGACGGGTGAGCCGGTGGGGGAGTTCGTGAGCCGCTTCGTCTACCCGAACCGCCATCGCTACAGCGCCCTCGCGGCACTGGACCATTTCCGCGATGTCGCCCTGCACGAAGGCACGCCGCCCGACTCGCGGCTCGCCGAGGCGGTGGACCTCGTGCGATCTGCACGGCAGCCGGACGGCACCTGGCTGCAGACCACACCACTCGCCGGCCGCACGTGGTTCGACACCGACGTCCGCGAGGGTCAGCCTTCGCGCTGGCTCACGCTGATCGGCACGCGCGTGCTGGACTGGTGGGATGCCGCGGCCTGAAGCCGCCGGGGGTGGCCGGGCCGCGGCATCCGTCACCCGTCGGGTACCTCGCTACTCGACGAGCTTGCCCGCCACCGAGACCTCGTGCATGAGGTCCGCGATGTGGGCGGGGATCGGCGGGATCTCCTCCCGCACGACGCCGGTCGTCGGCGACCACACGAGGTTGACCTGCAGCTCGGGGTCGAGCTCGGGGTAGTCGCTGCGGTTGTGGCAGCCTCGCGTCTCGCGCCGTTCCAGGGCCGCCTCGAGGGTGGCTCGCGCAGCGAGTGCGGCGGCCTTCAGATCGAACGCGTGGGCGAGGTCGTGATACCCGGCGATGTCGGGGTGCACGCCGATGTCGGCCATGCGCGCCTCGATCGCGTCGAGCTCGGCCAGCCCGGTGAGGAGCCCCTGCTCGTCGCGCACGACGCCCGCGTACTCGGTCATGGTGTCGCGGATCGCACGCTGCAGCGCGCGTACGTTCTCGGTTCCGGATGCTGCGAGCAGCTGTGCGATCTCGTCCCTGGCCTGCTCGACTGCGGTCTTGGAGCGGGTCTGCGCCGGAAGCGACGCGGAGTACTCGGCCGCGGCCTGACCGACGATGCGTCCGAACACCAGCAGCTCGATGAGCGAGTTGCCGCCGAGGCGATTGGCGCCGTGGAGTCCCGACGACGCCTCGCCGATGGCGTAGAGACCGGGCACGTCGGTGGAGTGGTCGGACGAACGCACCCACACGCCGCCCATCGAGTAGTGCGCGGTCGGCGCGATCTCGATCGGCTCCTTGGTGATGTCGAGCATCTGCAGCTCGAGCATCGTCTGGTACACGCGGGGGAGGCGGGTCATGATGACCTCGCGCGGCAGGTGCGACACGTCCAGCCAGACGCCGCCGTTCGGGGTGCCGCGGCCTTCCTTGATCTCGGTGTAGCACGCGAGGGCCACGCGGTCGCGGGTCGACAGCTCCAGGCGCTCGGGGTCGTACCGGTGCATGAACCGCTCGCCGAGGCCGTTGCGGAGGATGCCGCCCTCGCCGCGCGCCGCCTCCGAGATCAGGGTTCCCGCCGCGTTCTCGGGCTCGATGATGCCGCTCGGGTGGAACTGCACGAGCTCGGGGTCGCGCAGCCGGCCGCCCGCTTCGACGGCGAGGCGGAACGAGTCGCCGGTGTTCTCGTCGCGCCGCGACGAGGTCCGACGCCAGATCCGGTTGTGCCCGCCGGCCGCCAGGATGACGGCATCCGCGTGGATCAAATAGCGCGTGCCGTCTTCGAGGTCGAACCCGTACGCACCGAACACCGCGCCGTCCTCGTTCACGAGGATGCGCGTGACGTACACCGTGTCGAGGATGGGAACCTGCAGCTGGGCGGCGCGATTGATCAGGGTCCGCTGGATCTCGAGCCCCGTGTAGTCGCCCGCGAACGCCGTGCGGCGATAGGTGTGTGCGCCGAAGAAGCGCTGCGAGATCCGGCCGTCGTCCTCTCGGGCGAAGGGCATGCCGTAGCGCTCGAGGTCGTCGATGCCCTGGGCGGCGCCTTTCGTGACGGTCTCGACCGTCTCGGGGTTGGCGAGCAGGTAGCTCTCCTTGAGCGTGTCGGCCGCGTGCTGCTGCCAGGTGTCGGCGGCATCCATCGTGCCGAGCGCCGCGTTGATGCCGCCGGCGGCCAGCGATGTGTGGGCATCGGACTTGGGTCGCTTGCCGAGGGCCAGGACGGCGACACCGGCTTCAGCCAGTTCGATGGCGGCTCGCAGCCCCGATCCGCCGGTGCCGATCACGAGGACGGTGGTGGAAAGCTGACGTTCTGAAGTGGTCACCCTTCAACGGTAGGTTCGCATGTTCGATAACTCCAATGCATCTTTATCGTCGCCACGATAGCGGTACGCTATCGTCATGAATCTCGAGCAGCTGCAGAGCTTCGTCACCGTCGCCCGCCTGGGCAACTTCACACGCGCGGCCGAGCAGCTGCACCTCGCGCAGCCGTCGCTGAGCCGCCAGATCTCGGCGCTCGAGCAGGAACTGGGAACTGCACTGTTCCATCGGGCACGCGGCGGCAGCACGCTGACCGCCGCCGGCGAGTCGCTCCTGCCGCTGGCCCGCCGCATGCTGGCCGACGCGGACTCGGTGCGACGTGAACTCGCCGAGATCGCGGGACTCGAGCGGGGGCGAGTGCGCCTCGGCGCGACGCCGACGCTCTGCATCAGTCTCGTCGCCGAGGCGCTCAGCGTGTTCCACGCAGCCCACCCCGGCATCGATCTGCACCTCTCGGAACAGGGGTCGCGGCGCCTGCTGGAGGAGCTGGCCGCCGGCGAGCTCGACCTCGCGCTGATCACGACCTCGGGCGGGGCATCCGTCGATCGCTTCGTCGTGGTGCCGCTGCTCGTCGAAGAGCTCGTCGTGGTCTCGTCGAGCACCTCACCGCCCCTGACGTCGAGCGAGTCCATGCGGCTCGAGCAGGTTGCGCGCCTGCCGCAGATCGTCTTCAGTTCCACCTACGACCTGCGCCGGACGACCGATGCCGCGTTCCGCGCCGCCGGGCTCACGCCCGAGACGGTCATCGAGGGTGCGGAGATGGACGCCGTGCTCCGGTTCGTCGAGCGGGGGATCGGAGTGGCCATCGTCCCGGCGATGGTGCTCATCGATCGACCGGGCCTGCGATCAGTGCGGCTGGCCGAGCCGACGCTCACGCGGACGATCAGCATCGCTCGCACGGCCGATATGGTGCCGTCGATTGCGGTCGAGATCATGCAGCAGACCGTGGCCCGCACCGCGACCGCGCTGGCGGTGCGGGCCGGAGCGACCATGCGACTGGCGGATTCGTGACCTGAGCTACCGGCGGGGTGGCGGCGGCGGCACTTCCTTGGCGGCGATGATGTCGGCCACCGCGATGCGCTCGACACCGCGCTTGCCGTCGACGACGACGGTCTCGGCATCCGCGCTCAGCAGCTCGCCGAGCGCATCGGTCGCCTGTCCGGACGGCAGCCGGTAGCGCACGACCACGCGGTGCCCGGGCGCGGGCAGGTTCACCATGCGCCGGGGGCGTAGTCCTTGAGGAAGACGCCGAAGAGGTCTTCGCCCGCCTCGCCGCGAACGATCGGGTCGTAGACGCGGGCGGCGCCGTCGACGAGGTCGAGCGGTGCGTGGAACCCCTCCTCGGCGAGGCGCACCTTGGTGGGGTGCGGGCGCTCGTCGGTGATCCAGCCGGTGTCGACGCTGGTCATGAGGATCCGGTCGGTCTCGAACATCTCGCGGGCGCTCGTGCGGGTGAGCATGTTGACCGCCGCCTTGGCCATGTTGGTGTGCGGATGCCCCGGCCCCTTGTATCCGCGACCGAAGACGCCCTCCATGGCGCTGACGTTGACCACGTAGGTGCGCCGGGCGCTGCTTGCCGCGAGCGACGCCCGCAGTCTGGACACGAGGAGGAACGGGGCAGTCGTGTTCGCGAGCTGCACTTCGAGCATCTCGAGCGGATCGACCTCGCCCACGCGCTGGGTCCACGAGTTGACGTGATCGAGGTCGGGGATGAGCCCGCCGGCGTCGATCGCGGTGCCGGCTGCCAGGCGCTCGAGCGAGCTGGAACCCGCGGCCATCGCCTGCTCGGTCAGCTCGTCGGCGCGCGCCGCCGCGGCGGCGAGGATCGGGTGGGCGCTCACCGAGCGCTCGAGCGCGCGTGGGTGCTGATCGTTGGTGTGGCCGAACGTCACCAGTTCGGGGAGCGGTCCGTCGGGGAGCGGAGCGAGCTCGGCGTCGACGAGAGGCTGGTAGGCGCCCGGCGAGCGGCGCACCGTCTGGGTGGCGTTGTTGATGAGGATGTCGAGGCTGCCGGCCGCCGCGACGTCATCGGCGAGCCCGATGACCTGCGCGGGATCGCGCAGATCGATGCCGACGACCTTGAGCCGGTCGATCCACTCCGGCGCGTCCGGCAGGCTGCTGAAGCGGCGCACGGCGTCGCGCGGGAACCGCGTGGTGATGGTCGTGTGCGCGCCGTCGCGAAGCAGCCGCAGCGCGATGTACATGCCGATCTTCGCGCGGCCGCCGGTGAGCAGCGCCCGCTTGCCCGACAGATCGGTGCGGGCCTCGCGCTTGGCGTGGCTCATCGCCGCGCACTCCGGGCACAGCTGGTGGTAGAACGCGTCGACGAGCGTATAGGGCTGCTTGCAGATGTAGCACGCGCGCGCCTTGATCAGCGTGCCGGCGACGGGCGCGGTGGTGGAGGTGCTGATCGGGATGCCGCGCGTCTCGTCGTCGATGCGATCCGCCGCGCCCGTGGCGGTGGCCGCGACGACGGCCTTGTCGGCCTGCGCGATCGCCTCGCGGATCTCGCGGCGACGCTCCTTCTTGACGGCCTTGAACATCTTCGCGGTCGCCTGGCGCACCGCGACGAAGTCGGGATGAGTCTCGTCCAGGCCTGCCATTCCGCCGAGGACCCGAAGGGTGGCCTCGAGGTCCGCGGGGTCGATGCCGCTCGGCGGGAGGTCGGAGGAGGCGGAGATCTCGGGAGGCACACGCGATTCTACGTCGGCCGACATGGGCGGAGCCTGTTACCGTGCGACGGTGGGCTCTGCGAACACCGATCAGACCGCGCCGCTGCGGATCCGCGTCTCGGCGGCGGTCATCCTCGACGGCGATGGACGGCTTCTGCTGGTGCGCAAGAACGGGACGACGGCGTTCATGCAGCCGGGCGGAAAGCCCGAACCCGGAGAGACCGCGAGCGAGACGCTCAGCCGCGAACTGGCCGAGGAGTTGGGCATCCGGATCGCCCCGCACGACCTGCGTCCGCTGGGCGAGTTCACGGCCGCCGCGGCGAACGAGCCGGGTTTCGTCGTCGTCGCGGATGTGTTCGCCGCTGACATCGGCGCGCAGCGTCCCCGTGTCGCCGCAGAGATCGCAGAGCTGCGCTGGGTCGACGGGTCGGATGCCGCGACGCTCGAGATCGCACCCCTGGCCAGGGAGAACTTCCTTCCGCGCTGAGCCTGCCGCGACCCACGGCATCGCCGCGCAATGAGATTCGCCATCGAGAGGAATCGCACATGACCACCGGTATCCCCGAGGTGATGAAGGCCGCCGTCTGGGACGGTGAAGAGGCGCGTCTGCGGATCGAGCAGATCCCGACGCCCGCGCCGCTGCGGGGCGAGGTCCTCATCCGGGTGGCCGCGTGCGGCGTGTGCCACACCGATCTGCACGTGCTGAAAGGCGAGGTGGCCTTTCCGGGGCCGGCAGTCCTGGGCCACGAGGTCAGCGGATCGATCGTCGCGATCGGCGACCAGGTCGAGGGCTTTGCGGTCGGCGACCGTGTGATCGGCGCCTTCATCATGCCGTGCGGCACATGCGACCTCTGCCGCCGGGGCCGTGATGACATGTGCTCGACCTTCTTCCGTGAGAACCGCCTCGGCGGCAACCTGCTCGACGGCACGTCGCGGCTGCGCCGTGCGGACGGGAGCCGGCTCTCGATGTACTCGATGGCCGGCCTGGCCGAGTACTCCGTGATCCCCGCAACGGCGATCACGCGGCTGCCGGACGGACTTCCGCTCGAGGAGTCGGCGGTCCTCGGGTGCGCCGCTTTCACCGCCTACGGGGCGCTCGCGGCGTCGGGCCTCGAGCCCGGCGAATCGGTCGCGGTCGTCGCGACGGGCGGGGTCGGCTCGAGCATCGTCCAGCTGGCCTCTCACCTCGGCGCCGCACACGTCATCGCGATCGACGTCAGCGACGACAAACTCGCCGCGGCGACCGAACTGGGCGCGACAGCCGTGGTCAACTCCGCGACGACGGATGCCGCTGCGGGCGTCCATGCGGTCGTTCCCGGCGGTGTCGAGGTCGTCTTCGAGGCGCTCGGGCGCAGCGAGACGTTCGAGCAGGCGATCACGCTCCTGGCCGACGGCGGACGCATGGTCGCGGTCGGCATCGCGGCCGGCGCCGCCGTCGCCCGGGTGCCGATCACCCCGCTCGTGCGCCGCGGGCACACCGTTCGGGGTTCGTTCGGCGCCCGCACGCGGCGCGACCTGCCGCGGGTCGCGGCGCTCGCGGCGGAGGGCGGCTACGACGTCCACCGCGCCGTGACCCGGCGATTCTCGCTGGACGATGCGGATGCCGCCTACCAGGCGCTCGCGCGTGGCGAGATCACCGGTCGCGCGATCATCGTGACCGGCTGAGCCCGCCCGCGTCGACGTATCTCGCCACCGCGAGGCCGGCCTCTTCTCTCGCGCGGATGTCAAGGCCCGTGTCCTATCGGGCCCCGCGACCTACGGTGTGGGCATGAAGCACGTGATGTACGCCGAGAAATCTCTGCTGATGGGCGACGACGTCGCCGACGCGCTCCTCGAGTACGCGCGGCTTCTCGCCGAGACTTCGCACGCCGATACGGTCACCGTGCGGGCTATCGGGATGGACGGGAACACGGTGGATGCGGCGTTCCTGCTCAATTCCACCAGCACGATGATGGTCGAGTCCACCAACTCGACCGTCGTCCCTCCTGACAACGAGGAGGCGGTTCGGTATCTTCAGGGACGTATCGAGCGCATGCAGCGCCCACCGTCGGTGCAGGCGGAGGAGGACGGCAGCTTGTTCCACCATGACGATATCGACCTCCGAGAGGTGTGAGCGTGGGGACACTGATCTACGGCGTCGCCCCCGCGATCGGGATCGACGACTGGGCGCTGGAGCACTTGCGCTTCGTCATCGTGACCAAGCTCCGGCGCGACGAGAGCTTCAGCTTCAACTGGGAGAACGAGCCCGACGTGGACGGAGACGTCTCGCGTGAGAGACCGGGGATCTACGGCACGGTGTGGATCTCGAAGAGCTCCTCGCTGTACTTCAGCTTCGACAAGCCTCGCTCGCGGGAGCTGAACCGGCACTGGCTCGACGCGCTCGCGGCGACCGCGAACAGCGCGAGCGGGCTGCGACTGGTGCCCGAACCCTCCCTACCGGACTGAGCGGCGGCCGGACCCGGCCAGGTCAGCCGGTCGTGCGGAGCTGCCGGGGAGGCGGCCCGCTCGGCTCGCGAGACAGCGAGCCCACCGTGCGGGACAACGCGCCCCGCAACCACACGATCGCGGGATCCTCTTCGTCGCGAGGATGCCAGTACATGCACTCGGTCATCGGCATCCGCAGGTCCTCCGGCATTTCGAAGACCGACAGCCGGAGCGTGCGGGACGCCTTGGCCGCGAGCATCCGGGGCACCAGAGCCACCATCTCGGTGCCCGAGACCAGCAGTGGAAGGGCCGCGAGGCCGAAGAGCCGCGCACCGACGATGTAGTCGACGCCGGCCCGACGGAGGAGATCCTGCAGGTCGTCGTGGTCGGGATCGTTCAGATAAGCGGTCGCATGCGGCACGGCGGAGAGGTCGTCCACCGTGGGCTCCGGCGCCGACAGGACGGAGTTGTCGGGGTCGGCGATGAGCACGAAGTCGTCGGTGAACAGCTCCTGGCTCCGCCCCGGGAGGTGGAAGCCCACCGGACCCACGATGAGATCGAGCTGGCTGTACGGTGCGAGTGTACCGTCGCGCACCGGCTGCGGCGCGAAGTCCACCGAGGCGCGGGGCGCGTCGAGGGCCAGCGTGCGCAGCAGCGGGCCGGCCAGGATCGCGGTCATGTAGTCCGTCGCGCCGATCACGAACCGGCGCTCGGTCTGCGACGGATCGAACGACTCCTTGCGATCTATCACCGGATTCAGCTCCGCCACGGCGTGGGCGACGGCGGGGAGCAGGTCGCGCGCGAAGGGCGTGAGCTGCATCGTGCGCCCGGTGCGCACGAGCAGCTCGTCGTCGTAATGACGCCGGAGCCGCGCCAGTGCCGCGGAGGTCGCGGGCTGGCTCAGGTGCAGGCGCGCGGCTGCGCGGGTGACACTGCGCTCTTCGAGCAGCACGAGCAGCGGGCGCAGCAGGTTGAGATCGAACGCGGGCACGCGGCTCCTCGGAGGTATATATCCATGGCATGGATGTGAGTCATGGCAGATACGAGATTGCGTGGATAGTACCGCGTTGAGAGCATGTGACTTCGGCCACCCGAGGCCGAGACGGCTTTCAATGTCGAAAGAGAGATGTTCATGACGCAGACAGTGACCCCGGACGAGGGGACGGTCGCCTCCTCTCGCAGCGAGTTCCGGCGCGGATGGCCGACGCTGGTGTTCAGCACGATCGGCGCCGGTGTGGGGCTCAGCGCGCTGGGCTACATCCTGGGCACCCTCGTGGTGCCGCTGCAGGAGGAGTTCGGATGGGGCCGGGGCGAGATCAACCTCGCCTCACTGGTCAGCTCCCTCGGGCTGGCAGCCGCCCTGCCCTTCGTCGGCCGGTTCCTGGACCGGTTCGGAGTCAAGCGCGTCGCCCTCGTCTCGATCCCGCTCTTCGTGATCATGCTCATCCTGGTCAGCACCCTCACATCGAGCCTGGCGACGTTCCTCGCGTTCTACGCGCTCGCCGGACTGCTCGGCGCCGGCACCTCCGCAGTCACCTACTCCAAGGCCGTCATCGACAAGTTCGACAAGAGCCGCGGCATCGCGCTGGGCATCGTCGCGGGCGGGCTCGGCACGGCGGGGCTGCTGCTCCCGCCGCTGATGGGCATCGTGATCGCCGGCAGCGGATGGCGTGCCGCGTACCTGACGATGGCCGTGCTCGCCGCGCTGCCGTTCGTGCTCGTGTTCTTCGCGCGCCTGAGCACTCCCGCGGCGGTGGCCGCCGTCGACCGCTCCACGCTGCCGGGCCTCACGATCCGCACGGCTGTGCGCCGACGCGAGTTCTGGAGCCTGTGCGTCGTCTTCTTCCTGCTGGGCTGGGCGCTGCTGACGATGGTCCCGCACTTCGTCCCGCTCCTCATCGACTCCGGCGTCGATCCGGTGCAGGCGGCGTTCCTGTCGTCCTTGGTCGGCGTCGGCACGGTCATCGCCCGCCCCGTGATCGGGTGGCTGTTCGACCGCTTCTACGCGACCTACGTCGCCGTCCCGCTCTTCATCGCGGCGGCGTTGGGATGCCTCCTCCTGCTGTGGGCAGGGCCGGCCGCGGCACCGCTGACCGCTCTTCTGATCGGCATCGGCTTCGGCGCCGAGATCGACCTGATGTCGTACCTGAGCTCGCGCTACTTCGGACCGCGTGCCTTCGGCGCGCTCTACAGCATCGTCTACAGCCTGTTCATGATCGGGAGCGCCTTCGGCCCGGTGATGGCCGGATTCGCCTTCGACGCGAACGGCAGCTATACCGTCCCGCTCATCCTCGCGGCATCCATGATGGCCGTCGCGGCCGTCGTGCTGCTCACGCTGCCGCGGTTCCAGAGGAGTGCGGTCTCGTGACCTCGGCACCCGAACTGCAGCAGGTCGCCGCCGGCGTGTGGGCCTACGTCCAGCCCGACGGCGGTTGGATGGTCAACAACATGGGGCTCGTCACGGGACCCGACGGCGCCACGAGCATCGATACGACCTCGACCGAGAAGCGCATGCGCGACTACCTGGAGGCGGTCGCCGGCGTCACCGGTGATCCGGTGCGCCGAGTGGTGCTGACGCACTCGCATCCCGACCACTGCAACGGCGCCTCGCTGCTGGCCGAGGCCGAGATCATCGCGCATCGCACCGTCGCCGACGACCTGCGACGCCCGCACGCGCTGGCGCCGCACATCTTCGCCCCGTTCGATCAAGGGGCGGCGGAGCCGCGCCTGCCGACGATCCTGTTCGAGGACGCGCTCACGATCGACGCCGGCGATCGGCGGGTCGAGGTGCGTCATCCCGGTGGCCCGGCGCACACTGCGGGCGATGCGTACGTGTGGCTGCCGCAGGAGCGCGTGCTGTTCACGGGCGACCTGGTCTTCCACGGCGGCACGCCGTTCGCCCTGTCGGGCTCGCCCGCGGGGTGGCTGCGGGCACTGGACGAGATGGCCGCGCTCGAGCCCGAGACGGTGGTGCCTGGCCACGGAGAGGTGGGCGGACCGGAGCTGTTCGCACCGGTCGCCGACTATCTGCACTTCCTCATCGACGCGGCCGAGCGGGCCCACCGCGGCGGACTGTCGCCGCTGGAGGCGGCGCGGCGGCTCGACCTCGGCCGGTTCGACGGCCTCCTCGAGAGGGAGCGCATCGTGGGCAACCTGCACCGGGCGCTGGCCGAGCTGAACGGCACCGATGTCGACTTTCCGCAGGCCTGGCAGGACATGTACGACTACAACGGCGGCCGTCCGCTGGAGTGCCACGCGTGACGGCGCCGGCCGGCGCACGGCGCGAACGCCGACCGTATCGACGAACGGAGACCCGCACATGAGAATCGCCCGCTGGACTCATCGGCACGCCGTCGGCGAAGGGTTCGTCGTCGATGACCGCGTGGTGCCCTTCGGGGACGGCGCGACGGTCGCCGACATGCTCGCGGCCGGACTGGATGCCGCGCACGACGCGCACGAGCGGATCCTCCGGGACGACGCGGCCATGTCCGCCGGCATCCCGCTGACCGATGTCGTCCTTCTCCCGCCCGTCGTTCCCGCGTCCATCCGGGACTTCGTCGCGTTCGAGGAGCACGTCGAGGGCGTCTCGGCCGGCGTCGAGGGCAAGAGTCACGTCGCACCGGAGTGGTACGAGGCGCCGACCTTCTACTTCACCAACCCGCACACGGTGCTGGCCTCCGGTGAGGAGCTGCGTTCGCCGGTCACCGAGCGGCTCGACTTCGAGCTCGAGCTCGCCGCCGTGATCGGCGCCGCGCCCGACGGCGCCGAAGCCAACCTCACGCCGGAGGAGGCGGCATCCGTCATCTTCGGCTACACGATCATGAACGACTGGTCGGCGCGCGATCTGCAGGCCCGCGAGATGAAGGTGCGCCTCGGACCGGCCAAGGGCAAGGACTTCGGCACCGTGCTGGGTCCGTGGATCGTGACGGCCGACGAGTTCGACCGGTACGTCGACGACGACGGGTTCCTGGCGATCCGCGCCGAGGTCCGGGTCAACGGCGAGCTGATCGGCGAGGACCTGGTCTCGAACATGGGCTGGCCGTTCCCCGAGCTCGTGGCCTACGCCTCGCGCAACTCACGGGTCGTTCCCGGCGACGTGCTCGGGTCGGGAACGGTCGGCAACGGCGGATGCCTCGGCGAGCTGTGGGGCCGCAACCAGGGGCTCGTGCCGCCACCACTGCAACCCGGCGACGAGGTCGCGATGACGATCGAGGGCATCGGTGAGATCGTCAATCGCGTGGGCGCGCCCGTGCCCGCCCCTGCGATCCCGCCGGCGCGCACGCGGCCACGGGCGCGGACGCGCTGACCGGCGCTGACCGGCCCGCGCATATCGCGCGTGTATCGAAAAGCGCATACGAGGTGACAACGACCCGACGCGTTGGCTGGACTCATGGTCGTCCCCCCTCCCACGCGGTCCGGCAGCCGCGGGATGCTGCCGCCGTCGTTCCTCGTCGGATCCGCCCGCGCGGGGAGTGAAGTCGGTGGCGATCGCCCGTCCCGCCGGCTGGACGTCACCGTCTTCGGGTGCGATGTCGACGAGGCGGTGCTGTTCCGCGAGAAGGCGCCGGCCCTCGGCATCACGCCGGTCATCACCGGCGCCGCCGTCTCCCAAGCGACGATCGAACTCGCGACCGGCAACCGCTGCATCAGCGTCGGCCACAAGACGGACGTCACGAACCCGCTCCTGCTGGCGCTGAGCCGCGCCGGTGTGGAGTACATCTCGACGCGAAGCATCGGCTACAACCACATCGACGTCGCCTTCGCCGAGAGCATCGGCATCCGCGTCGAGAACGTGGCCTACTCGCCGGCGAGCGTCGCCGACTACACGCTGATGCTGATGCTCATGGTGCTGCGTCACGCGGCATCCGTCCTCCGCCGCGTCGCTTCGCACGACTACCGGCTGCCCGAGGTGCGGGGTCGTGAACTCGGCGATCTCACGGTCGGGGTCATCGGAACGGGGCGGATCGGCGCGGCGGTCATCGAACGCCTGCGTGGATTCGGATGCCGCATCCTCGCGCACGACGAGCGGCACACGCCGGGTGCCGATTACGTGCCGTTCGACGAGCTGCTGCGCGAGAGCGACGTCGTGACCTTGCATGCGCCGCTCACCGCTGACACGCGTCACCTTCTGGATGCCCGTCGCATGAGCCTGCTCAAGCCCGGTGCCGTCCTGGTCAACACCGCGCGCGGTGCGCTCATCGACACCGACGCGCTCCTCCACGCTCTGGAGACCGGCCGACTGGGCGGTGCTGCTCTGGACGTCGTCGAAGACGAGGAGGGCGTCTTCTATGCCGACCATCGCGACCGGCCCGTCGAGAGCGAGCGCCTGCGGCGCCTCCAGCGTCTGCCGAACGTGATCATCAGCCCACATGCCGCCTATTTCACCGAGCGGGCGTTGAGCGACATGGTCGAGAACTCGCTCCTGAACTGTCTGCGATTCGAAGGGAGAAACCATGGCTAGAACCCGGATCGGCGTCTTGTTCGGCGGTCGGTCGGAGGAGCATCCGATCTCGCTCAAGTCCGCCCGGGAGGTGGCTGCGCACCTGGACCTCGAGAAGTACGAGCCCTTCTACGTCGGAATCACGCCGGAGGGCGCCTGGCGCCTGTGCGACGGTCCCGACGACGGCTGGGATTCCGGCTCGTCGCGCCCGGTGGTGCTGTCGCCGGATCCCGGGACGCGGGGGCTGCTGGTGCTGGGGGAGAACGGCTACGAGACGGTCGAGCTCGATGTCGTGCTGCCGGTCCTGCACGGCAAGTTCGGCGAGGACGGGGCGATCCAGGGCCTGCTCGAGCTGTCGGGCATCCCGTACGTCGGCTGTGGCATCCAGAGTTCCGCCGTGTGCATGGACAAGTCCCTCGCCTACGTCGTCGCGCGCGCCGCCGGGATCGCCACACCGGACTTCTGGGTGCTGGCGCGGGGGGACGACATCGATCCGCGGGCCATCCGCTACCCCGTGTTCGTGAAGCCCGCGCGCTCCGGGTCATCGTTCGGGGTGAGCAGAGTCACCGGTCCCGGGGAGTTCGGTGCCGCCGTGGCGGAGGCGCGACGCTACGACGAGAAGGTGCTGGTCGAAGCGGCGGTCGTCGGCAGCGAGGTGGGGTGCGCCGTCATGGGGAGCGGCCGCGAGCTGACGGTGGGCGAGGTCGACCGCATCGCGCTGTCCGGCGGGTTCTTCCGCATCCATCAGGAGAGCACTCCCGAGACCGGTTCCGAGAACTCGACGCCGATCGTGCCGGCCGACATCCCGGACTCCTCTCGGCGGCTGGTGCAGGCGACAGCAGAGGCCATCTACCGGGTGCTGGGGTGCACCGGCATCGCCCGGGTCGACATGTTCCTCACCGAGGAGGGAACCGTGATCCTCAACGAGGTCAACACGATGCCCGGCATGACCTCGTACAGCCGCTACCCGCGCATGATGGCCGCGGCCGGCATCCCGCTCTCCGAGCTGCTCGACCGACTAGCGACCGCCGCGATGGCGGGATCCCGGCGATGAACCGCGACTTCGCCTTCGTCGACGAGCTGGTGCCCGGCATCCGGTGGGACGCGAAGTACGCCACGTGGGACAACTTCACCGGCAAGCCTGTCGAGGGTTACGCGGCCAACCGCATCGTCGGCACACGTTCCGTCTGCGAAGCGCTGCGCACGGCGCGGGCGAATGCGGCCGAGCTCGGATTCGGGCTGCTCCTGTGGGACGGGTACCGCCCGCAGCGCGCGGTCGACAGCTTCACGCGCTGGGCGCAGCGGCCCGAGGACGGCCGGACGAAGCCGCGCCACTATCCGAACATCGACCGGGACGCGATCTTCGAGAGGGGGTATGTCGCGACGAAGTCGGGGCACAGTCGCGGCAGCACCGTCGACCTGACCCTCTTCCACCTGGACTCGGGGGACCTGGCCGCCATGGGGGGCGGCCACGACCTCATGGATGCCGTCTCGCACCATGGGGCGCGCGGACTCACACGCGTCGAGTCGGGCAACCGGAACCGGCTGCGTGCCGTGATGGAGGCATCCGGATTCCTCCCTTACGACACCGAATGGTGGCACTACACGCTGCGCGATGAGCCCTATCCCGACACATACTTCGACTTTCCGATCGGGCAGCCGGGGGGCCGAGCATGATCCCGCTGAGCCTGGGCGAGATCGCGCGGATCGTCGGTGGCAGGGTCGAGGGCGACGCCGCGGTGACTGTGACGGCGCCGGCGGTGCTCGACGGGCGGCGCGCAGAGCCTGGGGGGCTCTTCGTCGCCTTCGCGGGGGAGCACGCCGACGGTCACGACTTCGCGGAGCAGGCCGCGCGAGCCGGGGCGGTGCGGTCCTCGGCACCAGGCCCACGGGGTTGCCGACGGTCGTCGCGGGCGATTCGGCGATCGCGCTGCAGGCGCTCGCCACGCACGTCGTGGCGGGGCTTCGCCCGGAGCTCTCGGTGGTGGGGATCACCGGCTCGCAGGGCAAGACGAGCACGAAGGACCTGACGGCCGCGGTGCTCGGCTCGGTCGCCCCGACCGTCGCGACCCTCGGCAACTTCAACAACGCGCTCGGGGTGCCGATCACGATGCTGCGAACCCAGTCGCGCACGCGGTTCCTCGTGGTGGAGATGGGCGCGCGCCGAGTCGGTGACATCGCGAAGCTGACCGGCATGGTCGCCCCCGATGTCGCCATCGTGCTGAACGTGGGCAAGGCGCACCTGGGGGAGTTCGGGTCGCGATCGGCGATCGCGAGGGGCAAGGGAGAGCTCGTGCGCGGCCTGGTGCACGGCGGCACCGCGATCCTCAACGCGGATGACGCGCGCGTGCGGGGAATGCGCGCGCTCACCGACGGGCCGGTGCTCACGTTCGGTCGCGCCGAGGGCGCCGACGTGCGGGTGGAGGGGGTGAGCCTGGATCGACTGGGTCGTCCCTCATTCACGCTTCGGGCGGCGGATGCCACGGCCTCGGTCACGCTGCCGCTCGTGGGCGCTCACCAGGCCCTCAACGCCGCAGCCGCCGCAGCGGCAGTACTCGCTCTCGGGGTTCCGCTCGACCAATCCGCCGTCGCGCTCGCCGCCGCGTCGCTGTCGGGGCAGCGGCTGGATCTGCGGGAGCTCGACAGTGGAGCGACTCTGCTCGACGCCTCCTACAACTCGAGCCCGGGCTCGGTGCGCTCATCGGTCGACGCTCTCGTCTCGATCGCCGGTGCGCGCCGCATCGCGGTGCTCGGCGAGATCCTCGAGCTGGGCGACCACAGCGAGGCCGAGCATCGCTCCGCCGGAGCCTACGCCGCGGAGCGCGTGGACATCGTCGTCGGTGTCGGTGCGAACGTGCGGCCGCTCGCCGAGGCGGCCGGCGACCGCGGCGTCGCGGTGCCCGACAACGCCGCGGCCGTCGACTGGCTGCGCTCGAACCTCACGCCCGGAGACGTCGTGCTCGTGAAGGCCTCCCGCGGCGCCCACCTCGACGAGGTGGTGGCGGCGCTGGTGTAGCCGGGGAGGGTAGTTCACGCGCAGGCGGGTCCTCCGGAAGGGTCGCGCCCGCTTCGCTTCTCGTGTCCTTGCCCCACCCCCTCGCCCGCTGGCACTCTGATCGCCGGATCCGGAAACCGGACTTCGCGCTCATTTCCGGAGCTCGCGCGGCCAGCGCTCCGGAGACAGCGCGAAAGTCCGGTTTCCGGATCCGATTTTCGCGCGGTGCCTCGCGCGGCGGCGGGATGCGTCGCTGCGCACTTCTCCCGCCGGTCCGGACTTGGCAACGTTGTACAACGACGCTACCCTGAAATCCAGAATTGTTGTTGACGAGAACAAATATCCGGAAGGTCAAGGATGACACACCCGACGGACGTCGTGGCGGCTCCCGCGTGGGCTGATCCCACGGCAGACATCGACGCCCGCGTCGAGGCGCTGATGGCCGAGATGACACCCGCCGAGAAGATCGCGCAGCTGGGCAGCTACTGGGCCGACAAGCGCGACTCGACGCAGATCATCGCACCCATGCAAGACGTGCTGTCGAAGGGGCGCCCTCCGTTCGACGAGGCCGTCGCCGACGGCATCGGCCACCTCACGCGCGTCTTCGGCACCACACCGGTGACCGCTCGCGAAGGCATGGGCAAGGTCCGCGATTCGCAGCGCCACCTGCTGGAGAGCACGCGACTGGGGATCCCGGCTGTGGTCCACGAGGAGTGCCTGACCGGCTTCACGACTCTGGGTGCCACGGTGTATCCCGCGTCGATGGCGTGGGCGGCGACGTTCGACCCCGAGCTCGTGCGCGAGATGGCGGACGCGATCGGCTCCGACATGGCCGCGGTCGGGGTGCAGCACGGGCTCTCGCCGGTGCTCGACGTGGTCACCGACTACCGCTGGGGCCGCGTCGAAGAGACGCTCGGTGAGGACCCGTACGTGGTGGGCACGCTCGCGACCGCTTACGTCGAGGGACTCCAGGGCGCCGGCGTCATCGCGACTCTCAAGCACTTCGCGGGGCACGCCACGTCGCGCGGTGGGCGCAACCACGCGCCGGTGTCGATGGGCGAGCGCGAGCTGCGCGACCTCGTGCTGCCGCCGTTCGAGATGGCGGTGCGCGTCGGCGGGGCGCGGAGCGTCATGAACTCGTACACCGAGCTGGATCGTGTTCCCGCGGGCGCCGATCGGTGGCTGCTGACCGAGCTGCTGCGCGATGAGTGGGGCTTCGACGGCACGGTCGTGTCGGACTACTGGGCCGTCGCGTTCCTCAAGTCCAAGCACGGCGTCGCCGAGACGATGGCGGATGCCGGGAGGCTGGCCCTGCACGCGGGCATCGATGTCGAGCTGCCCGACATCGCCGCGTACCGCCTCCTCGACGAGGCGGATCCCGACCCGGCGCGCACCCGGGCCGACATCGACATCGCGGTGCGGCGAGTGCTCACGCAGAAGATCCAGCTCGGGCTGCTCGACGAGGGCTGGGCGCCGGCCGAGCCCGCAGACGTCGATCTCGACAGCGCCCGCAACCGCGACATCGCGCGGCGTCTCGCGGAGGAGTCGATCGTGCTCCTCGACAACGACCGCGGCGCGCTCCCGCTCGACTCCGGCACCCGGCGGATCGCGGTCGTCGGCCCGTGCGTCGAAGACCCGGGCGCGCTCATGGGCGCCTACTCGTACCCGATCCATGTCATGCCGCGGCATCCCGAAATGGGACTCGGCATCGACGCGACGTCGATCCCCGACGCGCTCCGCGCCGCGGCGCCCGGTGCTGAAGTCGTGGTCGAGCGGGGCACGCCGCTCGTCGACCCGGCCGACGACGCGGAACTGGCCCGCGCCGTCGCGGCGGCGGCGGCCAGCGACGTCGTCATCGCGGTCGTCGGCGACCGCGCAGGGATGTTCGGCAAGGGCACGTCGGGGGAGGGATCGGATGCCCCGAGCCTGGACCTTCCCGGAGACCAGGGCCGCCTCGTCGAGGCGCTGCTGCAGACCGGCACGCCCGTCGTGCTCCTGGTGCTGTCGGGCCGGCCCTACGCGCTCGGCGCCTACACCGGCCGCGCGGCGGCCATCGTGCAGTCGTTCATGCCCGGGGTTGAGGGCGCCGGCGCCATCGCGGGTGTCCTCACCGGCACCGTGAATCCCAGCGGACACCTGCCGGTGCAGATCCCGCGCACGAACGGCGCGCTCCCCCACACGTATCTGGCACCCCCGCTCGGCCAGGACGGCGACCGCATCAGCAACCTGTCGATCGCGCCGGCGTTCCCGTTCGGCCACGGTCTGTCGTACACGACCTTCTCGCTCGGCGACGTCACGCTCGACCGTGACGCCATGCCCAGCGACGGCACCGTGGTCGCATCCGTCGCGGTGACCAACACGGGCGACCGTGCCGGCGCGACCGTGGTCCAGCTGTACAGCGCCGATCCCGTCGCGCAGGTGACCCGGCCCGTCCAGCAGCTGGTCGGCTACGCCCGGGTGTCGCTCGAGCCCGGTGCGACGGCATCCGTCTCGTTCGCACTGCATGCCGACCGCTTCTCGTTCACGGGGCTCGAGCGCCGCCGCATCGTCGAGCCCGGCGTCGTGCACCTGACCGCGGGGCTGTCGCTGACCGATGTCACGGCGCCGGCCGACCTCACGATCACCGGCCCGACGCGCGTGGTCGACGATCCGGTGCTCGTGACCGGGATCCAGATCGAGACGGGGGATGCCGCATGACCGGCCTGACGGCGCAGAACTGGCCGATCGCGGCCGCGGCCCTTCCGTTCCCTGGACGCCTGCCCGACGGTCGCAGTGTGACCGAGGCCGGACCCGAGGCGTGGCGCGGACCGTTGACCGACGTGGCAGACGCCGGCTTCGACCGCCTCGACATCACCGACTCCTGGCTGCGCGTCGGGGACCTGACCCCCGGGCGTCTGACGGATCTCA
This sequence comes from Microbacterium salsuginis, assembly GCF_012524205.1. GTDB lineage: Bacteria > Actinomycetota > Actinomycetes > Actinomycetales > Microbacteriaceae > Microbacterium > Microbacterium salsuginis. Next base: position 802,963 of record NZ_JABACI010000004.1, read on the forward strand.
GTGCGCTCGCCGCCGAGGTCGGCGTGGTGCCGACGTCGATCTCGGCGATCCGGTGCAGCGTGATCGACCACGCGAACGGCGAGGCGAACCTCGCCTACAGCCACCGGACGCTGGATGCCGCAGCCTCGCTGGGCATCGAGACGGTGTCGTTCGGTCTGCACCAGGCGCTGACGCCCGCGCAGCAGGAGCAGCTGTGGTTCTGGACCGTCGAAGGTCACCAGGACGATCCCGCGGACTGGGAGCTCGCTGTCGGCAGGCTGCAGGAACTCGGCCGTCACGCGTCGGAGCTCGGCATCCTCGTCTCGCTCGAGATGTACGAGGACACGTTCCTGGGCACCGCCGACTCGGCGGTGCGGCTCGTGCAGGACATCGGCATGGACAACGTGGGACTCAACCCCGACATCGGGAATCTGGTGCGGCTGCACCGTCCCATCGAGCCGTGGTGGGAGCTGGTCGAGAAGACCGTCCCCTACGCGAACTTCTGGCACGTCAAGAACTATGCACGCGACGAAGACGCCGCGCGGGGCGCCTACTTCGCGGTGCCGGCGCCGATGCAGTACGGCCTCATCGACTACCGCCGTGCCTTCGCGTACGCGATCGAGCAGGGCTTCCAGGGCGTGATCTGCGTCGAGAACTACGGCGGCGATGGACTGAGCGTCTGCGCCGACAACCGTGACTACCTGCGCCGGCACGTGCTGCCCAAGCGCGAGGGGTACGCGCTGGGTACCAGCAGGGTGCGCCAGCCGCGCCAGGACGGCGGTGCCGCATGACCCGCATCGCGAACGACGCCGCGGACTTCGTGCCGCAGGCCCTCGCCGGATTCGTCGCCGCCCACGGCGACCTCGTGCGCGCCGTCGACGGCGGCGTCGTGCGGGCGAGCCCGGCCCCGCGCGGCTCGGTCGCCGTCGTGGTCGGCGGCGGTTCCGGCCACTATCCGGCCTTCGCCGGAGTGGTGGGTGCCGGCATGGCGTCCGGGGCGGTCTGCGGCAACATCTTCACGTCGCCGTCGGCGGGGCAGGCTTATCGTGTCGCGAAGGCCGCGCATCGCGGCGGCGGAGTGCTGTTCAGCTTCGGCAACTACGCCGGCGACGTGCTGCATTTCGGCGAGGCCCAGGAGCGGCTGCGCGAAGAGGGCATCGACGCGCGCACCGTGCTGTGCACCGACGACATCGCCAGCGCGCCCATCGATGAGATCCACAAGCGCCGCGGCATCGCGGGCGACTTCACCGTCTTCAAGATCGCGGGCGCCGCTGCCGAACGGGGCGATTCCCTCGATGAGGTCGAGCGGCTCGCGCGCCTGGCGAACCATCGCACGCGCACCCTCGGGGTCGCCTTCGGCGGATGCACCTTCCCCGGTGCCGACGAGCCGCTGTTCACCGTGCCCGAGGGGATGATGTCGATCGGGCTCGGCATCCACGGCGAGCCCGGCATCCGCGACGTGCCGCGCACGAGTTCGGCCGAACTGGCACAGACCCTCGTCGACGCGCTGCTCGGCGATGTGCCCGAGCATCGTGGCGATCGCGTCGCTGTGATCGTCAACGGCCTCGGCACCGTGAAGTACGAGGAGCTCTTCGTGCTCTTCGGGGATGTCTCGAGCAGGCTCGAGGAGGCCGGCATCACCGTCGTGCAGCCCGAGGTCGGCGAGCTCGTGACGAGTCTCGACATGGCAGGGGCATCCGTCACCTTCCTCTGGCTCGATGACGAACTCGAGCCGTTGTGGGCTGCCCCCGCGTACACGCCCGCCTACCGCAAGGGCAGGGTCGAGATCGTGACCGCGGACGCCGTCGACGACGAGGCGGAGGTCGATGTCGACGCCGCGGTGGACGTCGTCGAGGCGTCGCAATGGTCTCAGCACGCGGCGGCGGTGGCGCTGACGTACCTCGAGGTCGTCCGCACGACGATCCACGAGCACGAGACCGAACTCGGCCGCATCGACGCGATCGCGGGTGACGGCGACCACGGGGTGGGCATGCGCACGGGCATCGATGCCGCGACGGATGCCGCGGACCCGGCTGTCGGACTGTCGGCCATGCTCACCGCGGCCGGCGATGCCTGGAGTGAGAAGGCCGGGGGCACGTCCGGCGCGCTGTGGGGTGCGATGCTCCGCGCGATCGGGCGCGCGCTCGATCATGACGATGCCGACCTGCGCCACGCCGTTGCCGACGCCGCCCGCGCCGCGCTCGACGCCGTGACCTCACGCGGCGGCGCGCACGTGGGCGACAAGACGATGGTGGACGCCCTCGACCCGTTCGCGCGCACCCTCGCCGCACGCCTCGACGCCGGCGCCGGCGCCGGCGCCGAGATCGGCGCCGCGCTCCACGCCGCTGCGCGGGCGGCGACCGAAGCGGCGGCGGCCACGTCCGGGTTGCGGCCCGCTCTCGGGCGAGCGCGGCCGCTCGCCGAGAAGAGTCTCGGACACCCGGATGCCGGCGCCACCTCGCTGGCACTCATCGCGACGGCGATCGCCGAGGCATCCACATCCCGCCCCACCCGAGAGGAAGAACGATGACCGAGCCAATGCGGATCGTCGTCGGCAGCGACGACGCCGGCTACGAGTACAAGTCTGCGCTGAAGGCCCTGCTGGAGGCCGACCCGCGCGTCGCGTCCGTGGCGGACGTCGGGGTCGCCGGCGATGAGCACACCGACTATCCCCATGTCGCTGTGGAGGCCGCGCGCCGTGTGGCCGCGGGAGGGGCCGACCGTGCGCTGCTCATCTGCGGCACGGGTCTCGGCGTGGCGATCTCGGCGAACAAGGTTCCGGGCATCCGCGCCGTCACTGCGCACGACAGCTACTCGGTGGAGCGCTCGGTGCTGAGCAACAACGCGCAGGTGCTCACCATGGGCCAGCGCGTGATCGGTCTCGAGCTGGCCAAGCGGCTCGTGTCGGAGTGGCTCGGCTACCGCTTCGACCCGGCATCCGCTTCTGCCGCGAAGGTCGCGGCGATCGATTCGTACGACAACCACGGCGAGACCGGCCACGGCGTCGATCAGAACAGAGAGGCATGCTCATGACCCGGATCGCCGTCGTCGGCAGTGGCTACATGGGCGGTGGGATGGCGCAGGTCTTCGCGCTCGCCGGCCACGACGTCGTCATCTCGGACGTCACCGCCGAGATCGCCGCGTCGAACCTGGAGCGGATCCGCACCGAGACTGAGGAGTTCGAGCAGCAGGGCCTCTTTCCGGCAGGCGCGACCGCGGTGATCGCCGAGCGGATCACCGCCGCGCAGAGCATCGAGGATGCCGTCGCGGACGCCGAATTCATCGAGGAGGCGGTGCCCGAGCGCATCGAGATCAAGCACGAGACGCTTCGCCGCATCTCGCGGGCGAACCCGACCGCGGTCATCGGCAGCAACACCTCCACGATCTCGATCGCGAAGCTCGCCGAGGCCGTCGAGCACGCCGGGCGATTCCTCGGCGTGCACTTCTCCAACCCGGCGCCGTTCGTGCCCGGCGTGGAGCTCATCCCGCACCCCGCCACCGCCGAGAGCGCCATCGTCGCCGCCGAAGAGCTCGTCGCCGGAAGTGGCAAGATCGGCGCCCGCGTGAAGGACGCGACCGGATTCGTGCTGAACCGGCTGCAGTACGCGCTCTTCCACGAGGCGACCCAGCTGGTCGACGAGGGCGTCGCGACGCCGGAGGACATCGACGCGATCGTCCGTTCGACGTTCGGTTTCCGCCTTCCGTTCTTCGGGCCGTTCGCGATCGCCGACATGGCCGGGCTCGACGTCTACGCCTTCTGCTACGCGTCGCTGCAGGGCGACTTCCCGGAGCGCTTCGCGACGCCGGCCATCCTCGCCGAGCGCATCGAGCGCGGCGAGCTGGGAACCAAGACCGGCGGCGGCTTCCGCGCCATCGACCCGGAGCGCATCTCGGAACTGGTCGCGTACCGCAACCGTGCCTACGCGAAGATGAAGGAACTGCTGGACGAGCTCGGCCCGTCGCCGTTCGACGAGCCGGCAGGGGAGGCGCGGTGAGTGTGACGACAGGGCTGGTCGGAGAGCGCAACTGGGCGTCCAACGTCGTCTACGGATCCGAGCGGATCGTGGCGCCGCGTTCGATCGAGGAGCTTGCGGATGCGGTCCGCTCCGCGTCACGCGTAAAGGCCCTGGGCAGTCGCCACTGCTTCAACACGATCGCCGACACCGACGGCGTGCACATCGTCGCTCGGGAACTGCCGGCGGACGTGACGGTCGACAGCGAGCGACGCGTCGTGCGAGTGGCCGCGGGCCTGCGATACGGGGATGTCGCGCCCCGACTCGACCGCGAAGGGTGGGCGCTTGCCAACCTCGCGTCGCTGCCGCACATCTCGCTCGCCGGCGCGGTGGCGACCGGGACCCACGGGTCGGGAGATGCCGTGGCGTCGCTGGCAGCATCCGTCGCCGCCGTCGAGCTCGTGACGGCTGACGGAGAGACGCTCCGATTCGCGCGAGGCGACGCGGACTTCGAAGGCGTGGTGGTCTCACTCGGGGCGCTCGGCATCGTGACCGCCGTCGAGCTCGACATCGTCCCCAGCTTCGACATTGCGCAGACCGTCTACGAGCGGCTGCCGCTGGACGCCGTGCTCGACGACCTCGACGCGGTCACCGGGCTCGGCTACAGCGTCTCGATGTTCCACACCTGGCGCGATCCCGCTGTCGTCGACCAGCTGTGGGTGAAGAGACGAGCGGATGCCGCCGGCACTGCGCCCCACGACGTGCTGGGCGCTGCGCGGGCGACCGTGAAGCGGCATCCGCTGCCCGACGTCTCCGCCGAGAGCTGCACCGATCAACTCGGCGAGCCGGGCCCGTGGTTCGCCCGCCTGCCGCACTTCAAGCTGGAGTTCACCCCGTCCAATGGCGAGGAGCTGCAGTCGGAGTACCTCGTGCCGCGCGGCAACGCGGTCGCCGCCATCTCCGCGCTGCGCGAGCTCGCTCCGCGCGTCGCTCCGCTGCTGCAGGTGTGCGAGCTGCGCACCGTCGCACAGGACGACCTGTGGCTGTCGCCGGCGTACCAGACCGATGTGGTGGGCCTTCACTTCACGTGGAAGCCCGATCAGCCGGGCGTGGAGGCGCTGCTGCCGACCATCGAGGCGGCGCTTGCGCCACTCGGTGCGCGTCCGCACTGGGGCAAGCTGTTCTCCCTCGACGGTGCGGAGCAGCGGATGCCGCGGCTCTATCCCCGCTGGAACGACTTCGCCGCGCTGCGCGAGCGCCTCGACCCCCGTGGAGTCTTCCGCAACGACTTCCTGGCCCGACTCGGACTGTGAACCGGGGCCGCGCGTGCGTCTGGTCGGCTAGGTCGCCGCCTCTTCCTCGTCGGCGGCGAAACCGGCGCGGAAGCGCCGGGCCGACTCCTCGACGTGGCGCCGCATGGCGTATGCGGCGGCATCCGGCTCACGCGCGCCGATCGCGTCGATGATCTGCTGATGCTCCTCGATCGCCTCGGCGGTGATCGACAGGGTGCTGCTGAGACGGAAGAGGTGAACGTGAGGATGGAGCCTGGCGAGCGAGTCGCGGATGTACAGATTCGAGCTTCCGAGCGCGATCGCATCGTGCAGCTGCGCATCGATCTGCGAGAAACGGGCGTACGAGGTCAGGCCGTCGGAGCCTCGTTGCTCATGCAGCTGCAGCATGTCCGCTTCGAGGGCCGACAGCAGAGCGATGTCGTCCGGTGACATCCGTTCGGCTGCCCGCCGTGCGGCCGCGGGTTCGAGGAGCAGACGCACTTCGACCATCTGCTCGAACTGGTCCCGTGTCATCTTCGGCGCGACGCGGTAGCCGGCCAGGTGATTGCGGACGACGATGCCCTCTGCGTCGAGTCGATGCAGGGCTTCGCGTACCGGAGTCTGCGAGACGCCGAGCTCCCGTGCCAAGGCGTCGATCGTGAGCCGATCTCCCGGGCCGAGGTCCGAGGTGAGGATGCGGGACAGCAGGGATCCATAGATCTCGGTCCCCAGCGGGGAGCGCGCGGCGCCATCACGCGGGGAGGCGGAAACGCCCCTGGTGTCCAAGGGCAGGTGCGCGCGATGGGCCATGTTCGTCTCCCGCGATCCGATCTGATCCGATGACTGATGAAGTTCTAGTCTGCCGCACGTTGCACGACCAGCGCCACTACGGAGACAACGCGCGGAACTCGCGGCGCCGCGGAGCCTGGTATTCCTCGAACCTCGAGCTCGGATTGACAAGTCGCGGTCACGCCTCCTACTGTCGAATCAGATCGTATCGGATACGGTCGTTGTTCCAACGGAGGATGCTCGGATGTACGCGGTGCTGCGATCACCTGGAGAGATCGTGTTCGGACGTGGCGCGCGGCGCGCGGTGCCCGCGCTCGTCGCGGCCCGCGGATCGCGTGCCCTGATCATCGCCGACCCGTTCCTCGCCGACTCCGTGGAGATCGGCGAACTGCGGACCGAGCTCGAAGCCGCTGGACTTCGATCGGCGCTCTTCACCGACGTCGTGCCGGAACTGCCCGTGAGCGCGATCCTCTCGGCAGTGCGCGCGGCGGCCGACTTCGAGGCGGACATCTTCATCGCGATCGGCGGAGGCAGCAGCATCGACACCGCGAAGATGGCCGCGGTGGTCGTGGCGCACGGGGGGGACGTTCCCGACTACTACGGCGAAGGCAACGTGCCCGGCCCGATCGCGCCGATCATCGCGGTACCGACGACCGCGGGCACCGGCTCGGAAGTCACCCCCGTGGCCGTCGTGACCGATCCCGCCCGCGAGTCCAAGATCGGCGTCTCGAGCCCGTATCTCATTCCGGCAGTCGCCGTCTGCGACCCCGAACTCACCCTGAGCTGCCCGCCGTCTGTCACGGCCGCATCGGGCGCCGACGCGCTGTCGCACGCCATCGAGTCGTACACAGCCCGCAAAGGCGAGGTGGGAGACCTGGCATCCAGCAGAGTCTTCATGGGCGCCTCCGCGCTGACCGACCTGCTCGGGCTCGAAGCGATTCGCTGTCTGGCGGCAGGCCTGGCTCAGGCTTACCGACAGCCCGACGACATCCAGGCACGTTCTCTGACGATGTTCGGTTCCCTGCTCGCCGGGCTCGCGTTCGGCACGGCGGGAACCGCCGCCGCCCATGCCCTGCAATATCCCATCGGTGCCATCACGCACACGTCGCACGGAGTAGGGGTGGGGCTGCTGCTTCCTCACGCGATGGCGCTGAACGCGCCGGCGCGACAGCAGGAGCTCGCGGACGTCGCTCGCGCGATGGGCGCCGGAGACAAGCCGGTGAACGAACTGGCGGATGCTGCGCCTCGGCTCGTCCGCGAACTGATGACGCAGATCGGCATCCCCCTGTCACTGGAGGAGCTCGGGTTCCCGCGCGATCGTCTCGACTGGGCGGCCGAGCAGGGCACGCACGCGAAACGGCTCGCAGACAACAATCCCGTGGTGCTCACCGTCGAGGCCGCTCGCGCGGTCCTCGAGGCGGCGTATGCGGGCACCCTCAGCTTCGACCCCGAGACGTTGGGAGCATCGCGATGACCATTCTTTCCGCTGACCGTGCCGTGACCGGCACTGCCAAGGCGTTCGCCGTCCTGAACCCGGCCGACGAGTCCGTCATCGCTGCGGTGGCCGATCACGGGCCCGACGACGCCGACCGCGCCGTCGCCGCCGCGAGCGAAGCGGCAGGCGCCTGGGCGGCCCGTCCCGCCCGGGAGCGCGCTGCCGTGCTGCTGCGGGCGTTCGACATCATGATGCAGCGTCAGCGTGAGCTCGCGGACCTGATCTCGCGTGAGAACGGCAAGTCACACGCCGACGCGATGGGCGAGGTCGCCTACGCCGCGGAGTACTTCCGCTGGTACGCCGAAGAAGCGGTCCGCGTGCGCGGCGAGCTCTTCGACAATCCAGCGGGCACGAGCAAGGTGCTGGTCTCGCACGAGCCGATCGGCGTGTGCGTGCTCGTCACCCCGTGGAACTTCCCCGCGGCGATGGCCACCCGCAAGATCGGGCCGGCGCTCGCCGTCGGCTGCACCGCCATCCTCAAGCCGGCGGCCGAGACTCCGCTCACGGCGTTGGCGATCGCCGAGATCCTGGCCGAAGCGGGGCTCCCGGAGGGAGTCCTGACGGTGCTGACGACCAGGTCCGCGAGCGCGGTGGTCGACCGGCTGCTCTCGCACGACAGCGTGAGGATGCTGTCGTTCACGGGATCCACCGAGGTCGGCCGGCATCTGCTCGAGCGTGCGTCGCACCGCGTGCTCCGGACGGCCATGGAGCTCGGCGGCAACGCGCCCTTCCTCGTCCTGCGGGACGCCGACCTCGATGCCGCCCTCGAGGGCGCGATGATCGCGAAGATGCGCAACGGCGGGCAGGCCTGCACGGCGGCGAACCGGTTCTTCGTGCACGAGAGCGTCGTCGAGAGGTTCGCGAGCGAACTGGCGACCCGCATGGGCGCGCTGACGGTGGGCGATGCCGCGGATGCGTCGGTCGACGTCGGCCCGTTGATCAATGAGGCGGGCCGCCGCAAGGTGCAGGAGCTCGTGGACGACGCGGTCGCGCGGGGGGCACGTGTCCTGACCGGCGGCTCGACACCCGACGGTGCGGGCTACTTCTATCCGCCCACCGTGCTGGTCGACGTTCCGCGCGATGCTCGGATCCTGCATGAAGAGGTGTTCGGGCCCGTCGCCCCCATCGCCGCTTTCTCCACGGAGGAGGACGCGATCGGCGTCGCGAACGACACGATCCACGGCCTCGTCTCCTACCTCTATACGGAAGACCTTCGCCGTGGCCTTGCGCTCGCTGCGCGGCTGGAGGCCGGGATGGTCGCTCTGAACCGCGGCCTCGTCTCCGACCCGGCGGCGCCGTTCGGCGGCGTGAAGGAGAGCGGCCTGGGCCGCGAAGGCTCCACCGAGGGCCTGCACGAATACCTCGAGACAAAGTACGTCGCCACCAACTGGTGAACGACGAGGAACCTCACACAAAGGAAGGCAGTAGTCCGATGGATTACCCCGAAATCAAGAAGCTGTACGACGGCCTGCGCGTGTCGGACGTGCGCGACGGCATGGACTGGATCGGTCTGTTCAGCAAGGGCAGCGTCGCGCGCGACATCCGTCCCCTGTTCGACGGCGCCCGCCTGTGCGGTCCCGCACTCACCGTGCGGCTCGTGGCGAGCCACGAGCAGGCGCCGCCGCTGACACCGGACGAGTACACCGAGTGGGCGAAGCAGTACTGGTACAAGGAGAAGCACATCGAGCCGTACGTCAGCGAGATCGTGCAGGGTGATGTGGTCGTCATCGAGTCGCCGTACCTCGGAGTGGGCCAGCTCGGGTCGTGGAACACCCTCAACTTCTTCCTCAACGGCGCACAGGGCGTGGTCTCCAGCGGTGGCGTCCGGGACGTCGACGAATGCCGGCTTCAGAAGGTGCCGATCTTCACGCAGTTCATCGGTCAGACCATGACGCAGGGCCGCATCGAGTATCTCGAGCACAACACCCCGATCACGATCGGCGGTCAGCGCGTGAATCCGCGCGACCTGGTCGTCGGCGACGGCGACGGTGTGATCGTCGTGCCCCACGAGCACATCGAGGAAGTCGCCAAGTACGCGTGGCAGGAAGCCGAGAACGACAAGCGCGGCCGCCGCAAGATGTACGAGCAGCTCGGGTGGGCACTCGACGACACCGTCCAGGTCGACTGACGTCGGACCCGGACGAGAGCGCATTCGAAGGAGATTGCCATGCGAGTCGGATTCATCGGGCTCGGCGACATCGGGATGCCGATGGCGCTCAACCTCATCGACCAGGGATTCGATGTCGTCGGATCAGACCTGGCCGAGGACAAGCGCGCCCGGCTCGAGGAGGGGGGCGGCCGGCTCGCGTCCGACCTGACCGACTTCGCTGACTGCGAGGTCGTCTGCCTCGCCGTTCCCGACGACGCCGTGGTCGAGTCGATCCTGGTCGATCAAGGTCTTGCCGGCATCGTCGCGGCAGGGGCGACCTTCCTCATCCACTCGACGGTTCTGCCGACGACGGTGGAACGACTGGCGTCCGCCGACGGGCGCGTCCGGATCCTGGACGCGCCCGTCAGCGGCGGCGCCGCCCGCGCGCGCGACGGCTCCCTCACCGTCATGCTGGGCGGCGAGCCGAGCCGCGACGCTCAGCGCGTGCTCGACGCGCTCGGCACGACCGTCAGGTGCGGGAGGGTCGGCGCCGGCGCCGCCGTGAAGCTGGCGAATCAGCTCGCGATGCTCGCCTCGCTCCAGGCGCTGTACGAGGGCCTCGAGCTGACCGCCGCCTTCGATGTGGCGGACTCCCTCGTCCTGGACGTCCTCCAGTCCTCGACGGGAGACAGCTGGACCGCACGGAACTGGGGGTTCTTCGACGACTTGGCGAAGGCGTACGACCGCGCCGACGTCGACGTGTCGTACCGGCCGTGGAGCAAAGACCTGTGGGACGTCGTCGCCGCGGCGAGGCACGCCGGCACCCGCGCGCCGCTGGCCGCCCTGTTGTCACAGATCCTCGCCGACGAGGTCGAGGATCACGCCCGGAAGGCGGTCGATCCGTCATGACCCAGCAAGCCATCCTCGAGCAGATCCCCGAGCAGAGCTCGTTCGGCGCCGATACGCTCGCGACCGACCCGGAGCGCAGGCGCGCGATGAAGCGCAATCGCCGGCGCAACGCGCTGTCGGCCTACGGCTTCCTGTCGCCGTGGCTCATCGGAATGGTGGTCATCACCCTCGGGCCGATGATCGCATCGCTGTACCTGTCCTTCACGCGCTACGACTTGATCGGCTCGGCGGACTGGATCGGGCTGGACAACTACGTCCGCATGTTCGAATCCGACCCCCGGTATCTCAAGTCCGTCGGCGTGACGATCATGTACACGGTCCTCAGCGTTCCGGGCATCCTGATCTTCTCGCTGCTGCTCGCTGTCTTCCTCAACCGGGGCATGAAGTTCCTCTCGGTCTACCGAGCGCTGTTCTACATCCCGTCGCTGCTGGGAAGCAGCGTGGCTATCGCCGTGCTCTGGCTGCAGGTCTTCGGTTCGAGCGGGATCTTCAACGCCTTCCTCGGGCTGTTCGGCATCGAGGGCCAGAGCTGGATCGGCAACCCGAGCACGGCGCTGTATACCGTCGTGGCGCTCGCGATCTGGACCTTCGGAAGCACCATGGTGATCTTCCTGGCGGGATTGCGCCAGATCCCGGCCTCGTACTACGAGGCGGCCCAGCTGGACGGCGCCAATCGCTGGCAGCAGTTCTGGTCGATCACGTTTCCGCATCTCACGCCCGTCATCTTCTTCAACGGCCTGCTGGTCGTCGTCAACTCCCTCCAGTCCTTCACGCCGGCCTACGTGATCAGTGGGGGCACGGGGCAGCCGGCCGACTCACTGCTGCTCTACACCGTGTACCTGTACCAGAAGGGCTTCGTCGACTTCCAGATGGGATACGCGTCCGCGATGGCATGGGCCCTGCTGGTCGCCCTCGCCCTCATCACCGGGGGGATCTTCTGGAGCTCCCGCTACTGGGTTTTCTATGGGGAGGACTCATGACCGACACCTACACCATCACCACGGGCCGGCGCCGGCGAGTGAGACTCTTCCCGACCCGGCCGACGAAGAGCCGCGTCCTCGCATCGTGGGCACGGCATGCGGTCACGATCGCCGTCCTGGTGATCATGCTCTACCCCGTCGTGTGGATGATCGATGCCTCGTTCCATCCGAACGCCGAGATCGGCAAGACCTTCCTGCCGTTCACAGGCTCGTACACGCTGGAGAACTACGCCGCCGGCTTCACCGCATCCTCGACGCTGAACTTCGGGGTCTTCTTCGTCAACTCGTTCATCATCGCGGCGCTGTGCGTGGTGGGGAACCTGTTCGCGGCGACGCTCACCGGCTACGCCTTCGCGCGTCTGGACTTCCCCCTGAAGCGGACGCTCTTCGCCCTTCTCATGGTCACCCTGCTGCTGCCGTACCAGGTGACGATCGTGCCGCAGTACATCCTGTTCAACGAACTCGGCTGGCTGAACACCTACCTGCCGCTGATCGTGCCCAAGTTCCTGGCGACCGACGCCTTCTTCATCTTCCTGACGGTCCAGTTCATCCGCGGCCTGCCGCGCGATCTCGATGAGGCGGCTCGCCTCGACGGCTGCGGCAACTTCGGCATCTTCCGGCGCATCATCCTGCCGCTTCTCGGACCGGCGATCGCGACGACGGCGATGTTCACCTTCATCGCCACGTGGAACGACTTCCTCGGTCCCCGGCTCTACATCTCCGACACCAACCTCTACACCGTCCCACAGGGGCTGGTGCAGTTCGTCGACTCGACCGGAGAATCCTCGCTCGGCGCGCTCTTCGCCATGGCGACCCTGTCCATCACTCCCCTCATCGGCTTCTTCCTGGCGGCCCAGCGACTGCTCACTCAGGGCATCGCGACGACCGGCCTGAAGTAGCACCTGCCCGAACACAGAAAGCGAACACATGCACCGGAACATCCGAATCGCGGCGATCACCGCCGTGGCGCTCGCGTCGACGCTCGCGCTCTCCGCTTGCGGCGGCGGCAACGAGGCACCCCCGAGTGCCGAAGGCGAGATCGCCGGCGAGATCCAGTACGCCTGGTGGGGCGGCCCCGCGCGGAACGACAAGACCGAGGCCGTCATCGACCTCTACGAGGAGGCCACCCCGGGCGTCACCGTCAAGGGCACCACCTCCGAGTTCGGCGCGTACTTCGAGAACGCGAGCGTGCAGGCCGCGGGCGGGAATCTGCCCTGCGTGCCGCAGATGCAGAACCGCTTGATGGCGGACTACGCCGATCGGGGCGCGCTGCTGCCGCTCGACGACCTCGTCGAGTCCGGTGCGATCGATGTCTCGGCGATTCCCGAGAGCGTCCTGGACAGCGGTCGCGGATCGGACGGCAAGCTCTACATGATCCCCTACGGCGCCGCGTTCGGCTCGCTGCTGGTCAACGCCACAGACATCGAGGCGCTCGGACTGCCGCTGCCCCCCGAAGGCTACGACTGGGAATGGCTGGCGGACTGGCTGACCGAGATCTCGGAGAAGACCGGCGGCCGAGCGACGGGCATCGTCGGCAACCAGCAGGACGTGCTGGAGGCCTGGCTGCGCAGCCATGACGCCGACTATTACGACGAGGGATCGATCGGGTTCGAGGCCCAGGACGTCGCCGACTTCTGGGACTACGCGGCTGCCCTGCAAGACGCCGGCGTGACGATCTCGGCCGAGCGCGCGTCCGAGACGCAGGGTCTCCCGCTCGAGCAGAACGACTTCAGCCAGGGCACGGTGCCCACGCTCTTCTGGCCCGCCAACGGACTGGGCACCGCGCAGGCGACGATCGATCAGGTCGACCCCGGTCACGAGCTGCAAGCCTTCCCTCTGCCGAGCGGCCCCTCCGGAAACGGCAGTGCGTTCTGGCTGTCGGGCCTGTCGATCGCCGAGACGTGCGAGAACGTGGCCACCGCAGCGGACTTCATCGACTTCTTCGTGAACGACCAGGACGCCGCCCTCGTCTACGCGTCCGACAACGGGGCGAACACGCAGACCGACAACCTGCAGGCCATCCTCGACAGTCCCGACACCACCGCGGCGAAGAAGGCCGAACTGTCGCTGTACCAGACCCTCGCCGATGAAGGCGTCGCGCCCAGCGTGTACAGCAAGGGCTACGCGAGCGTCTTCCAGCAGGCGGTGACCCGCTACTTCCAGCAGGTGTCGTTCGGAGAGATCACCGTCGAAGAGGCGGCCGAGCAGTTCACCGACGAAGCCGAATCCGCGATCGGCTGATCCCGTGGGGGCGGGACCGGACGGTGCCGCCCCCACTGCTGGACCCCGACCCCAAGAGAGTGGACATGCTTCCTGTTGCCCTTGACGGAATGAAAGTCGTCGACCTCACCCAGGTGATGGCCGGCCCCTTCTGCACGATGCTCCTCGCGGACTTCGGCGCGGACGTGATCAAGGTCGAGCCGCCCGGCGGCGGCGACCAGACCCGCCACTCCTGGGGTCGCTCGGGCAAGGGCGAGGACGGGCCGGCCTTCTTCGCGTTGAACCGCAACAAGCGGTCGGTCGTGCTCGACCTGCGCTCCGAGCAGGGACTCGCCGACTTCCGTGCGCTGGTGGCCGACGCCGACGTCGTCGTGGAGAACTTCCGTCCCGGCGTCACGACCCGCCTCGGGATCGACTACGAGTCGGTGACGAAGATCAACCCGTCGATCATCTACGCGAGCATCTCCGGCTTCGGCTCGACGGGACCGTACGCGGACCGTCCTGGGTACGACCTCATCGCGCAGGGCATGTCCGGCGTGATGGGAGTCACGGGGCATCCCGATGCCCCGCCGGCCAAGGCGGGCGTCCCCGTCGCCGATCTCGGCTCGGGGCTGTTCTGCGCGTACGGGATCGTCACCGCCTACGTCCACAAGCTCAGGACGGGCGAAGGGCAGCGCATAGAGACCTCGCTCTTCGAGGCCGCGCTGGGCTTCACGGTCTGGGAGGCCACCGAATACTGGGCCAGCGGTGAGGTGCCCGCGCGGACCGGGTCATCCCACCGCATGTCGGCGCCCTACCAGGCGTTCCGCACGCGCGACGGCTGGATGACGATCGGGGCGAACAACCAGCGCCTGTGGGGGTTCCTGTGCGCGGCGCTCGAGCGGCCGGAGCTCGAGAACGACGAGCGTTTCGCCACGAATCCGCTGCGGATGAAGCGCAAGAAGGAGCTCGCCGACGAGATCGAGTCGGTGCTGATCGAGAACGACACCGCGTACTGGGTGGACAGGCTCCTCGCCGGCGGCGTGCCGTGCGGGCCGATCCTGGCGTACGACGAGGTCCTGCGCGATCCGCATACGCGGCATCGAGAGATGGTCCAGAGCATTCCCCATCCGGTCGAAGGGGAGGTGCAGACGCTCGGCTTCCCGGTGAAGATGAGCCGCACCCCGGCGGCCGCGCGTCGGCACCCACCGCTGCTGGGCGAGCACCAGCAGGAGCTGCTCGGCTCCGAGAGCAGCGAGAGTCCGGCGTGAGCGAGGAGGTCCGCGCGTCGACGGATGCCGGGGTGGTCACGGTCACGTTGTCCAACCCGGGCCGGCGCAATGCGATCACCCGCGACATGTACGCGGAGCTGGAGCGGGTGCTGACGGATGCCGCCGCCGACCGATCGGTGCGGGCGCTGGTGCTGCGGGGGGCAGACGGTGCTTTCGCGGGAGGCACCGACATCCGATGGCTGCAGCAGATCCGTACCGGCCCGCAAGGCGTCGACTACGAAGCAGACATGAGGCGGGTGCAGACGCGGCTGACGGATCTCGATGTTCCGATCGTCTCGATCGTCGAGGGCGCGTGCGTCGGCGGAGGCCTGGTGCTGGCCGCCTTGAGCGACATCGTGGTGTGCACGCCGTCATCGATGTTCGGCTCGCCGATCGCTCGGACGATCGGCAACACGCTGTCGCCGACATCCATCGCGCGCCTGAGCGCGACCTTCGGCCGGCACCGGACCGCCGAGATGCTCTTCACCGCACGGCTCTTCACCGCCGATGAGGCGCTCGCCGCAGGGTTCGTCAACGACGTGGTGGAGCCGGACCGGATCGAGGAGCGCCTTGCCGGCATGCTCGACGCGATCCGGGCCTGCGCTCCCCTCACGCTCCGGTCGTTCCGCATTCTGTGGCGGCGTATGGACGCCGTGCTCGGTGAGATCGAGCACGACGACGTGTATCGCGAGATCTACGGCAGCGCCGACTTCGCCGAGGGCGTCGAGGCGTTCCTCGGCAAGCGCCGGCCGCGATTCGAAGGACTGTGATGACGAAGGTCGACTCCCACCACCACCTGTGGCCGGCGGATGTGATCGGGCGCCAGGATTGGCGACCAGCGGAGGACGAGGTGCTGCGGCGCGCGTTCGACGTCGCCGAGTATCACGCGGCGCTGGATGCCGCCGCGCTCGATGGCAGCATCCTGATGCAGTCCGTCGACGCGATGGATGAGAACCAGCGGCTCGCCGACTACGCGGCCGCAAGCGAGCGTGTGCTGGGCTGGGTGGGATTCGCGGATCTGCCGGACCCGGCGCGGGCGCTCGGCGACATCGGCGCCCTGGTGCGGATGAGAGGAGTTCCCGGCGGCGACAAGCTGGTCGGGCTGAGATGCCTCGTGGGCTCCGATCCCATGAGCTGGACGGCCGAGGCGTCGGGCATCGCGGCCTTGCAGCGCGCCGCAGACGAGGCACTGGTGTGGGACACCGTGCCCATCACGGACGCGCAGACCGATGCCGTGGCCGCGGTCGCACAGCGGCTGCCGCACCTCCGCATCGTCGTCGACCATCTCGCCTCCCCGCCGATGACCGATGACGCGTTCGGTGCGTGGCGCGACCGGCTGCAGCGCCTTGCGGCCCACCCCAACGTGGCCGTCAAGCTCTCGGTCGGAGTCGCGGTGCTGCAGAGGTGGGAACGGTGGGATGCGGCAGCCCTGCGCCCGTACGTGCAGACGGCGATCGAGCTGTTCGGAGCGCGGCGCTCGATGCTGGCCAGCAACTGGCCGGTCGTTCTGCTGCGTGCTTCGCACGCCCAGGCGTGGAGCGGCGTCCTGGAGGCGCTCGGCGATATGGATGTCCAGGACCGCGCTCGCGTGGAGGGCGGCACAGCACTCGACTGGTACGGAGTCACACGATCATGACCGACAAGCTACGACTGGGACTCATCGGCACCGGGTGGGTCGCCAATCAGCACATGGCCGGCGCGAGAAGCGTGGCGGCTCACGACCTCGAGGTGACGGCCGCGTGCGACCCGCGTCGTGACGTCCTCGACGACTTCTGCGACCGCCACGGGATCGGCGCTCGCTTCGCGAGTGCCGGCGAGCTCATCTCCTCAGGCACCGTCGACGCGGTCGTGCTGCTCACCCCGCCGGCGGTGCGCCATGAGGTCATAGACCCCGCGCTCGAGCACGGACTCCACGTCCTCGTCGAGAAGCCGTTCGGTGAGAACGGGCATGACGCCGTGACGTTCACCGAATCGGCCGAGGCCGCGGGAGTGACGATGGCGGTGAGTCAGAACTTCCGCTGGTTCCCGGAGTACGCGTGGTTGAGCGACCGACTCGGACGCACGGATGCCGGCGGTATCGCCTTCGTCGAAGCCCGGACTTTCCAGAATCGACCGCAGGCGCCCGGCGCGTGGCGGGCGGAAGAGACCAAGCTCGAGATGGCCATCTTCAGCGTCCACCTGATCGATCGCGTGCGATGGATCGCCCGGACGCCGCCGGTGTCGGTGCGCGCGGTGACCAGGCGCCGTCGTGGCAGTTCGCTCAGGGGAGAGCAGTTCAGCTCACTGCTCATCGAGTTCGCCGGGGGAGCGGTCGGGACCGTCACGTCGTCGTGGACGAGCAGGACGCTTCCCGTCAACACGTTCCGTGTCGACACCGACCTCGGCTCTGCCTCGGTGGAGCGCACCGCCCCGATGTCCGGAGACGCCACCGGAACGGCGCACTTCGGTGCCGAACCCGAACGCCTGACCTTCGCCGAGACGCAGCCGGGTGAGCACGCCGCGCTGTCGTACGGGTCGAGCCTTCGCGAATTCGCGGTCGCGATCGCTGAGCGGCGAACGCCGCAGCACAGCGCTCGCGACAATCTTCAGACGATGGGCATCATGGAGGCGGCCTACCGCTCGGCGGCACGCGGCGGCACGCCGGTCACGATCGAAGAAGCGCTCTACGGGCATGTCGCCTACGCGTGAGCCCGACCCCGTGCGGGTCGGGCTGGTGGGCCTCGGCAACAGTGGACGCCACTACCACCTGCCGCTCTTGACACGCGATCCTCGGTTCCGGCTGGTCGGCGTCGCGACCGAGAGCGGGGCCGCAGATCCTCACCCCGTCGACGTGCGTGTGCACCGCGGCTGGCGCGACCTGCTGGACCGCGAGCCCGTCGATCTGCTCGTCGTGGCCACACCTCACCACCTGCACCACGAGATCGCCGCGGCGGCGCTCGACCGTGGCGTGAACGTCCTCGTCGAGAAACCCATGACGGTCACCGTCCGCGAGGCGGACGACCTGATGCGGCGGGCGGACCGGGCGGGCGCTGTTCTCGCCGTGCACCACCAGCGTCGCTGGGAAGAGGACTTCCAGGCCCTCCTCGGCATCGTGCGTTCAGGTGAGATCGGTGCGCCGTGGCGTGTGGTCGCGACAAGAGGACATCAGGGCGACTACGTCAACGCGACAGCATCCCGCCCTCACGCCGGACCACGGCCCCTGCGCTGGGCTCGAGAGCGCTCCGCGGGAGGTGGGGTGCTGCGGGTCATCGGTCCGCACCCCGTCGACCATGTGCTTCGTCTCGCGGATCGATCCCCACTGTCTGTTGCAGGTCGGGTCTCGGTGGCAGCGGGCGAGCAGGTCGAACGATGGGCTGGACTCGAGCTCGACTTCGGCGACGGCCTCACCGGCAGGGTGGAGGTCTTCCGCCGGCAGGGGGTGCCAGGTGCGCGATTCGCCGTGTGGGGGGAGGACGGCATGGCCGTCGCGAGCGACGGTGCCGGCGTCGTGGTGCGCCGACATGATGGTGTCGAGCGGGTCGTGAGCGGCCTGGCCAAGCCCGGCATCCTGGGAGGCGAGATCTACGATGACGTCTACGCCGCCATCCGCACCGGCGCCGGCCTCCGGGCGACTGCCGCTGAGGCTCGAGAGGTCGTCCACGTGATCGAACTGTGCGAACGCTCCGCGGCCGAAGGTGGCCGGCCGTTGCCCGCGTGACCGGACCGCATGGCCCAGGCAGAGGAGGGGGCGCCGGTTGCAGACCGGCGCCCCCTCCTTCATGTCAGGATCAGCCCAAGGTCCCCTCCGCCTCGGCAATGAACGCGTCGGCAGCCTCCTCCACGGTCATCTCGCCGAAGGCCACCTGCTGGTAGTAGCGGTTGAGAGCGTCGAGGAAGATGCTCTGGTACGCCTTGCCGTAGACCACGGGCGCGATGTCGGACTCCGCGAGGTAGGCGTAGAGCTCCAGCTCCGTCTTCTTCGATTCGGGAGTGTCTGGGCTCTCGAGAAGGGCCGCGAGGTTCGCGTTGTTCGTGTTGGCGCCGTTGTCGGACTCGTACGCGAGGGCAGCTTCCTCATCGTTGATGAAGAAGTCGATGAAGTCCGCGGCCGTCGCGACGTTGTCGCAGTCCTCTGCGATCGACAGGCCCGACAGCCACAGCGCGTTGCCGGGTCCGCCCTCGCCGCTCGGCATCACGTACGCGGTGAGCGTGGATCCCGGCGCGACACCGTCGATCGTCGCCTGCGCGCTGGAGAGCCCGTTCGCCGGCCAGAAGAAGGCCGCCTGCTGGCCCCGGCTGAAGGGCATCTGCTCGAGCGGCACTCCCATGAGCTCCGACGCGCGCTCGGCCGAGATCGTCACACCCGCCTCACGGAGCTCCTCGCTGTAGTTCCAGAACTCCACCAGATCCTCGCGGTCGAATCCGAGCGCACCGTCCTCGTACAGGTTGCCGCCGCGGCTGCGCACCCAGCCCTCGAGCTGATCGTCGTTCGCGCCGATGAGGTCGATCGAAGGCTGCCCCGCCGTCTCCGTCAGATCGGTGAGCCACTCTGCGAGCCACTCCCAGTCGTAGCCGTTCTCGGGGAGGTCTTCCCCCGCCTGCTCGACCTGCGTCTGATTCACCATGAGTGAGCCGAACGCGGCGCCGTAGGGAATCATGTAGAGCTGGCCGTCTGCGCCGCGACCGCTGTCGAGGACGCCCTCCGGAATCTCCGAGACATCGATCACGCCCTGCTCCACGAGATCATCGAGCGGTCGCAACGCGCCGCGGTCGGAGTAGTCGGCCATCACCCGGTTCTGCATCTGCGGCACGCAGGGCAGGTTCCCGCCCGCAGCCTGAACGCTCGCGCCTTCCCAATACGCGTTGTAGTCGGTGGTGGTGCCCTTGACGGTGACGTCCTCGTTCTGGGCCATGTAGAGGTCGATCACCGCCTGCGTGCGCTCGTTGCGCGCGGTGCCTCCCCACCAGGCGTACTGGATCTCCCCGCCGACCTCGCCGAGATCGGCGGTGGTCGTGGATTCGGCGGCCTCACCGCCGCCGCCACAGCCGGCCAGCCCGATCGTGGCCGCGGCGACCGCCGCCACGGCGAATGCTCGCTTGCTCTTCATCTCATTCCGCTCCTGTCTCCGTTGACATTCCCGGGTGCGTCGTCCGTCTCGACGACGTCGGGCGTCAGTCCACCTGGACTGTCTCGTCGAGCGCCCAGCCGAGCTGCTCGTACATCTTTCGGCGTCCGCGCTTGTCGTTGAGCGCCTCCTGCCACGCATACTTCGCGACTTCTTCGATGTGCTCGTGCGGCACGACGATCACGCCGTCGCCGTCTCCGACGACCAGGTCCCTCGGATTCACGCGCTGACCGCCGATCGTGACGGGCACGCCGTGCTCGAGGTACTCGATGCGGCCCTGCGTCATGGTCTGGCTGATGAACTGGGCGAACACCGGAACCTTCTGCAGGCGGCACTCGTCGACGTCGCGCACGCCGCCGCTGGAGACGACACCCTGTGCGCCCAGCGTCTTGAACGCGAGAGTGTTGTTCGAGCCGAGCTGCCCGACTCCGAGATCCGGAGCTTCGATCACCACGACGTCGCCGCGGGTGATGTCGGCCTTGTACGGAGAGATGTGCTTGCTGCCGTACCAGTGCTCGTAGGCCCATGCCGTGTACTCGTCCGGGGTCCTGGGAGGGGCCTGCTCGTGCGTGGCGACGAGGCGCACCGTCAGGGCCGGCCCGCAGAGGCGCGCGCCTTCATAGAGCGGGCGGATGTCGCGGTGAACGCTGCCCTTGCTGAACAGGCCGACCCAGTCCATGCCGTCCCTGACATCCGAGACGCGGAGTCCCGCGTACAGCTTCTCGATCTCGGTGTAGTCCGTCATCGCACTCCCTGGTATCGCCGTCGACTGGATCCGATCCGATCCAATTTGAAGGTAGCGACAACAAAC
Source organism: Microbacterium salsuginis (assembly GCF_012524205.1). Lineage (GTDB taxonomy): Bacteria > Actinomycetota > Actinomycetes > Actinomycetales > Microbacteriaceae > Microbacterium > Microbacterium salsuginis. The sequence continues at coordinate 823,814 of NZ_JABACI010000004.1, forward strand.
GACGCCGTCAAGGCTGGGGATGTGGCGCGGAGATGTCACGATCCGGCGAACCGAAGCCACCCGGCTCGGCGCCTGATCCGATCTGATGATGTGAAAGGCGTGGAAGATCGCGCGTTGGCGCGCACCGGCTCGACCGGAGATATGGAGAGCGAGGGCAATATCAGATCGGATTACATCCTTCCGATGAGTGCAAGAAAGCCCCGCGACGCCATTGCGTCGCGGGGCTGACCCCGGTCAAGGTCGCACGGGCCGGTAGACCATGTGTGTCACGAGCGACGTCGGGCGCACCGAGACACGCTCGAGCTGCTGTGGCGGGACTCCGTCGAACACGCGTTCGCCGGCGCCCACCACGCAAGCAGTGACATGAAGCCGCAGCTCGTCGATGAGCCCGGCGGCGAGGTATTCGTTCACCGTCGTGGGTCCGCCCGCGACGGAGATGTTGCCGTCGCCGGCAGCGGCGCGGGCCTGTTCCATCGCGGCGTGGATGCCGTCGGTGACGAAGTGGAAGGTCGTCCCGCCCTCCATCTGGATCGGGTCGTGCGCGTAGTGGGTGAGGACGAACACCGGGCCGTGGTAGGGCGGGTTGGGTCCCCACCAGCCGCGCCAGTCGCGGTCCCACTCGCCTCGGACGGGGCCGAACATGTTGCGGCCCATGATGGTCGCTCCGGAGTCGAGGATCGCGTCGACTTCTGCCTTGTTCTCCTCCTGCGCGTGGAACATCCAGCCGTGCAGCCAGTTCTCGTCGACGTCTCCGAACGGCGCCTCTTCGCGCTGGTTGAGTCCGGTGGCGAAGCCGTCGGCCGAGACGGCGAGGTCGCTGAACACGATGCCCATGATCTGATCCCTTCAACTGGTTGTCGATTGCAACTGGTTGGCAGGCTAGCTCAGACCAGTTGTAGACTGCAAGTGGTTGTTTCGAAGGAGGCCGGCATGGATCACCGTTCAGGGTGCCCGATCAACCTCTCGCTGGAGGTGTTCGGAGACCGATGGTCCCTCATCGTGATCCGCGACATGATGTTCGGCAATCGCCGGCACTTCAACGAGCTGCTCGCGAAATCCGACGAAGGGATCGCCTCGAACGTGCTCGCAGACCGCCTTCAGCGGCTGGTGAGTCTCGGCATGATCTCGCGCGCACCCGACCCGAGCCACAAGCAGAAGGTGCTGTACAGCCTGACCGAGCCGGCGATCCAGCTGGTGCCCGTGCTGGCTCATCTGGGGGCATGGGGCCGCCGGCATCTCCCGGTCAGCCGCGAGCTCTCGGTCCGCGCCGAGCTGCTCGAACGTGGCGGGCCGGAGTTCTGGGACCGCTTCATGGACGAGCTGCGCGAGCAGCACCTCGGCATCCCCCGCCCGCCGGGAGAGCCGTCGGCATTCGGCGAGCTGCGCGCGGCCTACGAGGCCGAACTCGCCAGGGCATAGCCGCCGAGAGCGGCTGTCAGCGGGATGCCGCGACCGCCGGCATCCACTTCTCCAGCAGCGCGAGCGTGTCGGGCGCGAAGCGACGACTCGGGTCCGCGATCATCGCCCGCAGCTCATCGAGCGCCACCCACGCTCCCCACGCGACCTCCTCGGGCTGCCAGCGGATCGGGCCGTCGTAGTCGGCGAGGTACCCGAACGCGTGATACCGGGCCACGTCGTCTTCGTACTCGGCCTCGCCGAGCGGGAGGAGCGCGACACCTGTCACGCCGAGCTCTTCCTCGACCTCGCGCAGCGCCGCGTTCATGGGGGTCTCGCCCGGCTGCAGCACGCCCCCCGCCATCACGTCGTAGTGACCGGGGTAGACGTCTTTGGTCTCGGTGCGCCGGTGCAGGTAGACCTCGCCGGAACCGTTGCGGACCACCACGGCGACGCAGGCATGACGCAGGTTCCGTGCGCGCACGACCGATCGCGGCGCGGTCTCGGTGAGTCGGCCGTCCAGAGCGTAGACCGCGACGATCTCATCCACGACCGGCTGCTCGCTCTCGGGCTGTGCCTCACCGCTCACGGGGTTCCGCCCTCTCATCCGTGTCTGCGACGGTAGCGCACTTCGCCGTCACCGCTTCGTGACCTCTGACAGCACGGCCTCACGCCTGGGAGGCATCGGCTCGACGAGCCGGTGGAGGAAGAGGAGACCGATCGCCGGCATCCCGATCAGGGGGACCAAGCCGATCTGCAGGGTCGTCGTGTCGGCGATCCAGCCGAAGAGGGGGGTGGCCAGGCCGCCGACGCTCACGGTGAGCCCCAGCGTCACCCCGCTCGCCGTTCCGACGCGCTGAGGGAGGTAGTCCTGTGCCAGGGTCACGTGCAGCGAGAACGGCACATAGAGTCCGGCCGAGGCGAGGGCGACGAAGACGTAGATCGCGGGTCCGGGCACCCACACGATGCCGGCGACCGCGACGATCGTCGCCGCGTACGACCAGCGCACGATGGCTATCCGTGGCCACCGCGCGGCGAGGTAGCCGCCGAGCAGGGTGCCGGCGGCGCCGCCGGCGTAGAGGATGAACAGCGCGACCGCTCCGCCGACGGCGCCGTCGCCCGTGCGTTCCGCGACATAGAGGGCGACGAATGCCGACAACCCGACGAAGACGACGGATCGGCACATCACCGCGGCGGTCAGCCGGCCGAAGGAGCCCCAGTCATTCGGCGGCGGCTGCTCGCCCGGGGCCTCCTGGCGCGGCCGGCTGCTGGCCGGCGTTCGCAGGGCGAGGAGGCACACGACCGCCCCGGCGACAGCTGGCACGGCGAGGAGAGGGGACGCCTCCAGTCCGCCGAGCGACATGACGCCGACGACGAGGAGCGGCGCCAGGGCGAACCCGACGTTGCCGCCGAGTGAGAACCAGCTCATCGCCCTCGGATCGGACGGACTGACGGCCCGGACAGCGACGGCGGCCGCCGGGTGGTATGCCGCGACCCCGAAGCCCGAGATGCCGACGGCGATCACGGTGAAGACGTAGACGTCGCCCACGCCGGCCAGGGCGATACCGGCTCCCGCGACCAGCGTGGACGCCGGCAGAAACAAGCGCATCGGCCGTCGGTCGATCACGGCGCCGAAGATCGGCTGGACGACCGAGGAGAGGAGGGATGCTGCGAGCACGATCGTCGCCGCGGCCGCGTAGGTGTACTCCCGCTCGAGCACGAAGAACGGCACGAGCGCGGCGACGGCACCCTGGTAGACGTCGACGAAGGCGTGGCTGATCGAGAGCAGGGCGATCGGGGTCCGGCGCCGGCGAGGGAGCGGATGCGGCATCCTGCCATCGTCGTTCTCCGCAGGCCTGACGGCTTCCGATATAGTGCCGACTTGTGTCGAAGATCCGCCATCGGCCGGCCGCGCCCACCGAGCGCCGGAACGTCGCCCCGCGTCAGACGACGGACGTGCACACACACGACGATCATCAGATCCTCTTCGCCGATTCGGGCGTCCTCGAGGTGATCACCGATGTCGGCACGTGGTTCGCGCCGGCCACGCGCGCGATCTGGATCCCGGCCGGCACGGCGCACTCATGGCGCGCTCACGGCCGCCTGACCGTGCACATGCTCGGCCTGCCGCTGTCGGACAATCCGCTGCACCTGGACTCGCCGGCGGTTCTGGCGGTGTCTCCGCTCCTTCGCGAGTTGCTGCGGGAGCGGACCGCGGACGCGACGGCCTCCACGCCGGAGAGCAGGCGGCTTCACGCCGTGCTGCTCGACCAGTTGCGGGGCTCGCCGCTGGAGCCGATCCGGCTGCCCTCGCCGGCGGACGAGACGCTCGCCCGGGTATGCCGGGCGATGCACGCCGACCCGTCCGACTCGCGAAGCCTCGCTGAACTGGCCGCCGACGTGAGCGTGAGCGAGCGGACGCTGTCTCGTCGATTCCGGTCGCAATTGGGCATGACGTTCCCCCAGTGGCGGACCCAGTTGCGCCTCTTCCACGCCCTGAAGATGCTCGCGTCGGGTGCATCGGTCACCGCGACCGCTCACGCGTGCGGGTGGTCTTCGACGAGCGCCTTCATCGACGTGTTCCGGCGGGCGTTCGGTGTCACGCCGGGCGCCCACCGGCGCGAGTGAGCCGCGCGGACGGCAGGGTCGGTCGAACGACGGTCAGGAGATCCTCGCGGCCATCACGCGCAAGGCATCCGCGAGGTCTGGCCCCGAGAGCGACCGGTCGGCGTCGAGCAGCCATTGGAGCGCGAGGCCGGAGAGCAGCGCCTGGTAGATCGATCCCAGCTTCCACTCCTCGTCTTCGCTGAGTCCGGTGGGGTGGAGGAGCCGGGCCAGCCCGACGCGCGCGCGGGCGAGCGCGGCCGACAGCTGGGTGCGCACCTCCGCGGGGTGGTCGGTGCGCGAGAAGGCCTCGAGCGTCGCCGCCCACAATCCCGGGTGCGCGACCATCGAGTCGACGATGCGCGACCAGACGGTCTCGAAGTGTCCGCCCGCCGGCCCCTCCTGCGAGACCGCGGCGACGGCGGCGTCGACCTCTGCCCCCCACTCCAGCATCGCCTCGATGAGCGCTTCGTTGAGGAGAGCCTCCCTCGATCCGAAGTGGTAGCTGATCGCTCCCATGCTCACGCCGGCGGCGTCGGCGATCTCGCGTGACGTCGGGCGTGTGTACCCGCGCTCGTAGAGACAGCGCTTGGCGCCGGCGAGGAGCGCCTCGCGGTTTCCCATGGCGATCACGATAGGCCAGCGGCTCCCCATCCCCGAGTTGCGCGCTTGCGCAATCAGTTCTACGCTCGGATTTGCGCAGATGCGCAAATCTCGGATCGTCAGGAGGAATGCCATGGCCATAGCCGTCACCGGAGCGACCGGCAAGCTCGGCTCCCTCGTCATCGAGGCGCTGCTGCGCCGGGTTCCCGCCGGGTTCATCACGGCCGTCGCGCGAGACTCCGCGAAGGCCACGCCACTGGCCGACAGAGGCGTGAGAGTCCACATCGCCGACTATGACGAGCCCGGGACCTTCCGTGATGCCTTCGCGCCGGGCGACCGGGTGCTCCTCATCTCCTCCGACAGTGCGGGTGCGCGTCACACCTTCCAGCACACCACCGTGATCGGCGCGGCGAAGGCGGCGGAGGTCGAACTCCTCGCCTACACCAGCGTGCTGGCCGCGCCGGCGGCCACCTATTCGATCGGCCGTGACCATCACGCCACCGAGGAGGCGGTGCGGCGGGCGGGTGTGCCCTATGCCTTCCTTCGCAACGGCTGGTACAACGAGAACTACACCGGCCACCTCGACGCCATCCTCGAGGTCGGGCAGGTCTTCGGCAGCGCCGGCCCGGGTCGCATCGCCGCGGCGGCGCGCGCCGACTACGCCGAGGCGGCGGCGGTCATCCTGACGGGCCCGGTCGAACCGGACGCGATCTACGAACTGAGCGGAGACAGCGCCTTCACGCTCGCCGACCTCGCCGACGAGATCTCGCGTCAGACCGGCAGGCCCATCGCCTCCCCGCATCTCACGCCGGCCGAGTACCACGCGTTCATGGTCGGGCAGGGCGTCGATGCGGCCGACGCGACTCAGCTCGTCGAGGCCGACAGCGCCATCTCCCGCGGCGAGCTCGCCCACGCGAACGGTGATCTGCGCCGGCTGCTGGGTCGCGCCACCACCCCCATCGCCGACTCGGTCGCCGCCGCCCTCGCCGCGATCGGCAGCGTTGCGCGATGAGTCGCGTTGCGTCTATACGTGTCCGGATAATAGCGTGGGCTCGTGACGCAGACCGAGACGGATGACATCGTGAGCCCCCTCGTCCAGGAGGTCGTCGGCGTCCATCGCAGCGGGTCCCACGACTTCAGCAAGCGGTCGCAGCCCTTCGTCGACCTTGTGGAGGGTCTGGGAGTCGAGGGTGACGCCCACTTCGGCGCCACCGTGAAGCACCGGTCCCGGGTCGCGGCCGATCCCTCTCAGCCGAACATGCGCCAGGTGCACCTGATCCATTCCGAGCTCTTCGACGATCTGCGCGGGGCGGGGTACGACGTCGCCCCCGGCGAACTGGGCGAGAACATCACCACGCGCGGCGTCGAGCTGCTGGAGCTGCCGGTCGGCACGCGGCTGACGATCGGGGATGCCGTCATCACCGTGACCGGTCTGCGCAATCCCTGTCAGCAGATCAACGACTTCCGCGAGGGCCTGCTGAAGCACGTCGTGCGGCGCGACGACGACGGGAACGTCGTCCGCCTCGCAGGTGTCATGGGGATCGTCTCGCGGTCAGGACGGGTCCAGCCGGGCGCATCCATCCGCGTCGACCTGCCCCCGGAGCCGCATCACCCACTGACGCGCATCTAGCGTGCCGCGAAGGGTGCCGGCGCTCATGGCGCGGCGGGACCAGTGGCGCGACCGAGGATGAGCGTCGCCGCGTCGGCGAGGACCTGGTTGCGGGTACGGCCGGCGTGGTCGGCGGCGATGAGATGGCGCCCGATGGCGAGACAGAAGGCGGCGAGGCTCCGAGCCTCGACCTCGTCCGGGTCCGGGCAGTAGCTGCTGATCGCCTCCCGGAGCACTTGCATCCGCCGGTTGTCGACCGTGTGGAGACGCTCGGCGACGACCGGGTCGCGGCGCGCCCACGCGCGCACGGCGAGGTCGATCGGCAGCAGCCGGTCGTTCGAGAATGTCAGCTGACCGGCGATGCGGGCCTGGTCCACGATGTCGCCCTCCGCCTTGCGTGCGCGCTCGAGCACGTCGTCGACGCTTTCGCGCTCCCACGCGTCGAGCATCGCCGCCAGCAGAGCGTCGCGATCGTCGAAGTATCCGTAGAAGCCGCCCTTCGTCACACCCAGCGCCCGCGCGAGCACCTCGACGCGCACCGCGTCCACGCCCTGCTCGGCGAGAACGCGCAGGCCCTCCTCGATCCACTTCTCGCGTGGTGTCCGCAACGAGCCCATTCCAACCCCTTCGATCGACCGGTTGTGCGGCAGCGTACAACCGGTGTACATTCAAACTATTCGGCATCGTATAACGCCGGGATGACCATGACACGGCACACCTCGGCCCGTCGGCAGAAGGAGATCTCATGATCACGTGGGCAGGATGGCTCATCGTGCTGTTCGGAACGGCGCACACCGTCGGCGCGCTCACGGTCCTCGGAGCCGGGGAGCACGCCGGCACGTGGCTCACAGGTGGGCTCTGGGACGACAGCCTGTTCACCATGGGGCCCGCGCTGAGCGCGTACTGGCTGAGCATCAACAGCTTCGGCCCGGCACTCATCGTGGTCGGCTTCGTCGTCCTCTGGCTCGCGCGGCGAGGCATCACGCCTCCCGCGTTCATCGGGTGGGCGCTGGGAGGCTGGACGATCGTCGACAACGTGCTCTCCGGTGTCGGTTTCGGGCAGGGCCTGATCGTGCTCGTGGCGGCGGGCCTGCTGGTGGCCGCCGCGTTCCGCGCGAAGCGACTCGACCGCGCTGCCGCCGCCGACAGGCGCCTCGAACCCGTCGCATCGTGACCGCACCCACGACGGTGGCGGCACCGCAGACCGCGGCGCGGCCAGGCGTGCGTCCCGGCCTCGACAAGCAGCCGGACGCCGTCGCCGCCATGTTCGACCGCGTGGCGCCCCGCTACGACCTGCTCAACGTGCTCATGACCGGGGGCTACGTCGGTCGGTGGCGACGGGCCACCACGTCGGCGATCGACCCTCGCCCCGGACAGTGGATCCTGGACGTGGCCGCCGGCACCGGCGCGTCGTCGGTCCCGCTGGCACGGGCCGGAGCCCGCGTGCTCGCGTCGGATCCCGCGCCCCGCATGCTCGAGGTCGGGCGCCGTCGGCATCCGAGCCTCGACTTCGCCGCCGCGGACGCGCTCGAGCTGCCGTTCGAGGACGAGACGTTCGACACGGTCACGATCTCTTTCGGGCTGCGCAACATCGCGGACCCGCCGCGTGCGCTGCGCGAGATGGCCCGGGTCTGCCGCCCGGGCGGGCGCCTGGTGGTGTGTGAATTCTCCACGCCCACATCGCCGCTGCTGCGCGCGGGGCACCGACGGTTCGTCCGCACGATCCTGCCGTTGCTGGGTCGTCTCGCCTCGTCGGATCCGGCCGCGTACCACTACCTCGCCGACACCGTCCTGGACTGGCCAGACCAGCGCGAACTCGCCGCACTCATCGGGCACAACGGATGGCGGAACGTCGAGCATCGCGATCTGAGCGGCGGCATCGTCGCCGTGCACCGCGCGACGCGCCCGGGTCCACGACCCCTCGCGACTCGAACGGAGAACCATCGATGACTCCTCCAGGACCAGCGGCGAGAACGCTGCGGATCCTCATCCGGCTGTTCGCGCTGAACGCCGTCGCCACAGGTCTGGCGTGCGTCGTCTTCGGCCCCGAGCTGCTCTCGGGAGGCGACAGCGTGATCGCGCCGGACCTCGCTCAGGAATTCCGGTTCCTGTCCGTATGGTGGCTCGCGGTCGGTGTCTACCTGTGGATGCTCGCCGCGCGGGCGCACACCGCGACGGCCGAGTTCCGCATGGTGTGCATCGTCCTGTTCGCTTCGGGCGTGGCACGGTGGGTCACCTTCGCCACGCATGGTTGGCCGGCGCCCCTGTTCGTCGTGGTCGCGACGATCGAGATCGTCGCTCCCGCTCCGCTGTGGTGGCTCCAGGCGCGAGTGGCCGCCCGCTCCGCGGTCCGACCCGAGGCGATGGCTTCGACGCCTTCGCCGGGCCATGCGGACCGATCCGTCTCGTAGGCGCGGGGCGCGCGTGGCGCCGCGACCCGCCCGCGCGTACTCGGCGCCCGCGTGGCGCACCGCTCTGCTGCGCGCCTCCGCCATCCGCGGGGACTGGACGAGCCGTCAGCGTCAGCCGGTGACGGCGCATGCGTCCACGGACCCCGCGGTGTGGACGACCGTGCTCTTCCACGAGCCCTCGGCGACGATGACCGCCGTGCTGGCGGTGCGCGACCGCCTGGTGGCGCTGGTGGGGCTGCGGCCGTCCTCGCGCGACAGCTTTCGCGTCCTGGCTCGGACCGGGGACGAGGTGCTCGTCGGCAGCGACGATCGGCATCTCGATTTCCGGGCGTCCGTGCGCCGGACGCGCCACACTGTAGACGTCGTGACGTACGTCGAAGTGCACAACCTGCTCGGCCGGTTGTATCTGGTGCCGGTGCGGATGGCGCATGCGGCGATCGTGCGAGGCATGCTCCGCCGAGCGGCGAAGCGGCTGGATCCGGTATGACCGTGCTGGATCCGGTGTGACTGTGCTGGATCCGATGTGACGATGGAGACCCAGTGAAGACGGATGCCGCAGCGCAGGGCGCGTTCGAACGCACCGCGATGGCCGCTGCATGGGTCGGCATCGCCGTCCTGATCGTGGTGGTCCTGGTGTTCGCGTCGCTGCGGGCCGCCACCGACCTTCCGCTGCTCCTCGGTGCGGAGCATCCTGATCCGGACGCGTTCGAGGCGCGATACGTCGCGGCGCCATGGCTGGCGTATCTGCACATCGTGCCGGGCGTGCTCTATCTGCTCGGCGCTCCGCTGCAGCTATGGCGAGGGTTTCGTCAGCGGCACATCCGCGTGCACCGGCTCGTGGGTCGCATCATCCTTCCCGCCGGCATCGTCAGCGGCATGTTCGCACTCGCGTTCGGCGTGCCGTTCTCGTTCGGCGGGACGTTCCAGTCGCTGGCCACAGCCGTGTTCGGCTCGTGGTTCCTGGTCTCGCTGCTCGTCGCATTCGCCGCCATCCGGTCGGGGAACGTGCGGGTCCACCGGCGGTGGATGATCCGCGCGTTCGCCGTCGGGCTGGGCGTGGGCACGATCCGCCTGTGGATCGGCCTCTTCGTCGCGCTCACCGACATCACGATCGTCGACACCTTCGCCCTGGGCTTCTGGCTCGGGCTGGGCACCAACGTGCTGTTCGGTGAGCTCTGGCTGTGGTGGCGCGGCGATCCCGGGTCCCCGCGAAGGCAAGGACCCTCATGAATCCTCTCCGTCCGCTCGTCGTCGCCGCGCAGGGCTGGTGGGTGCGCCGCACGATCCACCTCCTGCCGCCCGCCGGCGGGCCGGCGTCGGGTCTTGTCGGCGATTCGCTCGCCGAGCCGCTGCGAATCGCCGTGGTGGGAGAGTCCACGGCGGCAGGCGCCGGTGTCGCGGTCCATCAGGACGGATTCGCCGGCGCGCTGGCGCACGGCCTCGCCGAATCGACGGGACGGGCGGTGCTGTGGAGCGTCGTCGGACAGTTCGGCGCGACCGCACGGCGCATCCGGCATCGGCTGATACCGCAGCTCGGCCCGCGATACGACCTGGTGGTGCTGCTCGCCGGCGCCAACGACGTGCTGAGCGGGCGGTCGGCGGCCGAGTGGCGTGCGGACCTGACCGCGATCCTCGACCTCCTCGCGCTTCGGTCCGGGCGGACGATCGTGGTCGGCACACCCCCGTTCGCTTCGTTCCCGTCGCTGCCGCGCACCCTCCGGCGTCACCTCGCCGAGTCCGGGCAGGCGCTGGACGAGGTGGCTCGGCAGGTGTGCGCGACTCGAGAGGATGCGGAGTGGATGCCGTCGGCAGACGATCAGGTCGGGCCCGACTTCTTCGCCGCCGACGGCTTCCATCCCTCCGCGATCGGCTACCGCCGCTGGGCCGAACTCGTGCGGGAGAAAGTCGAGGCGTCCTCGCTGGCGGCCGCACCGCCGGCCGCCGGCGAGCCCCGACCCGTCACCGCGAGCGAATCGACTCCGTGAGCACACGCCCGTCAGCGCCCGCCGGACCCTCGAATCCGAGGAGAGCCGCGATCGTCGGGGCGACGTCGATGTGACGCGGGTCCTGCGGGGCGGCATGCGGACGCACGCCGGCTCCGGCGATCACGAGCGGCACGTGCAGCTCCCGCGTCGTGCCGTGCGCCCCGGCGGGGTCGGCCGGTGTCGCTCCGAGCGACCACCCCGCCTCGGGCTCGATCACGAGCTCGCCGTGCTTGGCCGACATGTGCATCGCCTGCTGTTCCGACTTGTCGTACACCGCGGCGACGTGCGGGAGCGCCGACACCGCCGTCTCGATCGCGGCAGCGGCCACGGCATCGCCGGCCGCTGCGCCGACGAGATGCAGCGAGCCCACTCCGCCCACCACGACGACCGCGTCGGTCTCGGGCTGAGGCGCCTGACCGGAGGAGAGCATCTCGGCGTCGTAGCCGGCCGCCTCGATCGCGGCGAGGAGCTCGTCGCGCATCCCTTGCGTGAAGGTGCCCATGCCGTGGTCGCCGGTCACGACGAAAGCGGTGCGTCCGTAGATGCCGGCGTCCTTCGTCGCCTGCACGAGCCGGCCGATCTGGGCATCCACCTCGGCCAGGGCCGCCGGCATCCCCTCCGCCTCTGCGCCGTCGGCGTGGCCGAGGGCGTCCAGGCGATCGCAGTACACCGCGATCAGGTCGGGCACGCCCGCCGTCTGCACCGGCACTCCGCCGCTCATCACGGGCTGTCCGTTGATCACGGCGATCGCATCGTCGGCTCGCCGGGCGCAGTCCCCGCCCGGCTGGGTGTACAGGCCGTTCGCGTCGCCGAAGGTCACGCCGTAGTTCTGCAGGATGAACCACTGGGCCGACATCACGGTGCCGCCCTGTTCGCGGATCGCCTGCGCGATCGTGGGCACGGCGAGATCCCGCTGGGAGCTGCGTGCCACGCCGGTGGCCGTGTCGAACCAGAAAGCGGTGTTGCCGTGGGTCGCCGGCCACGCGCCGGTGGCGATCGAAGACCACGAGGGGTTGGTGATGGAGGTCATCACTCCCGTCGAGACGCTCAGGCTTCCCCGCTTGGCGAGCGCCTCGAGGTTCGGCATCGGAGCGCGGTCGAGGTACTCGACGTCGAAGCCGTCGAGGGCGATGAAGACGACGTGCTCCGCGGGCGGGGGCGCCGATGCGGCCTCGGCGGAAGCGTCGCCTCGAGCAGCGGCCGGGAGCGCTCCGGCGCTGAGCGCCGCGACGGCGAGCAGCGCGGCGGCGAGGCGGGCGGGGTGGCGGAATCTGGCGGTGGAGCGCATCTTCGGTTCCTCTCGCGAGTCGGCGGCGGGGCCCCGGCGTGCCCGGGAGCCGACTGCCTTCGACGCTGACGGCGGGGAGGCCGCGCAGGCAACAGCCTCCTCGCCGCGTGCAAGGAATCACCCATCGCGGCCCCTCGCGTGCGGGGAATCCGCCACACCGGCCGGAGGTCCTCGAAGGGTCGACGGTTTCTTGCGCCACGACCGCTGCCCGTGTCGATCCCTCGCAATTCGGCGCGTGGCGCTTGGCCGGGGCCGCGGCATCCGGATTGTGTGCTCGTCGTAGGCACGACGTGAGGAGTGGCACATGGCGGATGCGGCAGACGCGGCAGGGCGAGGTGCGGGGCTCAGCCGCCGCGGGTTCCTCGGTCTCTCGGCGATCGGGGTCGGGCTCGGGCTCGGCGGCACCGGCTGGGGACCGTGGCCGGGTGGTGCGGTCGCGGCGCCGCGTGGCGCAGGGGATGCCGCGCTGAGATTCGTCGTGCTCACCGACACACACGCGAACCCGGAAGAGGCGGCGCGAATGGAGAACCTGCGCCGGGTCTTCGCCGCCGTCGATGCCGAGCAGCCGCAGTTCGTGCTGCACTGCGGTGACATCACCGACTACGGCAGCGACGAGGAGTTCGCGGCCTACCGTGCCGCGATTCCGGACGGACTGTGGGATCGGGTGCGGCACGCGCCCGGCAATCACGAGATCCGGTGGGACACGAGCGCGCGCGAGCGCTTCCAGCGCTGGTTCGGGCCGACGAGCTACAGCTTCGATGCCGGTGGGGTGCACTTCGTCGCGCTCGACCCGACCCAGGCGCTGCAGGAGCCCGGCCTGTTCGGGGACGATCTCGAGCGGCTCCGCGAAGACCTCGATGACGTGGGCGACACGCCCACGGTCATGTTCCTGCACTATCCCCTGGCAGGACGCAACTACTACGTCAACGACGCCGACGCGTTCCTTCGAACGATCGATCCCTACCCGGTGCGGGGCATCTTCGCCGGTCACATCCACCGCAACGAGATCGACCGCTTCAACGGGCTGACGCAGGTCGCCGCGGTCGCCACCCGCAGCGGACCCTTCTACCTGCGCGTCACGCAGGTCGACGACGGCGACGGTCGCCGTCTGCTCGTCGAGCAGGTCACCCTCGGCGCGACCGACGCGGACGCGGCGACCGTGCAGCTCATCGGCGAGATGCCCCTCGATGCACCGCCCGCGGGCGAGGACCCGATCCGCATCGCCGCGCGACCGGGCGACGCGGCCATCGCGCTGACGGCGGTCGCCGGCCACGACGCCGGCGCCGTCGAGGCGCGTGTGCACCCCCAGGCGGTGTTCGGCGCGGTCGACGACGGCGTATGGACCCCGCTGTCGCCGCGGGGAGCCTCGTGGCATGGCGACCTCGACGCGAGCACCCTCGCCGCAGGAGTGCATCGCGTGCAGGTGCGGGCGACGGATGCCGCGGGCGGACGCCGCTACGACACGACCGAGATCGACCGCCGCGGTGCGACGCGCGCTCGGCCCGCGTGGGAGCTGGCGATCGGGGGACAGCTGCAGGGCGCGCTCGCCGCGCACGAGGGCACGGTCGTCGCCACGTCGACCTCGGGCCGCGTCGTGGCGATCGAGGTCGAAGGCGCCTCGCGCCACCGTCGCCGGTGGGCGGCCGACCTCGGACCCGCGCACCGCGGAGCCGCGTTCACCACCGACGGCGCCCTGGTCTGCGTGCCCGGCGCCGACCACCGCCTCACGGCGCTCGACGCCCGCACCGGCGACGTCTCCTGGATCAGCCGCTTCGACAAGCCGGTGATGTCGACGCCCGCGGTCATCGCCACGGGCGAGGGCGACCGCATCCTGATCGCCGCGGAGGACCGGCTCCGAAGCCTCGATGCGCACGGGCGCACGCTGTGGGAGGCATCCGTCCCGGTGCGCACCGCGGGTCGTGCTGCCAGCGACGGCGCGCGCGTCTTCGTCGGCGCCGGCGACGGTCGCGCATACGCCTACGATCTCGCGACCGGCGCGCCGCTGTGGTCGTTCCTCACCAACGAGCGGCCGGACTCGTACCGGCAGCTCATCTACGGTCCGTGGGACGACTGGATCGAGGTGCTTCCGACCGGGGCGGTGCTCATCAGCACCGTGACGCACGCCATCGCCGTCGACCCCGCGACGGGCGCCGAGCTCTGGCGCGTCGCCGGCAGCCACATCTTCGCCCCCAGCCTGATGCTTCCCGACGGCGGTCTGCTGCTGACGACGGAGTGGGGCGTCGTGAGCGTCGTCGACCCCGCGACAGGCGCTCCGCGCTGGAGTGCGCAGGCGGTGCCGCGGGTGGTGAACGCCGGCCCGGCGCTCGACCCGCGCGATGGCACCGCGTGGCTGGTGTCGGTGGGCGGGCTGCTCGCCGCGATCGATCCCGTCGCCGGCGCGGTGGCGGTGGACCGGCAGCTGTTCACCGCCAACACGTTCGCCACTCCCGTCGTGGTGGGCGAGCAGCTCATCGTCGGCGCCCAGGACGGGGTGCTCCGCGGCCTCACGGTCTGAGCCTCACGGTCTGAGCCTCGCGGGCTCGTCAGCCGACGGCGGCGAGCTCGCGGGTGCGTCCGGCGCGCTTGAGCGAATGCAGGGCGACGGCGACGTCGGCGTGCTGCAGCCCGGGCAGTCCCCCGATCGTCTCGGAGATGAAGCCGTACAGCGCCGCGTCCGAGGTCAGCGCGACCTCGCCGCAGAGGTTGCGGTCTCCGGTCGTCGCCGAGATCATCAGCATCGACGGATGCTGTGCCAGCAGCTCGCCGGCGCGGCTCAGCTGCGTCGGGTTCACGCTCAGAGCGACGAACGCGTTCACCGTCAGTCCGATGCGTTCCGGCTCGACCACCGTGCGCATGCGGAGCGCGCCCGACGACATCATCGCCTCCGCGCGCCGCCGCACCGTGACAGGGCTCGCATCGCACAGCTCTCCGAGGCGCTGCCACCCGAGCCGGCCGTCGGAGGCGAGGGCGGCGGCGATGCGCTCGTCGAGGGCGTCGGTCTTGACGCGGCTGTCGGGCAGCGGGTCGCTCCACGGGTCGAGGCGCTGAGCCCGCAGCTGCTCCACGACGTCGGGAGGCAGCAGATCGGGCAGCCAGCTGTGCGGCGTCGCGAAGCGCCGGATGACCTGGTTGCTCCACACGGCCAGCACGCCGTCGAGCGCCGGCAGCTGCTCGAGCGTGATCGCCAGCAGATGGTCGTTCGAGGTGTAGCTGATCTCGGCGATGCAGTCGACGCTTCCGGTGAGCAGCTTCACCGATCCGCACTCCGGCCAGGTCGCCAGCCGCTGCGCCGACCGGTGCGCTTCGCCGGGCCGGCAGCGCAGTCGCACGAACAGCGACCGCGATCGCCCCGTCGCCTCGCCGTCGAGCACGCCGATCACCCGCGCGGTGCCGTCTCGCACCAGGCGTGCGACTCTCCGGGACGCGGTCGCCTCGGACGTGAAGACGGCCTCGCTGATCTGCGCGTTCGTGGCGCGCGGATTGGCGAGGAGCGCGCCGGTGATGCGCAGGTCGAGGTCGTCCACGCAATGCACCATACATTCAGGAGTAGCGTCAAGATAGGTGCTTTGTTGCATTCTCCGGCCCGATCTCATCGAGTTTGCTCGCAAACGGGCAGGATCGCAGCACCGCGAGAGCACCGACGCTGCGCCGGTCTCGCCCCCGTTCCGGCGCTCGTCGCCACGAAGATGAGGAGTGATGCATATGACCCGATCGTCCACCGCGCGCATCGCGGCCCCCCTCGCGGCGATAGCCGCGCTCGGCCTGCTGGCCGGCTGTTCCGCCGATACGAACGGCGGGGGCGGCGGCGGCGAGCCTTCGGCCGAAGACCAGAGCGTGGTCTTCTGGACTCCGCAGACCACGCCCGAGCGACTCGCCGCCCAGGAAGCGGTCGCCGCCGCATTCACCGAAGAGACCGGCATCGAGGTCGAGGTCGTCCCGATGGCGGGAGCGGATCAGGACCAGGCGCTGGTGACGGGATCCGCCACCGGCGACGTGCCCGATGTCATCCTGCACGCGTCGCCGCAGACGGGCGCCTGGAGCTCCCAGGGCCTGCTCGACACCGAAGCAGCCACCGCGACCGTGGATGCGCTCGGCATCGACACCTTCAACGAGCACGCCATCGAGGCCGTCACGATCGACGGTGAGATCTCGGCGGTGCCCAGCGACGGCTGGACCCATGTGATCGCCTACCGCAGCGACCTGCTCGAGCAGGCGGGCGTGGAGGTTCCCACCACCGTCGAGGAACTGGCCGACGCCGCCACGACGATCAAGGAGGAGCTGGGCATCACGGGGCTGGCCTTCGGCACCCAGGCGGGGACGGCGTCAGCGACCGAGGGGATCCAGTCGATCTTCCACAGCGCCGGCTGCGAGCTCGTCACCGACGGCGAGGTCGTCATCGATTCGGATGCCTGCACCGACGCCGCCGAGCAGTTCCTGCGCCTGCGCAACTCGTCGGTGGCCGGTGACTTCGATGTCACGAGCGCTCGCGCCGCGTACATGAACGGCGACGCCGCGATGCTGCTGTTCTCCACCCACATCCTGGACGAACTGGCCGGCCTGGACGAGGCGACGCCCGCGACGTGCCCCGAGTGCGCCGAGCAGCCGGCCTTCCTGGCGGAGAACACCGAGTTCGTGACCGTTCTGGGCGAAGACGACCCGGCGCAGTTCGGCGCCATCCTCAGCTACGGCATCCCGACCGGTGCCAACGTCGAGGCCGCCCAGCAGTACATCGAGTACGTGCTGGACGCCGGCTACGTCGACACCCTCGCGGTGGCGACGGAGGGCCGCATCCCGCTGCGCAACGGCACCGCCGACAACCCGACCGAGTTCATCGAGGCGTGGGGCGGCCTGGGCATCGGACCGGCACACGAGCTCACCTCGGTGGAGATCTACGGCGAGGAGTTCGTGAGCGAGATGGAAGAGGGCATCAACGCCGTCTCGCTGTGGGGCATGGGAACGCCCGACGCGACGCTCGCCGGACTCGTCTCCAGCCAGGGCGTGCTCGCCGGTCAGATCGAACAGCTCTACAACGGCGTGCCCGCGGCCGACGTGACAGCCGCGATGAAGGCGGCCGTCGAGGAGGTTCAGGCGGGCCTGTGAGCAACGCCGTCACGCGTCACCGCTGGGGGCGGCCTCTCAGCCGCTCCCAGCGGGACAACCGCAACGGGCTGCTCCTGACGACACCCACGCTCGTCGTCGTGGTGCTGGCCTCGATCATCCCCCTGATCCTCGTCGTGGTCTTCGCCTTCAGCGAGATCCGGCTGGTCGACATCCCGCGTCTGGGGACGGAGCCGATCGAATGGACGCTCGACAACTTCCGTCGTGCGCTGAGCAACCCGTCCTTCTGGCAGGCACTGGGCACGACGCTGCTCTACGCGTCGCTCACGATGGTCGGCTCCGTCGGGGTCGGACTCGCACTGGCCCTGGCCCTGCGGCGTCCGTTCCGGGGCCGGGGCATCGTCCGGGCTCTGCTCCTCGTGCCGTACGTGCTGCCGATCATCGCCGCCGTGACGATCTGGCAGACGATGCTCAATCCGCAGTACGGACTGGTCAACGCGTTCGGTCGCGAGGTGCTCGGCTGGGAGCAGTCGATCGGCTTCCTGAACACCACGACCGCGCAGGTGTGGGGCATCCCGATCCCGCTGTCGCTGCTGGTGGTCGTGGTCTTCGAGATCTGGACGTCGGCGCCCCTGTCGTTCCTGTTCATCACGGCCCGACTGCAGGGGGTCTCGCCCAGCATCGAGGAGGCCGCCGCCCTCGACGGGGCGAACGGGAGGCAGATCCTCGGCCGCATCGTGATGCCGCAACTGAAGGGCGTGATCCTGCTGCTGTGCCTGCTGAGGTTCATCTGGACGTTCCAGAGCTTCAGCGAGGTGTATCTGCTCACCGAGGGCGCCGGGGGCACGCAGGTCATGGCGCTCAAGGTCTACACCGAGCTGGTGACCAGGGCCGACATCGGCAGCGCGGCCGCGTACGGCCTGCTCATGTCCGTCGTGCTCGTCTCGCTCCTGGCCGTCTACGTCGCGCTCTCGCGGAGAAAGGTGGATGTCGAATGAGCCGCCGCCGCTCTTCGCTCCGGCCGCATCCGGTATCCACCGCCGGGCGGTTCGTGTTCATCGCGCTGGCGCTGATCTTCGCGCTCGGGCCGGTGCTGTACGGCTTCCTGCTGTCGCTCCGCCCGTTCAACGCGATCGTGCAGGAGCCGCTGAACCTCATTCCGTCGCTGGGCGAGATCGACTTCTCGGCGTACACGACGGCGATGCTCGATCCCGAGCAGGGCGGGTTCGGGCTGGGCCGGTTCGTCATCAACTCGCTCGTGGTGGCGCTGTGCACCATCGTCCTGTCGATCGTCGTGTCGATCCTGGGCGCGTACGCCGCTGCCCGGCTGCGGTACCTCGGCAGGGGCGTCGTCAACGCGATCATCCTCGGGGTCTACCTCTTCCCCGGGATCGTGCTGTCGGTGCCGCTGTTCGTGCTGCTGGCCAAGGCCGGTCTGACCGGATCGCTGGTGGGACTGTTCCTGGTCTACGTCGCAACGACCGTCCCGGTGTCGATCTACATGTTGCGCAACTACTTCCAGGCGCTGCCCGAGAGCATCGAAGAGGCCGCGATCGTCGACGGCGCGTCGCTGTGGCAGATGCTGCGCAGCGTCGTGCTTCCCGTCGCGCTCCCCGGCGTCGTGGCGACCGCGGTCTACGTCTTCATGATCGCGTGGAACGAGTACTTCTACGCGCTTCTGTTCCTCGTGCAGGACCGTGCACTGTGGACCGCGCCGCTCGGCATCTCACAGCTGGCCGACTTCAACGTCCCCGTGACCGTGCTGCTGGCCGGCGCGCTCGCCGTCACCGCGCCGGTGGTCGTGCTGTTCTTCATCGCGCAGCGCTACCTCGTCGACGGACTCACCGCAGGAGCCGAGAAATGACCCGACCGCAGCGCCTCGTCGTGATCGGCGCGGGCGGACGAGGCCGCGACGCCTACGGCCGCTGGGCGATCGAGCACCCGGACCGCGCCACGATCGTCGCAGTGGCCGATGTCTCGCCGGTGCGCCGATCGGCGCTGGCGGCGGAAGCGGGCGGCGCCGCCGAATACGGCGACTGGCGCGACGCGGTCGCCGACCTGGGCGCGCTCGCCGCCGACGGCGTCATCATCGCGGTGCCGGACGCGCTGCACGTCGACGTCGCGACGGCCGTCGCCGACGCGGGCGTCCCGTTCCTGCTCGAGAAGCCCGCCGCGCCGACTCTTTCCGAGCTGGCACGTCTGGCCGGCCACGCGCGCCGCACGGCTTCGCGCCTGGCTGTCGGCCATGTGCTGCGCTTCACGCCGTTCTGGCGCTCGGTCAAGCGCATCGTCGACTCGGGCGCGATCGGGCGCACGATGACGATCGAGGTGCGCGAGAACATCGGGTTCTGGCACTTCGCCCACTCGTACGTGCGCGGAAACTGGCGCAACACGGCCACCTCGAGCGCGATGGTGCTGACCAAGACGTCGCACGACCTCGACCTCATCCGCTGGATCGCCGGTGCCGCGCCGGTGAGCGTGTACAGCATCGGCGAGCTGACCTGGTTCCGCGCCGAGAACGCGCCTCCGGGCGCGCCGGAGTTCTGCCTCGACGGATGCCCGGTCGCCGCCAGCTGCCCCTTCTTCGCACCGCGCTACTACGTGGACGCCCTCGCCGACGTCACAGGCCACCCGGTGCATCTCCTCGGCGCCGACATCTCGCCGAGCGGCCGGCTCGCCGCGCTGCGGACCGGGGACTACGGGCGCTGCGTCTTCCGCAGCGACAACGACGTGGCCGACCACCAGCAGACCTCGATGATGTTCCCGGGCGGCGTGACCGCGACGCTCACCGCGTCGGCGTTCACGGCCGAGAACACGCGCAACGTCACGATCACGGGCTCGGCGGGGCAGCTGACGGGCCACATGGAGAGCGGCGAGATCGTGGTCGACCTGTTCTCTCCCACGGCATCGCTGCCCGAGGGGCTGCCCCTGGCGGCACACGACGTGGAGGTCAAGCCACCGATGAACCACGAGCGGCATACCGTGCGGGTGCTCATGCCGAACGCCGACCTCGGCGATCACGCCGGCCATGCGGGTGGTGACGCGGCCCTGATGTCGGAGTTCGTCGACGCGCTGCGCGACGGCACGGTGGGCGAGGGCGAGCTGTCGTTCGAGACCGCGCTCGACAGCCACCTCATCGCCTTCGCGGCGGAGGAGTCCCGGCTGACGGCCGGGCGGATCGATTTCGCGGCGTGGGTCGCGCAGCTCGGCATCGCCGATGCGCCCGTGCCCGCCCACGAGAGGCCGACCGTGTCATGACCGAGCCCGCCTTCGCCGACGCGCTGCGCGGCCTCATCTCGCGGATGGGGGGCGATGCGAGGGGCGTACGGATCGAGCCGCACGAGAGCCGGACGGATGCTGCCGCCGCTGCCGCCTTCGACGCATCGGGCGGGATCCTCACCCTCCAGGGGACGGACCTCGTCGCCGCCGCGAGCGCGCTGGCCGCGTACCTGCGCTCCCAGGGCCGCCGCATCACGTGGGAGACACCGCGACTCGAGCCGGCGTGGGATGGGTGGCCCGATGCCCCGAGGACGACCCTGCGTACGCCGTTCGCGATCCGCTACCACTTGAACGTGGTCACGCACGGGTACTCGACGCCCTTCTGGGACTGGGACCGGTGGGAGCGCGAGCTGGACTGGATGGCGCTGCACGGGGTGACGCATCCGCTCGTGCTCACCGCCTACGAGGTCGTGCTGCACGAGACGCTCCGGCGCGCGGGCGTCGACGAGAACGAGGCTGCGGCCTGGATCGGCAGTGCGCCGCACGTGCCGTGGATGTCGATGGGCGGCATGCACGACTTCGGCGGACCGCTCCCGGCGCGCTGGGCGGAGCGCCGGCTCGACCTGGCGCGGAGGATCCTCGCGCGGGCACGCGAGTACGGCATGACGCCGGTCCTCCCCGCGACGGGCGGGCACGTCCCCGCGGCGATCGCCGGCGCGGCTGCCGCGGACATCGAGTGGCAGGGGTGGCGCACTCCCATGCTCGACCCGTCGTCGGCCGAGTACACGGCACTGATGCGAACCTTCCTCGAGGTCCAGCGCGAACTCCTGGGTGATCCCGGAGCCGATCCGGTCTTCGCCGTCGACCCGTACATCGAGTCGCTCCCGCCGTCCGGCGACCCCGCCGCCCTCGCGGCGGCGGGCCGCGGCATCCATCAGGCGCTCGCGGCGGTGCACCCGACCGCGACGTGGCTGCTGCAGGGCTGGCCCTTCCACTACCACCGCGGGTTCTGGACGCCCGAGCGGGTGGCCGCCTACCTCTCCGCGGTGCCGCACGACCGGTTGCTTCTGATCGACCTGTGGGGCGAGCACGCTCCGATGTGGCGTGAGGGCATGCACGGGCGGCGCTGGATCTGGACGGCTGTGCACAACTTCGGCGGGCGCTTCGCACTCTTCGGCGACGTGCGTGGGCTCGCGCGCGACATGTCGGAACTCGCCGAGCTGCGACCGGAGCGTCTGGAGGGCGTCGGCCTCGCGCCCGAGGCGATCGAGAACAACACCGTCTTCTACGAGGCCGCCGCCGACCTGGTGTGGGGTCCGCGCGACGCCGACGCATGGCTCGCGGACTTCGCGCGGCAGCGCTACGGACTCGACGACGACGACGCCCGTGAGGCGTGGCGCCTCCTCGGCGACACGCTCTACGGTCCTGGGCGCACCCGCTCGATCCCGTCGCCGGTCATCGCCCGGCCGTGGAGTGCCGCCGCTCCCTTCGCCGGCCAGCGCCTCGCCGGCGAAGCTCTGCCGGAGCCGGCACGGATGTCGGCGAACATCGATGCCGAGAACGACCCCGCCGTGCTCGGCGACCTGCCGTCGATCGCCCGCGCCGCTCGCCTCCTCATCGGACTCGGCGACCGCTCACCGCAGCGAGAGCCGCTCGAGCGCGACGTCGTCGAGCTCACCGGACATGTGCTGGCACAGCAGGCGCGGCAGCACATCCGCGGCGTCCTCGCCGCATACGCGGCCCGCGACGCAGACGCAGCGCGCGGTCACGCCGAGCGCCTGCGCGCCGATCTGCTCGCCCTCGATGCGCTTGTGGCCACACGCCCCGACTCCCGCGTGTCGACATGGGTCTCGGAGGCTCGCTCGTGGGGCGACACCCCGGACGAACAGGACGTCATGGAGCGTGACGCGCGGAGCCTGGTCTCGGTGTGGGGGCACCAGACGAGCGGTCTGCACGATTATTCGGGCCGGCACTGGGCCGGGCTCATCCGGGACCTCTACGTGCCGCGGTGGGCCGCGTGGACCGACTGGCTCACCGAGGCGATCGACCGCGGCGGTGAGCCGGACGAGGCGGTCCTCCGGCGGCGCATCGTCGAGATCGAGGAATCCTGGCGCGCTGCCCGCGGGAGCGCCGACGAGTCGGGGAGCGACCCGCTCGACGCAGCGGCACGGGTCCTGAACAGCATCGGATACTGAGAGCCAACCGCCGGAGCGATCCATGAGCAGCCGCCCGAACGTGATCCTGATCGTCACCGACCAGCAGCGCTGGGACACGCTGTCGTGCGACGGCGGGTTCGTCCAGACCGCGAATCTCGATCACCTCGCGGCAGCCGGAACGCTCTTCCGGCGTGCGTACTCGTCCACGCCCTCGTGCACCGCGGCGCGGGCGTCGCTGCTCACCGGCCGCGATCCGTGGAGCACCGGCATCCTGGGCATGGGCGCCGGACAGCCGCCGCTGGCAGGCCTCACCGACACCTTGCCCGAGGTGCTGGCGCGGGCGGGCTACCAGACGTTCGGCGTGGGCAAGATGCACTTCACCCCGCAGCGAGCGCGATACGGATTCCACGAGACCGTCATCGACGAGTCGCTGCGGGTGCAGGACGAGCGCTTCGTCTCGGACTACACCGCGTGGTTCGAACGGAACGCGCCGGCGGACGTGCGCCAGGCAGACCACGGACTCGACTTCAACTCGTGGATGTCACGGCCGTTCCACGCGCCCGAACATCTGCATCCCACGACCTGGACCGTGACCGAGTCCATCCGGTTCCTCGAACGCCGCGATCCGACCAGGCCGTTCTTCCTGATGACGTCGTTCGCGCGGCCGCACTCCCCGTACGACCCGCCGGCGTTCTACTACGAGCACAATGCCGAGCGCGCGAGGGCGGGTGCCATCCCCGATGCCGCGGTGGGCCCCTGGGCGTCGGTGCACGATGTCGGCGGTCCCGAGGCCGCCGACGTGAACGCCTGGCGAGGGCGTCGCTCGGGCGACGAGATCCGTCGAGCGCGGGCCGGCTACGCGGGGCTCGTCGAGCACATCGATCACCAGATCGGGCGGCTGATGCGATTCCTGCGGGACCGCGGACTCGACGCCGAGACGTTGATCGTCTTCACCTCCGACCACGGCGACATGCTGGGCGACCATCACCTCTGGCGCAAGACGTACGCATACGAGGGCTCCGCTCATGTGCCGCTCATCGTGCGCCTGCCGGCTGCCCTTCGCGCCCGGGGCGATGCGCGCACCGCTGATTCGCCGGTGTGCCTGCAAGACGTGATGCCGACCATCCTCGACGCGTGCGGCCTCGAGGATCGGCCCGAGATGGAAGGCCGCAGTCTTCTGCCGCTCATCCGGAACGAGGACGTGGCGTGGCGCGAACGCGTCCATGGTGAGCATTCGATCTGCTACGACGCTTCCCAGGAGATGCAGTATCTGACGGACGGCCGCTGGAAGTACATCTGGTTCCCGCGGCACGCGGACGGTGCCCCGGGCGAGCAGCTCTTCGATCTCGACACCGACCCGTATGAACGGCACGACCTGGCCCGCCGTCCCGAGCGCGCCGACGAGGTCCGGCTGTGGCGCACCCGGATGGCCGAGACGCTCGCACGGCGGAACGCGGGTCTGGTTTCCGGGGGACAGCTCGTTCCGCAGCACGGCAGGCCGCCGCTGGTGTCGCCTGCGGCAGCGGAACGACTCGCGACGCTCGTCTGACGATCCCGCCGGCGCGGCCTGCCGCCCAGTACAGTGCAAGCGCGACGCAGATCGCACCGGGGGAGCTGTCTGGAAGGAACGTCCATGTAAGCCGTCATCGAGGGCGCCATCACGCTCGTGCTGTCGAACTTGACCGTCACGCTGTTCCTGCTGGGGCTGCTGACGGCGGGAATCGGGATGCTGCGCACCCGGCGCCGCCGCGGCA
Organism: Microbacterium salsuginis; assembly: GCF_012524205.1. GTDB lineage: Bacteria > Actinomycetota > Actinomycetes > Actinomycetales > Microbacteriaceae > Microbacterium > Microbacterium salsuginis. The sequence goes on from NZ_JABACI010000004.1 coordinate 847,896, forward strand.
GGCTGACCGCCGCAGACGTCTGGGAGAAGCTTCTCAACCACTTCCTGCTGCTGTCGGTCGGGATCAGCTACCTCTACAACTTCGTGATGCACAGTGTGTTCGGCGACTTGACCGCCGAGATCATCGGCTGGGATCAGAGCCCCTTCCAGCTCGAGGTCGCATTCGCCAGCCTGGGCTTCGCCGCCGTCGGATTCCTGGCGTTCCCGCGGCGCCAGGGCTGGATGGTCAAGCTCGCCGCCCTCCTCGGCCCGGCCCTGTTCCTGTGGGGAGCAGCGGGTGGACACATCTACCAGATCGCCACGGCCGGCAACCAGGCGCAGGGCAACGCGGGCAGCATCCTGTACACCGACATCCTGCTGCCCGTGGCCGGCTTCGTCTTCCTCTGGGGCTACGTCGCGGCGACTCGCCGCGAGCGAGAAGCGGAGCCGGCTGACGTCGTGCTCGAGGTGGCAGAGGCCTGATCGGATCCGCCGAGGGATAGCCCTCGTTCGACGAGGCAGCTAGCCTCACGCTCATGGCACCCATGGGGGACGACGGCATCGAGACCGTGCGGGCGATGCTCGGAGCGAAGGCGCGCCCGGTCGGGTGGCTCGAGCGCAGAGCGCGGATCGCCGAGGTCGGCGGGGCATGGCCGCTCGCCGACGACATCGAGCTCGAGACGGTCGATGCGGGTGGCGTGCCTGCGGAGTGGTCCCGCGCACCCGGTGTCGGAACGGCGGGGGTGCTGCTGTTCCTGCACGGCGGAGGCTACTGCTCGGGTTCCCTCGCCAGCCACCGGACGATGGCGGCCGAGGCGGGCCGCGCGGCCGGTCTGCCGACCCTGGCGGTGGACTACCGCCTCGCACCGGAGCATCCGTTCCCGGCGGCGACCGACGACGCGGCGACGGCCTGGGAGTGGCTTCTGGCAGAGGGGCACCGGCCGGACGAGATCATCGTCGGCGGCGACAGCGCGGGTGGCGGGTTGAGCCTGGCGCTCTGGCAACGGCTCGTGCGTTCCGGACGTTCCGGACCCGCGGGGCTGTGGCTCGTGTCGCCGTGGACCGACCTGACCCTCTCGGGGGCGTCCATCGACGACAACGACGCCGTCGATGCCCTCCTGCACCGCCCGTACCTCGAAGAGCTCGCGACGGCGTACGTGCCGCCGGATGTCGCGCGAGACGATCCCCGGGTGTCGCCGCTGTTCGCCGATCTCGCCGGGCTGCCGCCGACGCTGGTGCACGTGGGCACCGACGAGACACTGCTCGACGACGCCGTCCGGCTGGTCCGGGCCGCGGCCCTCGCCGGGGCGGACGTCCGGTTTCACGTGTTCCCTCGGATGATCCACGCCTTCCCGCTGTGGAACGCCGTGCTGGCAGAGGCGCGTCGCGCGCTCGCCGAGTTCGGGGATTTCGCCCGGGCCCGACTGCGCTGAGGGCTGTCAACCGAGGCCTGAAGTGCCCTTCGTGCCCGCGCCGGCGTCGCGGTCGCGCACCAGCGACGGCAGATGGTGGTCGAGGAAGGTCAGCACGACCGCGATCATGATGCCGATCACCAGGACGATCGCCGAGTTGCGGACCGACTCGGCGAAGCCGATGGTCGTGACGTCGAGGAACGGATACGGGTACCACCCGGTGACGGCGCCGTGGATGAACGTGTACACCAGCCACAGCAGCGGCCAGATGAACGCGTAGGCGGTGGTCGACCACGTCATGCGCGGGCGCGGACCGAAGATGAGCCAGCCGATGAGGGTCGCCCACGGCGAGATGTAGTGGAAGCCGATCGTCGCGACGAGCGCCCATCCCTGCGGGTCGACGAGCGGCGCGAGGATCGTCTCGTAGACCAGCCCGGTGATGATGATCCCGAGCAGGGCATCGAAGCGCAGCACCCGCCAGAGCTTGCCGTCCCGGAAGATGTTGAGCGCCAGGGCGATCGACGTGCCGAGCACGAACAGGTTGCTCTGGATCGTGAAGAAGCTGAAGAGGCGCACGAGACGCGTCCCGATCGGGCCGGTCGCGTTCGCGCCGGAATTGGCGTCCTGGCCGCCGGTCAGGATCAGCACGATCTGGATGACGAGCGCGATCGCGACGACGACCGCGATCGTGCCGAACCAGATTCGGGCGACCCGCTCCCGGACATGTGTGGACTCAGTTGTCGCGATCGTCGCGCTCATGGCGTGGCCCCCCAAGGTCGTATGCGCCCGCGCTCATGCTAGTGGCGCCGCTAGGGTATGCGCCATGGACGTCGTCTGGATCGTCGTCGGGGTGCTGCTGCTGGGTGTCACGCTCCTCGACGCTTTCCTCGCGGTGCTCAACTACGACCAGTCGGGTGTGTTCGTCGACCGTCTCGTGCGCGGGCAGTGGGTGCTGCTGCGCGCGGTGACCCGGCGGGTGGGACGCCGGTGGCGGCCGCTCGTGCTGCGCCAGGTCACCGGCATCCTGATCCTCATCACGATCCTGTGGTGGGTCGCAGGAGTCGTCTTCGGGTTCGCGTTCGTCTATCTCGGGGCGATGGGGATCAGCGGCGCGATCACGACCTCGACCGGCGTCGCCCCGGACTTCCTCGGCGCGCTCTATCTGAGCCTCGGGCAGTTCGCGACGGTCGGCGTGGACAACATCGGACCGAGCGTCGCCTGGATGAACCTCATCACGGTCGCCGAGGCGATGATGGCCGTGGTGATGCTCTCGTTCATCATCACGTTCCTGGGCAGCGTGTACGGCGTGATCCAGTCGCTGCAGTCGCTGTCCGCCAACTTCTTCCGGGCGGGCCGGGGTATCACCGACCCGATCGATTCGCTCACCCCCTTCTTCCTGGACGGACGGTCGCGCTGGCTCGATGGGCAGCTGGACTCGATCCTCGGATCGCTCAGCGCGTACGCCGACGGCCTGGCACAGAACCGGGCGGCGTACTACTTCCAGAGCGGCCGCGACCAGTTCTCGCTCCCGTTCTCGCTCTACATGACTTCCGGCGTCATCGGCGCGCTCCGCTGGGGTCTTCCGACGGGGAGCGACCCGTCCACCGAGCCCGGCGTCGTGCGGCTCACCGACGTGTTCGAGGACTTCCGCGCGCGTCTGGAGCAGGCTCTGCGGCTGTCGCCAGAACCGACTCCCGCGCCGGTCTCGCGGTCGGAGTTCGACCAGATCGTCGACGCCTTCTCCGGCCCCGGCACGAGCGCGCCCCTCGATCCCTGGGTCGTGCGCTTCCTCACGGTGGATCGGCGCATGGCCCAGCTGACGCGATCGGATGCCGCGATCGATCGCGCCGATGCGCACGAGCGCTACACGGCCTGGCTGCCGTTCGAGTTCCAGGCGCAGGCGCTGCTGGCGGCGGTGGCGCGCGACCTCGACTACCAGCCGATCTACCGCCGGACCGCGGCGGTCGACGGCGGCGCATATGAGCTGCTGCCCGCAGACGTCGCGCCGGCCGCGCGCGTGCGGGAACCGTCGCCGCGCCGCCGCCTCACGTCGTGGATGAGACGGCGCGCACTGTTCGTCGACCCCGGCTTCGTGCGACTGAGCGGCGCCGCACGGACCCTCGCGGCGGTCGCCGTCGCCGTCGCCGTCGTCGTCCCTCTCGCGCAGCTGACCGGATCGAAGCCCGTCTACGGGGCCGTGCTCGCGGGGCTGATCGCGCTGTTCGCGTCTCCCGCCGCGGTCGGCGCGCCTGCGGGCACACGCCGCTGGCTCGGGATCGTCGCGATCGTGCCGACGGCGGCGGGGGTGGCGCTGGGTTCGCTGCTGCCGCGAGACCCCGTCGTGACGGTGGTCGCGATCGCGCTCGTCGCGGCGGCCGCCGTGTGGCTGCGACGGTACGGCACCCGCGCCGGCGGTCTCGGGCAGCTCGGGTTCATCGCGTTCTACTTCAGCCTGATGCTGGGGCTCGGCGTCGCGAACCTGTGGGCGGGACTCGTCGCGGCCGGAGTCGGCCTGGTGTGCAGCTGGGCGGCGAATCTGCTGCCCGGACCCTCGCTGCACCGCCGGCTGAGCAGCGGCATCGCCGCGGTCAGCGAGCGCACCGGGTCGCTCCTGGGCACGATGCTCGATCTCGTGTCGTCGGGGCGTCACGACCCACGGCTGGTGCGCATCCTGCGGCACGAGCTGGCGTCGCTGCAGGCGGCGGCCGAAGTGACCGCCGGGCGCCTGGATGGCGCGGTCACTCCCGGACTGCCTGCCGACCGCGCGCTGGCGCTGCGCGTGAGGATCTTCGACGTGCAGCTCGCGGCCGAGAACCTCGCCGCGCTCGTCCCGGTCGTCGGCGGCGTCGCCCTCACGATCGATCAGCGGGCGACCCTGTCGGGCGAGCTCGCCGACGCGCAGACTCATCTCGCCTCGTACCTGCCTCGTCCCGGTCGTGACGCGCCTCCGGCCTCGCCGCCTCCGCCTCTGGCCGACGCGCCATCTCCGGCCGGCTGGCCGGTCGACGCCCGCCGCACCCGTGCGGCGATCGCCGAGCTGCGGGCCGCTGTCGATCGGCTCCACGACGTGGGCCACCACGCGGAGGCCGCCGTCGAAGAGAGCACCGAGTATCCGGATGCCGCGGCCGCCGCGGCCGGCGGCGCTCCGACGACCGCGGGCAAGGGGCGGCCGACCGTCGCGTCCGGACGGCTTGCGGTCCAGGCGGGCATCTCCACCGGGCTCGCGCTCCTGCTGGGAAGCTTCGTGTCGACGAGCCACCAGTACTGGGCCGCGATGCCGGCGTTCTCGGTGCTGAGCGGTTCGGACGGCGAGACCAGGACCAAGGCCGTGCAGCGGGTGCTCGCCACGCTCGCCGGCGCGACGGTCGCTTTCGGGCTCGCGATCCTCGCCGGCCATTCCCCGGCCGTCGCCTTCCCGCTGCTGATCGCGAGCGCCTTCTTCATCGCGTTCCTGCGTCCCATCGCCTCGGTGTGGACGGTGTTCTGGCAGACGATGCTGCTGGCGACGATGTACGACGTGCTCGGCACGCTCAGCGTCGAGACCATCCAGGTGCGCGTCGTCGAGACCGCGATCGGCGCGATCGTCGCGGTCGTGGTCTCGGCCGTCATCCTTCCCACTCGCACCAGGGTCCGGCTGCGTCAGGGCATGGGCGCCGTCGTGGGCGCCGCCCGCTCAGTGGCGGACGAGCTGTTCGCGAAAAGGGCGGACGGCACACCCGCGCGGGGCGACTCGGGCGTTCGCATCCACGGCGCCGTCCAAGATCTCACCGCCCTCGAGACGCTCGCCCGGCCGGTGCGCCGCAACCCGGGCTCGCTGCGCCGCCGCGGCATCGAGGCCCAGCTGACCGCGCTGTGGTCGGTGCTGTACTACGAGCGTCGCGCCTGGGCACAACTGCGGGATCTCGACACCGATGCGATTGCGGGCGTCGACCTGCCTCGGCTCGCGCTCGCGACGTCCGACAACTTCGCCGCCGTCGAGGCGGTGTTGTCGGGGGAGCTCCCGCTGCGGCTCCAGCAGGCCGAGCAGCTGGATGTCTCCGGGCCCGGCACCTCGGATGCCGCACGCCGCTGCGTGCTTCTCGTGGTGCGGCTGAATCAGGCGCTGCTGTCGCTCATCGAGGCCATCCGGCCGGGGACGGTCGCGGCGATGACGACGGCACATCCCGCCTCGCAGGTCGTCGAGTCCAGATGAACCTGGAAAAAACTTGCGGTCCATGCCTCGCCAGACATGCGACGGCCATGCCAGTATGACTCGTGGGGAGTCCCGTTCGGGGTGGCCGGGACCCATGATGCAGGAGTTGACATGGATCTGTCTCCGCGCGAGATCGACAAACTGCTCGTCTATCAGGTCGCGGAGCTGGCGCGACGCCGCAGGGATCGCGGCACCAAACTGAACGTCAGCGAAGCGCAGGCGCTCGTGACCGAGGCGATCCTCGAAGGTGCGCGCGACGGCAAGACCGTCGCGGAGTGCATGGAGCTGGGCAAGACGATCGTCACGGTCGACGAGTGCATGGACGGTGTGCGCGAGCGCATCACGCTGCTGCAGGTGGAGGCCACCTTCCCGGACGGCACGAAGCTCGTGTCGTGCCACGACCCCATCGGCGGCTGAGCCGTGGGCCCAGCCACCGCCGTGCGCGTGGTCCTCGTCGGCGGGCATGAGAGCTCCGATGGCGCCGACCTCGTCCGGTTCGAAGACGTCGGCGAGCGTGTGAGCGTGGCGGCGCCCGGCCGCGGACTGCACAACGCCCTCACCGCGTTCCTCGACGACGGCGAGACAGTCGTGGTGCTGCCGATGACCTTCGGCCGCAACCCGACGATGGTCGCCGACACCGCGAAGACGCTCAAATGGCTCGCGCCGCGGCATCCGGGTCGTCTCGCGCTCGCGGCGCCGTTCGGACAGCCCGACCATCTCATCGCCTGGTTGCGCACCGCTGCCAACCGCGCGCGGTCGGTCGACATCGACACCGCGCTGCTGATCGTGGCGCCGCGTTCGAACACGTTCGACGAAGCCGAGCTGCATCGCATCGCCTACCTGGTCGCTGCGCACGGCGCGCTGCCCGAGGTCGCCGTGGCGATCGCCGACGACGCCGACACGCTGTCGGGTGCGGTGCAGCGGCTGCGCCGGCTCGGTGCGACGCGCGTCGCCGCGGTTCCCGCCGGCTTCGCAGAGAGCCTGCCGGTGACGGATGCCGAAGACCTCGCTCCGCTCATGAGCCACAGCGCCGTCCGGCGCGTGGTCCGCACCCGCGTCGCTGATGCGCTGACCGCGCTCGCCGCGGGGAGCGACGGCATCGACCAGGGCCTTGCCGCGGACCACGGTCACGGTTACGCGCACTCCCACGCCTTCGAGGAGAGCCAGGGCCACGGCCACTCGCATTCCCATCCGCACCCCCACACCCACGCGGACGGCGCGGCGCACACCCACGGACATCCGCACGAGCACCACCCGCACGAGCACCACCAGCTTCAGCACTGAACCGGCAGCCGGAAGAAGGAACATCATGGTCAGCAGAAGGCCGAAGTATCTGCACGGTGACGACGCCATCGAGATCAACCGAGGCCGCGCGTCGGCCACGCTGCGAGTCACGAACACCGGCGACCGGCCGGTGCAGGTGGGCTCGCACTTCCACTTCTTCGAGGTCAACCCCGCGATGCGGTTCTCACGCGAGCAGGCGTGGGGGATGCATCTCGACATCCCCGCCGGCACGGGCGTGCGGTTCGAACCGGGCGAGACCAAGGAGGTGACCCTCGTCGACTTCGCCGGCGCACGTCGGGTGGTCGGCTTCAACGGACTGGTCAACGGCGGGCTCGACTCCGCGCAGACCCGTGCCGCCGCGCTGCGGCTGCTGACCGAGCGGGGCTTCGAGAACGGCGAGCCGACCACAGCGCCGGCCGCAGGAACTGGATCCGACACGACGAAGGCGAGCAGCTGAAATGGCCGTCATCCCTCGCAAGCAGTACACCGACCTGTTCGGGCCGACAGTCGGCGACAAGGTGCGGCTCGCCGACACGAATCTCGTGATCGAGATCGAGAAGGACTACGCGGCCGACAGCTACGGCGACGAGATCGTCTACGGCGGCGGCAAGTCCGCCCGCGACGGCATGGGCGCCGATCCTCTCGCCAGCCAGACGCAGGGTGCGCTCGACCTCGTCATCACGAACGCCGTGGTGATGGACCCGATCATCGGAATCGTCAAGGCCGACATCGGCGTCAAGGACGGACTCATCGTCGGCATCGGCAAGTCCGGCAACCCGCAGACCCAGCACGGCGTCGACCCCAGGCTCGTCGTCGGCCCCGGCACCGAGGTCATCGCGGGCGAGCACCTGATCGCCACCGCCGGCGCGATGGACCCGCACGTGCACTTCATCTCGCCGCAGCAGGCATACGCCGCGCTGTCGAACGGCATCACCACGCTCTTCGGCGGCGGCACCGGTCCGACCGACGGCACGAACGGCACCACGTGCACGCCGGGGGCATGGAACATCCACCGGATGCTGCAGGCCTGGGACGAGCTGCCGGTCAACGTCGGCATCCACGGCAAGGGCAACGGATCGCTCCCGCAGGCGCTGATCGAGCAGATCGAAGCAGGCGCCGGTGGGCTCAAGGTGCACGAGGACTGGGGGAGCACGCCGGCCGCGCTCGACCAGGCGTTGCGCGTCGCCGACGAGTATGACGTCCAGGTCGCGATCCACACCGACAGCCTCAACGAGGCCGGCTTCGTCGAAGACACCATCTCGGCGATCGACGGTCGCACGATCCACACGTTCCATACCGAGGGCGCGGGCGGCGGGCACGCGCCCGACATCATCAAGATGGCCGGGCAGAGCAACGTGCTGCCCTCGTCGACCAACCCCACCCTGCCGTACACCGTCAATTCCATCGACGAGCTGCTCGACATGGTGATGGTGTGCCACCACCTGTCATACGACAGTCCAGAAGACGTCGCGTTCGCCGACTCGCGCGTGCGCGCCGAGACCATCTCTGCCGAGACCGTGCTGCACGACCTCGGCATCATCTCGATGTTCTCGTCGGACTCGCAGGCCATGGGACGCATCGGCGAGTCCGTCACCCGCGCCTTCCAGACCGCGCACCACTGCAAGGACAAGCGCGGCAAGCTGCCCGAGGACGCGGAGGGCAACGACAACTTCCGGGTGCTGCGCTACCTCGCCAAGGTCACGATCAACCCCGCGATCACACACGGGATCTCGGACTACGTCGGCTCGCTCGAACCGGGCAAGATGGCCGACATCGTGCTGTGGCCGATCGACACGTTCGGCGCCAAGCCGAAGATGGTGATCAAGGGCGGGCTCATCAACTGGGCGCTCATGGGCGATCCGAACGCATCGCTGCCGACGCCGCAGCCGGTGTACTTCCGGCCGATGTTCGGCGCGCTCGGTCAGACGCTGCACCAGACGCGCGCGACGTTCGTCTCGAAGGCCTCGATCCAGAAGGGCGTGCCCGAGCAGCTGGGGCTGAAGAGCCGCATCCTGCCGGTGACCGGAACCCGCTCGATCGGCAAGGACGACATGGTCCGCAACAGCGCCGCGCCGGTCATCGAGGTCGATCCCGAGACGTACAAGGTCACCGTCGACGGAGAGCCCGCTCACATCGAGCCGGCCCAGTCGCTGCCGCTGACGCAGCTGTTCTACCTGGTCTGACCGCATGACGGCAGCGCACGAGGAGTCGCCGGTCGCCCGGCTGCTGGTGAGCCTGCAGCTGAGCGACTCGGCGTTCCCGAGCGGCTTCTACACGATGTCGCACGGTCTCGAGGGGTTCCACCAGCAAGGACTGGTCCGCCCAGCCGGCGTCGGCGACCTGCTCGCGGATCTGCTCACGTCGGCCGTGGGGCCGGGTGATGCCACCGCGCTCGCGCGCGCACACGAAGCGGCCGGCGCGCGGGATTGGGATGCCGTCGCCGAGGTCGACAGGATCCTGTTCGCGTCGAAGCTCAATGCCGAGCTGCGCGTCGCCAGCACTCGCAGCGGCCGCCAGCTGGCGGACATCGCGAGCGAGGCGTTCGCGGACGGGCCGGGTGCGGACGACATCGCCGCGTGGGCGAAGCGCGTGAAGGCGAAGGAGTCGCCCGGGTGCCAGCCGGTGGTCACGGCCGTCTGCTACGCGGCCACGCGCGTGCCGATCGTGGAGGCGGTGGCATCCGACCTCTTCGCGTTCGCGGTGAGCTTCGTCGGAGCCGCGCTGCGACTGCGGCTCACCGATCACCGAGGGGCGCAGGTGCTGCTGCGCCGCGCGCAGCCCGTCATCGAGACGGTCACGCGGGACGCGATCGCGCGGCCGTTGCGCGACATCGGCGGTTTCGCCCCCGTCGCCGACATCATGTCGGCGGGCCACGAACGCGCCGAGGCCCGCCTTTTCACCAGCTGATCGGCGCCGGCGCACCGCCGGCGTCCCTACGAGAGGAAGCATCGCGACATGAGCGAAAAGGTTCTGCGGGTCGGTATCGGCGGGCCCGTCGGCTCGGGCAAGACGGCGCTCACCGAAGCCCTCGTTCCCATCTTCCTGGCGGCGGGCCGGACGCCCGGCGTCATCACGAACGACATCTACACCCAGGAGGACGCGCAGCACGTACGGCGCGAGCTCGCCGGCATCCTGGATCCGGAACGCGTCGTGGGCGTCGAGACAGGTGCCTGCCCGCACACCGCCGTGCGGGACGACCCCACCATGAACCTGGCGGCGGGTGAGGAGATGCTCGAGCGGTTCCCCGACATCGACACGCTGATCTACGAGTCCGGCGGCGACAACCTCACGCTCACCTTCTCTCCGGCGCTCGCGGACGTGTTCGTCTTCGTGCTCGACACCTCGGAGGGAGAGAAGATGCCGCGCAAGCGCGGTCCCGGCATCACCGAGAGCGACATCCTCGTCATCAACAAGATCGACATCGCGCAGTACGTGCGCACCGACCTCGGGGTCATGGAGCGCGACGCGCATCTGGTGCGCGGCGGCAAGCCGGTCGTGCTCACGAATTCGCTCGACGGCACGGGCGTGCACGAGCTGTTCGACACGATCATGGCGGTGTGGCACGCGTCGAAGGGTGAGCTGGTCGCGTGAGCGCGGTCGCGCCGGTGCTGACGGCGTCGGATGCCGGCGTCACGGTCGCGCCTGCGCTGTACGGCGGTCCTCGGCTGCAGCCGGCCCATTTCGAGCCGGCGCATGTGCCGTCGGAGGTGGCGCGGTACGGCACCGAAGCGCACACCCTGCCGGTGGGCAGTCCCGGCAAGGTCGGCGTCCTCGAGCTGGAGTTCGCCCTGCGCGGCGCAGGCGACGCACGTCGCACCGAACTCGTGCACCACTTTCAGAAGTCGCCGCTGCAGATCATGCAGCCGCTGTACTACAACGCAGCCCGGCCCGACATGCCGTACACCTACCTGATGACGGCGGGCGGTGGCATCCTCCATAACGATCGCCACCGCACCGACCTCGTCTTCGGGCCCGGCACGTCGGCCCACGTGACGACGCAGGCGCACACCAAGGTGTACCGGATGGAAGCGGGCTACGCGACATCGCTGGTGAATCTGGAGGTCGGCGACGGCGCGTACGTCGAGTACCTGCCCGACCCGCTCATCCCCTACGTCGATGCCCGCTTCTACCAGCGCACGGCCGCGACCGTCCATCCGGACGCGACCCTGATCGTAGGAGAGACCATCTATGCGGGCCGGCTCAGCCGGGGCGAGCGCCACGCGTACGCGGTGCTCGCGAGCGACCTCGAGGTGACCCGGCCCGGTCCCGGGGCCCTGCCGGTCGCGTTCGACCGCGTGCGTCTCGTGCCACGCGACGGGCGGGTCGGCGGGCCCGCCGTGCTGGGAGGCCGGGATGTCGTCTCGAGCCTGTACGTGGTCACGCCGCGCGTGCCGGCTCGAGAGGTCGCCGACGCCCTGCACGACGCCGTCGGCGCGGTGCTCGCCGATTCGCCGGATCAGGCGGCGCGCGCGGGAGTCAGCGTGCTGCCGCACGACGCCGGGGCGTGGCTGCGGTTCGTCGGCGACGACACCGTGACCTCCGCGGCGGTCTCGACGGCGGCGGCCGCGGCGATGCACGAGCTGATCACGGGATCGCCGGCGCCGGCGATCCGCAAGTGAGCCGGAAGGGGACCGTGGGATGAGCACCGTCGCACTCGGGACCGGACGTACCTGGGCGTTCGGCCTGGTACGCGGGTCGTCGCAGATCTACTTCCAGCAGAACCTCGTGAGCGGACTGCTCGTGCTCGCGGCCTTCTTCGTCGCCGATTGGCGGATGGGACTGCTGGCCCTGCTCGGTGCGATCGGCGGCATGCTCGGCGGCCGCGCGGTCGGCTACCGTCGTGGCGACATCTCCACCGGCATGCAGTCCTTCTGCGGCACGCTCGTCGGAGCCGCGGTGTTCGCCGCACTCGGCGGCGACGCGTGGTGGTCGTACGTGCTCGCCTTCGCCGGCGGCCTCGCCACCGGGCCGGTGACGCGGCTCGTCGACGTGCTGTTCACCCGCACACCCCTCAAGCGATACCGCCTGCCCTACACGACGGCTCCGTTCGTGATCGTCGCGACGGTGATCTCGCTGACCACGACCGCACTCGCGGCGCCGGCTGCGGCATCCGATCTTCCTGATGATCCGGTGCCGGCGTTCCTGCTGTCGATCCTCACGAACGTGTCGCAGGTGGTGCTCATCGACGATCCGCTCTGCGGGGCGCTGATCCTCGTGGCGCTGTTCGTCGCCGGCTGGCGCGTGGGACTCGCGGCCCTGATGGGCAGCGTGGTCGGCTCGTTCGTCGCCGTGGCGCTGGGCGAGCCGTGGAGCGAGATCGCCAACGGCCTGGCGAACTACTCCGGAGTGCTCACGGCGATCGCGCTGTCGGTGACGTTCCTGAAGAGCTCGACCGCGTCCTGGCTCTATGCGCTGCCGTGGGTCGCGGTGACCGCGCTGGTGACGCTGTTCATGCACCGCGCGGGACTCGTGACGTACACGTGGCCGTACATCCTCACGACGTGGGTCGCCCTCGTCGTCGCGTCCTACATCCGGGGATTGACCCGACCCGACTGATCGGGCGCCGGGATGCCGGTGTGCTCGTGGGCCTCGGTGTGCTCGTGGGACTCGGTGTGGTCGTGGGTCTCAGTGTGATCGTCGGTCTCGGTGTGATCGTGGGCGAGCGGCACGCCGTGGGAGGGGGCTCGGAACAGCAGCTGCAGCCGTCCGTCGCCGGCGCGCACGGCGTCGACGCGGATGCCGTAGACCGGCTCGAGCACCGCCGCGTCGAGCACCGCTTCGGCGTCACCTGCGGCGACGACCCGCCCGCGGTCGAGCAGCACCAGACGATCGCAGTACCGCGCGGCGAGGTTGAGGTCGTGCAGCACGACGATCGTCGTCACGGCCAGTTCGCGCACGAGCCCGAGGATCTCGTGCTGAAAGTGGATGTCGAGGTGATTCGTGGGCTCGTCCATCAACAGGTGCGTCGCCTGCTGGGCCAGCGCCCGCGCGATGAGCACCCGCTGCCGCTCGCCGCCGGACAGGTCACCGAGGTCGCGGTCGGCCAGGTGCTCGGCCCCCACGCGTCGCAGGGCGTCGGCGGCGATGTCGACGTCGGCCGCGGATTGGCGCTGCAGCGCACCCTGATGCGGCGATCGCCCGAGCAGCACGGTGTCCGCCACGGTGAGGGGCAGCTCGCCGTGGGCTTCCTGGGTCACCACCGCGACCGTGCGGGCCAGAGCGCGCGGCGAGTAGGCGCCGACCCTTGCACCGTCCACGGTGATGTCGCCCCGGTCGGGGGTGAGCGCGCGGTAGAGAGTGCGCAACAGCGTGGTCTTGCCGCTCCCGTTCGGCCCGATCAGGCCGACGACCTCGCCCTCCGCGGCCGCCAGTGCGACGTCGCGTAGGACGGCGGTGCCATCGTAGGCGTGGCTCACGCCCTCGGCCGAGATCATGAGCCGAACCGTTCCACGATGAGCTCGAGCCCGGTGACCGACAGCGGTGTGGGCGGCTCGGTGAAGTTGAACAGCTGCGGCAGCACGTCGCCGTCGCGGAGTGCCCGCAGCGCCTCGCTCCCCGGCAGGCTCGCGATCGCGGCGGCCACGCCGTCCTCGTCGCCCTGGTGGAGGAGGACGAGCACGTCGGGGTCCCGCGCGATGAGCTCCTCGACGCTCACCTCGAACACGCGCTCCGCCGTGTCGGAGAACACGTTCTCGAACCCCGCCGCGGTCAGCTGCGGCTGGGCCATCGATCCCCGCCCGTAGGCGTAGAGCGGACCGCCGCCCACCGAGGGATAGAGCACCGCCGCCGAGCGGGGCGCGGCATCCGCCGTCTCGGCCTCCACCGCGGCGACGCGAGCCTGCAGCTCACGCACCACAGACTCGGCCTCGTCCGACCGGTCGAAGATCCGGCCGTACATCCGCACCTGGTCGTACAGCGTGTCGAACGACGCGTCGCCGACGCCTGACGGGCAGTACACCGGATGGATGAGCGCATTCACCCCGCTGTCGCGGAGGGCCTCGCGCGTCACGCCCTCGGGCAGGCCCAGTGCGAGGTCGGGTTCGTGGGCGAGGACCACTTCGCTGGACATCGTGAGGTGTCCCGAGGTGTCGATGTCGTCCGAGAGGGAGTCGATCGCGTCGATGCGGGCGGTGAGGTCCTCGTCGTAATAGCCGCTCGGGAACGACCCCGCGCGGGCGACCACGCGGTCGAGCACGCCGAGCCCGTCGAGGATCGTGACCGGTGCGCTCTCGAGCAGGATCACGCGCTCGGGAGCAGCGTCGAAGACCACGTCCTCGCCGCAGTTGGTCACGGTGAGGGGGTAGCGGGTACCGCCGCCCGGCGCGGCGTCGTCTGCCCGTGGCGACGATGTCTGCGCGCACCCGGCGAGGGTGACGACGATCAGCGTGAGGGCGGCGGCGAGCAGGCGACGGGGGCGTTGCACGATTCTCCTCGGACGGTTCAGCGTCGTCGCGCGTACATGCGGCGGACGAGGACGAGCAGGAAGGGAGCGCCGACGATGGCGGTGAGGATGCCGATGGGCAGCTCGCGCGGCTGCATGACAGTGCGGGCGAGGGCATCCGCCCACACCAGGAACAGCGATCCGAGGAGCGCCGTGACCGGCAGCATCCGGGAGTGCACCGAGCCGACGAGCCGTCGCGCGAGGTGCGGGACGACGAGGCCGACGAACCCGATCGCTCCCGCCGCCGCGACCACGGCGCCGGTGCACAGCGAGACCATCACGAGCAGGACCACCCGGGTGCGGTCGGGCGCCACGCCCAGCGTGAGGGCCGTCTCGTCGCCCGCCGCGATCGCGTCCAGCCGGCGTCCCGTCACGAGGAGCGCCCCGAGGGTCACGGCCACGACGACCAGCACCACGACCAGGACGGCATCCCATCGGGCCAGGGCGAGAGAGCCCAGGAGCCAGAACATCACCGATCGCGAGCCCTCGGCCGAGTCCGACGCGAAGATGAGGAAGCTCGTCGCGGCTGACAAGGCGTAGCCCACCGCGACGCCCGCGAGCATGAGGCGGATCGAGGTCACGCCGCCGCCGGTGCGCGCGATGAAGTACACCAGGAGTGAGGCGGCGAGCGCTCCGAGGAACGCGCTCGCCGGCAGTGCGTACTCGCCGAGCACGGCACCGAAGCCGAAGAGGATCGCCCCCGCGGCGCCCGTCGACGCACCGCCCGAGATGCCGAGGACGTACGGGTCGGCGAGCATGTTGCGCACCATCGCCTGCAGCGCGGCGCCGCACAGTGCCAGGCCCGCACCGACGGCGATGCCCAGCAGCACGCGCGGCACGCGGACATTCCAGACGATCGCCTCCTCGGCGGACGTCCATGCCTGCTCGGCGGGGAAGCCGAACACGTGGTGGCTGACGATGGGCACGATCGCCCCCGGGGCGATCGGCACCGGGCCGATCCCGATCGCGAGAACGGCCGAGGCGATGAGGGCGATCGCGAGGCCGGCGGTCCACAGCGTCGTCCGGGTGCGCGTACCGCGTGCGGCTCTCGCGAGGGTCATGTGCTCGCGCGGCGCGACCTCGACGATCGTCCTCACGGCTGCTCCCCCCGGCTCGGTCCGCGGTAGGTGCGACGGTATCGCATCCCGACGACTCGGGGGGAGTCAGGCGCCTTTCCTGCTCACGCGGCTCGGGTCAGGGCGGCGTTCACGGCGGCGGCCGAGTACTCGCGATCGACGACGAGAGCCGCCAGGCCGACCGTCGCCGCCCGCGGGCCGAGCGTCGACACGCTGACGGTCAGATGCCGGGTCGCGCGCGGCAGTGAGCGGGGGTACAGCGATTCGCGCACGCCCGCCAGCAGCGGCGCCGAGGCGAGCATCCCGCCGAGCACGACATCGGCGGGGTTCAGCAGCGAGACGACCGTCGCGACGACCTCGCCGATCACTCGCCCAGCCGCCTGTGTCAGGCGGGCGGCATCGGGGTCGCCTCCGGCGAGGTACCGCCCGACATCCGATGCCGAGCTCGCGGGCTTTCCGAGGTCGGTGAGGGCTCGGGCGACGGCTCGGCCGGACGCTGCCGCGGCGAGGCATCCGTGCGCTCCGCACTGGCACACGAGGTGGTCGTACCCCGCGATCTTCACGTGGCCGATGTCGCCCGCGCCGCCGTCGGTTCCGCTGTAGACCTGCCCGTTGAGCACGATCCCCGTCCCGATGCCGGACGAGACCTTGATGAAGCACAGCGACCGGGAGTCGGGGTGCGCCCTGCGCTGCTCGCCGAGCGCGGCGGCGTCGGCGTCGTTGGCGACGAGCACCGGCACCCCCAGCGCGTCGCCGAGGTGATCCGAGATCGGATAGGCATCCCAGCCCGGCATGATCGGCGGCTGGCTGGGGCGTTCGGTCTCGGGGTCGATGGGTCCGGGCACGCTGATGCCGACCGCCGCGATGCGGTCGATGCGTGGAGTGTCGTCCCGCAGCTCACGTGCCGCGGCGGCGATCGCGTCGAGCGTGTGGTCCGGCCCGTCGGCCACGGCCACGTCGATGCGCTGCTCGGTGAGGACGCGGCCGGCGAGATCGGTGAGCGACACGGTGGTGTGGGTGGTGTCGACGGATGCCGTGATCACAGCCGCGTGCGAGGGATTGAACTCCAGGCGACGAGACGGCCGTCCACCTGTCACCCGGTCGGCGCCCGTCTCGACGATGAGCCCCGCGTCCAACAGCGCGTCGATGCGGCCGGCTACCGTCATCCGCGACAGTCCGGTGAGCTCGAGCACCTCGCCGCGGGTGAGCGCGCCGTGCTCGCGGATCAGTTCCAGAACATCGCCGGATCCTGGCATCGGGTGACTCCTGTCTCGCCGTTCGAGTCTAATTATGCTTGACAGTTAGACATAATGCATCTAATTTCTGTACATATCCGGTCGCGGAACCGCGTCCGCAATCGCAAGATCAAGCGCAAGGAGGCGTACGGTGAAGATCCGTTCCACAGCAGTGACCATCACGGCGGTCTGCGCGGCCGCGCTCGTGCTGACGGGCTGCACGGCCGGCGGTGACGGCGGGGATGACGCCGAAGGCATCACCTTCTGGCTGCAGGAGGACCTGCCCGACCGGGTGGCGGCGACGGAGGACATCGTCGCGGCATTCGAAGACGAGTCCGGCGTCGACGTCGAAGTCGTCTCTGTGGCAGAGGACCAGTTCGCCCAGCTCATCACGTCCGCCGCGGCAGCAGGAGACCTGCCCGATGTGATCGGCGGCATCTCACTGCCCCAGGTGCGCACGCTCTCGGCGAATGAGCTGGTCGACACGGATGCCGTGGGGGCCGTGGTCGATGCGCTTGATGCATCCACCTTCTCGGAGCGGGCACTCGAGCTCACCGCGGACGGCGACGCGCAGTTGGCGGTGCCCAGCGAGTCGTGGCTGCAGATGCTGTTCTACCGCACGGACCTGTTCGAGGCCGCCGGGCTGGACGCCCCGGACAGCTACGACAAGATCCTCGAAGCGGCTCAGGCTCTCAATTCCCCCGAGCTGGCCGGCTTCGTCGGGGCGACGGCACCGGGCGATGCGTTCACCGAGCAGACCTTCGAGCAGGTCGCACTCGGCAACGGCTGCGAGCTGGTCAACGAAGACGGCGAGATCGAGCTCGACTCCGCGCCGTGCGTCGAGGCGTTCGGCTTCTACGGCGACCTCACGAGCAACTACTCGGTTCCCGGTGCGCAGGATGTCGACACCACGCGCGCGACGTACTTCGCCGGCGACGCGGCGATGTTCATCTGGTCGAGCTTCGTCCTGGACGAGATGGCCGGCCTTCGCGAGGACGCCAAGCCGAACTGCCCCGAGTGCGCCGCCGACCCGGCCTTCCTGGCCGCGAACACCGGTGTCGTGACGTCGATCTCGGGGCCGGACGGCGACAGCCCCGCGCAGTTCGGTGAGATCACCTCGTGGACCATCACCGACGGCGCCAACGTCGAGGACTCGCAGGCGTTCATCGAGTTCATGATGGGCGACGGATACGAGGACTGGATCGCGATCGCTCCCGAAGGCAAGGTGCCGGTGCGGTTCGGCACCGCGGACGAGCCGACGGTGTTCTCCGACGCATGGGCCACGCTGCCTGCGGGCGTCGACACGAAGGCACCGCTGTCGGACTTCTATTCCGCCGAGGTGCTCGAGGCCGTGGCGGCCGGGCCCGAGGACATCGCGCGCTGGGCGATCCCGCAGGGGCAGGGCGACCTGCTCGGCGCACTCCAGGGCGAGCAGCCCGTCGCCACGGCGGTGAGCGAGGTGTCACAGGGTGCCGACGCCGAACAGGCAGCTGCCGCCGCAGCCGAGGCGGCGCGATCGGTGCAGGAGTCGATCCAATGACTCAGCTCGCCGGGGGTTCGGGCCTGGCCGGCCCGCCTCCGGTTCCGGGCGACGTCGAGGACGCGCGGGCGGGGGAGCACCTGCTCCCCGCCCGGCGCGGCCGGTCGCGTCGCAGCCGCGAGGAGAATCGCGCGGGACTGCTGCTCATCAGTCCGACGCTGGTCATCATCACGGTCGCGGTCATCATCCCGATCGTGTGGGCCATCGCCCTGGCCTTCCAGCAGGTGCGGCTCCTCAACATCCGCGACACCGGCATCATCGGCGAGTACACGCTCGAGAACTTCATCGAGGTCCTCACCTCGCCCGGGTTCTTCGGCGCGCTGTGGACGACGATCGTCTATTCGGTGTGCGGCACCGCCCTGGCGATCGGCATCGGGCTGATCGCCGCGCTTGCTCTGCGCAAGCCGTTCCGCGGCCGCGGGCTGATCCGCGCGTCACTCCTGCTGCCGTATGTCGCTCCGGTCGTCGCCGCCACGTTCGTCTGGTCGACGTTGCTCAATCCGCAATACGGGTTCGTCAACTGGTTCGGCACCACCCTGCTCGGCTGGGAGGAGCCCGTCGCCTTCCTGTCGCAGAGGTGGCTGCCGGTCTCGGTCTTCGGCTGGCAGATCGAGGTGCCGATCGCGCTCGTGACGGTGATCTGCTTCGAGGCGTGGCGGTCGTTCCCCTTCGCCTTCCTCTTCCTCACGGCCCGGCTCCAGGCGGTGCCGGACGTTCTCGACGAGGCCGCCCGGATCGACGGGGCCACGCCGACGCAGCGCTTCTGGCACATCCTGTGGCCGCAGCTGCTGCCCACCATCGCGGTGCTGAGCGTGCTGCGCTTCATCTGGACGTTCAACAACTTCGACGACATCTACCTGCTGACCGGCGGCGGTGCGGGCACCGAGGTGGTGTCGGTGCGCGTCTTCGACTACATGACCGCGCGGGGCGACATCGGTGCCGCAGCGGCGCAGGCGCTCGTGTTGGCCGCGATCCTGGCCGTCCTCGTCGGCATCTACCTCAAACTCTTCGGACGACAGGAGGAGCAGGCATGAGCGTCGCGACTGCCGGTAAGACGGGGACGACGGCCCGGCGGGGCGTGGGACGCGACCGTTTCGAGAACGGCCTGTTCGCAGTCCTCAAGCCGATCGTGATCGTGCTGCTGCTGATCGTGGCGGTCTTCCCTTTCTATTACATGGTGCTGCTGAGCTTCCGGTCGCTCGACTCGCTGCTGCAGAACCCCGGGGCGCTGTGGATCTCGATCGAGGAGCTCGACCTGGCGACCTACCTCGAGGTGCTGGCACCCGTCTCGGACGGCGGCCAGGGCTTCGTCGTCTTCATGCGCAACTCGCTGCTGGTGGCACTCAGCACGGTCGTGCTGACGCTGCTCGTGGCGATCCCCGGCGCCTACGCCGTCAGCCGGCTGCGGTTCTTCGGTCGGCGGCAGGTCTCGGCGCTGTTCCTCGCGGTGTACTTCTTCCCCGCGATCCTGCTGGCCGTCCCGCTGTTCGTCTTCTTCACGCAGTTGGGGCTCCGGGGATCGCTCGTCGCGCTCGTCGTCGTCTACGTGTCGCAGGTCGCGGCGGTGTCGATCTACACGCTGCGCAACTACTTCGCGACGGTGCCGGTCTCGCTCGAAGAGGCAGCGGCGATCGACGGATGCGGGCGGCTGCAGACCATGTGGAAGATCAGTCTTCCGCTGGCCATGCCGGCTCTCGTCTCCAACGGGCTCTTCATCTTCATGATCGCCTGGAACGAGTTCCTGTTCGCGCTGCTCTTCCTCGTCGAGAAGCGCGACTCCTGGACCGTGTCGCTCGGTCTCTCGCAGCTGTCGGGAAGCATCGAGGTGCCCACGACCGTGCTCATGGCCGGATCGGTCATCCTGACCCTCCCGATCATCATCCTGTTCTTCGCGTCGGAGCGTCTTCTCGTCGGCGGTCTGACCGCGGGCGCCGAGAAGGGCTGACGCGCGGCATCCGTTCGTCCACCCATTCCATCCGTCGTCATCGCCCCGAAGGAGCGCAGGCTCGTGCCGCACATCGTCCAATTCACCGAACCCCGGCGGGTCGAACTCGTCGAGACCGATCCCGCACCGCTCGTTCCCGGCTCGGTGCGTGTCGCGACCTGGTACTCGGGGATCTCGGCGGGCACCGAGCTCACCGCTTACCGGGGGACGAATCCCTACCTCACGTCGACGTGGGACGCGCAGCACCGCCTGTTCGTCCCGGGTGAGCCGAGCTTCGGCTACCCCGTCCAGGGCTGGGGCTACTCCGAGGTGGGCCAGGTGGTCGAGGTCGCCGACGATGTGACGTCCCTGCGCCCCGGCGACGTCGTGCACGGCATCTGGGGCCATCGCAGCGACGCGGTGCTGCCGGCATCCGCTCTGGAATGGCGACGGATGCCGGACCAGGCCGATCCGCTGCTCGGGACCTTCGCGCGGGTCGGGTCGATCGCCCTGAACGGCGTGCTCGCGGCGGATGTGCGGCTGGGCGAGCGCGTCGCCATCTTCGGGCAGGGCGTCATCGGTCTGCTCGCGACCCGGCTGGCCACACTCTCGGGCGGGCGGGTGTACGCGGTCGACACCGTGGCAGGACGTCTGGCGATGGCCGAGAGCTTCGGTGCGGTGGCGTCGATCGACGCGCTCCGCCCCGGTGGGGCCGGCGCCCACATCCGAGAGCTGACCGGGGGCGGAGCCGACAGCGCCATCGAGCTCTCAGGCTCGGATCGCGCGCTCCATGAGGCGGTGCGCTGCGTGGTGGTCGAGGGCCTGGTCGCGGCATCCGGCTTCTATCAGGGCGGGGCGGCCGAGCTGCGCCTGGGTGAGGAGTTCCACCACAACCGCGTGCGCATCGTGGCGAGTCAGATCTCGGGAGTTCCGGTCGGGATGGGAGGGCGCTGGGACCAGCCCCGCCTGGTGCGCACGGTGATGGAGCTGATCCTCTCGGGCGCCGTCGACGCCGGCGCGCTCGTGAGCGACGTGGTGGCCGCCCCGGACGTGGCCGGCGTCTTCGAGCGGCTCGACGCGGGCGATCCCCAGATCCTCCAGGCTGTCCTGCGGTTCGATGCCGCACCGGAGCGCGCCCGATGACGGATCTGCCCGACTACCGGCCGCGGATCCCTGCGCAGCCCGCACGCGTCGGGCTCGTGGGCGCCGGCGCCATCGCCCGATCCGCGCACCTGCCGGCATACGCGGCGTGGCGGATCCCCGTCGTCGGGATCGCCTCCCGCACCGCCGGACATGCCCGGGCACTGGCGGCGGACTTCGGCATCGCGACGGTGCACGAGACCGTCGACGACCTCCTGGCGGATCCCGACATCGACGTGGTCGACATCGCAACGGGACCCGCCGGACGGCTCGATCTCATCGAAGCCGCCGTGCGCAGCGGCAAGCACGTTCTCGCGCAGAAGCCGCTGAGCGTCGACGCGGCCGAACTCCCGCGGCTGCGCGCGGTCCTCGCGTCGGCCCGTGAGCGAGGACTGCGGGTGGCGGTCAACCAGAACGCGAGATGGGCGCCCGCGTGGCGACTGGCCACGCTCCTGGTGCGCAGCGGAGCGGTGGGCGAGGTCGTCGGTGTCACGCACCTGCACGACAAGCCCCTGCCGCCGCTCGCGGGCACCGCGTTCGACGATGTGCCGCACATGCTCATCGCCGACTACCTGGTGCATTGGATCGACATCACCCGCTGCTGGCTCGAGGGCGCTCATGTGGTGTCGGTCACGGCGCAGGACTCACGGGTGCCGGCTCAGCCCGACGCAGCACGCAACCCGTGGCACGCCGGCATTCAGATCGGGACGTCCACGGGTGCCAGCGCGTCCCTCCGCATCGTCGGCGATGCCCGCACGCAGTCCGGCGGCTGCCCCTTCTGGATCCACGGCACCGAGGGCACGCTCCGTGGCAGCGTGCTGCTGGGCAGCGACTTCCTCGAACTCGAGCGGGGCGATGCGCGAACCCGGTTCCCCCTCGAGGGCCAATGGTTCACCGACGGGTTCGCCGGCGCGATGGGAGAGCTGCTCACCGCCGTGGCTGAAGATCGTGAGCCCGAGAACGCCGCCGAGCACGTGCTGGCCACCGTCGAACTGGGCCTGGCCGCCGTGGCATCCGCGGACGCAGGCGGCGTCCCCGTGCATCCGATCGACCTCGTCCTCACGCGCGCCTCCGACGGAAAGGCCTCCACGACATGACGATCATCGACGAAGTGCCCGTCGCGCCGTCCGCACGTGTCTACGCGGAGGGCTGGCAGAGCTGGAGTCCCACCGCCTGGTATCACCGGGACGCGCCGGCGCATCGACCGGACGAGCCGTGGCAGCACCTGATGCGCTTCCGCCCCGGCACGCCGCTTCCCGACGCCGGGGTGCAGGGCGAGGGCCTGCTGGTGGTGGATGCGGGAGAGGGCGCTCCGGCGCGCGTGTACGCGAGCATGGACGCGTCGACGCATGTGCCGACGATCCGCGCGCACTGGCAGGGGGATCGTGTGCTGGTGCACGCGGATGACCCCGTCGAGCAATGGACGACGGATGCTGCCACCACTGCAGGCGACGACGCTCTGGCGGCGTTCGGCGAGCGCTTCGGCGCGGCGGCCGGCGCCCGTGCCGAGGCATCCGTCCCGCGTGTCTGGTGCACGTGGTACCGGTACTTCGAAGAAGTGACGGCCGACGACGTGCTCGAGAACCTGCGAGCCATCGACGAGAGGGATCTCGCGGTGGACGTCGTGCAGATCGACGACGGCTGGAGCCTCGGAACGGGGGAGTGGACGAGGCCGAACCCCCGGTTCGGCTCGCTGCCGGCGGCCGTCGACGCGATCCGCGAGAGCGGCAGGCGGGCGGGCCTCTGGCTGGCGCCGTTCTCGGTCGGCGCGCGATCAGATCTCGCCCAGCAGCACCCTGACTGGCTGACCGGACCCGCCGGCTACAACTGGGGCGACGACCTTGTCGGACTCGACCTCACCCACCCGGGCGTACGGGACTATCTGACCGAGGTCTTCACGGCCGTCCGCAGCCTCGGCGTGGATTACCTGAAGCTGGACTTCCTGTACGCGGGGGCCGTTCCCGGAGGGCGGCACGCTGAGGACGCCACCCCGATCGCCGCCTACCGCTCGGGCCTCGCGCTGATCCGCGACATCATGGGCGAAGAGGCCTACCTCCTCGGCTGCGGTGCTCCCATCCTTCCCAGTGTGGGTCTGGTGGACGCGATGCGGGTCTCGCCCGACACCTTCCACGAGGGCGGCGAAGACGGGTCGCAGGGCCTGCGCGGGCGGATGTCGCTCGAAGCGAGGGCATGGCAGCACGGCCGGCTGTGGACCACCGACCCGGACTGCCTCGTCGCCCGCCCGGCATTCACGCTGCGCGACGAATGGGCGGACGTGGTGCTCGCGGCGCCCGGCATCCGGGGGTTCTCGGACCGGATCGCCGAACTCGACGCGCACGGGCTGCGGCTCGTGGAACGACTGCTGAAGGAGCCCTCCGCATGACCGTTCCCGATTTCGCCGTCCTGCGCGATCGGCTCGAGCCTCTGGTCCGCGAGCTCTACCCGGGCGCGGTGGACGAGGTTCTCGACGCGCTTCTCCGACTCGCGCAGCGGTGGGCGCCGCAGCTCGGTCCGGTCGGCAAAGGGCGACCGGACGAGGCCACGGCGTACCTGATCACTTACGGCGACGCGTTCCGTCGCGAGGGCGAGGCCCCACTTCACACGCTGGCGGAGGTGCTGCGGACGCATGTGCGCGACGCCGTCACCGATGTCCATCTGCTTCCCATCTATCCGTGGACCTCGGACGACGGTTTCGGTGTCGTCGACCATCGCGAGGTGAATCCCGAACTCGGGACGTGGGGCGACATCGCCGACCTGCGGGCCGACCACGCACTCGCCCTCGACTTCGTCGCGAACCACCTGTCGAGCGCGAGCCCGTGGTTCGTCCACTGGCTTGCGGGTGATCCTCGCTACGCGGGGTACTTCCTCGAGCCGGGGCCGGAGTTCGACACGTCCCACGTCGTGCGACCGCGAACGACGCCGCTGACGCACGAGTACGTCCGGCCGGACGGAACCGTCGCGCACGCGTGGACCACCTTCGGCCCGGATCAGGTGGACGTCGATCCGAGCACGCCGGCCGTGCTGCTCGATCTCACCGATGTGCTGCTCGGATACGTCGCCCACGGCGCCACGACGGTGCGTCTGGACGCGATCGGCTTCCTCTGGAAGCAGTCGGGCACGACCTGCATCCACCTGCCGCAGACCCACGCGATCATCCGGTTGTGGCGAGTCCTCGTCGACGCCCTCGCCCCTGGCACGCTGCTGCTCACCGAGACGAACGTGCCGCATGCCGACAACATCACCTACTTCGGCGACGGGTCGGACGAAGCGCACATGGTCTACCAGTTCGCACTGCCTCCCCTGGTCCTGCATGCCTTCGTGACGGGCCGGGCGACGGCGCTGACGGAGTGGGCGTCGCGGATCGGTCCGGTCAGCGACACGGCCACGTGGTTCAACTTCCTCGCGAGCCATGACGGGATCGGCATCCGGCCGACGCAGGGGCTGCTCGGCGACGACGATCGGAAGCTGCTCGTGGAGCGCACCCTCGCTCGCGGCGGCCGCGTGTCGATGGCGCGCCACCCCGACGGGTCGGAGGGCGTGTACGAGCTCAACACGAACTTCCTCGATGCGCTCGTGGCGCCGGGGGACCCGGATCCGGATGCCTCGGCCGTGGTCCGCGGTCTCGCCGCGCATGCCATCCTCCTCTCGCTGATCGGTGTGCCGGCGGTCTACTACCACTCGCTTCTGGGGTCTGGTCAGGACCGCGCGGGCATGGAGGAGAGCGACATCGCGCGTCGCATCAACCGTGAGGTGCTCGACGCGGACCGGCTGGCGGCGGAGCTCGAATCCTCGCCGCGGCGCTCGGGCATGCTCGAGGGGCTGCGCCGGCTGTTCGAGCTGCGGCGCACGCTGCCCGGGTTCTCGCCGTTCGCCGATCAGGCGGTCGAGCACCTCGATGCGCGGGCGTTCGTCGTCCGACGTGCTGCGGGCACGCCCGACGAGATCGTCGCCGCCGTCAACGTGAGCGCCGAGACGGTGCAGCTGCCTCTGGCGGGCGCCGATGTCATCTCTGGCCGCCAGGTCGAGCGGCTCGAGCTGGAGCCGTTCGGGTTCGCATGGCTGAGACCGTCCGCACGACCCTGACGCTCGCGCGGACGGCCTCTGGTCTCACGCGCCGGACGCCAGCCAGGAGCGTGCCGAGAATGCGCCGAAGGCGACCGAGAACTCCTGCTTCGCAGGGCGGCCTCCGCCGTGGAACGTGACCTCGGCGGTGACCTCGCCCGGCGCCAGCACCTCGCTCTCCGGAGCGAACACCTCGGTGTGAGTGGAGCCGGGCGGGATCGACGCGATGCGGCGGCTGCCGTGAGGGGTACTCAGGCTGGCCGAGACCTGCCGTGACCCGTCATTGGTGATCTCGACCACGAGCTCTGCCGCGGATCCGTTGCGGCGCGGCTGCACCGAGAGCATGCCATCGGCGACCTCGGTCCCGAGATCGGCGCCCACGAGGTCCAGACCGTAGTAGACGCGGGGGGCTCCGTCGAGCGTGACCGTCGCATAACCGGACGATGCGAGCACCTCCGTGCGCTGCCCGATCGAATCGAGCTGGGTCACCGTGCTGTCCGTGGCGGGCAGCGAGACCTGCGTCTTCGTCGGCCACGGATCGACCCACACTTCGGGCGCCGGGAAGTGCCAGTCCGCCGGGTCGTGGTCAGCGTTGAGGAGATAGCCGTCGGAGCGATTCCACAGCACGGCGGCGTGACCGGTGGGAGTGTCGAAGAGCAGACCGCGCGAGTGCTCGTCGCCGAGGTCTAGCCAGCCGAGGAACGTCGACGAGTCCAGCACCGCGGCCGCATTGGCGAAGGCCAGGAGCGAGGGCTTGGCGCTCAAGTCCCGGTTCATCAGGCCGAAGTGGTACTCGACGTTCTCGGGATTGGCCACCTGCGGGTTTCCGAGCACGCTGTCGTGGAACTGGTACCAGCAGACAGTGCGGATGCCCTCAGCCCTCGCGAGGGCGAGTGTCAGGAAGATGTTCTCGGCCGCGTGCCGGTACGTGTCGTTCCACCACGCGTTGGGACGCGTGCAGGCGTAGGCCTCGGTCAGCCAGATCTCCTTCTCGCCGTGCTGGGCCATGATCGCCTTCAACTGCTTCAGGCCGCCGTAGAAGTTCCAGTACTTGCCGGTGGCTCCCGCTTCCCACTCCTCCCCGCCGGGGACATAGTCCGGCGTGAAGTTGCCGCGACCCGGGTGGTAGGCGAAGGCGTCGATCATCTCCCACCCGCCCCCGGCGATGAAGTTCTCGACCCAGGGCTTGTCCATGCCGGCGAGACCGTTGTTCATGATCTTCACCGTCGCTCCCGTCGCGGCGGCGCGGTCCACCACCGGCCGCAGTGCCTTGTCGATGTACGCCTGCGCCGCGACGCCGGTGTTGAACGGCCGGTTCAGCTCGTTCCCGACCTCGAAGTACTGCGCGCCTGCCGCGACGGCCGTGCCGAGGTTCGTGGCCGCCCACTGCGCCGCCACGGCGTCGGTGACCTCGAGCGAGGGCTGCAGCTCGATGTTGTGGAGGATGCCGCGCGCGTCGTACTCCGACGGAGGCAGGCCCGGCCCGCCGTCATAGGCGATCCGCACCCAGCTGATCCCCACGCGCTGCCACAGGTCGAGCAGTGCCGTGCTCGACGGACGCAGCAGCCAGGGGTAGTTGGCGATGCCGAACATGCTCTCCGCGCTCGGGTCGAGCGAGCGGGGCGGCAGCACTGCAAGGGTGGTGCGGGCGAACGCCTCGTCGCCTCCGCGCGTCGCCGCGACCTCGGCCAGCGCGATGCCCTGCCCCGGTGCCGGGACGGTGAACGTGTGCTCTGCGGTGCTCGCGGCGGCGATGCTGAGGGTGACCGTCTGCGCCGCCAGCTGCCCGCCGTTGAAGTCGCGAACCCACCAGCTCACATCGACGGCGCCGTCCTGATCGCTCCCGTTCGCCACAAGAGCGGTCACCGACATGGTTTCGCCCGCCTGCCAGATGTTGAAGTCACGGTCGGTCCGCAGCTCGATCCCGAGCTCCTGCCCCAGTCCGATGGTCGCCGTCGCCGCTGGGCGGGTCGAACTGAAGAAGAAGTCGGCCTCACTGCGGTGACCGCCGGTGGGCAGCGGCACTCCGGGCGAGTGGATCCAGGTCGCATTCGTCCACGCCGGACGCGACCGGTCCAGGAGGAACATGCCATGCAGGTCGCCCCACGTGGAGACATGCGCGATGCCGGCGGTCACCTCATAGGGGATTCCGCCCCGATCGTCTCGAACCCACTCGGTGACCGCGACGAACTCGTCCGGCTCGGTCGCTCCCAGGATCGCCCGGCTGAAGAGGAAGCCGTCGGGCAGCAGCGTCGGTGCTCCCTGCACGTCCCACTCGAGGTGCGCGTGGTTGGCCGACACCGTGATCAGGCCCACGACCGACGTCGGTCCTGCAGCGGCGGCGAAGGTGTACTCCATGCGGATCGCCGGCGCCCCCTCGGGTGTGGTGACGAGGGTGGGAGTGCCGCCCGTGGAGACGTGGATGCCCGAGACGGTGTCCTTGACCTGGAAGCGCGATCCCTGAGAGCGGACGACTCCCGAACCGTCGCGGATGGCGATGCGGCCGCCGACGCTCGCGAGGACGCTGATGCCCGTCGCGGTGAGGGTCACATCGCCCACGGCGGCGTGGGCTTTCGCGGAGCCGAACTCACTGGCGGCGAGGACGCCGGCGGCGAGGGTGGCGCCCAGGAAGGTTCGGCGGGTGAGGCGGGGTCCATGACTGCGGTCTGACGTCATCGTCGCTCCTGAGGGGTGAGGGTACGAATCTGCTAATGCGTATCTGCAGATCCTGCGGCCCCATCCTGGATTGCCGTCAATGCACCTGTCAAGCAAAGTTGAGTTTTTTGCGAATGCGTATTAGCTTCCTGCCAATAGGCATTATCAGCAACCGGGAGTGCACATGGCATCGAAGCCGCGCAAGGTCACTCAGCGAGAGATCGCTGAGATCGCAGGAGTGAGCCAGACGACGGTGTCGATGGTTCTCAACGACCGCGACGGGTCGAATGTGCGGATCCCGGAGGCGACGCGGGCTCGGGTCAAGGAAGCCATCGAGAAGTCGACCTACGTCGCCGATCCGGCCGCGCGCCGCCTCGCCGGGCTCGACAACCACATCATCGGGGTCTTCACGTACGAGGCTGCGCTCTCGCCCGAGAGCATGGACTTCTACGGCCCGCTGCTGAACGGCCTCGAGCGGGCGGCCGAGCGCGTCGGTTGCGACCTGCTGTTCTTCACCAGCTCTCCGGTCGAGAACGGCGCACGCAGCCTGTTCCACCGGAAGACCCGCCTGCGGCTGGCCGACGGCTGCATCCTCCTCGGTCAGCAGATGGAGGGCGACGACCTCGCGCGACTGGTCGACGAGCAATTCCCCTTCGTCGCCGTCGGACGCCGGGACGAGACCGACGCTCTCGTGCCGTATGTCGGGCTCGACTACGTCACTCCGACCACGACGCTCATCCAGCGGGCCGCAGACCTCGGACACCGGCGCGGCATCTACGTCCACCACGACCGGCAGAGCCCCACGGCCACCGATCGACGCAACGCCGTTCAGGCCGCTGATGAAACCGGGCTTGTGAAGTTCGACTACCTGACCGACGCCGACCTCGGCGCGCTCCCCGAGGTGATGCGCGGCGCGACGGTGATCTTCGCGGAAGATGCCTTCCTCGCCGAGGACGTCATCCACGCGCTGACCAAGACGGGGGTGAGCGTTCCCGCGGGGGTCTCGATCGCAGCGTTGGCGGAGGTGCGTGGGCATCGGGCCGCCGGCGGCGCGCTCACAGGCTTCCACGTCCCTCGCGAGCGCGTTGCTGCAGAAGCCCTCGAGCTTCTGCAGCAGTTGGTGTCGACCCCCGCCGACGACTGGCCGCTGCTGGACCGGCAGCGTCTGCTGAGCGCCGAGGTCGAACTGGGCGAGACGTTGGTCGGCCGGAGCGACGCGTGACCCTCGAAATCGAAGTCGCCGTCGTCGGCGGCGGCGTGGGTGGCGTCGCGGCCGCCCTGGCGCTCCTCGATCGCGGTCATCGTGTGGTGCTGACCGAGGAGCACCCGTGGCTCGGCGGCCAGCTCACCTCTCAGGCGGTGCCGCCCGACGAGCACATCTGGGTCGAGCAGTTCGGCGTGACGGCTCGGTACCGCGCACTCCGCGACGGGATCCGCCAGTACTACCGCGACCACTATCCGCTGTCCGAGCAGGCGCGTGCCGATCGGCAGCTGAACCCGGGTCGAGGGCGGGTGAGCAGGCTCTGCCACGAACCCCGCGTCGCGGTCGCCGTGATCGATCAGCTGCTGGCGCCGTACCGCTCGAGCGGCCGGCTCGTCGTGCTGCAGCACGTGGTGCCTGTGTCGGCGGACGTGGTCGCCGACGTCGTACGATCCGTCACCGTCCAGGACACCCGCGACGGGTCGCAGGTCGTCATCTCAGCGGAGCTCGTGCTCGACGCCACCGAGACGGGCGACCTGCTGCCGCTCACCGGCACCGAGTATGTCGTCGGTGCCGAGGCGAGATCCGAGACCGGCGAGCCCAGCGCCCCGCAGGTCGCGGACGCGGAGAACGTGCAGTCGATCGCGTGGTGCTTCGCCTTCGACCACGTCGACGGCGATCACACCATCGAACGCCCCGCCGACTACGACGAGTGGAAGCGATTCGAGCTGCCGTTCTGGGGTGCTCCGATGCTGTCGTTCGTCGCGCCCAATCCGCGGACCCTCGAGCCCGAGGAGCGCACGCTCGACGTGAATCCGGAGTTCGAGCGCAACGGTGACCCGCGGTTCGATGCGGGCGACAGCGATCTGTGGACGTTCCGCCGGATCGCGGCGAGACAGACGTTCCGCGACGGTTTCGCGTCGAGCGACATCGTCCTGGCGAACTGGCCGCAGCTGGACTACGTGGGCGGGTCGATCATCGACACCGCCGAGCGGGAGCGTCATCTGGCGGCGGCCAAGGCGCAGGCGCGCGCGTACTTCTACTGGCTGCAGACGGATGCCCCCCGACCGGATGGCGGTTTCGGCTGGCCCGGCCTGCGACTCCGCGGTGACGTGCTGGGAACGGAGGACGGCTTCGCCCAGGCTCCCTACATCCGGGAGTCGCGTCGCATCCGAGCGCGTCGAACTGTGCGCGAGCAGGACATCTCGGTGGCAGTACGCGGGCACGCGGGGCCGGCGACCTTCGACGATTCGGTGGGCGTCGGCATGTACCGCATCGACCTGCATCCGTCGACCGGCGGCGACAACTACATCGACGTGGAGTGCGCGCCCTTCGAGATCCCCCTCGGCGCTCTTGTTCCCGTCCGCACCGTCAACCTGCTGCCGGCAGCGAAGAACATCGGCACCACCCACATCACGAACGGGGCCTACCGGCTCCACCCCGTGGAGTGGAACATCGGCGAGTCCGCCGGCGAGCTTGCGAGCTTCTGCCTCGAACTCGCGATCCGCCCGGGCGACGTCGTGGACGACCCCGTGCTCACCGCCCGATTCCAGGCCGGCCTCACCGCGGCCGGCGTCGAGCTCCACTGGCCCGAGATCCTCGGCTACTAACAGAAGGAAGAACCATGAACACAGCAAGGAAGCTGTTCGGCGTCGTCGCGCTGACGGCGTCGGTCGGTCTGGCCGCGGCGGGATGCGCCGCGTCACCGCCTGCTCCGGCGGAGACGACCGCTGCGCCCGGCAGCGTCGATCTGCGCATGACGGTCTGGACCTCGAACGAGGATCACCTGGCACTGTTCGACTCGATCGCGGAATCGTACGCGGCGGATCACCCCGAGATCGGCTCGATCACGTTCGAGAGCCTGCCCTTCGGTGACTACAACACCACCCTGACCACGCAGATCGCGGGTGGCAACTCTCCCGACCTCGCGTGGATGGGCGACCTGTCGGCAGACCTCATCGCCGCCGGCGCGCTGGTTCCGCTCACGGATGCGCTCCAGGCGACCGAAGGCTGGGACTACGACGACCTGCTGGGCAGTGTCACCGCCGAGTACTCGGTCGATGACGAGCTGTACGCGTACCCGTTCTCGAACTCGCCGTTCGCGCTGTACGTCAACACCGACCTGCTCGCGCAGGCCGGGCAGACCCTGCCGGCGGATCCGACGTGGGACGACATCTCGGCGATCGGGTCTGCGGTGAACGCCGCGACGGGTAAGGGCGGCTTCGTCATCCGCGACTTCGACTTCTCGTCGTGGAACACCCTCGCCACCGTGTGGACCGGCTGGGGAGCGTCCGCATGGTCTCCCGACGGCGAGACCTGCACGTTCGACAGCCCCGAGATGACCGACGCCTTCCAGTTCCTCCACGACGCGGTGTTCGTCGACAAGTCGATGCCCGGCCCGGGGACCACGGCCGACTTCTTCGCGGGAGATTCCGCATTCACGATCGCGCAGGTCTCGCGCGCATCGCTTCTGGACGGCTCGTTCGCGTACGACGTGGTCCCCCTTCCGGCCGGGCCGGAAGGCGAGTACTCGGTGATGGGTCAGGCCGGAGTCGGCGTCCTGTCCTCGAGCGCACACACGCACGAGGCGACCGACTTCCTGGCCTACCTCACCAATCCTGAGAACGCGGCTCTGCTCGCTCAGTTCTTCCCGCCGCCGCGTGAGTCGCTGCTGACCGGCGAGAAGCTCGCCGAGAACAACGCCAAGCTGACGGCCGAGCAGCTGCAGAGCGTCGTCGTGGACCAGATCGCCGAAGCGGTGACGCTGCCGAACCACGCGAACCCGGCCGAGATCGCTCAGAAGGCCAAGACGGCGCTCGACGCGATGTGGGTGCCGGATGCCGACGTCGCGGCCGTCCTCGGTACCGTGTGCGACGCCATCCAGCCCGTGCTCGCGGACTGAGATGACGGGCTCGATCACCCTCACCCGGGAGGCGCCTTCGGGCGCCTCCCGGGTGGCCCCGGCGCGCGCTCGACGGCGATTCTGGTCGACGCGTCGGCGGGACGCGCTGACCGGCTACCTCTTCGTCAGCCCTCAGCTGATCGGGGTGGCACTGTTCGTGCTCGTGCCGGTCGCCCTGGCCATCTGGTACAGCCTCAACGACTGGAACATCTTCACGGGCGACCTCGCGTTCGTCGGCCCGGACAACTATGCCGCGCTGCTCGACGATCCGCAGCTGCCCGCCGTGCTGGCCGCGACGGCGGTCTTCTCAGGCGGCGTGGTCGTCCTGAACATCGTGCTCGGACTCGCGCTGGCGGTGATGCTCAACCGGCGATTCCGCGGCGTGACGCTCTTCCGCACGCTGTTCTTCTCGCCGGTCGTGGTCTCGGTCGTCGCGTGGACTCTCGTATGGGGCTTCCTGCTGCAGGACAACGGCGGCATCAACGGCGCGCTCGCCGTCTTCGGCATCGAGGGCCCGAACTGGCTCCAGCACGGTGAGACCGCAATGGTCGCCGTGATCTTCACGCAGGTGATCCGCAGCGTCGGCATCAATATGGTGCTGTTCCTCTCGGCCCTTCAGGGTGTTCCCGGTGAGCTCTACGAGGCCGCGCGCATCGACGGCGCCGGGAACGCCGCGGTCTTCTTCCGCATCACATTGCCTCTCATCTCGCCCACGCTCCTCCTCACCGCGATCATCACGATCGTCGGCGCGCTTCAGGCGTTCGCTCAGATCGCCGTCCTCACCGGTGGTGGGCCGGGCCTGTCGACGACCGTGCTCGTCTTCTACGTGTTCCAGCAGGCCTTCGAGTTCAACGACATCGGGTACGGCTCGACCCTGGCGCTCATGCTGCTTTCGTTCGTGATGCTCCTGACGATCCTGCAATGGCAGCTCCGCCGGAAGTGGGTGTTCTATGAAGACTGAGATCCTCACGGTGGCTCCGGTCCCGCGGCGAGCGCCTCGGCATCTCGGGCGCCGCATCGTCCTCGTCCTCGCCCTGGCGGTGCTCGCGATCCCGTTCGTCGTGCCCACGGTCTGGATGATCGCGTCGTCCTTCAAGCCGCTCAGCGAGATCTTCCAGTCGCCGCCGACCATCTTCACCGCCTCGCCCACGTGGGCGGCGTACGTCGAGGCGTTCACGTTCCAGCCGTTCGCCCGCCAATATGCCAACAGCGTGTACATCGCGGTCGTCGTGACGCTCGTGACGATGCTCGTCTCGAGCCTGGCGGGATACGCGTTCGCGAGGGTTCGATTTCCCGGTCGCAACGTGATCTTCCTCGTCGTCCTGGTCGGGCTCCTCGTCCCGAGCGAGGTGACGATCGTGCCGCTGTTCCAGATGTTCAAGCAGGCGGGCCTCGTCAACACGCACTGGCCGCTGATCCTCGTCACGGCGCTGGCGGCACCATGCGTGCTGGCCACCTTCATCATGCGGCAGTTCTTCATCGCCCTTCCCGTCGAGCTCGAAGAGGCTGCGCGCCTGGACGGCCTCAGCCGCGTCGGGATCTGGTGGCGCATCTGCATGCCACTGGCGAAGCCGGCCTTGTCCGCGGTCGCCATCCTGACGTTCCTGGCCTCGTGGAATCTCTACCTGGAGCCGACGGTGTACCTGACCTCTCCCGAGCTCTTCACCCTTCCGCAGGCGCTGACCCGCTACACCGACGCCTACGGCGGCGAGATGTGGAACACCCAGCTCGCGGCCGCGACGATGACAGTGGTGCCGATGCTGATCGTGTTCCTCATCGCGCAGCGGCAGTTCGTCGAAGGCCTGGCGCACTCGGGGCTCAAGGGATGACCTCACGGAACGAGAAGGCGTGGTGGCGTTCCGCCGTCGTCTACGAGGTCTACGTGCGGAGCTTCCGGGATGGGAACGGCGACGGCGTGGGAGACCTCGCCGGCGTGCGGGCGTCTCTGCCGTACCTCGTCTCGCTGGGCGTCGACGCGCTCTGGTTCACGCCCTGGTACCGGTCACCCCTCGCCGACGGAGGCTACGACGTGGAGGACTACCGGGCGATCGACCCGGCGTTCGGCACGCTGGAGGAGGCCGAATCGCTGATCCGGGAGGCGCGGGATCTCGGCATCCGCACCATCGTGGATCTCGTGCCGAATCACGTCTCGGAGCGGCATCCGTGGTTCGTCGAGGCCCTCGCCTCGCCGGCCGGATCCGACGCGCGTGGCCGATTCTGGTTCCACCCCGGCCGAGGCGAGAACGGTGAGCTGCCGCCGACGAACTGGAAGAACAACTTCGGCGGCGGGACGTGGACGCGCACGACGGATCCCGACGGGTCTCCGGGGGAGTGGTACCTGCACCTGTTCTCGCACGAGCAGCCCGACCTCAACTGGAACCATCCCGATGTCGTGCGTGAACACGAGGAGCTGTTGCGATTCTGGTTCGATCGAGGAGTCGCGGGCATCCGCATCGACTCGGCCGCGCACATCATGAAGGATCCCGCTCTGCCCGAGGATGACGGCACGCATGAGCCGGGACGGCACCCCAATCTCGATCGGGACGAGGTTCATCCGATCTATCGTCGCTGGCGGGCCATCGCCGACTCGTATGACGAACCCCGTGTGCTGATCGGCGAAGTGTGGATCCCCGACGGCGACCGCTTCGCCCGCTACCTCGCCCCGGACGAGTTGCATACGGCGTTCAATTTCGACCTGATGACGCGCGCCTGGGAGGCGGGCGAATACCGCGACTCGATCCGCCGGATGCTCGACCTTCACGCGGCTTCGAGAGCGCCGTGCACGTGGGTCCTCTCCAACCACGATGTCACGAGGCCGGTCACGCGCTTCGGCCGGGACGACACGTCTTTCGCCTTCGAGTCCAAGCGCTGGGGCGTGTCGACGGACCTCGAGCTCGGTCGGCGTCGAGCCCATGCGGCTGCTCTCCTCATCGCGGCGCTGCCCGGTTCGCTCTACATCTATCAGGGCGACGAGCTCGGCCTTCCCGAAGTCGAGGATCTCGACCGCGCCGAGCTGCAGGACCCGATGTACTTCCGTACCGGGGGCGAGAGCCCTGGACGCGATGGATGCCGGGTCCCGTTGCCGTGGAAGGGGCGGGAGCGCCCGTTCGGCTTCTCTCCCGCCCCAGGAACCGCGACCTGGCTGACGCAGCCCGAGGATTGGGCGGGCTACGCGGTGGAGGCGCAGGAGTGGAATGTCGCCTCGACGCTCTCGCTCTACCGGGCGGCGCTGCAGGCCAGACGCGACATGCCGGATCTTCGTGGTGACGACTTCGAATGGCTCGATTTCGGGCCGGAGGTCATCGCGTTCCGGCGGGGCGGTGTCGTGTCCCTCACGAACTTCGGCGCATCCCCGCTGTCGCTGCCAGACGACGTGAACCTCTTTCTCGCGAGCGATACCTCCGCGCCAGGGACGGTCGCCACCGACACCACGGTGTGGGCCTATCTCAAGAGGACTGCCGCTCAGGTGCGGTGACCTCAGACGGATGCCGCCGCGCGGTGCCGCACGTAACCCCACGTCGCGAGGCCGAGCAGCGGGCCCCACGCCCAGAACGGCAGCATCAGCGCCGTTCCGACCGGCACGGCGCCGGTCAGCGCGAGGCTCAGCGACTGCACGCCGCCCGCCGTGAAGAGCGCGGCGACCGTCGCGGCCGGGACGGCCGCCAGCGCCACCGGCACCGGCCGGCCGCCGACACGGGGCACCCATCGCGGTACGCGCTCGCCCCACGGCAGCACGAGTCCCAGTGTCAGGACGGCACCGGTGAGCATCGCCGCTCCGAGCATGAGACCGACGACCTGGATGTCGGGGTTCGCCGTGAAGGCGTCGCGGCTGCCGCCGAAGAGCGGCCACGGCGTCAGCCACG
Organism: Microbacterium salsuginis; assembly: GCF_012524205.1. Taxonomy (GTDB): domain Bacteria; phylum Actinomycetota; class Actinomycetes; order Actinomycetales; family Microbacteriaceae; genus Microbacterium; species Microbacterium salsuginis. Next base: position 883,801 of record NZ_JABACI010000004.1, read on the forward strand.
ACGCGCGCGCGACGACATAGGGCACGGCCATGGCGGCGCCTGCCACCGTGAACGCGACGCGGTGCCGCTGGACGAACGCGCCGGCGCGCGCCGCGCGCCGCGTGATCAGGCTGAGCGCCCACAGGGTCCATACGCCGACGAACGCGGTGAGCACGAGCGAGCTCGCGAACCGCGCCGGGTCGGCGGCCACCGCTTCGACGTAGCGCGCGTAGAACGACAGCACGGGGAACACGCCGAGCGCACCCAGCGCGGCCACCCCGGCGATGGCGGCCGCCAGCAGCACGGCGAGGACCGGCCGGCGTCGAGCCAGCAGCGGCACGAGCGCCACGACTCCGATGGGCACGAAGAACGCCAGCGTGTAGCCGGCGATGACGATCCCGTCGAAGCCGAGCAGGACGATCGCGGTGACGCCGACCGCGATGAGAACGACGACCGGTGCGACCAGGCCGTCTCGCGCGCGGCCGCTCAGGAGCAGGATGCCGGTGGCCAGGGCGATCGCGGCGGCGGTCGCCTGGATTCCGGCCGCGACGAACGCCGCGGTGACGTCTCCGAACCAGGTGGCGAGCAGGGTGCCGCCCGCGTCGTACGGACCGGCCTGCGGAGCGACGAGCCACACCAGGGCGGCGGCGAGCACGACGGTCGCGATGACGGATCCCGTCCACGCGAGCGGGCGGATGCCGCGAGCGGTGCGCGGCGGCGGAGCGGTATAGGTGGTGGCGGTCATGGATCGAGCGTCTCTCGCATCGACCCGCGCATGCCTCACCCGGGTGAGGGGATGAGGGTCACCCGGTCGGGTGAGATCCGGGCTCGACGATGCCGTGCTCGTAAGCCCAGATGACCACCTGGATGCGATCGGCCAGCCCCAGCTTCGCGAGGATGGCCTTGACGTGGGTCTTGACGGTGTTCTCGGTGAGGTACAGGTCGCGGCCGATCTCGGCGTTGGAGGCGCCGCGTGCGAGCTGGCGCATGACGTCGCGCTCGCGCGGGCTGAGGGCATCCAGTGCCGCCCTTCCCGAAGCTGCGCTCGCCCGCTGCCGCACGTGGCCCAGCAGCGTCGCGGTGGCCCGCGGCGAGACGGCCGCATCGCCGGCCGCGACGCTGCGGATCGCTTCGGCGAGCGCGGCGGGCCGCGCGTCCTTGGTGAGGAACCCGCTCGCGCCGGCCTGCACCGCGGCGAAGACGTACTCGTCGATGTCGAACGTCGTCAGCACCAGCACCCGGGTGCGCGGGCTCGCGCGCAGCACCTCGGCGGTGGCGCGGATGCCGTCCATTCCCGGCATCCGGATGTCCATCAGCACCACATCGACCTGATGTGCGCGCACGCCGGCGACGGCCGCCGCGCCGTCGGCCGCGGTCGCGACGACCTCGATGTCGTGCTCGGCGCCGAGCACGGTGGCCAGGGCGTCACGCAGGAGCTCCTGGTCGTCGGCGAGCAGGACCCGGATCGGACGGCTCACGTCTCGTCTGTCAGCGGCATCGTGATCCGGATGCTCCATCCCTGCCCCCTCTCGATCTCCAGGGTGCCGCCGGCGAGACGCACGCGCTCGGCCATGCCGACGAGTCCTCTCCCCGCTCCGCCCGCATCGCGCGGGCCGGTGCCTCCGTCATCGGTCACCGACAGCACGACCTCGTCGTCCCGCCAGTCCAGCGCGACGGATGCGGCAAGCGGCGGCTCGACGTGTCGCACCACGTTCGTCAGCGCCTCCTGGGCGGCGCGGAAGAGCGCGACCTCGGCATCCGGCGCGAGGGTGCCGGCGCGACCCGTCTCGCGGAATGAGATGCGGTGTGCGGGGGATGCGGCACCCTCGGCGAGCGCGGCGATGCCCGGCAGGCCCGCCACCGGCTCGATCTCGTCGGGCGAGTCCAGCAGCCGCAGCATTCCCCGCAGCCCCTGCATCGCCGATCGCCCGGTCTCGGCCACCCGCTCGAGAGCCGCCGTCTGCGGCGGGCCGGGCGGCAGCACCCTGGCCGCCTCGACCTGCGCGATCATGACGGCGAGGCCATGCGACACGACGTCGTGCAGGTCCCGGCCGATCCGGGTCCGTTCCGCCGCGAGGGCGTCGTCCACCTGTTGCCGGGCCCATGTGGCCGCGGCCGCACGCCGGCGTCGGGCGTCGCGTCCGAGCAGCCATCCGGCCGCCACGACGGCGGCGAGCGCGACGCCTTCGAACACGATGCCGAGCGGCTGCGATGCCGCGTTTGTCATCGCGTCGACGGCGGCGATGATGCCGGCCCCCGCGATGCCGACGACGAGGGCGGCAGCAGCGGTCGTCCTGTCCTGTGTCGAGGCGACCTGCCATTCCAGCAGCACGAACACGGCTGCGGACGGCACGAGCGCGGCGCTCGACATGCCCGCGACGCCGGTGGCCGCCAGCGCCAGCATGACCAGCGCGCCGATCGCGAAAGCGGTGCGCGGGAAGCGCACGCACAGGAAGCCCGCGATATGGAGCACCCCCGCCAGCAGCCCGACCCGCAGGGCGATGGCCGTGCCGTGCTCGGGGGCCACCACCTGCACCAGGAGGGCGATCGTCAGCGGCAGGGCCAGCGCGCACAGCAGCGTCGCCGCCACGACGGGTGCCACCCAGCCTCGCGCGGGCGCGCCGGCGCGCCGCTCCGACCCAGAGCTGCTCATGAGGCCAGTCTTGCGCGCGCTGCGCCGGAGGCACCTCCCCCACGAGGGTGAATCGCAATACTCTGAGCCCATGCGGCAGAGCGAGCTCGATGTCGGGGATGTCGGTCAGGTGGCCCGGACCGGCGCTGTGCCGCCCGGCCGCGACATCGACGAGCTGGTCGCGGCGGCGCACGCGCGCGGCCTGCGTCATGCCGAGGGCACCGTCGCGGACTACATCCCGATCCTGGCTCAGGTCGATCCCGAGCTGTTCGGGCTGTGCGTCGTCGACGTCGACGGGGGAGTCCACGAGGTCGGCGACACCGGGGCGCGCTTCTCCATCCAGTCCATCTCGAAGGCGTTCGTGTACGCGCTGCTGTGCGACGCCCTCGGTCACGAGGAGGTGTTCGACGTCGTCGGCGTGAACAACACCGGCGCGGCCTTCAACTCCGTCGTCGCGATCGAGCTGAACGAGGGGCATCCGGGCAATCCCATGGTCAACGCGGGTGCGATCGCGACGACCGCGCTCATGCCGAGTGCAACCGCCGAAGAGAAGTGGGAGGCCGTGCGCAACGGACTCTCGCGCTTCGCCGGGCGCGGGCTCGAGGTCGACGACGACGTCTACCGGTCGGAATCACTCACCAACCAGCGCAACCGGGCCATCGCGCAGCTGCTCGAAAGCTACGGCAGGATCCGCTCCGACCCCGCCGAGGCCGTCGACGTCTACACGCGGCAGTGCTCTCTCCTCGTGGACGCCCACGACCTCGCCGTCATGGGCGCCACTCTGGCCGACGGCGGCGTCAACCCCGTCACGGGCGAACGTGTCGTCTCAGCCGACGTCTGCCGCGACACCCTCGCGGTACTGGCCGCGAGTGGTCTGTACGAGCGCTCCGGCGAGTGGCTGTTCGAGATCGGGCTGCCCGGCAAGTCCGGCGTCGCCGGGGGCCTTGTCACGGTCGCGCCGGGAAAGGCGGGCATCGGCGCGTACGCGCCGCGCCTCGACAGCGCCGGCAACAGCGTGCGCGGCCAGATCGGCACCGCTTATCTGTCCCGCGCACTGGGCCTGAACATCTTCGCCTCCGAACCCCACTGAGTCCTCGCCTCCGACCACTGAGTCCTCACCTCCGACCCCCACTAAGAGGAGACCTCGCATGACGACCACGACGGCCGACCAGGCCCCCGTCCAGGAGGCGCGCGCGTCCTGGATCCCGATGATCGGGCTGTTCCTCGCCCAGATCCTGATGTCCTACAACGTCTCGGCGCTGCCCGTGTCGCTCGGCGGCATGGTCGAGACGTTCCGCGTGCCACCGACCGATGTGAGCACGGCCATCGTCACCTACGGTCTCGTCGTGGCCGCGCTGGTCATGGTCGGTGCGAAGATCGGACAGCGGGTGGGCTGGGTGCTCATGTTCCGCATCGTCGTCGGCCTCTTCGCCGGCTCGGCGATCATGATGGTGTTCGGCCCCTCGGTGGGATGGGTGATCGCCGCCCAGGCGGTGGCGGGGGCGTCCGCGGCGATCATCGTGCCGTCGCTGGTCGCTCTCATCGCCGAGAACTATCACGGCCGCCAGCAGGAGACGGCGATCGGGTCTCTCGGTTCGGCGCGGGCGCTGGCCGGCGTCAGCGCGTTCCTCATCGGCGGCACCCTCGCAACCCTGGTCGGGTGGCGTCAGGTCTTCGTCGTCGTGCTGGTGATCGCGATCGCGGTGTTCGTGCTCAGCTTCCGGCTGCGCGGCGCGCCGGGCAATCCCGGCATCAAGATCGATCTGGTCGCGGCGCTCCTCATCGGTCTCGGCATCGTCGCGCTCACACTCGGCGTCAACAACCTCAACAGCTGGGGCTTGCTCGCCGCGCGCCCCGATGCCCCGTTCGACATCCTCGGGCTCTCGCCGGCGCCGTTGCTGATCCTCATCGGACTCGTGCTGGTCCAGCTCTTCTTCCTGTGGACGCGGCGTCGCACCAAGGCGGGCAAGGTGCCCCTGGTGAGCCTGTCGGTCTTCGGCTCCAGCCGCGAACGGGCAGCGGTGTACGCGATGTTCATCGTCGTGGCGCTCGAAGCCGCCCTGAACTTCACCATCCCGCTGTACATCCAGATCGTGCAGGGCCGCACGCCGTTCGACACCTCCCTCGCGATGCTGCCGTTCAACCTCACGGTCTTCTTCACCGCGATGCTGGTGGTGCGGTTCTACCGGCGCTTCTCGCCCCGCACGATCGGGATGTTCTCGTTCGGCTTGACCACGGTGGCGCTGGTGTGGCTGGCGTTCGTCGTGACGAACAACTGGGAGACGCTGCCCACGATCCTGGGGCTGTTCGTCTTCGGCGTCGGGCAGGGTGCCCTGGTGACCCTGGTGTTCAACGTGCTCGTCACCGCATCGCCGAAGGAGCTCGCCGGCGATGTCGGCTCGGTGCGAGGCACGACGCAGAACCTCGCGTCGGCCGTCGGCACCGCCGTCGCCGGTGCGCTGCTGGTGGGGATGCTCAGCGTCAACGTGATCTCGTCGCTGGCCGAGCATCCCGAGATCCCGCCGGAGCTGGCGTCGCAGGTCGACCTCGACCGCGTGAACTTCATCAGCAACGAGCGCCTGCACGAGGCGCTCGAGCAGACCGACGCCACGCCGGCGCAGGTCGATGCCGCCGTGGCCCTCAACGAGGAGGCGCGGTTGAGTGCGCTCAAGCTGGGGCTGCTGATCCTCGCGGGCGTCAGCGCCCTGGCGATCGTGCCGGCGAGCAGACTGCCGAATTTCCGGCCGGGAGAGATCCCGGAGTCCGTCGCCACCGGCGCCACGGACTGACAGGGCCAGAAGGGGACGGATGCCGCGGCATCCGTCCCCTTCTCCATGCCCGGAAAAAACTTGGTACTCGGTGTTGCCAAGTACCAGTACCTAGTGTTACCGTTTAGTGGTAGTCAGCAACACAGAGTAGATCGGAGGTGACTGCGATGGGCAATCAGATGACGGAGATGCTGAAGGGCACTCTCGAGGGCATCGTGCTTGCGATCCTGGCCGAACGCCCGGCGTACGGCTACGAGATCACAGCGCGTCTGCGCGACCAGGGCTTCTCGGACATCGTCGAGGGCACCGTCTACGCCCTCCTGGTGCGCATCGAGCAGCGGGGGTTCGTGGACGTGGAGAAGGTCCCGTCCGAGAAGGGACCGCCCCGCAAGGTGTACTCGCTCAACGCGAGCGGGCGCGAGCAGCTCGAAGAGTTCTGGGGAACGTGGAGCTTCCTCTCCGAGCGGATCGAACAGCTCCACAAGAACAACAACAACCAGGCAGAAGACAACCACCGCCAGACCGAGAAGGAAGAGAACTGACATGGCCGCGAAGTGGATCGAGACCCTCACCGGATCGCTCGAGCAGAAGAAGCAGTACAAGCAGTACAAGGCCCGCATCAACGCGCTGCCTGAGCCGTACCTCACCGTCGCCAAGGCGACCGACCGCTACCTCATGTACGCGGGAGGCGGATTCACCGACGGCGACACCATGATGACGATGTTCGGCGACTTCGCCGACCTGTGGGAGCGCGCGGCCGCCGACGGCACGCCGGTGCGCGACATCGTCGGCGAGAACCCCGTCGAGTTCGCCGAGACGTTCGCCGCCGCCTACAGCGGCACCCAGTGGATCGACAAGGAGCGCGCTCGCCTGAACAAGGCCGTCTCCGACGCAGAGAAGGGAGAGCAGAAATGACCACCGCTGCAGCCATCCAGGTGAAGGGCCTGGAGAAGTCGTACAAGGACCTGCACGTGCTGCGTGGCGTCGACTTCGACGTCGCGCGGGGCAGCATCTTCGCCCTGCTGGGCTCGAACGGCGCCGGCAAGACCACGGTCATCCGGATTCTGGCGACGCTGTTGAAGGCGGATGCCGGAACCGCGGTCGTCCACGGCTTCGACGTCGCCGGGCAGCCCGCCGACGTGCGGGAGTCGATCAGCCTGACCGGCCAGTTCGCCGCCGTCGACGAGGTGCTCACCGGACGCGAGAACCTCGTGCTCGTCGCGAAGCTGCGCCACCTCAAGAACCCCGGCGGAGTGGCCGACGACCTGCTCGCCCGCTTCTCGCTCACCGATGCCGGCGGCCGCAGGGCCGGGACATACTCCGGCGGCATGCGCCGCCGGCTCGACATCGCGATGAGCCTCATCGGCAACCCGCCGGTGATCTTCCTCGACGAGCCGACCACGGGCCTGGACCCCGAGGCGCGCCTCGAGGTGTGGGGCGCGGTCAAGGAGCTCGCGCGGGGCGGCACCACGGTGCTGCTGACCACGCAGTACCTCGACGAGGCCGAGCAGCTCGCCGACCGGATCGCGATCCTCCACGAGGGCCGCATCATCGTCAACGGCACGCTGGCAGAGCTCAAGCAGCTGCTGCCGCCGGCCCAGGTCGAGTACGTCGAGAAGCAGCCGAGCCTCGAGGAGATCTTCTTCGCGGTCGTCGGCAACCGCACCACCGGATCCGGCGCCACCGTCTCGGCGCCGGCCACCACCGACACGAGTAAGGAGCGATCATGAGCGCCACCACCCATTTCGCCGGAGACACCGCCGTCCTGACCGGTCGCTCGCTGACGCACATCCTGCGCAGCCCCGACACGATCATCACCACCGCGGTGACCCCGGTCGCCCTGATGCTGCTGTTCACCTACGTCTTCGGCGGGGCGATCGACACCGGCCAGGGGTCGTACATCGACTACATGCTGCCCGGCATCCTGCTGATCACGATCGCATCGGGGATCGCCTACACCGCGTACCGCCTGTTCCTCGACATGCAGGGCGGGATCTTCGAGCGGTTCCAGTCCATGCCGATCGCACGGTCCTCCGTGCTGTGGGCGCACGTGCTCACCTCGCTCGTCGCGAACGTCATCTCGCTCGTGATCGTGGTCGGCGTCGGGCTGCTCATGGGATTCCGCACCGGTGCAAGTGTGCTGGACTGGCTCGCGGTCGCCGGCATCCTGATCCTGTTCACGCTTGCGCTGACGTGGATCGCCGTGATCGCGGGGCTGTCGGCCAAGACGGTGGACGGCGCGAGCGCGTTCTCGTACCCGCTCATCTTCCTGCCGTTCATCAGCTCGGCCTTCGTGCCCACTGACACGATGCCGGCACCGGTGGCCTGGTTCGCCGAGAACCAGCCGGTCACGTCGATCGTCAACTCGCTCCGCAGCATCTTCGCGGGGGAGCCGGTCGGCAACGACATCTGGGTCGCACTGGCCTGGTGCGTCGGCATCCTGATCGTGGCCTACATCGGCGCGATGGCGATCTACCGCAAGAAGATCAGTTGAGCGTGACCCTTCGCGGCACGGTCGAAAGCCCCGCGGTCCCTGGATTCAGGGATCGCGGGGCTTCCGCGCGTGCCGGCGCGGGCGTTGCGCAGACGTCGACGCACAGCCCTGCGCCGGGGCGTTCTCAGAGGTTGCCGCGCGCTTCCGGATCGTCTGCGAGCCGGTCCGCCTCGCGCGCCACGGACTCCTGCTCGGCGTCACTGAGCGGCGGGAGGCCGACTTCATCGGCGGGAATGCCCGCATATGGGTCGGCGCCGGGGAACTCCTGATCGAACGAGCCCGCGATGACTCCCCCGGGAGGGACCTCGTCGCCGGCGGCGCCCAGCACCGTGTCCTCGCCCGGAGCCTGCTCCGGAACGTCGTCACCGAGGTGCTTACGATGCCACTCTTCGCTCATGATCTCTCCCGCCAGTGCAGACCAGCGCTGCACCGGTCATCCTCGAGGCGGTGAAGACGTGGGCGAGATCGTAAGTCGCCGGCATGGTCCACCGAATGTGGATGAAGTCTACGACGTCCGATCGGAGGCATGCGCCGCGGTGGGTGCGAAGCATCTGGTAACGTTGCCACACGTCGGCCGGACCAACGCCACACACAGAGGAGTGCAAGCGTGACAGACGACGTCATCGGCGTGGGAATCGCCGGCTTCTGGCATGTCCACGCGCCGGATTACGCGCGCAACGCGACGGAGCATCCGGCGACGAGGGTGGTGGCGGGCTGGGATTCCGATGACTCCCTGGCCGCCGACGGCGTCGCCGGTCTCGGCATCGAGCGTGCGGCTTCGCTGGACGAGCTGCTTGCGCGGCCGGATGTCGACGCGATCACCGTGACGACGGCCACCGCCGACCACACCGACGTCATCTCCCGCGCGATCCGGGCAGGCAAGCACGTCTTCACCGAGAAGCTGCTGGCGCCGACGGTCGCCGATTCCGAGGCGCTGGCCGCAGCCGCCCGCGACGCCGGAGTCGCCCTCGTGGTGTCTCTGCCCCGGCTGTCGGAGCGCGAGATCGTCGCGGCATCCGGTCTCGTGGACTCCGGAGTCCTGGGAGAGATCACGTACGCCCGGGTGCGCATGGCGCACGACGGCTGGCTGGGCGGATGGCTGCCCGAGCGCTTCGCCGACCCGGTCGCCGCCGTCGGAGGGGCGTTCGCCGACCTCGGCTGCCACCCCGCCTACCTCGTGCAGCGGTTCCTTGGCGCGCGACCCGCGCAGGTGACGGCCGCCTACGGCAGCGTCACCGGGCGCGCCGTCGAAGACAACGCGGTGGTCGTCGCCCGCTACACCGACGGTGCGCTCGGCGTCGCGGAGGCCAGCTTCGTCACGACTCCGGGAGCGTTCGCGTTCGAGGTGCGCGGCACCCGCGGCTCGCTGCTGTACGGCTTCGGCCGGGAGGAGCTGATCGGCAAGGGCGGCGAGCTCGGCGACGACTGGACGCCGGTGCCGCTCCCCGAGGCCGCCACGGCACCCTTCGACCTGTGGGTCGACGCGATCCGGGGCGGCGCGGACACCGCCGACAACGTCCGGGCGGCGATCGAACTGACGCGGTTCGTCATCGCCGCCAACACCGCCGCCGCGACGGGCGCGGCGGTCGACATAGACATAGACATAGACACAGACACAGACACAGACACCGACACCGACACAGAAGGACGGTCATGACGGTCAGCGAAACCCGCAAGGTGCGGATCGGACTCATCGGCGCAGGTGACATCGCCGGCGCGCACGTCGCCGGCTATCGCCGCAACCCCGACACCGTCGAGTTCGCCGCGATCGCCGACCCGGTGCGCGCGAACGCCGAGAAGCGGCGCGGCGACGACGAGGGCGTGCGGATCTACGCCGACTACCGCGACATGATCGCAGCGGGCGGGCTCGACGCCGTCGACATCTGCCTGCCCCATCACCTGCACGCCGACGCCGTGATCGCGGCCGCGGATGCCGGCCTGCACGTCCTGTGCGAGAAGCCCCTGTGCCTGAGCCTCGACGAGGCGGCTGCCATCACCGCCGCGGTGGAGCGCAACGGTGTGACGGTGATGTGCGCGCACAACCAGCTCTTCCAGCCGGCGGTCGCCGCCGCCAAGGAGCTCGTCGAGAGCGGTGCTCTCGGACGCGTCTTCGAAGTGCGGACGACCGACAGCTTCTACAACGACTTCACCGTCGAGAGCATGGGGTGGCGCGCGCAGGCGGCCACCGCGGGCGGCGGCGAGCTGATCGACACCGGATACCACCCGCTGTACCTGCTGCAGCACTTCGCCGGCGGCACGCCGGTCGAGGTCGCCGCGATGCTCTCGCGCCACAGGCTGGAGTTCATGGAGGGCGAGGACTCGGCGCAGGTGCTGGTGCGCTACGACAACGGGGTGGTCGGCCACGTGACCACGAGCTGGGCCTACGAGCCGGCCGTGGGCACCGAGAAGTTCTCGCTCGTCGGAGAGAAGGGATCGCTCAGCTCTGACGGCACCACGCTGATCTCGCGCGTGCGCGGCGAGGAGCCCGTGACGACGACGTTCGAGCCGGTGCACGAGTTCGCCGCAGAGGTGGCGCACTTCGCCGAGTGCATTCTCGAGGGTCGCCGGCCGATCCAGACGCACGTCGAGGGCATCGACGTGCTCGGGGTGATCCTGGCGGCCTACGAATCGGCGACGACCGGCTCGATCGCCGCCGTGCGCGCCGTCGAGAATCCCGCGGCGGTCTGAGCCCGGCCGCGCGGGCGCTCAGCTGCCCGGCACCAGCGGAGCGGCGTGCGCGCTCGGTGCCGCGGCATCCGGAACCGACGCCGCCTGGACGATGATGCGTGCCAGATCATCCGGACGCTCGATCTGCGGCCAGCGGCCCGCGGGCATGTCGACCAGCGTGACGTCGTGCAGGAGCTTGAGCTCTCGCGCCGGGTCGATGTTCGCGGCCGTCCACCGCCGCACGTCGTCGGCGGTGAACTCGGTCGCGACGATCGTGACGGGAACGGCGAGGCGGCGCTCGTCGGTGAGCTTCTGCACCTGATCCAGCACGTGGTCGGCGTCTTCGCGGATGCGGTCGTGCCATCCCGACAGGCTCGCGTCGACCGCGCGGTAGCCGGCCGTGTTCGTCGTGGTGCCGCGCGCGTCCAGCGTGAAGCCGCTGAGGACGTGCGCTCCGTGGGCGCTGGGGAGCCCGCCCACGTAGACCGCGGCGGCCACGCGGTCCACCCGGCGATTCAGAGCCGCGTGCACGAGCCCGCAGGCCTGCGCCTGACCGACCAGCATGACCTTGCCGGTGCAGCGATCGATCGCGGCCACGATCTCGGCGACGTGGTCGGCGAGCATCGTTCCGCTGCGATCCGCGGTGCGCGAGTCGAGACCGCGGAGCGTGAGGGCGTGCGGTGTATGCCCGGCCGCCGTCAACGCCGTCGCCACGTCGTGCCATGCCGACGCGCCCATCCACAGTCCCGGAACGAGAATGACGTCCATCCCACCTCCATGCGCTCGACGCCGCGATTGCGCCGAGAAGCCATGGTCACCCGGCCGCCCCGATCATCCCGAGGGGCTTGCTTCCCCGTCGGCACTGTGCAAGCGGTTGTCCGGACCGCCTCAGGACCGGGAGGTGCTCAGCCGGCCCCGACGGCCAGGGCGTCCTCGCAGCCGAGCAGCAGCACGCCCGCGCTCCACGCGTGCGACAGCGTCAGGAGCATCCCCTTCGGCTGGAAGCACTCGGTCTGGTAGTACCGCTCGGTCACCATGCCGCGATAGGCGTTGAAGTCGCCGTCGAACCGGGCGACGAACTGCCGGAAGCACGCCAGCGTCTCGAGGGCGCGCTCGCGATAGTGCGGGTCGCCCGCGGCGTCGGCGAGCTCGAGCAGCTCGCGCGTGCAGACGAGGCCGTAGGCGTGCAGATGCTGGTTGGATGCCGAGGCCTGATCCGCGCCGCGAGTGCCGAAGTCGTAGATGCCGAGCATCGTGCTCGGGGCGAACTCCACGTCGTACGTGTAGCGGAAGGTCAGTGCGAAGTCGGCGGCCCGCCGGGCGAGGTCGAGCCATTCATCGTCGCCGGTCGCGCGGTGCAGCGCCATGTAGGCCATGACGGCGACGTAGCCGTCCTCGCTCGTGACGGCGAGGTCGACGTCTTCGGGAGCGCCGTGCAGGTACTCGTCGAGGACGAACCGGGCGTAGTAGCGGCCGGCGCGCTCTGCGGCATCGAGGTAGCGCTCGTCCCAGGCTGCCGCCTCGACGAGCGCGCCTACCCACGCCAATCCTGCTGAGCCGCTCCACGACAGCACCTCGCCGGTCTCGGCGTGGTGGATGCTGCCGAGGTTGCCGTCGTCGCGCTGGCGAGCCACGACGACGTCGAGGTTGGATCGCGCGACCTCCCGCCATCGCTCTCGGTCCGCAAGCGCACTCGCCCGCACGAGGAACTGCGTCGCCTCGCCGAGCGTGCGGCTGTGCAGCCCTCTTCGATGCGTCGTCCAGCTCTGCGTCCAGCCCTTGTCGCGGTACCACACGCCCCACAGCGTGCCGCTGGGCGAGAGCTCGGCGGTGCAGAAGTCGATCACGTCGAGCGCGGCGTCGCGCAGGGCCGCGGCATCCGTCCGCTCCGCGTGGCGCAGCATGGCATAGGCCCACGGGATGCCCGAGACCCAGCCCACGTGCATCGCCTGGCGGTCGACGGACTTGCCGTCGCGGCCCGAGACCTCGCGGTCGAATCCGACCGTCTCGAGCAGCACGCCCGGGTCGGGGTCGTAATGCCAGCGCAGGAGTCCCTCGGCGCTCAGTGCGGCGGCCGTCGGCACATCGACCCACGGCCGCAGCGGAGCGGACGGGGCGGATGCTGCGTGCAGGGCACGCAGCACGGGGGCGTAGTCGTGACGATCCGGGCCGAGCACGTGCACGCGCACCGAGAGCTCGACCGCATCGCCGGGCTCGAAGCGGTGGCGCAGCACCTCGGCGGCCCGGGGCTCCCCGTCGCCGTAGTAGGTGACGGGGAACTCCCGCGCCGGGAAGGTGGCGCTCAGTTCCGCGCCGCCCTCGCGCAACGCGAAGCCGAGGCCGGTGAGTCCCAGACCGGTGGCCGCGTCGACCGAGAGGGCGAGGCCCGCCGCGCCCGCCGAGGGCCATACGAAGACGGCCGGGGTGGCGGCGCGGTCGGAGCGGAAGTGCCATTCGTCGCTCACGAACGCGGCATGCTGCGCGGGTGTGTCTGCGTGGGCCTCGAACCGCGGATAGAGCCGGTCGTTGGCGACCGGGCGGTTCTCGCCGTAGAAGAGGCCCGGGATGAGCCACCACGGGTCGCTCGCGTCGTCGATCCGGACGGTGACGCGGACGGCCGCCTCGACCGGCGCCGCGCCGCGGAAGCGCACCGTCACGCGGTGCATGTCACCATCGACGGTGACGGCGACGTCGAAGTCGGCGGCGTCCGCATCGAGGATCGCCACCGACGGCGTGGTGCTCACGCCGGTTGCTCCCCGAGTGCCCACTCGAGCAGGTCCACCTCGACGATGTCGCCCTTGGGATCGAGTGGCACGCGGAACGTGCGCACCTGGTGCGGCCGGAAGTCGGCGTCGATCGTCCGACCCACCAGCGGCAGGTCGAGGTGCGCCGACGCGGCCTCGCCGCGCGTCTCGACCGCGCGCACGATGAGGTCGGCCGGGCCGCTTGCGGGCACGTCCTCGCTGCCCTTGACCGCCGTCACCATGACCGCGCTCGCGCCGTCGTCGGCGAAGCTGCCGCGCGGCGGCAGATCGCCGTCGTGGAACGACTCGAGCTGCGCGCGCACCGGCGCGCCCAGCACCGCCGCGCGCCGGGTCGGCTGCGCCGCGCGCCAGTCGCCCGCGTGGGGGACCAGCTCGAGGCTGAAGCGCTGGATGCCCTGATCCTGGAAGGAGTAGACGCCCTCCGGGTCGAGCAGCCTCGGGTCGTGCCACGAGTAGACGGGGCTTCGCACCGCGGTGATGCCGATGCTGGGCGTCTCGCCACCCGCCGAGCCCGCGGGCGAGACGTCCCAGCCGTGCTTCGTGGTGGCGATCACCGTGAGCCCGGCGGCGGCGCCGTCGACGGTGCCGGTCAGATCCACCCACGACTGCGCCGGCTCTTCGGCGCCGTCGACCGGGCGCTGGATCGTCCCGTACGGGATCTCATAGGTCGCCGAGGGGTCATCGAGGCCGACCGGGAAACGCAGCTTCAGCAGGTGCGCCTTCTCGCGCCAGTCGATCGTGACGTCTACGCGCACGGCGGGCGCGTCGTGGGCGAGGAGGTACTCCTCGACCAGCGTGCTGGCGCCCCACGACTTCTCCACCCGCACGCGGGAGCGCAGCGGGCCGGTCTCGCGCACGACGATGCGGTCGAGCGTCATCGCGGCACCCGGCCACGCGTAGGAGATGACACGGTGGCCCCACGTGTCGGTCGGGTCGTCGCACACCGCCGTGCGCGGCTGACCCCGCGTGCCGGCGAGCGGGTCCACGCCGCTGGCCTTGTCGAGCAGCGACACGACGTCGCCGGTCTGCGGGTCGAGCTCGAGCCGCACGTGGGCGTTCTCGATCACCGTGCCGTCCTCGGCCACCGACAGCCCGGTCCCGGTAGGCAGGGCGGGCCCCGGCAGCATCCGGTACAGCGCATAGCCGAGTGCGGGCACGTCGGCGCGGAAGGTCACCGCGCCGCGGCTCAGGTCGCCGGTGGTCGCGGTGGACTGGGTCGCCTGCGAGACGACGGGCGTGCCCTCGTGGTCGACGATGCGCACGCCGTTGCGCTGCGCCCCGTACTGCATGTCGACGTCGACCGACACCGGCCACGGGTGCGGGTTGAACACCACGACCGGCTGGGTGGCTTCGTCGAGCGGGATGTCGATGCGGCGCGCGATGCGATTGTGCGCGCGCGTGATGATGCGCTTGGAGATCGCGACCGCTTCGCCCAGCTGATCACGGGCGTCGTCGTACGACGGCTCGATCGCGGAGCCCGGCAGGATGTCGTGGAACTGGTTGAAGAGGATCTGCTTCCACGCCCGCTCGAGGTCGTCGCGAGGGTAGTCAGCGCCCGTGAGCGCGGTGTCGATGACGGCCCAGCGCTCGGCCGAGAGCGCGGCGTGCTGGGCGCGGCGCTGCCACGACTTGATGCCGGAGTGCGACGAGTAGCATCCCGGAGCGTGGTGCTGCAGGTCGTCGCGCCGCACCGTCAGCGCGTCGAGGAACCCCTCGCCGCGAGAGAGCATCTCGTCGAAGTACGCGCGCGGTGACGACATCGTCATCCTTCCGAAGCTTCCCATGCGGTCGTAGCGATGGATCGACTCGATGTTCGCCTTCGTCGGCCCGCCGCCGTGGTTGCCGACGCCGTAGAACACCATCATCTCGCCCAATGCCCGGTCCAGCTGCGCGAGCGACTTCTCGGTCTGCCCTGACACGTCGCCCGGCGGGCTGCAGTACTCGAACGGGATGCGATAGGCCAGCACGCGCGAGCCGTCGGCGGACTCCCAGTGGAACAGCGTCTCGTCCAGGTCGCCCTCGTGCGGGCCGGGGCGCAGGAAGCAGTACGAGTCCATGCGCTGACCCCGCAGGATCTGCGGGAGCGAGGCGCTGTGGCCGAACGGATCGACGTTCATGCCGACACTGGCGATCTTGCCGAAGCGCGACTGCAGGTAGCGCTGCCCGTAGAGCCCCTGCCGCGCGAACGACTCGCCCATCGGGGTGTTGCAGTCCGGCTCCACCCACCACCCGCCGACGTTGACCCAGCGGCCCTCGGCGACACGCTCCTGAATGCGCGCGAACATCTCGGGGTCCTGCTCCTCGACCCACGACAGCAGCACCATCTGGTCGCACGTGAAGACGAAGTCGGGGTACTCGTCCATGCGGTCCAGGGCGCTGGCGAACGTGGCGCGGGCCTCTTGGTACCCCTCCTGCCACGGCCACAGCCATACCACGTCGAGATGGGCGTTGCCGATCATGTGGAGCGTGCGGTCGGGCGTCGCGGCGGGGCGCGACGCCGGCGCCATGTCACGCGGCTGGGCGCCCGAGGGGGCGTTGGCGATCGGGGCGTGGTCGTTCACGCGAGCTCGGTCGGTCACGCGGGCTCCTCTCCAGCCGCCCAGGCATCAAGGATCTCCGACAGCGCGTGCAGAAGGAAGGTGTGCAGCTCCTGGATGCGGGGCGTCTCGCTGGACGGCGCGAGGAAGACGTGATCCGCCAGGGCGAGCGAGGGCCCGCCGTCGCCGCCCGCGAACAGCAGGGTCGTGGCGCCGTTGGCGCGCGCCGCAGCCAGCGCGTTGACGACGTTCGCCGAGCGTCCGCTCGTCGTGAAGGCCGCGACCACGTCGCCCGGCTTAGCGAGCGCCTGCACCTGACGCGAGAAGATGTCCTCGAAGGCGTAGTCGTTCGCGATGCACGTCGAGACCGTGGCATCCGTGGTCAGGGTGACCGCGGGGAGCGGCCGCCGGTCGCGCTTGTAGTGGCCGATGACCTCGCCGGTGAAGTGCTGGGCGTCGGCGGCACTTCCGCCGTTGCCGAGGGTGTACAGCGTGCCGCCGCCCGCGAACGCGTCGATCAGCACCGCGCCGACGGCGCGGACGTCGTCCAGGAGCGGCCTGGCCTGCTGGGCGGTGCGGATGTGGGCGTCGAGCTGTTCTTCCAGCCAGTCAGACACGGGCGGCCTCCACGAGGTCGAGGGCGAGGGCGCCGGCGCCGACGACGCACACCGCGTCGCCGAGTCCGGCAAGGGTCACGAGCGCACGCGCGGCGGCGGGCGGCATGGCGGTGTCGCGCACGGTGTCGCGCACCGGGTCGAGCAGGATCGAGCCCGATCGCGTGACGCCGCCGCCGAGCACCACCACGTGTGGCTCGAAGACGTTCACGAGGTCGGTGACGGCCTGGCCGAGCAGGTCGGTCGTCTCTTCCCAGATCTCGGTGGCGAGCGGATCGCCCGCGGCCGCGGCGGCCGAGACGTGCTCGGCACGCACCAGCGGGAGTTCGCGCAGGGTGGACGGGCGGTCGCTCGCCGCGAGCAGCTCGTGGGCGCGCACCGCGATGTTCGTCCCCGAGGCGTAGGCCTCGAGGCATCCGTTCCTGCCGCATTCGCAGCGCCGGCCGCCGGGCCGCACCATGAGGTGGCCGAACTCGCCGCCGTTGCCGGCCGCGCCGCGGTGCAGCCGGCCGTCGATGATCGACCCGCCGCCGACGCCGGTCGAGAGCGTGAGGTAGAGCGCGATCTCGGCGCCGCGTGCGGCGCCGAACCGGTGCTCGCCCAGCACGGCGGCGGTCGCGTCGTTCTCGACCACGGCCGGGACGCCGAACGCGTCGGAGGCCATCGCGACGATCGGGATGTCGATCCACCCCGGCAGATGAAGGGGGCCGGTCAGGATGCCGGCGGCGGCGTCGAGCGGCCCGCCGCAGCTGATGCCCACGGCGTGAGGCGCGCCGATCCCGGCGGCGGCGATGCTGCGTGTGCCCATGTCGAAGAGGTGGGCGATGACGGCATCGGGACCGCGGTGCTTGTCGGTGGGCTCCGAGAGGAAGCCGTGCGTGAGCCCGTCGGGCGTCACCATCGCGACGGCGAGCTTCGTCCCGCCGATGTCGAGCGCGAGCACGGGGTGCTTCGTTGCCATGGGGTTCCTCCGGCCTGCGCGACGCGCTTCTGCGCGCGATGTGACATCGTTCCCACATAGTATCAACACCGACGCGTGCGTCGCCACTGCCGCCGGCCGATCCGAGGAGGACACGATGCAGAGCCCCGCCGAGCGCCCCGATGTGCTGGTGATCCAGTGCGACTCGCTGCCGCCCGATCTCGTCGGCGCGTACGGGGATCCGAACGGCGCGACCCCGCACATCGACGCGCTCGCGGCCCGGGGAGTGCGGTTCGATGCCTCCTGCAATGCACCGCTGTGCACCCCGTCGCGTGCGTCGATGATGACCGGGCGGCTGGCGAGCCGGCTGGACTGCTTCGACAATGCCGGCGAGTTCTCGGCGGAGCATCCGACCCTCGCGCACGCGTTCGGCGCGCGGGGCTATCGCACGGCGATCGTGGGCAAGATGCACTTCATCGGTCACGACCAGCATCACGGCTTCGATGAGCGCCTCGCGCTCGACACCGACTACAGCAAGGGGCACGACCCTCGGCTGTACGCACTCGCCTACGACTGGGACGCACCGAGCGCGGGCAATCCGAACAGTCCGCAGATGATGGGCGAGTCCTACCTCGGGGCCGAGTCCGCCGAGGCTTATCGAGAGCGCTTCCGGCGCGAGCTGCACGACGAGCGCGACGATCGCATCCACGACGAGGCCCTCGCGTATCTCTCGCGCGAACATGACGCCCCCGTGTTCGCGGTCGTCTCGTATCACGCGCCGCACAACCCGTTCTGGGCTCCCGACGAACTCGTCGCACGGTTCGACGGTGCGATGCCGAGGCTCCGGCCCGAGACCCTGCCCCCGGCGGGCGTCATGGATCGGTGGCTCAACGACTTCCACTACGTGCCCGATGTGCGGGCCCGGCTCATGGAGCCCGGCAACCTGCGGTGGATGTACGCGACCGTGTACGCGATGCTGCACGACCTCGACCGCCGGGTGGGCGAGCTGCTCGCCGCGCTGCCGAGGCCGGAGCGCACGGTCGTCGTCTTCGTGAGCGATCACGGCGACATGCTCGGAGATCGCGGGATGCTGCAGAAGCGCACCCTCTACGAGCGCTCCGTGCGCGTACCGCTCATCGTGAGCGGACCGGGCATCGCGCAGGGGGCGAGTCCCACCGGGCCGGTGAGTCTCGTCGACCTCTTCCCCACTCTCGCGTCGCTCGTGGATGCTCCGCTTCCCGCCGACCTCGACGGCGTCGATCTCAGGCCCGCGCTGTCTGGCGGCGACGTGCCACAGCATCCGGTCGTCGCGGAGTATCACGGCGAGGGCGTGCACGCACCGTGCTTCCTGCTGCGCGACGGCTCACTCAAGTACGTGCTCGTGCACGGCCACGAAGAGCACCTCTACGACCTCGACGCAGATCCCGGGGAGCGGCGCGATCTGGCCGGCGCGCCGGAACACGCCGAGACCTTGGCCCGACTGCGCGCGCAGCTGCTGGCGATCGTCGATCCCGCGGAGGTCGAGCAGCGCGCTCGCGCATCGCAGCGCCGCCGCGCGTTCCTCTACCGGGCGCACACGGCCCGGGCTGCGGCGCTCTCCCCGGCCCCGTAGCGCCCGCTTCCCACGCCCCTCCCCGACGTTCGTTCGTCACCTGTGTACGCCGAAACGCCGATTTCGCGTACACAGGTGACGAACGAACAGGAGGGGGTGACGTGAGGGGCTCAGCGAGCGGGAGGTGGGGCGATCGAGCCGCGGTCCACGAACTGCGTCGGCATCACGATCGTGCGCACCGGCGACTCGGGGGCGTCGATGCGCTCGAGGAGGGCCCGCATCGCGGTCGCTCCGAGGGCCCCGGCATCCTGCATCCGCGTCGACACCCCCGGCTGCACCATGGTCATCCACGGCGCATCGTCGAAGCCCGCGAGGCTCACGTCCTCGGGGATGCGCAGGCCGAGAGCGGATGCCGCGCGCCAGGTACCCTCGGTCAGCACGTTGTTGGCCGCGAACACCGCCGTCGGTCGGTCGGGGCGCGACAGGATGCGCTGAGCGGCGGCCATCGCCTCTTCGGCATCCCAGCCGGCCTGCACGATGAGCGACTCGTCGACGCGGACCTTGCGCGAGGCCAGCGCGTCGAGGTATCCGCGCTGGCGCTCCTCACCGGTCGTCCACTCGGTCTCGTCGATGAGGAGCGCGATGCGCTCGTGCCCGGCGGCGAGCAGACGGCTCGTGGTGTCGCGCGCAGCGGCGCGGTTGTCGACGACGACGGCATCGGTCTCGTCCGCGTCGAAGCGGCGGTCGACCTCGATGAGGGGCACGCCGACGCGGCTGAGGAAGGCGCTGAGCTCTCGCGAGACGGGTGTCGCGATGACGCCCGACACCCGCGATCCCACGAGGGTCTCGGCGGCCTCGAGTTCGTCGGACTCCTCGCCGCGCAGGTCGACCATCACGAGCGTGCGCCCGTGAGCGCGGGCCTCCTCGCCGATCCCGGAAGCGAGCTCGGCGTAGAAGACGTTGCGCAGATCCGACACGAGCACGCCGACCGACCGGCTCGTGCGCTGCTTGAGGCTGCGGGCGGTCACGTCCACGACGTAGCCGATCTCCTTCGCCGCCGCGCGGACCCGCTCGCGCACCTCGGGTGCGGCGTAGCCGTTGCCCGAGAGCGCGCGAGATGCGGTGGACCGCGACACACCCGCGGCGTCGGCGACCTCGCGGATCGTCGGACGGACGACGGGTCCTCGTCGCGGTGTCTCGCTCACGCCGTGCGCTCCTCGACGTCGACCAGGGCTTCGGCGTGCTGGCCCAGCCGCAGGTCGCCGATGGCGACGTCGACCGCAAGTCGCTGCCTGCGCCCCGGGGACGCAGGTGTCACGGTCAGCTGCACGGTGGACTCCTCGCCGGGTCCGAGCTCGAGGGTCAGCTCGGGGACGGACGAGCGCCAGCCTACCGGCACCACCGGCGTCAGCCGTGCCAGGGCGGACGCCGCCAGCGGGTTGCGCACGCGCACCGTGTACTCGAGCGGCTCGCCGACGCCGGCGCGGCGACGGTAGGGGAGCAGCCGCGCGGTCTGGCCGTCGGGCCCGATCGAGAGGTCGTCCAGTGGCAGCAGCCGCCGGTGGATGTCGTCGACCAGCTGCGCGGAGTCGGTCAGGTAATCCAGGTACTCGTCGTCGACCCAGCGGGGATCCCAATGCCCGCTCGCCATGAGCCCGGGCCCGATCCGGCGGTACAGGCTCGCACTCTGCGCGTAGTCGCCGAGGCGGAAGAGGTTGCGGTACTGGTAGTTCATGATGTCGCGGCGGCCGTCGCGCCCGCCGAGACCCTCCTGCTGGTCGCCGGTGAACACGACCTTGACTCCGTCGACGTCGAGCTCATAGGCCACCGCGTACAGCGTGTGTCCGGGTTGGGCGTGGGCGGTGAACGTGTACTCGTTCCACGAGAAGGGCTCGCCCAGGCGCAGCACGCGGTCGGCGACGATCGGGTCGTACCACTGGCACGGCAGGTCCTCGAGCCACGGGTCGGCCATCGTCGGCGCCACGTTCTCGGGGATCCACAGCTCGGTGCCCTCGACGTCGCGGAGCAGCGGCATCCCGGCGATATGGTCGTCGTGGTAGTGCGTGGGCAGGGCGACCGAGATCCGCGTCACTCCGTACAGCTCGCGCAGAGCGGGGATCGACGCGAGCCACGGCCGGCGCGACGCGCGCTCCTGACCGGGCACGAGACCGGTCGTCATGTCGTAGCCGTAGTCGACGATGAGCGCCTCGCCGGTCTCGGACAGCACGACGTACGAGCACGACATCGCCGTGCGGTTCAGGAGCAGGTGCGGGGTCAGGGCGACGAACGGATCCTCCAGTCGCGCGCGGAGGTCCCACGGATACGACCGGCGGGAGTCCACGTACTCCTGCATCACCTGGGCGAGCAGCTCGAGGGCGTGGTCGGGATCGTGCATGATCTCGCCGTGCGAGGGCGCGATCGCCGACAGCCGGTACCGGTGCAGGAGCAGGGCGCTCAGCACCGTCATGGCCGGGCCCTCGTTCTGGGTGTAGGACCACTGGGTCGCCGCCAGCGACCACACCTTGCCGGGCGCGTAGACGAGGTCGCCGGTGAAGGCGAGGCGCTCGCCGTCCCGATCGAGCAGGTAGGTCACGGAGCCGATCGTGTGGCCGGGTGTCGGCAGCACCAGCAGTCGCACGCCGGCGGCCTCGAGCTCGCGGTACTCCGGCACGCTCGCGTGGACCGGCACCGACTCGAGCAGCGAGAAGCGGTCCTGGCGCAGGTTGTAGTCGTTGTCGAGTTGGCGCCCCTCCCACATCTCCTCGACCCGGTCGAACAGCTCGCGCTCGACCGGCGGCACATGGATGCGGGCGCCGTGCGCGACCGCGCGCGGCAGGCCCTGCCCCTGGTCGCGGTGGTGGTGGGTCATCAGCACGTCCGTGATGCGACGGATGCCGAGGGCCTCGAGGTGATCGAGCGCCAGACCCGAGCCGAAGTCGATCGCCACGGCATCCCGCTCCCCCGCGGGGGCGTCCGGGTCCACGAGCAGGTACACGTGGCATGTGTCGGCGATGCGCCACACACCGCGCGCGATCGCCGTCACCGTCATGCGAGGGTCTCCCGGTACTCGTCCCACGTGCGACCGATGGCCGCGAGGTGCTCCGGGTCGATCGGCTCATCCTCTCGCACGCGCTCCAGGTAGTACAGCGCGGGGACGCCCAGCAGCACTTGGGTGCGGGCGTAGTCGAGCCACTCCTCGCGGTTGGGCATCGGCCACTGGTCGGTGTCGACGGGATGCCCCGGCAGGACGTTCGCGACGATCTCGTGCCGTGCGCGCAGCTGGGCTGCCACCGAGACCGGCGCGCCGGTGACGTCGTGCTCGAGCACGTCGTTCGTGCGGACCATGTCGGTCACGGCACCGAAGGACGGGTGGACGGTGTGTGTGATCACGAGGGCGTCGGGCTTGATCCGCTTCGCGGCGGCATGGATGCGGCTCACCAGCCGGTGCAGCGCCGCAACGCCCCACACGCCGTCGCTTGCGGCGCCCGAGCGCAGCATGGCGCCGCTCGGGGCGCGCTGCGTGAAGTCCACCTTGAAGCCGTCGGCGTCCAGTCCCTCGACCGAGAGCAGTCGCTCCACGATGGCGTCGAGGCGGGCCAGGTACGCCGGGCTTCCCGGGTCTGCCGCGATCGGCCGGCCGGCGGCATCCGTCACGCACTCCTCGGCGGGGAGCCCCGCGGGATCCCACGCCTTGAACCACAGCAGCACGCGGCGGCCCTCGGCATGGCGGCGGTCGATCCAGCCGCGCAGGTCGGGCCACGCGTCCGTGTCGGGCTCGGCGGTGCCGTACTGCGCCTGCCACCGGTCGTCGATCACGATCGTGCCGGGATCGAGGGATGCTCCGGCCAGCGTCTCGAGGAACTCGTCGTAGATCTCCTGCCGGCACAGGTCCGGCGCCGGCGCACCGCCGCGGGCGACCTGGGCGCCCCAGCCGCAGAAGATCGGCTCGAGCCACCACGGCGTGGGCTGCGGCGCCGTGGCCGTCGCGAACCCCGCCTGGACGAGGTCGTCACGGTGGGCACGGAGCGCGTCGCCGGGGGTGGCGACGGGGCGGATCACGATGGTGGGCGATCGCCACACGCCGTCGGCGCCGGTGTCGACGGGCGTGTGCCCCTCGTAGGCCAGCCGAAGCAGGCCTCCGCCGTCGACCGGATCGAAGCGCATCGTGGTGAAGCCGAGCTCTTCGACAGGGGCGCGCAGCCACGTCGCGAGCCACGGACCCGGACCCGGCGAGAAGGCGTCGGTCGCGGGGTCGCGGCCGAAGGCGAGCGCGAGCGGGGGCGGCGAGAAGATGCCGTTGAGGCGTCCGGGGTCGGCGTCGCCGACGACGCCGAGCGAGGCCGCCGACCAGACCGGGCGCACGAAGGCGACCGGCTCGGTGGGACTCGGGACGTACAGCGACTGCGCGTCGAAGCCCGAGCGGAAGGTGCCGCTCGCGCCGGTGGGCAGGATGCCGTCGCCGCCGAGGATCGTCACGTCGGTGAGGATGCCGGCGCCGCGGGCCTCGAGCGTGATCTCGACCGAGTCGTGAGTGCAGCGCAGTTCGAGCGCGCGTTCGCGCCACGCCGGCGACGCGCTGCGGATCGTGACGACGACCGCATCGGCTTCGGT
Organism: Microbacterium salsuginis; assembly: GCF_012524205.1. GTDB lineage: Bacteria > Actinomycetota > Actinomycetes > Actinomycetales > Microbacteriaceae > Microbacterium > Microbacterium salsuginis. The sequence goes on from NZ_JABACI010000004.1 coordinate 907,339, forward strand.
GCGGACCTCGGGTTCGGACAGGCTCATGCTCTCGTCGCGCGCGTCGCGCGTGTGCACACTCGACAGCGCGCTCAGGCGCAGCCAGCGGGAGCCGTCGCCGTCGGCCAGCTCGAGGTATGGGGAGCGGACGAGCCCGGCCGCGCCGGTGCGCCACGACAGCGAGTAGCCCGTGCCGCGGACCGTCCGTCGGTCCTTGTCACTCGTCAGCGAGGGGAGCGAGGTCATGCCGGCAGTCTATGTGATAACGTTCCCAGGTGCTCGATGACGACGCCATTCTCGACCCGATGCCCGTCCTCCCGCAGCCCCGACGCGCCGAATGGCGCCCTGGTGCGTGGCCCCTGGCCGACCTGGTGGTGAGGGAATCCACGGTCGCCGATCTGCCCGCAGAGGGCTACCGGCTCGAGGTGGCCGAGGGGCGCGCCGCGGTCGAGGCATCCGGTCCTCGCGGCTTCCGCCATGCGCGCGCGACGCTCGAAGAGCTCGCTGATGCCAACGGTGGTCACGTTCCGGACGCGGTGATCGACGATGCCCCGGTGCTGCGCCGGCGCGGCATCATCGAGGGCTTCTACGGCGAGCCGTGGTCGCATGAGGAGCGCCTCGCGGCGCTCCGGCTCGCCGGGCGCCTGAAGCTCAACTCCTATGTCTATGCGCCCAAGGACGACCCATGGCACCGCGAGCGCTGGCGCGAGCTCTATCCCGCCGATGCGCTCGAGCGCCTCGTCGAACTCGCCCGCGAAGGTGCGGCTCACGGGGTGGACGTCGTGGTGGCGTTGCACCCCGCCGGGTCGATGGTCTTCGCCGACGATGCCGAGCACGAGCTGCTCGCCGCCAAGGCGACGCAGCTGCTGGATGCCGGCATCCCCTCGGTCGCTCTGCTCTTCGACGACGTGCCCATGACGCCGACGAACGACGCCGACCGCGAGCGGTTCGGCGATGACGGGGCGGGGATCGGCACGGCGCATGCGCTGGCCGCGACGCGATTCCTGGCCGATGTGCTGCGGCCCCGGCAGGCCGACGCCGAGCTGCTCGTCGTGGCGACGGATTACGCCGGCACCGGCGCCTCGGACTACCGCACCGCGTTCGCGGCCGGGCTGCCGGACGACACCTACGTGTGGTGGACGGGCCGCGACATCGTCGTCGGCGACATCACCCGTGCCGACATCGATGCGGCGGCCGGCGTCTTCGGCGACCGGCTGCTGCTGTGGGACAACTTCCCGGTCAACGACTTCGACCGCGGCCGGGCGTTCCTCGGTCCGCTCGTCGGGCGCACCCGCGAGGTCGAGGGCTCCGCACTGCACGGCGCGTGGACCAACCCCATGGTCGAGTTCGCGCCCGGCTGCTTCGGCATGGCGGCGTTCGCCGACTGGGCGTGGAATCCCGCGGCGTACGATCCGGATCGCGCCGCCCGTGCCGCGCTGCGGATCGTGGCGGGGACGGATGCCGCGGCCCTGGCCCCGCTCGTGCGCACGCTGTCGTCGTGGCCGCCGTCGGCGCCGATGGACCCCGCGCTCGCGGACGCCGCGGAGGCCGCTCTCACGGGCACGGACGGTGCGAGCCTGCGCGCTCGGCTTGAGCAGTTCGTCGCCTTGCGCGACCTCACTGTCGACCGAGAGCCCGCGCGTTCGCTCCGGCCGTGGCTCGAGGCGGCGAGCGACATGGGGGCCGCCGGGGTCGCGGCGCTCGATTTCGCCGCCGGGGCGGCCGACCGCGCGGACGTCGAGTCGGCGCTTGCGCGCGCCGAGGCGCACACCGCCAAGGTCGCGACCGACGTGGTTCCGCCCTTCGTGCGTGCCGTGCTGGAGCGCGCGGGCGCCTGACGCGGCGGGCTCGCGGCTCGAGCACAGGATCTGGCGCGCAGCGCCCTGCGGGCGGACAATGAGCCATGACCGCGGATCCGCCGGTCGACGCCGATGTCGACGAGGGCACGCCGCTGACGGCGCGCGCCGAGTCCGACGCGGCGCTCGCACGACGGGCTCAGATCCTCGCGACCGAGCACTGGGGCCTGCTGGCCGCTCGGGGCACGGCGCAGTCCGAGGTCCTGACGCGCATCACCATCTACCTGACGCTCGTCTCGGCCGGTCTGGTCACGATCGGGCTGCTCTCGCAGGCGACGCGGTTCGGCGGGTGGTTCGCCGGGGCGGCCCTGGCGATCCTCGGCTTCCTGGCGCTCGTCGGGCTCATGACGTTGACGCGCGTCTTCAACGTGGCCGAAGAAGACCTCATGTACGTCGTCGCGATGAACCGGCTGCGCGGCGCCTACGCCGATCTCGATCCGGCCGTGGAGCGCTACTTCCTCTCGGCCGTCGCCGACGACCTTCCCGGCATGGAACGCACGTATTCGTTCCTGAGGCGGCGCAGCTTCAGTCACCTGTTCGGAAGCTCGGCGATGCTCATCATCGTCGTGAACGCGTGCGTCGTCGGACTGTTCGTCGGGGGATGCGTCGCGACCGGTGGCGCGGACATCGGCTGGGCGATCGCCGCCGGTGTGCTGATGGGAGTCATCGTGGTCGTGGGCTTCGCCCTGTACGGACAATGGACCTTCCAGACCGCCTGGCGCAATCACCGGCCGCTGCGGCGCACGACGGAAACCGCATCGGATGCCGCAGCCGCGGTCGACACCGCGCTGTAGGCGGTCAGTGGAAGGGACAGCGCGAGGGCGTGCCCGCCATGCGGACGCGGCCGCCCGAGCGGGGCATCGTGGGCAGGCGCCGCCGGTTGACCTCGAGGCCGGAGTCGAGGACCGTGACGCGAGGATCGCTCAGTGCCGAGACGGCCGCGGCGAGCCCGGCGATGGCGAGCTTCTCGCCCGGACAGCGGTGCCCGGTCGCCACGTCGGCCCCGCCATGGGGGATGAAGGCACGCAGCGCCTCGTAGTCGTCCACGCCATGGAAACGCTCGGGATCGAATTCGCCGGGACGCTCCCACGAGTTGTCGTCGGTGTTCGTGCCCAGGAGGTCGAGGACCACCCTGCCTCCGGCATCCATCCTCCGGCCGCCCAGCTCGACCTCGGCCGTGGCCCATCCGGGCAGCATCGGCACGAACGGGGCGGTGCGCCGGATCTCCTGCGCGAACATCGTCGCGAGCGGGCCTCCGACCAGGGATTCGCGCTCGGCCGCCTCGGCCGCGATGCGCTCGCGCCACTCCGGCCGGTCGTGCAGTTCTTTCGCGGCGAACGCGACGAAGCGGGCGACCGCGATCATCGGCCGCATGCTGTTCTGCAGTTCGACGCCCGCTTCGCGTGCCGGCAGCAGGGCGCCCTCGCGGTCGCGGTGCCACGCCCACGCTCCGAGCGCGGTGCCGGCAGGCGCGATGAGCGAACCCCCACGGACCGCCTCGATGAGACGTTCCGCGTGACGATCGGACCAGACGCGGTTGAGTTGCGCCAGCGCGAAAGCGGGTGAGTAGGGAGCTCCGAATCCATCGACGATCTGCGCGAGCCGCGCGGCCCAGCGCGTCTGCGCGGCGCGGGTGCCTGGAACCCCCGCCCACCTCATCACGGCACGGCCGAAGGCGCCGACGGCGGCATCGTAGGCCGACCGGGTGCCACCGCGAATCCACTCGTCGAGCTCGAGACCCCACTCGTTCTCGAGCAGCGGCACGAATCGCTGGACCTGTGCGTCGTCGTAGGCGACGTCGACGAAGGTCGCTTTGCGGTGGCGGTGGTCGGAGCCGTCGAGGCTGTGCACCGATCCGTGGCCGAACAGCGTCTCCTGCACGAAAGCGGGCATGGCGCCGTGGCGAGCGATGCGGGTCTCGTCGTAGAAGAGGTCCACGCCATCCACTCCGCGCACGAGGAGTGCGTCTCTCCCGAGCAGACGCATGGGGGCGGAGCGGGCACCCCTTTCGACGCGCCGCCAGATCGACGCGCCGAAGTCGTAGCCGCGGGTCAGGAGCGAGAGGGAATCGTCGACGGTGATGGGCATGTCGCCACCGTCTCAGGTGTGGGCTCGCGTCTCCAGGGGGTGCGATTCCGCCGACCCCTGTGCTACGACGACGATTCAGCGCGGGGCTTCCGCTGCGCTGTCGCCGGGGTGAGGAAGCTCCACTCGCGCCTCATGGTTTCCGCCGCACCGCGTGGTGCCGTCGATCCGTTTCCCAGTCGAGCTCGACGTGGCCCTCTGAGAGCGCCGTGCCGTCGATGTCGAGTAGCCGGAATCCGAGCTGACGCCGAGTGTCGAGCATCGTTGCCGCCCTCAGGCGGCCGCGTTCACGGGGATGATGGTGGGATGTCTCGCTTCGGGTCGCTCCACCATGTCGAGCTGCAGACGGCGGATCTTGCCGCCGCGATCCCTCAGTGGGACTGGCTGCTCGGCGAGCTCGGCTACGTGCGCTTTCAAGACTGGGACGGTGGACGCAGCTGGCGGAACGGCGACGCGTACATCGTGGTCGCGCGGGCACCGCGTCCGGGGTCGCATGATCGCCGGGCCCCGGGATTGAGTCACCTGGCGTTCCACGCGGGGTCTGAGGCGGACGTCGATCGAGTCTGGCAGGCCTGCGTCGAGCAGGGATGGAAGCAGCTCTACACGGACACGCATCCGTGGGCCGGTGGTGATGAGCACTACGCAGCGTTCCTGGAAAACGGCGACCGATTCAAGGTCGAGCTCGTCGCTTCCGATCCCGCGCGCTGACACTCGGCGGACCCGCACTCGATACCTCTGAACCGCGACCTCACATCTGAGCGCTCGCGGTGGCGCGCCGTCCGCGCGCGCCGGTTCAGGTGCGTAGGGCGATGTGGTCGCGTTTGCGGGTGGGGGATTTGGTGGCGGGTCGCCATTGTCGCGTGTGGTCCCACCAGGAGGGTCCGCGGACAGAGGGGATGCCGTCTTGCATGCGGATCTGCCAGTTGCCGGTGTCGAGGGTGCGGTGGTGGAACCAGCACAGCAGGACGCCGTTGTCGGTATGGGTGGGCCCGCCCCGTGAGTGTTCGGTGACGTGATGGATTTCGCACCATTGCGGG
>NZ_JABACI010000005.1 GCF_012524205.1 Microbacterium salsuginis
GTCTCACCCGCCGGCAGACACTACATCGTGCAACCCGAACGCAAAGTCCCCACCTTCACCACACCCCCCGACCACTGGCCCACCAACGCACCCTTCTAAACCCACCAGGGCCGCTGGGGCCGTCGCGGGATCGTCCCCTTATCCGGCGCGACACGCATCCGGCAGGTCACGCATCCGGATATCACGCATCCGGCAGGTCACGCATCCGGATATCACGCATCCGGATATCACGCACCAGCGCCGTCGCAGTGCGCACCGACGCCGTCGCAGCGACGCACCGGCACCCGCACCGAAGTTCCCGGGCACGGCCGGACGCGCGGCCGCGCGGCGTGCGTGTCCTCGTCAATAGACTCTCGGCCCTCTTGCCCGACGGCACCGTGGGATTCTGCAAGACTGCGGGGATGTCGCACCCCGTTGCGCTGGCGAGACTCTGGCCGGCTTCCGCCCTCCGCGTGCGCGCGGGTGGCCTCGAATTGCGCTGGATCGACGACGACATCCTGGTCGAACTCGCCGCGATCGCCTCCCGCGGGGTCCACGCCGCGGACGCGATGCCGTTCGAGCACCCATGGACACGCGGGACCCCAGACGAGGTCGCGCGCAGCGTGCTGACGTATCAGTGGAATCTGCGTTCGCAGGTGTCGCCTTCCCGATTCGCGATCGAGTTCGCCGTGGTGGCCGACGGCATGCCGGTGGGAATCCAAGGCCTGGTCGCCGAGGACTGGAGCGTGCTGCGCCGTGTCCAGACCGGATCGTGGCTCGGCTCGGCCCATCAGGGGCACGGCATCGGAACCCGGATGCGCGTCCTCGCTCTGCACCTCATCTTCGCCGGGCTCGACGCCCGGGAAGCGACGTCCGGCGCCTTCGCCGACAACGGTCCGTCCAACGCGGTCTCGCGTCGTGTGGGGTACGAGGACGACGGCACCGTCAACGTCGCACGCGAGGGAGCCGCCGTGCCCCACCATCGGTACACGATGTCGCGGGAGCGCTGGGAATCCCTGCGATCTCGACATGCGGAGCTCCTCGAGGCACCGATCGAGATGCACGGCATCGAAGGGTTGCGGGCCCAGGTCGCAGCATCCGGTTCGTCTGATTCCTGAGACCCGCCCGCCCGCTCAGACGAGGAAGCAGTAGACGCCCGTCGCGACGCACAGCACCAGCATGCCGATCGCGTTGACGAACAGATTTCGACCGAAGTCCCGCGCCCTGATGTGCATCGTGATCGCGACCACGAAGTAGGCGACGAGGCACACGGTCGTCAGCGCAGCCAGCCCGGGGATCCAGATCCCCAGAATCAGGCCCGCAGCGGCCGCGAACTTGATCGGCGCCATCATCCACCAGCGGCTCTTCGGCCATTTCACGTCTTCGAAGCACTGCGCGATGAATCGGACCGGCTTGATGCATAGCACGGCGTCCACCAGCGAGATCGCCGCGAGGACGATCACGGGCCATACGGGATCCGGCAGAAGCGTCACGTTTCCACGCTACTGCGGGCCGGCCCGGCGCTCGACCGCGGTGCGAGCCCGTGGCGAGCCTCGCACCCGGAGCACGAGACGGGGCGGCACCATCCGGTGCCGCCCCGCGATCAGCTCTGTGTCAGAGGCCGACCGAGTCGTCCGGCGCGCTCGTCGAGCGACGCGTCACGCGGTCCCCCGCGGAGGGGTCCACGGCGGTGTGCGTCACCGACTCCGTGCGCCGGCGGCGTGCCATCAGCACGATGCCGACCAGGAAGATGACCGCACCCGCGGCCATCAGGATGTACCCGATCATGTCCAGGTTCACCCATTCGACCTCGACGTTCACCGCGAACGCGAGGATGGCGCCGATGGCGAACAGCGCAATGCCTGCTCCGATGCTCATGCCAGGCTCCTTTCCGGGGCGCGGCGATCAGCCCTCCCCTGTTTCGGAACGGAATCGTCCCGCATACACAGTGACCTACCTGCTGGCTCACAGGGAGGGGGTTGACAGGAGACGTCTCGTTACTGTGGGAGAGTGCATCGCGTGATCCGGACTCCCCTCGCCGGGCCGGGAGCGCGGGCATGGCTCATCTGGTCGGTAGGGGTCTCGGCCTACGTACTCGCGATCACGAACCGGTCGTCGCTCAGCGCCGTCGGCGTCGATGCCGCCGCGCGCTTCGACGCCGATGCCGCAACGCTGTCACTGTTCGCGGTCGTCCAGCTCGCCGTCTACGGGGGCATGCAGATTCCGATCGGGGTATTGCTGGACCGTTTCGGCGCCCGCCCGATCATGACCATAGGGATGCTGCTGATGGCGGTCGGACAGCTCACCATGGCCCTCTCCCCCAGCGTGGGCGTCGCGATCATCGCCCGGATGCTGCTCGGCGCAGGCGATGCAGCGATCTTTCCCGGGGTGCTCCGATTGATCGCGACGTGGTTCCCCGCACAGCGGGGCCCGTTGATGGTCCAGTTCACCGGCATCGTCGGGCAGACCGGGCAGCTGATCGCACTCATCCCTCTCGCGGCACTCCTCCACGCGACGACTTGGACCATCACCTTCGGCAGCATCGCTGGCCTCGGCGTACTGTTCGCCATCCTGGTCGCGCTTGTGATCCGCAATCACCCGCCGGACCGTGACGAGGATGTCTCGGTCGACACCGACACCGGGGCGATCCGTGTCGTCACGTCGGCGATCGACACGGGTGTCGGCATCCGCGCCGCGTGGGCACACCCGGGCACCCGGCTCGCCTTCTGGTCGCACTTCACGACGCCGTTCGCCGGTACTGCCTTCGTGCTGCTGTGGGGCATGCCCTTCCTGACCGCCGGCGAAGGACGCACCGTCACCGAGGCGGCGACCATCATGTCCACCTACGTCGTGGTGGGCATGGTGCTCGGACCGGTCATGGGAGAGTTCTCGCGGCGCAGCCCGCACCTTCGCTCGAAGGCCCTCGTGCTCCCCGCCGTCGCGGTGCAGGTGGTGGCGTGGCTCGCGGTGATCGCCTATCCGGGCCCGGCGCCGCTGTGGCTGCTGTTCGCCCTGGCCGTCGCCCTCGCCATGGGCGGTCCGGCATCGATGATCGCGTTCGACCACGCCCGCACGCACAACCCCTCGCATCGGCTGAGCACCGCGACCGGCGTGACCAACGCGGGCGGCTTCCTGGCCGCCCTGGTCGCGATCCTGCTGATCGGACTCGCACTCGACCTGCAGGGTGCGGGCACGCCGTCGACGTACTCTCTGGACGCTTTCCGCATCGCCTTCCTCACTCAATTCCCGCTGTGGCTGCTGGGCACCGCGTTCATCGTGGTCGAACGCAAGCGCACACGGATCCGGCTCGGCATGGATCCGCCTCGCGTGCCGCGCAGACACCGGCGTCGCGCCTGAGTCGGAGCCCCTCGCTACTGTTGCCGCCATGACTCGTGTGATCTACAACACCGCCACGACCCTCAACGGCTTCCTGGCCGACGACACCGATTCGCTGGAGTGGCTCTTCGCCGTTCCCGGCGCGGACGATGCCGAGAACGACTTCGGCGACTTCCTCGAAGGAGTCGGCTCACTCGTGATGGGATCGACGACCTATGAGTGGATCCTCGCCCATGAGAATGTTCTCGAGAAGCCGCAGGCTTGGACATACCAGGGAAAGCCGTCGTTCATCCTGTCATCGCGCGAACTCCCTGCCGTACCCGGCGCCGACATCCGGTTCCGTTCAGGCGATGTGTCGTCGGCCTGGGACGAGATCCGGGATGCTGCCGCCGGCCGCGACGTGTGGCTCGTGGGTGGCGGTGACCTGGTCGGGCAGTTCGCCGATGCCGGTCTCCTCGATGAGGTGCGGGTCTCGGTGGCACCGGTCACGCTGGTCTCGGGAAGACCCCTCTTACCCCGCCGGCTCGAATCGGACCGTCTGCGCCTGGAGTCGGTGCGGCAGGCAGGTCAGTTCGCCGAACTGGTGTACTCGGTGAGGCCGTCCGCCTGAGCACGCCCCGAATGCCCGGAATCAGCCGGCAGAAGGGCCGATAGGCGTCCACTCGCCGAACTTCGCCGCTCGGCCGTCCCCCGAAGATGTGCCGGTGAGTCGACGCCGCACCCAGGGTCCGACGTGCTCGCGGTAGTAGGCGAAGCCGCGTGGTGCGCCGGCTGGCAACGGCGGCAACGACCACCACTCCGCCGGCGGGTCCATCCCGAGCGCCGTCAGCACGCGAGCGGCAACGCGATGATGCCCGCGGGAGTTCATGTGGAGCCGGTCCTCGGACCAGTACGGCGGCGTGGAGAGCTCACGGTCGTACCAGTTGAACGCCGTGGCCACATCGGGCCTTTCGCGCAACCGCGACGCCACCGCATCCGACAGCAGATCGCCGCGGCGCTGGATGAGACGGCTCAGCGGCAGCTGCCCGGACGGGTTGGCCCCCGCGAGCACGATGAGGTGAACGCCCTCCTCGTCGCAACGGCGCAGCACGTGGTCGAACGCCTGGACTACCCGCGCGATGCTGGTTCGCGGTCGGAGCATGTCGTTGCCGCCGCCGTTGAACGACAGATGCGTCGGTTTCAATGCGAGCGCGGGCTCGAGCTGCTGATCGACGATCGGCCACACGAGCTTGCCGCGGATCGCGAGATTGGCGTACTCGACGGGCTCCCCCGAGGCGTCCGCCCATCCCTGCGCCACCAGATCGGCCCACCCGCGCACATGTCCGTCGGGCAGTTCATCGCCGACGCCCTCGGTGAAGGAGTCGCCGATCGCGACATATCGAACGGATGCCACCGCCCCAGCCTATGCCGCGTCAGCGGTCGTCCAGCGCGGCCCCGCGTCTGTCGGCGAGGCCCCAGGCCGCCGCGGCCGCCAGCGCGAAGAAGACCGCGAAGACCACGAACAGCACGGGCGCTCCCCCGGCAGCGAGCAGCAACGGCACCGACAGCGGTGCCACGATCGACGCGATGCGTCCGACGCCCGCCGCCCACCCCGACCCGGTGCCGCGGAGCGACGTGGGGTAGGTCTCGGGCGTGACCGCATAGAGCGCGCCCCAGGCGCCGAGGTTGAAGAACGACAGGGCCATTCCGGCGATGAGGACCGCTGCCTCGCTGGAGGCCGTGCCGAAGAACACCGCCGCGACCGCAGAGCCCGCGAGGAAGACGGACAGTGTCAGGCGACGCCCCCAGACCTCGATCAGCCATGCGGCGACGGCATAGCCCGGAAGCTGGGCGAGCGTGATGATGAGCGTGAAGCCGAAGGAGCGGACCAGGTCGTAGCCCTGCGCGACCAGGATCGACGGGATCCAGATGAACGCCCCGTAGTACGAGAAGTTCACGCAGAACCATACGACCCACAGCGACAGCGTGCGGCGCCGGAACTCGCGCGACCACAGCGCCGCGAGCCGCTCGCGCGCCGTCGCGGCGGTGGGGCGGACGATCTCGATCGCCCCGGTGGTCAGGCGGCGGCGGGCGTGCGTCGTCACCGAGGCCGATTCCTCGAACGAACGGATGATCGCATCCGCCTCGTCGTGTCGACCTCGCTGCTCCAGCCAGCGGGGCGACTCCGGCAGACCCCAGCGGACGATCAGCGCGTACACCGCGGGGATGGCGCCGAGCGCGAACGCCCAGCGCCAGCCCGCGTCGGAACCCGGGATGACGAAGAAACCGATGAGCGCCGCAGCGGTCCAGCCGACGGCCCAGAACGCCTCCAGGATCACGATCAGACGACCCCGCATGCGCGCGGGCGCGAACTCGCTCACGTAGGTGCTCGCCACGGGAAGTTCGGCCCCGAGCCCCAGACCGACGAAGAACCGCAGGACCAGCAGCAGCGCGAGCCCCCCGACGAGCGCGCTGGCACCCGTCGCGATGCCGTACACGACCAGCGTGACCGCGAAGATCTGGCGTCGTCCGAACCGGTCGGCCAGCAGCCCGCCGAGCGACGCGCCGACAGCCATGCCGATGAAGCCGATCGAGGCGATCCACGCCGTCTCGGCGGGGGCCAATGACCACTGCGCGGCCAGGGCCGCGATCACGAACGAGATCAGGCCGACGTCCATCGCGTCCAGCGCCCAGCCGATCCCCGAGCCGGTGAGGACTCGCAGGTGCTGCCGTGTGAACGGCAGGCGATCGAGGCGCTCCGACGTGGTCGCCGTCGTCGTGGCCGGGGTTGCGGCATCCGTCATGCGCTCATGCTATTCAAGCGCGAGGCGCCGCGGAATGCGGCCGTCATATGCGGGCTGCCGGAGATCACGCATCCAGAGACACGCGGACGGCACGGGCGTAGCGTGGAGGCATGGCACTGTTCGCCGATCGTGCCGACGCAGGCCGCGAGCTGGCGCGATCACTCGAGCGCTGGCGCGGGACGGATGCCGTCATCCTCGGCATTCCCCGCGGCGGGATCGTCACCGCTGCCGCGGTGGCGGCGGAGCTGTCGCTCCCTCTCGACGCGGTGGTCGTCCGCAAGCTGGGCGCCGCGGGACGCGAGGAATTCGCGGTCGGTGCGATCGCCGACGGAGTGCGGATCGTCACGCCGTCCGCCATGGAGTGGGCGGGGATGTCGCAACGTGATCTGGATGCGGTCGAGGCGGCCGAACGCGATGAGCTGGCGAGGAGGACGGATGCCTTCGGCTCCGGCACGGCAGACGTCACCGGCCGGACGGTGATCGTGGTGGACGACGGCGTGGCCACGGGATCGAGCGCCGCCGCGGCCTGCCGCGCACTGCGAGCACGCGACCCCGAGCGGATCGTCCTGGCCGTGCCAGTGGCGCCGGCGCGGTGGCAGCCGCCCCCCGACGCGATCGACGAGTTCGTCTGCCCGCACCTCGAGCGGGACTTCTGGGCGGTCGGGCAGTTCTACGACGACTTCACGCAGACAACCGACGAGCAGGTCGTGGAGCTGCTGCGCGGATCGGCGCCCGGTCGCTGAGCGTGCACTCGCTCAGCGACCGGGCACCTCGTCAGCGCGACAGCGCCATGCGCAGGGTGTCGAGGCCGACGCCTCCGATGTCGAGCGCGCGCTTGTGGAACCGCTTGATCGAGAAGTCAGCGCCTTCGCGCTCGGCGACCTCGTCGCGCAACTGCTCCCAGATGCGCTGGCCCACCTTGTACGAAGGCGCCTGGCCCGGCCAGCCGAGATAGCGGTTGACCTCGAAGGTGACGAACTCGTCCGACATGTTGACGTTGTGGCGCATGAACTCAAGAGCGAAGTCGGCGTCCCAGGTGCCTTCGCCATCGGGCCGCTGCTTCTCGAGGTGCACACCGATGTCGAGCACGACGCGTGCGGCACGCATGCGCTGGCCGTCGAGCATGCCCAGCCGGTCGGCGGGGTCGTCGAGGTAGCCCAGCTTCTCCATGAGGCGCTCGGCGTAGAGCGCCCACCCCTCGGCATGCCCCGACGTGCCGCCGAGCAGGCGACGGTACGAGTTGAGCTGCGCGCGGTTGTAGACGGCCTGAGCGATCTGCAGGTGATGGCCGGGAACGCCTTCGTGGTACACCGTGGTGAGCTCCCGCCACGTGTCGAAGTCCTCGACGCCCTCGGGAACCGACCACCACATGCGGCCCGGGCGCGAGAAGTCGTCGGTCGGGCCCGTGTAGTAGATGCCGCCTTCCTTCGTCGGCGCGATCATGCACTCCAGGCGGCGGATGGGCTCCGGGATGTCGAAGTGGGTGCGGCCCAGTTCGGCCACGGCGCGATCGCTGGTCTCCTGCATCCACTTCTGCAGCGCCTCGGTGCCGTGCAGCTTGCGGCTCGCGTCCTGCTCGAGGAAGGCGACGGCCTCTTCCACGGACGCGCCGGGCTTGATCTCGTTCGCGATCGACTCCTGCTCGGCCACCATGCGGGCGAGCTCCTCGACGCCCCACTCGTAGGTCTCGTCGAGGTCGACCGTCGCCCCGAGGAAGCGACGCGAGTGCAGCGCATACAGCTCACGACCGACGGCATCCTTCTCGGCTGCGGCGGGCGCCAGTTCGGACGACAGGAACTGCGCCAGCGTGTCGTACGCGACGCGGGCAGCGTTGGCGTTGTCGGCCAGATCGCGGGCGAGGGATGCCGGGAGCTGGCCCTCGTCCGGAGCAGCATCCGCCGCGAACGAGGCGAAGAACCCCCCGTCCTCGGTGTACCGGGCGATCTGCGTGACTACCTCGACCACCTGCCGCCGGGCAGGGACGACACCGCGGGCGATTCCCTCGCGCAGCGACTCGACGTACCCGTCGATCGCACCCGAGACCGCGCCGAGGCGAGTGGCGATGACCGACCAGTCGTCCGCCGAGGCGGTCGGCATCAGGTCGAACACCTGGCGGATGTTCTGCGCGTGCGACGCGATCACATTGAGGTCGCGCAGGTGCCACTGGGCGTCGTGCAGGTCGATCCCGAGCTGGATCTCGCGTGCGAGATCCTCCTGGGTGACGGCGTCGATGTCGTCGACCGGGTCTGCGGCCTTGAGCTCGGTCAGCGTCTTGCGCCCTTCGGCGATGAGCTGCTCCTGGCCGGCCGGGCTGTAGTCGCCGAAGCGGTCGTTGAACTCGTCACGGCCGATGTAGGTCGCCAGTGTCGGTTCGAGCTCGGCGAGCGTGTCCACCCATGCATCGGCGATCTTGTCGATCTGCGTGGGCGTGCGGGTTTCTTCAGTCATGCGTCGAGCCTAGGGATGACACGGGGTCTCGACAAACGCGCGTCCCGGTCGCATCCGGCCGCGACGCCGCGCGGCGCTCAGTGGCCGGCCGAGTTCCAGTCTCCGCCTCGCCCGATCTGCACCTCGAGCGGCACCGAGAGCTCCGCCGCATCGCCCATGCGCTGGCTGACCACCTGCTCCGCGGCATCCCACTCCCCCGGCGCGACTTCGATCACGAGCTCGTCGTGGATCTGCAGCAGCACGCGCGACCGCATCTCGCGAGCCGCGAAATCGTCGTGGATGTGGAAGAGGGCGATCTTCATGATGTCGGCGGCACTGCCCTGGATGGGCGCATTCAGTGCCGCGCGTTCGGCGTTCTCGCGCAGCACGCGATTGGGGCTGGCGAGGTCCGGGAACGGTCGCCGGCGACCGAAGATCGTCTCGGTGTAGCCGTCGATGCGTGCTTGCTCGACCGAGGAGCGAAGGTAGTCGCGGACGGCGCCGAAGCGAGCGAAGTACTCCATCATGAGCTGCTTGGCCTCGGACTGCTCGATGCGCAGCTGCTTCGAGAGCCCGAATGCCGAGAGCCCGTAGACGAGTCCGTACGACATGGCCTTGACCTTGGTGCGCATCGCGGGCGTCACGTCTTCGGGCTCGACAGCGAAGACGCGCGCACCGACGAACCGGTGGAGGTCCTCCCCTGAGTTGAACGCCTCGATGAGGCCGGGATCCTCCGACAGGTGCGCCATGATGCGCATCTCGATCTGCGAGTAGTCGGCCGTGAGAAGGGTCTCGTAGCCCTCTCCCACGACGAAGGCGGAGCGGATGCGGCGGCTCTCCTCGGTCCGGATGGGGATGTTCTGCAGATTGGGGTCGGTGCTCGAGAGGCGGCCGGTCTGGCTGCCGGTCTGCACATAGGTCGTGTGGATGCGGCCGTCGGGTCCGATCGCCGCGTCCCCGCCGATGGCGCTGTCGAGCGACTCGATGATCTGTCGCAGCTTGGTCGCCTCACGATGCTGCAGGAGGAGGTCGAGGAAGGGGTGAGGATTGGTCTCCTGCAGGTCGGCGAGCACCGCGGCATCCGTGGAGTACCCGGTCTTGGTCTTGCGGGTCTTGGGCAGCTGCAGCTCGTCGAAGAGAACCTCCTGCAGCTGCTTGGGCGAGCCGAGATTGACCTCGCGCCCGATCGCCGTGTACGCAGCCTGCGCGAGGGCATCGGCGCGCTGGGCGAGTTCGCCCGAGAACTCGGCCAGCGTGTCATGCGACACCGCGACCCCTGCCAGCTCCATGTCGGCAAGCGCCAGGAGCGTGGGCAATTCGATATCGCTGAGCACGGTCGCGACGCTCGGCGCCATCTCGGCCCGCACGGCTTCGGCCACCCGCAGGATGTACCAGGACAGCTGGCCCGGAGTGGCACCCTCCGTCTCGGGGACGAGCTGCGTGGGATCCGCCTCGGGCAGCTCCTCGTCGAGGTACCTGTCGACCAGGTGCGCGAGCGTCTTGTCGGGGAAGCTCGGCCGCAGCAGCCATCCGGCGACGATCACGTCGAACGCGAGCCCGCCGATCGCGAGCCCCGCGCGCCGCAGCGCCTTGATCTGCGGCTTCGCGTCGCTGAAGACCTTCGGCGCGTCCGAGGCGAGCCATGGAGAGATCGCCTGCTCGACCTCGGCAGTCAGCGTCGCCTCGACCGCAGAGTCCTTCGTCGCGAAACCCACGCGTCGCGGCAGGCCGCCTTCCACCACGATCGTGACGCCGACGTCGCCGGTCGCACTGCCGAGCCACGCCACGAGATCGCCCGGCGCCGGCTCCTCGGCTGTCGGCGCCAGCATCGCAGCGGCGGACGTCACGGCCGCCATCTGCTGCTCGATGCCGGCGAGCTCGGCCACGCGGGGAATGAGCGTCTTGAACTCGAGGCGGGCGAAGATGTCACGCACTGCCTGCGCATCCATGGGCTGCACCTCGAGGTCGCCCGGGCCGAGAGGCAGCTCGACGTCGGTCATGAGGCGGTTGAGCATGCGGTTGCGCCGGACGTCCTCGACGTGCTCGCGCAGGTTGTTGCCCACGACGCCTTTGATGGACTCGGCGCCCTCGAGCAGCGCGTCGAGCGAGCCGAACTGCGTGAGCCACTTGACGGCGGTCTTCTCCCCCACCTTCGGGACACCGGGCAGGTTGTCGCTGGTCTCGCCCACCAGTGCGGCGATGTCGGGATACTGCTCGGGCGGGACGCCGTACCGCTCGATGACAGCCTGCCGGTCGTAGCGCTTGAGCTGCGACACTCCCTGCACGTTGGGGTAGAGCAGGGTGATGTCGTCGTTGACGAGCTGGATCGTGTCGCGATCTCCGGAGCACACGAGAACTCGGAAGCCGTCGGCCGCCCCTTGTGTGGCGAGCGTCGCGAGGATGTCGTCAGCCTCGATGTCCTCCTGCTGCAGCACCCGGATGCTCATCGCTGCGAGGCAGTCCTGCAGCAGTGGGATCTGCCCCTTGAACTCGGACGGCGTCTCGGAACGGTTCGCCTTGTACTCCGGGTACTCACGGCTGCGGAAGGACTGTCGCGATGTGTCGAACGCCACCGCGAGGTGCGTGGGCTTCTCTGCCTTGATGAGATTGATCAGCATGGCCAGGAATCCGTAGATCCCGTTCGTGTGCTGGCCATCCTTCGTCGAGAAGTTGTCGACCGGGAGGGCGTAGAAGGCGCGATACGCCAGCGAATGGCCGTCCACGACGAGAAGGGTAGGCTTTGCGGAGTCCGTCACCCTGCAAGCCTAGCCAGGCCCGCGGACAGCCAGATCGCCCCCACGACGTGCAAGACCCGAAGGTGCCGCATGCCCGAACAGTCCGTCTCCCACCAGAACGCGCTGGAGTGGGCGCTCGGGCGAGGACTCGGCGCACTCGCGGAGCGCATGGGGTTCGAATGGCTCGAATTCACGCCCGAGCGGGCCGTCGCGCGCATGCCGGTCGAGGGCAACACGCAGCCGGTCGGACTCTTCCACGGCGGGGCCTACGTCGTGCTGGGCGAGTCTCTCGGATCGATGCACGCCAACTATCACGCCGGCCCCGGCAGGCTCGCAGTGGGCGTCGACATCAACGCGACCCACACTCGTTCGGCGACCAGCGGCTACGTCACCGGCGTCTGCACGCCGGTGCACATCGGCCGCAGCATCGCGGTGCACGAGATCGTCGTGTCCGACGATCAGGGCCGGCGCTGCTCGACGGTCCGCATCACCAACCACATCAAGACACTCCCCCAGACATGAACGAAGCGGATGCCCCGGCCGGGGCATCCGCTTCGTCGAAGTCTTTTTCAGCCCTTCTTGGGCGCGAGCTGCTCGATGATCGCCTTCGCGACGTCCTGCATGGTGAGACGGCGGTCCATGGACGCCTTCTGGATCCAGCGGAACGCCTCGGGCTCGGACAGGCCCATCTTCTCGTTGAGGAGGCCCTTCGCGCGGTCGACGAGCTTGCGGGTCTCGAAGCGCTCGACCATGTCGGCGACCTCGGCCTCGAGCGTGATGATCTGCTCGTAGCGAGCCAGGGCGATCTCGATCGCGGGCAGCAGGTCGTTCGGCGTGAACGGCTTGACGACGTATGCCAGCGCCCCTGCCTCGCTCGCGCGCTCGACGAGCTCCTTCTGGCTGAAGGCGGTGAGCAGCACGACGGGGGCGATGTGGTTCTTGCTGAGCTTCTCGGCGGCCGAGATGCCGTCGAGCTGCGGCATCTTGACGTCCATGATGACGAGGTCGGGACGCAGCTCGGTGGCCAGTGCCACCGCGGTCTCGCCGTCGCCTGCCTCTCCGACGACGTCGAAGCCGTTGTCGCGGAGGATCTCGACGATGTCGAGTCGGATCAGCGATTCGTCCTCGGCCACCACGACACGACGTGGGGTGGAAGCCGTCGATGCGGCGGTCTGCTCCTGCTCAGTCACCATTGAATCCTACGGTATGGTCGTTCGCGGACGCGCCGCGAGGCGCCGGCCGGTGTGGCGGAATGGCAGACGCGACCGACTCAAACTCGGTTGCCCGAAAGGGCGTGTGGGTTCGACTCCCACCACCGGCACGAGAAAGGGGAAGCCGCCCGAAGGGTGCCTTCCCCTTTCTCGTGCCGGTCGAGGGCTTGGGAAGAGCGCGCTTGTGGGTGGGCCCACGCGGCCAGAGGCTCCGCGCGACGCGCCGGCGGCGCGTGGAGGGGCCGTGGGGACGACTCCCACCACCGGCACGAGAAGGCCGTGGGGAGGACTCCCCCACCGGCACCGTCATGACAGCGATGAGCGAATGCCCCGGGGCGGGGCATCCGCTCATGTCATCGGCGGTTACGCGCCGAAGTACTGGTTTCCGAGCGCCTTGCTCTTGAGGGCGTCGAACTCGCCCTGTGAGATCGTGCCGGCGTCCAGGAGCGCCTTGGCCTTGGCGATGTCGTCCGCGGGGCTCGCCGAAGCAGCCGGGCGGTAGTCGTCCGACTCGGGCACCACTCCACGGCGGTAGAACTGCGCGCGCTGAGCCATGCCCTTGCCGCGGGCGATGATGTAGATCAGCGCCGTGAGGAACGGTACGAACACCAGCGCGATGATCCACAGCGCCTTGAACCAGCCGTTGAGCGCGTGGTCGCGGAACAGGTCCGTGATGATCACGATCACCACGTACAGGTACGCGATGAAATAGAAGCTCCACAGCAGGAACCAGAACAGTTCACCGAAGAAGGACATCGGCGTCACCTTTCACAGAGAACGGGAGGGTGCGACCCACAGTAGTGGTCGCACCCTCCCGTCCGAAGGAGCCGTCAGTCCCGTGTCTTGTAGATCGGGGCCTTGCCGTGGACGGCGTCGCCCACCTTGTGGATGCGGATGTCGTTCGTCGAGCCGATGATTCCGGGAGGCGATCCCGAGATCACGACGACCTTGTCGCCGACCTTCGCGAGGTCGTTCGACAGCAGGTAGTCGTCGACCTGGATGAACATCAGGTCGGTGTGGGCGACGTGCTCGACGAGGGTCGAGCGCACGCCCCACGTGAGAGCCATGCGGCGGCGGATCGCCGGATCGGGAGCGAAGCCGATCATGGGGATGCGGGGACGCAGGCGCGACATGCGACGCGCCGTGTCGCCGGACTCGGTGAAGATGCAGAGGTACTTCGCCTCGACGAACTCCGCGACCTCCATGGCGGCCAGCGTGATGGCGCCGCCCTGAGTGCGCGGCTTCGTGGTGAGCGGCAGGATGCGCTCGAGGCCGTGCTCCTCGGTCGAGTTGATGATGCGGGCCATCGTCTCCACCACGATGACCGGGTACTTGCCGACGCTGGTCTCGCCCGACAGCATCACCGCGTCGGCGCCGTCGAGCACCGCGTTGGCGACGTCACTGGTCTCGGCGCGCGTGGGAACCGGGTTCTCGATCATCGACTCGAGCATCTGCGTCGCGACGATGACCGGCTTGGCCATGCGCCGGCACAGCTCGACCGCGCGCTTCTGGACGATCGGCACCGCCTCCAGCGGAAGCTCCACGCCCAGGTCGCCGCGGGCGACCATGATGCCGTCGAACGCGTCGATGATCTCTTCGAGGTTGTCGACCGCCTGCGGCTTCTCGATCTTCGCGATGACCGGGACGTGACGTCCCTCTTCGGCCATGATCACGTGGACGCGCTGGACGTCCTTGGCGCTGCGGACGAACGACAGCGCGATGATGTCGGCTCCCGCCTGCAGGCCCCAGCGCAGATCCGCTTCGTCCTTCTCGGACAGTGCCGGGACGTTGACGGCGACGCCGGGCAGGTTGATGCCCTTGTTGTTCGACACCGGGCCGCCCACGATGACCTTCGTGGTGACGACCGTGCCGTCGGTCTCGACGACCTCGACGCGGACCTTGCCGTCGTCGATGAGCAGGAAGTCGCCCGGTTTGACGTCGTTCGGAAGACCCTTGAAGGTCGTGCCGACGATCTCCTTGGTGCCGAGGATGTCCTCGGTGGTGATCTTGAAGATGTCGCCGGCGGCGAGCTCGTGGGGTCCGTTCTCGAACTTGCCGAGGCGGATCTTGGGGCCCTGCAGGTCGACCAGGATCGCGACCGCGCGGCCGGCGTCATCCGCGGCCTTGCGTACGTTGGCGAAGTTGTTGTCGTGGACCGAGTAGTCCCCGTGGCTCAGGTTGAATCGGGCCACATCCACGCCGGCGTCGATGATCGCGCGGACCATCTCATACGTCGACGTGGCGGGTCCCAGGGTGGCGACGATCTTGGCGCGTCTCATCCGTGGTTTTTCTCCGGGTGGGTGTGAAGGTGGCGAATGCCTCGGCCAGCCTACGCGGGCTGCAGACCGATGGCGACATCCTGCGGGCGGACGGGTGAAGGCAGCTGGGTCTCGCCCATGAGGTAACGGTCGACGCTCGCGGCAGCCGCACGGCCTTCGGCGATCGCCCACACGATGAGCGACTGGCCACGGCCGGCATCGCCGGCGACGAAGACGCCGGGAGCGGTGGTCTGGTAGTCGTCGTCGCGGTGCACGTTGCCGCGGTCGCTGAACTGCGCTCCGAGCTGCTGATCGAGAAGCGCCTGCTCGGGACCGGTGAAGCCCATTGCGATGAGCACGAGATCGGCGGGGATGTCGCGCTCGGTGCCGCTCTTGGGCACGCGGCGGCCATCGACGAACTCGGTCTCGGCGACGCGCAGTGCGCGGACCTCGCCCACGTCGTTCGAGAGGAACTCCACGGTGGAGGCGAGGAAGGACCGTTCGCCGCCCTCCTCGTGCGCGGACTGCATCTCGAAGAGCGTCGGGGTCATGGGCCACGGCTGGTGCTCGGGGCGCTCGCCCGGGGGGCGGCGACCGATCGCCAGGTTCGTCACGCTCAGCGCGCCGTGCCGGTGGGCCGTGCCGATGCAGTCCGCACCGGTGTCGCCACCGCCGATGACGACGACGTGCTTGCCCTCCGCGGTGATCTGGTTGGGCACCGCATCACCGGCGACGGCCTTGTTCGACTCGACGAGGTATTCCATCGCGAAGTGCACGCCGGCCAGATCGCGGCCCGGGATCGGGAGGTCTCGGGGGATCGTCGCGCCGGTGGCGATGACGACCGCGTCGTAGCGCGCGCGCAGATCGCTCCACGAGATGTCCTTGCCGATCTCGACGCCGGCGCGGAAGCGCGTGCCCTCGTCCTGCATCTGGCGAAGGCGCGACTCGAGGTGCTTCTTCTCCATCTTGAAGTCCGGGATGCCGTAGCGCAGGAGTCCGCCGATGCGGTCGTCGCGCTCGAACACCGCGACGGTGTGCCCGGCGCGGGTCAGCTGCTGTGCAGCGGCGAGGCCGGCCGGACCTGACCCGACGACGGCGACCGTCTTGCCGGTGAGGCGTCCCGGCGGTTCGGGCTCGACCCAGCCGTTGGAGAAGGCCTCGTCGATGATCGAGACCTCGACCTGCTTGATCGTGACCGCCGGCTGGTTGATGCCCAGCACGCACGAGCTCTCGCACGGGGCCGGGCAGAGGCGTCCGGTGAACTCCGGGAAGTTGTTGGTCGCGTGCAGCCGCTCGATCGCCGCGCGGCCTTCGCCGCGCCACGTCAGGTCGTTCCACTCCGGGATGAGGTTGCCCAGCGGGCAGCCCTTGTGACAGAACGGCACGCCGCAGTCCATGCAGCGCCCGGCCTGGCGGCGCAGCACCGCTGTGTCACCCGGCTCGTAGACCTCTTTCCAGTCCATGATGCGCACCGGCACGGGCCGCCGCGGGGGCAGCTCTCGCTCGGTGACCTTCAGAAAGCCCTTCGGGTCAGCCACCCGTCACCTCCAGGATGCGGTTCCAGACGACGTCGCCGTCGGGGTCCAGCCCCTCGGCGACCGCGTCCTGACGGGTCTGCAGCACCGCGGCGTAGTCGCGCGGCATGACCCTCACGAAATTGTCGAGCTCGCTCTCGAAGTCGTCGAGGAGCGCCTGTGCGAGCGATGACTCGGTCTCGGCGATGTGCTGCACGAGCAGGTCGCGCAGGATCGCGGCATCTCCGGATCCGAGTTCGCCCAGCTCGAGCTCACCGGTGGCCAGCGCCTCGCGGTTGACCAGCTTGCGGTCGAGCTTGTACACGTATGCGGTGCCGCCCGACATGCCGGCACCGAGGTTGCGGCCGGTGGCGCCGAGGATGACGGCCAAGCCGCCGGTCATGTACTCGAGCGCGTGGTCGCCGACCCCCTCCACCACCGCGGTGGCGCCGGAGTTGCGGACGAAGAACCGCTCCCCCACGACGCCGCGCAGGAACAGCGTGCCCTGCGTCGCGCCGTAGCCGATCACGTTTCCGGCGATCACGTTCTGCGACGCGTCGAAGGCGGCGCGGCGCGGCGGCCGGATGACGATCTGGCCACCGGAGAGACCCTTGCCCACGTAGTCGTTGGAGTCGCCCTCCAGCCGCAGCGTGATGCCGGCCGGCATGAAAGCGCCGAGCGACTGTCCTGCCGAGCCGGTGAGGTTGACCACGATGGACCCCGACGGCAGCCCGTTCTCGCCTCGTGCCCGCGTGACGTGGTGTCCGAGCAGGGTCCCGACCGCGCGTTCCGTATTGCGGATCGGCAGATCGATCGTGATCTGACCGCCGTGGGCGAGGACGTCCTGGGCCCGCTCGATCAGCTGCACATCGAAGTGCTTGTCGAGCTCGTGCAGCTGCGCGGTGGTGTTGCGCCGCGGCTCCTCGGCAGCGAAGACCGGACCCTCGAGCACCGGCGTGAGGTCGAGCCCGCTCGCCTTCCAATGCTCGATGGCGCCGTTCACGTCGAGCAGCTCGGAGTGGCCGATCGCCTCGTCGAGCGAGCGGAAGCCGAGCTCGGCGAGGTACTCCCGCACCTCTTCGGCGATGAACTCCATGAAGTTCACGACGAACTCGGGCTTACCGTTGAATCGAGCGCGCAGCACGGGGTTCTGCGTCGCGACGCCCACCGGACAGGTGTCGAGGTGGCACACGCGCATCATGATGCAGCCCGAGACGACCAGGGGCGCCGTGGCGAAGCCGAACTCCTCGGCACCCAGCAGCGCGCCGATGACGACGTCACGGCCGGTCTTGAGCTGCCCGTCGACCTGCACCACCACGCGGTCGCGCATGCCGTTGAGCATGAGCGTCTGCTGCGTCTCGGCCAGCCCCAGCTCCCATGGCGTGCCCGCGTGCTTGAGGGAATTGAGCGGGCTCGCGCCGGTGCCGCCGTCGTGGCCGGACACCAGGATCACGTCGGCCAGGGCCTTGGCCGTGCCGGCCGCGACCGCGCCGATGCCCGACTGGCTCACGAGCTTGACGTGGACGCGGGCGCCCGGGTTGGCGCGCTTCAGGTCGAAGATCAGCTGCTTGAGATCCTCGATCGAGTAGATGTCGTGGTGCGGGGGCGGCGAGATCAGGCCGACGCCGGCCGTCGCGTGCCGCGTGCGGGCGACCCACGGGTAGACCTTGGTGGGCGGAAGCTGGCCACCCTCCCCGGGCTTCGCGCCCTGGGCGAGCTTGATCTGGATGTCGTCGGCCTCGGTGAGGTAGAGGCTCGTCACGCCGAAGCGACCCGAGGCCACCTGCTTGATCGCGCTGCGCCGTTCGGGGTCGAGCAGCCGGTCGACGTCCTCGCCGCCCTCGCCGGTGTTGGACTTTCCACCCAGACGGTTCATCGCGATGGCGAGGGTCTCGTGCGCCTCCCTCGAGATCGAGCCGTAGCTCATCGCCCCGGTGGAGAACCGCTTCACGATCGACGAGACCGGCTCGACCTCGTCGATCGGAACGGGGGTGCGCCCCTCGGTCTTGAAGCGGAAGAGGCCGCGCAGGGTCTTCAGCTCGCCTGCCTGGTCGTCGACCAGCTTCGTGTACTCGCGGAAGATGTCGTATCGACGCGTGCGCGTGGAGTGCTGCAGCCGGAAGACGGTGTCCGGGTTGAAGAGGTGCGGCGAGCCGTCGCGACGCCACTGGTATTCGCCGCCGGTCCACAGTCGCTCGTGCGCGCGGACCGCCGCGTCCTCCGGGTACGCGAAGTCGTGCCGGGCCTGGTTCTCGGCCGCGATCTGCTCGATGCCGATGCCCCCGAGCTTGGTCTCGGTGCCGGTGAAGTATGTGTCGACGAACTCCTGCGAGAGGCCGATCGCCTCGAAGACCTGTGCACCGGCGTAGGACGAGACCGTCGAGATGCCCATCTTGGACATGATCTTCAGCACGCCCTTGCCAAGGGCGTAGATCAGGTTCTTGACCGCCTTCTCGGGCGAGACGCCGGTGATGAAGCCCGCGCGGACGAGGTACTCCACCGTCTCCATCGCGAGGTACGGGTTGACCGCGGACGCGCCGTACCCGATGAGCGTCGCGACGTGGTGAACCTCGCGCACGTCGCCGGCCTCGACGACCAGGCCGACCTTCATGCGGTTCTCGCGTCGGATCAGGTGGTGATGGATCGCCGAGAGCATCAGCAGCGACGGGATCGGCACCAGGTCCTTGTTCGAGTCGCGGTCGCTCAGGATGATGAACTCCGCGCCGTTCTCGATCGCTTCGTCCACCTCGGCGCACATCTCGTCGATGCGCGCCTTCATCGTGCCGGGGCCCGCGTCGAAGTGGTAGAGGCCGCGGATCGTGACGGACCGCCGTCCCGGAAGGGCCTTGTCGATGTTCTGGAGCTTGGCCAGTTCGTCGTTGTCGATCACCGGGAAGTCCAGCGTGATCGCGCGCGCGTGGTCGGCGCCCCAATCGAGCAGGTTTCGCTCGGGCCCGAGCCCGAGAGACAGCGAGGTGACGACCTCTTCGCGGATGGAGTCCAGCGGCGGGTTGGTCACCTGCGCGAACTGCTGCGTGAAGTAGTCGAAGAGCAGCCGGGGGCGCTCGCTCAGCACTGCGACGGGGGTGTCGGAGCCCATGGCGCCCAGCGGCTCGGCTCCGGTCTGACCCATCGGCGTGAGGAGGATCCGCACTTCTTCCTCGGTGTAGCCGAACGTGCGCTGACGGCGGGTGATCGAGGCGATCGGGTGGACGATGTGCTCGCGCTCCGGCAGGTCGGCCAGGCGGACCCGGCCGCGGTCGAGCCATTCCTGCCACGGGGCGAGGTCGGCCAGCTGAGACTTGATCTCATCGTCCTCGACGATGCGCCGCTGTGCGGTGTCGACGAGGAACATGCGGCCGGGACGCAGTCGGCCGCGGCGCTTGATGCGCTCGGGCTCGAAGTCCAGCACACCGGTCTCACTGCCGATGACGACGAGGCCGTCGGTGGTCTCCGTCCATCGGCCGGGACGGAGTCCGTTGCGGTCGAGCGTCGCACCGACGAGCGTGCCGTCGGTGAAGATCAGCGCAGCCGGACCGTCCCACGGCTCCATCTGCATGGAGTGGAACTCGTAGAAGGCGCGGACCTTCGGGTCGATGTCGGCCTGCTTCTCGTACGCCTCCGGCACCATCATCATGATCGCGTGCGGCAGGCTGCGGCCGGTGAGCGTCAGCAGCTCGAGGACCTCGTCGAACGACGCCGAGTCACTGGCGCCCTCGGTGCAGATCGGCAGCAGCGGACGGATGTCGCCGAGCAGCTCGGACTCGAGCTGCGACTGGCGCGCGCGCATCCAGTTGCGGTTGCCGTTGACCGTGTTGATCTCGCCGTTGTGCGCGAGCATGCGCAACGGCTGGGCGAGCGGCCAGGACGGGAAGGTGTTCGTGGAGTACCGCGAGTGCACCACGGCGAGCTCGGAGGCGAAGCGCTCGTCCTGCAGGTCGGGGTAGAACGGCTCGAGCTGCAGCGTCGTGACCATGCCCTTGTACCCGAGGGTGCGCGCCGACAGCGAGACGAAGTACGCGTCGAGCTCGGTGCGGGCCCGCTTGCGCAGCCGGAAGGTGCGGCGGTCGAGCGCGATGCCCGACAGCGCGGGCGTCTCGCCCATCGCCGGGTGCGAGACGAACAGCTGCTCGAACGCGGGCCGTGCCTCGAACGCCAGCTTTCCCAGGTGCTCTTCGGACGTCGGCACTTCGCGCCAGCCCAGCACGGTGAGGTTCTCGGATGCCGCGATCCGCTCGATCCCGGCCTTCTGGGCGGCACGTGCCTCGTCATCCCGCGGAAGGAAGATCATTCCCGCCGCGTACTCCCCCACCGGCGGCAGTGCGAAGTCGACCACGGCGCGCAGGAATTCGTCGGGCATCTGCGTGAGGATGCCGGCGCCGTCGCCTGTGCCGGCATCGGACCCGATGGCACCGCGGTGCTCGAGGTTGCGAAGCGCGGTCAGCGCCAGATCGATGATGTCGTGGCCGGCGTGACCGCGCAGCGTCGCGACCATCGCGAGGCCGCACGCGTCCTTCTCGAACGCGGGGTTGTACATGCCCTGCTTCGCGGGAAGACCCGCGAGTTCCGCAGTGGGGTTGTTCGCCTTCGTGGAGGCGAGACGACGGGGGCTCGAAGCCATACCTACCGTCCTCACATTGATGCTCAAGATGGGACGACGTCGGCCCTGGGGCGCGTTCTCCGGGGAAGACCGCGTTGATCGTGGCGGCTCTGAGTGAGAGCCCGGCTCACGGCTGCGCTTGTGGCGCCCGTTCGTCGACGACGGACGCCGGGGGTTCGCTGACGTCGACGAAGTCGTCGGTGTTCTGCGATTGTACAGCCCCTTCCGGCGTCCACTCGCGCCCGGGGACATACGGCGACGGCTCATATCCAGGATGACGGCGCTTCTGCAGGAAGAAGATCACGAGTCCGAGGACGACGCCGGCGATGGCGGCCCACACATTGGTGCGGATGCCGAGGAAGATGTCGCTCGGATCGATGCGGATCGACTCCCACACGATGCGGCCGGCGCTGTACCAGATCAGGTAGAGCGCGAAGAGCCGGCCCCACTGCAGGCGGAAGCGGGCGCCCACCCACAGCAGCACCAGCACGCCCAGGCCGTTCCACAGCACCTCGTACAGGAACGTCGGGTGGAAGAGGGTGCCCTCGGGCAGCCCGATCGGCCACGCGGGGTTCGGATAGTCGATCTCGAGACCCCACGGGACATCGGTCGGCAGGCCGAAGAGCTCCTGATTGAACCAGTTGCCGAAGCGGCCGATGGCCTGTGCCAGCAGCAGACCGGGCGCCAGCGCGTCGGCGAACGTCCAGAACCGGATGCCGGTCCACCGGCACCCGAGCCATGCGCCGACCGCGCCGCCGATGAGGGCGCCGTAGATCGCGATGCCGCCCTCCCAGATGTACAGCGCCGAGAGCGGGTTCGCGCCCTCACCGAAGTAGAAGTCCCAGTGCGTGACCACGTGGTAGATGCGGGCCGCGATGATGGCCAGCGGCACCGCCAGCAGCGCGATGTCGATGACCACCCATGGCTCGGCACCGCGTTTGGTGAGGCGACGGTTGGTCAGCAGCACCGCGATGATGATGCCCGTGATGATGCACAGGGCGTAGATGTGGATGCGCAGCGGGCCGAGGTCGAAGTAGCTGATCGACGGGCTCGGGATGCTGGCGACGACGCTCGCGGCGGCGTTGATCATGGGAGAACCGTGTCCTTGCTGGTGGGAGTTCGGCGGCGGCCGACCTCAGAAGTCTAGTTCGAGGCCCGCGCGGTGCCCGAAGCGATGGAGCGCGCGGTCTCGGAAAGCCCTTCCAGGCCGCCGTCACGCAGCGCGCGAACGAGTGCGGTGCCGACGATCGCGCCGTCGGCGTACTCGAGCACGCCGCTCACGTGTGCCGCGTGGGAGATTCCGATGCCCACGCATGCGCGCACGGCACCGTCGGGGCTCGTCGCGCCGCGCGTGCGAAGCCGTGCGACGAGCGTCCGGGCCGCGGCATCCAGCTGCTCCCGCTCTCCCGTGATCCCCATGGTCGAGACGGTGTACACGAAGCCGGTCGAGTTGGCGATGATCAGGTCGAGACGCTCGTCGGTCGACGTCGGGGCGGCGAGGAAGACCCGGTCCAGGCCGGTGCGTTCACTGGCGGCGATCCACTCGGGTGCAGCCTCGGGCGTGACATCGGGTGTGATGAGCCCCGCGCCGCCGGCGGCCGCCAGGTCGTCCGCGTAGCGGTCGACCCCGTACTGGAGCACTGGATTCCAGTACGTCATGACGAGCACCGGAACATCCACCCGCCGGGTGATCTCGCGTACGGCGGTGAACGTGTCGCGCAGGCGGAATCCGCCGGCCAGTGCGGCCTGCGTCGCTTCCTGGATGACCGTGCCGTCCATGACCGGATCGGAATACGGCGGTCCGAGCTCGAGCACGTCCGCACCGCTCTCGGCGAGGGTCACGGCCGCCTCGACGCTGGTCTCGAGATCGGGAAAGCCGATCGGCAGGTAGCCGATGAAGGCGCCGCGTCCCGCGGCGTGTGCGGCGTCGATCGCCGCGGCCACCCGCGAGGTCATAGCTTGGTGCCCTCTCCCTTGGCGGCCTCGTCCCCCGGCGCGGCGTCCACCACGGCCGCGTCGTACAGCTCGAAGTAGCGCGCGGCGGTATCCATGTCCTTGTCGCCGCGGCCCGAGAGGCACACCGCGAGGATCGCATCGGGGCCGAGCTCACGCCCGACCCGGAGCGCGCCGGCGAGGGCGTGCGCCGACTCGATCGCCGGGATGATGCCCTCCGTCTCGGAGAGCAGGCGCAGGGCCTGCATGGCCTCGTCGTCGCTGGCAGGGATGTACTGCGCCCGCCCGATCGAGGCGAGCCACGCGTGCTCGGGTCCGACGCCCGGGTAGTCCAGCCCCGCCGAGATCGAGTGCGACTCGATGGTCTGACCGTCCTCGTCCTGCAGGACGAACGTCTTCGCACCGTGAAGGACGCCGGGCCGGCCGCGCTCGATGGACGCGGCGTGGCGGTCGGTGTCGACGCCGTCCCCGGCGGCCTCCACGCCGTACAGCGCAACACCCTCGTCGTCGAGGAAGGCGTCGAACATGCCGATCGCGTTGGAGCCGCCGCCGACACACGCCAGGACGGCATCCGGCAGACGGCCGGCTTCCTCGAGCAGCTGGGCCCGCGCCTCTTCGCTGATCACCTTCTGGAAATCGCGCACCATCGCCGGGAACGGATGCGGTCCCGCAGCCGTGCCGAAGATGTAGTTCGTCGTTTCGACGCTCGCCACCCAGTCGCGGTATGCCTCGTTGATCGCGTCCTTGAGGGTGCGTGAGCCGGTCGTGACCGGGATCACCTCTGCGCCGAGCAGGCGCATGCGCGCGACGTTCAACGCCTGGCGCTCGGTGTCGACCTCGCCCATGTAGATCGTGCAGTCGAAGCCGAACAAGGCGGCTGCCGTCGCGGTCGCGACGCCGTGCTGCCCGGCACCCGTCTCGGCGATGACGCGCGTCTTGCCGAGGCGCTTGGTCAGCAGCGCCTGCCCGAGCACGTTGTTGATCTTGTGCGAGCCGGTGTGGTTGAGGTCCTCGCGCTTGAGGAACACGCGCGCGCCGCCGGCGTGGGCGGCGAAGCGCGGCACCTCGGTGATCGGCGACGGGCGCCCCGCATACGAGTGCAGCAGGTGCGCCAGCTCGGACTGGAACGCCGGGTCGGCCTTGGCGGCGTCGTACTCTTCGGTCAGCTCGTCGATCGCGGCGATCAGCGACTCGGGCATATATCGGCCGCCGAACTCTCCGAAGAGGGGTCCGGGCGCCTGGCGAAGACTCATGCGCCGGCCTCCAGGAATGTGCGCAGGGTGGACACGGGATCGTTCGTCACGAGGGCCTCCCCCACGAGCACCACGTCGGCACCGGCCGCGCGGTAGTGGGCGACGTCGGCGGGCGCGAGCACCGCGGACTCGGCGATCTTGACGGCGTCGGCGGGGATGCGATCGGCCAGGCGGCCGAAGAGGTCGCGGTCCAGCTCGAATGTCGACAGGTCGCGCGCGTTCACGCCGACCAGTCTCGCGCCGATGTCGGCCGCGCGGTCGATCTCGCTCTTCGAGTGCGTCTCGACCAGCGGTGTCATGCCGAGCTCGAGGGTGAGCGCGTGCAGCCGCTGGAGCACGTCCTGCTCGAGTGCGGCGACGATCAGCAGCACCAGGTCTGCGCCGGAAGCGCGCGCCTCGAGCACCTGATACTCGGTCGCGATGAAGTCCTTGCGGAGCACCGGCACCGATACCGACGAGGTGACGGCCTCGAGATCGGCGAGACTCCCCTTGAACCGGCGCCCCTCGGTGAGCACCGATATGGCCGAGGCGCCGCCTTCCTCGTACCGGCGGGCCTGCAGCGCGGGGTCGGGGATCTCGGCGAGATCGCCGCGGGACGGGCTGGCACGCTTGACTTCGGCGATGATCTTGACGCGATCGGCGGGGGCGAGAGCGGCGAGGGCGTCGCGGGCCGGCGGCTGTGCGAGAGCCGCGGCCTCGACCGCCGCTACCGGGCGTGCCGACGCGCGTCGCTCGGCATCCTCAACCGCGCCGGCCGTGAGGTCGGCGAGCACGATCAGTGCTCTTTCGGGGTGTACTTCGAGCCGTTCACGCCGTAGCCCGCCTTCGCGAGCGCCCAGCCGACGATGAGCCCGACGACCAGGAGCGCGGCGGACGCCCACACCAGAGCGGGCATGTCGAACCAGTAGAAGATCACTCCCAGGGTGACGGCGACGAGCATGATCACGACGGCCGTCCAGGCTGCGGGCGAGTGTCCGTGGCCGGGATCGCCGATGTTGTTGCTCATGGGTGTCCTCCTGGAAAAGCGCGGAATGCCGCCAGTCTAGCGGTCAGGTGGTGGGATCCTCGCCACGCGACAGGTCGTCCCAGTCGTCGATGGCGTCGTGCGGCCGGGATCCGCCGGACGCGGAACGCGCGGATTCTTCGGTGCGGTAGCGGCGTCCCGTGGCCGTCCACCCTCGCGCTGTGGCGACGGTGAAGATGCCCGCCGCGACGAGCAGAACCCACCCCGCGAGCGTGATCGCCGGCCAGGGCGTCGCAGTGATCGACGCGACGAGATCCGATACCGACGACTCGCCGGCGATGCCGGTGGATTCCGTGACGACGGATGCGACGGCCGAGACGGGGTGTGCGAACACGACCTGGGCGCTCAGCCAGGCCAGCACCAGGCCGATCAGCACCGACAGCGCGCCGAACACGTACCGCAGCACCAGGCCGACGATCGACAGAGCGGCTCCCAGGGCGAGCACAGCGAGACTCAGCGGCGCGAGCACCGGGATGGCCGAGGCGCCCGGGACCTCGAGCGCGTGCCCTACGCCGTCGTCGAGGACCGCTGTCAGCCACGTCTGCGTCGAGGAGATGACGCCGATCGCGCCGCACGCGACGGTGACCACCACCGCCAGCAGGCGGGCGCGGCGCATCACGCCTGTCGCTCCGCCACGACCGGGTCCAGGTCGTCGGCGTCGAAGCATGTCCGCGTGCCGGTGTGGCACGCCGGACCGACCTGCTCGACCTCGACGAGGATCGCATCGCCGTCGCAGTCCAGGCGGGCACCGCGCACGAGCTGGATGTTCCCGGACGTGTCGCCCTTGCGCCAGTACTCGCGGCGCGAACGGGACCAGAAGGTGACACGGCCCTCGCTGAGCGTGCGGCGCAGGGCTTCGGCATCCATCCAGCCCAGCATGAGCACCTCGCGCGAGTCCCACTGCTGGATGATGGCGGCCACCAGCCCGTCGCTGTTGAAAGCCACCCTGCCCACGCGCTCGTCGACGGACTCGGTCACGATGACACCTCCCGGACGGCGATTCCCTCGGCAGCGATGGCGGCTTTGACGTCGCCCACCGTCAGCTGGCCGGAGTGGAAGACGGATGCCGCCAGCACGGCGTCGGCACCCGCCTCGATGGCGGGGCCGAAGTCGGCTGCACGCCCGGCTCCCCCGGAGGCGATGACCGGAACGCTCGACAGTTCGCGCATGAGCGCGACCAGCTCCAGGTCGAACCCCTGCTTCGTGCCGTCGGCGTCGATCGAGTTCACCAGGAGCTCGCCCGCGCCGCGCTCGATCGCCTCGCGCGCCCATGCGAGGGCGTCGAGGGAGGTCTCGGTCCGTCCGCCGTGCGTGGTCACGACGAAGCCGGATTCCGTCTCGTCGGTGCGCTTGACGTCGAGTGAGAGCACGAGCACCTGGGCGCCGAAACGGTCGGCGATCTCGTCGATCAGCGCCGGGCGCGCGATCGCGGCCGAGTTGACGCCGATCTTGTCGGCGCCGACCGACAGCAGCCGGGCGACGTCGTCGGTGGAGCGCACTCCGCCGCCCACGGTGAGCGGGATGAACACCTCCTCGGCCGTGCGGCGCACCACGTCGTACGTCGTGGAGCGGTCGTCGACGGTCGCGGTGACGTCCAGGAAGGTGATCTCATCGGCGCCCTGACGGAAGTACTCCGCCGCGAGCTCGACCGGATCGCCCATATCTCGCAGGTTCTGGAAGTTCACGCCCTTGACGACCCGGCCTGCGGCCACGTCGAGGCACGGGATCACGCGGCAGACCAGGCTCATGGCATCACCTCGGGCATCAGAGCCTCGCGTTGTGGATCGCCGTGACCAGGATCGCGCGCGCGCCCATGGCGTACAGCGCGTCCATCACGTGGTTGACCCCGGTGCGGGCCACCATCACGCGCACCGCGACCCATGCGGGATCCCGCAACGGCGAGATCGTCGGCGACTCGATGCCGGGGGCGATCTTCACGGCCTCGTCGACGAGCTCGGCGGGAAGGTCGTAGTCGACCATGACGTAGCGGCGGGCGACCATGACGCCGCGCAGTCGCCGCAGCAGCGTCTGGGTCGCCTCGACGTCGGTCGGGCCCGTGATCAGCACGGCCTCGGACTGCAGGAGCACGGGCCCGAAGATCTCGAGCCCCGCCTGACGGAGCGTGGTCCCGGTCGACACCACGTCGGCAACGGCATCCGCCACCCCGAGCCTGACAGCCGATTCGACGGCGCCGTCCAGGGGCACGAGGTCGACGGCCACGCCGTGGTCGTCGAGGAAGCCGTCGACGAGACCCGGATACGCGGTCGCGACGCGCACGCCCTCGAGATCCTGCACCGTCGAGAACCGGCCGGGCGGGCCCGCGAAGCGGAAGGTCGAATCGCCGAAGCCCAGCGCCTCGATCTCGCGCGCCCCGGGCATGCGGGCGTCCAGCAGCAGGTCTCGCCCGGTGATGCCGACGTCGAGGGCGCCGGAGCCGACATAGGTGGCGATGTCTTTCGGGCGCAGGTAGAAGAACTCGACCTCGTTCTGAGGGTCGATGACGTGCAGGTCCTTGGGATCGCGGCGGCCGGTATAGCCGGCCTCGTGAAGCATGTCGGAGGCGGTCTCGGCGAGCGAGCCCTTGTTCGGCACGGCGATTCGCAGCATGGCGGCGGAGCTTTCGGGTTCGTGGGCGGACGGGGAGGCGCGCTCAGAGATGTCGGTAGACATCCTCGAGGGTCAGCCCCTTCGCGAGCATCAGCACCTGCAGGTGGTACAGCAGCTGCGAGATCTCCTCGGCTGCGGCATCCGTCGACTCGTACTCGGCTGCCATCCACACCTCGGCGGCCTCTTCCACGATCTTCTTTCCGATGGCGTGGACGCCCGCATCCAGCTGCGCGACGGTACCCGATCCCTCGGGGCGCTCGGCCGCCTTCGCGGCGAGCTCGGCGAACAGCGTGTCGAACGTCTTCACCATGCCAGGTTATCGTCCCTGGGATGACCCACGGACCCGCGTGACGTCAGTGCACGAGGATGCTCAGCCCGACCACCAGCAGCCCGAGGGCCGTCGTCGCGAGGGTGCCCAGGATGCGCCAGCCCAGCGGGCTGCCGTTGCGTGCGGCGTTGGCGTACCCGATGACCGCGAGGAGCACGACCCCGCTGCCCAGGGCGAGGAAGTACGCGGTGTACTCCTCGACGACCCCGGTCGCCCCGAGCAGGAGCAGCACGGCGGGCACCAGCATCGCGACGACCATGCCCGACGAGTGGCGCACGCCCTCGGCGACGGCCGTGCCGAGCGGCTTGACGGGCCGGGACGCGCGGCTCGCGACGACGGCGGCGTAGATGTGGGCGAGCCAGAACACCAGGACCGTCCCCACGACGAAGATCAGCACTTCGAGGTCGGTCTCGTCCTCCCAGCCGACCGCGATGAGCGCCGTGACCA
The DNA here is from genome assembly GCF_012524205.1 of Microbacterium salsuginis. Classification (GTDB taxonomy): domain Bacteria; phylum Actinomycetota; class Actinomycetes; order Actinomycetales; family Microbacteriaceae; genus Microbacterium; species Microbacterium salsuginis. The sequence goes on from NZ_JABACI010000005.1 coordinate 28,456, forward strand.
GGACGAGGCCGTACACGGCATGTTCGCCGCTGTAGGCGTCCAGGACGCGCCGGATGCCCCGCCTCGGCGGTGCCTGTTCGTCGCTCATGCCTGATGCCGCCTCGCGGCGGCGCGGAGGCCCGCGATGGCGTTCGCGGGATCAGCAGCCCCGAAGACGGCCGAGCCGGCGACGAAGGTGTCGGCCCCCGCCTCGGCTGCCTGCGCGATGGTGGACTCGCCGATCCCGCCGTCCACCTGCAGCCACACGGACGAGCCGCGGCGGCGCGCCTCGTCGGCCAGGCGCCGCAGTTTCGGCATCGTCTCGGGCATGAACGACTGGCCGCCGAAGCCGGGCTCCACGGTCATGACGAGGATCTGGTCGAAGTCGTCGAGCAGGTCGAAGAGCCCGTCCACCGGCGTTGCGGGCTTGACCGCGACACCCGCTCGCGCTCCTATCGACCGCAGGCGCCGCGCAAGCGCGACCGGCTCGGTGGCCGCCTCGAGGTGGAAGGTGACGGATGCCGCGCCCAGCTCGGCATAGCCCGGAGCCCATCGATCCGGGTCGGAGATCATCAGGTGCACATCGAGCGGCACCGGGCTGGTCGCCTGGATGCGCTCGACCATCTGGGGCCCGAACGTCAGATTCGGGACGAAGTGGTTGTCCATGACGTCGACATGGACGAAGTCGGCGGTGGCGATGCGCGCCAGCTCGGCCTGCATGTTGACGAAGTCAGCGGCGAGGATGCTGGGATTGATCCGGATGCCGACCTCGCGGCCGGTCTGGTCAGTGGTGGGCACGCGTCCATTATGGTCGAGCACCACTCGGGCGCCCGGTCGTGACGCGTCTGCTCAGACACGGCGCAACAGCGTGACCGACATCGCGTCGGTGTTGTGCCGATGCGGCCACAGCTGTGCCCTGCCGCTGCCGTCTGCCTGCTCCGGAAGGCCGGGATCGGCATCCGACAGCGTCGCGATCACCTCGCGGGCCGAGATCTCTTCGATCGCCGCTCCCCACTCGCGACGCACGTCGGCGACGACGCCGGCGGTCTCTGCGAGGTGCGGCGAGCACGTGACATACGCGACGACACCGCCGGGCTTCAGGGCGCCCACCGCGGCGTCGAGCAGTTCGCGCTGCAGCTCCGTCAGCGAGGGCACGTCGCTCGGCGCCTTCCGCCACCGCGCCTCGGGGCGTCGGCGCAGCGCGCCCAGACCCGTGCACGGGGCGTCGACGAGGATGCGGTCGTACGTGTCGCGGGCCTCGGCCGCGCGGACGCGTCCGTCCTGCTCCGACACGGGCACCTCCAAGGGCACGCCCTCCAGCGCGCGGCGGACGAGCCCCGCCCGCGCCGGTGAGATCTCATTGGCCTCGAGCGAGGCGCCGTGGGCGAGTGCCTCAGCGGCCAGGACCGCGGTCTTGCCGCCTGGTCCGGCGCACAGATCCAGCCAGCGCTCCCCCGCGCCGACGGGCAGTGCGCGGGTCAGGGCGAGCGCCGCCAGCTGCGAGCCTTCGTCCTGCACGCGGATCCGTCCGCCAGAGCCCCGCACGATGCCCTCGGGGTCGCCGCCGCCCAGGCGGAACCCGATCGGCGAGAACGGGGTGCGCCGGGCATCCTCGGGCGGTTCGGCAAGCCCCGGCAGCGCGGCCATCGTGACGCGCGGCGCCGCGTTGTCGGCGGTCAGGAGAGCTTCGAGCTCGTCGGCGCGACCTTCGGCGGCCAGCGCGCGCCGGAAGGCGCGGACGACCCACACCGGATGCGAGAACAGCAGTCCGAGCTGCTCGTCGTCCGACCTCGCGCTCGCGGCCACGTGCGTCATCCAGTCGCCGGGCGTGTCGCGTGACACGCGTCGCAGCACCGCGTTCGCGAATCCTGCGGCCCCGCGTCCCGCAGCGGCTCGCGCGAGCTCGACGGATTCGTTCACGGCCGCGTGCGAGGCGACGCGCGTCGAGAGCAGCTGGTGCACGCCCAGGCGCAGTGCGTCCAGGACGGCCGGATCGATCTCGTGCACGGGGCGGTCGGCGGCGATCGCGATCACGGCGTCGTACGTGCCCTGGCGGCGCAGCGTGCCGTACGTGAGCTCGGTGGCCAGAGCCGCATCGGCGCCGGCGAGTCCTGCGCGCACGATCGAGGTGGGCAGCAGCAGGTTCGCATAGGCATCGGACTCGTGCACCGCGCGGATCGTCTCGTACGCCACGCGCCGCGCGGCCACCGTCGCACTCATGCCGCCACCACCGTGTCGCCGCTGCGGAGACCGCGCCACCAATCGGCGGCACGCATCGCGCCCTTGCCGGCCGGCTGGACGGTGTCGATGACCACGGGCACGGAGCCCGTGCCGGCCACCACCTCGCGACTGTGCAGCGCGAGCGTGCCGGGCGCCAGGGCGGGAGCATCGGCCGGGGCACGCCGGACAGCAAGCACCTTCAGTCGCGCGCCGTCGACCGACGTATGGGCTCCGGGTTCCGGAGTGACGCCGCGGATGCGGCCGAGCACGGCGTCGGCGGGGTCGCTCCAGCGGATGCGGCCGTCCTCGTCGCCGAGCTTCGACGCGTACGTCGGCTCCCCTCGCTGCGGCCGAGCCACCGCGGTCCCCTGCGCGATGCGCTGGACGACGTCGACGAGCAGGTCCGCGCCTTCGAGCGCGAGTGCGTCGAGGAGCTCACCTGCGGTCGCGTCATCCGGGATGTCCATCGCGAGCTCGCCGAACACGTCCCCGGCGTCGAGTTCGGGAACCAGCTGGAACACGCTGGCACCCGTGCGCCGGTCGCCGGCGATGAGCGCATGCTGCACGGGGGCGGCGCCGCGCCAGCGCGGCAGAAGCGAGAAATGCAGATTGATCCAGCCGTGGACCGGTGCCGCCAGCAGCGGCTCACGCACGAGACCCCCGTACGCGACGATCACTCCGAGGTCAGGCGCGAGCGCGGAGACCTGCTGGGTGACGACGCCATTCAGGCGGTCTGCGCGGATGACATCGAGCCCGATTTCTTCGGCGGTCGCCGCCACCGGCGACGGCGTGAGCACGCGCTTGCGTCCCAGCGGCGCATCGCGACGCGTGATGACCGCGGCGATGTCGTGACCGGATGCCGCCAGTCGGCGAAGCGACGGGACGGCAGGCGCCGGCGTGCCGGCGAAGACGAGGCGCATGAAGCTCCCTGCGTGGCGGATCAGAGATCGAGGTCGGGCACGTCCACCCGCACTCTCAGTGTATTGGCGGGGCCGGCCGGACGTCCCTTCGCAGGACGACGCGCCTTCACGGCCGCGGCGACGACGGATGCGCGAAGGCTCTCGGCCACGCGCGGTCCGAGCCCGTAGTCGAAACGCACCAGGGCCCGCATGGCGTCGTTGCGCGGGAGCGGACCGAGCACGGCCTCCGCATCGAGCTCCGGCACGGACCGTCGCAGTTCCATGAGCGCGGCATCGACCGCAGCACGCGCTCCGTCCACCGCGGCGACTCGCACGGTGGGCGGCATCCGCAGCGGCGCGCGATCGGCCAGTTCGGCGCGTGCGTACCCCGCATGCGTCCATGTCGCGAGAGCGCGCGCGACGGCTCCTCCCACCCCCACCAGGTGCACCGGCGCACCAGGCGCCGCAAGTGCGGCGGCGTTGGACCACCAGCGCAGGCAGGACTCCCCGATCCGCAGGTCCTCGGCCATCAGCATCCGATCGCCGTCGAGCAGGATGACCGCGCGGTATCCGCCGACCGCCGGAGGCTCGGCGCCGCGGGTGGCGACGACCAGCGTGGGACGCGCCTCCACCTGCGGCACCGGGTGGTCGCCGTCGGCGACGATCACGCGGGTGCCGGGGAACGCGCGCCCCAGTTCGTCCGCGGTGCGCTCGCTGCCGGAGGAGGCCATCCGCAGCAGGGTCCCCGAACATTCCGTGCACGCCCAGCGCGTGGCGGCCCGGCCGCACCAGCTGCACGCGGGTACGGCGCCGGGGCGGGCTGCGTGCAACGGTCCGCCGCAGTGCGCGCACCGGGCGGGATGCCGGCACTGCGCGCACACCAGCACCGGGGCGTATCCGGGCCGCGCGACCTGGACGAGCACCGGTCCGCTCTCGAGTGCCTCGCGGGCCGTGGCGAACGCGGACGAGGGGACGCGGGCGCCGCGGGACTCCCCCTCGCGCGTCGCGCTCAGCACGACGCGCGGACTGCGGCGGCGTGCGGCCGGGAGATCGCGCACCCACCCGACCGCGACGAGGCGCTCGACATCGGTCGTGCGGGTGTGCCCGGCGAAGATGAGCGCGCCCCCGTCGAGCTCCTGGCGCAGCAGTGCGGCATCTCTCGCGTGGACGCCGGGGCTGAGCGGCTCGGCCAGCAGCGGATCGCCGTCGTCCCACAGTGCGACCAGCCCGAGTTCGGACACCGGGGCGTACACCGCCGACCGGTTGCCGATCACGGTGCACGGCACCGCCGCCAGCGTGCGCAGAAAGGCCGCGTAGCGCTCAGGACCGCTTCGCTTCGCGTCGTCGCGCACCAGCGCATCGGCGGGCACATGCGCCGCGAGCGCCGCTTCCAGCTGGGCGCGGTCGCGATGATCCGGCATGGCCACGATCGCACTGCGCCCGCTCCCGAGCGTCTGGACCGCGGCCGCGGCGAGGAACACGGCCCACGACCCGACCGGTGTTCCGTCCGGCAGCTGCGCGGGGCTCGGGGGCGCATCCACCGCGAGGCGTTCGCCGGCATCGACCGCCTCGGCCAATCCCGGATACGCCGACAAGACCTCGCGCGCCCAGGCGAGCGACTCCTCGGTCACCTCCGGACGGGCCGGTGCCTCGGCGGCGAGCCACGCCTTCTCGGCCCGCACCATGCGTCGCGGAATCGCGAGACGCAGGATGTCACTCGCCGACCCGGCGGCACGATCGGCTGCGCGCCGGGCGAGCGCGTACAGACCCGCCGTGAGCACGGGAACCGGTGACACCACGGCGTCGAGTTCGGAGAGCGGGCGGTCCGAGGCATCCGGATCCCCGATCTCGACCAGGTATCCGTCCACGACCCTGCCGGCGCTGCGCAAGGGCACGCGCACCCTCACGCCCGGCACGGCAGCGGACGCGAGATCGTCGGGGATCTCGTAGTCGAACAGACGATCAAGCTGCGGCAGTGGCGAGTCGATGAGAACCCTCGCCACCCGGCGGGCCGTCACTGTCTGCCCTTGAGAGGTCGTGCGTCGTCGCGCACCGCGCTCACGCGGCGTTCTTCAGAGCCCTGCTGCCGCGCGAAGGGCGTCAGCACGGTCGGTGCGTTCCCACGTGAAGTCCGGCAGCTCGCGACCGAAGTGCCCGTACGCGGCCGTCTGGGCGTAGATCGGCCGCAGCAGGTCGAGCTCGTCGATGATCGCCCTCGGACGCAGATCGAACACGTCGAGGATCGCGCGGGTGATCGCCTCGTCCGACACTCGACCCGTGCCGAAGGTCTCGACGTACAGGCCGACGGGCTTCGCCTTGCCGATCGCGTACGCGACCTGCACCTCGAGCCGCTCGGCCAATCCCGCCGCGACCGCGTTCTTGGCGACCCAGCGCATCGCGTACGCCGCCGAACGGTCGACCTTCGACGGGTCCTTGCCGCTGAACGCTCCGCCGCCGTGCCGCGAGGCGCCGCCGTAGGTGTCGATGATGATCTTGCGACCGGTGAGCCCGGCGTCGCCCTTGGGGCCGCCGATGACGAACGGGCCGGCCGGGTTGATGTAGAACTGCACGTCGGGCAGCTCCAGCCCGGTCGACTCCAGCACCGGATCGATGACCTCGGCGCGGACCGCCGCGCGCAGCGCCTTCTGCGAGATGTCGGGGTTGTGCTGCGTCGACAGCACGACCGATTCGACCGTCTTCGGCGTCTGACCGTCGTAACCGAGCGTGACCTGCGTCTTTCCGTCGGGTCGCAGGAACGGCAGAGCGCCGGAGCGCCGCACCTCGGCGAGGCGCTCCGCCATGCGGTGGGCCGTCCACGCCGCCATCGGCATGAGCTCGGGCGTCTCGGTGGTGGCGTAGCCGAACATGATGCCCTGGTCGCCGGCACCCTGCAGGTCGTGGGGGTCCTCCGAGCCGTCCTCACGCCGCTCGAACGCCTTGTCGACGCCGGCCGCGATGTCGGAGGACTGGGCCCCGATCGACACGCTCACACCGCACGAGTCGCCGTCGAAGCCGGTCTCACTGGAGGTATAGCCGATGCGATTCACCACGCTGCGCACGATCGCGGGGATCTCGACGTAGGCGGAGGTCGACACCTCTCCTGCGACGTGCACGAGCCCGGTGGTCACCAGCGTCTCGACAGCGACCCGGCCATCGGGGTCCTCGGTCAGGATCGCGTCGAGGATCGAGTCCGAGATCTGGTCGCAGATCTTGTCGGGATGCCCCTCGGTGACGGATTCGGACGTGAACAGACGCAGGTCGGTCATCGATGCTCCAGATCGGAAGGGTGCCGGCACCAGTATGCCCCCGAGAGCGGACATGTCCGCTCTCGAGGGCATCGGGACGTAACGGCGGTCTACTCGACGTGACGAAGACGCAGCTTGTCTTCGTGGATCTCGTGCAGCGCGATCGTGAGCGGCTTGTCTTCGACCGTCGAGTCCACCAGGGGGCCGACGTTGTCGAACAGGTTGCCCTCGTGCAGGTCCGAATAGTAGTCGTTGATCTGACGGGCGCGCTTGGACGCGTAGATCACGAGCTGGTACTTGGAGTCGACCTTCTCGAGAAGAGTGTCGATGGGGGGCTCGATGATGCCCTGGTTCGTTCCGGCCATGGCGAAACCTCCTGGATCGGATGACGGGATGGAAGTCTTTCGGGCCTCGGCGAGCCGAGGCATCCATTCATTCTACGCGAGGCGGGCGGGTCACCGCGCAAGGCGGGCGACTTCATCAGCGGCGCGCGCCACGTCGTCGTTGACCACGCGGTAGTCGAACTCCCCCTGCGAGGCGAGTTCGGCTTTGGCGGTGCGCAGCCGCCGGGCGCGCTCAGCCGCGTCCTCGGTGCCGCGTCCCACGAGCCGCTGGACCAGTTCGTCCCAGCTCGGCGGGAGCAGGAAGACCAGGGTCGCCGAGGGATCGGCGGCGCGCACCTGACGGGCCCCCTGCAGATCGATCTCGAGCAGCACCGTCCGCCCCTCCGCGAGAGCGGCCTCGATGGGGCGGCGCGGCGTGCCGTAACGATAGGCGTTGTGCACTGTCGCGTGCTCGAGCAGCTCGCCGGCGGCGATCATGCGATCGAACTCGTCGTCGTCGACGAAGAAGTAGTGCTCTCCGTCGACCTCGCCGGGCCGCGGCTTGCGCGTCGTGGCAGAGACCGACAGATGGATCTCGGGGTGGTGCTCCTTGATGTGCGATGCGACGGTGCCCTTGCCGACCGCGGTCGGCCCCGCCAGGACGACCAGGCGGCTCCTGCTGTCGCGAGGCTGCAGCTCCGGCCAGCGCTCGTCGAGGAACCGGAGGAGGTCCTCGCGCTGCCGGGAGCCCAGTCCGCCGAGACGCTTCACGGGCGAGATCTCGAGGTCTTTCAGGATGCGGTCGCGCTTGCCCTCGCCGATGGCGGGGATGGCGGTGAGGAACTCCGGCACGCGCATCGCACCGGCGGGTGCGGACGGATCGGCCAGGGCACGCCGCAGGAGCTCCTGCGGCGTGATGACCCGCATCGCGACATCCTTCTTCAAGGCGGCGCGTTCGCGGCGTGCGGCGACCGCGCGGCGGGATGCCGCCGCTCGATCGACCTCGGGCGGAGTGCGGGAATCAGGCATGTCAGTCACCACGGTAGAGAAGGGCGCGCTCTTGAATGCGCGCGGCGAGCCGGTCGGGTCCGGCAGCCAGGATGCTGCGGCTCTCCGACGCTATCACCGCGGGGGCGAGTGCACCGAAGCGGGACCGCAGATCCTCCGGCTCCGCGCCCTGGTGCCCGAACCCGGGGCCGAGGATCGGTGCGATCGGTGCGAACGGCTCGAGGCCGGCATCCGCCCAGTCCACCGTGCCGCCGATGACGAAGCCGATGCTGCCCCACTGGCCGGGCGCGGTCACGCGCGCGTTGCGCGCGGACACCTCGCGGACGATCGCTCCCGACACCGTCTCGCCGTGCGACTCGGCGGAGCCCAGACGCGCGCGCTGCGCGGTGAACGCGTCGGGGTTGCTGGTGGCGGCGAGCACGAACGCGCCCTTGCCGGCGCTCTCGGCGAGAGCGAACGTCCCCTCCAGGGTCCCGACGCCGAGGAACGGGTTGACCGTGACCGCGTCGACCTCCAGCGGCGAGCCCGGTGTCAGCCATGCCTCGCCGTAGGCGTCCATGGTCGTGCCGATATCGCCGCGCTTGGCGTCGCCGATCACGAGGAGCCCCGCCGCGCGCGCGGCGGCCAGCACATCCTCGAGTGCCGCGAAGCCCGCCGAGCCGTACCGCTCGAAGAACGACACCTGCGGCTTGACGATCCCCACGGCATCGGCCGCGGCTTCGACCGTGCGCAGCCCGAACTCGCGAGCGCCGGCGGCCGAGGCATCCAGCCCCCACTCCGCGAGGAGGTGCACGTGCGGGTCGATCCCGACGCACAGCTGTCCGCGTCGGGCCATCGCCGCACGAAGTCGCTCACCGAAGGAGCCCGTCACGGTCGTCGAGCTCATCGGCGCGCCTCGCGGTCGGCCGCGTACTCCTGCAGGCTCCTCACCGCGAAGCCCTCGCGCAGCACCGGCAGGGCGCTGACGGCGGCTCCGAGCACGGCCATCGTCGTGAAGAGCGCCTTGTCTCCGGCGACGGCCGCGGCGCGGATCTCGTAGCCGTCGGCACGGGCGGACCCGCCCGACGGGGTGTTGACGACGATGTCGATCTCGCCGGCGTTGATCAGGTCCACGACATTCGTGCCGCCGGACTCCTGCGTCTCGGAGTACTTGCTCACCACGCGCACGGCGATGCCGTTGCGGGCGAGGATCTCGGCGGTGCCCTCGGTGGCCACGAGGTCGTAGCCGAGCTCCTGCAGGCGGTGCGCGGGGAGGATGACGGCTCGCTTGTCGCTGTCGGCGACCGAGATGAAGACGGTCCCCTCCAGCGGCATGCCGCCGTACGCGGCCTCCTGCGACTTGGCGAACGCCGTCGGGAAGTCACGGTCGATCCCCATGACCTCGCCGGTCGAGCGCATCTCGGGACCGAGCACGGAATCGACGGTCTGGCCGTCCGCGGTGCGGAAGCGCTTGAACGGCAGCACGGCCTCCTTGACGGCCACCGGCGCGTCCAGCGGCACGCGGGAGCCGTCCTGTTCCGGCAGCATCCCTTCGTCCTTCAGCTCGGCGATCGTGCTGCCGGCCATGATGCGCGACGCGGCCTTCGCCAGCGGGATGCCGAGCGCCTTCGAGACGAACGGGACGGTGCGGCTCGCCCGCGGGTTGGCCTCGATGACGTACAGCACGCCGGCCGAGATCGCGAACTGCACATTGAGCAGCCCGCGTACGCCCACGCCTTCGGCGATGGCGTGCGTCGCGACGCGCACGCGATCGATGTCGGTGCGCCCGAGGCTCACCGGCGGGAGCGTGCAGCTGGAGTCGCCGGAGTGGATGCCGGCCTCCTCGAGGTGCTCCATCACGCCGCCGATGTACAGCTCCGTGCCGTCGAAGAGCGCGTCGACGTCGATCTCGATCGCGTCGTCGAGGAAGCGGTCCACCAGCAGCGGCATTCCGGGGCCGATGATCGCCTGATCGGCGATCCGCACGAAGTAGTCCCGCAGCGCCTCGGTCGAGTAGACGATCTCCATCCCGCGTCCGCCGAGCACGAAGCTCGGGCGCACCAGGACCGGGTACCCGATCTCCTCCGCGACGGCCACCGCGCCGTCGACGTCGATCGCGGTGCCGTTGCGCGGAGCGAGGAGCCCGGCCTCGTCGAGCAGCCGCGAGAACTGCTCGCGCTCCTCGGCCAGATCGATCGCCGCCGGGCTCGTGCCCAGGATGGTGTAACCGGCGTCCTCGATGCCCTTGGCCAGACCGAGCGGCGTCTGTCCGCCCAGCTGGCACACGACGCCCAGGATCGTGCCGGACTGCGCCTCGGCGTGGAGCACCTCGAGCACGTCCTCGAGCGTCAGCGGCTCGAAGTACAGCCGGTCCGACGTGTCGTAGTCGGTCGACACGGTCTCGGGGTTGCAGTTGACCATGACCGTCTCGTAGCCCGCGTCCGACAGCGCGAACGACGCGTGCACGCACGAGTAGTCGAACTCGACGCCCTGCCCGATGCGGTTCGGGCCTGATCCGATGATGACGACCTTCGTACGCTCCGACGGCGAGACCTCGGTCTCGAAGTCGTAGCTCGAGTAGTGGTACGGCGTGAGCGCGGGGAACTCCCCCGCGCACGTGTCGACGGTCTTGTAGACGGGACGGATGCCGAGTGCATGACGGATGCCGCGGACCTCCGCCTCGCCGACCTCGCCGGCCGTGCTGCGCAGCTGCGCGATCTGGGCGTCGCTGAAACCGTGCTCCTTCGCGATGCGAAGGGTCGCGGCATCCAGTTCGCCCGCCTGCCGCACGAACTCGGCGACCTCGTTGATGAGCACGATCTGGTCGAGGAACCACGGGTCGATCCCGGTGGCCTCGAACGCCTGCGTGACCGTGGCGCCCTTGCGCAGCGCCTGCTGCAGCACCACGATGCGGCCGTCCGTCGGGACGGCGGCGATCTCGAGCAGCTCGTCGGCGGAACGCGGCTCATCGCCCCAGTGGAAGCTCGACCCGCGCTTCTCGAGCGACCGCAGCGCCTTCTGCAGCGCGGTCGCGTAGTTGCGGCCGATCGCCATGGCCTCGCCGACCGACTTCATGGTCGTCGTCAGCGTCGTGTCGGCAGCGGGGAACTTCTCGAAGTTGAACCGCGGCACCTTGACCACGACGTAGTCGAGCGTCGGCTCGAAGCTGGCCGGCGTGACCTTCGTGATGTCGTTCGGGATCTCGTCGAGACGGTAGCCGATCGCGAGCTTGGCGGCGATCTTCGCGATCGGGAACCCGGTCGCTTTCGAGGCCAGCGCCGACGAGCGCGAGACGCGCGGATTCATCTCGATGACGATGATGCGCCCGGTGGCCGGATCGACGGCGAACTGGATGTTGCAGCCGCCGGTGTCCACGCCGACGGCGCGGATGATGTCGATGCCGATGTCGCGCAGCTTCTGGTACTCGCGGTCGGTCAGCGTGAGCGCCGGCGCGACCGTGATCGAGTCGCCGGTGTGCACGCCGACGGGATCGACGTTCTCGATCGAGCACACCACGACCGTGTTGTCGGCCGTGTCGCGCATGAGCTCGAGCTCGTACTCCTTCCACCCGAGGATCGACTCCTCGAGCAGCACCTCGGTCGTCGGCGAATCGCGCAGGCCGGCACCCGCGATACGGCGCAGGTCGCGCTCGTCGTACGCGAAGCCGGAGCCGAGCCCGCCCATCGTGAACGACGGACGGACGACGAGCGGGTAGCCCAGCTCGTCTGCGGCGGCGAGCACCTCGTCCATCGTGTGGGCGATGCGGGATGCCGCGACGTCCGCGCCCGCGTCCAGCACGAGCTGCTTGAAGATCTGGCGGTCCTCACCCTTGTTGATCGCCTCGAAGTTCGCGCCGATCAGCTCGACGTCGTACTTCTCGAGGATGCCGTGGTTGTGCAGGTCGATCGCCGCGTTGAGCGCCGTCTGGCCGCCGAGCGTGGGCAGGATCGCGTCGGGCTTCTCCTTGGCGATGATCGTCTCGATCACCTGCCACGTGATCGGCTCGATGTACGTCGCATCGGCGAAGTCGGGGTCGGTCATGATCGTGGCCGGGTTCGAGTTGACCAGGATGACGCGCACGCCCTCCTCGCGCAGCACGCGGCAGGCCTGGGTGCCGGAGTAGTCGAACTCGCAGGCCTGGCCGATCACGATGGGGCCGGAGCCGATGACCAGGACGGATTCGATATCGGAGCGCTTAGGCATTGTCGGACTTTCCGGTCGTTGAGCGAGGAGCGAAGCGAGGAGACGAAACGTCGTCGGGAGGCGAATCGCGTTTCGTCTCGCGCCGCTCGCTCAACGAGCGGACCACCATGTCGCGGAAGCGGTCGAACAGGTAGTTGGCGTCGTGCGGGCCGGCGGCCGCCTCGGGGTGGTACTGCACCGAGAACGCGGGGATGTCGAGGGCGCGCAGCCCCTCGACCACCTGGTCGTTGAGGCCGACGTGGCTCACTTCGACGCGACCGTAGCCGTTCGGGCTGTCGAACTCGCCGTCGATCGGCGCCTCGACCGCGAAGCCGTGGTTGTGGGCAGTGATCTCCACGCGCCCGGTCGACTTGTCGAGTACCGGCTGGTTGATGCCGCGATGACCGAAGGGAAGCTTGTAGGTGCCCAGGCCCAGGGCCCGGCCGAGCAGCTGGTTGCCGAAGCAGATGCCGAAGAACGGCAGCTGCTCGTCGAGCACGCCGCGCAGCAGCTCGACGTGATCGCCCGACGCCGCCGGGTCGCCCGGGCCGTTGGAGTAGAAGACGGCGACCGGGTCGATCGCGCGGAGCTGCTCGATCGTGACGTCCTGCGGCAGCACGTGGACGTCGAACCCGCGTGCGGCGAGGTTGTCGACGGTGGCCTGCTTGACCCCGAGATCGAGCACCGCGAGGTTGCCGATGCGCTCGGAGGTCGCGGGCGTCACTTCGGCCGCCGCGACCGAGACCGCCGCCGACAGGTTCTGTCCGGCCATCTGCGGCGCCTCGCGCACCAGGCGCACCTGCTCCTCGGCTTCGATCGCCGCCGCATCGCCCGAGAAGATCCCGCCGCGCATGCTGCCTGCCGAGCGGATGTGGCGGGTCACGGCCCGCGTGTCGATGCCGCTGATCCCCACGATGCCGTCACGCGAGAGCGCATCATCCAGGGACTCGTCGGCGCGCCAGTTCGACACCACGCGGGAGGGGTCGCGCACGATGTATCCCGCGACCCAGATGCGACGGGACTCGGGGTCCTCGTCGTTCATTCCGGTGTTGCCGATGTGCGGAGCGGTCTGCAGCACGATCTGGCCGGCGTACGACGGGTCGGTGAGGGTCTCCTGGTAACCGGTCATGCCGGTGGCGAAGACCACCTCGCCGAGCGTGGTGCCCAGCGCCCCGTAGGCGCGGCCGACGTGGCGGGTGCCGTCCTCGAGCACGAGGACGGCCGGTTCGGTCTGGAAGAGGGTGTTCATGCGTCGGTTCCCGTCTGGGTCGGGTTCAGGATGCCCGCCACGGCGGCGGCGAGGGCGCGGGCCGAGGCGTCCTGGGGTCGGAAGTAGCTGTCGACGGTCGATCCGGCGTCGGTGCGCCAGGTCAGCCGGGTGAGTCCGCCGGCCTCGACGACACGGTCGATCGCGACCGTGGACTGGCCGACATCCACGATGCGCTCGGGCGTCAGCACGAACGGAGCCTGACCGGTCAGCGCCACGGCGATCCCCTCGTCGGCGACGGTCATGGTCGCCTTCGAGCGGAACGCCATTCCCGGAGCGGCGATTCGTTCCAGTGGCGCGTCGTGTCGGGTCGTCGCGACGTAGAGCACGTCGAAGACCGCGCGCACGTGCGCGTCGGCGGCGAGGTCGCCCGGCCGAGCGAGGGGCTGCGCGTCACGTCGCGTGCGCCGCCGCCACGCCCACATGCCTGCGCCGACCAGCAGCACGGCGACGAGCACGATGACCGCGAGGGCGCCCTCACGGCTCATGAGCGGACCCCCGGCTGGTCGAGAAGTCCGCCCTCGGCGACGGTCACGACGCCGTGATGGAGCGTCCAGCGCACCTCTCCCGGCAGCTCGCGTCCGATGTAGGGCGAGTTGGTGCTGCGGCCCCGCAGATCCGCCGCGGTGAACGGGTGCGCCGGGGAGGCGTCGTAGAAGACGAGGGATGCGGGCTGCCCGGCCGTGAGCGGCGTGCCGTGACCGGCGAGCCGGCCGATCCGCGCGGGTTCGCGCGACATGATCCGCGCGACGTCGCCCCACGTGATGAGGCCGGTGTCGATCATCGCCTGCTGCACGACGCGCAGCGCGCTCTCGAGCCCCACCATGCCGTTGGCCGCAGCGTGCCACTCGCAGGCCTTCGCCTCAGCCGGATGCGGTGCGTGGTCGGTGGCGACGATGTCGATGGTCCCGTCGGCCAGGCCCTCGCGCACCGCGAGGACGTCTTCTTCCCGGCGCAGCGGCGGGTTGACCTTGAAGCGCGCGTCGTAGTCGCGCACCAGCTCGTCGGTGAGCAGCAGATGGTGCGGCGTCACTTCGGCGGTGACGTTCACCCCGCGCCGCTTGGCCCACCGGATGATGTCGACGGATCCCGCCGTGGACAGGTGGCACACGTGCAGCCGGGATCCGACGTGCTCGGCCAGCAGAACGTCGCGCGCGATGATCGACTCCTCCGCCACCGCCGGCCAGCCCGCCAGGCCGAGCTCGGCCGAGACGGCACCCTCGTTCATCTGGGCGCCCTCGGTCAGTCGGGGGTCCTGCGCGTGCTGGGCGATGACGCCGTCGAACGCCTTCACGTACTCGAGCGCGCGCCGCATGATGAGCGGATCCCACACGCAGAAGCCGTCGTCGCTGAACACGCGCACGCGGGCCCGTGAATCGGCCATCGCTCCGAGCTCGGCGAGGCGCTCGCCCTTCTGCCCCACCGTGACGGCGCCGATCGGCTGCACGGTCACGAAGCCGGCGGCCTCGCCGAGCGCCAGCTCCTGCTCGACGACGCCGGCGGTGTCGGCGACCGGCGACGTGTTCGGCATGGCGAACACCGCGCTGTACCCCCCGGCCGCGGCGGCCCGCGAGCCGGTGAGGATGGTCTCGGATGCCTCGTACCCGGGTTCGCGAAGATGCGTGTGCAGGTCGACGAGGCCCGGCAGCACGACGAGGCCGTCGACGTCGACCACGGTGGCTCCGGCGTGGCTGAGACCGGTGCCGATCTCGGCGATCAGACCGTCCTTCACCAAGAGGTCTGCCGCGTCGGAGCCGTCGATCCGCGCTCCGCGGAAGAGGAGCGTCTCGGTGGTCGCGGTGCCGCCGGCGGCGGATCGTGTCACGGTCATCGCGTGCTCCCCTTCTCGTTCGGCGTACGGCCCGGGCCGCTCAGGTCATCCTCCGCGCCTGCCAGCAGCAGGTAGAGCGCGGCCATGCGCACCGAGACGCCGTTCGCGACCTGCTCGAGCACGGTCGAACGCGGCGAGTCGGCGGCCTCGGCGGAGATCTCCATGCCCCGGTTCATGGGTCCGGGGTGCATGACAATGCTATCCGCCGGGAGGGCGGCGAGGCGGTCGGCACCCAGACCCCAGCGACGGGAATACTCCCGTTCAGTGGGGAAATAGGCTGCGCTCATCCGCTCGAGCTGGATGCGCAGCATCATGAGGGCGTCGGGACCCTCGGCGATCGCGGCGTCGAGATCGTAAGAGATCCGTGCGGGCCACGTCGAGACGTCTTGCGGGATGAGCGTCGGCGGTGCGACGAGCGTCACCTTCGCGCCGAGGGTGTGCAGGAGCCAGACGTTGGAGCGCGCGACCCGCGAATGGAGGATGTCGCCGACGATCGTGACCGACAGTCCCGCCAGGTCGCGTCCGCGACTTGCCTCGCCGAAACGGCGCTTGCGAATGGTGAAGGCATCCAGGAGGGCCTGAGTCGGATGCTCGTGCGTGCCGTCGCCGGCGTTCACGACCCCCGCGGTGATCCAGCCGCTCGAGGCCAGGGTCCGCGGCGCCCCGGAGGCGCCATGACGGATGACCACGGCATCCGCCCCCATCGCCTGCAGCGTCTGGGCGGTGTCCTGCAGCGATTCGCCCTTCGAGACGCTCGAGCCCTTGGCCGAGAAGTTGATGACGTCGGCCGACAGACGCTTGGCAGCGGCCTCGAACGAGATGCGCGTGCGTGTGGAGTCCTCGAAGAACAGATTGACCACCGTCTTGCCGCGGAGCGTCGGAAGCTTCTTGACCTCGCGGCGCTGCGTGTCGGCCATGTTTTCGGCGACGTCGAGGATGCGCAGGGCGTCGGCGTGCGACAGGGACTTCGTGTCGAGCAGGTGCCTCATGACTCGATCGTCACCTCCTCGCGCCCGTCGACCTCCGCCAGGTGCACATTCACCCGCTCGTCCCGCGAGCTCGGCAGATTCTTGCCGACGAAGTCAGGCCGGATCGGGAGCTCGCGGTGACCGCGGTCGACGAGCGTGGCCAGCCGCACCGCGGCCGGGCGGCCGATGTCCTGCAGGGCATCCAGCGCCGCACGGATGCTGCGACCGGAGAAGAGGACGTCGTCGACGAGGACCACGACTCGGCCGTCGATCCCGCCGGGCGGGATCTGCGTGGGCTGTGGCGCGCGCGTCGGATTGCGGTGCAGGTCGTCGCGGTACATGGTGACATCGAGTGCGCCGACCGGGATGACGGCGTCCGAGAACTCCTCGATGAGGCGTCCGACGCGATGGGCGAGCGTGACGCCGCGGGTGGGGATGCCGAGGAGGATCAGTCCCTCCGGACCCTTGTTGGACTCGAGGATCTCGTGAGAGATCCGAGTCAGGGCCCGGGCGATGTCGGCCTGGTGCAGCACGGTGCGCGTGCTCATCCGCCGCTCCCTTCTCCGCCTCACAGGACGGGGTTAAAGGTTGCTGTGGTTCTCAGGCAGTCTACCGGTCGTCGAGACCGGTGGCGGACGAGGTGCCGTCAGGCTGCCGGCTGCGCCGCGTCGGCGTCGACCTGCGACGCCCGGATCGCGTGGCCCTGGCTGGTGAGGCACTTGCCGCTCGCGAGCTCCCACTTCCAGTCGTGCAGCGAGCACGTGAGCACGCCGTCCTCGATCTTGCCCGTCTTGGTGAGGTCCGCGCGCAGGTGCGGGCAGCGGCGCTGCACGATCCAGTCGCCGAGTTGCGCGTCCTCGGTCTGATCGGTCTGCTCCGCGTACCAGTTCTCGACGTATTCGATGCGGTCACGCGACAGGCACTTGAGGAAGGTCGTGAGGAACTCGTTGAACTTGCCGCTGCGGCCGACCTCGAACTGCATGGACAGGAAGATCGAGTTCGACCAGTCGATCTCATGGTCGGCGATGTTCGTCGAGACGAGGTCGGCTGGGATCGTGTACCAGTAGATGCACTCCTCGCCCGCGTACTCCCGGACCTTCGCCTTGGGGAAGTCGACGACCATGTCGAGGTCGCCGATCCGGAACCGGACGACGCCTCCGACGCCGTTGCGGATCGTACGCGCACGTCGCAGCAGCGGCTCCCACCATTCCTTGATGGCGGCGAGCATCTCGTCCGGCGGCAGTACCGCGGCCCGCGTGGCCTCTTCGGCGCGGATCTCATCCTGCCTGCTGTCGCGCTGCTCGGCGAGGTACGCCCACTTGTCGTCGAAGATCCGGTCGATCTCGGCATCGGTGTACAGCGTCTGCGTCACCGAGAGCTGCCCGCCGTTCAGTTCGACGACGGTCCCGGGAACGAACTCGTAGCCCTTCTGCTCGGGCCTGACCTGGCTCATGTGCTGCAGGAACTGGCGCTGGTCGGTGAAGATCGAATCGTCCTCCTGCCCCCAGCCGTTGTACTTGAACAGCTCTTCGCGCAGGAACATGGGCGGGCCGGCCATCGGGAAGACGTGTTCGGCGTCGACCTTCTCGATGTAGTACATCGCCCGCTTGTTCTGCGCGTCGCGCTTGAGCTTGGCGAAGTTCTGCTTCGCGTCCTGCGGCAGGTCGTAGACCATGGGCCACCAGATCGCACCCGACACCTGCGTGAAGTACGCCTCGGGCTTGGAGAACGACAGCAGCTTCTCGAGGTCGAGCGGGTGGGAGTCGTTCTGGTTGAGGATGCTCGCGGTGCCGTCGTCGACGCTCAGCGACGAGTCGCCGATGGGGCCGTCACTCGGGGCCCGCAGCGGTGTGACCATCAGCTTCAGAGGACCGAACTCGAGAGGAACGCCCGCCTGCGTGTAGACGATGTTGTCGTATCCGAGGCGCCGCAGATCCTGTTCGAGGTCGTCGGTCGGGTAGTCCGGCAGCAGCACCTTGATGGTCGTCGGCACGTGACGGCGCATGAGAGCCGGGTCGAAGTGGTCGCGGTGGCGGTGCGACACGTACAGGAAGTCGGCCTTGCCGAACCTCTCCCAGTCGAGCCCCCGGTTGTCGGGGAACGGAAACCATGAGCCGAAGAACGTCGGACCGACGACCGGGTCGCAGAGGATGCTTCCGCCCGCCGTCTCGATGAACATTCCGGCGTGGCCGAGGCCCGTGATGCGCATGGGCAGTCCTCCCCTTTCCGCAGTCGAACCGGCGAACCCAGACGATTCTAGGCGCGGCGATGGTCAGACCTCGAACAACCCGCGGATGTCGTCGGCGTCCAGCACACGGCCGAACAGGGCGTCGTCGTCCATCACCGAGCGGAACAGGCGGGCCTTGCGCTGCTGCAGCGCCATGACCTTCTCCTCGATCGTTCCGTTCGCGATGAGTCGGTACACCATGACGCTGCGATCCTGGCCGATCCGGTGCGCCCGGTCCACCGCCTGCGCCTCGGCGGCGGGGTTCCACCACGGATCCAGGAGGAAGACGTAGTCGGCCTCGGTGAGCGTCAGGCCGAAGCCGCCGGCCTTGAGGCTGATGAGGAACACCGGTGCTTCTCCCCCGCGGAACGCCGCCACGGCCGCGTCGCGATCACGAGTGGAGCCGTCGAGGTACGCGTACGGGATTCCGCGTTCTTCGAGCCGTGCGGCCACGAGCCCCAAGAACGACGTGAACTGGCTGAACACGAGGGCGCGGTGCCCCTCGGCGAGCGCCTCGTCGAGCTGGTCGAACAGGGCGGTCAGCTTGCTCGGCGGGATGTGCGCGTGGGCCGGATCGATCAGCCCCGGCGCGAGACTCAGCATGCGCAGCAGCGTGAGCGAGCGGAACACGATGAAGCGGTTGCGGTCGAGGTCGTCCAGGAGGCCGAGCACCTTCTGTCGCTCACGCTGCAGCACGGTGTCGTACAGCGCCCGGTGCGCTGCGCTCAGCTCGACACGCACCTCCTGCTCCTGCTTCGCGGGCAGATCGGCGGCGACGAGCTCCTTCGTGCGACGCAGCACGAGGGGACGGATGCGGCGGCGCAGCCGGGCGAGCCGGGCGGCGCGGTAGGCACCGCCGTCCTGGTTCTCGGGAACCTTGCCCTTCTCGATGGGTCCCACGTACTCCTCGCGGAATCGCCGGGCGGAGGCGAACAGGCCCGGTGCCGTGAGCGAGAGCAGCGCCCACAGCTCGGTGAGGCTGTTCTCAAGTGGCGTTCCCGTGATCGCGAACACGACGTCGGCGTTCATCCCCTGCACGGCGCGATACGTCTTCGTACGACTGTTCTTGACGAACTGCGCTTCGTCCAGGATCAGGCCCGCCCACGCTACCGGCGCGAACCGGGCCTGCTCCAGGCGGAGGCGCGTGTACGACGTCACGACGACGTCGGCCGCCGCAGCTGCGTCCTGAACCGTCGTCCCGGTCGTCGCGCGGGTGCTGTCGATGACCGCGACGCGAAGGTCGGGGGTGAACCGTGCCGCCTCGGTGCGCCATGTCGACAGCACCGAGGTCGGTGCCACCACCAGGAACGGACGGCGCTCCCCGGCCTCACGCGTCCGGGCGATGAGTGCGAGCATCTGCAGCGTCTTGCCCAGCCCCATGTCATCGGCGAGGATGCCGCCCAGGCGGTGACTCCACAGGAACGCCAGCCACTCGTACCCCGCCCGCTGATAGGTGCGCAGGTCGGCGTGCAGCGTCGGCGGCACCGGGAGCGGTGGGATGCCGTCGGCATCCCGGAGTCCTCGGGCGGTCTCGCGCCACGCCACGGCCGGTGCCGCCTCATCGGCGAGGTCCTCGAACTCGGCCCAGAGATCCGTCTGATACCGGCTCAGGCGTGGCCCCGTCTCCCACTCCTCGAGCTCGCCGGCCTCGTCGATCAGATCCCGCAGCCGCTGCAGTGACGGATGCGACAGCGAGAAGTACGCCCCGTCGCTGAGCAGCACCTTCTTGCGGCCCCGCGAGAGAGCGGTGAACAGCGTGGCGAACGGGATCCTCCGGCCATCGACGGTCACGACCACGCCGAGGTCGAACCAGTCGGCGTCCGTCGACTCGACCGTCGAGACGGCGATGCGAGGGTCGCCCGTCAGTTCGCGATAGCGCGGTCGCTCGCCCGAGATCTGCACGTCGACGTCGGCGGCCGCCTCGAGCGTCGGCAGCAGGCGTGACGCGAACTCGGCCGCGTCCAGTCCTGAGAGGGTGCCGGTCGCCGCGAAGACGACCGGCGACGCCTCGTGCCAGAGCGCCTCGACATGCGCCTGGATCTCGGCTTCGGTCGCCTCGTCGCGGTCGGACGTCGAGTCCGGACCGAAGGGCCGCGGCTCGGCGGTGCCGTACCTCCACGCCAATGCGTAGTCGAGGCGGTGAGACGGTGCGAAGCGCACGGACACCACCAGCCGAGGACGCGGCGGCGGTGGCACGTCGATTCCGGGCGCGTCGACGGCGACGTGGCGCAGGATGCGCGGCAGATGCTCGCGCACGAACTCGTCCGTCTCCCCCGCCGGGATCGTCACCCGTTCACGTGACGCGAGGAGGGCCGGGATCGGGTCGGGCAGAGCCAGCGGCGCGAGCGTGAGATCGATGCGCTCTCCGCGCACCGTGAAGCGGTAGATGCCCGAGCGTCCGATCGGGCGGACGTTCACCGCCTCGACCTCGTCCTGGTCGATCGTGACGACCGGATCGATCTCGAGCCCCGCGGCCGACGCCCGCGCGCGCACGGTGATCGATGCGTCATGGGCGACCGACACCGTCGCGGTGCGCTTGGTCGTCACGAGCGGGATCCCATGATCGGGCGCCGCCATCAGATGCGGCCACAGCAGGCTGGATTCGACGTCGTCGAGGGTGAGCCACTCCGATGCGTCGGAGAACGCGCCGAACAGACGGATGTCGCGAGCGATGCTGTACAGCTCGGCGAACCAGCGGGCCTGGCCGGGTTCGTACGCGAGGTTCGGGCGGCGCAGGGCGTCCCACGACACCGCGCCCTTGATCCAGGCGTCGCTGCGGACGCTGCGCTCGAGCGGGCGCAGTCCGACGAGCACGTCGGCGCCGTGCTGATGGAGCCCACGCGCCGTCGCCGTCTCGACGCGTGCCGGGGCCCACGCCGACGCTCCGCGACGCACTCGCTGACGAAGCTCGAGCCCGAGGGCGAGCGGGGTCGTCGCGCGGGACGCCGGCACCGCCGGTGCGAGGACCGCCCGCCAGGAGGACTCCCCCGGTGGGCGTGACCGCTCGGCGAGCCGGTTGCCCGCCAGGAGCGTCGCGACCACATGCTTGCAGTCGAACTGGACGGGGCATGTGCAAGCTGTGGCGGCGACCGGCCGATCGGGCCGGAGCGGGTCGAGCCGGACGCGGCAGCGATACGAGCTGCCCGCGCTGCCGACGACGACCGACTCGATGATCGACGCGACCGGATCCCATGTGACCTGCTGAACCGCGCCGCCGGCGAAGTACGCCACGCCGCGCTCGTATGTGCCGCCGTCCGCCTGCCGCCGGATGTGCTCGGCGTCGACGAAGGGCGGGGTCACGGCATCCATCCTCGCAAGCCCCGCCGACAAGCGGGCCGGCTCAGGACGCGCGCGCTATGCGTGCGAGCACACCGTGCACGAACGAGCCGGAGTCGTCCGTCGAGAACTCCTTGGCCAGTTCGACGGCCTCGTCGATCGCGACGGCTGCGGGGACCTCTTCGTTATAGAGGATCTCCCACGCAGCCATGCGCAGGACGGCGCGGTCGACCGCCGGCATACGCGCCAGCGACCAGTCCTTCGCGAACGTGGTGATCTGCTCGTCGATCGCATCGCGGTTGTCGATGACGCCGTCGACGATCTCGCGCGCGTAGAGCCACGATGCCTGCCGGGCGGGCTCGTTCGCGGCCCGCTTCGCCTCCGCGGCGAGAATCGTGCCGATCTCGTCGCCGCGGACATCGGCCTGGAACAGGATGTCGAGCGCGCGCTTGCGCGCCTTGGTTCGGGCACTCATCTGCGAAGCACTGCCGCGATCAGTTGACGCGGCCGAGGTAGTCGCCGGTGCGGGTGTCGACCTTGACCTTCGTACCTGTCTCCAGGAACAGCGGCACCTGGATCTCGTAGCCGGTCTCGACCGTCGCGGGCTTCGTGCCCGCCGACGACCGGTCGCCTTGAAGGCCGGGCTCGGTATAGGTGATCTCGAGCACCACGGAGGCCGGAAGCTCGATGTACAGCGGGTTGCCGTTGTTGAGCGCGATCTGCACCTGCTGGTTCTCGAGCATGAAGTTCTTCGCCTCGCCGACGACAGTGGCCGGGACGGTCAGCTGATCGTAGTCCGCGACGTCCATGAACACGAAGGAGTCGCCGTCGTTGTAGAGGTACGTGAAGTCGCGACGATCGACGTTCTCGATCTCGATCTTCGCGCCGGCGTTGTACGTGCGATCCACGACCTTGCCCGACACGACGTTCTTGAGCTTGGTGCGAACGAACGCGCCACCTTTGCCCGGCTTGACGTGCTGGAACTCGATGACGCTCCAGAGCTGGCCGTCGATGCTGAGGACGACGCCGTTCTTGATGTCTGCGGTGGATGCCATGGGTGTGGAGGTTCCGTTCCGTTCGGGGATCCGGTCACGCTTGCCGCGCGGACCGACGTTCGATTCTACGGGATGCCTGATCCACGGCGGATTCGTCAGCCCTCGGCTTGCCCGGTGATCACGTCGACGAGGAGGTCGACGGCTCTCGCGTATCCGGGGACGCCCTCGCCGATCACATGCACCACCGCCACGTCGGTCACGTACGAGTGATGACGGAACGACTCCCGCTGCATGACGTCCGAGATGTGGATCTCGGCGACCGGGAGCGCGACGGCCGCCAGCGCGTCCCGCAGGACCACGGAGGTGTGGCTCAGGCCGGCGGGGTTGATCACGATGCCGGCGCAGTCCTCGCGGGCGGCATGGATGGCATCGACGATCACGCCTTCATGATTGCTCTGCATGGCTCGCACCTCGAAACCACGTGCGGCGGCGGCATCCGTCACCAGCCGCTCCACGTCGGCGAGCGTGTCGGAGCCGTAGATCCCGGGCTCGCGCGTGCCGAGCAGGTTCAGGTTCGGTCCGTTGACGAGCAGGAGCCGGCGGGGGGCGGTCACATCGGCACGATATCAGCGCTGCTGCCAGCGGTGCGCGGACCCTGCGTCAGAGCGCCTTCGACATGATGATCTCCGGGCCGATCGGCCCCGTGATCGTCTCACCCGTGGCTGCGAAGCCGGACCTCCGGTACGCAGCCTGCGCGCGCACGTTGTCGCGGTGCACGTCGAGCGAGAGTCGCGTCAGTCCGAGACCGCGGACCCAGTCCCCCGCCGCGCCCAGCAGCAGGTCCACGGCGCCGGAGCCTCGATGCGCCGGGTTGACGTAGACGCCGACGACGTCCGCGCGGCGATCGTCGATGTAGCGGCCCAGGTGGTCGGTCTGCCCCGTCGCCCGGATGAGCACCGAGAGACTTCCGACCCAGTCGTCGCCGGACTCGGCGACGAACTGCGCGGCTGTCTCGCTGTCCGCGGCCTGCTGCGCCCGGTCGTGCCAGAAGGAATCCGGGCGCGCGGCGACCTCGGCCGGGCTCTCGAGGAAGGCGATCGCGGCATCCGGATCGCTGGTCGATTCGAGGCGCAGAGCCTTCACGCGCGCCCACTCGTCAGCGCGGATGCGGCGCACGTGCAGGCTCGTCACCCCGCGACCTCCTGATACGCGGCGAACAGCAGCGACTCGTCCGGGGCCTGCAGCACGGTGGGCTTGGCGATGTCGTCCAGCACGATGAAGCGCAGCATGCCGCCGCGGCTCTTCTTGTCGCGCTGCATCGTGGCCAGCAGCTGGGGCCACGCACCCGGGCGGTAGCTGGTGGGCAGACCGAGGGTGTCGAGGATGTCGCGGTGCCGCTGGGCCGCGGCATCCGGAAGCCGTCCTGCCAGTCGTGACAGCTCGGCGGCGAACACCATGCCGACCGAGATCGCCGCGCCGTGGCGCCAGCGATACCGCTCGGCGTGCTCGATCGCGTGACCGACCGTGTGGCCGTAGTTGAGGATCTCGCGCAGGCCTGCTTCGCGCAGATCCTGGCCGACGACCTGGGCCTTCATGTCGATGGCGAGCTCGACGGTACGCCGGAAGGCATCGCTGCGCGGATCGACCGCGGCCTCGGGATCGGTCTCGACGAGGTCGAGGATCTCGGGAGCCCAGATGAAGCCCGCCTTGACGACCTCGGCGTAGCCGGCGACCCTCTCGTTGCGCGAGAGCGTGTCGAGAAGAGCCAGGTCGCACACGACGGCGCGCGGCGCCCAGAAGGCGCCCACGAGGTTCTTGCCTTCGGCGGTGTTGACGCCCGTCTTGCCGCCGACGGCGGCATCGACCATGCCCAGCACCGTCGTCGGCACCTGGACGACCTCCACGCCGCGCAGCCACGTCGCGGCGACGAAGCCTGCGAGGTCGGTGACGGCTCCCCCGCCGAAGCCGATGACGGCGTCGGTGCGGGTGAAGTCCGCCTTGCCCATCACCTGCCAGCAGAAGGCGGCGACTTCGATCCGCTTGCCGGCCTCGGCGTCGGGGATCTCCGCGAGCAGCACTTCGCGGTCCGTCACCAGCTGGGCGCGGAGACGCTCAGCCTGCTCGGCGAGCGTGGGCGGATGGATGATGAGCACCTTGCGGGCTGCGGGAGGCAGCGCGTCGGACAACGCTGACAGGATGCCGCGGCCGACGGTGATGTCGTAGCTCGCGTCTCCGCTCACGCTGATGGTCGTGGCATCCGTCACTTCGGCTCGCTCCGCTCGCTCAGTACGTCGCATGCTCTCTCCTCCGGCTCGGGACTGCGCACCCACGCGACGATGGCGTCGACGACGTCCTGCAAGGGCCCGCTCGAGGTGTCGAAGGTGACGTCGGCCAGCTCGTCGTACACCGGCCGGCGCTCTTCGAGGATCGCCGCCCAGCGCTCGATCGCATCTCCGGCCTGCAGCAGCGGGCGATTCGAATCGCGCACGCGTCCGGCGACCACCCTCGGTGAGACCAGGAGCAGCACCACACGGTGCGAGGCGAGGTCGGCGCGCGTCTCAGGGTGAAGCACCGCGCCGCCCCCGAGGGCGACGACACCGCCACCGGCGAGGCCGTCGGCCACGGCGCGGCGTTCGAGCGCCCGGAAGTGCTCTTCACCATGCTCGGCGAAGAGCTTCTCGATCGGCCCGTGGTCACGCACGACGGCGGCATCGGAATCATAGAACCGGATGCCGAGGGCCCGGGCGACCCGCTTGCCGATGCTCGTCTTGCCCGCCCCCATCGGACCGATGAGGACGATCGCCTCGGGGCCGGCGGTCATGCGCCGGCGGCGCCGAGTGCCGCGTCGCTCGCGGAGGCGGTGCGCAGCTCGGCGGGGATCGCGGCGAGGTAGCCGTCGAGGTTGCGTCGGGTCTCGGTGACGCTGTCGCCGCCGAACTTCTCCAGCACGACCTCGGCGAGCACGATGGCGACCATGGCCTCGGCGACCACACCGGCCGCAGGCACGGCGCAGACGTCCGAGCGCTGGTGGTGGGCCGAGGCGGTGTCGCCGGTGGCGACATCGACGGTACGCAGCGCCTTCGGCACAGTGGCGATCGGCTTCATGCCCGCGCGCACCCGCAGCACCGTGCCCGTCGACATACCGCCCTCGGTGCCGCCGGCCTTGTCGCTCGAGCGCGTGATTCCCTCGCCCGCGATGTGGAGCTCGTCATGCGCCTGCGAGCCGCGCCGGGTCGTGGTCAGGAACCCGTCCCCGACCTCGACGCCCTTGATCGCCTGGATGCTCATCAGCGCCTGCGCGAGCTTGCCGTCAAGGCGCCGATCCCAGTGGACGTGCGAGCCGAGGCCGGGCGGAAGACCGTATGCGAGCACCTCGACGACGCCGCCCAGCGTGTCGCCCTGCTTGCGTGCGTCGTCCACCTCCGCGACCATCGCCTGGCTCGTGGCCGAATCGAAGCAGCGCAGCGGATCGGCGTCGAGCGCGTCGACATCATCGGGCGTCGGCAGGGCAGCACCCTCGGGCACGCGTACCGGTCCGATCGAGAGCGTGTGGCTGACGAGGCGGATGCCGAGCTCGGCGAGGAATGCCCGTGCGAGAGCACCGAGGGCGACGCGGGCCGCCGTCTCGCGGGCGCTCGCGCGCTCGAGGATGGGCCGGGCCTCGTCGAAGCCGTACTTCTGCATGCCGACGAGGTCGGCATGACCGGGCCGTGGGCGGGTGAGCGCCGCGCCGCGACCGCGGGAGCGGTCGGTCAGCTCGACGGGCTCCGCGCTCATCACCTCGATCCACTTGGGCCATTCGGTGTTGCCGATGCGCAGGGCGATGGGACTGCCGAGGCTGGAGCCGTGGACGACGCCGGACGAGATCGTGAGCTCGTCCTCTTCGAACTTCATGCGCGAGCCGCGGCCGTAGCCGAGCTTGCGGCGGGCAAGATCTGCCTGGATCGCCGCACGCGAGATCGGGACGCCTGCGGGCAGGCCCTCCATGACGGCGACCAGTTCGGGGCCGTGCGATTCGCCGGCCGTGAGCACGCGGAGCATTGCTCCAGTCTCCCACGTGCCGGGTGCCGGTTACGCCGCGTTCGGGTCCTCGAGCGCGCGCCTCATGGCGTCGACGAGCACGCGCTCGTTCGGCAGAGTCGCCCCGGGGTCGCCGTTGCGGAAGATGCGGATCTGCAGCAGGGCCTGGTACAGCAGCATCCCGAGTCCCGAGCGGGCCGTCCCGCCGTGGCGCTCCCATTCGGACGACAACGCCGTCGGCCAATGGCCGTACACGACGTCGAGCAGCAGTCCTCCGGCCCGTGCGAGACCGGCGGCCGCGGCATCCGGAAGTCTTGCATCGCCCGGAAGAGTCGCGATCGTGAGGGGGACGTCGTCGTAGGCGGATGCCTGGAACGAGCCGGCGACGATGTCCAGACCCAGCTTGACGCCGAGCTCACGCAGCGGCGCGACCGCCTCGGGTCGCCGGGCGATCACTTCCACCTCGCGCGCCCCGAGCTCGGCCAGGGCCACGAGGGCCGATGTCGCGGTGGCACCGGCACCGACGACGCGCGCGCGCGGCAGCGCCGTGACCGCGTCGTCCGCCAGGGCGCGCACGATGCCACCGACGTCGGTGTTGAAGCCGCGCGGGCCCGCAGGATCCACGAGCAGGGTGTTGACGGCGCCGGTCAGCTCGGCGGCCCGGTCGTGCGCGGCCGCGGCGCGGAACGCGACGCCCTTGAGCGGCATCGTCAGCGACAGGCCGCGCCACGCCTCGTCGAGCCCGGCCAGCTCCGCGGCGAACGAGGCCTCGTCGACACGGCGTCGTCCGTACGTCCAGTCGAGCCCGAGCAGGCCGTATGCAGCGGCGTGGAGCTGCGGCGAGCGGCTGTGTGCGATCGGGTCGCCCCACACCTCCAGCCGGTTCGCGGAGGTCAGCACCCCGAACCGGGGTTGTCGCGGCACCATTGGATCCACTGTTCACGAGCCCGCTCATGCTCGGCCATGGTGGAGGTGAACACCGTCTCTCCCGTGTCGAGGTTCACCGTGACGAAGTAGAACCACGGGCCCTCGGCCGGATGCATCGCTGCGTTGATCGCCACGTCACCCGGGTTGGAGATCGGACCGATCGGCAGCCCGGGATGCACATAGGTGTTCCACGGGTTGTCGTCGGTGAGCGCGTTCTCGGATGAACTGACCGTGCCGTCATCCTCGCCCACGCCGTATTGCGCCGTGGAGTCCATCTGCAGCAGCCCGAACGTCTCCTGGTTGCCCGGATCGAGCCGATTCTGGATGACCCGCGACACCTTCTGCATGTCGGTCTCGAGGCGTGCCTCGCGCTGGACGATCGAGGCGATCGTGAGGATCTCCTGACGCTGCTCGACGGGGACGCCGGCGGCATCGAGCGATTGGACGGTGCGGTCGACGAGCGTCTGGATGGCCGACTGCGCCGTGACGCTGGGGTCGAAGGTGTACGTCGCCGGGAACAGCCAGCCTTCCAGGCTGGTGGCGGGGACGCCGTAGGCTGCGGGATCCGCGGCGGCCGCCTGGAACTCCTCCAGCGGTATGCCGGTGCCTTCGGCGAGCCGCTCGAGCGTGCCGTCGACCGTGAACCCCTCGGGGATCTGCGCCGTCAGCTCCATCTTGTTCGCGGGTTCCATGAGCGCTGCCAGGGCAGCCTCCGAGGTCATCTGCTTCTGCAGCTTGTACACGCCCGGCTGGAACGGCGGATTCTGGCCGGATTCGATGAGGTAGTCGTAGAACGCCTCCGGGGTCTTGGTGACACCCGCGTCGTAGAGCGACTGCGAGATCGGCGAGCCGGTGTCGCCCGAGGCGATCGTGACGAAGACTTCGCCGTTGGCGAGTCCCTCCTCGTAGTCCTTCGGCTCCTCCCAGCCCATGACCTCGCGGATGTTGTCTTCGTAGGTGGTCCAGACGTACCACGCACCGCCCGCGATGCCGCCGAGGATCAGGAGCACCACGCCCAGCGCGATCCAGCCGCCGATGCGCCGGCGGCGACGGTTCTTGGGCGGAGGGACGTCGCCGAGGTCCTCTGTCGAGCTGTTGCCGCTGAAGAGGTCGTCCAGCGTCGCCGACGGAGCGGCGCCACGCCGGCCGCCGTCCGCCCCGCGCGCGGCCGCGCCTGCGTCGCGTCGTCCAGAGGGGACGCCGCTCCCGGTGCCGCTTACGGGTGAGGCGGCAGGGGCGCCCGCGGGAACGCCCGGGGACTCGTCTCCGCGCGCGGCAGCGGCGGTCGGGACGGTCGCCATGGCACCGGTGCGGCTGTACGGCAGCGCGGGTGCCGTCGTCGCACCGGCGAAGATCCAGGAGTCGTCGGCGGGTTCGTCCTGGGCGTCGGGCTGGGCGGGACGCGGCGTGCGGAGCGGCACCGGCTGGAAGCCGCTGCCGTCGGCCGTCGTCTCGGCCGGGTCCGCGGCATGGACGGAGTCAGCGGGATCGGGGACGGGCAGGGGCTCCGGCGAAGGGGTGATCGGAAGCGACCCGGTCTGGCGCGCCGCCGCCTCGCGCGCGGCCCGGCGCGACAGCGGCGCACCGTCGGGCGTCACGCCCGCAGCCGGAGAGCCGCCTGCCGTGACGCCGCCACTCGCGCCGCGGGAACCGCTCTCGCGGGTCCGCGGGTCGGGGAGCTTGCCGTACAGATCCGCGAACGGATCGTCGGACGGTGATTCGGGCATGTCAGGCGGGCTCCTGGGGGACGGGGATTCCGGGGGGCCGTCCAGTGCTCTTCTCGACGTCGAGTGCTTGCTGAAGCAGGACGACTGCGGCGACCTGGTCAACGATGCTACGCGACGAACGCTGGGTTCTGCCCGAACTGCGCAGCGCCGCGTGTGCCGACACCGTCGACAGCCGTTCGTCGACGAGGCGGACGGGCACGACGGATGCTGCTGCCAGCGCACTCGCGAAGGCCCTCGCGTCGGCGGTCGACGCCGTGTCCTCCCCCCGCATGTTGAGCGGCAGACCGACCAGTACCTCGACGGCCGCGTGCTCGTCGGCGAGGGCCACGATGCGGGCCACCGACCCGTCATCGCGCGGGACCGTCTCGACCGGCGTCGCAAGCAGTCCGTCGGGGTCGCAGCGCGCGACGCCGACGCGGGCCTTCCCCACGTCGATGCCCAGCCGCACGCCCCGCCGGAACCCGCTCACCAGCCTGAGCCGCTCACGAGGCCAGGGCGTCCTTCACCGAGGCGAGCGCTGCCGGCAGGGCCGAGGCATCCGTTCCGCCGCCCTGGGCCACGTCGTCGCGACCGCCGCCGCCACCGCCGAGCACGGTTGCAGCGCCCTTGGCGAGGACTCCCGCCTTGACGCCCGCGCGACGTGCTGCGTCGTTGGTCGCCACGATCACGACGGGTCGCCCGTTCACTTCGGCGCCCAGCGCGACCACCACCGCGTCGGAGCCCAGCCGCTCACGGACCTGCAGTGCGAGCGAGCGCACGTCGTCGGCCGAGGCGGCGGTGCCGAGGGACTCCGCGACGACGAGTGCGTCGCCGACGCGTGCGGCCGCCGCCGCCAGCGCCGGGAGCCGGTCACCGAGCGCCTTGGCCTCGAAGGCGGCGATCTTCTTCTCGGCCGCCTTGAGGCTGGCCGTCAACTCGGCGATCCGCGCGGGCAGCTGCTCGCGCGGTGTCTTGAGGGTGGACGTCAGCTGCGAGACGAGCGCGCGCTCCGCCGCCAGCGATCGGAAGGCGTCGAGCCCGACGAGCGCCTCCACGCGTCGGTTGGACGCACCGACCGACGACTCGCCGACGAGGCTGATGAGGCCGATCTCGGCGCTCGTGGACACGTGCGTGCCCGCGCACAGCTCGCGGGACCAGGGCCCGCCGATGTCGACCATGCGGACCGTGTCGCCGTACTTCTCGCCGAACAGCGCCATCGCGCCGAGTGACTTCGCCTCGTCCAGCGCGAGAACCCGAGTGGTGACCTCGAGGTTGTCGCGCACGGCGTTGTTGGCGATCTCTTCGATCTCGGTCTTCGTGGCGTCCGACAGCGCCTGGCCCCACGTGAAGTCGAAGCGCATGTAGCCGGCACGGTTGAGCGAGCCCGCCTGCGTCGCCGTCTTGCCCAGCGTGTCGCGCAGCGCCGCATGCACCAGGTGCGTCGCGGAGTGCGCTTGGCGCGCGGAGCGGCGGTTGGCAGCATCCACGATGGATGTCGCAGCCTGGCCGACGCCGACCTCGCCGCTGGTCACCTCGACGGTATGGCTGATCAGGCCGGCGACCGGCTTCTGCACGTCGATGACTTCGAGCTCGTACCCCGGGCCGACGATGACGCCCTTGTCGGCCACCTGACCGCCGGACTCGGCGTACAGCGCCGTGTCGGCGAGGATCACCTCGGCGATCTGCCCCGTGCCGGCGCGATCGACCGGAACGCCGTCGACGAGGATGCCGAGCACACGCGACGACGTCTCGAGATCGGTGTAGCCGGTGAAGACCGTCTCGCCCAGGGCACGGAGGTCGCGGTACACGCTCGTGTCGGCGAGCTGGCGCTTGCGCGCCTTCGCATCGGCCTTCGCCCGCGACCGCTGCTCCTGCATGAGCGTGTCGAACGCGGCACGGTCGACCGTCAGGCCCGCCTCCTCCGCGATCTCGAGCGTCAGGTCGATCGGGAAGCCATACGTGTCGTGCAGCAGGAAAGCCTCGGCGCCCGCGATGGTGCTCCCGCCCGCTGCCTTCGTCTGCCCGAGCGACTCGTCGAGGATGGATTCGCCCGCGGCCAGCGTGCGCAGGAACGTCGCCTCTTCGGCGAGCGCGTACTGCGAGATGCGTGCCCAGTCCGTCTCGACGACCGGGTACGCGTCCTTCATGGCGTCGCGGGAGGCGGCGAACAGCTCGGCGAAGGTCGGTCCGTCCACGCCCAGCAGCCGCATCGAGCGGATCGCGCGGCGCATCAGGCGCCGCAGGATGTAGCCACGGCCGTCATTGGACGGAGTGACGCCGTCCGACATCAGCATGAGCGACGAGCGCACGTGGTCGGCGATCACGCGGAAGCGCACGTCGTCGTCGTGGTTCGCTCCATACGTCCGACCGCTCAGCTCGACCGCCTTGTCGAGGACCGGCCGCACCTGGTCGGTCTCGTACATGTTGTCGACGCCCTGCTTGATGAACGCGATGCGTTCCAGGCCCATGCCGGTGTCGATGTTCTTCGCGGGGAGCTCTCCGACGATGTCGAAGTCGTACTTCGAGCGCACGTTGGTGATCTCGTACTGCATGAAGACGAGATTCCAGATCTCGACGTAGCGGTCATCGTCTGTCGCAGGGCCGCCGTCGACGCCGTAGGCCGGGCCGCGGTCGAAGAAGATCTCGGAGCAGGGTCCTGCCGGCCCCGGCAGTCCGGTGCTCCAGTAGTTGGTGTCCTTGCCCAGGCGCTGGATGCGCTCAGCCGGGAACCCGGCGACCGTCTGCCACAGCTCGAAGGCCTCGTCGTCCTCCTCGTAGACCGTGACCCACA
This sequence comes from Microbacterium salsuginis, assembly GCF_012524205.1. Taxonomy (GTDB): domain Bacteria; phylum Actinomycetota; class Actinomycetes; order Actinomycetales; family Microbacteriaceae; genus Microbacterium; species Microbacterium salsuginis. Next base: position 60,299 of record NZ_JABACI010000005.1, read on the forward strand.
GGTCCTTCGGGTCGAAGCCCAGCCCGCCGTCCGCTTCCGGTGACGTGAGCAGCTCCCACGCGAAGCGGATGGCGCCCTCCTTGAAGTAGTCACCGAACGACCAGTTGCCGAGCATCTGGAAGAACGTGCCGTGCCGAGGCGTCTTTCCGACCTCTTCGATGTCGTTCGTGCGGATGCACTTCTGGTTGTCGGCGGCGCGGGCGTACGGGGCGGGCACGTCGCCGCTGAGGTACGGGATGAACGGCACCATGCCGGCCACGGTGAACAGCAGCGCCGGGTCGTCGGTCACCAGCGATGCCGAGGGCACGATGGTGTGGCCGTTCTTCTCGAAGTAGTCGAGGAAGCGCTGGGCGATCTCGGCGGTCTTCATTCAGGTCCTCGCAGATGCGCGGGCCACTCCCCCGGCGGTGTGCCGGGGCATGGGTCCACTGGGTCAGTCGGTGAGCTTGCGTGCGGTGTCGGAGACGGCGTCTGCGGCGTCGGAGGCCACGTCGGCGGCCCCCGATGCCGCCGCCTTCGCGGCATCCTTCACGTCGTCGACGAGACCCGAGAACCGGGCCTCCTGCTCGCGGTACGCGTCGCCCATGCGATCGGTGAATTCCGAGATACGGGCGTCGACGTCCGCGAGGATCTCGTGTCCGCGGGGATCCTTGTTCATGAGGTGCGCCACGACGAAGCCGCCGGCGATGCCGAGCACGAACCAGAACAGGTTCTTCATGTCATCACTCCTCGCTGGGGCCGCGGGCGCGGCATCCCACCATCGTAGAGCGTGTCCCGGCACGGTCGCAGAGCGACCTGCTCGGCGACCGGGGTTCACGGCCACCGACGCCGAAGGGCGCCGGGTTGCCCCGGCGCCCTTCGTGGTGTGCGGTCTGTTATCGCGCTGCGCCCGTTCGGACGCGGCGCTGACGCGCGAGTGAGCCTGCGGCGCTCAGCGCGCTGCGTAGTACTCGACGACGAGCTGGACGTCGCAGACGACCGGAACCTCGGCGCGCTTGGGGCGACGCACGAGACGGGCCTGCAGCTTGTCGAGCTCGACCTCGAGGTAGCCCGGAACCGGGGGCAGGACCTCGGCGTGACCGCCGGCCGCTGCCACCTGGAAGGGCTCGAGGCCCTCGCTCTTGGGCTTGACGTGGATGACCTGGCCCGGCTTCACGCGGAACGACGGGCGGTCGACGAGCTGGCCGTCCACGAGGATGTGACGGTGCACGACGAGCTGGCGGGCCTGCGCGGTGGTGCGGGCGAAGCCGGCGCGCACGACGAGCGAGTCCAGACGCATCTCGAGCTGCTCGACGAGGTTCTCACCGGTCAGGCCCTGGGTGCGGCGCGCCTCGTTGAACTGGATGCGAAGCTGCTTCTCGCGGATGCCGTACTGCTCGCGCAGACGCTGCTTCTCGCGCAGACGGACGGCGTAGTCGCTGTCCTGCTTGCGCTTGGTGCGGCCGTGCTCACCCGGAGCGTACGGACGCTTCTCGAGGTACTTGGCCGCCTTGGGGGTCAGTGCGACGCCGAGGGCGCGCGAGAGACGCACCTTGCGGCGATCCTGGGACTTCGTAGCCACGAAGTGTTCCTTTCTTGACGCTGCCGTGTCTTTCACGGCTCGCGGGCGTATCGCCTGTCTTCGCCCTGTCCGGACTGCACGCCGGGGCATGCCGGAAGGTGGTGAAGAAGAGAGGGGATGCCCGAAAACTCGGTTTCGAGCCGGTCAAGTCTAGCAGAGGCCCCTGTCGCGGCCGTTCCTGGTCACTGACCGTCCAGGATCCGTCGGATCTTCTCCAGCCGCGCCTGCACGTCGCGCTCCGCGCCGAGCGCCTTCGGCTCGTAGTAGCGGCGGCCGCGGAGCTCGTCGGGGAGGTACTGCTGCGCGGCGATGCCGATCTCGGCGTCGTGGGGGTACACATACCCCTTGCCGTGGCCCAGGCGCTTGGCTCCTGGGTAGTGAGCGTCTCGCAGATGAACCGGCACGCGACCGAACCCGCCCGAGCGCACGTCCGCGATCGCGGCGTCGATCGCGACGTAGGCGGCATTGGATTTCGCCGTCGTCGCGAGGTACGCGGTCGCCTCGGCCAGCGGGATCCGGCCCTCCGGCATGCCGATGAACTGGACCGCGTCCGCCGCAGCGACGGCGATGGGCAGCGCCTGGGGATCGGCCAGACCGATGTCTTCGGCCGCCGAGATGATGAGGCGCCGCGCGATGAACCGCGGATCCTCGCCCGCCTCGATCATGCGGGCGAGATAGTGGATCGCGGCGTCCACGTCCGAACCCCTGATCGACTTGATGAACGCGCTGATGACGTCGTAGTGCTCGTCGCCCTGCCGGTCGTAGCGCAGCAGCGCACGGTCGACGGCCTGGGCCACGTGCTCCGACGTGACCTCGGGCACCGCGTCGCTGTCAGGGGCGGTGTCGTCCCCCTCCTCGGGGACGGCGAGGGATGCCGCGGCCTCGAGCGCGGTCAGCGCCCGCCGCGCGTCACCCGAAGCCAGGCGAACCAGGGCGTCGCGGCCCTCGTCCGACAGAGTGACGGCCCCCGCCAGCCCGCGCGGGTCGTCGACGGCCCGGTCGATGAGCATGCGGAGGTCGTCGTCGGTGAGGGGCTTGAGCGTGAGCAGAAGGGAACGTGACAGCAGCGGCGAGATGACCGAGAACGACGGGTTCTCGGTGGTCGCGGCGATCAGCACCACCCAGCCGTTCTCGACGCCCGGCAGGAGGGCGTCCTGCTGGGCCTTGGTGAACCGGTGGATCTCGTCGAGGAACAGGATGGTCGACTGGTCGTAGAGGTCGCGCTGCGTGAGCGCCTCCTGCATGACCTCCCGCACGTCCCGCACCCCGGCGGTGACCGCGGAGAGCTCGACGAAGCGGCGCCCCGAAGACCGTGCGATGGCCTGCGCGAGCGTGGTCTTGCCCGTGCCCGGGGGCCCCCACAGGATGACCGACGTGCCGGTGCGGGTCGAGGCATCCGGATTCGCGAGCGTCACCAGCGGGGAGCCGGCGCGCAGCAGATGCGACTGCCCCGCGACCTCGTCCAGCGAGGTGGGGCGCATGCGGACCGCGAGGGGCGTCTGCCCCTGGAACAGTGCGGTCTGTGGGCCCCCGCTCCCCGAGGCTCCGCGCGACGCACCAGCGGCGCGTGGAGAGGAGGTGGGAGCCATGGTCCCAGGCTATCCCGGGGATCCGACGGCGGGCCGGCCGCCGGTTTGGCCGCCGGTCCGGGCGACCCGTAGGATCAACCCGGCCCCGGGCCGAGACCGGAGCGAAGGAGGCCCCTGTGGCGGTCGGAGGAAAAGATCGCGATGCTCGCGCGGCGCGGGAGCGCGCGCGCCTGTACGAGGCGCGTCGCGACTTGCATGATCGGCAGGTTCGCCGGCGCACGCGCGACAACCTGATCGCCGGTATCGCGGGCGGGCTGCTCGTCGTCGGCCTGGCAGCGGTGCAGACGGCCTATTTCGTGGCTGGTCCCGGCGTACCCGAGCCTGCTCCCACCTCGACGCCGACCCCGACGCCCACGGCCTCGACACCGGCGCCGTCTCCGAGTCTGTCGCCCGACTCCGGCGTCACGCCCACGCCCACTCCCTGACACGGCTCCTCCCGCACCGAACGCGGGCCACCGGCCGTACTAGGCTGGGGAGCCGTCCATCCCCCGCAGACGGCGCAAGCCGTGATGAGGTGCATTCCGTGACTGCCGCAGCAGAGCCCACCGCCGACAACGAAGCCCCCGAAGGCCCTGAGACCAGCGAATCCGAGACCGAGATCGTCGCGAACGCGGCGAGCGAGGACTCGGCACAGAGCGATGTCGCGCCCGAAGAAGACGCCCCCGAGGAGGCGATTCCGGATGCCTCCGTCGAGGACTCGCCTGTGACAGAAGAGGCGCCCGTCGAGGACGCGCCCGTCGAGGACGCGCCCGTCGAGGACGCGCCCGTCGAGGACGCGCCCGTCGAAGACGCGCCCGTCGAAGACGCGCCCGTCGAAGACGCGCCCGTCGAAGAAGCGCCCGTCGAGGACGCGCCCGCTGAGGAGGTGCCGGCTGAGGACGCGCCCGCCGCGGAAGACGCACCGGCACCTGCGCGCGCCAACATCCCGGTGCCGTCTCCTGCCGCGCTCGCGCGTGCGAGGGGATCCGCGCCGGCCCGCTCGGCATCGGCCGAAGCGAGCGAGCCGTGGGGTCGCGTCGACGAGGACGGCACCGTGTCGGTCCGCGAGGCCGGCGGCTGGCGTGTCGTGGGCGAGTACCCCGACGGCTCTGCCGAGGAGGCCCTCGCCTACTACGAGCGCAAGTACGCGGATCTCGCGAGCGAGGTCACCCTGCTCGAGGTCCGTCACCGTCGTGGCGGCGCCTCGGCGTCCGACCTGCGTGCCACGGCGCGGACGATCAGTGCCAAGCTCGAGGGCGCGGCCGCTGTCGGCGACCTCGCCGGCCTCACCGCGCGCATCGCCGCGCTCACCGAGACCCTCGCCGCCGCGTCCGAGACCGAGGCGGCCGCGGCACGCGAAGCCGTGGACGACGCGGTCAAGGCGCGCACGGAACTCGTCGAGAAGGCCGAGGCGCTCGCCGGCCGCGATCCCCGCAGCGTGCAGTGGAAGCAGGCGACGGCCGAGCTCAACACGCTGTTCGAGCAGTGGCAGGCCCAGCAGCAGCACGGACCGCGACTGCCGAAGTCCACCGCACAGCAGCTGTGGAAGCGATTCCGCGACGCGCGCGCGATCGTCGACAAGCACCGCCGCGCCTTCTACGCCGAACTCGACGAGGCGCACAAGTCTGTGCGCGACCGCAAGACGCGACTGGTCGAGCGGGCCGAAGCGCTCGCTCCCCGCGGCGAGGACGGCATCCCGGCCTACCGTGATCTTCTGGATGAGTGGAAGACCGCGGGCCGTGCCGGCAAGAAGGTGGACGACGCGCTCTGGGCGCGGTTCAAGGCTGCCGGCGACGCCCTGTACGGTGCGCGGATCGAACGCGAGGCGGCGGACGCCGAGGCGTCCCGCGAGAAGATCGACGCCAAGCGCGCACTGCTCGAAGAGGCGAAGGCTGTGCCGGACGAGCGCGACATCGCCAAGGCTCGAACCCTCCTCACCGGCATCCAGCGCCAGTGGGATGAGATCGGCCGCATCTTCCCTCGTGACGCCGAGCGGTCGCTCGACGATGAGCTGCGCAAGATCGAACAGGCGCTGCGCACCCGCGAGGAGACCGACTGGAAGCGCAACAACCCGGAGACGAAGGCGCGCGCGAACGACATGACGCGCCAGCTCACCGACGCGATCCAGAAGCTGGAAGACGAGGTCGAGACGGCGAAGAAGTCCGGCGACGCGAAGGCCATCGCCAAGGCCACCGAGGCGCTGGAGGCACGCCGCGCGTGGCTCAAGGCCCTCGGCGGCTGACGGCAGGCCGGTTGTCCACAGGTCGAGGGACGCACGCGTCCCTCGACCGCCGTCGTGCGGCACACTTCGAGCATGGCGTCACCGTTCCTGTACTTCGCGGACGATCGGCTCTCCCCGGCCGAACTCACGGCCGCATGCCTGGACGGTGACCTGGTCGGCCTCGGCGACGCCTACATCCCCGCCGACGCCGTCGAGACGGCGGCACTGCGCGCCGGCTCGCTCTCCCCGCGGCTCGGGGACTCGCTCGCCGCGACCCATCTGACCGCCGCATGGGTGCACGGGGCGCTCCCGCAGCCGCCGTCGCGGCACACCGTGCAGCGCGCCGTCAGCCGGCGCCTGCACCGGACGCCCGATCGCCAGCTCGTCTACCGAGATCTCGCGGTGCCCCCGGGGGATCTGCAGATCATCGGCGGCATCCGCGTCACGACGCCCTTGCGCACGCTGGTCGATCTGGCCCGCACCGATGACGAGCGGCACGCTCGGGCCGCGCGGCTGCTCGCAGCAGCGCACGCCGACGTGCTCGCCCCGGCGATCGCGCGCCTCGAGTCGGGCGTGCTGCCGCACAAGCGGCTGGGCCTGACACTCCTGCGCGGTGTGATGGCTGCCGAGGATCAGGAGGAGGTCACGCGGTAGACGTCGTACACCGCATCGATACGACGTACCGCGTTGAGCACGCGGTCCAGGTGGACGATGTCGCCCATCTCGAAGACGAACTTGCTCAGCGCGAGCCGGTCGTTGGTGGTCGACACCGTCGCGGAGAGGATGTTCACGTGGTGCTCGCTCAGCACCCGGGTGACGTCGCTGAGCAGGCCGGACCGGTCCAGCGCTTCGACCTGGATCTGGACGAGGAAGACGCTCTTCGTCGTGGGCGCCCACTCGACCTCGATGAGGCGGGCGGGGTCGTCCATCAGTGACTTGACGTTCGTGCAGTCGGTGCGGTGCACCGAGACGCCGCTCCCCCGTGTCACGAAGCCGATCACCTGGTCGCCCGGCACCGGAGTGCAGCACTTCGCGAGCTTGACCAGGATGTCGGGGGCACCGCGCACCAGGATGCCGGAGTCGCCGCCACGCGAGGCGGAGCGCGCCCGCCCGACGGCCGGCAGATCGATCGGCCCGGTCGTGGTGTCGTTGGCGGCGACGATCGCCGTCACCTTCTCGATGACCGATTGGGTCGAGACGTGGCCCTCGCCGACGGCGGCGTAGAGTGCCGAGACGTCCTCGTAGCGGAGCTGATGCGCGACCTCCGAGAACGAGTCCTGGCTCATCAGGCGCTGGAGCGGCAGGTTCTGCCGTCGCATCGCGCGCGCGATCGACTCCTTCCCCTGCTCGATCGCCTCTTCGCGACGCTCCTTGGTGAACCAGCCTCGGATCTTGTTGCGGGCCCGCGTGCTCTTGACGAATCCGAGCCAGTCCTGGCTGGGGCCGGCATCCGGATTCTTCGAGGTGAAGACCTCGACGACGTCGCCGCTCTTGAGCTCTGACTCCAGCGGCACCAGGCGGCCGTTGACCTTGGCGCCCATCGTGCGGTGACCGACCTCGGTGTGGACCGCGTAGGCGAAGTCGACCGGAGTCGCACCGGCGGGCAGCCCGACGACGCGGCCCTTCGGGGTGAAGACGTAGACCTCCTTGGCGCCGATCTCGAAGCGCAGCGAGTCCAGGAACTCGCCGGGGTCGGCGGTCTCGGCCTGCCAGTCCGAGATGTGGGCCAGCCAGGCCATGTCGGTGTCGAGGGCTTTCGGGTCCGCCTTGCCGCCGGCCATCCGCTCTTTGTACTTCCAATGCGCCGCGACGCCGTACTCGGCCTGTTGGTGCATCTCGTTGGTGCGGATCTGGATCTCGACGGTGCGGCCGCCCGGGCCGATCACCGTCGTGTGCAGCGACTGGTAGAGGTTGAACTTGGGCGTGGCGATGTAGTCCTTGAAACGGCCCGGAAGGGGTGTCCAGCGAGCGTGGATCGCCCCGAGCACGGCGTAGCAGTCGCGCACACTGCCCACCAGGATGCGGATCCCGATGAGGTCGTAGATGTCGTCGAACTCGCGCCCGCGCACGACCATCTTCTGGTACACCGAGTACAGCTGCTTCGGACGGCCCATGACTCGGCCGCGGATGCGCAGCTCCCGCAGATCGCCGTCGACCGCTTCGATGACGTTCTGCACGTACTGCTCGCGCTGCGGCGTGCGCTGCTTGACGAGGCTGTCGATCTCGGCGTAGAGCTTGGGGTGCAGCACCGCGAACGAGAGGTCCTCGAGTTCGGACTTGATCGCCTGGATACCGAGCCGGTGCGCGAGCGGCGCGTAGATCTCGAGGGTCTCGGTCGCCTTCTTCCGCGCCTTCTCGGGCGGGACGAACCCCCACGTGCGGGCGTTGTGCAGGCGGTCGGCGAGCTTGATGAGGAGCACACGGATGTCGCGCGACATCGCGACGATCATCTTGCGGACCGTCTCGGCCTGCGCGCTCTCGCCGTACTTGACCTTGTCGAGCTTGGTGACGCCGTCCACGAGCATCGCGACTTCGTCGCCGAACTCGGCGCTCAGCGTCTCGAGCGAGTACTGCGTGTCTTCGACGGTGTCGTGCAGCAGGGCTGCCGCGATCGCACGCGGACCCAGCCCGAGATCGGCGAGGATCTGCGCCACCGCCAGCGGATGCGTGATGTAGGGCTCGCCGCTCTGTCGCGCCTGCCCGGAGTGGGCTTGGTCCGCTACGGCGTAGGCGCGCTCGATGATCGAGAGGTCGCCCTTGGGATGATGCGTGCGCACCGTCCTGAGCAGCTGCTCAACGTCGTCGCGCCGCGCAGAGCGGGAGAAGATGCGCGGCACCAGGCGCCGCAGCGACGAGGTCTGGGCGGGAGGAACGGTCTCGGTCATACGATCCCCTCCCCTCCGCTGGACCTCACAATCCTACGCCCGCCCCGCGGATCGACCGGCCGCCGGCCGTCTCAGGCGGGTGTGCCGGCCAGTTCCCGAGCGGCCACGACGCGCTCGTCGCGCGTCTTGATCGGCGACTCGTTCTCACGCAGCAGGGAGTACAGCGGTGCCGCCACGAAGATCGTCGAATAGGCCGCCACGATGGTTCCGACGAAGATCGACAGCGACAGGTCCGTCAGCGTCTGCGCACCGACCCACAGCAGGCCGATGAAGAGAATCGCCCCCGTCGGCAGGACCGCCACGACCGTCGTGTTGATCGAGCGCACCAGGGTCTGGTTCACCGCCAGGTTGACCGACTCGCCGAACGTGCGCCCGGAGACCTCGCCGTCCTCGCTGGTGTTCTCCCTGATCTTGTCGAACACCACCGTCGTGTCGTACAGCGCGTACGACAGGATCGTCAGGAACCCGATCACCGCCGCGGGCGAGATCTCGAAGCCGAAGAGGGCGTACACGCCGATCGTGATGATGAGGACGTCGACCAGGCCGATGATCGCCGAGACCGACATCTTCCAGGTGCGGAAGTACAGCGCGAGGATCAGGAAGGTCAGCGCCAGGAAGATGGCCAGACCCCACAGCGACGTGCGTGTGACGTCGGCACCCCAGCTCGGTCCGATGAACGAGTAGCTCACCTCGGTCGCCGGCACGTCGTACGCCTCGGCCAGCGCGGCCGAGACCTTGCGGCTCTCGGCATCCGTCATCTGATCGGTCTGCACGCGCACCGCGTCCTCGCCGATCGTGACGACCTTCGTCGTGGCGTCGGGAACGACGGACTGCACGGCCTCGGTGGCGACGAGCTGGTCGGCGGTCTCGACACCGTTGACGGTGAACTGCGAGCCGCCGGTGAACTCGATCGAGAACTGGATGGGACGGATCAGGGGAACCAGCGCCGAGCCGATCACGAGGATGGCGGCGATGAGGAACCACAGCTTGCGACGCCCGACGAACGGGAACGACGTCTTGCCGGTGTAGAGGTCGTTGCCGAGCTGACTCATGGAGCGCATCAGTCGTCCCCCTCCTTGACGGGCTTGCCGGGTTTGGAGCCGCTCTGGTTCAGTGCGTTGCCGGCACCGCCCGCTGCCAGCTCCGCCTGCTTGCGCTCGGCGATCGTCTGCCGGCGTACCGCCTCACCGCGCGACTTGGCGGCGCGACGGGCCGACGCGGTCGGGGCGACGGCGGGCACCGGAGCACGGAACTGTGCGCGGCCGCGGTACACCGCGCCGAGGGCGGTCGGGTCGAGTCCCGAGAGCGGATGCCCCGAACCGAAGAACCGGGTGCGTGCGAGCAGCTGCATGACCGGGTGGGTGAAGAGGATGAAGATGAGCACGTCGATTGCGGTGGTGAGCCCGAGCGTGAACGCGAAGCCCTTCACCGTCGAGTCGGCGAGGATGTACAGCACCACGGCGGCGAGGATGTTGATCGACTTGGAGATGTAGATCGTGCGCTTGGCGCGACCCCAGCCGTCCTCGACGGCGCTCGTGATCGACTTGCCGTCACGCAGCTCGTCGCGGATGCGCTCGAAGTACACGATGAACGAGTCCGCCGTGAAGCCGATCGTCACGATGAGGCCCGCCACACCGGCCAGCGACAGGCGGAAGCCCATGCGCCACGCGAGGATGCACAGCGTGATGTACGTGAGCACCGCCATCACCACCAGCGACGCGATGATGACGAACCCGAGCGCGCGGTAGACGATCAGCGAGTACAGCGCGACCAGCGCGAGACCGATGAGACCGGCGATCAGCCCGATCTGCAGCTGCTGGGAGCCCAGCGTCGCCGAGATGGAGTTGGAGCTCTCGACGCTGAAGCTCAGCGGCAGCGCGCCGTACTTGAGCTGGTCGGCGAGGACCTTCGCGGTCTCCTGCGTGAAGCTGCCCGTGATGCTCGGCTTGCCGTCGAGGATGACCCCGTTCATCGAGGGAGCCGACAGGACGTAGCCGTCGAGCACGAACGCGAACTGGTTCAGCGGCGGGTCGGCGCCGTAGAGGCGCTGGCTGATCTGACCGAAGGTCTCGGTGCCCTCGTCGTCGAAGTCGAGGTTGACCGCCCACTGGTTGTTGGTGGTCTGCAGCCCGAACGTCGCGTCGTCGATCGACGATCCGTCCAGCTCCACCGGTCCGAGGATGTACTTGACCGTGCCGTCGGCGTCGCACGTGACGAGCGGCTCGTCCGCCGGCGCACTCGCGGGGTCGTTGGCCGGATCGGCGCAGTCGTACGCCTGGAACTCGGCTGACAGTCGCGGAGTGACCCACGAGGTGTCGCTGCCGTTGGTCGGCGCGACCGAAGGGGTCGCCTGAAGCGTCGGATCCGGCGTCGGGTACGGCGTCTCGTTGCCGTCCTCGCCGACGAACGTGTTCGTCGGCGCACCGGCGACCAGCACGGCGCGCAGCTGAAGCTGAGCCGAGGCCTCGATGCGGTTGCGCGTCTCCTCGTCGGCCTGACCGGGGATCTGGACGACGATCTGGTTGCCGCCCTGCGTCGTGACGTCGGCCTCGCCGACACCTGACGCGTCGACGCGCTGGCGGATGATCGTGACCGCCTGCTGCATCTGCTCGGTCGACGGGTCGGCGCCGTCCTCGGTCTGCGCTTCGAGCACGATCTGCGTGCCGCCCTGCAAGTCGAGTGCGAGCTCAGGGACCCAGGAGCTGCCCTTGAACACGTACACGCCGAGGGCGTTGATGCCGAACAGCACGGCGGTGATGGCGAGAAGGCCGATCAGCGCGCGCCACGCATGCCGGACGGGAGTGGATGTCGCCACGTCTTCGCTTTCTGGAGTGCCCTGTCGGGCGGTCGGTCAGACGGTCAGTCTCGTGACTTGGAACCGGACTCGGCGTCGGGGTCGTTCTCGTCCTTGCTGGTGACGCGGTGGTCGTCGCTGATCGAGGTGATGTCGCCGTTGGCGACGCCCTCGGCGTACTCGGCGTGGCTCTCCTCCGCGGTGAGGTACTCGTCCTCGCTGACGGCGCCCTCGGTGGGGTTCACGACCCGCAGGATGGCCTGGCTGTGGACCTTGATCTCGACACCGGGCGCCAGCTCCACGATCGCGGGCTGGTCGAGGTTGTCAGGGTCGAACGCGATGATGGTGCCGTAGAGCCCGCCCTGAAGCAGGACCTCGGCGCCGGGGACCGTCTCGCGCGCCTTCTGCTCCTGCTCGAGCTTCTGCTTCTGCATCCGACGGCGCGAGCTCCAGAACATGAAGACGAGGAGCACGACCAGCAGGATGATGAGGCCGTAATTGCTCAGGAAGGTAGCGATGTCCATGGAGGCGAGAGCACCTTTCGGTTCAGGCACGCCAGGCGGCGCTGCCTTTCAAAGGGGGGTGGGCGAAAGCCTCCAGTGATTATAGGTCATCGAATCCGAGCACCGATTCCGGCGAGGCCACGCCGAGGTGCGCGTACGCCTCCGGCATCGCGATCCTTCCGCGCGGTGTGCGCCCGATGAACCCGATCCTCACGAGGTAGGGCTCGACGACGGACTCGATGGTGTCGGACTCCTCGCCGACGGCCACCGAGAGCGTGCCGAGGCCCACCGGTCCCCCGCGGAATCGTCGCACGAGAGCGTCGAGCACAGCCCGGTCGAGCCGGTCGAGCCCGATCGCATCGACGTCGTACAGGTCGAGAGCCGCATCGACGATGGCCGCATCGGCTGCCCGGCCGTTGCCGTGCACGATGCTGTAGTCGCGCACGCGCCGCAGCAGGCGGTTCGCGATGCGCGGTGTGCCCCTCGAGCGGCGCGCGATCTCGGCGCGGGGGCCGGGCGGAACGGCGACGCCCAGCATCGCGGCCGATCGCTCGATGACGCGCTCGAGCTCTTCGGGCTCGTAGTACTCCAGGTGCGCGGTGAAGCCGAAGCGGTCGCGGAGCGGATTGGGCAGCATCCCCGATCGCGTCGTCGCCCCGACCAGCGTGAACGGAGCCAGATCGAGCGGGATGCTCGTGGCGCCGGCGCCCTTGCCGACCATGATGTCGATGCGGAAGTCCTCCATCGCGAGGTACAGCATCTCTTCCGCGGAGCGTGCCATGCGATGGACCTCGTCGATGAACAGCACCTCCCCGGGCGTCAGACTCGACAGCAGCGCCGCCAGGTCGCCCGCGTGCTGGATGGCGGGACCGCTCGACAACCGCAGCGGCCGGTTGCTCTCATGGGCGACGATCATGGCCAGGGTCGTCTTGCCGAGGCCCGGAGGGCCCGACAGCAGGATGTGATCCGCCGGACGCTGCTGGATGCGCGCGGCGTCCAGCAGCAGCTGCAGCTGCCCTCGCACCTTCTGCTGGCCGACGAACTCGGCCAGCGACCCGGGGCGAAGGGCGCCCTCGATGGCCAGCTCGGTCTCGTCGACCGGGTCGCCGACTTCGCGCACGTCAGCCATTCACCGTCTCCTTCCGGGCCGGGCCCAGCGCCGCGAGCGTCAGCCGGAGCAGGACGGGTACCGAAGACCGGTCCGTCTCGGACGCGTCCAGGGCCGTCGTCTCGACCGCGTCGGCGGCGACGCGCTCCGACCAGCCCAGGCCCACCAGGGCCTGCACGACCTGAGCGGTCACGCCCGCCGGAGTCCTGGCATCCGTTCCGCCCACGGCCGTGTGCGACGCCGTGATCTTGCCGGTCAGCTGCACGACGATGAGCTTGGCCGTCTTGGGGCCGATGCCCGACACGCGCCGGAACGGCGCGTCGTCGTCGGCGCCGACCGCGTCGGCGATCTGCGGCACGGTCAGGGTGGCGAGAACGCCGAGGGCGGACTTCGGCCCCACGCCCGTCACGCCGAGCAGCTGGGTGAACACGGTCAGCTCCTCGCGCGATTCGAAGCCGAACAGCGACAGCGCGTCTTCACGGACGATGAGCGTCGTGTGAAGCAGGACCGGCGCGCCGACGTGCGTGGCTCGCGCGACCTGCGGCGTGACGGCGACGTGAAGGCCGACCCCGCCGACCTCGACGACGACCGAATCCGCTTCGACGTGGACGGCAGTGCCGCGGACTGACGAGATCATGCGTCGAGCCTACGTGCCGGTTCGGACGTTTGTTCGAGCGACACGCTCAGTGCACCGCGCGAGGCCTCACCGGCGGCTGAGGCGCTCGGCATCGGCCCAAGCCCGCTGCGCCGGAGTGAGAGGGCCGGATGCCGCGGCCACCGTCGCGCCCCCGCGCCACGCGTGGCACAGCGCCAGTGCGAGCGCGTCCGCGGCGTCGGCGGGCTGGGGCAGCGCGTCCAGGCGCAGCACGCGGGCGACCATGGTCTGCACCTGCCGCTTGTCGGCAGAGCCGTACCCGGTGATCGCCGCCTTCACCTCTGACGGGGTGTGTGTGGCGGCCGGAAGCCCGCGCTCGCCTGCCACAAGGAGGGCGATCCCGCTCGCCTGCGCGGTGCCCATCACCGTCTGCCGGTTGTGCTGCGCGAAAACGCGCTCGACCGCCACGACGTCGGGCCGGTGCGCCTCGATCACCGCGCGCAGCCCGGTCGCGATGAGCGCGAGGCGCACCTCGATCGGCTCACCAGGATCGGAGCGGACCACCCCGACGTGCACGAGCTGCGCCGAGCGGTCCGGTGCGACATCCACGACGCCGACACCGCAGCGCGTGAGCCCGGGGTCGATGCCCAGGACCCGCAGCGGCGAGAGGGAGGAACGCGAGGTCACTCCCCCACGCTAGGCGAGGACGACGGATGCCGTGGCCAGGCGCGCCCTTCGCTCAGTCCTCGTCGTTCTCGAGCTCGGCCTGCACCTCATCGCTCAGATCGAAGTTGCTGTAGACGTTCTGCACGTCGTCGCTGTCTTCGAGCGCGTCGATCAGGCGGAACACCTTGCGGGCGGTGTCGGCGTCGACCTCGACCTTGAGATTCGGCACGAACTCGACATCGGCCGATTCGTAGTCGATACCCGCCTCCTGGAGGGCCGAGCGCACCTTCACCAGGTCGGAGGCCTCGGTGACGACCTCGAAGCCCTGCGCGTGCGGCTCGACCTCTTCGGCGCCCGCATCGAGCACCGCCAGCATGACGTCGTCCTCGGTCGTCCCCTCGCCCGAGACGACGATGACGCCCTTACGGGTGAAGTTGTAGGCGACGCTGCCGGGGTCGGCGAGGCTGCCGCCGTTCCTGGTCAGTGCCGTGCGCACCTCCGCGGCGGCGCGATTCTTGTTGTCGGTGAGGCACTCGATCATGAGGGCCACGCCGTTGGGTCCGTAGCCCTCGTACATGATCGAGGTGTACTCGACGGCCTCGCCGCCGATGCCCGCGCCGCGCTTGATGGCGCGGTCGATGTTGTCGTTGGGGACCGACGTCTTCTTCGCCTTCTGCACGGCGTCGTACAGGGTCGGGTTGCCCGCGAGGTCTGCGCCGCCGATCTTTGCGGCAACCTCGATGTTCTTGATGAGCTTGGCGAACGACTTGGCACGACGTGCGTCGATGACGGCCTTCTTGTGCTTGGTCGTCGCCCACTTGGAATGCCCGGACATGGTCCTCCTGTGATCATGGTCGGCGGTGCGTGCGCGGCTCGGCGCGAATCCTGCGCGGTCTCCGCCGGCAGACCATTCTAAGCCCGTGCCTACAGTGCGAATTCGAAGCCGAAGCGCGAAGACAGCAGAGCGACGAGGTCGCGTGGCACCTTCGTGAGGTAGGCCGGTGCAGGCGCCAGGCTGTCGGCGGAGCCGATGAACGGGAAGTACACCGGTCCGTCGGTCAGCGACTCGACCCGTTCGCGCACCGCGACGATGTCGGAGCCGACGCGCCGAAGGCTGGGCAGGGTGATCGGCGAGGCAAGACGCAGCACGTCGCTGAGCGGCATCCGCCAATGCGGCAGTTCCTCACCCCGCCGTCGGCGGGTCTCTTCGCCCAGCGGGCCGAGCACACGGCCCCACGCCGCGATGCCCGGCACGGCGAGGGTGCGGTCCCACACGAACAGCGTGTCGCCGGGCTCGGTGAAGCCGACGAGCTCGTGCGACCACTCGAACCGGCGGGTGTCGGCTGCTTTCGGCGCCGAGAGCGCATCGCCGACGATGCCGCGCGACGGGGCGATCATCCAGTAGCGCTCCTCCGGGTGATCGCGCCACCAGTCGTTGATCGTCATGGGTCAGAATGTACTCCGCGTGCAGGCGCGGCCCGCCCTCACGCGGCGCGGCCGCGGATCATGTCGAGGAACAGCTCGTGGAAGCGGTGCTCTCCGGTGACCTCGGGGTGGAACGCCGTTCCCAGGAGAGCGTCTTGGCGCACCGCCACGATGCGGTCGCCGGGGAGCCGGGACAGGATCTCGACGCCGCTTCCCACCGCCTCCACGATCGGCGCACGGATGAACACCGCATGTACGGGCGGGTCGCCCAGTTCCGGCACATCGAGGTCGACTTCGAACGAGTCCACTTGACTGCCGAAGGCGTTGCGGCGCACGGTGGCGTCCAGGCCGCCGAACGTCTGCTGGCCTGCGATGCCGTCGGTGATCCGGTCGGCGAGGAGGATGAGTCCCGCGCACGTTCCGTAGACCGGCATCCCCCTGGCGATCGCCTCCTGGATCGGCTCGCGCATGCCGAACGCACGCGAGAGCTTGTCGATCACGCTCGATTCGCCGCCGGGGATCACGAGGCCCTCGACGGCGGCGAGCTCGGCCGGCCGCCGCACGAGCGAGACGGCCGCCCCCTGGTCGGCGAGGACGCGCACGTGCTCGCGCACGTCGCCCTGCAGGGCGAGCACGCCGACGCGGGGACGCCCCGTGCTCACCAGCCGCGCTCGGCGAGGCGATGCGGCGCGGGAAGGTCGGCGACGTTGATCCCCACCATGGCCTCGCCGAGACCGCGCGACACGTCGGCGACGACCTTCGCGTCGTCGTAGAAGGTGGTGGCCTTCACGATCGCGGCAGCCCGCTGGGCGGGATTGCCCGACTTGAAGATCCCGGAACCGACGAAGACGCCGTCGGCGCCGAGCTGCATCATCATCGCCGCGTCGGCCGGTGTCGCGACGCCGCCGGCGACGAACAGCACGACGGGGAGCTTGCCGGTCTCGGCGATCTCTGCGACGAGCTCGTACGGCGCCTGAAGCTCCTTGGCCGCGACGTAGAGCTCGTCCTTGGTCATCGAGCGCAGCACGTTGATCTCGCTCGTGATCTTGCGGATGTGCTTGGTCGCCTCCGAGACGTCGCCGGTGCCGGCCTCGCCCTTGGAGCGGATCATCGCCGCGCCCTCGTTGATGCGGCGCAGCGCTTCGCCGAGATTGGTCGCTCCGCACACGAACGGGACGGTGAACTTCCACTTGTCGATGTGATTGACGTAGTCCGCGGGCGAGAGCACCTCGGACTCGTCGATGTAGTCGACACCGAGCTCCTGCAGCACCTGCGCCTCGACGAAGTGCCCGATGCGGGCCTTCGCCATGACCGGGATCGAGACCGCGTCGATGATGCCGTCGATCATGTCGGGGTCGCTCATGCGCGAGACGCCGCCCTGTGCCCGGATGTCGGCCGGGACGCGCTCGAGGGCCATGACGGCGACCGCGCCCGCGTCTTCGGCGATCTTCGCCTGCTCGACGGTGACGACGTCCATGATCACGCCGCCCTTCAGCATCTCGGCGAGGCCGCGCTTGACGCGGCTGGTTCCGGTGTCGGCACTGGTCACGGGGGTTCCCTTCGGGTGGATGCGCCATCGCGGGACGCACGCGGACGGACAGTCGTGGTGATTGACCTAGGCCAAAAGATAGCATGTACCGGGCCTACACTCGGGAGGGCGATGAACGGTGACATGAATCACGGAATCAGCGGCCGCACGGCGTCGGAGATCGCCGAGAGCCTGCGCGGGCTCGTCGAGCGCGGGACGCTGCGGCCCGGCGACCCGCTCCCCCCGGTGCGCGCTCTGGCCGAGAGCCTCGGCGTCAACCGCAACACGACCGTCGCGGCCTACCGCCAGCTCACGCAGGCGGGCGTCGTGGTCACGCGTGGCCGCGGAGGGACGCACGTCGCCGACCGGTCGCCCGTCGCCCAGGAGGGGTTCGCCGCCGATTCGGTCCTGCGTGACGTCGGCACCGGCAACCCCGACCCGGATCTCATCCCGGATCCGTCGAAGGCACTGCGCAGCATGGCCGGCAGGCCCGTGCTGTACGGCGAGCCGGTCATCGATCCCGGTCTGGAGAGCTGGGCCGGTGCATGGATGCAGCGCGATCTGGCCTCGGCCGGTCCCTTCCGGCTCACCATCACGAGCGGAGCCGCGGACGCGGTCGAGCGGCTGCTCGCGCAATCCCTCACGCGCGACGACGCGGTCGCGCTCGAGGACCCCTGCTTCCTCGCGAGCATCCACACTGTGCGGCTCGGCGGTTACCGACCGGTTCCCGTCCCTGTCGACGCCGAAGGGATGACGGTGGACGGACTGCGCGACGCCCTCGAGCAGGGGGTCCGTGCCGTGGTGTGCACGCCTCGTGCGCAGAATCCCACCGGTGCCAGCCTGACCGAGCAGCGTGCCGCGCAGCTGCGGGATGTGCTTGCGGACCACCCTTACGTCCTCGTGATCGAGGACGACCACTTCTCGCTGCTGTCGCAGCGCCCCTTCTACTCGCTCATCGGCCCGCGGCACCGGCGCTGGGCCCTCATCCGCTCGGTCTCGAAATTCCTCGGGCCCGACATGTGCCTGGCCGTGACGGCATCCGATCCCGACACCGCGGAGCGGCTGGCGATGCGTCTCACGCCGGGGACCACGTGGGTCAGCCACCTGCTGCAGCGGCTGACACTTGCCCTCGTGACCGACGCCGACGTGATGCGCGACATCGACCGCGCCGGCGCGCACTACGCGGCGCGCAATGCGGCGTTCGCCGCGCGCCTCATCGCCCACGGAGTTCCGGCCGAGCCGGGCGACGGACTGAACCTGTGGGTCGCGCTGCCGGTGCCTGCACGGGCTGTCGCGGACCGGCTGATGCGCCGAGGCTGGCTCGCGCGCAGCGGCGACGAGTTCCTCGTCGGCGACGCTGACCCGTCGGAGCGCCTGCGCCTGACCGTGCACGACCTGAATGACGCCGACGCCGAGCAGCTGGCCGTGGACATCGCGGCCGCCGTGCACGCGGTGGCCGGGCGGCGTCTCGCCGCCGAGGTGGGATGATCGACCGGTGAAGATCCTGTCGATCCAGTCCGCCGTCGCCTTCGGCCACGTCGGCAACTCCGCGGCCGTGTTCCCTCTGCAGCGCATCGGCGTCGAAGTGCTCCCGGTGTACACGGTGAACTTCTCCAACCACACCGGCTACGGCGCTTGGCGGGGACCTCTGATCAGTCCCGACGACGTGCGCGAGGTGATCCTCGGGATCGAGGAGCGCGGCGTCCTCGGGCAGATCGACGTCGTGCTGTCGGGGTACCAGGGCGGCGAGGGGATCGCCGACGTGATCCTCGATGCCGTCGCGCGTGTGAAGGCCGCGAACCCCGGCGCCGTGTACGCGTGCGATCCGGTGATGGGCAACGCCAAGTCCGGATGCTTCGTCGCTCCGGCGATCCCGGTGCTGCTGCGCGATCGCGTCGTGCCGGCCGCCGACATCATCACGCCGAACCAGTTCGAGCTCGGCTTCCTGACCGAGACCGACCCCACCGACCTGGAATCCACGCTCGCGTCAGTGGACCTCGCCCGTGCCATGGGCCCGAGTACGGTCCTCGTGACGAGCGTCGAGCGTCCGGACCGCCCCGACGGCACGATCGAGATGCTGGCCGTCACCGACGACGGTGCCTGGATCGTGCAGACGCCGCACATCCCCATGAAGGCCAACGGCTCGGGCGATGTCACGGCCGCGCTGTTCACGGCCCACTTCCGCCGGTCCGGCGACGCCGCCGACGCGCTCGCGCGCACGACGTCGAGCGTGTTCGACCTGCTCGAGCGCACGCATGCCTCGGGCGAGCGGGAGCTGCAGCTCGTGGAGTCGCAGGAGGCCTACGCCCACCCGCGCCTGCAGTTCGAGGTGCAGCAGGTGCGCTGAGGCGCCTGCGGGGTCAGCCGTGCCAGGCGTCGGCGACGGCGCGGCGCACCTCGCCGAGCAGCTGCGGGAGCGCCTTGGTCTTGGCGATGATCGGGAAGAAGTTCGCGTCCGAAGCCCAGCGCGGGACGATGTGCTGATGCAGGTGCTCGTCGACGCCCGCACCGGCGACGTGACCCTGATTCATGCCGATGTTGAAGCCGTCGCAGCGCGACACGGCACGCAGCACACGCATGCCCTGCTGCGTCAGCAGCCCGATCTCGGCGACCTCTTCATCCGTCGCCTGGTCGTACGTCGCGATGTGGCGGTACGGGCACACCAGCAGGTGGCCGGAGTTGTACGGGAAGAGGTTCAGCAGCGCATACGCCGTTCGCCCGCGGAACACGATGAGACCGTCCTCGTCGGACTTGCGCGGCGCCTCGCAGAACGGGCACTCGTGGCGCAGCACCTCGGGCCCCGCCTGGATGTAGGCCATGCGATGCGGGGTCCACAGGCGTTGGAACTCGTCCGGCACACCCGGCAGAGTGGCCGCGTCGACCAGTGCCGCGTCTGAAAGATCGTCCTCACCCGCAACCGGGTCGTCGCTCACGCGAGGTCCTCGGCCGTGTTCACGAGGGCATGGCTCGCGATCGCCTCGCGGATGCGGCGCACCGCGTCGTCGATGGGCACGCCGTTCTCCTGCGACCCGTCGCGGAAGCGGAACGAGACCGTGCCGGCGGACCGGTCCTGCTCTCCCGCGATGAGCTGCAGCGGCACCTTCTGGGTCGTGTGGGTGCGGATCTTCTTCTGCATGCGATCGTCCGAGTGATCGAGCTCGGCCCGCACGCCCACGGATCGAAGCGTCGAGATCACCTCGCCGAGATAGTCGGCGAACTCCTCGGCGACCGGGATGCCGACCACCTGCACCGGCGACAGCCACACCGGGAACGCCCCGGCGTAGTGCTCGAGCAGGATCGCGAAGAACCGCTCGATCGAGCCGAACAGGGCGCGGTGGATCATGATCGGCCGCTTCTTCTGGCCGTCGCGGTCGGTGTATTCCAGCTCGAATCGCTCGGGCAGGTTCGGGTCGACCTGCACGGTCGAAAGCTGCCACACCCGACCGATGGCGTCCCGTGTCTTGAGGTCGATCTTCGGTCCGTAGAACGCCGCCTCACCGGGGACCTCGGTGAGCTTGAGCCCGCTGGCCAGCGCGACGTTGCGCAGCGCGTTCGTCGAGTAATCCCAGAACTCGTCCGAGCCGATCCACTTGTCCTTCTCGTCGTCGCGCATCGACAGCTCGAGCTCGAACTCGTCGAGTCCGAAGTCGCGGAGCATGGAGATCACGAACTCCAGGACTCTCGTGGTCTCCGCCTCGAGCTGCTCGGGGGTGACGAAGAGGTGCGAGTCGTCCTGTGTGAAGCCGCGCACGCGGGTGAGTCCGTGCAGGGCGCCCGAGAGCTCGTTGCGGTAGACGGTGCCGTTCTCGGCGAGCCGCATCGGCAGGTCGCGGTAGCTGCGGGCACGCTCCTTGTAGATCAGGATGTGCATCGGGCAGTTCATCGGCTTGAGGTAGTAGTCCTGGCCGTGCTTGACGATCTCACCCTGCTCGTCGCGCTCCTCGTCCATCACGATCGGCGGGAACATGCCCTCCTTGTACGTGACGAGGTGGTTCGAGGTCAGGAACAGGTCCTCCTTCGAGATGTGCGGCGTGTACACGTAGGTGTAGCCGCCCTCGACGTGACGACGACGCGCGTGCTGCTCCATCTCGCCGCGGACGATGCCGCCGCGCGGGTGCCACACCGACAGGCCCGAGCCGATCTCGTCCGGGAAGGAGAACAGGTCGAGCTCTTTGCCGAGCTTGCGGTGATCGCGCTTGGCGGCCTCTTCGAGACGCGACTGGTACGCGCGCAGCTCGTCCTTGGTCGGCCACGCAGTGCCGTAGATGCGCTGCAGCTGCGGGTTCTTCTCGCTCCCCCGCCAGTAGGCTCCCGCGATCCGCTGCAGCGACCAGCCGTTCCCGATCATCCGCGTGTTCGGCAGGTGCGGGCCGCGGCACAGGTCCTTCCAGACGGTCTGCCCGTCACGGTCGACGTTGTCGTAGATGGTGAGCTCGCCTGCTCCCACCTCGACGGCGGCGCCCTCGGTCTTGTCCGCGCCCCCCTTCAGCCCGATCAGCTCGAGCTTGAACGGCTCCGCGGCCAGTTCGGCACGAGCCTCTTCGTCGGTCACGACGCGGCGCACGAAGCGCTGGCCCTCCCGGACGATGCGCTGCATCTCCTTCTCGATCGCCTTGACATCCTCCGGGGTGAACGGATGCTCCACGCCGAAGTCGTAATAGAAGCCGTCGGTGATCGGCGGGCCGATGCCGAGGTCGGCCTGCGGGTTGATGCGCTGGACCGCCTGCGCGAGCACGTGCGCCGTCGAGTGCCGCAGGATGTCGAGGCCGTCCGGGCTGTCGATGGTGACGGGCTCGACGGCATCCGTCTCCTGCACGATCGTGGCGAGATCCTTCAGGTCGCCGTTGACACGGAGGGCGACCACGGAGCGGTCGGGGAACAGGGTGAACCCGTCAGCGGGGTAGGACACGGCGTCAGACACGCCCTCAAGGCTATCGCCCCGGCACCTCTCCCCCGGCTCCGGCCCCGGACGGCGTAGCCTCGGAAGCGATGAAGCGCACGAGTCTGGAGTCGTCCGCCATCGCGTCGGCGGGCTACGACCCTGCCACTGCGATCCTCGAGCTGGAGTTCACGTCCGGCGAGGTGTACCGGTACTTCGCGGTGCCCGGCTCGGTGCATCGCGGGCTGCTCGACGCGGAGAGCGCCGGGCGCTACTTCCGCGATCGGATCCGGGACACATATCCGAGCCAGCACGTGCGCTGAGCCGTCAAAACCGAAAACCCCCGGTGAACCGGGGGTTTCATGTGGTGCGCGATACTGGGATCGAAACTGTATCGGGACTACTGGGCAGATTGGCGTGATTCTGCGTTTCTCGCCCGTATTGATGCGGATGTCGGGCGATCGTGTTAAGGTCACTGTGTAGCACGAAGCCGCACGAGCGCGCAGAAGATATTGCACGGTATTGCACGAAGGGGGCCACGGTGGCCGCGAAGAAGACCCGCAAGCGCCGCGAGTCATTCGGTGCGATCCGGCTCCTGCCATCGAAGCGGTACCAGGCGAGCTACGTTGGCCCCGATGGCAACCGCTACACCGCACCCCTCACGTTCACTGCGATGGAGGATGCACGAGGCTGGCTTGCACGCCGCCGCATCGAGATTGTCGACGGACTGTGGAGCCCCCACGAGGCCCAGGCCGCTACAACGGCGACCAAGTCGAAGGCGACGACGTTTGCCGACTATGCAGAGCAGTGGATCAGCACCCGCACAAATCGCCACGGCGAGCACCTGCGGCCTCGGACAGCAGCTGAGTACCGCCGGCTTGTGAAGGGGCCGCTCGCGGACTTTGCGGAGTCCCGGCTGTCTGGCATCTCCCCCGAGACTGTTCGGTCCTGGTACTCGGAGCTCCTCAAGTCCGGAACGAAGACTCAGGCCGCGCGAGCCTACGAACTACTTAAGGCCATCCTCGCTACCGCTGTTCAGGATGGGCGGCTCAAGTCGAACCCATGTCAGATCAAGGGTGCCGCGTCGGCGTCGAGTGGGAAGAAGGTTTACCCACCAACCGCAGCAGAGTTGTCAATCATCGTTGACAAGATCACTCCCCGGTTCAGGGCTGCTGTGATCCTCGCGGCATGGGCTGGTGTTCGATACGGCGAGCTCACTGAGCTCCGCATGAAGGACATCGAACGACTAGGCGATGTGTACG
Organism: Microbacterium salsuginis; assembly: GCF_012524205.1. Lineage (GTDB taxonomy): Bacteria > Actinomycetota > Actinomycetes > Actinomycetales > Microbacteriaceae > Microbacterium > Microbacterium salsuginis. Next base: position 83,294 of record NZ_JABACI010000005.1, read on the forward strand.
TGGTGAACGTCTCACGAGCTGTGTCGCACGTGACCGGTCAAGGGGCGATCGTAGGTCCAACAAAGAGTGAGGCCGGCGTGCGTGCGATCGTGCTCCCCCCGCACGTCACGGGCATCGTTGAGACCCACCTCAAGGACTTTGTGAGCAGGTCCCCAGAGTCGCTGCTGTTCCCTGCCGCGGACGGCGTGTCCCACCTCGCGCAGTCGGCCTTCTACAAGCACTGGGACCCCGCTAGGAGCGCCGCGAAGCGCCCTGACATGCCGTGGCACGCACTCCGCCACTACGGCGCTACGCGGGCTGCCCTGGCCGGTGCGACGCTAAAGGAATTGCAGTCACGGTTGGGACACTCGACGGTGGCTGCGGCGATGAGGTACCAGCACACTGCAGGTCGAGATGAAGAACTTGCGAGACGCATGAGCGAACTCGCTTGAGGCGGGTAATCCTGCCCGCCTGAACAGAAAACGCCCCCGTCGTGCGCGAACACGACGAGGGCAGGAACACCGAAGGGTAGATCAACGATGTCCACTACTACTCAAGATAGCGCCACCCCTACTTCTGATACGTCGCCTTGGTGGGAAGATCCGCGAGTTGCGCGCCTGCTGCACCGCGCCGCTGCTGACGGCGCAGTAATCCTGACCGAAGTCGAGTATCTGGCCGGCTTCCCCGACGACGAACAGTCGGGCGATGACTGGTGGCTGTGCGTCAACTTCGGATCCGCGGGGTGGGTACGCGTTCAATACACGACCGAGTCCGGCTTCTGGCTGCTCGAGGTCGACACCATGACGGGTGAGTTGGCGGGCAGGGCCGCGAGGATTGACGATCACCTCGCCGCATCCTTCGCTGTCGTTCGTGCCGCGGCCCTCTGTCGCGACTTGAATCGGCTCGTGAAGAGGGATCAGAATTTCTACGGCACGATCTCTGACGAGGTCGTGGCAATCATGGGCGACTGCGGCATGGAGCCAAACGAGCTTGCGGCCCGTCTATGCATCACTCACGGTGTTCTCATGTCCAAACTCTCCGGATCGACGACCTGGACACCCGTAGACATCGTGCGCCTGCACCGTACCTTCGGTGCAGAAACGATGGAGCGCCTGTACGAGGTGATGGTGCCATGAGCAAGAACATCGACCTCGAGAGCGCCGCCGTCTTGGCGATGCGTTTCGCTGAGATTGCGCGAGAGAAAGGGTGGGACGTCGGGGTACGCGAGGAGGCCCAGTTCATCCTCGCCCTAAAGGACGTCACAGCACGCCAAGCATGATCCTTTGACTGTTGGGGGGGTGCCGGGATTCGACTCGCCACCCCCCCAGAAAATTTGTTCGCAGAAAAGGGCACGTCGACGTAGGAACCCTGTTAATGTGTAACTAAGCCCCCAAAGGCCCATCGCTAAGCGAATCTCACCAGAGGCAGGCGTGATGCCTGGACCACCTCGAGATCACCGCTAACGACACTACCGACGTGATGTTGGTGGGCGTGATGCCCAGTCGAGCGGAACCGGAGCTCCCTATGAGCCGGTTCTTCTTACTGGGCCTTTCCTGTTTCTAGGAGAGCACGCCATGTGGGTTCCAATCCCCGAAGCCGCCGAGCACTACAGCCTCAGCGATGACACCATCCGCCGGATGATATCCCGCGGCGAGATCGAAGCGCGTCGCTTCGGTCCCCGCTTGATCCGCGTCAACCTCGAGAGCATCCTGGCCGGAGCTAAGCCGCTGGCGGTGGTCGCTTGATTGCCCTCTACCGCACCGAAAGCCGTGCGCAGTTGGAAGCGCGGCAGGTAGACACCCTCATCGGGCACGGCATGGCAATGTTCGACGCTGCCGGGATTCACATCTCACCGTCGAAGATGTCGAAGCTTGTCCGCGAAGCGCTCCGCAACCACGGGTACGCCATCGCGCGCTTGATCATCGAGCAGTACTTCGAGAACGCCACGCTGCTCGAGTGGGAGTCGTACCGTCGCGCGCTGCGAGGTGCCCATGTATGACGAAAGCGCCCCGAGAGGCGCTTCCGAGAACCGTTCTGGCGGGCGGGTTCGTTACGACAATTCTACCGTTGACTGCTTCCTCGCGGGTGAGCTGCACGCCCACGAACTCCCCTGGGATCTCTGGCTTCTATGGGCCGATGGTTTCCACGCCGGTGCCGCACGAGTCACGACGACCAAGTTGGCGCGCGTCGAGCGTGAAGCTGACGCGCTCTACGACCTCGCCTACAACGGCGACAAGGCACGTAAACGTCACGCCGATCTGTTGAAGCACTTCGACGTCGTGCAGGCCCGCAAGAAGGCGGGTGTCGCATGACTCATACCTTCACTGCTGAATGGCTCATGGCGCAGTCGTTCCCTCCCATCCGCTATGTCGTACCTGGTGTCGTCCCCGAGGGCATGACGCTGCTCGTCGCAGCTCCCAAGATCGGCAAGTCGTGGATGGTTCTCGGTCTCGGGGTTGCTCTCTCGTGCGGCACCGACGCGCTCGGAGCCCTGCCTGTGGGGGAACCGCGACCCGTACTGTATCTCGCCCTTGAGGATGGCCCCAGGCGGCTACAGGACCGACTGCTACGGCTGAACCCCGCGGAGGTGTCGCCACTGCTGGAGTTTCGTGTCGAAATCCCGGCCGGTGCCGTTATCGAGACGATCACCGAGTTCATGACAAAGCATGCCGGGTCTGACCCTGTTGTGATCCTGGACACCCTCGGGAAGGTGATGCCACCCGCCGGTAACGCATCCCAGTACGGGCACGACTACCGCGTCCTGTCGGCCCTGAAAGCGACATGTGACGCTGTTCCAGGCTCGAGCCTCATCATCGTGCATCACACCCGCAAAGGTGGCGGTGAGGACTTCCTCGACGCGGTGAGCGGCACGCAGGGCATCGCCGGGGCCGCAGATACGGTTCTCGTGCTTAGGCGTGAACGGAACGAAGACCGCGCCACGCTTCACGTCACATCGAGGGACGCGGCCGAAGGTGAATATGGCCTGCTCATGACGGAGACGGGTGCCTGGCAACTCGACGGGCAAGACCTTGCAGGTGCCGCGCAAGCCGCTCAGAACGCCAAGAGCACGGCTGGTGTGGGTGACCGCATGGCCGACGTGATCGCGACTGTCGGAAGGTTCCCTGAGGGCATCAAACCGAGCGATGTGAAGACGCTCATGACTGGTGTCGCCGGAATCGATGAGTATCTGCGCCGTGCCGTCGAATCTGGGCGGCTAGTCAAGCTGGCCCGCGGACTCTATGCCCCCGTTAGAAGTGTGAGAAGTGTGAGATTCCCCGAGATTGACGGATACGAAACTCACAAACTCACACAACTCACACCCCCTGAACTGAGTGGGGTGAGCGCCTGATGGGCCGCCCTGCACCGAAGCCGGCGAACTGGAACGAACTCGTAGCGGCATGGAACAACCCCGAAGAGTTCGAGGCACAGCGGCGCGCATATCTCGCGATGGTGGGCGCTCAACGGGCGCAGGAAGCTCGCGACTGGACGGAGGCGAACCGTGGCCAGGAGTGACCCGGGAGAAGCCGAGTACGCCGCGCTCGTCGAAGCAATGGAGACCGACCGCCCCGCATGCCGGGACTACGAGTTCTTCACCGCCGACCACACCGGCGCCGCCCAGAAAGCGCTCGCATCCCGCTTGTGCGCCGCGTGCCCGCTCCGGGACCTCTGCCGTGACTACGCGGAGGCATCGAAACCCACCGCGGGCATCTGGTGCGGCATCCCATATCCGAGACGAAACCGAAAGCTGACCCCATGACCGACGACAAACCCAACCGCCGTGGCCCCCTTGACCGCGCCGAGTCCATCAAATGGCCCGCGAACCGCTCACGCGAACTCAAACCCACCGCAGCAGAGATCGACCTACAACGGGCGCAGGCCGCCCTCGCGAAGCTCTTCACCGCGATTGAGAACTACAACCAGTTCGCGGAAAAAGCAGGGCAGGCACTCACACGGGAGGACATCAAAGGCATGACGCCCGAAGAAGTGGACGCTGCATACGACGCAGGCGACCTCGACCAGGCCCTGGGCCGCATCACCCCGGCCGACCAAGAACTCGTCGACCGCGCCACCAACAGCCAAACCATCACCTACACCGAGGCCAAACGCCTTCACGAAATGGGCCACTCCGAACTCGTAGCCAACCTCCCCATCACGAACATCACGAAGGACGGGAAGGACTGACATGGCGATCATCCCAACCATCGAAACCGACGACGAGACGACCACCCTCGACTACTCGCGCGGACTGGTCTACGCCCTCCTCACCAAATACGCCGACGAGTCGTTCTGGCGCATCGAGATCCAACTCTCCAGCACCGGACTCACCACACGCGAAGAACAAGTGGAAGCCGCACACACAGTGATAGCCGCCACGAACGACCTCATCAACCGAAACACGAAAGGCCAAGCATGACTAAGAAGACCACCACCCTCGACCTCACCACCGCCCAGCAGGCAGCAGCCGAAGCCGACAAACGTGTCACAGAGATCCAGGACGCGATCGTCGCCGGTGACCCGAACATCAAACCCGGAGACATCGAGACCGCCGAAGCAGACGCACGACTCGCGCACCTCCGCATCGAAGCCGCCCGCAACGCCGAGCTCGACCAAGCCGAACAGACCCGGCTGAACGCCATCCAAGCCATCCGTGCCGAGATCGAACACACAGTCGACAACCCCGACGCATACGTGCAGGCACTCCGCACAGCCGAAGAAGCAATCATCGCGTTCCACGAACTCAACGAAACCCGCGTCGAACAGCTCCGCGCGTGGCGCCGCCGTCTCCGTGAACTGGACGTACCCGAAGCCCCAGCAGGCACCGACACCCCCGAGCCACACGGCATTGCACCACTCGAGTTCAGATACGACCGACCAGACATCCGCGTGGGACAAGGACAGATCGGCGCAGCCAACGCAACCCGCTACCTGAAAGCGCTCGTCGACCTACCCCTCGCAGCACTCCGCGACCCATCCCGACGCCCCGTCGACCTGTACACACAGCTCACACGAGAACTCGGATACATCCGCAAGCCCGATACAGACCAGCCGCCGCAACCCTAACCAGACGGCTCAAATGGGGTGGGTCTAGCCAACCCACCCCCCTGCGGGGTGGGCCAGGTCGACCTCCCCACTCCAACCCGTCGGCAAGCTGGAAAAAACTGGGCGTTATGGCAACGTTCCGATTTTTGGAAGGAGGAAAGATGAATGATGCACTGATTGACAGTCTCGGGTCACGCGGACGTGAGTTCTGGGATGAGCAGCAGAAGCAGCTTGAGTTTGACCCACATGAGGCACAGGTGTTGCTCGAGGCGTGCAGAATCCTCGACACGATCGAGGAACTGTCTGCGGCTATCGCCGCCGATGGCGTGATGCTGGTCGGCTCCCAGGGTCAACCAGTTCTGAACGGTGCTGTCGGAGAACTGCGGCAGCAGCAGGCCGCTCTCGCACGGCTGATTATTCAACTCAACCTCGATGCTCCCGACGTGGCCGGCGCTGTCACCGCGAAGGCTGCTGCGGGACGGGCGGCGGCGCAGAAGCGTTGGCGTGACCAGAAGGATCGTAGTGCCTAGGCGGCGTGCGTCCGCCAGCGGAACGCAGACCTTGAACGCTCCGGCTGAGCTGTTCGACCGGGAGTCTGCCCATTGGCGAACTACTCGAGCGCATGCCTCATGGCTGATCGCGAATGGATTGCCGCCCCGAAGCTACTACTGGCCCGACGAAGGACCCGCACAGCTTAGGCGGGACGCTGTCGAGGCGTGGCTACGCGCGAACGGTTGCGCACACCCACGGTGGCCGCGCGGGCCGCTCGATTGGCATGCGGTTGCGGCGACCGGGCTCGACTTCGGCCCGTTGGGTCGAGAAGCGATGGACGAGCAACTTGCTCGATACACAACTAAGGAGAACTGACCATGCCTATCGAAGCAATCTTGGAGCGGATGAGGCCCGTTGAGGGTCAGCCCGAACTGACGGGGCGCATTGGGGAGTTGATTGCGCGTGCCCGTGCAACGAAGCCGGATATGGGAGCCCTCGAGATCGCGATTGACGATCTTGTGGCGTCGATTGAGTTTGTGCAGATCACGGGGCCGGCGTGGCGTGACCTGGTGGCGGTCAATCCGCCGCGGAAGGGTGCGACGCATGACTTTGCGGTTGGCTACAACGTCGATTCGCTGGTGCGGTCGTATCCGACGCGTTCGGTGTGGCGGAACGACGAAGAGATCGCGACTGTTCTGGTCGATGGCGAGCCGGTCACGGATGAGCAGTGGGCAGAGTTCACGACTCTTCTGAACGGTGCGGGCTTCGAGGATGCCGCGACCGTGTTGTGGGCGATTCATTACGGGAAGCCGCGGGCACGTCTCGCTGCGCTTCAGGTTGCGGGGGGATCGAACAATGGCTGATCGCCAAGTCAAGACCACCCTTTCGGTGCAAATGCAGCAGTACGTCGATGGGATGAAGAAGGCCGCGAAGGCCACGCGTGAGACTTCAGACGAGGCGAAGAAGCTTGCCGAGCAGCGAGAAGCGTTCAATCAGCTAGGACGGGTCGGACTGACCACCGGGGCCGTTTTGGCGGCGGGGTTCGCTGTCGCTGTAACCAAGATGGCTGAGTTCGACGCCGCGATGTCGAATGTGGCCGCTACCGGTCAGGACGCGACAGACAACATTGATGCGTTGCGGGAGGCTGCGCTTGAAGCGGGTTCTTCAACCGTGTTCTCCGCGACCCAGTCTGCGAACGCGATTGAAGAACTGGCGAAGGCGGGTGTGAGCGCTGCGGACATCCTCAACGGGGGCCTTGCAGGGGCGCTCGACCTCGCAGCGGCAGGAGAGATCCAGGTCGCCGACGCGGCTGGTATCGCTGCGACCGCGCTGAAGACCTTCAACCTCGAGGGCGACGACATGTCGCACGTCGCGGACCTGATGGCCGCGGGTGCCGGTAAAGCGATGGGTGGGGTTGATGACCTGTCGCAGGCGTTGGATCAGGTGGCTCTCGTCGCCAGTGGTGCGGGCCTCTCGATCGAAGAGACAACGGCGGGGCTTGCGGCATTCGCGTCTCAGGGGCTCCTTGGGTCGGACGCAGGTACGTCGTTTCGTACGATGCTTGGTTCGCTCACGCCGAATTCCGCTGCTGCCGCTGATGAGATGGAGCGACTTGGGATCTCCGCGTTTGATTCGCAGGGCCAGTTCATCGGTCTTGCGGAGTTCGCCGGCAATCTCCAGACGTCACTCCAAGGACTGACAGACGAACAGCGTCAGGCCACGATCGAGATGATCTTCGGTCAGGACGCACAGCGTGCGGCGAACGCTCTGTACAAGGAGGGTGAGGCGGGCATCCGCGCCTGGATCACCGCCGTCGACGACCAGGGATACGCCGCCCGCACCGCAGCAACCCGCCTCGACAACCTCAAGGGGGATTTCGAGGCGTTGCAGGGTGCCATTGACACGGCGTTCATCCAAACCGGTGCCGCCGCGAACGATTCGATCAGGACGCTCGTGCAGACCCTCACGGGCCTGGTGGATAGCTATAACGACCTTCCCGAACCGGTGAAGGGTGCGACGCTCGCTGTCGGCGGTGCCACCGCCGCTATCGGCCTGGCGAGCGGTACGGCCCTGCTAGCGGTCCCGAAGTTTCTTGAGCTTCGGGACGTGTTGCAGAAGTCCGGTATCGGTATGGGGGCGCTCTCGCTTAAAGCCGGGGCCGCGGGGGCGGCGTTGGGTGGCCTGTTCGCCATTGTGGGTGAGCTGGCACGCAGGCATCAGGAGGCGCGGGCGAAAGCGGAGTCGTACGCGGGTGCGATCGAGCAGGGCACCGAAGCCGTCCAGAACATGACGCTCGAGAACCTTCAGGCGGAGGAGTCGTGGCTGTGGGTTACGCGCGGATCGGCCGCTGATGCTGCCGAGAAGTTCGGGTTCACATTGAGGGACCTGGCGGACGCCGCCGAAGGCGACAAGGACGCGCTGAAGGCCATGAATGACGTCATCGCCGCAGGCCAAGGAGATCAGGATGCAGCGAACCGTCTGATGGATGAGTACGGGCTGAGCCTGCTCGAGGTGTCGTCTGCGTCGGGTCTCGTGGCGGAAGCGATTGGGAACGAGTCGAGAGCGCTGGCTGAGGGAGCGAGGATTCTGGACCAGAAGAAGGAAGCAACCGAGGAGGAAGCCGGGTCGACTCGTGACGCCGCCCAGGCCTACATGGATGCTGCTTCCGAGGTATCCGATCTGAACTCGGAGTTGTCGCAACTGATCGAGACGATCAATGAAGCGAATGGTGTCGGGCAGGACGCGATCACGGCGAACTTGAACTACCGGGACGCTCTCGCTGAAGTGGATGCGCTGATCGCGGAGGGCGCGACCGGCTGGGACGCGAATACGCAGGCGGGCCGCGACAACCAGTCGATGCTCGTTGACATCGCCAAACAGGCCCAGGACGCCGCTGAAGCCGAGTTCAAGCTGGACGGGAACACTGAGAGTTACCGGGCGACGCTGGAGGGATCGCGGCAGGCACTCATCGACCGAGCGATGCAGTTGGGTGCGAACGCTGACGAGGCGGGGGCGCTCGCGGACCAGATCTTCCGAATCCCGTCTGCGACGGAGTGGGAACTGATCGCGCACACGGCGGCAGCACAGGACGCTATCAACCGGTTCATCTGGGCGAACGACGGACGTCGGGTGAACCTCATCGTGGATGGGGTGCCGGGACGTCAGGTTCACGGTACGGATGTCCTCGCTCGCGCGTTCGGTGGCCGCATCAATGGGCCAGGTACAACGACGTCCGACTCCATCCCGGTTATGGCGTCGGACGAGGAGCACATGCTGTCTGCCGCTGAGGTGCGCGGTATGGGAGGCCATGCAGCCGTGGAGGCGATGCGAGCCGCCGCCCGCGCCGGTCAGTTTGATCCCGGCCAGTTTGACTCCGGTCAACACTGGGTTGCGAGTGCCCCCATGTACGCGACACCACACGGAGGCGCTGCGGCCAGCGTGAGCTTCCCCGAAACGATCACCCTCGTAGACGCGGACGGGTCGATCCTCGCCCACGCCAGAGTCATCGCAGGCGAAGCTATCGCCTCGAACAACGCACATCTCAACCAGCAGGACAACGCTGGAAGACGCCGCCAGTATTGAATGAGCACATGGGAAACGAGAGCTGGGATGACGCTGATGACGCGCGAGTGGTGTTCGAGACCACGCCCATGGGCCACCCGACGCGTGTGGCGACTGAATTCTTTGCCAACTTGATTGGGGGCAATTTACACGAAGTCGAGCTCAGAGCCTTCATAACCCCTGAATCGTGGGCGGGGTGGGGTGATTTCGAGTGGATTCGCTCGAGACTCACGGAGGCCGACCGACCGGTTATCAGTTCCGGGATCGAAATTGCGGCACCGGATGTCGTCTACGTTCCAGTGCTGAAGGGGTACGACGGGCCGGGGTACGTTCAGCCAGGCGAAAAGGTGGATGTGGTCGGCGTGTTTACGATGGTTTGGCGTCCAGATGCGGGGGGCTGGCTGGCCTTCGGTTTCGGCTACCCGGCCTCACTCTCCGATATTCCAAGGACATCACCCGGTGTGGCGCCGCCGCTCTAGTTCACCGCGCCAGATCGCCTCGCACGCCTTCGAGTAGTTCGCCGACCGCGTCGTTCCCTTCAGCGTCCGACCAACGTGTCAGGGGAACCGTCAAGGTAGGGCGGTCGCCGTACCGCAACTCGAGCGAGAGTCCGCGCGGAAAGCGCACCGGGTGACCGGTATTCCTGGACGGCAGCGGGTCTACGTGGAGGATCGACATACTCTCGAGTTCCCGACGCCGCCACAAGTCAGTCCGCACCTGAGCACCACTGTCCCCCTTCGCCACATCGGTTACGAGCGCATGCACGACGGCCTTGCCTGTGAACGCAATCACCTCGTCGCGCTCGCTGGCATCGTCCGCAAGGCTGCTCGTCAGGTAGACGATCTGACTGTCCCCTGCGGCGACGTGGATCTGGGTGAGGAGTGTCCAGTACCAGTGAGGCCAACGCTGGCTGTCGTCCATGGTGAAGAACAGGTTCGCTCGGGGGTTCGCTGACAGAATCCGCTGATTGATGTCGGCGAGGCGATCGGCGACGTCTTTGTACTCGATCTCGGGCATGTCGATATCGAAGCATGAAGCACCGACAGATGGACGATCTCGTGTGCACGGAGCACACACAACACACTTAGGGCATCCCACGCCGGGGTGCCCTCGATCCTTCACCGGGTCGGGTTTGAGGGGGCGTTTCGTCATTCCTGACCGGGCGCGAATTCAGCAGGCGGTGCGTCGTCGCGTATGTCCCCCATACGGCCTACAGACGGGTTCGAAGACGGGCAGATAGCTTCGACATGCAGCTGCGCCTCTCACCCAACCGGGCCGGATCATTACCGGTCCAGCGGGTACCTCGCCATGGAACAAGGGAGACGCATGAAATACGAGATCAGGCGGCGAGTAGCGGTCTGGAGCGCAACACTTGCGCTGATTGCAGGCGCACTCGTCGGTCAAGTCGGGACCGCCGAGCAGGCCAACGCGGCAGCAGTTGACCCACTGGCTCAAGCCAACGCGCAAGCCATGCTCCAAAGCGGACGCCTCACCTTTGGCCACCCGGAACCACAAGCCCAGATCCAGGCCTATGCGAACGGCGTCGAGCGCATCAACCCGAACACGGGTCGCGCGTGCAACATCAACGACGTACTACTCCAAGCGCTGAAGACGGTCGTTGTCGACCGGGGAATCGCGATTAGCATCAGTTCTCTCAACAGGTGGTGCGAGAACTCCGGGTCAACAACAAGTTGGCACTACCGCAACGGCGGCGGACACGCTGTCGATGTCAATCGCGTCAACGGGGTCGCGTCTACCGGTGGCACCGCGCAAGACCGGGTCTACATCAACGCGATGACATCGGTGCTGCCGGCACCCGCCGGCCTGGGCCAATATGGCTGCCCCGGCCACACCGTGACCGTCCCAAGCGGCTGGGTCCAGTTCCCCGACTCCTGCAACCACAACCACATCGAGTATCGAGGCCCGGATGTCCCCCCGGGAGGCGGACAGCCAACGTCGTTCACGATCTCGGAGATCGGCGCCTACAGCACCGGTTGGCAGAAGGTGTGGGTCGGCCAGAGCATCCCGTCGAACGTGTTCGCCGCGGTCAACATGGGATCCGGATGGGGTGACGTGTTCAGCAGCTCGAACGGAACGATGCTCCACACGTTCGTCAACAACGGTCAGTGGATCACCCTCGACTCCGGGATCCCACTGAACGCCACGAGCATGTCTGCAGTCAATGTCGGACAGCCCTCGCCGCACGTGTTCGCGGTTGAAAACGGGCAGATCGTGCTCATGTACGGGGATTCGGCCGGTTGGCACAAGGCGTGGACCGGAGTGAACACGACCGGGAAGATCTCTGCCGTTGTCATGAGCGACGGGTCCGTGCAGCTCATGATCAGCGAGGGTGGCGTCCTGCACCAGATGTGGGCCGATAGCGCTGGCTGGCACAAGGCTTCTACCGGAAAGCCAGTTGGCGACCAGTTCGAGGCCCTGTACATGGGCGGTAGTGCACCGCAGGTGATGACGATCCTGAACGGACAGGTGCACCAGATCTGGGCGAGCGGTACCGAGTGGATCGTCATGTCCACAGGTGTTGCCGTCAGCTCGACGGTCGGCTTCACCGCGGTCGACATGGGTGGCGGCTACCCGCAGGTGTTCACGTCCGAAGGCGGTCAGCTTTATCAGACGGCCGTGATGGGCGGTGCGTGGACGCGGATGGGCGCCGGAGTTGCTGTCAACGGCCCGCTCGACGCACTCAACCTCGGTGGCGGAACAGCCCGCATCTACACGACAGGCTGAGCATTGCCGCAGCCGCGCCCCCTCCAATCCCTGGATCGGAGGGGGCGTGGCTGTTCGCAATCCCAGGCGGGAACGCATGCTCATACTGGCGAATCTTCGACGGCACTTGCCCACACCCAACACCGATACTCCTTCCCAGACACAAGGAACCGGACCGCAACAGCCCGCGCAGTCCACATGCACGCCTCCGCGTCAACCTGGATCGGCGCCCCACCGAACCGCACCCACGCCTTCACTGTCCGCGGCTTCGGATCGGTCGTGCACGGGAGAATATCCAACTGCAGTTCTTGACGGGTTAGCGTCTCGAGAGGCCCGCTGGTGACAACGCGTTGCAGGACCCGGTCGTCCATGAGCCGGTCGTAGTGCTCCGCGTACCGCCTGTTGGTTCCCACTGCTGCCGGCAACCCCTTCTCCGGCCGATGCACCAAGGGTAGCAATCATCGAACACGTGTTCTATTGTCTTAACCCATGGCGGCTACGGAACTCGAACACGAAGTGACCCTATGGATGGCCAACGACATCCCGGTGCGGATGTTCTACGCCGGCCAGAGGTGGCGGGTCACTGACGTGCCCACACGGCTGCGGGAGTCGGTCTGGTCTGCCTCTGCGGGCTCCCCACGGGGCCTGTACGGGTGGCGTTTCCAGGCCACGAACCCGGAAGGCGATTCGTACGTGTTCGACGTGTACAGGACGCAGGACGACTGGCACGTCCACCGTGCCTACACGTAAGACAATCCGGCTGGTGATCCTGGTTACCAGTTCTCGAATCGATCGATCCAGAATTCCCGGAGGGGTAGTGGGTCACCGACGTCGAAGGCTCGGAGCGCTGTCGCATACAGGTCAAAGCGAGGCGTATCCCGCGCGACGCTCAGTTCCACAGGTGGTAGGTCGAAGCGCTGGATCATCTCGGTGAGAAACGCGCGAGTCGCGCGCCCATTGAAGTCTACGAAGGGGTGGATAGACAGGATGTTGCCCTCGGCGAACGCGAGCACCTCGATTTGCCGGCCCAGATCGGATCCGCACCACTCGATCTGGGCCAAGAGATTTTCCCCGAACTCCCGGACGAGGATCGGAACTTGCCACCAAGGGGGCGGCAGGTGCCTTCCGACAGCGACATCGACATCTCGCCACGCCCCCGCGATCTCGGGGATGATCCCAGCAAGGATTCGCGCGTGGAACGACCTTAGTAAGTCGGCGTCGAGAGCGCGCGCCGAGAAGTCTCCCTCGGCAACTTCATCCAGCAGTCCAAGCAGTTCCTCGGCGACAATGTCGGCGACCTCCGCATAACTGAGGACCCCTCGCGTCGTTTCAAGGAAGCGCGTCAGGCTGCCCGCTGATGCTTCGTCTTCCATGCAGACGAGACCGGCTCACCTTCCATGGCCATGCTCGTCACAACGCGGTGCACGGTCACCGCCCTCCGCGCCCTGCGCTTCGCAGCAGGCGTCTGGGCGCGCCAAGCGGCGACCTTGTTGACTGGAACTCTAGGCATCGCAAATCACCTGCGTTCGTACTGAGACTCTCGCTCAGTCTGGCTGACACGTACCACTGGATAGGTATAACGACGTTATTACGCTCGCTATTGCTGGATTTATTGTACCGGTACCACCGCAACCTACGCTGGGATTCTTTTGGCAATCATTCTTGTCAGGGCCGCGTCTTGCCGCGGGGCTCAAGCCCGGGAGACGGCGCACAGCCACTAGATTGAAGGCATGTCCGACGTTCTCGACGACGGCGCCCAACCACGCTGCCCCAAGTGCGGAACGGTACTCCGCGACCACCTAGGCGGGTACCAGTGCACCGCGTGTGATCTGTTCTTCGTCCGAACCCAGATCTAGGCGGGTCCGACAGGCACTTTCGCGGCATCGATGGCTTCACGAACCTCATCGGGGTCGTATCGCACAAGGGACCCAAGCTTCCGATACGGGAGCACTGTCCTCTTGTGCCGCCAGTAGCGCAATGTGCCTAGAGGGATCCGGAAGCGGTCAGACACTTCCTGCTCAGTCCACAACTCATCGGTCACGACGGCCGTCCTCAGTAACCAACAGCGGCCAGGCCGAAGGCGATCTGCTCGGGAGTGTAGCCCTCGTATTCGAGCTGGCTATAGAGCCCATCACGCGAGAAGGACGAGTACTCGAGGTAGGACGTGGCTTGTTCCGCGCACTCGGCGTTCCAGTCGGGGGCTATGAAGTCCACGGCGAAGGTGGCCTCGTCCGTGGTGTAACCCTCGTACTCCAGCTGACTAATCAGTCCGGCCCGTGAGAACGCGGAGTAGTCGAGGTAGGAGATTCCCTGCTCGACGGCGTTCTGCTGGGCAAGTGTGAGAACAGGTTTCGGGGCCTCGGCAACAACGAGGACTTCCGTCCCAGGCTCTGCCGGCACCGTGATGGTCTGCGATGTGACGATCCAGTCGTCCCCGGTCCCGTCGACCGTGGTGAAGACTAGCCCGACACCCTCGAGCGCGGCTCGCGCCTCCGCTACGGTCCCGCCCACGACGTTGGGCGTGTCCACTCGGGTGTCCTCTGGCTCCGGCGCTTCAGACGGATCCTCTGCTTCGCGCGTGGCGACAGGACGGGCGTCCGGGTCAATGACCGATGAGGTGCGGGCGCCATTGATCGATCCGATGACGATGATCAGCAGGAGCAGGGCGCCCAAACCGATGAGCACCCACGCCCACCAGCGAAGACCCTTCTTCTTTTCGGGTGGTGCCGTGGTGGCCGTCGCGACGGGCGCCGTGTTGGGGGCGGCGTCTGTGGCTGTCACTGTTTCCTGCCGTGCTGCGGCCGCGGACTCGGGTGTCCAGTTGGTCCATTGATTTCCGTCCCAATAGCGCTGCTCACCGTTGGCGTGTGGCGCCGGATACCAGCCCGCAGGCGTAGACGGAGTATCGGACATGCGAGCCCCCAGGCTGTGTCGCGGCGCGGACATCGATGTCCCGCCTCCGCACAGCGTATCCGGGTGGGTGCACCTCGATGCCAAGGGAACCGTCAGGAGTTCCCAAAGAACCGCGGCCGAGCGGTAGGTTGACGGCCATGACTGGCCCGGTTCTGACGTCCAGACGAGCTGCCGAGTACTGCGGGATGGCCGTTCAAACCCTGTACAACCTGATCTCTCAGGGGCAGGGGCCGAAGCACTATAAGCAGGGAAAGCGGAACGCGTTCTACCCTGCTGACCTGGACGACTGGATCGGCTCGCGACTGCAACCCGCCACCGAAGCGGTGTCCAAATGTACACCTGATCAGGTGGTTTCTTCCAGATATGCTTCCACGGTGACTGATAGTGAAAAGAGGGGCTACACCGTGGCTGAGGCCTCCGCATACCTTGGGATCTCTGACTGGGTGCTGCGGGCTGAGATGCGCAACAACCGCATCGCCGCGAAGAGACGTGGCTCCACGATCCTCTTCGACCGCCACGAGTTGGACCGGTACTTCGACGACCTCCCCGAACGGATGCCTGGCAGATGAATGATGGACAGGTCGATCACGATGATCGCCACGAAGCGGCCGTTGACATCGTCGAACTCGCCCGCATCCTTAGCGTCTCTACGGACACCGTCTACCGGAAGGTGCGGTCCGGCGAGATCCCCGGATTCAAGCTGGGCGGGGTTTGGCGGTTCTTCCCGTCGAAGGTCATTGCACACCTCGAGCGCCCGGCTACCGATCCGTGGCGTCAGTCGGCTCGCTCTCGAGGGAGGAGGCGGGTGACGTAACGGTGAACGAAAGCGTCCGTATCGCACGCATATTGCACGCACTCCCCCGAGAACCGAAAAACCCCCGGAATTCCGGGGGTTTTGTGGTGCGCGATACTGGGATCGAACCAGTGACCTCTTCCGTGTCAGGGAAGCGCGCTACCGCTGCGCCAATCGCGCCCGTTCGGGCTATTCAGTTGTGCAGGCGAGGTGGCGACGGGATTCGAACCCGTGTAAACGGCTTTGCAGGCCGGTGCCTAGCCGCTCGGCCACGCCACCGCGTGTGGATTGACCCACGTGCCGTGATCTCGGGAGAGATCCCTGCACTCGAGCGGATGACGAGACTCGAACTCGCGACCCTCACCTTGGCAAGGTGATGCGCTACCAACTGCGCTACATCCGCATTTCGTTCCGGGATTCTCACCCCGGCACTTGGAAAACTTTAGCCCACGAATGGCGCACTGCCAAACCGAGCGCACGTCGCGCGTGTCTCGCGGAGTGGTTCGAGTGGGCCGCGCGCATCCGGTAGGATCGTTACTCGTCCCCCACGGGAGACGGGCGATTGGCGCAGTTGGTAGCGCGCTTCCTTCACACGGAAGAGGTCATCAGTTCGAGTCTGGTATCGCCCACCACACGAGTCCTTCAGCGCCGCCGGCGGTAGACGGTCACGAGCACGCCGTCCTGACCATAGGCGGTTGCCTCGACCAGGTTCC
Organism: Microbacterium salsuginis; assembly: GCF_012524205.1. Taxonomy (GTDB): domain Bacteria; phylum Actinomycetota; class Actinomycetes; order Actinomycetales; family Microbacteriaceae; genus Microbacterium; species Microbacterium salsuginis. The sequence goes on from NZ_JABACI010000005.1 coordinate 99,509, forward strand.
AGGCGGTCTTGTCCGGCGTCTCCGGCCACAGCTTGCGGCCGTGCCCGAGGACGACCGGGAACGTCATGAGGTGGATCTCGTCGACGAGGTCCAGCTGCAGCAGTCCCTGGACGAGCCGGATGCTTCCGGGCACCGAGATCTCGCCGTCCACCTCCGACCTCACACGGGCCACGGCCTCTCCGAGATCGCCGCGGAGCACCGTCGTGTTGGCCCATTCGGGAGACGCGAGGGTCTGCGAGACGACGTACTTCGGCATGCCGTTGTACTTGTCGGCCAGCTCTCCCTCGTACTCCGGCCATGCGCCGGCGAAGCCCTCGTACGTGCGCCTGCCGAGCAGCAGTGCCGAGGCCTGGAGCGCCTCGACCTCCTTGTATCGCTCGCCATCGGCGCCGCGATCGAACGCGAAGCTCCAATTCGGATAGCGGAAGTCCTCCCCTCCCGGTGCCTCCACCACGCCGTCGAGCGAGATGAACTGCGTCACCACGATGTCTCCCATGTCAGTTCTCCTTCACGAAGTCGCGCAGGGCGGCGGCGAGGACCTCACCGCTCGTGCCGTGGTTCTCGCCCGGCACCGCCCGCAGCATCGCCGTGGGCAGATGATCGGCGACCGCTCGGGCGCCGGCCGCGAGCTGAGGCCAGGTGGCGTCGCCGTGCAGGACGAGCACCGGCACATCGATCGCGTCCCACAGGTCGGGGCGGAGGGGTCGGCCAGACATCGTCTCGCCCACCTGACGGCCGTCATACGCGATGGTGGGCGCGATCGCCTCGAGCTGCGCCCACATCGATGCATCCTCGCGCACGCCCGCGGCCATCTCGGGCGGCAGGCCGACCGCGTCGGTGAGGAAGAGCAGCACGGCGTCTCCGGGCCGTCCCTCGGCGACGGCCGCGTCGAGCCGCTCGACGTAATCCGCGCGCAACGGCGGGCGCGCGTCGCCCACGACGACCGGTGGCTCGAACACCGCCAGACGCGCGATCGGAACGCCGGCCTGGGCAGCGTTGAGTGCGAGCAGCCCGCCGGAGGACCACCCGAAGACCGTCGCGGGGCGACCCCCACCGGCTTGTGCGATCACCGCGGCCAGGTCCTCGAACTCGCGCTCGGGGGCGTACGGGGCCGTGTCCGCGCTCGCGCCCCGGCCGCGGCGGTCGTAGTTGATCACGCGGAACTCGTCCGCCAGGCGCTCCGCCGCGGCGGCGTTCTCCGGCGTCGTCGCGCGATGGGCGGTGGCCCCGTCGATGATGACGATCGGATCGCCGTCGCCCCATGCCGAGTATGCGATGCGGGTGCCGTCTGCGGACTGGACAATGCCGTCGAGCATGTCGGTTCCTTCCGTGAGGATCGTGCGCGACGGTTCCGCCGCGTCGAAGCCACGCTATGAACCGTCCCCCAGCTCGGTCTTGTACAGAAGCGACAGCGCATCCTCGGGGGCGGGGTTCTGCAACTGCGTCGCGGTGCGCCCGATGAACCGCTGGAGTGAGCGGGCCAGGTGCGGCTGATCGTAGAAGCCGAGGGTATGCACGACCTGCGCCGTAGGGACGCCTTCTCCGAGGAGCAGTGCTGCTTGCCGCGCGCGCTCGATCTGCCGGATCGCGCCGGCCGTCAAGCCGGTCGCGCTGGCGACCCGGCGCTGCACCGACCGGGTGCCGACACGGGCGATCCCACCCCACACCACGTCGTCCACGAGCGGATCTCGGGTGAGCACTCCTGCGCGCACCAGCTTGTGGACGAACTGCTCGGCGTTCTCGAAATCCGGGATCTCCCACTCCTCGCCCCGCAGCACGAACCGGCCGCCCTCGACGTGGACGCTCTCCGATTCGGAATCGATGAGGCGACGACTGGGCAGGTGGGGCATGCTCGCGCCGTGCGCGAACGTGATTCCGAAGGATTCCGACTCGCCGTCGATCACGACGGCGGTGGGCCGGGTCTCGGGCCCGCGCACGGCCGCGTGGACCACGCCGTCGTCCTCCCAGAAGACGAGCTCCCACGTGGAGGTCGCGACGGAGTTCATGAACCCGGCGCCGCTGGTTTGCCCGCGCCACACCCGCGTGACGTAGGGCGAATCCGTATCGCGGTGCTCGCTCTCGATCGGCATCATGCCCTCGTCAGTTGCCGACGTCCCACCCGTGGCGGCGGTGCAGCGCGTCGGCCACGCGCACGAATCTCTCGAGCTCGAGAGCGGCGGCCTCCCGCCGCATGCCGTTGCGATGCACGCTGAAGATCTGCTCCACGTCCACCCACGACGGCCGGCCGCGCGAGTCCCAATCGCCCGTGCCGATCGGAAGGTAGTCGCGATCGCCGTCGTGGGCCTTGCTGGTCAGGCGGACCGCGTACACACGGTCCTCGTCCTGCCGTGCGATCACCAGGACGGGACGGTCCTTGCCGCGTCCGTCCGCCTCGTCGTACGGGACCCACGTCCACACGATCTCGCCCGCGTCGGGCTCGCCGTCGCGGTCAGGGGCGTATCCGATCCGCAACGCCGCCGGGGCCGGCGGTGCGACCTCGACGGTCGCCGTTCCTCCCGCGCGGGCCTCGGCCGCGGCATCCGCTCGCGCAGCGCGCTGGAGCTGATCGTCGAGGACGGGCAGACCACCGGCGGCGACGTTGACGACTCCCGGTGCGGCAGCGGAGAAGAACCGTCGGATACGGCCGAGGATGCCGGGGCGCGCAGTCATACCGGCACGATAGCGCGGAGGGGCGCCGCGGTCTCCCGCGGCGCCCCTCGGATCGGGGGGATCCTCGATTCAGGCGCGCGCGCCCTCGAGCACGTAGCCTTCTTCGCCGTGGACGACGGTGTCGATGCCTGCCACCTCGTCCTCGTTCTTCACACGGAAGCCGATCGTCTTCTCGATCGCGAACCCGATGACATACGCGAGCACGAACGAGTAGATCATCACGGCGAACGCGGCGATCGCCTGGACGAGCAGCTGCGTGGCGCCGCCGCCCATGAACAGGCCCACATCGGTGGCGAAGAAGCCGATGAACAGGGTGCCGATGAGACCTCCGACGAGGTGGATGCCCACCACATCGAGCGAGTCGTCGAAGCCCCACTTGTACTTCAGCTCGATCGCGAGGGCACAGACGGCACCGGCGATGAGGCCGAGCACGATCGCCCAGAACGGCGTCACCGAGGCGCACGCCGGGGTGATGGCGACGAGACCGGCGACAGCGCCCGACGCGGCACCCACCGAGGTCGGCTTGCCGTCCTTGAACTTCTCCACGACGAGCCACGCCAGCAGAGCGGCCGCGGGAGCCGCGATGGTGTTGACGAAGGCGAGGGCGGCGACCCCGTCGGCGGCCAGCTCCGAGCCGGCGTTGAAGCCGAACCAGCCGAACCACAGGAGCCCCGCGCCCAGGAGCACGAACGGCGGGTTGTGCGGGACGTGGACGCCCTTCTGGAAGCCGAGGCGCTTGCCCAGGACCAGAGCGAGCGCGAGTGCCGCGGCGCCCGCGTTGATGTGGACCGCGGTGCCGCCCGCGAAGTCGATCGCGCCGGCGCCGAACCACTCCTGCAGACCCATCGTGATCCAGCCGCCGTAGGCGAAGCTGCCGTCCTCGGCGAGGCCGAAGTTGAACACCCAGCTGGCGACCGGGAAGTACACGATCGTCGCCCAGAGCAGCGCGAAGATCATCCACGAGCCGAACTTGGCGCGGTCGGCGATGGCACCCGAGACCAGAGCGACCGTGAGGATCGCGAAGGTCGCCTGGAACGCGACGAACGCGAGCGGCGGGTAGGCGCCGTCACCTGCTTCGAGCAGGCTCGCCAGGCCGAGCTCGTTCCAGTCGATCGTCCAGGGAGCCTGGATGGTGCCCTCCGCGGTCGAGGGGAACGCGATCGCGTAGCCGTAGAGCACCCACAGCACGCCGATGAGGCCGAGGGCGCCGAAGCTCAGCATCATCATGCTGATGACGCTCTTGGCCTTCACGAGTCCGCCGTAGAAGAACGCGAGTCCTGGTGTCATCAACAGCACGAGCGCTGCGCATATCAGGATGAATGCGGTGTTTCCTTGATCCATCTCGAGGTGAACCTCTCTGCAGGGACGCAGGTGTAGCGTCGGGTCCCCTCAGTGTCGCCATCGACGGTTTCGGCAGCCGTCCACCCCGTGTTTCCCGTGCGTTACACGATGCCCGCGCACGTAAACATCGTGTTTCGTGCAGGCGGGAGCGTTCCGCGAATCACGCGGATGCCGCGGCGCCCGACGTCAGGCGAGAGTAGAGGCGACCAGGCGCGAGATCGCGCGCAGGTACTTCTTGCGGTAGCCCCCCGCGAGCATCTCGTCGGGGAACGCCAGGTCCAGCGACGTCCCCGTGGCGCGGATCGGAAGCTCCGCGTCGTACACCCGGTCGATGAACGCGACGAATCGCAGCGCCGCGGACTGGTCGGTGAACGGCTCGACGTCACGGATGCCGACGGTCGAGAGGCCCTCGATCAGCTTGATGTAGCGCGACGGGTGCACGCGGGCGAGGTGGCCGACGAGGTCGGAGAACCTGTCATCCGAGGCGAGCCCCCGCGCCGCAGCATCCGCGATCGCCGCTTCGTACTCCGGCTCCGAGAGGACCGCGGCGTGCCCGTCGACAGCGCGATGACGGTAGTCGGTGCCGTCGATCCGAATCGTCTGGAAGCTCGAGGCCATCGCATGGATCTCGCGCAGGAAGTCCTGCGCGGCGAACCGGCCCTCGCCGAGGGCGTTGGGTGGAGTGTTGGACGTCGCGGCCAGCCGTGTGCCCGATGTGACGAGTTCGGCCAGCAGGCGCGTCATCACCATCGTGTCGCCCGGATCGTCCAGCTCGAACTCGTCGATGCACAGCAGGTCCGAGCCGCGGAAGAGGTCGACCGTGTTCTGGTAGCCGAGCGCGCCGACCAGCGCGGTGTACTCGATGAACGAGCCGAAGTACTTCCGGCGTGCGGGCATCGCGTGGTACACGGCGGCGAGCAGGTGGGTCTTGCCGACACCGAACCCGCCGTCGAGGTAGACGCCCGGCTTCGTCTCGGGTCGCTTCGCACGGCGGAAGAATCCGCCTTTCGCGGGCGTCGCGGCGCCGGCGAAGACCGAGAGGAGATCCTTTGCCTCCTGCTGGGACGGGTACGCCGGATCCGCCCGGTACGTCTCGAAGGTCGCGTCGGCGAACTGCGGCGGAGGTACGAGGGCCGCTACCATCTCGGCGCCGGTGAGCTGCGGAGTGCGCTCCGCAAGGTGGATGACGCCGTTTCGCGTGGCGGGGGATGTCATGCGTGTCCTGTGTGGGTGTGGCGAAGGCCTGTGTCGGAGTCTTACGCGGTGATGCGCGGGCCCGCCGGGGAATCTAGGGTCGAAGAAGACGGTTCAACACTAGTCGTCGCACTTTCGCCCCCGGCCCGAGGAGCACCCCATGTCTGTCGAGACCGACACGTCGTCCCAGAAGTTCGCCGAGTACGCCGAACCCGGGCGGCTGGTGACCGGTGAGTGGCTCCAGGAGCGACTGGATCAGCCGGGTCTTGTCGTGGTCGAGTCCGATGAGGACGTCCTCCTCTACGAGACGGGTCACATTCCCGGTGCGGTGAAGGTGGACTGGCATACGGAGCTCAACGATCCCGTCGTGCGCGACTACGTCGACGGTGAGGGCTTCGCGCAGCTGCTGAGCCGCAAGGGCATCGCCCGGGACGACACGGTGGTGATCTACGGCGACAAGAACAACTGGTGGGCCGCGTACGCGCTGTGGGTGTTCTCGCTCTTCGGGCACGAAGACGTGAGGCTGCTCGACGGCGGACGAGACAAGTGGATCGCCGAAGGCCGTCCGCTCACGACCGAGCCGACGTCGCGGACGGCGACCGACTACCCGGTGGTCGAACGCGACGACGCCGCGCTGCGCGCCTACAAGGAGGACGTGCTTGCGCACATCGGCGCGGGTCCGCTCATCGATGTGCGCTCGCCCGAGGAGTACGACGGGTCGCGCACGTCGGCACCCGCGTACCCCGAGGAGGGCGCGCTGCGGGCAGGTCACATCCCGACGGCCCAGAGCGTGCCGTGGGGGCGCGCCGTCGCCGCGGACGGCGGCTTCAAGCCGCGCGCCGAGCTGGAGGCGATCTACCGGGACGAGGCGGGCCTGCGCGACGGCGACGCCATCGTCGCCTACTGCCGCATCGGCGAGCGGTCGAGTCACACGTGGTTCGTGCTGCGTCACCTCCTGGGCTTCGCCGACGTGCGGAACTACGACGGCTCCTGGACCGAATGGGGCAGCGCCGTGCGCGTGCCGATCGCGACGGGTGCGGAGCCGGGCGACGCCGCACCGGGACGGTGACCATGACCGACGCCCTTCCCGAGAGCCTCGCCGAGATCCGCGACGAGTTCCTCGAGCTGCCCGAGTCCGATCGGCTGCAGCTGCTCCTGGAGTTCTCGCAGGAGCTCCCGCCCGTGCCACCCGAGTACGAGAACCACCCCGAACTGTACGAGAGGGTGGCCGAGTGCCAGTCCCCCGTCTTCATCGTGATCGATGTGGACGAGGATGACATCGTGGGGATGCACGCCACCGCGCCGGCCGAGGCGCCGACGACGCGCGGGTTCGCGAGCATCCTGGCTCAGGGGATCACGGGCCTGTCCGCTGACGAGGTTCTCGCGATCCCGGCCGACTTCCCGCAGAGCATCGGTCTGACGCGCGTCGTGTCGCCGTTGCGGATCTCCGGTATGACGGGCATGCTCATGCGCGCGAAGCGACAGGTCGCCGCCAAGCGACCGGCATCGCGGCCGACGGCGTGACGGACGCCGGTCAGTCCTCGGCGCCGGCGAGCGCCGAGGTCACGCCGCGCGCGTCGAGCCACGACCGGATGCTGTCGCTCCATCTCGCCTGGTCGTAGTTCCACAGTTTCGTGTGGCGCGCGACATCGAAGACCTCGAGCTCGACCAGGTCCGGACGCGCGACGACGAGGTCGTGCGATGCGTCCGACGGCACGAACCCGTCGTCATCGCTGTGGAGGATCAGGATCGGATGCCGCAGCTCGGCCGCCCGCGCGACGACATCCAGCCGATCGAACGGGATGCCCCCGCCGGTGCGCGTGAGCGGCGAGGCCCATTCCGACTTCAGGGCCTCGATCGCCAGCCCGCTCACCGCGCTGGGCACGCGCTGCGCGCGCGCCTGATACTCGAGGACGATGCGCCAGTCCACGACCGGGGATTCCAGGATGAGGCCGGCGATCGCGTCGGTGTGCGCGGAGTTCAACGACAGCTGGAGGGCGATGGCGCCGCCCATCGACCATCCCATGACGATGATGCGCCGAGCCCCACGGCGGCGTGCGAAACCGACCGCCGCATCGACGTCCCGCCACTCCGTGGCCCCCAGGGTGTAGGCGCCGGCGCGGCTGCGCGGCGCCTCGCCGTCGTTGCGGTACGACACGACCAGCGACGTGATCCCGAGCGAGTGGAAGAGCGGGACGGCACGCAGGCATTCCGCCCGCGTGGTTCCGCGGCCATGCACCTGGATCACCCAGACGTCGCCGTCGCCTGCGGGGAAGAGCCAGGCCGGGCACGGACCGACCGTCGCGCCGATGAGCTCGGAGGTGAACGGCAGATGCAGCTGCTCCGGCCGGTCGAAGTACCAGCCGCTGAACGCGGCGTCGGGCGCGAGCCTCGCGTCGGTGCCGACGTGGGTCAGCAGCTTGCGCGTGACGCTGGTCTCGCTCTCGGACAAGACCGAGCCGAGCTTGACGTAGTCCGCCGTGCCCGTCGTGAACAGCCCATATCGTCCCGGCAGCTCGGTATCGGACGTGCGGGACAGGGTGATGGTCTGCGCAGCGGTGTCCAGCGACAGGATCCGCGTGTCGGGGACCCGGCCCGCAGGGGTCACGACCTTTCGTGCCATGCGCACCGACCCGGCGGCGAGCAGCGCGAGCGTGCCGGCCAGGGCGACGCTCAGCACGGTGAGCGCACCCTTGACGCCGGCCACGAGTGCGGGTGAGGCGCCGCGCATCGCGGCGCGCCTGGAGACGACCATCGAGGCCTCAGCCTAGTCTGTCGGCGTGGCTGACCAGCGTCCTCCCGGGGCATCGTCGTCGTTCGCGCAGGCGGCCGAGGAGGTGCGCGCGGTGGAGTTCCGCGCCGACCTCACCGTGCGCGAGATCCCGGCGCCTTCCGGCATCGCCCCGAGTGCCATCGCGATCGCCGGCGACGTGCGGGCCGAAGAGGGCGCTGAAGGCGTGGACTCTCCGTACGGCACCGGCCGGCTCGTTCTGCTGCACGACCCGGACGAGCCCGCGTCCTGGAACGGGCCGTGGCGCATCGTGTGCTTCGCACAGGCGCCCCTCGAGCCCGACATCGGAACGGACCCGCTGCTGGCCGATGTCGCGTGGGCGTGGCTGACGGACGCCCTGAAGTCACGGGGCGCCGCCTTCCACTCGGAGTCCGGAACAGCCACGAAGACACTGTCCAAGGGGTTCGGCACACTGGCCGCGGAAGGCGACGGCGCGCAGATCGAGTTGCGCGCTTCATGGTCCCCGGAGGGCGCCATCGCCGCGCACGTGGAAGCATGGGCGGAGTTGGTGTGCATGCTCGCGGGTCTCCCGCCGGGCTCGGAAGGGATTGCCATGCTGGGTTCACGCAGGTCGGCGCGTGGCTGATTACGTCGTCATCGATACCGTCGAGGGGGCCGTCGAAGCCGCTCGCGTGCTCGCCGCCGGCTCCGGCCCGGTGGCGGTGGACGTCGAGCGTGCGTCGGGCTTCCGCTACTCGCAGCGCGCCTACCTCGTGCAGGTCTTCCGGCGCGGCGCCGGGCTGTTCCTGTTCGATCCGCCGCCGATCGGTGACTTCCAGGCGCTGCAGCAGGCGATCGGCGACGAGGAGTGGATCCTCCACGCGGCGAGCCAGGACCTCCCCTCGCTGCGCGAGATCGGGCTCGAGCCCGCGACGCTGTTCGACACGGAACTGGCGGCCCGACTCCTGGGGCACGAACGCGTCGGGCTGGGCGCCGTGGTCGAGGACGCGCTGGGGATCACGCTGGCCAAGGCCCACTCGGCGTCCGACTGGTCGACCCGGCCGCTTCCGCAGGCATGGCTGGAGTACGCCGCCCTCGATGTCGAACATCTCGTGGACGTGCGCGACAATCTCGTCCAGGAGCTCGTCGAGCAGGGCAAGACCGAGTTCGCGGCGCAGGAGTTCGAGGCCGTGCTCGCACGCGAGCCCAAGCCGCCGCGGGACGAGCCGTGGCGGCGCCTGAGCGGGCTGCACACCGTCCGCGGCCGCAAGGCCCTCGCGGTCGCGCGTTCGCTGTGGACGGCGCGCGAAGAGTATGCGCAGGAGCAGGATGTCGCCCCCGGGCGCCTGGTGCCGGACCGGGCGCTCGTGGCCGCCGTGCTGGCAGATCCGAAATCCAAGAGCGCCCTCGCTGCCGTGAAGGAGTTCACCGGCCGCGCCAGCAGGTCGCAGCTGGACCGCTGGTGGGGCGCGATCGAGGCGGGCAGAGCGTCGTCCGACCTTCCGCTCGAGCGGGCGACCGGAGGTGACACGCTGCCCCCGCCGCGCGCGTGGGCGGACCGAAACCCCGAAGCCGACGTGCGTCTGAAGGCGGCTCGGCCTCTTATCGAGCTTCGTGCCGAGCAGCTGGGCATGCCGACCGAGAACCTGCTGACGCCCGACCTGCTGCGCAGGGTCGCCTGGACTCCGCCTCAGCCGCTGACCGCGGCATCCGTCGGCGACGCTCTCACGTCGCTCGGAGCCCGGCCCTGGCAGATTGATCAGACTGCACAGCTGATCGTCGATGCCTTTGTCGGATCCGTGCAAGAGTCGCTCACGGCGTCCGAAACGGCTTCGTAGGTTTCCGCCACTCGATTCCGGCCGTTCTCCCGCCCCTCCTAGGCTGGCGTCATCCCTATGTTTGGAGGCAGAGTGGCCGAGATTTCGGACGTCTTCTTCGTCGATGGAATGCGCACCCCCTTCGGGCGCGCCGGCGAGAAGGGCATGTACTGGAACACCCGCGCGGACGACCTCGCCGTCAAGGCGACGATCGGGCTCATGGAGCGCAACCCGGGCGTTCCCAAGGACCGCATCGATGACGTGGCCATCGCCGCGACGTCGCAGACGGGCGACCAGGGCCTGACCCTCGGCCGCAGCGTGGCGATCCTCGCGGGACTCCCCCAGACGGTGCCGGGATTCGCCATCGACCGGATGTGCGCGGGCGCCATGACGAGTGTGACGACCATAGCAGGGTCGATCGGCGTCGGCATGTACGACGTCGCCCTCGCCGGCGGGGTCGAGCACATGGGACACCACCCGATCGGCTCCAACGCCGACCCCAACCCGCGGTTCGTCGCCGAGAAGATGGTCGACCCCGGCGCGCTCAACATGGGTGTCACGGCCGAGCGCATCTTCGACCGCTTCCCGCACCTGACGAAGGAGCGCTCCGACCGCTTCGGCATGCTGAGCCAGCACAAGGCGCAGACGGCGTACGACACCGGCAAGATCCAGCCCGATCTGGTGCCCGTCGCCATCAAGGACGCCGACGGCTCGTGGGGTCTGGCCACGGAGGACGAGGGCCGTCGCCCGCAGACCACGATGGAGGACCTCGCCGGTCTGAAGACCCCCTTCCGTCCGCACGGACGCGTGACCGCGGGCACCTCCTCGCCCCTCACCGACGGGGCGACGATGTCGCTGCTCGCCGGTGGCGCGGCGGTGAAGGAGCTCGGTCTCGCCCCCAAGATGAAGCTCGTCTCGTTCGCGTTCGCCGGCGTGCAGCCCGAGATCATGGGCATCGGACCGATCCCGGCGACCGAGAAGGCGCTGCGCAAGGCCGGCCTGACGATCGCCGACATCGGACTGTTCGAGCTCAACGAGGCTTTCGCCATCCAGGTGATCTCGCTCCTCGATCACTTCGGCATCGCGGACGACGACCCCCGCGTCAACCAGTGGGGCGGCGCCATCGCCGTCGGCCACCCGCTCGCCGCGTCCGGCGTGCGGCTGATGATCCAGCTCGCGGCCCAGTTCGCCGAGCGCCCCGACGTCCGCTACGGACTGACCGCCATGTGCGTCGGGCTCGGCCAGGGCGGCTCGGTCATCTGGGAGAACCCGCACTACGACGGCAAGCGGAAGAAGTAAGGGCTCGCTGGAATGACGAACTACGAACAGATCGACTTCTCCCCCATCCAGGCGCTGACCGACGGCGAGGTCGTCACGCACTCGCGCGTGCGCGACATCCGGCTCCCGTCCGGCAAGGTGCTCGCGCTCATCACGCTCGACAACGGGCGCGACCACACGCGGCCGAACACGCTCGGTCCCGCCACGCTCACCGAACTCGGCGAGACCCTCGACGGGCTGCGCACGCGCGCCGGCAAGGGCGAGATCCAGGCGGTCGGCATCACCGGCAAGCAGTACATCCTTGCTGCGGGCGCCGACCTCTCCGACATCTCGAAGGTGGGCTCGAAGGACAACGCCCGCCTGATCGCGCAGCTCGGCCACCACGTGCTCGGCAAGCTGTCCGATCTCGGCGTGCCGTCCTTCGCCTTCGTCAACGGGCTCGCGCTCGGTGGCGGGCTCGAGATCGCGCTGAATTCCACGTACCGGACAGTGGATGCCTCGGCCGCGGCGATCGCGCTGCCCGAGGTGTTCCTCGGCATCATCCCGGGCTGGGGCGGGGCGTACCTGCTGCCGAACCTCATCGGCATCGAGAACGCCCTCGAGGTCGTGATCTCGAACCCGCTCAAGCAGAACCGCATGCTCAAGCCAAAGCAGGCGCTGGATTACGGCATCGTCGACGCGATGTTCCCGGCGGCGAACTACCTCGAGGACTCGCTCCGCTGGGCAGACGGGGTGCTCGGCGGCACGGTGAAGGTCGAGCGCAAGCACGAACCCGGCAAGATCGAGCGCCTCACGAAGTGGCCGATCGCGGTGAAGATGGCGCGCGGCATGCTCGAGTCGAAGATCGGCACCGTGCCGCGCTCGCCCTATGCGGCCCTGGACCTGCTCGACAAGGCGAAGAGCGGCACCAAGGCGGAAGGGTTCGCGCGCGAGGACGAGGCGCTGGCCGACCTCGTCACGGGCGATCAGTTCGCGGCATCCATGTATGCCTTCGATCTCGTCCAGAAGCGCGCCAAGCGCCCTGTCGGCGCTCCCGACAAGGAACTCGCCAAGAAGGTCACGAAGGTCGGCATCATCGGCGCCGGGCTCATGGCCAGCCAGTTCGCGCTGCTGTTCGTGCGCAAGCTGCAGGTGCCGGTCCTCATCACCGACCTCGACCAGGCTCGTGTCGACAAGGGCGTGGCGTACATCCACGACGAGATCGGCAAGCTCGAGGCGAAGGGACGCCTGGACGGCGACGCGGCGAACCGGCTGCGGGCGCTGGTGACCGGAACGACCGACAAGGCGCTGTACGCCGACTGCGACTTCGTGATCGAGGCCGTCTTCGAAGAGGTCGGGGTCAAGCAGCAGGTGTTCGGCGAGATCGAGCAGATCGTCGCCGAGGACGCCATCCTCGCCACCAACACGTCGTCGCTGTCGGTCGAGGAGATCGGCGCCAAGCTGGCACACCCCGAGCGTCTTGTGGGCTTCCACTTCTTCAACCCGGTGGCCGTGATGCCGCTGATCGAAGTGGTGAAGACGCCGCAGACTTCGGATGCCGCCCTCTCGACCGCGTTCGTGGTGGCCAAGAACCTCGGCAAGAACGCGGTGCTGACCGCGGATGCTCCCGGATTCGTCGTCAACCGGCTGCTCGCGAAGGTCATGGGCGAAGCGGCTCGAGCGGTCTACGAGGGAACACCCGTTGCCGACGTCGAGAAGGCGTTCGCGCCTCTCGGACTGCCGATGGGCCCTTTCCAGCTCATCGACCTCGTGGGCTGGAAGGTCGCGGCGCACGTGCAGGACACCATGGTGGGGGCGTTCCCGGACCGCTTCTACGCCAACGACAACTTCCACGCGCTCGCCGAGCTGCCCGAGGTCGTGGAGAAGGACAAGGGCGGTCGGGTCACAGGCTGGACGAAGGCGGCGGAGAAGATCCTCAAGCCGGCGGTGGGCTCGTCTCCGGCATCCTCCGCAGTGATCCTCCAGCGCGTGCAGGACGGCCTCGCGCAGGAGATCAGGATCATGCTGGACGAGGGCGTCGTGCCCGAGGTCGAGGACATCGACCTGTGCCTCATCCTGGGTGCCGGCTGGCCGTTCATCGACGGCGGCGCGTCGCCCTACCTCGATCGTGAGGGCGCCTCCGAGCGGGTCTTCGGCGACACGTTCCACCACCCCGTGATCAAGGGCATCGGCTCGTAACACACTGCGAATCGGCGAAAGGGCACGTTCTCCGCGTGAGAACGTGCCCTTTCGGCGTCCGGGCCGCTAGTCGCGGGCGTCGCGCGTGCGCGCGAGGTCGCCGATCGTGGGGATCTCGCTGGTGGGAGTCGGTTCGCCGTTCTGGGCGCCTCGCGCCACTGGGATGCGGGTGCCGAGCACCTGGGCCACCACGTCCTGTGCGATCTTGGCCGGTGTGAGCCCGGCATCCTCGAGGATCTCCTCGCGGGTGGAGTGGTCGATGAACTCGTCGGGCACACCGAGCTCGTCGACGGCCGTGTCGACTCCGGCCTCGCGCAGCACCTGGCGTACGCGCGTGCCGATCCCGCCCACGCGGATGCCGTCCTCGATCGTGATCACCAGGCGATGGGATGCCGCGAGATCGACGATCGACGGCTGCACGGGTACGACCCACCGCGGGTCGACGACTGTCGCGCCGATGCCCTGGGCGCGCAGCCGGCGCGCGACATCGACCGCGATGTGCGCCATCGGGCCGATGCCGACCAGCAGCACATCCTGCGCGGTGGAACGCACCAGGACGTCCACCCCGTCGGCGAGCCGCTCGACGGCCGGCAGCTCCGGGCTGACGCTGCCCTTGGGGAATCGCACGACGGTGGGGCCGTCGTCGACGGCGACGGCCTCATGCAGCGCCTCGCGCAGCCGCTCCTCGTCACGAGGCACGGCGATGCGCACGTGCGGCACCAGCTGAAGCATCGCGAGATCCCAGATGCCGTGGTGGCTCGGGCCGTCGGGGCCGGTGACCCCGGCGCGGTCGAGCACGAAGGTCACGCCCGCCCGGTGCAGGGCGACGTCCATCAGTACCTGGTCGAACGCACGGTTCATGAAGGTCGCATAGATCGCCACGACCGGGTGCAGTCCCCCGAATGCCAGCCCCGCCGCGGACGCGACGGCGTGCTGCTCGGCGATGCCGACGTCGTAGACCCGATCCGGGAATCGCTGTGCGAAGGGCAGCAGCCCCGTGGGACGCAGCATGGCGGCGGTCATGGCGATGACGTCGTCGCGCTCGTCACCGATCGTGACGAGCTCGTCGGCGAAGACATCGGTCCAGGCCACCCCGCTGCCACCGCCGACGGCCTCACCGGTGAGGGGGTCGATCTTCCCGACCGCGTGGAACTGGTCGGCCTCGTCCTCGAGGGCCGGGGCGTACCCGCGGCCCTTCTCGGTGATGGCGTGCACGATCACCGGGGCGCCGTACTCCTTGGCGAGTTCGAGCGTCTCGATGAGGGTGGGCAGATCGTGGCCGTCGACCGGCCCGAGGTATTTGATGTCGAGGTTGGAGTAGAGCGCGGCGTTGTTGGTGAAGCGCGAGAGGAAGCCGTGCGTGCCGCCGCGGACGCCGCGGTACACCGCCCGGGCCGCCGGCCCCAGCTTGCGGAACAGGGTGTCCGAGCCGCGGTGCAGCGAGCGATACGTCTCGGCCGTGCGCACCCGGTTGAGGTAGCGCGCCATGCCGCCGATCGTGGGAGCATACGAGCGGCCGTTGTCGTTGACCACGATGATGAGGTTGCGATCGTTGTCGTCGGAGATGTTGTTCAGCGCCTCCCACGTCATGCCACCGGTGAGCGCACCGTCGCCTACGACGGCGATGACGTGGCGATCCTTGCGTCCGGTGCGCGTGAGAGCCCGTGAGACCCCGTCCGCCCAGCTGAGCGAGCTCGAGGCGTGTGAGGACTCCACGACATCGTGCGCGCTCTCGGAGCGCTGCGGATAGCCGGCCAGGCCACCCCGCGCACGGAGCCTCGAGAAGTCCTGTCTGCCGGTCAGCAGCTTGTGGACGTACGACTGGTGCCCGGTGTCGAAGATCATCGGGTCGGCGGGCGAGTCGAACACGCGGTGCAGAGCGATGGTGAGCTCCACGACGCCGAGGTTGGGGCCGAGATGACCGCCGGTCCGCGAGACATTCTCGACGAGGAATCCGCGGATCTCGTCCGCGAGCTGCTCGAGTTGATCGAGGCTCAGTGCGTCGAGATCGCGAGGCCCGGTGATGGACGACAACAACGACATCCCGGCTCCTTTCCGGCCCCGGAAGGGCTCTGCAAGTCTACCCGGGCATGAAGCGGGGACCGGATGCCGCAGCATCCGGTCCCCGTGAATCAGCTGTCAGACGAGCGAGCGCAGCACGTACTGCAGGATGCCGCCGTTGCGGTAGTAGTCCGCCTCACCGGGCGTGTCGATGCGCACCACGGCGTCGAACTCGACGGTCTCCTTGCCGGGCGCCGAGAACTCGCTCGGGGCCGCCGTGACGTGGACCGTCTTGGGCGTGACGCCCTCGTTGAGCTGCTCGAGCCCCTCGATCGAGACGATCTCGGTGCCGTCGAGTCCGAGGGACGACCAGCTCTGCCCGGCCGTGAACTGCAGCGGCACGACGCCCATGCCGATGAGGTTCGAGCGGTGGATGCGCTCGAAGCTCTCGGTGATGACCGCCTTGACGCCCAGCAGGCTGGTGCCCTTGGCCGCCCAGTCGCGCGACGAGCCCGAGCCGTACTCCTTGCCGCCGAAGATCACCAGCGGGGTGCCCTGGGCCTGGTAGTTCTGGCTCGCGTCGTAGATGAACGACTGCGGTCCGTCCGGCTGCGTGAAGTCGCGGGTGTAGCCGCCTTCGACGATCTGCCCGTCGTTGACGGCGGCCACGAGCTCGTTCTTCAGGCGGATGTTCGCGAACGTGCCGCGGATCATGACCTCGTGGTTGCCGCGGCGCGAGCCGTACGAGTTGAAGTCCTTCTGCGCGACGCCGTGCTCGGTGAGGTACTGCGCCGCCGGCGTGCCGGCCTTGATGTTTCCCGCAGGCGAGATGTGGTCGGTCGTGACCGAGTCACCGAGCGTCGCCAGCACGCGTGCGCCCTGGATGTCGGCGACCGGGGTCAGCTCCATGGTCATGCCGTCGAAGTACGGAGGCTTGCGCACGTACGTCGAGGACTCGTTCCACTCGAAGACGTCGCCGGTCGGGGTCGGCAGGTTCTTCCAGCGGTCGTCGCCCTCGAACACGGTGGCGTACTGCTTGGTGAACATGTCCTCGCTGATCGACGAGTCGATCGTCGCCTGGACCTCGGCGGCATCCGGCCAGATGTCCTTCAAGAAGACGTCGTTGCCGTCCTGGTCCGTGCCGAGCGGGTCGGTCTCGAAGTCGAAGTGCATCGAGCCGGCCAGCGAGTACGCGATCACGAGCGGCGGGCTCGCGAGGTAGTTCATCTTGACGTCGGGGTTGATGCGGCCTTCGAAGTTGCGGTTCCCCGAGAGGACGGCTGTCACGGCGAGATCGTGCTCCTGCACGGCCGCCGACACCTCCTCGATGAGAGGACCGGAGTTGCCGATGCACGTCGTGCAGCCGTAGCCCACCGTGTAGAACCCGAGGTCTTCGAGGTCCTTCGTGAGACCGGCCTTCTCGTAGTAATCGGTGACGACCTTCGAGCCCGGAGCGAGCGTCGTCTTGACCCACGGCTTGGCCTTGAGGCCCTTCTTGACCGCGTTGCGGGCGAGCAGGCCGGCGGCGAGCATGACCGACGGGTTCGACGTGTTCGTGCACGAGGTGATCGCCGCGATCGTGACCGCGCCGTTGTCGATGATGTACGGGCTGCCGTCTTCGGGCGTCACCGTGACCGGCTTGGATGCCGCGGCCGGTCCGCCGCTGGCGATGTGCACGGTCCGCGTGACCGGCTCCTCCTCGCCGGGAACGGCGCCCGGGTCGGAAGCCGGGAACGAGTGCTTCGACTCGAGGTCGACGATCGAGGTGGACTCGGTCGGGTTGGCGTAGTTGACGATGTCCTTCTCGAACTGCGACTTGGCGTCGGTCAGCCGGATGCGGTCCTGCGGGCGCTTCGGGCCGGCGATCGAAGGAACGACCGTCGACAGATCGAGCTCGAGGTACTCGCTGAACACGGGCTCGACCGCGGGGTCGTGCCACAGGCGCTGCTCCTTGGCATAGGCCTCGACGAGCGCGAGGCTCTGCTCGCTGCGCCCGGTGAGCCGGAGGTAGTCGATCGTCACGTCGTCGATCGGGAAGATGGCGGCGGTCGAGCCGAACTCGGGGCTCATGTTGCCGATGGTCGCTCGGTTCGCGAGCGGGACGGACGCGACGCCTTCGCCGTAGAACTCGACGAACTTGCCGACGACGCCGTGCTGGCGCAGCATGTCGGTGATCGTGAGGACGACGTCGGTCGCGGTCACGCCCGTCGGGATGCTGCCCGAGAGCTTGAAGCCCACCACGCGCGGGATGAGCATGGACACCGGCTGGCCGAGCATCGCGGCCTCAGCCTCGATGCCGCCGACGCCCCAGCCGAGCACGCCGAGGCCGTTGACCATCGTGGTGTGCGAGTCGGTGCCGACGCAGGTGTCGGGGTAGGCGCGGAGGACGCCGCCGACCTCCCGGTCGTAGATGACCTTGGCGAGGTGCTCGATGTTGACCTGGTGGACGATGCCGGTCCCGGGCGGAACGACCTTGAAGTCGTCGAACGCCGTCTGTCCCCAGCGGAGGAACTGGTACCGCTCGCCGTTGCGCTCGTACTCGATCTCGACGTTGCGCTCGAGGGCGTTCTCGGTGCCGAACAGGTCGGCGATGACCGAATGGTCGATCACCATCTCTGCAGGCGACAGCGGGTTGATCCGCTTGGGATCTCCGCCGAGGGCTTCGACGGCCTCGCGCATGGTGGCGAGGTCGACGATGCAGGGGACACCGGTGAAGTCCTGCATCACCACGCGGGCCGGCGTGAACTGGATCTCGGTGCTCGGCTCGGCATCGGCATCCCATGCCCCGAGGGCCTGGATCTGCTGCTTGGTGACGTTCGCGCCGTCCTCGGTGCGAAGAAGGTTCTCGAGGAGCACCTTCAAGCTGAACGGGAGCCTGTCGTAGCCCTCGACGGTGCTGATGCGGAAGATCTCGTAGTCGGTGCTGCCGACCGTCAGGGTGCTCTTGGCACCGAAGCTGTCAACCGTGGACACGTGTGTCTCCTTCGTCGGCGGCGGGATCGGGCCGAGGCCCGGCATTCCCATCTTCCCCCGCCTCGAAGCCGTCGGCTAGTGAGGTCAACCTAATCCGTGAGGGGAAGAATTTATCTCGATATCAAGATAAATGTATCACTTCGCAGCCGGCGGGTAGAGCGCTCGCACGGCGAGCCACGTCACCGCGACCAACGGCGCGAAGAGCGGGAGCCCCATCACCAGCTTCAGGGTGCCGAGCGCGGTGATCGCACCCGGCTCGCCCGCCAGATCTGCCAGGTACAGCGGCAGCTGCACCAGGAGCCGCGCCGCGAACAGCGACGCCCAGGCGATCGCGAGCCAGAAGAACACCCGCCGCTTGCGCTTGTCCGCGCGCCACGCGGTGCCCTCCCCCATCAGGAAGCCGACCGCGAGACCGATGAGCGACCAGCCCACGAGGGCCGAGATCAGGAACGCCGACCCGTACACGGCGTTCGTGATGAAGCCGGGGATGAAGTTGTTGCCTGCTTCGCCGGTGAATGCGGCGAACGCCGCCGCCGCGCCGGCCGCGACGAGTCCCCCGATCGCAGCGGTGACCGGCTGCCGGGCGATCAGTCGCACGACGGTGAAGACGAGCGCAATGCCCACCGACAGCCCGAGCGAGAGCCACAGGTTGCCCTCACCCGTGGCCGGGTCGATCGTCACGGTGTAGACGACGATGAACACCAGACCCGGCAGCACGGACTCCAGGACGCCGCGCCAGCCGCCCATGGCCGCCCACACGACATGACCGGTGCTCTTGTTCTCGGCGGGATCCAGGCCGGCGCGCCGAGCTGCGCCCCCGAGGGCGGCGCCGAACAGGTCGGATGCCGAGGGCTGCTCGGGCTCGGACTCCGGGCCCGGCGGCGAGAGGTCGGGGCGCTCGCTCACGCGGAGCCCGGGGTGGCGGGCATCCGCAACGGGATGAGGTCGCGCGGCGGCATCGGCGAACCGCCACGCACCACGACGATCGAGCGGAACAGGTCCTCCACCTTCGCGGCAGCCTCGACGTCGCTCGTCGCGGCACCGCCGATAACCCCGCGCAGGAACCACCGCGGGCCGTCGACCCCGATGAAGCGCGCGAGGCGCTTGCCCGCCGTGCTGTCAGGACCAGAGACGACGGGGACCTCGGCGAGCAGCTCGGGCCCGAGCGGGCCCTCTCGCTCCTCGACGCGGCCGCCCTGCTGGCGGATCTGCTGACGGATCTGCTCGCGCGTCTCTTCCCAGAGGCCGGCAGATCGCGGCGCCGCGAACGGCTGCACCTGCAGAGTGGAGTCTGCGTAGTCGAGGCCGACGGCCACGATCCGCTTGGTCTGCTCCTCGACCTCGAGGCGCAGGTTCAGGCCCTCGCGCGGGAGGATCTTGATTCCGCCCAGATCGATGTAGGGCCGCACCGGATTGGCCTCGGACTCGTCGAACGGTCCCGTCTCGGCGCGGTTCGCCGGTGCCACCTTGCGCGGTGCGTCGGCGGGAGTGGGGTCGGTCATGCCAGGACTCCGTCCTTCTTGTCTTGGTCGCCGGGAACCCCCTGCGAGGACTCCCCGGCGCTCGTCGGCGGCTCCGCCGCGCCCCCGTTGTAGCCGGTGGAGCCGAAGCCGCCCTCGCCTCGGGTGCTCTCGGGCAGCGAATCCACCGGGATGAACCGTACGCGCGGCACCGGCATGACGATCATCTGAGCGATCCGGTCGCCCACCGCGATGTCGTGGGCGTGCTCGGCGTCGGTGTTGAGCAGGATGACCTTGATCTCGCCGCGGTAGCCGGCATCCACCGTGCCCGGTGCGTTGACGACGGTGATCCCGTGCTTGGCGGCCAGGCCGCTGCGCGGCACGACGAAGGCGACATGGCCCTCGGGAAGGGCGATGCGGATGCCGGTGCCCACGACCGCGCGCTGTCCGGGCTCGAGACGCACGGCCTCTGAAGCCACCAGGTCGGCCCCCGCGTCTCCGGGGTGCGCGTAGGCGGGGGCATCGGGGGCGATAATGGGGACGTCCACCGTTTCAGTCACCCCACGAGGGTAATGCAGATGACAGCGCGCAGTGTCGGGTCCGACGTCTATCGCGAACGGCTCAGCCCGTCGCTGTGGATCCTGGGGTCTGCCGCCGTGGCCGCGCCCATGGCGGCCCTGGTGTTCTCGCCGATCGACACGACGATCGCGCTCGTCGTGGGAGCCGTCGTCGGCATCGCGATCGTCGGGCTGCTGCTCGCGGCCTCGCCCGTCGTCGAGGTGCGCGACGGAGAGCTTCGAACAGGCCGCGCGCATATCGGCGTCGAGTTCCTCGGTGCCCCCGAGGTGCACCAGGGCGACGCCGCGCGTCACGCCCGCGGGGCAGGTCTGGACCCGCGCTCGTGGCACCTGATCCGAGGGGGGATCGATGGGGTCATCGTTATTCCGGTGACGGACCCCGACGACCCGACGACGGCGTGGACGATCTCGACGCGAACGCCGGATCGCCTCGCCGCCGCGGTGAGGCGTGCTCAGGCTATGCGGAGCACTCCGAGCAGATAGGCCCGTCGGCGCTGTCGTGATCGAGCTGTGAGCGGTGCTTCACGAGGAAGCAGTTCGCACACGTGAACTCGTCCTCCTGCGGAGGGAGCACCACGACGTCGAGCTCGAGGTCCGACAGGTCGGCCCCGGGCAGCTCGAAGCCGGACGGGTTGTCGGCGTCCTCCACATCGACAGAGCCCGAGAGCTTGTCGGGCACGCGCTCCTTCAGAGCCTCGATCGACTCGCTGTCGTCCTCGGTCTTGCGGGGGGCGTCGTAATCGGTGGCCATGCGTGAAGGTCTCTACTTCCGGGTATCGCGGGTTGCGCTCGCCCTTGCGGGGCGGCGATAGTTTGCACGACCGCCTGTCATTTCGCAAATGCGATCCGGCGGCGGCTGTCGGTGCGTGGCGTGAAACTCGCGCCACGCGCCGGATATTCCCGGTGCACGCTACTCGCTGTGACACCATGGGGCGCACACGCAGGGATCGGAGGGGCTTTTCGCATGGAACAGCTCAAGGTCATCGGAACCGAGGACGACAAGCTCATCCTGGCGACCGACTCTGGCGAGAGGTTCTCGCTCGCAGTCGACGATGTGCTGCGCGCGGAATTGCGCCGTGCTCGCCGCGATCGCGATGCGGATCCGCAGGCGGATCGCCCCAGCCCGCGCGAGATCCAGGCTCATATCCGCGCCGGCCTGTCCGCGCAGGAAGTCGCCGATCTGCTCGGCGCCCGCGTCGAGGACGTCGTCCGCTTCGAGGGGCCCGTGCTCGCCGAGCGCGAGCACATCGTCGGTCAGGCCCTGGCCGTGCCGGTGCTGCTGGGCGGGGACTTCGACGCCGACGGGCCCGCGACGTTCGGGTCCGCGGTGCGGGCCAAGCTCGCCGAGGCAGGTGCCGGTGGCGAACGCTGGACCAGCTGGAAGGAGCCGACCGGCTGGGTGGTGAAGCTCGAGTTCGCCTCGAACGACGTCGAGCACGACGCACGCTGGGGCTTCGACCCGCGCCGCAGCACGCTCTCGCCACTCAATGCCGATGCGATCCAGCTGTCGCGGCAAGGCTCGTTGCCCGAGGGACTGATCCCGCGGCTGCGCGCGCTCGACAGCGTGCAGCCCAAAGACGACTCCCGCTTCGACAGCGGGGCCTTCGGCCCACGACGTCTTCCCGACGCCGACCTCGAGTCGCCCGATCTTCCGGCGCCCGCGGCCCCTGCCGTACAGCAGGCTGCCATCAAGCGCGCCGACGAGCCTCTGGTGACCTCGGCCGAGACGGCCGACCTGTTGGAGGCGCTGCGTCGGCGTCGCGGTCAGCGCGAGCCGCTTCCGGGTGCCGAAGAGGTCGCCGCCGCTCCCTCGAGAGGCACGGCACCGGTCGCGCTGTTCGACGCGCTCGAGCCCGGCTATGACGAAGCGCCCTCGGAGGACGAGCCCGACACCTCCGACGACTCCCCCGGCTACCCCGCATCGACGCCGGCCGTCGCCGAGGCGGGTCGCCGCAAAGGCCGGACGTCGATGCCGTCGTGGGACGAGATCGTCTTCGGAGCGCGCACCGAGGACTGAGCGACGCGAGCGGACGCCTCAGGCGAAGGCGCCGAGGCGGATCAGCGGCACGATCCGCTCGTCGTCCGTCAGCGATCCATGCTGGCCGACCATGCGCTGCGGCGCCTTGTCGGCCAGGCGATCGTCGTAGTACGCGATGCCCGCACGGGGAGCGACGATCACGTCCCCGATCCGCTCGATGACCTCGGGCGCGACGACGCCCATGAGACCGGACGTCACGACTTCGTCGCGGGCGAAGACCCACGAGCGGGCGCCCTCCGCGTCGCGCCATCGCGCCAGCACGCCGGTCTCCTCTCCCGGCTCGGCGTAGAGATGCAGCATCCGGGGCTCTCCCCCGATCAGCCGCACACCGTCGAGGCGCTCGTCGCCGTCGCCGAGCAGCACGTGGCGGTGCCGCGGCACGTCGACCATGCCGTGGTCCGAGGTGACGATGACCCCGGTGTCCTGCGTCAGTGAGGCGTCGAGGAGACGTGCGGCCGCATCGACGGACTCGAGCGTCGAGATCCATTCGTCCGATTCCCAGCCGCGCTTGTGCCCGACCGAATCAAGATCCGGCGCGTAGAGATAGACGATCGATCCCGGATGCCGCGCCGCGAGGTCGGCAGCCACACGAACGCGTTCGCTCAGATCATCGACACCGTGGAACTCGGCGCCGCCGAGCGTCACAGCGGTGAATCCGGTGCCGGCGTACTCCGAGCGCGAGACGGTGAAGAACGGACGGCCGAGCGAATCCGCCAGCGGCGTCGCACGCTGGAAGGACAGCGGCAGGCCGTCGGTGTCCCAGCCGCGCAGCTGGTTGACGACGTCGTCGGTGCCGGGCACGCGGGCGCGGTACCCGACGAGGCCATGCTGCCCCGGCGTCGTTCCTGTCAGCAGGCTGGTGAGCGCTGCCGCCGTGGTCGACGGGAAGACGGTGCGCGCGGCATCCTTCTTCGCCCTGGCGCCGGAGAGGAATCGCGCGTGGCCGGCCCGCGACGCCAGGTTATGCGCGCCGAGGCCGTCCAGCACCCAGACGACCGCGCTGCGCGCCGGCGCGAACCAGCCGGAGCGCCCATCGAGCGCCGCCGAGATCTCCGGGACGACACGGGTGAGGCTCCGGGCGTGCGGCGGGTCCGCGGGTAGGCTGAGGGACATCGGGGCCAGTCTCGCATACCGCCAGAAGCCCCCCGCCGCTCCGCCGTCACCCGAGGCCCCATTCGTCTATGCCCGCTTCCCGCACCGAACCTGCACCCGCCGATCACGGCCGCATCGAGGACATCGACGTCTCGTCAGAGATGCAGACGTCCTTTCTCGAGTACGCGTACTCCGTCATCTATTCGCGCGCCCTGCCGGACGCGCGCGACGGACTCAAGCCGGTCCAGCGCCGCATCCTCTTCCAGATGGCCGACATGGGCCTGCGGCCCGACCGCGGCCATGTGAAGAGCGCCCGCGTCGTCGGCGAAGTGATGGGAAAGCTGCATCCGCACGGCGACGCTCCGATCTACGACGCGCTCGTGCGCCTCGCGCAGCCCTTCTCGCTGCGGGTCCCTCTGGTCGACGGTCACGGCAACTTCGGGTCGCTCGACGACGGGCCGGCGGCCCCTCGCTACACCGAGGCACGGCTGGCGCCCTCCGCACTGGCGCTGACCGAGAACCTCGACGAGGACGTCGTCGACTTCATCCCCAACTACGACGGGCAGTTCCAGCAGCCCGAGGTGCTCCCCTCGGCGTTCCCCAATCTGCTCGTGAACGGCACCACCGGCATCGCCGTCGGCATGGCGACCAACATGGCGCCGCACAACCTCATCGAGGTCGTGGGTGCCGCGACGCACCTGCTCGAGAACCCCGACGCGACGGTCGAAGAACTCATGGAGTACGTGCCGGGGCCCGACCTTCCCGGCGGCGGCATCATCGTCGGGCTGGACGGCATCAAGGACGCCTACACGACCGGCCGCGGCAGCTTCCGCACGCGGGCGAAGGTCGCTGTGGAGCCCCTCGGGCCCCGCCGCACCGGGCTGGTGGTGACCGAGCTTCCGTACCTGGTCGGCCCCGAGCGGATCATCGAGAAGATCAAAGACGCGGTGACGGCCAAGAAGCTGCAGGGCATCGCCGACGTCACCGACCTCACGGATCGGCACAAGGGCCTGCGGCTCGTCATCGGCATCAAGACCGGGTTCGACCCGCAGGCGGTGCTCGAGCACCTGTACCGCCTCACGCCGCTCGAAGACTCCTTCAGCATCAACAACGTCGCCCTGGTCGAGGGTCAGCCGCAGACCCTGGGGCTCAAGGAGCTTCTGCAGGTCTACCTCGACCACCGTCTGAGCGTCGTGACGCGTCGCAGCCAGTTCCGCCTGGCACGCCGCAAGGAGCGACTGCACCTCGTCGAGGGGCTCCTGATCGCGATCCTCGACATCGACGAGGTGATCCAGGTCATCCGCACGTCCGATGACGGGGAGCAGGCACGCACACGCCTGATGGACGTGTTCGACCTGTCCGATCCGCAGGCGGAGTACATCCTCGAACTGCGCCTGCGTCGACTCACCAAGTTCTCGCGCATCGAGCTCGAGGCCGAGCGAGACAAGCTCAAGGCCGAGATCGCCGAACTCGAGACGCTGCTCGCCAGTGATGTGCTGCTGCGCGCGCAGGTGGCCCGCGAACTCGATGCCACCGCCGAGCAGTTCGGCACGCCGAGACGAACGCTGTTGCTCAACGGCGGCCCCGTGGCGCCGCGCTCGCGCGCCGCCGCGGCTGCAGCGGACCTGCAGATCGCCGACGAGCCGTGCCGCGTCTTCCTCTCGGCCACCGGACGCATGGTCCGGGCGGCGCTTGCGGCCGACGCCGCGGGCGGCGGGATCGTGCCGCCGTCGCGGCGATCCAAGCACGACGCCGTCCGCTCGGCGGTCGATTCGACCACGCGCGGGGACGTCGGAGCAGTGACCAGCGCGGGTCGCCTCATCCGCTTCTCGCCTGTCGACCTTCCCTCGGTTCCCGGCAATTCCGTCCAGCTGGCTGCGGGCACGCGTGCCGACCAGTACCTCGGGCTGTCCGGCGGCGAGCATGTCGTCGCACTGGTGCCCCTCACCGAGGCGCCTCCCATCGCGATCGGCACGCAGCAGGGCATCGTCAAACGCGTCTCGGCTACCGAGCTCGGTACGAAGCACGACATCGAGATCATCGCGCTGAGGGACGGCGATCGCGTCGTGGGTGCAGCGCCCGCATCGGACGGCGCCGAGCTGGTGTTCGTCGCCAGCGATGCACAGCTGCTGCGCTTCGATGCCTCGTCAGTTCGGCCGCAGGGGCGATCGGCGGGGGGCATGGCAGGGATCCGCCTCAGCGACGGCGCCCAGGTGATCGCGTTCGATGTGGTCGGACCCTCCGACTTCGAGGCCGTGGTCGTCACCGTCGCCGGCTCCACGACCGCCCTGGCGGGGACGGATGCCGGCAGCGCCAAGGTCTCGCTCTTCAGCGAGTTCCCCGCGAAGGGCCGGGCTACCGGTGGAGTGCGCGCTCAGCGCCTGCTGAAGGGCGAGGACGCGCTGACGCTCGCATGGGCCGGCACCGATCCGCGCGCCGTGGGCACCGATGGCGCGACGCGCGCGTTGCCGCCCGCTGGTGCGAAGCGGGACGCCTCGGGCGTGCCGCTGGACGGCGTCATCGGCGCGGTGGGCACCGGCGTGCGGTAGCGACTGCCCCCAGCGCGAACAGCGTCACGCGTCGATGCGGTCCCGCGCGAGGCGGTCGCTGGAGTCGACGATGAACTCTTTGCGGGGCGCGACGTCGTTGCCCATGAGCAGTTCGAAGACGGATGCCGCAGCCTCGGCATCCTGCATCCGCACGCGTCGCAGCGTACGGCCGGCACGATCCATCGTGGTGGTCGCGAGCTGGTCGGCATCCATCTCGCCGAGGCCCTTGTACCGCTGCACCGGCTCCTGCCAGCGCTTGCCGGACTTGGTGAGCTTGGTGAGCAACGCGTGCAGCTCCTGCTCCGAGTACGTGTAGATCGTCTCGTTCGGCTTGGTGCCCGGGTTCATCACCACCACGCGATGCAGCGGCGGGACGGCCGCGTAGACGCGGCCGTCGTCGATCAGGGGGCGCATGTAGCGGAAGAACAGCGTGAGAAGGAGCGTCCGGATGTGCGCGCCGTCGACATCGGCGTCGCTCATCAGGATGATCTTGCCGTAGCGGGCCGTGTCGAGGTCGAACGATCGGCCCGATCCAGCACCGATCACCTGGATGATCGCGGCGCACTCGGCGTTGGAGAGCATGTCGCTGACGGACGCCTTCTGCACGTTGAGGATCTTGCCCCGGATGGGCAGCAGCGCCTGGTACTCGCTGTTGCGCGCCAGCTTGGCGGTGCCGAGGGCGGAGTCGCCCTCGACGATGAACAGCTCGGACTCCGCCACGTCCGTCGACCGGCAGTCGGCCAGCTTCGCCGGCAGCGACGAGGACTCGAGCGCGTTCTTGCGTCGCTGGGTCTCCTTATGGGTGCGCGCGGAGATGCGCGCCTTCATCTCGGAGACCACCTTGTCCAGCAGCAGCGCGGTCTGCGCCTTGTCGTCGCGCTTGGGAGATGTGAACCGGGCCGTGAGCTCGCGGCTGACGACGTTCGTGACGATCTGGCGGACGGCCGGTGTGCCGAGGACCTCCTTGGTCTGGCCCTCGAACTGAGGCTCGGGCAGACGCACCGTCAGCACCGCGGTGAGCCCCGCGAGGATGTCGTCCTTCTCCAGCTTGTCTGTGCCCACCTTCAGGCGGCGTGCGTTCTGCTCGACCTGCGTGCGCAGCACCTTCATCAGCGCCTGCTCGAAGCCGGACTGGTGGGTGCCCCCCTTGGGCGTCGCGATGATGTTGACGAAGGACCGCGTGACCGTCTCGTAGCCGGTGCCCCAGCGCACCGCGACGTCGACCTGGCACTCGCGCTCGATCTCGGTGGGCACCATCGCACCCGAGGCCTGCAGCACCGGCACCGTCTCGGTGAAGGTTCCGGAGCCGGTCAGTCGCCATGTGTCGGTGATGGCGCTGTCGGGAGCGAGGAACTCGGTGAACTCCGAGATGCCGCCGTCGAAGCGGAAGCTCGTCTCGACGGGCTCCTCGCCGCGCTCATCGCTGATGACGATCTCGAGCCCGGGTACGAGGAACGCGGTCTGGCGGGCTCGCTGCTCGAGCTCCTGCACGTTGAATGCGGCGTCCTTGGTGAAGATCTGCGGGTCGGCCCAGTAGCGGATGCGCGTGCCGGTGACGCCGCGGGCGGCCTTGCCGACGACCCGGAGCTCGGAGCTCTTCTCGAAGGGTGTGAAGGCGGAGCTCGGGCTGCCGTTCGCGAAGATGCCGGGCTCGCCGCGATGGAACGACATTCCCCAGGTCTTGCCCCCGCGGTCGACCTCGACGTCCAGCCGCTCGGACAGGGCGTTGACCACGGAGGCGCCGACACCGTGGAGCCCGCCGGACGCGGCGTACGAGCCGCCGCCGAACTTGCCGCCCGCGTGGAGCTTCGTGAACACGACCTCCACACCGGAGAGGCCCGTGCGCGGCTCGATGTCCACCGGGATGCCACGGGCGCGGTCGCGGACTTCGACGCTGCCGTCGGCGTGGAGGACGACGTCGATCCGCGTGCCGAAGCCGCCCAGGGCCTCGTCGACGGCGTTGTCGATGATCTCCCACAGGCAGTGCATGAGCCCGCGCGAGTCCGTCGATCCGATGTACATGCCCGGGCGCTTGCGGACCGCCTCGAGCCCCTCGAGCACCTGCAGATGATGGGCGGAGTACTCGGAGGTCACAATCTCTCATCGTAATCGCGGTCGAGACCACCCCTGCGGCGACACGCGTCCGCGCCCCTGTCCGTACGCGCTCAGCGAAATGTGGAGGCTTCCGGGCATTCTCCGAACCTGGGCGTGGTTGTATTTCATGACCGCGACGGAGTTCTACGCATACGAGGAGGCAACGAGATGAACACGCTATCGACAACCCCAGAGCAGGGCGCCCTCCTCGAGTACCGTCTCACCGCGGCGGATCGCTGCGATTCGTGTGGTGCACAGGCGTACATCGCCGCGGAGGTCAACGGCAGCGAACTGCTGTTCTGCGCGCACCACGGACGCAAGTACGAAGAGAAGCTGCGCTCGATCGCCACGTCGTGGCACGACGAGACTGCTCGCCTGACCGAATCGGTCTGACGTCCGTCAGGCCCCGTCGTACAGCCGGGGCACGAGCGGCGAGACCCTGACGGCGATCTCCTCGCCGATGGTGCCGATCAGTTCGGCGAGATCGGTCGCCGTCGGCTCGTCCTGCAGACCCGGCCCGAAGACGGTCACGATGTCGCCGACGGCCGCACCCGGCCAGGCCTCGACCACCGAGTCCGATTCCCCGACGACGCGCAGAGCGCGTCGGCCCGCCGGTGTCCCGACCGTCGCGCGTCCTCGGAGCGACGAGGGGATCCCGTCCAGCGCGCCGATCCCGATCCGCACGTCGTCGGCATCGACGGCCACCACGTCGGCCTGGAGTCGAGCGGCGGGCACGAGCCCGAGCTTCGCGGCCGACGGACCGCCGGCGGAGCGGATGCCATAGCAGAATGCCCCGACGCGGACCATGTCGTAGCGGAACTCGGGGCGCGCGAACGAGGCCGCGCTGGCGGCGAGATGACGCTTCGTAGGCCGCAGACCCGCGGAGGCCGCTTCGCGCAGCGCCGCCTCGTAGACGGCTCGAGCCTGGTCGTCTTCGGCGTCGGACGCCTCGGCGATGTGGCTCCACACGCCCACCACCTCGATCGCCCCCTCGGCCTCGAGTTCGGCGGCCCGCGCCACGAACGCGGGCCAGGCCTCCGGACGCACGCCGTTGCGGTGCAGTCCCGTGTCGATCTTCAGGTGCACGCGTGCCGTCGCGCGGGCTTCACGCGCGGCATCCGCGAGTTCCTCGAGCAGCTCCGCGTCGCCGACGCCCATGTCGAGCCGGGCGGCGAGGGCCGCATCGAGGTCGGCCCGAGAGGCCGCGATCCACGCGAAGATGCGGGCATCATCGCCCGCCGTGGCGCGCACGGCGCCGCCGGTGCGCACGTCGAACGCCCCGAACCATTCGACCCCCGAGGCCTGGGCCCGACGCACGACCGGCTCCAGCCCGTGCCCGTAGGCGTCGTCCTTCACGACGAGCATGAGATCCGCCGGGCTCACGGTCGCGCGCACCCGGGCGATGTTCGCCGCGAGTGCCGCGAGGTCGACGTGGAGTCGTGCCGTCATGGCGCCACCTGACGGACAGCGCGGAGCCCCGCGGTCGTGATGAGCTCCATGACGGACATTGCCGTCACCCGCGCCCAATCGCGGACCGAGGGCTCGCCGCGGGCCGGGTCGCCGAAGAACACCACCCCATCTCCTCGCCGGACCGCGGCATCCCGGATCTCCACGACGCACACGTCCATCGCGACGCGCCCGATGATCGGATGCCGCCGCGCGCCGATGGCGACCTCGACCGCGCCGCCGAGCGCGCGCACGATCCCCTGCGCGTACCCGCCGGTGACAAGCGCCACGCGGGTGTCTGCGGGAGCGCGATAGGCGTAGCCGTACGAGACGCCCTCGCCGGCGCGCAGATCCTTGACCGACAGCACGGTTCCCGTCATCCGCATCGCGGGCTGCGCGGGGCGGGCATCCGGCAGGCCGAAGAGCGTCTCGGGCGCGATGGCCGCGCGGCGCTGCGCGATCGGAGGTTCGGCGCCGGCAGCGGGTGTGCCCGGGTCTCCCGCGGCGCTGAAGCCCTCGGCCGCGAGCACCTCGGCCACGAGGTCCGCGCCATGACCCCAGGCATCCGCCGCCATGACCGCAGGAGAGAAGAGACGGATGCCTTCGCTCCGAGCTGCCCGCGCGTTCGCAGCAAGCGCCGCGCGCGAGATCCACGCCACCGGCGAGCTGAGAGGTGCGGCTCCCTCCGCCCACACGTCGGGGCCAGGGTCGGGGGAACTCACGCCTTTAGACTATCCGGGTCCCCCGTTCCCGACCCGGAGTACGCATGCCCTCTCACGGCCTCGGCCTCGCGCCCCGCCTTCGCTACCTCGCCGGCCGAGCCCGCCGCATCGACGTGGGGTCGGTGTTCGCCCGCGCCAGAGAGAGCGCGCGCGATCACGGCCGCTGGATGCCCGCGGTGCTCGTCGACATGCTCTGGTCGGCGGGCTTCCGCCAGGTGGGCTTCCAGGACTACGTCGACTACGACTTCGCGATCCTCAACCGGGCCGAGCGCGAGACCTACATGACGCATCCGGTGTCGAATCAGCTGTCGCAGAAGTACGACCATCCCGACTTCCGTCACATCTTCCAGGACAAGATCGAGTTCGACCGGGTCTTCAGCGACTTCCTGCGCCGCGACTGGATGGTCGTCGAACCGGGCAACCGGGATGCCGTGCGCGCGTTCGTCGAGGGGCACGGCACCGTGGTCACGAAGGAGCCGGTGGGCCAGGCAGGAACGGGTGTGCACCGCTATCGCGCATCAGAGGTGGAGGACTGGGATGCTTTCCACCGCGGCTTGCTCGAGCGCGGCGAGCTGCTGATCGAAGAGGTGATCCGCCAGCACGCGGACCTCGCGGCTGTCTGCCCCGGAACGGTCAACACCACCCGCGTGACGGCGTTCTTCGACGGCCGGCAGACGCACATCCTCGCCATCGCCCAGAAGTTCGGTCGTGGCGCGGTGAGCGATCAGATGACGTTCGGCGGCTTCTACACGATGCTCGACGACGATGGAAAGGCCGTCGGCCCCGGCTACGACTCGCACGGCCACGTCCATGAGCGGCACCCCGACAGCGACTTCGTCATCGCAGACTTCCAGCTGCCGATGATCGAGCAGGTGCGCACGTTCGTCGACGAGGTGGCGCGCGTCGTGCCGCAAGTGCAGTACGTCGGATGGGACATCGTGGTCACCCCCGACGGCCCCGTCCTCGTGGAGGGCAATTGGGGCGCCGGCGTCTACGAGAACAAGCCCAGCGTCACCGGCATCCGCACCGGGCACAAGCCTCGCTACCGCGCCGCGATCGGCTTCTGACGGCGTCGGAGGCGCGTCGTACCCTTTCGGCATGCCTCGACCGCATGTTGTGATCTACAACGCCGTCAGCATCGACGGCCGCATCGCCGGGTACGAGAACGACCCGCGCGTCTACTACCGCTACGGGTTCGAGATCCCGGCCGACGTCGTGCTGATGGGCAGTGCGACCGCGCTCGCCTTCGGGCCGGAAGAGCCCGAGCGCGATCAGTTCGTGGAATTGCGCGCGCCGGAACGCCTTCCGATCGTGGAGGGCTTCGAATCGCTCGTGACCGAGCCGCGCCCGCTTCTCGTGGTGCCCGATTCGGCCGGGCGGGTGCGGAACTGGATTCACGCCCTCGCCCAGCCGTGGTATCGCGACATCCTCGTGTTGACATCCGCCGCGACACCGGCCGAGTACCGCGACTACCTCGGGCGGCGAGGAATCCGTACGTGGGTCGTGGGAGAGGGCCGCGTTGACCTCGCTCGGGCACTGGAGCGCCTGCACGCCGACGAGGGGGCGCGCCATGTCCGCACAGACAGCGGCGGCCGGCTCAACGGCGCGCTCATCGCCGCAGGCCTCGCCGATGAACTCGTCCTCATGGTCGAGCCCGTCGTCTCAGGTGCGCCGGGCGGCCCGGCGGTGATCCGTCTCCCGGGCGATCTCGATCCGCGAACCATCGCCTTCGAGCGAACCGGCGTGGAAGCACTTGACGGCGGCGAGGTGGTCGTGCGTTACGCGCTGACGGCGCGGACGACGCCGAGCGGGGTGGATTCGTGACCCTGACCCAGCGGGTTGTCCTTCAGGATCGCCACCAGGCGCTTCTCCCCCGCCCTGTCGAGCGTCGAGCCCAGGATGTTGCCGCCGAGGTCGTTGATGTCGACCACGGCGACCTCGGGGACGTCGCCGAGCAGGCTCTTCAAGTGAGCCGCGACCTCGCGCGGGCGCTCCGGGCCGAGGACGACGGCCTTGTTGTAGGGCGGGATGGTGCCGCTGGTCGGCCCGTCGATCGCGCGGGCCTTGTCGCCGGCGATGCGGTAGAAGTCACCCTTGCGTCCGAACGCCTTCGTGACGGCGGACACCGCCGCCGCGAACAGGATGCGGATCGTGCCGCACTCGCGCAGGGCCATCTCCATGGTCTCGGGCATGCCGAGGCCGATGCCGTACGGGGTACGAGTGACGTACTTGGAGAGGAACAGCGCGAGCCGGCGGGGCTTGATCTCCTCGACGAGGTAGGAGCGCCCCTGCGTGATCGCCACGATCTTCTCGGTGACGAACAGGAGGTCGCCCGGAAGGACGATCTCCTCGGCGTACTCCCGCACGAAGGCGTCCAGGTCGTCGCCCGGCATCACGACCCGCGTACGGATCGGGATGCGGGCGTACGACGAGCCCTCGATCGAGACGGTGAGCGCCTTGCCGGCGTTCGCCTCACTCACTCGAGGTAGTCCCGCAGCGACTGCGATCGTGACGGATGCCGGAGCTTGGCCATGGTCTTGGACTCGATCTGGCGGATCCGCTCACGGGTCACACCGAACGTGTCGCCGATCTGGTCGAGCGTCTTGGGCTGACCGTCGCCGAGCCCGAAGCGCATGCGGATGACACCCGCTTCGCGCTCCGAGAGCGAGTCCAGGAGCGACTCGAGCTGGCGCTGCAGCATCGTGAAGCCCACCGCGTCGGCCGGGACGACAGCCTCGGTGTCCTCGATGAGATCACCGAACTCGCTGTCGCCGTCCTCACCGAGAGGCGTGTGCAGCGAGATCGGCTCGCGGCCGTACTTCTGCACCTCGATGACCTTCTCGGGGGTCATGTCGAGCTCGCGGCTCAGCTCCTCGGGAGTGGGCTCGCGCCCCAGGTCCTGCAGCATCTGCCGCTGCACGCGGGCCAGCTTGTTGATGACCTCGACCATGTGCACCGGGATGCGGATCGTGCGAGCCTGGTCTGCCATGGCCCGCGTGATCGCCTGGCGGATCCACCACGTCGCGTACGTCGAGAACTTGAAGCCCTTGGTGTAGTCGAACTTCTCGACGGCGCGGATCAGTCCGAGGTTGCCCTCCTGGATCAAGTCCAGGAACTGCATGCCGCGACCCGTGTACCGCTTGGCGAGCGAGACGACGAGGCGCAGGTTCGCACCGAGCAGGTGGCTCTTGGCACGCTGGCCGTCACGCGCCACCCACTGCAGGTCCAGCCCCAGCTGGGACGACTTCTCGGCCGCCGACATGTGCGACAGCTTCTCTTCGGCGAACAGGCCGGCCTCGATGCGCATCGCGAGCTCGACCTCTTCGGCCGCGTTCAGCAGTGGCACCTTTCCGATCTGCTTGAGGTAGTCCTTGACCGGGTCGGCGGTCGCACCGGTGATCTGGGTCGAGTAGACAGGAACGTCATCCTCGTCGCTCGACGAGATGACGATCGCACCGGTCGGGAGAGGCTCCGTGAACGCCGGCTTGGTGCTCTCCTCGTCCTCGTCCTCGTCCTCGGTCGCGCCGGCGGCATCGCCCGCGGCCTTCGCATCGCCCTTCGCGGGCTGCTCGGCGTCATCGTCCGCGGTGACCTCGGCGACGTCGTCGGTCGCCTCGAGTTCGACGTCCTCGTCGATCTCTTCGACGTCGTCCTCGAACTCGTCGTCTGTCTTCGCGGCGCGCTTGGAAGCGGTCTTGGAGGTCGCCTTCCCCTTGGCGGCCGCCTTCTTGGCGGGGGCCTTCGCCGCTGCCTTGGTCGCAACGGGCGTCGTCTCCTCCGCCTCGGTGTCCTTCGCGGCCGCTCGGGCCTTGGTGTTCGTGCCTGGAGTCACGTTTCGCCTTTCACCGGTGGGCGTGCGCCTCACGCCCCGGTCGATTTCGGACACTAGTAAGACCCTTGTCAAGTCCACGTTTCGATGAGAAGCCTCACCGAGACGGTTGACAACGGGTCAGGGCATCCAGTATCTCATACTTGCCGTGCGCCGCCAGCATCACCCCTGCCGACATGGCGCACCTCTGTTTCTGCAAGGAGAGAACGCCCGCCGGGGTCGTGGCATTCCGGATCAGATGCCGCGTTTGTCGTCGTCGCCGGGCCGTGTGGCCAGGAACCGCTCCAGTTCTGCGGCGAGCTCGTCCGCACTGGGCAGATCGCCGGTATGGATCATGGGTGTGGCCAGCGTCGATCCCGCCATATAGGCGTCGTAGCGCTCCTCGAGCCCCTGCACCATCCGAGCGAGCTCTTCGCTGCCTTCGATCTGTTCTCCGACCTTCGCCAGATAGTCGCGGTTCTCATCGCGCAGCTCATCACCGGCGAAGACGAGGCCGGTTGCCACGGTGAGGCTGTCCAGCGCCGCCAGGGCTGCCGCGGGGTACTCGGTGTCTCCCAGATAGTGCGGCACCAGCAGCACGAATCCGGCGATGCGCACGCCCGCCGCCGACAGGCGGTACTCGAGCAGGTGCCCCGCCGTCGCCGGGACCTGCGTGTGGGGCTGCCACACGGAGTGCGCCTCGGTGAGCTCGGCGCGGGTACCGCTGACCGTGGTGCCGATCGGTCGCGTGTGCGGGACGGGCATGGGTATCGCGTGCACCCACGTCACGGTCGAGATGCCGTACGCGTCGACGAAATCGACCACGGCCTGCGCGAAGGCATCCCACCCGAAGTCCGGCTCGTAGCCCGCGAGCAGCAGGAACGGCTGGCCGAGCGCGTCGTGCGCGAACGAGAGTTCGAGCCGTTGCGGGCGGTAGTCCGTCAGGTGGTCCTTCTCGAACGAGACGACGGGGCGGCGCGCGCGGTAGTCCAGCAGCGCGTCGTTCGAGAAGACCACCAGCGGCGTCGGCGACAGTTCGTCGCGGAAGTAGTCGATCACTCGGCTCACCGCGCTGCCCGCATCGGTGAAACCCGTGAGCGCGATGACCAGTGGCAGCCCGCGCGGGACCGGCGGTGCAGAGGCCGAGCGCTCGAAAAGCGGACCTGGGAAGGGCATGGCTCCATGCTACGAGCACCGGGTGCGGGGCGGGCCGCGGCCGTGGCGCTCAGAGCGAACACGTCGCGTCCCTAGGATGGACGTCATGTCGTTTCCCGACCTCGAGTACCGCACCGTTCCGATCCGAGAGACCGACGCCGACGCGCTCGTGCTGGGGCTTCCCCCGCTCGAGGGCGACGAGGCCCCCGATCTCGCCGAATGGCCCGGGCTTCGGGACGCCCTGCTGACGGTCGGATTCACAGGTGGTGTGGGGAGCCTCGTCCGCGTCTACGCCCCGGAGGTCACGACGCGACCACTCGCCGTGGTGGGCACGGGAGCCACGCCGGATGCCTCGGCCCTGCGCGATGCGGTCGGTGCGGCGATTCGGATCCTGACCGGTTTCACGGCCGTCGCGGTTGCGACGCCCTATGCGGATCCAGAGCTGTGGACGGCGGCGGCCGAAGGCGCCGCTCTCGGCGGCTACCGCTTCGACGGGTACAAGACCGAGCCCCCGAAGGCACGTGCGTCACGCGTGATCGTGCACGGCACGGCTCCCGCCGATGACGCGGCGCTGACCGTCGTCACCGAGACGGCCGCCGCGGTCGCGCTGGTGAAGGATCTCGTCTCCACGCCGGCCGAATGGCTCGGCCCCGCCGATTTCGCCCAGCGGGCCGCGGAGTCGGTCGAGAACCTCGCGGTGACCGTGGAGGTGCTCGACGAGGTCGCCCTCCGGGAGCAGGGCTACGGGGGCATCCTCGGCGTCGGGCAGGGATCTGATCGCCCGCCGCGCCTGGTACGACTCGAGTACGCGCCGAGCGATGCTCGGCGACATATCGCGCTCGTGGGCAAGGGCATCACCTTCGACACCGGCGGACTGTCCCTCAAACCCGCCGCATCGATGGTGGGAATGAAGTACGACATGTGCGGCGCGGCGACCGCCCTGGCCGTCCTGCGCGGCGTCGCGGCCATCGGCGCACCCGTGAAGCTCACCGCGTGGCTCTGCATCGCCGACAACATGCCGTCCGGTCGCGCCACGCGGCCCGGGGATGTGCTGCGCATGCTGGACGGGACGACCGTCGAGGTGCTCAACACCGACGCCGAGGGGCGTCTGGTCCTCGCGGACGGACTGGTCGCCGCCAGCCGCGAGCAGCCCGACCTGCTGATCGACGTCGCCACTCTGACGGGCGCGATCACGATCGCCCTGGGCACCCGCCACGCCGGCGTCATGGGCGACGACGACGCGGTGGCCGAGTACCTCGCCGCCGCGGCCGAAGCGGGCGAGCCGGCCTGGCAGCTGCCGCTGCCGCCCCACATGGTCGACGAGCTGGACTCGCCGATCGCCGATCTGCAGAACGCCAAGATCGGCGACCCGGCGGGAGGATCGCTGTTCGCAGGCCTCTTCCTGCAGCACTTCGTCGGACGTGTCGGCGAGGAGGCCGACGCCCCGCGCATCCCGTGGGTGCACCTGGACATCGCCGGGGTCGGCATGAACAAGGGCGGCGCGTACGGCTACATCGACAAGGGGCCGACAGCAGCCACGGTCCGCAGCCTCATCCGCCTGGCCCTTGCAGAGGAGTCCTGATGACCGACCACAGCTTCGACCTCGTGATCCTGGGCGGCGGAAGCGGAGGATACGCCGCGGCCCTGCGTGCCGCCGAGCTGGGCAAGACCGTGGCGCTGGTCGAGAAGGACAAGGTCGGCGGCACCTGCCTGCATCGCGGCTGCATCCCGACCAAGGCCCTGCTGCACGCCGCCGAGGTCGCCGACCTGGCTCGGGATGCCTCGGCCATCGGCATCCGTGCATCCTTCGACGGCGTCGACCCGGCGGGGGTCCGCGCGTATCGCGAGGGCATCGTCGCGAAGAAGTTCAAGGGCCTCGAGGGCCTGGTCAAGGCCCGCGGCATCACCGTCGTGCACGGCGAGGGGCGACTCGAGGCCGGACCGGCGGTCCGAGTGGGCGACGACCTCTACCGCGGCGCGGATGTCGTCCTCGCCACCGGCTCGTACAGCCGCACCCTGCCCGGTCTCGAGATCGGCGGGCGGATCCTGACGAGCGAGCACGCCCTGGAGCTCGACGAGATCCCCCGCCGGGTCCTCATCCTGGGCGGCGGGGTCATCGGCGTGGAGTTCGCCAGCGTCTGGCGGTCCTTCGGCGCCGAGGTCACGATCGTCGAGGCGCTGGACCACCTCGTCCCGAATGAGGACATCGCGCTGAGCAAGGGACTGGAACGAGCGTTCCGCCGTCGCGGGATCGCCTCGTCCCTGGGGGTGCGCTTCCAGTCGGCGACGCAGACTGCCGACACCGTGACCGTGACGCTCGAGGACGGGAAGAGCTTCGAGGCGGATTACCTTCTGGTCGCGGTCGGGCGCGGCCCGGCGACGGGCGATCTCGGGTACGAAGAGGCGGGCGTCACCCTCGATCGCGGCTTCGTCATCACCGACGAGCGCCTGCGCACCGGAGTCGACCACATCTGGGCGGTCGGCGACATCGTGCCGGGACTGCAGCTGGCGCACCGCGGGTTCCAGCAGGGCATCTTCGTCGCCGAAGAGATCGCAGGCCTGTCCCCCGCGGTGGTGCCGGATACCCAGATTCCGAAGGTGACCTACAGCCACCCCGAAGTCGCTTCCGTGGGGCTCACCGAGGCACAGGCGGCGGAAGCCCACGGCGCAGACGGCATCGTGGCGTACGAGTACAACCTCGCGGGCAACGGCAAGAGCGAGATCCTCGGCACGAGCGGTCTGGTGAAGGTCGTGCGCGCCAAGGACGGCCCCGTGCTGGGAGTGCACCTGATCGGCGACCGGGTCGGCGAACTCATCACCGAGGGCCAGCTCGCCGTGGGCTGGGAGGCGCACCCCGAAGACATCGCACCCCTGGTCCACGCACACCCGACGCAGAGCGAGGCCCTGGGCGAGGCCTTCCTCGCGCTCGCGGGCAAACCGCTGCACGCGCTGTGACGCCCAGGGGCGCTCTCGCCATCACTAAGCTAGATCCGATATCCATTCCGAAGGAGACATCGTCATGAGCACTTCCGTGGTCCTCCCCGCTCTCGGTGAGAGCGTCACAGAGGGAACGGTCACCCGCTGGCTCAAGAAGGTCGGCGACACGGTCCAGGCGGACGAGGGCCTGCTCGAGATCTCCACGGACAAGGTCGACACGGAGATCCCGTCGCCCGTCAGCGGTGTGATCGAGGAGATCCTGGTCCAGGAGGACGAGACCGTCGAAGTGGGTGCCGTGCTGGCCAAGATCGGCGACGGCTCCGGTGCGCAGGCCGCGCCCGAGGCACCGGCCGCCGAAGCGGCAGAGCCTGCGGCCGCTCCCGCTGCGGAAGCCGCCTCAGAGGCGCCCGCGGCCGAGGCCGCGGCCCCCGCCGCGCAGGCACCCGCTGCAGAGGCCCCCGCGCCCGCTGCGCCCGCCGCCGGCGGCAAGGACGTCGTCCTCCCCGAGCTCGGCGAGAGCGTCACGGAGGGAACCGTGACCCGCTGGCTCAAGAAGGTCGGCGACGACGTCGCGGTCGACGAGCCGCTGCTCGAGATCTCGACCGACAAGGTCGACACCGAGATTCCCTCACCTTTCGCCGGAGTGCTCCAGGAGATCCTCGTCCAGGAGGACGAGACGATCGCCGTCGGCTCGCCGCTCGCCCGTATCGGTGAGGCGGGCGCCGCCGCTCCCGCAGCAGAGGCTCCGGCGGCAGCGCCCGCCCCGGCAGCACCGGAGGCTCCCGCACCGGCCGCGGCACCCGCTCCCGCCGCCCCGGCTCCCGCTCCGGCTCCGGCTGCGGAAGCCGCTCCGGCACCTGCCCCGACGGCACAGGCCGCGCAGGCGCCGGCCCCCGCACCTGCTCCAGCGACTCCGGCACCTGCCGCTTCCGGGCTCGGAGCCTCGGACGACTCGGACGGCGTCGCCTACGTGACTCCGCTCGTGCGTCGACTGGCGCAGCAGCAGGGCGTGGACCTCGCGAAGGTGAAGGGCACCGGCGTCGGAGGACGAATCCGCAAAGAGGACGTCCTCAAGGCGGCGGAGGCGGCATCCGCACCCGCTCCTGCCGCGGCGGCCGCCCCTGACCCCGCACCGCTCGAGGTCTCGCCGCTGCGCGGCACCACCCAGCCGATGTCGCGCCTGCGCAAGGTCATCGCCGAGCGTGCCGTGGCCTCGATGCAGGCGACCGCTCAGCTCACGACGGTGGTCGAGGTCGACGTGACGAAGCTCGCGGCCTACCGCGACGCGGTCAAGGCCGACTTCCAGGCCAAGACCGGCGACAAGCTGTCGTTCCTGCCGTTCTTCGCGGTGGCGGCAGTCGAGGCGCTGCAGGCGTACCCGATCGTCAACGCCACCGTCGACGGCAACGACATCGTGTACCCCGCGAGCGAGAACATCTCCATCGCGGTGGACACCGAACGGGGTCTGCTGACTCCGGTG
The DNA here is from genome assembly GCF_012524205.1 of Microbacterium salsuginis. GTDB lineage: Bacteria > Actinomycetota > Actinomycetes > Actinomycetales > Microbacteriaceae > Microbacterium > Microbacterium salsuginis. Next base: position 139,051 of record NZ_JABACI010000005.1, read on the forward strand.
GTGAAGGATGCCGCAGGCAAGAATCTCGCGCAGTTCGCCCGCGAGATCGCCGACCTGGCCGCCCGCACGCGCGACAACAAGCTGAAGCCCGACGAGCTCGCCGGAGGCACCTTCACGCTGACGAACACGGGTTCGCGCGGGGCGCTCTTCGACACCCCGATCGTGTTCCTGCCGCAGTCGGCGATCCTCGGGCTCGGCGCCGTCGTCAAGAAGCCGGGTGTGGTCGTGGTCGACGGCAAGGACGCGATCTCGGTGCGTTCCTACGTCTACCTGGCGTTGTCGTACGATCACCGCATCATCGACGGGGCGGACGCCGCCCGCTTCCTCGGTGCCGTCAAGGCACGGCTCGAGGCGGCCGACTTCCAGGCTCAGCTCGGCATCTGACCCCCGCCCGCGTACCGGCTAGGGCTGCTGCGCGACGTCATGGACGTCGCGCAGCAGCCATTTCTCGTCCTGGCGCACCAGCACGGTCAGCTGCGCAGGCTGCGAGCCGTCGCCCGCGTCGACCCGCAGCACGGCGACGTCTCCGAAGTCGTCCAGCAGGGTCACGACCCGCGCGGAAGACGGCAGATCGATGGCGCCGCCTCCGAACGGCGTCGAAGGATCCGCGAGAACGGTCACAAGACATTCGAGTTCACCCCCGCACGCGGTGCGCTCGTCGAGCAGCGCCGATGCGACCATCGCGAGATCCGGCGGTTCCACTTCCACCGCGGGATCGGACGGCGTAGTCGAGGCCGAGGGTACGGGCATCCCTTCCACTGCGGTCGAGCCTGACGAATCGGGCCGGGACGGCCCGGACTGCGTCTCGCCGTCCGTCGCGGTGATCTCGCCCCCGGCTGCGGGCCACAGCGTCCCGCCGGCGAGGACCGCGGCGGCGACCGCACCACCGAGGATCCACGGCGCGCGCCGTCTCGGGCGTTGCGGGCCGCGCGCCCGCCGCCACAGCCCGGTCGTGACGCGCGACACCGTGTCGGCAAGATCGGCGTCCACGTGGCCGACGAGCATCTGCCACGTGGGGCGTGGGCGTTCCTGTGCGGGCACCTCGATGCGATCCCGCGACAGCTGGGTCGTCTCCGCAGCACTGCGCGGGCTCAACGTCACCGTGGTGAGCGGCTCTGGGGCCGCCGCTGCGAACAGGGCGTCCTCGGCCTCGAGCAGGTCGCCCAGCGCGACCCGCTCGGCGCCGATCGCTCGACGCGCGTCGTCCCACGCGCGGTCCAGCGGAGGATCGACCACGAGCGAGCCGAGGGCCTCGGCGGCGGCATCCAGCGCCCGGCGGGCCGAGAGATCCGGCGCGAGCACCGGGCGGCCGGCATCGTCGAGCCACCACTCCCCCTTCGTGTCGAGGTTCGCCGCCAGCTCGGCGCAGCCCCGCAGCACGCTCACGGCGAGCGTCACCGCCTCGCCCGGGCGGAGCGGCATGCGGCTCGCACGGCGACGAAGGAACACCTCGAGAGGCTCCGTGCACACCGGGAGGACAACATCGTGCCCGTCGACCCGGCGGACGACATCCAGCGGTGACAGCACATGACCTCCGGGCGCCGCGTCCCACCCGCTCCAGGCGCTGGCGAACACGGCGGCATCCACGAGTACGCGCGTCTCGCCTTCGGCTGTGCGCACGAGCCGGCCCGGCCACGGTCCGTCCTCGGGAGCACGCACGGCGCGCACGGTCCGGTACGGCGAGCTCAAGGGGTCTTCGGCAGTCACGTCGCCAGTCTTGATGCTCGACATCGCGCGGACGGCTCGACGGCGCGAAGCTGTGGGCGAACAGCGGGAGACGGCGCCTGTGGAGGAGCGGAGCCGAGGCGGCGCAAAAGGTAGGCTGGGAGCATGGCCGCCCGCAGTACCGCTCCCGAGAAGCGCCCCGGCTTCTTCTCGCAGATCCGCACCCTCTACACCTTCACGCAGAAGGAGTTCCGCTGGCTTCCGTTCCTGCTGGCCGGCATCCTCCTGCTCGGCATCGCCGTAGGAGTGGGCGTCGGGTTCGCGATTCCCCCCGTGGCACCGTGGAGCGTCGTGCTGTGGGGCATCACGGGCCTCATGCTCGGCATCCTCGGCTCACTCATGACCATGACGCGTATGTCGACGCGCGCGATGTACAAGAAGATCGACGGGATGCCGGGCGCGACCGGTCACGTTCTGTCAACGTCGCTCGGCCGACGCTGGCAGGCCAGCGACATGCCGGTCGGCATCAACCCCAAGATGCAGGAGGCGGTCTACCGCGCCGTGGGCCGTGGCGGAGTCGTCATCATCGGCGAGGGCGCCCGCGGGCGTCTCACCCGCCTGGTGAACGACGAGCGCGCCAAGGCGCAGCGCGTCGCATCCGGGGTGCCCATCACGGTGCTCTACGTCGGCCACGGCCCGGGCGAGGTCCCCATCGCGAAGCTCGCGTCGACGATCAAGGCGCTCCCCAAGAAGATCGACCGAGCCACGATGGCGGCCGTGATCAAGCGCATCGAGTCGGTCTCGCAGTCGCTCACGTCGCTGCCGATCCCGAAGGGCGTCGACCCGACCAAGGTGCGCGCACCGCGCCCGCGCTGAGACGCCGGGCCGGGTCAAGAACGGACGAGCACCGTTCCGGCCACCTTGTCATGCAGGCCCCGCTGGTCGGCGTCCCAGATCACCGCGGGGATGACGACGATGAGCAGTGCCGTTCGGACGACGGGACGCCAGAGCCCCACCCATCCGCCCACGCGGCCCGCGGCGGCATCCGCCCGCACCAGGCGCAGACCGAACAGCCGGTGCCCCGGGCTCCCCTGCAGTGTAGGCAGGAACAGGATCTGGACCGCCGCGAACAGCGCCAGGATGGCGAGCGGATCCCAGGCGAAGAATCCCGAGATCAGGTACGCGGCGCCGTAGTCCACGAAGAGGGCGCCGACGCGGCGGCCCACGCGGCCGATCGATCCGACGCCCTCCCGGGGAAGACCGAGGCGTTCCCCGGGGTAGTCCTGCGCGCTCTGTGTCACCTCACCAGCGTATCCAGGCGCCTGTAACATGCCGGAAACATAGGTGACACTGCCGGGCAATCCCCTGCGGGTACGTTGCCAGCAAGTCCGCGCCCCGCGCGGGCGGTCCCGAATGCCCTACCTCTGGAGTCTTAATGTTCAAAGATTCATCCGAGGTGCTGAAGTTCATCAAGGACGAGGACGTGAAGTTCCTCGACATCCGGTTCACGGACCTTCCTGGCGTGCAGCAGCACTTCAACATTCCGGCAGCCACCGTCGACGAGGAGTTCTTCACCGTCGGCCAGCTGTTCGACGGCTCCTCCATCCGGGGCTTCGCAAACATCCACGAATCGGACATGCAGCTGATTCCCGATGTCTCGACCGCCTACCTCGACCCGTTCCGCGAGGCGAAGACGCTCATCATGGTCTTCGACATCTACAACCCGCGCACGGGTGAGATCTACGGCAAGGACCCGCGCCAGGTCGCCAAGAAGGCCGAGAAGTACCTCGCGTCGACCGGCATCGCCGACACCGCCTTCTTCGCCCCCGAGGCGGAGTTCTACATCTTCGACGACGTCCGCTACGAGGTGAAGCAGAACCAGAGCTTCTACTTCGTGGACTCCGAAGAGGGCGCCTGGAACAGCGGCCGCGTCGAAGAAGGCGGCAACCTCGCCAACAAGACCCCGTACAAGGGCGGCTACTTCCCCGTTTCGCCCGTCGACAAGCAGGCCGACCTGCGTGACGACATCTCACTCAAGCTCATCGAGTCGGGTCTGCACCTCGAGCGTGCGCACCACGAGGTGGGCACCGGTGGCCAGGCCGAGATCAACTACCGCTTCGACACCATGGTGCACGCGGCCGACGACATCCTGAAGTTCAAGTACATCGTCAAGAACACCGCACTCGAGTGGGGCAAGGTCGCGACCTTCATGCCGAAGCCGCTCTTCGGCGACAACGGCTCGGGCATGCACACCCACCAGTCGCTGTGGCTGGAGGGCAAGCCGCTGTTCTTCGACGAGAAGGGCTACGCGCAGCTGTCCGACACCGCTCGCTGGTACATCGGCGGCCTGCTCGCGCACGCCCCGGCGGTGCTGGCGTTCACGAACCCGACGCTCAACTCGTACAAGCGACTGGTCAAGGGCTACGAGGCCCCCGTCAACCTGGTGTACTCGGCGGGCAACCGCTCAGCGGCCGTCCGCATCCCGATCACGGGCTCCAACCCGAAGGCCAAGCGCATCGAGTTCCGCGCGCCGGACGCCTCGGGCAACCCGTACCTCGCGTTCGCCGCGCAGCTGATGGCCGGCATCGACGGCATCATCAACCGCATCGAGCCGCACGAGCCGGTCGACAAGGACCTCTACGAGCTGCCGCCCGAGGAGGCCAAGAACATCCCGCAGGTGCCGAACTCGCTGCTCGACTCGCTCGAGGCGCTGCGCGCAGACCACGAGTTCCTCACCCGCGGCAACGTGTTCACGCCTGAGCTGATCGAGACCTGGATCGAATACAAGATCGAGAACGAGATCCAGCCGCTCAACGCCCGTCCTCACCCGTTCGAGTACGAGCTGTACTTCAGCGTCTGAGCACGTTCCAGCAGCACGAGGGCCCCGGGAGACCGGGGCCCTCGTGCTGTGTCGAGGGATGCCTCGGGCCCAGGTGACGCGGTCGCCGGGTGGCAGGCTCAGCCGTAGAAGAGCTTCTCGAACACACGTCGCGCGCGACGGGTCGTGCCCAGATAGTCCTCTTCGACCTGCGTCGCCGAGCGGGGTGCGTACTCGAGGAGCCTGCCGATGCCGTCGAGCTTGTTCCGGTCCACCGGCAGGACGTCGCTCGTCTGCCCGGACAGCAGCGTGTTCGCGGAGCGGAGACGGCTGGCGAGCCGCCATGCCTCGGCGAGCCGATCGGCCGCGGCGGGGGCGATGAGTCCTGCCTCCTGTGCGGCTCGCAGGGCGCCGAGCGTCGACGTCGTGCGCATCGCGGGGACGGCGTGCGCGTGCTGCAGCTGCAGAAGCTGCACGAGCCACTCCACGTCGCTGAGCGATCCTGGTCCGAGCTTGAGGTGCCGGGCCGGGTCGACTCCCTGCGGGAGCCGTTCGCTCTCGACGCGCGCCTTGATGCGCTTGATCTCGCGGACGGCCGAGAGATCGATGCTCGCCGGATAACGCACCTGGTCGGCCATCCGGGTGAACGCATCGATGAGCTTCACGCTCCCTGCCATCCCTCGCGCGCGCAGCAGTGCCTGCGCCTCCCACGGCACCGCCCAGCGGCGGTAGTACTCCTCGTAGGCGTCGAGGGAGCGGGCGATCGGTCCGTTGCGTCCCTCCGGACGCAGATCGGCGTCGAGCTCGAGCGGGACGCGCTGGTCCTCCGAGTACGAGCGCAGCGCCGAGACCAGCTTGACGGCCAGTTCCTGAGCTCGCTGCGGCTCCACACCGTTGGCGCGGTAGACGTACATGACGTCTGCATCCGAGCCGAAGCCGAGCTCGGCGCCGCCGAAGCGCCCCATCGCGATGACCGAGAAATCGAGATCGGCGTCCTCGGGCGGGACGATCTCGCGCCGCACCGCTCGGAGCGTCGCCTGGATCGTGACGTCGGTGATCGTCGTGAGGGCAGCGGCAAGCTCGGTGATCGTGATGGACCCGAGGATCGCGCCCATCGCGACGCGCAGCTGCTCGCGCCGTCGGAGGGCCCGCACGGCACGCATCGCGTCGTCGATCGTGTCGTGGCGGGTCTGGATGGCGCGTGCTTCGTCCTGGAGGGCGACGCCGGAGCGCGGCCGCAGGAGCGCGGCGTCGTCGAGCCAGGCGGCCGATTCCGGGATCCACTCCATCAGCTCGCCCACGTAGCGGGACCCCGACAGCACGCGGGACAGGCTCTCGGCCGCCCCGGACGAGTCGCGCAGCATGCGCAGGAACCAGTGCGTGTCGCCGAGCTTCTCGCTGAGCCGGCGGAACGCAAGCAATCCGTAGTCCGGGTCGACGCCGTCCGCGAACCACCGGATCATGACGGGCATGAGGTGGCGCTGGATCGTCGCCTTGCGGCTGAGTCCGCTGGTGAGCGCGGCGATATGACGCAGTGCGCCCGCAGGATCGGCGAATCCGATCGCCGCGAGACGGTCGTGTGCCTGTGCGGTCGACAGGGCGCGCTCGTCGGCGGGGAGCGCGGCGACCGCGGACAGCAGCGGTCGGTAGAACAGCCGCACGTGGATGTCGCGCACCTCGCGTTTGACGGACTCCCACAGGTCCCACACGCCTTCCCCGGTCTCGGCCAGGGCCGAGGATCGGGCCAGGACCCGCAGCTCCTCCGGACGCGCCGGCATCAGGTGGGTGCGGCGGAGGTGCCGCAGCTGTGCGCGGTGCTCAAGGAGCCGCAGCACGCGATAGTCGTGGGAGAACGCGGATGCCTCGGCCCGGCCGATGTAGCCTTCCGCCACGAGCGCGTCCAGCGCCGCGAGCGTGCCGCGCTGGCGGATGCGATCGTCGGTCAGTCCGTGCACGAGCTGCAGCAGCTGCACCGTGAACTCGATGTCGCGGATCCCGCCTGGGCCGAGCTTGATCTGGTACGGGACTTCGGGCGCCGGAATATGCTCGGTCACGCGCTCGCGCATGCGCTGCACGCTGTCGACGAAGTTCTCCCTCGCCGCACTCGTCCACACCTTCGGCTGCACGGCGTCGATGTACGCGCTGCCCAGTCCTTCGTCACCGGCGACCGGGCGTGCCTTGAGCAGCGCCTGGAACTCCCAGCTCTTCGCCCATCGTTCGTAGTACGCCTCGTGCGACTCGACCGTGCGCACGAGAGCACCCTGCTTGCCTTCGGGGCGCAGATTGGCGTCGACCTCCCACAGCGGCGGTTCCCGCTCCACCTCCGAGATGCCGCGCATCGTCTGGACCGCCAACCGCGTGGCGATGTCGACGACGCGGCTCTCCCCCAGTTCCTCCGCCGTGGCGTCGTCCGCGCCGGCGACGAAGATGACATCGACGTCGCTCACGTAGTTCAGCTCGCGGGCGCCCGTCTTCCCCATGCCGATGATGGCGAGCTTCGTGCGCGCCACCTGATCGCGGGGGAAGAGGCCGACACCGGCGGCACCGCCCGAGATCCGCGTGCGGGCGACGGCGAGGGATGCCTCCAGAGCAGCGCCCGCGGCATCCGCCAGTCTCGCCGACACCGCTGCGACCTCGTCCACGGGTGACGCGCTGAGCAGATCGAACGCGGCGATGCGGGCCAGGATGCGGCGGTATCGTACGCGCAGGGCGACCCAGGCCGCTTCGCTGCTGTCAGCGGCGAAGCCGTCGGCGGCTCCCACCGACTCGAGCAGTGTCGTGCGCATCTCGTGCTCGGAGGGCAGGCTCAGGCCGGCGTCGCGAAGCTCGGCGACCTCGCCGGGGTGACGGAAGAAGAAGTCCCCGAAGCCCGTGGAGGCACCCAGCAGCGCCCACAGCGCCCTCCAGCCGCGCGGATCGACGCTGATCGCCCGCACTGCCTCCGCGTCCCGTCGCGCCAGCCTCGTGAGGGCACTGACCGCTTCGTCGGGATCGGCGGCGTACGTCGCGCCCTCCAGCGCCGCCTCCCGGGGCACGCCCGCCTCGTCGGCGAGCTCGCGCAGGAAGGCGTCGGCTTCGCCGAGACGGCTGAAGCCGAGTTTCGCGAGAGGGGTGAGGGACCCGGACCGTTCGCTCGCGGACATGCGTCAGCCGGGGTCAGAGCATCTCGAGGTTGCTCTTGAGCTCGAAGGGCGTCACCTGCGAGCGGTACTCCTGCCACTCGCGTCGCTTGTTCAGCAATACGTAGTTGAAGACCTGCTCGCCGAGGGTCTCAGCCACGAGCTCGGACTCCTCCATGTACTCCAGAGCGTGGTCCAGGCTCGCCGGCAGCGGCGCGTAGCCGAGCGCGCGGCGTTCGGCATCCGTCAGCGACCACACGTTGTCCTCGGCCTCCGCCGGGAGTTCGTACTCGTTCTCGATGCCCTTGAGGCCGGCGGCGAGCATGAGCGCGAAGGACAGATACGGATTGGCGGCCGAGTCGAGCGCCCGGTACTCCACCCGGGACGACTGACCCTTGTTGGGCTTGTACAGCGGAACGCGAACCAGCGCGGAGCGGTTGTTGTGTCCCCAGCAGATGAAGCTGGGTGCCTCGTCGCCGCCCCACAGTCGCTTGTAGGAGTTGACGAACTGGTTGGTGACTGCGGAGATCTCGTTGGCGTGCCGCAGCAGACCCGCGATGAACTGACGGCCGACCTTCGAGAGCTGGTACTGCGCGCCCTCCTGGTAGAACGCGTTGACATCCCCCTCGAAGAGGGACATGTGCGTGTGCATGCCGCTGCCGGGCTTGCCGGTGAGGGGCTTGGGCATGAAGGTCGCGTACACGCCCTGCTCGATCGCCACCTCCTTCACGACGGTGCGGAAGGTCATGATGTTGTCAGCAGTGGCCAGGGCGTCGGCGTATCGCAGATCGATCTCGTTCTGCCCAGGGCCACCCTCGTGATGGCTGAACTCGACGGAGATCCCGAGGTCCTCCAGCATCCGGACCGATCGCCGGCGGAAGTCGTGTGCCGTGCCGCCGGGAACGTTGTCGAAGTACCCTGCGGAGTCGACGGGCTCGGGTCCTTCGGCGCCGAACGACGACGACTTCAGCAGGTAGAACTCGATCTCGGGGTGGGTGTAGAACGTGAAGCCGGCGTCCGCTGCCTTCGCGAGCGTGCGCTTGAGGACATGCCGCGGGTCGGCCACCGCCGGCTGCCCGTCCGGCGTCGTGATGTCGCAGAACATCCGGGCTGTCGGGTCGATCTCGCCCCGCCAGGGCAGGATCTGGAAGGTCGTCGGATCGGGGTGGGCGAGCAGATCCGACTCATAAGAGCGCGTCAGGCCCTCGATCGCGGAACCGTCGAAGCCGAGGCCCTCGCTGAACGCGCCCTCGACCTCGGCCGGTGCGATCGCGACGGACTTGAGCGTGCCGATGACGTCGGTGAACCAGAGGCGGACGAACTTCACGCCCCGCTCCTCGATCGTCCTCAGAACGAAGTCACGCTGCTTGTCCATCGCATCCTCTCCGGCGCCCGCTCCACTGGGTGCCCGCGCGGCCCGCAGGGCTGCGCGGCGCGGCCGATGCCAGACTACTGGTCGTCGCGCGCGTCACCTGACACGCCGCTCCCCCAGTCGTTGTCGCGAGACTCCTCCTCCGCCCACGCGCGTGAGCGCTCACGCATGATCTCCGGTGCCCTCGCCGCCTCTTCCGGCGTCTCGAACGGTCCCGCGCGGTCGACCGCGGGCGACTCGAAGCCCTTCTCGACCTCGCCGGTCTTGAGGTTGTACCAGTACTTCTCGTTGTCGCCGGTCATCGCGTACTCCTCACATCGCGGCAGTGATGCTCCGTCGGCTCGATCCTAGTGACGCCCCCGTTCCGAGTCGCCAGGTCTGGATAGGGTGTTCGCATGGCATCACTCGCGACGCGCGCCGTGGGCGTGGACATCGGCGGCACGGGCATCAAAGCGGGAATCGTGGATCTCGACCGCGGCGAGCTGATCAGCGATCGCGTCAAGGTCGCCACACCCGAGGGCGCGCAGCCGCCCGACGTGCTGGCCGCTGTCACCGAGGTGCTCTCGACCCTGGGCGTCGCCGACGACGAGACGGTGCCGCTGGGGGTGGCATTCCCCGCCATCGTCAAGAACGGCATGACGCTGTCTGCCGCCAATGTGTCGGATCGGTGGATCGACTTCGAGGCCGAGAAGTTCTTCGAGAAGGGCCTCGGACGCGACATCCACTTCGCCAACGACGCCGACGTCGCAGGAGTGGCCGAGATGCGCTACGGCGCCGCCAAGGACCAGCGGGGTCTGACGATCCTCACGACGCTCGGCACGGGCATCGGGTCCGCGCTGCTGTATAACGGCGTGCTCGTGCCCAATTCCGAGCTCGGGCACGTGCAGCGGGCGAAGCATGGGAAGGACGCCGAGGCCTACGCCGCGTACTCCGCGATGGAGCGCGACGAGCTCTCGTGGGAGCAGTGGGCGGAGCGGCTGCAGTGGTACTACAGCCACATCGAGTTCCTCTTCAGCCCCGACCTCTTCGTCGTCGGGGGCGGCGTGTCCAAGCACGCCGACAAGTTCCTGCACCTGCTCGACCTCAAGACGCCGATCGTGCCGGCCGTTCACCGGAACAACGCGGGGATTATCGGCGCCGCCGCGCTCGCGCGGGACTGACGAGCACCGGCCGGCGAGAGGGCGAATGGGCCGGCCTGTACGCCGGGTTCTGTCCGGGGGCCGGAGCCCCGTGGACGGTCATCTCTCTCGGCGACACGTTGCCGTGCCGCTCCAGCGGCCTACCCGGGGACTCGGCGAGCCGCGTCATCATCCCCTGTCTGGCCTTGCTCCGGGCGAGGTTTGCCGTGCGGGCCGTGTCACCACGACCCCGGTGGTCTCTTACACCACCCTTTCACCCTTACCCCGACCGAGATCGGGGCGGTCTGCTCTCTGTGGCACTGTCTCGCGGATCGCTCCGGGTGGGTGTTACCCACCGCCCTGCCCTGTGGAGCCCGGACGTTCCTCGGCGCGCGGCGGCGAACCGCCCGCGACGCGACCGTCCAGCCGACCCATTCGCATCGCCGAGTCTACCGGCGGGGTCTGGGCGTGATCTGCGCGTCTCAGTCCTTCAGCGCGGTGCCGGCCACGCGGACATCCAGCGGGAAGTCGATGGGGAAGTCGCCGAACAGGATCCGTCCGGCGGTGGCCGCAGCATCCGTCACCGCCTGCGCAGCGGACTCGGCATGCTCGGCCGGCGCATGGACGATGACCTCGTCGTGGAGGAAGAAGGCGAGATGCGCCCGCCGCTCGAACACCGGGCCGGAGCGGTGGGCGGCCCGGGCCGCGGGGACGGGTTCCACGGCGCTCAACCGGGCGCGCAGGTCGGCCATCCAGGCCAGCGCCCACTCGGCCGCCGTGCCCTGGACGACGAAGTTGCGCGTGAATCTGCCGCGATCGCGAGCCCATCGGCGCGCTCTGGTCTCATCCGCACCGGATGCCTCGGCCTCCGTCGCGCGTGACTGCGCCACCGACCACTCGGCCGAGGGCGGCGGTGATGTGCGGCCGAGCCACGTGGAGACCAGACCGCCGTCCTCCCCGATGCGCGCCGCGTCGTCGACGAGGCCCATCGCACGCGGGTAGGCGCGCCGCAGTCGGGGCACGAGCCGACCGGACTCCCCCGTCGTCGCCCCGTACATCGCGCCGAGAAGCGCGATCTTCGCCTCCTGCCGCGTCGCGACCGCTCCGCTGTCGACGATGCCGGCGTAGAGGTCCCGACCGCGGGCCGCACCGGCGAGGGCGTGATCCCCCGACATCGCCGCGAGCACGCGTGGCTCGAGCTGGGCGACGTCGGCGACGACGAGCCGCCAGCCCGGGTCGGCGCGCACGGCCTCGCGCAGCTGACGTGGCAGCTGCAGCGCGCCGCCGCCGGATGAGGCCCATCGGCCGGTCACGACACCCCCCGGCACGAAAACCGGCCGGAACCTGCCGTCCTGCACCCATTCGTCGAGCCAGGACCACCCGTTCGCCGAGAGCAGCCGCGAGAGCTTCTTGTACTCCAGGAGCGGCTCGATGACGGGATGCCGCTGCTCGGCCAGTTCCCAGCGGCTCGTGGACTCGACGAGCACGCCGACGCGATGGAGCGCGCGCAGCAGTTTCGGCTGCGAGTCGAGGCTCGCGGCCGGATCGCCGAGAGCAGCACGGACGCGCGCAGCGGCCGCCGCGAGGAGTTCGGGCTGACCGCCGCCGCTGCGACGCCCGCCCAGCATCTCCGTGAGGATTCGGTCGTGCTCGGCCGCATCCCACGGCAGGCCCGCCGCGCGCATCTCCACGGCGATCAGTGCTCCTGCCGATTCTGCGGCGATGAGCAGGCGGAGCCGTCCCGGGTCGCTGCTGTCCGCGATCGCCAGGCGTTGCCGAGCGAACTCCGCGAGAGCGGAGTCCACATCCGAGGGGGTTCCTGCCGAAGGCCCGGAATCCTCGAGGTCGAACAGCACCGGCGCCAGGGCATCCGGTTCGACGTACGGCACCGCGTCCCAGCCGACGGACCCGCGGACCGCCGCATCCGGCTGCACGAGCGCGGACCCGCGGAGGATCGCATGACTCAGACGCAGGTCGTGACAGCGTGCCACTCGCACGCCGTGGTCGAGGAGGCCGCCGTACCACTGAGGGGTGTCGTTCCAGACCCACCGCGGGGACGAGGACGATTCCTCGCCCGCGATCCACTCGGCGAATCCGGATGCCGCGATCCGGCGCCGGTCAGTCTCACGGCCGGTCGCGTCCAGACCGGCGGCGACCACATCGTCGCCGCTGCGTCCGAGGACGATCCATGCAGGCGGGTCAGCGGCGCCCACGGTGTGTCACAGACCGGACTCCTCATCCCGGACGAGGATGCAGCCGCACTCGGGACACGTGACGACCGCGTCCTCAGCGGCGTGCCGCAGGGTGTTGAGGTCGCTTCCGGAGAGCACCATGTTGCAGCCTTCGCACGTGCGACGGCGCAGCAGAGCGGCTCCGGAACTGCGCACCGCGAGCTTCTCGTACAGCGCGAGCAGGTCGGCGGGCACGGTGCCGGCCACGGCGGACCGGTCGCGCGTGGCCGCGTCGAACGCCGCGGTGGCCTCCGCGACGGCTCGCTTGCCCTCGGCGCTGAGGTCGGCGCCCTCGGCGTTCGTCGCCGCGATGAGCGCCTCCTGCTCGGCGACGGCGGCGTCTGCCTCTTCGAGGCGTTCCATCACCACCAGCTCGGCATCCTCGAGGTCGCTCTTGCGCCGGGCGAGAGCCTCGAGCTCGCTCTGGAAGCCCTGCACCTCCTTGGAGTTGCTCGATGCGGCGAGCCGTTCGGCATCGCGAGCGGCGCGTGCGTCCACGACGGCCACATCGGACTCGATGCGCGACAGCTCGGTGCGCAGGTCGTCGCGCGTTCCGAGACGCACGCTCAGCTCCTGCGAGAGCTGCTGACGGCGCGCGAGCAGCTCCTGCACGCGAGACGCCTGCGGCGGGTTCTTGCGGGCGTGCTCGGCCTGGCGGATGCGCGCGTCGAGCTGCGCGAGATCGATGAGGCGGCGCTGGTCGGCGGGGCTGGCGTTCACGGACCCAACCTACCGCGGGGCGTCGACGCCGCGATGCTGCCCCGGGAGGTCTGCCCGTGGGATCAGCCACGCGGTGGGTATGGAGACTCAGAATTCGTGGGCCAGGAAGTCCTCAGGATCGGAAGCAGAACCGGTGGTGAAGAAGATCCGCGACTCGTCTCCCGGCGCCGAGGGATCGTAGAGAACCGTCACCGGCGCCCCGACTGGCGGCACCTCCGTCGTCCGGTATCTCACGACGCGCTTCACCCAGCGATCAGTACCGCTGAGATCCGTGAAGGTCACCGTCAGGCTGAAGATCATCTGCGATGCCTCGCTCGAGGGCACCGTGGACTCGGTGACCGAGCCCTGCACGCGACGGCCCGAGACGATGAGGCGCGACACCAGCTCCCGCCGCCGCGTCGCCCGTCGCCGCCCGCCGATCCCCAGCAGGAAGAACAGCACCGCGAACAGCGCGAACAGTGCCGGCAGCCACCATTGGGCGGAATAGAAGATCCAGGCACCCATCCCCCACGGCTCGTGCTCGCCGAAGGTCGGATCGATCTGCATCCCGACTTGATCCGGCGCCGTCCAAGACAGGCAGCCGATCCACACGCCGCCCGCCAGCCCCACCGTCAGAAGGGTGAGCGGCCCCACTCCGGCGAATCGCATCCTGTCCCCGGTGTAGCGGTGATTCCACGTGGAGTAGAGCCACCAGGAGAAGATCGACGCGACGATGCCGATCGGCAGCCAGACGAACGGCGAGCTCATCTGCGATTCCCATGTCGAGAAGACGCTGTTGAGCTCCATCAATCGGAAGGTGTCGAGGAGGCCCGCGAAACCGAACCCGGCGACCGCGCCCGTCGCGATGATCAGGATTCCGGAGAACACGGCGGCGACGGCCGCTCCGGTGGTGCCGCGGTGCCGCTCGAAGCGTTCGCGGCGGGCTGCGGCCGGATCGACAGTGCTCACGGCGCACAGCATAACGGGACGGTCCCCCGGGTGATGCGCGCCGGTGGATCCGCACGGGCACCGGCTCCGGTGCCGTGCTCTGTCGATCGCGGGGTCTGAGCGGCGTTGCCCGAGAGGGCCATCGGCGAGACGAGTGGCGTGCCTCGTGCAGCCGTTCCCCCTCCGGCGACGTGTCTAGTCCCAGGCTCCGAGCTTGACGGGGTTTCTCATCGCCCAGACGTGCTGGATCCTGCCCGCGTGGTGGCTGAGGCTAATGACCGCGAGCGTGTGACCTGCGCCGGTGGCGACCAGGCCGAGTTCGCCGTTGACCAGCGCTACCCGGACTGTGAGGTCGGGCTGCCGTTCGTAGACGCCGAGGAAGAACCTCGCAACCGCATCGGCACCGGCGAGAGGTTCGATCGCGGCGGAGACGATGCCGCCGCCGTCGGTGATCGCGGTGGCATCAGGGTCCAGCAGGGTGACGAGGGCGGCGAGGTCTCCGCTCTCCCATGCGTTCTTGAAGGCGCGGACTACGGCGGCGTGCTCCGAGGGTGAGACCGCAGTACTGCGTGCACCGTGCACGCGGCGACGCGCGGACGAGGCGAGTTGCCGGCAGGCCTCCGGCGTGCGTCCGACGACCTCGGCGATCTCGGGGAAGGTGTAGCGGAACACGTCGTGGAGGATGAACGCGACGCGCTCGGCCGGGGTCATGGATTCCAGCACGATCAGCAGTGCCATCGAGACCGACTCGTCCAGACTCACCCGGTCGGCGGGATCGCCGGGGTGGTTGCCATGGTGACTGGTCCAGGTGCCGGGGGTCGGCACTGGCTCTGGGAGCCACTCTCCGACGTACTGCTCGCGGCGGGCGCGGGCGGTGGTGAGCATGTCGAGACCGATGCGGCTGGCGGTCTTGATGAGCCATGCCCGCGGGGAGTCGATGTGACGACGCTCGGCGTCACTCAGCCGGTACCAGCGGATGTACGTCTCCTGCACAGCGTCCTCGGCATCGGCGAGTGAGCCCAGCAGACGGTATGACAGTCCGAGGAGCACCCTGCGCTCACGGATGGCCTCGCGGAGGCCGGGCGGCTCGCTCGGGCCCCGATCAGTGGGGACGATCACGGTCTTCCTTCGTCTGCGTGTCGGTGGTCCAGCGCCTGCTCCCTCACAGTTCGGGGTGCTGTCTCGTCTCATCGTTGGAGCACGCGCTGGCATGCTCCCCGGCCGGACGCGCATCTGCGCGCCGGGCGCGAATCCGAATCGCAAGAACCATGAGAGGAAGTCCGGACATGTCCAGTCCCGTCACATTCATCAATGTCATCGACGTCGACCCTTCCCAGCAGCAGGAGGTGATCGACATCCTGCAGGAAGGAACCGAGAACGTCATCTCCCGGCGGCCGGGGTTCGTCTCGGCCACGATCCTCGCCAGCGCGGATGGGAGCCGCGTCATCAACGTCGCCCGCTGGGACAGCGCCGACGACGTGAAGGCGACGCAGGCCGACCCCGTGGCCGCGGAATACGCCAAGCGCACCGCCGCCATCGCGACGCCCGGCCCGGGCATCTACACGGCCGTGTCTGAGTTCGGCGCCTGATCCGGCTCGATCCGGTGGGCGAGAAGGTCTGAGACCTCGCTCACCGGATCGCGGATCTCGAAGCACAGTCGCGATCGGGTGGGCCCTGCCGGGATCGAACCGACGACATCCACGGTGTAAACGTGGCGCTCTACCAGCTGAGCTAAAGGCCCTCGCCGGCCAGTCTACGAGGTGCGTCCGTCAGCCCTCGAACTCGGTAGGCTGGCAGATGGTGCGTTGTGCACGGCTGACAAAGCCTGCGCCGCTCCGGTAGCGATTACCTGGCACGATCTGCCAGACGACGAAAGGTCATCTGTGACTGTCAACGATCAGGATCCGTACTCGCAGGAACCCCTCGACAGCGATCCCGATGAGACCTCCGAGTGGCAGGAATCCCTGCAGCAGCTCGTGCAGGCGAAGGGCCACGGTCGTGGCCGCGAGATCATGCTGAGCCTGCTGCAGACCTCGCACGAACTGCAGCTGAACGTGCCGCAGGTTCCCACCACCGACTACATCAACACCATCGCGCCCGACAACGAGCCGGAGTTCCCCGGCGACGAAGAGCTCGAGCGGCGCTACCGCCGGTGGATCCGGTGGAACGCCGCGCTCACGGTCCACCGCGCGCAGCGCCCGGGGATCGGGGTCGGCGGGCACATCTCGACGTACGCCTCGTCGGCGTCGCTCTACGAAGTCGGCTTCAACCACTTCTTCCGGGGCCTGGACGACCCGAACGGCGGCGACCAGATCTTCATCCAGGGGCACGCCTCCCCGGGCATCTACGCCCGTTCGTTCCTCGAGGGACGACTCACAGAGACGCAGCTCGACGGCTTCCGTCAGGAGAAGTCGAAGGCGCCCGACGGCCTGCCGTCGTACCCGCACCCGCGGCTCATGCCCGAGTACTGGCAGTTCCCGACGGTGTCGATGGGACTCGGCCCGATCAACGCCATCTACCAGGCGATGACGAACAAGTACCTCACCAACCGCGGCATCAAGGACCTCTCGAACTCGCGCGTGTGGGCCTTCCTCGGCGACGGCGAGATGGACGAGGTCGAGAGCCGCGGGCAGCTCCAGGTCGCTGCCAACGAAGGCCTGGACAATCTGACGTTCGTCGTCAACTGCAACCTGCAGCGCCTGGACGGCCCCGTCCGCGGCAACGGCAAGATCATCCAGGAGCTCGAGAGCTTCTTCCGCGGCGCAGGCTGGAACGTCATCAAGGTCGTCTGGGGCAGCGGCTGGGACGAGCTGCTGTCGAAGGATGTCGACGGCGCCCTCGTGCACCTGATGAACACGACTCCCGACGGCGACTTCCAGACCTACCGTGCCGAGGACGGCGCCTTCATCCGCGAGCACTTCTTCGGGCGCGACGAGCGCACCGCCGCGCTCGTGAAGGACTGGTCCGACGAGGACATCTGGGGCAACCTGCGCCGCGGCGGCCTCGACTATCGCAAGGTGTACGCCGCGTACAAGGCCGCGACCGAGCACAAGGGCCAGCCCACGGTCATCCTCGCCAAGACGATCAAGGGCTATGGCCTGGGTCATCACTTCGAGGGCCGCAACGCGACCCACCAGATGAAGAAGATGACGCTGCAGGACCTCAAGTACTTCCGCGACTCGATGCGCATCCCGATCACGGACGCGCAGCTCGACGAGAACCCGTACCAGCCGCCGTACTACAACCCCGGTCCGCAGGACGAGACGATCCAGTACATGCTGGAGCGCCGTCGCGAGCTCGGCGGGTTCCTGCCCGAGCGCCGTACGCACCACGTCGGTCTTCAGCTGCCGGGTGACGAGGCGTACGCGCTGCCCAAGAAGGGCTCGGGCACGCAGGAGATCGCCACGACCATGGCATTCGTGCGGCTCCTGAAGGACCTGCTGCGGGCCAAGGACTTCGGGCACCGAATCGTGCCGATCATCCCCGACGAGGCGCGCACGTTCGGCATGGACGCGTACTTCCCGACGGCGAAGATCTACAACCCCCACGGCCAGAACTACACCTCGGTCGACCGGGAGCTCCTCCTCGCGTACAAGGAGAGCCCGCAGGGCCAGATCATGCACGTGGGCATCAACGAGGCTGGCGCCGTCGCGGCGTTCACCGCCACTGGCACGTCGTACTCCACGCACGGCGAGCCGCTCATCCCCGTGTACGTGTTCTACTCGATGTTCGGCTTCCAGCGCACCGGCGACGCCCAGTGGGCGGCGGGCGACCAGATGGCGCGAGGCTTCATCATCGGCGCGACCGCCGGCCGCACCACGCTGACCGGCGAAGGCCTGCAGCACGCGGACGGACACTCCCAGCTGCTCGCGTCCACGAACCCCGCGACGGTGTCGTACGACCCCGCGTACGGCTACGAGATCGCGCACATCGTCCGGGCCGGCATCGAGCGCATGTACGGCGGCAACCACCCCGACCCGAACGTCATGTACTACCTCACGGTGTACAACGAGCCCCTCGTGCAGCCGGCCGAGCCGGAGGGCGTGGACGTGGACGGCATCGTCCGCGGCATCCACCGCATCTCGTCGCCCGAGGGCGAGGGGCCGCGCGCTCAGATCCTCGCGTCGGGTGTCGGCGTGCCGTGGGCTCTCGAGGCGCAGCAGCTGCTGCGCGACGACTGGGGCGTGCAGGCCGATGTGTGGTCGGTCACCTCGTGGACCGAGCTGCGCCGCGACGGCCTCGCCGCCGACGAGCACAACTTCCTCCACCCGGAGGCGGAGCCGAAGACGGCGTACATCACGCAGAAGCTGAAGGACACCCCGGGACCCGTCGTCGCGGTGAGCGACTTCATGCACGCGGTGCAGGACCAGATCCGGCCGTGGGTGGAGCACCGCTTCGTGACGCTCGGCGCCGACGGCTTCGGCTTCTCGGACACCCGCGCGGCCGCGCGTCGGTTCTTCAAGATCGACGGCCCGTCGGTCGTCGTGCGCACCCTCCAGGCCCTGGCTGCGGACGGCATCGTCGATCGCGGTCTCGCGGCTCAGGCGATCGAGAAGTACCGGCTGCACGATGTGACCGCGGGAACGAGCGGGAACGCCGGCGGCGAGAGCTGATCCGCCCCATGCCCTCGACCGCAGCGATGGACAAGGACGATACGCTCGCGTGGCTGCGCCGCATCTCGGGCGACATCGCGACCGTCACCATCAAGCGGCTCGAAGACACCCTGCCCTGGTATGCCGAGATGCCACCGGCCCGGCGCTCCGCCGTCGGGCTGGTGGCACAGGCCGGCATCACGTCGTTCATCCAGTGGTACGACGATCCCGGATCGACGCCGTGGATCGCGTCCGACATCTTCGCCGCCGCGCCCCGCGAACTCCTGCGCAGCGTCAGCCTGCAGCAGACGCTGCAGCTGATCCGCGTGACCGTCGAGGTCACCGAGGAGCGGGTCGCGGGCCGCGGTGAGCATCTGCGCGAGGCGATCCTTCTCTACTCGCGCGAAGTCGCCTTCGCGGCTGCCGATGTCTACGCCCGCGCCGCCGAGGCGCGCGGGTTGTGGGATGCCCGGCTCGAGGCGCTCGTCGTCGACTCCATCCTCACCGGCGAGGCCGATGAGGAGCTGCCCAGCCGCATCGCCGCCCTCGGCTGGCATGGCCACGGCGAAGTCGCGGTGCTGGTCGGTACCACTCCGCCCCAGTTCGACGTCGACCAGCTGCGCCGCACCGCCCGCAAGCTCGGTGTCGATGTTCTGATCGGCGTCCAGGGCTCTCGCCTGGTCCTCGTGCTCGGCCGGGCCGAGCTCTCGGCACGGCCCGACGAGCCCGACACCGACCTGCCGTTCGGCGAGATCGCGAGGCGGCTCGAGCCCGGATTCGGCGGCGGATACCTCGTCCTCGGTCCGACCGTGCCGGCACTGGTCGACGCCGGTCAGAGCGCGCGCGGGGCTCTCGCGGGTTTTGCGGTGGCGCGCGCATGGCGTCATGCTCCGCGCCCCGTCGAAGCCGACGACCTGCTGCCGGAGCGAGCGCTGGCCGGGGATCCGCTGGCCAAGCAGACGCTCGTGGAGCGCATCTACCGCCCGCTGCAGTCGCACAGCGCCGACCTGGTGGCCACGCTGTGGGCTTATCTCGACAACGGGCGTTCCCTCGAGGCGACCGCCCGCGAGCTGTTCGTGCACCCCAACACCGTGCGCTACCGGCTCAAGCGCGTGTCGGAGGTCATCGGCTGGGACGCGACCGGACCGCGCGAAGCGCTGATCCTGCAGACGGCGCTGATCCTGGGATCGATCGGAACGGATGCCACCCGGCGGCGCCCGACGCCGACCCGACGCGGCACCTCCTGACGCAGGATCGCCCGCGCCGTGTGTACGGCACGCACAAAGCCTTCCGGCATTCTTGTGACGATACCGCCAGAACCCGCCCCGTGATCATTGACAGGATGGAACAGTGAGAATTGCGGTCTTCCCCGGGCAGGGCTCCCAGTCCCCCGGCTTCCTCGCCCCCTGGCTCGACGTGGACGGCGCGCGCGAGCGCCTCGCCCAGTACTCCGAGTGGTCGGGGATCGACCTCGTCGCGGCGGGAACCGAATGGGATGCGGACCGCATCCGCGATACGCAGGTGGCCCAGCCGCTGATCGTCGCCGCGAGCCTGCTGTCGTGGAACGCCCTTCCCGGCCGTGAGCGTGTCGGCGGCGTCGCCGGCCACTCGGTCGGCGAGTTCGCGGCAGCCGCGGCCGCCGGCATCCTGAGCGAGCAGGCGGCGCTCAGCCTCGTCGGCATCCGTGGGCGGGCGATGGCCGAGGCCGCCGCTGCCGCTGAGACAGGGATGAGTGCCGTGATCGGCGGCGATGAGGCATCCGTCCTCACCCGCCTCGCCGAGCTCGAGCTCGCGCCCGCGAACTACAACGGCGGCGGGCAGCTCGTCGTCGCCGGCGCCGCAGAGGCCCTGCGGGCGCTGGCCGCCGAGCCGGTCTCCGGGACCCGCGTGATCCCGCTCCAGGTCGCCGGTGCGTTCCACACGCACTACATGGCGCCGGCTGTCGAGACGCTCCGCGCCGCGGCCGATGAAGTCGCGGCCTCAGACCCCACCGTGACCGTGTGGAGCAACAGCGACGGGACGGCTGTCGAATCGGGCGCCGCGTTCGTCGAGCTGCTGGTCGATCAGGTGGCATCTCCCGTCCGCTGGGACCTGTGCATGTCTTCCTTCGCCGAGGCGGGCGTGGACGGACTCGTCGAGCTCTCGCCCGCCGGTACGCTGACGGGACTCGCCAAGCGCGCGCTGCGCGGCGTGCCCGCCGTGGCGGTCAAGACTCCCGACGACCTGGACGCTGCGGCAGCCCTGCTCGCCGCCGACGTGTGACCGGAGACACCATGACTCGAACCCTCGTTCAGCCCACCGGGGCCGCTCACACGCGCATCTACGCCTATGGCGCCGCCCGCGGCGAGATCGCCGTCCCCAACGACGACCTCGTCGGACCGATCGACTCGAGCGATGAATGGATCCGCCAGCGCACCGGCATCGTGACGCGCACGCGTGCCGTGCCCGAGACGGACGCGATCGACCTGGCGACGGATGCCGCGCGCGAGGCGATCGAACGCTCTGGCGTCGACCCGTCGCTTGTGGACGCCGTGATCGTCGCGACGGTGAGCAACCCCAAGCAGACGCCGTCGGTCTCGGCGATCGTCGCCGACCGGGTCGGAGCCAATCCCGCCGCGGCGTACGACCTCAACGCCGCATGCGCCGGCTTCGCATATGGCGTCGCCCAGGCCGATGCGCTCATCCGCGCGGGAGCCGCTCACTACGCGGTCGTCGTCGGCGCGGAGAAGCTCAGCGATATCGTCGATCCCACCGACCGCAGTATCTCGTTCCTCCTGGGTGACGGGGCGGGAGCAGTCGTCATCGGCCCGAGCGACACGCCCGGCATCGGTCCCACCGTGTGGGGATCGGACGGGTCGAAGGCCGACGCGGTCGGCATGAATCACACGCTCACCGAGTTCCGCGACGGCGCCGCGCCGTGGCCCACGCTGCGACAGGAGGGGCCGACGGTCTTCCGCTGGGCCGTGTGGGAGATGGTCAAGGTGGCACGCCAGGCGCTCGAGGCTGCCGGCGTCGAGGCATCCGATCTCGCCGCCTTCGTGCCGCACCAGGCCAACATGCGCATCATCGACGAGTTCGCCAAGCAGCTCGGCCTTCCCGACACGGTCGTCGTCGGCCGCGACATCGAGACGACCGGCAACACCTCGGCGGCCTCGATCCCGCTCGCGACCCACCGACTGCTCGAGGAGAACCCCGGGCTGAGCGGCGGGCTGGCGCTGCAGATCGGGTTCGGAGCCGGGCTCGTCTTCGGTGCCCAGGTCGTCGTCCTTCCGTGAGCCGGCGGCGCGCGACTCTAGACTGAGACCCGCCCGCCCGGGCTGTCGTACCCCCAAGAAACAGGAGAAACCATGGCATTCACCACCGACGAGGTCCTCGCCGGGCTCGCCGAGCTCATCACCGATGAGACGGGCATCTCGGCCGACGAGGTCGCTCTCGAGAAGTCGTTCACGGATGACCTCGACATCGACTCGATCTCGATGATGACGATCGTCGTCAACGCCGAGGAGAAGTTCGGGGTCACCATCCCCGACGACGAGGTCAAGAACCTCAAGACCGTCGGCGACGCCGTCAGCTACATCACGTCGAACCAGGCGTAGCAGCCCCGGTGGGGGCTGCGGCCCCCACCGGCTCACCCACGAGGATCTGGACCACATGAGCAACTCCCGCATCGTCGTCACCGGTATCGGCGCATCGTCGCCTCTCGGTGGCACGGCACCCGAGAGCTGGTCGGCGCTGCTGGACGGCGCCTCCGGCACCAGTACCCTGGAGCACGAATGGGTCGAGCAGTATCAACTGCCCGTCACCTTCGCCGCTCAGGCGAAGGTGCGGCCCGACACCGTCCTCGACCGTCCTGTCGCCAAGCGACTCGATCCCGCCTCGCAGTTCGCGCTGGTCGCGGCGATGGAGGCCTGGGCGGATGCCGGAAGCCCCGACGTCGAGCCGGAACGCCTCGGCGTGGACTTCGCGACCGGCATCGGCGGTGTGTGGACGCTCCTGGACGCGTGGGACACCCTGCGCGAGAAGGGTCCGCGCCGCGTCATGCCTATGACGGTGCCCATGCTCATGCCGAACGCCGCCGCGGGCAATCTCTCGCTGCACTTCGGCGCTCGTGCGTACGCGCGGACGGTCGCGAGCGCGTGTGCCTCGAGCACCGAGTCGATCGTGAACGCGGTCGAGCACATCCGTGCGGGCCTGGCCGACGTGGTGATCGCCGGCGGCACCGAGTCCGCCATCCACCCGATCACGATCGCGTCGTTCGCGTCGATGCAGGCGCTCTCTCGTCGCAACGACGATCCGGCCACGGCGTCGCGTCCCTGCAGCGTCGACCGGGACGGCTTCGTCATGGGCGAGGGCGCCGGTGCGCTCATCCTCGAGACCGAGGAGCACGCGCGTGCGCGCGGCGCCAAGATCTACGGCGCTGTCGTGGGCGGCGGTGTCACGGCCGACTCGTACCACATCACCGCGAACGACCCCGAGGGGCTCGGCGCCGCCCGCGCCGTGCGCATGGCGCTGGCGATGGCGGATGCCTCGCCCGACGACGTCACGCACATCAACGCGCACGCGACATCGACGCCGGTAGGCGATCCCAACGAGTACCAGGCGCTCAAGGCCGTCTTCGGCTCGCGAGTCGATGAGATCCCCGTGTCTGCCACCAAGGCCTCGACGGGCCACCTGCTCGGCGGCACCGGCGCTCTGGAGGCGATCTTCACGATTCTCGCGCTGCGCGACGGCATCGCTCCCCCGACGATCAACATCACCACGCAGGATCCCGACATCCCGTTCCGCATCTCGGGCTCGACGACTCCGCTGGGAGACGGCCCACAGCTGGCGATCAGCAACTCGTTCGGCTTCGGCGGACACAACGCCGTTGCGGCATTCGCCTCGGCCTGACACAGTCGCACGCACACACGAAGACGCCCCCGGTGAAGCCGACCGGGGGCGTCTGTCGTTCTCAGGCGGCGGCGATTCGCTTTCTCAGTGCCAGGGGTTTCTTCACCGGCATCCGGTAATCACGCCGCGCCCCGCCTGACGTCTCTCCGAGCGCCGGATCACCCCACCTTGTGCAGCCACACCACCGGGGCGTCGTCGCTGGCATGCCGGAACGGCTCGAGCTCGTCGTCCCAGGCTGCCCCGAGCGCGACCTGAAGCTCACGCTGCAGCTCGAAGGCGTCCCCGCCGGCGATGTCCATGGCGTACCGGATCCGGTCCTCGCCGATGACGACGTTGCCGGCCGAGTCCGTCTGCGCGTAGTGGATGCCGAGACCCGGCGTGTGCAGCCAGCGTCCGCCGTCGCTGCGCGGGGTGGGGTCCTCGGTCACCTCGAAGCGCAGGTGCTCCCACCCACGGATCGCCGTGGCCAGCGCCGCACCCGTGCCGGCGGTGCCCTCCCAGTAGAACTCGCAGCGGCGGCTGCCGTCGAGCACCGGCTGGTCGGCCCAGTCGAAGTTCACGGCGCGCCCGAGGGCGCGTCCGACGGCCCACTCGAGGTGGGGGCACAACGCTCGTGGCGCTGAGTGAATGTAGATCACTCCGCGCGCCTGTGGTGTCGCCATGATCTCTCCGTTCGTCAGGTACGTCTTCCCCTACGACCTGACTCACGCGTGGCGAGCTCATAGCATGCTGTTCGGTTGTGCTGCCGCCATTATCGCCGAAAGGGCGGCCGAATCACAAGGGTGTGATTCGGCCGCCCTGTCAGCGGCGAACGAGGAGACTCAGGCCTCGCTCATCGCCTGGACCTCGACCTGGCCCTTGGCGGCGTAGTAGGCGGCGCGAGCGGCATCCTTACGGGCCTGCTCGGCGTATCCGGCCTCGAGCACGTCCTGCGGCACCTCGACGCTGTCGACCTTGTTCACGCCGTGGTACTTCTCGATGTACGCGTCCAGCTCGGGGCCCGAGGTCCACGAGGTGATGAGGCAGTAACGAGGCTCGTCGCCCACGTGGGTGGCGGCGTGCCACAGGCGCTGCGTGTCGATGATCAGCTGCGCGCCGGCGGGAAGCGCGATACGCACCTCACCTGCCGGGTCCGTGCGGTTCTCACGCAGCACGAAGAAGCTGTCCTTGTCGTCGGTCAGGTTGAAGAACCCGCGCACGACCCAGCCCGTCCCATCGGGGTTGAGACGGTTGTTGTCGTCCTGGTGCAGGTTGTAGAGGCATTCGCCGTAAGGGGTCGGCTGCAGCTCGATCACGCGGCAGCGACCGACGTTGGCGCCGGGCTCCTGGGCGCGGCGCACGAGGTTCGGGGCCTTCTCGACCTGCGAGTCGATCCAGACGCCGTCCTTGTCGGTGCGCGGCGGCTTGTGGTTCCAGAAGCCGTTGCACTCGATCTCGCCGAAGGCGCTGGCCAGCGGTGCGAACCGCGTGTCGCCCGACGACTTCCAGTCGTTGTACTCGATGTCGAGCCACTCCTTGGGGTCGAGCTCCTGGTTGTAGCGGTCGAGGACGACGTAGCCGGTCTCCTCGAGGGCGGCGGACTTGATGTAACCCATGACGAATCATGCCTTTCGGTCAGCGGGCCAGCACGTTTTTACAGGCCCAACTTAGGCAAGCCTACATCGAGGCTCTGCGGGGTCCCCGTGACCCTCCGGGCAACTCTCGTGGCGGGCGTCCGGACCATAGACTGGGTGGTGCCATGGTCAGTGCCACGAATGTCGACGCCACCGCAGTCAACACGATCGGATGGCTGTCGGCAGCCGATTGGACCATCGTCGTCCCGGTGTACCAGCGCCAGTATCGGTGGGACATCGGCGCGTGCGAGCAGCTGCTCTCCGACATCCGAGCGGTGGCAGACCTCGATGACGGGCACATGCACTTCATCGGATCGATCCTGTCGTCCTCGGGAGGGCACGGCGACGGCGCAGAGCTCGTCCTCATCGACGGGCAGCAGCGCACGACGACCCTGATGCTGCTCGTCGCGGCCCTGCATCACACCGTCCGCGAGGCCGACCCGGCACTGGCCGACCAGCTCGCGCGGGTGCTCGTGCATTCCGACGATCCGTCTCTGACGAAGCTGCGCCCTCATCACGCGTGGGCGTCGGTCTTCGAGCGCGTGGTGCTCGACCAGGCGCTCCCGGCCGGCCAGTCCCGCGACTCGCGCTTCGACGACAACTACGCCTTCTTCCGCAGCCAGATCAGCCTCGACGAGGCACCGCACATCTGGCGCGGCTTGCAGAAGCTCGAGCACGTCTCGATCACCCTCGGCGCCGGTGCCAACGCCCAGCAGATCTTCGAGAGCCTCAACTCCACCGGAGAGCCGCTGCGCGACCACGAACTCATCCACAATTACGTGCTGATGGGGCTCGGTCACGCCGAACAGCGCCGGATCGAATCCGAATACTGGCGCGCGATCGAGCAGAACACCGGTGAGTCCATCGCCGACTTCTGGCGCCAGTACCTGGTCATGAAGACGGGGCGCGAGGTCTCGATCGTCGGCGGTCGCGGCGTCTACGACGCTTTCCGCCATGAGTTCCCGCGCCTCGAGCTTGCCGACTTGATCGACAGCGCGGAGGAATGGCGTGCTCTGTCCCGGGTGTACCGGACGCTGCTCGTCCCCGCGGAGGCGCCCGATGCCGAGATCGCGCGTCACCTCGGGTACCTCAACACCTTCGGCACGACGATGTACCCGCTCGTCATGCTCGCGTACCGCGATTTCGAACGGGGTGTGATCACCCGCGACGATCTGATCGAGACCCTCGAGATGGTGCAGGCGCTTCTCGTTCGACGTTCCGTCGTCGGCACCGGCGTCGACCGCCTGGTCGCGCGCCTGTGCCGCGCTCGGGCGCAGGGCGCACCAGCCCTGGTCTCGGCGATATCGCGCATCACGCCCTCCGACGAACGCGTCGGCGCTGCGCTGAAGTACGTCGACCTCCCCCACCCGCACTACGTGCTCGGCCGCATCGCCGGTGTGGACGGCGCGGGCGGACTCGATCTCGAGCACATCGTGCCGCTCGCGCCCGGAGACACCTGGACCGGTGACGGCGCCCGCGAGTGGGCGGCGTACAGCGAGGACGAGCAGAACAGCCACCGTGCGCTCGCCAAGACGATCGGCAACCTGGCGCTGCTCGAGGAAGACCTCGCGGTGCGCGCGTTCGACCGGTCGTTCCCCGAGAAGCGGGAGCTTTACGCGCGGAGTGCAGTGGCGACGACCGCGCCGATCGGTGCCATCGACCGCTGGAACACGGCGGCGATCTCCGCACGGTCGGCACAGCTCGCGGCGCGGTTCGTCGAGATCTGGCGGCGCCCGGGAGGCCCGGCCATCGACGACGACGGCCTCACGCCCATTCTCGACGCGGTCAGACGGCGCGGGTGGCCGCCCGGCTGGCAGCGCGAGTGGTCGTACGTGGAGTACTGCGGCGAGCACTGGGAGGTCTACGACGTCAAGTACCTCTTCAACCGCGTCTTCAAGCGCCTGTGGGCGGACTCGCGCGAGGCGGTCGTCTCCTACAGCGGTCGCCGCGGCGGCCCGGTGTACACGGCGCAGTCCTGGAACGGCCAGTGGGACCGCCTGGACGACGAGCATTCGCTCTACATGGGCTGGGACTCCAGTTACATGCTGAGCGCCGTGCAGGGCGTGCTCGAGGAGGCGGGTCTGGCACCCGAGGTGTTCGTCAAGTACTCCTACATCGGCAACGCGATGTGACATGCGGTGACGGATGCCTCGGCTGAGGCATCCGCCACCGCATTCTCGTCGGATCAGGTGAAGTCGATCCGCGCGTTCTCGTTGTTGAGCACGATGACCGGCGTGACCGCGGGGTGTCCCGCGGCCCGGATCTTCGCGAGGTCGAACCGGAGCAGAGGAGTGCCCGCGGTGACCTTCTGGCCCTTCTCGACAAGGGTCTGGAAGCCGTCGCCCTTCATCTCGACGGTGTCGATGCCCACGTGGATCAGCAGCTCGGTGCCGTCGCTCAGCACGAGCGCCACCGCATGGCTGCTGTCGAAGGTGCCGCCGATGGTTCCGTCAGCCGGAGCGACGACCGTATCGCCCGTGGGCTCGATCGCGAGCCCCGGGCCCATGATCCCCTGACCGAACGTCGGGTCCGGCACCTCGGCGAGCGGAACGACTCTTCCCTGAAGCGGCTGGCGCAGGGTGATCGTGGTGGTGGCAGCCTCGGTCAGGACGCCGGTGCCTGCGGGGGCCGTGCTCGGCTCAGGAGCAGCCCCGGTGGGTGCTTCCGCCCGTCCGGTCATGATGGCCTCCATCGCGTCCTTCACGAACTGGACGTTCGTGCCGTAGACCACCTGGACCGACTTGCCGCCCGGCTTCATGGTGCCGGCGGCGCCGGCACGCCTGAGCGCGGTGTCGTCGACCTTGCTGACGTCGTCGATCTCCATTCGCAGGCGCGTGGCGCAGTTCTCGAGTTCGAGGATGTTGTCCTTGCCGCCGAGTGCCTCGATGAAGCGACCGCCCGTGACGAGGTACTTGTCGTCCGTCGCGTGCGTGTCGTACTCGGTGTCGTCGGCGAGGATGTCGTCGTCCTCACGACCCGGTGTCTTCAGGTTGAAGCGCTTGATGATGAAGTAGAAGACGACGAAGTAGATGCCGAACCAGAAGACGCCCATCACGGGGATGAGCCACGGGTTCTGAGCCAACGGGTTCATCCAGCCGAGCACAAGGTCGATGAACCCGCCGGAGAAGCCGAAGCCCATGCGCACCGGCAGTATCGCGCTGATGGCCATCGAGATGCCCATGAACACCGCATGCACGAGGTACAGCACCGGGGCCAGGAACATGAAGGCGAACTCGAGCGGCTCGGTCACCCCCACGAAGAACGACGAGATCGCTCCGGAGAGCAGGATGCCGTAGGCGAGCTTCTTGCGCGTCGTCTTGGCCGTGAGGTACATCGCCAGAGCGGCGCCCGGGAGCCCGAACATCATGACGGGGAAGAACCCGGTCATGTACTGCCCGGTCACGCCGTAGGTTCCCGTGCCGTCGAGGAAGTTGTTGAGGTCGTTGATCCCCGCCACGTCGAACCAGAACACCGAGTTGAGCGCGTGATGCAGGCCGACGGGGATGAGCAGCCGGTTCAGGAATCCGTAGATGCCGGTGCCGATCGGCCCGAGCGTCACGATCCACTCGCCGAACCCGACCAGTCCGCCGTAGACGAACGGCCACAGGAAGAACAGGACGATGGCAACGACGAGCGAGAACCCGGCGGTGACGATCGCGACGGAGCGCTTGCCTGAGAAGAACGAGAGCGCGTCGGGGAGCTTGGTGTCCTTGAACCGGTCGTAGCACCAGGCGCCGATCAAGCCGCAGATGATGCCGACGAAGACGTTCTGGACCCGCAGGAACGCCGGATCGACTTCGTTGACATCGTCGATGCCCGTGAAGAGCGCGACCGTCTCAGGCTTGAGCAGCGTCGTGATCACGAGCCATGACACCAGGCCTGCCAAGGCCGATGTGCCGTCCGATTTGCTCGCCATCCCGAGCGCGATGCCCACAGCGAACAGCAGCGCCATGTTGTCCAGCAGCGAGCCGCCGGCGGCGCTCAGGAATGTGGAGACGAGATTGTCTCCCGCGGCCGATTTGATCCAGTAGCCGATGCCGGACAGGATCGCAGCCACCGGCAGCACAGCCACCGGGAGCATGATCGATCGGCCGAGCCTCTGCAAGAACTTCATTGTTCGCCTCCACGTGGAGCCAGGGACAGGTGATGGGGATGAGGCTACACAGAAGGCGGGTGCACCGGCACCGGCAGTCCCTCCGAAAGGGGGTAGCGCACACTCGAGTGCGGCGCAGTTAGTCGGTAGGGCGGTCGCGCGACACCCGCGCAACGAGCGTCGCCGCCACCCTTCGGGCGACGGCGACGCTCGTAGGGCGGGTGGGACTTGAACCCACGATCGTCGGGTTATGAGCCCGCTGCCTTGACCAGCTTGGCCACCGCCCCTCGCACGTCTCCGTGCGCAGACGAGCCTACCGCGAGCCGCGGCCGGGTCGTCTCAGCGGCGTTCTGAGCCGTCCGCCGGGTCTTTTACGGGCGGCTCGGGCCACACTTTGGCAACGGCCTCGCTGACGCGGACCGAACCGGTGCGCGGATGCGCGGCATCCACCCCGCCCCCACTGCTGCCCCGCTGGATCGGAAGCTCCTGGCTCTCGCTGATGATCTGCGGGTGATGGCGCGCGAGCTGGAAGACGCCCCACACGGCAACGGCGCCCACCGCCCCGAACGCGATGTACACCCACAGCGGCGCCCCGGCGACCTCTTGAAGCACGATCAGGCCGATGAGGATCGCGACGATCGGGTCGACAACGGTCAATCCGGCGACGACGAGATCGGGCGGACCGGACGAGTATGCCGTCTGCACGAAGTAGGCGCCCACGATCGCGCTCACGATCAGAGCGGCGAGGCACAGCATCGTCAGCCACTCGAAGTCGCCGTTCTGAATGCGCACGATGACGACCTTGGCCAGGGTCGCCACGAATCCGTAGATGACTCCGGCGGCGGTGATGTAGAAGAGCGGGCCGATGCGCTTGCGGAACCACAGGAACAGCCCCGCGAAGACGATCGTGACGACTCCCAGCAGCACCAGGATCGTGATCAGCTGCTGGTTCGACACCGGCTTCTCGGTCGCGAACAGCGCGGCGATCGTGACGAAGACGAAGATGCCGCCCACACACGCCGCGATCGCGATGAGCGACCGCCTGGTGGGCTTGTGACCGCTGATCTGCGCGTTCAGCAGTGTGGTGATGACCAGGGCGATCGCCCCGAGTGGTTGCACCACGATCAGGGGCGCGTAGGCGAGCGCGGTCAGCTGGCAGATGATCGCAACGCCCAGCATGACGGTTCCGAGCACCCACGAGGGCCTCGAGAGGAGCTTGAGAAGGTGACCGGCACTCAGTCCCTGGTGCGCCGTCGCACCGCTGAGCTGTTCGAC
Source organism: Microbacterium salsuginis (assembly GCF_012524205.1). Lineage (GTDB taxonomy): Bacteria > Actinomycetota > Actinomycetes > Actinomycetales > Microbacteriaceae > Microbacterium > Microbacterium salsuginis. Next base: position 169,484 of record NZ_JABACI010000005.1, read on the forward strand.
CTTGGTGACTCCGCGATGCTGGTACTGCGCGCCGAACGACATGAAGACCGCACCGAGCAGGGCCAGCGGGATGCCGATGAGAAGGCCAGGGTTCTGGAAGGCGCCGACGAGCTGATCGCCCACGTCCTCGAGCTCGGACACCATCCACACCACGTACCGACACTAACCTGCGACGCCGGTCGATAGGCTCAAGGCGTGGCAGTTCTCCCGATTCGCATCATGGGTGATCCCGTCCTCCACTCCCCCGCCGCGCCGGTGGAGGAGATCACGGATGAGATCCGCACGCTGGTCGCCGACATGTTCGAGACGATGGATGCCGCTCCCGGGGTGGGGCTGGCGGCTCCGCAGGTGGGGGTGCCGCTGCGGATCTACACCTACTCCTACGCCGACGACGACGGCGCGCCCTGGCGCGGGGTGATCATCAACCCGGAGCTGTGGATGCGTCCGCTCGAACCGGGCGAACCCGATCCTGACGACGAGGCCGAGGGATGCCTGTCGTTCCCCGGCGAGCGGTTCCCGCTGCGCCGCTCCGACGAGGTGCTGGTGACGGGCCTGGACGTCGATGGTCAGCCGGTGCGCGTCCAGGTGGACGGCTGGCGTGCCCGCATCATGCAGCACGAGTTCGACCACCTCGACGGCATCCTCTACGTCGACCGTCTCGGCGACGGCGACTGGAAGACGGTGCAGAAGATCGCCCGCAAGCGCGGCTGGGGCCGGCCGGGCCAATCCTGGACACCGGGAATCGACGACCTCGAGGGCTGAGGTCGCCTGACCCAGCCTGGCCCAGACGAATGAAGGCCCCGGGGGTGGAGCCCCGAGGCCTTCGCTCCCCCACTTGGACTCGAACCAAGAACCTATCGGTTAACAGCCGATTGCTCTGCCAATTGAGCTATGGAGGAATGCCCCTCGCCGCAGCGCGGGCAACCAGTCCATATTAGCAAAGCTCGCAGGGTGGTCGTGACACCGGGTCCGGTCAGCTGACCAGACGCCGGTCGGCTTCTCCGCTGGGGGTCCACAGCAGATCGTGGGTGCCGTGACCGAAGGCGACCGCGTGACCCGCCCTCAGCACGAGCACGTCGGCATCGAGCTCGCGGACGACCTCCGGCTCGTTCGTGACGACCAGCGTCGCCATGCCGAAGTCGTGCCGCCGACGCACCAGCGCGTCGCGGGCGGCTTTGCGGACCTCGACGTCCATGTTGGAGAACGGCTCGTCGGCGATCAGCACGCGCGGCTGGAGCACCAGCGCTCGAGCGAGCGCGACACGCTGCCGCATCCCAGCGCTCAGCTCGTACGGATACTTCGCCGCCGCGCCCAGCGGAAGCAGCATCTCGTCGAGCAGGGTCGCGACGCGGACGGCCAGTGCGCGAGGATTCACCCGCTTGTCACGGCTGGTGATCGGCTCGCCGATGACATCGCCGACGGTCAGCCTGGCGGGAAGGTGCGCACCCGCGGACTGCGGGAGGTACCCGGCGTAGTACGTCAGTTGCCGGTGGGCGCGTCCGGGATTGCGCACCGGGATCCCCTCGACCTCGGCCGTGCCTCCGACCACCGTGAGCCCCGTCTCGCCGGCACCGGCGAGGACAGCGGCGAGCGAGGACTTGCCGGCGCCGGTCGGGCCCATGAGCGCCAGCGTGCCGCCGTGCGGCAGCTCGAACGATACGCCGTCGACCACTCGCTGCGTGCCGCCGGCGCGTCCGGATCGCGCGAGGGAGAGATCCACGCACCGGACGGCGACATCGGCATCTCGACGGCGAGGCATGAGTTCATCCTGCCGTGACACGCGGTCGCGGCGCCAGCCGACACGTCGTGCGGGAGTGTTGCCGTCAGGCGCCGTCGGCCAGCGCCTGTCGCTCGGCGTCGAGCTCGCGCAGTCGCAGCCGGATGCGACGCCCTTCCTCGGAGGCGGCCGGCACACGCTGGATGGCGCCCAGCAGCTCGCTCTTCTCGCCGTCCAGGCCGCGCATGATCAGCCTTCGCACCAGGTCGTGGGCGGACGCGACGGCCTCGTCGTCGTGCAAGGCGGGAAAGTCACCCGCGAGCAGCTCGGCGGCGAGCGAGCGGTACGGCTCGCGGACCGTCGCCACGGCATCCACAGCCCAGCCCGGGCGCTGCCGATCGGGCGCGCTGTGGATCGAGACTCGGACGGCGTCCAGTGCCGGATGCCGGAAAGGCAGGTCGAGCGCGCGTGCGACGAGTGTCGTGTCCATGCGGTGGCCGAACTGCAGGACGCCCATGAGAGCGTCCCGCTCCAGCCCCACTTCGGGGCTGCGTGGAAGGGAGGCGAGCGACACACGCATCGCGGTTTCGTCGGCAGGGGCGCGCGCCGGCTCCGCCGAGGCCCCCGCTTCCGCGCGGCCGCCGCGGCCCACGCGGCCGACTTCACGGCGAACCGCCTCGGTGTCCATGCCCAGACGGCGGGCCAGCACCCGCACGTATTCCGGCTGCAGCAGCGGATCGCGCAATTCCGCCACGACCGGCGCCGCCGAGCGAAGGGCGCCGACGCGCCCCTCGACGCTGGCGAGGTCGAATCCCGAGACGCGCTGGTCGAGAACGAACTCGACCATGGGCACCTTGGCATCCATCAGCGCGCGCACCGCGCCGTCCCCTCGGGCGAGACGGAGGTCGCACGGATCGAGCCCCTCCGGCCCGGTGGCGACGTAGGTCTGCGCGTTGAACCTCTTGGCGTCGGCGAAGGCGCGCAGCGCCGCCTTCTGGCCCGCAGCATCCGGATCGAAGGTGAAGACCACCTCACCGGCGGTGGAATCGTCGCCCATCACCCGCCGCAGCACCGTGATGTGGTCCGATCCGAAGGCCGTGCCGCACGTCGCGATGGCGGTGGTGATCCCCGCGAGATGGCACGCCATGACGTCGGTGTAGCCCTCGACCACGACGACCCGGTGCTCGCGCGAGATGTCGCGCTTGGCGAGATCCAGCCCGTAGAGGACCTGCGCCTTCTTGTAGATCGTCGTCTCGGGTGTGTTGAGGTACTTCGGCCCGTTGTCGTCGTCGTACAGCCGGCGCGCACCGAACCCGATCACCTGCCCGGTGACGTCGCGGATCGGCCACACCACACGCCCGCGGAACCGGTCATACACACCGCGCTGGCCCTGCGAGACGAGCCCTGCGGCGCTGAGCTCCTCATCGCTGAACCCGAGCTTGCGCAGCGCGCCGTGCATGTTCGACCAGCCCTTCGGCGCGTACCCCACACCGAAGTGAGCGGCCGCGCCGGCGTCGAACCCCCGCTGCCCCAGAAAGCTGCGCGCCGCGTCGGCCTCCGGCGTCGCGAGCTGTGCCCGGAAGTACTCCGCAGCGGCCGCGTTGGCCGCGTAGAGGCGGGATCGGCCGGCCGTCTCGGGCGCGGCGCCGCCATCCTCGTAGTGCAGCGTGAATCCGAGTCGCCCGGCGAGGCGTTCGACGGCCTCGGTGAAGGTGACGTGGTCCATCGCTCGCAGGAACGAGTAGACGTCGCCGGACTCACCGCACCCGAAGCAGTGGTAGAAGCCCGCCTGCGGCCGGACGTTGAAGCTCGGACTGCGCTCGTCGTGGAAGGGACACAGACCCTTGAGGGACCCCACGCCCGCGGACTTCAGCGCGACGCGCTCCCCGATGATGTCGGCGATGTTCGTCCGCGCCTTGACCTCGTCGACGTCGGCCTGACGGATGCGACCTGCCATCAGCGGCCCTCGACGGAATCGACCGATGCCCGGCGCGGTGCGTCGACGACTGGGCGCGCTCCGGGCGACCAGACGCCGAGGGAGGACGCGTCCACCGGTCCGACCAGGGCACCGTGCCACGCGATCGCGAGCTGATCGGTCAGGCTCGCCACCTGGTCGACGATGACACGACGACGCGCCCGGTCCGTATCGGCCAGGGACAGGTCTTGCGCGTGGAGCGGGTCCAGGGCGTCGGGCCGCTCCCACAGCGCGGAGGCGAGGCGCTTGAGGACCCGCCGCTGCTCCTTGTAGAGGTCCTTGCGTCCCTCGATCGACACCACGACGGCTCCGATGATGCCCTTCAGGACGGCCATCTCCGCCTCCACGACCCGCGGCACCACCAGGTGGCCCCGATATCGGGTGAGCACGGTGGTGGCATAGGCCTCGCGGGTCGCGGTCGTGGCCGCGCGGGCGAACCGCCCGATCAGATCCGAGGTCAGGTTCTTCAGCCGTGCCAGCGAGGCACGGGTGCCGTCGAACGCGTCGATCCACTCCGGCATCCGCATGAGGCGGTACAAGGCGTCCTCGAGCTCGTCTCGCGCGAAGTCGAAGCCGACCCACGACTGGATGGCGCTGAGCAGCGCCTGGTGCTCAGCAGGGTCCGCGAGCCGGGCCGGATCGAGATAGCCGTTGACGACGGCATCCTCGAAGTCGTGCACGGAGTAGGCAATGTCATCCGACAGGTCCATCACCTCGGCTTCGATGCAGCGCACTCGCCCTGGCGCGTCGGAGCGCAGCCACGCGAAGACGTCCTCGTCCTCGGGGTACACGCCGAACTTCAGCCGCCCGCCGGGATCCGGAAGCGGGTGGGCCGCCGTCCAGGGATACTTGCACGAGGCGTCGAGGCTCGCACGCGTGAGGTTCAGGCCGAAACTGCGTCCATCGCCGTCGACCACCTTCGGCTCGAGCCGCGTGAGGATGCGCAGGGTCTGCGCGTTCCCCTCGAACCCACCGAAGTCCTCGGCCCACTCGTTCAAGGCACGCTCGCCGTTGTGCCCGAACGGCGGGTGGCCGAGGTCGTGGCCGAGACACGCCGTGTCGACGACGTCCGCGGCCAGACGCAGCGATGTCGCGAGCTCCCGGCCGACCTGCGCGACCTCGAGTGAGTGCGTGAGGCGGTTCCGGGCGAAATCCGCCGGACTGGCGGGGCTGAGCACCTGCGTCTTCGCCGCGAGGCGGCGCAAGGCGGCGGAGTGCAGCACGCGGGCGCGGTCCCGCGCGAAGTCGTCGCGCTGCGAACGGTGCTCTTCGGCGTGGAAGCGAGCGGCGTCGGCATCGTCGTAGCCCGGTGGGCGCTCCGCGGCGCCCTCCGCGTCAGCCACCACTGTGGTCGAGTTCCGCGTCGGCGAGGGCACAGGACTCCTCGGTCGCGAGATCCCGCGAATCCAGCCAGTGCTCGGGGAGCGCCGGTCGCTTCGGCGTACCGGCACGTCCGCGCTGGCCCTCGGCCGCCGCGCCCGGGTACGGAGCATCCAGGTCGAGGGTAGAGAGGAGTTCGTCGATCTCGGCCAGGCTCGACACCGTGGCCAGGGCGGCACGGAGTTCGCCGCCGACCGGGTACCCCTTCAGGTACCACGCGACATGCTTGCGGATGTCGCGGCAGCCTCGGGTCTCGTCCTCGAAGAAGTCCACGAGCAGCTCCGCGTGCCGGCGGAACGCGGCGGCGACGAATCCGAGGGTCGCATCGACGGGTTCGGAGGGGGCGGCGCCCGGTCGCCCGAGGGTGCGCGCGAGGTCGCCGAACAGCCATGGGCGGCCGAGGCATCCGCGGCCGACGACGACGCCGTCGCATCCGGTCTCGTCCATCATGCGAACGGCGTCCTCGGCCGACCAGATGTCGCCGTTGCCGAGCACCGGGATGCTGGTGACGGTCTCTTTGAGCTTGGTGATGGCCGACCAGTCCGCGGTGCCGGAGTAGAACTCGGCCGCGGTCCGTGCGTGCAGCGCCACGGCCGCGACTCCTGCGTCCTCGGCGATCCGGCCCGCATCCAGGTACGTCAGGTGGTCGGAGTCGATGCCCTTGCGCATCTTGACGGTCAGCGGGATGTCACCGGCGGCACGCGCCGCGCGCGTGACGATGTCACGGAACAGGCCGATCTTCCACGGCAGCGCGGCACCCCCGCCCTTGCGGGTGACCTTGGGGACGGGGCATCCGAAGTTCAGATCGATGTGATCGGCGCGATCCTCTTCGACGAGAAGGCGCACAGCGGCCTCCGTCGTCGCCGGATCGACGCCGTAGAGCTGGATCGACCGCGGAGTCTCGGACTCATGGTGGGTGATGAGCCGCATCGTGGTGGCGTTGCGCTCGACCAGGGCGCGGGTCGTGATCATCTCGCTGACGTACAGTCCCGCTCCGTATTCGCGGCACAGCCGGCGGAAAGCGGTGTTGGTGATGCCCGCCATCGGAGCCAGCACGACGGGCGCGTCGAGTTCGATGGGCCCGATGCGCAGGGTGCGCTCTGGGGCGATGGCAATGGTCACGGGTCCCATTCTCTTATAGGAATCCGATGCGCGGCTGAATGCCGGGGCATAGCCTGGGGATATGACCGAGGCCACCACGACCGATCTGCGCTCCATCCCGTTCCAGACCGCCGACGGCGGCACGGCGACGCTGGCCGATTACGGCGATCAGGTGGTCCTCGTGGTCAACGTCGCGTCTCGATGCGGGCTGACGCCGCAGTACGAACAGCTGGAGCAGCTGCAGCGCGCGTACGCGGACCGCGGCTTCACTGTGCTCGGCTTCCCGTGCAATCAGTTCATGGGGCAGGAGCCCGGCTCGATGGATGAGATCCTCGAGTACTGCGCGACGACGTGGGGCGTCACGTTCCCGGTCTTCGACAAGGTCAAGGTGAACGGCGGCAAGGCCGCACCCCTCTACAAGTCGCTCAAGCAGACGCGCGACGAGGACGGCAAGAAGGGCCCGGTCCGCTGGAACTTCGAGAAGTTCGTCGTGACGCCGGGGGGAGGCATCCATCGCTTCCGTCCGCAGACGAAGCCCGACGACCCGGCGATCGTCGAGGTGATCGAGGCGAACCTCTCCCGCTGAGGCGGGTCAGCCGTCGACGACCGCCGGCTCGCGGCGCTCGTCCCACACCTGACGCACGATCTGCGCGAACGCCTCGGCGGGCTGTGCGCCCGAGACCCCGTACTTTCCGTCGATCACGAAGAACGGCACGCCGTTGATCCCGTAGGCCTGGGCCTGCGCCTGGTCGGCGCGCACCGCGGCGAGGTAGCGAGCGCTGCGCAGCGCGTCGCGGGCGGCGTCGGCGTCGAGGCCGGCATCCGTCGCCAGTTGCACCAGTTCGTCTTCGCGACCGAGGTGACGGCCCTCGGTGAAGTACGCCGACATCAGCCGTTCCGCGAGCTCGTGCTGCCGGCCGTTCTCCTTGGCGAAGTGCAACAGCTCGTGTGCCTTGACCGTGTTGGTGTGCTGCAGGAGGTCGAAGCGGTACTCCAACCCGGCCGCCGCGGCGACGCCCGTGACGCGCTCCAGCATCTGCTGCACCTGCTCGCGCGGCATGCCCTTGTGGGTGGCGAGGAAGTCGAGTTCATCGCCCTCGAAGTCCACCGGAGTGTCGGGCGAGAGCTCGAAGGAGTGGAAGGTCACCTCCACGGCGGGAGCGTCGTCGTCGGCGGATGCCGCGGCCAGACCCTTCTCCAGATTGCGCTTGCCGATGTAGCACCAGGGGCAGGCGATGTCACTCCACACGTCGATCTTGATGGCATCCGTCATACCGGGCACAACCTGCCCAGTGCGGTGATCTATTCCGTCGAATGCGATCAGGACGGGTCAGGCACTCGGGGCGTCGACGGCGCCGCCGAACCGCCGTTCCCGGCCCAGGTAGAGATCGATGCCGTGCCACAGGTCCGCGCGCGTGAAGTCGGGCCACAGTGTGTCGAGGAAGACGAACTCCGCATAGGCCGACTCCCACAGGAGGAAGTTCGAGGTGCGCTGCTCTCCGCTGGAGCGGATGAACAGATCCACGTCCGGCATGCCGGGCTGGTAGAGGCGACGCTGGATGAGCTTCTCCGACACCGCCGACGGCTTGAGCCGTCCCGCCGCGACATCGTCGGCGATCGACCGCATCGCGTCGACCAGCTCCACGCGTCCGCCGTAGTTGACGCACATCGTCAGCGTGAGCACGTCATTGCCGGCCGTCAGGCGCTCGGCGTACTGGAGCTCCTTGATGACCGAACCCCACAAGCGGGGCTTTCGGCCGGCCCACTGGATGCGGACGCCCCATTCGTTCAGCTGATCCCGTCGCCGGTGCAGCACGTCGCGGTTGTAGCCCATGAGGAAGCGCACCTCCTCCGGAGAGCGCGACCAGTTCTCGGTCGAGAACGCATAGACCGAGAGGTGCTTCACGCCTGCCTGGATCGCTCCGGCGACCACATCGAGGAGCGCCGCCTCGCCGGCTTTGTGGCCCTCGATGCGGGTGAGGCCGCGGCGATTCGCCCAGCGGCCGTTGCCGTCCATCACGAGCGCGACATGTCCCGGCACCGCGCCCTTCGGATAAGCCGGCGGATACACACCGGTCCAGTCCAACGGGCGATACGGCACCGCGTCGCGATGCGTGTACGGCTTCGGTGTCACCGGGTGCCTTCCTGCGGGCTCGCGACGTGCGAGAGCGAACGGATGCCGCGCTCGAGGTGCCACTGAGCGTACGCCGCGATCAAGCCCGACGCGGCCGCCGATGACGCCGCGGTCGCGGCATCCACCCGCTCCCATTCGCCGGCCATGAGCGACTGGAGCAGTCCGACAGTGGCTCTGTCGACGCGGGCCGCTCCGGTGGGCGCGCAGTCGGAGCACACGATCCCGCCCTGCTGGGCGACGAAGGTGTCGTGGGTGCCTGCACGCCCGCAGCGCGCGCATTCGCCCAGCCCGGGCGCCCAGCCTGAGAGTGCCATCGCGCGCAGCAGGTAGGAGTCGAGCACGCTGCGGGAGGCGTGCTCGCCGCGCGCGAGCGCGCGCAGTCCGCCCACGAGGAGCAGGTACTGCTGCGGAGTGGCCTCGGCCTCGTTGAGCCGGTCGGCGGTCTCGACCATCGCGTGGGCCGACGTGTAGCGGTCGTAGTGCGCCGCGATGTCGGCGCCGTACGAGCCGAGCGACTCGGCCTGCTGAATGATGTCGAGCGAACGGCCCTGATACAACTGCACATCCGCGACCATGAACGGCTCGAGCCGTGCCCCGAAGCGCGACGACGTGCGCCGCACGCCCTTCGCGACGGCCCGCAGCTTGCCGTGCCGGCGGCTGAGCATCGTCACGATCCTGTCGGCCTCACCCAGCTTGTGGGTGCGCAGGACCACGACTTCATCGCGGTAGGTGGGCACCCGTCAATTATCCCCGGCGGCGGCCGGAAGGAGGCGGTGCGCCGCGGCATGGGTTCGAGGCCGACCGGATGCGACCGCGCTTTGTGGTGGCGCTAGCACATTATGTATGCTGTTCACTATGTCCGGCACGCAGATTCTTGACACCCTCCTCGCGATCTCGCAGCTGCTCGAGGCGGACCAGACGAGCGAGCTGGAGCGGCGCGGTCTCACGACGTCGCGCACGCACCTGCTGTGGGTGCTCCATCACGGCGGACCTGCGACTCAGATTCAGCTGGCGGAGGCCATCGGCGTCACCCCGCGCAATGTCACGGCCCTCGTCGACGCACTCGACGCCACCGGCTTCGCGCGGCGCGAACCGCACCCGACCGACCGGCGCGCGGTGCACGTGACCCTCACCGAACGCGGTCGGTCGATCATGGAGACGATGGACGCGGAGCACACCGCTCTCGGCAGCGACCTCGTGGCCGGACTCGACGACGACGAACTGCAGATCACGTCCCGGGCGCTGCAGCACATCCTCGACCGGCTTCAGTCCCTGATCGCCGAGCACGCAGCCCGGCAGGCCGAGCGGAGCGACCTCGGATGAGCGTCATGACCGAAGAGGCACCCGGTCGCGGTCGCGTCGCGCGGATCGCCCGGATGGCATGGCGCGCCGAGGTCGGCGTGTGGCAGAGCCTGTATCGCTGGCTGTTCCGCCGCCCGCGCGTGCCGGCAGGCGCGAGCGGCTTCGCCTATCACTCCCCCGTCATGACGATCCTCGTGATCTTCATCGTGCTGTCCGCCGTCGAGATACCGATCGTCGATCTCATCGTCCATCCGTGGCCGTGGGTGCGGATCCCGCTCCTCGCACTGGGCATCTGGGGCGTCACCTGGATGGTCGGTCGGATGCTGGGCTACCTCACACGCCCTCACTCGGTCGGGCCTGACGGCATCCGCGCGCGTCTGGGGACCGACCTCGACATCGACCTGCCGTGGGAGGCCGTCGCGTCGGTGGAGCGATCTCGCGACGTCACCGAGAAGGCCCCCAAGATCCGCGACGAAGCGCACGGACGCACCCTCGCGATCCGGATGGCGAACGAGACCAACATCCTGGTCACGCTCGAGCACCCGGTGACCACCGAGGTGTCAGGCCGACCGGCAGAGCTCGACGCCGTCCGGCTGTGGGTGGACGACCCGGACGGATTCATGTCCGCGGTGCGGACTCACATCCCCTGATCCCGCGTCCTGCGCCTCGGGCGGCGACAATGGAACGGTGGACGAGCCGCTCTTCGTGATCCCGCTGTGGGCCGACCTGGTCGCCGTCGGCCTCGGCGGCATCCAAGGAGCGCTGTTCGCTTCGGGCTTCCGCGGCGAGCGGCGCCTGGATCTGCTCGGTGTCGCGATCATCGGCGTCGTCATGGGCATGGGCGGCGGACTCATCCGCGATCTGCTGCTCAACGTGACGCCGACCACCCTGCAGAGCAATTGGTACCTGCTGACCGCCACGGGGGCGGCTCTGCTCGGGATGCTGCTGGCCGGGGTCTTCCAACGACTCAATGCCGTCATCGTCGGGCTCGATGCGCTCGTGATCGGGCTTTTCGGGGCGTTCGGCACGAGCAAGGCGCTCGTGCTCGGCCTGCCGCTCGTCCCCGCGGTGTTCGTCGGCGTGTGCGCCGCGGTCGGAGGCGGCATTCTGCGCGACATGATCATGGGGCTTCCGGTGGCGATCATGCACGTCGGCTCCCTCTACGCCGTGGCCGCGGCAGCGGGATGCCTGGTGCTGGCCGGCGCGCATCAGCTCGGAGCGAACGTGGTCGTGGCCGCGGCCATCGGCATCGCCGTGACCACGGTCATCCGGCTGCTGGCCGTGATCTTCGACATCTCCCTCCCCGAGCAGCGGGCGCTGTACCGACGCAAGGTGGCGGTCGAGACGTCGGCGATCCCGATCGTCAAGCGCTGACGGCGGGCCGTCTCCGACCCGCCGTCAGCGCGACGCCTGCGGATCAGACGCCGACGAGTGCTCCGGACCGTTCGCGAGTGCGGATCGCTCGGTTCACACCGGAGACGATCGCCTTGAGTGACGCCGTGGAGATGTCACCGTCGATGCCGACACCCCACAGCCGCTCGCCGTCGACCTGCAGCTCGACGTACGCCGCCGCCTGTGCGTCGCCCCCGGCGCTCAGGGCGTGCTCGACGTAGTCGTACAGCGTCACGTCGAAGCCCTGCGCCCGCACGACCTCGAGGAAGGCCGCGACGGGTCCGTTGCCGTGGCCCGATGCGTCGTAGCTCGTCTCGCCGTCACGCAGCGTGACATCCAGCGAGACGTCTCCGGACATGTCGCTGCGCGTGCTGGTCGCGAGCAGCTCGAAACGCCCCCAACGGTCGTCGGCGACGGTCGTCGGCAGGTACTCGTCGGTGAAGATCGCCCAGATCTGGTCGCTCGTCACCTCGCCTCCCTCAGCATCCGTCTTCGCCTGCACGACACCGGAGAACTCGATCTGCAGCCGTCGCGGCAGATCCAGCGCGTGGTCGGTCTTCAGCAGGTACGCCACTCCGCCCTTTCCGGACTGAGAGTTGACGCGGATCACGGCCTCGTACGACCGGCCGAGGTCCTTCGGGTCGATGGGCAGGTACGGCACCGCCCATTCGATGTCGTCGACGGTCACACCGGCCGCAGCGGCCCGGGCCTCCATCGCCTCGAAGCCCTTCTTGATCGCGTCCTGATGAGAGCCGCTGAAGGCGGTGAAGACCAGGTCGCCCGCCCACGGGCTCCGTTCGGGGACCGGCAGCTGATTGCAGTACTCGACCGTGCGCTTGACCTGGTCGATGTCGCCGAAGTCGATCTGGGGGTCGATGCCCTGCGTCAGCAGGTTGACGCCCAGCGCAACCAAGTCGACGTTCCCGGTCCGCTCGCCGTTGCCGAACAGGCAGCCCTCGATGCGGTCGGCGCCGGCCATGTAACCCAGCTCGGCGGCCGCCACGGCGGTGCCGCGATCATTGTGCGGGTGGAGCGACAGGATGACGTTCTCGCGGTGGTTCAGGTGCCGAGACATCCACTCGATCGAGTCGGCGTAGACGTTGGGCGTCGCCATCTCGACGGTGGCGGGCAGGTTGATGATCACCTTGCGGTCGGGGGTCGGCTCGAAGACATCCAGCACCTGGTTGCACACGTCGACGGCGAACTCGAGCTCCGTCCCGGTGTAGCTCTCGGGAGAGTACTCGTAGAACACCTTGGTCTCGGGGATGCGCTTCTCGAACCGGCGGCACAGTCGCGCGCCCTCCACCGCGATGTCGATGATCCCCTGCCGGTCGGTGCGGAACACGACCTCGCGCTGTAGAACGCTCGTGGAGTTGTACAGGTGGACGATCGCCTGCTTGGCGCCTGCGATCGACTCGTAGGTGCGCTCGATGAGGTGCTCTCGCGCCTGGGTCAGCACCTGGATGGTGACGTCGTCCGGGATCAGTCCGTCCTCGATGAGCTGACGGACGAAGTCGAAGTCCGTCTGGCTGGCCGAGGGGAAACCGACCTCGATCTCTTTGTAGCCCATGCTGACGAGCAGCTCGAACATGACGCGCTTGCGCTCCGGGCTCATCGGATCGATGAGCGCCTGGTTGCCGTCGCGGAGGTCGACGGCGCACCAGCGCGGGGCTTCGGTGATCCGCCGGGACGGCCACGTGCGATCGGGCAGATCCACTCGGATCAGCTCGTGGAAAGGCCGATACTTGTGGATCGGCATGCCCGAGGGCTTCTGGGTGTTCTTCATGGTGTCGCTTCTTCCTCGTCTTTTTAGAACGGGCCCACCACGAAGCTCCGCGACGAGAAGGGCCCTAGATCGAGGCCTCGCCGCGGCAGCTAAGAAGAAGCGAGCGTGCACGCATGGCATCAGGCTACACCCGCACCCGGGCGTTCGCGAACCGCGATCTGCGAATCGAAACGGCGGGTGAGACGATCCGGCCGATGCCGACACTCCACGGGTATGACACGTCATCACCGACGCGTGCTCGCCCTGGGAGGGCTCGCGGCATCCGTCGTCCTTCTCGTCGCGTGCGCCTCCGGGGCGTCCTCGAACACTGCCGACGGGTCCACGATCGGTCCGGCATCTCCGTTGCCACCCGAGGGCGAGGTGCTCGCGGTCGGCACGATCATGGACCATGCCGGCGAGGTCGAACTGTGCCTCGGGCCGATCGCGGAGTCGTATCCCCCTCAATGCGACGGCCTCCCGGTGGAGGACTGGACGTGGGAGGGCGTGGACGGATTCGAGACCTCGGGTGACGTGACCTGGGGCGCGTATGCCGTGCGCGGGACCTACGACGGCGCGACCTTCACGACAGTCGGGCCGCCCACCATGCTGGCCCTGTACGACCCGATGATCGCGCCGGATCCGACGGCCGGCCAGCCCGGCGCCGGCGACGACGCCACTCTGGAGCGCCTCCAGGAGGAGCTGCCCGACATGCTCGGAGACGCCTACCTGTCGTCTTCCCCCGAGAACGGCTGGCTCTGGGTCGACGTCGTATGGGACGACGGCACATGGCAGCGCGCCGTGGACGACGCGTACGGCGCGGGGGTCGTCGTGATCCGCTCGGCGCTGCGAACCGTCGGCTGACGCCGGCTAGAAGCCCAGACGGCCGAGCTGCTTCGGGTCGCGCTGCCATTCCTTCGCGACCCGCACGTGGAGCTTCAGGAACACCTTGGTGCCGACGAGCGGTTCGATCTGGGCGCGTGCGCGCGCTCCGACATCCCTCAGCCGCGAGCCCTTGTGCCCGATGATGATCGCCTTCTGGCTGTCGCGCTCCACGACGAGGTTCGCGTAGATGTCGGTCATGCTGCCGGTGTCGCGCTCGGACATGTCCTCGATCGTGACGGCGATCGAGTGCGGCAGCTCGTCGCGCACGCCCTCGAGGGCGGCCTCACGGATGATCTCGGCGATGCGGTCCTCCGTCGACTCGTCCGTCACGACTCCCTCGGGGTAGAGAGGCGGACCGGCCGGCATCAGTGACAGCAGCTCGTCCGTGAGCACGTCGAGCTGGTCGCGCGTGAGCGCCGAAAGCGGGATGACGGCCGCCCAGTCCTCGCGCAGCTGATCGACCTCGATGAGTCGCTCGGTGATCTGCTCACGGGTAGCGGCATCCGTCTTCGTCACGATCGCGACCTTCTTCGCGCGCCCATAGCCGTCGAGCGATTCTGCGATACGACGGTCTCCGGGTCCGACCTTCTCGGTGGCCGGCACGCAGAACCCGATGACGTCGACGTCGCCGAGCACTTGCTCGACGAGGTCGTTGAGCCGCTGGCCGAGGAGCGTGCGAGGCTTGTGCAAGCCGGGCGTGTCGACGATGACGAGCTGGCCCGACGGCCGGTTCAGGATGCCGCGGATGGCGCGCCGTGTCGTCTGCGGCTTGTCGCTCGTGATGGCGACCTTCTCGCCGACGAGCGCGTTCGTGAGCGTGGACTTGCCGACGTTCGGGCGCCCTACGAAGGTGACGAAGCCTGAGCGTCCCGCGGGCTGCTCGGGCGACGCAGCGGTGTGCGGTTCGGTCATGGGTTCTCCCCCTTCTTGGGAGCGCGCACCTCGCCGGTGCGGGCTCCGATGGTACGGATCTCGCCGGTGCGCGGCGAGCGTCCGAACTCTGGTCGTGTCTCGCCGCGCTCGACGAAGACCGTGGAGATCCCGCGCCCGCGACCGCGCGATGCGCCGCCGGTGAGCACCAGCCCGGCGATCTCGGCCGTGGCGCCGGGCTGCGGAACACGTCCGAGCGCCTTGCCGAGCAGGCCGCCGATCGAGTCGACGTCCTCATCTTCGAGCTCGATGCCGAACAGATCGCCCACCTCGTCGAGGCCCATGCGGGCGCTCACCCGGTAGTGCCCGGGCTCGAGCTCGGTCACCTCGTCGCCGCGTGGGTCATATTCGTCGGAGATGTCGCCGACGAGCTCCTCGATGAGGTCCTCGAGCGTCACCAGGCCCGACACGCCGCCGTACTCGTCGACGACGAGACAGACATGAACGGCATCGCGCTTCATCTGCTGCAGCAGAGTCTCGGCCTTCATCGACTCCGGCACGAACACCGCCGGTCGCGCGATGCGGCTGATGGGCGCGTCGCGCCAGCCGTCCTCGTCGCGGAAGCCGAACTGCACGAGGTCTTTCAGGTACAGCACGCCGACCACGTCGTCGGCATCATCGTCGACGATCGGGACCCGCGAGATGCCCTTGTCGAGGAACGTCGCCATCGCCTCGCGCGTGGAGGCCGAGGCATCCACCGTCACCATGTCGGTGCGCGGCACCATGACCGCGCGCACGAACGTGTCGGTGAAGTCGAACACCGAGTGGATCAGCTCGCGGTCGTCCTGCTCGATGAGCTCGTTCTCTGCCGCCTCGTCGATGATGCTGAGCAGCTGCTCCTCCGATGCGAACGATGACCCTCGAGAGGCGCCGGGAGTGATCCGGGTGCCGAGCGCGACCAGTCCGTGGGCGAGCGGTCCGAGCAGGATGCGCACGCCGCGGATCACCGGGGCCGCGCCCCGCAGCAGGCTCTTCGCGTGCAGTCGTCCGACGGTGCGGGGGCTCGCTCCCACGACGACGTACGACACGCCCGTCATCAGAACGGCTGCCGCGAGCATCGCCCACCCGATGTTGTCGAACAGCAGCACAAAGGCGACCGTGACGAGCACCGCGGCAGTGGTCTCGGCGAGCACACGGATGAAGATCACCGCGTTCGCGTGCGCCTCGGGATCCGCGGCGATCCGCTGCAGCGATCGTGCGTTGCGGCCATCGGCGCCGAGCTCGGCGAGATCCGCGCGCGAGGTCACCCCGAGTGCGGCGTCGATCGCGACCATGAGGGCGCCGAAGGCGAGGAGCAGGACCGCACCGACCAGGAGGAGTGCCTCGGTCATGCGCGGGGTCGTCGCCGTTCCGCCGCCTGGAACGATGCGATGAGCTCGCGCTGCAGCCCGAACATCTCGCGCTCCTCCTCCGGCTCGGCATGATCGAAGCCGAGCAGGTGCAGCAGGCCGTGGGTCGTCAGCAGGATCAGCTCGTCGAGCGTGCTGTGCTTGGCGGCGACGGCCTGGGCCTCGGCGACCTGCGGGCACAGCACGATGTCGCCGAGCAGCCCGGCCGGCGCCGGGGCATCCTCTGTTCCGGGGCGCAGCTCGTCCATCGGGAAGCTCAGCACATCTGTCGGGCCGGGTTCGTCCATCCACTGCACGTGCAGAGCTTCCATCGCCCCCTCGTCGACGAGCAGGATCGCCACGTCGGCCTCGGCGCTGACGTGCAGCTCGGCCAGGTTGTGCTCCATGAGCCGCAGCAGCACCGTCTCATCGACGTCGACTCCCGACTCGTTGCCGATCTCGATGGTCATGAGCGTCCTCGCTTGGGGATGTGGTCGCGCGGACCTGCCGGGCGCGCCGCCGCGCGCCGTTCGGCGCGATTCGCGAACTCGGATGCCTCGTCCCGCTCGCGTCGCGAAGCGAGCCGGCGCTCGTCGTACTCGGTGTAGGCGTCGACGATCCGCCCGACGAGGGTGTGCCGCACCACGTCCTCGCTGGTGAGGTAGGCGAAATGGATGTCGTCGATGTTGCCGAGGACGCGCGTCACCAGCCGCAGGCCCGAGGCCCCTTGGGGCAGGTCGATCTGAGTGATGTCCCCGGTGACCACCATCCGCGTGCCGAACCCCAGCCGCGTGAGGAACATCTTCATCTGCTCGGGCGTGGTGTTCTGGGCCTCGTCCAGCACGACGAACGAGTCGTTGAGCGTCCGGCCGCGCATGTACGCCAGCGGAGCGACCTCGATCGTGCCGGTGGCCATGAGCTTGGGCACCAGCTCGGGGTCCATCATCTCGTTGAGGGCGTCGTAGAGCGGCCGCAGGTACGGGTCGATCTTGTCGGTCAGCGTGCCGGGAAGGAATCCGAGCCGCTCCCCCGCCTCGACGGCCGGACGGGTCAGAATGATGCGGCTGACTTCCTTGCGCTGCAGGGCCTGCACGGCCTTCGCCATCGCGAGATAGGTCTTTCCGGTGCCGGCGGGACCGATGCCGAACACGATCGTGTTCTCTTCGATGGCGTCGACGTACGCCTTCTGCCCGAGCGTCTTGGGCCGGATCACTTTGCCCCGCGACGAAAGGATCGCCTCGCCGAGCACCTCGGACGGACGCGGTCCGCCCTCGGTCCGCAGGATCCGATTGGACGAGGTCACATCTTCCTCGCCCAGGGAGTGACCGGCCTTGGTCATCGCCAGGAGCTCGTCGACGAGCGACTTCGCAGCGGCGACGGCGGCGGGGTCCCCGGTCAGAGTGATCTCGTTCCCGCGGACGTGGACGTCGACGTCCGGATGCTCCTTCTCGACGACGCGCAGCAGCCGGTCCTGGGGACCGAGCAGCTGGACCATCGCGACTCCGTCGGCATAGATCCGCTCGACGGCGCCTGCGCCGTCGGTCGTGGGTTCGTCAGGCACCAAGGCTCGCTTCCTGAAGTCCTCCGGCGAGCACGTGGGCGTGCACATGGAAGACGGTCTGGCCCGCGTTCGGGCCGGTGTTGAAGATCAGACGGAAATCGCCGTCGGCGTGCTCGGCGGCGAGGGAGTTCGCCAGTCCGACCAGTTCGGCGAGGAGGTCGGGATCGCCCGCGGCGAGCTCGACGACGTTGCGGTACTGCTCGCTCTTGGGGATGACGAGCAGGTGCACGGGGGCCTTCGGCGCGATGTCGCGGATCGCGAACGCGTTCTCGGTCTCGGCGATGATCTCGGACGGGATCTCTCCGTCGAGGATGCGCGTGAAGATCGAGGGTTCGCTCATGCCCTCAGTCTATCGACGAGGCGGCTGACGAGGTCATGGCCGCTCGGAACGGCCGGAGCCGTGCGGCGGTACGCCGCACGGCTCCTCGATACGCCGATGCGCTGTCGGTGTCAGTCCTGCACGGCCCTCACGCGATCGAGCGCGGGCGGTGTGACCGGGGAGTGGGCCGTCAGGTAGCCGGCAACGGCATCCGCGCCGGAGAACGCCGTCCGATGCTGATCCTCAGCGCCCTGCAGTGCGGTGAACGGCGGGCGGAAGCCGGTCTGTGCGAAGTTGTTCGACAGTGCAGCGATGCGATAGGTCTCGTTCGGCTTCAGCGGAGCACCGTTGACCCGCACCTGCCCGAACGCGACTCTGTCGCCGACGGCGGCCGACGCGTCGTACCGGTACGTGACGTTGCCCGACACGGCCAGCGCCTGGAAGGTCT
Organism: Microbacterium salsuginis; assembly: GCF_012524205.1. Taxonomy (GTDB): domain Bacteria; phylum Actinomycetota; class Actinomycetes; order Actinomycetales; family Microbacteriaceae; genus Microbacterium; species Microbacterium salsuginis. Next base: position 187,718 of record NZ_JABACI010000005.1, read on the forward strand.
CGGCACCTGCGGCATCCAGCTGCCACTGGCTCTCGAGCAGATCGTGGATCTGCCGCCCGGTCACGTCCCCGGTGACGACCGCCCAGCCGATGCCGTTCTCGACGACCAGGCCGAAGAACACCTCACCGAAGGTCACCGCGCCCGGCGCGTCACCCGGCACCGCACTGCTCGGCGCGTGCGGCAGATCCCGCAGCAGCGTTCCGGGCATCGACACGGCGAGGTCGGCCGCGTCGCCGTCCTCCCCCGCCGCCCACAGGTACGCATCGGCCGTCAGGTTCGCGAGTGTCGACTCCTCGCGGTCGTCCGAGGTGCGCAGCAGGTCGCCGGTCTGGGTGGCGACGTGCTGGATGCGACGCTCCGCGAGCTGGTCCCGCCAGTACTGCGCCATCTCGAGGACGTCGGGATCCGGCGCGACATCGCGGGTGTTCGCGTGGCTGATCGAGGTCGTGCGGTCCCGCAGCACCTCGCCGGACTCCCGGTCGAGCTCCAGGTTGATCTCGCTGATGAGCCGCCCGTGGTTGGCGGCCTCGACCACCGGGCGCGGGTTCCCCGCCGGGTCGGGCAGGCTGCAGTTCACGAGCGCATGCCAGTGTCCGGTGACGATCGCGTCCACGGTTGGCGAGATCGCCTTGTTCATCTCGACGATCGGTCCCGAAGGCGCAGCACAGTCGTTGAACCCGAATCCGCCCTGCTGCGTGAAGCCTTCGTGCATGACGGCGACGATCGCCTTGACGCCCTGCGCTTCGAGCTCGGCGGCATAGGCGTTGACCGCTTCGGCCTCGTCGGTCACGCGCAGCTCACCGGACGGCCAGTACGACAGCCCGCCCTCGGTCGTGGTCGCGGTCGTGGTGTGGATGAATCCCACCGGCACCGAGCCGCCACGCCCATCGGAGACGTGCTCGACGTGGTAGGGCGGGGCGACGAGCGCACCGGTGCCGTCGATGACGTTGGCGGAGTAGTACTCGTAGTCGGCGCCGTCGAACTTCTCACCGGTCGAGTCTGTGAAGCACAGATCGCCGTCGGGACGCCCCTCGCAGGTTCCCTCGGTCATGTGGCGGAGGTAGTCGAGGTTGCGGTCGAGCTCGTGATTGCCGATCGTCGAGAACTGCAGGCCGATCATGTCCAGGAACTCGATCGTCGGCTCGTTCCAGAACCATCCGGTCTCGGCGGGCCAGCCCGAGAAGTCGTCGCCGGCGGAGAACAGGAGTGAGTTCGCTGCCGGGAGCCCTCGCTCGGTCCGCAGCCGGTCGACATGCGCGGCGAGAAACGCACCGCCGCCCACGGTCTGCGGGGGCTGCCCCGCGTGCGCTCCCGGGACCGTGGTGGTGTAGTCCCCGAAATAGCCGTGCAGGTCGGTGATCGACAGCAGTTGAACGGGAACCGTCTCGGCCGCGGCGATGTCGGCGGGTGCCGCAGCGTCAGGCATCGCCAGTGCGGGCAGCGCGGGCACGGTGATGGCCGCGGCGGCGGTGGCCACCGCCAGCAGGCCGGTCAGACGTCGTCGGACGGAGGTTCGGCGCATGGAGCATTCCAATCGGGAGGCGAACGGAGATGCTCCCCACGGAATCAGCGCGGCCCCGGTGGATGTCGGAACCCCTGGAGACCCGCGCGTGACGTCGACGTGAACAGTCGGTGATGCCTCACCAGCGTCCGAGGGCGGTGCTCACCACCGCCAGCGCCGCGGGCCCGGCCGTCGACGTGCGGAGCACCGTCGTGCCGAGACGCACGAGCCGGGCTCCGGCGCTTTCGAGGAGTTCGAGCTCTTCCGCCGCGATTCCGCCCTCCGGCCCGACCACGAGCACGATGTCACGATCGTCGGGCAGTGACACCGACGACAGCGCGACTGGTGCTGACGGCTCGAGGACGAGGACGACGGATGCTGCGGCGCGGCCGGCCAGCGCCTTCGTACTGTGCAGCACGGCAACGTCGGGCACCCACGCGCGATGCGCCTGCTTCGCGGCTTCGCGCACGATGCCCGCCCATCGCTGGCGGCCCTTGTGCTCCTTCGCGGAATCCCAGCGGGACACGCTGCGCGCGGCCTGCCACGGAACGACCTCGTCGACGCCGAGCTCGGTGGCCGCCTGCACGGCCAGTTCGTCGCGGTCGCCCTTGGCCAGAGCCTGCGCGAGAACGAGGCGAGGCTGCGCGGCGGGGACATCGTCACGCGCTGTGACGCGAACGACCACCTCGCGCGGGGCGGCCGTCTCGACGATGCCGGAGAGCCACGCGCCACGGCCGTCTCCGACCGTCACCTCCTCCCCGGCGCGGACGCGACGGACGGCGGCCGCGTGATGGGCTTCCGGGCCTGTCAGCGCGACGGCGTCACCGGGCTGCGCGACGGACGCGTCTTCCACCAGGAAGTGCAGCGGCATCCGTCAGCCGTTCCGGAAGCGGTCACGCAGCTTCGCGAAGAGCCCCTGGTGGAACTCGGCCAGCTTGGGAGAGGGTGCCTTGGTGCGCTTGGCGAAGTCCTCGATCAGCGCGCGTTCCTTCGCATCGAGCCGGGTCGGCGTCACGACGTGCACGCCGACGCGAAGGTCGCCGCGCTGGGTGCCGCGCAGCGGCGTGATGCCGCGACCCTTGATCGTCAGCACGTCGCCGGCCTGGACGCCGGGCCGCACCTCGAGGTCGACCGGACCGTCGAGCGACTGGATCGTCGTGGTCGTGCCGAGGATCGCGTCCGGCATGGACACTTCGAGGGTCGCGAGCAGGTCGTCGCCGTCGCGGCTGAAAACCTCGTGCGGCGCCACCGTGACCTCGATGTAGAGATCGCCGTTGGGTCCGCCGGCGGGGCCGACCTCTCCCGACCCGGGCAGCTGGAGCCGCAGTCCGGTTTCGACGCCGGCGGGGATGTCGAGCGACACCGTGCGGCGCGCGCGGACCCGGCCCTGACCCTGGCAGGTCGCGCAAGGATACGGGATCGTCGTGCCGTAGCCCTGGCACACGTTGCAGGGCTGATTGGTGATGACGTTCCCGAGCAGGCTCCGCACCTGACGCTGCACGTGGCCGGTGCCATGGCAGATGTCGCATGTGACGGGGCTGGTGCCCGGCTGGCAGCATGAGCCCTGACAGGTCTCGCACAGCACCGCGGTGTCGACATCGATGTCTCGGTGGACGCCGAAGACGACATCGCCGAGTTCGAGGGTGACCCGGACGAGCGCATCCTGCCCGCGTTCCCGCCGCGAGCGCGGACGGCCGCCGCGAGAACCGCCGGCCGAGCCGAAGAAGGTCTCGAAGATGTCGTTGAACCCGCCGAATCCGCCGGCTCCGCCGAAAGGCGTGTCGCCGCCCATGTCGTACCGCGCGCGCTGATCGGGGTCGCTCAGCACGTCGTAGGCGTGGGTGACGAGCTTGAAGCGCTCGGACGCGTCCTCGCCCGGGTTGACGTCCGGATGGAGCTCGCGCGCGAGCCGTCGATAGGCCTTCTTGATCTCATCGGGGGTGGCGTCTCGCGAGACGCCGAGGACCTCGTAGTGGTCAGCCACTTTCGCCTTCCTGCCGCGGCAGAGCCGCGGGATCGTGTGTACGCGTCCGCGTCAGCGGCTGCTCTCGTCTTCTTCGAGCATCCGCGTGAGATAGCGCGCGACGGCTCGCACCGCCGCGAGGTTCGTGGGGTAGTCCATGCGCGTCGGCCCCATGACGCCGACGCGGGCGCGCGAGCCCGTCGCGTCGTAGTCGCTGGCGAGAACGGATGCCTCGGCCAGCCCGAACGCCTCGTTCTCGCGGCCGATGCTCGCCGAGAGACCCTGCTCATCGGTGACCATCTCGCCCATGAGCCGCAGCAGCGTCACCTGCTCCTCGATGGCCTCCAGGAGCGGGTAGATGCTGCCGCGGAAGTCCGCCTCGCGGCGAGCGAGATTCGCGCTGCCCGCCATGACCAGCTTGTCCTGGCGGAACTCCTCGAGCTCCTCGGCGACCGCCGTCACGATCTCGTCGGTGGCGGCTTCGCGTGCCGCCGGATCCGGTCCCGTTGCCGCGAGACGCTCCGCGATCCGCTGCAGACCTTCGCGCACCGGGCGCCCGACGAGGAGCGTGCCGAGTTCCGCGCGCATCCGGGCCAGATCGGCCTCGTCGAACTCGTCGCGCACGAAGGTCAGCCGCTGCGAGACGCGACCGGTGTCGGTGACGACGATCACCAGCATCCGTCCGCCGCCCAGCTGCACCAGCTCGACGTGGGTGACCGTCGCCCGGGCGAACGACGGATACTGCACGATCGCGACCTGGCCGGTGAGGCGCGTGAGGGCGCGTACAGAGCGGGCGAGCACGTCGTCCAGATCGCCGGAGCCGTCGAGGAACGCCGCGATCGCGGACCGCTGCGCAGAGCTCAGCGGTCGAAGCTGGGCGAGGTGGTCGACGAACACCCGGTAGCCCTTGTCGGTCGGCACACGTCCCGATGATGTGTGGGGAGCCGCGATGAGCTCTTCGTCCTCGAGCAGCGCCATGTCGTTGCGGATCGTCGCGGCCGACACGCCGAAGGCGTGCCGCTCGACGATCGTCTTGCTGCCGACCGGCTCACGCGTGTCGACGTAGTCCTGGACGATCGCGCGCAGCACCTCGAGTCCGCGTTCGCTGACCATCCCGACTCCTCACGCTGCTTGGGCGCCCGGTGTGGCGACCCACACCTTTGGCACTCGCATGACTGGAGTGCCAATTCTACCGGATCCGCGGCCTCGTGCCCCGGAGGCGCGTCAATCGGTCAGCGCACGCACCACGGCGTCCGCGAGGAGCCGCCCGCGGCGCGTCAGCACGATGCGTCCGCCGAACGCCGCCGGAGCCTCCACGAGGCCGTCCGCGATGAGCGCGGCCGTCTGTCGGCGCCTGTCGCCGGGCAGATCGGCCAGCGCCAGGCCGTCGCGGATGCGGGTGCGCAGCAGCACCGTCTCGAGCGCACGGGCCGCGGCATCCGTCACTTCCCTGCCCGCGGCGGGCGACTGGGCGTGGGCCAGCCGCTGGGCGTACGCGGCCGGGTGCTTGACGTTCCAGAACCGCACTCCGGCGATGTGGCTGTGGGCGCCCGGCCCGAAGCCCCACCAGTCCGCCCCCGTCCAGTAGGCGAGGTTGTGCCGAGAGCGCCGGCGGTCCTCGCGCGCCCAGTTCGACACCTCGTACCAGTCGAAACCCGCGGACGTCAGCAGCTCGTCGGCGAGCTCGTACATGTCGGCCTGCAGATCGTCGTCGGGGGCCGCCAGCTCGCTTCGGCGGATCTGGCGTGCGAGCTTGGTCCCGTCCTCGACGATGAGGGCGTATGCGGAGAGGTGGTCGGGCTCCAACTCGATCGCCGCCTCGAGCGAACGGCGCCAATCGTCCAGCGACTCCCCCGGCGCGCCGTAGATCAGATCCACGCTCACATCCAGCCCTTCGGCGCGCGCCGCCGTCACGGCGGCGCGGACGCTCTCGGGGCGGTGCGTGCGGTCGAGGGTGGCCAGCACGTGCGGCACGGCGGACTGCATCCCGATCGACATGCGGGTGACACCGGATGCCGCCAATTCCGCCGTCACGGCCGCCGAGACGGTGTCGGGGTTCGCCTCGACGGTGATCTCGGCGTCGTCCGCGAGGCCGAATGCGGCCCTGACGCCGTCGAGCATGCGGGCGAGGTCCCCCGCCGGGAGCAGTGTCGGCGTTCCGCCACCGAAGAAGACCGTTCCTGCCGGACGGCGGCCGCCCACCCGGTCGAGCATCGTCGCTGCGAGATCGATCTCGCGCAGCACCGTGTCGGCGTACTGGTCCTGACGGGCGCCGCGCAGCTCGGTCGCCGTGTAGGTGTTGAAGTCGCAGTAGCCGCAGCGCACGCGGCAGAACGGCACGTGCAGGTAGACGCTGAACGGCCCGTGCGGATCGACGCGCAGCCCGGGAGGGAGCGGCCCGTCGATCGGCACCGGCTCGCCGAGAGGAAGCGCGGAGCCCATGCGGTTCAGGCCGGCGTGGAATACAGCGGCGAGATCGCCCGCAGATAGCGGGTGAACAGCTCGCGGCGGCGGCGGCGCGTCAAGCCCGGAAGCACCCGGTACAGCATCGCGCGGGGCGCGTCGAAGGCCCGAACCGTGAACCACACCTCGTCGTTGTCGTGCCAGTCGAGCATGAAGGACTCCTCGCCGCTCACGACCGAGTCGCTCACGGTCCCCAGCGCGAATCCCACGCGGCGCGGCTCCTCCACCGCGAAGATCACTCGCAGCTCGGCGTCTGCGCGCAGCCCCTTCACGCGCCCCTCGACGCGGATCGTGGTGCCGGCGCCGACGTACGGCGTGCCGTCGCTGTCATAGCGCACGTCGGTCTCGGATCGCGCCGGTGCGATCGGATTCCCCTCCGCGTCGAAGCTCACGCCGGAGTACATGGGCCCCGATGCGGGGCGCACGTCCTTCAGCTCGAGGCCGGCTCCGCGCTGCGCTGTCCATGAGAGCAGCGCGTCACTCGCGGCCTGGAATCGCGCTTCGCCGCTGCCGATCCGCCACGACTGCTCCGCCGGGATGCTGCGCTCCGGCGGATACTGCATGAGATCCGGCGCCTGCGTCGCCCCGACGGCGGCGTAGTCGACGGTGTCGTCCCGGAATGTCCCTCGACGCATCTCACCAGCCTACTTCGAGGCCTTCCCCTCGACGTCTCCCGACAATGCGGCGATGAACGCCTCCTGGGGAACCTCCACTCGACCGACCATCTTCATGCGCTTCTTGCCCTCCTTCTGCTTCTCGAGGAGCTTGCGCTTGCGGCTGATGTCACCGCCGTAGCATTTGGCGAGCACGTCCTTGCGCATCGCGCGGATGTTCTCGCGTGCGATGATCCGCGCGCCGATCGCGGCCTGGATCGGGACTTCGAACTGCTGGCGCGGGATGAGCTTGCGCAGCCGCTCGGTCATCATCGTGCCGTAGGCATACGCCTTCTCGCGGTGCACGATCGAGCTGAAGGCGTCGACCTTGTCGCCCTGCAGCAGGATGTCGACCTTGACGAGATCGGCTTCCTGGCTGCCGGCCGGTTCGTAGTCCAGGCTCGCGTATCCCTGGGTACGGGACTTCAGCTGGTCGAAGAAGTCGAAGACGATCTCGCCGAGCGGCATGCTGTAGCGCAGCTCCACGCGCTCTTCGCTGAAGTACTCCATTCCGAGGAGGCTGCCCCGGCGGGACTGGCACAGCTCCATGACGGTGCCGACATAGTCCTTCGGCGTGAGGATCGCCGCCTTCACGACCGGTTCGCTGACCGTCGCCACCCGCCCGTCGGGGTACTCGCTCGGGTTGGTGACGGTCACCGTCTCGCCGGTGTCGGTCGTCACCTCGTAGATGACGCTCGGCGCCGTCGTGATGAGGTCGAGATCGAACTCGCGCGCGAGCCGCTCGGTGATGATCTCGAGGTGCAGCAGGCCCAGGAAGCCGCAGCGGAACCCGAAACCGAGAGCGACCGAGGTCTCGGGCTCATACTGCAGCGAGGCGTCCGACAGCTTCAGCTTGTCGAGGGCCTCGCGCAGTTCGGCGTAGTCGCTGCCGTCGATCGGGTAGATGCCCGAGAACACCATGGGCTTCGGGTCGGTGTAGCCGGGCAGCGCGTCCGTCGCGGGCTTGCGGTGCGTCGTGATCGTGTCACCGACCTTGGATTGGCGCACATCCTTCACACCCGTGATGAGGTAGCCGACCTCGCCGACGCCGAGTCCCTTGGTCGGGGTGGGCTCAGGATTCGAGACCCCGATCTCGAGCAGCTCGTGCGTCGCGGTCGTCGACATCATCTGGATGCGCTCGCGCGGCGAGAGCGTGCCGTCGACCATCCGGACGTAGGTCACCACGCCGCGGTACGAGTCGTACACCGAATCGAAGATCATCGCCCGGGCCGGGGCATCCGGATCCCCCTTCGGGGCGGGGATCTCGCGCACCAGACGGTCCAGCAGCTCCTCGACGCCCTGGCCGGTCTTGCCGCTCACCCGGAGCACATCGTCCGGGTCGCCGCCGATCAGGCCCGCGAGCTCCCTCGCGAAGCGGTCGGGGTCGGCGGCAGGCAGATCGATCTTGTTGAGCACGGGGATGATGTGCAGGTCGTTCTCGAGCGCGAGGTAGAGGTTCGCCAGCGTCTGCGCCTCGATCCCCTGCGCCGCATCGACGAGCAGGATCGCACCCTCGCACGCCGCGAGCGAGCGGCTCACCTCGTAGGTGAAGTCGACGTGCCCGGGCGTGTCGATCATGTTGAGCGCGAACGTCGAGCCCTCGGACTGCCAGGGCATCCGCACCGCCTGCGACTTGATCGTGATGCCGCGCTCGCGCTCGATGTCCATGCGGTCCAGGTACTGAGCGCGCATGTCGCGGTCCGAGACCACGCCGGTGATCTGCAGCATGCGGTCGGCCAGCGTGGACTTGCCGTGGTCGATGTGGGCGATGATGCAGAAGTTGCGGATCAGCTCAGGAGGGGTCGCGGACGGCTCGAGAGGCTTCAGGGCGCGGGGTGACATGTCCAGACGATTGTACGGGTGCCAGTCCTGCGCCCACTCCGTTCGCCGCTACGTGGGGCCGAGCCCCCTGACGTCGGGGCCCAGCCGCGTCCCGGACTCCGTTGCCGGCCGGCGGCATGCCGACCACGTGGGCGCGAGCAGCCCGGCTACCCTGAGACGGTGGTCGTTCAGGTCGTGCTCGTACACGGCATCCGGACATCCGCCACGATGTGGCGCTCGCAGGTGGCACACCTCGAGGGACGCGGGATCCCCGTGCACGCGATCGATCTGCCGGGGCACGGCGCTCGGATGGCGGAGACATTCACGCTCGAGGGCGCCTTCGCGACCATCGACGACGCGGTGACGGATGCCGCGGCCCGCGGTCCCGTGCTGCTCGCCGGCCATTCGATGGGAGGCCTGCTGAGCGTCGAGTACGTGGGTCGCGAGAATCCTCCCCCGGTGGCGGGCTTCATCGCGGCATCGTGCACGGCGATCCCGCGCGGACTGGGACTGACGACCTACCGGCTGCTCGCGCGAGGCTTCGATGCGCTGCCGGATCGCGGGATGTGGCTCACGAACCGTGTGCTCGACCGCACCCTTCCCCCCGAGACGCGCGAGGACTTCGGCGCCGGCGGATACGCGTTCGACACGCAGGACGCGGCTCTGCGGAGCCTTTCCGTCCTGGACCTGCTCGCGGCGCTGCGCAGGATCGACGTGCCGCTGTGGTTCATCAACGGCCAGTACGACCAGCTGCGGCTCAACGAGAGGCTCTTCGTCGGCGTGGCGCAGCACGCCGAGCTCATCGTGGTGCCGCGCACGAGTCACCTCGTGAGCGCGATGCGTCCGTCGGTGTTCAACGCACTCCTCGACGTGGCGATCGCGACGATCGAGCAGAACGCGCGTCCCGAGCGGACGCCGGCACGGAGCCGGCCGGAGACCTGATAGAATCCTTGTTTGGCTTGCGTGTGGGTTATCCCTCACGATCGCCGCCAGGCGCCCTCTCTCGCCGAACGGCATCTCCATCCGATCACTCCGAACGAAAGAACGTCGACACGTGGCGAACATCAAGTCGCAGATCAAGCGCAACAAGACCAACGAGAAGGCGCGCGAGCGCAACAAGGCCGTCAAGAGCGAGCTGAAGACGCACGTGCGCCGCACGCGCGAGGCCGTCGCCTCGGGCGACAAGGCCGCAGCCGAGAAGGCACTGGCCACGGCCGCGAAGAAGCTCGACAAGGCCGTCAGCAAGGGCGTCATCCACAAGAACCAGGCGGCGAACCGCAAGTCGGCGATCGCCAAGCAGGTCTCGGCGCTCTGACATTCGTCGAAAAGGCCCGTTCCCTCCAGGGGACGGGCCTTTCGTCGCGTCAGGGCGCGTGCGCCGCGACGACCGTCGTCCGTGGTCAGGCGCCGTAGGGCGCGCGCGTCGCGATCACGGTGACCATGCGCTCGAGCGCGAAGACCGCGTCTCGCGAGCCGCCCTTGACCTCGGCATCCGCTCTGGCCGTCGCCTGGATCGCCATCCCCAGGCTCGACTCGTTCCACCCGGTCAGATCCCGCCGCGCACGATCGACCTGCCAGTCCTTCATGCCCAAGCGTGCGGCCAGCGCCGCGGACGGTTCGCGATTGCCGGCGACTCGCGCCATCGTCCGCAGCTTCATCGCGAAGGCCGCCACCAGCGGCACCGGGTCGGCGCCTGAAGCCAGAGCGTGCCGGAGCGCGATGAGCGCGTCGCCGTAGCGCCCCGCGATCGCGGTGTCGGCCACGGCGAACGACGAGATCTCGACCCGTCCGCCGTAATAGCGCTCGACGACCTGTTCGGTCACTTCTCCCGGCACATCGGCGATCAGCTGCTGGCACGCGGCCGCCAGCTCGGTGAGGTCGTCGGCGAAAGCCGAGACGAGCGCCCGCAGCGCGGCGGGTGCGATCCGCTTCTTCGCCGCCTGGAACTCCCCCGCCGCGAAGTCGAATCGATCGGAATCGCGCTTGATCGCCGGACACGGGATCTCGACGCCGCCACCCTCGCCCGCGCGGATCGCGTCGAGGAGCTTCTTGCCCCGCACGCTCGCGCCGGTATGGCGCAGCACGACGGTGGCGCCGTCCTGCGGCCCGGCGAGATACGACACCGCCTCGGCGAGGAACGCATCCGAGCACTTCTCGACACCGGTCACCCTCACCAGCCGAGGCTCTCCGAACAGCGACGGGGACGTGACCGCCAGGAGCGTGCCTGCCGTGTAGTCATCGGCGCGCAGATCCGACACCTCGAGCGTGGGGTCTTCGGCCCGCAGATAGTCCCGGACGCCGGCGATCGCGCGTTCCGCGCAGACATCCTCGGGTCCTGACACCAGCACGATCGGCGCGGGTTGCGGCGCACGCCACGACAGCTGCGGAATGGCGCTGCGAGCCGTTTTCGCAGGCGTGCGGCGAGGGGCGGGTGGCATGGCTCCAGCCTACCCAGCGGCTCCGACGCCGCCGCCTCGTTCGCGCCAGACCGAGAGCCGATCCCCGTCCTGCCAGATCGCGACCACACCGTCGCGGTCGGTACGCGCCACCACGGCGCCCGTCTGTGTGAGCACGTCGAGGATCTCGACCCGCGGGTGGCCGTAGTCGTTGCCGAGTCCGACGGTGACGACGGCGACGCCGGGATCGGCTGCCTCATAGAGGGCGGCATCCTGATCCGCACTGCCGTGATGAGCGACTTTGACCACCGCGTACGGCGGATCCAGCGAGCCGGCCGCCTCGATCGCACGCTGCGGCGAGGCCGAGAGGTCACCCAGCAGCAGTGTCGGCGGGATTCCTCCACCGCGGACGTCCAGCACGATGCTGGCGTCGTTGCCTGCGGGGAACGCGCGACTGTCCCCAAGCGGCCACAGCGCGCGCCACCTCGCGTCTCCGAGGGAGCCGGTCATACCGGCGGATGCTTCGACGAGGTGTGCTCCGGCGTCCGCGAGCACCGACAGCACGTCGGGCGCGCGCTCGTCGAGCGGGCCGTGCAGCACCGTCTCGACGCGTCCGGCCACGGCGGACACTCCGCCGGCGTGATCGAGGTCGTAGTGCGTCAGCACGAGCAGATCGATCCGCTCGATGCCGGTTCGTGACAGGCACGCGGTGAGAGCAGCGGGATCCGGCCCGGTGTCCACCAGTGCCACGGCGCCCGCCGAACGCAGCAGCACCGCATCCCCCTGTCCGATGTCGCATGCGACCACCGCCCACTCGGCGGGCAGGGTCCAGCGGCCGGCGACGGAGCTCAGGGCACCGTTGCCGAGGAGCACCCCGGCAACGCCGGCCACCACGACCGCGGAGATCACCCGGATGCCTCGCAAGCGCGCGCTGGACCCGGGCACGATGACCACCGCGGCCAGCGCTGCGCTCACCATCGCGAGGGCGAGAGCGCCGGGCCACCCTTCGATCCACGGGAGCAGATCGCCGGGCAGCTGCGAGACCGTGCCTGCTACCGCGGCGATCCACGACGCCGGCAGCCACGCGAGCGCGGCGAGACCCGCCTGCACCCATGGCAGCGGCGCGGCCAGACAGGCCGCGAGTCCCAGCACGGTGGTGACGGGCGCCAGCGGGCCGGCGAGCAGATTCGCAGCCACGCCGTACAGCGACACCTGCGGCGCGATCAGCACGAGCAGCGGCCCGCACGCCAGCTGCGCCGCCAGCGGCACGGAGACCGCGAGAGCGAGAGGGCGAGGCATGACGCAGGCGAGGCCGGCCGCCAGGGGCCGCGCGCACAGCAGGAGCGACGCTGTCGCGGCAGCCGACAGCGCGAAGCCGAGCGAGGCGGCCAGCCAGGGATCCGCGACGAGCGCGCCTGTCACCGCCAGCGAGAGCACGGTCATCCCCATGCCGGTGCGCCCGAGGAGGACGCCGAGCATCGCGATCGCAGCCATGGCCGCGGCGCGCACGACGCTGGGCTCCGGGGTCACGAGCAGCACGAAGCCGCCGAGTACGACGACGCCGATGCCGCATCGCAGCCCCCGTGACGCCCCGCACGCCGCCGCGGCAGCGAACGCGATCCCGACGACGAGGGCGCAGTTCGCCCCCGACACCGCTGTCAAGTGCGACAGCGACGACTCCTTCATCGACGCGTCGAGCGCAGGCGTCACGGCAGAGGTGTCGCCGACCGCCAGCCCGGGGACCAGTCCGGCGCCCGCGCCGGGCAGCCCGACGACCGACCGGACGAGGCCCTGACGCAGGTGCGCGGTGACACCCGCGGCACCGTCCGGCGGTCGCACCACCTCGACGCCGCGCGCCGCCCACAGCACCGCCACGGCGCGCTCCCCCGGCCGCGCCGGCGATGCCGTCCCCCGGACCGTCACCCGGGAACCGACGTCGAGTGCGGCCAGGCCCTCGACCGCCCCGGGATCCACCCGCACGACGACGTCGGCGCGTGCGTCGCGTACCCACACGCCAGCCGTCCAGCGCAGCGCCGTCGCGTCGAAGGCCAGGGTGCCGTCCGCGCGACGCTCGATCTTGCCCACGACATCGGCCACCACCTCCAAGGCCCGGCCGTCGCTCATCGCGAACTCCGCGACCGCATCCCGCGCGGGCATGGTCAGCGCGACATGCGATGCGACGGCGGCCGACGCCGCGGCGGCGAGCACTGCGACGACGGCGGCCCGCCGCAGCCCCCTGTGCCTGTCGCCGTGAGATGCCGGACGGAGTGCGCGCACCCCGGCGATCGCCGTCGCGGTCAGCACAACGAGCCACAGCGCGACGGCCATGCAGGCAGTCGCGGCCGGCAGCAGGATTGCGACACCCCCGGTCACCCATGCGGCCGCGGCGACCGGCACCACGCGCAGCGACGCGCCGCGGCGGGCGTTCATACGGTCACGAGGTCGCGGAGGGACTCCAGCATCTTGTCGCCGATGCCCGGAACGGCCAGCAGATCCTCGATGCTCGTGAAGCCGCCGTTCTCCTCGCGCCAGGCGATGATCCGCTCAGCCATCGCGGGGCCGATGCGCGGGAGAGTCTCGAGCTGCGCCGCGTCGGCCTCGTTCAGATCGACGAGACCGCCATCGGATGCCGCAGGGCCGACGGCATCCGCAATCGCCTCGCCGATCTCGGGCACGTGCAGCTGTTCGCCGTCATCGACGGCTCGCGCGAGATTGACCGCCGCGCGATCCGCCGTCGCGGCGAACCCACCGGCCGCCGCGAGCGCGTCCACCACGCGCGCTTCCGAAGGCAGCACGTAGAGCCCCGGGGCCGCGACGGCACCCGAGACGTGGACGTAGAGCTCCGCACTCGCCTCGATCGTCGCATCCGCATCAGGCGTGGTGTCGAGCGCGATCTCATCGATCGGCGCGGTCGCTCCGCGGAGGATCCCGATCGCCACCGTGATCGCGAGAGCGGCGATGACGAGCACGACCAGCGCGCCGAACCCGAACCGCCGACGACCGCCGGATCCGGAGCTGTCGGCACCTGTCACGCACCCACGCTAGGCATCCTCCACGGACGGCCGAGCGCGACCTGAGTCATCTGTGCAGACCTGGCCGCAGCGTGCGCCTGGGGAGGAGGCTCAGTGCGTGCTGAAGCTCACGACCTTGGGGGGCCTCACCACGGCTCGAGTGATCTCGCGACCAGCGAGCGAGCGGGTCACTCGCTCGTCCGCGCGCGCGAGCTTCTCGAGCTCGGTCGCGTCGATTCGTGCCGGTACCGTCAGGGTCGCCCGCACCTTGCCGTCGATCTGGACCACAGCCGTGACGCTCTCTTCGACCAGCAGCGTCGGGTCGGGGTTGCGCCACGGGACCACGCCGACGAAGCCCTCATAGCCCAGGATCTCCCACATCTCCTCCGCGGTGTGGGGCGCGAACAGGTCCAGGATCATGGCCGTGGCCTCGGCGGCCTCGCGCACCGCAGGATCCGCCGGGCCTGCGCCGGTGTCGATCGCCTTGCGCGTCGCGTTGACGAGCTCCATCAGCCGGGCCACGACGACGTTGAACTTCGTCTGCTCGACCAGGCCCGGAGCATCCGCCAGGAGACGATGGGTGATGCGGCGCAGCGACGCATCGCCTTCCGCCCACACCACGTCGGGGGCGCTCGTGACGTCCTTGGCGACCCGCCAGGCACGCGCGAGGAACTTCTGAGCCCCGGTGGTCGAGACGTCCTCCCAGTTGATGTCGTCCTCGACCGGTCCGGCGAAGACGATCGCGACGCGAGACGCGTCGGCGCCCGGGTCGACCATGCTCGCGGCGAACTCGACGAGGTTGCCCTTCGACTTCGACATCTTGCTGCCGCCGAGGAGCACCATGCCCTGGTTGATGAGGCTCGAGAACGGCTCGGTGAAGTCGATCAGCCCCATGTCGAAGAGCACCTTGGTGATGAACCGCGCGTACAGCAGGTGCAGGATCGCGTGCTCCACGCCGCCGATGTAGGAGTCGACGGGCGCCCACCGGTCGGCCTCGCGCGAGGGGAACGCCTGCGTCGGGTCGTTCGCGGCGAGGAAGCGCAGGAAATACCACGAGCTGTCGACGAACGTGTCCATCGTGTCGGGGTCGCGCAGCGCCGGCTCGCCCGTCTCGGGGTCGACGGTCTGCATCCACTCGCGGGCGCCGCCCAGCGGCGACGTGCCCTTGGGCGCGAGATCCAGCCCGCGGGCGTCCGGCAGCTCCAGCGGCAGCTGCTCCTCCGGCACGGGCACGATGCGGCCGTCCTGGGTGTGGATCATCGGAATCGGCGTGCCCCAGAAGCGCTGGCGCGAGATGAGCCAGTCACGCAGCCGGTACGACTTCGCGGCGCGGCCGGTGCCCGCCGCGGTCAGCTCCTCGATGATGCGTGCGATCGCGTTCCGCTTGGACAGTCCGTCCAGCGACGCGGAGTTGATCAGCCGGCCGTCGCCCGTCAGGGCGACGCCGGTCCTGGCAGGATCCAGGTCCGACAGGGAGTCGCCGGCGCCGGGGTCGATCGGCACGCCTTCGTCGTCGAGCTCGATCACCGGGATCGCCCCGGTGATGGGCGCAGTCGTATCGACGACCACCTTGACCGGCAGGTCGAACGCGCGTGCGAAGTCGAGGTCGCGCTGGTCGTGCGCGGGAACGGCCATGACCGCGCCGTGGCCGTAATCGGCCAGGACGTAGTCCGCCGCCCAGATCGGCAGCCGCTCTCCGTTGATCGGGTTGATCGCGAAGCGGTCGAGGAAGACGCCGGTCTTCGGCCGGTCGGTGCTCTGACGCTCGATGTCGGTCTCACGCTGGACCCGCTCGAGGTAGTCCTGGAACCGCATCCGCACTTCAGCGGACGAGCCGGCAGCGAGCTCGGCCGCGAGGTCGCTGTCGGGCGCGACGACCATGAACGTCGCACCGTGCAGCGTGTCGGGCCGCGTGGAGAACACCGTGACCTTCTCGTCGCGACCCTCGATCTCGAAGTCGATGTCTGCTCCGACCGAGCGGCCGATCCAGTTCCGCTGCATGCGGATGACCTTCTGCGGCCAGAAGCCCTCGAGCTGGTTGAGGTCGTCGAGCAGTCGGTCGGCGTAGTCGGTGATCTTGAAGTACCACTGCGTGAGCTTCTTCTTGACCACTTCGGCGCCGCACCGCTCGCAGTGGCCGTCGACGACCTGCTCGTTGGCGAGCACCGTCTGGTCGTTGGGGCACCAGTTGACCGGGCTCTCCTTGCGATAGGCGAGGCCGCGCTCGAACAGACGCTGGAACAGCCACTGGTTCCAGCGGTAGTACTCGGGGTCGCTGGTGTGGAGGATCCGGCTCCAGTCGTATGACGAGCCGTACTGGCGGAAGCTCTTCTTGTGCTGCTCGATGTTGGCGTAGGTCCACTCGCGCGGGTCGGCGCCGCGCTGGATCGCCGCGTTCTCAGCGGGGAGCCCGAACGAGTCCCATCCGATGGGGTTCAGCACGTTGTAGCCCCGATGGCGCCAGAAACGCGCCACGACGTCGACGTAGGCGTAGCTCTCGGCGTGGCCCATGTGCAGGTCGCCCGACGGATAGGGGAACATGCCGAGCACGTACTTGCGCGGCCGGGTGTCGTCCTGGCCACCGGCGCGGAAGGGGTCCGCCTCGGCCCAGCGAGCCTGCCACTTCTCCTGGATCGCGAAGGCCTCGTAGCCGCCCTCCGCGGGCGAGCTGCCGTCGGAGGGCACAGAAGTGTCGGGGGTCTGACTCACGGGGGAAGAACCAATCGTGGGATGCCGGGGGGCGCGCACAGCGCAACCTCCAGGTTAGCGGAATGACGCGCTCACCAGCCGGAGGGCAGTTCGGCGCCGAGAGCGGCCAGAGGCCCGCGCGCCTTGATGCCCACCTCGGCGACCTCGGCCGCGGCATCCGACCTCCACGTGATGCCTCCGCCGGCGCCGACATACGCGCGGCCGGGCTCCACCACGATGGACCGGATCACCATCGCGAGGTCGAGGGCTCCGTCGTCGCCGATCCACCCGAAGCACCCGGCGAACACGCCGCGAGGACCGCGCTCGAGTCGGTGCAGGATCGACATGGCCGAGAGCTTCGGGGCGCCGGTCATGCTCCCGGCGGGGAACGCCGCGGCGAGCAGGTCGTCCAGGGTCGTGCCGGGCACGAGACGCCCCGAGACGGTGCTCACCAGCTGGTGCACCGCCGCATACGACTCGACCTGCAGCAGACCGTCGACGCCGACCGAGCCCGCCTCGCACACCTGCGACAGGTCGTTGCGCATGAGGTCGACGATCATGATGTTCTCGGCGCGTTCCTTCTCGCTCGCCGTGAGCTCGGCGACGAGGGCCGCGTCCGCCGCCGGGTCCGCGCCACGAGGGCGCGTCCCCTTGATCGGACGGGTGCGCACGATGCCGGAGGCACCGTCCGCGCCGACCTCGAGGAACCGCTCGGGGCTCGCGCTGAGCAGTGCGATCTCGCCGGAGCGGATGAAGCCGCCGTGGTGCGCCGGCGTCGCCTCGCGCAACCGCGCGTACGCCTCGATGGGGTCCACGGATGCCTCGACCGCGAACCGCGTCGTCAGGCACAGCTGATAGGCGTCGCCCTCGCGAATGGACTCGCGGCATCGCTCGATCAGTTCCGCGTACTCATCGGGTCGATGGCGCGCCGACGCGACGCGCCGCGGCGGCGCGGCCGCTTCCGGCGCGAGGGACGAGTCGAGGGTCGCGACTTCGGCAGCCAGTCGCGGTGCGGCTGCCGCCGACGCGAAAGCCCACACCCGGCGACGGGCGTGGTCGAACCCGAGCATCGTCTCGGTTCGCAGCCACAGCTCGTGGGGAACCGGTCCGGAATCCCGGGATGCCGGGGCACCGGCTCGCGCGGCGGCCTCATCGTAGCCGACCCAGCCCACCCAGCCGCCCGGGAAGCGCCCCGACCGGGCGACCTCATCCGGCCCGCCGCACACGGTCTTCCGCACCGCGGCGGGATCGTCCGGCGATCCCGATCCGATCCAGCTCCAGCCGTCCCGGGCACCGGGTCCCGCATCCAGCCAGAACACATGCTCCTCGGCCGCGAAACGGCCCGCGAAGGCGGCCGCCGGATCCACCCATCGCTCGACGGCGAGGGCGACGAGGGGCTCCGACATGTTCTCAGGCTAAAGGGCGGCGGGCCCTCTAGGCTCGTGGCGTGAACGAGTTCCTCACGTGGCTGCTCGATGCCGTCCAGAGCGTCGACCCCGTGATCAGGACTTTGCTGGCCGGTCTCGCCATGATGCTCGAGACCAGTGTCCTCGTCGGTCTCGTGATTCCCGGAGACACCGTCGTGATCGTCGCGGCGACGGCCGTCGCCTCGCCGCTGGAAGGCGTCCTGCTCGGGCTCGCAGTGGTGGTCGGCGCGCTCCTCGGCGAGAGCATCGGGTTCTGGCTGGGCCGATTCCTGGGCCCGCGGATCCAGCATTCCCGCCTGGGACGGCGGATCGGCGAGCAGAACTGGGAGCGCTCGGAGCGCTATCTGCGCCGCAGGGGCGGACCGGCGATCTTCCTCTCGCGGTTCCTGCCGGTCCTGCATTCGCTCGTGCCGCTGACCGTGGGGATGAGCGGCTATCCCTACCGCCGCTTCCTCGCCTGGACCGTCCCGGCGTGCGTCGTGTGGGCCACGCTGTACATCTCGGTCGCCTCGCTGGCCGCGGGCACGTATCGGGAACTCGCCGACCAGCTGCACTACGCCGGCTACATCTTCGTGGCGATCATCGTGGTCTTCCTCGTGCTGGTGTTCGTCAGCAAGAAGGTCATCGAGCGCGCCGAACGCAAGCACCTGGAGCACGACGGACGGGACGAGCCGCAGGGCGAAGCGCGACTGACGGACGTGGAAGACTGAGGGGATGCCCGAGAACACTGCCGCGCCCACCCGCGCGAAGGTGCTGTGGCTCGCACGCCTCGAGTACCGGTTCCATGCGTGGCGTGAGCGCCGGGCGCGTCGCCGCGGTCAGAAGCCGACCGTCACCCCGTTCCCGTGCTACGCCGGGCCGGACTGGGTGCGGGTCCTCGGGCGGGTCATGATCGTGCCACCCGTCAAGCAGACGGAGTCCGGTGAGTTCGCGAGCGTCCGCGGCTGGCGCAGCTTCGTCGCGGTTCCCATCGGCTACGCGCAGGTGACCGTGACCATCGGCGGGACCGAGCACGTCGTCGTGGCCGACCGGGGCGGGGTCATCGACACGCGCCTGCCCGCTCAGCTCGAGCCGGGCTGGCAGACGTTCACGCTGTCCGTCGAGGGCGGCGAGCCGGTCGAGACGCGCGCGTTCGTCGTCGGTCCCGACATCCGCTTCGGGGTCGTCTCGGACGTGGACGACACGGTCATGGTGACCGCCCTGCCGCGACCGCTGCTCGCCGCGTGGAACTCGTTCGTCGTCGATGAGCACGCGCGCCAGCCCGTACCCGGCATGGCGGTCCTGATGGAGCGCGTCGTGCGCGACCATCCGGGATCACCGCTGATCTACCTGTCGACCGGGGCGTGGAACATCGCCCCCACCCTGATGCGGTTCCTCAGGCGGCACGTCTTCCCGCCGGGTGCCCTGCTTCTCACGGACTGGGGACCGACACACGACCGCTGGTTCCGCAGCGGCAAGGACCACAAGCTGTCCAATCTTCGTCGCCTCGCACAGGAGTTCCCGAACGTCCGGTGGCTCCTGATCGGCGACGACGGACAGCATGACGACGAGATCTACACGACCTTCACGGACGAGAATCCGCACAACGTCGTCGCGGTCGCGATCCGCCGCCTCTCCCCCGCCGAGGCGGTCCTCGCCGGCGGTCGCACGGCGGTCAACGACCATGCGGCGGCGGAAGTGCCGTGGGTGAGCGACAACGACGGCGCCGGCCTCCTCGAGAGGCTCGAAGAGGCCGGCGTCGTGAGCGCCGATTCGCCCCGCTGACGTCGGGGGCCCGGCGTAGGCTGGCGGCATGTGCGGACGCTTCGTCGTGGCCAATGCCGGCTCGGAACTTGTCGGTGTGCTCCGGGTAGATGTCGAGGCCGATGATCTCCCCGAGCCGTCCTACAACATCGCGCCGACCTATCGCGCCGCGATCGTGATCGATTCGGCCAAGACGGAGCCCCCGACGCGGCGACTGGAGGCGGCACGCTGGGGCCTCGTGCCCGCGTGGGCGAAGGACACGAAGATCGGCGCGCGCGCGTTCAACGCCCGCGCCGAGGAGCTCGAAGACAAGCCGATGTTCCGCACCGCCCTCGAGAAGCGGCGCGCGGTCGTGCCCGCGTCGGGGTACTACGAATGGAAGACCGTCGACGGCGTCAAGACACCCCACTACATCCATCCCGCCGCGGGGCAGCCGCTGTTCCTGGCGGGGTTGTACGAATGGTGGCGCGACAAGACGAAGGCCGACGACGACCCGGAGCGCTGGCTGCTGAGCTTCACGATCCTCACGCGGGACTCGATCGGCAACCTCGGCTCCATCCACGATCGGATGCCCCTCTTCCTCGATCCCGACCACGCCGACGCATGGCTGGACCCCACGACCGACAACGTGAGGGACGTCCTCGACGCCGCGATCGACGCCGCTCCGGCGCTGGCCGACACGCTGGAGGACCACGAGGTGTCCAAAGCCGTCGGCAATGTCCGCAACAACTCCCCCGAGCTCATCGAGCCTGTCGAGGACTGAGTCGCCGCTCCAGCGTCGCGCGTATCCTCGAACGGTGACGATCGCTGCTCCTGCTGGCGTGCCGGCGCTGGGCGCCGCCGAGTGGCGAGCCCGCGAACGTGCGCATGAGCGCCGGGCCGACGCCCTCACCGCCGCTCACCGTGAGCGGGCCGGGCGAGGCGAGACGCATCCGGTCGAGGATTTCCTGTTCACGTACTACTCGTACAAGCCGTCGGTGCTGCGCCGCTGGCATCCTGGCGAGGACACGGAACTGACGGATGCCGCCGGCACACCCCGCGCCACGTGGAAGTGGTACCGGCCAGGACTGGCCACGGGCTCTGTCGTCGTGGACGGCGCCGCGTTCCGTGCCGAACGGGGCCACCTGATCGCGAACATCGCGACGATCCTGCGCGCGACGGCCGATCGTGCACCGGGCTTCGGATGCTTCGGTCTGCACGAGTGGGCAATGGTCTACCGGGGGCGGGAGCACCGGCATCCGGTTCCCCTTCGCCTCGGCGCGGCAGCCACGGACGCCGTCGTCGAGGCGCACGAGCTGCGGTGCACCCACTTCGACGCCTTCCGGTTCTTCACCCCGGAAGCCGTGCCCCGCAATCGCGAGGCGCTGGCGCGCGACCGCCAGTCCGAGACGGAGCAGTCCGGATGCCTGCACGCCGGGATGGATCTCTACAAGTGGGCGGTCAAGCTCGGTCCCCTCGTGCCCGGTGAGGTGCTGCTGGACGCGTTCGCGCTGGCGCGCGAGATCCGCGAGCTCGATATGCGTGCCTCGCCCTACGATCTGCGCAGCATCGGGTACGACCCGGTGCCCATCGAGACCCCGGAGGGCAAGGCTGAGTACGTGCGAGAGCAGCGCGGCTTCGCCGAGCGCGGACAGCGGCTTCGTCGCCGTCTGCTCGCCATCATCGCGGACTGACCCGGTCAGCCGGCCGGCGCGCACTCCGTGCAGGGGATGAGGCCGCGCCCCTCGGCCGCGAGCGTCAGACGCAGGGCGGCCACGTGCTCGGCCGCCTGCTGCAGGCGCTCGGCGGGGAGAGCACCCGACTCGACGGCCGCGACGATCCCGTCGACGGTACGGCTCGCGGTGTCGGGCGCCGAGAAGACGACGGTGAGCACCAGGTCGTTGCCCGTCGCCAATGCCGTGACGGCGTTGGCGACGGGATCGGCGTACTGCGGCATGCCCGACGCCTGCAGCATGCCGAGATCGTCGGTCACGATCACGCCGTCGAAGCCGAGTTCGTCCCGCGCGATGCGGTGCCACTCCGGTGACAGGCTCGCCGGCGCAGAGTCGACCGACGAGTACACCAGGTGACCGAACATCAGCAGCGGGGCTCCCGCGTCCACACCGGCGACGAAGGGCACGCCGTCCGACGCCCGCCATTCCTCCCGCGGCATCGCGGTCGACGGGATCGTCGAGTGGGAGTCCCCGGGAGCGGCGCCGTGACCGGGGAAGTGCTTCAGGGTCGAGAGCGCCGACGGCGCCTCGCCCTGGACGGCAGCCGTCACCCGCTCGGCCGCGGACTCGGGCGTGGTCCCCAGCGCCCGGCGGTAGATGAACGATGAGGAATCGTCGGTCTCATCTGCCACGATGCCGAAGTTGACGCCGATCCCGGCACGCCGCACGAGCGCGCCTCGCGCGGCGAACGCGTCCTCCGCGGCGGCGGGCGGCGCATCTTTGAGCGTTCGCGCCGCCGGGAAGTCGTCCCACGGCAGGCGGGAGACATCCCCGCCCTCCTGATCGATGGCGATCACGGGCGGGAATGCCGGATCGACGGTGAGCGCCGCGGTGAGGGCCCTCAGTGCCGACTCGTCGGCGGGGATGTTCGCCCCCATGAGGATGAATCCGCCGATGCCGCTCGTCTGCATGTACGCCCGCAACGCCGCGGGGTCCGTGGTCGGGATGTGGCCCATCACGACCGACGCGGCCCGTTGCCTGGTCGACATGACGGCGACGGCCGTCTGCGCGGCGCGGGCAGTGTCGTCCGCGGACGCCGGCTCGACTCTCACCGCCGGCGCCGGAGCGACGTCAGGCTCGTCCTGCGACGCGGCAACCGGTGGCGCGAACGCCGTCACGGCGATCGCCGCAGCGACCGCTGTGACGGTGACGCGCCGTGCGATTCTCACGAGCCCAGCCTAGATCTCGGCCGGGTGCCGCCCTGTGCTCAGTGCCGGGCGACGATGGCGGCGGCATCCGTCCCGGCGGGAAGCACGCCATACTGCGAACCGCGATCCTCTCCCAGGCGCGCGCGGATGAAGGTGTCGGCGTCGCGCGAGGGTGCATGGCGGAGCATGAGGGATGCCTGGAACGCGAGGGCGAGGTCTTCACTCAGCCGTCGCGCCTGGGACTGCGCTTCGGCGGCGTCTGCACGTGCGAGCCGCGACAACAGGGCGAGAGACCGGGCGGCATGCGCGTCGAGCACAGACGAGAGACCCCGGGTCGACGCGAGCTCGTCGGCGAAGGCGTCACCGGAGTCCGTATCGCGCGTGAGCGCGCGCAACACGTCGAGCGCGATCACGTTGCCCGAGCCCTCCCAGATCGCCATCACGGGTTGTTCGCGGTACCGGCGGGCAAGCGGGAAGGACTCGGTGTAGCCGTTGCCGCCCAGGCATTCGAGCGCCTCATAGGCGTGATGCGGGCCCCGTTTGCACACCCAGTACTTCGATACCGGAGTCGCCAGCCGGCGCAGCGCGACGTCGCGATCGGATGCTTCGGCCTCGAACAGCTGCGCCAGCCGCAAGCCGGTGAGCATCGCTGCTTCGTATTCGAGCGCGAGATCCGCAAGCACGGCCGTCATGGCGGGAAGGTCCACCAGCAGCGCGCCGAACGCCTCCCGGCCCCGGGCATGCCACAGTGCCTCGGCGATCGACTGCCGCATGCCTGCCGCGGTTCCCAGCACGCAGTCCAGGCGCGTCCGCTGCACCATCTCGATGATGGTTCGCACCCCCCGGCCGGGCTCGCCCACGACGAGGCCGACCGTCCCGTCGAACTCGACCTCGGCCGACGCGTTCGCTCGGTTGCCCAGCTTGTCCTTGAGGCGCTGGATGCGGAACACGTTGCGCATGCCGTGCGGCAGCGTGCGGGGCACGAACAGGCACGAGAGCCCTTCGTCGGTCGATCCGCGCCGTGTCTGCGCGAGCACGAGGAATCCGTCCGACATCGGCGCGGAGCAGAACCACTTGTGTCCGGTCAGCTGGTAGGCGTGACCGCCCATCGACGTGCCGAGCGTGGTGCCGGCCCGCACATCCGACCCGCCCTGCTTCTCGGTCATCGCCATGCCGATCAGGGCGCTGCGCTTGTCTTCGTTGGGAAGCAGCCGCGGCTCGTACTCCCTCGAGTACATCTTCGGCAGCCACTCGTCGGCGATCCAGGGAGAGTCCTTGATCGAGGCGACCGCAGCGTGTGTCATCGAGACGGGGCAGGCATGCCCCGGCTCGACCTGGGCGAACAGCATGAACATCGCGGCGCGCGCGGTGTGCGCGCCCGGTCGCGGCTCCGCCCACGCGGAGGTGTGGGCACCGCGTGCGACCGCTTCGGAGATCACACGGTGGTAGGACGGGTCGTATTCGACCTCGTCCAGGCGGTACCCCCAACGATCATGCGAGTGGGCGACCGGGGTGTGGACGTTCGCGAGCTGTGCGTCACGCTGGAACCCCGCAGAGCCGACGACCGCTCCCGCCTCGCCGAGCGCCGCCGTCGCCCAGCCGGCGCCGAAGGCGTCGACAGCAGCGACCAGCGGCGCGTTGAGCGCGAACTCGTCGACATCGACGCGCCACGGCGGTTGATTCTCGACGTGGTGGGTCGCCGCGCCGATGACGCGCTGGCCGCGCGAGAACGCCGTCATGCGGGCTCCCCTTCGCGACCCTCGCACGTCAGCGAGTCGAGGGAGAGGAATTGACGGGGGTGCGGGCATCGCGGCTGAGAGCTCACGGTCTCACCGTAGCGCCGGCGCCGCCGCGGGATCACTGCGACGTGCCCCGTGTCGGACCGGCCGGGCCTTCATCCAGCCGGGGCGAGCTCGACGCGCAGCAGCAGGTCGTCCTCAGATCGGGGGCTTCCGCGCCCGTCGGTGTTGCTGGTCAGGATCCACAGCGATCCGTCCGGCGCGATGACCACGTCCCGCAGCCGGCCCTGCTGACCCGCCAGCGCTGCCACAGGGTCTGACGCGGCCGCTCCCCCTCCGGTATCCACCGCCCAGAGCCGCTCGCCCCGCAGTCCGGCGATGAACACGGTGCCGTCGCGCGCCGCGATGCCGCTCGGGCTCGCCTCACTGGTGGTCCACACGGCGACGGGGTCGATGAACTCCGCCTGTCCGCCCTCGCCTTCGACCAGCGGCCAGCCGTAGTTGCCGCCCGCCTCGATGCGGTTCAGCTCATCCCACGTGTTCTGGCCGAACTCGCTCGCCCATAGCGTCCCATCGCTCGTCCATGCGAGGCCTTGAACATTGCGATGACCGATCGAGTAGGCCGCGTTGTCCCACGGATTGCCCGGAGCCGGATCACCGTCCCCGGTGACGCGGAGGATCTTGCCGCCGAGCGCGCCGGGATCCTGCGCTGCGTCCCGAAGCTGGGCGTCCCCGGTCGTGACGTACAGGTACCCGTCGGGGCCGAACGCGATCCTGCCGCCGTTGTGGGTGCTGGCTCGCGGGATGCCGGTGAGGATCTCCTCCGGGTCTCCGAGCGTCAGCGATCCGGGCTCGCCGACGAGCGGCATCCGGACCACGCGATTGTCGTCCTGCGCCCCGAAGTACGCGTACAGCAGCACCTCTCCGTCGCGCTCCGTCAAGGCGAGGCCGTGCAGACCGGACTCGCCGCCCGAGACGACTCCGGCGACGGCGCCCACGTCTCGGAGTGTGCCGTCCGCCTGGAGTTCGAGGATCATCCCGTCGTCGCGCTGCGAGATCAGCGCGCCACCGGACGGGAGCGGCACGACCGACCACGGCGCGGTGAGCCCGGTGGCCAGCGTCGAGACCTCGTCGGTCGCCCGCCACCACTGGGTCGCGGGCGTGGCGGTCGGCGTCGCTGAGACGGTCGCGGCCCCGGAAGGCGGCACGGGCGACGGCGTTGCCGCGGAGCACCCGGATGCGGCAGCCAGCACGACGCCGATGACGACCGTCAGCGCAGCGCGGTCGCGACGGTTCGTCACACGGTGACGGGTCACTGCGCGGCGGCAGCCGCTTCGAGAGCTGCGATGTCGATCCGGCGCATGCCCAGCATCGCCTGGACCGCGCGGTGGGAGATGCCGGGATCGGGATGCCGGATCAGCTCGACGAGGCGGTCGGGGATGATCTGCCATGACAGTCCCCATCTGTCCTTGAGCCAGCCGCACGGCTGCTCCTCGCCTCCGTCAGCGGTGAGGGCGTCCCAGTAGCGGTCGACCTCGGCCTGATCGGCGCACGACACGTAGAGTGAGATGGCCTCGGTGAAGGGGAACTGCGGTCCGGCATCCATCGCGTGATAGTCCCGCCCGGCGAGCCGGAAGTGGACGTGCGTGACCTTGCCGCCGAGGCCGGGGACTTCGTCCGGGTATCGGCCGATCGACACGATCTCGGAATCCGGGATGAGACCGGTGTAGAACGTAACCGCCTCCTCGGCAGCATCGTCGAACCACAGGAACGGGATGACGGAGGTCATGGATTCACCCTGTCTCACGGCATCCGTCCACGCAATGGCCGGGCCCGTCGGCTCGAGCAAAAAGAAACGCCCCGCGGGAGCGGGGCGTCTGCTTCGGTGGACCTGAGGGGACTCGAACCCCTGACCCCCTGCATGCCATGCAGGTGCGCTACCAGCTGCGCCACAGGCCCGGATGCCGCCCCGACCGGTGCGGGACAACTCGTCTAGCTTACAACATCTGCGAGCGTGCTCCGAACCAGGGTCAGTCCTCTGTGGCCGCCGATGCGGGCAGATTGATCGGCACGATCGGGCAGTCCTTCCACAGCCGTTCGAGGCCGTAATACACCCGCTCCTGCTCGTGGAAGACGTGCACGACCAGGTCGCCGAAGTCGATGAGCACCCAGCGCGATTCCTGACGCCCCTCGCGCCGGAGCCGCTTGTGGCCGGCCTCGAGCAGCTTGTCTTCGATCTCGTCCGCGATCGCGGCGACGTTGCGTTCGCTGCGACCCGTCACCAGCAGGAAGATGTCCACGAGCGGCAGCGGCGCCGACACGTCGAGGGCGACGAGATCCTCGCCGCCCTTCGCGTCCGCGGCTGCCGCCGCGATCTGAAGCATGTCGTGTGACTGTGTGCTCGCCGTCATCAGAAGACTCCTGTCACGAAGGCGAGGATGAGCACGCCCACGAGAGCGAGCGCCAGGACGCCCGCCGTGATCGCGAGCGACATCATCAGGCGGTTGCCCTTCTCGGGCACCGGCGGCTTGATGACTTCGCCCGGGGTTTTGACCGTGCTCACCGCGGAACTGGCGGCGATCGGGGTGGGTGATGAGTGCGAGGGCAGCTCGCCGTCGACGAGCGTGGCGTCGATCTCCTTGCCGTCAGCCGTGCCCTTGGCATGGCCCGTCGAGCCGAGGCCCTCGGGAAGGTTGAAGGTTCCGGTCACGAGGACCTCGCCGGTCGCGGTCACCGGTGCGACGAGCGGAGACACCTCGGGCGCCTGCGACACGATGAGCGCGTTCGGGATCGAGATCGACCCTGTCGTGCGCGAGAGCAGCTGATCGAACGACGGCGGCAGATCCGCGACGGGCTCGGCAGCGGACGGCGTACCGAGGAGCCCGGCGCCGAAGAGCGGATTGACCACGGCGCGGGCGCGCTCGTCCTCTTCGTCCTGCGCGGCGCGGGCGGCGTCCTCAGCGGGAGCGAAGGGCAGGTCTCCGAATGGCGAGGCCTCGGGGGCGCTCGCCCCATCGGCAACGGCGTCGGTCTCCGGCTCTGACGGTGCGTGGGCATCGCCGGCTTCCTGTTGCGCCCACGGGAACGCGGCGGCCACCGGCGCACGCTGCGGCTCAGGCTGAGACCCAGAGAAGCCGAAGAGGGAATGAAGTCCGCTGTCGCTGCTCACCGGCTCTGAGCCGTCGCGCTCGGCATCGGCTTCTTCAGAGGCCGTAGCGTGATCCTGCTCGGAGACGTCGGGCTCGGCGAAGAGGGCGGAACGCGCATCCTCGACGGGACGATCCGCTGCAGCGGGGAACGCGAACGACGGCACGGATGCGGCCGGGCCGCCGGCGTGGGCGGCCACGACCTCGGGAGTGATGACGGGCACGGATGCCGTTCGGATGCGCTCCTGCTGTCGCGCCTGCCGACGCGTGAGCGGCGAGACGCCGAGATCGACAGCCGAGTCGGCCACCGGCGCCGGCGGCACGACCGCCGGGGTCGCCGGGCGCGCGAGCGGGATGGCCGCGACGGGAGCGGCATCGACCGGCGCGGGCGCGGGCGCTTCGGGGGCCGGCGGTTCCGGCGCCGGCGCGGGGGTCTCCGCGGCGGGCGTGGGCTCCGGCGTCGACCCAGGTGGGATCACCGGATTCGAACCGGTGTTGCGGATCTCGCGCATCTGCTTGCGCGTCAGGGGTGGCGTTGCCGGCTGCTCGGGTGTACTCATTCCTTGCTCCGGTAGAGGTGATGCTTCGCAATGTATTGGACGACCCCGTCGGGAACGAGGTACCACACCGGGTGCCCCCGACTCACGCGATCGCGGCAGTCCGTCGACGAGATGGCGAGGGCGGGAATCTCGAGCTGGCTGACGTCGTCGCTGGGCAATCCATCGGTGTTCAGCACGTGCCCCGGTCGGGACACCGCGACGAAGTGGGCGAGGTCCCACAACTCATCATGGTCCCTCCAACTGAGAATTTGCGCTATGGCGTCGGCCCCGGTGATGAAGAACAGCTCCGCATCCGGGCGCAGCGCCTTCAGATCCCGCAGCGTGTCGATGGTGTAGGTGGGTCCCGTACGGTCGATATCCACGCGACTGACGGTGAACCGGGGATTGGATGCCGTGGCGATCACCGTCATCAGGTACCGGTGCTCGCTCGGCGACACCTGTTCCTTCTGCCAGGGCTTGCCGGTGGGCACGAAGACGACCTCGTCGAGGTCGAACCACTGCGCCACTTCGCTCGCAGCGACGAGGTGACCGTGATGGATGGGATCGAACGTCCCACCCATGACCCCGATCCTCGGGGCACCCGTCACCGACATGCAGTCGGCCTAGTGGCCGTGCCCCGATCGCTGCACGTCGTTCGCGTGGGCGCGGGCGTAGGCCTCGGCCTTGTGCGCGTGGCGATTGGCCACGTTCCGGTACGACAGTGTGACCAGGGCCAGTCCTGCGAACACGAGGATCGCCACGATCCCGTAGCCGACCGTCTCGAGTGCGACGTTGCCGTGGTGCTCGGTTTCCTCGGCGGCCAGGGCGATGATCGTGGCGAGTGTCATTCGTGCTCCGTTCGGATTCGCCTCAGCAGGCGCGGGACTGATCCAGTTTATGCCTCACACGACCACAATGCCGACGAAGCGCGGATCGTCGTCAACCCAGCCTATCGGCGGTCGTGCGGACGGGACCGGTGGCAGCGGGCGCCGTGGGCTCGGGATTCGGCTGGAACCACGTGCCGATCTCATGACCCGAGAGGGCCGCGCCCACCAGATCGGCGCTCGTGACGAGCACTCCGATTCCGGATGCGGCGGCCAGCCGCGCCGCCGAGACCTTGGTCGCCGCTCCCCCGGTGCCGACGCTGTTGACCACGACGGAGCCGAACTCGAAGTCGTGCAGATCGGCGCCGTACGCCACGCGCGGAATCGGCTCCGCTCCGGGCTCACCGGGAGGCCGCGTGTACAGGCACTCGATGTCGCTCAGGAGCACCAGCGCGTCGGCGCCGATCAGCTGCGCGACCATCGCCGCCAGACGATCGTTGTCGCCGAAGCGGATCTCGTGCGTGGCGACCGTGTCGTTCTCGTTGACGATCGGCAGGATGCGAAGTCCGAGCAGTCGCTCCATCGCGCGCCGCGCGTTGGAGCGGTGGGTGGGGTTCTCGAGGTCGCCGGCGGTCAGCAGCACCTGTCCTGCCACGATGCGGAACGGCCGCAGAGCCTCCTGATAGCGGTAGATCAGAACGTTCTGGCCGACGGCGGCAGCGGCCTGCTGGGTCGCGAGGTCGCTCGGGCGCTCATCGAGCAGGAGATACGGCATCCCGGTCGCGATGGCGCCCGACGACACCAGCACGACCTCGGTGCCGCGGCCGTGCGCTGCCGCCAACGCGTCCACGAGCGGGCCGATCTTGTGGGCGTTGTCGCCGCTGATCGAGGACGACCCCACCTTCACGACGACACGACGTGCGGCGGGGATCCCGTCCCGTTCCAGCGGCCTCACTCGTCGCCCTCCGCGCTCCGCTCCGCCGATGCCAGCCGCTCCGCCTCGAGCTCGGCACGCGCCTGAGCCTTGGCGTCCATCATGTCGTGATAGCGCTCGCGCCGCTCCGACGTCGTCCGCCGGCCGTTCTGCAGCAGGCGAGGGTCGGTGCCACGAGGCGCAGTGGCCAGTTCTGCGGTGGACCGCACCGAAGGCTCCCAGTCGAACACGATGCCGTCGCCCTCGCCGATGACCACGGTGGCTCCGGGCGTCGCACCGGAGCGGAACAGCTCGTCCTCGACGCCGAGCTTCTCCAGGCGATCCGCGAGGTAGCCGACGGCCTCCTCGTTCTGGAAGTCGGTCTGCTGCACCCAGCGGAGCGGCTTCTCGCCGAGGATCCGGTAGATGTTGCCATAGGTGCCGCCCTCCACGCGCACCCAGAACTCCTTCTGCGAGCCCTTGGGGCGGATGACGACGCGCTCGGGGGCGGGAGTCTTGGCCTGCTCGATGCGGTGGGCCGCGACGATGTCGCCGAGTGCGAACGTCAGCTGGCGCAGTCCCTCGTGACTCACCGTCGAGATCTCGAACACGCGGAAGCCGCGCGCCTCGAGCTCGGGACGTACCAGATCGGCGAGATCCTTCGCCTCCGGGACGTCGACCTTGTTCAGCGCCACGAGCTGCGGTCGCTCGAGCAGCGGGATCTGCCCCTCGGGCACGGGGTACGCGGCGAGCTCGGCGAGAATGACCTCGAGGTCCGAGAGCGGGTCACGACCAGGGTCGAGGGTTGCGCAGTCCAGGACGTGCACGAGCGCGGTGCAGCGCTCGACGTGGCGAAGGAACTCCAGGCCGAGGCCCCTACCCTCGCTCGCGCCTTCGATGAGGCCGGGCACATCGGCGACGGTGTAGCGCACGTCGCCTGCCTGCACGACACCGAGGTTCGGGTGCAGCGTCGTGAAGGGGTAATCGGCGATCTTGGGCCGTGCGGCCGACACCGCGGCGATGAGGCTGGACTTGCCCGCGGACGGGAAGCCGACCAGCGCGACATCGGCCACGGTCTTCAGCTCGAGGAGGACGTCCCCCTCCCAGCCCGGCGTGCCCAGGAGCGCGAAGCCGGGCGCCTTGCGCTTGGGGTTGGACAGCGCGGCGTTGCCGAGGCCACCGAGGCCGCCCGGGGCGACCACGAACCGCATGCCGGGCTCGATCATGTCGACGAGGGTCTCGCCGGAGGCGTCCTTCACGACGGTCCCGACCGGGACGGGCAGCTCGAGAGACTCTCCGTGTGCGCCGGAGCGGTGATCGCCCATGCCGAACCCGCCGTTGCCGCCGGAGCGGTGGGGCGAGTGGTGGTAGGACAGCAGCGTGGTCACCTGGGGGTCGGCGACGAGCACGATGTCGCCGCCGTGGCCGCCGTTGCCGCCGTCCGGACCGGCGAGCGGCTTGAACTTCTCGCGCTTCACCGACACGCAGCCGTTGCCGCCCTTGCCGGCACTCAGGTGCAGCGTCACCCGATCGACGAACGTGACCATGCGGTCCCCCTCAGCTCTGGGTCAAGCCCAGGGTAATAACGGAAGGGGCGAGCCGAAGCCCGCCCCTTCCTCGAGAATGTGTGAGTCCGTGGATTACTCCGCGGCCGCCACGATGTTGACGACCTTGCGGCCGCCCTTCTGGCCGAACTCGACTGCGCCCGCTGCGAGAGCGAAGAGCGTGTCATCGCCGCCGCGACCGACATTGGCGCCGGGGTGGAAGTGGGTGCCGCGCTGACGGACGATGATCTCGCCTGCGAGGACCTGCTGACCGCCGAAGCGCTTCACGCCCAGGCGCTGAGCGTTGGAGTCGCGACCGTTGCGGGTGGAGCTTGCGCCCTTTTTGTGTGCCATCTCTACGTCTCCCCTGGGCTTACTTGATGCCGGTGACCTTGACGCGCGTGAGGTCCTGACGGTGACCCTGGCGCTTCTTGTAACCGGTCTTGTTCTTGAACTTCTGGATCACGATCTTCGGTCCACGCTCTTCACCGAGCACCTCGGCGGTCACGGTGACCTTCGCGAGCTTGTCGGCGTCGGTCGTGACGGCGTCGCCATCGACGAGGAGCACCGCGGGAAGCTCGATCTTGTCGCCGATCTTCGCGGCCTGACGGTCGAGAACGACGATCGTGCCGACCTCGACCTTCTCCTGCCGGCCGCCGGCGCGCACAACTGCGTAAACCACTTCACACCTATTTCTTCTGGGAGCACGCGCACGCGCTCAGGACGTCAGGAAAGACTTGGTGCGGAAATGTCGACGCACCAAGGGTCTACTTTACCAGATGCCGGATCACTCCGCGAAAGCGCGCCGGGCAGTGCGAGCCTGGAGCGTCAGCCGCACCCGGGACCGGCCGGATCCTCATCGCACGTGCGGTCGACGAGGGCCGTACGCACCTCGACGACCTCGACAGGATACGCGGTGGATGCCGCGGTCACGACGCCGTCGACGGCACGCCAGCCCGTGCCGAAGTCGACCGACGCCGCGTACTCCACCGTCACGCCGGACAAGTATGTCCCGCGCTCCCGGTAGGCGTGACTGGTGTCGGTCGGAGTGAACTGCCCGACGCCCGCGCGCTCCCACGTCACTCCCCCGCTCGGGCTGCGCGCCGACGTCCCGTCGCCGTAGGAGAAGACGAACGCCGTGGGGGTGAAGCGCACCGTCACGGGATAGCCGAGCAGCACTCCGGGGATCACCTGCTCGGATGCCGCGGCGACGAAGTTGGCGGGCATCCCGACCACCCCGAACCCAGCAGGCTCACCGGTCAGCTCTGGCGTGGCGGGCCGGAACGACACCAGGTCCGCGAGGGTGACATCGGGGAAGCCCGCCTCCACGGGTTCGGCGGGCGCTTCAGGGCGCTCGCACCACCCGTCCGGGGTGTCGCACGGCCTCGGATTCGTCGGCTCGAGCGGCATGGTCGGCACCGGAACGTGCTCGCCCGAAGCTTCGGCGTTGCTGCTACCGGAGTCACCGCCGTAGATCTCCTCCGCGCTGACCTCGACCGACTCGCCGCTACTGGTGGCCCTTCCACACAAGCCCGCGACCGATTGCGCTTCCGAACATGCCGCCTGACCCACAACGAGAGGGCCCTGCGCAGGCCCCGCAAGCAGCACGAGTGCCAGAGCAAATGGCTTCAACATGCGCCACCATCAACGGCGGCCATTTCTTGGATCGCGAGTCCATCATCGACGTACGCGAAACGCACACTCAGGAGCAGTCGTGGGTCGCGATCGGCGACGGTCACATCCTCCCCGGCATCGTTGATGATGCGAGCGTTGGAAACGTCGTAGCAAGTCTCGAGGAGAGTAGCGCCCGTCTTCACATCCGCAGAAATCGGCTCGATCGCAACGATTTCGGTGTCACCCTCGATCTGAATGCCAAGTTCTTCAAACTCGCGAAGCGACTTGAGGTCCGCCTCGAGGGCCTCGCCGATCAGGAACGACTGGGGATCGGGCTCTGAAGCAAGGTCGTCACGGCGAGCGTTCACCGCGTCGATGTAGGCGCGGTACGTCTCCTCGGCGGCGGCGAACGCCTCGGCCTCGCTCGCGAAGACGGCGGGCGGCGTCGGGGTCGGCTCGGGCGGCGAGCCGAGGCATCCGGTCAGGAGGACCATCGACGCCGCCAGGGCCGTCGACACCGCGAGAGCTCGCACGTTCACCCGTCCACGCTATCCGGGGTCGCCGGCACACCCGCGGAGTTTTCCACAGGCGGCCCATCGCCCTTGGCGGCACCTCTGGTGCATAGGATCTGCACGTGGCGATCCTCATCGACGACCCGCGCTGGCCGGCTCACGGCCGGCTCTGGGCGCATCTGGTGAGCGACTCCGACCTGGCCGAGCTGCACGCCTTCGCGGCTGCGAACGGAATTCCGGGGCGGGGATTCGACCTGGACCACTACGACGTCCCCGAGGACGCCCACGCCCGGCTGGTCGCCGCGGGGGCGCAGCACGTCAGCGGCCATGAGCTGGTCCGCCGTCTGATCGCATCGGGACTGCGCGTCACAGCGAAGGAGCGTCGCGGACGCTGAGTCCACGACGCTCCTTCACGAGCGGGTTCAGTCCTCGGCGGGTGCGTGCGAGACGGGAGTCCCGGTCAGTGCGGCCGTCGTGACGCGACGGCGGGCTCGTCCCTGCCCGGGAGCCTTGGGCTCGGGCAGCGCGTTGAGCACCGAATCGAGGAGCAGGTCCTTCTCGGTCTTCGGAGCCTTGGTCCCGGCATCCGAGCGCTTCTTCCGCACCTTCTTGGGACGCTCCACCACGGGCTCCTCGACCTCGGGAGCCGCGGGCGCTGCCGCCTCCTCGCCGTGATGGATGGTGGATGCCGCGATCTGGGCGAGCGCCGACTTCACGCCCTCCGTGATCACATGGGTGCCGTTCGAGCCGCCTGCGGGCGGGGTCGAGCCGCCACGGCTGCGCCGTCCGGACGACGAGCTTCCGCCGCCACCCGTCGGGCGGTGCTTGACCACGGGGTCGTGGTGCACGATCACGCCACGGCCGGCGCAGACCTCGCACGGCTCGCTGAAGGTCTCGAGCAGGCCGAGCCCCAGCTTCTTGCGGGTCATCTGCACGAGCCCGAGCGACGTGACCTCGGCCACCTGATGCTTGGTGCGGTCGCGGCTGAGGCACTCCACGAGCCGTCGCAGCACGAGGTCGCGGTTGGATTCGAGCACCATGTCGATGAAGTCCACGACGATGATGCCGCCGATGTCGCGGAGCCGCAGCTGACGGACGATCTCTTCGGCGGCCTCGAGGTTGTTCTTCGTGACCGTCTCTTCGAGGTTGCCGCCTGACCCGACGAACTTGCCGGTGTTGACGTCGACGACCGTCATCGCCTCGGTGCGGTCGATCACGAGCGAGCCGCCGGACGGCAGCCAGACCTTGCGGTCCAGCGCCTTCTCGATCTGCTCGGTGACCCGGAACTCGTCGAACGGATCCTGGTCGCCCTCGTAGCGCTCGACGCGATCGAGCAGGTCGGGTGCGACCGACTCGAGGTACTTCGTGATCGTGTGGTGCGCGTCGTCGCCCTGGATGAGCATCTTCGAGAAGTCCTCGTTGAAGACGTCCCGAACGATCTTGACCAGCAGGTCGGGCTCGGAGTGCAGCAGCGCGGGTGCCTGAATCGACTCGATCTGCTTGCTGATGTGCTCCCACTGATTCGTGAGCCGCTGCACATCGCGGGTGAGCTGATCCTCGGTGGCGCCCTCGGCTGCGGTGCGGACGATGACGCCGGAAGACTCCGGCAGCACCTCCTTGAGGATCTTCTTCAGACGCGCGCGCTCGGTGTCGGGCAGCTTGCGCGAGATGCCGTTCATCGCTCCGCCCGGCACGTACACGAGGTAGCGGCCCGGCAGCGAGATCTGGCTGGTCAGCCGGGCGCCCTTGTGCCCGACGGGATCCTTCGTGACCTGCACGAGCACCTTGTCGCCGGTCTTGAGCGCGAGCTCGATGCGGCGCGGCTGGTTGCCGGTCTCGACGGCATCCCAGTCGACCTCGCCGGAGTACAGGACGGCGTTGCGGCCGCGACCGATGTCGACGAAGGCGGCCTCCATGCTCGGGAGCACGTTCTGCACGCGCCCGAGGTAGACGTTGCCGATGAGGGACGCGTCTTGGTTGCGGGCGACGTAGTGCTCGACGAGCACGTTGTCCTCCTGCACCGCGATCTGGATGCGTCCGTTGCGCGAACGGACGATCATGACGCGATCGACGGCCTCGCGGCGTGCGAGGAACTCCGCCTCGGTGACGACGGCTCGCCGGCGTCCGGCCTCGCGGCCGTCACGACGACGCTGCTTCTTGGCCTCGAGACGCGTGGAGCCCTTGATGCGCTGCGGCTCGGTGATGAGCTCGACGGCGCGCTTGCGCGGGTGGGCTTCTTCGGCGGTTCCGGATGCCTCGTCCTTGGCGTCTCCGCCGCGGCGACGGTTGCGACGGCGTGAGCCACCGGACGGCGCGGGCTCGGCCTCGGGCTCGGCGGCCCGGCCCGGCAGCGCGGGAAGGGGCGCGATCTCGGGGGCGTAGAAGACGAGCTGCGTCGACACCGCGGACACGAACTCCTCGGGGAGCAGTCCCAGGCTCACCGCGGTCGGCGGCTTCGACGGGTCGGTCTCCTCCTGCGCCGGCGCGGCCGCAGCATCCTGCTCCGTCTGTGCAGTCTCCGCGGCCTCGGCCGTGTGATCCTGCTCCGGCTCAGCGGAAGGCTCCTGCTCCGTCTCAGCGGACAGCGCCTCCGAAGGCTCCTGATCCGCTTCGACGGCAGCCTCGGGTGCCTCGGACATCTCGGCGGGAGACTCTGACTCTTGAGCCGGTGCCTCCTGCTCGTCCGACGGCCCCGTCTGCGGCGATTCCAGCTGCTCCGGTGTCAGCGGAGCATCCGAGTCGATCTGAGGGTTGAGGTCTGAATCATTTCCATCTGCCATCACTGGCGCACTCCCTGCGGGGCGGCACCGCGCGCCGCCCGGCGAAATCTCGTGCGGCGCCGCACCTGCGGTGCCGCGAACTCACTCGGTCTGCAGCGGAATCCTGCTCTCGGCGGATGTTCTCGCTGCCACGGGCGTCCATCGCCCTGAAGTCTTCGGTGATGCCCATCGCGGCGCGGCCGCGTGTCATCGAGCCCCATTATCGCACTTCCCCCGCCGGATTGCCCATTCGCGGCACGCCGGGTCTGTCCGAGCCCCGACGTGTCGCGCCCCGCGGCCTGCCGGCGCGGCATCCGTCCAGCCCTCGATGCCATAATCCGAAGCATGCCCGAGCGTCAGACCCACACCCGTCCCATCGCGCTGGCCGTGTGGCTCGTGATCGCCGGGGTCATCGGCTGGTGGGCGGCGTTCACCCTCACCATGGAGCGCCTGCACAAGCTCGAGGATCCCAATGCGATCGCCTCGTGCGACTTCAACTCGCTGGTGCAGTGCTCTGCGAATCTCGAGTCCTGGCAGGGCAGCGTC
This sequence comes from Microbacterium salsuginis, assembly GCF_012524205.1. Taxonomy (GTDB): domain Bacteria; phylum Actinomycetota; class Actinomycetes; order Actinomycetales; family Microbacteriaceae; genus Microbacterium; species Microbacterium salsuginis. The sequence goes on from NZ_JABACI010000005.1 coordinate 224,380, forward strand.
TTCGGCTTTCCGAACCCGCTCCTCGGGGTCGCCGGCTGGGTCGCTCCCATCGTGGTCGCCGTGGCTCTTCTCGCCCGTGCGCGGTTCGCCCGCTGGTTCTGGCTGCTGTTCGAGCTCGGGATGCTGTTCGCGTTCGGCTTCGTCTGCTGGCTGATCTTCCAGAGCCTGTTCGTGCTCGGCACGCTGTGCCCCTGGTGCGTGGTGACCTGGGTGGTGACGATCCCGACGTTCTACACGGTGACGCTGCACGTGGTGCGTGCGGGACTGCTGCCTGCTCCGACCGCGGTGCGGCACGCCGCGGACCGTCTGATGGGCTGGGTGCCTCTCATCACGGTGGTGAGCTACGCGATCATCGCGATCCTCGCGCAGCTGCAGCTGGACGTGCTCGGCCGGGCGTTCTGAGCCCGGGGCGGACTCAGCCGAACCAGATCCCGAGCTCGCGCGCCGCCGACTCGGGGCTGTCGGAGCCGTGTACGAGGTTCTGCTGCACCTTCAGGCCCCAGTCGCGACCCAGGTCGCCACGGATCGTCCCCGGTGCGGCGGTGGTCGGGTCGGTCGTACCGGCGAGGGAGCGGAACCCCTCGATGACGCGGTTGCCCGCGAGCCGGATCGCGACCGACGGCCCCGACATCATGAACTCGACGAGCGGCTCGTAGAACGGCTTGCCCTCGTGCTCGGCGTAGTGACGCTCCAGCGTCTCGCGGTCAGGCTCGACGAGGCGGATGTCGACGAGCGCGTAGCCCTTCGCCTCGATGCGGGCCAGGATCGCGCCGGTCAGTCCGCGCGCGACGCCGTCGGGCTTGATGAGGACGAGAGTCTCTTCCGTGGTCATGGGTGTCTCCGTTCGCCGTCGCCGGCTGCGTCGAGGGTGTTCAGGACGAGGGGGAATCGGCCGCGCGCTGCGCGTTGCGCCGGTCGAGCGCGGCCCCCTTGATCGTGGCATATCCGTACATGCCGCCGAAAATGAGAGCGACGAGCGCGAGCGCCGGAACGAGGAACGCACCGAGCGCCACGGCGACCTGCAGGACCCAGCCGAGCACGATCCCCCAGGAATGACGCAGGACGCGCGTCGTGAGGATCATGACGATCGCGAGCACGGCGCCGCCGACGATCCCCCACCACGGGGCGATCGGCTCGGGAAGCGCCTTCAACCCGTAGATCACGAGGCCGGCGAGGAACGCGATCATCGATTCGAATCCGAGGACGATCGTTCCCAGAGATTCGGCCGCACCACGAGTGCGGCGGGTGCGCGGAGCCTCGGCGGTCACCGCTCCCACCCGCTCTTCCAGTCCTCGGCCGCCGAGAGCGCGAGCGCCTCGCCCGCGAGGACGACGGAACCGGCGATCACGACGGCGCGACGGTCGGATGCCGCCGCCCATTCGCGCGCGGACTCCGCCGCGTCGGCCAGATCGGCGTGCACGGTCACGGGGACGCCGCGTGCCTCCGCGAGGTCGGCGATCGTGTCGGCGTCGTTCGCGCGCTCGGAATGCGGTGCGGTGGCGAAGACGTGCGCGGCTGCGGGAGCCAGCGCGTCGACGATCCCGTCGGCGTCCTTGTCGGACAGCACGCCGAGCACGACACCCCATTCGTCGAAGTCGAAGGCTTCTCCCAGCGCGGCGACGAGGGCTCGCGCTCCGTGCGGGTTGTGCGCGGCGTCGACGACGACCGTGGGACTCGCTCCCACCAGCTGCAGGCGACCCGGAGAGGTCACGCCTCCGAGGCCCTCCGCGAGCACGTCGCCGGCGATCGGCTGCGCCGCCCCGCCGAGGAGCGATTCGACGGCTGCGATCGCGAGAGCGGCGTTGAAGCCCTGGTGCGCGCCGTAGAGCGGCAGGTACTCGTCCTCGTATACGCCGGCGAGTCCTCGAACGCTGATGAGCTGCCCGCCGACCGCCAGACGCTGCTGGGCCAATGCGAAGCCCTCGCCCTCGAACGCGATGGTCGCTCCGCGGTCCGCAGCGGCTCGCCGCAGTTCGGCCTCGGCCGCCGCATCCTGTCGGGCCGAGACGACTGCGGCGCCGTCCTTGATGATGCCGGCCTTGACGGCGGCGATCTCGGAGATCGTCTCGCCGAGGCGATCGGCGTGATCGAGGTCGATCGGCGTGAAGACCGCCACGTCGCCGTCGGCGGTGTTCGTCGAGTCCCACGAGCCGCCCATGCCGACTTCCAGCACGAGCACATCGATCGGCGCATCGGCGAACGCGACGAACGCGAGCACCGTGAGCAGCTCGAAGAAGGTCAGCGCCGCGTCGTCCGCCGCGGCCAGCTCGGCATCGACGAGGTCGACGAACGGTGAGATCTCGTCCCACGCGTCGGCGACGGCGGCGTCCGATATCGGCTCGCCGTCGACCATGATCCGCTCGGTGAAGCGCTCGAGATGCGGGCTCGTGAAGAGCCCCGTGCGCAGGCCGTGCGCGCGGATAAGGCTCTCGATCACGCGGCTGGTCGAGGTCTTGCCGTTCGTTCCCGTGACGTGGACGACGCGATAGGTCTTCTGCGGGTCGTCGAGCAGCTCGAGCACGCGCCGGGTGCGCTCGACGCGCGGCTGCACCCACCGCTCCCCCTGGCGCTCCAGCAGCGCCGCGTAGACGGCGTCGGCGCGGACGCGCTCCCGATCGGTCATGCGTTCGCCTCGACTCTTGTGACGGCCACCTCGAACGCGCCGGCGTTGGCGAAGGCGCCGGCATCGAACGACGCCACGTGCTCCGGGACCGGCTGGGCGGGGCGACTGCCGCGTGGGCCGTAGAGCGAATGCTCGACGGCCAGCGTCTCACTCGCCACCCCGGCCGTCTCGAACGCGGACTCCACCGCGATGCGGTCCTCGACGTCGTCGAACGCCAGCTCGAGGCGGATGCGGTCGCTCACGTCGAACCCGGCCGCCTTGCGGGTGTCCTGCACGGCTCGGATCACGTCGCGCGCGAGTCCCTCGGCTTCGAGATCCGGAGTCGTCGCGGTGTCCAGCAGCACGAACCCTCCCTCGCCGAGGAGTGCAATCGCGGTTCCCTCGTCGACACCGCCTGCCTCGAGGGTGAGCTCATACTCGCCCTCGTGCAGCTCGATGCCGTCGACGACGACGCCGCCGTCGGTCTGCTCCCAGATGCCCGCCTTCGCACCGGCGATGACGTGCTGCACCTGCTTGCCCAGGCGCGGGCCCGCGGCTCGCGCGTTCACCGACAAGCGGCTGGTGATGCCGTAGCGCTGAGCGACGTCGTCACCCAGTTCGACGAGCTCCACGGCCTTGACGTTGAGCTCGTCGCGCAGGATCCCTTCGAACTGCGCAAGGGACGCGGCATCCGTCATCGCCACCGTCAGCTTCGAGAGCGGGAGGCGCACGCGCTTGCCCTCCTTCTTGCGCAGGGCGTTCGCGACGCTGGAGGCCTGCCGGACGGCGTCCATCGCGGCGCGGATGTCGTCGGCTGTCGGGAACGCCGCCGCGTCGGGCCAGTCCTGAAGGTGGACGCTGCGTCCGCCGGTGAGACCCTGCCAGACCTTCTCGGACACCAGTGGGATCAGCGGCGCCGCCACGCGGGTCAGCGTCTCGAGGACGGTGTAGAGCGTGTCGAAGGCCTCGCGGCTCTTCGGATCGTCGGTCACGCCGACCCAGAAGCGATCGCGCGAGCGGCGGATGTACCAGTTCGTCAGGGCCTCGGCGAAGTCGCGGAGCTTCGCGGCCGCCATCGTCGAGTCGAGGCCATCGAGGTCTGTCGCGACATCACGCACGAGGTCGCCCGTGAGCGCCAGGATGTACCGGTCGAGGACGTCGGTCGAGTCGGTCCGCCACGACGCCTCGTAGCCCTCCGGTCCGGAGGCGTTCGCGTAGGTGGCGAAGAAGTACCACGCGTTCCACAACGGCAGCATGAGCTCGCGCACGCCCGCGCGGATGCCCTCGGCGGTGACGATCAGGTTCCCGCCGCGGAGCACGTTGCTCGCCATGAGGAACCATCTCGTCGCATCCGAGCCGTCGGAGTCGAACGTCTCGGAGACGTCGGGATAGTTGCCGCGCGACTTGGAGGCCTTGAATCCATCGTTGCCCAGGATGATGCCGTGACACGACACGCCCGTGAAGGCCGGGCGGTCGAACAGGGCCGTCGAGAGCACGTGCATGACGTAGAACCAGCCGCGCGTCTGCCCGATGTACTCGACGATGAAGTCCGCCGGCGCGTGCTCGTCGAACCATTCCTGGTTCTCGAACGGGTAATGCACCTGGGCGTAGGGCATCGAGCCCGAGTCGAACCACACGTCGAAGACGTCCTCGATGCGGCGCATCGTGCTGCGCCCCGTCGGGTCATCGGGGTTCGGCCGGGTCAGGTCGTCGATGAACGGGCGGTGCAGGTCCACCTCGCCCTCCGCGTTGCGCGGGAGCGCTCCGAAGTCTCGCTCGAGGTCCTCGAGAGAGCCGTACACGTCGATCCGCGGATACTCCGGGTCGTCGCTCTTCCACACCGGGATCGGCGATCCCCAGTAGCGGTTGCGGCTGATGGACCAGTCGCGCGCGCCCTCGAGCCATTTGCCGAACTGGCCGTGCTTGACGTTCTCGGGCACCCACGTGATCTGCTCGTTGTTGGCGAGCAGTCGATCCTTGATCTCGGTCACGCGGACGAACCAGCTCGAGACGGCGCGGTAGATGAGCGGGTTGCGGCACCGCCAGCAGTGCGGGTACGAGTGTTCGTAGCTCGCCTCGCGCAGCAGCCGGCCCTCCTGGCGGAGCAGGCGGATGAGAGGGCGGTTGGCGTCCATCCACAGCTCGCCGGCGACATCGGTCACCTGCGGCAGGAACCGTCCGCCGTCGTCGAGGCTCATGATGAGCGGGATGCCGGCAGCCTCGGTGACGCGCTGGTCGTCCTCGCCGAAGGCCGGGGCCTGGTGCACGATCCCGGTGCCGTCCGCGGTGGTGACGTAGTCATCGACGAGGATGCGCCACGCGTTCTCGGTGCTCCACGTGACGGCATCCGCGTAATAGTCGAACAGCCGGTCGTACGCGACGTCCTGCAGCTCGGAACCCTGAACGGTCTGCACGACCGCCTCGCGCGCCGCTTCGGCCGAGTCGTAGCCGAGGTCCTTGGCGTAGTTCCCCAGCAGCTCCTCGGCGAGGAGGTATCGGTGGGCATACGCCTCTTCGGGCTCGTCGGCGTGACCGTCGGCCGTGTGGTGCACGTCTGCGGCACCGTTCGGCCCGCCCGGCACGACCGCATAGCGGATGTCGGGCCCGACCGCGAGGGCGAAGTTCGTCGGCAGCGTCCACGGCGTCGTCGTCCACGCGAGCGCGCGCACGCCGGTGAGGCCCAGCGCCTCGGCCTTCAGCCCCACGAGCGGGAAGGTCACCGTGACCGACGGATCCTGACGCATCTTGTAGACGTCGTCGTCCATCCGCAGCTCGTGAGCCGACAGCGGCGTCTCGTCCCGCCAGCAGTACGGCAGCACCCGGTGGCCCTCATAGGCCAGGCCCTTGTCATACAGCGTCTTGAACGCCCACAGGACGGACTCCATGTACGAGACATTGAGCGTCTTGTAGCCGCGCTCGAAGTCGACCCAGCGAGCCTGGCGGGTGACGTAGTCCTCCCACTCACGCGTGTAGGCCAGAACGGACTCGCGCGCCTTGGCGTTGAACTCGGCGACGCCCATCGCCTCGATCTCGCTCTTCTCCGTGATGCCGAGCTGCTTCATCGCCTCGAGCTCGGCGGGAAGGCCGTGGGTGTCCCAGCCGAAGACGCGGTCGACCTTCTTGCCGCGCATCGTCTGGAAGCGCGGGAAGAGGTCCTTCGCGTAGCCGGTGAGGAGGTGGCCGTAGTGCGGCAGACCGTTGGCGAACGGGGGGCCGTCGTAGAACACCCATTCCTCGGCACCTTCGCGCTGCTCGATCGAGGCGCGGAAGGTCTGATCTGCCTCCCAGAAGGCCAGCGCCTCGCGCTCGACGTCGGGAAAGCGCGGGCTCGGCACAACGGGGGCAGGATCCGCTGCCGGTCCGAACGGTGAGGGCTTCGGGTAGGTCATCATCTCTCGCAGGTGCTCGCTCGATTCGCGTCCTGCCGGGACGACCTGCCGGAAGACGTCTCCCGGCGGACCGCGGTACCACCCTGCGTTGACGGGATGCCGACCGGCATCCGCCCTCTTTCACTGCGGCTGTGACGGGCCTGCCCCGCTCGGTTCTAGTGAGGGCTCGCCGTGACGGGCCCGGTTCTTCCGAGAGCTCCCCGGTGATGGCCGGATCAGCGCTGGTGGGTCGAGTCTACCGTGGCGGTGCAAGCCGGGAATGATCCGGGGCATCCCACGGTTTCTGGACTCGTGCCAAGATTGACCACCGTGAGCTCCACCGCTACTCCCGACACTTCTCCCGCCGACACCACAGTCCCTGCGCGCCGCGTCGCATGGGCCTCGATGGTCGGCACGTCGCTGGAGTCCTTCGACTTCTACCTCTTCGCGTACTTCTCGGCGTTCTTCGTCGGACCGCTCTTCTTCGATCCGCTCGGCAGGATCGGCGCCACCAGCGTGGCCTTCCTCACGATCGCGATCGCGTTCGTGGTGCGCCCGATCGGCGCCATCATCTTCGGCTACATGGGCGACCGGCTCGGGCGCCGGACGACTCTGCTGTGGACCGTCGGCATCATGGGCGTGGCCACCGGCCTCATCGGCCTGCTGCCCACCTATGCGCAGGCGGGCTGGCTCGGGGCGGTGCTGCTCATCCTGCTGCGCATCGTGCAGGGCCTCTCGCTGGGCGGCGAATGGGGTGGGTCGATCCTCATCGCGACCGAGCATTCCGGACCGGTCAAGCGTGCGTTCTATGCGGCCATCCCCCAGCTGGGCTCGCCGGTCGGCTCGATCCTGTCGGCCGCGGTGTTCATCGTGATGACCATCGTGCTCCCGGCCGAGCAGCTCGCAGAGTGGGGCTGGCGCATCCCGTTCCTGCTCGCGCTGCCTCTCCTGGCGGTGTCGCTGTACCTGCGCTTGACGATCACCGAGACGCCCGTCTTCCAGGGCGTCGTGGCAGAGGGCCGGCGCGACCGAATCCCCTTCGTCACGATGTTCGCCCGCCGTCCCGCGGCGATGGCGATCGCCATCGGAGCAGCGCTGCTGGGCATCGGCTCGTACTCGCTCATGAACACCTACACCGTGAACTACGGCGTCGAGCAGCTCGGGTTCAGCTTCCAGGACCTCCTCATCGCCACCACGGTCGGAGGGCTGCTGCAGCTCGTCACGATCCCGTTGTTCGGAGCGTGGGCCAGCCGGATCGGCTCCGCGAAGGTGGTGCTGTGGGGCGCCCTGGGCACGCTGCTCATCACGTTCCCGATGTACTTCCTGCTCCAGTTCGCGACGTTCCCGATCCTTGTCGCGACGATGATCATCGGCGGCATCCTGCCGACGATGGCATGGGCGGCGCTGGGCGGGCTCATGAACGATCTCTTCCCCGACAACTTCCGGTACTCGGCCCTGTCGTTCGCGTATGCGCTGGCGGCGACCATCAGCGGCTTCGTCCCATACGTCACGTTCGAGCTGGGCACCGCGACCGGCTTCGCATGGTGGCACCCGGGCGTCATCCTCGCGATCATGTCGGCCGTGACACTGGTCTCGGCCTGGCTGGCCACGCGCCGCCGGCCTGAGCCTGAGCTCGCCTCGGCACCCGAGACGGCCTCCGCCGCGGTCTGATCCGGCTCCGGAGGCGGAGCGGATGCCGGTGGCCCCGGCATCCGTTCCGCCGGCGTGCAGCGCGCCCGGGTAGAATCGACGCGCATCCCACACTCAGGCACGCTCACACGGTGCCGCACATATCGAGGAGACCCGATGGCCGACGCGCAGATTCCCGACAAGCCCGCCCTCGAAGGCCTCGAGACCAAGTGGGATGCGAGCTGGACCGAGCGGGGCACGTACCTGTTCGACCGGATCCGCGCCGCAGAGGTCGGTCGTGCCGGGATCTTCTCGGTCGACACTCCCCCGCCGACCGCCTCGGGAAGCCTGCACATCGGGCACGTCTTCAGCTACACGCACACCGATGTCAAGGTGCGCTTCGAGCGCATGCGCGGCAAGACGGTGTTCTACCCCATGGGCTGGGACGACAACGGCCTGCCGACCGAGCGCCGCGTGCAGAACTACTACGGCGTGCGCTGCGACCCCTCGCTGCCCTACGACCCGCAGTTCACTCCCCCGTATGAAGGCGGCGACAACAAGTCGAGCCGCGCGGCCGACCAGATCCCGGTCAGCCGCCGCAACTTCATCGAGCTGTGCGAGAAGCTCACCGTCGAAGACGAGAAGCACTTCGAGGCGCTGTGGCGCTCGCTCGGGCTGAGCGTGGACTGGACGCAGACGTACCGCACGATCTCAGACGACACGATGCGGATCAGCCAGCTCGCATTCCTGCGCAACCTGGAGCGCGGCGAAGCCTTCCAGGACCTCGCGCCGACGCTGTGGGACATCGACTTCCGCACCGCGGTGGCGCAGGCGGAGCTCGAAGACCGCGACCAGCCGGCCGCGTACCACCGCGTCGCGTTCCACAAGGCGGACGGCTCAGGCGATGTCTTCATCGAGACCACGCGTCCGGAGCTGCTGCCCGCGTGCGTCGCGCTGGTCGCCCACCCCGACGACGAGCGGTATCAGCCGTTGTTCGGCAGCACGGTGCGCACGCCCCTGTTCGACGTCGAGGTCCCCGTCCTGGCGCACCCGCTCGCGCAGCAGGACAAGGGCTCGGGCATCGCCATGATCTGCACCTTCGGCGACGTCACCGACATCGTGTGGTGGCGGGAGCTGAACCTGCCCAACCGCACGATCCTCGGGCAGGACGGTCGCGTTCTCGCCGAAGCGCCCGACGTGATCGTGACGGATGCCGCGAAGACGGCGTACGCGGAGCTGGCAGGCAAGACGGTGTTCAGCGCCAAGAAGCGCATCGTCGAACTGCTGCAGGAGTCCGGCGACGTGGGGGGCGACCCCAAGCCGTTCACCCACGCGGTCAAGTTCTACGAGAAGGGCGACCGCCCGCTCGAGATCGTCTCGACGCGCCAGTGGTACCTGCGCAACGGCGCCCGCGACGAGGCCCTCCGTGACAAGCTCATCGCTCTCGGCCAGCAGATGTCGTGGCATCCCGATTTCATGCGCGTCCGCTACGAGAACTGGACCAACGGACTCACCGGCGACTGGCTCGTCTCTCGCCAGCGCTTCTTCGGTGTGCCGATCCCGGTCTGGTACGCACTGGACGAGAACGGTGAGCGCGACTACGGCCGCGTGCTGACGCCGGATGCGGCGACGCTTCCGGTCGATCCGTCGACGGATGTGCCGCCGGGGTACACCGAGGATCAGCGCGGCGTCGCCGGTGGTTTCGAGGGCGAGAACGACATCTTCGACACGTGGGCGACGTCGTCCCTGACCCCGCAGCTCGCCGGCGGGTGGGAGCGGGATCCCGAGCTGTGGAACCTCGTCGCGCCGTTCGACGTGCGCCCCCAGGGCCAGGACATCATCCGGACGTGGCTGTTCTCCACGCTGCTGCGCAGCGCCCTCGAGGACGATCGCGCCCCATGGACGGATGCTGCGATCTCGGGCTTCATCGTCGACCCCGACCGCAAGAAGATGTCGAAGTCGAAGGGCAACGTCGTCACGCCGGCCGACATCCTCGTGCAGCACGGCTCGGACGCCGTCCGCTACTGGGCGGCCTCCAGCCGCCTGGGCACCGACGCGGCGTTCGACCCGCAGAACCCCACGCAGATCAAGATCGGTCGCCGCCTGGCCATCAAGATCCTCAACGCGGCAAAGTTCGTGCTGTCGTTCCCGGTGCCCGAGGGCGCTCAGGTGACACACGCGCTCGACGCGTCGATGCTCACTCGGCTGGACGACGTCGTGCGTGATGCGACGAAGGCACTGGACTCGTACGACCATGCTCGCGCGCTGGAGATCACCGAATCGTTCTTCTGGACCTTCTGCGACGACTATCTCGAGCTCGTCAAGGAACGTGCCTACAACCAGGCGGACGTGGGCCAGGCGTCCGCTGCCCTCGCGCTGCGCATCGCGCTCTCGACGCTGCTGCGGCTCTTCGCGCCGGTGCTCGTCTTCGCAGCGGAAGAGTCCTGGTCGTGGTTCAACGACGGCTCGGTCCACACGGCGCCGTGGCCGGAGACGCTCGAGATCGAAGGCGACCCGTCTGTGCTGAGCGTCGTGGGCAGCGCCCTGATCGGCATCCGGCGGGCGAAGACAGAGGCGAAGGTCTCACAGAAGACGCCTGTCGACCGGGTGACGATCTCGGCTCCGGCCGCGTCGCTCGACGCGCTCCGCCTCGCGGAAGGCGATCTGAAGGCGGTCGGCCGGATCGCGGAGATCCGTTACGCGGACGCCGACGAGCTGACCGTCTCCGACATCCAGTTCGCACCCCAGGAGGCCTGACATGCAGCTCGGAACCCGCTGGACCTCGGGCGATGAAGCGCCGCGCGCGGTGCCGGACGCGCTGCGCCGCGGCATCCGGAGCGTCGACGAGTCCATCCCCAACGACGATCTCGGTCAGCCGCGGCCTCGATGGACGCTCACGTGGCTCGAAGGCCGCCCGATCGCGGAGCTCGACACCGGCGTCATCGTCACACTCGGTGCGGACGGCGAAGCCGTCGTCCGGCACGATCCCGACGACGGCTTCGCATAACGGACCGCGAGAGCGGCGCCCGCATCAGTTGTGCAGCGCGCCCGCCTCGGCCCCGGCCTTGCGCGTGCCCACGACGAGCAGGCGTGAACCGAGAACCGTCGCCACGAGGATGAAGATGCCGGCCGCGACGAACGGCAGGCGCAGATCGATCCGCGCCACCCAGCCGCCCAGCAGCGTGGCGATCGGGAACATGCCCCACGTCAGCATGCGGATGATGCCGAGCACCCGGCCGAACAGCTCGGCGGGAACGATCTGCTGCCGCAATGCGCCCCAGGGCACATTCCACACCGAGATCGAGAAGGCTCCGAGCGCGTAGGCGGCGCTGGCGGAGAAGACCTCCGGGGCCAGGCCCGTCAGGCCCAGTCCGATGGCGGCCCCGACATTGGCGGCGAGCATGACGCGTCCGCGACCGAACCGCTCGACAAGGCGCGAAGCGACGAGGGATCCGAGGAGCGCCCCGACGCCCACGCCCGCTGTGACGAAACCGATCGCCGCGGGCGCGACGTCGAGGTCCTCGAGGAAGTACAGGATCGTGCTCGCCTGCGCGAAGGAGAGGGCGCTGCCCACCAGCGACGTGTAGAGGACCATCGCGCGCAGATAGCGGTTGTGCCACAGGTACACGATCGCCTCCCGCGCGGTCACCTTGCTCGGAGACGGCGGGACGGGAACGGGAGCCGCCGAGCCCCCGGTGGCCACGTCAGGGGCAGCGGGGTCGGTGACTCGAGTCGCCTCGCGCAGTGGGCGCGCCGCGGAGATCGGCAGGAGCAGGGCGAGGACGATGGGCACGAGGTATCCGGTCGCCCCCAGCCACAACGGCAGTGCGAGCGAGACGGCGAAGAGCAGGCCGGCGATGGGCTGAGCGACGAACATGTCGATCGTGATGTGCGCGGCCTGCATGCGTCCGTTCGCGCGATCCAGCTGCGGCTTGGTGACCACACCCGGGATGACCGCGTTGGTCGCGTTGTCGAACAGCGTCTCACCCAGTCCGAAGACGAGGGTTCCCACGAACAGCGCCCAGAGCTCCAGTGAACCGGTCGCGGTGAGGACCGCAAGCCAGAGGGCAGCGCCGCCGCGGAGGGTGTTCGCCGCCGCCATGATGAGGCGCCGGTCGAAGCGATCGACGATCATGCCCGCGGGGAGCCCGAACACGAGCCATGGAAGGAACGCAAGGGCGCCGATCACCGAGATCGCCAGCGGGTCGCGCGTCAGTGTCGTCGCGATCAGCGGAACCGCGGTGCGCCCCAGTCCGTCGGCCAGATTGCTGAATGCCGCGGCGGTCCACAGCTTTCCGAAGTCGCGACCGAGGGGTGTGCGCTTCGCCGGACCTGCCGGGCTGCCAGAGGCCTTCACGGTGTCGACGGCGCCGCTCATCGCGGGAGCATGCCGAGAGCAGCCAGCGCCTCCGCGTTGCGGCGGGCAGTGGCCGCGGCATCCTGCGCGGACAGAGCGTGGTGCCGAACATCACCGGCACGGCGTTCGAGTCGCTTCTGCACGAAGGCGTCGAGCACACCCGCCGTGCGCAGGAGCGCGCGATCGATGACGTTGGTGCGAGTGGTCGCGAGCCGTGTCCGGAAGTACGGCGTTGTGATGGCGGTCATGACTGTCCTCCTTGCTCGGGAAGCGGGAACAGGTCGGCCCGGATCGTCACGGGCCGGACGTCCTCGCCGGTCTGGTTGCGGTAGGCGTCCACGGCCTCGTCGATGAGGGCCATGATCTTCGTCGCCAGCTCTTTGCTCTGCGCGGGAGTGAGTCGTGCCGTGGCGGTGGAGATCATGCTCCCGTCCCGCCATGTCTCCGGCTCGCTTTCGAGTCCGCGACCCACGAACGCCACGAGCTGCTCCTGACGAAGCTTGAAGAACTCGCTCATCACGATCTGCGTCGCTGCACGACCTGACGGCGTCTTCAGCGCCTCGGCGTTCGCGAACGACACCCCTCCCGCCGGGCGCTCCCACCAGCGCTCGCGGCCCGACCCCTTGTCGACGCACTCCTGGATGAGGTCGTGCTTCGCCAGTGCACGCAGGTGGTAGCTGGTCGAACCGGAGGACTCGCCCAGCCGCTCCGCGAGCGAGCTCGCTGTCTGCGGGCCGTACTGGCTCAGGATGTCGTAGATCTTCACCCGGAGGGGGTGCGCGAGTGCACGCAGCGCCCCGGCATCGAGCACACGATCTGCGCGAAGCGGTGCGGTGTCCGCGACCGTGGGATCGGCGTGTGCGCTGTCTGTCATGCCTTCACGATAGAACATGCAAAGCCTTCTTTGCAAGTACTTCTTTGCAACGGAGTATTTGCATCCACTTGTTTGCAAAGGCTCCGCTGTAACCGGGTGCCGCGACACTAGGCTGGACCGCATGCCTACGGACAACCCGCTCCTCTCCCCCAGCGTGCTCCCCTACGGCCTCCCGGACTATTCCGTGATCCGCCCCGAGCACTACCTGCCCGCATTCGAGCAGGCTTTCGCCGAGCACACGGCCGAGGTCGCGGCGATCACGCGGGTGCGCTCCATGCCGACGTTCGAGAACACCATGGCGCCGCTCGAGGCGAGCGGCCGCCTGCTGGGCGACGTGGCCCGCACGTTCTACACCGTGTCGTCGGCCGATGCCACCGATGAGATCCAGGCGATCGAAGAGCAGCTCGCCCCGCTCATGTCGGCGCACCAGGACTCGATCCAGCTCGATGCCGCCCTCTATCGGCGGATCAAGACCCTCCACGAGCAGCGGGATCAGCTCTCGCTGACAGCGGAGCAGCGTTACCTCATCGAGCGCCACTACACCGAGATGTCGCACGCGGGCGCCGGGCTGGACGACGACGCGAAGCAGCGCCTCACCGCGCTCAACCAGCGTCTGTCCACCCTGACGACGCAGTTCGAGAAGAACCTGCTGGGCGACACGAACGACCTCGCGGTCGTGTTCGACGATGTCGCAGAGCTCGACGGTTTGACCGACGGGGAGCTCTCGGCTGCCGCGCAGGCCGCCGCCGATCGCGGACTCGAGGGCAAGTGGGTCGTCACGTTGACGCTGTTCACGGGGCACCCGTACCTCTCGAGTCTCACCGACAGGACCTCGCGGGCACGCCTGCTCGAGGCATCCCGGTCCCGAGGGTCTCGCGGCAACGACCACGACAATCGCACGACCCTCCTCGAGATCGTGCGGCTCAGGGCCGAGCGCGCGGCCCTGCTCGGCTACGACTCGCACGCCGCCTACATCACGTCCGACGAGACCGCGCGCTCGCCTGAAGCCGTGCACGACCTGCTGCGGCGCCTGGCGGTACCGGCCGCTCGCAACGCGCGCCGCGAGCAGCAGAAGCTCCAGGAGATCATCGACGCCGAGGCCGCGTCGTTCCCGCTCGCGGCGCACGACTGGGCGTACTACACGGAGAAGGTGCGGGCTGCCGAGTACGACCTCGACCGCTCGGCGCTGCGTCCGTGGTTCGAGGCGGAGCGCGTGCTGCAGGACGGAGTGCTCCGCGCCGCCACAGAGCTGTACGGCGTCGCGTTCACCGAACGGGACGACCTTCACGGCTACCACCCCGACACACGCGTCTTCGAAGTGCACAATGCCGACGGCAGTGCTGTGGGGCTCTTCGTCCTCGATCTCTACACCCGCGACACCAAGCGCGGCGGGGCGTGGATGAACTCGATCGTGCTGCAGTCGCACCTGCGCGGCACCGCGCCGATCGTCGTCAACAACCTCAACGTCCCGAAGCCGGCGCCCGGAAGCCCGACTCTGCTGACTCTCGACGAGGTCACCACGCTCTTCCACGAGTTCGGTCACGCGCTTCACGGGCTGTTCGCGACCGTCACGTATCCCCACTTCGCCGGCACGAACGTCTTCCGCGACTTCGTCGAGTTCCCGAGCCAGGTGAACGAGATGTGGATCTACTGGCCCGAGATCCTGACGTCGTACGCACGGCACATCGAGACCGACGAGCCGCTGCCCGCAGGTGTCGTCGAGAAGCTCCACGCGTCCGAGGCGTTCAATCAGGGCTTCGCGACCAGCGAGTACCTCGCCGCGGCATGGCTCGACCAGGCCTGGCACTCCCTGTCCACGAACGAGGCGGCAGCCGACCTGGACGTGGCCGCGTTCGAGGCATCCGCCCTCGCCGACATCGGTCTCGACAACCCCGCGGTGCCCACGCGGTACTCGTCGACCTACTTCGCGCACGTCTTCTCGGGCGGCTACAGCGCCGGGTACTACTCGTACATCTGGAGCGAGGTGCTCGACGCCGACACGGTGGAATGGTTCCGCGAGAACGGCGGCCTGCGGCGCGAGAACGGCGATCGCTTCCGCGAGCGACTGCTCGGCGTCGGCGGTTCCAAGGACCCGCTCGAGGCCTACCGGGACTTCCGTGGGCGGGATGCCGAGATCCAGCCGCTCCTGAAGCGGCGAGGTCTCGCGGACTGACCATTCCGCGAAGCCGGCACTACTCAGGGTGCGCGGCCACCCATGCCGCCGCAGCGGACCGGGACGACACGCTCAGCTTCGTCCGCGCATTGGCGACGTGACGATGCACGGTGTGGATGCTGAGGAACAGCTCGGCGGCGATCTGGGCGTCCGTCCTCCCCTGCGACACGAGAAGAAGGACCTCGCGCTCGCGAGGCGAGATCACGTCCGCCGCCGGCGCATCGGCGCCGGCGGGCGCGGCGTCATGGGGCGCGAACGAGTCCCGTCTCAGCGTCTCCTCGTCGACCCCGTCGAACGCCAGCGCCGGACGCAGAACTGCAGCGACGTCGCCGTGCCATGGGTGATGTGCCACCCCATCGACCACCTCCAGCTGAGCCCCCGGGATCGCGGCGGCCGTCTGCACGCCGAGCGCGAGCGGGATGGCGCGGTCACCGCGGCGGTGGATGACGAGCGTCGGCGCGGTCACCGCCGCTGCGGATCGGGTGGCGTCATACGCATACACCGCCTCGAGGCCTGTTGCCGCCGCCTGCGCGGTCGCCGTCGATCGCTGGTGCCGGGCATACGCGGCGCGCTCCTCTGCGTTGGCGTCGGGGTAGAAGATGTCCGACATCACGCGCGAGCTCACGCCCCAGCTCCGGCGCACGAGTTCGATCAGCGCGGCCCGGTCCGCGGCCGGCGCGATGGAGCTGCCGTCGAGGTAGGCGCCGGTGAGGATCAGGCGCCGCACGCGCTCGGGATACCGCGCGGCGAACTCCACGGCGACAGCGCACCCTGATGATCCGGCGAAGACCGACGCCCGCTCGACGCCTGCGTCGTCGAGGACCGCTCGCATCGCGTCTACGTGCGGGTCGACGCTGTCCGGCGGCGCGGCCCGTGAGCGCGAGAGTCCGTTCCCCGGAGCATCCATGCGGATGACCCGCCGGTGCCGGGCGAGCGCCTGCACGAACCCGCGCAGCGGTGCGTAGTCCCAGTCGCGCTGGAGGTGGCTCATCCACCATCCGCCGACCAGCACCGGGCGACCGGAGCCGATCTCCGACCAGGCGACGTCGTCGGAGCCCGACCAGACGTGGTGGACGACGACAGGGCTGGACACGCCATCAGTATGCGACACCCCGGCGTGCGCCGGGAGTACGGGGCGACGACGCAGGCCGGGAGTCCCGTGGTCGCCGGCCGAGCCGATGCCGCGCGACAGGGTCACAGGACTCGTCCAAGCGCCCAGGCGAGCCGCTGGCGCTTCACAGCGACCCAAGTCGACTCCGCGCGCGCGACCTGCGCTCCAGCGGCATCCGTGATGGCGACGGAGGTTTCATATCTGCGCCCGTGCACCTCACGCGTCCAGCCGTGCACGACGAGACGCTCCCCGACACGCGGCTGACGTTCCACCTGAGCGCTCATCGTGCCGAGCAGGCACAGAATGCCGTCGCGCAGGGCCATCGCCGGATAGCTCGTGCAGTCCATCGCACCCCACACCGCCGCGTAATCGGCGATGCCCGCACGACTGTGGCGGGTGCCCACGATCCACGGCGACGCGAGGACGTCCGGAGATCCAGGAACGGGTCCGGGGGTGACGTGCATCCCATCAGCTCGATCCGGTCCACAAACGACGCAGTCCGAGAGGAGGTGGCGGGTGCCGGTCAGCGGGTGGGCGGCACGGGCGGCGACCGCATCCTCGAAGCTCGGCGCGCCGGGTGACCTCGACTCATCAAGTCGTCCCGGCCGTGCCGTCGCGATCAGCCGGCGGCCGCGGTGAACCTGGACCGCCCCCCTCCCATCGTCGAAGACATCGAGCGGTCGATCGAGCGGAACCGGGCGCTTCAAGACGACGGTGACGACGTCTGCATCGACCTGCTGCGAGATGCGACCGGCGGCGATACCGCCATTGGCCGACCGGCGGGGGCCGTTCCAGTGTCGCGCGATGCGCACACTGCCGATCCACTGCCGTTGGCGCGCGTGGGCCTCGGTGGGCACGGAGCGGCCGTAGACGACCGCGGCTTCATGAGGTGAAAGAGCGAAATCTGACATGTCCCGATTCAACGGGCCCGGCCTTGCGGCCCGCCTCGCACAGACTCGCCATTCCTCGGTGGCCCGAATCGGCCAGCCGCCGGCGATCCTGGCTTTTCGAGATCGGCCTGCCGCTACCCTCGCCGCCGATTCACGACACGCCGAGCCCCTGTGCGAACACGCGCATGCGTTCCGCCATCACCTGCGGCACCTCCGCGACCGTGAAGTGACCGCCTTCTTCGAGGCGCTCGAACGCACGGAGGTCCCGGTAGAAGCGGCGGGCGAGCGACTCGGGGTAGTCCCACTCGTGGCGCTGGATGTGGACGGATGCCGGGACCTCGACGACCGGCATCACGTCGGGCTGGTCGGCGCCCTCGTAGTACGGCCGGAAGGACGACCCGATCGACTGCGTCGTCCAGTAGATCATCGCCTCGGTGAGGATGCGCTCGCGCGAGAGACGACGCTCGACGCCCGCCGGATCATCGCCGGGGGTGTCGCTCCACTCCGCCAGCTTCTCGCCGAGCCACGCCAGCAGCCCGGCTGGCGAGTCGTTGAGCGCCGCGGCGAGCGTGTCGGGCCTCGTGGCCTGGATGTGTCCGTACCCGCCGTTCGCGCCGCCCCACCGGTCGAGTCGTTCGAAGAAGGCGATCTCGTCCGGAGCCGTGAGCGACGGCCTTTCGGCCTGTGCGGGAAAATGCGAGTGCGTGACGAGGATGCCGCTCACGGACTCGGGGTACGTGCCGGCGATCAGATCGTTCACGTTCGCAGAGACGTCCTCGCCGTACGTGAAGTAGCGTTCGTAGCCGAGCACGTCGGTCATGAGAGCGTGCATCGTCGCCGCGAGACGCACCTCGGTCATGGGACCGGCGGCATAGGGAGTCGAGTACCCGAATCCCGGAAAGCTCGGCACGACGACATGGAAGTCCGGGAGCAGATCGGCGAAGTCGAGCTGCAGGGCGAAGGTGTGCGGCCAGCCGTGCATCACGAGCAGAGCGGGCGCGTCTTCTCGTTGGGAGCGCAGATGCGCGAAGTGCACGGTCGCGTCGTCGATGTCGGCGAGGAACTGCGGATGCGCGTTGAGCCACGCCTCCCGCTTCCGCCAATCGAAACGTCGCCAGCTGGCGACGAGGTCGGCGAGGTAGGCCGCGTTCATGCCGGCATCCGGGCGGCGGGGTGAGTCCGGCAGGGGCCGGAACCGATCCAACCGCGCGTGCAGATCGGCGATCTCGGCGTCGGGGACGTGAATCGTGAACGGTCGCGTCAAGGTCATCCTGCGACGCTAGTGGCGGGGTCCGACACCCGCCGGCACCCGCTCAGGCGCTCTTGCGCTTCTCCCGTAGCACCAGCGTGGGCGGCGCGCCCTCTTCGACAGCCGCGCGGGTGACAATCGCCTTGTCGACGTCGTCGCTCGACGGGATCTCGAACATGATCGGGCCGAGGACGTCCTCGAGGATCGCGCGCAGACCTCGCGCACCGGTCTTGCGGGCGACCGCCAGGTCAGCGATCGCCTCGAGTGCCTCGCGGTCGAACTCGAGCGTCACGCCATCGAGTTCGAACATGCGCTGATACTGCTTGACCAGCGCGTTCTTCGGCTCCGTGAGGATCTCCATCAAGGCTTCCTGGTCGAGCGGAGCGACCGATGCCACGACCGGCAGGCGGCCGATGAACTCAGGGATCAGACCGAACTTGTGCAGGTCCTCCGGCTGCACCTCGCTGAACAAGGTGAGGTCGTCGCCCTTGTTGTGCAGCGGTGCGCCGAATCCGACGCCGTGCTTGCCCACACGCGACGAGATGATGTCCTCGAGTCCGGCGAAGGCGCCGGCGACGATGAACAGCACGTTCGTCGTGTCGATCTGGATGAACTCCTGATGCGGGTGCTTGCGCCCGCCCTGCGGCGGCACCGAGGCGACGGTGCCCTCGAGGATCTTCAGCAGCGCCTGCTGAACGCCCTCGCCCGACACATCCCGGGTGATCGACGGGTTCTCGGCCTTGCGGGCGATCTTGTCGACCTCGTCGATGTAGATGATGCCGGTCTCGGCGCGCTTCGTGTCGAAATCGGCTGCCTGCAGCAGCTTGAGGAGGATGTTCTCGACGTCCTCGCCGACGTAGCCGGCCTCGGTCAGCGCGGTGGCGTCGGCCACGGCGAACGGCACGTTCAGGCGCTTGGCCAGCGTCTGTGCGAGGTAGGTCTTGCCGCAGCCGGTCGGACCGAGGAGCAGGATGTTGCTCTTGGCGATCTCGATCTCGTCGGCGCGTTGCTCGGCGGACTGGATCGTGCCGTGCGCGCGGACGCGCTTGTAGTGGTTGTAGACGGCCACCGAGAGTGCGCGCTTGGCGTCGTTCTGACCGACGACGTACTCCTCGAGGAACGCGTAGATCTCACGCGGCTTCGGGAGGTCGAACTCGGCCACGACGCCCGAGGACGACTCGGCCATCCGCTCTTCGATGATCTCGTTGCACAGCTCGACGCACTCGTCGCAGATGTACACGCCGGGGCCGGCGATCAGCTGCTGGACCTGCTTCTGGCTCTTGCCGCAGAAGGAGCACTTGAACAGGTCGGCGCTCTCACCGATGCGTGCCATGCGGCGCCTCCTCGTGACGTGGGGCCAGTCCCCCGGCTGTCTTCCGAGCCTAACGTCTGACGGCGACATCGGGCGGGATTGCGACGCACGTTGTGGAGGGCCGTCCGCCCAGAGCAGAACACCTGCCCTCGCGCACGACGACGCCCCGCCGCCCGGCGATCCGGGTGACGGGGCGTCGAAGGAGCCGTCCTACTTGGTCAGCGCCTGCTGACCGCGCTTGCGAGTCGTCAGCACTTGGTCGACCAGGCCGTAGGCGACGGCCTCCTCGCCGGACAGGATCTTGTCGCGGTCGATGTCCTTGTTGACCTCTTCGGCCGTCTTGTTGGAGTGCTTCGCCAGCGTCTGCTCGAGCCACGTGCGCATCCGCATGATCTCGGCTGCCTGGATCTCGATGTCCGAGGCCTGTCCGTGGCCGGCCTCGCCCATCGCGGGCTGGTGGATGAGAACGCGGGCGTTCGGCAGCGCCAGGCGCTTGCCGGGCGCTCCTGCCGCGAGGAGCACGGCGGCCGCGGAGGCTGCCTGCCCAAGCACGACGGTCTGGATCTGCGGCGAGACGTACTGCATCGTGTCGTAGATCGCCGTCATGGCTGTGAACGAGCCGCCGGGCGAGTTGATGTACATGATGATGTCGCGGTCGGGATCCTGGCTCTCGAGCACCAGGAGCTGGGCCATGACGTCATCCGCCGAGGCGTCGTCGACCTGGACGCCCAGGAAGATGACGCGGTCCTCGAACAGCTTGTTGTACGGGTCCTGGCGCTTGTAGCCGTAGGCCGTGCGCTCCTCGAACTGCGGCAGGATGTAACGGCTGCCGGGCATCTGGAGCGCCTGCGGGGCGCCCGATCCGAAGGTGGGTGTCTGCATTGCGGGGTTCTCTCTCTTTCGCCTTCGGTGCGCTCAGCTGGCGGTTCCGCCGCCGCCGATGACGTCGGTCGCGGACTCGCGGATGTGGTCGACGAAGCCGTATTCCAGCGCCTCGTCGGCGCTGAACCAGCGGTCGCGGTCGCCGTCGGCGTTGATCTGCTCGACGGTCTTGCCGGTCTGCACCGCGGTGATCTCGGCGAGCCGCTTCTTCATGTCGAGGATCAGCTGCGCCTGCGTCTGGATGTCGCTGGCCGTGCCGCCGAATCCGCCGTGGGGCTGGTGCAGCAGCACACGCGCGTTGGGCGTGATATAGCGCTTGCCCTTGGTCCCGGCGGTGAGCAGCAGCTGCCCCATGGACGCCGCCATGCCGATGCCGACGGTCACGATGTCGTTCGGCACGAACTGCATGGTGTCGTAGATCGCCATGCCGGCCGTGATCGACCCGCCGGGCGAGTTGATGTAGAGGTAGATGTCCTTCTCGGAGTCCTCGGCGGCGAGAAGGAGGATCTTCGCGCAGATCTCGTTCGCGTTGTCATCCCGCACCTCCGACCCGAGCCAGATGATGCGGTCCTTCAGCAGCCTGTCGAAGACGCTCGTCGCGACAAGTGGTTCGGCCATGTGTGCTCCTGTTTCCTTGGGTCTTCGTCGAATCTACCGGCGCGTCCGACGCGACCTGCCCGTGTTCGCCCTGGGCAGATCAGCGCGCGTCCTCACGCAGTTCCGCGGCGTACGAGGCGACCGAGCGCGTGTAGCGGGTCAGATGCGGCGCGAGGGCGAGAAGGGCGACGGATGCCGCCTCCCGCTCCCGTCCGAGCGACGCCAGCGCGAGCGCGCGGAACGCCGCCGCCTCGTCGCGCAGCGGCGAGACGGGCTCGCGGTCGACCTCGACCTGCAGCATCCGGACCGCCTCGTCGGCACGGCCCAGGTTCCGCAGGGTGCTGGCGAGCTGGATCACCGCCTGCGGTCGATGCGCGTCATCGAGCCCGGCGTCGAGGGCCGCTCGATACAGCGGCGCGGCGTCCTGCTCGAGCCCCGCGGCGTCCCGGGCTCCGGCGCGTTCGAACAGCGCCACTGCATCCGCCGCGGGCCGCTCTGCGGCGAGGGCGTCGATCCGCTCGATGCGGTCGTCGTCGCTGAGCGTGTCGTCGTTCCATATCTCGTCGACGCGCAGCGCCCATTCGTCGCGCACGGTTCCTCCTCGATGAAGAAGGGGACGGATGCCGCGGCATCCGTCCCCTGTCACTGCCGTCGCAGCGACTACTCCTTGTCGGCAGCAGCCTTCTTCTTGGCCGGTGCCTTCTTCTTGGCGGGCTTCGCCTCGGCCTCTTCGGCCTCGATCACGGTGTCGGCGTCGGCCGCGGCATCCGCGATCTCCTTCGCCTCTTCGACGACCTCTTCCTCAGCGGCTTCCTCGTCCTCGACGGCGACGAACCCGGTCAGGTCGACGGCCTTGCCGTTCGTGTCGACGACGGTGACCTTGCCGAGCGCGACGGCCAGTGCCTTGTTGCGTGCGACCTCGCCGACCATGGCAGGCAGCTGGTTGCCCTCCTGCAGCGCGTTCACGAAGTCCTGCGGCGCCATGCCGTACTGTGCGGAGGACTGCACGAGGTACTGCGTGAGCTCGTCCTGCGAGACCTGCACGTTGACCGACTCGGCGATCTTGTCGAGCAGCATCTGCGTCTTGAACTGCTTCTCGCTCGCCTCGGCGACCTCGGCGCGGTGGACGTCGTCCTCGAGGCGGCCTTCGCCCTCGAGGTGATTGTGCACCTCGTCCTCGATGAGCTGCGGCGGGACGGGGATCTCGACGCGCTCGAGCAGCGTCTCGATCAGCTTGTCGCGAGCGGCGGAGCCCTGCGTGAACACCGACTGCTGGCCGACGCGTTCCTGCAGGCTCTCGCGCAGCTCGGCGATCGTGTCGAACTCGCTCGCGATCTGCGCGAAGTCGTCGTCGGCCTCGGGAAGCTCGCGCTCCTTGACGGCCTTGACCGTGACGGCGACCTCGGCCTCTTCACCGGCGTGGTCGCCACCGACGAGCTTCGAGCGGAAGGTGGTCTCCTCACCGGCGGTGAGGGACTCGATCGCCTCGTCGATGCCCTCGAGCAGCTCGCCCGAGCCCACCTCGTACGACACGCCCTCGGCGCGGTCGATCTCGGTGCCGTCGATCGTCGCGACGAGGTCGAGCTCGACGAAGTCGCCGGTAGCGGCCGGGCGGTCCACGGTCACGAGCGTGCCGAAGCGGCTGCGGAGGCGGTCGAGCTCCTCCTCGATGGCAGCCTCGTCGACCTCGACGGCGTCGACCTCGATGGTCGTGCCCTCGAGGGACGGAAGCTCGAACTCGGGGCGGACGTCCACCTCGACCTGCACCTCGAGGTCGCCCGAGAAGTCCTTCTCGTTCGGCCACTCGGTGACCTCGGCGCTGGGGCGGCCCAGAACGCGCAGCTCGTTGGCCGCGACGGCCTCGCGGTAGAAGTTGTCGAGCCCCTCGCTCACGGCGTGCTCGAGCACGGCGACGCGGCCGACCCGCTGGTCGATGATCGGCGCCGGGACCTTGCCCTTGCGGAAGCCGGGGATCTGCACGTCCTGCGCGATGTGCTCGTACGCGTGCGCGATCGACGGCTTGAGCTCGTCGGGGCTGACCGTGATGTGCAGCTTGACCCGGGTCGGGCTGAGCTTCTCGACGGTGCTGTTCACCATGCCTGTTCGTTCTCCTCTATCGGACCGCGCGCGAGCGCGGCGGCTGAAGGTCTGGGGTTCGGAATTCTGTGGGCCGTGATGTCGGGGCGACAGGATTTGAACCTGCGGCCTCCCGCTCCCAAAGCGGGCGCTCTACCAAGCTGAGCTACGCCCCGGGCGGGTTCGCGCACGTGCATGCGCCATTCGGCCCCGAGAAGTCTAGCCGACGCGCCCGGCACTCGCCTTCGCGCACGGGGCGCGCGCATTCGTGACATAGAATGGCGGATGCCGCGGCTCACCGCTGCGGGGATGTAGCTCAATGGTAGAGCCTCAGTCTTCCAAACTGATGGTGCGGGTTCGATTCCCGTCATCCCCTCCACTGCCCCGCTGGTACGGCCGAAGGTCGCACCAGCGGGGCATTCGCGTGGGATGCCGTCCGAAACGATCCGCTTCGGGGGGTCCCACTGCGCCGGAGGCTCCGCGCGACGCGTCAGCGGCGCGTGGAGGGGCGCGGTGGCCGAGTCCCGTCATCCCCTCCAATGCCTCTGGGCGACCGATTCCCGTCACCCCCTCCACTCGAAGATCACGCGATTCGCGCTATCGGGCGACGCGGGCCTCGCGCCACACTGGGTAGGGCACAGACCTCGCCCTCAGGAGTCGCCATGAGCACTTCGCCCGCACTGCCACCGAAGCCCCGCAGACTGCCGCGCCGGCCCGCCTCGACGCTGGCCGAGAAGTGGACGCGGATCGACGGCATCGACGTGTTCTACCGTGAGTCGCCCCGGCCACCGGCGGACAGGCGGGTGATGGCGCACATCCATGGGTTCGGGCTGTCCGGCCGCTACCTGCTGCCGACTGCCGAGCGGCTCGCGGACGACTTCCACACGTTCGTTCCCGACCTCCCCGGGTTCGGACGCAGCGGCAGACGCAAGGACATGCTCGACATTCCGGATCTGTCGCATGCCACCGCGGACTTCCTCGATGACCGCGGTGTCGAGAAGGCGACGCTCGTGGGCAATTCGATGGGATGCCCGGTCATCATCGAGTTCGCCCACCGGTACCCCGAGCGCATCGATCGTGCCGTGCTCGTCTCACCGGCCGGCGGGCTCCACAACCAGCCCCTGCGGCGCGCCATCGGGCAATTGTCGGCGGACGCGACGCGCGAGCCCACGCGGATGGCGCGGGTCGCGGTGCCGGACTACGTGCGCTTCGGCGTGCCCAGCACGTTGCGGCTCTTCCGCGCGCTGACGCAATACCCGAGCCTCCAGCGCCTGCTGGAGATGCGGATCCCGACTCTCGTCGTGCTCGGCCAGAGGGATCCGCTGCTCCCCCACGCCCATCGGGTCGACGAGATCGCGAGCCAGACCGACAGTCATGTGCTCGTCGTGCTGCTGGAGGGCGCGGCGCACGCGATCAACTTCAGCCACCCCGATCAGCTCGCTCACGTCATCCGGCTGTTCATGGACGATCAACCCATCCAGAACGACTCGCAGTGGCCCGGGCACGTGCGCCTGTACGAGGTGCACCGCGGCAAGCATCACCCTCGACCCACGAGCGGCTCGAGCGCCTGAAAGTCAGGTCCCCGCAATCACCTCGACGAACGAGGCGGGGAGCACCACGTTCTCGGGCGCGCCGGCGAAGAACCCTGCGACCTGCCGTGGCGTGTACCCCGCGATGCCGCATCCCACCTCGGTCACGAGGAAGCGAAGTTCGGGATGCGCGGTCGCGAATTCGACGAATCGCCGCGCCTGCTCCCGGAAGACATCGAGCCCCGACATCGTGTCGATGCCGTACGACTGGCCCTGCAGACCTTCGGACTGGCCCCAGATCGCTCCGAACCGGTCGTGGGCGAACCTCGCCGCTCCCCCGCCGTGGGCGCCGTCGGCATTCGAGCCGAAGACGAACACCTCGTTCGGTCGCAGTGATTCGATGCGCATGCGTCACACCACCGGCGTGGCGTCGATGTGCTCCTGAATGTGCGCGAGGTAATGCTCGGCGTTGCGCAGCAGGCCGGCGCGCTCCTCGTCGGTGAGTTCCCGGCGCACCTTGCCGGGCACGCCCGCCACGAGCGACCCGTCGGGGATCTCGGCGCCCTCGAGCACCACGGCGCCGCCCGCGATGAGGCATCCTGCACCGATCCTCGCCCCGTTGAGCACGACCGCTCCCATGCCGATCAGGGATCCGTCGCCGATCGTGCAGCCGTGCACGACGGCATTGTGCCCGACCGAGACGTTCTCGCCGATCACGACCGGGCGGCCCGCGTCGACATGCACCGACACGTTGTCCTGAAGATTGCTCCTCGCTCCGACCGTGATGGTGTCGCCGTCGGCCCGCAGTACGGCGTTGTACCAGACGCTGGCGCCGGGACCGAGGGTGACGCCGCCGATGACGCGGGCGCCCGCGGCGACGAACGCAGACGGATCGAGCGCGGGTGTCCGTCCCGCGGCAGTGAGCACAGAGGCACCTGAAGCAATGGTCATGGTGCGATTCTGGTCGAAAGAGCGGACTCGATCGACTCCGTGTACCACGGCGCGAGCGTGTCGGCGAAGGTCACCGTCAGGTGATCCTGGTCGCGATACACGTTGGCCCCGCCCACGACGGGCGAGCACGAGTCGGTCTCGCAGAACACGTCCGTGAAGTCGAGCAGCGTGACGTGTTCGAGACCGGATGCCGCCGCTCGAAGCGGATCGTCGGCCACCAGCACATCCGACCGCGGCGCGTCGCACTCGGCGACGTCGCGCGTACGCAGGCACTTGTTCGGGTCCGTCTCCCACACCGGGTTGTCCACGACGGTGACGACGGGGATCCCACGGTCGATCACGGTGCTCCAGGCATCCCGGTATCCTGCCACCGCCGCGTCGAACGAAGAGTCGTACCCGGCGGCCGAGTAGGGCGTCGTGGCGATGGCGGCGGTGAACACGGCGTCGATGTCGGCGTCGGCAAGAGCCGTCTGCACGCCGTCGCGCCACTGCGTGCACGCATCGCCGAACGCGCCCGGCGTTGCGAGCGGCGTCGTGTTCCACGGACACGCGCCCTTGAACCACGTGACGAGCTGCCAGCCGTTCTCGTCCGCCATCCTCTGGAACGTCGACAGCAGCTGATACGCGTGGCTGTCGCCGATGAGTGCGACACGGGGCGCGTCGGGCTCGTCCGAGCCGAACGTGCACGAGACGGGCCGGGCGTCGGTGAGCTGCACGAAGCACTGCTCGTCGCTCGGCCGGTCGATGCCCGCGAAACCGGGGGCGGGCAGGATCGTTGCGCCGAAGTCCGTGCTGTCGCACGACGGATCGAGGACGGATGCCGCGCCGAAGCACTCCGGAGGGTTCTCCTGCAGCTGCTGGATGTCGCGCGTGCCGGCGTTGTAGAGCGGCGCGTTCACGAGCCACGCGGTTCCGGCCACAAGACCCACGACGATCATGGCCGCGAGCGACGACCACAGTGTGACACGCGCCCGTCGCGACGTGAGCACCTTCCATCCCCGGACGGGATCCTCGACGAACCGCTTCGTGAGCCACGCCAGCACGAAGCAGATGCCCAGCAGGGCGACGCGGTGGTAGATCGTGAGACCCCAGAAGGGCACCGACGGCGCGATGACGATGAGCGGCCAGTGCCACAGGTAGAGCGAGTACGAGATGTCGCCCACGAACTGCGCGGGGCGCAACGCGAGGATCCGGGTCGGATACCACCATCGCTCGGTGTTCGACGCGGCGATCACGGCCGCGGCGCCGAGGGTCGGGAGAGCCGCCATGTAGCCGGGGAACGGAGTCTGGCCGTCGAACGTGAAGGTGACGTAGACCAGTACCAGCACCCCGGCCCATCCGAGCACGAAGCTCGCCGCCGCGTTGCGCACCCGCAGCAGCGGCACGAGGGCGATCATCGCGCCCACTCCGAACTGCCACATGCGCCCGAAGGTGACGAAGTACGCCGGGGCCGGGTCCGTCATCGTGAACACCACGCAGAACGCGAAGGAGGCGACCGAGACGATTCCGAGCGTCACGAGGACGGCACGACGACGAGCGCCCCGGAACCACTTCACCCCGATCCATGCCGCCAGCAGCATGAGAAGCGGCCACATCACATAGAACTGCTCCTCGAGCGACAAGGACCAGTAGTGCTGGACGGTCGTCGGGTCTCCGGAGTGGTTCAGGTAGTCCGCCGAGTTCAGGGCGAGGTACCAGTTCTCGACGTAGAAGGTCGAGGCGAGGATCTCGCGCACCTCGTTCGGCAGCGCCGAGGTCGGCATGAGGTACGGCGACATCACCACGATGGCGCAGAAGAGCAGGACGAGGAGGGATGCCGGCAGCAGGCGCCGCGCGCGGCGCGCCCAGAACTGCCCGAGCCGCACGGTGCCGGTGGCGGTGAGCTCGCGCATCAGGTGCGCCGTGATGAGGAAGCCCGAGATCACGAAGAAGATGTCGACGCCGATGTAGCCGCCGGGGAAACGCGCCGGCCAGAAGTGGTAGAGCACGACGCACAGCACCGCGATCGCACGCAGTCCTTGCACGTGCGGGATGAACCGCGACGGCTCGGCGTGTTCGGGCGAACGGTCGAGCGGCTCCTTGGTCACCGTCTTGGCGGGGACGTCCAGATCCTGCGGTCCGAGGTCATGGTCAGCGGAGGGCACGAATCGACGTTAGCCGGTGTCGTGGGTCTCGCCAGAACCGACAGGCGAAACCCCTGTTTAGCCCAGCCTTCTCTTGCTTGCGGAATGCGGCGGGCTGAGTAGCGTTGCTGTCACAGGAGGACGACCGCCGATCGCAGCGGCCCTCCCGAAGCTGGAGGCGAGAGACATGACGAAGATCAACACCATCCCCGCGACCGCCGCGAATCCCGACGTCGCATCGGCGACCGCACAGTTCCTCACCCCCGTGGTGCTGGGCCTTCAGGCCCTGGCCGTCAACGGCAAGCAGGCGCACTGGAACGTGCGCGGCGCCAACTTCATCGCGATCCACGAGCTGCTGGACTCGGTCGTCGCCCATGCGCTGGCCGGAGCCGACCAGGCCGCCGAGCGGATCGTCGCCCTCGGCCTGCCGATCGACGCGCGTGTGTCGACCGTGGCGGAGAAGACGCCGCCCACTGCGGTCCCTGCTGGATTCACCCAGTGGGACGCCCTCATCCGCAACGTGATCGGCGACATGGACGCCGTGATCGCGGACGTGCAGGCGGCGATCGACGGTCTCGACGAGTTCGACCTCACGAGCCAGGACATCGCCATCGGCATCAAGGAGAGCCTCGAGAAGGACCGTTGGTTCCTGTTCGCGCATCTCGCGGAGTGAGCTGACACGCGTCACGAAGGGCCCCGGCGATGCCGGGGCCCTTCGTGTTGTCACGGTCGTTGCAGGAACGCCAGCACCGCCAGAACGCGGCGGTGCTCGGTGCCGGACTCCTCCAGTCCGAGCTTGGCGAAGATCGCGCTGATGTTCTTCTCGACGGCGCCGACGCCGATGTAGAGGCGGTCGGCGATGCTCGCGTTGCTGCGACCCTCCGCCATGAGTGCGAGGACGTCGCGCTCTCGCGGTGTCAGCGCCGAGAGCGGGTCGGGCCGCGACGAGAGCAGCCCCTGCACCACGAGCGGGTCCAGCACGGTGCCGCGCTCGCGGACGCGTTCGACAGCATCCGTGAACTCGTCGAGCGAGGTGACGCGATCCTTGAGGAGGTAACCGACCCCGCCCTCGCCACCGGCGAGCAGCTCGCGGGCGTACACGCCTTCCACGTACTGACTGAGCACCAGGATGCCCACCGCAGGAAGCGCGGCGCGCAGTGTCAGCGCAGCGCGTATGCCCTCGTCTCGAAACGCCGGCGGCAGGCGGACGTCGAGGATCGCCACGTCGGCTCGTGCGCCGCGCACCCGATCGACGATGTCCTCGGCGTCCCCCCAGGCCCCCGCCGTCACATAGCCGGCCTCGTCGAACAGACGGACCAGACCCTCACGGAGCAGGACGGAGTCCTCGACGAGGACGACGCGAAGGGGTGCGGATGCCGACGCCATCTGTTCAGGATACGGATGACTCATGCCGGCCTCGCTCCGAGCGGGATGTGCGCGCCGACCGCGGTCGGGCCGCCGGCCGGACTGTCGATGACGAGCGCGCCGCGGAGGCCGGCGACACGCTGCTGGAGACCCTCCAGACCGTGCCCGCCCGCGGCGAATGCGCCCCCGCGGCCGTTGTCGACCACCCAGACATCCAGGTGCGTCGGCGGCGTCACGAGCGCGGGACGTCGCAGGGACGCCTTCACGGTCGCGGCGCTCGCGCCGGAGTGCTTGATCGCGTTGGTGAGCAGTTCGGCGACCACGAAGTACACCGTCCGTGCGACCTCCGGGCCCACGACCCGATCCAGGTCGGGATCGACCTCGACGTTCACGTGGAGCGGGGATGCCGCCGCCACCGCGTCGAGCGCGGCCGCGAGCCCGCGGTCCTGCAACAGCGGCGGCGCGACGCCGCTCGAGAGAGCGCGCAGCTCGTCGAGCGCGGCCTTCGCATGCTCGCGGGCCTCTCGTGCGAGGTCGGCCGCGGCATCCGTCTCCCCCGCGCCCGCGCGGCGTTCCAGGGCAGCCAGATCCAGCTGGAGGCGCACGAGCCGCTGCTGCGGGCCGTCGTGGATGTCGCGCTCCAGCCGGCGCAGCGCAACATCCTCGGCGTGCACGGCGGCACCACGGGCTGCCGCCTCGGCACGGACCTCGGTGACGAGGTCATCCGATGCCCACCGGCCGAGCATGCCCTGGGCGATGGCATGGTGTGCACGGGCCAGGCCGCCCACTACCCACGGCATGGTGAAGGTGAACAGCGCACCCGCGATCAGGTACAGCACAACCTCGATGGTCCAGCTGCTCCAGCCTCCGAACAGCCACGGCACGGCATCAGCGACGTAGTGACCCCATTCCCCACCGGAGCCGTCCTCGTTCCAATTGCGCGGCAGGAAGAGACCCCAGAACCAGTACGTCAGGCCGCCGAGACCCACGCTCAGCCACGTGATCGTCAGCACGAACGAGATCGTGCTGACGATCGGGTTCAGAATCATGCCGTGGAGGATGTAGACCCAGTAGTGGGCGTTGCGCACAGGCCGGGTCAGGGTGGCCCAGAAACCGGTGGCGTCCGTCTTGTCGCGATTCCACTCCGGCTCGGCGATGCGCGGAAGTCCTGACAGCTGCAGCAGGAAGCGGTCGGCGATCCCGAAGCCCCGGGCGATCAGAAGGGTCAGCACGACCAGCGGCAGTCCGATCACCAGGACGAGCAGCCCGACCCCGGTCCAGAAGAGCGGCGCAAGGACGCCGATCGAGAGCATCGCCAGGACGAAGACCAGCAGCAGGTACAGCGCGCTGCCCGGTGTGCGCAGCCACCACTGCGTGTAGGTTGCCCAGAACCCCGGGGTCGCGGTGCCCGCCGGCCGCGGTCCGCGGACCGCATCAGTGGTCGTGGTCATCACTGTCTCCCTCGGGACGCGTCAGGTCGGGCTGCTGGCCCGGTTCGACGACCAGGAACTGTCCCATCATGCCCTGGTCCTCGTGCCACAGCAGGTGGCAGTGGTACATGTACGGAGTGCTCGCGTCGGCATAGTCCTCGAAGCGGACCAGCAGCCGGTATTCGCGATTCCATTCGAGCGCGATCGTGTCCTTGTAGCCGGCGAGGCGCGCCGGCGGAACCTCTCCATCGACGCTCAGCACGCGGAACTGGGTGTCGTGCACGTGGAACGAGTGCGGGAGCGGATTGTCGTTGCGCACCGTCCAGACCTCGCTGGTGTCCACCGTGGCGGTGAAGTCGGCGCGACCGAGGTCCATCTCGCGGTCGTTGATCTCATGACCGGACATCTCGAACGAGCGCTCAGGGGCGGCAGCGATGGCATCCGGCGTGGGAAGCTCGGTCAGGTGAGCGGGCACCTCGGGTGAATCGCCGAGGGACTCCGCCGCCCGAAGCTCGAGCACGTCGAAAGTCGCCGACCCGGCGTGCAGGTCGGGGTCGGGCGCTGCGGACCGCAGTGCCACCTGCTCGCCAGGCGTCATCGTCACCACGATCTCGGCCCGCTCACCGGGCGACAGCGGAATGCTCTCGGACGGGACAGGTGCCTCCAGGAGTCCGCCGTCGGTCGCGATGAGGTCGAACTCGCGGCCGTCCGCGAACGCGAAGTCGTACATCCGTGCGCTGGACCCGTTGAGCAGGCGCAGGCGCACCCGTTCGGTGGTCACCTCGAGATGCGGCGCGATCACGCCGTTGACCAGGATCGTGTCGCCCAGGACGCCGTCGAACTGCATGCCGATCCCCCCGGCGAACGAGCCGTCCGGATTGAAGGCGCGATCCTGCACGATGAGCGGGATGTCGTCCACGCCATAGTCGCGCGGCAGCGCGAGAGCCGCCTCCTCGTCATCGCGCACGAGGAACATGCCCGCGAGACCCGCGTCGACCTGTTCGCGCGTACGCCCATGCAGGTGCGGGTGGTACCAGAGGGTGGCGGCCGGCTGGTCGATGACCCACTCGGGGTGCCACGACGCGCCGGGAGCGATGGGCGAATGCGGTCCGCCATCCATCGCGGCGGGTAGGTGCATGCCGTGCCAATGCACGGTGGTCGGGTCGGAGAGTCCGTTGACGGTATCTACCCGCACCCGCTCACCGCGTGCGGCGACGAGCGTCGGTCCCAGATACGACCCGTTATAGCCGAGCGTCGCGGTCTCGCCCTGCGGCACGAACGCCGTCGTCCCCTCCTGCGCCGAAAGATCGAACACCCGGACGCCGTCCTCCACGCGCGACGGCGCGAGCTCGGGCACCGGCAGCGGTGCGGCGAAGTCGACCGTGCCCGCAGCCGGAGGTGTGCGACGGACGGAATTGGTGGCGAACCACACGGCGGCGGCGCCGACCAGCAGGACGACGACCCCGAGCACGGAGACCAGAGCGATCACGAGGCCACGGCGGCCTCGACGACGGCGGGGAGCCGCCGCGTCGCCGGACGGCGACGGCACGCGAGGCGGCGCAGGAGGAGCAGGTGGAGCGGAAGTCATGCCTCCAGCCTCGCGATCGCGGCGGGCGCACGGCATCCGACACCCTCCCGGAACCGTATGGGGGCAGGCCCCCGCACGACGTGGCGGATTACACGATGTGAGTGAGCCGGCCACCCAGAAGCGTCGCCCGGACGAGCATGGTCCGCATCGACGCTTCGTCCGCCCGCAGCGGGTCGTGCTCGATGATGGCGAGGTCGGCGACGTCGCCCAGCTCGAGGCGGGCCGGCGTGGCCGATCCGCCTCGCGTCGAAGCGGACAGCGCGGTGGCCGGTGAGAGGCGCTGGTGTGGCTGCCAGGGCTCGCGGCCGTCACGCGTGCGGAAGACGGCGGACGCCATCGCGGCCCACGGATCCAGCGGCGAGACCGGCGCGTCCGAGCCGAAGAGGAGCGTGGCACCGGAGTCCGCGAGGGCGCGCAGCGGATACGGCTGCGCCGTCTGGTCCGCCCAGATGGTGTCCGTCAGGTCGCGGTCGTCCAGCGCATGCTCGGGCTGCACGCTGGCGCCGACGCCGAGGCGCGCGAAACGCGGGATGTCGGCGTGCGCGACCAGCTGCGCATGCTCGATCGTCCCCCATGCGCCGGTCGCGGTGAACGCGTCCAGCGCGTGGGAGTTGGCCACATCGCCGATCGCGTGGATGGCCGACGCGATGCCGGCACCCGTCGCGCGGGTCATGAGGTCGACGAGGGTCGCCGTGTCGACCGTGAGCACCCCGTGGTTGTGCGGGTCTCCGGCGTAGGGGTGCGAGCACGCGGCCGTACGTGTGCCCAGCGAGCCGTCCGTGATGACCTTGAGCGCTCCGACGCGGACGAGATCCGATCGCCCGCCACGCGCGACGTCACCGGTCTGCAGTCCCTCGGCCACCGCGCGGTCGAGGAACTCGGGATAGATGCCGAACGACACCCGGAGGGCGTCGAACCCTGCCGCGAGGCGGCGTGCCCATGCCTCCTCATTCCAGGCCATGTCGAGGTCGACGATCCCGACCACACCACGGGAGGCGGCGTCGTCGGCCATACGGGCGACGAGGGGGTCGGCGACTTCGGCGGGCACCGCGTTGAGACGACGCGAGATCTCGAACGCCGGCTCCTCACGCAGAATGCCGACGCCGTCGGGCTCGAAGCCTTCGCGCCGCAGCGCCGCGGAGTTGAGCCACACGCTGTGAACATCCGCGTTGATGAGATAAGTCGGTGTCTCGCCGGTAGCGGCATCGAGGACCGCCAGACTGGGTGTGTCGGGCCACAATGCGTCCCGGAATCCGGTTCCGATCCGGCGGCCGTCCGGCAGCGGTTCCGCCGCGCCCATGACCGCGGCGGCCTGAGCGGCAGAGGTCGTCGTCCCGAGCGGCACGCGCTGTGCCACGAGCGCCCACTGCACCACGTGCACGTGGTGATCCCACAGGCCGGGGATCAGCCAGTGGCCATCAGCCTCGAGCACGAGTCCCCGGCGGGGCAGGGCGCGAGCCGGCGCGATGTCGACGACGAGTCCGTCCGCGATGTGGACGTCGACCGGCTCGTCACCGAACGGATCGGTGCGTTCCGCTCCGGTCAGCCGCACGTCGGCGATGACGTCGGGGACCTCGCCCCTCGCAACTGTCACCGTGCGGCCTTGCGGGCCGCGAAGTCGCGGCGCATCTCATCGGCGAGTCGCGGATCCGCGTACGCGCCGCCGCCGTCGAGCCCCGCGATGACCGTCTCCACGACCTCGTCCGGCTTGTTCTGGCTCAGCTTGCGCTTGCCGACCACGCGTGTGGGCGTCAGCCGGAATCCGACCGTTCCCCTTTCCAGCCGGGTCACGAAGTCGGGGTCGTTCGGACGCTCCCAGAGCAGACGTGGCTGCGGCATCCCGTTCTCGAAGTGTGCGACGAGCTTGTCGAGAACGCGCAGATTCTCGTCGGGCGTGAGGATCTCGGGGATGCCACTCAGGTGCGCCGAGACGAAGTTCCACGTCGGCACGCTCGGGGTGTCGCCGTACCATCCTGGCGAGACGTATCCGTGCGGGCCCTGCACGACGACCAGCAGCTCGCGCTGCCCGAGTCCGTGGATCAGATCGTCCGGCTTGCCGACATGACCGACGATCGTGAGGTCGTCGCGCTCCTCGTCCAGGAGCACTGCATAGTGCGACGCGACCAGGCCGTCTTCGGTCGAGCTGACAAGGGTCACCCACGGGTTCCGGGCGATCAGCCGGCGGATCTCGGCCACATCGGTCATCGCGAAGCTCGGATTCTGGCGCATGGCACCAGCCTACGAGTGAGCTGAGGACCCGACGCGCGTCACGCCTGGCAGCGGGGGCACCAGTAGAGCTTGCGTCCCGCCGCCTCCTCCACGACGATCGACGTCCCGCACACGCGACACGGCAGTCCGGCGCGGTGATAGACCCAGTGCCGGTCGTCACGGCTCGCCATCGCCTTGCGATACGACGCGGGGTCGAGGCCGTCCATGGTCATCATCTGACCTGTCTCGACCCCGATGGCGATCAGCCGCACCCAGTCCCGCCAGAGCTCCCGTATGACATCCTCGGGCACCTCGCGCCCCGGCGTGTGCGGGTTCTGCCGCGCCCGGAACAGCAGTTCGGCGCGGTAGACGTTGCCGATCCCGCTCACCACGTTCTGATCCATCAGGAGAAGGCCGATCGGCGTCGGCTTGCGGCGGACGACTGCAGCGAACCGCTCTTCGCCCTCGGCGACATCGTCGACGAGAGGGTCGGGTCCGAGCTTCGCGATCGTCGCGGCGACCTCGTCGGGCGTCTGCAGCTCGCACGCTGTCGGGCCTCGCAGATCAGCGCAGGTCGTCGACGTGAGCAGCCGCAACCGCACCTGTCCGACGACCGGAGGCGGCCATTCGTCGCCCTCGTCCGCGAGCCCGGTCGTCTGCTCCGACATGCGCACGTGCACGCGAGCCCGCCGAGGCGCCCCGATCGACGTCAGCGAATTCTCGCCCGCGTCGTCGAGGATCGGCGCGTCGAGATCGGTCCCGCGCTGGTTGGTCTGGCCCATGCGGCCGTTGGCAGACGCGATGGTGGGGTCGACCAGGATCTCGCCGGCGAAGTCCCACGCACCGTACATCCCGAGGTGGACGCGCAGCCACAGGTCGTCGTCGAACTCGAGGAACATCTGCTTGCCCACCGCGCGCACCTCGGTCGCCGAGCGACCGCTGATGACGGCGGCGCCTTCGACGAATCGGCCCTGCGGACTGGATGCCTCGACGGTCCGGCCGACGAAGTTGCGATCGAACTGGCGGGCGATGCGATGGACGGAGTGTCCTTCGGGCATCCTGCCTCAGCCCGCTTCGGGGTCGAATGAGCTGTCGTCGGCTGCAAGCACGTCCGGGCGCGGGATCGATGCCCTCGGATCGGGCTCGAGAGTGCCGTCCTGCTCGTACGCCGCCAGCTGCGCGATACGGCGCGCGTGGCGCTCTTCGCCCGAGAACGGCGTCGAGATGAAGCGGTCGATGAACGCCGCTGCCTCATCGAAGGTGTGCTGACGCGCGCCGATGGCGATCACATTGGCGTCGTTGTGCTCGCGCGCCAGCTCGGCTGTCGCGATGCTCCACACCAGCGCGGCCCGTGCGCCCAGCACCTTGTTCGCGGCGATCTGCTCACCGTTGCCCGAACCGCCGAAGACGACGCCGAGCGTCTCGATGCCGGCCGCCTGGTCGCGGACGACGGCCTGCGCCGCCCGGATGCAGAACGCCGGATAGTCGTCGAGGGCGTCGTACTCGACCGGGCCGTGGTCGATCACCTCGTGGCCGGCTTCGGCCAGGTGATGCTGCAGCTGCGTCGAGAACTCGAGGCCGGCATGGTCGGTCGCGATGTGGATGCGCATGGGCACAATCCTAGGGACCGAACGGATCGTTCAGCCGACGGCGGTCAGGGTGCGATGCCGGCCGCCGCCGGCTTGAATCCTGCGCGCACGTTCTCGCAGCACGCCGGGCGGCACACATCGAACCACGGGCCCAGGCCCGTGGCGTGCGGGCGTTCGGCGGCGCGCGTGCCTCGCAGGCGCTCCTCGACGAGGTCGACGAGGCCCGACACGAAGACGGGGTCGATGCCCGGTGTCGGGGTGCGCACGGCGCGCAGGCCGGCGTCGGCCGCGGCATCCATCGCCTCGGTGTCGAGGTCCCACAGCACTTCCATGTGATCGCTCATGAACCCCAGCGGCACGATGGCGACGGCTTCGACGCCTGCCGCCGGCAGCTGTTCGATCACATCGTTCACGTCCGGCTCCAGCCACGGCTGGCTGGGCGGACCCGATCGGGACTGGTAGACGAGGTCCCACGCGACGTGCTCGGCGCCCGGCACTTCCGCGGCGACCGCGGCCATGACGACCTCAGCCACTGCGCGGTGCTGCGCGGCATAGGCGCCGCCCTCGCCGAAGGGGCGGTGGAGATCGTCCCCCTCCCGCGGGCCCGAGCGCTCGGCATCCGCCGTCGGGATGCTGTGGGTCGAGAAGAGCACGCGCACCGAGCCGGGCGCGACGCCCTCGGCCAGGAACGTCGCGACGGCGTCGCGGACACCGTCCACGAACGGCTGCACGAACCCGGGGTGGTCGAAGAACTGCCGGACTTTGTCGATCGTCACGGTGCCGGAAAGGTCGGTCTCCGACAGCACCCGGGCGAAGTCCTCGCGATACTGGCGGCAGCTCGAGAACGACGAGTACGCGCTGGTCGCCAGGGCGAGCAGGTTCGTGCGGCCGGCCGCCGCAGCATCCTGAACCGCCTCCTCGAGGTACGGAGACCAGTTGCGATTGCCCCAGTACACCGGCAGGTCGATCTCTCGCCGCGCGAGCTCCGCCTCGAGGGCTGCCCTGAGCGCACGGTTCTGCGCGTTGATCGGGCTCACGCCGCCGAAGTGCCGGTAGTGGTGCGCGACCTCCTCGAGCCGTTCGTCCGGGATCCCCCGCCCACGCGTCACATTCCGCAGGAACGGGATGACGTCGTCCTGACCTTCGGGACCGCCGAACCCCGCCAGCAGCAGCGCGTCGTAGGCGACGGGCTCCTCGACGTGAGGGCGACCGGATGCCGCGGCCGCAGACGCGAACGGAACCATGTGCTGCTCACCAGAAGTCACCCCACCATCCTGACACCGCCGCTGCCCCGCTTCGTCCATGGTCCCCGGATCCACAGGCTCCGCTGGTGCAGGCGCGCTGGCATAGGCTGGGACGGTTGTCGCCGGCGCCATCCGCACCGGACGGCGCCCGACGTCACCGTCCACCTACGGGAGCAGAACAAGTGCCTGGAGAGAACCTCACCCGCATCGAGGCGCAGGAGCGCCGCGCGATCGTCGACACGCAGTCGTACGAGGTCGTGCTCGACCTGACGAAGGGCGCCGAGGTCTTCGGCTCGCGCACCGTCGTCCGCTTCACCGCAACCCCCGGTGCATCCACCTTCATCGACCTCATCGCGCGGGAGATCCGCGAGATCACACTGAACGGCCGGGCCATCGACCCCGCCGGCGCGTTCGCCGACTCCCGCATCGCGCTCGATGACCTCGCGCCCGAGAACGAGCTCGTCATCGACGCGGACTGCCTCTACACGAACACCGGTGAGGGACTGCACCGCTTCGTCGACCCGGTCGACGACGAGGTGTACCTGTACTCGCAGTTCGAGGTGCCCGACTCGCGCCGCATGTACGCGGTGTTCGAGCAGCCCGATCTGAAGGCGACGTTCCAGTTCACCGTGACCGCGCCCGAGCCCTGGAAGGTCGTCTCCAACTCGCCGACGCCCGAGCCGAAGAAGCACGGCGACGGCAGCGCGACCTGGCGATTCGAGCCGACACCGCGCATCTCGTCGTACATCACCGCTCTCATCGCGGGTCCGTACGAGGCCACGTTCTCGGAGCTGACGAGCGCCTCCGGCCGCGTCATCCCCCTCGGGGTCTACGGACGCAAGAGCCTGTGGCAGTTCCTCGACGCCGACTACATCTTCGACAAGACGCGCCAGGGGTTCGCCTACTTCGAGGAGAAGTTCGACTACGCATACCCCTTCGCGAAGTACGACCAGCTCTTCGTCCCCGAGTTCAACGCGGGCGCGATGGAGAACGCGGGCGCCGTGACCTTCACCGAGAGCTACGTCTTCCGCAGCAAGGTGACGGACGCGATCAAGGAGCGTCGCGTCGTCACGATCCTGCACGAGCTGGCCCACATGTGGTTCGGCGACCTCGTGACGATGAAGTGGTGGAACGACCTGTGGCTGAACGAATCGTTCGCCGAGTGGGCGTCGACGATCGCCACGGCCGAGGCAACCGAGTGGACCGAGGCATGGACCACCTTCAACGCGATGGAGAAGACCTGGGCCTATCGCCAGGACCAGCTGCCCTCGACGCATCCCGTCGTCGCGCAGATCAACGATCTCGAAGACGTCCAGGTCAACTTCGACGGCATCACGTACGCCAAGGGCGGATCGGTGCTGAAGCAGCTGGCAGCGTGGGTCGGCATCGAGCAGTTCTTCGCCGGCGTGGCCGCGTACTTCAAGAAGCACGAATGGTCCAACACCGAGCTCAGCGACCTGCTCTCGGAGCTCGAGACCACGAGCGGACGTGAGCTGTCGACCTGGTCGAAGAAGTGGCTCGAGACCGCCGGGGTCAACACCCTCTCGCCCGAGATCGCGACCGACGTGGACGGCACCATCACGCGCTTCTCGATCGTGCAGACGGCCCCGGCCGACTACCCGACGATCCGACCCCACCGCCTGGGCGTCGGCTTCTACGATCTGGACGGCGACGCGCTGGTTCGCGTGCACCACATCGAGCTGGACGTCGACGGCGACCTCACCGAGGTGCCCGAGCTGAAGGGACGCCAGCGTCCGGATCTCGTGCTCCTGAACGATGACGACCTCGCCTACGCCAAGATCCGGCTCGACGAGCGCTCGCTCCAGACTGCGATCGGCCACCTGGGCAAGATCAGCGATCCGCTCGCGCGTTCTCTGGTGTGGGGTGCGGCGTGGGACCAGACGCGCGATGCCGAGGGCTCCGCCTCCGACTACGTCGACCTTGTGCTGCGCAACATCGGCACAGAGACGGAGTCGACGACTGTCCGCACGACGCTCGCCCAGCTGCAGCTCGCGGCGAACTCGTACGTCGCGCCCGAGAAGCGCGAGGCCACGCGCGAGAAGGTGGCCGACGCGCTCTGGCGCCTCGCGCAGGACGCCGAGGCGGGCAGCGACAGCCAGCTGCAGTTCGTGACCGCGTTCGCCAGCGCCGCCGCGACGTCCGCGCAGTGGGAGCAGGTGCGCCAGGTGCGCGACGGCGACGTCGTGTTCGAGGGCCTCGAGATCGACACCGATCTGTCGTGGCAGCTCCTCGTGTCGCTCGCCGCCGGCGGGATCGTCACCGCCGCCGACATCGACGACGCGCTCGCCTCCGACAACACCGCCAAGGGCGGCGAGTTCGCGGCCCAGGCCAAGGCCGCTCTGCCCACCGCCGAGGCGAAGGCGGCCGCGTGGGCGTCGCTCGTCGACAGCGACGAGCTGCCCAACACCCTCGTCCGCTCGGCCGCGCTCGGCTTCGTCCACCCCGCGGGGCGCGACCTGCTCGAGGCGTTCGTGCCGCGCTACTTCGACGCGCTGCTGCCCATCTGGGAGTCGCGGACGTACAAGATCGCCGAGTACCTGATCGCGGGGCTCTACCCCGCGCCGCTCGCGAACGTCGCTCTGCGCGATGCGACCCGCGCCTGGCTCGAGGCCAATGCCGGGGCCGCGCCCGCGCTGCGCCGTCTCGTCGCAGAGAATCTCGCAGGCGTGGAGCGCGCCCTGTCGGTGCAGGGACGCGACGCCGAGTAGTACTCCGGTACTACCCGCACCAGCGAAAGACCCCCCTGCCGTCCGATGCGGCGCAGGGGGGTCTGTCCGTAGCGTCGAATGCATGATCGTCGCAGAGAACCTCAGCAAGAGCTTCGGCGCCAAGCGCGCCGTCGCCGATGTCAGCTTCACCGTCCAACCCGGAAAGGTCACCGGCTTCCTCGGCCCCAACGGCGCGGGCAAGTCCACCACGATGCGCATGATCGTCGGGCTGGACCGTCCGACGGGCGGCCGC
Source organism: Microbacterium salsuginis (assembly GCF_012524205.1). GTDB lineage: Bacteria > Actinomycetota > Actinomycetes > Actinomycetales > Microbacteriaceae > Microbacterium > Microbacterium salsuginis. The sequence goes on from NZ_JABACI010000005.1 coordinate 264,509, forward strand.
GTCACCGTCAACGGACGCCCCTACGCCCAGCTGCGCTCGCCCCTGACCGAGGTCGGGGTGCTGTTGGACGCCAAAGCCGTCCACACCGGGCGCACCGCCCGCAATCACCTGCGGGCCATGGCCGCGACCCACGGCATCCCCCGCACGCGCGTCGACGAGGTGATCGAACTCACCGGGATCGGGTCGGTGGCAGGCAAGCGCGCCGGCAAGTTCTCGCTCGGCATGGGGCAGCGGCTCGGTATCGCGGCGGCGCTGCTCGGTGATCCCCACACCCTGATCCTCGACGAGCCCGTGAACGGGCTCGACCCCGAGGGCGTGCGCTGGGTACGTCAGTTCGTGCGGCACCTGGCCGCGGAGGGACGCACCGTGCTGCTGTCGAGCCATCTCATGAGCGAGATGGCGCAGACAGCCGACCACGTCATCGTCCTCGGACGCGGTCAGGTGCTCGCGGACGCCGATCTGTCGGCGCTCGTGCGAGCTTGGACCAGCAATGCCGTCGTCGTGCGCTCGCCGCGACTCAGCGAGCTGGTGGCGGCGGTGTCGGGCCCCGACATCACCGTGACGGCATCCGAGCCGGGCATGGCCGAGATCACCGGCATCACCGCGCCGGCGCTCGGCGACCTCGCGGCCTCGCTCGGCATCCCGGTGCACGAGCTCACCTCACGCAGCGGCTCTCTCGAAGACGCGTACCTCGCGCTCACCGGGGATTCCGTCGAGTACAAGACCAAGGAGATCGCATGACCGTCCTCACCGCCGAGCCGACCACACGCTCGGACACCCGACCCTCCGCCCACCGGCTCAGCTTCGCCCATCTGCTCCGCAGCGAATGGATCAAGGTCGTGACGCTGCGCTCCACATGGTGGTCGCTCGGAGTCGCTGCCGTGCTCTCGATCGGCATCTCGATGTTGATCGCCGCCGCCTCATCCAACTTCGGACCCGGCTATCCGGCCGTGAGCGCCATCCTGTCGCCCACGCAGTTCACGATGCTGGTGGCCGGCGTCCTCGGCGCGATCGTGATCACCGGCGAGTACTCGACGGGCATGATCCGCTCCACCCTCACCGCCGAACCGCGCCGCGGGGCGGTCGTACTGGCCAAGGCCGTCGTCGTGTCCGTGCTGATGGCGGTGACCAGCGTGGTGATCTACGCGGTCGCCATCGCGGCCACCGCCCCGTTCCTCACCGAGGGCATCGACTGGTCCGAGCCGTCGCAGTCCATCGCGCCGCTCGCGTTCGGCGTCCTGTCGATGGTCGCCTTCACGCTGATCGGCCTGGGTTTCGGGTTCATGGTGCGAAACGGCGCCGGCGCGATCGCCGTCACCGTCGGCGTGCTGTTCGTGCTGCCGATCGTGTTCAGCCTGTTCTCGATGGCCGGTGAGGACTGGCAATGGCTCGTCGACCTCGCCGACTATCTGCCGATGAACGCCGCGGCGGCGCTCGCTTCGCCCGGCAACGAAGAACTGGCCGCTCCGCTGCTGGCCCTGACCGGCTGGGTGCTCGCCCCGCTGGTGATCGGCTGGGGCGTGCTGCGGACGCGCGACGCGTAGAGTCGAGCGGATGTCGCGTCCAGAACCGCAGGCCGTCGTCGGTGCCCTTCCCGGCACCGACGACGGCCTGCATCTGCCACGGCCGCCAGGCGTTCTTCGCCGCTTCTGGGCCCGTCATCCGCGATTCGCCGACGTGCTGGTCGCGTTCCTGGCCCTGCTCCTGTCGGCGCCGGCGGCGACGTTCCGCACCGACTTCGCGATCGCTCCCACCCCCGCTCAGACCTGGTTCGCGATCATCCTCGTGGTGCTGTCGTGCGTCGCCCTCGTCTTTCGTCGCACCCGCCCCCTGACCGTGTTCGTCGGGTCGATGATCCCGGCGATCGTGCTTCCGCCGAGTCTCGCGCCGGCGACGCACCTGATTCCGGCATTCGCGCTCTACGCCGTCGCGGTGTACCGCTCGGCGCGCGCGTGCTGGACGGCGTTCGGAGTGGCCTCCGGCGCTCTGGCTGTTTACGCCGCCGCGGCGACGATCGCCCTTCCCTCCGAACTGCCCTTCCTGGTGTCGACCCTGGTGTCGGCGGTCGTGGGCCTGCTGATCGGCGGACTCATCGGGACGAACGTCGGAAACCGGCGACGCTATCTCGAGGCACTCATCGACCGGTCCCGCCAGCTGATGGTGGAGCGCGACCAGCAGGCCCAGCTCGCGGCCGCCGCCGAGCGCACGCGCATCGCTCGCGAGATGCACGACATCGTCTCTCACAACCTCACCGTCGTCGTCGCGCTCGCTGAGGGCGCCACAGCCACGCCCGACGCCGAGCGCGCACGCGCCGCCACCGAGCAGATCGCGACGACCGCCCGTGGTGCGCTCACCGAGATGCGCTCCATGCTCGGCGTGCTGCGCGACCCCGACGTCGCGGACGGGACGCTGCTCGCACCGGCCGAGTCCGCGAATGTCGCCGCCGCCGTCGAGGCCGCGCAGCGCGCCGGCTACCCGGTCGTGCTGCACACCGAGGGAAGCCCGGATGCGCTCCCTGCAGACCTACGGCTGGCGCTGACCCGCATCGTCCAGGAGTCTCTCACCAACGCCATGCGCCATGCCCCGCTGGCAACGCTCATCGACGTGCGGGTCGTCGTCCGCGAGGACGCCGTCGACGCGTTGATCGTCAATGACGGCGCCAGGAAGGGGGCGCGATCGGCCGATGCCGGCTCACGAGGCGGGTACGGGATCCCGGGGCTGCACGAGCGAGTCGCCCACGTCGGCGGCTCGCTCTCGGCGGGTCTCGTCGATGACGATCGCTGGATCGTGCGGGCATCCCTCCCGCGCCCGCACTCCCCGATCGAGGACGACGCCACATGACCGAGACCATCCGCGTCCTCTTGGTGGACGACCAGGAGCTCATCCGCCTCGGGTTCCGCCTCGTGCTCGACGCAGAACCCGACATCGAGGTGATCGGAGAAGCGGCGGACGGTGACGAGGCGATCCGTGCGGTGCTCGCCGACGCGCCGGATGTCGTGCTGATGGACATCCGGATGCCGCGCACCGACGGCATCACCGCGACACGCGAGATCGTGCGCGCGCACCCCGGAACGCGCGTCCTCGTGCTGACCACGTTCGATCTGGATGAGTACGCGTTCGGCGCGCTCGATGCCGGCGCCGGCGGGTTCCTCCTGAAGGACGCGCAGCGGTCAGAGCTGACCGCCGCGATCCGGGCCGTGCACCGCGGCGACGCGGTGCTCGCTCCCCCGGTCACGCGCAGGCTCGTCGAGCGTCTGCGCGCAGCGCCCGCCCCGACTCTCCCCGACGATGAGCCGGATCCCACCGCGGAGCTCACCGATCGCGAGCGGGATGTGTTCCTCGCGATCGCCCAGGGCCTGACGAACGCCGAGATCGCCCGGCATCTGTTCGTGAGCGAGTCCACCGTGAAGACCCATGTCGGCCGCGTGCTGGCGAAGATCGGAGCGAGGGACCGCGTGCACGCCGTGATCCTCGCGCACCGGCACCGCCTCGTGGACGCATCCGCGCCGCTCCCGCCCGACACTCGCCGTTGACGCGGCGCCGTGCGGGCGTTCAGCGGAGGCGGAGGCATCCGTCGTTAGGATCGTGACGATGATCCGCGTTCCCCTCGAGGCCCCCGAAATCACCGACCCCGCTCTCTGGCAGGAGATCGGTGAGTTCTTCGTTCGTGCCGGGTGGAACCTCGTAGCTGCCGCAGGCATCCTCGTCGGCGCGATCCTCCTGGTGTGGGTCCTGCGCCTGGTCATCAACCGCGTCGTCAACCGGATCGTGAGCGGCGCGAAGTCCAAGGCCAACGTCGACGACACCCAGGCACTGGAGCGCTCCCCGCTCGCCTCCGTGCGGCTGGTGCAGCGCACCCGCACACTCGGCTCGATCCTGCACAACATCGTCAACGTGACCATCGTGGTCATCGCGCTGCTCCTGATCGTGAACGTGTTCGCGCCCAACGCGCTGGCGTCGCTGACGCTGCTCACCGCGGCGATCGGCGCCGGTCTCGGCTTCGGTGCGCAGAACATCGTCAAGGACGTGCTCAACGGCATCTTCATCGTCGCCGAGGACCAGGTCGGCATCGGTGACGTCGTCGACCTCGGGCTCGCCACCGGCATCGTCGAGTACGTGAGCGTGCGCGTGACGCACGTGCGGGACGTCAACGGCACGCTGTGGTACGTGCGCAACGGCGAGATCACACGGATCGGGAACCTGTCGCAGGGCTGGTCGCGCGTCATCATCGACCTCTCGGTCGCCGTCGACTCCGACATCGACGAGGTCGAGAAGGCGATGCTCGACACCGCGAAGGGCCTCGCGAAGGACCCGAAGTGGCGCACGCGGATCCTCGAGCAGCCCGAGGTGTGGGGGCTGGAGTCCATCTCGGGCGACGCGCTGGTCATCCGCCTCGTGATGAAGACCCGCGCGAACGCGAAGGACGACGTCGCCCGCGAACTGCGGATGCGGCTGAAGCACGCCGTCGACGAGATGGGCATCACGCTGCCGGCCCTGAACACGATCATGCCCACCGGCATCGAAGGCGCGTTGCGGGTGCGCGGCGCGAACCCGCCGAAGACGAAAGCCAACCCGGTCGCGCCGGCGGCGGTCGAGCGTCCGGTGTGGCGGCCGAAGCGTACGAGCAAGAAGTCGCAGCCGCCGGTGGACGGCGATGCCGCACCCGGAACCCCGGAAGGGACGCCATGACAGACCCGACCCCCGCAGACCCGGCCCCGGCAGCCGGCGCCACGCCGCTGAGCTTCTACGACGAGGTGGGCGGTCACGACACGTTCGTCCGGCTCGTCGACGAGTTCTATCGCGGTGTCGCCGACGACGAGGTGCTCCGGCCGATGTACCCGGAGGAGGATCTCGGCCCCGCCAAGGTGCGACTGACGATGTTCCTCGAGCAGTACTGGGGAGGACCGTCGACGTACAGCGAGCAGCGCGGGCATCCACGACTGCGGATGCGGCACTCGCCGTTCCACGTCAACCCCGACGCGCGTGACCGCTGGCTCGCCCACATGCGGACCGCCGTCGATGAGCTCGACCTGCCGCCGCTGCACGAGACCACCCTGTGGGACTACCTGCAGCGGGCGGCGTTCGCGATGGTGAACACGTTCGAGCCGACGGGCATCGGCCCTGCCAGCGACGGTCGCGCAGCCGGATCCCTGCCGGTCACCGCGGCGCCTTCCGACCCGTCATCCTGACGTCCCACCCGCCGACGAAGGAGTCGACATGCCCCTCGCCACCCACTCCACGGATGTCCTCGTCATCGGATGGGGGCTCGCCGGACTCGTCGCCGCGAGCGAGGCCGCCGCCGCCGGCAAGCGCGTGACGATCATCGACCAGGAGCCGCGCACGAATCTCGGCGGGCAGGCGTGGTGGTCGTTCGGCGGACTGTTCTTCATCGACTCCCCGGAACAGCGCCGGCTCGGGGTGCGCGACTCGCTCGAACTGGCACGCCAGGACTGGTTCGGGAACGCCGGCTTCGATCGCGAAGAGGATCTGTGGCCGCGGCGGTGGGCCGAGGCGTATCTGCAATTCGCGCACGAGGAGAAGCGCTCCTGGTTGCGCGAGAAGGGCGTCGGGTTCTTCCCGATCGTGGGATGGGCCGAGCGCGGCGGCTACACCGCGACCGGGCCGGGAAACTCGGTGCCGCGGTTCCACATCACGTGGGGAACCGGCCCCGGCATCGTGGCGCCGTTCCAGGCCGCCGTCGAGGACGCCGAGAGCCGAGGCCGCATCACGATCCTCCCCCGGCACAAGGTGACGTCGCTCACCACCCGTGCGGGTGTGGTCGTCGGGGCAGAAGGCGACATCCTCGAGCCATCGGGCGCCGCACGCGGCATCGCCACCTCGCGGGAGGCGGTGGGTTCGTTCGCGATCACCGCCCAGGCCACCATCGTCGCGTCCGGCGGCATCGGCGGAAATCACGAGCTGGTGCGCAGGTGGTGGCCCGAACGCCTCGGAACACCACCCGAGTCCATGGTCACCGGGGTGCCGGCGTACGTCGACGGTTCGATGCAGGTCGCGACAGAGGCCGCCGGCGCGCGGCTGATCAACGGCGACCGCATGTGGCACTACGTCGAGGGAATCCAGAACTGGGATCCCATCTGGCCGGATCACGGCATCCGGATCCTCCCCGGTCCGTCGTCGGTCTGGCTCGACGCCACCGGCACGCGCCTGCCCGTTCCCCTCTTTCCCGGTTTCGACACGCTCGGCACGCTGGCGCACCTGCGGGCGACGGGCTACGACCACTCATGGTTCGTGCTGTCGCAGAAGATCATCGAGAAGGAGTTCACGCTGTCGGGCAGTGAGCAGAACCCCGATCTCACCGGCAAAGATGTCCGCCTCCTGGCGAAGTCCCGGCTCGGAAAGGGCGCTGCGGGACCGGTGCAGGCCTTCATGGACAAGGGCGCCGACTTCGTCGTGCGCGACACGCTGGACGATCTCATCTCCGGCATGCAGGCGCTTCCTGGTGGCGATGTCCTCGATGCCGAGCGCGTGCGGTTCGAGGTCGAGGCCCGCGATCGCGAGGTCGCGAACGACTTCACCAAGGATGCGCAGATCGCGATGCTGCGCTCTGCCCGCGCCTTCCGGGGCGACCGCCTGATCCGCACCGCGAGCCCCCACCGCATCCTCGACCCCGGTGCGGGCCCCCTCATCGCCGTCAAGCTGCACGTGCTCACGCGCAAGTCGCTCGGCGGCATCGAGACCGACCTGTCCGGGCGGGCTCTCGGCGGGAACGGCGAGCCGATTCCGGGCTTGTACGCCGCCGGCGAAGCGAGCGGCTTCGGTGGCGGCGGAGTGCACGGCTATCGCGCTCTCGAGGGCACGTTCGTCGGCGGATGCCTCTTCTCGGGGCGCGTCGCCGGACGCGCGGTGGCGGCGACTCTCTGACGCCGTCAGCGCCCGCCCGTTCGGCGTACCGGCCCCAGACCGCTCGCCACCGGGCCACGGACCAGGACGTGCCCGCGCCGCAGACTGACGCGGGTCCACGCGCCGCTCGCCAGAACGTGCGCCGATTCGCCGCCGCTGATGAAGCCCATGCTGAGCGCGGCGAACGCCGCGCCCAGCGGCAGACCACCCAGCTCCGCGTCGGGCACACCCCACACGTGCGCACGGACGGCGCGCACCGCATCCTCCCCGGCATCCGTCGGCACCTCGTCGGCGACGCGCGCGATCCCGCCCTGCGCCTTGGCTGCGAGCAGAGCGGCGTCGAGCGATTCCCGAGGCTCCCAGCCGCTTCGCGGCGGTGCGATGCCCGCCCACGCCGGCGACAGCGCCGTCTCGGGAAGGCTCAGGGCGTTCGGCTCGTCGAGCACCGCAGACAGGACGGATGCCTCGACGACGAGGTCGCACACCAGCTCCGGGTCGGCGGCCAGCGTCCGCATTGCGAGGACGGTGGGCGTGGCGTCTCCGATGCCTCGCGGCGCCAGCGGTGCCGCGGTCATCGCCAGCACGCCGCCGCTCGCCTGGAGCCGGACGCCCTCGGTCGTGAACCGCGCGGCGCGGCCGGCGAACGTGAGGGCGTCCGCGGCCGAGGCCGGGTCGGCGAGGAGCAGGCGCGGAGACATCGCCCTAAGCTACCAAGCAGATCGACGGGCGGAGGCCGCCCCGGAGAGGAGCACCCGTGGACGACGCCGAGCCGACCGTCGAACCCGATCCGGTCGCCTCGCTTCTCGCGGTGCTCGACCTCAGCGGATCCGATGCACGCACGAGCGAAGACATCTTCACCGGCACGTCCCAGTCCATGCCGCTCGGGCGCGTCTACGGCGGACAGGTGCTCGCACAGTCGATCGTCGCCGCCGAGCGGACCATCCCCGACGGCCGCATCGTGCACTCGATGCACGGCTACTTCCTGCGGCCCGGCGACTCGACGAAGGGCATCACGTTCGCCGTCGACCGCATCCACGACGGCCGGTCATTCTCGACGCGTCGCACGCAGGCATTTCAGGACGGCGTGCCGATCTTCTCCATGATCGCCTCCTTCCAGGACGAGGACCCGGGTCTGGAGCATCAGGAGCCGATGCCGGAAGACATCCCGGGGCCGGACGAGCTGCCCGACGTCGAGTCGCATCTGCAGGGGCTCCATCCCATGTCGAAGCGTCTGTTCACCGATCGGCCCGTCGACCTGCGCCACATCCCGTCGCCTATCTACGCCAGCGTGCAGGGCGAACGGGTACCGCGTCAGGCGGTCTGGATGCGGGTCCGGCGGCCGCTGCCGGACGCGGCGGGCATCCATCGGGCCGCCCTGGCCTACCTCAGCGACCTGACGATCCAGGAATCGATCCTGCGTGCGCACGGGATCGCGTGGGCGACACCTGGGCTCAAAGTGGCGAGCCTGGACCACGCCATGTGGTGGCACCGATTCGGGCGCGCCGACGAGTGGATGCTGTACGTCCAGGAGTCTCCGAGCGCACGGGGTGGCCGCGGGCTGGCGACGGGCCGCGTCTACTCGGCCGCCGGCGTCCTGCTGGCCAGCGTCGCTCAGGAGATCATGGTCCGCGTCCCGGACGCGGACTGATATCGATCTGCGACGGCGTCAGCGCCGGTGCGCGTAGCCGATCGGCTCGCCGAGGTACGGCATCCAGGCAGCGCGCTCCTCGGCGCTCAGCCGCAGCGGGCGGCCGGATGCGGCGTCGACCTTGACCACCACCGTCGTGGCGCGGGCGTACAGCGTCTGATCCGGCGAGGCGGTCTCGATCGGGCTGAACACCTCGTAGCAGACCTCGATGCTCGAGCCGCCGAGCTTGCCGAACCACATCTGGACATCGAGCGGATGCCGCTGGTAGGGCACGGGCGCGAGGTACTCGATCTCCTGGCGGGCGATGAGGGTGAGCACTCCGCTGAAGATGCTCGAGTCGAGCAGAGCCGTCTCGGGGGCTTCCTCGCCGGGCTCGGGCGCCCAGAACGCGCGGACGCGCGCTTCTTCGAGCAGCTTGAGCATGGCGGTGTTGTTGACGTGGTTGAACGCGTCGAGATCGCCCCACCGCAGATGGATCGGCAGGTGCAGACGGTGCGGCGTCCCGCCCGGCGCGCGGCCGGACGGGACGGCGACGTCGTTCTCGCTCGTCTCAGTCACGCGTGCTCCTCACTTCGTTCGTCAACACGCGCAATCGCCTCAGCATCCGAGCAAGCTCGGCTGCGTTCGGCTCAATCGCGTGTGAGCTTGCGGTACGCGGAGCGATGCGGCTTGGCGGCATCCGGACCGAGGCGCTCGATCTTGTTCTCCTCGTACGCTTCGAAGTTGCCCTCGAACCAGTACCAGTTGTCGGGGTCTTCGTCGGTGCCCTCGTAGGCCAGGATGTGCGTGGCGATGCGGTCGAGGAACCACCGGTCGTGCGTGATCACCACGGCGCAGCCCGGGAATTCGAGGAGAGCGTTCTCGAGGGACTGCAGGGTCTCGACGTCCAGGTCGTTCGTCGGCTCGTCGAGCAGCAGCAGATTGCCGCCCTCCTTGAGGGTCAGCGCGAGATTGAGCCGGTTGCGCTCGCCGCCCGAGAGGACGCCCGCCTTCTTCTGCTGGTCCGGACCCTTGAAGCCGAACTTCGAGACGTAGGCGCGCGAGGGGATCTCGGTCTTGCCGACGGTGATGATGTCCAGGCCGTCCGACACGACCTCCCACAGGGTCTTGTTGGGGTCGATGTTCGAGCGGCTTTGGTCGACGTAGCTGATCTTGACCGTCTCGCCGATCTTCAGTTCGCCGCCGTCCAACGGCTCGAGGCCGACGATGGTCTTGAACAGCGTCGTCTTTCCCACGCCGTTCGGACCGACGACGCCGACGATGCCGTTCGGGGGAAGGCTGAAGCTGAGTCCGTCGATGAGCGAGCGGCCGTCGAAGCCCTTCTGGAGCTTCTTCGCCTCGATCACGACGCTGCCCAGGCGTGGCCCCGGCGGGATGGTGATCTCTTCGAAGTCGAGCTTGCGGGTGCGGTCCGCTTCGGCAGCCATCTCCTCGTAGCGGGCCAGACGAGCCTTGGACTTCGCCTGGCGCCCCTTCGCGTTCGAGCGCACCCATTCGAGCTCCTCGGCGAGCCGCTTGGCGAGCTTGGCGTCCTTCTTGCCCTGGATCGCGAGGCGCTCGCCCTTCTTCTCGAGATAGGTCGAGTAGTTGCCCTCGTAGCCGATGAGGCGCCCCCGGTCGACCTCGGCGATCCACTCGGCCACGTTGTCGAGGAAGTACCGGTCGTGCGTGATGGCGATGACGGCACCGGGATACTTCTGCAGGTGCTGCTCGAGCCACAGCACGCTCTCGGCGTCGAGGTGGTTCGTGGGCTCGTCGAGGAGCAGCAGATCCGGCTTCTGCAGCAGCAGCTTCGTCAGCGCCACGCGACGCCGCTCACCGCCGGAGAGCGGGCCGATCTCGGCGTCCCCGGGGGGCGTGCGCAGCGCGTCCATCGCCTGTTCGAGCTGGGAGTCGAGGTCCCACGCGTCCGCGGCGTCGATCTCTTCCTGCAGGGTGCCCATCTCGGCCAGCAGCGCATCGAAGTCTGCGTCCGGGTCGGCCATCAAGCCGGAGATCTCGTTGAAGCGGTCGACCTTGGCCTTGATTGCGATGCCGTCCTGGATGTTCTCCAGCACCGTCTTGGACTCGTCGAGCTCGGGCTCCTGCATGAGGATGCCGACGGAGAAGCCGGGAGAGAGCTTGGCCTCGCCGTTGGACGGCGTGTCCATGCCCGCCATGATCTTGAGGATCGTCGACTTTCCGGCGCCGTTCGGGCCGACCATGCCGATCTTCGCGCCGGGAAGGAACGCCATCGTCACGTCGTCGAGGATCAGCTTGTCGCCGACCGCCTTGCGCGCGCGGACCATCGAGTAGATGTACTCAGCCATGCGGGTTTCTGCTCTCCTTGGAGTACGGACGTCAGCGTCCCAGCCTACCCGCGGGTCGGGGTCACCAGTCGATCGGGCGAGTCTCGCCGATCAGGCACGTCCCCTCAGCCAGCACCGGCGCGACGACCGTGACCGGTTCCCCCGTCGCAGGGCCCACCTGGCCGATCAGGCACTCGTCTCCCCAGCGCACCGAGAACTGGATGCTCTCGGCAGGATTGCCGACCGTCGAGTAGTCCTCGGTCACCTGCATGGCGGCCTTGTCGAATCCCGTTGCGACGAGCGCATCGACATATGCACGACCCGATTGCCGTTGCTCCGAGCTCCACACGGAATTCGTCACGGCTGTGAAGACGGGGAGGTTCTCGGCCGCCGAGCCGCCGGCGACCAGGACCGGCTCTGACGGCGCGGAGCTCGTCGAGGACGGCTCCGGGGCGGAGGTGGGCCCGGCCGTTCCGCCGTCCGTCCCATTCGGAGTGGGACTCAGAGCGGTGCAACCGGCCAGCAGCGCGACACTCGCTGCGGCAACCAGCATGCGTGCCCCGCGGGCGGTCGCGATCACACTCCGGTGGCGGGAGGGCTCGGGATGTCGGGGCACGGGGAGAGTCTATGGCCCGGCACCCCGAACGCCACCTGAGTGCCACCTGAGCAGGTCAGAACGGCGCCTCGGCCCCCGCGAGCACCCGCGTGTCACTCGATACATCCGCCCCGACGGCGACCAGGGATGAATCGGCTCCCGCCTCGCCGGCGACGGGCGCGCCGCCGGCCGAGTCGACTCCGGGCGCGGCCCACGAACCCGATTCGTTCGGCCCCCAAGTGCTCTCCTGCTCGGTTCGCTCGGACGTCCGGCTCGCCTTGGAGAACGTGCTCGTCCCCCACAGCAGATCGTGGCCGATGGCCTCCGCGTCGATCTCGACCGCTGTTCCGCGCTTGGCCCCGGTGTCCCACTCGCGCAGTCGCAGTCGACCGGTGACCAGCACCCTGTCGCCCTTGTGCAGTGAGTCGAATGCGTGCTCGGCGAGCCCGCGGAACGCGGAGACGGAGTACCAATTGGTGCCCGCGTCCACCCACGTATTGGTGGCCCGATCGAATCTGCGCTGTCCGCTCGCGACGCGGAAGTTGATGACCGGCACTCCGCTGCCGATGCGCTTGAACTCCGGTTCCGTCGCGATGTTCCCGGTGATGGTGATCGTCTCGTTCATGTCGCTTTCCCTTCTTGCCAGTCCAGGGACCGTCCCCGGTGCCGCCGGCGTCCGTGCCCGGTGAACGCCGGCGGCATGTTCAGCCTGCGTCCGCAGCGCGAGCCGGTCGTGGCTTCCGGTGCGTTCTGGGGACAAGCGGGTTCGGAGTCCCGTTGTGGAGGAAGGGTGCTGCGCGAGCGTGTCCATGATGTCGGAGGTCGCACATATCTTCGAGTCGAAGGGAGACGAAATGGATCAGACATTGCGACGTGCAGACCTCGACCCCCCGCGGCTGCCGTCGGGAGTTCCGGTTCGGCTGGCGGCCGCAGCGCCTGCACTGTGGCGCGTGATCGATCGCAAGGGGCACGTGATCGGCCACCTCCAGGCGATCGCCGAAGGAGGCGGCATCCGTTACCGCGTCCGGCGGTTTCGCGCCTCGTCGCGCGCGTTCCTCGAGCTCGGCGAGTTCTGGCGAATCGAGGAGGCCATCGACTGCCTCCGATTCGCCCGGTGAGGTCGCGCCGCGACACGGTCGTCAGACCGGCGGGTCGGCGAGATGCAGCGATCGCGTCAGACGACGGCGCCCACGCGGTCGAGAGACGTCGTCGGCGCCCCGGCCCGGACGTCGCGCCACGACGGTGCGAGTTCGCGAACAGCGCGGACGAGCTGCTCGGGCGGCGCCGTGAAGGGGATCCGCAGGTGCCGATCGTGCCCGCCCTCGATCGAGAAGCGCGGTCCGGCGGACAGCAGAACGCCACGCGAGCGCACGTCGATCACCACCGCGGAGCTGAGCGGCGCGTCGAGCTCTATCCAGAGCGACACTCCCCCGTGCACCGACGGAACGCGCCATTGCGGCAGGTGTTCGGCCAGGGCACCGACCAGGGCGTCTCTCCCGGTTCGCAGCAGATCCGAGCGCTGCGTGAGGATCTCGTCGAAGTCGTCGAGCAGGCGAGTCACCACCGCCTGCTCGAACTCGGGCGTGCCCAGGTCCTGCGCCGGGCGTGCCGCGACGAGACGCCGGATCAGATCGCCCCCGGCTCTCACCCAGCCGACGCGCAGCCCTCCCCAGACGGTCTTGCCCAGTGAGCCGATCCGCACGATGGTCCCGGATTCGGATGCGTCGAAGCCAGCGGCAACGGGTCCACGGTCGATGTCGAGTTCGGAGGTCGTCTCGTCCAGCACGAGCACGGAGCCGGCCCGCTCTCCCGCGAGGAGGAACGCATCGCGCTCGCGCGCCGTCATGGACCGGCCGGTGGGATTGTGGAAGTCCGGCATGAGATACGCCATGACCGGCAGAGTCCGCGCGAACGCCTGCTCGGCCCGGTCCAGGTCCCAGCCCTCGTCGGTCGTCACCGGCACACCGACCGGCCGCGCCCCTGCTCGCCGCAGCGCATCGACCGCGTGGGGGTACGTCGGCGTTTCCATGAGGACACGGTCACCGCGCCCGAGCAGCACGGACGCCACCAGGTGGATCGCGCTCTGCGCGCCGGTCGTCACCAGCACCTCACTCGGGCGCGTGGGGATGCCGCGGCGCTCGTAGCGGCGGGCGATCGCCTCACGCAACTCGATGCGCCCCAGTACGTCGTAGCCGACGCGCGCCACGAGCGAGGACGCGGACTGCGCCACCTCGGCCATGACACCGGCAAGTCCCGGCCAGGCCGGAGGACTCGCCTGCTGCAGGTCGATCGTGCCGTCGGCCCCGGCCGCGCGGCCCGGGTCGTGCCGTCCGAGTGGCAGCGTCACGCTGCCCGAGCCTCGCAGACTTGCGATGTGCCCTGAGTCCCGCAGGCTGCGGTACGCGGCCGCGACGGTGCTGCGGCTCACCTGAAGGGCGCCGGCGAGTTCCCGCTCGGCAGGCAGCGCCGTCCGCGGTGCGAGTCGGTTGTCGAGGCAGAGCAGCCGGATGCCGTCGGCCAGGGCCTCGTACACCGGCTCCTTCGTTCGCCAGCCGCCCAGGGCGACTGCCAGCGCTCGCGCCGACACTCGAGAGTCCATGGAGCCACATTAGCCGGATTGGACCGGCACACGCAGTCCAATCATGCGATTGGATGGTCGCATGCCCCGTCGCGTCACCCAACTGCTGGTCGGCCTCTTCCTCTACGGCGCAGGGTGCGCGCTCACCATCGAAGCGGGACTCGGCGTCGACCCCTGGACCGTCTTCGCTCAGGGGCTCTCGCTGCACACCGGCATCGGCATCGGGTGGATCACCAACATCCTGGGATTCTTCGTGCTGCTCCTGTGGATCCCGCTGAGGCAGAAGCCAGGGGTCGGCACGATCGCCAACATCCTCCTCGTCGGCACCAGCATGCAGGCGACGCTGTGGCTGGTCCCGCCGGCGGCGGGCCTCCTGTCGCAGATCGCCCTGCTTCTCGGCGGCATCCTGCTGGTGGCGCTGGCATCCGGGCTCTACATCGGGGCACGATTCGGACCAGGGCCCCGCGACGGACTCATGACGGGCATGAATTCGCGCCTCGGATGGCCGATCTGGCTGTGCCGCGCGCTCGTCGAACTGACCGTCCTGCTGATCGGCTGGCTGCTCGGCGGCACAGTGGGGATCGGCACCGTTCTCTTCGCGCTCCTGATCGGCCCGCTCGTGCATGTCGCGCTGCCACTGCTCGACACGCGGCGATCCGCTCGGACGCCGGCGCAGGCCGAGCAGACCATACCTTGAGCCGCCATCGGACGCGTGGGCGACGACCTGCGGGTCAGTGCTCCCGGAATTGCGGCCAGTCGCTGCCCGGTGTCATGTGAGCATGCAAGGCGCTCTTCGCGATCTCCATGCTGGGGAACGCGCCCAGCGACGAGTCGGCGCCTGCCATCGTGACGATGTAGCCCTCGTCGTCCTTGCGGATGCTGCCGACGACGCCCGAAGGGCCGTAGGCGACCCAGAGCGGGTGGTGAGTCTGCGTGGTGCTCATGATGAACTCCTTTCGAGGCCTCCGATGCCGACGCTACGCCGCGACGCGCAGACACGCCAGATCCGACGCGCGACGACGACCGGGTAATCTGGTCACCCACCCTTCCCTCCGTAGCTCAGGGGACAGAGCGAGCGGCTTCTACCCGCAAGGTCGGGGGTTCGAATCCTCCCGGAGGGGCTCTGGGCTCGGCGACCCCGCCGAGCCCGCTGTCCCGGGCGTCAATAGGATGGACCGCATGGTGGGGGCTTCTGAGAACGATCGTCTGGTGTGGATCGACTGCGAAATGACCGGACTCGATCTCGAAGTCGACGAACTCGTCGAGATCGCGGTCGTGGTGACCGACTTCGAGCTGCGCGTGCTCGACCCGGGTTTCCACATCGTCATCAAGCCGGATGCCTCGGCGCTGGCGAACATGAACGAGTTCGTGACGAACATGCATCGCACGTCCGGGCTCATCGACGAGATCCCGAATGGTGTCACAGTCGCCGATGCCGAGTTCCAGGTGCTCGAGTACATCCAGCGGTTCGTCCCGCTGGAGGGCAAGGCGCCCCTTGCCGGCAACACCATCGGCACAGACAGGATGTTCATCGCGAAGTACATGCCTCGCGTGGACCGGTGGCTGCACTATCGCAACGTGGACGTGTCCAGCATCAAGGAGCTGGCGCGTCGCTGGTACCCCCGTGCGTACATCCACGCGCCGGCCAAAGACGGCGGCCATCGCGCCCTCGCCGACATCCTCGAATCGATCCGCGAGCTCGCCTATTACCGGCAGGCGGTCTTCGTCCCCGAGCCGGGTCCGACCAGCGACGGCGCACGTGCCGCGGCAGCCGCCGTCGTTTCGTCGTTTGCCCCAGAGGTGTGAGAGAATCTTCTGGTTGCCCGCTCATGCGGGAGACATGGTGGGTATAGCTCAGTTGGTAGAGCACCTGGTTGTGGTCCAGGGGGCCGCGGGTTCAAGTCCCGTTACTCACCCCAAGCAGTCGGATCGGGGCCTCGTCAGCGGCCCTCCGTGTCGGCGAACCGAGGCATCATGATGGAGATGGATGCCGCGACGTTCGAGCAGCTCGTGATCGACGAGCTCGACGCCCTTCCCGATGACATGGTCGAAGGGCTCGACAACGTCGTCTTCGTGGTCGAGGACCGCTCCGAGGACGGCGGTCTCGACCTCTTCGGCCTCTATGACGGATGGGCGCTCACCGAGCGCGATCGCTACGGCGGCGGCGAGCTTCCGGACCGGATCATCGTCTACCGCGAGGCGCATCTGGCCGCGTGCGACGATGAGGGCGCGCTGCGTGACGAGGTGCATACGACACTGGTGCACGAGATCGCGCACTTCTACGGCATCGACGACACCCGCCTGCACGAGCTGGGGTGGGCGTGATGTCCGCGCTGGCGACACCCTCGATCGAGCGCGAAGCCGAACTTCGCGAGACTCCGCACCCCGACCGCCCGTGGCAGACCGTCGTCTGGGACGACCCGGTCAACCTGATGAGCTACGTCACCCACGTCTTCCGCGAGTACTTCGGGCTGCCCCATGCCGAGGCTGAGCGCCTCATGCTCGCGGTGCACAACGAGGGTCACGCGGTCGTCTCCGTCGGGGCGCGAGAGCAGATGGAGCTCCACGCGCAAGCGATGCACGACTACGGACTGTGGGCGACCGTCCGGCAGGAGCCGCAATGACGCAGCGGGTGATCGTCATCGAGCTGGCCCGACTGGAGGCGGCACATCTCGTCGGTCAGTTCCTCGAGCTGGTGTCGGACGCAGCGCCCTCCGACGGCGATCCCGCGATCGGAAGGCTCGTGCCGCCGGGGTACACCGACGAAAGCGACGCCCGGGAGTTCCGGGACCTCACCGAGACACACCTCCTCGACCGCCGTCGAACTGATGCCGGCGTCGTCCTGGCCTCGCTCGCGGACGCCGCGGAGATCCCCGACGACCCGGATGACCCGGCGCTCATGGAACCGGTGGAAGTGCGTCTGGACCCCGACATGGCGCAGGCATGGCTGCGGACATTGGCCGCGGTCCGGCTCGTCCTCGCCACGCGGCTGGGAATCACCGGGGCGGAGGATCACGATCCCGAGAACCCTCGCTTCGGCATCTACGACTGGCTCGGCTACCGCCTGGACGGCCTCGTGTCCGCACTCGACGACGAGGTCTGAAGCATCCCGCCCCGCCCGTCAGGGAATGCGGAAGACGTGCGTCGCGTGGCGTGTCGGCTCGTCACGTTCGATATGCCGCTGCTCCTGGCGCGCCCAGCGCTCCCAGTGGGGAGCATACGTCTGGCCGTCGCGTGCGAGTGCGCGGTGGCGTCGGGACGCGTCCGGTGATTCCAGCCACACGCGGATGTCGCCGAGGCGTGCGGTCGCGGGTGTCAGAACCCCGGCGCCTTCCACGATCAGCGGCAGCGACGGATCGACCGCGTGCGCTTCGGCGGGCTGCTGCAGCTCCCAGTCCCAGCGCTGCCACACGCCGACCATGCCACGCGCGTGCGGCACGAGGATCTGCTCCCGCGCGACCTCGACCCCGTCATCGAGGCCGTCCCAGCCCGGGTAGATCGAGTCCAGAGCGACGAGCTGGACTCGGCCCCGGAGGGGCCAGCGCGTCACGAGCGCGCGCGTCAGAGAAGTCTTGCCCGCTCCGCTGCGACCGTCGACGAGGACGACCGGATTGGACGCCGCGGTTCGCGTGATCGCGGCGACGAGATCGGTGACGGCCGCGTCCAGCGATACCGCGACCGGATCGGGACTACTTCTTGAGTGCGCGGATGACACGGCTGAGGGCGCGGCCGGCGATGAACACGAACGGCACGGCGACCGCGAGCAGTGCCACGATGTTCGGTTCGAAGCGGAGGTCGTCCCCGCGCCGGATGTATGCACCGACGGGAATGGCGTAGCCGCCCCCACCGCCCCCGCCGTTACCCGCTTCGTCGGAGCCGCCCCCGAATCCCGACCAGGTCAGTGCGACAGGGATGAGGCGGACACCGTCGACGTCCTGCTGCTCTCCGTAGGCGCTCTTGACGCCGAGGGTCGCGGACTGCTTGCCGAGTTCCAGTGCGATATTGGGCATGGCTCAACGGTAGCGGGCGCACAGGCCTCAGCCCAGTGCCTGTTCAGCCCAGTGCCTGTTCAGCCCAGTGCCTGTTCAGCCCAGTGCCTGTTCAGCCCAGTGCCTGTTCAGCCCAGTCCCTGTTCAGCTCGGCGCTAGTTCAGTTCAGCGCCTGCGTCGGCCCCGCCGTGCCGGGTGCGGGCGGCTTCGACGGCAGGGCGCCGCCGGCGCGTCCTCGCCCGAGCAGCGTGGCACGGGTGATCGCGCCCCGTCCGAACTTTGCCGCGGCGCCGTCGAGTGCGTCCTCCACCCGCCGCCATTCCTCGTCGTCGTCCCAGAGCGCAGGCGCGGCGCCGCCCGCCGGCCGCAGACGCTCGGCACGGACGCCGATGAGCCGCACCGGAAGCCGCCGCTCGATCGCGCCGAACAGCTCGTGCGCGGCATCCCCGATCCGCTGGCCGACCGCCGTGGGCTCTGTGAGGGTCTGCGAGCGGGTGATGGTCGTGAAATCCGCGAAGCGTACCTTGATGGCGATGGTGGCCGACTCCCACTCCCCCGCTCGCAGCCGCGCTCCGACGCGATCGGCGAGTCGACGCAGCTCCGCGCGAAGGATGGCGTCGTCGGAGATGTCTTCGAGGAAGGTCTCTTCGTGACCGACGCTCTTCTCCACTCGTTGGGTGTCGATCGGACGCGGGTCGATTCCGCGGGACAGCTGCCAGAGCCGCTCGCCCATCGCGCCGCCGAGAACGCGGTCGAGCACGGTCCGTGGCGTGTCGAGCACATCGGCGACGGTGCGGATGCCGCGGCCTTCCAGTGCCTCCGCCGTCTTCGGCCCGACCCCCCACAGCGCGCGGACGGGTCGCGGGCGCAGAAAGGCGTCCGTGTCGCGCTCGGCGACGATGAGCAGCCCGTCGGGCTTGCTGATGGTCGAAGCCATCTTGGCCACGTGCTTCGTCGCCGCCACGCCCACACTGCAGGTCAGCCCGGTCTCTTCGACGACGCGGGCACGCAGCATCCGTGCGATCTCGCCCGGGGACCCCCACAGCCTGCGGGCTCCGCGAACGTCGAGGAAGGCCTCATCGATGGACAGCGGCTCGACCAGCGGGGTGATCTCGCGGAAGATTCCCATCACCGCCGCCGACAGCGCGAGGTAGCGATCGAAATGCGGCTGCACCACGATCGCGTGCGGGCACAGGCGCAGCGCCTGCCCCACGGGCATCGCCGAACGGACGCCGAACCGGCGTGCCTCGTAAGAGGCACTCGAGACGACGGACCGACCGTCGGGCGCACCGATGATGATCGCCTTGCCCCGCAGCGATGGGTCGTCGAGCTGCTCGACCGATGCGTAGAACGCATCCATGTCGACATGAAGGATGCCGGTGCCGGCGTCGTCGGCACCCTCGGGTGAGACGAGCCGGCCCGATCCGTCGCCGCGCCCCATGGGTTCATTCTGCGCCGCACTGCCGACATCCCGTGGTTCCGGGCCATCGCCTGACCCGGAGCACGAGAAGCGGACTACTGCGCCGCGCGCTCCAGAACCAGTTCGCGCACGCGTGCGGCGTCGGCCTGGCCCTTCATGGCCTTCATGACCGCGCCGATGACCGCGCCTGCAGCCTGGACCTTGCCGTCGCGGATCTTCTCGAGCACATCGGGTTGCGACGCGAGCGCCTCGTCGATCGCGGCGATGAGCGCACCGTCGTCCGAGACGACAGCCAGCCCGCGTGCGGCGACGACCTCCTTCGGCGAGCCCTCGCCCGCGACCACGCCCTCCAGCACCTGGCGCGCCAGCTTGTCGGTCAGCGTGCCTTCGTCGATGAGCTGCTGCAGCTCCGCGACCTGCGCCGGAGTGGCCAGATCGGACACCTCGCGCGCCGTACCCTCCGCGTTCATCGCGTTCGCGATCCGCGTGAGCTCACCGGTCCACCACTTGCGGGCGGACGCCGGTGCGGCGCCCGCTGCCACGGTCGCCTCCACGTCGGCCAGAAGTCCGCCGTTGACGACGTCCTGGAACTCGAGGTCGGTGAAGCCCCATTCCGCCTTCAGACGGCGGCGACGCGCGGCGGGCGGCTCCGGCAGCGCCCCTCGCAGCTGCTCGATGAGCTCCGGCGCCGGGACCACGGGAAGCAGATCGGGCTCGGGGAAGTACCGGTAGTCGTCGGCGTCGGACTTGGGGCGTCCGGGTGACGTGGTTCCGGTGTCTTCGTGCCAGTGGCGCGTCTCCTGCGTGATCGTGCCGCCCGCGGCGAGGATCGCCGCCTGGCGCTGGATCTCGTATCTCACCGCCCGCTCCACCGACCGCATGGAATTGACGTTCTTGGTCTCGGTACGCGTGCCCAGCTTCTCCTGGCCGCGGGGACGTAGCGACACGTTCGCGTCGCAGCGCAGGTTGCCGCGTTCCATGCGGGCATCCGAGATCCCCAGGCTGAGGACGATGTCGCGGATCGTCTGCACGTAGGCCTTGGCCACGTCGGGCGCGCGGTGCTCGGTGCCGAAGATCGGCTTGGTCACGATCTCCACCAGCGGGACGCCGGCCCGGTTGTAGTCGACCAGCGAGTACTCCGCGCCCTGGATGCGACCGGTCGCGCCCCCGACGTGGGTGAGCTTGCCGGCATCCTCCTCCATGTGGGCGCGCTCGATCGGCACGGGCACGATCGTGCCGTCCGCGAGCTCGACGTCCACGTGCCCTTCGAAGGCGATCGGCTCGTCGTACTGGGAGATCTGATAGTTCTTGCCCAGGTCCGGGTAGAAGTAGTTCTTGCGCGCGAACCGGCTCGACGGCGCGATGGAGCAGCCGAGCGCCAGTCCGAGGCTGATCGAGTAGCGCACGGCCGTCTCGTTCACCACGGGCAGCGAGCCGGGCAGTCCCATGTCGACGGGAGCGACCAGTGTGTTCGGCCCAGCGGCGTGGTTGGCGGAGTTCGCCGGGTTCGCCGCGGACGAGAACATCTTCGTCTCGGTGTTCAGCTCGACGTGCACCTCGAAGCCGAGCACCGGCTCGAACAGCTCGAGTGCCTTGTCGAAGTCCATCAGTGCGTCCTTCGCCATCAGCGTGCGCCTCCCATCGAGTTCAGCACCGGTGCCCTGTCGAGGAGCGGCCCACCCCATGAGTCGACGAGCACCGCCTCGAGCGCGGCGCCCACCCGGTACAGACGCGCGTCCTCTCGCGCCGGAGCGAGGAACTGGATGCCGACAGGCAGTCCGTCCTCGGCGGCCAGTCCCGACGGGATCGAGATGCCGGGAACACCCGCGAGGTTCGCGGGAATCGTCGTGACGTCGTTGAGGTACATCTGCAGCGGGTCGTCGATCTTCTCGCCGAGCTTGAACGCGGTCGTCGGCGCAGACGGCGTGGCGATCACGTCCACCTGCGCGAAGGCCTCGTCGAAGTCGCGCTGGATGAGGGTGCGCACCTTCTGCGCGGAGCCGTAGTAGGCGTCGTAGTAGCCGGCCGAGAGCGCATACGTGCCCAGGATGATGCGCCGCTTGACCTCGTCGCCGAACCCGGCGTCGCGCGTGGCGGCCATGACGTCCTCGACGGTGCCGCCGGGCACGTCGATACGCATGCCGAAGCGCACCGAGTCGAACTTCGCCAGGTTGCTCGATGCCTCGGCCGGGAGCACGAGGTAGTACGCGGCGACGCCGTACTCGAAGTGGGGTGCGCTGATCTCGACGATCTCGGCTCCGTGCGCCTGCAGCGCGCCCAGAGCCGTTCGGAAGGACTCCGACACGCCGGCCTGGAAGCCGCTGTCGGGCAGCTCCTTGATGACGCCGACCCGCAGTCCCTTGAGCACGTCGCCGGTGGCGCCCTCGCGAGCGGCGGCGGCGAAGGAGGGCCAGGCCTCGGCGAGAGAGGTCGAATCGTGCGGATCGTGACCGCCGATGACGTCGTGCAGCATGCCGGCGTCCAGCACCGTGCGGGTGACCGGACCGACCTGGTCCAGCGACGACGCCAGCGCGATCGCGCCGTAGCGGCTCACCCCGCCGTACGTCGGCTTCATCCCGACGGTGCCCGTCACGTGCGCCGGCTGACGGATCGAGCCACCGGTGTCGGAGCCCAGGGCGAGGGGCGCCTCGAACGCGGCGACCGCGGCGGCCGAGCCGCCCCCGGAACCACCGGGGATGCGGTTCAGATCCCAGGGGTTCCGGGTCGGGCCGTACGCCGAGTGCTCAGTGGACGATCCCATCGCGAACTCGTCCATGTTCGTCTTGCCCAGTGGGACGAGGCCTGCCACGCGGGAGCGTGCGACGACCGTCGCGTCGAACGGCGACATGTAGCCCTCGAGGATCTTCGAACCGCTCGTGGAGGGCATGTCGGTCGTGACGAGCACGTCCTTGATCG
Source organism: Microbacterium salsuginis (assembly GCF_012524205.1). Classification (GTDB taxonomy): domain Bacteria; phylum Actinomycetota; class Actinomycetes; order Actinomycetales; family Microbacteriaceae; genus Microbacterium; species Microbacterium salsuginis. The sequence goes on from NZ_JABACI010000005.1 coordinate 286,804, forward strand.
CCAGGGGGACGCCGGCCAGCGGGCCCAGCTGCTCACCCGCGGCGCGGCGCGTGTCGATGCCGGCCGCGACATCCAGTGCGCGCTCGCTCACGTGGAGGAAGGCGTGGATGTCGGCATCCACGGCCGCGATGCGGTCCAGATGCGCCTGGGTGGCCTCCACGCTGGACACCTCGCGCGAGGCGAGCTTGTCTGCGAGCGCGGCGGCGCTCAGCTTCGTCAGATCGGTCACGGGGGCCCCTTACTGCTCTTCGCCGAGGATCGCGGTGACGCGGAATCGCCCGTCGGCGGCATCCGGTGCGTTCTGAAGCACCTGCGCCGGGGTGAGCAGATCGCCCACTTCGTCCGGCCGGAAGACGTTCTGCAGCGGGATCGGGTGGCTCGTGGCCGCCACGTCGGGCGTCGCGACCTCCGAGACCTTGGCGATGTTGTCGACGATGACGTCGAGCTGGCCGGTCAGGCGCTCGACCTCCTCGTCGCTGAGCTGGATCCGGGCGAGCACACCGAGGTGACGCACGAGATCGGGGGTGATTTCAGACACCACGACAGTCTATTCGGACCGCGAGGCACCTCCGGGGGCGCGGGGCTCCCGGCGTAGGCTTGGCGCGTGACGACCTACGACCCGCCGCGCCCCTGGATCGCCAGCTACGCCGAGGGGGTGCCCGCGGATCTGTCGCCCGTCACGGGCTCCCTGGTCGACATCGTCGAGGCATCGGCGCGCGACTATCCCGATGCCGCCGCCCTGCAGTTCTTCGGACGCACGACGTCGTACCGGTCGCTCCACGAGCAGATCGAGCGGGCCGCGGCGGGTCTGCGTGACCGGGGTGTGCGCGCCGGAGACCCGGTGGCCATCGTTCTTCCGAACTGCCCGCAGCACATCGTCGCCTTCTACGCCGTCCTGCGACTGGGCGCGGTGGTCATCGAGCACAACCCGCTCTACACGCCGCGGGAACTGCGCAAGCAATTCGAGGATCACGGCGCGAAGCACGCGATCGTGTGGAGCAAGGTCGTGAGGTCCGTGCAGGACTTCCCCGCCGATCTCGCGGTCTCGACGATCATCACCGTCGACATCACCACGGCGATGCCCTTCCGCACACGCGCGGCGCTGCGCCTGCCCATCGCCAAGGCCCGCGAGGCCCGTGCCGCCCTGACCGAACGCGTGACCGGCGCAGTCCCCTGGGAGGTCGTCGTCGGATCCGACCCGCTGCCGCAGACTCACCCGAAGCCCTCGACGGACGATCTCGCGCTCATCCAGTACACCAGCGGCACGACCGGCAGCCCGAAGGGCGCGTCGCTGACGCACCGCAACCTCCTGTCCAACGCGGCGCAGGCGCGCGCGTGGGTGCCCTCGATCGTGCGCGGCGACGGATGCGTCGTGTATGCCGTGCTGCCGATGTTCCACGCCTACGGCCTCACGCTGTGCCTCACGTTCGCGATGTCGATGGGCGCCCGCCTCGTGCTCTTCCCACGTTTCGACCCCGACATGGTGCTGGACGTGACGAAGAAGCATCCGGCGACGTTCCTCCCGCTCGTTCCGCCGATCGCCGATCGGCTGCTGAAGGCTGCACGGGAGAAGGGCATCTCGCTCGCCGGCACCCAGGTGGCGATCTCGGGAGCGATGGCCCTTCCGCACGAGTTGGTCGTGCCGTTCGAGGAGGCCTCTGGCGGATACCTGGTCGAGGGCTACGGCCTGAGCGAGTGCTCGCCGGTGCTGATGGCGAACCCCGTCGCCGACAACCGCGTGCCCGGCACGGTGGGGCTGCCCTTGCCGGGCACCGAGTGCCGCGTGGTCGACCCCGACGACCCGACTCAGGATGTCGCTCCCGGCGACCGCGGCGAACTCTTGGTCCGCGGTCCCCAGGTCTTCAGCGGGTACTACGGCAAGCCCGAAGAGACCGAGGCCGTGTTCGCCGACGGGTGGTTCCGCACGGGTGACATCGTCACGATCGACGACGCCGGCTTCGTGCGCATCGTCGACCGGATCAAGGAGCTCATCATCACGGGCGGCTTCAACGTCGCGCCCACCGAGGTGGAGAACGCGCTGCGACAGCACCCGATGGTCGAGGATGTCGCTGTCGTGGGGCTGCCCAGCGATCACTCCGGTGAGGAGGTCGTCGCGGCGATCGTGTGCGCCCCGGACGCCGGCGACGTCGATGTCGAGGCGGTCCGCGAGTTCGCCCGCGGCATCCTGACGCCGTACAAGGTGCCGCGTCGAGTCTTCGTGGTCGACGAACTGCCCAAATCGCTGATCGGCAAGGTGCTGCGCCGTCAGGTGCGAGACCGTCTGCTGGCGCTCACGACGGGTTCGTAGGCCTCTCCCGCTCCTCGGGGTCGGCGCCCCGCGCGGCGCGGCCGCCGTCGACCGGCACGACGGCACCCGTGACGAAGGACGCCTCGTCGGAGAGCAGGAACGCGACGACCGTCGCCACCTCGCTCGCCTCACCGACGCGGCCCAGCGGTTGCAACGCGGTGATCGCGCCCTCGAACTCCACGCGCTCGCGTGCAGGCAGCGACGACAGATGGTCGTCATAGCGCTGCGTCCTGATCGATCCGAGAGCGACCGCGTTGGCTCGGATCCCATCCGCTCCGTAGTCGACCGCGAGCGAGCGCGTGAACCCCTCGAGCGCGGCCTTCGCGGTGGCGTACGCGATGCTTCCGCGCACCGGACGAACAGCCTGGTGAGAGCTGACGGCTACGATCGCACCAGGGGTCCCCGCGTTCAGGAAGGCCCGCACTGCGGCGGCCGATCCGTTCACAGCCGGCTCGAGGTTGGCCGAGATCGCGGCGCTCACCGCCCCGTCCTGGCGGGCGTCCAGCCAGAGATCCTCGAACACCGCCGCGTTGTTCACCCAGCCCGTCAGCAGGCCGAGACCCGCTGCCTTCCGGACCGCGTCATCGAGCGCGCGTGGGTCGCCGGCGTCGCCGATCACCTCGGCGAAGGCGTCTGACTCGGCGCGCCCGGTCGAACGACGGTCGATCGCCACGACGCCCTCACCGCGAGCCAGGAGCACGTCGACGATCGCGGACCCGATGCCGCCTGCCGCACCGGTCACCACAGTGAACCGTCGCGTCATCTCGTCACTCCGCCGCCGGTTCGAGCGCCGCGGGGCCCTGCGTCACGAGGAGGTGGAACTGGGCTGCGTCGAGGATCCGGATGCCGAGCTCTTCGGCCTTGGCGAGCTTCGAGCCCGCGCCGGGCCCCGCCGCGACGAAGTCCGTCTTCTTCGAGACGCTCGAGGCGGCCTTTCCACCCGCGTTGAGGATCGCCTCCTGCGCGCCTTCGCGCGTGTAGCCGTCGAGGGATCCGGTGGCGACGATCGTGAGGCCGTCCAGCACTCCCCCACCTGCCGCCGCCGCTCCGGGGCCGGGGTGGCCGGGCGTCGTCAGCTGAGCTCCGGCGGCGACCCATCGGTCGACGATCTCGCGATGCCAGTCGATCTCGAACCAGTCCGTGAGCGAGTCCGCGATGATCCCGCCGACCCCCTCGACCCCGGCGAGCTCGTCGCGCGTGGCCGCACGGATCGCGTCGACCGACCCGAACCACTGCGCCAGCGCTCGCGCGGCGACCGGGCCGACGTGCCGGATGTTCAGCGCGACGAGGAACCGCCACAGCTCCTTCGTCTTGGCGCGCTCGAGCTGGTCGAGCAGCGTGAGCGCCTGGGCCGAGGGCTGCGGTCCGGTCGCCCCCGCCTTCTTCTCGGCAGCACTGGGGTTGCGGCGGAAGGGAGCCCGACGCACGACTTCACCGGTCTTGGCGTCGACGCGCGGCTCGCCGGTCTCGGCATCGCGCACCACCACCTCGATGGGCACGAGCTGATCCAGGGTCAGTTCGAACAGCGCCGCCTCCGTCTCGAGCGGCGGCGTCTCAGGCACCGATGGCTGCGTCAGCGCCGCCGCGGTGACCTCGCCGAGCGCCTCGATGTCGAGCGCGCCCCGCGAGCCGATGTGCTCGACGCGTCCTCTCACCTGCGCGGGGCACGCCCGCGTGTTGGGACAGCGGAGGTCGATGTCGCCCTCTTTCGCGGGTGCGAGCCGCGATCCGCATTCGGGGCAGTCGGCCGGCATCACGAACTCGCGCTCGGTGCCGTCGCGCAGTTCGACGACGGGACCGAGGATCTCGGGGATGACGTCTCCGGCCTTTCGCAGCACCACCGTGTCGCCGATGAGCACACCCTTGGCGCGCACGACGTCCTGGTTGTGCAGGGTCGCCTGGCGCACGACCGAGCCGGCCACCCGCGCGGGCGCCATGACGGCGAACGGTGTGGCCCGACCGGTGCGGCCGACCGACACCACGATGTCGAGGAGCTTCGTGTTGACCTGCTCGGGCGGGTATTTGTAGGCGATCGCCCACCGCGGGGCGCGACTGGTCGCGCCGAGCTCGTCGTGCAGCTCGAGCTCGTCGACCTTGACCACGATCCCGTCGAGCTCGTGCTCGACGGCGTGCCGGTGCTCGCCGTAGTACTCGACGAAGCCCAGCACGCCGTCGATGTCGTCGAAGGTGCGGAAGTACGGACTCGTCGGCAGTCCCCACTCGGCGAGCAGCGCGTAGATCTCACTCTGCGACGACACCGGCGGGCGCCCCCACGCCCCGATCCCGTGGACGAACAGCCGCAGCGAATCCAGCCGCGCCTGACCTGCCTCGCGCTCGAGGCCGTCCTTCTTGTCCAGCTGCTGGCGCAGTCCGCCTGACGCCGCATTGCGAGGATTCGCGAACGACGGGAACCGGCGTTCGGCGCTCACACGCGCCTTCGCCTCGTCGAAGCCGCGGGCACGCGACCGCGCGTCTTCGACGACACGGTCGCGCATGTCGGCCTGCAGAGCGTTGAGCTTCTCGAACGCCGCGACCGGGATGAACACCTCGCCTCGCACCTCGACGAGATCCGGATGCCCGGTGCCCGACAGGCGCTGCGGGATGCCTGCCACGCGGATCGCGTTGGTGGTGACGTCCTCGCCGATCCGCCCGTCACCGCGCGTCGCGGCCGACGTCAGGATCCCGCGCTCGTACCTGAGGCTGATCGCCAGGCCATCGATCTTGAGCTCGGTGAGCCATCGCACCTCACGGCCGGCGGACGCACGCGCCTTGAGGCACCAGTCGCGCAGCTCGTCGGCGCTGAAGACGTTGTCGAGGCTCAGCATGCGCTCGGCGTGCTCGACGGGTGCGAACATCGAGCTCTCGGCCGCGCCGACGGTCTGGGTCGGCGAATCCTGGCCCTGCAGTTCGGGGTGCAGCCGCTCGAGCTCTTCGAGACGGTGCATCCACGAGTCGTAAGTGGCATCGTCGACGATCTCGGCGTCGCGCCCGTAGTAGGCGTCTCGCGCGCCGATGATGCGCTCGATCAGCTGCTGGGATTCGGCACGCGCGCCCTCGAGACCGGGGTCGGCGGGAAGTGGGGCATCCGTCACCCCGTCAGTCTAGAAGCGGGCTCCGACGTGCGCAGGGCCGGACTCACCCGGCCCGCATCACGCGTCGACGGGAACCGCCGAGACGGTCCGGTCGATCGTGAACTGGCCGATCACGCGCGTGCCGTCATAGAGCACAGCGGTCTGCCCCGGTGCGACGCCGTCGAACGGGGACTCGGGCACGACCGTGAGCAGTCCGTCCTCGAGCCGCGCCGCCGCGGGGACTGGGTCGGCGTGGGCACGGATCTGCACATGGCACGCGAAGGCCGTCGCCCGAGGGGCACGGCCTGCCCACGTGAAGCGCTCCCCCGCGATCTCGGCCGTGGCCAGAGCCTCCTTCGGCCCGACCACCACCGTGTTCGACACCGGACGCACCTCGAGGACGAATCGAGGCTTGCCGTCGGGTGCCGGCACGCCGAGCGACAATCCACGTCGCTGGCCGACGGTGAAGGCGTGCGCGCCCTCGTGCGTCCCGACGACCGATCCGGAACGGTCGACGACGTCGCCCTGCATCGCGCCGACCTTCTCGGCGAGCCACCCGCGCGTATCGCCGTCGGGGATGAAGCAGATGTCGTGGCTGTCCGGCTTCTGCGCGACCGTGAGCCCACGGGCCTCGGCCTCGGCGCGCACGAGCGCCTTGGACGGTGTCGCACCGAGCGGGAAGTACGTGTGCCGCAGCTGCTCGGCCGTCAGAACGCCGAGCACGTAGGACTGGTCCTTCGCGGCATCCGACGCCCGATGCAGCTCCAGCCCGTCGGGCCCGTCGATGAGCGTCGCGTAGTGGCCGGTGCAGACGGCGTCGAAGCCGAGTTCGAGCGCGCGCTCGAGGAGCGCCGCGAACTTGATCTTCTCGTTGCAGCGCATGCACGGGTTCGGAGTCCGGCCGGCCTGGTACTCGGCGATGAAGTCCTCGATGACGTCGTCGCGGAACCGCTCCGAGAAGTCCCACACGTAGAAGGGGATCCCGAGGCGATCCGCCGCGCGCCGGGCATCCATCGCGTCCTCGATCGTGCAGCATCCGCGGCTGCCGGTGCGCAGGGTCCCGCCGGCGCGTGACAGCGCGAGGTGCACGCCGACGACGTCGTGCCCCGCCTCGACGGCACGCGCGGCCGCGACGGCCGAGTCGACACCACCGCTCATGGCCGCAAGGATCCGCATGGGTCCAGTCTACGAACCGCCGGCTGGACGCGGGCCGGACGCCGCTCGCGCGCGTTCGACGGCTTCGGGGAGAGCCGCGAGCACCGCGGCGATGTCGTCGTCGGCGCTGGTGCGCCCGAGGGTGAACCGCAGCACCTGCCGGGCCTCGGCATCCGTCCTTCCCATCGCAGTGACGACGTGCGAGGGCTCGGGGATCCCCGCCTGGCACGCCGACCCCGTGGAGACCGCGACTCCCGCCCTGTCGAGCAGGAACAGCAGCGTCTCGCCCGACGCGCCGGGAAAGAGCACGTGCGCGTTGCCGGGCACGCGCTCCACGGGATCACCGAGGAGCTGCGCGCCTGGGACGCTGTTCCGGATGCCGTCCACCAGGCGGTCGCGAAGCCCTGCGAGCCGCCGCGCCTCGTCCTCGCGCTCGGCCTCGGCCAGCTCGGCAGCCACCGCGAACGCGGCGGCGCCTGCGACATCCTGCGTCCCTGCACGGAGCCCGCGCTGCTGACCGCCGCCGTGCACGAGCGCCGCCAGCTTCGCCGTGCGCGAGACCACGAGGGCGCCGACGCCGACGGGACCGCCGACCTTGTGCGCCGAGACGCTCAGCGCCGCCAGGCCGCCCCTCGAAGGGCCGGTGCCGCGCCAGCGCTGGAAGGCCACGGGCACGTGCCCGAAAGCGGCCACCGCATCCAGGTGCAACGGCACGCCGGCATCGGCCGCGGCCGCCGAGAGCCCTGCCGCGTCGTTGACCGTGCCCACCTCGTTGTTGGCCACCAGTGCCGTGGCGAGAGCGGCGCCCGGAAGCGCCGACGCGAACGCGTCCAGGCCGATGCGGCCGTGGGTGTCGAGCGGCACGGCGCGCACCTCGGCGCCCTCGCCCACGAGCCACTGGACCGCATCGATCGTGGCGTGATGCTCGCCGTCCGGAAGGACGATCGCGTCCGCACCCGGCTCGCGACCCCACCACAGGCCCTTGACCGCCAGGTTCACCGCCTCAGTGCCGCCCGAGGTGAAGACCACCTCGATCGCATCGCAATCCAGCACGGCCGCGAGCCGCTCACGGGACTCCTCGAGGAGTCGTCGCGCGTGCTGGCCGGGACCGTGGATCGATGACGCGTTGCCGAGAGCCTCCGCGGCCTCGAGCCACGCGGCACGAGCCTCCGGCCGCAGCGGCGTGGTCGCGGCGTGGTCGAGATAGACCGTCATCCGTCGTTCCTCCTCGATCATCGCCGCGTCGGGTGACCGGCGACGGCTGGGCCGCGGCTGAGTCGGAGTGCCGCCGCGCCCGGAACCGAGTCCCGTAACGCCCGCGACTCACACCATGGTTATGGTAGTCCGCATGGTCAGCCAGGACCCCACCCTCGCGATCGCACCCGACGACATGCTCAGTGCGCGGTTCGACGACCTCGGCGTGACGCTCGGGGCAGACGCCGCCACGCTGCGCGTGTGGTCGGGAGCGGCCGAATCCGTCGAGCTCGTGGTCTTCGACGACACGGACCTCGACTGGATCACCGGCACCGTGCCACTCGCGCCCGCAGGCGGCGGCGTCTGGACCGCGACGACGCCGCTGCTGCGCCCCGGCACCCGCTACGCCGTGCGGGTGGACGGACCACAGGCTCCCGGCAACACGTTCAATCGCGGGACGCTTCTGCTCGAGCCCTACTCGCGCGGCCTCGTCCGTACCGGCTACAACGGCTGGCGATCCGTCGTGGTCGAGGGCTCCTTCGATTGGGGCGGGGTCGGCAGACCCGCGGTGCCGATGGATCGCACCGTGCTGTACGAAGGGCATCTCAAGGGACTGTCCAAACGGCATCCGGACGTCCCCGGCGCCCTCCGCGGCACGTACGCGGGACTGGCCCACCCCGCGATGGTCGAGCACTTCCTCCGTCTCGGAGTGACGAGCATCCAACTCCTCCCCGTGCAGGCGTTCGCAACCGAGCCGCGACTCCTGCAGCACGGCCTGACGAACTACTGGGGCTACAACACGCTCAACTTCTTCACGCCCCACCCCGAATACGCCACCGAGGACGCACGCAGGCAAGGCCCCGAAGCGATTCTCCGTGAGTTCAAGGGCATGGTCCGGCTGCTCCACGAGGCGGGGCTGGAGGTCATCCTCGACGTCGTCTACAACCACACGGCCGAAGAGGGCATCGGCGGTCCGCGCTCGAGCCTTCGAGGCATCGACAACCGCGCCTATTACCGCCAGGACGACGACGGCGCGTACATCGACGTCACGGGCTGCGGCAACTCCCTCAACACGTCGACGGATGCTGCGGCCCGTCTCGTGCTCGATTCGCTGCGCTACTGGGCCGAGGAGGTGCAGATCGACGGCTTCCGCTTCGATCTGGCCGCGACCCTCGGACGCGACGCGGAGCACACCTTCACCCCCGAGCACCCGCTGCTGCGGGCGATCATCGACGATCCGGCCCTGGCCGACGTGAAGAAGATCGCCGAGCCGTGGGACGTCGGGATGGGCGGCTGGCAGACCGGCAACTTCGGAGACGGCTGGGCGGAGTGGAACGATCGCTACCGGGATCGTGTCCGCAACTTCTGGCTGAGCGACGTCGACTACGCGCGCCGCGCGTCGACCTCGCCGGTCGGCATCGGAGGCCTGGCTCACCGCCTGGCAGGGTCCGCCAACACGTTCAGCGCCGAGCGCGGGCCGTTGGCAGGAGTCAATTTCGTCACCGCCCACGACGGATTCACCCTGCGCGACCTCGTGAGCTACGACGTCAAGCACAATCTCGGCAACGGCGAGCACAATCGCGACGGCGCCGACACGAACCGCTCGTTCAACCACGGCGCCGAGGGGCCCACCGACGACGAGTCGATCCTGGCGACTCGGCGAAAGGCGATGCGCAATCTGCTCGGCACCCTGCTGCTGTCCGCAGGCGTGCCGATGCTCACCGCCGGCGACGAGTTCGGCAGGACCCAGCGCGGAAACAACAACGCGTACTGCCACGACTCCGCCCTCACCTGGCTCTCGTGGCAGCATGCGCCGTGGCAGCGGGATCTTCAGGCTCACGTGCAGCGACTTCTCCAGTTGCGGCGTGAGAACCCGGCGCTGCGTCCGGTTCGGTTCGCGCGGTGGGGCGAGCACACCCCGTCCGCGTCCGTGATGGAGTGGTACGACGAGCACGGCGAGACGATGTCGATCGATCGGTGGACGGATCCCTCCCACCGCACGCTGCAATACGTGGCGGCCTCCACTCCCGAGTTCGAGGAGTCCAATCGGGTGCTGCTCATGATCCACGGCACGGAGCGGCCGATCGAGGTGACGCTCCCCCGCATCGACGATGCGGCGCGCTTCGTACCGCTGTGGTCGAGCGCGGACGAAGTGGCGGCGGAGGGCGGCTCGCCCCTCGGCCCCGGAGACGCCGTGACCCTTCCCGGCACCTCCATGCGCCTCTTCCGAGTGGAGTGACCGAGGTCGCGACCGGACGCGCCGCCCTGCCCCTCGCCTGTCGTCTCGCTCCGCCGCACGGTAGGTTCGAGACGTGGTCACGACGACGCGCTCCGCGCGCTCCCGCCCATGGCGGAGCGCCTCGGCCATCCCTGTTCGCGACGCCCGCCCTCCGCTGACCGAGCCCCCGACGACGTCGCGACGAATTCCTCTGGCCCAGCCGGCGCCATCCGTCCCATGGGGCGACTTCCGCCCGAAGGCCTTCTCGGGGGAGGCTGTGCCGTTCCGGGTCACGGCGTTCCGTGAGGGCCACGACCGCATCGGCGTCCAGGTGCGGCTGTTCGCGCCGTCCGGTGACGAGTCGCTTCATCGCCTCCGTCCGCTTCTGGACGGGTGGGACCGATGGCAGACCGAAGTCGCGGTACTCGAGGAGGGGACGTGGCGGTTCCGGTTCGAGGCGTTCGGCGACGACTTCGCCACGTGGCAGCATGCTGCCGACGTCAAGATCGCCGCGGGGGTGGATGCCGGCCTCATGCGCGAGCTCGGCGCACGTCTGTTCGACACCGCCGTCGCTGACAAGGCGCGGCCGTCCGCCGAGCGTCGTACCCTCACGGCGGCCGCCGGCACGTTGCGAGACGCGTCGGTGGACGATCAAGGCGCGCTCGAGGTCGTGCGGGATCCGGCCCTGGCGGAGCTCTTCCGTGTGCGCCCCGCCATGACGCTCGTCACGGTCGGCGACGAGCACGAGCTGCTCGTCGAGCGGGAACGTGCCGGCGTCGGCGCATGGTACGAGCTGTTCCCCCGTTCGGAGGGCGCCCGGCGCATGAAGGACGGCTCCGTCAAAAGCGGGACCTTCCGCACGGCGATGAAGCGACTGCCCGACGTCGCGGCGATGGGTTTCGACGTCGTCTACCTGCCGCCGATCCACCCGATCGGTCAGACCAACCGCAAGGGGCGCAACAACACCCTCGAGGCCGTCCCCGGAGATCCCGGTTCCCCGTATGCGATCGGCGCGCCGGCGGGCGGACATGACGCCATCCATCCGGATCTGGGCACACCGGCGGACTTCCGGGCGTTCGTCCGCGCCGCCGAGCGCGAGGGCATGGAGGTCGCACTCGACCTGGCGCTGCAGGCCTCACCGGATCATCCCTGGGTCACCGAGCATCCGGACTGGTTCACGGTGCTCCCGGACGGCACGATCGCCTATGCCGAGAACCCGCCGAAGAAGTACCAGGACATCTTTCCGGTCAACTTCGACACCGACCCTGACGGCATCTACGCCGAGGTCCTCCGGATCGTGCGTCACTGGGTCGCGCAGGGCGTGAAGATCTTCCGGGTCGACAACCCGCACACCAAGCCGCTGCAGTTCTGGGAATGGCTGATCGCCACGGTGAACGCGGAGAGTCCCGAAGTGATCTTCCTCTCGGAGGCCTTCACCCGCCCCGCCGTCATGCAGAGCCTCGCCGCCGTCGGCTTCCAGCAGAGCTACTCCTACTTCACGTGGCGCAACACCAAGGCCGAGCTCGAGGAGTTCCTCACGTCGATCGCGCACGAGACCGCGGACTACATGCGACCCAATCTCTTCGTGAACACCCACGACATCCTCACGGAGTACCTGCAGTACGGCGGGCGCGCGGCATACCGGATCCGTGCCGCCATCGCGGCCACTGCCGCGCCCACCTACGGGGTCTACGCCGGATACGAGCTGTTCGAGAACGTGGCGCGGCCCGGTTCGGAAGAGAACATCGACAACGAGAAGTACGAGTACAAGTTCCGCGACTGGGCGGGAGCGATCGAACGCGGCGACTCCCTCGCCCCGTTCCTGACCAGGCTCAACGAGATCCGCCGCGCGCACCCGGCGCTTCGACAGCTCCGCGACCTCAGCATCCACTGGAGTGATGACGATGCGATCCTGGTCTACTCCAAGCACCTGGACGGCGCGCTGTCACCCGACGGCCGGAACGACACGATCATCGTCGTCGTCAACACCGACGCACACTCGGTCCGCCAGACGATGGTCCACCTCGACACGCGCGTGTGGGGAATCGACCCCGGCGAGCCGTTCGAGGTCGAAGACCTCATCACCGGGGCCCGCTGGACGTGGTCCGACCACAACTACGTGATGCTCGACGCGTTCACCGAGCCCGTCCACATCCTCCACGTGAAGGAGCCGCGATGACACCGATCGAGCAGATACTGGATGCCGTCGCGGCGGGTTCGCATCACGATCCCCACGCCGTGCTGGGGATGCATCCCGGTACGGATGCCGAGGGCACCACCACCTGGACCATCCGGGCGCGCCGCCCACTGGCGCGCAGCGTGACGGCGGTGTTCGAGGACGGTACCCGCGTGCCCCTCGAGCACGTGCGCGACGGAATCTGGGAGGGGACCCGCGCCGGTTCGCCCGACCGATACGAACTGGTCGCGAGCTACCCGGACGGCCCCGACTACACCGCCGACGATCCCTATCGGCACACGCCCACGATCGGCGAGCTCGACCTGCATCTGATCGGCGAGGGGCGGCACGAGGAGCTCTGGCGCGTGCTCGGGGCACACGTGCGCGAGCACGACGGCTCGCACGGCACGGCCTTCACGGTGTGGGCGCCCAATGCCCGCGCGGTGCGCGTCGTCGGCGACTTCAACGGCTGGGACGGCCAGGGCCACGCGATGCGCTCCATGGGCGGCAGCGGCGTGTGGGAGCTGTTCGTCCCCGGCATCGGCGAAGGAACACGCTACAAGTTCGAGCTGCTGAGCAGGCGCGGGCAATGGGTCGTGAAGGCCGATCCGATGGCCAGGTATGCCGAATTGCCGCCGGCGACGGCATCCGTCGTCATGCAGTCGTCATACACGTGGCGCGACGGGGCCTGGCTGTCGGAGCGCGCACGCACCGCCCCGGTGTCGCAGCCCATGTCGGTCTACGAACTGCACCTCGGATCGTGGCGCCAGGGACTCTCGTACCGCGATGCCGCGGAGGAGCTGATCGACTACGTCGCCGCCCAGGGATTCACCCATGTCGAGTTCCTGCCGCTGGCCGAGCACCCGTTCGGCGGCTCGTGGGGCTATCAGGTCACGGGGTACTACGCGCCGACCAGCCGGTTCGGCCATCCGGACGATCTCCGATACCTGATCGACCGGCTGCACCAGGCCGGCATCGGCGTGATCATGGACTGGGTGCCCGGCCATTTCCCCAAGGACGACTTCGCTCTCGCGCGCTTCGACGGCGAGCCACTGTACGAGCATCCCGATCCGCGACGCGGCGAGCACCGCGACTGGGGCACCTACATCTTCGACTACGGCCGCAACGAGGTGCGCAACTTCCTCGTCGCCAATGCCCTGTACTGGTTCGAGGAGTTCCACGTCGACGGTCTGCGCGTGGACGCTGTGGCGTCGATGCTGTACCTCGACTACTCGCGCGAGGACGGCGAATGGGTGCCGAACGTCCACGGCGGCCGCGAGAACCTCGAGGCCATCCGGTTCCTCCAGGAGGTGAACGCGACGGCCTACAAGCGCTACCCGGGCATCGCGATGATCGCCGAGGAGTCGACCAGCTTCCCGGGCGTGACGGCGCCGACGAGCCAGGCCGGGCTCGGGTTCGGCTTCAAGTGGAACATGGGCTGGATGAACGACTCGCTGCAGTACATCGCGAGGGACCCCATCCACCGCTCGCACCACGAAGGCGAGATGTCGTTCTCATTCGTGTACGCGTTCAGCGAGAACTTCGTGCTCCCCATCAGCCACGACGAGGTCGTCCACGGCAAGGGCAGCCTGTTCGCACGCATGCCCGGCGACCACTGGCAGAAGCTCGCGAACATGCGCGCGTTCCTGGCCTATATGTGGGGTCATCCCGGCAAGCAGCTGCTGTTCATGGGCCAGGAGTTCGGGCAGCTCTCGGAGTGGTCCGAGGGGCGCTCGCTCGACTGGTGGCTGCTCGACCAGCCCTCCCACGCCCAGCTGCGCGATTTCGTCGCCGTGCTCAACCGCGTCTACCGCGAGCACTCGGCGTTGTGGGCGAGAGACGGCGACGGCGCGGCGTTCTCGCGCCTGGGCGCTCCCCGGTGGAACCCGAACGTGATCGCGTTCGCCCGCCGCGATTGGAACGGCAACGCGGTCGTCGTCGCTGCGAACTTCTCCGGGTCGCCCGTCACCTCGTACGAGCTGGACCTGCCCGAGGCCGGGGTGTGGCACGAGATCCTCAACACCGACGCGCAGGAGTACGGCGGCTCAGGGGTCGGCAACCTCGGTGTGGTTCACGCCGCGGAGAGCGGGCGGGCCTCGCTCGTCCTTCCGCCGCTGGGCGTGCTGTGGCTGCGGCATGACCCGCAGGCGCACATTCCGTCGCCTTCACGGGGCTGACGGGGCCCCGGCCGATTCGCCTCCGGCTGCGGTCAGAACAGCAGCGAGGCCAGGCGCCCGCGTGCCGACAGGACTCGCGGGTCGGCGTCGCCGACGAGCGCGAAGAATTCGAGCAGGCGCTCACGCACCGGCCCGCGCTCGTCGGAGGGCAGCTGAGCGAACAGGTCGAGCAGACGCGCGAAGGCGTCCTCGACGTGCCCGCCGGCGAGGTCCAGGTCGGCGACGGCGAGCTGTGCGGCGACGTCGGTGGGGGCCGCTGCGGCGGCGGCGCGCGCGGCCTGCAGATCGGCGCCCTGCACGCGGTCCAGCAGCCTGACCTGGCCGAGACCGGCCCGTGCTTCTTCGTCGCGCGGGTTCTCAGCCAGTGCACGCTCGTAGGCCGTGATCGCGCGCGGGTAGTCCCCCTCTTCGATGGCGGCATACGCCTCGGCGTGAAGCGGCGGCAGCGGCGGCTCCGCCGCCGCCTCAGGCGCCTCGGCGGCCGTGTCGGCGTCCGCCGAAGCGGTACCCGTGACACCGTTCTGCGCGGCGAGCTGCAGGAGCTGGGCGAACACGTCGCGCACCTGCTGCTCCGGCACGGCCCCGGTGAACAGCGGCACCGGCTGGCCGCCGACGAGGGCGACGACCATCGGAATCGACTGCGCCCGGAACGCCTGCGAGAGCTGCGGATTCGCGTCGACGTCCACCTTCGCCAGCACGAGACGACCTGCGAGCTCGGTCACCACGCGCTCGAGCACCGGGCTCAGCTGCTTGCAGGGACCGCACCACTCTGCCCACAGGTCGATCACCACGGGGACGACACGTGACAGCTCGAGGATCTGCGGGAACGTCTCGTCGGTGACGTCCATCACCAGGGAGGGCACGACGACGGCGTCTCCGGCGGTGCCGGCGGCACCGCCGGGCGCGGCCTGGCCGCCGGCGGCCGGCTGGGCAGGACGGTTGCGAAGCGTCGACAGATCGACGGCTCCGCGCAGGGTGGGGCCGAGGGCGGGATCGCTCAAGAGATCACCTTCGCGTCGAGGATGTCAGAGGAGTAGCCGAGCAGGCGGATCTTCTCGCCCGAACCGGAGCCCGGAACATAGAAGAAGACCTGATCCGTGAACGTCGTGGTGAATCCCGTCGCCGACTGATCGGCTCCGGTGAGCACCTTGGCCCGCGGGTTGTTCTCGGTCTTGATCACGGCGTCCGCGGTCGTGGGCCTGACGGTGTCGGTCTCGTGGATGTTGACCGCCACGATCGCGCCGCTCTCGATCGTAGCGAGTGCGAAGGGCGGCTGAGTCCCGGCGCTCGCCTGGAACTCGAACGTTCCTGTCCCTGTTCCCGTCTGGTTGAACTCGTCCAGGCGCCGCTGCCGATCCGCGGCGATGCTGGCGCGCATCTGGTCGCCCTCGGGGTCGAACACGTCGTAGAACGCACTGTCCTCGCCGTTGTCGATGACATCGGCGTACGCGGCCGCGATCTCTTCGGGAGCCATCAGCAGGAACGGCGAATCCGGCTCGACCTGCGTCGCGCCGATGTAGTGGGGAGCAAGGTCGGGCAACGGAGTGGAGGCCTCGAGGCTCGCGATGTACGACAGCTTGTAGTCCGACCAGGCATCCTGCTGGGTCATCAGCATGATGCTCGACGTCTTGGAGGCCGAGTCATCGGCGACGGCGATGACCGAACGCGGCCAGCCGTCGAACGCCTGCGGAAGGATGACCTTCAACGGCTTTGAGAGGATTCCGGCCGGAGCCTGGTAGTCGGCCAGGCTCGCGCGGATCTTGTAGTTCGTCTCACGGGCAGCAAGCGCCGCGCCCTCCAGCCGCGTCGCCGCGAGCTCCGCGTCCATGGCGGCGTCGGCGTCGGCGATCGTCGAGGCGATACGGGTGAGGATGCGCTCGGCCTGCGGCTTGGTCACCGCGGGAGCGTGCTGTCCTTCCGGAGCGATCACCGTCGCGGTCGGAGTGGGGGTCGGCGTCGCGCCGAACTGCGGCCAGGCATCAGCAGCGCATCCGGTGAACAGCAGCGCCGAGACCGCGACCGCCGGCACGACCGCGAACGCCCTGCGACCGGAGGTGACGGCGCGGCGCCGGGTCGGGGCATCCGAACTGCTGATGACGCCCTTGTCGGCGCCGTCGACCGCGAGATCGATCGGCTCGGTGACGGGCAGCGGCAGACCCTTGCGGCGCGGCCCACGCGAGCGACGTGCGTGGCGGATCCCGAGGATGTACAGGAATACGCCGATCGCCATGAGGATGCCGCCGCCGACGATGAGCGGACCCGCCCACGGAGTCGTCGTCTGGAGCGGCCACGACACGGACACCGTGCTCGGCGCCGCAGCGGTGCCGTCCGTGGCCACCAGGACGCTCATGTCTTCGGGCAGCTGCAACGGAGCGATCAGGATGTCGGCCTGCTGGAACTCGTCCAGCCACAGATCCGACCCGAGCGGACTGCGGCCGGGAGAGCCTGTCGCGGCATCCCCCGTCTCATCCACGGGAGCCGCCGGTTCGGTCGGCGCGGGCTCGGTCGCCGGGTCGGCGGCCTGACCGGTTTCGGCGTCGGACGGATCGACCGGCTCGGGTTCGACGAGAGTGGTCACGACCTCGCCCTCGTCGTTCACGCTGGCACGGTTGTATTCGGCATCCGACAGCCAGGCCTGGACGTCGGCAGCGCGCCCGTACGAGGCGAAGAGGTCGCCCTCCCCCTGCACGCGCAGCGTCTGCGTGCCGGGCATCTGGTTGAGCACTGCCCCGTCGATCATCAGGTAGGGAGCTTCCTCCTCGACCGAGATCGACGCGGTCTCGGTCCGGGGTCCCTGGAAGATCGTTCGCTGGGCGATGCCCGCCCCGATCATCACGGCGGCGAGCACGAACGCCGCAACGGCCCACACGAAACGCACGAAGTACACCTTTCCGAGGACACGCGTTCAGGGCACGGTCCTTCGATTCGACATTTCAGACTAGCGAACATGACCTGAAAGCGGCCCGGGAGGCACCATTCCCGGGGCTGGACGTCAGTCATGCGTATCCTGACCTGACAGGCAGAGCGGCGATCACGTCGAGGAGGGGATCCGTCCGGTGAAGATCCACAACCCGTTCCGCGTGGCGCTGGTCGCCACGCTCGGTGTCGGCCTGGGGCTGCTGCTGATCGGCAGCATCCAGACGCTGTCGACGATCCTGCTCTACGTGGGCACGGCGCTGTTCCTCTCGCTGGGCCTGGAGCCCGTCGTCTCGTGGCTGGAACGCCGCAAGCTCCCGCGGTGGGCGGCGGTCCTACTCACGATCCTGGCGGTGCTCGCCGCTTTCGCGGGAATCATCCTCATGATCGTGCCGATCATCGTGCAGCAGATCGGCCAGCTCGTGGCCGAGATCCAGAAGCTCGCCGAGGACGGCGTCTTCGACGACCCCGTCGGCGGGATCCAGGACTGGCTCCACGCCGTCTTCCCCGCGCTGAACGTCGACGACGCCTGGGCGTACGTCGAGGACTGGTACGCCTCCCTCGACATCGGCGCCATCGGAGGCGAGATCGGGGGCGGCATCATCGCCGTGGTGGGTTCGATCATCGCCGGGTTCGGCGGTGCGTTCATCATCCTCATCCTGACGATCTACTTCACGGCCTCCACCCCCAACCTCAAGCGCGCGGTCTACCAGCTCGTTCCCGCATCCAAGCGCGCACGCTTCATCGATCTGGGCGAGCAGATCACCGATTCGGTCGGCTACTACGTCATCGGGCAGGTGAGCCTCGGTGTGATCAACGGCGTCCTGAGCGCCATCCTCCTCACGATCATCGGGGCACCGTTCCCTGCCGTCCTGGCCGTCATCGCGTTCTTCTTCTCGCTCATCCCGCTGGTGGGAACGCTCACCGGCTCGACGATCATCGTGCTGACATGTCTGATCCCGGGGCTCGGGACGCCCGCGACGGCGCCGATCATCGCCGCGATCTACTACCTGATCTACATGCAGATCGAGGCGTACATCATCTCGCCGCGCATCATGGGGCGTGCCGTCGCGGTGCCGGGGGCGGTCGTGGTCATCGCCGCACTCGCCGGAGGATCGCTGCTGGGCCTCCTGGGCGCGCTGGTGGCGATCCCCGTGGCCGCGAGCATCCTGATCATCTACCGCCAGGTCGTGATCCCCCGTCAGAACGAGCGGTGATCACGCGCCGACGAGGACCGGTCCGTCCCATTCGGTGGGCAGCGGGAGCGCATCGGGGTTGACCGCGGCGACGATCTCGGTGAGCACACGCCGCGTCTGGGCCTCTCCGACCCACAGATGCTTCCCGCCCTCGACCGGGATGAGGACAGCCTCCGGCACGCTCGCGAAGCGCTCCGCGGCGGCATCCGGACGAAGATAGTCGTCGAATTCGGGCACCACGACGATCAGCGGGCGCGGGTCACCGGCCCACGCGGCGACCTCGGCGTCCGTCGCGCGATGCAGCGGCGGCGAGAGCAGCACGGCCCCCTCGATGGCGTGATCGCGGCCGTACTTCAGCGCCAGCTCGGTGCCGAACGACCATCCCACCAGCCAGGGACGCGGCAATTCCCGTTCGTCCACGAAGTCCATCGCGGCCGCGACATCGAAGGCTTCGGCACGTCCGCCGTCGAACGCCCCCTCGCTCGTACCGCGCGGCGATGACGTGCCACGCGTGTTGAAACGCAGCACGGCGAGATCCGCCAGGGCGGGCAGCCGCGCCGCGGCTTTGCGGATGATGTGCGAGTCCATGAACCCGCCCGCTGTGGGTAGCGGGTGAAGCGTCACCAGCGTCGCGACCGGGTCTCGCCCCTCCGGCAGAGCGAGCTCGCCGACGAGCGTCAGCCCGTCCAGCGTCTCGAGCTCGATCTCCTCACGCCGCGCGGGCAACTGCATCGGACCGCGGATCTCCATGTCAGGCCACCTTCCAGCAGTGCTGATGCCAGTGACGTCGCGCAGCCAGGTCGGCTGCGTCGCCCAGCACGCCGTCAGCGCGCCACGCGACCAGATGCGCGACGCCGACGTCGATCTGGCGCCCGCAGCCGGGACAGATATAGGGCTTCTGCGCCTGCACAGCCGAGACCGGCTGCACCGTCCACTCCACACCGCGCCGCATCTCGGTGCGCTTCCATCCCGCCAGCAGGCGCTCGAGAGAGTCGTCGCCGCTGGGATCGGGGCGGCGGCGATGAGACCGCGGCATGGCTCAGTACCAGCCGACCCGCTGCGAGTGATCCCACGCGCCGCAGGGCGTGCCGTAGCGTCCGCCGATGTAGCCCAGTCCCCATGCGATCTGCGTTGCGGGATTGGTCTCCCAATCGGCACCGGCCGCGGCCATCTTGTTGCCGGGAAGGGCCTGCGGGATGCCGTAGGCACCGCTCGAGGCGTTGTAGGCGTTGACCCGCCAGCCGGATTCCTTCTTCCACAGCGCGACGAGGCAGGCGAACTGGTCGTCGCCCCAGCCGCGCGCGAGCACCATGTCGTAGGCGATGGCCTGGGCAGACCCGGGGTCCGGGGTGACGAACGGCGGTCGCCAGCCCCCTGACGTGGAACCTGTGCTCCGCGCCTGCACCCTCGGCGTGGGCGTCGGCTTCGGCTTCACGAACACCGTGTACCCGCCTCGGTCGAGCGCAGTGGGCTCGGCAGGCTCGGCATCCTCGGCCGCGACGACCCTCTGGATGTCGCCCAGCGAGCTGGCGTACAGCGAGATCGGCGGGTTCTCCTCGGCGCTGGCCTGAGTCAGCGCGAGACCGGTCGGACCGATGTAGGCGGCGACGAAGCCGACCGCCGCGAAGGCTGCGAACACCCCGAGCACGCCGCGGCGGCGGGACCACCGGGTGGGTGCGGGCGCCCGGCGCACGGAGGCCGGAACCGGCCTGGCGACGACGGTCGAGACAGACTGACGCCGGGCGCGCCGGGTCGGGGTCAGCTCGGTTCCGGAAGTCACAGTGGTCCCGATTCTAGCCATGGCCCCCGCGGCATGCCATCCGATCGCGTAGGCGCGTCACCGGACCGCGAGGATGACCTCGACGACGGCATCGAGGACGGCGTCCACCTGCACCTCGCGGTAGCCGCCCCGCTGCATACGGAACGCGACCGAGCGGACCTGCTCGGCGGTGAGTGAATCGCCCGTCTCGAGGTAGCGCGAGATCTTGTCCGACACGAGGTCGACCTCGTCGATCCGGTAGCCGTAGCGCAGCGCCGACACCCGGTCGAACCGGTGCCGGCGCGGCCGTGAGAGACGGTCGAGCACCGTCTGCGCGGTCTCGCGTGTGTGGCCGACCCAGGCCCGCGCGCCGGCGCGCGACATGGCGTCCGCCCGCTCCCGCGCCGCGAAGGCGTCCTCGATGCGTCCGAGAGCGGCGTCCACGGACGCGATGGCGTACCCGTGGCGCACCAGCGGGAACGCGGCATGGCGGACGTCCGTCGAGGACAGATCGTCGGAGCCGGCCTCGAACGCCGCGCGCGCCCGGTCCATGAACTCGTCGACCGCGTGCTTGTCGTAGCCCTTCTCCCGCCCGTGGGCCTCCGGGAAGGATGCGCGGGCAGCGGCTTCCGGAGCCGTCACGAGAGCTCCGCCACGGTGCGGGGAGTCACGGTGCTGAGAGTCACATTGCCGCCAAGGGGGTGAAGAGGTAGTACAGGGCCAGTGCCGCGACCGTCGACGGGAGGATCGAGTCGAGGCGATCGAGCACGCCACCGTGTCCGGGAAGCCACGAGCTCATGTCCTTGATGCCGAGATCGCGCTTGATCATCGATTCTCCCAGGTCGCCGGCGGTCGCCGTGCCGAGGATAAGGATGCCGAACACGAGCCCCATCCACCAGTCGAGGCCGAGCATGAACATGCCGACCAGGACGCCCGCCAGCATCGCCGCGACCGCAGCGCCGGCGAAGCCCTCCCATGTCTTCTTGGGGCTGATCCGCGGTGCCATCGGATGCCTGCCGAACGAGATGCCCGCGACGTAGGCGCCGGTGTCGACCGCGACGGCCACGATGATGAAGGCGAGCACCCACCACTCCCCGCGATCCTGCGCGAGCAGCAGGATGCACAGGCTCGCGAGGAATGACACGTAGAGCTGGATGAACGCGCCGACCAGGACATCGCCCAGCACCATCCCGTAGGTGCGCCCGTCGCTGGACGCCATCTGCACCACGAGGCGCCATACGACCACAACGGCGAGGCAGACGAACAGCACGATCCACTGCAGCCAGGCGTCCACGAAGTAGGCCGCGACGACGATCACGGCGCCCGAGGCGAGTTGCGGAACCAGGTCGACACGACGCCCGCTCGCCGACAGGGCGCGCGAGAACTCGAAGATCGCCAGCAGCACTGCGGCAAGAGCGAACACGAGGAACGCCCACTTGACGAAGAGCAGCGAGCCCAGCAGCACCGCGCCGATCGCGAGGCCGATCAGGATCGCGAGGATCAGGTCTCGCCCGGTGCGCTCCTTGATGCGCTCGTTTGCCTCCTCGAACTCCGCCTTGGCCTGCGCGACCTGGCTCTCGAGTTCGCTCCGCGCCGCCCGCAGGTGGGATTGCAGCATGGCCGCGGGATCGTTGGGGTCGACAGGGCGGCGCGATTCGCCCATCTCGCGGCGCGTGCGCGGGATGTCCCGCGGCTCGCTCCCGCTGTCGGATCCCCCGGGTGCGTCGGTCATGGCCGGACCTCAGACCTCGAGGAGTTCGGCCTCTTTGCGCTTGAGCGCGTCGTCGATCGCGTCGACGTGCGCACGCGTGAGGGCGTCGAGCTCCTTCTCGGCGCGGCCGAGCTCGTCCTCGCCGACCTCGCTCTTGAGGGCGTCGAGGTCGTCCTTCGCCTTGCGCCGGATGCCGCGCAGGTGGACCTTGTGGTCCTCGCCCTTGGAGCGCACCAGCTTGACGTACTCCTTGCGGCGCTCCTGCGTGAGCTCGGGCATCGTGACGCGCACGATGTTGCCGTCGTTGGTGGGGTTGACGCCCAGATTCGGGACGTCGCGGATGGCCTGCTCGATCGCCTTCAGCGCCGACTTGTCGTACGGGGTGATGATCAGCGACCGCGCCTCGGGGCTGTTGATCGAAGCCAGCTGCGCCAGCGGTGTGGGGGTGCCGTAGTAGTCGACGAGGACCTTCTGGAACAGCTGCGGGTTCGCGCGCCCGGTGCGAACCGTCGCGAAGTCCTCCTTCGCAGCCTCGACGGCGCGGTCCATGCGCGCTCCGGCTTCGGCCAAGACGTCCGCGATCACAGTGTCTCCTTCGCGTTGATGGGGCGGGTCAAGTGTATCGGCGGGTGGCCGTCAGGCCGTGACCAGCGTGCCGATCGAGTCGCCGAGCAACGCGCGGGTGACATTGCCCGACGGCTCCATGCCGAACACGCGCATGTCCATCCGGTTGTCCATGCAGAGGCTGAACGCGGTCGAATCGACGACTTTGAGCCCTCGCTGGAGCGCATCGAGGTAGGTGATCCGGTCGATGCGGGTGGCCGAGGCATCCTTCTTCGGATCCGCGGTGTACACGCCGTCCACGCCGTTCTTCGCCACCAGCACCTCCTGGGCGCCGATCTCGAGTGCCCGCTGCGCGGCCACCGTGTCGGTCGAGAAGTACGGCAGCCCGGCGCCGGCGCCGAAGATGACGACGCGGCCCTTCTCCATGTGGCGCTCAGCGCGGCGTGGGATGTACGGCTCGGCGACCTGCGTCATCGAGATGGCGGACTGCACCCGCGTGGCGGCGCCTGCCTGCTCGAGGAAGTCCTGGAGCGCGAGCGCGTTCATCACGGTGCCGAGCATGCCCATGTAGTCGGCCCGACCTCGGTCCATGCCGCGCTGGCTGAGCTCCGCGCCGCGGAAGAAGTTGCCGCCGCCGACCACGACTGCGATCTCGACCCGGTCGACCGCAGCGGCGATCTCGCGCGCCATCTGGCTCACGACGTCCGGGTTCACACCCAGCTGACCGCCTCCGAACGCCTCGCCGGACAGCTTCAGGAGGACGCGGCGGCGTCCGGTGGTCTCGTTGATCACTGTGGTCCTCTCGTTGACGACAAACTACCGAAGGGCATGAGAAAAGGCCCGCATCGGATTCCGATGCGGGCCCTCTCGATGTCTCAGGCGCCGACCTTGAAGCGGGCGAAGCCCGTCAGGGTGAGCCCTGCGTCCTTGGCCACCTGGGCCACGGACTGCTTGTTGTCCTTGGCGTAGTCCTGGTCGAGGAGCGAGACCTGCTTGAAGAACGCGTTCACGCGTCCCTCGACGATCTTCGGAAGCGCGGCCTCCGGCTTGCCCTCGTTGCGCGAGATCTCGGTGACGATCTCGCGCTCCTTCTCGACCTCGGCCTCGGGGACCTCGTCGCGCGTGAGGTACGACGGGTTCGCGAACGAGATGTGCTGCGCAAGGCTGCGAGCCGTCTCGGCGTCGTCTCCCGAGTAGGCCAGCACCACGCCGACCTGCGGGGGAAGGTCCTTGCTGGTCTTGTGCAGGTAGACCTCGAACTTGTCGCCGCTCAGGGTGCGGACGCGGCGCAGTTCGACCTTCTCGCCGATGATCGCGGCCTCGTCGTCGATCAGCTGGGCGACGGTCTGCGTGCCGGCGGGCGCCGCGAGGGCGGCCTCGACCGAGTCGGCGGCGACCGCGGCCGCGGCATCCGCGACCTTGTCGGCCAGCGCGATGAAGCGGT
The DNA here is from genome assembly GCF_012524205.1 of Microbacterium salsuginis. Lineage (GTDB taxonomy): Bacteria > Actinomycetota > Actinomycetes > Actinomycetales > Microbacteriaceae > Microbacterium > Microbacterium salsuginis. Next base: position 310,693 of record NZ_JABACI010000005.1, read on the forward strand.
CGTTCTTCGCGACGAAGTCGGTCTCGCACGCGAGCTCGATCAGCGTGACCTTGCCGTCCTGCTCACGAGCGGTGACCAGGCCCTCGCTCGTGGAACGGTCGGCGCGCTTGGCGTTGCCCTTCGCGCCCTTCAGGCGCAGGATCTCGACGGCCTTCTCGACATCGCCGTCGGCCTCTTCGAGCGCCTTCTTCGTGTCGACCATGCCCGTGCCGAGCTGGTCGCGCAGCGCCTTGATGTCGGCGATCGTGAAGTTTGCCATGGGTGGCGGCTCCTTGATTGTGGTGGATTCCCGGATGCCTGGGCGGGGCCGCATCGCGACCCCGCCCAGGCGTTGCTGATGGAGGAGAACCGTTACTTGTCGGCGTCGGACGCCGCTGCGGCGTCGGTGACGTCGGCGTCCGCGACGGCGGATTCGGCGGCGTCGGCAACGGCCTCGGCGTCGACGGCGGATGCCTCGGCCTCGGCCTCGGCGACGGCCTCGGTCGTCTCGCCCGCGGCGTCGGCGATCGCCTCGTCGTGCGCGGCGGCACCGGCGGCGTCCGCCTCGGTCTCGGTCGCAGCGATCGAGACCTCGGCGTCACCCGTGACCGGCGCGCCCTGCTCGAGCAGCTCGCGCTCCCAGTCGGCCAGCGGCTCGGCGTCAGCGGACTCCTCGGTCGGCTGGTGGCGCTGGATGAGGCCCTCGGCGGCCGCGTCGGCGATGATGCGCGTGAGCAGGCTCACCGAACGGATCGCGTCGTCGTTGCCGGGGATCGGGTACTGGAACTCGTCGGGGTCGGCGTTGGTGTCGAGGATGCCGATCACCGGGATGCCGAGCTTGGCGGCCTCGTCGACGGCGAGGTGCTCGCGCTTGGCGTCCACCACCCAGATCGCCGACGGGGTCTTCTGCAGGTTGCGGATGCCGCCGAGCGACTTGTGCAGCTTGTCAAGCTCGCGCTTCTTGAGCAGGAGCTCCTTCTTGGTGAAGCCGCTCGCTGCCGGGTCGTCGAAGTTGAGCTCCTCGAGCTCCTTCATGCGCGCGAGGCGCTTCGACACGGTCTGGAAGTTGGTGAGGAGCCCGCCCAGCCAGCGCTGGTTCACGTAGGGCTGGCCCACGCGCGTCGCCTGCTCGGCGATGACTTCCTGCGCCTGCTTCTTGGTGCCGACGAAGAGGACGGTGCCGCCGTGCGCGACAGTCTCCCTGACGAACTCGTACGCCTTGTCGATGTACGCGAGCGACTGCTGCAGGTCGATGATGTGGATGCCGCTGCGCTCGGTGAGGATGAAGCGCTTGACCTTCGGATTCCAGCGACGGGTCTGGTGTCCGAAGTGCACGCCGCTGTCGAGCAGCTGGCGAATGGTGACGACGGCCATGGCCGTTCTCCTGTTCCGGCGCCGGGGCGCCTGTTGCGGTTCTGATCTCGCCGGCGGGGTGCCGGCGTGCCTGGTGCCCGGCACAGTCCCGCCACTCGCTCGCACGAGAGGACCGATGGGAGTGGATGCCGCGCCGCACCCTTCGACAAGCTCGGGGGCCGGGAGTACCGGCGATGCAGCGCTGTGGGCACGCGGAGTCACTCCGACGAGCGGAGTGCGGGCTCCAGTGTATCAGCAGCGGCTCCTCCCCCGGCGTGGAGCGCAGAGCAGCTGTCCACGGACCCGGGGAATCGGCATCCGCTCCCGGATCCCTCAGACGAGGCTCGAGACATGCGTCAGCATCCGTCCCGTCGACTCCATCGGCTTCTGGCGATCCCCGCCGTGGCCCTCACCGTCCTCCTCGCCGGCGCCCTCCTCGCCGAACGGGGTCATGCCTCGCCGCCGGATCTCGCGCCCGTGCTCGTGATCGCGACGGAGGACGGACCGGACTGGGTCTGGCCCCTCGAGCGGTTCCGCCTCGAGCGCGAGTTCGTCGCGCCGCCCCACCGCTACGGCCCGGGGCATCGAGGCATCGACCTGCGTCCGCTGGACGATGCCGGCGTGCGCACTCCGGCGGCGGGCACAGTGGCGTTCGCCGGGCAGGTCGCTGGGCGCGGCATCCTGACCATCGATCACGGCGACGGTCTCGTGACGACCTTCGAGCCGATCGTCACCGACCTGCGACCGGGGACACCTGTGGCTCGCTCCGACGCGGTCGGCGAGGTCGGCCTCGGCGGGCATGCTTCACCCGGTTCGCTGCACTTCGGTGTGCGCCTGCACGGGGAGTACGTGAATCCTCTCCTGATGCTGGGCGGGGTGCCACGGGCCGTCCTGCTGCCGTGCTGCTGAATCCGTGCTCCGCATCCCCCGGTCCATGCAGTGCGAGAGCGTCATGCGTCTCCCGCCGCTACGCGCGGGGGTGGGCCAGGCGATACGACGCGGCAAGACGCTCGCTCGAGACGTGGGTGTATATCTGGGTCGTCCCCAGGCTCGCGTGTCCGAGGATCTCCTGCACCGCCCGCAGGTCCGCACCTCCGTCGAGCAGGTGTGTCGCGGCGGAATGGCGCAGGGCGTGCGGTCCGACAGTGCCGCCGAGCTCGGGTCCGAGCTCGCGCGCGACGAGCGCGTACACCGACCGTGGCGCGATCCTGGCCCCTCGGGCCCCGAGGAAGAGCGCCGCCTCACCGTCCGGCGCGCTTCGTCGAGACAGCAGCGCTCGACGCCCTCGCACGAGATACGCGTCGACCGCGGCCATCGCGGGCAGTCCGAACGGGACGACCCGCTCCTTCGCCCCCTTGCCGAGAACCCGCGCGGTGCGCCGCTGTGGATCGATGTCATCGATGTCCAGGCCGCACAGCTCCGACACGCGCACCGCGGAGCCGTACAACAGCTCGACGATCGCGTGATCTCGCAATGCCACAGGGTCCCCGTCCGCCGCCGCGACCGACAGCCGCGCCAGCACGGTTTCCAGCACATCTGTCGTCGCCACCTGTGGAAGCGTCCTGCCGCGCTTGGGGGCGACCAGCCGGAGGCTGGCGTCGTCCTCGATCACGCCCGTCTCGGCGGCCCACGCGAAGAATCCGCGAACCGCGGCCGTCCGCCGTGCGATCGTCGACCGGGCGTCACCGGCCTGCACGGCCCGCCACAGCCACTCGCGCAGATCCTCGAGGTCGACGTCCCCGAGTTCTCCACGGCCGCATGCGGCAACGAGGCTCGCAAGATCGGAACGGTACGCCCTCACCGTCGCCGGCGAGAGCCGGCGCACCTCCGTCAGGTGCCGAACGTAGAGTTCTGCGGCCTCATCCATTCTCACCCCGTCAGCTTGCTCCCCGCCGCCGACGATCGCCGCGCGACGCTCCGCCAGACGTCATCGCGGGATGGGCCGGGCCGGCTACTCGCCGCCCTTCTCTGCCAGCTTGGCTGCGTCGTCGTGGAGGCGAGCGTTCAGCTCATCGAGATCGTCGGCGAGCACGGCCCGCGCGTCCCTGATGAGGTCGGGATCCAGCTCCACCCCCGGCACGGGGGGAACCGTGTCACTCCAGGTGTCGGGGATCTGGCAAGCCGTGAGCGCCTCCAGGGTCGAGTTGTGCAGCAGGACGTTCGCCACATGCGCGTCGTCCCAGACGCACCGGAACTGCACGTTGCCGATTCCCGCCCCCGGTTTCGCGTCGATGTGGCCGTCGAGCACGGACTCGGCGCCATAGGCCGCCACATCGATCGGAACCGTGATCGTCGTACCCGTTACCTGGTACCAGGACCCGTCGCCGAGAAAGAAGACGTCGCCGTGGTAGACGTTCCACGCGTCGAACTGGACGTAGGACCCGATGGCGCCATAGGGAATGGACGAGTAGTCCGCGAACGTGTACTCGAGCCCCTTCGTGAGGTCGTATCCGTACGAGATCTCGTTGCTGATCTCGATACCTTCCTTGGCCGTCACTCCGGGCGTGAATTCCACTTCCACCTCATAGCTGTACTTCACCCCGAACGTCTCCTCGACGGAGTCGGTCACCTCCCGACTCCAGGTCTTCTCGAATTTCCACTCCTTCGCCTCGGGTCGGCCCTGGGTGTTGGGGTTCGCCTCGATGACCCGCGCCTGCGCTGCATCGGAAACGTGCAGTGCCGGCTCGCCTACGGTTTGGATGCAGCCGTCGCCCCCGTCCCCGCAGGCTTCGGCGATGCCGCGCAGCTTGGCGTCGGCCTGGTTCGTCAGCGTGTCGACGACCGCCATCCGCACTTGGAAGGTCGTGTCGTCGTGGGTGTGAATATTGGGTTTCGACATGGCGGTCGGCTCGCAGGTGAAGGGAGTCCGCTCGACCACCTTCTTGCCGCTGCTGTTCGGGTCACCGAGGAAGATGGAGCAGGTTGCCGAGGGCTCGCTCCCCTGGAGGTACTTGTAGTTCTCGGCCCACCCGTTGATCCAGTACGGTGTCGGCTCACCGTCGAGATGGATGCGGTAGGCGAAGGTCGCCTGCGCATGCGTGTCGGGCTCGGTCTGCGAGACGCCGAACTCCTGCTGCGCCGCCATCCAGGTCAGCTGGCCGCCGTTCGGGATCGTCGCGTAGGGCAGCGCGCGCTGCTCCTCGACCGTCGCGTCGAGCGGGTACCAGGCGGTCCCGTTCATGATGATGCGACGCTGCTGGTTCGCGGTCGAGAACGTGCCCTCGCCGAGCGAGATGCGGGGGCCTTTGCCGTCGTTGCGTACATCGATGATGCCCGTGATCGTCGACCAGTTCAGCGGCGACACGCTCCCGCCCACGAGCACGGCGCCCGAGGCCGTCTGCGCCGATGCGCCTTGACACGCGAAGGGGGTACGGTCCTGTTCGGCGGGCGCCCCGCCCTTCAGGATTTCGCAGTCGGTGCGCACGCTGATCGAGCCGCCGGTGCGGGCGATCGTCGACGTGTACCGCACCTCGTAGTCGGTCTGAGTGCCGTAATCGACCAGGGCCGCCGTGAAGGTGACCGAGTGGTGGCCATCCTCCGGCATCGGATAGTCCCACTGCAGGTAGTGCGTTCCTGCGTCCGACCAGTCAAAGCTCGCCTCAGGGGCGACGTCAGAGTCGTTGTGGCGGTCGGCTGGCTGCACGCCGGACCCGAAGGCGTACTGGAGTTTGAAGCCGGTCGCCGCGGTGGGCACCGCCGCACGAACGATGGAATTCGTCGCCTGGGGCAGCGATGAGGGCTCCGCCGGATCGGGCGCCGGCTGCTCGCCCACCGGGGGCTCCTGCTCTGGGGACTCCGGTGGTGGCGGCTCCGTCGTGGGTGCGGGTGGCACTTCCGTGGCGGGTGACGTCGGCGTCTGGCTCGTCTCCGAGGACGGCGCCGGTGTGGCCTCCTGCGCAGACGCCGCGTTCCCGAAGAGCGTCGCGGCGAGGACCGTGGCAACCCCGATCGCGGCAAGGGACAGGCGCAGCCGCCGCGGGGCTCGGGGCGTCTTCGTGCGATTCATGATCGGGGTTCCTCGATGTCGGGTACGGGGTGTGGATGCGTCGGGACCGGGCCGTGAGGTAGCGGCCCGAAATGCGTGCGAGTCGCGAGATGTGTGGGACCGCCGGGCTGGGTGACGGTCGTCACCCGGTCTCAGCCCGGTACCACTCCTCGAAGGCCTCGAAGGAGGCGCGAAGGGCGGTGGCGGCTGCGGCCGCGTCGCCCGCGGCACCGTCGAGTACGGCATCCTGGACGTCGTCCACCGCTCGGAAGGCGGGCAGGAGCTCGATCAGCACCCCGCCGGCATCGCTCGGGATGTCGATCTGGGCCGCGAGCACGACCTCGGCGAGCGCCTCGGCCATATCACCGGACGCCCGACGCGCCGCACCCCGGTCTTCCGCGGCAATCGCCGACTCGAGCTTGGCGAGCCGCTCCGCAGCGTCCTGGTATGGCGTCGGTGACAGCGCGCGGTCTACGACGACGTCGGCATACGGGCCCGGGTGACCCGCGAGAAGCGGATCGAACGCGGCCAGCGCAGCCTTCTGGTCGCCGTCCGCTACGGCGTCGGCAACGGTGACGACACCTTCAAAAGTCGCCAACCACTTCGCGTAGTCCACGTCGTCGAGCGCTGCATGGTCGAGCGCGGCGGCTGCCGCTTCGAGCGTCGCCGCGGTCACGATCCATGCGTTGCCGAAGTCGTTCTCAAGCCAGTCACCGAGCACCGGCAGCGACAGGGCATACGCCTGTTCGGGGGTGGCCGCGGGTCGCGGCTCGGCGGCGGGCGCGGAAGGCGGCGAGTCCGCCGCGTTGGGCTCCGTCTGTGCGCGGAGCGACCCCGCGACGCCTAGGCCGATCAGGACGACGACCGCGAGCACTGCGACGCCCGCCGCGATGAGCCACCATCGCATTCTGCGGGGCGCAGGGGTATCGATCATGGATCGACGGTAGCCACCGCGTGTGCCCGCTCTCAATGGACTCAGGTCTCTAGATCCCTCGCACGGCGGCGCGCACCCCTTCGGTCGTTCCTCCCGCTCATCGACGTGCTCCTCCCTGCCTGCCGGGTGCCGTGACGCTCGGAAGCAACGTCTTCGTGCGGTTAGCCTGCGATCCACGGCGTCCGCGATCTCGGCGAAGGGAAGGTCACCGCGCATTCGACGTCAGACGCCATCCGGCGGACGCTCGCTGCGCACTGCCCTCGAGCTGGAGCAGTCCCAGAACCCCCTCTGTGTCGGCCGGCGTCATACCAGCGCGGCGGGCGATGTCCGAGGCATCCCGCCACGTCCGCGTGCTGAGAGCGTCTCGGACGCGGGTGGTGTCATCGGTCCGAGGATCCGTCTCTGTGCCGCGCGACGTGGTACTGGCCTCCGGCGGTGCGCACGAGCCACCGGTCATGCCGAGCATCTCGCGTACGTCCTGCGCACCGGTGATGCACGCCGCGCCGAACTCGCGCAGCAGGCGGTGCGTTCCGGCCGATGTCGCCGACGTGATCGGACCGGGCACCGCGCCCAGCTGCCGGGACAGCGCGGCGGCATGACCGGCGGTGTTCAGCGAGCCGCTGCGCCAGCCCGCCTCGACGACGACTGTCGCATCGGCGATCGCCGCAATGAGGCGGTTGCGCTGCAGGAACCGCCATTTGGTCGGCGCCGATCCGCAGGGCACTTCGCTCGCCACCGCACCGGTCGCCACGACATCGTCGATGAGGCGCGTGTGACCCGCGGGGTAGGCACGCTCGGCGCCCCCGGCCAGCAGTGCGACCGTCAGCCCGCCGACTGCCAGCGCAGCCCGGTGCGCCGCGCCATCGATGCCGTACGCGCCCCCGGAGACGACGGGGATGCCTCCCCCGGCGAGATCGGCAGCGAGCTCCATCGCGACGTGATCGCCGTAGGAAGACGCGGCTCGCGCGCCCACCAGCGCAACCGACGGGCGCAGCCGCGTCAGGGCGGCCGGATCGCCCCGCACCCACAGGCACAGCGGCGCATGAACATCGAGATCGTCCAGCTGCGTCGGCCAGGTCGCATCGCGGGCGGTCACGAGCGAGACGTCGCGAGCGTGAGCGATGCGCAGCGCGTCGGCGACGTCCCGGGCTGACAGGCGCGGGAGCCAGCGCTTGCGCGCGTCGGCGCGCTCGCGCCCGGTCAGCTCCGGCAGGGGCGCGTCCTCGACCACTGCGCGCAGCGCGGCCGCGGCACCGCGGGAGGCGACGACACGGTGCGCGATGGAATCGCCGGGCTCGGTCAGATGGCACCAGACCACCGTGGCGTAACGATCGGCAGCGGAGGTGGCATCCCCCGGAGGCTCCTCGAACAACGAGAGCGCGCTCCGTGCGGCTTCCGGGGAGCAGTCGAACGTGGTCACAAGGCGATTCCCTTCTTGAGGTAGAGAGCGCGTCCGATGTGGTCCACGCCGAGCTGCGTACGGCCCTCGAGATCGGCGAGCGACCAAGCGACGCGGAGGACACGATCGAATCCACGCAGCGTCAGTGCGCCGCGGTGCAGCGCCGCATCGAGCGGCCGCCGAACGGTGGGAGACGGAGCGGCCGGTCCTTCACGAAGCCACGTGCCCGGCACGTCCGCGTTCACCCGCCAGGGTGTGCCCGACAAGCGCGCGGCGGCGCGCTCCCGCGCCTCGGCGACCCGCTGGCGGGCCGCCGCCGTCGAGAGCTGGGAGGAGGGCGACGATCGGTGCGCCACCGACACGCGGGAGAGCGTGAGTTCGATGTCCATGCGATCCAGGAGCGGTCCGGACAGTCTGCCGAGGTAGCGACGGATCGCCGCCGGAGGGCAGGTGCACGTTCCGCCTCGGATGCCGTAATCGCCGCACGGACACGGATTCGTCGCCAGGACGAGCTGGAATCGGGCCGGATACCGGGCGCTCGTGCCGGAGCGGTGGATCGTGATCGCCCCGATCTCGAGCGGCTGCCGGAGGGCGTCCAGCGCGCTGGCCTGGAACTCACCGGCCTCGTCGAGGAACAGCACGCCCTCCGATGCGCGAGCGATGGCACCCGGTCGCAGCACGCGGGAGCCGCCCCCCACGAGCGCCGCCACGCTGGCACTGTGGTGAGGTGCCTCGAACGGCGGCGTTCGAGAGAGCTCGACCACGCGCGCGCCGGTGAGGCTGCGGATCGACGCGCTCATCAGCGCGGCGCGGTCATCGAGCTCGGGGAGGATGCCGGGCAGCCGGCGGGCCAGCATGGTCTTGCCCGCGCCGGGTGGTCCGCACATGAGGAGGTGATGGCCTCCGGCGGCCGCGACGACGAGCGCCTCGACCGCGTCGGGCTGGCCGATCACGTCGGCGAGATCCAGCTGCTCCGCCGACGGCGCGTCGTCATCGGGCAGGGCCACCGGTGCCTCGTCGCGGACATCGACCTCCGCGCCGTGCCAGGCGACGACCTCGCCCAGGTTGGTCGCCGCGAGCACCTCGATGTCGTCGACGAGTCGAGCCTCAGGTCCGTTGGCATGTGGCACCACGACCCGTCGATGGCCGTCGCGGCGCGCCGCGACCACCGCGGGCAGGATGCCGGGGACCGGACGCAGCCGCCCGTCCAGGCCGAGTTCGCCCAGATGCACGGTCGAGGCCACGGACGCGGCATCCATCGGCGTCTCGGTCGCCAGCGAAGCCACCGCGATCGCGACGTCGAAGCCTGACCCCTGCTTGGGGAGACTCGCGGGCGAGAGGTTCACGGTCAGCCGTCGGCGCGGCAGCGGCGTCGCACTGTTCGCGCACGCGTTGTGCACCCGCTGGACGGCTTCGTTAAGGGCCTTGTCGGGCAGCCCGATGATCCGGAAGTCGGGTTGCTGGTTCGACAGATCCGCCTCGACCTCGACGCACTCTCCTTCGGCGCCCACGAGGGCGACCGCCCACGTGCGTGCGACGCTCACGGCACTTCCACGTCGACGAGGTGCTCCAGGCGCGCGGTCGCCGGCTCAGCGCCGACCAGGCCGACGGCGTCGATGCGCAGGCGGCGCCCCTGGACCTGATCGCGGTGCGCCCCGGCCCACGCCACGGCCAGCCGCCACAGCCGGGCTCGTTTCCTGGCGTCGAGCGCCTCGAACGGATGACCGTACGCCTCGCCCCGTCGGGTCTTGACCTCGACGACGACGACGGTGGAGGCATCCGCCGCGACCACGTCGATCTCTCCCGCGCGGCACCGCCAGTTGCGGTCGAGAATCTCGAAACCCAGCTGCTCGAGGTAGCGCGCGGCACGATCCTCGCCCGCTCGCCCGAGCACGTCCTTGTCTGCCATGACACGAAGCGTCGCGCGTCAGGGCACGCTCCCGGCCGACGGAAGGCGGGATCCGTTCACACTCCGCGAAGAGGGAGGTGAAACGCCCGCTTGTGGAGGAGCCGCCGATCCCCCGCTCGCCCGGGCTCAGGTGTCGAGCGACAGCTCTTCGGGAAGGTGGAAGTCACGACGCGTCAGCTCTTCGACGTTGACGTCCTTGAAGGTGAGGACCCGTACGGATTTCACGAAGCGGTCCGCGCGGTAGATGTCCCAGACCCACACATCGGACATCGAGATCTCGAAGTAGAAGTCGTGCTCGGTGTCGCGGCGCACGACGTTGACCTCGTTCGCGAGGTAGAACCGCCGCTCGGTCTCGATCACGTACTGGAACTGCGAGACGACGTCGCGGTACTCGCGGTACAGCGCGAGCTCGAGCTCACGGTCGTAGTCTTCGAAGACGTCGTCATCCATGGTGGTTCCATCCTATGGGCGCGGAGGGCCCGGCGACCCCCGGGTCCGCGCCTGGCGAACGGTCAGAACAGCGTCGGCGCGTCCGCGATCGACCACGAGGCCCGGTGATGGGCGCTGATGCCGTGCTCGCGGATCGCGTCACGGTGGTCGGGACTGGCGTAGCCCTTGTTGCGCGCCCAGTTGTATGCCGGCAGTTCATCGTGCAGTTCGGTCATGAGCGCATCGCGCGCGACCTTTGCGATGACGGATGCCGCGGCGGCCGACGCGCAGTCGCGGTCGGCCTTGATCACCGGCCTCACGTTCAGGTCCCAGCCGCCGGCGGGGCTGATGTAGTCGTAGTTGCCGTCGAGGATCACGATCGCATCCTGCGGCACCACGCCGTGCGCCTGAAGGTCGGCCAGCGCCCGCAGCGAGGCCAGGCCCAGAGCCCGCATGATGCCGATCTCGTCGATCTCGGCAGAACTGGCCCAGCCGACGGCACTGGCACTGACCCACGATGCGGCGCGGGCTGCGACATCCGCCCGGCGCAGCTCGGGAACCAGCTTGGAGTCCCGCAGCCCCTGCGGGACGCGCTTGCGGGAGCGCGGTGCGTCGATCACCGCGGCGCCGACGGCGACCGGCCCGGCCAGCGCGCCGCGGCCGACCTCATCGCATGCGATGACGAGCGCATGCTCACGCAGGAGCCTGCGCTCGAGCGTGAGTCGCGGCTCGGCCACGGTCATGGCGCGGCGTCCTCCTTGTCGGGAGTGCTCCCGGATGCTTCGTCGGGAACACCGGAGAAGACGTCGTGGTGGAAGTCGAGCAGGCCGAACCTGTCGAGGGGCCATGTCACGAGGAACGCACGCCCCACCACGTTCTCCAGCGGCACGAAGCCCTTGCCTGGCTGATCGGTGTTGTAGCGGGAGTCCTTGGAGCTGTAGCGGTTGTCGCCCAGCACCCACAGGCTCTCCTCCGGCACGACGACGTCGAACGGGTCGCGCGAGGCGGCCGATTCGCCGGAGGGGACCTGGATGTAGGCGCTCTCGTCGATGGGCACCCCGTTGACCGTGATCTGGCCGATGGCGTTGCAGCACACGACGTGGTCGCCCGGCAGGCCGATGATGCGCTTCACGAGGTGGTCGTCGCTGTCTGGGGCCGCGAGACCGACCAAGGACAGCACCCACTCGACGGCCTCGACCACGGGCGGACGGGCCTCGCCGGTGCTCGGCGGCAGCCAGCCGCCCGGATCCTGGAAGACGACGATGTCGCCGCGCTCGTAGGCGCCGAACCGGGGCGTGATCTCGTCGACGAGGATCCTGTCGTCGACGTGGAGCGTCTCCTCCATCGAGCCGGACGGGATGTAGAACGAGCGCACCAGGAAGGTCTTCACCAGGAACGACACCAGGACCGCGATCAGGATGATCACGATGACGTCCCGGAGGAAGACGATCCACCCTCGCCGTCGGGGCTGGGTCGTCGCCTGCGCTCCCTGTCCCGGAGCGGGCGCCGGTTCGGCGGGGGCCGACTTCTCGGTGGTCATGCAGGTTCCTTCACCGGGCGCGCCGTGGGTCGACGAGCCTGAAACAAGGGTCGCACATTCCCGGCGCGCGCGATGCCCGCGACGGCCGATCGGGTGACGGCGAAACGACGAAGCCCCGGACCTCAGGGTCCGGGGCTTCGCGGGAAGGGCGTCAGTTGTCGCGCTTCTCCTTGATCTTGGCCTTCTTGCCGCGAAGGTTGCGGAGGTAGTAGAGCTTCGCGCGGCGCACGTCACCGCGCGTGACGACCTCGATGTGGTCGATGACCGGGGAGTGCACGGGGAAGGTGCGCTCCACGCCGACCTGGAAGCTGATCTTGCGGACCGTGAAGGTCTCGCGCACACCGTCGCCCGAGCGTCCGAGGACGACGCCCTGGAACACCTGGATACGAGAACGGTTGCCTTCGGTGATGTTGACGTGCACCTTCACGGTGTCGCCGGGACCGAACTTGGGGATGTCGGAGCGGAGCGAAGCCGCATCGACGGCGTCGAGGATCTGCATGATCGTCTCTCTCTGCGGCCGCCACAGGTCGACCGCGGGATGAAGGAAAAAGGATGTCGTGTGCCCGATGCCACCCACGCAGCGGCGGATGGACTGGCTCCCCTGAGGCAGAGCCTGTCAGGGCACAAAGATCTATTCTGCCATGGATGGCGCACCCGGCCAAAACACGGTCAGGGCTTCGGCGGCGACTGCCTCTCGGTGACGATGTACACGTCCCGTTCGGCCGGCTCGGCCCGCTCGGCCGGCGGTGGGAGGAAGGCGGCACCTCCGGACGTGTGCATCACCAGCCGCGACGGCCGGGCCTCGCTCCACAGCTGCCACAGGGCGAGCCAGAACAGCGCCACCCCGACGAGGATCGCCACCACCATCACCGGAGCCCACCAGTTCTCGGCGAAGAAACCGAGGGAGATCACCAGGGCGTGCCACACGGTGAACCCGAGCACGTCCCACCACGACACCGCCCGGTGGGCCCGCACCGTGCCGCGGGCGCGCACGAGAAGCGTCAGCAGGAGCTGCCACACGAAGACGCCGGGGATGGCGAGGAAGAGCACCCAGAGGAACGCCCAGCCGCCGGCGTTGAAGATCGCCCACCCCACGAGCAGCCACAGCGGCAGAACGAAGGCGGCGGGAATGAGCCAGCCGAAGAACGCACGACGCACCCACATGGCTTCGATCGTACGCCTGTCGCGCCGCTCGGGTGCCCGAGCGGAGGCGGCGCGGAGCATCCTCACAGCCCGCCGCCCTCTCGTCCGACAGAATAGAAGGGACCGAGAGGACTCCCCCGATGATCGAGTTGCGCACGCCTGCCGAGATCGAGGCCATGCGCCCCGCGGGGCGGTTCGTCGCCGAGACCCTGGCGACGCTGCGCGACGAGACGAAGGTGGGCACCAACCTGCTCGCGATCGACCGTCGCGCCCATGAGCTGATCCGCCGCGCCGGTGCCGAGTCGTGCTACATCGACTACCACCCGTCCTTCGGCGCCAGGCCGTTCGGCAAGGTCATCTGCACCTCGATCAACGACGCCGTCCTCCACGGGCTGCCGTACGACTACGCGCTGCGCGACGGCGATCTCGTGACGCTCGACTTCGCGGTCTCGATCGACGGCTGGGTCGCCGACTCGGCGGTCTCGTTCGTCGTCGGAACACCCCGCGACGAGGACCTCGCGCTCATCGACACCACCCAGCGCGCGCTGGATGCCGCGATCGCCGCCGCAACGACCGCCCACCGCATCGGCGACATCTCGGCGGCGATCGCCGAGGTCGCTCACGCCGACGGCTACTCGATCAACACCGACTTCGGCGGTCACGGCGTCGGGCGCGTGATGCACGGCGATCCGCACGTGCCCAACGACGGCAAGCCCGGACGCGGGTATCCGCTGCGCGCGGGACTCGTGGTCGCGCTCGAGCCGTGGTTCCTGCAGACGACGGACGAGCTCATCACCGATCCGGACGGGTGGACCCTGCGATCAGCCGATGGTTCACGGGGAGCTCACTCCGAGCACACCGTCGCGGTGACCGACGGCGCGCCGATCGTGCTGACCGATCGGTCGTGGCTCGGCGTGGACTGACCCGGGCGGGGCCGCGTCTCGACTCAGGGTCTGCGCAGCTCGCCCTCAGGTCCGCACCTGAGCCGACGGCGCGTGGGCCGGCGCGCGCTGTGCCGCGAGTGCGGCGAGGGACGCCGCGACCGAGTGGTCGGGTTCGGCCGCTCGGCGCGGATGCTCGCTCAGCACGATGGTCGACTTCGCCTCGAGCCGGACCACGTCGCCCGGCTTGACGGGCTGCGAGTCCGCGCGCTCGCCGGACGTGTCGACCACGACCTCCCAGTCGGGACTGTGCTCCACCACGGGGATGTGGAAGTCGATGATGTCGTCCCCCGCGTTGAACAGCACGATGAAGTGGCGGTCGCGGATCGCCTCGCCTCGCCGGTCGCGTTCGCTGATGCCCGCGCCGTTGAGGAAGACGCCGATCGCCCGGCCGAAACCGGAGTCCCAGTCCTCGGGCCGCATCAGCGTGCCGTCAGGGCGCAGCCACGCGATGTCGGGCAAGGCGTCGCCGGTCTCGCGGACCGGCCGGCCCTCGAAGAACCGGCGGCGGCGGAACGTCGGGTGGCCGCGCCGCAGTCGGGCCAGTGCGGCCGTGAACTCCAGCAGCGGGCGATCGGCGGCATCCCAATCGATCCACGTCGTCTCGTTGTCCTGCGCGTAGCCGTTGTTGTTCCCGCCCTGCGTGCGCCCGATCTCGTCTCCGTGCAAGAGCATGGGCACCCCCTGCGACAGCAGGAGCGTGGTGAGGAAGTTGCGCTGCTGGCGGGCACGCAGCGTGAGCACCGACGGATCGTCCGTGGGTCCTTCGACGCCGAAGTTGTAGGACCGGTTGTCGTCTGCGCCGTCTCTGCCCTCTTCGCCGTTCGCGTCGTTGTGCTTGTCGTTGTACGAGACGAGGTCTCGCAGCGTGAAGCCGTCATGGGCGGTGACGAAGTTGACGGATGCCACCGGCCGGCGTCCGGAGTGCTCGTACAGGTCTGCCGACCCGGTCAGACGTGAGGCGAACTCGCCGAGCGCCTGCGGCTCACCCCGCCAGAAGTCACGGACCGTGTCGCGGTACTTGCCGTTCCACTCGGTCCATTGCGGGGGGAAGTTGCCGACCTGGTAGCCGCCGGGGCCGACATCCCACGGCTCGGCGATGAGCTTGACCTGTGAGACCACCGGATCCTGCTGCACCAGTTCGAAGAAGGCCGAGAGGCGATCCACGTCGTAGAACTCGCGCGCCAACGCGGAGGCAAGGTCGAACCGGAAGCCGTCGACGTGCATGTCGAGCACCCAGTAGCGCAGCGAGTCCATGATCAGCTGCAGCGAGTGCGGGTTGCGCACGTTGAGGCTGTTCCCGGTGCCCGTGTAGTCGGTGTAGAACCGCCGGTCTTCCTCGTCGAGCTTGTAGTACGCCGCGTTGTCGATGCCGCGCATCGACAGCGTCGGACCGAGATGGTTGCCTTCGGCGGTGTGGTTGTAGACGACGTCGAGGATCACCTCGATCCCCGCGGCGTGCAGGGCCCGGACCATGCCCTTGAACTCCTGCACCTGTTGCCCGCGCTCTCCGGTGGCGGCGTACCCGTTGTGCGGGGCGAAGAACGAGATCGTGTTGTAGCCCCAGTAGTTCGACAGGCCCTTCTCTGCCAGCACCGCGTCGTCGACGAACTGATGGACCGGCATCAGCTCGATCGCCGTCACCCCCACTGCGAGCAGATGGTCGATGATGGCCGGGTGCGCGAGGGCGCTGTACGTCCCGCGCATGTCGTCGGGAATCGCGGGATGCCGCTGCGTGAGGCCGCGCACGTGGGCTTCGTAGATCAGCGTCTCGGAGTACGGGGTGTCGGGTCTGCGGTCGCCCGCCCAGTCGAAGAACGGGTTGACCACCACGCCCTTCATCATGTCGGCCGCCGAATCGTCGTCGTTGCGGGAGTCGGGCTCGCCGAACGTGTAGCCGTAGACCGGCTGGCCCCACGCGATCCGACCCTCCACCGCCTTCGCGTACGGGTCCAGCAGCAGCTTGGCGGGATTGAACCGCAGCCCGTTCGCGGGGTCGAACGGTCCGTGGACCCGGTATCCGTAGCGCTGGCCGGGCTGGATGTTCGGCACGTACGCGTGCCAGACGAACGCGTCGACCTCGACCACGTCGATCCGGGTCTCGCCACCCTGCTCGTCGAAGAGACAGAGCTCCACGCGCTCGGCACCCTCGCTGAACAGGGCGAAGTTCGTGCCGCTTCCGTCGAATGTCGCCCCGAGTGGATAGGCCGAACCTGGCCACGTTTGCATCGCCATCCCCCGTGTCTGGTGCGCGTCTTCCTGTCCGCAACCCTACCGACGCGGGCCGCTCCCGCTGAGCCTGCGTCCTCACATCAGGGCTCGCGGCGCTGTGAGCGAAACGTTCGCTCGAGGTAACCGCAGCCCGCCGGGTGAGGAAACACCCGGCCCCTAGCGTCGCTGTCACCGAGAGACCCCCGTCGATCAGGAGATGCCATGGACCACCCCGACCGCGTCAAGAGCCCGAAACATGGTGCTGACGCCCCGGCAACATCCCGGGCGTACCGTGACGACATGCGCTCCACCCCTGCCCTCGGCACGCACGTCGTGGTCGTGGGCGCAGGCATGGTCGCGCACCGCTTCGTCGAGAGCCTGCTCAGCCGGGCGGATGGGCAATGGCGGGTGACCCTCATCGGCGAGGAGGACCGGCACCCCTACGACCGCGTGGGCCTGACGAGCTTCTTCGCCGGCGCCTCGACCGACGATCTGACGCTCGATCGCGACGTCCTCGACGATGAGCGTGTGCGGTTCCTCCGCGGCGATGCCGTCGCCCGCATCGACCGAGCGGCTCGGCGCGTCACGACCCGCAGCGGCGTGAGCCTGTCGTACGACCGCCTCGTCCTGGCCACAGGCTCGTACGCCGCACGTCTGGCGGTCGACGGGTTCGGGCTCGAGGGCTGCTTCGTGTACCGCACGCTGGACGATGTCGAGAAGCTCGAGGCGTTCGTGCAACGCCGGTCGGCTGAACTCGGGCGATCGCTCACGGGCACCGTGATCGGCGGTGGGCTCCTCGGGCTGGAAGCCGCCGGCGCGCTGCAGGGACTCGACGTCGAGTGCACCGTCGTGCAGTCCTCCGATCGGCTCATGTCGGCGCAGCTCGACCTGGCCGGAGGAAACGCACTGCGCAGGCTGATCGAGTCACGCGGAATCGCGGTCAAGACCGAGACCATCACCACGCGGCTCGACCCCGACCGGTCAGGGCAGGTGACGGGCCTGGAGTTCCGCGACGGCAGCTACGCGCGCACCGACGTCGTCGTCTTCACGGTCGGCGTGCGCCCGCGCGACGAACTCGCTCGCGCGGCCGAACTGGATGTTCATCCGCGCGGTGGCGTGCTCATCGACGAGGGGTGCCAGACATCCGATCCGCGCGTGCTCGCGATCGGCGAGGTCGCCAACTACGACGGCATGTGCGTCGGCCTCGTGGCGCCCGGATACGCGATGGCAGAAGTCGCCGCCACGCGCCTGCTCGGCGGCGACGCCGCGTTCCCGGGCTACGACCTGTCGACGAAGCTCAAGCTCTCGGGAGTCGACGTGGCGAGCTTCGGCGACGCGTTCGCCGAGACTCCGGGTGCCCTCGACGTGACCTACGCCGACCCGGTGGCGGGCGTGTACAAGAAGCTCGTCCTCTCGGACGACGCGAAGACCCTGCTCGGGGGCATCCTCGTCGGCGACGCCTCGGCGTACGGATCGCTGCGACCGCTCGTCGGCGGCGCGCTCGGCGGCGACCCCGCGGCGTACCTGATGCCCGAGGGCGGCGTCGCAGCGCCGAGCGGCGAGCTCCCCGACGAAGCCCTCGTCTGCTCCTGCAACAGCGTCACCGCGGGAACGATCCGCCACGCGGTGCATGAGGAGGGCTGCACGGACGTCGCGTCCGTCAAAGCGTGCACGAAGGCCGGCGCCGCCTGCGGCTCGTGCGTGATGATGGTGAAGAAGATCGTCGGGAGCGAGCTCGCCAAGTCCGGGGCGGCGCTCAGCAACGCGCTCTGCGAGCACTTCGACATGTCGCGCCGCCAGCTGTTCGACGCGGTCCGGGTCTCGGGCCTCTCGACCTTCAGCAGCGTGATCGAGCGCTTCGGCACGGGGCGCGGCTGCGACATCTGCAAGCCGGCGCTGGCCAGCATCCTCGCGACCCTCGTGGGCAAGCACGTGCTCGATGGTGAGAACGCCACGCTCCAGGACACCAACGACCACGTGATGGCCAACCTGCAGAAGGACGGCAGCTACTCGGTCGTCCCGCGCATACCGGGCGGCGAGATCACCCCGGAGGGCCTGCTCGTCATCGGTCAGGTGGCGAAGGACTTCGGCCTGTACACGAAGATCACCGGCGGCCAGCGCATCGACATGTTCGGGGCGCGCCTGGAACAGCTGCCGGAGATCTGGAAGCAGCTCGTCGACGCCGGGTTCGAGTCGGGACACGCGTACGGCAAGTCCCTGCGCACGGTGAAGTCGTGTGTCGGATCGACGTGGTGCCGGTACGGGGTGCAGGACTCCGTCGGCATGGCGGTCCAGCTCGAGCTGCGCTACCGCGGCCTGCGCTCACCGCACAAGATCAAGCTGGGCGTCTCGGGCTGTGCGCGCGAATGCGCCGAAGCACGAGGAAAGGACGTCGGCGTCATCGCCACCGAGGCCGGCTGGAACATGTACGTCGGCGGCAACGGCGGCTTCACACCCCGCCACGCGGTGCTGCTCGCCGAGGGGCTGAGCGACGCCGAGCTCCTCACCGCGATCGACCGGTTCCTGATGTACTACATCTTCACCGCGGACAGGCTTCAGCGAACGGCGCCGTGGTTCGAAGATCTGGACGGCGGGATCGAGGGTCTCCGCTCAGTCATCTTCGACGACAGCCTGGGCATCTGCGCCGACCTCGACGCCGCCATGGCCGGTCATGTGGACGCCTACCAGGACGAGTGGAAGGCGACGCTGGAGGATCCCGAGAAGCTCCGCCGGTTCGCGTCGTTCGTCAATGCGCCGCGGACACCCGATCCTTCTCTCGCCTATACCGCGGAGCGCGGACAGCCCCGCCCCGCCACAGAGCAGGAACGTGCGGATGCCGGGGTCCTCATCGCCGGCACGACCCTGGAGGTGCGCAGATGACGCTCGTCGACCCGCAGACGGACGAGACCGTGACGCCACCCGGCTGGGTCCGGGTCTGCGCGATCGACGATCTCGAGGTCGAGCGAGGGCGCGCTGCCCTCCTCGGCGGCACGCAGATCGCCCTGTTCCTGCTCGCCAGCGGTCGCGTGCACGCGGTGTCGAACTTCGATCCGTACAGCCGCGCGAACGTGATCTCTCGCGGCATCGTCGGAACCAGACAGAATGCCCCGACGGTGGCTTCGCCGATGTTCAAGCAGGTGTTCGATCTGCGCACCGGCGCGTGCCTGGACACGCAAGGGAAGGAGCCGATCGCGCTCCACGTGTGGCCGGTCGCGGTGGAGGACGGGAACGTCCTGGTGCGATGGGAGGGCGACCGGTGAACCCGGCGGCGATCGGACGCGTCGACCTCGTCGGCGGCGGCCCCGGCCCGATCGACCTCATGACGGTGCGCGCGTGGCGGCTGCTCATGCGTGCGGACGTCGTGGTGATGGATCGGCTCGGGCCGACGGATGTGCGGGATCACCTCGATCCCGGCGTCGAGGTGATCGACGTCGGAAAGCTGCCCGGCCACCATCCGGTCCCTCAGGACGAGATCAATGCCATCCTCGTCGACCGGGCCCGGGCCGGCAGGCGCGTGGTGCGTCTGAAGGGCGGCGACCCCTTCGTCTTCGGCCGCGGCGGCGAGGAGCTGACGGCGTGCGTCGCCGCGGGCATCCCCGTCGACGTCGTGCCCGGCATCACGAGTGCCGTCGCCGTGCCGGAGGCGGCAGGGATTCCCGTGACGCACCGGGGTGTGGCATCCGCGGTCCACATCGTCAACGGCCAGTCCGAGATGACCCCGGCCACCCTCGCGGCCCTGCGCGACGACGCGGTCACCTCGGTCATCCTCATGGGCGTCGGCGCCCTGCCTCGCCTGGTCTCGGACGCCCTGCGTGCGGGCGTCCCCGCGGACCGCCCCATCGCGATCGTCGAGCGCGGGCACCACACCGACCAGCGCACCACGCGCACGACCCTCGGCGCCGTGGTGCTCGAGGCCGGTCGCATCGGCGTGCGCAACCCCGCCGTCATCGTCGTGGGCGAGGTGGCACGCGCCGGAATGCTCGTTCCCGACCTGCTCGCCGCCGGTTCGAGGTCAGGTGGCACATCGCTGTGAACGCTCCACCCGGTACGGCGTCGCCGGATCCGCCCCGTCCCGTCCTTTCGGCCGCGCTCGACGGCTGCGCCATCGTGATCGCCGTCGATCGGCGCTCGCTCGAACTCGCCGCCGCGCTCGAACGGCACGGCGCGCAGGTGCGTCACGCGCCGGCGCTGACGATCATCCCCCACATCGACGACGAATCGCTCATCGCGGCGACCCGCGCGCTCATCGCGCGTCCGCCGGACGTCGTCGTGGCCACCACCGGCGTCGGCTTCCGCGGCTGGATGGAGGCCGCCGACGAGGCCGGGCTCCTGGATGCCCTGCACGCGGCGCTCTCCGGGGCGCAGATCGTCGCCCGCGGACCCAAGGCGCGGGGGGCCATCCAGCAGGCAGGGCTGACGGCCGACTGGGTCGCCGAATCCGAGACCTCGACCGAGCTCGGCGAGTACCTGCTCGCGGAAGGCGTCGCGGGTCGCCGCGTGGCGGTGCAGCACCACGGCTCCGGGGCCGACGGCCTCGATGACCTGTTCGAGCGCCACGGTGCAGATGTGGTCAGTCTCACGGTGTATCGATGGGGCCCGCCCCCGGATGCCGCCGCCGTGTCGCGCTCCGTGGTGGCGTGTGCGCAGGGGGAGGTCGACGCCGTGCTCTTCACCTCCGCCCCCGGCGCCGCCGAATGGCTCGCAGCAGCGGCGCGCGAAGGCGTCCAGGATGCCGTCGTCGATCTGGCCGGACGCGGCCGCCTGCTCATGGCCGCCGTGGGGCCGATCACGGCGGGACCGCTCCGGGATGTCGGCATCGACCCGCTCGTCGCCGAGCGCGGACGCCTCGGCTCGCTCGTGCGCGCGGTGGTGACGCACTTCGGCGGCGGGCACGTGGCGTCCCTCCCCACCGTCGCAGGACGCCTCGAACTGCGCAGCAGCGGCATCGTCCTGGACGGGCGGCACGTGCCGCTCTCGCGCACGGGAACCGAGATCTTCGCTGCGCTGTTCGACGCCGGCGGCGGCGTGGTGTCGCGTCAGCGGCTGCAGAGCGCGCTCCCGCGTTCGGGCGAGAACACCCATGCGGTGGAGATGGCCGTCGCCCGCCTCCGCGAAGCGCTGGGGGTGCCCGACCTGATCAAGACGGTCGTCAAGCGCGGCTACCGGCTCAATGTGCTCGATCCCGCCGAGGCATCCGCGTGAGGATCAGCCCTCGGCCAGCAGGTCAGGGCGGTGCGCACGCGTGCGGGCCAGGCTCTGCTCGTGTCGCCACGCAGCGATCGCCCCGTGGTTGCCGCTGAGCAGGATCGGAGGCACGTCCAGTCCGCGCCATTGCGCGGGCTTGGTGTAGCTCGGGTACTCCAGCAGGCCGAGCTCGTGCGATTCCTCCACGAGGCTCTCGGGGTTGCCCACGACGCCGGGGATCAGGCGCGACACCGCTTCGATGACGGCCATCGCCGCCACCTCTCCCCCGTTGAGCACATAGTCGCCGAGGCTCACGAGCCGGACCCGCCCCCGGGCGGCGTAGTGGTCGACGACCCTCTGGTCGATGCCCTCGTAACGACCGCACGCGAACACGAGATGCTTCTCTTCGGCCAGCTCGCGTGCCATGGACTGCGAGAAGACCTCGCCGGCGGGCGACGGGACGAGCAGCACGGCATCCTCGCTGAGCACCGCGTCCAGGGCTTCGCCCCACGGCTCGGGCTTCATGACCATGCCCGCGCCGCCGCCGTACGGCGTGTCGTCGACCGTGCGGTGACGATCGTGGGTCCACTCCCGCAGATCGTGCACGTGCATGTCGAGAATTCCGCGGTCACGAGCCTTGCCGATGAGCGAGACGCCCAGCACGTCGAAGAACGTCGGGAAGATCGTGACGATGTCGACGCGCATGCCATCGACATTACAACCGCCGGGTCGCGGCATCCGTCGTCGTGTTTCCGACGTGTGTCGGGGTGTCAACCGCGCCGCGCCGTCATCCGTGATGGAGAAGTGACCGAGAAGTAACCGGACCCGGCATCGGCCCGAAACACCCCCTTCATAGCGTGAAGTCATACTCACCAACGAGGAGGCGTCATGACCACGACCGTCACTCCGTCCACGACGGATGCTCCGCCCCGCACCACCGCCACCGGCACCGGCACCGGCGTCGTCGAGCTCACACGCCGCCCGGGTCGCTGGATCGACGGGTGGAACCCCGAGGACTCCGCATTCTGGAAGGCGGAGGGCCGCGCGATCGCGCGCCGGAACCTGGGGTGGTCGATCTTCGCCGAGTTCCTCGGTTTCATCATCTGGCAGCTGTGGAGCATCGTCGTGGTGATGCTGCCCGCCGCCGGTTTCCAGCTGACCAGCTCCGAGGCGTTCTGGCTCATCTCGTTGCCGAGCCTCGTGGGGGCCACGCTGCGCTTCCCGTACACGTTCATGGTCGCCGTCTTCGGCGGCCGCAATTGGACCATCGTCTCGGCCGGTCTGCTGCTCATCCCGGCGGTGCTGCTCGGGATCGTGGTGTCCAACCCTGAGACTCCCTTCGGCGTGCTCCTGCTGGTCGCGGCCCTCGGCGGAGTGGGCGGCGGCAACTTCGCCAGCTCGATGGCCAACATCACCTACTTCTTCCCGCAGAGGGAGAAGGGCTGGGCGCTCGGGCTCAACGCCGCCGGCGGCAACCTCGGCACGTCGGTCGCCCAGTTCGCGGTCCCCATCGCGGTGACCGTCGGCGCGGCCGCGACCCTGAACATCGCGCTGGCCGGATGGATGTGGATCCCCCTCATCCTGGTCGCGATGTGGGGCGCGTGGCGGTACATGGACAACCTGTCCTCGGCCAAGGCCGACTTCGCCGGCTCGGCAGCGGCGCTGCGCGAACCCCATCTGTGGCTCATGGCACTGCTGTACATCGGCACGTTCGGCTCCTTCATCGGCTTCGCGAGCGTCTTCCCCAAGCTGATCGCCGACCAGTTCCCCGACTTCTCCACATTCCAGGTCGGACAGGCGGCGATCTCGCTGGCGTTCCTCGGTGCGCTCATCGGCTCGCTCGCCCGGCCCTACGGCGGACGGCTCGCGGACCGCTTCGGCGGCGCCCGGGTCACCGTCGGCGCATTCGCGGTCATGGCCCTCGGTGCACTCGGGCTCATCTGGACTCTGCCGCTGCAGAGCTTCTGGGTCTTCCTCGCATGCTTCCTCGTCCTGTTCGCTGCGACCGGGATGGGCAACGGCTCGACGTACCGCATGATCCCGAGCATCTTCGCCGCCCGGGGCATCGCGAAGGGCATCGTGCCGGGCACCCCGGAAGCGCTCGGAGTGCAGCGCAAAGCAGCCGCCGCGCTCGGTCTGATCTCGGCGATCGGCGCCTACGGCGGCTTCCTCATCCCTCAGGTGCTGAACGCATCCCAGCTGGCGACCGGAGGCTACAGCGCGGCCTTCATCGGGTTCATCGCGGGCTACATCGCCCTGCTGGTGATGACCGTGCTGGTCTATGTGATCCCGCGTGCCTCACTTGCGAAGCAGCGCATCTGACCGGAGCGGGACGACGAGAAGAGCGGATGCCTCGGTTCGAGGCATCCGCTCTTCTCTGCGCGCATTCAGTAGACGTCGCGGGCGTAGCGGCCTTCGGCGGCGAGCCGCTGCTTGTACTCCAGGGCGTCGTCCTCCGAGAGCCCGCCGTGCTGCTGGGCGATCGTGACGAGCGTCGCGTCGACGTCTCGCGCCATGCGCGCCGCATCGCCGCACACGTACACGTGCGCGCCCTCCTCGATCCAGCGCCACACCTGAGCCCCGTGCTCGATCATGCGGTCCTGCACGTAGACCTTCTGCCGCTGGTCTCGCGAGAAGGCGAGGTCGAGGCGGGTGAGGAATCCGTCCTCGCGCATCTCGAGCAGCTCGTCACGGTAGTAGAAGTCGCTCTCCTCGTGCTGCTCGCCGAAGAAGAGCCAGTTGCGGCCGGTGTGGCCGTCGGCGCGGCGATCGTGCAGGAATCCGCGGAACGGCGCGATGCCGGTGCCCGGGCCGATCACGATCATCGGCGCGTCCGGCGACGTCGGCGGCCGGAAGCCCGGGGTCCGTTGCAGGTACACGGGGGCGGACGCCCCCACGCCGCCGGCGAGGAACGTCGAGCAGACACCGCCGCGTGCGCGGCCCGCCTCCGTCTCGAAGCGCACCACCGACACGGTGAGCTCGACGCTGTCGGGATCGGTCTTGGGGCTCGACGAGATCGAGTACTGGCGAGGCTGGAGCCGCTTGAGCACCCCCACCCACTCCGCGGCGGTGGCCTGCACAGGATGGTCGCGCACGAGGTCGACGGCCTGCTGGCTCCACAGGAACTGCTCGAGCCGCCCCTTGTTCTCGCGACGCAGGAGTGCCGCGAGCGTGGTGTCGTCGCTGCGCTCCGCGATGAAGCGGACGAGTTCGGGCGGAGTCTTCGTGATGTCGAGTCGCGTGCGCAGCGTCTCGCCGAACGTGCGCTCCTCGCCGTCGATCTCGATGATGGTCGTCGCGGCGATGCCGGTGGCCTCGAGCCACTCCGCCACGACGCCCGGGCTGTTCGAGCACACCACTCCGAGGGAGTCGCCGGCCTCGTACGTCGCCCCCGAGTCCGACAGGTCGAACGCGAACCGGCGCACCTCCTTGTTCGACCCCGGGCCGCTGAGCAGCTCGTCGCGCACGAGCGTCGCGCGCACCGGGTTGGATCGCGTGAACAGGCGCCGCATCGGTGCGACCGCAACGGATGCCGGCGCCGCGGCGGCGTCTGGAGAGGGAGCGGGGACCGTCCCCGCCACGAGCAGCTCCACGACCTGCGCGAGCCACGCAGCCCCGGGCTGCTCGGAGTCGGGCTCGAGCTCGACGCGCTCCAGCAGGGCCGTCGCGCCGAGCTCGCCGAGGCGGTCGTCGATCCGTCTGCCGTGACCGCAGAAGTCGTCGTAGTTGGAGTCTCCCATCGCGAGCACGGCATACTCCAGCCCGCTGAGTGCCGGGGCGCCGTCGGCGCTCAGCTCGCGCCACAGGGCCGCGCCGTTGTCAGGAGGCCCGCCGTCCCCGAAGGTCGAGGTGATGACGAGCAGGCGCCGTACCGCCGCGAGCTCGGCGGCTCTGACCTCCGACATGCTGCGGGTGCGCGCGGGGATGCCGCGGGCGGCGAGCGCGCCGGCCGCACTCGCCGCGAACTCCTCCGCGGTGCCGGTCTGCGATCCCCACAGCACGAGGACCTCGTCGGCCGGGGTCGAGGCGGCCGCGCCGGAGCCGATCGTGGTCCGTGAATACGCGCCGGCGAGGACGCCGTCGAACCAGGCTCTGGCGAGCCTTCCGAGCGGCGATTCCGCCGGCAGGACGGGCACCTCACCCGGCGCGAGCGTGCGCGACCGCAGCGTCGTGAGGAACCCGGCGATGTACGCGCTCTCGCTGTCGGAGAGTGTCGGCACCATGCCGAGGCCCACTCCGGCGCGCGCCAGCGCCTCCTCGGCGGCCGTGACATCGTGCGGCGAGGCCTCTTCGCCCGCCGGCGCGGCTGTCGGCCCGACACGCCGCAGCGTCACGGCCGCGAACTTGAGCTCCGGCTGCGCGGAATCCGCGTCGACGGCGTCGCTGGTCACGGCGTTGACGGTGACGTACTCGCCGTGCTCGTCGTTCCAGTGGAAGGGGGCGAAGAGGTCTCCCCGGCGCACGCGCTCGCTCACGACCGCGGGGACGACGAACCGGCCACGTCGCGACGACACCTCGATCAGGTCGCCCTCGGTGATCCCCTGTGCGCGCGCGTCGTCGGGATGCAGCTCGACGAACGGTCCCGGGTTGAGTTTCGTGAGCTTCGCGATCTTGCCGGTCTTGGTCATGGTGTGCCACTGGTGCGGGAGCCGCCCCGTGTTCAGCACCCACGGGAAGTCGTCGTCGGGCATCTCGGCGGGGTCCATGTGCGGGCGCGCCAGGAACTGCGCCCGTCGCGACGGGGTGGCGAACGCGAGGCCGGGAACGGAGCCGTCGGCCTCGACGCGCAGGGTCTGACTCACGCCGTCGTTGAGATAGCGGACCGGATGTCTCGTGGCATCGTCGTCCGGCGGCGCCGGCCACTGCACCGGCGTCTGACGCAGTCGCTCGTACGTGACCCCGCGCACGTCCCACCCGGTCTGCGGGTTCCAGAAGCGGCGGATCTCGTCGAAGACCTCCTCGCTCGAGGCGAAGTCGAAACCCTCCGAGTACCCCATCGCACGCGCGACCCGGCAGATCAGCAGCCAGTCCGGCTGTGCGTCGCCCGGCGCCGGCACCACGTCCTGCACGAGGGTCATGGTGCGGTCGCTGCTGACGGTGACGCCGTCCGACTCCACCCACAGCGTCGCCGGCAGCAGGATGTCGGCATAGGCGTTCGTCGCGGTCTCGGTGTAGACGTCCTGCGCGATGACGAGTTCCGCCGACTCCAGCGCCTCGATGACGGTCCTGCGGTTCGCCACGGACGCGACGGGATTGGTGCAGATGATCCAGGCGGCCTTGATGTCACCCGCGGCCATCCGCCGGTACAGGTCGATCGTGCCGTTGCCCGCTTCGGCGCGGATGGCGCCGGGCTCGAGCCCCCACACCTCCTCGACGAAAGCGCGATCGTCGGGGCTGAAGACGGCGCGCTGCCCGGGCAGCCCCGGGCCCATGTAGCCCATCTCGCGTCCGCCCATCGCGTTGGGCTGCCCGGTGAGCGAGAACGGCCCGCTGCCGGGCCGGCAGATCGCCCCGGTCGCCAGGTGCAGGTTGCAGATCGCGTTGGTGCTCCACGTGCCGTGCGTGGACTGGTTGAGCCCCATCGTCCACAGGGTCATCCACTCCCCCGCTTCGCCGATCCAGCGGGCGGCGGTACGGATGTCGTCCTCGGCGAGCCCCGTGAGCTGCGCCACTCGCGGTGGCGAGTAGTCGGCGAGGAACGAGGGCATCCGGTGCCAGCCCTCCGTGTGAGCGGCGATGAAGTCCTCGTCGATGTCGCCCGCCTCGACCAGGAGGTGCAGCAGGCCGTTGAGGAGCGCGAGGTCGGTGCCTGGGGCGATCTGCAGGAACAGATCTGCCCGGTCGGCAGTCGCTGTGCGCCTCGGGTCGACCACGATCAGCCGCGCACCCTGCTTCAGCCGATCGGCCATCCGCAGGAACACGATCGGATGGCAGTCGGCGGCGTTGGAGCCGATGACGAAGAACAGATCCGCCCGGTCGAGGTCCTCGTACGAGCCCGGCGGGCCGTCCGCCCCGAGCGACTGCTTGTAGCCGGTGCCTGCCGACGCCATGCACAGCCGCGAGTTCGACTCGATGTGGATGCCTCCGACATACCCCTTGACGAGCTTGTTCGCGAGATACTGCGCCTCCATGCTCATCTGGCCCGACACGTAGAGCGCGATGGCATCGGGGCCGTGCTCGTCGACGATCGCACGGAGCCTGCGGCCGGCATCCGCCACCGCTTCGTCGAGTGGGACGGGAACGGCATCCTCGCCACGAGCCGGTCTGATGTGCGCCGTGGTCATCCGCCCAGGCGCGCGCATGAGATCCGCGTGCGTGGCGCCCTTCGTGCAGAGGCGACCGTGATTGGTCGGGTGAGTGACGTCGCCGGCGACCTTCGCGATGGCGAGCGGATGCCCCTGCCCGGCGCCTGCGGTCGTGACGGTGATGCCGCAGCCGACGCCGCAGTACGAGCACACGGTGCGCACAGCAGCCGGGCTCGACTCTTCCGCCGGCCCGGCGACCGGAATGCCCGGGAGACGTGTGGCTGCGCCCATGCCTCCGATGATCCGTCACCGAGGTTCCGGGACGTTTCCCGCAGTGTTTCCCGCAGATCACATCTGCTGCACGTGCTCGCGGGAGAGGAAGTGAGCCGGATCAGGCCTCGGCGGGCGCGCTCTCGGCGGGGGGCTCGGGCTGCTCGTCCTCGCCGTCGGGGGCGAGTTCTTCGAACAGTCCCGGAGGCGGGGTGACGACCACTCGACCGCCGGCCACGTCTACCTCGGGAACGATCGCCTTGACGAACGGCACGAGAACCTCGTCGTCGGATGCGGCGGGACCGCCGGAGCGGCGAATGATCAGAAGGTCCTGCGCCGGGAAGTGGTCGACCCGGACCACGCGGCCGACCGAGACGCCGTCGCGGACGACGTCGAGCCCGACCAGCTGGTGATCGAACCAGGCGTCGTCTTCGGTGGGAACCGCTTCGGCGTCCTCATCCACCCAGAGGATCGCGCGGATGAGATCCTCGGCGGCGCTGCGGTCCTCGACACCCTCGAAGAACGCGACCGGGTGGCTGTTCATCCACTTGAACTCACGGACGGTGAGCTTCTTGCCGTGCCACGGCGAGGACTCGGGCACCTGCAGCGTGAACGTGGCACCGGGGACGAAGCGCCCATCGGGATCGTCGGTGTAGAGCTCGAGCTTGATCGCACCCTTGAGGCCGTGGGCCTTGACGAGCCGGCCGACGCGGAGCTGCGTCTTGCCGGCGGGCGGCGTGCTCTTGGCGGCCTTCGATGCAGCGTCGGGCTGCGTCTGGGCCTCTTCGTCAGACACCTCAGTCGTCCGCGACGTCGACGCGGACTCTGCGTCCGTCAGCGAGCGAGCCGATGAGGGTGCGGAGGGCTTTGGCCGTGCGGCCGCCGCGCCCGATCACGCGACCCCGGTCATCGGGGTGGACGTGCACCTCGAGCACGTCGCCTCGCGGCGACGTGGAGGAGTCGATGCGCACGGCGTCCGGGTGATCCACGATCCCCTTGACGACGTGCTCGAGCGCGGCGGCGAGCAACGGACTACGCCTCGGTCGACTCGGCGGCGTCGGCCGCGTCGTCGGCGGGAGCCGCAGCGGGCTCCTCGGTCTTCTTCTCGGCCTTGGGCTTGACGACCGACTTCTTCGCGGAGTCGATCTCGAACGCCGGCTTGGCCTCGGCGGTCTTCACGGTCGAGACCGCGTTGGCGTCGCCCTTGAAGCGGCCCCAGTCGCCCGTGAGCTTGAGGAGGGCGCGAACCTGCTCGGTCGGCTGGGCGCCGACGCCGAGCCAGTACTGCGCGCGCTCGGAGTCGACCTCGATCAGCGAGGGCTCCTCGGTGGGGTGGTACTTGCCGATCTCCTCGATGACACGACCATCGCGCTTGGTGCGCGAGTCGGCGACGACGATGCGGTAGTAGGGCGCACGGATCTTGCCCAGGCGCTTGAGACGGATCTTGACAGCCACGATTCTCCTGAATGTGTGGAAAGTGAAACGAACTGGTCGCCTGGAGCGTGGGGTGCACACCCGGCGGAAGCTCTGAGGAGGATCAGCACGCTGGATAGAGGGTCGAGCGGCCGATCCGACCCTTTATTCTGCCAGATGACGCACCGTGCCGCGAACCGGCCGGCACCGATGCCCTCGCATGCCACAATGTGCGGATGACGGTGCCCTTCGCGACATCCGCCCGCTCCTCGGTCGGGCTGGAGTGGGAGATCATGCTCGCCGACGTCGAGACAGGGGATCTGTCTCCCCGGGCGCCGGACATCCTCGCGACCGTCGAAGAGGCATCCGCCCTCGAGCGCTACACGGTGACCGGCGAGCTTCTCACCAACACCGTGGAGGTCACCAGCGGCGTGGGCGACACCGTCGCGGCCGCGGTGGACGACATCGCGGACGCCATCGCGGCGGTCCGCACCTTCACGGATTCGCACGGCATCGACCTGCTGTGCGCCGGCAGCCACCCGTTCGCGCAGTGGTACGACCAGCAGGTCACCGACAAGACCCGCTACCACAAGCTGATCGAGCGCACCCAGTGGTGGGGGCGGAACATGATGATCTGGGGCATCCATGTGCATGTCGGCGTCGATGACGTCAACAAGGTGTTCCCGATCATCAACGCTCTCGCCGTGTATCTGCCTCACCTGCAGGTACTCTCGGCCTCCAGCCCGTTCTGGGCCGGGGATCGCACCGGCTACGCCTCGAACCGCGCGCTGGTGTTCCAGCAGCTGCCGACCGCCGGCCTGCCGTGGCCCCTCCAGGACTGGTCGCAGTTCGAGGGGTATCTCGACGACATGGTGGGGACCGGGGTCATCGACGATGTCACCGAGGTCCGGTGGGACATCCGCCCGGCACCGCGCTGGGGGACGATCGAGGTGCGCGCATGCGACGGCATGTCGACGCTGCCCGAGCTCGCCGCGGTCGCCGCGCTCGTGCAAGTGCTCGTCGAGATGTTCTCGCGCCGGCTCGACGAAGGACTGCCGCTGGAGACCATCCAGCCGTGGTTCATCCGCGAGAACAAGTGGCGTGCTGCTCGGTACGGCATGGATGCGCGCGTCATCGTCGACCACGAAGGCACGCAACGACCGGTCGTCGAGCATCTGCGCGACACCCTCGAACAGGTCGCCGACATCGCCGTCGAGCTCAAGTGCGCTCGCGAGCTCGCCGGCATCGAGACGATCCTGACCGAAGGTGCGAGCTATGCGCGCCAGCTCGCGGTGGCCGATGCCGCCGATGGCGATCTGCGGGCGGTGGTCCGTCACCTCGTGGGCGAGTTCCGCTCGGGCCCGACACTTCGCGACCACCTCGCCTCGGGCGGTTAGCGGGTCCGCGCAGAGGCCCGCAGCCCGGTTGATACGCGCCGCACCAGGCCTCGTCAGCCGCGGCCGAGGAGCTTCTGCAACTCGGCGAGGTCGGCCTCGCTCGGTGCGCCCTGCGACGCGCCCCCGAGGCCGAAGCCCGAACCGGTGGGAGCCTGCGGGGCCTGCGCGATTCCGGCGTTCTCAGCGGCACGCTTGGCGGGGTTGCCCGACCGCGATCCCTGTGCTGATTGCTTGTTCCGGGCCTTCTGCTGCTTGCCGCGCTTGGACGAGGCGCCAGGGCGGCCGGCGCCGGGCATGGGTCCCATGCCGGGGATGTTCGGGACGCCGCCGCGTGCGACCGTCTTCATCATCTTCGCGGCCTGCTCGAAGCGCTGCACGAGCTGGTTGACGTCGGTCACCGTCATGCCCGAGCCGC
The DNA here is from genome assembly GCF_012524205.1 of Microbacterium salsuginis. Classification (GTDB taxonomy): domain Bacteria; phylum Actinomycetota; class Actinomycetes; order Actinomycetales; family Microbacteriaceae; genus Microbacterium; species Microbacterium salsuginis. The sequence goes on from NZ_JABACI010000005.1 coordinate 341,440, forward strand.
GGGCGATGCGCAGGCGTCGCGAGCCGTTGAGCACCTTCGGGTTGCGTCGCTCCCCCGGAGTCATCGACCGGATGATCGCCTCGGTGCGATCGATCTCGCGCTCATCGAAGTTCTCGAGCTGGTCCTTCATCGACCCCATGCCCGGGAGCATCCCGAGCATCTTCTTCATGGAGCCCATCTTCTTCATCTGCTGCATCTGCTCGAGGAAGTCCTCGAGCGTGAAGGTCTCGCTCGCGAGCTTCTCGGCGACCTTGATCGCCTCTTCCTCGTCGAAGGCCTGCTGTGCCTGCTCGATGAGGGTCAGGATGTCGCCGAGGTCGAGGATGCGCGACGCCATACGGTCGGGGTGGAATGCCTCGATGTCGTCGAGACCCTCGCCGGTCGAGGCGTAGATGATCGGGCGGCCGGTGACCGAGGCGACAGAAAGCGCCGCGCCTCCACGGGCGTCGCCGTCGAGCTTCGAGAGCACCACGCCGGTGAAGTCGACGCCGTCCTGGAACGCCTTGGCCGTGTTGACGGCATCCTGTCCGATCATCGCGTCGATGACGAACAGCACCTCGTCCGGGTCGGTGGCCTTGCGGATGTCGGCGGCCTGCTTCATCAGCTCGGCGTCCACGCCCAGACGACCGGCGGTGTCGATGATCACGACGTCGTGCTGCTGACGACGAGCGACCTCGACGCCGTCGCGAGCGACGCGCACCGGGTCTCCGACGCCGTTGCCGGGCTCGGGTGCATAGATCGCGGCTCCGGCACGCTCGGCGACGACCTGCAGCTGGTTCACCGCGTTGGGACGCTGCAGGTCGGCGGCGACGAGGAGCGGCGTGTGGCCGTCCTTCTCGAGCTGATGTGCCAGCTTGCCGGCGAACGTCGTCTTTCCGGACCCCTGGAGTCCCGCGAGCATGATCACCGTCGGCGGGTTCTTCGCGAACTGCAGGCGACGCTGCTGTCCGCCGAGGATCGCCACGAGCTCCTCGTTGACGATCTGCACGACCTGCTGCGCCGGGTTGAGCGCGCGGTTGACCTCGTCACCGAGGGCTCGCTCCCGCACCTTGGCCGTGAAGTCCTTGACCACGGGGAGCGCCACGTCGGCGTCCAGGAGCGCGCGTCGGATCTCGCGGACCGTGCCGTCGACGTCCGCGGGCGTGAGCTGCCCCTTCTTGCGGAGGTTGCGGAAGGTCTCGGTGAGCCGGTCGGAGAGAGTGCCGAAAGTCGCCATGATCCCCCGATTCTACGCGAGCGGAACGGTCAGTCCGCCGGTCCCAGCTCCTGGAACAGCGTGAGCTGCAAACCGGCCGGGCCGCGCAGGCGCGCGTTGATCGAGCGCCACGGCGTCTCGCGGGCGGATGCCTCGAGCTGCGCCCCCGCGCCGGCCAGGGTCTGCGCGGCGGCGGCGGTGTCGTCGACCTCGAGCGCGAGGCGGATGCGCTCGCTCGGCGCGTCGCCGTCGGTCTCGACGCGGTCGATGAATTCCACCTGCGCGGGGTTGGACAGTTCGAGCGTCGCGCGTCCCGCGTCGAGGATGGCGACACGCGCGCCGCCCTCCGCCTCGTACGCCTCGCTCTGCGGCATGCCGACGACATCGCGATAGAACGCCAGCGCGTCCTCGAAGTCGGCGGCGCGGACGACGACGCGAAGCTGGTGGACGGCTCCCGTGGCCGGGGGAACAGTCACCGACGCGGCCGTGTCCGCCGCGCGCGCGAGGAATCGCTCGAGCGACGTCACCCCGGCGCCGTCGTGCGCCCAGGCCTCGATCGCCGCCAGCACAGCCCCGCCCCACGCAGCGCCGGCCACCTCGGCATGCAGCCGGTCGGCGCCGCCGCGAACGAGATGCTCCGTCACAGCCCGCAGGATCCGGGAACGCCGGACGGATGCTTCCCGCTCGAGCTCCGCCGTCAGCCCCATGGCAGCGGCGTTCACGATGCCCAGCGCCAGGCTGTCGGGTGCGAAGTCCTCGGCCATGGCGAGCACGTGAGCGCGGACACCGGCTGCCGTGCGCTCCCCGCGCTCGCCGGCCAGCCCGCGCTCGAACGCGGCGATGCGATCGTCGAGCCCGGCCCACAGGATGTCCGACTTCGACGAGAAGTAGTTGAAGAAGCTGGAGCGGCTGACGCCTGCCCGGCTGGTGATGTCGACGATCGATGTGGCCTCGAAGCCCTGCTCCAGGAACAGCTCGCACGCGGCCTCGGCGAGCATCTCTCTCGACGAGGCCTTGGGCCGTCCCACCCGTCCGCTGCTTGTCACGTCGCCACGCTACCGGGCGACCTGCGCCGCAGCATCCGTTCTCGCGCGTTCGGGGTATTGTTGGACGCGATCCACCAATCGCCACGAGCGAAGGAGCATGATGCTCGAGATCCAGACGGTCGGCCTCTCGCCCGACCTCGTTCCCTACCTCGACGGGTGGGATCTGCAGCGCCGGGTCCATGCCGGTGTCGTGGCGGGTGAGCGACCCGACACTCTGCTCCTCCTCGAGCACGAGGCCGTGTACACGGCCGGCAAGCGCACCGAGACCCATGAGCGGCCCGCGGACGGCACGCCCGTGATCGACGTCGACCGCGGCGGCAAGATCACGTGGCACGGGCCCGGTCAGCTCGTCGGCTATCCGATCGTCCGGCTGGTCGAGCCCGTGGACGTCGTCGCGCATGTCCGCCGTCTCGAGCGACTGCTCATCGAGGCGCTGCACGCGCACGGCGTCGACGGCTACCAGGTCGAGGGCCGCAGCGGCGTGTGGGTCCGGCGACCCCTGTCGGAAGACAAGGTCGCCGCGATCGGCGTGCGTGTCGAGAAGGGCGTCACGATGCACGGCTTCGCCATCAACTGCGACAACACCCTCGCCGGGTTCCGCGGCATCATCCCGTGCGGGATCACGGATGCCGGGGTCACGACGATCAGCGAGATCGTCGGAGCGGATGTCGCCCCGAGCGACATCGTCGACACCGTCTCGCGTGTCTTCGACGCCGACTACGCGGCGGTGCCGGCATGAGCGCGTGCGGAACGGGCCCGGCCGCGGCGCCGGCCAGCGGTCCCGAGGGCCGAAAGCTGCTGCGCCTCGAGGTACGGAACGCCCAGACGCCGATCGAACGCAAGCCGGAATGGATCAAGACGAAAGCGAAGATGGGCCCCGAGTATCAGGCCCTTCACTCGCTGGTGAAGACCGAGGAGCTGCACACGGTCTGCCAGGAGGCCGGCTGCCCGAACATCTACGAGTGCTGGGAGGACCGCGAGGCCACCTTCCTCATCGGCGGCTCGCAATGCACGCGACGGTGCGACTTCTGCCAGATCGACACCGGCAAGCCGGCCGACTACGACGTCGACGAGCCGCGTCGTGTGGCCGAGAGCGTCGTGCGGATGAACCTGCGGTACGCCACGGTCACCGGCGTGGCCCGCGACGACCTCCCCGACGGCGGTGCGTGGCTGCACGCCGAGACGGTGCGCCAGATCCACGCGCAGAACCCGAACACCGGGGTGGAGATCCTCGCAACGGACTTCAACGGAGACCCGGCCCTGCTGCGCGAGGTCTTCGACTCCCGTCCCGAGGTCTTCGCCCACAACGTCGAGACGGTGCCCCGCATCTTCAAGCGCATCCGCCCCGCGTTCCGGTACGAGCGCTCGCTGGATGTTCTCACGCAAGCCCGGGACGCGGGCCTCATCACGAAGTCCAACCTGATCCTCGGCATGGGCGAGGAGCCCGAGGAGGTCGTGCAGGCTCTGCAGGACCTGCACGACGCCGGAACCGACATCATCACGATCACGCAGTACCTGCGGCCGACGCCCCGGCATCTGCCGGTCGCGCGGTGGGTCAAGCCCCAGGAGTTCGTCGAGTTCAAGGACGAGGCCGAGCGCATCGGCTTCCTCGGCGTGCTCGCCGGTCCGCTCGTGCGCTCGTCGTATCGTGCCGGGCGCCTGTGGGCGCAGTCGATGCTGTCGAAGGGCCGCGAGATCCCCGCACACCTCGCCCACATCGCCGAGGACGTCCACGTCGAGCGGGGCTTCGCTCAGGCCGTGTGAGCGGCGCGAGCGAAGCCGCTGCGGTGGCCGCAGCCGCCGTCAGTCGGCGCTGGTCACCGACAGCACGTCGCCGTCGGAGCCGAGGTTCACCAGCAGCACGTCATCGGTGGCGTCGGGATCGAGCGCGTACTCGAGGACGGCGAACGGGTCCGATCCGCCGTGCTCGTCGGCGAGGATCGTCATGCTCATCAGCTGCAGTGAGCGGATGACGTCGATCTGCACGTCGCCCGAGATGTCGACGAGCACGTCGTCGAGCGCTTCGCCGAAAGACTCCTGCTGCTGCAGGATGTACTCGGTCACCTCACTCGTGCGGTCGTTGAGCTCGTTGACCATGGCATTGCGAGCGCTGCGGTCGATGGTCTCGAGCGACGAGATCAGGCCGGCCGCGACATCGAGCGCCGCCTCCGACACGTCGTCCTGGTCGGGCGCGGTGAGATCCACCGTGACCGACTGATCCCCCAGTTCGACGTTCTCGGACCAGAAGATCGATCCGTCCGGTCCCGACTCGAGGAGTCCGAAGTAGTCGTGCTCGATCGCCATGCTCCTATGAAACCGCAACCGGGCGCGCACGCGATACCCCGCGCCGTGTGTGGCGCCGAAGCACTCGCGCCGCACCCTCAGTCGACGAGGGATGCCGCGAAGACATGCGGCGTGAATCCGGTGAGGTCGCCGATGCCCTCGCCCTGCCCGAGGAGCTTGACGGGGATGCCGGTCCGCTCCTGCACCGCAAGGACGAACCCGCCCTTCGCCGACCCGTCGAGCTTGGTCAGCACCAGCCCGGTCACCCCCGCGTGCTCGAGGAACGCCTGTGCCTGCATGACGCCGTTCTGCCCGGTGGTCGCATCGAGCACGAGCAGCACCTCGCTGATGGGCGCCTGCTTCTCGATCACACGTCGGATCTTGCTGAGCTCGTCCATGAGCCCGCCCTTGGTGTGCAGCCGACCTGCCGTGTCGACCAGCACGATCTCGGTGCCGGTCCGCTTGGCGTAGTCGATGGTCTGGAAGGCGACGGATGCCGGGTCCTGGCCTTCGTGCTGCGGCCGGACGATCGCCGCCCCGCCGCGTTCGGCCCACGTTGCGAGCTGGTCGACGGCCGCGGCACGGAAGGTGTCGGCTGCACCTACCACGACGGAGCGACCGTAGCGCTGCAGGAACTTCGCGAACTTGCCGATCGTCGTCGTCTTGCCGACGCCGTTCACCCCGACGACGAGCACGACGGCCGGTCGCTCGGTGAGCCGCAGCGTCGTGTCGAACTTGGCGAAGTGCTCCTCGAGGGTCTCTTTGAGCATGCGCTGCAGATCCCGCGGGTCGGTCGTGCGGAACCGCTCGACCTTCTCGCGCAGCTCGTCGACGATGCGCTCGGTGATGTCGGGGCCGAAGTCGGCCGTGAGCAGGGCCGTCTCCAGGTCTTCCCACGTCGTCTCGTCGATCGTGGGCTTGACGAACATCCCGCGCAGCGCGCGCCCGAGCGACCAGGAACTCTCAGCCATGCGACCAGCCTACGGTTCCACGCGGCGGAGCCCGACGTATCACCTCGGCGCCGCGCGGCCTCTCCTCCGCGAAGGCACAACGACCTCGCCCGCGAGCAGAGGAGAACCGATGGACGACGACCTGGAGACCCGGGACGGCAGGGACGATCCGCGCGCGCAGGCCGATGTGCTCGAACTCCTGCGTCTCGCCCGCGCCTTGGCGCGCCGGCCCGACGATGCGGGAGCCGCCCTGGACGAGCTCGGATTCGACGGCGACGCGCGGGCCCGGCTGGAACGCATCCTGGACGCATTGCGCGACGTGCGTGCGCCGGTGACAGGGGTCCTGGACCCAGGAGAGTCGCCGCAGTGGCAGCCGAGCGTGCTCGCGCCGGTGTTCTACGGATACACCGACCACGGGACGGCCGACGGACTGCCCGGGCCGGTTCGAGTCTTCTATCCGTCCGTCGACGGATCACCGCAAGACGCGCAGATGCTCACCGGCGTGGGTCGCTATCCCGTCGTGCTGTTCCTCCACGGGCAGTGCGCCGAGCCGGATCATTACCTGAAGTGGGATCTGGTGCCCATGCAGCTCGCTCGCAGCGGCTATGTCGTCGTCGTCCCGAAGCTCTCCAGCGCTCCTCCGTTCGGGGGCGCGGCAGGCGCCGACTTCACCGCCGCCACATCGGCTCTCACATGGGTGCGGGGGCAGTGGCAGCACCGCGCCGAGCTGATGCCCCGGCCGATGACGGGCGTCGTCGGTCATTCGTGGGGCGCTCTGCTGGGCGGTGTCGTGGCGGAGCACCTGCAGGCGCAGGGGTCGATCTCGGCATTCGCATCGCTGAGCGGCGGCTGGCTGGAGTGGCCGCCGAACCCGCCCCGGCCCCTCGATCTCGACTTCGCGACGCTGTTCGCGTGGGGCACCGGCCAGAGCGACCTGTTCGCTCAGCTGAGCGGACCGGCGGCTGCCGTCCTGGCGCAGCCGCGCGGAGCTGTGCACCACGTCGTCTTCCGCGACGGCGAGCACTTCGACTACTTCCGGGAGGGCTCCACCACCTGCGGTCGCGCGTTCCGCGGTCCGTGCAATCTCATGCGGCCGCTCGCCGCCGACTTCGTGACGACCTTCCTCTCGCACTACATGCCCCCGCAGCGGTGGAACGCGCTGTCGACTCTGATTCCGCATTCGCTCGTGCCGCCGCCGCTGGACCTCACTCCCCAGCAGGAGTTCTTCGCAGGCGGACACTTGACCGGGTTCGGGGGGATCCAGGCGGCGCGCACGTGCTCCGTGACGCACGGCTGGCATCTGCCGCCCTTCCTGCGCGGCTCGATCGTGCTCGGGGCCGGTTGACTCCGGCTCAGCTCGCGACGCGCTCGGCGATCCGCTGGCCCACGACGGCCGAGACACCGTCCTGCCGCATCGAGACGCCGTAGAGCGCGTCGGCGATCTCCATGGTGCGCTTCTGGTGCGTGATCACGATCAACTGGCTCGAGGCCCGGAGCTGCTCGAAGACACCCAGCAGGCGCCCCAGGTTCGCGTCGTCCAGCGCCGCCTCGACCTCGTCGAGGATGTAGAACGGGCTCGGCCGCGCCTTGAAGATGGCAGTCAGGAGGGCGACGGCGGCCAGGGACCGCTCTCCGCCCGAGAGCAGCGACAAGCGCTCGATCTTCTTCCCGACGGGACGCACCGCCACCTCGATTCCCGTCGTCAGCGGCGAGTCGGGGTCGGTGAGCGAGATGCTGCCGGTGCCGCCGGGGAAGAGGATCGGGAAGACCTCGCCGAAGGCGTTCCTGGTGTCTTCGAACGCGGCGAGGAAGATCGTCTGCATCCGCTCGTCGAGCTCCTCGATGATCGTCAGCAGATCCTTCCGGGTCTGCGTCAGATCGGCGAGCTGCTCGGTCATGAACTTGTGGCGCTGCTCAAGAGCTTCGAACTCCTCGAGCGCGAGCGGATTCACGCGCCCCAGCTGCCCCAGCTTTCGCTCCGCCTCCTGGAGGCGCCGGCGCTGCTGCGCACGATCGAACGGGACAGTGGCGGGCGCTTCCGGATCGGGCGCACCCTCGGCTGCCTCTGACTCCGCGACTGGCGCCGATTCGTCGGGAACGGGCTGGTCAGGTCCATATTCCGAAACAAGAATGTCCTCATCGAGGCCGAGCTCGGACTGCACCCGCTCGAGCAGGCCGTTCACGTGCAGGCGCTTCTCATGGATCTGCAGCTCGAGGCTGTGCACGCTCTCGGTGAGCCCGTTCAGCCGCTCGCGGAGGCCGGCCTCTTGCGAGCGCAGCTCCGCCAGCTCCGCGGTGAGCGCCGTGCGCTCGGACTCCGCCGCAGCCAGCTCGGCGCGTGCCTGGGCGAGCGATCGATCGACCGAATCGATGACCGCCGGAAGGTGGCCGGCCACTCCCGCGGCGATCTCGCGCTGCGCCCGGCGCACGACAGCGCGGCGTGCAGCCTCCGCGGCCGCTTCCTTCTCGCGCTCGCGCTGCCGCTCCAGAGCCACCACGCGCGCCTCGCCCGCACGGATCCGCTCTCGCAGCGTCTCGACTTCCAGACGCGCACGCATCTCGCCGTCGCGCGCCTCTTCGAGCGCCGCCAGCATGCCGTCACGCGCCGAGGCGTCGAGCATCGGGCGGGGCGCTTCGAGCGCCGCGGTGAGCTGGTCGCCGGCCGACCGCGCGGAGGCCTCCGCATCCTCGACGGCGGCGGTCGCCTGGGCGAGGCCCGATGCCAGCCGCTCGCACTCGGCGACGGCCGCCTCATGGCGCACGGTCGCGCGGTTGACCTGCTCCGCATGGGCGGCCAGGGCCGCGTCGTGCTCGCGCAGGGTCGTCAGCGCGGTCTTCGTCCGCTGGCGTGCGGTCTCGAGCTCACGAGTGGCATCGGCCAGCGCTTCGCGGAGCGAATCCGCGATCACCGTGATCTCGTCACGTCGATCAGCGGCCGCATCGCGCTCGGCGGCCAGCTCGAGGCGTGAGCGGGAGGCTCCGGCCCCCGCGCGCAGCGAATGCGCCGTGTAGACCTCACCCGCACGCGTCACCACGGTCACGAGCCCGACCTCGCCGGTCGGCGAGGCGACCATGTCGCGTGCCGATTTCAGATCCTCGGCCACCACGACGTGCGACAGCAGCGCGAGGACGCCTGCCGGAGCAGTCACCACGGTGGTGGCCCTCACGACGCCGGGCGCCTCGGCCGGCGCCGGCGATCCGGGCATCGCGGCCGTCGACGACGACGCGATCACGATGTCGACGACGCCGGCGTTCGCCGTGCGCGCGTGCTGCGCGAGGGCGAACGCGTCATCGCGATCTTCGACGAGGACACCCTCGGCCAACGGGCCGAGCACCGCCGCGATCGCGGCCTCGAAGCCGGGCTCGACCTGGACGGAGTCGCTCACGAGCCCCCGCACACCCGCGTGGTTCTGTGCGATCAATGCGGAGGCGCCGTTCTCGACGTCGAGCGCCCGGCCGAGCGCGGTCGTCTGCGCCGTGAGGGCGTCCTTCTCGCGCTCGGCCGCATGCAGTCGCTCACGCAGCGACGCCACGTTGGCCTCGACCTCGTTCGCCTCCCGCTGCGCGCGCTCATACGCGGCGGCGTGCTCGGCAGCCGTCGTCTCGGGCATCAGGTGCGGGTCCAGCCCCGCCAGCAGCTCTTCGGCCTCTGCCCGTCGCGCCAGAGCCGCGTCCAGCGCCTTCTGCTGACGCTCCACCGCGGTGCGCACCGCGGCGAGTGCGGAGGCGGCGGCCTCGGCCGATCCGCGCAGCGCGGTGATCCGCATGTCGTGCTCGGACACCAGGGCGCTCTGCGCCGCGATGTCGACGTCCAGAGCATCGAGTTCGGCGCGTGCCCGAACGACGTCGCGGGCCGCCTCGGCGGCGGCATCCTGTGCCGCGCCCAGCCCATCGCCGACGGCGTCGATCTCGGCGCGCGCCTCGTCGATCATGGCCTGCGAGACCGTCGTCAGCTCGATGCGCTCCTCGTCTTCCGCGTCACCCAGCAGCGCGAGCCGCTGCCCCGCGAGCGCGTAGAGGCTGCGCAGCCGTTCCTGCACCCGTTCGAGGCCGTGGACGACGCGCCGTGCGCGATCCACCGCCTCCGAGCGCTGATCGGACTCGAGCTGCTCGATCCGCACGCGCGCGTTGTCGAGGCGCTCCTGCAGCAGCATCCGCTCGGCGTGACGCTCCTGCTCGCTGCGGGCGTGCGAGGCGAGCTCTTCGCGCAGGCCGACGAGCTCGTCGGCGAGTAGACGGGCCTTCGCGTCACGGACCACCGCGGCGATGGTCGCGGCCTCGCGGGCGATCTCGGCCTGTCGGCCGAGCGGCTTCAGCTGCCGACGCAGCTCCCCCGCCAGGTCGCTCAAGCGCGTGAGGTTCGCCTCCATCGCCTCCAGCTTGCGGAGCGTCTTCTCCTTGCGGCGGCGGTGCTTGAGGATGCCGGCGGCTTCCTCGATGAACCCGCGACGATCCTCCGGTGTGGCCTGCAGCACGCTGTCGAGGCGGCCTTGACCGACGATGACGTGCATCTCGCGGCCGAGACCCGAGTCGCTGAGCAGCTCCTGCACGTCCAGCAGACGACAGGTCTCGCCGTTGATCGCGTACTCGCTGGCGCCGTTGCGGAAGAGCGTGCGACTGATGGTCACCTCGCTGTATTCGATCGGCAGCGCTCCGTCACTGTTGTCGATCGTCAACTGCACCTCGGCGCGCCCCAGCGGGCCGCGCGTGGCAGTGCCGGCGAAGATGACGTCCTCCATCTTGCCGCCGCGGAGGGTCTTGGCCCCTTGCTCGCCCATGACCCAGGCGAGCGCGTCGACGACGTTGGACTTGCCGGACCCGTTCGGACCGACGATGCACGTCACGCCGGGTTCGAAGGCGAAGGTCGTCGGCTGAGCGAACGACTTGAACCCTTTGAGCGTCACGCTCTTCAGGTGCATGCGATGCGCCCTCCAGCCCGGTCGATTACCCGCATACGCTACCCGAGGACAGGCGCGCGCCACGTTAGGCGAGCCGCACGACGACGATTCGCGACACGCCCGTCGTCCCCCGAATCTGCGAGAAAGCTTGACGCCGGTCTCAGAATCGCGCTACTGTCACTCTTCGCGTCTGAAGTCGAGAAAGGAGGTCCCCGATGATGCACATGAACAAGACACGTGTCACCGCCCCTGCGGGCGGATACGCCACTGCGTTCGCACCGGGGACCGTCTCCTCGGGCGCCACGCTGAGCCGGCGATTCCCCGCCGCCATCTGACCTCCGCAGGGGACGGGTCTGCCCGCTTCCGGGCGACCCTCCTGCGCGTCGGCCCTGTTTCCGGGTCCTGACCGCGCTCCCCTCCGCCGTCCTCCCGTCGTGCTGCGGCACGGCATCCCCGCGCCGGGCGATCGTCCGGAGCATCCTCCTCCCATCGAAAGAGTTCACATGAACACTCTGCTTGCGCCGCAGCGCCCCTCGGGCGTCCCCGATACGCTGCGGCTCCCCAGCCGCCACACCCACATCACCGTCCTGGACCGTCTGGCGCTCCGGATCGGCCTGCGCCTGCTCCTGTGGAGCACGCGCACCGGCCGGCTGACCGACGATCGTCCCCGGCACACCGCCGCATTCCGCCGGCAGGAGACCACCGCCCTGCGCGAGCGGGCTCACCGCCGCGAGGCTCTCCTCCTCGCTCCGCGCGCATGACGGCCATCGGGTCCGTCGCCCGGCCCTCCGGGCGACGGACCCACCCCACCTCCCGCACTTCGAGCACAAGGACGCCCTGACATGACAACCCTGACCGACATCGAGTTCCGGCCGCTGGTCGTTCCGGACTCCATCGACTCAGCCGACGCCGCCGACTTCGTAGAGATGGTGCGCGTCCGCAACCTCATCTACCGCGAGATCTCGGGTCACGATGACGAGAGCATCGCACCGGACGAGCTGCTCCCCCACTACCTGCCGAGCCGATATCAGCAACGCCACGCGTGGATCGTCGTCGAAGACGGCGCCGTCATCGGCCGCATCGGCGTCGACCTTCCTCACGAGGAGGGATCCAAGGTGGCGTTCTGGCTCATCGAGCTGCTGCGCGCGAACTGGGGCCGCGGAATCGGCTCCGCCGCCTACGACCTCGTCGAACGCGTGGCACGTGAGAACGGTCGCACCGTGCTGCAGTCATGGGCCGAGCATCCGGCGGCCGACGGTCCCCGGCTCTCGCCACCCACGGGCTTCGGCGACATCCCGGAAGACCACATCGCGCGCTTCTTCGTGCGACAGGGCTACACGCTGGAGCAGGTCGAGCGCGCCAGCGCGTTCGACCTGACGGGATCCTTCACCGAGGTGGAGCGCCTTCTGAACGAAGCCGCAGCCGCGTCGGCCGATTACCGCGTCGTGCAGTGGTTCGCCCCGACGCCGCCGGAGTTCGCCGACGGATACGCGTGGATGAAGTCCCGCATGTCGACCGACGCGCCCGCCGCGGCCCTGGAGTTCGACGAGGAGGCGTGGGATGCGGCGCGCATCGCCGAGCACGACGCGAAGTACACCGGAAGCGGACGGACGCTGCAGGTGACGGCGGCTCAGCACATCGCGACGGGTGCGCTCTGCGCGTTCAACGAACTCGTCGTGGGCAAGGACCGCACCGAAGCGAGCCACCAGGAGGACACGCTCGTCCTGAAGGAGCACCGCGGTCACAAGCTGGGAACGCTCGTCAAGTGCGCCGGGCTCATGTCCTGGCGTGAGGTGGCACCCCGGTCCCCTCGCATCATCACGTACAACGCAGAGGAGAACCGCCCGATGCTCGACATCAACGAGGCGATCGGATTCGCACCGATCGCGTACACCGGCGCATGGAAGAAGGTGCTCGATGACTGACCTGGCCGAAACCCCCGATCTCGTGACGGATGAAGCGATGACGGTGGAGCGCATCACCGTTCCCGGCACCCTCGAGGCACCGGACGCCCGCGTGTTCCTCGAGATGGTGCGCATCGCCAACGCGGTGTGCCGGCACGACGCCGGTCACGACTACCTGCGCGAAGAGCCCGAGGAGATGCTCGGGCTCTGGCAGGACCAGACCGACTGGACTCAGCTGGGGTTCGCGGTGATGCGCGGCGGCGACGTGCTCGGCGCGGTGAAGCTCATGATCTCGACCGAGCCGCACACGACGGCGCTCGAGTTCGACCTCATGGTCGATCCTCCTCACCGCGGTCGCGGCGTCGAGGAGCTCCTGCTCGCCGAGGTCGAGCGTGAGGCTCGAGAGCGCGGCATCAGCGTGATCCAGACCTGGACGCTGCATCGACCGTCGCTCGGCGGCGCGCGGCTCGAGCCGTCGACAGGGTGGGGCTCGATCCCGGCCGACGACCCTCAGACGGTGTTCTCACGACGGAACGGGTTCACCCTGGAGCAGGTCGAACGCAACAGCGTGTTCGATCTGACCTCGGACCCCGCGCCGATCGAGCGCATGCTCGCCGAAGCTGTCGCGGCCGCCGGCCCCGAGTATCGGCAGGTGTCGTGGACATCGCCCACGCCCGAGGAGTACGCCGAGGGATACGCCTTCGCCCTTTCACGCATGTCGACGGACGTTCCGGCGGGAGGCCTCGTCATCGAGGAGCAGCGCTGGGATGCCGCGCGTGTGCAGCGACGTGATGCCCGCCAGCAGGCACAGGGCCTCACGGTGTCCGTCGCGACCGTCGTGCACGAGCCGACCGGGACCATCGCCGCGTACAACGAGCTGGTCATCGCCGAGGATCACACCGGAGCGACGCAGCAGTTCGGCACGCTGGTGCTCAAGGAGCACCGCGGCCATCGCCTCGGCACGATCGTGAAGTGCGCGAACCTGCTGCGCTGGCGCACGGTGGTGCCCGAGTCGCCTCGGGTCTCGACGTTCAACGCCGAGGAGAACCGGCACATGCTCGACATCAACGAGAAGATCGGCTTCACACCCGCCTCGTACGCCGGTGCGTGGAAGAAGGTGCTCGCCGGCTGAGTCAGGCGCGTCGCTGGCACTTCGGGCAGAAGTGGCTCGAGCGGTTGGTGAACGAGACGCGGACGATCGGACGGCCGCATCGGGGGCAGGGCTCCCCGGTGCGGCCGTACGCGTTGAGCGAGTGCGCGAAGTAGCCGGCCTGCCCGTTGACATTGACGTACTGAGCGTCGAAGCTCGTGCCGCCCTCGGCCAGCGCCTTCTCGAGCACGTGGCGCACCTCGACGAGCAGCCGGTTGACGGCACGCGTTGTGAGTGCGCGCGCCGGTGTCTCGGGATGGATGCGCGCAGCCCACAGGGACTCGTCGGCATAGATGTTGCCGACGCCGCTGATCACCGTCTGGTCGAGCAGCACGCGCTTGATCGCCGAGTCCTTCCGCGCGAGCGCGCGGCGGAAGGCGGCATCCGAGAATGCCGGATCGAGGGGATCGCGCGCGATGTGCGTCACCTGGGAGGGGACGGATGCCGCGGCCAGGCCGTAGCCGCCCGCTGCACCGTCGGGCGTCGGCACCAGGTCGTCGATCGCGAGCGAGCCGAAGGTCCGCTGGTCGGCGAAGACGACGGCGAGCTCGCCGTGGACCGGGTGCGCGATGTCGAGACGCACGCGTTCGTGGCGCTCGGTCGCGGCTCCCGGCGTACGCAGCAGCAATTGCCCGCTCATTCCGAGGTGCGCGACCACGGCCTCGCGAGACTCGTCCGCGGCGAGCGACGCGAGCGGCAGCCACAGGAACTTGCCGCGCCGCGCCGCGCCTTCGATGACTCGGCCGGTCAGCGTGGCCTCGAACCCCGCCGCGTCGCCGGTGTGGCGCGTCAGGGCGCGTTCGTCGAGCACGGTGGCGCCGAGGACGGTGGCGCCGGTGACCGCGGGGGCGAGACCGGCGCGGACGACCTCGACCTCGGGCAGCTCAGGCACGACCGCTGAGCTCGCGCCAAGCGCTCAGCGCGGCGGCCATCTCGGCCTGCTTCTTGCTCGAGCCCGTGCCGTCGGCCGTGACGTCGCCGACCAGCACCGTCGCGGTGAAATGACGGTCGTGATCGGGACCCGTGGAGCTCACCGAGTACACCGGCGGCAGCAGGCCGCCGCGTGCGGCGAGCTCTTGGAGGCTCGTCTTCGGGTCCATCGCCGCGCCGTAGCGCTCGGGGTCGTCCAGGAGCGGCTCGACCAGTCGCAGCACGAGGGCGGTGGCGGCTTCCGGTCCTGCAGAAAGGTACGCCGCGCCGAGTATGGCCTCCATCGTGTCGGCCAGGATCGAGTCCTTGTCGCGCCCGCCCGTGAGGTCCTCGCCGCGGCCGAGCAGGATGTGATGGCCCAGGCCGATGCCGCGGGCGATGTGCGCGAGGGCGACCGTGGACACCACGGCGGCCCGGCGCTTCGCGAGCGAGCCTTCGTCGAGGTGGGGGTGCGCCGTGAACAGCCGCACCGTCACCGACAGACCGAGCACCGAGTCGCCGAGGAACTCGAGCCGCTCGTTGTGCGGCACCTGACCGTTCTCGTACGCCCACGACCTGTGCGTGAGCGCCAGCGACAGAAGCTCGGGGTCGATATCGACTCCGAGCTTCTGCGTGAGTTCTGCGAGCGCGGTGCGCTCGGCAGCGACGTCGGTCACGTCAGGCCGTGCGCGACGATCAGACGTCGGCGACCTTGCGGCCCTTGTACTCGAGGAACAGCTCCGTGCCCTGCGAGTCGGTGACGACCTTCGCCTGGTGCGGACGGCTGTAGACGACCTTGCCGTTCTCGACCGTCTTGACGAGCGTGGGGGCCTCGGCCTTCCACTGCGCGCGACGCGAGCGCGTGTTGGAACGGGAGACCTTCCGCTTCGGGGGGTTGCCTGCCATAGCTTGCTCTCTTCTGTGTTCTCGGCGCCGGGTCAGCCGCGGGAGCGCGGTGAATCGTCGTCGTGGTCCGTGGTGAAGCCCTGGAGCGCAGCCCATCGAGGATCGAGGGGCTCACGCTGCTCTGACCCGGTGCTCTCGGTCAGTCGCTTGCCCGTAGCCGGATCGAGGCCGGGGCAATCCGGCTGACACACCGGCTGAAACGGAAGCGCCAGGACGACCGCTTCCCTGACCAGAGTTTCAAGATCCACGTGGTCGTCTTGAACCTCGAAGTCAGTTTCTTCCTCCCCAGGATACGCGAAAAGCTCCTGAAACTCGACTTGGAGCCCCTCGGCGATGTCGGTGAGGCATCGGCTGCAGATGCCGGTGTACTCGGTGTCGATGTCGCCGGTGACGAGGATCCCCTCGTGGACCGACTCCAGTCGGACCTCCACGACGACGGGCTCGCCCTGTTCGACGGCGACGAGTCCTTCGCCCCACTTCTCGGGCGATGGGACCTCGAGCGTGAACTCGCGCATCTCGCCGGAGCGGTGCACGATGTCTCTGACCGGGATCACGAAGGGTCCCGTCACATGCTTTCTGGCCACGATCACCCATCGTACCGGCGTCGTCGCGGGCAGGGCGCGCCCGAGGGTGCCTGAGCGTTCAGATGCCGCGTGCGCCGGTGTCGAGGAACCGTGCCACGGCGGGCGGGACGAACGGCGTGACATCGCCGCCGAGTCCGGCCACCTGCCGCACCAGCGAGCTGGACACGAGTGCGTGAGCCGGGTCCGGCAGCAGGAACACCGTCTCGACGTGCGCGAGATGGCGGTTGACGATGGCCATCGGGGTCTCGTAAGCCACGTCGACCTGTGAGCGGATGCCTTTCACGAGCACGCTCGCACCGACATCCGTCGCGTAGTCGACGAGGAGGCCCATGCTCCACGAGGCGACGACGACGTCGCCCTCGATGTCGGTCTCGGCGATGGACTGCTCCAGCAGCGTCTGGCGCTGCGCGATGGGCAGCATGGCCTCCTTGCCCGGGTTGTGCACGACGAGCACGTGGAGCTGGTCGTACAGTATCGCCGCCCGTCGGATGACATCGAGATGACCGAGGGTCGGCGGGTCGAACGACCCCGGGACGACGGCGATCCGGCTGCTCATGGGCCCAGCCTAACGGGACGCGGGGACCGCTCCGGTCGCACGTCAGTTCTTGGCCAGCGCGGCGCGCTCCGCCATTCCGACGCTGCGCTCAAGCGCGGCAGCCAATCCGGTGTGCCGCTGCAGCGCGGGATCCTCGGCCAGCACGTGCTCCGCCGCGACTCGTGCCTCGGTGATGATGTCGGCGTCCTTCACGACCCGCAGGAGCCGCAGCGACGACCGCGCCCCGGATTGGGCGTCGCCCAGCACGTCCCCCTCGCCGCGCAGTTCCAGGTCGACCTCGGCCAGGGCGAACCCGTCCAGAGTCGCCGCCACGGCCTCCACCCGCTGCCGAGCGGGACTGGCCGGCGGGGCCTCGGTGACCAGCAGGCACAGCCCCGGCACGCCCCCGCGGCCGACGCGTCCCCGCAGCTGATGCAGCTGCGACACCCCGAACCGATCCGCCTCGAGGATCGCCATCGTGGAGGCGTTGGGCACATCCACACCCACCTCGACCACCGTCGTGGCCACGAGCACGTCGATGTCGCCGCGCGCGAACGCCTGCATGACGGCATCCTTCTCATCCGACGGCATCTTGCCGTGGAGCGTCCCCACGCGCAGCGACGCGAACGCGTCGAGCCGCGACAGCAGATCCGCCACCTGCACGACGCCCCACCGCGTGCGGGTCGCCTCACCGGCGCCGTCGGGGACGGGCTCGTCGGCGGTGTCGTCATTGGTGAGCGCCTCGGCATCGATCGCCGCACACACGACGAAGGCCTGACGCCCCTGTGCCACCTCTTCGGCGATGCGATCCCACACGCGGGCGAACCACCCGGGCCGCTCGGCCAGCGGTGCGACGAACGTCTCGATCCCGGCACGGCCGGCCGGCATGGTGCGGATCGTCGAGACATCCAGATCGCCGAACACCGTCATCGCGACCGTGCGTGGGATCGGCGTCGCGGTCAGCACCAGGACGTGCGGCGAGGATCCCTTCGCGCGCAGCGCCTCGCGCTGATCCACGCCGAACCGATGCTGCTCGTCGACGACCACCAGCCCGAGATCTGCGAACGTCGTGCTCTCACTGAGCAGCGCGTGGGTGCCCACCACGATCCGCGCCTGGCCCGACGCGGCGCGCAGCGAGGCCTTGCGGCGCTCCGCCGCCGTCAGCTGCCCGGTCAGCAGTGTCGGCATGAGCTCGGGGGCCAGCTGGGGCCCCAGCATCCGTGCGATCGACCGCACGTGCTGCGCGGCGAGCACCTCGGTCGGCGCGATGAGCGCTGACTGCCCGCCGTCCTGCGCCACCTGCAGCATCGCGCGGAGGGCCACGAGGGTCTTGCCCGAGCCGACCTCGCCCTGCACGAGCCGGTTCATGGGCCAGTCGCCCTGCAGATCGCGCTCGATCTCGGCGCCGACGTCGACCTGATCGGGAGTGCGTGCGAACGGCAGCGCGGCGTCGAAACGCTCGAGGAGCGAGCCGGGCGCACGCCGGGTCGCCGAGAGGGCGCGCACGAAGGCGCGCTGCTGCAGCAGAGCGACCTGCAGCACGAAGGCCTCCTGCATCCGCAGCGTGTCACGAGCGGGCTCGATCTGGTCGAGCGAATCCGGCCGATGGATCCGCTCGATCGCGGTCCGCGCCTCGAGCAGGCCGTGCCGGGCGCGAAGCTCATCGGGCAGCGGATCGGGCACCGGGCCCAGCCCGTCGAGCACGATCGCGACGATCTTCTGCAGCTGCCAGCTCGAGACGGTGCTCGTGGCGGGGTAGATCGGAATCGGCAGGTTCGCCGTCGCCTCGGCGGTCAGGCGGGCCGTCTCCTCATCGTCGAACAGCTGGTAGTCGGGGTGCGCGAGCTGCTTCGAACCCCGGTACTCCCCCACCTTGCCCGCGAAGATCCCGCGCCGGCCGGGCTGGAGATCCTTCACGCGCCAAGCCTGATTGAAGAAGGTCAGCGAGAGATCCCCATGACCGTCGCTGATGACGACTTCGAGCAGCGACCCGTTCCGGTTCTTCATGCGGCGCTCGTTGACCCTGCGGACCTCGGCCACGATCGTCACCGGCTCGCCCACGGGCAGCGACGAGATCGGGGTGAGCTCGCCCCGCCGTGCATAGCGGCGGGGATAGTGCATGAGCAGGTCGCCCACTGCCTTCATGCCGAAGGCGCGTTCCAGCGCCGACGCCGTCTTGCCGCCGACCGCCCCGTCCAGGCGCGAGTCGAGCGTGAAGGACGTCATGCGACGAGTCTAGATTCCGGGGCGGACCCCCGTCGCTCAGCCGAAGATGCCCTGGACGATGTCGGAGAGGAACGCCCGTCCGTTGCGATTGGCCGTGGACATGTAGATCCAGACGTCGTCCCGTGCCACGATCATCTCCTCCGTATCGGCGCCCTCACCCGGCAGGTCGCAGAACTGCGCGCCGAAGTCCTCGGCCGGCTGGCACGTGTACCCCTCCGCGGGCAGCGTGGTGAGAGCTTGGGTCACCGCGTCCGCCGAGGCGGTGCTGATCAGAAGCAGCAGACCCGTCGCGTCACCGACGATCCAGTCGCACCCGAGCGCGAGCGTCGCGCCTTCCGGCGCGGGACGCACGAATCCCTCCCCGTTGCTCTGCAGCGTCATGTCGCCGACCGTCTCTTCGCGCGTCTCCGCGGCCCCGAGCGCCAGGCAGTCGGTAGGCAGATTCGCCGGAGCGGGCTGGTCACCCGTCGGCGTCGGCTCAGCGACGGATTGCTCGGGCTTCGGCGTCGACACGCTTGCCGATGGCTCGCCGCCCGGCGGCGTCTCGCTCGCACAACCCGACAGCGCGGCGACGGCGACGACAGCGCCGACTGCGAAGGACACGAACCTGGTACCGCTCTTGATCATCTCGACCCCCGACGACTGGTGATTCCCCCGCCGCTGATCATAGGGTGCGGGCCGGGCCGCACCCGCGTGCACCCGCGGACCCGCGCGTTCCGCCGATATCGTGAGAGGGTGACCCGCATCATCGCCGGACGAGCCGGATCGATCGTCCTCGACGTTCCCGATGCGGGCACGCGGCCCACGAGCGACCGGGTGCGCGAGTCCCTGTTCGGCGCCCTCGAATCGGCGGATCTCGTGCGGGGCGCGACGGTGCTCGATCTGTATGCCGGTTCCGGTGCACTCGCCCTCGAGGCGATCAGTCGCGGCGCTGTCGCCGCCGATCTGGTGGAACGCTCGCCGCGCGCGGCGACGGTGGCCGAGCGCAACGCGGCCCGCGTGGGCAAGGCTGTCGGGCGGAATGCCGTCATCCGGGTCCATCGTGCGTCTGCCGACGCGTTCCTCCGCACGACGAGCAATCGCTACGACATCGTGTTCCTCGACCCTCCGTACGACGTGGCCGAAGCCGAGCTCGCGGCGACGCTCGGTCTGCTCGTTCCCGTCCTGGCCGAGGACGCCCGCGTCGTCGTGGAACGCGCCTCGCGGTCACCGCGGCCGCAGCTGCCGCCCGGCCTGGTCGCGACTCGCGAGAAGCGCTACGGCGATACCACGCTGTGGTGGTCGGCGACGCTCGACTGAACGCCCACGGGATCCCCCGCCCACACATCGGGGCCGGTGAAGCCATGGTCGCGCGTGATCGTCAGGCGACCCGTCGAGGACAGCTCCAGACGGAAGGTGACGGCATCCTGCAGCGTGCGCAGGTGCGCGACGTAGGCGTCCGCCACCCAGCCGCCGGCGATCACGAAGCGGTCTCCATACCAGAAGCCCCGTCGGCCGGGCCTGTCCCCCAGGCGCGCCGCCGTCCATCTGTCGGGCACGACCGTCAGCTCGGCGCCGTCGAGGGTGAGGGTGTCGCCCGCGATGCGCAGGTGCGCGATCGGCCCCTCGTAACGGAACTCGGCCGCGTCCTCACGCAGCTCTCCTCCGGGCGGAGCGATCGTCAGATGCGTCGGCACCGCCGTGGGTGCCTCCTGGGTGTCCCACGCCGGCATCAGCTCGCGCCAGATCGCCTCCAGCGGCACCTGCATGTCCGCCAGACCACCGGACATCGCGATGACGGCGTCGTGCTCGGGCATGACGACGACGTACTGGCCGAACGCGCCGTCCGCACGGTACGCATCGTGCCGGCACCGCCAGAACTGGAATCCGTAACCGCGGTTCCAGTCCCCTTCGCCGGTGCCGTTCGAGATCTGCGCGCTCGTCGCAAGGTCGATCCACTCCGCGGGCACCAGGGTGCGACCCTGCCACCGTCCGCGCTGCAGCAGCAGCTGACCGAAAGCCGCGAGCTCCTCGGCACGCAGCATCAGCCCGAACCCGCCCGCGTCCACTCCGGTCGGGCTCTGCTCCCACCACGACTCGTCGAAGCCGAGCGGCTCGAACAGGCGCGGCCGGAGGTAGTCGTTCAGCCGCAGGCCCGTCCGGCGCTGCACGATCTCGGACAGCGCGTAGGTCGCGGGCGTGTTGTACAGCCAGTGGGTGCCGGGGTCGTACGCCAAGTCGGACGCGAGCAGTGTCGCTGACCAGTCCTCGCCCCAGTCGCGAGGCTCTTCGGCATGGCCGGTCGACATCGTGAGGAGGTGCCGCACCCGCAGGGACGCGAGCCGGTCGCTGATCACGGCGGGCGCGGCATCGGGCAGGAGGTCGATCACGCGGTCGTCGAGGCCGAATCGACCCTCGTCCACCGCGAGCCCCACGGCCATTGCGGTGAAGCTCTTGCTGACCGAATACAGCGCGTGCGGAAGCTCGCGGTCGTACGGCGCCCACGTGGCCTCGGCGACCACATGGCCGTGACGCACGACCGTCAGCGTATGGACGTGGTCGATCTCATCGAGCGCGTGCACCAGCCGGGCGAGTGCGGCGGAGGGCACACCCTGATCCTCGGGGCGCGAACGCGGCAGCAGCGTCGTCATCAGGTCAGGCTAACGTGCCCCGACGTCGGACGACGTTCTCACCCGCTGCGGCTGTCCCAGTCCCGGTACGGGTCCCATCCTCCGGGCCCGCTGGGCGGCCGGCCGTCGACCAGCACCGCCGTCTCGCCGCGTGCCGCGATGCTCCCGATCCGGTGGAAGCCGTGAGGCAGCGCCACGTCGCCGGGAAACGTCGCGAGGAGCGCGTGATCCTCGCCGCCCGTGAGCGCGCTCGCCGGATCGGGACCGAGCGTGGCGGTCTCGATCGAGACGGTGACCCCGGATGCCTCGGCGAGGCGTGTCGCATCGAGCACGAGCCCGTCCGACACGTCCATCATGGCGGTCGCACCCGCGGCCGCAGCGGCGGGGCCCAGTGCCACCGGCGGAGTCGGCCGCAACTGGGCCGCGAGGTCGCCGCGCTCGCCGGGCGTGAGCGTGCGCTCGTCGAGCGGAACCGGACGGCCGGCGCCGTCGGTGAAGCGTTCGAACAGGACGCGCAGGCCGCGCGCCGCGCGTCCGAGCTCGCCCGCGAGTGCGACTGCGTCCCCCGGCCGCGCGCCAGAGCGCAGCACCGGATCGCGCCCCGCGAGCGCGCCCAGGGCCGTGACCGCCACCGTGAGGGTGTCCGACACGGTCAGGTCCCCGCCCTCGATCGCGCATCCAGGGGCCAGCTCACGGCACGCCGCACGAAGCCCGTCGGCCAGACCGGTGACGAACGACACGCGCGTCGACTCCGGCATGGCGAGGGCGACGAGCAGTGCCGTCGGCGTCGCGCCCATGGCGGCGACGTCGGCGAGGTTCACGGCCGCCGCCTTGAAGCCCAGATCGAACGCGCTCGACCATGCCAGGCGGAAGTCGGGACCGTGCACCAGCGTGTCGACGGTGGCGACCACCCGGCCGTCGGCCGCCGCGATCACCGCGGCATCGTCGCCCGGGCCGACGAGCGCGGCCGAGGGACCCACCCGCTCCAGGATGCGACGCAGGATCTCGCCCTCGCTGAGGTCGCCCACCGTCGGGTCCGCATGCTCGTCGATCACGTCTCCACGCTACCCGGGCACGCCGGGTTAGCCTGGACGGGTGCGCCTGTCCTCCCTCGCCGCCGCGGCCTGCCTCGCGGTGGCCGCCGGCGTCCTCGCCGGCTGCTCGACGACCGTCAATCTCGAGCCCGCCGAGAGCGCGAACGACCCGGCGTGCGCCGAAGTGAGCGTGCGCCTTCCGGGCACGGTCGCCGAACAGCCGCGACGCTGGACCGATGCGCAGGCGACCGGAGCATGGGGCGAGCCGTCCGCGGTGCTGCTGAGATGCGGCGTCACGCCGCCGGGGCCGACCGAGGCCAAGTGCATCACGATCGGGGGTGTCGACTGGATCGTCGACGAGAGCCAGGCGCCGCGCTACCTCGTCACGACCTACGGGCGTGTGCCCGCGGTCGAGGTCTTCATCGACAACGAGGTCGTCTCGCCCAACGACGTCCTCGGCGATCTCGGCGGAGCCGTCGCTGCGGGCACTCTGTCCGAGAGCGAATGCACGCTCACCGAGACGCTCCTCCCCGAGAGCTGAGCCGGCGAAGACGGCTCAGGCCGCCGCGCGTTCAAGCGCGATGTCGACGAGCTCCGTGATCAGCTCGGGGTAGGTCATCCCTGACGCGATCCAGCACTTCGGGAACATCGAGATGGGCGTGAAGCCGGGCATCGTGTTGAGCTCGTTCACATAGAGCCCCTGCTCGGTGAGGAAGAAGTCCACGCGTGCGAGCCCGCGTCCGTCGACGGCTTGGAACGCCCGGATCCCGAGTTCCTGGATCGCCGCGATCTCGGCCTCGGTGAGATCCGCCGGGCACACGACATCCGCCCCGTCTCCGCCCAGGTACTTGCCCTCGAAATCGTAGAACTCACGGGTCGTGAGCACGATCTCGCCGGGCAGTGACGCACGCGGAGCGGCACCCGCGCGCCCCTCCAGGATGGCGACTTCGATCTCACGACCGACGATCGCGGTCTCGATGAGCACCTTGTCGTCCTCGGCGAACGCCACCTCGAGAGCGGCGTCCAGCTCGGACGCGTCGTGCACCTTCGACACGCCGACACTCGACCCGGCGCGAGACGGCTTGACGAACGACGGCACACCCAGTGCGGCGGCATCCGTCCTCACGCCCGACGGGTCGGATTCCCAGCGGGAGCGGGTCACCGTGACCGACGGGGAGACCGGGACGCCCGCGGCGGCGAGCACGATCTTCATGAAGTGCTTGTCCATGCACAAGGCCGAATCCAGCACGCCACCACCCGCGTAGGGGATGCCCAGCGTGTCGAAGAATCCCTGCACCGTGCCGTCCTCGCCATGCACACCGTGCAGGATCGGCAGGACGACGTCGACACGACCGAGCTCGTCGACGGTGCCATCCGCCCGGCGGACCCGCAGCCCGCGATCGCCGCCGCCTTCGGGCCACAGCACGCGAGTCCCGTTGTCGGCCACCTCGGGCAGCCGCGCGGCATCGAGGGCGAATTTCGCCGGATCGTCGTCTTCGAGGACGAACACGCCGTCCCGCGTGATCCCGATGGGGATCACGCGGTAGCGGTCACGGTCGATCGCCTGCAGCACCCCGCCCGCCGTTGCGGAACTGATCGAGTGCTCGCTGGAGCGACCGCCAAAGAGCACCGCCACCGCCGGCCTGTCCATTCTGCGTCCTCTCGCCCTGGGGGGTGTCGTCGTCTGTCGTGAGGTGGGGCGCGATGTCGCGCGGGTTCATGGTGCCGTCGAGCACCATCTTGACCTGTTCCACGATCGGCATCTCGACGCCGACCTCGCGCGCCAGCTGAAGGATCGGTGCCACAGAGGCCAGACCCTCGGCCGTCTGGTTCATTTGCTTGACGACGTCGTCGTAGCGGTAACCCTGGCCGAGCAGGCGTCCGGCGGTGTTGTTGCGGCTGAGCGGCGACTGGCAGGTCGCGATGAGGTCGCCGAGGCCCGCCAGACCCTGGAGTGTCTCGGGCTGCGCCCCGAAGGCAACGGCGAAGTCGGTCATCTCGACGAGACCCCGCGTTATGATCGACGCCTTCGTGTTCTCGCCGTAGCCCACGCCGTCGACGATGCCGATCGCCAGCGCGATGGCGTTCTTGAGCACCCCGCCGAACTCGGTGCCGATGACGTCGGTGTTGACGAACGTGCGGAAGTACCGGTTGCGGGCGCGCCGGGCGACCGCTTCGGCGGTCTCCTGGCTGGTCGACGAGATGACGGCGGCCGTCGGCTGCTCGCGGGCGATCTCCAGGGCGAGGTTCGGACCCGAGGCCACGGCGATGCGAGCGGGATCGCAGTGCAGTTCCTGCTCGATCACCTGGCTCATGCGCAGGCCAGTCCGCCGTTCCAGGCCCTTCATGAGCGAGACGATGGGAACGTCGGTGCGGGCGACGAGCGGGCGTACCGCCTTCAGGTTCTGCCGCACCGCCTGGCTCGGGATGGACAGGTAGATCTGCTCCGCGCCCTCGAGGGCATCAGAGAGGTGATGCGTCGCGTGCATCGACCGCGGCAGGTTGATCCCGGGGAGGTACTCGCTGTTGCGCTTGGCTTCCTGGATCTCGGTGGCATGCTCGGGCCGGCGGGCCCACATGATCACATCGGCCCCGCCGTCGGCGAGGATCTTGCCGAACGTGGTCCCCCAGCTGCCCGCGCCGATGACGGCGACGCGAGGACGCGCGGCATCCTGTCTACGACTCAAGGCGACCCGTCTCCTCCTGGCCGTGCGCGGCCGGATTCCAGCGCTGTGCGGGTGCGGGCTCGCCGCGAAGCTGCGACAGCAGTGTCGCGATCTCGGACATGATCTCGTCGGTGGCGGCCGCGAGGGCGACCGGCTGCCCGGCAGCACCCTCGATGGCCTGCACGTCGATCGCATCGCCGAAGATGACCCGCACCCGCCGCCGCAGCGGCCATAGGCGGAGCTTGCCGTAGCGCGGCAGGATCTGCTGCGAGCCCCAATGCGCGACGGGGATCACGGGGATGTTCCCGGCGAGCGCCAGTCGCACCGCGCCGGTCTTGCCCCGCATCGGCCACAGGTCGGGGTCGCGCGTGAGCGAGCCCTCGGGGTAGACGATCACACCGCGCCCGTGCCGGACGAGCTCGCGAGCGCTGTCGAGGGTCTGCTTCGCACCGCTGCCCGAGGACGCACGTGAGACCGGCACCATTCCCGTCCGCCGCAGCGCCCATCCGAGCACCGGCACGCGGAACAGGCTCTCCTTGGCCATGAAACGCGGCGCACGACCCAGCCGCCACACCGCGACGGCCACGACGAGCGGGTCGATCTCGCTCATGTGATTGGGCGCGAGAACGTAGGCCCCTTCGCGGGGCAGCTTGTCGCCGTTGACGATCTCGACCTTGGCGAGCAGTCCGAACAGCGGGACGACGATCGCCGCGAGCGGCCAGAACACGCTCGGCCGAGTCTTCTCGCGCGAGGCGCGGGGTTGCGAGGCCACCACCGCGGGCTATCCGACGACGTCGAAGTCGGCGCCGAGAGTCTCGAGCTTGGTCAGGAACTTCTCGTAGCCGCGGCGGATGATCCCGATGTTGCGCACCACGGACTCGCCCTCGGCGGCCAGCGCCGCGATGACGTAGCTGTAGCCGCCGCGCAGGTCGGGGACGACGACGTCGGCGCCGTGGAGCGGGGTCGGTCCGTTGATCACGGCCGCCTGCTCGAGTGCTCGGCGCGCGACCCGCCGGTCGGGGGCGTCGATGCCGTGGGGGTGCACCACGATGTCGGCGCCCATCTGATTCAGCGCCTGCGTGAAGCCGAGCCGGTTCTCGTACACCGTCTCGTGGACGACCGATCGGCCTTCGGCCTGCGTGAGTGCGACGATCAAGGGCTGCTGCCAGTCGGTCATGAACCCGGGGTGCACGTCGGTCTCGACGGTCACCGGCTTCAGCGCGCCGTCGCGGCGGAACTGGATGCCGTCCTCTCGGACGTCGAACCATCCGCCGGCCTTGCGGAAAACGTTGAGGAAGGTCAGCATCTCCTGCTGCTTGGCGCCGCCGACGAAGATGTCGCCGTCCGTGGCCAGCGCCGCGCACGCCCATGACGCGGCCTCGTTGCGGTCGAAGATCGCGCGGTGGTCGTAGCCGCGCAGCGACTCGACGCCCTCGATGAGGATGACGCGGTTGGGCTCGTACGAGATGATCGCGCCCATCTTCTGCAGCACTGCGATCAGGTCCATGATCTCGGGCTCGATGGCCGCGCCGCGCAGCTCGGTGGTGCCCTTGGCCCGTACCGCCGTCAGCAGCACCTGCTCGGTGGCGCCCACGCTCGGGTACGGCAGCTCGATGTTCGCGCCGTGCAGCCCGTTGGGGGCCGTGATCCGGATGCCCTCGTAGCTCTTGTCGACGACCGCGCCGAACGCGCGCAGCGCGTCCATGTGGAAGTTGATCGGCCGGTCGCCGATGCGGCAGCCGCCGAGGTCGGGGATGAGCGCCTCGCCGAGGAGGTGCAGGAGCGGCCCGCAGAAGAGGATCGGGATGCGGGATGCCCCGGCATGCGCGTCGATCTCCTCGAAATGCGCCGCGACCGCACCGGACGGGTCGAGGTGCAGCGTGCCCTCCTCCTCGCCGTCCTCGACGCGCACACCATGCACCTCGAGGAGCGAGCGCACCACCTGCACGTCGCTGATGTCGGGGACGTCGCGCAGAGTGCTGGCGGTCTCGCCGAGGAGGGCTGCCACCATCGCCTTCGTCACGAGGTTCTTGGCGCCCTTCACCTCGACGCGGCCCGTCAGGGGGCGTCCGCCTCGGATGGCGAGGATCTCACCGGCCACTTCTTTCACTCCCGACTTGGCATCAGCGTCGACATTGAGAAGCGACTTCATCCGGTGGACCTCACTTGGTGTGCTCGAGGGGCGGCTTGCGGAGACCTTGCGCCCGGGTGGGGCACTCGGTCTTGACTCACGGAACGGGAAGCGTCCGCGGCCGCCACGCCTCGCGGCGAGCCTCGAACTGCGTGATCTTGTCCTGTTCACGCAGCGTCAGCCCGATGTCGTCGAGCCCTTCGAGAAGCCGCCACCTAGTGTAATCGTCGATCTCGAAAGCGAGGTCGAGGCCTGCGACGCTCGCGCGTCGTGCCTCGAGATCGACTGTCATCGAGGTGCCGGGCTGCTCTTCGAGGATGGTCCACACCGCTTCGGCATCGGACTCCGAGATCACTCCCGTGACCAGTCCCTGCTTGCCGGCGTTGCCGCGGAAGATGTCGGCGAACTTGGGGCTGAGCACGACGCGGAAGCCGAAGTCGCGCAGTGCCCAGACGGCGTGCTCGCGACTGGATCCCGTGCCGAAGTCGGGTCCGGCGACGAGGACGCTCGCGCCGGCGTACGCGGGACGGTTCAGCACGAATTCCGGGTCCTGCCGCCAGTTCGCGAACAGCGCGTCCTCGAAGCCGGTCTTGGTGACGCGCTTGAGATAGACGGCCGGGATGATCTGGTCGGTGTCGACGGCGGAGCGCTTCAGCGGCGCGGCGACGCCGGTGTGCGTGATGAACTTCTCCATGTCAGGCCTCCGCCCCGCTCGTCGCGCCCACCGCGGTGGTGACCGGCTCCAGGTCGCTCGGGCTCGAGAGCGTTCCTCGAACCGCGGTCGCCGCGGCCACGAGCGGCGACACCAAGTGCGTGCGGCCGCCCTTGCCCTGGCGGCCTTCGAAGTTGCGGTTGCTCGTGGAGGCGCAGCGCTCCCCCGGTGCGAGCTGGTCGGGGTTCATGCCCAGACACATCGAGCACCCGGCGAAGCGCCATTCCGCTCCGAATTCCTCGAAGACCTTGTCGAGGCCCTCGGCCTCGGCCTCGAGACGAACGCGCGCCGAGCCGGGGACGACCATCACCCGCACGCCGTCAGCCTTCTTGCGGCCTTCGATGACCGATGCGAACGCCCTCAGGTCCTCGATGCGGCTGTTGGTGCACGAGCCCATGAAGACGGCGTCGACCGGTACCGCCTTGAGCGGGGTGCCGGGTTCGAGCGCCATGTACTCCAGAGCGCGCTGAGCGGCGGCGCGGTCGTTCGGGTCCGCGAAGTCGTCGGGCGAGGGCACCACGTCGCTGAGCGAAACGCCCTGCCCGGGGTTGGTCCCCCACGTGACGAAAGGCTCCAGCTCGTTCGCGTCGAGGAACACCTCGGCGTCGTAGACCGCGCCCTCATCGCTGGGCAGCGTGCGCCAGTAGGCGACGGCATCCGCCCAGTCCTGGCCCTGGGGCGCGTGCGGGCGGCCCTCGAGGTACGCGAAGGTCGTCTCATCCGGAGCGACCATGCCGGCGCGGGCGCCGGCCTCGATCGACATGTTGCACATCGTCATGCGGCCCTCCATCGACAGCGCACGGATGGCGCTGCCGCGGAATTCCAGCACGTACCCCTGCCCGCCGTTGGTGCCGATCTTGGCGATGACGGCGAGGATGATGTCCTTCGCCGTCACTCCCGGCTTCAGTTCGCCTTCGACCGTGATCGCCATCGTCTTGAAGGGCTTGAGCGGCAGCGTCTGCGTCGCGAGCACGTGCTCGACCTCGCTGGTGCCGATGCCGAACGCCATGGCGCCGAATGCGCCGTGGGTCGACGTGTGGGAGTCGCCGCAGACCACCGTGATGCCGGGCATCGTCAGCCCCAGCTGCGGGCCGACGACGTGGACGATTCCCTGCTCCTTGTCGCCGAGCGAGTGCAGACGGACGCCGAACTCCTCGGCGTTGCGCCGCAGCGTCTCGATCTGCGTGCGGCTGGTGAGGTCCGCGATGGGCTTGTCGATGTCGAGGGTGGGGGTGTTGTGGTCCTCGGTCGCGATGGTCAGATCGAGACGTCGCACCGGACGCCCCTCCGCGCGAAGGCCGTCGAAGGCCTGCGGGCTCGTGACCTCGTGGACCAGGTGCAGGTCGATGTAGATCAGGTCCGGCTGACCGTTCTCGCCTTTGACGACGACGTGGTCGTCCCAGACCTTCTCCGCGAGCGTGCGCGGGTTATCGGGGATGCTCGGGGTGTTCGAACTGCTCGGTGCGGTGGAAATGCTCATTGCTCTGTCTCCTCGGAAGGGGGCTGCGCCCTCAGGGATGGGCCCGCGACGAACTCCGCGACGAGAGAGGCCTAGAACGAGGTCTCGCCGCGGCCGCTAAGGAGAAGGCGAGCGATCCGCACGTGCCCCAGGCTACCACCCCTCCCCGGGGCGACGACCGTCAGTGCCGGTCGTCGGCGTGCGGCGGCTCGACCGTCGCCGGGGTGCCCTTCTCGTCCGCGACGGCCGCAGCGGCGTCCTCGGGGGACTCCGCACGCTTCTCACGCGCGGACGCGATGAGGCTCGCGACCGTCGCGACCGCCATCGACACCACGATCACGCCGAGCGACATCCACGTGGAGATCTCTGGGGCCCATTCGATGTGCTCGCCGCCGTTGATGAACGCCAGTTCGTTGACGTGCATGGCGTGGAAGACGAGCTTCACGCCGATGAAGGCGAGGATGAACGCGATGCCGTAGTGCAGGTAGCGCAGGCGGTCGAGCAGGTCGCCGAGCAGGAAGTACAGCTGGCGCAGCCCCATCAGGGCGAAGAGGTTCGCGGTGAAGACGATGAACGGACTCGTCGTGATGCCGAAGATCGCGGGGATCGAGTCGATCGCGAACAGCAGGTCGGTCACGCCGATCGCCGCGAAGACGATGATCATCGGCGTCCACATCTTCTTGCCGTCCACGACGGTGCGGATCTTCGCCCCGTCATAGGTCTCGCTGATGTCGATCGTGCGGCGCAGCAGGCGGACCACGAAGTTCTCCTGCTTGACGTCGTCGTCGTGGTCACCGCCGGGGAACGCCTGGCGGATGGCCGTCCACACCAGGAACGCGCCGAAGATGTAGAACACCCAGCTGAACTGCTCGATGATCGCGGCGCCGGCCAGGATGAACAGTCCTCGCAGCACGAGGGCGATGATGATGCCCACCATCAGCACCTCCTGCTGGTACCGCCGCGGGACGGCGAACTGCGTCATGATCAGCACGAAGACGAAGAGGTTGTCGATCGACAGGCTGTACTCGGTCAGCCAGCCGGCGACGAACTGGCCGGCGTACTCGCCGCCGGCGAAGACCCACATCAGGCCGGCGAAGATGAGCGCGAGCGTGACGTAGAAGACGACCCACAGCGTCGACTCCCTGGTCGAGGGGATGTGCGGCCGCTTGAGGATGAGCAGCAGGTCCGCCACCAGGATGAGCGTGAGGATCACGAGGGATCCGATTTCGAACCACAGCGGGAGTTCGAGGTCCATTGAGGGCCTTTCGCGGGGAGATGTACGAGGGGTCGGTCGGTGCCGAAAGTCTCTCCCCGCGGCCCGTGGTCCGGTCCGCGTCGCACACCCGGGGTCTGAATGCCGAGACCCGTGATGACGGATGTGCGCAGTCGGGATACTCCCTCTCGCTCGCATCAGGATACAGGCTCGAGATGCGGCATCCGTCGCTGTTGAGACGTTTCGCTCGATGCGGACACTGACACGGTGAGAGACAATGAGCTCCGCGACGTCGCCTGCCTGGCGCCGGGCGCGGAGCCGGAGGACGGGCATGGCGGACGAGGACTCGCAGGGGGACGGTGCGCTCGTGGCGGCTGCGGCCGGCGGGAGCGAACTGGCCTTCCGCACGCTTTACCGCGCCTATGTGCGGCCGGTGTACTGGCTCGCCCACGGACTCGTCGGCAATCCCGCCGACGCTGAGGAGGTGACGCAGGAGACCTTCCTGGTGGCGTGGCGGAAGCTGCCCGGCCTCGAGCTCGCCGGCGACTCCCTCCTGCCATGGCTGGCGACGGTATGCCGTTACCAGGCCGCGAACCGGGTGCGACGTCAGCGTCGGGACCGCGAGCACCAGGCCGGCGTCGCAGACGAGACCCTGCCCGCGACCGTCGACGTCGAGCAGCAGATCGTCGACGGCGAGCTCGCCGACGCCATCCTGCGCGAAGTGGCAGGGCTCAGCCCGCTGGACCGCGACATCTTCCGGCTGTGCGCCGCGGAGGGCTACGCCTATGAGGCCGCCGCCGCCGAGCTCGGGGTCACGCACGGGGTCGTCCGCAACCGTCTCTCCCGCATCCGCACGCGCCTGCGGACCGTTGTGAAGGAGAGCACATGAACACGCAGCAGCCCGGCGCCCCGGCGCCCCTGCCCGAGTTGAGTGCACAGCGCGTCGACGAGATCGAAGAAGCGCTGTTCGCCGACATCGCCCGCGAGCGGGACGCCGCCACCGCACGCCGTGCCCGCCGCGGGCGGCTCTGGCTGGCCGGCGGCGCCGCCGCGGCCGTCATCGCCGTGGCCGCCATCATCGCGCCGAGCATCGGGCCACTCGTGTCGGGATCCGGTGGCACCGCCGACAACTCGGCGATCGCGCCGGCGGACGAGTTCGGCGGAGCGGAAGGCGGCGTCGCCGACTCCCCCATCGAGATGCAGGCGCCGGACGCATCGACGGAGTCCTCTGACTCCTCGGCGCGTGACAGTTCTCTCGACGACGGCACGGCCGACCGCGACATCATCACGACCGCCTCCGCGTCGGTGACGGTGGACGACGTCGAGGCCGCCGCCAGGGCGATCAGCGACGCCGCGATCGCACGGGGCGGCTACGTCGAGTCGATGAACCTCAGCGCGGACGGCGCACCGTCCTCCGCGGTCGATCCGTCCAGCGGGGTCGTCTACGACACGATGCCGTACCCGTACCCGCAGCCGCCGGGCAACACGTGGATCACGGTGCGCGTGCCGTCAGACCAGCTCACCGGCCTCGTCGACGAGCTCGCCGAGGTCGGCGACGTCACCGCATCCTCCGTGAACCGGCAGGACGTCACCGAGCAGACAGTCGATCTCGCCGCGAGGATCGAGGCGGCGCAGGCATCCGTGGACCGGCTGACGTCGCTCATGGCGCAGGCTGAGAGCGTCGCCGA
Source organism: Microbacterium salsuginis (assembly GCF_012524205.1). Lineage (GTDB taxonomy): Bacteria > Actinomycetota > Actinomycetes > Actinomycetales > Microbacteriaceae > Microbacterium > Microbacterium salsuginis. The sequence continues at coordinate 373,538 of NZ_JABACI010000005.1, forward strand.
TCTGATCGCCGCGGAGTCGGCGCTCTCGGAGCGCCAGGCATTGCTGGAGTCGTACCAGCAGCAGCTCGAGATGCTCGAGACCCAGGTGGCGATGTCGACCCTGACCGTGACGCTGGCCCCAGAGATCGAAACCGTGACGGCCGACCCGGCGGGATTCGGCGACGGGCTGGTCGCCGGCTGGAACGGGCTGGTCGCGACGCTCAACGGCATCGTGGTGGCGCTCGGGTTCCTTCTGCCCTGGCTCGCCGTCGCCGCCGTCGTGGTGCTCATCGTGTGGGGCATCGTCCGCGCGGTGCGCCGCCGGCGCCGGCGGAGGACGGATGCCGCAGCCCGGCCCGCGGCGGGCTCCCCTCGGCCGGAGGCTCCGGCGGACGCGCCCGAATGATCCGCACGGGGCGCCGTCGATAGTGTGGGAGGGTGCCCCGCAGCAGATTTCCGCAATCGGTCTATGGAACCGGTGAAGAACCGGACGCGCGGTTCAGCCTCGCGAACGAACGGACGTTCCTGGCCTGGAACCGCACCGCTCTCGCGCTGATCGCCGGTGGCGTCGCATTGGAGGCCCTCGGCCTCGACCTGCACCCGGGCCTGCGGCTGACAGCATCCCTCATCCTCATCGCGGCGGGCCTCGTGGTACCGGTGCTCGCGTGGCTCGAATGGGGCCGCACCGAACGGGCCCTGCGCGCAGCATCGCCGCTCCCCGGTTCGGCGACGAGCATCGCCCTGGCCGTCACGATCGTGGCGGTGGGGGCACTCGTGCTCCTCGGCGTGGTGCTGCGGTGACCGAGCGCCGGCTGTTCGATCCGGGGCTGCAGCCCGAGCGCACCGAGCTCGCGTGGCGTCGCACCGCACTCGCGATCGGCGTCGGCTCGCTCATCGCCCTCCGGGTCCTGCCCGCCATCGCCCCGTCCCCCGGTCTGCAGCAGGCGTGGCTCGCGCCGGGAATCGTGGGCGTCGCCTTCGCGATGCTGCTGTGGCTGCGTTCCCGCGCGCGCCACGCCCGGGTGACGCGCGCCCTGCTCGAAGACCGGCCGGAACGGATGCCGGGGGCAGGGCTGATGCTGCTGCTCACGCTCTTCGTCGGTGGCTGCGGCATCCTCTCCGCCGTCGTCGTCCTGCTCCCCTACGCACTCTGATCGGCCACTCCGCCGGAGGAGCGTTTCTCACTCTGCCGGCACGACCAACGACAAAGCGCCCCCGCTCGTGACCGAGCGGGGGCGCATTGTCGTTGGTGACCCCAGCGGGATTCGAACCCGCGTTACCGCCGTGAGAGGGCGGCGTACTAGGCCGCTGTACGATGGGGCCGCACGTCACCGCCGGAGAACCGGCGGATCTGCTGTGCTGCCTGACTGGTGACCCCAGCGGGATTCGAACCCGCGTTACCGCCGTGAGAGGGCGGCGTACTAGGCCGCTATACGATGGGGCCGTTCAGGCAACCGTTCGATTATGCCACGTCGGGGATGACCCCTCCAAATCGGTGCAGCCCGTGTTGCCCGCCGCGCAGCCGGCCTGTTGACTCGACTCATGCGAGTCACCAAGTTCGAACACGCGACCCTCACGCTCGTGAACGCCGGCAAGACCCTCGTGATCGATCCCGGGTCGTTCACCGCTCCCCTGGGCGACGTGAGCGACGTCGTGGGAATCGTCCTCACCCACGAGCATCCCGACCACTGGACCCCGGATCATCTCGACCGGCTGCTCGGAACCTTCCCGGGCACGCCGATCTTCGGTCCCGAGGGGCTCGCGAAGGCCGCGGCGGGATACGAGGTGACCGTCGTCCGACCCGGCGACACGGTCGAGGTCGACCCGTTCCGGCTCGAGTTCTTCGGAGGACGTCACGCGGTCATCCACGAGTCCATCCCGGTCGTCGACAACATCGGCGTCCTCGTCGACGACGCGTTCTACTATCCGGGCGACTCGTACGTCGTGCCGGAAGGCCGCGAGATCGATCTGCTCGCGGCGCCCATCGGCGCACCGTGGCTGAAGATCGGGGAGGCCATGGACTTCGTCCTCGCCGTCGCGCCGCGACGGGCGTTCGGCACCCACGACATGACGCTCTCGGTGGTCGGGCGCGACATGGGCCGCGCGCGGCTGCGATGGGCCACCGAGCAGGGCGGTGGCGAATTCCTGGCGCTCGACCCGGGCGACGCCACCGACGTCTGAGCGATACGGACGACGGATGCCGCAGCGGCTTCGACCAGCGGCATCCGTCGTCTCGTCTCTGCGCCGGCGGTTACTGCGCGTCGAGATCCGTCTCGAGAAGCTCCACGAGTTCGTCGAGGGCCTGCTCGGCACCGTCGCCTTCGGCTTTGAGTGTCACGACCGTACCATGCGAGGCGCCCAGCCCCATGAGGGACAGGATGCTGCCGGCATTGAGATCGGGACCGCCGTCGACGGCGATGGTGACGGGAACGGACTTGGACTGGACGGCCTGGACGAACAGCTTCGCGGGCCGGGCGTGGAGCCCGGAGCTGCTGGCGATGGTGGCCTGACGTTGTGCCATGGTGTGTCTCCTCGTTGTCGGGGTCATCGGGTCCGGGTGGGCGAGGCGGTCACGCCGCCACGGCCAGGCCCGCCTCGGCCTGCTCGAGCTCCTTGCGACCGACCCACTTCTTCAGCGCCACGACAGCGAGCGCGGACACGACGGTACCGGCCGCGAGGGCGATGAGGAAGCCCCAGATGGGGTTGATGGCGAAGAACACGAAGATTCCGCCGTGCGGGGCCAGCGACTGGACCCCGAACACCATCGACAGCGCGCCGGTGACCGCGCCGCCGATCATCGATGCCGGGATGACGCGCAACGGGTCGGCGGCGGCGAACGGAATCGCGCCCTCGCTGATGAACGCGGCGCCCAGCAACCACGCCGCCTTGCCGTTCTCACGCTCGACGGGCGGGAAGAGGTCGCGGGCGAGGACCGTCGAGGCCAGTGCCATCGCCAGCGGCGGGACCATGCCCGCCGTCATGACGGCCGCCATGATCAGGTACGGCGTGGGATTGTCGGTCGACGCGGCAGCCAGGCCCGCGGTCGCGAAGGCGTACGCGACCTTGTTCACCGGGCCGCCGAGGTCGAAGCACATCATGAGGCCGAGGATGACGCCGACGACCACGATGCCCGAGGTGCCCGCGAGCTCGGTCAGCCAGGCGTTGAGACCCTCCATGAGGGTGGCGATCGGGCGGCCGAGGAAGAGCACCATGAGACCCGACGCGACGATCGACGCGAGCAGCGGGATGATCGCGACCGGCATGAGCCCGCGCAGCCAGCGCGGCACCGGCAGGCTGCCGAGCCACCACGCGACGAAGCCGGCCAGCAGACCGCCGATCATGCCCCCGATGAAGCCCGCGTTCATGAGCACGGCCACGGCGCCCGCGACGAAGCCCGGGGCGATGCCCGGCCGGTCCGCGATGGCGAATGCGATGTACCCGGCGAGCGCCGGCACCAGGAAGCCCATCGACGTGGCGCCGATCATGAACGCGACCGAGCCGAGATAGAGCCCGAGCGGCCCCAGGAAGAGATCCTCTCCCCCTTCCGGCAGGTTCCACAGCGCGTTCTGGGTGATGATCGTCGCGGCGTTCTCGGTGACGTCGTAGCCGCCGAGCAGGAAGCCGAGCGCGATGAGCAGGCCGCCACCCGCGACGAAGGGGATCATGTAGCTCACGCCGGTCAGCAGGATCCGCTGGATGCGCGCGCCCCACGACAGCCTCTCGGCCGGGGCCGCCGCGACGGCGCCGGCATCGCCGCCCACACGTGTCGCAGACGGATCCCCCGCGGCGGCGATCGCCTCGGCGATCAGACGGTCGGGCTGCTCGATGCCGCGCTTGACACCCGAGCGCACCACCGGCTTTCCGGCGAACCGCTGCGGCTCGCGCACGTCGACGTCGGTGGCGAAGATGACGGCGTCCGCATTGCGGATGACGTCCGCCGGCAGTGCCTGATAGCCGCTGGAGCCCTGCGGCTCGACGACGACCTCGACACCGGCGTTGCGCCCGGCAGCCGTGAGCGCGTCGGCGGCCATGAACGTGTGGGCGATGCCTGTCGCACAGGCCGTCACGGCGACGATCCGCGCCGGCCGGCCGTCGATGGACAGACCGGATGCCTCGGCTTCTGCGGGCGCCGCCGCCGGGGCCTTGGGAGCGCTCGCGGGGGCGCCTGCCGCAGTGGGCTCGGCCTCGCCGATCGCCTCCCGTACGATCGCCACCGCCGCGTCGGCGTCCCTCGCGGCGCGAAGGCCCGCGGTGAAGTCTGCCTGCATCAGCCTGCGGGCGAGCTTCGAGAGGACGGCGAGATGCGCCTCTGCGGCGTCGGCCGGCGCCGCGATCAGGAAGACGAGGTCGGCCGGTCCGTCGGGAGCACCGAAGTCGACCCCGGGCGCCAGCCGGGCGAAGGCGAGCGACGGCGTCGTCACCGCCGCGCTCTTGGCGTGCGGGATCGCGATGCCGCCCGGCAGGCCCGTCTCGTCCTTCTCCTCGCGTGCCCAGGCGTCGTCGAAGAGCGCTCCGGCGTCGGTGGCTCGTCCCTCCGCCACGACGCGGGTCGCGAGTGCGCGGATGACGGCGGCCTTGTCGTCGCCGAGTGGGGCGTCGAGGCTGACGAGCCCCGGGGCGATGGTGTCGGACACGATGACCTCCTGCGGTCGATGGATGAGACTCAGGCCAGGCGCGTGACGGTCACGTCGCCGCGCGGCAGATCGGTCGGCGTCGGCGCCTGCGTGCCGGGAAGGGATGCCGCGGCCGCGCCGTAGCGGATGGCCTGGCGCAGTCGCTCCGCCGGATCGGCGCCGGCCAGGTGCGCCAGGATGTATCCGGCCAGCGAGCTGTCGCCGGCTCCGACCGTGCTGACGACATCGATCGGCGGCGGCGATGCGGTCCAGGCGCCGCCCGCTTCGACCAGCAGAGCGCCGCGAGAGCCGAGGGTGATCAGTGCGGCTCCGGCGCGGCTCGGCACGATGCCACGTGCGAGCTCGAGGATCGCCGACGCGTCGGCGTCGTCGATATCCGCACCGACCAGCCCCGTCAGCTCGTCGTCGTTCGGCTTGATCAGATCGGGTGCGCCGTCGGCGACCGCCGATGCAAGGACCGGGCCCGCGGCATCGACGGCGATGAGCGGTGCATCACGGTGCGCGCGACGCACCGCGTGGATCACCCGCACGTAGAGATCGTCCGGCACTCCGGGCGGGAGGGACCCCGCGAGCACCAGCCACCGGGTGCTCGCCGTACGCGCGACGACCGCGTTGATGACGGCGGCGATATCGCCGGCCGACAGGCTCGCCCCGGGAAGGTTGAGCTTGGTCGTGACGCCGGCGGGGTCGGTGATGGCGAGGTTGGCACGCACGTGGCCGTGCACCGGTACGCGTTCGGTCTCGAGGGCGCCGGAATCCAGCGCCGCAGCGAACGGGTCGTCGTGCGCGAGGGGCAGCACGGCGATGCACTGCTCGCCGGCCGCGGCGACAGCGCGAGCCACGTTGATGCCCTTGCCGCCGGCATCCTCCCGCGCCGATGTCGCCGCCTGCACCTCTCCGGGCACGAGCGGCGCGGGCAGAGTCACAGTCCGGTCCAGCGACGGGTTGGCGGTGAGCGTCACGATCATGCCAGCCACACCTCCACCTCGGCATCGGCCAGGGCCTCCGCCAGGTCGCGGTCGGGCGCGCTGTCGGTGACGAGCACGTCGATGTCACGCAGTGACGCGAAACCCACCAGCAGCTCGGCACCGAACTTGTCGGCATCGGCGACGACGACCACACGTCGTGCCGACCGCACGATGGCCCGCTTGACGGCCGCTTCGTCGGGATCGGGCGTGCTCAGGCCGAAGCCCGCCGAGACGCCGTTCGTGCCGATGTAGGCGACGTCGGGGCGCAGCGATTCGATCGCGCGCACGGTGTCGGCTCCCACGGCGGCAGCCGTGAGTCCACGTACTCTGCCGCCGATGAGCGACAGGGCGGCTCCGGGTACCGCCGACAGCGTGTTTCCGAGCGAGAGCGCGTGCGTGACGACCTCGATCCGCGCACCCGGCAGCCGCGGGATCAGGGCCGAGGCCACGGCCGCGGTCGTCGTGCCGGCATCGAGGAAGACCGAGCCGCTGAAATCGGCGCCGAGGGCATCCATGGCGCGGCGTCCGATGGCCGCCTTGGCGCTGCCGTGGTGGTGTTCACGCTCCGCGAGCGAGGGCTCGCGGGTGCTTGCGCGCTCGCGGCCGACCGCTCCACCGTGGACGCGGCGCAGCGCCCCCAAGGACTCGAGATGGTCCAGATCGCGACGGATGGTCTCAGTCGTGACGTCGAAGCGCTCGGCGAGCTCGACGACGCCGACCCGGCCTTGCGCGGCCAGGAGGAGTTCGATCTGCTCGTGGCGCTCCGTCGCGTACATGCGGTGACCCTTCGTCGGATTCCCACACATTACAACACATCCCAACATAAACACAAGCCGCTATCGTCGTACGGTGCCCGACAAGCCCTCTGCCGAGATCACGATCGACAGCCCACTCATCCGCCGACTGCTCGCATCGCAGGCGCAGCATGCGGTCCCGGATGCCGCGAGCCTTCCTCTCGAGAAGGTCGCCGAGGGATGGGACAGCGAGGTCTGGCGACTGGGTCACGCGCTGGCCGTACGGCTCCCTCGTCGCGAACTCGCCGCCCCGCTCGTGCGGAACGAGCAGCTCGTGCTGCCGGACATCGCACACCGCCTGCGCCCGCTCGGCGTCGGGGTGCCGGAGCCCGTGGTCGCCGGCACGTCCGGGTCAGGCTTCCCGTGGGCGTGGTCGATCGTCCCGTGGATCGAGGGCGAGCGCGGCCTCGATGTGGCGCGCGACGAGCGCAGTGCGTGGGCGGATCGGATGGCCGGCGCCCTTCGCGCCCTGCACGTCGCCGCGCCAGAAGGATTCCCCGTCAATCCGGTCCGCGGCCGCCCGCTGGCCACGCGTGACGCGGCCGTCACGCAGCGCCTTGACGCGCTCATCGCCGCCGGCACGCTGGACGCCGCCTCCGCCGACGGGCTGCGCGCCATCTGGAAGGCCGGGCTCGGGACGCCCGAATGGGGCCGGCCGCCGGTGTGGATCCATGGCGACCTGCACCCGGGCAACATCGTGGCGCACAGCGGGATGCTCACCGGGATCATCGACTTCGGCGATGTCACCGCCGGCGATCCCGCCTATGACCTCGCCATCGCCTGGCTCGCGTTCAACCCGGAGGGCCGCGCCCGGTTCGTCACGGCGACCGGCTCCGGCTACGACGCCGCCACGTGGCGCCGCGCGCACGCGTGGGCAGCCGCCGTCGCCCTCACGCTCCTGACCCACAGCGACGACAATCCCGACTACTTCCAGTTGGGGCGGGATGCCGCCACCGAAGTGCTCTCTCACGCGCCGAGCTGAAGGATCGACCGCAACGGCGTGGGCACAAAGCAAAACCCCCGGTCTGACCGGGGGTTTTCGTCTTGCTGGGGTACCTGGACTCGAACCAAGAACAACGGTACCAGAAACCGCCGTGTTGCCAATTACACCATACCCCAAGGCTGTCAGCCGAAGCCGTGCCGAGGATCAAGTCTACGCGACCGCGGCACGTGTTCCAAACCGAGCAGTCAGCCGCGCGCGTCGACGAGCAGCCCGAGTCGACGGATCGTCTCGGGCTTACCGAGCAGCTCCATCGACTCGAACAGCGGCGGTGAGACCCGCCGGCCGCTGAGGGCGACGCGCAGCGGCCCATATGCGATGCGCGGCTTCAGTCCGAGTCCGCCGTCTTCGACGGGCGACACGAGCGCCGAAGCCAGCGCCTCTTGCACCGCAGCCGTCGTGAACTCCGACTCGGGCACGAGTTCCAGCGCCGAGACCGAGGCCACGAGGACCTCGCCGGCGTTGGCGGGCAGGGACGCCAGGGCATCGTCCTGGTAGGTCACCGTGTCGGTGAACAGGAAGCCGAGCAGCCCCGGCGCGTCACCGAGCAGCTGCATGCGCTCCTGGACGAGGGGCGCCGCCGCGGCGAGCGTCGCCAGCTGTGCCGGCGTCGGCGGGTCGGAGACGACGCCCGCCGCCGCGAGGTAGGGCACCAGACGTGCCGCGAAGTCGGCGGCCTCCAGCATCCGGATGTGGTCGCCGTTGATCGACTCGGCCTTCTTCTGGTCGAACCGGGCGGGGTTGGGGTTGACGTCGGCGATGTCGAACGCCGCCACGAGCTCATCGAGCGAGAACACGTCGCGGTCGGGCCCGATCGACCAGCCGAGGAGGGCGAGGTAGTTCAGCAAGCCCTCGTGGATGAAGCCCTTCTCGCGCTGCAGGAAGAGGTCGGCCTTCGGGTCGCGCTTCGAGAGCTTCTTGTTGCCCTCCTCCCCCAGCACGAGCGGCATGTGCGCGAAGCGCGGGATGAAGGTGGTCACACCGGCGTCGACGAGCGCGCGGTACAGGGCCAGCTGCCGCGCGGTCGAGGGCATGAGATCCTCGCCGCGGATGACATGGGTGATACCCATGAGCGCGTCGTCGACGGGGTTCACGAAGGGGTACAGCGGCACGCCGCCGGCTCGCACGAGGACGAAGTCGGGGAACGAGCCGGCCGGGAAGGTCACCTCACCGCGGATCAGGTCCACGTAGGTGAGATCCTCGTCGGGCACGCGCAGGCGCCACGCCGGCTCGCGGCCCTCGGCGCGGAACGCCGCCCGCTGCTCGTCTGTCAGGTCGCGGTCGTAGTTGTCGTAGCCGAGTTGCTTCGCCCGGCCGTTGGCCTCGTTGCGCGCATCGATCTCATCGGCGGTGGAGTAGCTCTCGTAGACCGCGCCGGCCTCGACGAGCTTCGCCAGGACCTCGCGGTAGATGTCGTGCCGCTCGGACTGCCGGTACGGAGCATGCGGGCCGCCGACCTCCACACCCTCGTCCCAGTCGATCTTGAGCCAGCGCAGCGCTTCGAGCAGCTGCAGGTAGCTCTCCTCGCTGTCGCGCGCCGCGTCGGTGTCCTCGATACGGAAGATCAGCTTGCCGCCCTGATTGCGCGCATACGCCCAGTTGAAGAGCACGGTGCGGATGAGTCCGACGTGCGGCAGTCCGGTGGGCGACGGGCAGAACCGCACGCGCACATCGGCGCCGGTCGCGGTCGTGGTGCGGGGATCAGGCGAAGAAGGCATCGCCACCCAGTCTAGTTGCGGGTCGCCGGGCCCTCCGGGTCGCGCAGACCGGCCGGGTCGACCAGCCGCGACAGCGCCGCGAGCGTCGCACGCACCGCCGGCACACGGTCGGCACCGCGCGCCGTCACCGCGTGGATCGTGCGCTGCTCGCCTGCCGGCAGCGGCACCACGGACACCCCCGGCAGCTGTGGGAAGGACTCCACCGCCATCCGCGGAAGCGTCGCGACGCCGATGCCCTGGGCGACCAGCCCTTCGACGGCGACGAAGTTGTCGGTCTCGAAGGCGATCCGCGGTGAGAATCCCGCTCTTCCGCACAGCTCGAGCAGGTGGCCACGACAGCGGGGACACCCCGCGATCCACTCCTCGCCGGCCAGCGTCGCCACGTCGATGAGGTCGCTGCCGGCGGCGGCGTGCGAGGCGGGCAGCACAGCGAGAAGGTCGTCCGTGCCGAGGGCGCGGACGGCCAGTCCACGGGCGCTCGAACCGTGCGGGTCCTCTCGGTCACCCGGGTAGCTGAAAGTGAGCGCGATGTCGGTGCGGTCCTCTCTGACCGCCTGAACCGCCTCCGGCGGCTCGGCCTCGACGTAGGTCAACGAGATCCCCGGATGCTTCCGCGCGAGGTCGGCGAGGAGCCTCGGCACGACGGTGGGCGAGGCCGAGGGGAACGCCACGAGACGCACGCGCGCGACACGCAGGCCCCGCAGCTCCGCGAGCTCGCCGGCCGCAGCGTCGAGGGCCGTCGTGACGGCAGCCGCGTGATGGGCCAGAACGCGTCCGGCTTCGGTGAGACGCACACCGCGCCCCACCCGCTCCAGGAGCGCGACGCCGAGACGCCCTTCCAGACGACGCACCATCTGGCTGACCGCGGGCTGACTGTAACCGAGCTGCGCGGCTGCGCCGGTGATCGAACCGGTGTCGGCAACGGCCTTCACGATGCGGAGCTCGCGGGCGTCGAAGCCAGGGTCAGCGTCCTCACCGGCACGGATGTCGCTCATCCGCAAATCATAAGCGTCTGTCATATGAGTCAAGCGTTACCTGCCGTAGACGCGAGGTATCGGTCGGGCGCAGGCTGAACCCATGCCACTCGCCGCTTCACCGTCGCTGTCGCCGTCGCAGGCGCGGTCAGCCTTCGCCGCCGGCGCCGGCTACCTCGCCGCCTGCACCGTGGGTCTCCCCAGCCGCGCAACGGTCGCAGCGGTCACCGCCGACCTCGAGGCGGCTGCGGCCGGACGACCGGACATCGCCGCGTACTCCGCTGCCGTGGAACGATCCCGGGCGCTCTTCGCATCGCTGGTCGGCATCGCGGCCGATCGGGTCGCGATCGGCTCGCAGGCCTCCGCGTCGGCGGCACTCGTCGCGGCAGCTCTCCCCGATGGCGCCGAGGTGCTCGTGCCGGACGGCGAGTTCTCATCGATCGTGCTGCCGTTCGTGCACGCCGGACGCGGAATCCGGGTGCGCACGGCACCCCTCCATACCCTCGCAGAGGCGGTCGACGCGCGCACCAGCCTGGTGGCGTTCTCGATCGTGCAGTCCGCGACCGGCGACGTGGCCGACGCCGACGCCATCGCCGCCGCTGCCGCCGAACACGGGGCGATGACCCTGTGCGATGCGACCCAGGCCGTCGGGTGGCTGCCGGTGGAGGCATCCCGTTTCGACGCGGTCATCTGCCACGCCTACAAGTGGCTGTGCGCGCCGCGCGGCGTGTCGTTCCTGACGGTGTCGGGCCGGCTCGCCGCGGTGATGCCGCCGCGTCTGGCCGGCTGGTACGCCGGGGACGACCCGTGGGCGTCGTGCTACGGCGGAGAAAGCCGGCTCGCCGGCGATGCGCGGCGGTTCGACGTGTCGCCGGCGTGGCAGGCGTTCGTCGGGGCGGCGCCCGCTCTCGAGCTCTTCGCCTCTCTCGACGCCGCCGCGTTGTACGCGCACACGACCGGACTGGCTGCCGCCTTCGGCAGCCGCATGGGGATGCCGCAGTCCGAGCGGGCTTCGGCCATCGTGACGTGGAGCGATCCCGGCGGCGACGACCTCGCCCGGCTCACCGGCGCGGGGATCGTGGCATCCGGCCGAGCCGGCCGCGCGCGCGTCGCGTTCCACGTGTTCAACGACGAGTCCGACGTCGAGCGGGCGATCGCCGCCCTGGGTCGCTGACCTCGCCGAGTCGTGGGCTGGACCGCTCAGCCCGTGGGCGTCGCGCGGGCCGCGACACGCATCCCCAGGGGCGACAGCAGCAGACTCGAGACGACGAGCACCCCGACCACCAGCGCGAGCCCGCCATAGCCGATCCAGCCCAGCACGAGGCCGGCGAGGATGGCTCCGCCGGCACCGACGATGCTCATGGCGAAGTCGCTGAACCCCTGCCGGCGGGTGCGACGCTCTTCGGACGATGCCTCGGTCAGCAGTGTCGAGCCCGCGACCGTGGACGCGCTCCAGCCGAGGCCCAGCAGGATGAGCGCGACCGTGACGGCGACGGTCGACTCCGACCCGAAAGACGCGGTGAGCAGTGCTGCGGCCAGCAATGCCTGACCGACGAGGATCGTCGGCACGCGCCCGACCCGGTCGGACAGGATGCCGAACACCGGCGACAACGCGTACATCCCCGCGATGTGCAGACTGAGCGTGAGACCGATGATGGCCAGGGATGCGCCGTGATGCAGAAGGTGCACCGGCGTCATCGCCATGACCGACACCATCGTGCCGTGCGCGGCGGCGATCGCGAAGATGGCGTAGCGCGCGGCGATGGGACTGTCGGGCTTGACGAATGCGGTGGCCGTCTTGGGCGCCGCGGCGACGACGCGCTGCGCCAGGAGCAGTGGATCAGGCCGGAGCGTCGTGAGATACACCGCGATCGCGATCAGCTGCGCGACGACGGTGAACAGATATGGTCCGGTCAGCGGCGGCATGCCCACCGCGTCGCCGATGAGCTCGCCCGGACCGGTGAGGTTCGGGCCCAGCACTGCTCCGACGGTCGTCGCCCACACCACGATCGACAGGTCACGTCCACGTGTCGCGTCGGTCGCCAAGTCGGCGGCGGCGAAGCGCGACTGCAGGTTGGCCGCTTGCCCCGCGCCGACGAGGAGGAACGAGCCGAGCAGCAGCGGGAACGAGTCCGCCGCCACCGCCACCACGACGAGCACGACGCCCACGAGGGCGATCGCCATACCGACGGTCAGCGACAGACGGCGCCCGCGTGCGCGTGCGAGGCGCGCCAGCGGAACCGCCGTGACCGCCGTGCCGAGGGTGACGGCGGCGGCGGCGAGCCCGGAGAACGCCTCGTCGCCCGAGAGCTCCGCCGCCAGCACGGCGCCGAGCGAGAGAGTCGCCCCGAAGGCCAGACCGCCGAGCACCTGGCCGAGCGAGAGCGTCCAGACGGTCCGCCGCTGGACCCGCGCGACCTCGGCGGGGCTGACGCTGTGATCGGTGACGTCGGCGCCCGCGGCGTCGGTGGCGGCATCCGGACTGATCCCGCTCATCGGCGGCCTCAGGCGTTCCGGGCGGTGTTGCGCAGGATGCCGAGACCGCTGATCTCGACTTCCACCACGTCACCGGCCACGATCTGGCCGACGCCCGCGGGAGTACCGGTGAGGATGACATCCCCGGGAAGGAGCGTGAAGGCCGCCGAGGCGTAGGAGACGACGTCGGCGAGGGAGAAGATCATGTCGCTGATCGGCCCCTGCTGGCGCACCTCGCCGTTCAGTCGCGTCGTCAGCACCGCGCTGCCGTTCGGGTCGAAGTCGGTCTCGATCGCGGGGCCGAGCGGACACGACGTGTCGAACCCCTTGGCCCGGGCCCATTGCCCGTCCGACTTCTGCCAGTCGCGCGCGGTGACGTCGTTGGCGATCGTGTAGCCGAAGACGTAGTCGAGTGCGTTCTCGGCAGTGACGTTCTTGGCGATCCTGCCGATGACGGCGGCCAGCTCGCCCTCGAAGCTCACGAACTCCGACCCGCGAGGCAGCGCGATGGCGTCCCCCGGCCCGACGACGGACGTGTTCGGCTTGAAGAAGAGCATCGGCGCCTCGGGGACGTCGTTGCCCAGCTCCGCCGCGTGATCGCGGTAATTGCGGCCCACGCACACCACCTTGGACCGCGGGATGACCGGTGCCAGCAGCGCGACGTCCGCGAGCGGCACGCGCTCCCCCGTCGTCTCGTACCCGGCGAACATCGGGTCGCCGGCGAGAACGACCAGCTCACCTTCGTCGACGATCCCGAATCTGATGGCGTCGTTGTGACTGAAGCGCGCGATCCTCACCCGATGACCTTATCCGTCGAGGCGGACAAGCCAGCCGTGCTTGTCTTCGCGACGGCCGTACTGGATGTCGGTGAGCTCCTCGCGCAGCGAGAGCGCGAGATCGCCGGTCGGCTGCTCGTCGACGAAATCCTTGCCCTTGAGCAGCCCGATGGGGGTGACGACGGCGGCGGTGCCGCACGCGAAGACCTCGACGATGTCACCGGATGCCACGCCCTGGCGCCATTCGTCGAACGAGACCGCGCGGCCCTCGACCTTGTGCCCGCGATCGGCGGCCAGCTGCAGGATCGAATCGCGCGTGATGCCCTCGAGGATCGAGTCGGACTGCGGGGTCACGAGTGTGCCGTCCTTGTAGACGAACACGACGTTCATGCCACCGAGCTCCTCGACGTTGCGGTCCTGATCGAGGAAGACGACCTGGTCGCATTCGTTCTCGTACGCCTCGGACTGCGGCAGCAGGCTCGCGGCGTAGTTGCCGCCTGTCTTCGCTGCTCCGGTGCCGCCCTTGCCCGCGCGCGCGTAATCCTCGCTGAGCCAGATCGAGACGGGCTTGACGCCCCCCTTGAAGTAGGCGCCGGCGGGCGAGGCGATGACGTAGTACCCCACCTTGTGCGCCGGACGCACGCCGAGGAACGCCTCTTTGGCGAACATGAAGGGGCGCAGGTAGAGGCTCTGATCGGCGCCGGTCGGCACCCAGTCGCCGTCCACGGCGATGAGCTCGCGCAGTGACTGGATGAAGTAGGTCACCGGCAGCTCGGGCAGCGCCAGCCGGCGCGCCGACCGCTGCATGCGCCGACCGTTCTGGTCGGGCCGGAACGTGTGGATCGACCCGTCCGCGTGCCGGTAGGCCTTGATGCCCTCGAAGATCTCCTGGCCGTAGTGCAGGACCGCCGCGGCGGGATCCAGCGACAGCGGACCGTAAGGCTGCACACGCGGACGATGCCAACCGCCGCCGACCGACCAGCAGATGTCGACCATGTGGTCGGTGAAGCTCGTGCCGAAGCCGGGATTGGCGAGGATCTCGTCGCGCTGCGCGGGCGTCTTCGCCTGGAGGTTGCGGTTGACGGTGAACTCGAGCGGAGCGAGTCCGGTGTCGGGATCGGAGTCGATGAGGGTCATGACGTACCTGTGCTTTCGTGCGGATGTCCCGCGGCTCGGTGCGGCGCTTGCCTGTGGCTTCCAGGTTACGCCTGGAGGCGTGCGACGATGGCGTCGCCGATCTGCGCCGTGGTGCGAGGTGCGCCGCCCCGGCCCGCGAGATCGTCCTCGACGGCGGTGGTGACGCGCCGTGCTTCGTCCGTGAGCCCGAGGTGATCGAGCAGCAGGGCGACGGAGAGGATCGCGGCCGTGGGGTCGGCCTTCTGCTGACCCGCGATGTCGGGCGCCGAACCGTGCACGGGCTCGAACATCGAGGGGAACGTGCCGTCGGGGTTGATGTTGCCCGAAGCGGCGAGGCCGATGCCACCGGTGACGGCGCCTGCCAGGTCCGTGAGGATGTCACCGAAGAGGTTGTCGGTGACGATCACGTCGAATCGGCCCGGGTTCGTGACCAGATAGATGGTGGCCGCGTCGACGTGGACATAGTCTACGGCGACATCGGGGTGCTCTCGCGCCACATCGTCGACGAGGCGCTTCCAGATTCCCCCCGCGTGCACGAGGACATTCGTCTTGTGCACGAGGGTCACGCGCTTCGACCGGCGCTCAGCGAGGTCGAACGCGTAGCGCACCACCCGCTCGACGCCGAAGGCGGTGTTCACCGAGGTCTCGTTCGCGACCTCGTGCGGGGTCCCGGTCCGGATGGAGCCGCCGTTGCCGACATACGGCCCCTCGGTACCCTCGCGCACCACCACGAAGTCGATGTCACCTGGTTCGGCGAGCGGGCCCGGGACGCCCGGATACAGCTTCGACGGTCGCAGGTTGACGTAGTGGTCGAGTTCGAACCGCAGCTTCAGCAGCAGTCCGCGCTCGATGTTGGCGTTCTTCAGCCGAGGATCGCCGGGCACTCCGCCGACCGCGCCGAGCAGGATCGCGTCCTGCTCCTTGATCGCTTCGAGGTCGGTCTCGGTGAGCGTCTCGCCCGTCTCGAGGAACCGCGATGCTCCCAGCGAGAACCGGCTCTTGTCGAAACGGATGCCGCTGCCCGCGGTCACCGCATCCAGCACCTTCTCGGCCTCGGCGACCACCTCGGGTCCGATGCCGTCACCGGGGATGACGGCGAGCTTCACGGGCCTGGTTTCGTGCGGACGCGACGGTGCTGGGGACGACATGGGGCTCCTACGAGGTCGAGCGGGACCCTCCCAGGGTAGTGGCCGCGATGACGCCGGCCAGGACCACCAGCCCTGCGCCGATGAGGGCGGTGACGGTCACGCCGGCGTCGAACGCGTGTGCCGCCGCCTCCTGGAGCGCCATGCCCGCGGACCCGCCGACGTCGCCCGCCACCTGGACCGCACCGGCGAGGGTCTCGCGAGCGGCGTCGGCGGCGGCATCCGGGATTCCGTCTGGGATGACGAGCTCTGCCCGGTACAGCGCGGTCAGGATGCCGCCCAGCACGGTCGTGCCCAGCACCGCCCCCAGTTCGTATGCCGTCTCGGAGACCGCGCTGGCAGCACCGGCCTTCGCCGGCGGCGCGCTGGCGAGGACGAGCTCGTTCGACACGGTCTCGGCGGCGCCGATGCCGATGCCGAGCGCCACGAATGCGCCGACCAGCGCACCCAGGCTGTCAGGGCCCGTGGCGAAGGCCACCGCGAGGTAGCCCGCCAGCGAGAAGACCAGCGCCACCGGAACGACGATCCGGGCAGGCCACTTCTTGGCGATCGGCACGACCGCCAGCCCGGCGACGATCATCATCGCAAGGCCCGGCACGAGTGCGAGCCCCGCGTGCATCGGCGACAGGCCGACCACGAGCTGCAGGTGCTGCGCGACGAAGAACAGGAAGCCGACCAGCGCGATGACGCTGAGCAGATTCACGAGCAGCGCGCCGCTGAAGGTGCCCTGGCGGAAGAGGCGCATGTCGAGCATCGGCGACTTGGCCCGCAGCTGCCGGCGGACGAAGACGACGCCGAAGCCCAGGCCGGCGAGCACCGGCAGCCACGCACTGACACCGAAGCCGTGCACCGCTAGCTCCTTGATCCCGTACACGACGGGGATCATCGTCGCCATCGACAGCGCGATGCTGATCGGATCGATGCGACCCGGATGAGGATCGCGGCTCTCGGGCACGAGAAGCGGGGCGAGGATCAGGAGCGGGACGAGCACGGGCACCGCCATGAGGAACACCGATCCCCACGAGAAGTGCTCCAGGAGCACTCCCCCGACGATCGGGCCGAGCGCAGAGCCCGCCGAGAACATGGACGCCCACACCGCGATGGCCAGTCGTCGCTGGTCGCGGTCGGTGAAGATGCTGCGCAGGAGCGACAGCGTCGACGGCATTAGCATCGCGCCGAACACGCCCATCGCGGCTCGTGCGGCGATGAGCCATGCCGCGGTCGGCGCGAAGGCCGCGAGTGCCGAGACAGCGGCGAAGCCGACGGCGCCGACCAGCAGCATCCGTCGCCGTCCGAACCGGTCGCCGAGCGTGCCCATCGTGACCAGAAGACCCGCGAGCACGAGCGGGTAGGCGTCGATGATCCACAGCTGCTGCGTGCTGGTGGGCTCGAGATCGAGGGCGATCGACGGCAGCGCGAAGCTGAGCACGGTGTTGTCGACCGAGACGAGCAGCACCGGCAGCATGAGCACGACCAGCGCGGCCCAGCCGCGCCAGCCCACGCGACGGCCCTGTGCGTCGGCGAGGGAGAGTTCTTGAGTGAGAGTCATCATTTCTGTACCGTCCAGCCGGTATAGTAACAGGATGCCGGGGCCCCTGTCGATACGATCGACCGCATGAGCCGCCCTCCCCTGGCCCGCGAGAAGGTGCTCGACGCGTTCGAGCGCATTCTGGTCGACGACGGCGAGCGGGCGGCGACGATGGATGCCACGGCTCGCGCCGCCGGCGTGTCCAAGGGCGGGCTGCTGTACCACTTCGCCTCGAAGGAAGCGCTCGAGGCGGGGCTCATCGAGCGCCTCCGAGCGCTCGCGGATGCCGATGTCGCGGCGATGGCCGCGTCGCCGGAGGGTCCGATCGGCTACTTCCTGCGCTCGTCCGCGATGCAGAACGACCCGCTCGACCGGGCGATCCTCGCGACCTCCCGGCTCGCGCAGGGCGGCAATACCGCGGCGAGCGAGTCGCTGCGGCAGATCCGCGAGCTGTGGGCGCAGACGCTGCGGCCGCACGCCGCCGACGACACCGCGCTCGACCTGGTGATGCTGGTGAGCGACGGCATCTACTTCAACAACGCGCTCTCGGGCGGGTCCATCCCCGGCCCCGTGCCACGCGGACCGGCCATGGACGCCCTCGTCGCCCTCGTGGAGCGCGCGGCCAAGAGCTGACGCCGAGTCAGTCCTCGGTGACCTCGATACGGCGGAACAGGTCGGCGCCGACGGACTGACGCATCTCTTCGAGCAGCTCCTCGGGCACCGGCGAATCCACCGTCAGGACCGACAGCGCGCGTCCGCTGGCATCGGCCTGCGCGACCTGGAGCCCCGCGATGTTGATGCCGGCGTCGCCGAGCTTCTGGCCGTAGATCGCGACGATCCCGGGCCGGTCGGCGTACCGCATCACGAGGTGGTGGCGCTCGATCGGCACCTCGATCTCATAGCCGTTGATCCCGACCACCTTGGGCACCATGCGCGTGCCGGCGAGTGTGCCGGCGACGGTCAGAACGGAGCCGTCTGCGAGGGTGCCGCGCAGGATCGTGATGTTGCGGTACAGCGGGCTCTCGGCCTCCACGATCAGGCGCGTCTCGATGCCGCGCTGCTCCGCGAACAGCGGGGCGTTCACGTACGACACGTTCTCGCTGACGACGTTGGCGAGGATGCCCTTGAGCGCGGCCAGCCGGTAGACGCTCACGTCGTACTGCGCGAGCTCGCCGCGCACCTCGATGTCGAGGCTCGTGAGCGCACTGTGCGCGAGGCCGGTGAAGAACTGGCCGAGCTGCTCGACGAGGGCGATGCCCGGGCGGACGAACGGATCGATGACACCGCCGGCGACGTTGACGGCGTCGGGCACGAGGTCGCCTTCGAGAGCGAGCTTGACCGATCTGGCGACCGAGACGCCAGCCTTCTCCTGCGCCTCGTCGGTCGAGGCGCCGAGGTGCGGGGTGACCACGACGTTGGGAAGGCTGAGCAGCGGGAAGGCCGTGCCGTCCTCGGCGGGCGGCTCGCTGGTGAAGACATCGAGTCCGGCGCCGGCGATCTCGCCGGTCGTGAGCGCGGTGTGAAGCTCCGCTTCGTCGATGAGACCACCGCGGGCCACGTTGACGACGAACGCGGTCGGCTTCATGCGGCGGAACTGCTCGGCGCCGATCATCCCGGTGGTCTCGGGGGTCTTCGGCATGTGGATGGTGACGAAGTCGCTCTGCGCGAGCAGCTCGTCGAGTTCGAGCAGCTGCACGCCGAGCTGCTGCGCGCGGGTCGGCGTGACGTACGGGTCGTATGCGACGACGTTGACGCCGAACGCCTGCAGACGCGCCGCGATGAGGGCGCCGATGCGGCCCAGGCCGATGATGCCGACTGTCTTCTCGAACAGCTCGGTGCCGGTGTACGCGCTGCGCTTCCACTGTCCGGCCGCGAGCGAGGCGTGCGCGGCGGGGATGCGGCGGGCCAGGCTCAGGATGTGGCCTACCGTCAGCTCCGCGGCGGAGATGATGTTCGACGTCGGAGCATTGACCACCATCACCCCCGCGGTGGTCGCCGTCTTGATGTCGACGTTGTCGAGGCCGACGCCCGCACGTGCCACGACCTTCAGCACGGGCGCCGCGGCGATGGCCTCGGCGTCCATCTTGGTCGCCGACCGGATGAGCACCGCGTTCGCGTCGGCGAGGGCCGACAGCAGAGCGGGGCGGTCGGTTCCGTCGACGTAGCGCACGTCGAAGTCGGGACCCAGAGCGTCGATCGTGGCGGGAGAGAGCTCTTCGGCGATGAGGACGACAGGCTTCGTCACAGGTGATTCCTTCGAGGCGATGCGCGAGGGCGCGGAGCAGTGCGGACCGGATGCCGCGCCGCACGCCAGCGGGGGCGAGGCCGTTGCTCAGCCTATCGCGCGCGTCACCGGCCGCCTGACCGTGTGACGCCGGTCACGCGAGGAAGGACGCCGAGTTGAGGGTCGTGTAGGCGACGACGTTGAGCCAGAACACGGCGACCAGCGCGAGCCCAGTGATCATGAGCAGCAGGAGCTGCTGCGGTGCACGCCGGTAGCCGAGCGCGAACGCGGCTCCCCACACCAGCAGCGGGAAGACCGCGGCGAAGATCCAGATGAACCAGCCCAGCGCGTTCAGGGTAAGCCCCGCATCGCCGAAGGCCCCGAGCGTCACCACGAGATTGCCGATCGCGTTCCACACCGCGTACGCGTAGAAGAGCCCGACCAGGCCCGAGATCGTGGCGACCAGCCACGTCGGCGTCCGCCGCTCAGTAGGGCCGGACGCGGCCGGTTGCGTCGTCATGTCACTCACTGCCCCACCGCCCCGATCATCACGAACGGCCATGGAAGCAGCAGCACGACACCGGCCGCGAGCCACGCGAACCTCACCCAGGCGCGCGAACCGCGCGTGAGCAGGAACGCCGTGACGAACCACAGCACCGGCGCGAGCACCGCCAGCCACAGACTGCCCTGGTACATGACGTCGAAGACGAGATACTGCGCGCGGCCCTGGAGCCGCAGCCCCCCGATCAGCCACCCGATCGCGAACAGGGCGTAGACCCCGCCCAGCACGCCCAGCGTGATGAGCTCGGCGCTGCCCATCGGCGTCTTCGCGGAAACCTCTTCCGCTCCTGCCCCGGCGTCGTTCGGCGCGTCAGCATCGGCGGAGCCGGTGGAGTCCTGCGCCTCGCCGATCGCCTCGCTCCCCTTCCCGACTGCCACGTATCCATCCGGCAGCACGGGACCGGCGGGATCCGGGTCCGCCTCCGGCACGCCGGCGTCCAGCGTCGGGTCGTCGTCTCCCGACCAGCTCAGGGCATCGTCGTCTCGGCCGTTCACGGCTCCAGACTAGCCGCGAGTGCGGAGTCGTCCTCGTGCCCGTCGGCAGCGGCGGCATCCGCGGCGGCGAAGGTGACGGCATCCGTCTCGACCGCCTTCGCGTACTGCAGGTGCAGTCGCACGGCGAATTCATCGTCGGCCTCGGTGTACCGGTGCTGCAGCCCGCGCTCGAGCACGCGCCACGGCCGCTCGTTCGACGCCGTCGTGTCGTGGCCGTTGTCGGGGACGAACTGCTCGTAGTCGTACGGGTGGCTGGCGGTGGCGCCGAGTCCCACCGAGAAGGTGTCGACCGCCAGCGTCCCGGATGCGAGGTCGATCTGGAGGAGACGCTGGAACCCCGTGGCCCGCTCGCCGGTGTGGGTGCGGAACTCCTGGTAGTCGGCGAGAACTTCCAGCACCGTGTGCCCCGCGATGCCGCCGGCGTTCTCGGTGACGATCGAGCCGACGCCGTGGAAGTGTCCCGACAGCACCAGGACGACGTTGCGATGGGGTGCCACGACGCGCTCCCACAGCAGGTCGCCGTGCGACACCCAGCGCGAGGACGTCGAGCGTTCGGCATCCTGCTCGTCCGTCTTGGGTGTCAGATGCTCGTGCGTCGAGATCACGATGTTCGCATCGGGGTGGGCCGCGACCACAGCCTCGGCCCAGGCGACCTCACGCTCTGCGTACGCGTAGGGCAGCGAGATCATGACGAAGCGCGCCCCGCCGGCGACGAACGACGACCAGTTCGCGCTGTTGTCGCCGGGAGCGATGGATGCCCCGTACCAGGCTTCCTCCACGTACCGCTCGGGGCCGAAGTACTCGTTGAACAGGTCGTTCGTCACGCCGCGCTTGTTGTCGTGGTTGCCCGGCAGGACGCTGTTCGGCACCGCCGCATCGTCGAGCACCCGCTGCATCTCGGAGGCGACCTCGAACTCTCGCCGCGCCCGGTCCTCGATCTGGTCGGGATCGACCCAGCTCTGGACCAGGTCGCCGGTGTGCGTGGCGAAGGCGATCTTGCGCGCCTCCGCATTGGCCGCGACCCACCCCACCTGGTCGGCATAGACCTCGGGATACGCCTCCGAGTAGTACTGCGTGTCGGTCATGTGGCTCAGCGCCAGGTCATACGCGGAGGCATCCGCGATGCCCGCATCCGCCGTCACCGCGGGATCCCCGGCGGGAACGACCTGAACGAGCAGCTCGACGCGGCCGTCGTCGATCTCGCGATCGGCCACCTCGCCGGTCAGCCGGATGCTCTCCTCGGCACGGGGACCGGTCGCGGTGCGCGTGCCGGCCTGTTCGTCGAGCGTGCGCCACCCGCCGGCATCCGGACTCCAGACCGACAGTCGCACAGCGGCGCGGCCGACGGTGCGACCCGACCAGCCCACTGTGCCGTCGCCGGTCGCCGCGACGATCAGCCGCAGGTAGGGCAGCCGGTAGCCGTCGTCTCTGGCCGCGAGGTCGATGTGTGCGGGATCGATCGGCACCTCGTCGGCCAGGCGGTGCTTGGTCAGCGGCTCGTCCGTCGCTCCCGCGAACGCCGCGACGATGCGTGCCTCGGCTCCCGGTGTCTCGGCTCCCGGTGTCTCGGCATGCGCGGTGTCGGCCCCGCGAGGCGGCGTCTCGGGTGCGGCCGGCGCGGCCGCCACGGCACGCTCGAGAGCCTCGTCGGCGAGGGCGTGCGGCGCCCGGGCGTCGCGGTCGGCGAGGACGCCCGGTGTGGCCGGCGCAGCGACGAAGTCCGTGGCGTCGTCTGCGGTGAACCCGGCGCGCTGCCACGTCTCGCCCCGCAGCCGGTCGACGCCGAAGGTGGGAAGGGACAGGCCCTTGGTGCACAAGCTCGCGCGCTCGACGCTGTCGTCCATCTCGTTGCGATGGAAGACGCCGATGCTGTCGATGCGCCGGCCCGCGGCGTCCTCGATCCACACCCCGCCACCGCCGAGTTCCCACGCGTGCTCGAACTGCGTGTCGGCGCCTGTCGCCGCCGGAGTGCCGGCCAGGGCAGCGAGCCACGTCGAGCCCGGCGCGAGGCGCGTGCCCTGGGCGACGACCGCGACATCGTCGAATGCGCGGAAGCCGTCGCTGCCGCACGCGACGATCCGCCACCCCGAGATGTCGACGGTGCTGCGGCCGAAGTTGCCCAGCTCGACGTAGTGCGACCGGGTGGCGCCGGCGATCTCGGGATCGGTGGCGAACTCGCTGATCGCCACACCCGGACGCGCCGGGTAGTCGAACGCCCTCGAGACGACCGGAGCGTCTCGTTCGGCGTTGCGCTCCCCCGGGGTGCGCGCCGCGATCACGAAGCCGTCGTCCGAGGTGCGCTGCCAGCTCTCCCCCGACCGGTGGTCGAGCTCGGCCGCGAGACGCTCACCGCCGTCCTGACACGCGGTGTCGCCGCGCGACGACACCGTCACGCCGTCGACGCGGCGGCCGTCGGCGTCGACCAGGAGCACGCCGGACACCAGGTCGGCGAGCGACGTGCGCGTGCGGACGGCGGTCTCGCCGGTGAACTCGGGGCCGCCGAGCACGAGCCTCTCGCCGGGCGCGAGCGATGCCTCGCCGGCGAAACGATGCTGCAGCGTGTCATGGATCAAGAGCCCGGTGGCGGTGCAGCGGTAGAGCGCCCAGCCCGCGAGCGACTCGGCCTCGGGGCCGGTGTTGCGCAGTTCGACGAAGTCGTCGCCGTGCCCCGCCGGTCCGGCGGCGGCGAGCTCGTCGATACGAATGCCGGACGCACGAGCCGCCTCTTCGGCGACCGCATTCTCGGCATCCGGCGTCGCCCGCGCCCGGACCCACCCCGTCGCGCCGCGCTGCCAGCTCTCGCCGAGGGCGAAAGCCGTCGCGGCGGGGGCATCCGGCATCCCGCACTCGCTCTGGGTCGGCACGGGGTCGCCGGGATACACCGCCACGCTGTCGGCGACGGCACCGCCGGGCTCGAGCAGCACGAGGCCGTAGCCTTCGTGGGGCAGCACCGCGGTGAAGACGGCGTCCGCCGGCCCGCCCCGCCAGCCCATGTGGGTCGCGGTGTAGCGCTCCCCCGGCGCGAGCGTCACCCCGGTGAGGTCGATCTCGGGCCGCGATGCCTTCGCCCGCAGGCCCTCGGCGTCGCAGCGATAGATCGCCCAGTCGTCGAGTTCGATCGCTTCGTCCGAGGCGTTGCGCAGCTCGAAGAAGCCGCCGGACGCACCGGGACCACCAGGACCACCGCCAGGGCTGATCTCATCGATGACCACGGACGGGCCCGACGGAGGCACGTCTGCTGCCACCGCGGGTGCCGCGTGAACGAGCGAGAGAGCGATCAGGGATGCCGTGACGACTGCCCGAGGGCGCAATGCGACCTGCACGCGACCAGATTCGCGGCCTCACGTGAACGCTCGGAAGCGACCACCGAGCGTCGGGATGAACGCCACGGGGCAGCTCCACGTCTTGCGGCCGGAGCGATGCGGCTCAGTCTCGCTGGGACTCGTGCCAGCGATCCATGAGCCGGGGCAGCTCTTCGCGGAGGAATTCGAAGAACCGCCGGGTCTCGTCGAAGCGTCGGCCTGCCGCCGTGTCGGTGCCCAGCAGCCGCGCACCACTCTCGGACGCCTCCTGCCACCGGGCGAGGTTGGCGTCGTTGCCCGTGACAGCGCGGAACCACGTGTCCTCCTGCACGCGGTAGTAGTCGCGCCGGTCGCCCGGCTCGCGCTCCCGCGTGACCAGTCCCGATTGGAGGAGAGCCTTCACTCCGCCGGAGATGGCCGGCGCACCGACGTGGAGCGCCGACGAAAGCTCCGCGGCCGTGCGGCGGCCGTCCTCGGCGACCATCAGGCACGCGAACACCCTCGCCATCATGCGCGGCCACCCCGACAACGTCAGCGCTTCGGCGTACCGTTCGACGAAGGCGTCGAGCTCGTCAGCATCGGGCATGTATTCGCACCTTTCACAAAATTCGTGAACTTAGTTTACGCTGTGCTCTGTGAGCAACGTTATCTCGATGTCAGCGGTGACGAAGTCCTTCGGCACCACTCGTGCCCTCGACGGTCTCGATCTCCACGTCCAGCGAGGCGAGGTGCATGGCTTCCTAGGGCCCAACGGCGCGGGGAAGACCACGACCATCCGTCTGCTGCTGGGCCTGCTGCGAGCAGAGTCCGGTCTGTGTGAAGTGCTGGGGATGGACCCATGGCGGGACGCGACCCGGCTGCACCGGCACATGGCATACGTGCCCGGCGATGTCGCCCTGTGGCCGAGCCTGACCGGTGGGGAGATCATCGATGTGATGGGCCGTTTCCGCGGCGGGTTCGACCCGGCGCGGCGGGCGGCGCTGATCGAGCGGTTCGGACTGGATCCGAGCAAGAAGGCCCGCACCTACTCGAAAGGGAACCGGCAGAAGGTCGGCCTGATCGCCGCACTGGCGGCCGACGCCGAGGTTCTCATCTTGGACGAGCCCACCTCGGGCCTGGACCCGCTCATGGAGGCGGTGTTCAAGGAGGTGATCGCCGAAGAGAAGAGAGCGGGCCGGACAGTCCTGCTTTCCAGCCACATCCTGTCGGAGGTCGAGGACCTGTGCGACCGGGTCAGCATCATCAGGGCAGGGACCGTCGTCGAATCGGGCTCCCTCACCGATCTGCGTCATCTCACCGCGACCACCATCACCGCGACCCTCGCGTCGGTGCCCGCGCACCTTGCCGATCTTCCCGGCGTCACCTCGGTCCAGGTCGAAGGCCATCATGTCCGGCTGCGAGTGGACTCGTTCGATGCGGTGCTCGGCGAACTCCAGCGCGCCGGCATCCAGACGCTCACTGTCGCTCCGCCCACCCTGGAGGAGCTCTTCATGCGCTTCTACGACAGCGAGCCGGCCACGGCGAGGGTCGGAGGCTGAAAATGCACACCCTCGCCGGCCTCGGACCGTTCCTTCGCCTCATCCTGCGTCGCGACCGACTGCGCCTGACCCTCTGGTACGGGATCGCCGTCGTGGTGGCTGTCGGCGTCGCCGCCTCGATCGGGGCGACCTACCCCACGCAGGCGGCACGCGCCGGGTACGCCGAAGAGATCAACAGCTCGCCCGCCGAAGTGTTCATGATCGGCCGCATCAACGCCGCCAGCGTCGCGGGGCTGGTCGCATGGCGAGTCCAGGGCCTGGTCGTACTCATTCTCGGGATCGCCAGCGCCTTCACCGTGATCCGCCACACGAGAACCGCGGAGGAGGACGGCTACCGGGAGTTCCTGGGCGGCGCCCCCCTCGGCCGGGCGACCCCTCTCGCGGGCTCCGTGATCATCGCCCTGAGCGCGAACCTCGCCACCGCTGTGCTCATCGCGGCGGCCTTCGCGGCCCTGGGCTTTGCGGCTGCGGGGTCTGTCCTGACAGGTGCGCAGTTCTTCGCGGCCGGCGCATTCATGACCGGCGTCGGTGCCATCACCGCGATGCTCGCCGCCACCTCGCGCGGCGCGAGCACGCTCGCGGTCATCGTCATGTCGGTCTTCTACGCCGTCCGCGGCACTGCGGATGCCGGAGGGCTGCCCGCATTGTCGTGGGTGAGCCCCTACGGCTGGCTGAGCCGCATCGAACCGTACGCGGCCGACGACGTCCGTCCCGTCCTCCTGGCACTCGTCTTCAGCGCGGTTCTCCTCACCGTGGCCACCCTGCTGAACGCGCGCGACGTCGGCGCCGGCCTGCTGCCCGAGCGCAACGGGAGACCGCGGGCTGCGCGTGGACTGCGAGGCACGATCAGCCTGACCCTCAGACTGAGCCTCGGCCAGCTGATCGCCTGGTCGCTCGCGCTCTTCGCCTTCGGGTCGCTGATCGGCGCCCTCGCAGAGAACACGGCGGAGCAACTGCGGGAGAGCGACGCACTCAGCGGCCTCGCCGACGGCCCCGATCCGGCGCTCGCGTTCATCGCACTCGTCGTCTACGTCTTCGCTCAGGTCGTGACTCTGTACGGCATCCAGGCGATCCTCCGGCTGCACCGGGAGGAGAGCAGCGGCAGGGCGGAGAACGTGCTCACAGCCCCCGTTTCTCGCATGCGGTGGGCGGGAGGTGCGCTCGTCGCGGCCTTCGCCGGCACCGCCGTGATCCAGGTCGCCTTCGGCTTCGGCCTCGGTCTGATGTATGCAACCGCGACAGGCGAACCCGGCCAACTGGCTGCGATGATCGCCGCCGCCCTCGTGAAGCTGCCTGCGATCTGGCTCATCGCCGCCCTCGCCGCCCTCCTCTACGGCTTCGTGCCGAGGATCGCCGGACCGGTCGCGTACGCCGCCCTCGGAATCCTCTTCCTCCTCGAGCTCCTCGTCGAGCTCGGCTACCTCGACAGCGGCGTGCTGCGGGTATCGCCGTACACCCACATGCCACCCCTGCCCCTCGGCACCTTCGAGCTGCTACCAGTGCTCGTCACCACTGTGCTCGCTGCCGTGCTCGTCATCGGTGCGTCCGCCGGGCTGCGCCGACGCGATATCACCCGGACGTGAAGCGGTCGGTGTCCTCGGGGCCAGCGCGGGGCCGGATTCACCGGGCCGCGGCAGCCACCGCCTGCGACACGATCCCGGCATCGGTGATGTCGTGCCCGGCCCCGCCGCCGCCTGGACCCGAGCGGGCTCCGAGGCCGGCACGGCGGCGCGCCGACAGGTGCACGGCATCCACCCCGGCGTCGAAGAGCGCCGGGATGTCGCCGGGCTGGACACCGCCGCCCGCGATGACCTCGATCACGCCGCCGGCTCGCTCGGCGAAGGACGCGAGCCGCGCGACCCCGTCGATGGACCTGGACGCGCCTCCCGAGGTCAGTACACGATCGACGCCCTCGTCGCGCAGCGCGTCGAAGACTGCATCAGGGTCCCGCGCCGCGTCGATCGCGCGATGGAACACGAGCGCTGCCGGACCTGCGGCATCCCGCCACCGGCGCAGGGCGGCGACGTCGAGCGCACCCTCTGCGTCGAGTGCGCCGACCACCACGCCGCCCGCGCCACGATCGACGCACGCGCGGATGTCGGCCTCGACGAGCGCGACCTCCTCCGCGTCGTAGCAGAAGCCGCCGCCTCGCGGCCGGACGAGCACGTTCACCAGGGCCGGATCCACGGCGGCGAGCACGGACTCCAGCACCCCCAGCGACGGCGTCAGGCCGCCGACCTCGAGCGCCTGGCACAGCTCCAGCCGCGAGGCTCCGGACTCCACGGCCGCCCGCGCGCCGGACGGGTCCTGGACGGCGATCTCGACGACACGCGATGCGGGCATGCCGAGAATCCTAGAACGTCGACGAAAGAGGACCGGCCGCCCTCGCCCGTGGTGGGGGCGAGGACGGCCGGTCGGAGCCGTGCCGGATCGGACGGCGGTCTTGACGGATCAGCGCGCGGCAGAACCCTCCACGTACCCCTCGTCCTGCTGCTTCCAGGCGAAGAGAGCGCGCAGGTCCTTGCCCACGGACTCGATCGGGTGCTGAGCGGCCTTCTCGCGGAGCTCGTGGAACTCCACGGCGCCGTTGTCCTGGTCGTCGATGAACCGCTTGGCGAACGCCCCCGACTGGATGTCGGCGAGCACCGCCTGCATGTTCTCCTTGACGTGCGGGTCGATGACCCGCGGGCCCGAGACGTAGTCGCCGTACTCGGCCGTGTCCGAGACCGACCAGCGCTGCTTGGCGATGCCGCCCTCCCACATCAGGTCGACGATCAGCTTGAGCTCGTGCAGGACCTCGAAGTACGCGATCTGCGGCTGGTAGCCCGCCTCGGTCAGCGTCTCGAAGCCGTACTGGACGAGCTGCGACACACCACCGCACAGGACGGCCTGCTCGCCGAACAGGTCGGTCTCGGTCTCTTCGGTGAAGGTCGTCTTGATGACGCCGGCACGCGTGCCGCCGATGGCCTTGGCGTACGACAGCGCGGTCGCCCACGCGTTTCCCGAGGCATCCTGCTCGACCGCGATGATGTCGGGGATGCCGCGGCCAGCGACGTACTCGCGGCGGACCGTGTGGCCGGGAGCCTTCGGCGCGACGAGGATCACGTCGACGCCCTCGGGCGCCTGGATGTAGCCGAAGCGGATGTTGAAGCCGTGGGCGAAGGCCAGCGTCTTGCCCGGCGTCAGCTTGTCCTTGATGCTCTCGGTGAAGATCGACCGCTGGTGCTGGTCGGGCGCGAGGATCATGATGAGATCCGCCCACTCGGCGGCGTCGGCGACGGACTTGACCTCGAAGCCTTCCTCCTGGGCCTTCTCGGTGGACTTCGAGCCGTCCTTGAGGGCGATGACGACCTCGACGCCTGAGTCACGCAGGTTCTGGGCGTGCGCGTGGCCCTGCGAGCCGTAGCCCACGATCGCGACCTTCTTGCTCTGGATGATGCTCAGGTCGGCGTCGGCGTCGTAGAAGATCTCAGCCATCTTCGTGTTTCTCCTTGGGTTGTGGTTCAGAAAGATCGATCGGATGCCGCGGCTCAGCCGCGCAGCACGCGTTCGGTGATGCTCTTGCCGCCGCGGCCGATGGCGACCAGGCCGGACTGGGCCAGCTCTTTGACGCCGAAGGGCTCGAGGGCACGCAGGAATGCGTCGACCTTGCCCTTGTCGCCCGTGACCTCGGCCACGAGCGCGTCGGGGGCGTAGTCGACGATCTGTGCGCGGAACAGGTTCACGACCTCGAGCACGTTCGAACGGGTCTGGTTGTCGGCGCGAACCTTGACCAGCATGTGCTCGCGCTGCACGGAGGACGCCGGGTCGAGCTCGACGATCTTGATGACGTTCACGAGCTTGTTCAGCTGCTTGGTCACCTGCTCCAGCGGCAGCTCCTCGACATCGACGACGACCGTGATGCGCGACAGCCCGGGAACCTCGGTGACCCCCACCGCGAGCGACTCGATGTTGAAGCCGCGGCGCGCGAAGAGGCCGGCGACGCGGGTCAGCAGACCAGGCTTGTCCTCCACCAGGAGGCTCAGCACGTGACTGGGCATGTGTCAGTCCTCCTGCTCGAAGGCGGGCGCGTGGTCACGCGCGTACTGGACATAGCTGTTGCTGACGCCCTGCGGCACCATCGGCCACACCATGGCGTCGGCGCTCACGACGAAGTCGATGACCACGGGGCGGTCGTTCGTCTCGAGCGCGGTCTTGATCGCGGCATCCACGTCCTCCTCCTTCTCGACGCGGATCGCGAGGCAGCCGTACGCCTCGGCCAGCTTGACGAAGTCGGGGATGCGGACGGTGTCGTGGCCGGTATTGAGGTCGGTGTGCGAGTAACGCCCGTTGTAGAACAGCGTCTGCCACTGGCGCACCATGCCGAGAGAGGAGTTGTTGATGATCGCGACCTTGATCGGGATGTTGTTGATCGCGCAGGTCGCAAGCTCCTGGTTGGTCATCTGGAAGCAGCCGTCGCCGTCGATCGCCCACACGTGACGATCAGGCTCCGCCACCTTCGCGCCCATGGCGGCCGGCACCGAGTAGCCCATCGTGCCGGCGCCGCCGGAGTTGAGCCACGCATTGGGGCGCTCGTACTTGATGAACTGCGCCGCCCACATCTGGTGCTGTCCCACACCCGCGGCATAGATGCCTTCGGGGCCCGTGAGCTCGCCGATCCGCTGGATCACGTACTGCGGTGACATGAGCCCATCCGACGGCTGGGTGTAGCCGAGCGGGAACTCGTCGCGCAGGCCGTCCAGGAAAGACCACCACTCCGCGGTGTCGGGACTGCTCCCGGCGCTGACCGCACGGAAGGCGACATCGAGATCGACCAGCACGTCCTTCAGATCACCCACGATCGGCACATCCGCGGTGCGGATCTTCGAGATCTCGGCCGGGTCGATGTCGACGTGCACGACCTTCGCGTTCGGGGCGAACAGCGCCGCCTTGCCGGTGACGCGATCGTCGAACCGGGCGCCGAGGGAGACGAGCAGGTCGGCCTCCTGCAGCGCCAGCACCGCCGGCACCGTGCCGTGCATGCCGGGCATGCCCAGGTGCTGCGGGTGGGAGTCGGGGAACGCGCCACGCGCCATCAGCGTCGTGACCACGGGAGCGCCCGTCGACTCGGCGAGCGTCCGCAGTTCGGCCGACGCCTGCGCTCGGATCACGCCGCCTCCGACGTAGAGCACGGGCTTCTTGGCCTCGGCGATCAGCTGCGCGGCGGCCTGGATCTGCTTGCCGTGCGCCTTGGTCACCGGACGGTAGCCGGGCAGGTCGATCTTCGGCGGCCACACGAACGGCGCCTCGGCCTGCTGGGCGTCCTTGGTGATGTCCACGAGGACCGGTCCCGGGCGTCCGGTGCCGGCGATCTCGAACGCCGCGGCGATCGCGGCGGGGATCTCGGCGGCGTCCTTGACCAGGAACGAGTGCTTGGTGATCGGCATCGTGATGCCCACGATGTCGGCCTCCTGGAAGGCATCCGTCCCCATCAGGTTGGAGAAGACCTGGCCGGTGATGCACACGATCGGCACCGAGTCCATGTAGGCGTCGGCGATCGCGGTGACCAGGTTCGTGGCGCCGGGGCCGGACGTCGCGATGGCGACGCCGATCCGGTTCGACGCCGCCGCGTAGCCCTCGGCGGCGTGGCCGGCGCCCTGCTCGTGACGCACGAGGATGTGGCGCAGCGCGCTCGAGTCCATGAGCGGGTCGTAGACGGGGAGGATGGCGCCGCCCGGCAGCCCGAAGACGTCGGTGACGCCGAGCATCTCGAGCGAACGGACGACCGCCTCTGCGCCCGTGAGCACGGGCGCGGTGGCGGTGCGAGCGGGTGGCCGTGGAACGGCCGCAGCGGTTTCGGCGGGCATGGTGAGTCCTCGGATCAGTCGGAGGGATGTGTCGGTAGCCGCGTTCAGCCCGTGGTCGCGCCCTCCGCAGCGGAGCGCACGAGTCGGGAGTACTTGGCAAGGACGCCACGGGTATAGCGCGGGGGAAGCGGCTCCCAGCCAGAGCGGCGGGAGTCGAGCTCAGCTTCGTCGACGAGTAGGTCGAGAGAGCGAGCCGCGATATCGACCCGTATCAGATCACCATCGCGCACGAAGGCGATGGGACCTGCGTCCACCGCTTCGGGTGCTATGTGGCCGATGCACAGGCCGGTTGTGCCGCCTGAGAATCGTCCGTCCGTCAAGAGTAGTACATCTTTTCCGAGCCCCGCGCCCTTGATGGCGGCGGTGATCGCGAGCATCTCGCGCATGCCCGGACCGCCCTTGGGGCCCTCGTACCGGATGACGACGACGTCGCCCTTCTCGATCTGCCCTGCCTCGAGCGCGTCCATCGCGGCGCGCTCGCGCTCGAACACGCGCGCGGGCCCCTCGAAGACCGCAGCGTCGAAGCCGGCGGTCTTGACGACCGCTCCCTCGGGCGCCAGCGAGCCGTGGAGGATCGTGATGCCTCCGGTGGCGTGGATCGGGTTGTCGAAGGTGTGGATGACGGTTCCGTCGATGGGGTCGGGATCGAGGTCGGCGAGGTTCTCGGCGAGCGTCTTGCCCGTCACGGTCAGGGCGTCGCCGTGCAGCAGGCCCTCGTCGAGCATCGCCTTCATGATCACCGGGATGCCTCCGTGGCGATCGACGTCGTTCATGACGTACTTGCCGAACGGCTTCATGTCGGCCACGTGCGGAACCTTGTCGCCGATGCGGTTGAAGTCGTGCAGGCTCAGGTCGACCTCGGCCTCGCGGGCGATCGCGAGCAGGTGCAGCACCACGTTCGTCGAGCCGCCGAGCGCCATCGCCAGCGCGATCGCGTTCTCGAACGCCTCTTTGGTGAGGATGTCGCGTGTCGTGATGCCCATGCGCAGCAGGTTGACCACGGCCTCGCCCGAGCGGTGGGCGAAGTAGTCGCGGCGGCGATCGGCCGAAGGCGGCGCGGCCGAACCCGGCAGCGAGAGCCCGAGCGCCTCGGCGACGGACGCCATCGTGTTGGCGGTGTACATGCCGCCGCAGGCGCCCTCACCGGGCGCGAACGCGCACTCGATGCGCTTGAGATCGGCCTCGCTCATGCGGCCGGCCAGGCACGCGCCGACGCCCTCGAAGGAGTCGATGATCGTGATCTCCTTCTCGGTGCCGTCCGAGAGCTTGACCCAGCCCGGCGCGATCGAGCCCGCGTACAGGAACACGCTCGACAGGTCGAGACGGGCGGAGGCCATCAGCATGCCGGGGATCGA
This sequence comes from Microbacterium salsuginis, assembly GCF_012524205.1. GTDB lineage: Bacteria > Actinomycetota > Actinomycetes > Actinomycetales > Microbacteriaceae > Microbacterium > Microbacterium salsuginis. Next base: position 405,987 of record NZ_JABACI010000005.1, read on the forward strand.
CTTGTCACAGCCGGCGAGCAGCACCGACCCGTCCAGGCGTTCGGCCATGATCACGGTCTCGACCGAGTCGGCGATGACCTCGCGCGAGACGAGCGAGAAGTGCATGCCCTCGTGGCCCATCGAGATGCCGTCCGACACCGAGATCGTCCCGAACTGCAGCGGGTAGCCGCCGCCCGCGTGGACGCCCTCCTTGGCGCCCTGCGCCAGGCGATCGAGGCTCAGATTGCAGGGGGTGATCTCGTTCCAGCTGGACGCGATGCCGATCTGCGGCTTGTCCCAGTCCTCGTCGCCCATGCCCACGCCGCGGAGCATTCCGCGCGAGGTCGTGGCTTCGATGCCGTCCGTCACCACGCGGCTGCGCGGCTTGATGTCGATGGAGTTGTCAGGCTGGGGCATGACTGCGAGTCTATTGCCGCCGAGCGCTCCGCTCGGCGGCGATGACGCTCAGCAGCCGCGCGAGCGCCTCGATGTCGGGCACGCTCAGGGTGGCGGCCGTCGGGCCGGTTCCGACGTGCACCCCCAAGTCGCCCTCACGAAGGCTGCGCAGCGCGTCTTCATCGGTGACGTCGTCCCCGGCGAAGAGCACGGCCGAGGCATCCGTCCGCTCCCGCAGCTCGGCGATCGCGGAGTCCTTGCCCTCGTGTCGGAACGCGTACTCGACGATGTTGTGGCCGGTTCGACGGCGCCAGTGGGGAGCCTCCTCGGCGATGATCGCGTCCACGAGGCGATTGGCCTCATGGGCCGCGGACGGCTCGGCGCGGCGGGTGTGCACGCCGAACCCGAAGGTCTTCGGCTCGATCCAGACACCGTCCAGGTGCGCGGTGGCCTCCTCCGCGTGGGTGCGCAGCATGTCGCGCAGCCGGACGTCGCCCTGGTCTTCGCCGTGCGCGACGACCCCCTGGCCGGGGATCCAGAACTCTGCGCCGTGAGAGCCCGCCAGGAGCACCTGCGAGTAGTCGTCGTGCTCGGCGATCACCCGCAGGTCGACCAGGCTCCGGCCTGAGACGAAGGCCACGATGGTGCGCGGCGCTGCCACGAGCGCGTCGATCGCGGCCCGTGCGGCCGGCAGCATCCGCGCGTCCATCGGCTCGTCCTCGAGCGGCGACAGCGTGCCGTCGAAATCGAGCGCGACGAGCAGGAGAGCGGATGCCGCGATCCCGGCGATCGCTGAGCGCTCATCGGTCGAGACCTCCGTCACGAGCGCGTCCCTCTCGCCGTGGTCGCATCCGACCGTCCGGGTCCTTCCAGACGGCCGGGAGCCGTCGGCCGATGGTGGTCGCGCGCGTCGGCGAGGGCATCGAGGAAGGACTGCGACCAGCGCGCGACATCGCTGTCGATCACCTTCTTGCGCAGCGCTCGCATGCGGCGGCCCTGCTCGGCCGAGGGCATCTCGATCGCGCGCATGATGGCGTCCTTCATGCCGTCGATGTCGTGCGGATTGATGCGCACCGCGCTGGGCAGCTCATCGGCGGCACCGGCGAACTCGCTCAGCACCAGCACGCCGCGGTTGTCGATGCGGGACGCGACGTACTCCTTGGCCACGAGGTTCATGCCGTCGCGCAGCGCGGTGACCAGCATCACGTCCGCGGCGAGGAACAGGGCCACCATCTCCTCACGCGGGTACGCCTGGTGCAGGTAGCGGATCGCGGTGTGGTCCATCGTGTCGTGGTCGCCGTTGATGCGGCCGACCGTCAGCTCGATCTCATCGCGCAGCTGCATGTACGCCCCGACGCGCTCACGGCTCGGACTCGCCACCTGTACGAGGGTGACGTCCTCGACCGAGAGCTTGCCGTCCTCCAGCAGCTCGCCGAACGCCTTCATGCGGTGACGGATGCCCTTGGTGTAGTCCAGCCGGTCGACGCCGAGCAGGATCTTCTTCGGGTTGCCCAGGCTCTCGCGGATCTCGACGGCGCGAGCCTTCACGTCCTCCCGCCGGGCGAGCTCGATGTAGGACGTGGCGTCGATCGAGATGGGGTAGGCCTTCGCCAGCGCGCGGCGACTCGACCCGTCGGGATTGGGCACGGTGATGCCCGAGGCCTTGGTCTCGTACCGCAGCTGGCGCCTCACGGCGCGGGCGAAGTTGCCCGCGTCGGCGACGCGCTGGAAGCCGATCACGTCCGCGCCGAGCAGTCCCTCGAGCACCTGACGCCGCCACGGCAACTGCGAGTAGAGGCCGTATGCCGGAAAGGGAATGTGGTGGAAATAGCCGATGGTCAAGTCCGGCCGGGCTTCGCGGAGCATGCGAGGCACGAGCTGGAGCTGGTAGTCCTGCACCCACACCGTCGCGCCGTCCGCCGCGACCGCGGCCGCCGCCTCGGCGAAGCGGCGGTTGACGCGCACGTACGCGTCCCACCACACCCGGCGATACCGCGGCTCCGAGATCACGTCGTGGTAGAGCGGCCAGAACGTGTCGTTCGACATGCCCTCGTAGTAGAGCTCGATGTCGTCGGCGCTGAGCGCCACCGGAACCAGGTGCGTCCCCTCGAACTCGAACGGCTCGACGTCGACATCCGGCTGGCCCGGCCAGCCGACCCACGCGCCGTCGGCGCGCCGCATCACCGGCTCGAGGGCGGTGACCAGGCCACCCGGCGACCGCCTCCATGAGGGCTCGCCGTCGCCGTCGACGACACGGTCCACGGGCAGTCGATTGGCGACGACGACAAGGTCGGCCTGTCGTCGAGGCGTGGTCTGCGGGGGTGTCGCGCGGGCTGTCACACGGGCTCCTGACGGTGCGGGGGACGAGGCAAACCCCAGGCTAGCGCGCCCTGAGAATCGGCCGTGGCCCCTTGACGTGGCAGACGCCGGATGTCAAGGGGCCATGACTGCGCGCCGCGCGCGCTAGCGTGAACGTATGCGCAAGTACCTCTTCGGAACGGGGATCATCGCGGCCTTCACCGGAGGCATGACGCTGCTGCGCGGTCTCCGCGAGAACGAGCCCTTCACATGGCGGACCGCCCTCGCATGGCTCAGCTGGGGCATCTCGCTCGCCCTGGCCGTCGGTGCGATCGTCGATGTGCGGCGGGCTTCGCGTGGCGAGCTCATCGCCAACGACTCCCCCGTCCACGGTCGCGAGAAGAAGCTGGTCAAGCGCCGCATCGAGGGCTGAGTCTCACCGTGTACTGATTCTCACCGTGTGAGGATCAGGGCGTCTCCCTGACCGCCGCCGCCGCACAGGGCGACCGCTGCGGTGCCTCCGCCGCGACGAACGAGCTCGTGCACCGCGTGGACGACGAGGCGATTGCCTGACGCTCCGATCGGATGCCCGATCGCGATTCCCCCGCCGTGCGGATTGACGACGTCATCGGCGAGACCGAGTTCGGTCTGCGATCGAGCCACGACGGCGCCGAACGCCTCGTTGATCTCGACGAGATCGAGGTCGGAGACGGCGATCCCCTGCTTCGCGCACGCCTTCTCGATCGCGCGCGCCGGCTGCGAGTGCAGTGAGTTGTCGGGTCCGGCGACCTGTCCCGAGGCGCCGAGGGCGGCGAGCACCGGCCAGCCGTTCGCGTCCGCGTGCGCGCGGGTGGTGAGCACGACCGCCGACGCACCGTCGGAGATCTGCGACGAGTTGCCGGCCGTGATCGAGCCGCCTTCGGCGAAGGCCGGCCGCAGCCCGGCGAGCGTCTCGACGGTGGTCTCTGGCCTGATCCCCTCGTCCTTCGTCACGACGACGGGCTCCCCCTTGCGCTGCGGGATCTGCACCGGCACGACCTCGGCGTCGAACAGGCCCGCCGCCTGCGCCGCGGCGGCGCGCTGATGCGACCGTACCGCGACGGCATCCTGCATCTCGCGTGTGACCTCGAGCCGCCCGTTGTGGCGCTCGGTCGACGCACCCATGCTCTCGCGGTCGTATGCGTCGGTGAGCCCGTCGAACGCCATGTGGTCGAGCACCTCGACCGAGCCGTACGTCCAGCCGTCGCGCGAGCCCATGAGCAGGTGCGGCGCCCGGGTCATCGACTCCATGCCGGCGGCCACCACGACGGTCGCGTCGCCGACGGCGATCATGCGGGCGCCGTCGATGATGGCGGTGAGACCCGACAGGCAGACCTTGTTGACCGAGCCCGAGTGCACCTCCCACGGGATGCCGGCGCCGACGGCTGCCTGACGCGCGGGGTTCTGCCCGGCACCCGCGGCGAGCACCTGGCCGACGAGCACGGTGTCGACGGCATCTGCCGGGATCCCGCCGCGCTCCAGCGCGCCGCGGATGGCGGCGCTGCCCAGCTGCACCGCAGTGAGCGGTGCGAGCTGGCCCTTCAGTCGCCCCTGCGGGGTGCGCGCGGCGGCGACGATGACGATGTCCTGGTTCATGCTTCCACCTTCAGCTCTTCGGCGACGGCGAGGTCGGGCTCGGTCGCGGCGATCACGTCAGCCACCGTGACGCCGGGCGCCACCTCCACCAGCACCAGCCCCCGCTCGGTCACGTCGATCACGGCGAGATCCGTGATGATGCGGTCCACCACCCCGCGCCCGGTGAGCGGCAGAGAGCACTCGTCGACGATCTTCGGGCTGCCGTCCTTGGCGACATGCTCCATGAGCACGATCACCTTCGCCGCTCCGTGGACGAGATCCATCGCGCCGCCCGGTCCCTTCACCATCTTGCCGGGGATCATCCAGTTGGCGAGGTCGCCGGTGGCAGACACCTGCATCGCACCGAGGATGGCAGCGTCGATCTTGCCGCCGCGGATCATCCCGAAGCTGGTCGCCGAGTCGAAGAACGCCGCGCCGGGGAGAGTCGTGACCGTCTCTTTGCCGGCGTTGATGAGGTCTGGATCGACGTGCTCCTCGGTCGGATAGGGGCCGACGCCGAGGATCCCGTTCTCGGACTGGAGCACGACTGTCACGCCCTCGGGCACGTGGTTGGGCACGAGCGTGGGCAGCCCGATCCCGAGGTTCACATACGCGCCGTCATCCAGTTCCTGTGCGGCGCGGGCGGCCATCTGGGTGCGGGTGAGCGCCATCTCAGGCTCCTTCCGGCATCTCGCGCGCGGCCGCCTGGGCGACCGAGACCGTGCGACGTTCGATGCGCTTCTCGATGTCGGTTCCGACCTCCACGATGCGGTGCACGTAGATGCCGGGAAGATGGATGCTGTCGGGGTCGAGTTCGCCGGGTTCGACCAGCTCCTCGACCTGCGCGATGCACACCCGCCCCGCCATGGCGGCCAGCGGGTTGAAGTTGCGCGCGGACTTGTTGAAGACGAGGTTGCCGTGGCGGTCTCCACGCAGGGCATGGACGAGCGCGAAGTCCGTGACGATCGCCTCTTCCAGGACGAACTCGCGGGGCGCGCCTGCGAACTCGAACGTGCGGACGTCCTTCACCGGCGATGCGACGGCGATGCCACCCTGCCCGTCGTAGCGGCGCGGCAGACCGCCCTCCGCGACCTGGGTGCCGACACCGGTCTGCGTGTAGAAGGCGGCGATCCCCGAGCCGCCGGCGCGGAGCTTCTCGGCGAGCGTGCCCTGTGGCGTCAGCTCGAGCTCGAGTTCGCCCGAGAGGAACTGCCGCTCGAACTCCTTGTTCTCGCCGACGTACGACGACGTCATCTTGCGGATGCGCTTGGCGTTCAGGAGGATCCCGAGACCCCAGTCGTCGACGCCGCAGTTGTTGCTGACAATGCTCAGGTCTGTCGTCCCTTGCGCCAACAGGGCCTCGATGAGCGCGATGGGGTTGCCCGAGAGTCCGAACCCTCCCACGGCCAGAGAGGCGCCGTCGGGGATGTCGGCGACGGCTTCGACCGCCGAGCCCCACGTCTTGTCGATCATCCTGCTCCTTCGCTCGTGATGTCTTCGACCATCCTGCGAGCATCGGGGCCTGCTGTCACGGCGCGGCTTGCCATGTGGAGAGACGAGGGCGTAGCGTCCATATCGTGGACAACGTCGCCAAGCGGAGCATTCCCGGAGCTCAGTCCGTGGCCCGGGCCGCCCAGTTGCTGCGACTGGTCACGTCCGCCGGCGACGAAGGGATGTCGGTCGCCGACCTGGCCCGGCGGGCCGGCCTCACGCGCCCGACGGCTCACCGGCTCCTCACCGCGCTGCGTCACGAGGGTCTCGTCGACCAGGACGACAAGAGCGGGCGATGGATGCCGGGCCCCGAGCTCTTCCTGATGGGCACGGTGGCGGCATCCCGCTACGACATCACCGCGATCGCACGAGACATCGTGAGGTCGCTCGCCGTGCGGACCGAGGAGAGCGCGTTCCTCTCGGTGCGGCGTGGCGACGAGACAGTGTGCCTCCTGCGCGAAGAGGGCAGCTTTCCGATCCGCTCGTTCGTCCTGTCGGAGGGCGTGCGGTTCCCCCTCGGCGTCGCCTCCGCGGGCCTGGCGATCTTGGCCTTCCTACCACCTCACGATGTGGACGCGTACTTCGCGCGGCACCCGGAGCTCGCCACCGAGTGGGGCGCTCCGCACGGTGAGCAGCGGCTTCGGGCCCGCCTGCGCGACACGCACGAACGCGGTTATGCCGTCAACCCCGGGCTCATCGTCGAGGGCTCGTTCGGGGTGGGCGCAGCGGTGTTCACGAAGGAGGGGCATCCGCAGTGGGCGCTGAGCCTCACCGGCGTGGAGTTCCGCTTCGGACCCGACCGTCTGCCAGAACTGGGCCGCACGCTCCTCGCGCACGCGCACCAGCTCACCACCCGGATCGCCGCCGGTCGCTGACGCGGCGGCCTCCGAACCTCTCAGGCTCGCGCGAGCTCTTCGCGCACGACCGCAGCCACGATGTCCGCCCCGGCCGGCGACATCACGATCGTGTAGTGGTTGAGTCCCTCGAGCCTCTCGTGCGCGATCTCGGGATGAGCGGCGAGCACGCGGGCCAGGTGCTCGGGCGCGTAGAGTCCGGGCGGCTCGTCCTGCAGTCCGCGGGGCGCAGTCACCATGCGAACGGGATGCTGCAGCCCAGCCAGCGCCGCCGGCAGCGCGCCGCCGGTGTTCATGTCGCGCGTGTCGTCGGCGGTGGTGTCGTAGCTCGTCGCCGGGCGCAGCGCCCCGTGCCCGTCGTCCACGAGGTCGTACGCCAGGTACTGCTCGAGCTCGGGCGTCCAATCGGCGCGGAAGGCGGGATGCCGCCGCCAGAACTCGATGTACTCCCCCGGGTCGGCGAATCGCATCGACAGCCGCGCGGCGGTCGGACCCAGGATCCCCGCGACCAGCTCGTCGGTGCTCAGCCCGGCCGGCACGTCGAGCGGGAGTCCGCCGTCCACGAGCACGAGCCGTGAGACGCGTTCCGGATACCGATGTGCGAGCACGACGGCCACGAACGCGCCCATCGAGTGCCCGACCACGACCGCGCGCTCGATGCCGAGGGCGTCCAGCGCCGCAGCGAGGTCGGCGGCGTGCGCCGACATGCCCGCAGGGCCTTCCAGGGTGTTGCTGGCACCACGCCCGCGCAGGTCCGGCGCTATCGCGCGAACCCCGGGCAGTCCGTCCACGACGAACGGCCACGCGAGATGCGACGATGTGACCCCGTGGATGAGGAGCACGTCCGGTGCGTCCGCCACCGCAGGATCCGGGTCCCAGATGCCGACGCGCAAGGCGCCCCCTGACACCGGGATATCCGCGGTCCGGTAGCTGTGACCCGCTCGTGCCAGGTCCGTCGTCGACGGTTCGGCGCCCGGCATCCGTCTGCCGCTCATCGTGCTGTCCACCCGCCGTCCATCGTGTACGAGGCGCCGGTGACCATGCCCGCCTTGTCGGACGCGAGCCATCCGGCGAGCGACGCGACCTCGTCCGCCTCGACGAGCCGCTTGATCGCGGTCTCGGTGAGCATGATCTTCTCCACGACCTCGGCCTCGGGGATGCCGTGCACCTTCGCCTGGTCGGCGATCTGCTTCTCGACCAGCGGCGTGCGCACGTAGGCCGGGTTGATGCAGTTGCTCGTGACGCCGTGCGGCGCGCCTTCGAGCGCGGTCACCTTCGACAGGCCCTCCAGGCCATGCTTGGCCGACACGTACGCGGACTTGAAAGCGCTCGCGCGCAGCCCGTGGGCGCTCGAGATGTTGATGATGCGCCCCCAGCCGCGCTCGTACATCGACGGCAGCGCCGCCCGGATGAGCAGGAACGGCGACTCGAGCATCAGGCGCAGCAGCAGCCGGAAGGCCTCGGGATCGAAGTCGGGGATCGGACTCACACGCTGGATGCCCGCGTTGTTCACGAGGATGTCGACGTCGAGCACGAGCTCGTCGAGGGCCGCCGTGTCGGAGAGGTCGACGACCCACGACTCCCCGCCGACCTCGGCGGCAGCATCCGTCGCCGCCTGCGCGTTCAGGTCCGCGATGATCACGTGTGCGCCGCGCGCCGCGAACTCGTGCGCGCACGCCAGCCCGATCCCGCTGGCACCGCCCGTGACGAGGGCCCGCCTGCCGGCCAGGTCGTTGTCGGTCATGCCTGCTCCTCCCCGTGCGTCGCGCCGGGCCGTGGCGCGAGCGCGTTGTCGATGAACCGGGTCATGCCCGCGAAGACGACCGGATCCAGCTGCGACGGCGGCCGGCCGTCGGCATCCCGCTCCCACAGCAGGAAGCGCATGCCGATCAGCTCACCCATGCCCATGAGCGCCCATGCCGTGGTCTGGGGATCGAGCGCACGGTCCACGTCACCCGCCGCCTGCGCGGCACGCAGCCCCGCCTCGTAGCCCTCGACGATGCGCGTGTAGTGCAGGCGCAGCACCTCGGGAGAGACGAACTCAGCCTCCCGCACGACGCGGTACAGTGCGGGGTGCTCGGCCGTGAAGCGGAAGAACCCCGCGAACCCGGCGCGCTCGGCCTCCAGGCGCGACGACGCACCCTCCATGGACTCCGACATCGAGTGGCGCACACGCCGGTTCAGATCGAGCACGAGCGCCTCGAAGATCGCCTGCTTGCTGTCGAAGTAGAGATAGAACGTGCCCAGGCCGATTCCGGCGCGTTCGGTGATCTTGACGATGGATGCCTCGTGGTAGCCCTGTTCGGCGAACACGAGCTCCGCCGCCTCGAGAAGGCGCCGTCGCGTGGCTTCGCCGCGTTTGGTCAGCGGACGGCCCGTCGCGGATGAGACGGGGCCCTGCGCGTCGTCGACGAGTTCGCCGGAAAGGCTCATCGCCGCACCTCCTTCGTGGTTCGGTCGCGCTCCCCCGCGCGATCTCGTGCCATGACAGCCCGTGCCCGCTCGCGAAGCCGGGATCGGGCGAGCTTCTCGATCGTCGAACGGGGCAGCTCATCCACCAGTTCGATGCGCACCGGCACCTTGAAGGCGGCGAGATTGCGGCGGGCGTGGGCCAGCAGCTCGTCGCTCGACAGGGCAGCACCGGCGACCGGCACGACGAAACCGACCCCGCGCTCGCCCCACACCGGGTCGGGCACGCCCACCACGGCCGCCGCCGCAACGAGCGGGTGCAGACACAGCGCGTACTCGACCTCGGCCGGGGCGACGTTCTCGCCGCCCGAGATGAAGATGTCCTTCAGCCGGTCGACGACCCGGTAGCGGCCGTCGGCGTCGCGCGCGACGAGGTCACCCGATCGCAGCCAGCCACCGCTCATCGCGCGTGCCGTCGCGTCGTCGTCGCCCAGATACCCCGCGAAGACGCTCGGCCCGCGCACCCACAGCTCGCCGGTCGCCTCGCCGTCGAGCGGCAGCCCCGAATCGGGGTCGACCACCCGAACCGTCACGTGCGGGTATGGGCGCCCTACAGCTCCCGGCGCGGCGGCGGCTTCGCCGGCGGGAAGGTGCAGCACATTGGGCCCGGCTTCGGTCAGCCCGTAGCCCTGCGTCAGAGGGACGCCGCGCTCGGTCCACGCCGTCTGCAACGCGGTCGGCATCGTCGCGCCGCCGACCAGCGCCAGTCGCAGCGACGTCACATCGGTGGTCTCCCACTCGCGATCCGCCGCCAGCATCGCGTACTGGGTCGGCACTCCCATCATCGCCGTCACACGCCGCTCCGCGATCAGGCGCAGCGCGCGAGCCGGCTGGAAGGAACGCTCGAGGACGACCGTCGCACCCGCCCACCAGGCCAGCAGCGGCTGGCAGTTCCACGCCGCCACATGAAACTGCGGCAGCATCGCGAGGACGACATCGTCCTGGTGCAGGGGCAGCGCCTGGGCCAGCGCCAGGTTGTTCCAGAAGCAGTTGGCGTGCGTGAGCACGACGCCTTTCGGAGCCGCCTCGCTGCCCGAGGTGAAGATCACCAGCAGCGGATCGTCGTCGCGCACCGGGCGCCACGGTCGCGGCCGGGGTGAGGCGGGTACGTTCGCTTCGACTCCCGTCGTTCCGAGCGCCGCGACCTGCAGCATCCGTTCCCCGCCGCCCCGCGTGCTCGCGTCGACGGCCCGCATCGCCTCGCCGGCCAGTGCCGCATGCTCGTCTTCGATCAGCACGAGCGAAGGTGCCGCCCGCGTGAGGACGTCGGCCAGCTCACGCGTCGTCAGCCGCCACGACAGCGGCACGAACGCGATGCCCGCCAGCGCGCACGCGAAGAAGGCCACGACGTGATCGGTCGAGTTGCCCGACACCGTGGCGATGCGGTCGCCCGCCGCGTAGCCGGCACGGCGCAGTCGTCCCGAGAGAGCGGTCGCTCGCGCGGCGAGCGTCCCGTAGTCGGTCGTGACGCCACGGTCGTCCACCGCCGTTCGCAGAGGTGACGTCGCCGCACGGTCGATCAGCCAGCGGCCGATCGTGTGAGGCCCGTCCTCGACGTCGGGATCGAAGACGGCGTCCGCATCCCACATCACGCCCCCACCCCCGTCACACGCGGGCCTCGGCCGGCGCGTCCGCCGTGTCGTCGGCGTCGTCCATCTGCCGCAGCGGGTCGCGGACCTTCTCGCCGCGGCGTCGGCGGACCGCGGCATCGATGGTTCCGGCGATACCACCCGGGAGGAACATCACCACGAGGATGAACAGGACACCGAACAGGAACAGCGGCTCCGACAGCGGGATGCGCAGCACGTCGGGAAGCCCGGCGATCGCCTCGGACCCCGCCAGCACCGTGAGGCGCTGGTCCAGCAGCGTGTACAGCACACCGCCAACGATCGCACCCCAGCGGAACCCGACGCCACCCAGGACGACCATCACGAGGATCGTGATCGTGAGATCCGCCGAGACCGCCCGCGGGACCGTGCCCGACTGCAGCAGCATGTACGCCACGCCCGCCAGGCTCGCCAGCGCCGCGGCGATCACGAAGACGATCAGCTTCACACGATAGGGCGACAGTCCCAGCACCCGCACTCGCTGCTCGTTCTCGCGCGTGGCCCGTGCGAGGTGCCCCAGTCGCGAGGTGTCGACCCACAGCGTCACCAGGTAGACGACGACGAGCACGACGAGTGTGAACCAGTACAGGTTGCGCGTGTTGACCACGCCGATGAGGAAGTCGGGCACCATCTCGGTGTTCAGGCTCAGCCCTTCTTCGCCCCCCGTGACCTGCGAGTTGCGGCGCACCAGCACCGAACCGGCCTGGGCGAAGGCGAGGGTGACCATGGCGAACGGGATGCCCGAGACGCGCATCGACACGGCTCCGGTGACCAGGGCGATCACCATGCCGCCGATGAGGGCGACGAAGATGCCGGGCCACAGCGGCACTCCGAAGTGCTCAAGCGCGATGCCCAGCCCGTACGCACCGGCGCCGAAGTACAGCGCATGGCCGAACGACAGCATCCCGCCCGATCCGAGCAGCAGGTTGTACGACAGCGCGAGCGCGGCGAACACCATGCACAGCGACAGCAGTGCGAGCGTGCCGGGCATGTAGGTCGGCGTCGGAAGGACACCGGGGATGGAGATGTTCAGCATCGGCAGGAGCGCCATGAAGACGACCAGTGCGGCGCCGACGATCGCGGGAACGTACCTGCCCGCCTGTCGAACGTGTCGAGACACTATGCCTTCCTCCCCAGGAGTCCGGTGGGGCGCACGAGCAGCACCAGCGCGAGCAGGATCACGACGATGAAGTCGCCGGTGCCCCCCAGGTAGGAGTTGGCGAACTGCTGCAGGACGGCGACGAGGACGGATGCCACGGCCGCGCCTGTCAGCGAGCCCAGGCCGCCGACGACCGTGACGATGAAGGCGAAGATCAGCAGCGTCTGGCCGAGGTGGGCGGAGACGAACGTCGAGTAGTGCATGGCCAGCACGCCGCCGATTCCCGCGGCCGCGCCGCCGATCGCGAAGACCAGGGTGAACGACCGGCGCACGTCGATGCCGAGCGCGGTGACCATCGAGCGGTTCTCGACACCCGCTCGGATGATCATGCCGTAGCGCGTCTTCTGCAGGAACAGCACGAGTGCCAGCAGCACGAGCACCGCGGCGATCATGAGCACCCAGTAGGTGTTCGGGATCCGTGCGCCCAGCACATCGGTGGTCTGGCGGAGCCACGCCGGCCCGGCGATGTGGATGGGGTCGGTACCCCAGATCCCCTCGAACAGCGCCACGGCGGCGAACGAGAGGCCGACGGTCACGAGCACCTGCTCGATGTGGCGCTCGTACAGCGGTCGGATGAGGACGAGCTCGGTCACGGTCGCGAAGACGGCGCCCACTCCGGCGCCGACGAGCACCGACAGCAGGAAGGATCCCCACGACTCGGTGCCGAGGGCCTGGGCGACCATCCAGCCGGCGAAGGCACTGAGGGTGAGGAAGGCGCCGTGCGCGAAGTTCAGGACGTGCATCAGGCCGTAGATCAGGCTGAGCCCGCTCGCGACGAGGAAATACAGGGCGCCGAGGCCGACGCCGGTGATCAGGGTCAGGACGATGGAGCTCACGCTGCGGCCTCCGCGTGCACGCCGAGGAGGCGGCGAGTCAGGTCGTCGTCGTCGAGGATGTCGCGGGCCTTGCCCACGTGCACCACGCGCCCGCCCGCGATGACGATCGCGTCGTCGGCGAGGCGGCGGACAACCTCGAGGTTCTGCTCGACCAAGAGGATGGGCACGGTCTGCGACGCCAGCTCGAGAGCGGCCGCCACCTCGGTCACGATCTTCGGTGCCAGTCCCTTCGTCGGCTCGTCGACCAGCAGCAGCCGGTTGTCGTTGATCAGGGCACGGGCGACAGAGACCATCTGCTGCTGACCGCCCGAGAGCGTGCCGGCCGCCTGGTCGCGGCGCGCGACGAGGTCGGGGAACAGCTCGGCGACGAGCTCGCGGCGTGGATTCTTCTGACGCTCCGCGAGGGCGAGGTTCTCGGCAACGGACAGCTTGGCGAAGACCTCGCGGTCCTCGGGGACGTAGCCGACGCCGCGCCGCACGATGCGGTGAGTGGGCAGCCCGTCGATGCGCTCGCCGGCGAGCGTCACGGTGCCACGGCGATGGATGAGACCCAGGATGCCGCGAAGAGTCGACGTCTTTCCGACCCCGTTGCGGCCGAGCACCGCGGTGATGCCCGTGGCCGGAACCTCGAACGACACATCCTCGACGACCTGCTGGCCCGCGATCGTGCAGCGCAGTCCCTGCACCCGCAGGATCGCCTCGCCGGCGCTCATGCTGCCGCCGTCCCGAGATACGCGCTCTGCACCAGTGGATCGTCCATGATCTTCTGCGGCACGTCGTACGCGATGATGCTGCCGAAGTACATCACGGCGACACGATCGACCAGTCCCATCAGGACGTCGATGTGATGCTCGACCATGAGCACCGTGCAGCCCTTCTCGCGGTGCAGATCGCGGATGTTGTCCACGAGCCCCGCTACATCGCCGGAGGCGACGCCGGCCATCGGCTCGTCCAGCAGCACGATGCTCGCCTCGGTCGCCAGCAGCACGGCGATCTCGAGCTTACGCTTGTCGCCGTGAGAGATGTCGCCGGCCGCTGACGCGTGCTTGTGGTCGAGCCCGACGACACGGAGCTTCTCGAGGGCGAGCTCGGTCGCGGCATCCGTTCGCCGGGGAAAGCGCAGCAGAGAGCCGGAGCCGCCCAGCGACACCTGCGCCGCGAGACGCACGTTCTCGAGCACGCTCAGTCGCGGGAAGATGCTCGAGGTCTGGAAGGTGCGTCCCAGTCCCGCCCGCGCCCGCGCGGGGACGGACGCGGCCGTGATGTCGCGGTCGTCCAGCAGCACCCGCCCGGTGGTCGGCTTGACCAGGCCCGAGATCACGTTGAAGAGCGTGGTCTTTCCGGCGCCGTTGGGGCCGATGACGCCGACGAGGCTGCCGGCGGCGATGTCGATGCGGACGTCCTTGAGGATCGTCGCGCCCCCGATCTGCAGGCCGAGTGACTCGACCTGCAGCCGGGAGCCGCGGCGGGGCGCGGGCGGAACGGGAGTGCTCATGCTGAGACTGTGCTCCGTGTCACTCGGCTTCGGCCGGCGCGACGTCCTCGGCCGGCACCGTGTCGACGAGCTCCGGCACGAAGGTGTCGCCATCGGCCACGAGACGCGCCTGATACATCTCCTGGATGAGGGCGTGGTCACTCTCGCGGACCGTCATGGCCCCCTTGGGGCCCTCGAACTCGAAGCCCTCGAGTGCGGCGACCATGGCGTCCACGTCGCCCTGGCCCTCCTGAATCGCGTGGACGATCATGATGGCGGCGTTGAAGCCGTCGGGGCTGAAGAGGTCAGGCGTGCCGCCGCCCTCCTCGATCGCCTCCACCATCGCGGTGTTGACCTCGTTGTCGGGAGCGCCCGGGAAGTAGTGGTTGAGGAAGTTGATCTTCTCGGATGCCTCACCGTAGGCGCCGAACGTCGCGGCGTCGCCAAGGCCCGTGACCACGGGGATCTCGTCGAGCACGCCCTGCTGGCTCATCGCCTGCCACATCGCACCCGAGGTCGCTCCCGCCCACGCGACGAACACCAGGTCAGGCGCGCCCGCCAGCACCTGCTGCGCGAACGGCGTGAACTCGGTCACGTCCTCGGCCACCAGCACCGGCGTGATCGTGGCGCCCTGGCTGCCGAGGATCGCCTCGACGGCCGCCACATTGCCCTGCCCGAAGGCGTTGTCCTGCGCGAAGACCGCGATGGTCTTGCCTTCTATGTCATCCAGGAACGTTCCCGCGGTGGCGACATCCTGCGCGCTCTGGCGGCCCGAGCGGAAGGTGTACTCGTTGATGCCGGTGACGGCGTCGGCCGCCGCGGGGCCCGAGATGTACAGCACCTGGTTCTGCGCGGCCTGCTCGGCGACCGCGAGGGCGACTCCCGACGACGCGGTGCCGGCGATGATGTTGACGCCCTCGCCGATCAGCTCCTTGACCGCGGTGACGGCCTTGTCGGGGTCGCCCGCGTCGTCGCGGTACTCCACGGTGATCGTCGTGCCGTCGATCTCGCCGGTGCCGTCGGTGGCGTAGTCGAGCCCGGCCTCGAAGGCGTCGAGGTACTGCTTGCCGTAGCCCGCCAGCGGCCCGGATTCACTGGTGACGATGCCGACGGTGACTTCGGACGGCGCCGATTCCTCATCGGATCCCCCGCCGGGAGCTGCCGTCGGTGCGCAGGCGGCCAACGCCAGCGCGGCCGTGGCGACCACGGAAACTATCACGGAACCTCTGAGCGACTTCTTCGTATCCCGCATGTGCGTGCCTTTCCCCATTGGAAGGATCTGGTGCCTCGGGAGGCAGAACCTGAAATCCGATTCAGGTTCTTGCAATCTACGAAGCCGGTCCCCCTCCGGTCAAGTCGAGAGGGCACCCTAAGCGGTGTCGTTACCGAATCGCGACGAGCCGGAACGACGAAGGGCGGCCCGCCGGGCCGCCCTTCGTGATGTGTGGTGCACCCCCTGGGACTTGAACCCAGAACCCACTGATTAAGAGTCAGTTGCTCTGCCGATTGAGCTAGAGGTGCCTGATCCGCGACGTGGCGAACCGAGGGTCAACATTACCATCACGATTGCGTCAACGAAAATCGAGGCCGGTGCGCGCCGGATATCCTGGCTGATGTGACTCCTGCCCTCCCCGACCCGACGTTCGACGCGCCGATCGAGGAGGATCTTGCGGCCGATCTCGCACTCGCCCTGCGCCTGGCCGATGCAGCGGACGCGGCATCCATGCCCCGCTTCGATGCCGCCGATCTCGACATCCGCACGAAAGCGGACTCGACGCATGTGACCGAGGCCGACCTGGCGACCGAACGCGCGATCCGCGTCCTGCTGGAGACGGAGCGCCCGGACGACAGTGTCTTCGGCGAGGAATACGGCGTCACGGGCGACTCGAATCGCCAGTGGATCATCGACCCGATCGACGGCACCGCGAACTACCTCAGGGGCATCCCGATGTGGACGACGCTCATCGCCCTGGCGATCGACGGCGTCCCACGGGTAGGGGTGGCCAGCCAGCCGGCCATCGGGCGTCGGTGGTGGGGTGCGACCGGTCTCGGATCCTGGACCGACACACCGGCCGGCCGGCGTCGGCTCGCCGTCTCGAGTGTCGAATCCGTCGCCGATTCCAGTGTGAGCTTCCAGAGCATCGCGCAGTGGCGGGATGCCGGCCGGCTGGACGCTCTGGAGCGCCTGACCTCTGCCGTGTGGCGCGATCGCGGCTACGGCGACGCGTGGCCGTACATGCTGCTGGCCGAGGGACGCCTCGAGTTCGTCGCCGAGTTCGGAGTGCAGGAGTACGACATCGCCGCCCTCGTCCCGATCATCACCGAGGCCGGCGGCCGGTTCACCTCGTTCGACGGCCGCGATTCGATCTCGGAGCGCTCTGCACTCGCGACGAACCGCGTGCTGCACGACGCGTACCTCGACCTCCTCCATTCCCACTGACCATCCCCCACCCCCACCCCACACCCCACACATCCTCCCCCGACCTCCCCGGAGACCCCGTGACGTTCCCCGCACGTTCCCGCCTCGGCACCGCCGCCGTGGTCGCGCTCTTCGCCGCGCTGACGCTCACCGCCTGCGCGGGATCGCCACAGGCGGCCCCGCCCGAACAGACCGACGTGGCCCCCACGCCGTCCGCGCCGGCGCCGGAGCCGTCGGCGACATCCGAGCCGGAGCCCGCCGCCACCGACGACCCCACGTGTGAGACGCTGATCAGCGAAGCCGTCTCGAAGGACTTCGAGAGCCTCGGCTGGACCTCGCAGGCCGAGCCCTTCTACATCGGCAGCATCGAGGTGGCCGAAGGGCTGCAGTGCGTCTGGGCCGACTTCGACGGTCCGGCCGGCGATCACGGCCAGATGTTCGGCTGGGCGCCGATCTCCGAGGGAGACGCCTCCGACGCGCGGTCACAGCTCGTCGAGCAGGGCTGGATCCGTGAAGAGGGCCCGGAGGGCATCTACATCACGGAGAGCCCCGACACGACGATCTCCGCCGACGCGGAGGGCTATGGCATGACCTACCTCTTCGCGGACGGCTGGGTCAAGCTCGCGGACACCAAGCAGAACCTGCTCCTGATCGAGTGGCCGAAGAGCTGATCGCGAAGGCCGCCAGCGCAATCACTTGTCGCTGAGCTTGTCCTTGACCACCCCGGTCGCCTTGTCGATGATGTTCGGCTTGGCGTCGGTGCCGTACAGACGCGGGTCGGGCTGCGTCGGCGGGGGCATCGGAACGGACGTCTCGGGCCCGTCGAGATAGGTGAACTCGCCCTTTCCGTCGGGGGTCGGCCCCGATGCCCACGATCCCTCGGAGGCTGCGGCGCCGTCCGAGAAGTTGATGTACTCGTAGGCCACGTCGCGCTGCTCCTGCCCGAGCGGGAAGTTGCTCGGCACCGGCAGGTCCTCGACGCCCTCATCCCGCAGCTCCTGGGCGGCGCGGATCCACTGGTTCTGGTGCATCGTGTCGCGTGCCAGGAGGAACGACAGCAGCTCCCGAACGCCCGGATCGTCGGTCATGTTGTAGATGCGCGCGACCTGCAGGCGCCCCTGCATCTCGGCGTTGGCGTTCGCGGTGAAGTCGGCGAGCAGGTTGCCGCTCGCCGTGATGTACGAGCCCTGCCAGGGGTTGCCATTGCTGTCGACCGGGCGCACGCCGGCGCCCGCGACGATCGCGGACTGCACGTCCATCCCGCCGATCACGGCGCCCAGCACCGGATCGGATGCCGCCGCCTGTTCCGACTGCTCCACCGGCGCCTTCTCGAGGAGCTGGGCGATCATGATCGCCAGCATCTCGACGTGACCGAACTCCTCCGCGGCGATGCCGTAGAGGAGGTCGCGATACTTGCCGGGGATATGGCAGTTCCAGGACTGGAACCCGTACTGCATGGCCACGGTGATCTCGCCGTACTGACCACCGAGGACCTCTTGCATCCGCCGGGCGTAGACGGCGTCGGGCTTGGCCGGGGACGCCGTGAACTGCAGCTCCTGCTTGTGGAAGAACATCCATCACTCCTTGTCGAACTCTTCCCCCATCGCCGGCCGGAACGGCCGTCGTCCGGCGAGAGTAGGCAGGACGGTCCGAGGCTCTCAGGGGGTGGCATCCGGCCACTCAGGCGAGTAGCCTGCGCGGCCGCGTTCGCACGCGCCGGCGACTGCCACGCTCATGCCGGATGGCGCAAGCCCCCTGGCGATTGCGACGTCGGGCGCTTCACTGGGTCTATCGACGACGCACCAGCTCCTGGAGGGATGCCGCCATGTCCGAGACCACGCCACAGCACCGCGCCAAACGCCCCCGTTCGGCGATCGCCGGGCCGTACGGGCACCCGTTCCATCCGATCCTGGTGACGATCCCGATCGGCACGTGGGCGGCCAGCCTGGTGTTCGACATCATCGCGCTGGCGTCGGACGACCCCGCGCCCTTCGTCGTGGGAGCACGGGTCCTGATCCTGATCGGCATCGTCGGCGCGGTGCTCGCGGCGGCCATCGGGCTCGTCGACTACGCCCAGCTCGCACGGGGCACGGCTGCCCGCAAGACGGCGACCGTGCACATGGCGCTCAACCTCGGCGTGACCGTGCTCTTCCTCGTCAACCTGCTGCTGCGATGGTCGGCGGATGACGACGAGGTCAGCATCGTCGGCTTCATCCTGAGCATCGTGGCACTCGGCGCGCTCGGCGTCTCGGGATGGCTCGGCGGCAAGCTCGCCTACCACTACGGGGTGCGGGTCGCTGACGAGCGGACCCAGGCCGAGGGCTTCCGCTGAGCCTGCACGGTTGCGACGGCTGCTCCCGACTCAGCGACGGCGCAGGGCGGCGGCCGCGACCAGTACCGTGCCGGCCAGGAGCATCCCTCCGGCGAGCCGGCCCGGCCACCACCGCCAGCCGCCGGTCGATGCATCCCCACCGTCCTTCGGCGACAGGACGGTGCCCGCTGTCGGCGGTGCACCGGCCACCCGCAGCTCGACGCGGTGCTTCAGCCACGACACGACCGCGTCATAGCCGCGCGGCCACACCCCGTGAAGAATCAGGCCGGCCCGCTGCGCGTTGCCGACGAACGTCGTGAAGCGACGGCGGTGCGGTGCGCGCACGATCGCATGGGCGACCCGTCGCGGCGACGTGGCCGGAGGAAGCGGGTGCACGCGCCGCCCGGTGAAGTTCGCGGCGTGCTGGTAGATGGGCGTGTCGATCGTGGCGGGAAGGATCAGACGCAGACGGATGCCGCTCCCCCGCAGCTCCTGACGAAGAGACTCGGCGAATCCCTGCAGACCGAACTTGCTGGTGACGTAAGGGGCGATCTCGGGCGATGCGAGGCGGGAGTACAACGACCCGACGAGGACGAGCGTTCCCCGTCCCTGTCGGCGGAAGTGCGGCAGGACTGCGCGGGCTCCGTGCACCTGGCCCATGAGGTTGGTCTCGACGACCTGACGGAAGATGCGGGACGGCGTCCGTTCGAACGCGCCGTAGCTCATGACCCCCGCGTTGCCGACCCACACGTCGATACGACCGAACTCGGCGATCGCCTCGGCCGCGAGGGCATCCACCGCCTCTTCGCGCCCGACATCCGTCGCGATCGCGCGCACTCGGGCGCCGAGGGTGCGGCATTCGTCGGCCACCGGCTTCAGCGCGGTGGCGCTTCGCGAGGCGAGCACCAGCCGGCTCCCGCGACGGGCGAACTCGCGCGCTGTCGCACGGCCGATCCCGCTGGACGCGCCCGTGATCACCACCACCGGCGAATTCTCCGACGGAGTGGCGCGAGTCATCCGGAAGGGTCCCATCATCGGGACAGTACGGGCCCTCGTCCGCACGCACCTAGCCCTTGACAGATCGGCCGCTACACGCCCGCCATCAGTTCGTCGAGCACGCGACGCGCGAATTCCGCCTGCCCCGGCGGCTTGTTGGTGATCATGATGAGCCCCTTCCACAGTGCCCACCCCCGACCGCGCGCCCACGTGGCTTCGTCGACATCGAGCCGTCGGTGGAACTCCTCGCGCGCCCGACCCCGGAAGAGCGTCCACCGCATCACGGTGTCGCACGCGGGGTCACCCACCGCCGAACAGCCGAAGTCGATCACGCCCGACAGGCGACCGTCCGTGAGAAGCAGGTTGTTCACCGACACGTCGCCGTGGAACCAGACGTCGGGTCCGAGGAACGTCGCGGCCAGGGCGTCTCGCCAGATGCCCGCAGCGATGTCGCGCTCACGCCCGTGCACGCGATGCAGGATGTCGCCCATCTCCTCGTCCCAGTGCTCGAGCGAGCCACCCCGGAATGCGCTGTGCAGACCCGGCCGAGGCGCATCCGCCGTCACCGGGACCTGACGCAGGGCGACCAGGAAATCGGCGAGATCGCCGGCCAGCGCCACCGGATCGTCCAGTCGAGCCGTCGCAGCGGGCTCGCCGCTCAGCCATCCGTACACCGACCACGGCGCCGGGAACGCCTCGGACGGCGCCCCGACCCCACGCACCTCCGGCACGGGCAGCGACAGATGCGGCGCCAGACGCGGCAGCCACCGCTGCTCCTTGGCCACCTGCGGCACGTAGCCCGGTGCCGCGGGCAGCCTCACGAGCAGGTCGTCGCCCAGCCGGAACATCCGATGATCGTTGCCGCCACGCTCGATCGGCCGAAGAGGCAGATCCGCCCATTGCGGAAACTGGATCGCGACGAGGTCGCGAGCGAGGCACGCGTCGATCCTCGACGCGTCGATGGCGTTCTGGGTCACCGATCCACGGTACCCGGCGCCGTCATCGACCGGCGGCGCGGACCTGCTGACGCCAGTCCTCCGGCACACGCCCCGCCGGTCCCGGCGCGGGCTGATCGTCGGGGCGGCTCGTCGGGGGCGCAAGGGGCGGACCGCTCGCCCAGTCCTCACTCGCGTAGTCCCACCACCAGTCCTCGCCCGGTTCGAAGCTCTGGATCAGGCGATGACCGGTCTCACGCGCGTGCGCGGAAGCGTGTCGCCCCAGCGACGAGTCGCAACAGCCGACGTGACCGCACGCGGCGCATCGGCGCAGGTGGACCCACCAGGATCGCTCGTCCTCGCATTCCAGGCACCCCGTGCCGCTCGGCTCCGCCGACACATCGATGACGTCCGACACCGTCTCTCCTCTCGTCCTGAGCGGCCGGCGCTCAGCCGGCGAGGGCGCGATGCACCGACGCGACCGCGCTGGAGCCCTCGCCGACCGCGGCGGCGACTCGCTTCATGGATCCGCGTCGGACGTCGCCCGCAGCGAAGACACGCGGCGTCGACGTCTCGAACGGCAACGGTTCCCTTCCCAGTCGCTGCCAGTGCTCGAGCGGCTGCCAAGCGATGTCGGTCCCAGTGCGGAGGAACCCGTCGGGATCACGGTCGAGCGACGACAGCCAGCCGGTGGCTGGATCGGCACCGATGAAGCAGAACAGGCCTCGCGCGTCGACTTCGCCCACTCGATCGATATGGACGCGTTCCAGGAGATCCCCGCCGTCGAGCCCGACCACGTTGGCGCCGGTGTGCACCTGGATCCGCGGGTCCTCCAGCAGGCGGTCGACGAGATACGACGACATGCGGCGACCGAGATCCTCGCCACGCACGACCAGGTGCACGGGGCATCCGTTCGCGGCGAGATACAGCGACGCCTGGCCCGCCGAGTTCGCGCCGCCGACCACCACGACCGGCGACTCCATCACCTGGCGCAGTTCGAGCTGGGTCGCCGCGTAGTAGATGCCCGAGCGTTCGAAGTCCGGCCATCGATCGAGGTTCAGTCGACGGTAGGCGGCACCGGACGTGACAATGGTGCTCCGGGCACGGATCACGCGGCCGTCAGCCAGCGTGACGTCGAGCAGATCGTCGACCGACGCGAGGGCCACCGCCTCGCAGGGCGCGTACACGCGCACGCCGAACTTCAGAGCCTGCAGGCTCGCCTGTCCGATGAGGTCGCCGCCGCTGACGCCGAAGGGGAAGCCGAGGAAGTTCTCGATACGCGAGGTCGAAGCCGCCTGGCCGCCAGGCGCGACGGCATCCAGCAGCACCGTGCTGAGCCCCTCGGAGGCGCCGTAGATCGCGGCTGCCAGGCCGGCGGGTCCGCCGCCGATCACGACGAGGTCGACGATCTCGTCGCCGTTGGACTCGTAGCTCAAGCCCAGCCGGTCGGCCACCAGCCCTGGTGTCGCACGGATGATCGGCTCGCCCTGGATGTACGCGATCGGCAGGTCCTCGGCGGTGACGCCGAGCTTCGCGTGCTTGCCGATCTCAACGGGCGAGACAGCGACCGACTTGTGCACCAGATCGAGCCGTTCCGCGAACCGCTGCAAGGCCAGGAAGTCCCGGGATGAGCTCTCGCCGATGAACTTCAACGTCAGGGCGGCAGGGCCTCGCCGCAGCGCCTCACGCCGCGCCCACAGTGCGTGCAGGACGAGGTCGCACAGATCGTCGTCTTCGGCCATGAGCCGGCGCAGCTCGGCGCGGGATACGCGCAGCACTCGGGTGGGCTCGGTCGCGCGGGCGGACAGGAACGCCCCCTGCCCGTTGAGCAGTCCCAGCTCGCCGACGAACGAGCGTGGTCCCATGCGCTCGAGAACGGCTTCCTCGATCCAGAACAGCGAGTCGCGCACGACCTCGACTTCGCCCTCCTCCACGAGGATCAGGTCGTAGTCTCGATCGCCGGATCGGAAGAGGTAGTCGCCCGCGGCGACCGAGTCGGCGACTCCGAAGCCGCACAGGCGCTGCCATTGCGCATCCGACATCTCGGGGTTCTGGAGAGGGTCCAGCGTGTGGGTGTCCATCGCGACCAGGTTAGTGAGCCGCGGGGGTCTCGGGGTCGATCTGCGCGGAATCGGGCGCCGTCCGCTCGAGCGCGCGGATCAGTGACTGCGCGTCGTACGGGCCGGTGTGCCGGCGGCCGTTGATGAACAGCGTCGGCACGGACGTGATGCCCATGGCCTCGGCATCCAGGATGTCGTCCTGCACCCTGCCGGTGACCTCGGGCGAAGTGAGATCGCGTTCGAACCGCTCGACATCCAGGCCGAGGTCGCGCGCAAGCCGGACGATGTCTGAGGGGCGCTGGTTCTCCTGGTCGGCGAACAGACCGCGTTCAAACTCGAAGAAGCGGCCCTGCAGAGCCGCGGCCTCCGAGGCTTCCGCCCCCGCGAGCGCGTTGGGGTGGTATTGCGTGAGCGGCGCGTGGCGCCACACGTAGCGCAGCCGGTCGCCGAGCACGCCGTGGACCTCTTGGATCGAACCGGAGGCCTTGAGGCAGAAGCCGCACTGGAAGTCGCCGTACTCCACGATCGTGTAGGGCGCATCGGCCGGCCCGAAGACGTGGTCGCGGCGCGGGTCGACCGGGCGGGCGAGAGTCTGGCGCGTGTCGCCGCCCGGGCGGACGGCATCCGAGATCCGGAAGATGAGCGTGGCGAAGAGGAATGCGATGACGGATGCCGCGAGCACGCCCACGCGCGCCTCGTTCTGAGCCTGCTCGTCGCTGATCGACAGGTCCACGATGAACAGCGAGATCGTGAAGCCGATGCCGCACAGCGCCGCCCCGCCGGCGATGCGGTCCAGGGTGAGCCCGGGGCCGAACTCGCCGATCCGCAGCAGCTTCATGACGGCCGCGGAGCCGAACACGCCGAGCATCTTGCCGACCACGAGGCCGACCACGATCCCCCAGGTGAGGGGCGAGACGAGAGCGCCCGACAGGATCTCGGGACTGAGCACCACCCCCGCGTTGGCGAGGGCGAACAGCGGCAGGATGACGTAGGCGATGTACGGCGCGTAGGCGCTCTGGAGCCGCTCGTTGATCGAGATCGACTCGCGCAGGCTGTTCGCCGCAGCGCGCGCATATTCGCTGTTCGGCGACTGCCGAAAGGTGCGTGCGAGTTCGAGGGCATGCTCGACGTCGCGACGATCGGGACGGTAGACCGGCACGAGCAGCGCGATGGCGACGCCGGCGAGAGTCGGGTGCACGCCGGACGCGAGGAATGCCAGCCACACGATGATGGCCAGGGTCGCGTACACGGGTCCGCGCCCCGTCGGCAGGTACCGCGTGAAGAACACCCCTGCCAGTCCGACGGCCGCGATGAGAAGCGGCAGAGGCTGGAAGTTCTCGGTGTAGACGAGCGCGATGATCGAGAGCGCTCCGATGTCGTCGACGACCGCCAGCGCGAGGAGGAAGACGCGCAGCCGGCCCGGGACCCGCGGGCCGACCAGCGCCAGCGCGCCGACCAGGAAGGCGGTGTCGGTCGAGATCACCACGCCCCATGCCTGCTCGTAGCCGGAGCCGCGAGCGATGAGGACGAACAGCAGTGCCGGCAGGGCGAGGCCTGCGATCGCGGCGACGACCGGCACCATGGCGCGCGACCAGCTCGTGAGCTCGCCGATCGCGAACTCGCGACGCACCTCGAGGCCGACGGTGAAGAAGAAGATCGCCATGAGCGCATCGTTCACGAGCGCGTGCAGGGTGAAGTCGAGCTGGATGTCGCCGACGCCGACCGAGAGGTGCGTCTCCCAGAACGACTCGTACGATCCGGTGGCGACGTTGGCCCACACGATGGCCGCGAAGGTCGCGAGCAGCAGCAGCAGGGCGCCGATGCGATTCTGGCCGACCGCCCGAATCTTGTCGGCGATCGAGCGGCGCGTGCGCGAGCGATCGTCGACCTCTTCGGGGTCGGGTGAGCGCTGGATGACCGTGAGATTGTCCACTGCTCGGAATTCTCGCACGCGAGGCGCACCGGCAGGGCGGTGTGACGGATGCTGCCACCAGGGCTCGCGGGCCGTTCTCAGCCGTGCGGCGAGAGGTCGGGCAACGCCCGTGTGCCGAAGTCGTGACGCAGCGCGCTCCGCGCGGCGAACCAGCCCGCCAGGCCGTGGACGCCCGGGCCGGGCGACGCCGACGCCGACGCCAGATACACGCCGGGAATCGGCGTGTGCCACGGGTCGCTGCTGAGCACGGGACGGCGCAGCATCTGCCACAGCGTGGGAGCCCCGGCACCGATGTCCCCGCCGGGGTAGTTGGGGTTGTGCCGCTCGACGTCGACGGCGCTGCGCGAGCTCGTGGCGAGGATCGTGTCGCGGAAGCCGGGCGCGAACCGCTCGATCTGGCGGATCACCGCCTCCTGCCGATCCACCGGACTCCGCGCCGGCACGTGAGTGTAGGTCCACAGCGTGTGCGTTCCGGCCGGAGCACGGCTGGGATCGAACAGCGAAGGCTGCGAGACCAGCACGTAGGGACGCTCGGGAAGGCGGCCGCGGTTGACGTCGTTCTCGGCGTCGGCGATCTCAGCCCTGGTGCCGCCGACATGCACCGTCCCGGCCCTTCGGATCTCCGGCTCGGCCCACGGCACCGGCTCGCTCAGTGCGAAGTCGACCTTCGCGACGCCACCGCCATAACGGAACTGCTCGAGGGGACGGCGGTATCGTGGCGGCATCGCGTCGCCGGCCATGCGCACCAGCGCGCGGGGAGTGACGTCGAGCAGTGTGACCCGAGCCCGCGGCAGCTCGCGCAGCGACGCCACCTCGTGTCCGAGGACGAGTTCGCCTTCATGTGCGCGCAGATCATCGACCATCGCGTCGATGATCGCCTGGCTGCCGCCCACGGGGATGGGCCACCCACGGGCGTGAGCATAGGCGTGGAGAGCGAGCCCGGCGCCCGCGGCAGCGAGGCTCGGCTGCGACAGGATCGTGTGCGCCGCGACGCCGGTGAGCATCGCCGGTGCGACATCATCGCCGAAACGCACGTTCCACAGCGGACTGCCCTGCTCCAGGGCGCGCAGCCCGAACGCGAGCGCGGTGACAGGGTCGCGCGGCACACGCAGGAGCGGGCCCCCGGTGAACTCCGCCACCGCGGTCGAGCGCTCGACGAGCGGCCTCATCAGTCGCTCGTATGCGCCGCCGTCACGCCCCAGCATCTCGCGTGTGCGGTTGAGGTCGTGATAGGCGATACCGGCGCGACCGCCATCGAGCGGGTGCGCGAACGAGATCTCGGGGGTGACGAACTTCACGCGCTCGCGCAGACCGAACTCGCGAAAGAATCGCGATTCGAACGCCAGCGGGTGCACGGCCGAGCACACGTCGTGCCGGTAGCCGGGCAAGGTCAGCTCCTTCGTCG
Organism: Microbacterium salsuginis; assembly: GCF_012524205.1. Lineage (GTDB taxonomy): Bacteria > Actinomycetota > Actinomycetes > Actinomycetales > Microbacteriaceae > Microbacterium > Microbacterium salsuginis. The sequence continues at coordinate 432,223 of NZ_JABACI010000005.1, forward strand.
CCGCGCCGCCGCCTGCCTGATCCGCACGTTCGTAGACGCGCACTCGCAGACCCGCGCGGGCGAGGGTCACCGCCGCGGCTAGGCCGTTCGGCCCTGCCCCCACCACCACCGCATCCAGATCGGCGGTGCTGCGCGTGTCGTCGCTCACGTCTCGCTCGTCCCGCCCTCTCCCGCCGCGTCGATCTCTTCTTCGGCCGTGGTCTCGCCGCTCGTGCGCGACCCCCGTCCTTCAGCAAGGTACGCCAACCGATGCAGCGTCTCGGCGTTTCGCCACGCCAACGGAACGTCGAGCAGCGGTGCCGGGATCAGCCGCCCCGGGCCGGCGACGGCTTCCTCCTGGATCCGCACGACGCAGCCGTCACCGCGCGGCTTCACGTCGAGCGTCACGCGCGCCTCGCCCAGTGGCCAGCCGCGGGCGCGCATGACCATGCGCCGTGCGGGGATGAACTCCTCCACCACTGTCTTGTCATCGATGAGCACGGGCCACACGCCGACGGAATGGTGAAGCTCAGCGCCCGCCATAGGCCAGCTCTCATCGACCTCCCGCATTCGTGACGCGCCGACCACCCATGAGGGATAGAGCCACCCGTCGCCGAGCACCTCGAACACGTCCTCCGGGCTGCAGCGCAACTCGCGGGCATTGCGTGACATCGTCTCCCCCTCGCTCGAATGGCATTCGGTGTTCTGCGCACGACGATAGACCAGCCGGATGCCGCGGCCGAGGCTCTTGCGCGCCGCGGGAGCCTGTGGTTAGGCCCGGTCATCGGCCTTCGCGACAATGTCGGTCCTGGCCGCTGCCGCGGGTGCCGGCTGCATCTCAGGAGCAGGGACCGTCCGGGTGAGCGGTTCCGGTGGTGTCGCGGACCACTGCTGCAGGTCGACACGCCTGGTCCCGCACTCCGCACACCTCACATACAGCACGCGTCCCTCCGAGGTGGAGTGCGCGGACTCGATCATCCAACCGTGTTCGTGCACGTCGCGCAGGTCGCACGATCCGGTGTTCTGCGAGGTGGGGAGTGTCGTCATACCCGACACGATGCTGTAATGGTCTTATGCATCTCAACCCTTACGGTGAGTACGCGGTCCTGCTCGCCGCCTCGCTCGCCAACGAGTGGCCCACTGACCGTGGTGGCATCGTCTCGCGCACACGCGATTTCGGCATGACGATGCAGTTCGCCCAGTCGCCCGAGGACCACGAGCGGTCCCGCGACGTGATCGACGATTGGCTGCGCGTCGTCGACACCGACGATGCCCGCGAGCGCGCAACGCTTCTCAACGCCCACATGGCGGCCGTCGCGGCCTACCCGCGGCTCACCGATCACGACGGCGAAGGCTGGCATCTGCACTATCGCGACGACGACGACACGCTCTCGCGTGTGCTCCAAGCGGTCATCAGCGTGGGCACGGCGCTGCACCTGACAACGCGCGGGATGCACCGGCTGTCGCGATGCGCCGCCGGTCGCGCGCCGGGCGACGACTGCCGCAACGTCGTGGTCGATGTGACCCGGAACGGGCGGCAGCGCTATTGCTCCGTACGATGCGCGAATCGCGACGCGGTTCGCCGTCATCGCGCGCGGGGCTCACTGACCGCCGAGTAGGCTCGGACCTCATGGCAGCCGGCGCAACGATCCACACTTTCGCAGTCCAGCTGGCAGACGTAGACCGCGGGGTGTACGAGGATTTCACGCTGCGGGTGGCGCGTCATCCGTCCGAGACGGACGCGTTCATGCTGACGCGGGTCCTGGCGTACTGCCTCGAATTCGACGAGGGCATCGCGTTCAGCGAGGGGATCTCGTCGACCGACGAGCCCGCCGTGCTCGTGCGCGATCTCACCGGCACGATCACCGCGTGGATCGAAGTGGGGGCCCCCGATGCCGCGCGCCTGCATTTCGGAAGCATGCAGGCGGCTCGTACCGTGGTCTACACGCACCGCGACCCCGCGAAGGTGGCCGCGCCATGGGTCGGCAAGCGCATCCACCGTTCGGACGAGATCTCGCTCTACAGCTTCGATCCCGGCTTCATCGACCAGGCTGTGGCGGCGCTCGAGCGCCGCAACGCTATGACGCTCTCCCTCACCGAGCGGCGCATGTATCTCGAACTCAACGGACAGACGTCAGAGTCGCCGATCCACGAGCAGCAGGTCGCCTGACTCCCCCTGACTTCGCCGTAGTGACCAGACCCGCTACACTGGTCACAACGAGCGGAGGCGGATGAACGCGGCGCGCAACACGATCGAGCTGACGGGTGCCGTCGTCTCGTATCTCGAGTGGGTGCCGGCGCGCCCGATCGGGCTGACCGTCGTGCTGCTGCACGGGGGCGGCGCAGACAACGCGGAGCTGTCGTGGGGGCTGTTCGGAGCAGTCCTGGCAGACAACGGGTATCGAGTGATCGCACCCGACCACCCGGGCTTCGGCCACTCCGCACCGGCGGACTGGCCGCTCACGCAGGCCGATCTCGTCCGCTACGTCGGCGAGCTCATCGATGCGCTGGCTCCGAGCGACTACGTGCTGGGCGGCCTGTCGCTGGGCGGCGGACTCACCCTCGGGCATCTCCTCGAGCGTCCCGGCGACGCCATGGGCGCGATGCTGTTCGGCTCATTCGGGATCATGCCGCGCTTGAGCGACGGCCCTCTGGGGGGCCTCAGTCACTTCGCGACCGCGATGATGCTGCGCACGGGCATGCTCGCCGCCCTCACGCGCTCGTACTCCCGCAGCGCCTCGGCCATGGAGCGCGGGCTGCGGGAGATCGTACGGAATCCCGGCGCCCGCACGCCGGCGCTCGTCGACGCTGTCATCGCCGAAGCCGCCTCTGGGAACGGCATGCGGGTGTTCGGCGAGTGGCAGCGCGATCAGGTCCGATGGTCGACCCTGCGCACTGACTACACGGCGCGGCTGGCTTCGATCCACACGCCGATCCTCCTCGTACACGGCTCGCGTGACAGCGGCGTGCCGATCGCCCGCGCGCGGGTGGCAGCCCGGTTGCTTCCTGATGCCAGGCTGCTGGCGGTCGAGGACGCCGGACACTGGGTGCAGCGGGACCGTCCGGACGTCGTGCTCCCGGCTGTCCGCCGCTTCCTCGACAGGCTCCGCTGATGCCACGCCCCCTGATCGACAACCGGCGAGAACGCATCCTCGACGCCGCGGAAGCGCTCGTCCTGGACCGAGGATTCGACGCGATGAGCGTTGCGCGGGTCGCCGAGGGAGCCGAGATCGGGAAGGGCGCGGTCTATCTGGAGTTCGCGAGCAAGCACGACATCCTCGACGGAGTTCTCACCCGTGCCACTGCGCGCCTTCAGGCTCGTGTCGACGCGGAGCTCGGCATCCGTCCCTCTCTGTCGGCGGCGTATCGCGCGGCGGCGCGCGCACTCCTGGCGGATGAGCTCATGAGCGCGGCCTTCCTGGATGATCGGGGCATTCTGGGATCCCACGTCGACGCCGTGGCCGACGGCCGGTACCGCGCGCGCCATCGCTCCGTCGTCGCGTGGCTCTGCGAGCTGGAGCGACGGGACGCGCTCGCGGACGGCGTCAACCCGGAGCACCTTGCGATCGCACTGTCGAGCGCGACGATCGGACTCCTGTCGGCCGCTCGGATCATCGGGCCGCTCACACCGGCGCAACTGGAAGGTGCGATCGAGACGTTCGCGCACATGGTCGCCGTCTACGAGCGGTGACACGGCGCATCCACGCTGGCCGCCCGGGGGTCAGCTCGCGGCAGACTCGTCGTACCGGGCGCGCGCGACCGCGATGTCGGATTGGTGTGACTCGGTCCAGGTCACGAGGGCGAGGACTGTTGCGTTGAGACTACGACCGAGGTCGGTGAGCGAGTAGTCGACACGGGGAGGGACGACCGGGTGCACGGTGCGTGACACCAGCCCGTCGCGCTCCAGTTGCCGGAGTGTGACAGTGAGCATTCGTTGACTCACTCCGTCGACGAGGCGCAGCAGCTCCGTGAACCGAAGCGTGCCGTTCTCGAGCAGCGCCATGACCAGCAGCGACCACTTGTCGGCGATCCGATCCAGGATCTGTCGAACTTCGCAATCCTCCCTCGCGTCCCACTGGAATGGGTCGTTCGGCATGTCGGTGACTTCGCAGGAACCGACGTACTCCGAAGTGCGTACTTCCGTCATGCGCCCATGATGACGCACGATGCTGTCAGGCACAAGAAGTAACCGACCACCTGAGGAGCACTGTGACGACGACCACCGAAGCCGGCTCGCCCGGCATTCAGCTGCGCGGCAGCGGGATCCTGCTGCTGATCACCCTGTGCGGCGCGGCGTTCCTCGAGGGCATCGACATCGCGATGTTCAACGTGGCGCTGCCGGTCATCCGCGGCGATCTCGGGCTCGAGACCACTCAGCTGCAGTGGATCCTCAGCGGCTACGTCGTTGCGTACGGCGGATTCATGATCCTCGGGGGCCGCGTCGGCGACCGGTTCGGCCGGCGGCGGGTGTTCCTGATCGCTCTCAGCGTCTTCATCGTCTTCTCGATGGCCGGCGGGTTCGCAGAAGACGGCTGGATGCTCGTCGTCGCGCGGTTTGCGACCGGTATCGCCGCCGCGTTCATGATGCCCGCAGGGCTGTCGATCATCACGACCGGCTTCGCCGAAGGGTCGGCCCGCAACCGTGCCGTGCTCATCTATGCGGGAATCGGCGCCGCCGGCTTCTCCCTCGGCCTCGTCGCGGGAGGCCTGCTCACAGCGATCGGGTGGCGGTGGGTCTTCTTCGCACCTGTCGTGCTGGGCGCGCTCATCCTCGTCGGTGCGCTCACGCTCATCCCGCGCGACACCACCGAGCGCGATCGGAGTCCTTTCGACGCCATCGGGGCGGTGGCGCTCACCGCGGGCATCGTGATGACGGTGCTGGCCGTCGAGCAGGCTTCCCATGGCGCGTGGCCCATTGTGATCGCCGCGACGATGGGCGCGATCATCGCACTCGTCGCCTTCGGAGTGCGCCAGCGCACGGCGGCCGTGCCGATCATCCCATCCGCCTTCCTTCGCTCACGCGCCCTGTTGCGCGCCTACCTCGGCGCAGGTTCCCTGGCCGCCGGCTTCATGGGCTTTCAATTCATCGTCGTGCTGTATCTGCAGGAGCTGCGGGGTTTCACCGCGTTACAGACCGCATTGGCAATGGTCGTGATGGCGATCGATGCGGTCCTCGCGCCGACCGTCACGCCGCGGCTTGTCGCACGATTCGGCACGTGGCCGGTGGCGATCGGCGGACTGATGTTCGCGGCCCTGTCGTACCTGCTGTTCCTCCCGGTGGGGCCCGATTGGACCTATGCCCTGATGTTCCCGAGCTTCCTTGCGCTGGGTCTCGCGTTCACGTTCGCCTATGGACCGCTCACGATTGCCGCTACCGACGGCATCGCGGATCGCGATCAGGGACTGACCAGCGGCATTCTGTACACCTTCTTCCAGTTCGGCGCTGCGATCGGCCTCGCCGTCACGAGTGCCGTGCTCACCATCGCCGTGAACGCCGGCAGCGAGCCATTGGGCGCGTACCGCGCCGCGCTGTGGGTACCGCTCGCGCTGGCCGTGCTGGGGATCATCACGGCCGTTGCGGGTCGACCGCGCCGGCGAGTGTCGTGAGCGCGAGGCCCGGCGACGGCCGGGCCCCGCGTGAACCCGTCAGCCGGCGGGGTGCGTCGCCGCGATGTCGAGCACCCATGTGACGCCGAAGCGATCGGTGAGCTGTCCGTACAGCGGTGCCCACGGCGACGCGTCGAGCGGCTGACGCACTGTGGCCCCGTCGCTCAGCTTCTTCCAGTAGCGCGTCAGCTCGGCGGCGTCCGTCCCGCGCACCGAGACGAAGAAGGGGTCGTGCCCCTGATCCCACGGGAGGTGCGCATACACGTCGTACGCCATGATGCGGAACCCGTTCTCGGCCGACACCTGGCCCCACACCACCAGGGCGGCGGTGTCGGCGTCGGCCATGCCCATGTCGGCGTAGCTGATGATCGCGAGCTCGCCGCCGAAGACGGTGCGGTAGAACTCGAGGGCCTCCCGTGCTGCGCCGCGGAAGTTGAGGTGGGGAGTCACTGCGATGGTCATGGAACTCGTCCTGTCTGTGTCTACGGGCCTCCGGATGGCGGCCACGTCATCGATGATTCGCCGAGTAGCGGCCAGAATGTGTCCTCTACCCACGGCATGATCAGGTCATGTCAACGGCGTCTTCTCGTATGCTGACCCTGCTTTCGCTGTTGCAGACGCGGCGCGACTGGCCGGGCGCACGCCTCGCGGATCGGCTCGGGGTGAGTCCGCGCACCGTGCGCCGTGATGTCGATCGGCTGCGCGAGCTCGGATACCGGGTGGAGGCGACGAAGGGTCCCGACGGGGGCTACCGCCTCGAGGCGGGGAGCGAGCTGCCGCCCCTGCTGTTCGACGACGAGCAGGCGGTCGCGGTGACCGTGGCGCTTCGTGCGGCGGCGTTGTCGTCGGCCGGGATCGAAGAGGCGGCGCTGCGGGCGCTGGCGACGGTGAGGCAGGTGATGCCTGCGCGGTTGCGGCACCGGTACGACGCCATCGAGTTCACCGCGGCAGTCGACGAGCGAGCGCCCGTCGACGCCGCGGTGCTCGAAGCGATCTCGGCAGGGATTCACGCGCGCGAAGAACTCCGATTCGACTACGCCCGCGTCGGCGAAGAGTTCGACTCCCCGGCAGAGGATGTCACCGCGCCCCGGCGAACGCAGCCGCACCATCTCGTGGCGACAAGGGGCCGGTGGTACCTCGTCGGCTGGGACAAGGAGCGCGAGGACTGGCGCGTCTACCGCGTCGACCGCATGCGTGTGCGGTCGCATCGCGGCGCCCGCTTCGCACCACGCACCGTGCCCGGCGGCGACCCGCACCGGTTTCTGCGCGCCCGATTCCGAGGGGCGACGGATGCCGACGCCTGGCCTTGCCGGGCCACTGTGGTCGTGCGGGCTCCCGCTGCGCGCGTGCTCCCCTTCGCGGGCGACGGTGTCGTCACCCCGATCGACGCCGACTCCTGCCTGTTCGAGACCGGAGCGTGGTCGTGGGCAGCGCTGGCCGCCCTTCTGGCGCGCTTCGACGCGGAGATCGACGTCGTCGAGCCGCCCGAGCTCGGCAGGGCGTTCGCAGACCTCGCCGCTCGGGCGTCCCGAGCCGCAGCGGGCGTCTCCCCCGTCGCATCGAATCGCCGACAGGCCGATAGCGTCGATGCCACGGGCGCCCAGCACTGAGGAGGAGGCCGGGGTGGATCATTTCGACACGATCGTGGTCGGCGCGGGTATCGCAGGTCTCACCGTCGCGCGGCTCCTGACCCGCGCAGGCAGGAATGTCGTCGTGCTCGAGGCGCGAGAGCGCGTCGGTGGACGGGTGCTCACGGATCGCTCGCAGGGGCTCATCACCGACCTGGGCGCCTCCTGGATCCATGGCGTGACCGGCAGCCCCGTCGCCGCCGCGGCGGCGGCCTTCGGGATGCCGATGATGGAGTTCTCGGTCGGCGCCTACCAGCCTGCGAGCCGCCCCATCGCCTACTACGGACCGTCGGGAGAACGGCTCTCAGATGCCGCCGTCCGACGCTTCGTCGGCGACATCGACGCCGTCGACATCACGCTGGCGCGGGTGATCGCGGACTCGAAGGCAGATGCCTCCTACCGTGACGTGACTGAGACGGCGCTGGATGCCCAGCGCTGGGACCACGAGCGAGCGCAGCGGGTCCGCGAGTTCCTCGAACACCGGGCCGAGGAGCAATACGGGGTTCAGCGCGACCAGCTGGCTGCACACGGCCTCGACGACGACTCCATCGACGGTGACGAGGTCGTCTTCCCCGACGGCTACGACGAACTCGCCGCGCGGTTGGCAACGGGTCTCGACATCCGGCTCGGGCACGTCGTCTCGCGCGTGGCCTGGTCCGCGCAGGGTGCCACGGTCTCGAGCGGCAGCACGACGGCCACCTCCGACGATGTGGTCGTGACAGTTCCGATCGGCGTCCTGCAGTCCGAGGAGTTCGCGATCGAGCCTGCCTTGCCCGAGCCGCAGGCGAGTGCGCTGCGTCGACTCAAGATGAACGCCTTTGAGAAGGTCGTGCTGCGGTTCCCCGCCAAGTTCTGGGACGACGGCGTCTACGCGATCCGCCAGCAGGGCCCCGAGGGACGTTGGTGGCACTCCTGGTACGACCTCACCCGCCTGCACGGCACCCCCACACTGCTGACGTTCCTCTCCGGAGAGGCGGCCGTACAGACTCGCGGCTGGTCGGACGATCGCATCGCAGAGTCGGCCCTGGCGCAGCTGCGGCGGCTGTACGGCGCCCGGGTGGAGCAGCCGACACAGGTGCACGTGACGGCGTGGCAGGACGATCCCTTCGCCCGGGGTTCGTACGCGTACATGACGGTGGGTTCGAACACCAGCGATCACGACGACCTCGCGAACACGGTCGGGGGCGTGCTGCACATCGCCGGAGAGGCCACCTGGACCGACGACCCAGCGACCGTGCCTGCGGCGATGTTCTCGGGTCATCGCGCCGCGTCCCGCATCCTTCAGCGAGAGATCCCCATCGACGACCTCTGGACCGAGGGCTGACGTCGCCGCCGGGAACGTTCCGTGAGCACAGGGAAGAGCGCCTCTCAGCAGATCCGAGCATTGCCGTTCCGAAGTCCGTGAACCACTTGCGCCCGTATCCGGTGGTGGTGTGGACTACGACGAGTTCGGCACGGAGGGCTCGATCGTGAAGATGCTGCTGACGTCGGGAGGCGTCACCAACTCCTCAATCCGCTCAGCACTCGTCGAGCTGCTCGGCAAACCGATCGAAGAATGCCACGCGCTCCTCATTCCCACGGCGCAATGGGGACACCCGCTGTGCTCTCCGCAGACAGTGTGGATGTCGACAGCCGGGCGATGGCCAGATCAGCAAGGTTTGACGGAGCTCGGCTGGAGATCGGTCGGGGTTCTCGAGTTGAGCGCCCTGCCGACCATCGGACGGGAACGCTGGGAGTCGTGGGTGGCCGCTGCTGACGCCCTGCTGGTGGACGGTGGCGAGGCCATCTATCTCAGCCGTTGGATGCGCGAGTCGGGGCTGGCGGACCTGCTGCCCTCGCTTGCGGATACCGTGTGGGTCGGGGTGAGTGCGGGCAGCATGGTCATGACGCCACGCATCGGCAAACAGTTCGTCGAATGGGATGTCGAGGGCAGTGATGAGGCACTCGGCCTGGTGGACTTCTCGATCTTCCCGCACCTGGACTATCCCGGCTGGGACTCCAACTCCTCCGACAGTGCCGCACGCTGGGCGGCGGAGATCGAGGGACACTCCTTCGCGATCGACGACCACACGGCGCTCGCCATACAAGAAGGCGAGGTGCGAGTCGTCTCCGAAGGGAAATGGCTGGAACTCAACGCCTGACGGACCTCAACGACTCTTCCCACCGTTCACCTCGGACCCTTCAGCGAGCGGATAGGGTCGGGACGACGGTCGACAGAAGCACGACGGGAACCAGCGGGACTTCGCTACTACTCGCCCTCGGCTACCGGCTCCCTGCGCTGGGGGAATAGGGCGCGCACCACGAGGGCGGCGCCACCGAGCAGACAAAGCCAGGCAGCTCCCCATGCGACCAGACCCAGCACCTGGTTTGCTTCGATCCAGGATCGTACGACGTCGGTGCCTTTGAAGAGCATCCAGACCAGGAAGATCATGATGAGGACCGCGCCGCTGAACCTCAGCCCAAGCTTTCTCGCCATACGTTGAAACTACTCGAGTTCGCTCGGATGTCGGTCGCCTATCGCGTGCCCGATCCGAACATGGTTGTGTTGGACGATGAGAACGGGCCGGCCGCGAAACCGCGCAGGCGTAGTCTGGACGGGCGCCGCAGCGTTGATGGCCGTGTCAATCTTCTTCACTCCGATCATCGGCGTCGGGTGATTTCAGACGCCGACGGGACCGGGACCTCCGTCTGCGTATCCGCCCAGCGGTCCATTCTCGGATTCGAAACGAATATGTGGGTCTGGCTTGGAGCCGTGATGGTTGTATTCATCGGCACTGCCATCGTGGCAAGATCCACTGCGAAGCGACCGCGCTGATCGCGGATGACTCTGTGCAAACAGGTCGTCGTCTGGGCAATGCGCGAGGGTGCGCGGCGGGATCTCCCAGCGAGCCGCGGCCGCGTCGGATGGGGCGCCCGAGTTGCGCGACCGCGGCTCCAAGGACCTTAGAAGATGTGCGCTTCGCAGGATGCGAGGAACTCCACCACGGCGATGCTGAAGCTCGCTGTAAACGGTGGCGCGCGAGACGCTGAACCGATCCTGTCCTCCATCGCAGCATCTCTATGGGCGTGTTGACGGATCTCGGTATCGATAACCAGCTCTCCGAAGCGATCTACGCCTCCGAATCGGACTGGCGGCAGAACCCGTTTGCCATCGATGCTGCCGTGACCGTTCGTGAACTTGCCGAGGCGGACGTAGTGATCGGAATCGTGAGCGACATCCACTTCGACATTCGCCCCTCGTTCAGGGCGATGGGCGTGGACGACGCGCTACCGCCTACTCACTGTCCTTCGAGGTTGGCGCTCAGAAGTCGAATCCCGAGATCTCCGACCATGCCCACCGTGCACTCGAGGCTTCACCCTCACAGACGCTGTTCGTTGGGACCGGTCGGGTCCAGAGGGGGCGCAGTAGAGCACGGAAGGATGACTCTGCTGCTGCCGCCTCTCAACTCGCCCGAGGACACTCGGCGCCATGCAGTCGCACGGCTTCTGGCCCCCGGATCCCAGCGTTAGCGCGGAAACGGGTAACGCGGTTCGCAGCAGACATCTGCATCGATCAGACAATGACCGATGCGCGTGCCGCGGCCGAACGCATCACCTGCTCCCCGGCTCATCCCACCACGATCGCGCATGCCGGCGATAGTCGCACCGCACCCAGGCGGCACGGCGCACAATGCCACGGACCTCCAGCGCGTGTGCCCAGGACTGTTGACAAATGCCAGGTCATACGGATAATTTCCGGAGGCGATCCCGGTCTCGGGTGTTTCAACGAGGAGGTTGAGTTGGAGCATGACATATAAGCGCAGGAAGACACCGCGCGTCTTGGCGGTACTCGCATTCACCGTAGTGGCACTACTCGGAGGTGCACAGGGAGCTGCAGCCCTCGGCTGGAGTCCGGTGGTGAACTGCGCAGGAGGCGGGCAGCTATCCTGGCGCTCGTACCAAATCACCTTCTCCAACGCCGGTGGGGACACGTACGCGGGCCTAGGCTGCGGCGGAAACTCCGGCATCCAGCTCCGCTACCAGGCGTACCCCGGGGGACCCTCCTACCTCACCTCTCAGAAGCTAGTTCAGGGGTATTCGGTCTCGCTGACTCAGAGCGGAACCACGAACGGATACCACAAGGCCTACAACCACAGCGGCGTCCAAGTCGGTTCGACGAGTTCGTAAGGAGCGAGACATGAAGAAGCGAACGATCATCGTAGGCGCGCTCCTGGCCGCGGCCGGCATCGTGACAGTCGGCGGACTGGCCGCGTCCGGTGGAGCACTCAACCCGGAAGCAGGACCTCTGCCCGAGGGTGTGGAAGTCGTCACACAACAGGTGTACGACGACGCGTATTCGAAGTTCGAGGCGTGCATGAACGAAGGCGGTGCCACGCTTGCCGCCGAGCGCGTTGTCGGCGGTGTGCACGAATTCTCCTTCCTGGCGGAAGCGGAGCCGGTGTACGACAAGTGCTACGTCGACTTCGCACCAATCGACTTCCGGTGGCAGATCTCCAAGTCGTACGACTCCGAAACATTCATCAAGTATCGCGAGTGCCTGACGGATATCGGCATCCAGCCGGGCAAGGACGCTGACACGGTCTTGGCGCAGGTCGAGGAGAGCGACCTCGACGTCCGGAGGTGCTTCGAGGAAGACGCAGCGAACGGCTGAACTGAACACCCCGCTGTCCTGTCGTCCGAACTCACGGGCGACAGGACAGCGCATTCAAATGCGCCGGTCGTGATTACGCAGGGTCACCATTCGAAGATTTACTATTTGCGAGAGCGGCGGATGTGATGCCGTCAGGGTGCTCGCCGGAGCGCTATCTAGCAGAGTGCGCTGTAGCTCTGGCCGTGTCCACCCGTCAGGGCCACGGGCTCGCTGTCTCGCGCGAGGATGGAGCGGTGGCCGATCTCGACCGCGGGATCTATCCGAGCACCAATCGAAGGAACAGCCCCCGGCCCCTCGTTGCTCACCCACGTCGCATCTAGGCCAGCGACCATTGCCATGAAGCGTTTTCGATCCTCCGGGGAGCGCCGCGCTCGATCCGGGTGGGCTCGCTCGCAGCATGTCTGCGACACGCTCGAGCCGCTGTCGGCGTTCGGTGTGTTCGGGCCACACGAGCCTCCGCAGCCAATCACGTCGTCCGGGTTGGCAAACGACAGCGGGTTCAGATCGATCCCGCAGCGCCAAACCACTTCCGGCAACCGCGTCGGGATGGATTCAGCCGAGGTGATCTCCCAACGCAAACGGACTTCGCTGGACCGGCTGCCGGGAAGCCTCTTTCATGGCCAGCTGCATATAGTGGCGCTCCAAAAAAGGACCGCGTCGGAGGTTAGTGAGGAAACGGACACCACGTGTTGCCAGTAGAAGTTGCATTACCCGTTTTGCGAAGTCGGCAATCGACCTCCCCCGCACGCGGGAGGGTCCTCACGCGAGAGCTTGCAGTCGCGGCCGGGTCCATCGAGGACGCACGCCCTCGATGCCCGGTTAGCCCGCCCTTCAGGATGCCCGGATGGATGCGCTTCTCGTTCGCATCTGAAGCGAGCATGCCCGAGACCGGTCGATCCGGCGGTACGTCGAAGCCGTCCATGGCCTACTCGGCCTCAAGTCCGATGCGGTGACGATGTCGCGCGGTTGCGGCGGCTTTGACACGGTTCGCTCGCTCACCATTGGGCTAGCGCACCTCGACAATGAACAAGGCCCCGAGAACTGCGTTGTCACGCAGATCTCCGGGCCTTGTTCCGTGACAGCGGCTGGTGGAGATGGGGGGAATCGAATTCTGCCGACGCCTTCGCGCCGTTTCGCGGGATCGGGCCCAGAACCGCGGAATTACACGAGTTTTCAGGCCTTCTTGAACCGTCCCGAACCGTCTGGATCGGTGCCGATTCTCCTCGATTGTGGGCAAATTGTGGGCAAATCGGATGCCGCGCCTCCCCCGCCTGCTCAGATTGCGGTGCTCCGACAATCGGCCGAGTCAGTGTGTCGGGACCGTCGCAGTGCCCGGCGTCGAGCGGTTGCTAAGCGCAGCGCGCAGCGCGGAGTCTGCAAAGAGCGAGCGGCGGGAACGGAGCCGGGTCCGACCACTATCCTCTCGCCGTCGGAGCACGCATCGAGGGGTCCTCGCAGTTTCGTCGCTAGAGTTCGATCGGTCCTGGCGAGGGGACCTCGTCCGGCAACCCGGCGTCGAGGATGGAGGCGACCATCTTCACGGCGCGGTCCGAAAGCGCATCTCCCGGATAGAAGTCTTCGTAGAGCTCTTCGGCTTCATCGAGTGTCGTGACGTCGCACAGTCGCAGGAGCTGGCGGATGTCGTTCGTATCGCGACCGGGCCGGTTGGCGCGCAGCTTCATCGCCAGCATCGCTTCCTTCGCCGCAACCTGGATAACGATGCCGTCGTGGTCGTAGATGGTCTCGCACTCGACCGGCCTGCGGCCGAGCGTCGGAAGCGCATCAGCCTTTTCGACGTCGAAGTTCAGCCAGCCTGGATCCCACCCGCGGGACTGAGCCACCTTCGCGGCAGCCGCTGTGACTTCGTCGTCGCTTCCCGGATCGATGTGGAGCGAGTCGAGATCCTGCGTCGTGCCACGGTCGAAGTAGCGGAGCGCCAGGGCAGCTCCACCGACGATCCGGATACCTGCGACCTGGTGAGAGGCGCGCAGCTCCGTGATGAGCGCCCTGAGCCCGTCGAGGATGTCCTCTCGGCCGAGAGTCGTCGCCATGCTTAGACGCTCGCGAAAGTGTCACGCCAGACGAGCACGCCGCGCTCGGCGAACTCGTCGGGCACTTCCGACGTGGGCGGAGTCGGGTCGGCCGGATCGACCTCGAGCGTCGCGGGCGCATGGAGATATCGGCTCGGATCTGACACCCACTCAGGCGCCGGGAGACCTTCCTCGCGCAGACGCCAGGCGACAAGGCCGGCGAGCGCGGCATCCCACACTTGATGCTGCGTCGATGCCGGCTCGGCGAGTCCGAGAATTCCTCGCACCAGTCCTCGCTCGGCCAGCAGGTTGTCGTTGAGCTGCAGGAGCGCACGGAGAGCGCGGTCCTTATCGCCCTCAGCCAGCCGACGCCGGATCTCGTCAGCCGCAGTCGCCGCGTCGTCGCGCTGGGTAGGCGCGGAGTACAGCCGATGCCCCGCGCCTGCGAGCAGTCGCTCTACCGTGGCGAACTCCGTATCGCGGCCGCCCTCAGATTTGGAAACACGGCTCTGATCGATGCGAGTGCGCTCTGCGAGTTGCTTTTGCGTGAGTCGCCGACTTTTGCGAGCGGCGCGGATGAGCGTTGAAGCAGTCATTGCACCCTCCGATCAGCAGTATGACTTCAGAGTCATATTCTACCCCCTAGTCCGCTGCGCCGCCCGCAAAGCTGTCGCCTCAGGACGACGAACCAACACCCCGGCCGACAACCCCGTCGGCTGGCGACGCGTGACTCTCTAGCTCTTGTCGGCGACGCCGCGCTTGCTCAGCGCTTGGCGGCTGAGGCCCGTGCGCATCGCCAGTGAAGACCAGGGCACGCCTTGATCGCGCAGGTCTGCGATGAGCGAGTCGCGCTCGCGCAGTAGCTTGGCTTCCTCTCGATGAAGCTGGACGAGAGATTCCGACAGATCGCGGAGGCGGCGGAGGTCCGCTTGCTGAGCGCGCTTCTTCTCCCATGGCGTCGCCGATGGACCCTTCGCCCGCGGTGTCGGACGTACTGTTTCCGCGACGCGAGTCTCCCCGTCCGGCAGGGGCCCGGGTCGCCGAAACGAACTGCCACCCGGAACGCCGACTACCGGCGATGGCGCCGGTGAGTCGCGTTCCACTAGTCCGGCAGGTGCGGGAGTAGTGGGGCTCGGGTCGCTCTCCACGACAACGGCGGCAGCGTGTTCCGCCGCGACTTTCCGCTGTTTGTAGCGCCCGCGAGTCATGCAACCAGGTTGACACGCGATCGCACTCGGTTCAAGGGGTCGCAGGCTGCCCACAGAAAGTGCCTGCGTGCATTGCGCTTCTGTTTGTCTTCAGTTCTTGGCGTGCTCGCTGGCCTTCCGTCGAGGGGTCATCTCCCGCGCTCGTTGCGGGACGTCGGCGCGCAAGTGGATCGGGCGGGGTAATCGGGCATCTCCCGGTCTTTGACTGCCCGAGGCTGGTCACACCAATCGCTCACGCTCCTCGACCGAGCTGGGGGCCACTACGGTGAGGCCATGAAGAGTTGGGCGCGGGTGATCGCTCGGGAGCGCGTGTTGAGCACACATCGGGACGCGGACGCCCACGACGTCGACGATGCGCCGCGGCCCTTGAACGCCAAGGATCGACGCATCATCGCATGGACGATCGCCCTGATCATCGTCGGCGGGTACGTCATCTGGCAGTTGCTCGGCCTCTGGACCGCAAAAGACGCTGTGCCGCCGTCATGACTGATCACACCACCGGCGGGCGCGACAATCGTGGGAGAACCTCGGATCGACCGCCAGCCCTACCGGGCCACAACGTATGTGACAGTTCGTCCGGCGGAGGGTCAGAAAGCTCATCAACTCGTCGAACAGATGGGGTTATCTGAGCAGCCGATTCAGATCGGCCCCACACCTCTCGACTGGCGGCCTGTGTGGGTTTACAGCAGACCCGTGCCGGACGGTGTCGAGCTGCGGCTGGTTTACTTGCGAGACCCCGGCGACCTGATCACGCCGTAGTGCGTATTGGCGTCCAGCCTGGGTTCGGACAGCAGTGCGAAGCATGGTCGCCCGAGGAAGGACCGGCTTGCAGACGCCGAGCTTTGGGGGGCTAGCAAGCGGATCTCTGACTGGCGAACGGGTTAACATGAGGCACTCGCTCGTAGGAACCGGAGTCGCGGACTTGACCAGACCATTCATGACGGACCCGGCGCTACTGGAGTCGCTCGATGGCCAGCAGTATCTGGTTCTTCGACCGGAGGATGAGATCGAGACGTTCTGGGACGTGAGCAGGGAGTCTCTGCGGGAGTCGATCGCACAACCCGTTAGCTATCCCCATACAGGTCACGTCACTCTTCGGGGTTTCTTAGAGCCGGACCGCGTCGACGAGCTGAAGGCGGCCCTCACAACCTGGGCTCAGGTCCAGCCCCCGATCGAACTGAAGGTCGTCGGCATCGACGGCTTTCCGCCCCCTTTCCAAATTGTCCATGCGGAGCTCAAGCGAACCTCATCGCTTGTTTCGGCGTACGCGGGCCTGACGTCACTACTTGATTCGACTGACTTTCACCGGATCGGCGAGCTACCACTCGAAGACTGGGTTTTCCATATGTCCCTCATCTATGCCGGCGGCCTCGATGAGGTGAGTTGGGCGAGGATCTATGACCGCTGTCGAAGAGTCCTCGAACAGCGGCCAGCGGAGACCATTACGAGCGCGGACTTCGTCTGGTATACGGACGGCGCCGAGCATGTGGAGCGACTCATGTTTGCCGCCAAGTAGGCGTACGGATGGACCGGCCCGCTATTGGACCGGCCTTCGCGCAACGAGTTCCTGTCTGTTACTCCCGGATGTTTCGCCGGGCGGACGACGGATTGCGCGGCTTGTTGAGTGCGACCCAGTACCGCTCAAACGTGCCGGACGTGTTTTCCAGGACTCCGCCTGCGCTCAAGATAGTCCGCCGTGACGCCGGGTTATCGCTTTCGCAGACGAGGAGTGCCCTGGTGATGCCCCGCTGTTGGGCTTGATAGAGGCAAAGCTCCAGAGCCGCCGTCGCGACACCTCGGCCACGCTCAGAGGGTCGGATTCCGTATCCGACGTGGCCACCATCGGCGAGGAGGACGTCGTTCAGCTCATGGCGAAGGTGAATTGACCCCAGAACATAGGACGGATCCACGTCGTCCACGATCCACCACACTGTGGCCGGCACGAATCCACCTTGGCCTTCGGTGCGCTGCCGGATCTCACGGTTCAGCCAGCGATCAAAGGCGTCTGGGAACCGTAGTTCCTGGGCATCGAACCCGAACGTCGAGAAGCCGTGGAGAACCGCCCCGCCGAACTCATCGATCGCGTCGACCCACGAGGGCCAGCGTGATCGATCGGGCAACACAAGCGAAATCATGTGGAAAGTGTATGGACCGTGTTGTATGGGACGCGCGCGGCGGGACCGGTCAACGGTCGGTTCGGTACGCCGTTTCCCAGTACTGGAAGGTGATGGTGTCGTGGGGAAGCGCGCGCTGGACCTCGTCGTACAGGCGGCGACCTTCCGCCTCGTGCGCAACCGCTGTCGCCTCATCAGGCCAGCCGTGCTGCCAATCGAACAGCTGCTCGAACTGTGTCGACCATGCGCGCACCTCGCGCTCGAGGTCGCTAGGTAGCAGCGGTTCATCATCGCCACACGCGCCATCGTCTCCCCAGAACGGCCGCGGGGCACCATAGTCATTCATGAACCGATACCGCATATGCCATTCTCTATCGGTCGCCGCTATCGCCGCTTGATTCGAAGGGTTCAGGCGCAGCCCTTCCCTGGACCCCCAGTTACTCAGCCTCACGTCGGCGCGCTCGGCGACCGGTGACCGGGCGGCACCTGCCTGGTGCCGTCAGTCGGCGCGGGTGGTGTCCCGGCCGCGAGTTACTACTTCGATGTTGATGTGCGGTAGTTCGTCGCGATTGACCACGACGGTGACGAGGGTGTCGCCGATTGGGGCTCCAATGGCGAATACGTGCGGGTCTGTGTCGATGCGCACGGCCTGTCGGTCGATGCCGTCGACGCGGAGAGTCGCGTCCCGTTGGACGCTGATTGCTGTCACGTCAGGGGCGGGTGGGAGGCTGCCGATCGAGCCAATAAGGCCGCGCTCGACGCGGAACTGATTCATCAAAATGTAGTTGGTGTGGTCGACGAGGACTTCATCGATGGACGGCGTAGCAGCATCGCGGTACCAGGAGGTACGAATCGCCTCCCACAGCATTGGGTATCTCTGCAGATCTAGCTGCCGGAGATACCATGCGGGCAGTGGCCACGGGGGCCGCTGTTCCAACGCCTCGCGGATCGGATCGTCGAGCTCTGCGAAGTTGGCCGGGTCGGAACGGTTCGCAGGATTGCGAAACAGCACGTATGTGAGACCGACATGGCCATCCCTGGTACCGGCGGCGTCGCTGCCGCTGCCGGATCCCGACGGGTCCATCTCTTCCAAACCCGATTGCGGCGCGAGGCCGAACACGCGGAACGGCATCGCATTGATGCGTTCCCACTGCTCGGCCACTGGGTCGGGAGAATCCTCCGATATCCTTCCGGCGAAGCGCATGACACTGAGTATGCGTCAGCGCAGACGTCTACCACCACGTCAAGACGTCTGCTCTGGAACATCCAACGTGCGATCTGCCGATGAGGCTCACAGCCGCGCGATTACGGACCCTGCATCGCCCGTCTGATACCTTCGGCGGCTGGAGCTGGGAATCTGCGTGGGGAAGCGGTCACTGTGAGGCTGCCGCTGGCATCGTCTGGGTGGCTTACGCTCTTGCCAGGGTGGGATTATCCCCTCGCCGAATCGGTGGATTCGTCTCAATGCCGAACGCAGCGCAGCTGGAGCAACTGGAGCACGGCGGTCCTGACGGATTCTCTTGGTGCTCATTTGGACGAACCGGTTGATTCCGGGCATGTATCGGTATGGACGTGAGAACAGGCGAACGGTCCGATGACCTCGATGTGCTACTGAGTGCAGCTGCTTGTCGGGCGGCAGACGACTCGGGACGCATCACTGGGGCTCTTCACCAGCTGATTGATGCGCGAGTCTCGGAAGTACACGCCAACGGTCGGAACCGAAAGTTCTTGGTTCCCGCGGCCATCGCGGGCGCGCTGCTGGCACTGGTTGGCGCGGGGGCGGCGGTCGCCACCCAGTGGGCTCCCTGGGTCACGGAGGCAGACAATCCGGATGTGGTCTTCACTCGCGAGTGGGACGACGCAAGCGGCACCTATCTTGGCTATTGCGAGGGTCGCATAGAAGTTGTCCACTGGGACCCGGATCAGGTCGCCGCGACGCGAACGTATCTCGCTACGGTGAACGTCGACGACCTAGAACCAAACCTCGAGTGGCTTGCTATGAGGCTTGCTAGGCAGGGTGAGCTTGATCGCCTCGGAGATCTTGTCGAGGGTGCAGATCCAGCGGACTTCGAGGACCCGGGGAGTCTGGCGCCGCAGGAGAAGATGTCCGATGCCAATCTCCTTCACAACGCGTTGATGCGCACGGTGCTTGACGGCATGCACGCCGCCATGAATGACCCGAAGCTGTCCGCCACCGGCGACGTCCAGTGCACCACGGACTCTATGAATTCCGGTGACCAGTGACGACCGCCGCGGAGTCGCTGTTACGCGACACCGCCCCTCGCTTGCTCGGGTACTTCCTTAACCGCATCGACGTCGCTGAGGACGCCGCAGATCTAGTCAACGAAACTCTCATCGCCGCTCTGAAGAGCGCCCGACGGGCGCCCTCCGAGCCAGAGCCGGCCCGGATGTGGCTCTTCGGGATCGCCCGAAACACCCTCCGTCACCACTACCGAAGCACAGCCCGCCGCGATGCGCTGACGCGCCGGCTCACGGAAGCCCTTCACGACTCCCGCTCAGAACTCGACGACGTCCACGACGTGCGCGCCGCAGTCGCAGCACTGCCTGAGCAGCTTGCCGAACTGATTCGGCTTGTGCATTGGGATGGATTCAGCATCGAGCAAGCCGCGGCGCACACAGGAATCAACCCATCCACCGCCAGAAGCCGTCACGCCCGCGCCAAAGAGCTGCTCCGGCAGCACCTAGAGCCTACAAGGGTCGCTGAGACCAGGAGAGCGCCGTGAGCCCCGCCTCCATCACGCCATCAACCATCCACCCGACCGGCACCGTGTCGATAGACATCACTTGGGCGCCCACTCTCGACACCAATTCAGCATCCACGAAACCGTAGAGCGCGGAAGCCGGGGTTGCATGCTCGCAACTCAGCGAAGAGTCTAAGGAAATGAAGATGGTGCATAGGAAGGTGAGCATCCCGACACTCGCTGGCGTAGCTATCCTGCTGTCTCTGACTGGCTGCGCATCAGCCCTGCCGTCCGCATGTCCCGCTATCGGCTGGGTGAACACGCTTACTGTCGCGCTCGAAGGCGAGACAGCCGCGATCGACTCCGTGCGACTGTGCACCGAGAAAGAATGTGCCCCTGCGGCCGAACACGACGGCGACTCCTGGACATTCTCAACAGACATGATGGCCCCGGATCAAGTCACTGTGCGTACGCTGGCGGCCGACGGGCAAATCGTCAGCGAAACGGACGTGGAACCCGGTTGGGAACGAATCGGTGGAAGCGAAAGATGCGGCGGCCCGGCCGTCGCCGTCGTGACTGTGAGTGTCAGCCCATAACGACCGACCGATGCGCGCCGTGAAGCGACAGTGATGGGTTCCTTCTATGCCTCAACGACTGCGGCGCAAGCTGATGGATCCTCGCCCGTCGATCGCGAACCGGGTTGCGTGCTGCCACTCGTTCCGGCGACGCAACCCACCGGAAAGTGCTCGACCGGTTGAATGCGGCCGATGGCGTCAGCGACCACAGGTTTGAGCGCGGGCAACGGCGGGTGTCCCCTCAAGCCGACTTGGACCTGGGCGCAGTCTTCTCTCTCCGCTCGCTCTTTGTCAGGGCGCCACGATCACCATGCGAGTATCTGGTCGATGATCCATTTTCCGCCCCAAACGACGAGCAGCATCGTTCCGCCGATAGGCACGAGGATCATTGCGGTCTCGAATAGAAGCTTGAGAAGCGGACGATCGGCGAGGCGCTTGCGGAGCGGCCATGTGACGGCGCCAAGCCCAACCGCGAAGATCATCAACACACCGATCCCAAACAGGATGACGCCGATAACAAGAGCCGTCTGGCCCACGAGCTTCCACCCGGTGAACTGCGTGAGGCCCTGCGCCGCCAGTGCAAGCGTGACGGCGAGGTAGCCGCCGAGCACCGTGCCCAGAGCCTGGCCCAGGACCGACTGCCAGAAGGGACCTCGTAGGAACCAAGGCCGCCTACCGGCGGTCGACGTTGCATCGGCCTCGGACGTGGGCGCGTAATCGGTCACGACGCAATACTGACAGAGCCTCGAAGGGTCAGTTCTTCTGGTTGCCCGTGGCAATCTTTCCGCCCGCGATGGTCCCGCCTTCGGCAGTGCCCGTTTACGGATCCGCTTACGCGCTCAACCGGAGTGGGGCCCCGGATATAAGTGCGTCGCCAGCGGGTCGCGTCGGCGCCGTGAGTTACTCTGACTGCGAGGTCAGCATGGGAAGCATCGCGGCGTATCAGGCAGCGGCGGGCCGGCGCTACCGCGTCAGATGGCGCGACGACACCACGCACCGCCAGGTCGAGAAGCGCGGATTCAAGACGAAGCGCGACGCAGAGCTCTTCCTCGCTCGCACCGAGGTCGCCCGCTCGGATGGTTCCTACACGAACCCCGCCGCGGCCAAAGCCACCGTCCGCGAACTTGGAACCGAGTGGTTGCGAAACAAGCGGCACTCGCTCAAAGCCTCGTCGTACAGCTCGCTGGAGACTTCGTGGCGGGTATACGTACTCCCCCGCTGGTCCGACACCCGCATCGGCGATATCCGAGCGTCGCAGGTGGAGCAGTGGATTCGTGAGCTCTCCGAGGGTACGGCTCCACGAGCCGCACGAAGAGCAGCGGCGTGGCGGGGAGCCCGCGATCGGCGACGGTCGTCTATCGCGCGCTCGGGGTTCTTGCCGGCATCCTCGACACCGCTGTCCGTGACGGACGCATCCCCCGCAACGTCGCTCGGGGCGCGCAGAACCTGCCGACGAAACGATCCGAGAAGCCGCGACGGTACCTGACGCACGACGAGGTCGTGCGGCTCGCCGAAGCGGCGTCGACGCCGACCTATCGAACGCTGATCGTGGTGCTCGCATACTGCGGCCTCCGATGGAGTGAAGCGATCGGCATGTACGTGCGCGACATCAACTTCGAGCGCGACCGCATCCAAGTCAATCGCGCGGCCGTCGAGGTCGAAGGACGCATCGTCGTCGGGGCGCCGAAGAACTGGGAGCGGCGGATCGTCCCGTTCCCGGAGTTCCTGGAAGCGCCGCTGCGTGAGCTCTGCGACGGCAAGGGGCCGGACGACCTCGTGTTCGCGGACCCCGACTGCAATCATCTGCGACGTGCGAAGACCAGCCTCGGCACGACGTCATGGTTCAGCGCCGCCCTCGAGCGGTCGGGTATCGAACGCCTGACGCCGCACGACCTTCGTCACACCGCGGCGAGCCTCGCGATCTCGTCCGGCGCGAACGTAAAGGCGGTGCACCGGATGCTCGGTCACAAGTCCGCGGCGATGACTCTAGACACCTACGCCGACCTGTTCGAGGACGACCTGGCCGACGTCGCGGCGCGGATGAACCAAGGCGGACTCGACGCCGATGTGACTCGGCTGTGGTCGGTCTGACCGGCGCGCGATCCTCCTCAAGTGTGGGCAAATTGTGGGCAAGCGCACCCGCGGCCCACACTCCACGCCAACGAAGAGGGCCGGAGATCCGCGGGATTCCGCGGCTCTCGGCCCCTCTTCTGTGACAGCGGTTGGTGGAGATGGGGGGAATCGAACCCCCGTCCATCGCTGAGTAACTGCGGTTTCTCCGGGCGCAGTCTGTGAAAGCGTTCTACTCGGCTCCGACCTTTGTCACAGACACCTAAGTCGACAAGCCCAGCCTGAAGAAAGTCCCGTGTGACGCTCAGGCGACGTCACACAGCAAGATCCCTAAATGACGCCAATACCCGTGACGGGATCGGTCACGGATTGACGGCGTCGGGCTCGCTGCTCAGGCAGCGAGGGCGAACGCGGACTGCTTCTTTTCGGCAGTTATTGTTTTGCAGGGAGCGTTCACGAGATAACCCTGCATCCTCGGCCCGCTGCACGCAGATTCGCAGGCGATGTCGAAACCGATCATCCCCGTGATCCTCGTTGGAGGAGAGTTCCTTCTTGCGAAGGGGCCGCTGTCACACTGTGGAGTTTCCAAACCGGACGCCGTGGCATCCGAGCACATCAGTCTATAACGGATGCCTCGGCCCCGCCATTCCGCTTCGCATCGACCGCGTCCCGCCCGCGTAGAGTCGGCGTCATGAACGACGTCGTCATCACGGTCCGCGGCGAGCACGAGACTCGTGTCGCCCCCGAGCGCGCGATCGCGCACCTCACCATCAAGGCGGAGGGTCCCGAGCGCGGCGCCGTCGTCGAGCGCATGGCCGCCCTCACCGAGCCTGTCCGAGACGATCTGGCCTCCCGCAAGTCCGCCGGCACGGTCGTCGAGTGGACGAGCCAGCGGGTCTCGGTGTGGTCCGAGCGCCCGTGGAACAACGAGGGCAAGCGCCTCGCGCCGGTGCACTACGCGAGCGTGGACTTCTCGGCGACGTTCACGGATTTCGCGGTCCTGTCCTGGTGGGCCGGTGATGTCGCCGAGCGCGAGGGCGTGCAGCTGGGCTGGATCGAGTGGCAGCTCACGCCCGAGACGCGTGCGATCACTGAACGCGACGTCGCCACCGAGGCCGTCGGCGTGGCGGTGACCCGCGCGACCGCGTATGCGAACGCATTGCGCTTGGAGAACGTCACGCCTCTCGAGATCGCCGACGTCGGTCTGCTGTCACGTCAGGACCGGCCGGAGTCGGGTCCCGCGCCTCGCGCACTCATGGCCAAGGCGTCGTTCGCCGCGGATGCCGGCTCGGGACCGGCTGTACAGCTGCAGCCGGAAGACATCGTCGTCTCGGCGGCCGTCGAGGCCCGATTCAGCGCCCGCTGAGACGTCGCGCTATTCGCCCAGGCGGTTGCGCGAACGCATGGCGCGCTCGGCCTCGCGCTTGTCTTCGCGCTCGCGGATCGTCTGCCGCTTCTCGAACTCTCGCTTGCCCTTCGCCACGGCGATCTCGACCTTCGCCCGACCGTCCGAGAAGTACAGCTTCAACGGCACGAGCGTGTAACCGCCGGCCGATACCGCGTGCGAGAGCTTGATGATCTCGTCCTTGTGCAGCAGCAGCTTGCGCGTGCGCTTGGCGGAGTGGTTGGTCCAATGGCCCTGGGAGTACTCCGGGATGTGCACCGCGTCGAGGAACGCCTCGCCGCCGTCGATGTAGGCGTAGCCGTCGCTGAGGTTGGCGCGGCCCTCGCGGAGCGACTTCACCTCGGTGCCCGTGAGCACGAGACCGGCCTCGTACGTCTTCTCGATGGCGTACTCGTGACGCGCGCGACGATTGGTCGCGACGACCTTCTCACCGCGTTCCTTGGGCATGACTGCTCCTCGATCCGGACCGCACCCGTCGCGCGGCAGCCTGTCAGTCTACCTCGCCACGTGCGCCATGCGTCACGCGCGCAGCCAGCGCCGGATCGCGAAGCCCGCCGACAGGGCCGCCAGCGCGACACCCACGAGGATGATGGCGGGAACGACGAGCCACGCCTCCCCCATGCCGACCCACGTGGTCACGAACTCGACACGGTTGCGCAGGTATTGGTCGACACCGAAGTGCACGCCGGCGATGACCGCCGCGCTGGCCAGCAGAGACCCGATCAACGCCGCGAACACGCCCTCGAGGATGAACGGCGTCTGGATGAAGCGGTTGGATGCTCCCACCAGGCGCATGATGCCGAGCTCTCGCCGGCGCGCATAGGCCGACAGCCGGATGGTCGTGGCGATCAGCAGCACCGCGGCGACGAGCATGAGCGCAGCGATGCCGACCGCGATGTACGTCGCGATCGTGAGTGCCGAGAACAGCGGTTCCAGGTACTGCAGTTCGTCCTTGACCTCTTCGACGCCCTGCATCCCTGTGAACGCTTCACTGATGACGTCGGACTGGCGATGATCGACGAGGTTGATCCAGAACGTCTGGTTCATCTGGTCGGGCGTGATGACGCTTGCGTAGTCCTCGCCGAGCAGCTCGACGACGTTCTCGTAGGCCTCCTGGCTGCTCTCGAAGCGCAGGTCGCGGATCAGAGGAGACAGCGCCTCCCCCTCGAGCTGCTCACGCACCGCGGTGACCTGCTCCTCGGTCGCGACTCCCGCCGCGCACGTGTCGGTCTGCGAGATCGAGGTGCACATGAAGATCTGCACCTGGGCGCGATCGGCCCAGTAGTCCTGCATCTTGCCGATCTGCATCTGCATGAGGATCGCGGCACCCACGAACGTGAGCGACACGAACGTCACGAGCACGACCGACACGACCATCGAGAGGTTGCGCCGCAGGCCCGTGAAGGCCTCGGACATGATCAGACCGAACCTCATGACGTGGGCCCCACTTCGTCGTCAGGATCGGTCTCGCCCAGGCCCAGCCGGTCGGCGAGCCCGAGTTCGGCGACGTCGATCTCGGCAAGGTCGGCGACCGGGATCGGCTGGGTGTGACTCGGCGTCGCCGGCGCGACGGGAGCCTCGGGCCGAGGCGGCTCGGCGGTGCGTTCCTCAGCGGGTTCGGCGACGGGATCGGATGCCGGTGACGCCGGCGGCACGGGTCGCCCGGCATCGGCGGGCTCGGGCTCGGGCTCCGGGCGCTCCGGTACGAGGCGGGGCTCGGCAGCGCTCGCGCGCGGCGCAGCGGCGAGGGCTGCGGCATCCGTCATGTCATCGTCGTCGGCGTCGACGACCGTGGGATCCAACCCCGCTGCCGCCGCCAAGGCGGCTTCGCGCTGCACCTCGAGCACGGCCGTCAGCGCGGCCACGGCGGCGGCACCGCGTTCTGGCTCGGGCGCGAGGCTCGGCAGGCCCGACGTGTCGCCGTAGCCGCCGTGCCGCTCGTCGCGCACCATCTCGCCGTAGCTCAGCTCGATCACGCGTCGCTGCATCTGGTCGACGAACCCCGCCTCGTGCGTCGCCATCACGACCGTCGTACCACCGGCGTTGATCCGCGCCAGCAGCTGCATGATGTCGACCGAGGTGCCAGGGTCGAGGTTTCCGGTCGGCTCGTCGGCGAGCAGCACCTGCGGGCGGTTCGCCAGGGCACGGGCGATCGCGACACGCTGCTGCTCACCGCCGGACAGCTCGTGCGGGAACCGCTTCTCTTTGCCTGCGAGGCCGGCAAGCGCCAGCACCTCGGGTACGGCCTGCTGGATGAACGCCCTCGACGAGCCGATCACCTGCAGCGTGAACGCCACGTTCTGGAAGACCGTCTTGGTCGGCAGCAGCCGGAAGTCCTGGAAGACCGCGCCGACGTGACGGCGGAAGTAGGGCACCTTGCGGTTCGACAGCGTGCGCAGGTCGCGCCCGAGCACGATGACGCGCCCCTCGGACGGCGTCTCCTCCCGCAGGATCAGGCGCAGGCAGGATGACTTGCCCGAGCCGGACGCTCCGACGAGGAACACGAACTCACCGCGCTGCACCTCGAAGTCGACGTTGCTCAGGGCAGGCTTCGCGGTGCCGCGAAAGCGTTTCGTGACGTTCTCGAACCGGATCATGGCCTAACGAGCCTATGCGGATGCCCCGCCCGACCCGCCTGCGACACCCGGTGCCGAGGCATCCGGATCAGTCGTCGGTCTTGCGCTTGCGCCACCGGATGCCCGCGGCGATCAAGCCGTCGAGATCGCCGTCGAAGACGACCGCGGGATTGCCGACCTCGTAACCGGTGCGCAGGTCCTTCACCAGCTGCTGGCCGTAGAGGAAGTACGAACGCATCTGGTCGCCCCAGCTCGCGGTGATGACACCGGCGAGCTCCTTCTTCTTGGCCGCCTCTTCTTCCTTCTTGAGCAGGAGCAGGCGGGTCTGCAGCACGCGCATGGCCGCGGCGCGGTTCTGGATCTGGGACTTCTCGTTCTGCATCGACACGACGATTCCGGTCGGGAGGTGCGTGAGGCGCACGGCCGAGTCCGTCGTGTTGACGGACTGGCCGCCCGGACCGGAGGAACGGAAGACGTCGACGCGTAGGTCGCCCTCGGGGATGTCGACCTCGACGGCCTCTTCCATCACCGGGATGACCTCAACGGCCGCGAAGCTCGTCTGACGCTTGTCTGCCGAGCCGAACGGGCTGATCCGCGCGAGCCGGTGCGTGCCGGCCTCGACCGACAGCGTGCCGTACGCGTAAGGAGCGTCGACCTCGAACGTCGCGGACTTGATCCCAGCGCCCTCCGCGAAGGACGTGTCGAGGACCTTCACCGGGTACTTGTGGCGCTCGGCCCAGCGCAGATACATGCGCATCAGCATCTCGGCGAAGTCGGTCGCGTCATCGCCACCGGCGCCGGAGCGGATCGTGACGACGGCAGCACGATCGTCGTACTCGCCGTCGAGGAGTGTCTGCACCTCGAGCTGACCGATGATGTCCTCGAGCTCGGCGATCTCGTGGCGGGCCTCCTCGGCGGAGTCCTCGTCGTCCATCTCGTTGGCGAGCTCGACGAGCACGTCGAGGTCGTCGAGGCGCTGCTCGACATCGGTGATGCGCTTGAGCTCGGTCTGGCGGTGGCTGAGGGCGCTGGTGACCTTCTGCGCCTTCTCGACGTCGTCCCAGAGATTGGGAGCGCCGGCCTCCTCGCTCAGACGCGCGATCTCGGCGGTGAGTGCGTCGACGTCGACCACGGACTTGATGTCGGAGAACGTGGAACGCAGCGCCTGGATGTCGGCGGAAGGATCGAAGTCGAGCATGACACTCCAGACTAACGTGGTTGGACATGGCCGATCGTCCGGACTCCCCCACCGCACGTGACGTGCTGTGGCGGTTCGGGCCGATGGTGTACGGGCCCACCGTCCTCTTCGCGCTCGGCGAGGGCGCGGTGCTGCCCGTCATCCCCGTGATCGCGGCCGATCTGGGCGCCGACCTCGCCGTGGCGGCGCTGGTCGCGTCGGCGCTGGTGGTGGGCCAGCTGTGCGGCAACATCCCCGCAGGCTGGGCGGTGGCCCGCATCGGCGAGCGCCTCACGATGGCGCTCGCCGGTGTCGTCTCGCTCGCGGGCATCCTCGGAATGGCTCTCGCACCCTCTCTCGGGCTGTTCGCCGTCGCCGTGTTCCTCATCGGGTTCTGTGCCGCCGCCTTCGGGTTGGCACGCCACTCCTTCATGACCACGCGAGTGCCGTTGGCGTTCCGCGCACGGGCACTGTCGCTGCTGGGCGGGACGTTCCGTCTCGGCATGTTCGTCGGCCCCTTCGTCGCCGCCGCACTCATCGCCGTCTTCGGCGACGAGCACGTCACGATCTGGTTCTTCGGGATCTGCCTCGTCGCGACGATCCTGCTCGTGCTGCTCGGACCCGACCCCGAGACGCACTTCCTGCCGTCGACCGCGACACGGGATGCCGCCGACACGGCCCTCGCCGAAGACACCGGCGAGCCGGTCACAGGCACGATTCCGGTGCCGTCCCGGCGCACGCCCCGCACCGGCGTGTTCCGCACCATGTGGCGTCACCGCGACGTGCTCTCGCGGCTCGGCCTGGCCGCGGCATCCCTCTCCGCCGTCCGCTCGGCGCGGCAAGTCGTCCTTCCCCTGTGGGGAGTTTCGATCGGGCTCGACGCCCAGACGATCGCCCTCGTCGTCGGGGTCTCGGGCGCGATCGACTTCGCGCTGTTCTACGCCAGCGGCCAGGTCATGGATCGCTTCGGCCGGCTGTGGGCCGCGCTTCCCGCGATGCTGCTGATGGGCGTGGGATTCATCGCGCTGTCCTTCACGCACGACACCGACCAGTCCGCGATGTGGTTCGCGATGTTCGCGGCTGTGCTCGGGGTCGGCAATGGCCTCTCCAGCGGCATCCTGCTGACCCTCGGGGCCGACGTCGCACCCAAGACCGACCCGGCGCCCTTCCTCGGCTCGTGGCGCACCCTCACGGACGCCGGCGGCGCGGTCGCTCCGCTGCTCGTCTCGGCGATCGCCGCGACCGCGACGCTCGCCGTCGCGAGC
The DNA here is from genome assembly GCF_012524205.1 of Microbacterium salsuginis. Taxonomy (GTDB): domain Bacteria; phylum Actinomycetota; class Actinomycetes; order Actinomycetales; family Microbacteriaceae; genus Microbacterium; species Microbacterium salsuginis. The sequence continues at coordinate 461,210 of NZ_JABACI010000005.1, forward strand.
GGCGTCATGGGAGCGATCGGACTGGTCGGCGCCCTCGCGTTCGTGCGATGGGTTCCGCGTTTCGTTCCGCGCGCTCGGGGCTGACGAGGTCCCTGCGGGCTGCTCAGACCCACTCCCTGCGCACGGCTTCGGCTCCGAGCTGCATGCGCGTGGTCACACCTGCGATGTCCATGAGGTCGGCGACCCGACGCTGGACCGTGCGCAACGAGATTCCCAGCTGCCCTGCCGCTGCGGCATCCGTCACTCCCATGAGAAGAAGGTGCAGCAGATCGCGGTCGATGTCTTCGGCGACAGGGGCGGCGGCCAGCGGCAGGAACTCCGTCGCGGCGCGCCAGTACTCCTCGAAGATCGACACGACGAGATCGAGCAGGCCGCTGGGGTGGATCAGCAGCGCGCCGAATCCGTCGTCCTCGCCCTGCGAGTGCATCGGCACGAGCGCCATCTGATCGTCGGCGATGAACATGCGGGTCGGGAGCGTCGGAAGGACGCGGATCTCCTCGCCGATCTGCGACATGTCTCGCGCCGCCGCGAGGAAGCCGGGGCGCTCGAGCACCGCGCTCTCGACGATGACGCGATAGCGCACGCCGCGCGCGAGAGCCCGATCCTCCTCGATGTTCTCCTCCCCGCTGAGCAACGCGATCTCGTTCAGCACCAGCACTCGCACCTGCGTGGTCGAGGCAGCCTGAAGCTGGGCGACACGCTGCCGGACCGCGTCGTCGCCGATCACCACGTCGACCACATCGGCGACGCTGCGCTGCTCCGCCGAGCGGCGGTACAGGTCGCTCAGCTCGAGGAGTGCCTCGTGCGCCCGGCTGATGCCGCGCTCGCGCTCGAGGAGCAAGGGGCGCAGGGCGATGTTGGGTGGGGATGCCGTGAATCGATCGCTGCTCGCCGCCTGACGTGCGAGCAATCCGAGGCGCTCGAGCTCATCGACGATCGGCTGCACGCGTGGCAGCGACATGCTGAGGCTGCCGGCGATCTCGGCGGTCGAGGCGGACGGCTGCTGCAGCACCCGCCGGTAGACGGCAGTGTGTGCCTCATCGAGTCCGAGTGCTTCGAGCACAGTGACCTTCCCCATGCGTCCATCGTCGCCTGCGCGGCATGGCGGATGGTGGCCATGGCATTTCTCCGCCACCACTCTAGGCCCGCGGGGGACGATGCTCGATATCGACCCCTACCCCCAGAGAGGCTCACGCATGTCACGACCCCAGCCCATCGGCCGCCGCGTGCGCCCGAGCGTCGCCGCCACAAGCGGCCTCGCGATCGGCATCGCAGGCATCGGCCTCGCCACGCTTCCGGCGACCGCCGTCACCGATGTCGACGGTCCCCCCGCCCCCGCCGCGGCGGTCGCCGGCAGTTCTCACTCCGTCACGCTGATCACCGGCGATCGCGTCACGGTGACCGACTTGTCCGACGGCACGCACACCGTCGACGTCGAGACGGCCGTGCCCGGCGCCGGCGTCCGGACGTATCAGGTGGGCGACGAGCTGCACGTGGTGCCCGACGCTGCACTGCCCTACCTGGCCTCCGATGCACTCGATCAGGACCTCTTCAACGTCTCGCTGCTCATCGAGTTCGGCTACGACGACGCGTCGGTGGATGCGACGCCCATCATTCTGGAACAGGATGCCGACACCGCTCGCGCTTTCTCTGCACCCGCGCCGGGTCTCGAGGTGCAGGCCGAGCTGCCCAGCATCGGCGGCGCCGCCGCGACCGTCGGGCACGCCGAAGCCGCATCGGCGTGGAGCGCGCTGACTGCGCCGAGCGCGCGCTCGTTCTCAGCCGCCCCTGCGCTCGCGAACGGCATCGAGGCGATCCACCTCGACGGCAAGGTGAAGGCCTCGCTCGACGGGAGCGTCGGTTACATCGACGCCCCCGAGGCATGGGCGGACGGCTACACCGGTGACGGCGTGACGGTGGCCGTGCTCGACACCGGATACGACGACACCCACCCTGATCTGCAGGGTCGCATCCTCGCCGGCTCGCAGAGCTTCGTGCCCGGCGAAGGGGTCGCCGACGACCCCAACGGTCACGGCACGCATGTCGCCTCGACCGTCGCAGGCACCGGCGCCGCCTCGGACGGCACGCACCGTGGCGTCGCCGACGGCGCCGATCTGCTGATCGGCAAGGTGCTGGGTGCGGACGGCTACGGACAGGACTCCTGGATCATCGACGCCATGGAGTGGGCCGGCCAGAACGCGCCGATCGTGTCGATGAGCCTCGGGTCGATGTCGCCGTCCGACGGCAAGGACCTCATGGCGGAGTCGCTGAACCAGATCGCCGAATCCACCGGCGCCCTGTTCGTGGTCGCTGCAGGCAATGCGGGTTCGCCCGAGTCGATCGGCGCCCCCGGGTCCGCTGCACAGGCCTTCACGGTCGGCTCGGTGGATGACCCGTCCGGTGCGCTGTCGTACTTCACCAGCCAGGGTCCGCTCTCGCGCTCCGGTGCCCTGAAGCCCGATGTGACCGGCCCCGGCAACGACGTCACCGCTGCGCGTTCGGCGGACAGCGGCGGCGAAGGCGCCTACATCGCGATGAGCGGCACGTCGATGGCGACGCCGCACGTCGCGGGTGCCGCGGCGATCCTGCTCAGCGCGAATCCGGACTACACGACGGAGCAGCTGAAGGCCGCGCTGGCCAGCACCGCGACCGACCTCGGGTACACCGCGTACCAGGGCGGCACCGGGGTCATCGACGTGGACGCCGCGCTCGAGGCTCCCGTCGTGGCATCCGGTTCCGGCGATTTCGGCATGCTGATGTGGGGCGAGGAGCCGACGCCGGTCGAGCGCGCCATTGAATACACCAACCGCACGGATGCCGAGATCACGGTCGCGCTCACCGCGACGCTGACCGACACCACGCCCGGCGGCGACGCGGCACCTGGTCCGTTGTCAGCCGGCATCGCGTTCGACGCGTTGACGCTCGGAACGGACACGCTCACGATTCCCGCGGGCGCAAGCGCGACCGTCACCATGACCGTGGACCCGGCAAAGGTCCCTGCGGGCACGCAACTGTCGGGTGCGCTCGTCGGGTCAGTGGACGGCGTGGCCGTGACGCGCACGGCGCTCGGCACGATCGCCGAGGCCGAGCGCTACGACCTCACCATCACGGCGACGGACTTCGAGGGCAACCCCGTGAACGCGTACGCGATGGTGTGGGATGCCGCGGCCCAGTGGGTCGAGCCGGTCCTCGTCGAAGGCGAGACGACGCTGCGCCTGCGGAAGGGCGACTACTCGGTCATGTCGTACATGGACGTCAATCGGACGCCGGACACGCTCGCGATGGTGCTGACGGGTGACCCGAAGCTTTCGCTGACCGAGGACTCGACGGTGGCGCTCGATGCCCGCGCGGCCGAGGAAGTGACGGTCGACGTCGGACGTGACGACCTCGAGCAGTCCTTCGCCCGCATGGACTTCCAGGCCGACGAGTTCACCGCGAGCGCGATGGTGCCCGTTCTCGTCGACGAGCTGTGGGCTCAGCCCATGAAGGTCGACGACGCTGAATTCGACTTCACCACGCGCTGGCGCCTGTGGGAGCCGATGCTGACGGTCGCGGCCGGCAAGAAGCCGCTCGACATCGTGCTCCAGGTCGGATCGACGTTCCTCGACGGCGAGATCAAGGCTGCAGCTGTCGATGCCGGGCAGGGAACCGTCGACGAGATCGCCGCGGCCGGCGTCGAGGGAAAGGTCGCTGTCGTGACGCGCTCCGAGACCGTGACGCCCGGACAGGCGGCCGCCAACGCGGCATCCGCCGGTGCGAAGCTGCTCATCCTGGTCAACGACGCGGACGGCGAGCTGAGCACCTGGGTGGGTTCGGACGACTTCGAGTCCGACGCGCCCATCGCGGTCGCCGCCGTCAGCGGCGTCGAGGGCCGTGAACTGCTCGCGCAGATCGCGAACAAGAAGGTGACCGTCACCGCAGTCGGCGACGAGTACGCAGACGTGGTGTACGACATCGCCCGCTACAGCGAGGGCGAGATCCCGCAAGACCTGGCCTACGCGCCCGCGAACCTGACGCGCATCGATACGACCTACCACGGTCAGACCGAGCTGCTCGGCGAGTTCCGGTACGACTTCGTGCCCGGCGCGCAGTACGGGGCGGGGTACTTCATGATCGCCGAACGGGGAGTGACCCGGGAGGAGTGGGTGAACACCGAGGATCTGCGCTGGAACCAGGGCGTCGGCGTGGAGTCCGTCCGATGGGAGATGCGCGACATCCTCCGCACGTACGAGCCCGGCCAGGAGCTCGAGGCCGAGTACTTCGGCGGGATCGTGCGTCCCTACGTCGGACTCGGTTACTGGGTGCCCTACCGTGTGTCGGACTACGCCCAGATCAACGTTCCGAGCTGGGCGGACGGCGGCAGCGCCGACCACACCGGCGCGTTCGACACCTGGATGGAGCCGGCGACGGTGCAGCAGCTGACGGACGTGTACATCGACGGTCGGCTGGTCAAGCAGGCAAGCGCCCAGGGTGCGAGCCTGTACGACTTGCCCGACGGCGAGCAGGACTGGCGCGTGGTGAGCACCGCGACCCATGACGGAGCGCACCTCACCGGTTCGACGAGGACCGTCAGCGAGTGGACCTTCCGTTCGGCCGGGCAGCTCGGCGACTGGGAGAACCGGCTCCTGCCGATGATCCAGGCGTTCTACGACGTCGACGTCAACGCCGAGAACCTCGTGGGTGAGGGACGACGCAAGGGCTCCAGCATCCCACTCGGTCTCGAACTGGGCCACGTCGCCGGCACGGTACCCGCCGGCGCGATCACCGACGCCACGCTCGAGGCCCGTACCGCCGGGGGCGAGTGGGTGCCGGTGTCCCTCGCACCGGCCACCACGGACGCCCCGACCGGACCGGTCGAGGGCGACGGCGACATCTTCGTCACGTCTCGCGCGTGGGTCAGCGGGTACGCCGCTCAGATCCCGGTGTCCGACAAGGGCGGCTGGGTCGACCTGCGGGTGACGGCGACGGATGCCGAGGGCAACACGTTCTCACAGGAGATCGAGAAGGCGTTCCAGGCGACGCCCGTCAAGGGCGGCGGCAACGGCAGGGGCTGATCCCACTCGCCACCGGCAGGGGCTCCATCCGCTTCGGCGGGTGGAGCCCCTGCCCCGTCTCCCCCGCCTCCCACCGCCCTGTCGTCCGTCGCAAGCGGCCGTGACCCGGCGAATCGGAGTGGCCACGTGCGACGGTTCGATGCCGCGCGGGTCACCACATCGCGGCGACGAGGTCGGCGAACACGGACTCGGGGTCGTTGTCGAGGCCACGGCGCGCGAACCACGTCGAGACGTTGATGACATCGCGGTACATGAAGTCCATGCCCTGCGGGTTGGCGGCGACATCCACGATCTGCGGCAGATCGATCACCACGATGCGGCCGTGGTGCTCGAGCAGGTTGTACGGCGACAGGTCGCCGTGCGCGAACCCCGCGCGAGCGAACGCCGTGAGGATCTCGACGACTTGGCGGTACGCATCGGCGAGCTCCCCGCCGTGCAACCGCGACTGCGCGAGCCGCGGCGCGGCCGCGCGCCCGTCGCCGATGAACTCCATCAGCACCTCGGTGTCGCTCACCTGCACCGGATAGGGCACCGGCACGCCTGACCGCCAGGCGAGCGACAGCGCCGCGAACTCGCTCGCCGCCCAGTGCCCGGCGGCCACGGAGCGGCCGTGCGCCGATTTGCGGCCGACCGCGCGCACGTCGCGCGTGTTGCGCATCACGCGCCCCTCCTCGTAGCTTCCGGAGCGGTGGAAGTCGCTGTGATGCGTGCTGCGGTAGCGCTTCGCCGCGAGCAGGGTGCCGGTCGTGCCGGGAACCGCGCGCTCGATCAGGTAGAGGTCGGCCTCCTTGCCGGTCTTGACGATGCCGAGCTCGGTGTCGAAGGCGCCGGCCTCGGTGACCACCCATTCGGGATACGGCAGCGGTCCGCGCTGGGTGGGAGAGGATGCCGGCCAGGTGGTCCAGCGTTGATCGGGCCCCGGCTCGAGAAGCGGGCTGTCCGAAGGAAACGTTGCGTCGAAGCGCAGAGATGACATCGGGGAAGACTCCAGTGACTGGAGGCCGCCGATCTCAGTGGGTGCGGGCGGCCTCGCGGGAAAGGGAACTGACGCGAGACATGGCGAAGACAGCCATCGTGTTCCTCCTTCCGGTCGGGGTGCGGCGCACCGGTGCGGCGTTCACTCTAGCGACATTCCGCTCCCGCGCACCAGCGGTCGCGCTACCTTCGTGCACATGAGCGGATCGGATGCGACCGGCGGTGGTGTCGTCCGCTTCTGCCGCAGTCGCAGCGCGGGTCGTCGCTGCACGCGGCCGCTCGGGCACCCCGGGCTGCATCGCCATCGCACGATCATGTGGACGGATGCCTCTGCCGACCCACCGCGATGCCCGGGCTCCGGCGAGCCGGGCGAGCCGGCCGCTCGCCTGCCCGACGGCTACCCACACGGCCGAGCGCTGTGCGCGCGCTGCCAGCGGTTCGTGCCCCTCGACGGTGCCGGACGACTCGCCGAGCACGACACGACGGATGCGCTCGAAACGGATGCCGAGGCCGGCAGCCGACGCGAGTGGTTCAACCTGCACGGCTGGTGACGGGCTGGATCGTTCGACAAACCGTACGTGTCAGCGCAGCGCGGTACGACTCGTGGCGGTCGCTTCGAGCGCGACGCCGTCGGGCACGAACAGCGTGACGACGGGCGGATGCCATGTGCCTGCGACCGTCACCCGCGCCGAGACGCCGTCGGGCGTCTCGGCCGATAGGAGCACCGCGTCCCGGCCGACCTCGGCGACCATCAGTTCCGCCTGCCGTCGGACTGCCGCATCCGTCAGGGTTGCGAGCGGTGCACCGTCGACCACTGTCACCTCGAAGCCATCCGCCGCAGCGAGGGCGGCAGCATCCGCCAGCGCATCCAATCGCTTCTGCGACAGGTACAGGCTCGTCGCGGCGACGCAGATGAGGATCGCGACGAGCGCGAGCACCGCGTAGCCGAGGGTCAGGATCAGGATGCTGCCCTCGTCGTCCTGTCCGTGCTCGGCGCGGGAGTCGCGCACGCGTGTCACGACGCCCCCCAGAATCGCGAGACCTTGTGTGCTGCCGATCCCTCCACCGGGATCGACGCGATCTGGTCGAGGCCCAGCACGGGCGGCACGAGCGGCAGTGTCACGGCGCTGCGAACGGTCACGATCAGCGTTGCTCCGGCGGCGGGGCACGACACGCCTGCCGGCCGGCACGTGATATCGACGTCGACGTCGTCGAGTCCGTACTCGTCGCGCACCGAGGAGAGAACGCGTTCGGCTCGCGCGTCGGCATCGGCGGCGTCGACCGCGGTCGAGATCGCGCGCGCGAGGTGCCGCGCCCCGGCCTCGGCGCCGAGAGACTGCTGCTGGATCGACCCGAGTGCGACGACGAGATAGACCAAGGGCACCAGCATCAGCAGACCCACGAGGATGAACTCCAGTGCTGCAGAGCCCCGATCGTCCGCGCGGTCCGGGTCGGCATCGGTGTCAGTCGAACGACTCGATGGGCGCATGGGCGATCACCTCCATCGATCTCGGAGACCCGAGCAGGCCGACCAGCGGCAGGGTCGCGGCAACCCGCACCTCCACCGCGGCGTGCCCGAGGTCGGTCGTCTCGCGGACGCTCACATCGGCGGCGTATTCGGCACCGATGGTCCGCGTCACGATGTCGCGCGTGCGCGCTGCTCCCTCATCGAGCGACGTGTCGGCCAGCGCCGCATGGTAGGCGCCCTCGACCGCAGCATCGTGCACGACGTTGCGCACGTACACGGCGAGGCCGAACTGCAGCACACCGAGCGTCAGCACTGTCAGGAGTGTGCCGACCAGCACGAACTCGACCGGACTGGAGCCCTCTTCATCCCTGCCCGCCGCCGCGAAGCGGGCACGCAGGCCCGTCGCGAGACGGGCACGGAATCCGCGCACGTCCTAGAAGCCCGAGACCCGCTCGATGGCCTGTTCGAACAGCCCCGCCAGCGCCGGGCCGGCGAGCGCCCAGATCACCACGACCAGCCCCGCCGTCATGAGCGTGATCAGCACCCAGCCGGGCACATCGCCTCGCTCGTCATCCGCGAGGTCCTGCCCCGAGGCGCGCAGCCTGTCGATCGCTCGACGCATCCACGTCATGTTCATCTCCTTCTCCTTCCGACCGTGAGGTCAGCCGATACCCAGTCGAAGCATGAAGATCCCGGGGAACACCGCGAACAGCACGCTCAACGGCAGAATCAGGAAGACCAGCGGCACCAACATGTAGATCTCTTTGCGGCCTGCCCGCTCGATGAGGCCGCGCTTGGCGTCCTCGCGCGCATCGAGAGCCTGTGCGTGGAGCACGTGCGCGAGCGGTGCGCCCCGATCGATCGCCGCGACCAGCTGGTCGACCGACCGCGAGAGCGCCGGAATCTCGAGGCGCGCCGCCATCCGCCCGAGCGACTCCGACAGCGGCGATCCGGTTCCCACGGCGACCACGACGCCGCGCAACTCGGCGGTGAGCTCACCCGCCCCGACATCTCCGACGCGCCGCAGCGAGTCGAGGATCCCTTCGCCCGCCGAGAGGCACAGTGCGAGGAACTCGAGCACCGTCGGCAGCTCTTCTTCGATGCGGCCGACTCGCGCCCGCGAGGCGCGGGTGAGCCACGCGTCGCACGCGAACGCACCGCCGACCGCGGCGAGCGGCGGCAGCAGGCCCAAGGCAGGCGAACCACGGCCCAGCAGCACGAGCCCCACGACCAGCGCCCCGCCCACCGCGAGCCCGACCACCGCCCACGCGAGCTGCCTGCCACGGAAGCGCGCAGCATCCATCGTCCACCCGGCCCGCTGCAGGCGCCGAGTCACCGCTTCGTCTCCGCCGATCACGCGCGCGAACCGGCGCTGCAGCACCGCCCACGCCAGAGTCGGGTCGTACCCCGGGCCGGTCGTCACATCGAGCCCGCGCGGATCGGTGACGTCGCGGATGTACGGGGCGATGCGCCGGGCAAGGCTGGGTGCACCCCAGCGCGGGGCGAGCGAGAGCAGCAGACAGACCCCGACTCCGAGCGCCGTGCCGAGCACGACCGCGTAAGCGACCTCCCCCGCGACGCCGCCGATCACCCGAACCACCGCCGCGGCTCGGGAAGCCGGCCGAGCCGGATCATCACGCGGTAGGCGACGAACGAGACCGCGGCACCGGCGAGGATGAGGACGATGCCCTCGGGGCTTCCGTACGCCTTCGCGCCTTCGGGGCGCATGGCCAGGAGCGCCAGGATCACCCACGGCGCGGCGACACCGAGCACCGCGGCGCCACGGATCCAGGATTGACGCGACTCGACCTCGGCGCGCAGGGCGGCGTCGGCGCGGACGGACGTCGCCAACGCCCGCAACACGGCGGTGAGCTCCGTGCCGCCGACCTGACGAGCCATGCGCAGCGTCTCCACGATGCGGTCGGCGACCGGATCGGCGAGGTTCGCCTTGAGTCGCTGCGCACTGGAATCGAAGTGGCCCGAGGCCGAGACGTCGCGTGCGAACGCGGCGAAAGCGGGCCGCAACTCCGCCGGAGCGGAGTCGGCGAGGCTCGCGACGGCGTCGGGGAGCGACATGCCTGCACGCACCGATGCGATCAGCAGGTCGCACACGTCCGGCCAGAGGGTGCGGCGCGTGCGCAGCAGTCGCGAACGTCGAGCGCGCAGCCATGCGAAGGGCGCGAGTGCGCCGGCTGCCGCAGCGACCAGGGAGAGGACCGCCACCTGGGTGACGAGCCACGCGGTCGCGGCGGCCACCGCCGCGCAGCAGACGGCGACCACGACCACCGACGTCGCCGACATGCGTGCCATCCCCGAGTCCTCGAGCAGCCGCGAAAGCCGGCCGGGCTTCGCATCCGATGCGTCGCGCACCACGGACGGCCATAGCCAGGGAGACAGCGCGAGCAGGAGACCTGCTGCGAGCACTGCTCCCCAGACGAACGTCATGCTGCGCCCGCTCGGTACAGCGTCCTGGCTGCGATGATGCCGCCGTCCACCCCGGCCGGGGCGACGATCTCGACGACGCGGCGAGCGCCGGACGCGTCGCGTTCGCAGTGGACGACGAGATGGACGGATGCCGCGACCGCCGGCAGCACGAAGGATGAGTCGATGTTGCGTCCGGCGAGCAGGGGCAGGGCGGCGAGCTTGCTCAGCGCCTCGCGGGCCGAGTTGGCGTGGATGGTCGCCGCGCCCGGCACACCGGTGTTGAGTGCCAGCAGGAGGTCGAGCGCCTCGGCGTCGCGGACCTCGCCGACCACGAGACGATCGGGGCGCATGCGGAGTGCTTCTTTGACCAGGCGCCGCAGCGTCACCTCGCCCGTTCCTTCGAGGCTCGGCTGGCGGCCCTGCAGCGAGACGATGTCGGCGGCGGCCACCGCGAGCTCGAAGGTCTCCTCGACGGTGACGATCCGGTGCGTGGGCGGGCAGGCCGCGATGAGCGCTCCCAGCAGGGTCGTCTTGCCCGCGTGAGTCGCGCCCGAGACGAGCACCGAGCGGCCCTGCACCATCGCCTCCTGCAGCAGATGCGCCGCCGACGGATCGAGAGAGCCGGCCGCGACGAGGCGACCGAGGTCGCGGTACGCGGGCAGGAACTTCCGGACGTTGACGGCCCAGTGGCGCCTGGTGATGTCCGGGATCACCACGTGCAGACGGGAGCCATCAGGCAGCGAGGCGTCTACGAAGGGCTGGCTGAGATCGACGCGACGGCCGCTGGACTGCAGCATCCTCTCCACGAGATCGCGTACGGCGGTCTCGGTGAGCACGAGCGGCGTGCGCTCCGGCACTCCCCCGCGCGCTACGAAGATGCGGTCGGGCGCGTTGATCCACAGTTCCTCGACCGTGGGATCGTCCAGGTAGGCCTGCAGCGGGCCGTATCCGGCGACCGACGCGAGAACGTCCCGCACGCAGGCGGCCTCGTCGTCGACCGGAGCCAACCCCCTCGCGAGTGCGAAGTCGTTGTGCCTGCGCACTTCGGCGCGGGCGATCTGTGCGGCCAGATCGGGGTCCCGCGAGGGATCGGCGCGCTCCGCCCGGAGCCGCTCCCGGACGCGCTCGGCGACGAGCGTCGAGACGGGCGTGGGCGCGAGGGTCACCGAAGCATCCTCGCAAGTCGGGGCGGGAGCATCCGGAAGTTATCCACAGATGCGCACGGAGCGGGCGCGAGGCAGGATGGTCTCAGAGACGGAAGGACCATGATGAGCAGGACCAAGATGGAGCTCTCTCCCGGTACGAAGGCGGGCCTCGGCGTCGCGGGGATCGTGCAGGTCGTGTTCGCCTTCCTGGCGTTCTGGGACCTTGCGAACCGCCACCCTGACGACGTGCGCGGGCCGAAGACCGCATGGATCCCGGCGATCCTCATCAACTGGATCGGTCCGGCCAGCTACTTCGTGTTCGGCATTCGCCGCTGAGACGTGCCCGGCGGCGGGATGTCACATCCTCCCGCTGCGCGGTGTCTCCATGTCGAAGGAATCGACACGAAGGAGGCACCCATGCTGGGCGCAACAGGACACAGGATCGACGTCGTCGTGATCGGCGGCGGTTACGCGGGAGTGATGACGGCCAACCGCCTCACGCAGCGGAGCGATGTGTCGGTGACGCTCGTGAACCCGCGCGATCGCTTCGTCGAGCGGATTCGGCTGCACCAGCTCGTCGGCGGATCCGACGATGCGGTGATGCCGTTCAACGAGTTGCTGGCGGGCGAGGTGAAGCTGGTGGTCGACACAGCAACCGCGATCGACCCAGCGCGGCGACGCGTCACCCTCGAGAAGGGCGAACCGCTGTCGTACGACTATCTCGTCTACGCGGCGGGAAGCTCGAGCGCCTCGCTGCAGGTGCCGGGTGCGGCGGAGTTCGCGCTGCCGATCTCGACCCTGGAGGAGGCCGAGCGCGTCCGCGGGGTCCTCGCCGGCACCCCGAAGGACTCCCCCGTCGTCGTCGTCGGATCGGGACCCCTCGGTATCGAGACGGCCGCAGAACTGGCCGAGCTCGGTCGTCGCGTCACGCTCGTATGCGGTCGAATCCTGAGCCCGTACAGCCACCCGAGCGCGCGTCGAACCATCCGCCGCCGCTTGGAGGCCCTGCACGTGGTCCTGCTCGAGGGCGATGCCGCGACTGCCGCGGCGGTGACGCCCGACGCGGTGGAACTGGCGGACGGGCGCACGGTGACCAGTGCCGTGACGATCTGGACCGCGGGCTTCGCCGCCGCGGGCCTTGCCCGCCACAGCGGGCTGACTACCGACGCGGAAGGCCGGCTGGTCACCGACGAGACGCTCACCAGCGTCGACGACGACCGCATCGTCGCGACCGGTGACGCCGCCTCCCCGTCGCACGTGCCGCTGCGCATGAGCTGCCAGGCGGCGCTGCCCCTCGGCTCGCACGCGGCCGACACCGTGCTGAACCGCATCTCCGGCGAGGAACCGGCCGGTTTCGACCGCGGCATCGGCGCGATGTGCGTGAGCCTCGGGCGGGACTACGGCATCTTCCAGTTCGCGCGGTTCGACGACACGGCCATCCGCCTGCACGTGCCCGGGCGCCTGGGCGCGCTCCTCAAGGAGGAGGCCTGCAAGAGCCCGATCTCGCAGATCAAGACGGAGGCGCGCAAGCCGGGCGCGCACCGGTGGCTCGTCAAGGACACGCGACGCGCCGAGCGGGTGCGCGCGGCACTCGCGGCGGAGGGGAACACGGTTCTCTCGCGCTGACCAGTGCACGAATACGGGGGTCGGCCCCACAGCCGACCCCCAGCGGCGTCAGTAGACTGATCCCACTCGCGGGAGTGGTGGAATTGGCAGACACGCAGGATTTAGGTTCCTGTGCCTCCGGGCGTGTGGGTTCAAGTCCCACCTTCCGCACGCGGACGTTCGCAGACCGCCGACACCTCGACCGACGGGAATCCCACCGTGCACGCAGTTCCTACCGCCCTGATCCCCTGGCTCGATCCGGCCGCGATCATCGCATGGGCAGGCCCGTGGGCCCTCGTCGTGGTCTGCTTCATCGTATTCGCCGAGACGGGCCTGCTCGTCGGCTTCCTGCTGCCCGGTGACACCCTCCTGGTCATCGCGGGACTGCTGTCGCACTCCACCGCGGCGGCGCCGAACGGCGTCTTCGGAATCAGCGTGTGGTGGGTGGCGCTCCTCATCGGGCTCGCCGCGTTCGTCGGCGGGGAGGTCGGCTATCTCATCGGCCACAAGGCCGGTCCCGCGGTCTTCGAACGCAAAGAGAGCGGTCTGTTCAGCGTCAAGAACGTCGAGCGCACCAACGCGTTCTTCGAGCGCTTCGGCGGCCTGACGATCATCCTCGCCCGCTTCGTGCCGATCGTCCGCACCTTCGCGCCGGTCGCGGCGGGCGTCGGCCACATGCACAAGGGCAAGTACACGCTCTACAACCTCATCGGGGCCGTGCTGTGGGGCTTCGGCCTCACGATGTTCGGCTACGCCATCGGCTTCATCCCGTTCGTGCGTGACCTCGTCACCGAGTACATCGACATCATTCTGCTGATCGCCGTCGGCGGCACCGCCCTGGTCACGCTGTGGCACTACCTTCGCGAGCGCAGCAAGGCCAAGAAGGCCGCCGCAGCCGGCAAGGACGTCGTCACCGACGAGGCCGAGGCCGAGGCACTCGTCCTCGACCCCGAGGTCTTCGAGCGCGGGCCCGAGCACGGCGAGGCCCCGAAGGGCTGAACCGGGACCCGGAGTCGGGTCGTCGCGTCAGGAAGCCTTCTTCTTGGCTGCCGGCTTCTTCTCGGCGGTCTTCTTGGCCGCCGGCTTCTTGGCCGACGAGCCGGACGCCTTGCTCTCGGATTTCGCGGAGCCCCCGGCATCCTTCTTCGTGGACTCCTTCGAGTCCGAGCCGCCGCGCGCCGCGCGTGACTTCTCGACGCTCGCCCGCAGAGCCGCCATGAGGTCGATGACCTCGCCGCCGGTCTCCTCCTCCTCGTGGTCGCCGAAGGTCTCGGCGGTGTCGACGGCGTCGCCCTTCTCGAGCTTCGCCTCGATCAGCGTGCGGAGCTCGGCCTGGTATTCGTCGGTGAACTCCTCGGGATCGAAGTCGCTGGCGAAGCTCTCGACGAGGGATGCCGACAATTCGAGCTCTTTCGCAGAGATGCGCACCGACTCGTCCAGGGCCGGGAACGCCGCCTCGCGCACCTCATCGGCCCACAGCAGCGTCTGCAGCACCAGCACGTCACCGCGGACCCGCAGCGCGGCCAGGCGCGTCTTCTGCCTCAGCGAGAAGCGGACGATCGCGGTCCGGTCGGTCTGCTCCAGCGTCTTGCGCAGGAGCACGTACGCCTTGGGCGACGCCGAGTCGGGCTCGAGGTAGTACGCGCGATCGAGCGTCAGCAGATCGATTTGGTCGCTCGGCACGAACTCCACGACGTCGATCTCACGACTCTTCTCGGCCGGGAGCGACGCGAGGTCGTCCTTGGTGAGCACGACGGTCTTCTCGCCGTCGTCGTACGCCTTGTCGATGTCGGAGTACGGCACCACCTCGCCGTCGATCTCGCACACGCGCTGATAGCGGATGCGTCCGCCGTCCTTGTTGTGCACTTGATGCAGCGAGACATCGTGGTCTTCGGTCGCGGAGTACACCTTGACCGGCACGTTCACGAGCCCGAACGTCAGTGCACCCTTCCAGATCGCCCTCATCCCACAAGTACACACCGGTAACACCGGTCACGGCTACCCTGAACCCATGCCCGGCGGAGAGCAACTGGTGCGGATCGGCGGAAGGCGACTGCGTATCACCAACCTCGACAAGGTGCTCTACCCCGAGACGGGCACCACCAAAGGCGAGGTGATCGACTACTACACGCGCATCGCCGAGGTCATGATCCCGCACGTGGTCGGGCGCCCGGTCACCCGCAAACGGTGGCCAGACGGCGTCGGCACCGAGGACGATCCCGGCATGGTCTTCTTCGCAAAGGACCTCGAGCGGGGCGCACCCTCCTGGGTGAGACGGATGCCGATCCCCCACTCGACCGGACCGAAGGACTATCCGCTCGTGGGCGACGTGCCCACGCTGGTGTACCTGGCGCAGGTCGCGAGCCTCGAGCTGCACGTGCCGCAGTGGCGCTTCGCTCCGGACGGCGCACGCGGTGATGCCGATCGTCTCGTGCTCGACCTCGACCCGGGCCCCGGCGTCGGCCTGGCCGAATGCGCCACGGTCGCCGGCTGGGCACGGACGATCCTGGAAGGCATGGGCCTCGAGCCCTACCCGGTGACCAGCGGGAGCAAGGGGATCCACCTCTACGCGGCACTGCCGCCCGGGCAGTCGAGCGAGCAGGCGTCGGCCCTGGCCAACGAGCTCGCCCGCGCGATCGAGGCGGATCATCCCGACCTCGTGGTCAGCAGCATGAAGAAGTCCGAGCGACGCGGCAAGGTACTGATCGACTGGAGCCAGAACAACGGCTCTAAGACGACGATCGCGCCGTACTCTCTGCGCGGGCGCATGCATCCCACGGTCGCCGCTCCACGCACGTGGGAAGAGCTGGACGACCCCGACCTGCGCCACCTCGACTTCACCGAGGTGCTCGAGCGCATCGACGAGATCGGCGACCCGATGGCGCCGCTGGGCTTCCACGCCGGCGGTCGCGAAGCCGAGACCGGCCCGCTCGCGCCCTACATCGCCAAGCGCAGCGCCGACCGCACCCCCGAGCCGGTGCCGCGCAATCCGCTCGGGGCGGCCCCTACGGACGACAAGCCGCAGTTCGTCATCCAGGAGCATCACGCCACGCGGCTGCACTGGGACTTCCGCCTGGAGCGCGACGGCGTGCTGGTCAGCTGGGCGGTGCCCCGGGGCGTGCCGCACTCGTACAAGCGCAACAACCTCGCCGTGCAGACCGAGGACCACCCGATGGAGTACGCCACGTTCGAGGGCACGATCCCCGCCGGCGAGTACGGCGGCGGCACGGTGACCATCTGGGACGACGGCCGGTACGACCTCGAGAAGTGGCGCGATGACGAGATCATCGCGACGCTCGAAGGTCGACCGGGAGGTCCGCTCGGACGCGTCCGGCTGGCCCTCATCCGCACCGAGGGCGACGGTGAGAAGTCCAGCTGGCTGCTGCATCGGATGAAGACGGATGCCGACGGCCGGCCGCAGCCGGACGGCATCCCCGTCGAGCCCAGCCCGCAGGCCGACGAGCCTCGGCCCGCGGCATCCGCCCGCCGCTCCCCACCCGGGCCGGCACCGCGCACCGACGTCGCACCTTCCGCCGCTGCCGCTCCACCTGCGGACGCCCTCCGGCCGATGCTGGCGACGTCCGCGACCCCGGCCGCGGCCCGCCAGTCGGCGCAGCGATGGGGCGAGCCGTCGTGGGTCGAGATGAAGTGGGACGGCATCCGCGCCGTCGGCTCGTGGGACGGCTCGCGACTGCGCCTCTACGCGCGCAGCGGCAACGAGATCACCCACCGCTACCCCGAGCTGACGGCGGTCGACGCCGGCCTGGGCGACGAGCCGGCGGTGGTGGACGGCGAGCTCGTGGCGCTGGAACCGGACGGACGGCCGAGCTTTCCGTTGCTGCAGACCCGGATGAACCTCGAGCGGGCCGGCGACATCGCCCGCGAGGCGCGCCGCACGCCCGTGCGCTACTACCTGTTCGACGTGCTCTCGCACGACGGGGACGACCTGGCCGTCCTGCCGTTGCGGGAGCGACGGGACGTGCTCGAAGCGATCGCGGACGACACCGTCGACGCGATCGCGGTTCCGCCGGTGTTCGACGACGTCGATGCGGCGCTCGGTGTCAGCCGGCAGCTGCGACTGGAGGGCATCGTCGTGAAGGATCCGGCGTCGCGGTACCTCCGGGCAGGCAGATCGGAGTCCTGGCTCAAGGTGAAGATCACGCACACCCAGGAGGTGGTGATCGCCGGCATCCGTCCCGGCAAGGGCGGACGCAGCGGCACGTTCGGCTCGCTGCTGCTGGGCATTCCGGGGGCTGACGGGCTGCAGTACGCGGGCCGCGTCGGCACCGGATTCAGCGACTCGATGCTCGCCACGCTGCTGCAGAAGCTCACTCCCCTGCGCACCGACGAGAGCCCCCTCGTCGGCGTGCCGCCGCTCGACGCCCGAGACGCGCTCTGGGTGCGGCCCGAACTCGTCGGCGAGGTCGAGTACGGCGAGTTCACGCCGGGCGGCATCCTCCGCCACCCGCGGTGGCGGGGTCTGCGTCCCGACAAGTCACCGGCAGAGGTGCGACGCGAGAACTGAGGCCCGCGGGGTCACGCGTGGGCGTCGTGCTCGACGTGACCGGCCGGCTCGAGCTGAAAGGTCGAATGCGCGACGTCGAAGTGCTGCGACAGACATGTCTGCAGTTGACTCAGGATGCCGGATGCCCTGCCGTCCTGCAGCGCCGCCTCGTCGACCACCACGTGGGCCGAGAACACCGGGGCGCCGCGCGTCAGCTGCCACACGTGCACGTCATGCACATCCACGACACCGGGGGTCCCGAGGATGTGCTCGCGGATCTCACGGACGTGCGTGCCCTTCGGCACGGACTCGGCGAGGACCGACACGACCTCGCGCATCAGTCCGATCGCTCGCGGGATGATCATGGCCGCGATGAACAGCGACGCGATCGCGTCGGCCTGCGCCCACCCGGTCACGAGGATCACGATCGCCGCGACGATGACCGCGGCCGAGCCGATGAGGTCGCCGAGCACCTCGAGGTAGGCGCCGCGCACATTGATGCTGCGCCGCTGCGCCGAGCTCAGCAACCACATCGCCACCGCGTTGGCGACGAGACCCACGATGGCGACGCCCAGCATGAGTCCGCCGGCGACCTCGACATCGGAGGGTGACAAGAGGCGCGAGACGCCTTCGACGGCGACCCACGCCGACAACGCGATGAGGATGATGCCGTTGACCAGGGCTCCGAACACCTCGGCACGCTGGTACCCGAAGGTGCGGCGATCGTTCGCCGGCCGCGCAGCGACGATGCTTGCGACCAGGGCGATCACCAAGGCAGCGGCATCCGTGAACATGTGCGCCGCATCGGCGAGGAGAGCGAGCGAACCCGAGAGAGCGGCGCCGATGATCTGCACCACCATGACCACCGTGGTGATCGCGAGCGAGATCGCCAGCAGGCGACGGTTACCCGCCCCGCGGACGCCGCTCGGCGCATGGTCGTGCATGTCTCCAGGCTAGGCGGCGGACTCCGTCCGCGCGGCGCACTTCACGTACTCGGGAATGAGTGTCCTTCTCACCCCGGCGGTGCGGGTGGGTGCTAGCGTGCCGCTGTGATGCAGCGCACGACGCCCACGACCGATCGGCCCTGGCGACGTTCCGGCGCCGCGCAGTACGCCCTCCAACGGGTCTCCCGGATGCTGCGACCCCCGGTCGTCGTGACGCCGATGGATCCTCGCGTGCGCAAGCAGCAGGACGTCGAGATCCCGATGCGGGACGGCACCATCCTGCGGGCCAACGTCTATCTGCAGGCCGGCGCCGGACCCGTGCCCGCCATCCTCTGCGCACACCCCTATGGGAAGGACGTCCTTCCCCGTCGTACCCGGCGCGGGTATCGCATCAACCCGCAGTTCCGGTTTCTGCGCCAGACCGAGCAGATCCACATCTCGGACGAGACGAGCTGGGAGGCGCCGGACCCGTCGTGGTGGGTTCCGCGCGGATTCGCGCTCGTCAACCTCGACGTGCGCGGGGCCGGTCGTTCCGACGGGGTCGGATCTCTCATGAGCGACGCGGAGGCGCAGGACCTCCATGCCGCGATCGAGTGGATCGCACAGCAGGAATGGTGCGACGGCGGCGTGGCCATGCTGGGCGTGTCGTATCTCGCCATTTCGCAGTACAAGGTGGCGGCGACGCGCCCGCCACACCTGCGGGCGATCGCTCCCTGGGAGGGGTTCACGAACGCGTACCAGGACTTCTTCTACCCCGGCGGCGTCCGCGAAGTCGGCTTCTCACGACTGTGGACGACGCTCGTGCGCCGATCGGCGCGCATGGCGCCGGACCTCGGCGCCGAGGTCGCGGCACGTCCGGACGAAGATGCGTGGTGGGATTCGCTCGTGCCCGACCTGCGGCGGATCGACGTGCCGATGCTCGTGTGCGGCAGCTTCTCGGACGCGAATCTGCACACGAGGGGGTCTTTCCGGGCCTTCCGCGAGGTCTCGTCCTCGGCGCGCCACCTTTACACGCACCGCGGCGGCAAGTGGGCGACCTTCTACGGCGACGAGGCGAAGGCGGCGCAGCTCGCCTTTCTGCAGACGCATCTCCAGGATGCTGCGCAGACCCTGCCCCGCGTGCGGCTGGAGGTGCGAGAGCGACGCGACGCGGTGCTCGCGGTCCGCCACGAGGACCGATGGCCCCCGCCCGGCGAGACCCGCACGCTCCATCTGAGCGGCCACGGCGCGCTCGACACTGCCGTGCCCGAGCACGCCTCCCCGGTCACGTTTCCGGCACGCCGTCGTGCGGCGGCCTTCTCGTGGACTTTCGACGAAGACACCGAGGTCACCGGCGAGGCTCGCGTGCGGCTGTGGATCAGCGCGGCCGAGGAAGCGCCTCTGTCGCTGTTCGCGGGGCTGTCCAAATGGACCGCGAACCGCTTCATCCCCTTCGAGGGCTCGTACGGATTCGGACGGGATTACGTCGCAACGGGCTTTCGGCGGGTCCTTGCGACGCGAGAGCCGCAGCCGGTGGAGATCGACTTCGCACCATCGGCGACGCTCTTCCGTGCGGGCGACGAGCTGCGCCTTCACGTCGGCGGGCGTTCGTTGTCGCCGCGCAATCCGCTGTGGGGATCCTTCCCTGCGCTCTACCGCTCGAGCCCGCGCATCACCTGCACCGTGCACGCGGGCGCCGGGCATCCCTCGGCGCTCGAGCTGCCGATCGCCTCACTCGACTGAGCGGGACCGGGTCAGAGTCCGGCCAGGAGCGGCGCGAGAGCGGCGAACGCGCGCGAGCGGTGGGACTCCGCGTTCTTCTCCGCCGCGGTCCACTCGCCCACGGTCCGCTCAGCATCCGCGGGCTGGCCGTCCGGCACGAACACGGGGTCGTACCCGAACCCGCCGGCCCCGGCGGCCGCCGTGGCCAGGCGTCCGGGCCAGATGCCTTCGACGACGTGTTCGACGCCGGCATCCGATCCCGGTGACCCCGCCGGCACGACGAGGGCGATCGTCGACACGAACTGTGCGGTGCGGTGGGGATCCCGGATGTCGGAGAGCTGGTCGAGCAGGAGGTTCAGGTTCGCGGCGGCATCCTTCGCGTGTCCGGCCCAATACGCCGAGAAGACACCGGGCGCTCCGCCGAGCACGTCGACGCAGATGCCCGAGTCATCGGCGAGAGCCGGGAGCCCGGTGTGCGCGGCCGCGGCCCGGGCCTTGATCAGGGCGTTCTCAGCGAAGGTGACGCCGTCCTCCACCGGCTCGGGTCCGTCGTAGCCGATCACCTGGAGGTCGGGGCGGGTCCCCGCGACGATCGCCTGGAACTCCTCGACCTTGTGCGGGTTGTGCGTCGCGAGCACGATGCTGCGTTCCGACTCGCTTCGCTCGCTCAACGACCGGCTCACGTCCGTCACTCCGAAGCGACCGGCTCGAGGGCGGCGAGCTGGTGGCCGCGCAGCGCCGCGCAGCCGTTCACGCCGAGCTCGAGCAGCGCGTCGAGCTCGCGCTTGTCGAACGGCGCCCCCTCGGCCGTGCCCTGCACCTCGACGAAGAGTCCGCGGCCGGTCACGACCACGTTCATGTCGGTCTCGGCACGGACATCCTCGACGTACGCGAGGTCGAGGAGGGGCTCGCCGTCGACGATGCCCACCGAGACCGCCGCGACCGAGTCGAGGAGAGGCGTGGCCTTCTGACCGATGAACTTCTTCGCGCGACCCCACTCGATCGCGTCGGCGAGCGCGACGTAGGCGCCGGTGATCGCCGCGGTCCGGGTGCCGCCGTCCGCCTGCAGCACGTCGCAGTCGATGACGATGGTGTTCTCACCCAGAGCCTTGGTGTCGACGACGGCGCGCAGCGCCCGGCCGATCAGCCGGGAGATCTCATGCGTGCGCCCACCGATCTTGCCTTTGACGCTCTCGCGGTCGTTGCGGCTGTTGGTGGCGCGGGGCAGCATCGCGTACTCCGCGGTGATCCAGCCCTTGCCCTTGCCGACCAGCCAGCGCGGCACGCCGTTGGTGAACGACGCGGTGCACAGCACCTTGGTGCCGCCGAACGAGATGAGCGCCGAGCCCTCGGCGTGGCTCGACCACCCGCGCTCGATGGTGATGGGACGCAACTGGTCGGCGGCGCGACCGTCCGCGCGCACAAGTTCGGTCATGGAGGCTCCTCGGGTCAGGCGGTCGGAAGGTCGATGGCGCCGGTCTGCACGAGCCGGACGGCGGTCACCTCGCGGCCCATGAGCCGGTGAGCGAGGTCGAGGAACTCATCGGCGGACGCGCCGGTGGCCTCGTAGACGTGGCGGGGCGTGGCATCCGGTCCCGCGAGCAGGTTGCGCGACACGAGCTGCCGGTAGACGTCCTTCGCGGTCTCGGTGTCGCTCGAGACGAGGCTCACTTCGGGGCCCATCACATAGCTGATGGCGCCTTCGAGGAACGGGTAGTGCGTACAGCCCAGCACGAGCGTGTCGACGCCGGCGTGACGCAGCGGCGCGAGGTACTCCTCGGCGACCGCCAGCACCTCGGGCGAGTCGGTGACGCCGTCTTCGACGAACTCGACGAAGCGCGGGCACGCCTGCGCGAACACCGTCAGCCTCTCGTTGACCTCGAGCATGTCCTGGTAGGCGCCCGATCCGATGGTCCCGGCCGTGCCGATGACCCCGATGCGGCCGTTGCGGGTTGTCGACATCGCGGTGCGCACGGCCGGCCCGATCACCTCGACGACCGGGACGTCGTAGCGCTCCCGCGCGTCGCGCAGCATCGCCGCCGAGGCGGTGTTGCACGCGATCACGAGCATCTTCACGCCCTGATCGACGAGCGCGTCGAGGATCTCGAGCGAGTAGCGGCGCACATCCGCGATGGGCTTGGGCCCGTACGGCGATCGCGCGGTGTCGCCGATGTACAGGATCGACTCGCGCGGCAGCTGAGCCGAGACGGCACGGGCGACGGTGAGCCCGCCGACACCGGAATCGAAGATTCCGATCGGCGCGTCCGCGCCGTCCTGAGCCTGCCGAAGGGTCACGATGCCCCAGCCTACGCCAGCCGATCACTAGGCTGACCCGCATGACCCTTCGACAGGCTCAGGACGGCGGTCCCTCGACCGCGCTGTTGACGGACCGCTACGAACTCACGATGCTCGACGCGTCGCTGCGCGACGGCACCGCCGAGCGACGCTGCGTCTTCGAGCTGTTCGCCCGCCGTCTGCCGGGGGCACGACGGTTCGGCGTCGTCGCGGGAACGGGGCGCCTGCTGGAGCTGATCCGCGACTTCAGGTTCGGCCAGGACGAGCTGCGCTTCCTGAAGGACGAGAACGTGGTGGATGCCGCGACCCTCGACTTCCTCGAGGAATACCGTTTCACCGGCTCGATCACGGGCTACCGCGAGGGCGAGCTCTACTTCCCCGGCTCGCCGATCCTCACCGTCGAGGGCACGTTCGCCGAGGCCGTCGTTCTGGAGACCCTCGCCCTCAGCGTCCTCAACCACGATTCCGCCATCGCCACGGCCGCCGCCCGCATGAGCGTCGCCGCCGGAGAGCGCCCGCTGGCCGAGATGGGGTCGCGGCGCGCCGCCGAGTCCTCGGCCGTCGCCGCCGCGCGAGCCGCATACATCGCCGGCTTCGGCGCGACCTCGAACCTCGAGGCGGGACGGCGTTGGGGCATCCCGACAATGGGCACCGCTGCGCACTCGTGGACCCTGCTGCACGACAGCGAAGAGGCTGCGTTCCGCGCGCAGATCGAGGCGCTCGGCGTGGAGACGACACTTCTGGTCGACACCTACGACATCCGCGAGGGCGTCGCGACGGCGGTCCGGGTCGCGGGTGCCGGGCTCGGCGGCGTCCGCATCGACTCGGGCGACCTGCCGACGGTGGCCGCCGATGTGCGTGCCCAACTGGACGAGCTGGGCGCGACCGGCACCCGGATCACCGTGACGAGCGACTTGGACGAGTTCGCGATCGCGTCGCTGGCGGCATCCCCTGTCGATTCCTACGGGGTCGGGACCTCGGTGGTCACCGGCTCGGGAAGCCCGACGGCCGGTATGGTCTACAAGCTCGTCGCGCGGCAGGACGACGCCGGCGGCTGGGTCGCGGTGGCGAAGGCCTCGACCGACAAGGGATCCAAGGGCGGCCGCAAGGCCGCCTTCCGCACGCTCGACGACGGCACGGCCACGAGCGAGCTGATCGCCGTCTCGGACGGCTTCGAGCAGCTGCAGACCGTGGCGTCACATCCCGGAGCGCGTGCGCTGCAGGTCACGCTCATGGCCGAGGGGGAACCGGATGCCTCGTACGAAGGAGCCGCGGGCGTCGAGGCCGCGCGCGCGCACCACGCACGCGTACGCGAGGAGTTGCCGGTACGGGCTCTCGCGCTCAGCCGCTCCGATCCGGCGATCCCCACGGTCTACGTCGACGCGGAGTGAGCCGGCCCAGCCGGATGCTCAGCCGCCGAGGGACTCGTAGATCTCTTTGCAGGTGGGGCAGATCGGGAACTTCTCGGGGTCTCTGCCCGGCGTCCACTTCTTCCCGCACAGCGCGCGCACCGGCTTGCCGGTGATGGCCGACTCGAGGATCTTGTCCTTCTTCACGTAGTGCGAGAAGCGCTCATGATCGCCCGGCTCGACGCTCTCTTCGCGGATGAGCTCTTCGAGCTCGCGGTCGAGGGTCGCGAGTCCACCCTGATCGGGGCCTTCGACAGGTGTGCTCATGGTGAGTCAGTTTAGCCCGTCGGCAGCGCGCGGGACCCGGCTCACGTCGCCTCCGCGAACTCCATGATCCGCCCGCCGCGTCGCTCGAATGCCAGGGATCCGACGACGACTCCCACGACGAGGACACCGAGTCCCACACCGATGCCCGTCCACATCGCCGTGGTCGCGGCATCCGCCTCGCCGTTCAGAGCGCGCCACGACCACCACAGCGCGGGGATCGCCAGCGCGAGCCCGCCGAGCATCACGAGCGCCTGCGCGATCGCGCCCGTGGCGCTGGTGCGCTGCGGCTGCTGGAAGGGACTCTCGCCCGGGCGTGAGACCGCATAGGGGGCCAGCACCGACGAGACGCTCGATAATCCGAGACCGGCGAGGAAGAGCGAGGCGCACACGCCGACCATCGCGGGAAGCAGCGCCCATCGGCCATGCAGGGAGATCGCGACGGGGATCGCGACGGCCAACAGGGGCACGCCGATGAGGACGACGGGGACGAGGCGACCGACGCGGTCCGAGATCCCTCGCACGCCGCTGGCGACATGCATCCACACCGCCGTCGAGTCGTATGCGACATCGTTGTGCGGCAGCCATCCCAGGAAGAGCGCCGCGAACGGCACGGGCACCAGCACGACGAGCTCGGGGGGAACCCCGGCGATCAGCAGAGGGACGACCGTGATCGCGGCGGCGATCGGGATGATCAACGCGTTGACGACATAGCGCCTGTCCCTGAACCAGTAGTGCAGACTGCGTGCGGCGATCGCGCCACCCGGTGTGCCCGGCGCCACGGCGAACCAGCCGAGACCGCCGCGGTCGCGGGTGGACAGGGGGCGCTCGGTCGTGGTGAGCAATCGGTGCACGGCCCACGTCCACAGCAGGCCGAGGACCGCGACCGTCGCGACGGCGACGACGACGGTGAGCCAGAGGTTGCCGCCGGTCGCCACGACTCCCGGGAGTGCCCACCCGGCTCCCAGCGGGGTCAGGGCAAGTGTCGAGACGGCCTCGACCAGCTGCGGCGGGACGGTGCCCTCCCACTCGAGGGATGCCAGGAAGACGCCGACGGGAACCACCACGACGAGCACCACCAGGACGAACACGCCCGACAGCTCGCGAGAGCGGCGCTCCCGAAGGAACAGGGCCGCGAGGGCCATGCACACCCGCGCGAGAAGGGAGCACGTGACGATTCCGAGAACCACCCCGAGGATCGTGAACACGGGCGGCACGCCCGACTCCGACCACACCACGGCGGCACTGACGGCGATCGCGAGCAGAACGAGGATGGGCACGCTGATCAGGCCCACCACGGCGAGCACCGCGGCGAGCCGGCCTCGCGACGGTGCGAGCAGTGCGAAACGTCGCGGGTCCAGCGGATCCTCCGCCGCGCCGATGAGCGGTGCGAGAGCGAATCCGAGCGTGACGCCCGAGCCGCCGAGGACCGTGACGGCGAGGACGACATCGGTGTCGGCGTCCCGCATGGTCAGGATCGCCCAGCACGCCGCAGCGGTCGCCCCGGCGAGGATCACCAGCCCCGCGACGACGCGGATCACATGCGACGGGCGGCCGCGCAGCGTCCCGAAGAGCAGCGCCAGCCTCAGTCGGAGAACGTGTGCAGCCATTCCAGGCCCTCCACGTCGCTGAGGCCGCCGGCGAGCTCGACGAAACGCTGTTCGAGCGTCAGCTCGCCGCGCACCTCGTCGACGGTGCCCTCAGCAAGCACCTGCCCGGCCACCAGCACGGCCACGCGCGTGCAGACGCGCTCCACGAGCTCCATGCCGTGGCTCGAGAGGATCACCGTCCCCCCATGCGCGACGTACGTGGAGAGGATGTCGAGGATGATGGCGCTCGAGACCGGGTCGACGGCCTCGAACGGCTCATCGAGCACGAGCAGGCGCGGAGAGTGGATCAGCGCTCCCGCGAGCATGACCTTCTTGAGCATGCCCGCCGAATAGTCCGAGACGCTGCGCCCCAGCGCGCCCTCCAGATCGAACGCGCGCGCCAGATCGGCTGTCCGGCTTTCCACGACCGCCGGAGAGAGCCCGCGCAGAACACCGTAGTAATAGAGGAGCTGCCGCCCCGTGAGGCGATCGAATGTGCGCAGGCGATCGGGCAGGACGCCCATCAGCTTCTTCGCCGCGAGCGGCTTCGCCGCGGCGTCCACGCCACCGACCCGGATCGTGCCGCGGTCGGGATTCAGCAGCCCCGCGATCATCGACAGCGTCGTGGTCTTGCCGGCACCGTTCGGGCCGACCAGACCATAGAACGTGCCGGCGGGGACGGTCAGGTCGATGCCCTCGACGGCATGCGTACCGCCGAACCGCTTCGTGACCCCGCGAAGAACGAGCACGTCACCGGATGCCGCGGCCGCAGGCGGCGGTACGACCGGTGCGGCCGCGGGCTCAGGCTCTGGTTCGGGCTCAGGCTCAGGCTCGCGGCCAGGCACGATGACCGGTGCGACCACGTGCTCCGGCCCGACCTCCGCCTCGTGCTCGACCGGCGCGGCGCCTTCATCCTCGACCACTGTCGCGGCCCGGACCGTATCGGCTTCACGCTCGACGACGGCCGTCGCGTGCGCTTCGGGCTCGGTTCCGGCCTGGGGCTCGCTTTCGACCTGGGACTCGGTCTCGACTCCAGGCTCGCCTTCCACCTGAGGCTCGCCTTCGACCTGAGGCTCGGCCTCGGGTTCCGGCTCGATCTCGGGCTCGACCGAGACGGACTCGGGTTCGGCCAGGGCACCGGTCTCGGATTCCTCGACCGCCGAGGGGACGGCTTCGGTCAGCGGCGCGGGGAGCGGCGGCTTCGGGGGGACCACGATGTCAGCCGCCACGATCGCTGCGACATCCAGGTCCGTCGGCAGCGGGGGTGGCGGACCGGGATCCGCGACCGGAGCCGCGGCCTGCGTCGGACGCTTGGTCTTGGCGGCGGGCTTGCGCCCGCCCTTGGGCCGCGGCTTGCGGGGCGATTCGTGCGCGTCGGAGGCCGGCTTCACCGTCGCGGGAAGCCGGACGACCGGCGCACTGGCGTGACCGTCCGGCTCTTCCGGATCGATGTCATTCGGCACCGGGAGGGAGGCTGTCACCAAACAAACGTATCAAGGGCCTCCGTCAGACGGGGAAGTCGGTGACGCCGAATCTCAGCATCCGCGTTATGTCACAAATCAGCAACGGCGGCCGATCATTCTGCACGTTCCCAGGCGTCATCGCTACCATGGGCCAGGCACGAAGGGGTGTCTTGTCGGTGAACCGGCAGTGAATCGTGGACTTCAGGAGTTACATTGACCCTTCAAACCGTCATCCTCGCAGCCGGAATGGGCTCGCGACTCGGGCGCAGCCTGCCCAAGCCGCTGACCGAGCTCAGCGACGGCCGCAGCATCATGCAGCAGCAGCACGACAACATCCGTGCCGCGTTCGGCCGTGACGCCGAGATCACCACCGTTGTCGGGTATCGCGCTGAGGCGATCGTCGAGGCGTTCCCCGACGTTCATTACGTGTACAACGACCGTTACGACCAGACCAACACGTCCAAGAGCCTGCTTCGCGCCCTCGCGAAGACCGGCAAGGGTGGCGTGCTGTGGATGAACGGCGATGTCGTCTTCGACCCCCGCGTCCTCGGGCGCGCGATCGAGCTCATCGAGCGCGATCAGTCCTTCGTCACGGTGAACACGTCCAAGGTGAGCGACGAAGAGGTGAAGTACACGGTCACGGCCGAGGGCCACATCAACGAGCTCTCCAAGACCGTCAAGGGCGGGATCGGCGAAGCCGTGGGTATCAACTACATCTCCAGCCGTGACAAGAAGGCGTTCATGCGGCAGCTGAGCCGCGTCGACGACCAGGACTACTTCGAGCGCGGACTCGAGCTGGCGATCGTCGAGGACGGGCTTCTTCTCGAGCCGCTGGACATCTCGGACCTGTACGCCGTCGAGGTCGACTTCGCCGAGGACCTCGAGCGCGCGAACCTGTTCGTCTGACCCTCGGTCGCGCGGCCCTCACAGGGCGTGTCAACCCCCGCTGATCGACAGGCGCGGCGGTTAGGATCGGCGCGATGGCCGAGAAGGTGCACCGTATC
This sequence comes from Microbacterium salsuginis, assembly GCF_012524205.1. Taxonomy (GTDB): domain Bacteria; phylum Actinomycetota; class Actinomycetes; order Actinomycetales; family Microbacteriaceae; genus Microbacterium; species Microbacterium salsuginis. The sequence continues at coordinate 489,054 of NZ_JABACI010000005.1, forward strand.
CACACCCTGCCCGAGGACTCTCCGTGGCAGGGCGGGCTGCCGCCTGCCGGCTCGGACGAACATCCTCGATCGATCCGGGCACTCGATCGAGTGCTCGCCATCCAGCGCCCGGTCGTGCTCGCGCATCTGCGAAGCATCCGCCTTCGGCATCCGGATGCCTCCTCCGCGGACATCGTGCAAATCCTCGAGCGCCGCTATCTCGCGGCTGTGACGACCGGTGGCGCCGCGGTGGGGGCCACCGCCGTCGTGCCGGGCATCGGCACGGGCGTCACTCTCGCTCTCAGCGGCGTCGAGACGGTGGCATTCCTCGAGGCGACGGCGCTCTTCGCGCAGTCCGTGACCGAGGTGCACGGCATTCCCGTGGCGGATCCGGACCGTGCCCGAGCCCTCGTGCTCACGCTCATGCTCGGCAAGGAAGGCGTCGATCTCGTGGCCCAGCTCGCCGGTCAGGTCGCCGGGCGCGGCCCGTCTCGCGACAAGTACTGGGGTGAGCTCGTCACCAAGACGCTCCCCCGCGCCGCAGTCGGCCCCCTCGTCGACCGGCTCAAGACCACGTTCATCCATCAGTTCGCCGCGCGGGGCGGAGCATCCTGGATCGGCAAGGCCCTGCCGTTCGGCATCGGCGCGGCGATCGGCGGGGCGGGCAACAACATCCTGGGCAGGCGCGTGCTGGTCAACGCGCGCCGCGCATTCGGCCCGCCTCCGGCGATCCTCCCGCCCGATCTCGAACCCCGCCCCGGGGCCCAGCGCCTGGAGCGTGCGGCCAGCCTCGGCATCCGTCGAGCGGGACACGCGGTGGTCGGCGGGGTGACGCGGAGCGCGGGTGCGGTCGGTCGGCTGGGAAGCAGGGTGGTGCATCGGCCGCGGCGTGCGATCGAGGGCACGAGCGCACCGGACGAGCTCCGACCGGATCCGGACGCGGACGCGCCTGATCCCGGGGTTCGCCCGGACGACCGCTGAGATCCGCGGTTCCTCCCCCGTTGTGCCGTCGCGAGACCCCGCGGCGGAGATTGCACAGCGCCCTCTGATCCGCGCGAAATCCGGTTCGTGGCGTCGGCTCCGGCCCCTACGGTGGCGGCCATGCTGCACGCTTTCGAGCCCCAGGAACCGCGCCCGCCACTCGCCTACCGCGTGCCCTGGCGGGTCGATCGCATCTACGATCGGCATCCGCTCGTCACGAACGTCGGCCCCGCCGCGGTGGATTTCGTGCGCGTCTTCCTCGACCTCGGACGCAGCGCCGTCACGGAGCACTGGGGACAGATGCCGCCCGGCGACACTGCGGAACTCTGCCTGTGCGATGCAGAGCCCGATGAGACGATCGTGACGCTGGCCTGGTTCCGTCCTGGCGACGGCGAGGAGTACCTGTGGCGGTTCGTGATGTGACCCGCGCCACGCGAGCAGGGGCGAGAATGTCGGTATGGGTCTGTTCATGCAGCGACCGGAGCACAACGACGAACTTCCTGGGCTTCCGGGCGAACCGCTGCGCGCGGAGACGGCCGCAGAACGGCTTGCGGATGCCGCGCCCATCGACGCCGGATCGCTCGATCTCGTCGGTCTGGGCGGAGGCGGTGCGGTCGAGTCGATCGTGATCCCCGTCGCTCCCGTCATCGAGATCGCCCAGCCATTGGAGTCCGGCGAGGACGAGTAGCCGCGATCCGACACACTGCAAGCGCTTGCAGCCGGTTCTCGACAGCTAGCGCACGCGGGGCATACCCTCACAGGTATGGACAGCACGTTGGCGTGCCTTGCGGCCTGGATGCCGCGGCAGCGGTGGTACGCCGCGAAAGGACGCCCACCGAGCCTTCGCCTGGTGTCGTGGTGGGACCTGCCCTCGTCTGCGACGGGCGGCGAGATACACATACGCACGTTCCTCGTGGCGGATGAGGGCGCGCTGCCGGCCGTGCTCTATCAGCTTCCCATCGTCGCGCGCGCCACCGAGACCGTGGTCTGCGACCCCGAGCACGTCATCGGGAGCCCGGAGCCCGGGACGACGTTCATCGACGGGCCATTCGACGCGGCGTACACCGATGCGCTGCTCACGCTCATACTCTCCGGCAGCACCGCGGAAGGGCCGCAGACGACCGCGGCAGGGCATTCAGTGTCGGCGATGAGCGCCCCGGCCGCGCGAGTCGCGCGAGTGGTCAGCAGCGAGCAGTCCAACACCTCCGTGATCTACGAAGGCGGCGGTTCTCCGATCATCTGCAAGATGTACCGACAGCTGCATCCCGGGCTCAATCCCGACATCGAACTGCAGAGTGCGCTCTCGAACGCCGGCTCCACGCGCGTGCCGGCGTCCATCGGCTGGATCGAGGGAACCTGGCCCGACCTGACCACCGCCCACGGGACTGTCACGGGCTCTTTGGCATTCGCACAGGAGTTCCTGCCGGACGTCGAGGATGCGTGGCGGGTCGCCCTCCTGGCCGCGGCACGTGACGAGGACTTCCGGTCGCCCGCGGCGGACCTCGGTACCGCGACTGCGAACGTCCACCTCGCCCTGGCCGAGCTCTTCCCCACCCGCTCCGCGACCGCCGCCGACCGCGGCGCCGTGGCCTCGACGTGGGCGCGGCGTCTGGCGATCGCGATCGCCGAGGTGCCCGAGGTGGCCGAGCGGAAGGAGGCGGCCGAAGCACTGTACCGGCGTGCCCTCGACGTCGAGTGGCCTCCACTGCAGCGGATCCACGGCGACTATCACCTCGGGCAGGTGCTGCATGTGCCGGGCCGCGGCTGGGTGCTGCTGGACTTCGAAGGCGAGCCGCTGCGACCGATGGCCGAGCGTACGCAGCACGACTTCGCGTTGCGAGACGTCGCCGGGATGCTCCGCTCGTTCGATTACGTGGCCGGATCGCTGCGTCTGGACGACCCGGACCGCTCGGCCGAATCCGTGCGCGAGTGGGCGCGCGGTGCGAGACGGGCGTTCGTCGAGGCCTATGCCGCCACGACGGGTGCAGACCTCGATCCGCGTCATCCGCTGCTGGCAGCCTTCGAGCTGGACAAAGCCGTGTACGAGGCCATCTACGAATCCCGCAACCGGCCCACGTGGGTGGCGATCCCGCTGAGGGCGATCGCGCGGCTCGTCGAGCGCCCCGCCGCCGTGTCCTGACCGCGTTCAGCCCTCGAGGGCGTCGTCGAGCTCTGCCTCGTCCTGCTCGCGGCCCTCTTCGTCGGTCTCCTCGACCGACTGCGCGTACCAGCGATCCCACTCCGCCATGAGGTGACGGATGGCCCCGTGGAATCGCGCGGTCGCCGCACCAGGCGCCGTGTCGCCGAAGTAGTGACGCACCCATCGCTCCAGGCGCGCAACGGCTTCGGGATCCGCGAGCACCCGCTCGGTCTCGGCGACGATCGCGGGCGCGGCGGACGCGTCCAGCCATTCGCAGGCCGAGAGATAGCCGTGCGTGTCGATCGCCGCAGCCGGATCCGCGGGTCGCGTGATCATCAGCGGCTTGTCGGCGGCGAGCCGGTCGTACACCATCGCCGAGATGTCGACGATGGCGACGTCGGCCGCGGAGAGCTGCCATCCGAGCTCCGGTCCGTCGTCGTACACGTGCTGGCCGGAGGGGTCGGCGGCGTTCGCTGCGGCGAGCGCCGCGATGATGCGGCGATTCGCGGCGCCGTACTCCGCGTTGACCACACCCGACCGCGGGTGCGGCCGGTAGATCACGCGGTGCCGGCCGGTGGACAGCAGGGCGTCGACGAGTGCCTCGCCGTGCGAGAGCACCGAACCGTAGTGGGCCGACGGTCGATCTCCCTCCCACGTGGGGGCGTACAGCACGACGGTGCGGTCGTCCGGCCGATACGGCAGCGTCCCGGAGTAGTGGTCGGCCTGCGGCCGGCCGATCTCGAGGGCACGACGTTCGACGTCGTAATCCCACAGCACGCGGGAGAGCCGCTCACGGGCGGCATCGCCGGCGACCAGTGCGTAGTCATACGCCTTGTACTGGTTCGTGGTCATGTACATCTTGTCGGACTCGCCGTGGTTGATGAACACGTGCCAGCGCCTGCCGTAGCGGAACATCTGGAAGTTGCGGGTGTTCTGGTTCACGTACAGCACGACGCGGATGTCCTGCTGGGCGAGGAAGCTCTCCAGATCTCGCACGGTGGGAACGAAGGCGACCGGCGGGGCGTCCTCGGCGAGCATCGCGCGCGCTCCGGTCGCTGCGCGGCTGAGGACGACGACGGGCCAGGTCTTCGCGAGTTCGGCCAACGGCTTGTACCACTGCCGCATCTGGTACATGTTGACCGCGCCGTCGGCGAAGTACACCGCGACGCGATAGTGGAACGCCGGATGCTGCGGCCGAGAGGCGAGCGCTCGCCGGACGTCGATCACCGCAGAGCGGTTCCTCACCGCCTTGCGGACGAGGGCGACCGCCTTCTTCCCATCCGAGACAAGACCCACGCCTCTAGCCTAACCGCGGCGCGCATCGCGCCACGGGGCGGTCAGCGGGTTCACGGCGGCGCCCATGACATGATCGACGCGTGCATGTCGAGCATCGTGGGCGCCGGGACGCTCCGGTCGTCCCTCCCGCGGCCGGCGTGACGTTCGTCATGCCCGTGCTCAATGAACGCGGGTATCTGCGGCGTGCGGTGGAGACCGTCCTCGCGCAGGATGTCGCGGGCCCGACCGAGCTGATCCTCGCGCTCGGACCCTCGACGGACGGCACGTCCGACCTGGCACGCGACCTTTCTCGTCAGGACGCGCGGGTCGTGCTGGTGGACAACCCGGCCGCAGACATCCCGGTGGGACTGAATCTCGCCATCCGCGCCGGGCGCTACCCGACGATCGTGCGGGTCGATGCGCATTCCGAACTCGAGCCGGACTACACCACGCGGGCGCTCGCGGCACTTGATCGTGCGCGCGCGGCCAACGTCGGCGGCGTCATGAAAGCCGAGGGGCGCACGCCGTTCCAGCGCGCGGTCGCACGGGCCTACAACTCGCCCATCGGCCTGGGTGGTGGCGCCTACCACGGCGGTACACAGGAAGGCGAGGCGGAGTCCGCGTACCTCGGCGTCATGCGCCGTGCCGTGCTGGACGAAGTCGGTCTCTTCGACGAGACGATCCGGCGCGGCGAGGATTGGGAACTGAACCTGCGCATCCGCCGCGCCGGTTACCGCGTCTGGTTCGATCCCTCACTGGCCGTGACCTATTGGCCGCGCGAGAGCTGGACACGTCTGGTTCGCCAGTTCTCGGCCACCGGCAGGTGGCGCGGCGAGCTGGTCCGCCGATTCGGCCGCGGCAATTCGCTCCGCTTCTTCGCGCCGCCCGCCCTGGTGCTCACGATCCTGCTCGCCGTGGTCGTCGGCGTCCTTCAGCTCACCGGAGTGATCCACGGATGGGCGTCGGTCGCGGCATCCGTCGTCTATCTCCCGATCGTCGCGTACGCGGCGCTGATCGCGGCGGTCGCGATCGGCCCCGGCGGCGGGCGAGGCTGGCGGGACAAACTGTGGACGGCCGCCGTGCTGCCCACGATGCACCTCTCGTGGGGCTGGGGCTTCGTCGTCGGCCTCGTGCGCGGGGCCCACGACACCGTCGACACCTCGCGACTGGGCAGCAGGAACACGCCGCTTCCCTGAGCGCGTCGCTCGGTTCAGGCGAGCGGCGCGGCGGGATCGATGAAGCCCTGGTCGAGAATCCGCGAGACCACCCGTTCGGCGGCGCTGCCGTCATCGCGCGTGTTGAACTTCGCACGCCAGGTCGCATACTTCTGCGCGTAGGCCTCGGCGTCATCCCGCGCCAGAGCGGCCACCAGTTCGCTCTGACTGCGCACCACCGGACCCGGTGCATGCGCCGCAAGGTCGAAGTAGAACCCCCGCAGCTCCCCACGGAAGTGCTCCATGTCGGGGACGAGGAAGTACATCGGCTTTCCCGTCACCGAGAAGTCGAACATCACCGACGAGTAGTCGGTGATCAGCGCGTCGGCGCTCAGCAGCAGCTGCGAGGTGTCGGGAAAGCCGGTGACGTCCACGACCCGCGGACCCTCGGCGTCCCGCCCGGGCAACAGCGTCCGAGAGTGCCCGCGGACGAGCACGACGGCATCCGCTGCGGCGGCCAGAGCCGCCGGATCGACGAAGTCGACGATCTCATCCCTGTCGTCACGCCATGTCGGCGCATACAGCAGCACGCGCTCCCCAGGACGGATACCGAGGGCCGCACGTGTCGCGGATGCGTCCGCATCGCGGGCGAGGACGTCGTTGCGGGGGTAGCCCTCGACCCAGATCGGACGGGAGAGGAACGCGTAGGCCTTGCCGAGGATCGTCGCGGCGTACGGGTTCTGCGCCAGCAGAACGTTCCAGCGCCGGGACTCGCGGATGACGGCCACCATCCGCCGCGGATCGAACCCGGGACGGTGCAGCGCGAGACGCTTGAGCGGGGTGCCGTGCCAGGTCTGCAGGACGACCTGCCCCTTGCGGCGAACGAATCGCCGCCGCAGCCAGTCATTGACCACCAGCAGACGCGCGGCGCCGCGGGCACGCCACCACTCCGGGCTGCCCTCCACCACCGCGACCGCGCCTTCGGGCACGGCGACCGACAGATCGACCACACTCCAGTAGCGCGTGACACCGGGGGCACGGCGCGCCAGCTCCCGGTCGATCGCCAGCGGGTTGCAGCTGGCGTTGCGCCCGTAGAAGCTCTCGAAGAAGACGGCGTTCTCGAACCCGGTGGGTCGGGTCGCGTACCGACGTTCGAGAGCGTCCTGCCCCTCACCGGAGTCGTACGCCGGATCGATCGGCGGACCCACCCGCAGCGTCCAGCCATCCAGCTCTGCGCGCAGCGTCCCCAGCTGAGTCAACGGCACCGCATCGGGCGACGGGATGCTGCGGCTCTCGGCATCCGCGACGCGCACGTCGTACACGCCGCTGGGCAGCGGCAGCTCCGGCCCGCCCCAGCGCGCGGCGCGCAGGGGCAGGACCGCCCGCCACGTCTTGCCACGCCCGGTCAGGGTGGCGACCACCCGGGCCCTCGGACCGATGAGCTCCACCGCGGACGGGCGTTCGCCCTCACCCGAGAGCACCAGCGCCGGCCCCCCGTCGATCGTGAAGAGCGCGTGGGTCATCGGGGTCCTTCCATGGGCACGAATGCTCCGTCGGGTTCGTCCAGTCCGGCCAGGATCGCACGGTACACCCTTTCAGCGTTGCCGCCGTCTCGGTGGCTGTGCATACGGGCGCTCAGCTCGCGCGAACGACGGAGCCGCTCATCGCGCGTTGCCGGGTCGCCCAGAACATCGTCCAGCTGTGCGACCGCTCCTGCCCAGTCCGACGTCCAGTCGTCGTCGGCGACGTCGCTGTACCGCCCGTAGAAGCCCCGCCTGCGCGCGTACCCGTCGAGATCCGGAGCGAGGAACACGACCGGCAGCGGAACGAGCGCGGCGTCGAAGACGAGCGATGAGTAGTCGGTGACCAGGGCGTCCATGCCGGGCAGCAACGGCGTCACGTCCGACACCAGATCCGCGCCGAGCGCGTGGATGCGGTCGGTCGGGAAGGGGGGCGCGTACTCCCCCGCGCCCAGCGGGTGCGATCGCACCAGCAGCGCCGCATCATGACGTGTCAGCACTTCGACGATGCGCTCCCACTCGGGAACTGTCGGCACCGCCGGATCCGCTGCGCCGTCGCGCCACGTCGGAGCGTAGAGGATGAAGCGCATTCGGGGATCCGCGCGTGGGCATGCCTGGACGATGGCTGCCCGGGCCTCGGCGCGACGCTGTTCGGGCGTGCCGCGCGAGAGCACGTCGACACGCGGCTCGCCGGTCACGGGAACCCGTGCATCCGAGAGCCCGAAGGCCGACTCGAGCCGGCCGCGTACGACATGCGAGGCGGACGGCAGCACGCGGATCCTGCGCTGGGCGGCGCGGTACATCGTGCGCAGCACGCTGCGAACGGGCCCGGCGAGGGGTGTCCGCGCGAAGACCCGCGGCACCCGGAGCGTCTCGGGCGAATCCAGCCCGATGCGTTTGAGCGGGATCCCGTGCCACAGCTGGACGATCAGCGCGCCCGAGACCGCGTAGCGGTTCACATCGCCGAATCCATGCGTCACGACCACCACCCGTGCCCGCGCCGTGCGCCACAGGCCGCGCAGCGAGTTCTTCGAGACGGCGGGGATGCCGCGCGTCGCGGCATCCTCCGCCTCGCGCGCGTTCGCGACGAGCCACACCGCCGGTCGCCCGTCGGCCGCCGCGACATTCCACAGCGCGAGGGCGCCGTCGGCGATGCCCACCGCGCAGCCGAAGACCCACTCGTCGCGCGAGCGCGGGACGAGGAGGGTCAGCATGCGCCCCGCGGCATACAGCGGGATCGTCGCGAGCTTGATCGCATTACCCGCCCCGAACGAGAAGGACGCCACCCCTCGAGCCTATCGCCCGTGTGTGGGCGTGACTCGAGGGGTGGCGTCCGTCGTGGGCGGGATTACTGCTCGAGCGTTCCGAGCGTGACCTCGACCGTACGGGTCTCGCCGTCCCGGACGTACGTGACCTCGGCGTCGCTTCCGGCGGCAGCGGCACGCACCTGAGCCGTCAGATCCGTCGCATCGGTGATCGGCACCCCGTTGAACCCGGTGACCACGTCGCCCACTTCGAGACCGGCCTCGGCCGCTGCTCCCCCGTCGACGACCTCCGCGATGTACGCGCCGGTGATGTCGGAATCCTCGACAGCTGCCGCCGGCTGGACGCTGGCGCCCAGAAGTCCGTGCGTCGCCTCGCCGTTCTCGATGATCTCGTCGGTGATCCGCTGGACGATGTCGGACGGGATCGAGAAGCCGACGCCGATCGAGCCGGAGCCCTCGGTCGCCGAGCCACCGGCCGTCGCGATCGCGACGTTGATGCCGATGAGCTTGCCCTCGGAGTCGACCAGCGCACCGCCGGAGTTGCCCGGGTTGATCGCGGCGTCGGTCTGGATCACCGCGATCGAGATGGTCTGCGTCGGCGCCTGCTGCTGCTGGCCTTGGCCGAAGTCGAACCGGAAGGGTCCTTCTTCGCCCTCGCCCTCGTCCGGCTGCTCCTGCGGCTGGTCGCCCGAGTCGGGCGCCGCCGAGGAGGCGATGGAGATGGAGCGGTTGAGCGCGCTGACGATGCCCGTGGTCACCGTGTTGGCCAGCCCCAGGGGCGCACCGACGGCGATCGTCGAGTCGCCGACGTTGAGCTCGCTGGAGTCGGCGAACTCGACCGGAGTCAGGCCCTCGGCATCCGTCAGCTTGATGACCGCGAGGTCGTAGGTGGGATCGGTGCCGACGACCTCGGCGTCGTACACCCGGCCATCGGCCGTCGTGACGCGGATCGACGCGTCGCCGCTGGCACCGTCGAGTGTCACGACGTGCGTGTTGGTGACGACGTAGCCGTCCTCGGTGAGCACGACGCCCGAGCCCGTGCCGCTGCCGGCGGAGCTGGTCGCGGCGATCGTGACGACACTCGGCACGACCTTCGCCGCGATCGCGGTGGTCTGGTTCACCGATTCGGTGTCGTTGACCGTCACCGTGCTCGGCCCGGCGATCGGTGCCGTACCGGTCGGCGAGAACCAGTTCACCCCGGCGTAGGCGCCGCCCAGGCCCGCCGCGCCGCCGACGATGGCGGCGGCGACGATGAGCCCGACGACCTTGCCTGCGCCCGACGGCTTCTTGGGCCCGGCGCCGGCTGTGTCCCGCGCGGAGGTCTCGCCCGCGTTGTGCCCCGCGCCGGTCCCGGCCAGGGGGACGGTGGGCTGCGTGTCGGCGGGGCGGGCACCGAAGGCGGCACCCGGGGCGGAGGACGGCTGCCCCGCGTACGAGTGAGGGTGCGGCGCCGGCTGACCGGCATAGCCCTGCGGACGGGCGTAGGCATGGGCGCCGGTCGGATACCCCGCGGGCGGGACCGGCGGCGCAGCTGCTGGCTGCACGGATGCCGCGGGCTGCGCGGTCGGCGGCATCGGCGGCGCGGGCGGTACGGCCGGCGCGTCGGCGGGCGTCTGCGACGGCGCCGCGGACGGCGACTCGGCGGAGACCTCGTGGTCGGTCGCGGGGGTCTGGTCTTCCGGGCGATCGCCCTGGATGTCGCTCATGATTGCTCCTTCTGCCAAGCACTGACCACATTGCCCACCGATGCTGTGCGTTTCTTATGTCGCGAATGGGACCCGTCTATGTGATCCACCTGAGCCGGCCCAGCATCCCGAGCCGTCTGCCGGGTACCGTGAAGCGATGCGAGAGATCCCTGGAGCATGGCGCCGCACCGCGGCAGGCGCCGGACTCGTCGGTTCCGACGGTTCGATCCACCCCACCATCTTCGCCGAGATGTCAGCTCTCGCGGCCAGAACCGGCGCGATCAATCTCGGGCAGGGGTTCCCTGACGAGGATGGTCCCGCCGAAGTCCTGGAGGCGGCCCGGTCCGCGATCGCCCACGGCGTGAACCAATACCCGCCGGGACGCGGCATTCCGGACCTCCTGGCAGCGATCGCCGAGCACCAGCAGCGGTTCTACGGGCAGCGTCTGGATCCCGAGCGCAACGTTCTGGTGACGGCGGGAGCCACCGAGGCGCTCGCCGCCGCGTTGCTGGCGCTCGTGGCGGGACCCGACGACGAGGTCGTCGTCTTCGAGCCGTATTACGACTCGTACGCCGCGGTGGCGGCGCTCGCCGGTGCACGGCTGGTCACTGTGCCGTTGCCGTGGCCGTCCTTCCAGCCCGATGTGGAGCAGCTCCGGGCGGCGGTGACGGGCCGCACCCGCGTGATTCTCGTGAACGACCCGCACAATCCGACCGGCGCGGTGTTCAGCGCCGAGGTGCGTGATGAGATCGTACGGCTGGCCGAGCGCCATGACGCGGTGATCGTCACCGACGAGGTCTACGAGCATCTCGTCTTCCAGGAGCGCCACGTGCCCATCGCGACGCTTCCCGGCGCGTGGGAACGTACCCTCTCGATCTCTTCCGGCGGCAAGACGTTCTCGACCACGGGCTGGAAGATCGGGTGGATCACGGGGCCCGCCGACCTCGTCGATGCGGTGCTGGCGGTGAAGCAGTTCCTCACTTACGTCAACGGCAGCCCGTTCCAGCCCGCCATCGCCACCGGACTGCGGCTCGGCGACGCGTTCTTCCATGGCATCGCCGACGCGCTGCGTGGCAAGCGTGATCGACTGGGACAGGGCCTTCGCGCGGCCGGCTTCGAGGTGTCCGCGCCGGCAGGCTCCTACTTCACGGTGGCCGACGCGGCCCCGCTGGGGGCGACGGATGCCGCGGCGTTCTGCCGCACCCTCCCCGAACGCGCCGGGGTCGTCGCCATCCCTCTCACCGCATTCGCGACGCCGGCGCGGCGCTCGGAGTACGCCACTCTGGTCCGGTTCGCCGCGTGCAAGCGCATCGAGGTGCTCGAGGAGGCGGCATCCCGTCTCGCCTCTCTCGCCGGCTAGACCGATCAGCCGCGCGGCACGACCCCGAGACGACGCAAGTGAAGCGCGGGGTTGACGCGACGGACGCGGGCGACGGCACCGATGTCGAGGTGCGCCACGGCCACGTCCGTTGCAGTGCCGACGGCAGCCAGCTCCACACCCTGCGGATCCACGATCAGCGAATTGCCGACACCGAGCGGCGGCGGATGGTCTGCCGCGGCGACGAAGACGGTGTTCTCGATGGCGCGCGCATGCAGGAGGGTGCGCCAGTGATGCTCCTTGAGGGGCCCGCGCACCCACTCCGCCGGGACGAGGAACACGTCCGCCCCGGCGTCCACGAGAAGCCGACCCACCTCGGGGAAGCGCAGGTCGTAGCAGGTCATCAGCCCGAACCTCAGGCCGCCGAACTCGAACGTCCGGGGCTCTCCGAGGTCGCCCGCCTCGACCCAGTCCGACTCGCGCTGCCCGAACGCGTCGTACAGATGCAGCTTGCGATAGTGCGCTCGCAGGCCTTCCGGCCCCACCGCGACGACGGTGTTGCGCACCCGCCGTCCGTCCTCGGCGCGTTCCAGCAGGCCGGCGACGACGACGACGTCGTGCGAGGTCGCGATGCGGGCGAGCGCGTGGACGAACGGCCCGTCGAGCTCCTGCGCGTTCACGGCCAGCGACTCGTCGAACGGGTCGACGAAGTAGCTCGAGTACTCGGGAAAGACGACCACGCGGGCGCCGCGACCGGATGCGGTCGCCACGAGCTGTTCGATGGCCTCGAGATTGGCTTCGGTGTCGGCCGTCGGCGCGAACTGCGCCACACCGACCGCGAGCGCGTCGGTCATTGGGCGCCCCCGTTCGCGCGCACGCGCACACGGATCACGGCCGGCGCGATCAGCCACAGGACCACGATGACGACGGCCAGCGCCAGCAGCACCCACCAGACCGTCGCGCCGCCGACGACGACGTCGAAGACGAACGCGACGACGCCGACGACGAGCACTGACACGGTCAGCAGAGCGGTGATGAGCGCTGCGTGACCGTATCGCACGACCGCCGGTTTCGCGCCCTGCTGGAACAGCACCCGGTGTAGCGCGACGGGTGCCAGGGCGATGATCGAGCTGAGCGCCGACAGCACCACCAGAGCCAGGTACGCGATGCGCTGGCCGTCCGACAGATCGGCGAACGCCGGCTGGAACGCCAGGGCGAGCAGGAATCCGGTGAGGATCTGCGTGCCGGTCTGGAGTACGCGCAGCTCTTGCAGGACCTCGTTCCAGTTGCGGTCGGCACGCTCGGCGGGCGTCTCGTCGCGGCCGTCTGCCCGTTCGTCGCGCGCGATGGTCTGGGGCGTGTCCCGCTCGTGAGGCATGCGATCATCCTCCCCTCGTCGACACCGTGGCAGCAACCACGCCCGCCCCGTGTCGAGCCCTCCTGATATCCGTGCTAGGCTTACTTCTTGTGCCGCGGGGTGGAGCAGTTCGGTAGCTCGCTGGGCTCATAACCCAGAGGTCGCAGGTTCAAATCCTGTCCCCGCAACAGAAAATGAAGGAAGGCGTCCCCTCTAGGGGGCGCCTTCCTTCGTTTTCTGTTCCGAGGTCCGGCGCCCGCGAACCTCCTTCAGGGGGTCCCGCGCCGCCAGAGGCTCCGCGCGACGCGCCAGCGGCGCGTGGAGGGGCGGCGTGGCCAAATCCTGTCCCCGCAACAGAAAATGAAGGAAGGCGTCCCCTCTAGGGGGCGCCTTCCTTCGTTTTCTGTTCCGAGGTCCGGCGCCCGCGAACCTCCTTCAGGGGGTCCCGCGCCGCCAGAGGCTCCGCGCGACGCGCCAGCGGCGCGTGGAGGGGCGGCGTGGCCAAATCCTGTCCCCGCGAACCTGCGTCAGCGCTGCGGATCGATGGCGCCCGACAACTCATCCATGAAGCGGCGGATCACGGCCAGCTCGCCCTCGTCGTAGTGCGTGGCGACGCCGCGCATCGCCTTGAGGTGTGCGCCGAACGTCCGGAAGAACGCCTGCTTCGCGGCATCCGTCAAGACGACCACGCGTGCGCGCCGATCACGGGGATGCGCGCGCCGCTCGATGTGACCGGACAGCTCGAGGCGGTCCAGCAGCTTCGTGGTGGAGGCCGTGGTGATTCGAAGGTGGGCCGCGATCTCGCGCGGGCTGACCGGCACACCGGCCTGTTCACGCATGATGAGCAACCGGAGGGCGGCGAGATCCGTGGAGTTCATGTCCATGTCGCCCTTCATGCCGCTGTGCATGCGATCCATCGCGTCGCTCAACGCACGGACCGACGTGAGCACGCCCATCACAGCGTGATCGTGGTCGGTCTGCGGCATCCAGCGCTCGGACGTCATGGACGTTGCCTCCCCATACGTTGTAGCATCGCACAAGAGAAGTCGCTAGATAGGCTAGCGACTTGGCGAGGAGCGAGCGATGGTGGACACCGACCACGTGATCCTGCTGGACGACGAGGGGCAGGCCATCGGCACTGCACCCAAGAGCAGCGTGCACGGCACCGAGACCGCGCTGCACCTGGCGTTCTCCTGCCATGTCGTCAACAGCGACGGTCACGTGCTGGTGACGCGCCGAGCGCTCGGCAAACGCGCTTGGCCGGGCGTGTGGAGCAACTCCTTCTGCGGCCACCCTCGCCCGGCCGAGCCGGTCGTGGCGGCGGTCCGCCGACGGGCCGACTTCGAGCTGGGCCTCACGCTGACCGACCTCGAGCTGGCCCTCCCCCTGTTCCGCTACCGTGCGACCGATGCCAGCGGCATCGTCGAGCACGAGGTCTGCCCGGTCTACACCGCCTTCACCGACGATGAGCCGGTGCTCAACCCTCTCGAGGTCGTCGACGCTCAGTGGGTGGATCCCACCGCGCTCGCCGTGGCGATCGAGGCGACGCCCTGGGCGTTCAGTCCGTGGCTCGTGCTCCAGGCGCAGCAGCTGAACCTGTTCGGCACATCGTCGCGGCGGAGAGCCTCGTGATCGAGGTCGCGGAGGCAGCCGAACTCGACATCGCGATCGACGGCGCCCTGACGCGCATCCGCGACCGCGCCGCAGGGGTCGGCCCCGGTTTCGAGGCGCTCGGCGATGCGATCACGCGTGCCGCGCGGGGCGGCAAGAGGTTCCGGCCCGCGCTGGTGGCGGCATCCTTCCGCTCCTTTCCGGCGGGCGAGCGCGACACGCCCGCGGTCCTCAGCGTCGCAACGGCCTTCGAGCTGCTCCATACCGCGTTCGTGGTGCACGACGATGTCATCGATCACGACGTCGTCCGCCGTGGCGTTCCGAACGTCGCGGGTGAGTTCCGGGTGCGCGGGCGCCGCAGCGGTGCCGACGAACAGGGCGCCGCGCAGCTGGGCGATGCCGCCGCGATCCTGGCCGGCGACCTGCTGCTGCATGAAGCGATCCGCCTCGTGGCGATGGCCGATGTCGAGCCGCCCGTGCGCCAGCGCCTGCTCGCGCTCGTCGACGACGCGATGTTCGTCTCGGCAGCCGGCGAGCTCGCCGATGTCGAGCACAGCGTCGCGGCGGACTGCGCCCCCGCCGAGCAGATCTTCGATGCCGCATTCAACAAGACGGCCGTGTACTCCTTCCAAGCCCCGCTCCAGGCGGGGGCCGTGCTGGCGGGCGCGACCTCCGACGCCGTACGCGTCCTCGGCCATGCCGGCGGGCTCCTCGGTCTCGCCTTTCAGCTCGTCGACGACCTGATCGGCGCCTTCGGCACACCGGAGCAGGCGGGACGCGACAGCGGCGGCGACCTCCGTGAGGGCAAACGCACTCCGCTGGTCGCGCTCGCGCGGGAGTCGGCGCAGTGGTCGGACGTGGACGCGACTCTCGTCCTCGCGCGCACCGGCCCCGTCGCGGTGCAGGATGCACGGCGGGCACTGGACGCCAGCGGGGCACGCGAGCGGCTGCGTGCGGTGATCGATCAGACACTCGCGGAGGTGCGCGACACATCGCTCGATCCTGTGCTGCCGACCGCCACAGGCCACTTGCTCCGCACACTCGCCGGCGGGATCGAGGGACGCATCCCATGAGCCTCGCGCGCCGACGACGCGGTGGCCCGACGGGGCTCGCCCTCTATGACGAGACGGCGAGGGATGCTGCGGCCACCGTGATCGCACGCTACTCGACCTCGTTCTCACTCGCGTGCCGGCTGCTGGGGCCTCGCCCACGGCCGCATGTGCGGTCGGTCTACGCGCTCGTGCGCATCGCCGACGAGATCGTGGACGGACCCGCTCGCACCGCAGGACTCGACGACGACGTCATCCGTGCCGTGCTCGACGACCTGGAGCACGAGACGCTCGCGGCGATCGGCCGTGGCTACAGTGCGAATCTCGTCGTGCACGCCTTCGCCGCGACCGCCCGCGAGTGCGGCATCGACGAGCGGCTCGTGGGACCCTTCTTCACGTCCATGCGTACGGATCTGTCGACGAGCCGGCACGACCGGGCTTCGCACGACGCGTACGTGTACGGCTCGGCCGAGGTGGTAGGACTGATGTGCCTGCGCGTGTTCGTGAACGCCGGGGCTCCGCGGCCGCTCGAGCCGTCGGCGACCCTCACCGAGGGCGCCCGCCGACTGGGTGCCGCCTTCCAGGAGGTGAACTTCCTGCGTGACCTCGACCACGATGCGACGGCGCTGGGTCGGGACTACCTCGGTCTTGACCCGAGGCGATCGCGCACCGCAGTCCTGGACCGGATCGACGCCGACCTGGCGGCCGCGGCCGCGACGATCCCGTTCCTGCCTCCGGACTGCCGCCGTGCGGTCACGGCGGCGCACGATCTGTTCGCCGAGCTGTCCACGAGACTGCGCGCCGACGACGGCGACCTGCGACGCGTGCGGGTGCCCGACTCGGTGAAGGCCCGGCTCGCCGCGCGAGCGTGGCTGGGTTTCGCGCCGCGGGCGGCCCGGGCATGACGGCGATGCGCACCGGAGCGGGCCGAGAGGCGATCGTGATCGGCGGTGGCGTTGCCGGCCTGGCGACCGCCGCGCTGCTCGGAGCCGACGGCTGGCATGTCCGGGTGCTCGAGTCGCGGGACGAGCTCGGCGGACGTGCGGGCAGCTGGGAACGCGACGGCTTCCGGTTCGACACCGGGCCGAGCTGGTATCTCATGCCCGACGTCTTCGAGCACTTCTTCCGGCTGCTCGGCACCACTGCCGCCGGCGAGCTGGACCTCGTCCCGCTGGACCCCGCGTATCGCGTGTACTCCGACCCCGCGACCGGCGCCGAGCCGCTCGATGTGCACTCGGGTCGCGCGGCGGCCACCGCCCTGTTCGAGAGCGTCGAGCCGGGCGCCGGAGCCCAGCTCTCGCGCTACCTCGACTCGGCCGCCGATGCGTACGAGCTCGCGACGACACGCTTCCTCTACGACACCTACGAGACCACCGCCGGGCTGCGGGACCCGGCGCTGGTGAAGCGGATGCCCCAGCTGGCGCCGTTGCTGACCCGCACGCTCGCCTCCCACGTCGAGCGGCGCTTCGCCGATCCGCGCCTACGACAGATCCTGGAGTATCCCGCGGTCTTCCTCGGCGGGTCGCCGTACGGTGTACCCAGCCTGTACCACCTCATGAGCCACCTCGACCTGGACGACGGCGTGCTCTATCCCCGCGGCGGCTTCGTCGAGATCGTGCGCGCCATCGCCCGGCTTGCCGAGGCATTCGGAGCCGTCATCGAGACGGGTGCGCGGGTGACCGCGATCACGACGGAGGGCGGCGAGGCCTCGGGGGTGGTGCTCGAAGACGGACGCCGGCTGTCGGCAGACCTCGTGGTGTCGGGCGCGGACCTGCACCACACCGAGACCGAGCTCCTCCCCCGAGCCCAGCAGAGCTACCCCGAGCGGTGGTGGCGTCGCCGCACGCCCAGCCCGGGAGCCCTGCTGGTGCTCCTCGGGGTCGAAGGAGAGGTGCCGCAGCTCACGCACCACACGCTGCTCTTCGCGAACGAGTGGCGCGCGGGTTTCGACGACATCTTCGGACCTCGCCCGCGCGTGCCGGATCCTGCCTCGCTGTACGTGTGCCGGCCGAGCGCGACCGACTCGACCGTCGCTCCGGCAGGGCACGAGAACCTGTTCGTGCTCGTTCCGGTGCCCGCCGACACCTCGCTGGGCCGGGGCGGCGAGCAGGGTGCCGGTGACCCGCGCATCGAGGCGGCGGCCGATCGTGCCATCCGTCAGATCGAGGACTGGTGCGACATCCCGGGGCTGAAGGAGCGCGCCGTGGTGCGCCGCACGGTCGGCCCGGCGGACTTCGCGGCGGACTTCGGGGCGTGGCGGGGGAACGCCCTCGGTCTGGCTCACACCCTCGGCCAGAGCGCGGTCTTCCGGCCCCGCAACGCCTCCCGCAAGGTCCCGGGGCTGGCCTACGTCGGCGCGTCCACACTGCCGGGCATCGGGCTGCCGATGTGCCTCATCTCCGCCGAACTGGTGGTCAAGCGCCTGCGCGGCGACCGCTCCCCCGGTCCGATCGCCGAACGTGCGAGAGTGTGAGCGTGCCCGGTCTCTACCTCGGCGCGATCCTGCTCTCCGCCGCGGGAATCGCGCTTCTCGACCGCCGTTGGTCGCTGGCGGGTTGGCGCTCGCCCGTTCGCACCGGCGTCGCGGTCGCTGTCGGCACCGGCTTCTTCCTCGCGTGGGACGCAGCGGGCATCGCGGCCGGCGTCTTCGTCAAGGGTGAGAGCCCGCTGCTGCTCGGCATCGACCTCGCTCCCCACCTTCCGCTCGAGGAGCCGTTGTTCCTGGCGTTCCTGTGCTATCTCGCGCTCGTGACGTGGGGGGCGACGCTCCGCGGGATCGAGAGGCGGACGACGGATGCCTCGGCACCGGCAGGATCGGACCGCGCATGACGTACGGACTCATCGTGCTGCCGTTCGCCGCCGTGACGGTCATCGCGGTCCTGTTCACACTTCGGCGCCCCCGCTTCGGACGCCGCATGGCGGCATCGGGCATCGCCGCGGCCGTTGTCGTGGTGCTCACTGCGGTGTTCGACAACGTCATGATCGCCGCCGATCTGTTCTCCTACCCGCCCGACCAGATCTCCGGCGTGCGCATCGGGCTCGCACCCATCGAGGACTTCTCCTACGCGGTGTGCGCCGCCTTCCTCGTACCCGCCGTCTTCACACTGCTGCCGAGCCGGCGAGTCCCGCCGGCCGAGGAACGCTCATGAGCGCCGCATCCTCCCTGGGCGTCGGCGCCCTCGCCCGACGACTGCTGGTCTCTTCACGCCCGGTGAGCTGGGTGAACACGGCGTATCCCTTCGCGGCCGCGTACCTGCTCACGGCACGCGAGATCGACGTGGCCCTCGTGGCCGGAACGCTGTTCTTCCTGGTGCCCTACAACCTCGCCATGTACGGCATCAACGACGTGTTCGACTACGAATCCGACGTGCGCAACCCGCGCAAGGGCGGCGTCCACGGCGCGGTCCTCGAGCGCCGCCTTCATCGGCCGACCCTGTGGGCGGCCGGTCTGTCGTGCGCGCCGTTCGTGATCTACCTCGTCGCCATTGGGTCGCCGACGTCTTGGCTGGTGCTCGCGGCGAGCCTGTTCTTCCTGGTCTTCTACAGTGCGCCCCCGCTGCGGCTGAAGGAGCGCCCGTTCGCGGACTCGGTGACCAGCAGCATCCACTTCTTCTCGCCGGCCGTCTACGGGCTCGTCCTCGCCGGCGCGGTATGGACGTGGCAGCTGGTGGCGATCATTCTCGCTTTCGCGTTGTGGGGCATCGCCTCGCACGCTTTCGGTGCGGTGCAGGACGTCGTGGCCGATCGCGCGGCGGGCATCTCGTCCATAGCGACCTTCCGAGGCGCCGCGTGGACGGCCCGATTCGCCCTGGCCTGCTACACCCTGGCGGGCGTCATCATGCTCGGCACCGAGTGGCCCGGCCCGCTCGCCGCCTTCGTGACCCTCCCCTATCTCGTGACCGTGTGGCCATACCGCTCGATCGCGGACGAGAACGCTGCGGCAGCGACACGCGGCTGGCGCCGTTTCCTGTGGCTCAACCAGGTCGCTGGCTTCCTCATCACGCTGCTCCTCATCTGGTACGCCGTCCTCACCGACTGACCCGCCACGCGGTGACGCACAGTCTCCGGTGCTCCCCGACACGACACTGAGGGCCGGCCCGATTGGGCCGGCCCTCAGTGTCGTTCGTGAAAGCGCTACTACTGCGCGCCGAGCTCGATCAGTCGCTCCACGGCGGCTGTCAGACGGTCATCGGCCTCGGCGAAGGCCGTGAGGTCGCCCTCACGCAGCGCGGCATCCCTGTCGAGCATCGCCTGCTGCGCCTCCTGAAGCGCCGCCTGGTACTCGTCGGTCGGCTCGGCGGGCTCGGTCGGCTCCGTGGGCTGTGCAGGGTCGGTGGGACCCGGCGTCGGAGTCGGTCCCGGCGTCGGAGTGATCTCGCCGTCGCCGGCATCCGCCCCGGAGTCGCCGCCGAAGAGCACGTCCAGTGCCTCGTCCAGCGTGTTCTCGAAGGCGATGCGGTCACCGAAGGCCACGAGCACGCGCTGCAGCGTCGGGAGCTGCGTGCTGCCCGAAGACTGCACGAAGACCGGTTGCACGTACAGCAGGCCGCCGCCCACAGGCAGGGTCAAGAGGTTGCCGTTGAGCACGTCCGACTGGCCCTGCGACAGGATGTTGATCTCGGCCGAGACCGCAGGATCGGCGTTGAAGGTGTTCTGCACCTGGCCGGGACCCGGCACCGGGGTGTCGGCGGCGATCTCGAGCATGCGCAGTTTGCCGTAGTCGTCGCTCTTCTTCCCCGCCTCGCTTCCGGCGTTGGAGTCCACCGCGAGGTAGCCCATCATGACGTTGCGGCTCGCCCCGCCCTCGGACGACGGGATGAAGGTCGTGAACATCGAGTAGGTCGGCTGCTCCTGCCCCGGCATCTGCATCGTGAGGTAGTACGGCGGCTGGTAGGTGCCGGCATCCTGCGGGTCCTCCGGCGTCGCCCACGCGTTGTCGCGCTGGAAGAACGCGCGCGCGTCATCGACGTGGTAGACGCCGAGCAGTGCCCGCTGGATCTTGAAGAGGTCGGTCGGGTACCGGACGTGGCTCATGAGCTCGCCCGACATCTCGGTGATCGGCTCGATCGTGTTGGGGTACACCTTCTGCCACGTCTGCAGGATCGGGTCCTCGGGCTCCCACGCGTACAGCTTCACCGAGCCGTCATACGCGTCGACGGTCGCCTTGACCGAGTTGCGCACGTAGTTGATGTCGTCGAGCGCGAACCGCGGAGCGGGGTTGCTCGAGTCCGAGATCGCCTGCTGCAGGCTCACCGTCGAGGAGTACGGGTAGTTCGCGCTGAGCGTGTATCCGTCGACGATCCAGACGATGCGGCCGTCGACGACGCTCGGGTACGGGTCGCTGTCGAGCGTGAGGTACGGAGCCGCCTTCTGCACGCGCGAGAGCGGGTCGCGGTCGTAGAGGATCTGCGACTCCTCGTTGACGTAGTCCGAGAAGAGGATCTGCTCGGACTGGAACTTCAGCGCGTAGATCAGACGGTTGAAGACATTGCCGACCGAAGGACCGCCGTCGCCCTCGAACGTCGTGCGGGTCTCGTTCTCGGATGTACCGTCACTTCCGGACGGATAGTCGAGCTCGACCGGCTCGGATCCTTCGGGTGCTCCGACGATCGAGTACGGCGGCGAGTTCTCGCCGAAGTACACGCGCGGCTCGAAGTCCTCCTGGGCCGACAGCACGCCGGTCGTGGGCAGGCCGCGCTCGATGAACTCGGGGAAGCCGTCGTCGGTGCGGGCGTTGCCCTTGGCCGCGACCAGTCCGTAGCCGTGTGTGTAGACGACCGTGGTGTTCTGCCAGTTCGAGGCGGCACCGAGGCGTTCGACGTCGAGCTCGCGGACGGAGACGATCGTGTCCTGCGACTGTCCGTCGATCTCGTAGCGGTCCACGTCGAGAGTCTCGGGGAACTGGTAATACGCGCGGTACTGCTCCTGCTGGCGCACCGTCGGGCTGATGATCGCGGGGTCCATGATGCGGATCGACGCGGTCGTCTCGGCATCTTCACGCAGCTGGCCCGGCTCCACGTCGGTGACCGCCTCGAAGTCGCTCTTGTCGAGACCGTCGATGCCGTAGGCCTCTTTGGTCATCTCGATGTTGCGCTGGTAGTAGTCGCTCTCGAGGCGCAGCTGGTTGGGCTGCACCTGGAACGTGCGGACCACCCAGGGGTAGCCGACACCCAGCACGATCGCCGAGACCACGAGCAGCGCCGTCGCGATGAGGGGGTAGCGCCACCGGCCGATGACCGCGGTGACGAAGAAGAGCACGGCGACGATCACGGCGGTGAACGCCAGGATCGTCTGCCCCTGGATGACGGCGTTGGCCTCGGTGTATCCGGGTCCGGTGATGCGCCCGGCGGCGCCCGGCTCGACGAGCGTGCGGTACCGGTCCAGCCACAGGCTCACGCCCTGCACCAGCAGGTAGAGGCCCGCGATCACCGCGAGCTGGATGCGCGCCGACTTCGAGATGCGCAGCTCGCGCTGCCCCACGCGCACCGAGCCGTACAGGTACGACACCAGCGCCGTGACCAGCAGGCACACCAGGAGGACGGCCGAGGTGAATCCGACGAGCGCGCCCCAGAACGGCAGCGCGAACATGTAGAACCCGGTGTCGAGGTGGAACTGCGGGTCGGTCGTCTCGGTGGCCACGCCGTTGAACCACAGCCACGTGGTCTCCCACTGCGCCGAGGCGGCGAAACCGGCGAAGAAGCCGAAGAAGACCGGGATTCCCCACATCGCCAGGCGGCGCAGCGGCTCGACGACCTCCTGATAGCGATCCAGCTGCGAGCTCAGGCGGGCATAGACCGGGCGCAGCCGGTAGGCGAGCTGGATCGCCAGCCACACCGGCACCGCCATGCCGAGGAAGCCGATGACGAACATCAGGACGCGTGCGCCCCACTGGGTCAGCAGCACCGAGTCGAATCCGAGCTGGTCGTACCACAGCCAGTCGGCGTACAGGCTGGCGAAGACGAAGAACGCCACCACGAGCGCGGCGATGATGGCGAGCGTGATGGCGATGACGCGGCGAGAGCGGGAGGGTGTGGCCGAGGTCGGCGCGGAGGTCGTGGTCACCGTCCCATCCTAGGCGGCTGGTTCTGGGCGGCCGCCGAGTCCGCGCTGGGCGAAATCCGCGAGAAGTCGATGAGTCCCGGGCGACTCACCGCGCGGTGCACCGAGGCAGCCCCGCAAGGTCGCCGTCCTCGCGGACGGCGTCCAGCACGGCGAGGGCGTCGTCGAGGTCCTCGACGGCGAACACCTCGAGGTCTCCGGGGATGTGGCCGACCACCTCGTCGCAGTTCGCCTCGGGCGCGAGGAACACCTGCGCTCCGGCATCCAGTGCTCCCCACAGCTTCTGACGGATGCCGCCGATCGGGCCCACCTCGCCGCTCGCCGTGATCGTGCCCGTGCCCGCGACCCGTTCGCCGCCGTTGAGCTCTCCGGGCGTGAGCGTGTCCATGATCCCGAGCGCGAACATCATGCCGGCGCTCGGACCGCCCACGTTGTTCAGCTGGATCGTGACGTCTATCGGGAAGTCGTAATCGGTGGTGAGGGACACACCGATGCGCCACGCGGTCTCGCCTTCGAGCGTCGATTCCTCGGGCGCGACCTCGACGGTCTCCTCTTCACCGTCACGCTCGATGAGCAGCTCGACCGGTGCCCCGTCGCCGTCGTCGATGATCTCGCGGAGCTCGTCGACGTCGGTGAGACTCTCGCCGTCTGCGCCGAGGATGATGTCCCCCTCCTCGAGGATCCCCTCGGCGGGTGAGCCGTCGGTCAGCGAATGCACCGACAGACGGCCGTCGACGTCATATCCGAGCTCGACCAGCGCCGCCGCCGTCGCCTCCGCTTGCGAGTCGACCATCATCGCCGCGCTCTGTTCGTTGCGCTGCTCCGTGGTCTGCCCCTCGGGGAACACGGCGTCGATGGGCAGCACCGCCTTGCTCGGGTCGAACCACGCCATCGCGAGCTCGAACCACGACGGCGTGCGCTCGCGATTGCCCTGCACCTGGACGGTGAGGAGGTCGAGCGCCCCCGCGGTCGGGAACGTCTCGGCTCCCTCGACGGAGATCAGCGGCACTTCTTCGCCATCGGCCGATTCGGCCGAGCCCAGCGTGTTGTACACCGGGCCGGGCTGCTGGATCACATACGAGGTCGGCAGGAACGTGATGATCAGGAGGACGACCATCGCGACGGCGAGCGCCCAGATGCCCGCGAGCGCGCGGCGCGACATCCGCGGCCGCGGCGCGGGCGCGATCGTTGTGTTCTCGTCGAACAGGGCCACGCGGGACCTCTCTCTGTGCCTACTCGGGTGGGAGTGCCTGGTCGTTCGCGACCGGCGTAAGGCGTGAGCGGTCCCTGCCGGGTGGTGCGACGGATGCTGCGACTAGCGTAGAGCGCGAGGAACCCGACCGGCTGAAAGGCGGCTGAAGTGGCAGGCGACGACCCCAACTCCGGTGACGAGCAGAGCCCGGAAGAAGAGTTCCAGGACCTCATCCGGCAGCTGTTCGGCGGCGGCGCCGGCGACATCGATCCCGAACAGCTCTCGCGACTGTCGGGCATGAACATCGACCCCGCCATGATGCAGGCCGTCATGCAGCAGCTCCAGGGTGCGTTCTCGGGCGCGGGCGAGGGCGGGATCGCGTGGGACATGGCCAAGCGCCAGGCCCTGCACATCGCCAACCAGGACGGTCTGGGCGTGACGACCGGCCAGCGCACCGACCTCGACCAGGCCTTCGCCCTGGCGGCGCTGTGGCTGAGCGAGGCCACCACGATCTCCGAGCTCGCCAGCCCGCCTCAGTCGATCACACGCGGCGCATGGGTCGAAGCGACGCTGCCGGTGTGGCAGGAGCTGGCCGAACCGGTCGCGACGAGCATCGCCGACGCCCTCACGACCGCCCTCAGCGAGCAGGCGCCGGATGACATGCAGGGCCTCGTGCAAGGCGCCGGCCGGCTCATGCGCACCGTCGGCGGCTCGCTCTTCGCGTCTCAGCTCGGCCAGGTGGTCGGCAGCCTCTCGAAAGAGGTCGTGAGCGGCGGTGATGTCGGCATCCCGCTGATGCCCGACGGCCAGGCGGCGATCCTCCCGCAGAACTTCGCCGACTTCGGCCGGGATCTCGAGGTGCCCGAGGATCAGCTCGCCCTGTATGCGGCCACGAGGGAACTCGCCCACGCCCGGCTGTTCCGCCACGCCCGATGGCTGCGGCTGCACGTGATCTCGCAGGTGACTGATTTCGCCCGCGGCGTGCACGTCGACACCGGCGCCCTCGAAGAGCTCGCGTCGCGGTTCGACCCGTCCGAGCCCGAGGAGCTTCGACGGGCGCTCGAGAGCGGCGCACTGCTCCCTGAGCGGTCCGAGGCGCAGAAGGCCGCCCTCGCGCGGCTCGAGAACCTCCTGGCGACGATCGAGGGATGGGTCGAGGTCGTCACCGAAGACGCCACGTCGCGGCTGCCCTCCGCGCAGCGCATCGCCGAGGCGGTGCGACGCCGGCGCGCCGTCGGCGGGCCGGCCGAGCGAGCCCTCGGCACGCTGGTGGGTCTCGAACTGCGCCCGCGTCGCATGCGCGAGGCTGCGGCGATGTGGCGTGCGGTGACGGATGCCGTTGGCCCGGCAGCGCGCGACGCACTGTGGGACTACCCCGACCTGATGCCCGGAGCCTCCGACATCGACGATCCCGCGGCGCTGGTCGCGCGGCTCGAAGCGCGTGCACGGGGCGAGGAGCCGGCGCCGGACGAGATGGACGACGCGCTGGCGAAGCTTCTGGCGGGCGAGGATGCGCCCAACGCCGACGCGGTCGAGGACAGCGCCGGGGAAGGCTCCTCGGGCGACCGTGCGGACGACGCGACCACCCACGAGGCAGGCACGGACGAGGCAGCCAAGGACGACGACGGACCGCACGACGACGGACCGCCCGAGGATCACCGGCCGGTGTAGCCGCCCTTCCTCCACAGGCGGGAGGCCGCAGGCGGTTCCTGCTCCCGCCCTGTGGATACCGGTTCGCGGCGGATCGGGCCGGGCAGGATCGGAGCATGCTGCGCATCGATCCTGCCCATCCCCCGGTCTGGCGCACGGCGAGCGTCCTGCAGTTCGGAGCCGACCCGGTCGCCCTGGTCGAGGATCCGCAGCCGTGGCAGCTGCGTGTGGTGCGCGAGCTCGAGAACGGCGTGCCCGACGGCGCGTTCGTGTCGTTCGCGCAAGCGCTGGGCGCCCCGGACGCAACGGCCGCCACACGATTCCTCTCGCGCATCCGTCCCGCACTGCTCGCGCCGCGCACCGAGAACGGGACCGTCACCCTGCATGCTGCCGACGAGGTGTCCGAGACGCAGCGCGCGGCTGTCCATGCCGGCCTCGTGGCCGTCGGTCTCGAAGTGCGAGACGCCGAGCCGTTCGCGCCGCTCAGTGCCCCGCGGCCGGCAGCGGACGCCGTGGTTTTCGTCGTGCACCGCGTCGTCACGCCGCGGTCGGCAGCGGCGCTCATGGCCGACGACGTTCCTCACCTGCCGGTGGTGCTCACCGGGTCGGGGGCAGAGGTAGGCCCGTTCGTGCTCCCGGGGGTGTCGCCGTGCCTCTCGTGCGTGGCCGCTCACCGCCGCGAGCGCGACCCCCACTGGCCGGCCGTGGCGGCGCAGCTGATCGGCCGCGCGGTCGACCCCGACGTCGCCGTCACATGGGAGGCCGGGGTCGTCGCAGGCAGGCTGCTCAGCGACGGGGCGCGACGCCGCGGGACATCCCGGAGCCGCTCGGTGACCCTGCGCGCCGGTTCCCTCCACCGGAGCGTGCGGCTCCATCGACCGCACGCAGAGTGCCGCTGCCGATCTCTCGCAGGAACCGGGACGGCTGACGCTCCCGTCCTCCTCGAGACCAGGTCAGCGACAGCGTTCGCCCGGCCCGCGTGATGCCGACATATGCCAGGCGGCGTTCCTCGTCGACCTGTTCGAAGGTCGTCGCATACGAGATGGGCAGCAGTCCTTCGGCCACCCCCACGAGATGCACGTGGTCCCACTCCAGGCCCTTGGCCGCGTGCAGCGTCGCCAAAGTCACCGTTCGCAGTGCCGGCTCATCGTGGGTCTTCGCGCGTGCGGCGAGCTCGTCCGTGAATGCCCGCAGCGTGGTGCCCGCGGGCGCCTCCTGCGCAAGTCTCAGCAGCGCCGCCCTGGCCTCCCACGCATCGCGCAGCGCCCCGCCCGCCTGCGGCGGATCATCGGTGAGGCCGACGGAGCGGAGCACGTCGCGCACCGTCTCGATGAATCCGCCTTCGAGAGGCGCGACCGACGCACCCCGCAGTGCCATGATCCCCTGACGCACCTCGGGGAGGTCGAAGAACCGGCGCCCCCCGAGCACGCTCGCCGCGATCCCGACATCCGAGAGCGCCGCGATCAGCTCGGCGGACTGGGAGTGGGCGCGGTAGAGCACCGCGATGTGACGCGGATCGATGCCCTCGTTGATCTGCGCCGCGATCCGCGCGGCCACCGCGCGGGCCTCGGCCCGGTCGTCGTCGTACGCCGTGACCGTCGGGAGCGGAGCCTCCGGCGCCTCCGTGTCCGTGGGGGCAGCGGTCGACGCAGCCGAGTCCGCCGCTGTCAGACGCAGCGCCCCGGGCCGCCCGCGCATGAGCTCGTTGGCCACGCCGAGGATCGCAGCATCCGACCGGTAATTGGTCTCGAGGCGCACCACGCGGGCGTCCTCGTACCGTTTGTCGAATTCGAGCAGGAACCGTGCCTCGGCGCCCGCGAACGAATAGATGGTCTGGCTGGCGTCGCCCACCACGCACAGGTCGCGACGGTCACCGAGCCACAGCTCGAGCAGCCGGTTCTGCAGGGGCGAGACATCCTGGAACTCGTCCACCGTGAAATGCCGGTATTGCTCGCGGACCGCTTTCGACACCTTCGGCTCGGCCTCCAGCATGCCGGCACAGGCGAGGAGGACGTCCTCGAAATCGAGCTGGCGGCGCTCGTCCTTGAGCTTCTCGTACGCGCGCTGCAATGCCACGACCCGGTCGGCGTTGAGTCGGCCGATCCCGTTCGGACGCGCGAGCGCGTACTCCTCGATGCTCAGCATCGACACCTTGCGCCATTCGATCTCGCTCGCGACGTCGCGCAGTGTCGCGACATCCGGGCTGATCCCGATGCCGTCCGCAGCGTGGGCGAGAAGACGCACCTTGTTGTCCACGATGCTGGGGGCGGTGTCGCCGGCGAGCGTCGGCCAGAAGAAGTTCAGCTGCGCCAGCGCGGCGGCGTGGAACGTGCGAGCGGCCACCCCTTCGACACCGAGAGCGCGCAGCCGACCGCGCATCTCGCCCGCCGCCTTGGCGGTGAACGTGACGGCCATCACCCGGCCCGGCGAATAGGCGCCGGTGTCGACACCGTGGGCGATGCGGTGCGTGATGACACGGGTCTTGCCCGTTCCCGCACCGGCCAGCACCGCGACGGGACCGCGCAACGCGGTCACGGCCTCTCGCTGGTGCTCGTCGAGCCCATCGAGCACGCGCGCGCTCATCGAGGCCCCGCGTGCCAGTCGCTGATCAGGCGATGCGCGATCGAGGAGGGCCCCGGCAGGGCCACATCGCCGTCGCCGGCGAGCGCCGCGCCGATCTCGTCTCGAGTGAACCAGCGGACGGCCACGATCTCTTCGCCGTCCGGGCGGGCTGCGCCGTCGTCGACGGCCGAGGCGAGGAAGCCGACCATGAGCGAACGCGGGTACGGCCACGCCTGGGAGCCGCGATACGAGACGACGTCGACCTCGATGCCCGACTCCTCTGCGACCTCCCGCTGCACCGCCGCCTCGAGAGACTCGCCCGCCTCGACGAACCCCGCGAAGCACGAGTACCGGTTCGCACCCCACAGCGCGTTCGAACCGAGCAGGAGCAGATCCGGGTCGTGCGCACTGGTGATCGCGACGATGACCGCGGGATCGGTGCGCGGGAAGTGCTGCCGACCGCACGCCGGGCAGCGGCGCGACCACCCCGCGTCGATCAGGTCCGTCTGGGCGCCGCACGCGGGACAATGCGGCGCATCCAGCAGCCAGCGACCAAGGCTCAGCGCCTCGACGAAGATGCCGGCGTCACGCGCGGAGAGCGAGCCGCCGACCGTACGCAGGCCCGCCCAGCCGGCCGGCGCGGCGAACAGCCGTTCGTCGGCGCCCGGGAACACCGCGGCCAGCACCGCGGCGCCGTTGGCATCGCGGCCGAGGAACGCCCAATACGCGGCATCCGGAACCTCGTCCGTGCCCACCAGCAGCAGGGTGTCGGGACCGGCGAGCGGGGCTCGGTCGCTCTCGATCACGAGCACCCGCGTCGAGGGATCCGAGCGAGCCGCCTCGACCAGGCCAGGGCTCATCCGCTCCTCGGCGGCGCGATCCAGCTCGGCACGGGCGAGCGGAGGCAAGCTCGCGCTGTGGGGCGCCGTCATCGAGGGTCCTCCAGGGCGTGGCGCGGGGGCGGACGAGCATGCCCGACCTACCCTGGGCACATGGCACGCTCACCCCTCACTCTAGCCGCGTCCATCACGTCGGCACTGCCCAGGGTCGGCGTCGTCGGAGTCGGCGCGCTGACCGAAGGCGCGACCGGCCGCTACGACTCCGCCGTGGCCGAATTGGACGACGGACGCCGAGTGGTCGTCCGCGCACCCGCAGAGGCGGCAGCCGGCGCGGAGCTCGCAGCCGAGGTCCGCGCACTGCGCGCCCTCACGCCCGGAGTCCGCGGGCTGCTTCCGTTCCGCGCGCCGGAGCTGCTGGGCGAGGCGGGACTCGGCGACTCGCGCGTCGTCGTGGTGGACTTCCTGCCGGGCTACCGGGTGGACGCGGCACACCTGCCTCCCGGGCGCGGCGCCGCCACGTCGCTGGGCGGTGCGCTGGCCGCTCTGCATGCGCTGCCCGCCTCGGTCGTCCGCGCCGAAGGGCTCCCCGCCCGCACGACGGCGCAGGTGCGCGCCGATGTGGAACGGCTCATCGACCGTGCAGTTGCCACCCGCCGCCTTCCGACCGGGCTCGAATCGCGGTGGCGGCGCGCGGTCGACGCCGATGAGATGTGGCGCTTCGAGTCGACGGTCGTGCTCGGCGGTGCGGGCGCGGCGTCCTTCCTGTTCGAAGATCTCGAGGGCGTCCCCACAGTGACCGGCCTGCTGGAGTGGCATGGCCTGTCCATCGGCGACCCGGCGACCGATCTGCAGTGGCTGGCATCCGCACCCGCGGCGGCCGACGACGTCTACGCCGCGTATGTCTCGCACAGCGGGCGCGCACCCGACGCGCGGGCTCGTGAGCGTGCCCGGCTCTACGCCGAGCTCGAGTTCGCGAAATGGCTCGTGCACGGTCATGACTCCGGCCGCGACGACATCATCGCCGACGCCATCGAGCTGCTGGAGGCGCTGGCCGCGGGCGTTGCCGGCGAGCAGTTCGCGACGGATGCCGCGCTCGGTGTGGACGACGCCATCGCCCTGCTGGATCGCACACCGGACGCGACCCCGTCTTCTGTGGACACCTCGATGCACACCGACGCGTACGACCCCGAGGAACTCGCCCAGTGGCTGGCGGATGAGCACGAGGACGACTCCGACGCGACGAGCGAGGACGACGGCCATCACGCGGAGGCCACGAGCGAGGTGGCGCCGGACGACGCCCCGCGGGACGAAGCGACCGCGGCCGCCCACGACGAGGTGTCGACGGCACCGATCGTCCTCCCGGTTCCTCCCGCAGCGACCCGTCAGGATGACGGTGACGCCGTCGCCGACGCCGAGCGCGCCTCCGAGGCGGCGTTGCGGCGCTGGATGGCCGACTGAGCCGGCGAGGTCACGCGCGCAGGATGAGATCCTCACCCACGTAGAAGAGCGCGACGTCGATCTCGTCGAGCGGAACCCCGTGCTTGGCGTGGTAGGCCTGACGGTACAGCTCGAGCTGCAGCATCCGTTCGTCCTTCTCAGCGGGAGTACGCGGAGCAGCCCCCGTCTTCCAGTCCACGATCTCGATCCGCCCGCCGCGGTCTTCGCGGTGGTACACCGCGTCGAGCTTGCAGATGACGATGTGGGGCAGCCCATCAGGGCCCACCGTCGTGAAGTCGATTTCGGTCTCCACCTCGACGGGCCGCAGCGAAGCCCACTCCGACGCGAGGAAACGCTCGCGGAGCACGGCGAGCGCCGCCCCATCCTCGGCCGACGCCTCGGTACCCGGGGCATCGTCGTCGGTCTCCCACAGGGCGTCGTCGAGTGATCCGCCCAGGCCCGAGCGGCCGGAGCGCTGCTCGACCCACGCGTGGAACAGCGTTCCGAGCCGGGTCTGCCGGAAGGGGCGCTCCGGCAGCGGGCGAGAGAGCCGGGCGAGGGTTCCCTCGAGGTCGCCGGCGTACTCCTTGTAGCGGGATGCGGCGATGCGCGTGGGTGCGCGCCGCACCGGGTCCCCGCGGCGGGCCTCGCGCTCGGCGAGCAGCAGCGCCGCGTGCCGATCCAGCTCGTGCCGTGGCGCGGCCATCGCGGCCTCGACCGCGGCCGCGGCGGTCTGCACCGCTTCCCTCCGCGCGCCGAGAGGATCGATCGGCCATTGCAGCGTGCGGCGTTCGCCCTGGTATGGGTCCTCCCCCGGCTCATCGGGCGACAGGGGTACGCCCAGTGCGTCGGCGATCTCGACGTAGAACGTGCTGCGGGCACGCGGACGCTTGGTGCCCGACCAACTGGACCCCGTCAGCAGCAGATGGTCACGGGCACGTGTGACGGCCACGTAGGCCAGGCGACGGTCCTCTTCGAGCTGACGGGCGCGATTGGCCTCGACGAACGCGTCCAGTGCCGCCTTGAGCTCCTGCTGCGTCTGGGCGGATCGCCACGCCAGAGCGGGGAGCCACGGCGCGTCCCCGCGGAACGTGAACGGCAGCACGCCGAAGCCGAGCCAGGCCTTCGTGTCACGGGGGGCGCTCGGCAGCTCGTCCTTCACCAGCCGGACGACCGCCACGGCATCCCACTCGAGTCCCTTCGACCCGTGGATGGTGAGCAGCTGCACCACGTCGTCCTCGGGCGGCTCGGTGCGGGGAGCGAACTCGTCGAGCTGCTCGGCGTGGTCGAGCCAGGCCAGCAGGCTCGAGAGCGAGCCGGTCTCGTCGGCTGCCAGGAACGCGTGGACCTCGTCGACGAAGGCCCGCAGCTGCGCGGACGCGATGCGCGCGGGGCCGCGTGCTTCGTTCGCGGCCAGCTCGACGTCCAGCCGCAGCTCCAGCTCCACCAGCCGCACCAGTTCGGGAATCGGCATCCCGACCGCCTGGCGCAGCCCCGCGAACACCGATGCCGCCTCACGCAGACGCTCGCGCGCCTCCGCGGTGAACCCGCTGAGCCAGCCGTGCTCGGGCGGGTGGCGCAGGACGAAGTCCAGCGCGTCCACCAGGGAGCCGTCGTCATCGCCGGCGCTGCCGCGGATGCGCTCGACGACCTCTGGCGACAGCGGCTGCAGCGCGGCGTCGTGTCGCGCGATGCGGCGTGCCAGCGCGGCGAGCTCTCGAAGATCGGGCAGCCCGATCGCCCATCGCGGCCCCGACAGGAGGCGGATCAGCGAGGAGCCGGCTGAAGGGTCGCTGATCACGCGCAGTGCGCAGACGACATCGACCACTTCGGGCGTCGACAGCAGACCGCCGAGACCGAGGATGCGATGAGGGATGCCACGCCGGCCCAGCGCGTCGCCGAACCGCACCATGTGCTTCTTGCTGCGGAACAGGACCGCTCCCGTCGTCGCCAGGCCGCCGCTCGCGCGGTGTGCGCGCACACCCTCGAACCACGCGGCGACCCGCTCGGCCTCAGCGTCGAGGTCGGCGTCGAAGGCGAGCTCGACCGCGCCCGCCGGGGCGCCGGGTCGTGCCCTCAGCTCCTGCACCGGCACGCTGGCCGACGGCGCCAGCGGTGCGAGCACGGCGTTGGCCGCGGTGAGGACGGCCGCGCTGTTGCGCCAGCTCGTCAGCAGCGCGTACCGGGCGCACACCCGACCCGGCGAGAACGCGGCGGCGAATCCGCCCAGATTGCCCGCGCTGGCCCCACGCCAGCCGTAGATCGCCTGGTGCGGGTCGCCCACGGCCATCACGCCCATGTCGGCGAACAGCCGTGCCAGCAGATCGGTCTGCACCACCGAGGTGTCCTGATACTCGTCGAGCAGGATGACGCGATACCGGGCACGCAGCTCCTCGGCGACCGCGGGATGGCCGGCGACGACCTCGAGCGCACCGGCGACCTGGTCGGAGAAATCGATCACGCCCAGGCGCCGCTTCTCCGCTGAGTATTCACGAGCGAGGTCGGACAGGAGTGCGAGCGCGCCGACTTTGTCGGCGGCCTCGGTGACATCGGCATAGACCGTCGTGCCCTTCCGGGTGGACGGCAGGTCGAGCACTGTGCGGAACTGCTCCGGGAAGGCGGCAAGCACGTCGAAGTCGACCAGGTTGTCGACACCGTCCCGCGCGATGCGCAGTGCCGCGTCCACGATGCTGCGCACGGCCTCGCCGCGCTCCTCCAGCCGTGGATCGTCCGAGGCGAAGACGACGCGGCGCATCAGCAGCCAGGCGGCGGATTCCGACAGGACGGCGGCTTCCGCATCCCTCCCGATCCGCACCGCGTGCTCGCGCACGATCTGGTCGGCGAAGCTGTTGTAGGTCGCGACGGTCGGCCTGTGCAGCAATGCGTCGTCGTCGACGTCCTGTGGCACTGCCGCCACGGAGCGCACCAGGGCGTCCATCGCCTCGAGACGAGCGGACGTGGCACGTGCGCCGTCGCCGCCCGCTCGTTCGAGCTCGCCGAACACGGCCAGCCGGCCGGCGTCCGCCAGCCCGGGCAGGAACGGCAGCAGGCCGCGACGCTCGAATTCGGCGAGCCGGGTCAGACGCTTCTGGATCCGCTCCGCGAGCTCGCCGGCGGCCTTGCGCGTGAACGTCAGTCCGAGCACCTCGTCGCGCCGCACCAATCCGTTCGCGACCAGCCACACGACGCGCGAGGCCATCGTCTCGGTCTTGCCGCTCCCGGCGCCGGCCACGACGAGCGCCGGTTCGAGAGGTGCTTCGATGACGGCCGTCTGCTCCTCGGTCGGCGGGAACTGTCCGAGCGCGGCGGCGATGACCCGCGCGGACAGCACGGGTGGGACGGCACCGCTCATGAGGCGCTCACCGCGCCGATCGTGTGGATGCGGCAAAGACCGTACGCATGTTCGTCGCGGCAGTGCTCCTCATAGGGTGCGGTGAACGTCGTCCCGCGCATGACCGTGACCGCGGTGCGGATGCGCGTGAGGAACGCATCGCGGCGCTCGTCGTCGAACGGCGGCTGCCACGGCGTCGCATAGTCCGCCCTGGTCGCGGTCGGCCGCAGCACCAGGAGCTTGGCCCCGCCTGCCGGATGTCCCGCAGCCGCGGGAATGGCTCCGGCTTCGAACGCCAGCTGATAGGCGCCGAGCTGCGGATTGTCGATCACCTTGGCATCGGTCTGCGGCTCCCGCTTGCCGGTCTTGAGGTCCATGATCACGACGGTCCCGTCGGGTGTGAGCTCGACCCGGTCGATGTACCCCGACAGCACCACGCCGTGTTCGCCCGGCTCGGCGTCCTCGATCGGGATCGGCACCTCGAAATGGGGCTCGGCGCCGATCAGCACGCCTCCGGACTGCTCGAAGCGGTGCAGATACAGGTGCAGGCGCCGTACGAGATCGCGAGCCCTGGTCTGCTCAGCGCGATCGCGCCACGCCGCCTCGAACGACAGCTCCCCCCAGCGGGATTCGACCTGTGCCCACAGACTCGCCTCGTCCGTGCCCTCGGCGTGTTCCAGTGCGGCGTGGATGATGGTGCCCAGTCCCGCTGTCGTGCTGCCGGGATCGCCGCCGAGGTCGCCGATGACCCAGTTCAGCTCGCATTCCTCGAGCGCGTGGAGCCGCGACGGCGAGACCCGCACGTCTTCACGAGACAGGTCGCGAAGCGGACCCGTCGAGGTCGGCGCCATCACGCCGTACCACTCGCGGGGCGCTGCTCCCGCGACGCCCGCGTCCGCGAGCAGCGCGAGCTGACCCGCCGCGCGG
The DNA here is from genome assembly GCF_012524205.1 of Microbacterium salsuginis. Lineage (GTDB taxonomy): Bacteria > Actinomycetota > Actinomycetes > Actinomycetales > Microbacteriaceae > Microbacterium > Microbacterium salsuginis. Next base: position 523,385 of record NZ_JABACI010000005.1, read on the forward strand.
TCGCGCGCGGCACGAGGACCGGCTTCGGTCAGCGCGCGCCGGTGGCGGGACACGAGTCCGCGCAGGGTGAGCGGGTGATCCAGCGCGTAGCGCTCCGGGTCGGGAAGCAGTTCGAAGAACACACTCGGCCCGGTGTCGTCGTCGTCCACGGCGGTCACCACGACCCGCGCGCTCGCCCGCGACAGCGCCCGAGCGAGCAACCGCAGCTCGTCATGCATCGCGGCGCGGCGCCGGTCGAGGACGCCGGCGGCCTCGGAATCGGCCCGTGTGGCGGCATCCGCCAGCCGCCAGGTATCGAGGAGGCTGCCGCGCAGCCGGGTGTTCGGCCAGACGCCGTCCTGCACGCCGGCGACGATGACGGTGTCGAACTCGAGCCCGAGGGCCCCCGCCGGGGTGAGGATGCGCACCGCGTCATCGCGAACCGGCGCATCGAGCCTGTCCTCGGCGACACCACTGTCGAGGATGCCGCGGACGAAGACCCGCGGGTCGGCGTCGAGGGAGCGCTCGACGAAGCGCTTCGCCGCCTGGAAGAGCGCGACGAGCGCGTCCAGGTCGCGGCCGGCCTGCTCCGCGAGGGGTCCGCGGCCACGGGCCAGCTCGGCCCACACGCGTTCGAGTCCGCTGCGGTCCCATGCCGTCCACAGCAGCTCGTGCGCCGTCGCGCCCCGTTCGAGCTCCTCGCGCAGCGCCGCGAGGGTGCGAGACAAGGCCGCGGCGCGGCGGGCCTCCCGCGTGTCGAGCAGGTCGAACTCCAGCGGCTGGCGCATGGCCGACAGCACCAGCTCGCGGCCGGAGCGCTCGGCGACGGCATCCGTTCCGGGTTCCTGCAGGCGTCGCAGCTCGGTGTGGCGCAGCGTCGATCGCAGGCGTCGCAGCTCTATCGGGTCCAGGCGCCCGTACGTGCCCAGCAGTGCGCCCTCGACGTCCTCGAAGGTCCACTCCTCGCGTCCGGCGAGGTCGATCAGCCGCAGCAGGTCGCTCACTGGACGGTGCGCGCCCAGCGCCCGGCCGGGTCCGCTCGCGCGCGCCGGTACCTCACGCGCGGCCAGTTCGGCCTCGAGCGCGGTGACCTGTCGCGTGTCGTGCGCGATCACTGCGCACGCATTCCAGGGCACGCCGTCATGGACGTGCCGCTCCCGCAGCAGGCGGGCGATCGCGTCGAACTCCTCTGCCGCCGAGCGCAGCGTGAGAGCACGGACCGAGTCGTCCGGTTCGGCGTCGCCCGACCCGCCACGGTGGGCGACGACCCCGACGGCGCCGATGCGCTGTGTGATGCGCCGCACGAGGTCGCGCTGCCACGCGGTGCCGCGGTGCGACCGATCGAGCACGTGGATGGCTCCGAGCGAGGTCGCGAGGCGGGCGAAGTTCTCGGGCGTCGCGCCGCGGAACGAGCCCGAGCCGACATCCGGGTCGCCGAAGGCCAGGACGGCCGCGCCGCGCTCCTTCACCGCCTCGAGAAGCTCCACGCCGCCGAGGGTGAGCTCTTGCGCGTCGTCCACGATCACGACCTGGACCCGGTCGATGGCGGGGATGCCGCGCGCCGCGGTCCTCAGGAGGCCGACGGCCTCTCGCACCAGCCCTGCGGCATCGCGGTGCGCACCGCGCATGTCGGCGCGCACCTGCAGGTACTCGGCGAAGAACGAGGCCAGCGACCGCCACGCGGCGTTGTCATGCCGCTCCCCGAGCGCCTTAAGCCGTCGCGGCGTGATCCCGAGGGTCGTGCATTCCGCAAGGAAGGTGCGCACCTCGGTCCGGAACCCGGCGGTGCCCCGGATCGCGGCCCCGAGCGACTCCGGCCAGCGACCGGCGCCGGCGGCCTCGTCCTCTTCGTCGCCCTCCAGGAGGTCGCGGATGATCTGGTCCTCGTCTCCCCCGGTGAGCAGCTGGGGCGGCTCGGCCTCCGTGGCGACGGTGTGCGCGCGCACCAGCTGGAACGCGTAGGAGGCCACCGAGCGCGCCAGCGGCCCGGAGGTCGCGCGCCGCACCGCCAGCCCCAGCCGATCGCGGAGCGCCGTCGCCGTCTGCCGGGACGGGGTCAGCACGAGGATCGCGTCGGGGTCGACCCCCGCTTCGACGAGGGCCGCCACACGCGCGACGAGGGTCGCGGTCTTGCCCGATCCCGGGGCGCCGACGACGACGCCGGACGCGTCGACCGGAAGCCCCAGCACCTTCTGCTGCGCCGGATCCGCCGTGAGTCCCGCAGCCACCGCAGCAGCGGGCGCGGTCTCGCCGGCAGGCGCGACAGACCCGGCAATCCGCTCGTCCTGCCGTAACACCATGACCTCGACGGTAGCGCGGCAGGCCGACATCGGCCGTTCGCCCAGAGCGTTCTCCCGGCGGCCGGGAGCCTTCGCGGGGTGTCGTAGAGTTGCCATGCGTCCGGGGACCCTCAGCCTTTCGGCAAGCACACCGTCGCCCCGCGCAGGAGGTCAGTCACGTGGAGATCCGCATCGGCATCGCGAACACCGGCCGCGAGCTCAACTTCGAGACGAACGAGCCCGCTGCCGACGTCAAGAAGTCCATCGCGACGGCGCTGGACGCCAACGCGACGCACGTCACCTTCTCCGACGCGAAGGGCAACTCCTACATCGTCCCCACGGCGGCGCTCGCCTACATCGAGCTCGGCACCGAAGAGTCCCGCCGCGTCGGCTTCGTCGCCTGAGCCACCCGCCATGCAGATCCTGCTCGCCTTCATCGTCGGCGCCGCCGTCGGCACCGGCATCCATTTCCTGCTGCACCAGCGACTGACGCGCGGCGTGGTCGTCGCGCCGATGGCGGGCGCGATCTCGGCGGGCCTGGCGTGGACGATCCTCACGTGGGCCGGAATCGGCATCGACACGCCGTGGCCGTGGCTCGCCGCGCTCGTGGTGCCGATCGTTGTCGTCTATCCGCTCGTGATCGTGCTCACTCGCGTGCGTCTGGCGGCCGACGCCCGCGAGAAGGAGCGCCTCGGGATCGTCTGAGCCGCTGCTCCCGATCTCCGTTCCGCCGGGAACCGCTCAGGCCGCGAGACCCATCGCATCCATCCGCCGTGAGTGCGCCGCCATCAGCTCGGTGAAGACCGGCTCGACCTTGTCCTGGCCGGCGGCGCCCAGGGTCAGCGGTCGCAGCGCCCCGCGCGCGATGAGCAGAGTGTCTCCGACCAGACGCCGGCCCCACAGCGCGAGCAGCGACTTCCACTCGGGGTCGCTCGCGATGGTCTCGCCGATGAGATCCACGATCGCCTGACGGTCGTCGTCGGCATGCAGGATGCGGGCGACCCTGTCGCCGGTCTCGCCGTAGCTCGCCGACAACGCGAGGTAGAAGTCGTCGAGCATTCCCGCGGTGATGTGCACCGAGAGCATGGTCTCCTCCGGTCGCACGCCGTGCGTCGCGTGCCGGAACGCGTCGAGCGGCTCGCGGAAGGGGAGCATCAGCTCCGTCGGCTCGGCACCCCGCTCGCGGATGAGCGCGACCAGCGCCTCATGCTTGGTGAGCGCCGCGCCGGCGGCCCGCGACAGGGCTTCCTTCTCGCCGAGTTCGGGCGTGGTCTGGATCAGCTCGCTCAGCGTCTCGAAGAAGCCGAGCTGCAGATACGCGGCCTGACCGAGGAAGGTCTGGATGTCGGGGGCGAGCTCCTCGAAGTCGACGCGGTTCGCGCCGCCGAGCTCGTCGCGCGACCTGAGCTGCAGCTTGCGCCCGGTGTCGCGCCGCTGCCAGAACCACTTCACCACGCTGACAGCCTAGGACCTCCGGTATCCTTGACCCGGCCCCGGCGTCGGATCGGGGCGCCCGCGCCTGTGGCTGAGAGTAGGGCGTGGATTCCATCTCCCGCCCGCGCGCCGCCGACGGCGCCGCGCCAGGGCACGGACTCAGGCAGCATCTCACTGCCGGACAGGCAATTCATCGTGACCACCTTCGCCGATCTCGGCGTCGATCAGGACATCGTCGATGTCCTCGCCGCCAAGGGCATCGTCGATGCCTTCCCGATCCAGGAGCAGACCATCCCCCTCGGGCTGCCCGGTCAGGACATCATCGGTCAGGCCAAGACAGGAACGGGCAAGACGTTCGGCTTCGGCATCCCCGTCGTCCAGCGCCTGGGACCCGACCCCGAGCCCGGCGTCAAGGCCCTCATCGTCGTGCCGACCCGTGAGCTCTGCGTGCAGGTGTACGAAGACATCGACATGCTGACCGCGGGCCGCGCGACCAGCGTCGTCGCCATCTACGGCGGCAAGGCGTACGAGGGCCAGATCGAGCAGCTCAAGGCGGGCGCGCAGATCGTCGTCGGCACGCCCGGACGCCTGATCGACCTCAACAACCAGCGGCTGCTGGACCTGTCGAAGGCGGTCGAGGTCGTGCTGGACGAGGCCGACAAGATGCTCGACCTCGGCTTCCTCGCCGACATCGAGAAGATCTTCCAGAAGGTCTCGCCGATCCGTCACACGCAGCTCTTCTCGGCGACGATGCCCGGGCCGATCGTCGCCCTCGCACGCCGATTCATGTCGAACCCCATCCACATCCGCGCCACCGACCCCGACGAGGGCCTGACGCAGGCGAACATCAAGCACCTCGTCTACCGTGCCCACTCCCTCGACAAGGACGAGGTCATCGCCCGCATCCTGCAGGCCGAGGGCCGCGGCAAGACTGTGATCTTCACGCGCACCAAGCGCGCCGCCCAGAAGCTCTCGGACGAACTCAGCGACCGCGGGTTCAACGCCGCCTCCGTGCACGGCGATATGAGCCAGGAGGCGCGAGAGCGCTCGATGGCGGCGTTCAAGGCCGGCAAGCGCGATGTGCTCATCGCGACGGATGTCGCCGCCCGCGGTATCGACGTCGACGATGTCACGCACGTCATCAACCACACCATCCCCGATGACGAGAAGACCTACCTGCACCGCGCCGGCCGCACCGGTCGCGCCGGCAAGACCGGCATCGCCGTGACATTCGTCGACTGGGACGACCTGCACAAGTGGGCTCTCATCAACCGCGCCCTGGAGTTCGGGCAGCCCGAGCCGGTCGAGACCTACTCGTCGAGTCCTCACCTCTACACCGACCTCGACATCCCCGCCGGGACGAAGGGCCGCATCGCGACCGCTCCCAAGACGCAGGCCGTGCGGGTGCAGCCGCAGCGCGCCGCGGATGCCGCAGCCGAGGTCGAGGCGACCGGGTCGGCGGCTCCGCGCCGTCGCCGCCGTCGCCGCGGCGACTCGGCGGAGCGCGTCGGGTCGACCTTCGTCGAGGGCGCCGATGCCGCGAGCGGCACCGATGGCGCGTCGGCCGGATCGTCGGACCAGGCACCGGCCGAGCGGGCGGCCGAGGGTGCCGGCACGCATGACGGCGGCGGCAAGGAGCACCACGACGGACGTCCGGCCCCGCGCCGCCGCCGACGCCGTCGCGGCGGCTCCGGCGCGTCGAGCACGGCGCCCACCGGCGCCTGATCTCGCCACGCGGCGAGATCGTCCTCCCACGAGACGGGTGTTCGCCGCTATCGTGAGCGCATGCGGCGCGTCTGGCGCCGTCACCTCGCATTCACGAAAGGCAGATCGTGCGTTTCATCGACGTCATGCCCATCAGCTACGAGTACCAGGGATTCTGGGGCTCGTTCTGGGACATCATCTGGTGGTTCCTGTGGGCGTTCTTCTTCATCGCGTACCTGTTCGCACTGTTCGCCGTCATCGGCGACCTGTTCCGCGACCACAAGCTCAACGGGTGGCTGAAGGCCGTGTGGATCATCTTCCTGATCTTCGTGCCCTTCCTGACGCTGCTGATCTACCTGATCGCACGCGGCCGGGGCATGGCCGAGCGCGGGGCCGCCGAGGCGTCGCAGGTGCAGAAGGCTCAGGAGGCCTACATCAAGTCCGTCGCGGGCGGCTCGGGCGCGAGCCCGGCAGAAGAGATCGCCAAGGCGAAGTCGCTTCTGGACGCCGGCACGATCACGCAGGCCGAGTACGACGCGCTGAAGGCCAAGGCTCTCGGCTGAGACCCGCCTGCGGCATCCGTCTCGAAACGCCCTCGTCCGCCCTCACGGGTAGACGGGGGCGTTTCCCGTCGCCCGCGCGACGATGCGTTCCACCATCTCATCGCTCGTGGTGTGCTCTCCGGGCTGGTTCGGCTTGCCCAGACCGTGGTAGTCGCTCGAGCCGGTGACGATCAGGTCGCGGTCGTGGCAGAGCCGGCGCAGCGTGCGCAGCCCGGGCTCGACGTTCTCGCGGTGTCCCAGTTCGAAGCCCGCGAGCCCCGCCGTCAGCATCCGCTCCAGGAGGGGCGTCGGAAGCAGGCCCGCGCGCCCCGCGGGATGGGCGATGACGGCGACGCCCCCGGCCGCGACGACGAGTTCGACCGCGGTGACAGGGTCGGGAGCGTACAGCGCGACGTAGTAGTCCCCGCCCGGGCTGAGGATGCCCGAGAAGGCCTCGGCGCGATCGCGGACGAATCCGCGTGCGACGAGCGCATCGGCGATGTGGGGACGACCCACGGTGGCGCCGTCGCCGGTCTGGGCGACGATGTCGTCCCACACGAGGTCGTAGTCCCGGCCGATCCGGTCGGCCATCAGCCGTGCGCGGTCCAGCCGCGAGGAGCGGATCCGGTCGGTCATCGCCCGCAGCGCGGGGTCGTCCGGGTCGGGCAGGTATGCCAGCACGTGGACGCTGCGCCATTCGTGTCGGGCCGACAGCTCCATCCCCGGCAGGAAAGTCATGCCGAGGGATGCCGCCGCTTCAGCCGCCTCCGCCCACCCCGACGTGGTGTCGTGGTCGGTGAGGGCCGCCGTGCGCACGCCGTGCGCGTGGGCGGCGGCCATCACGTCAGCGGGGGCCTGGGTGCCGTCGGAATACACCGAGTGCAGGTGCAGATCGCTCGGCCCCTCGAACGGTCGGGCCGCCGTGCGCCGGGCCTCCGCGCGTCGCGCCGGCGACGCGTGGCGATCACGCGGGGAGTCTTCCGGCATCCTTCGAGCGTAGCGCGGCGACATGCGGGCCCGTGCTGACCGATCTCTCAGCCTGCTCGCATAGAGTCGCCGTCGTGCTTCGCCTCCTCGGGATCCTCGTGACCGTGCTGTGCGCGATCGCGGCGGCCGTGGTGACGTGGCCCGGTTTCTTCCGCCTGGAACGCACCTTTCCGATCGCCCAGATCGTGTCCTTCCGCGGCGTCCTCGTCGTCGTCTTCGTGGCGGCGCTCGTTCTCACGCTGCTGCTGGCGCTCATCCGCCCGATCCGGGGTCTGGCCCTCGCGCTGGCGGTCGTCGCCGTCCTCGCCGTGGTCGCCAACGCCGCGGTGATCATGGTGCGCGGCGGCACCGGCACCGACGCGCTGCCGGTCAAGTCCGAGAGCAGCGTGCGGGTCATGACGTGGAACACGGCCGGCTCCGCGACACCGCCCGAGACGATCGCCAAGATCGCCGTGGCGATGGCGGCCGACATCGTCGCACTTCCCGAGACGACGATCGAGACCGGCGAGAAGGTCGCCATCGCGATGCGCGATCTCGGTCACCGCATGTGGGCCCACCACGCCGAGGACCCGTCGACCGAGTGGGACGCGGGGTCGACGACCCTGCTGATCTCCCCCGCCCTCGGCGACTACGCCGTGATCGAGTCCTCGCTCAACGGCACGAGCAACACCTCGACCGTGCCGAGTGCGGTCGCGATGCCGACGAGCGGCGACGGCCCGATCGTCGTGGCCGTCCATGCGGTCGCGCCCCGTCCGAGCTACATGCAGAGCTGGCGCGACGACCTGCAGTGGCTGTCGGACCAGTGCGGCGACGCGAACGTCATCATGGCGGGCGACTTCAACGCCACGGTCGACCACATGGCGGGACTCGGGCAGGGGGATGCCACGCTCGGCCACTGCCGCGATGCCGCGGTCGACACCGGCAACGGTGCTGTCGGCACGTGGTCGACCAAGGCGCCCGCTCTGCTGGGGGCGCCGATCGACCACATCATGGCCTCGCGCCACTGGAAGGCGTCGGGCTCGCTCGTGCTGCGCTCCCTCGACGGGTCGGGATCCGATCACCGGCCGCTCATCGTGCAGTACGAGCCCGCCGGCTGACGCTCCTCCGGGCCCCGGCCGACTGCCGCATGCCGGCCACGAGCGTGCCAGACTTGACGCATGAGCAGCGCAGCCGAGCCCGCGGCGGGCACCACGGGCGACACGATCGCCGAGCCGACCGCCGAGCAGACCCAGACCGTCTCCACGACGACGAATCGTCGCCAGCCCTTCGGGCAGGGGTTCCTCGACACGATCTCCACCGGCTGGGCAGAACGGCCCGAGTCCCTGCCGTCGGCGCGTCCCCAGGCATCCTTCGCCGCTGCACGACGCGATGCCGTGTCGGCCGCCTTTCCGGGCCGGCGCCTGGTGATCCCGGCCGGCGAGATGAAGCAGCGCAGCAACGACACCGACTATCCCTTCCGGGCGCACTCCGCGTTCTCGCACCTGACCGCGTGGGCCGCCGACGCCGAACCCGGCGCCGTGCTGGTGTTCGAGCCGGCGGACGACGGGCATGTCGTCACGCTGTACTTCCGTGAGCGCGCCGATCGCACCACCAGCGAGTTCTATTCGGATGCCTCGATCGGCGAATTCTGGATCGGCCCTCGCCCGGCGCTCGAGGGCGTGGCCGCCGATCTCGGCCTGGCCACCGCGCACGTCGACGATTTCGAGTCGCGCGACGGGGATCTCGTGCTGGACGAGGACGAAGACCTCACCCGCTTCGTCTCGGAGCTGCGCCTGGTCAAGGACGCGTACGAGGTCGAGCAGATGAAGCTCGCCGTCGAGGTCACGGCGCGGGGATTCGACGACATCGTGGCGGGACTCCCCGCCGTCGTCGAGCACGCGCGGGGCGAGCGGGTCGTCGAGGGCGTCTTCCACCAGCGCGCGCGGAGCGACGGCAACGCGGTCGGCTACGACACGATCGCGGCGTCCGGACCCCACGCGTGCTACCTGCACTGGACGCGCAACGACGGCGCGGTCATGCCGGGCGACCTCATCCTCATCGACGCCGGAGTCGAGGTCGACAGCCTCTACACCGCCGATATCACCCGCACGCTTCCGGTGAGCGGCCGGTTCACCGACATCCAGCGCAAGATCTACGAGACCGTGCGCGAGGCCGCCGACGCGGCCTTCGCCGCGGCGCGGCCGGGAGTGAAGTTCCGCACGGTGCACGAGGCGGCGATGCAGGTCATCGCGACGCGCGTCGCGGAGTGGGGTCTGCTGCCGGTCAGCGCCGAGGAGGCCCTCGACGCCGACCGCGGCGGCCATCACCGCCGCTATATGGTGCACGGCACCAGCCATCACCTGGGCATCGATGTGCACGACTGCGCGCAGGCCCGTCGGGAGATGTACTACGACGGCCTGCTCGAGGCCGGCATGGTCTTCACGATCGAGCCGGGCCTGTACTTCCAAATCGATGACATCACGGTGCCGGAGGAGTATCGGGGAATCGGCGTGCGCATCGAGGACGACATCCTCATGACCGAGGACGGCCCGGTGAACCTGTCGGCAGCGATTCCGCGCACCGCCGACGAGGTGGAGGCCTGGATCGCACGCCTCTCGCCCGCGCGCTGAGCGTCCGAAGCCGGACTGGACGCGCCGCACCGTGACTTATACCGCTCCCCCGTCGTTCACGACCCGGCCGACGCTGACGGGCACGTTCGGCATGACCGCGTCGACCCACTGGCTCGCCACCGCGACGGCGCAATCCGTGCTGGAGCGTGGCGGAAACGCATTCGACGCGGCCGTCGCGGCCGCCTTCGTGCTGCACGTCGTCGAGCCCCATCTCAACGGACCGGGCGGCGACCTCGTGGCGATCTTCCACGAGGCGGTCGATGAGGCTTCCCCGGGCGCCGGCCCGACCGTGCTGATGGGACAGGGGCCCGCTCCGGCCGGCGCGTCGATCGAGCACTACCGCCGCGAAGGGCTGGAGCTTGTCCCGGGGGCGGGTGGTCTGGCCGCCGCGGTGCCCGGCGCCGTCGATGCCTGGCTGCTGCTCCTGCGCGATCACGGCACGTGGGAACTGAGCGACGTGCTGTCGTACGCGATCGGCTACGCCCGCGACGGCCACCCCCTCGTCGCCGGGGCGGCCGCCACGATCGCGCGCGTGGCCCAGCTGTTCCGAGACGACTGGCCCACCTCCGCCGCTCTCTGGCTCGAGGACGGAGCCGCGCCACAGGCCGGCGACATCGTGCGCAACCCCGCGTACGCGGCCGTGCTGGACGGACTCGTGCACGCCTCCTGCACGGTGCGCGACGACGGCCCCGTCGGACGCGCCGCCCGCATCGACGCGGCTCGCCGTGAATGGAGGACCGGGATCGTCGCGCACGAGGCATCCGCGTTCCTGGCGCAGGAGCATCGGCATTCGGACGGCACAGCGCACGCCGGGGTCATCACGCCGGACGACTTCGCGGCGTTCGAGGCCCGGTACGAGCCGGCAGTCACGCACGGCTTCCGCGGTCGCGTCGTCGCCAAGGCCGGCGCGTGGACGCAGGGGCCCGCGCTGCTGCAGACCCTCGGCCTCCTCGAGCCGCTCGCCGACGACCTGCTCGACCCGTCGCAGGAGTCCGGCGCCCACACGATCCTCGAGGCGCAGAAGCTCGCCCTCGCCGACCGCGACGCGTGGTTCGGCGATGCCGACGTGGATCTCGACGCACTCCTGGCGGAGGACTATCTCGCCGAGCGCCGCGCGCTCATCGGCCCGACCGCGTCAGGCGAGTTCCGTCCCGGCCTCCTCGGCGGACGCACGCCGTTCCGGCCGCCCCTGCGCACGTCGTACGGGGCGGCTTCGGCCGCCACGGGCGAGCCGACGGTGGCCCACGGCGAGGCACGCGTCAGCCGGAACGGCGAGACCCGCGGCGACACGTGCCATCTCGACGTGATCGACCGCTGGGGCAATGTCGTGTCGGCGACTCCGTCGGGTGGCTGGCTGCAATCCTCGCCGACCATCCCTGCACTCGGCTTCTGCCTGGGAACGCGATTGCAGATGACATGGCTCGAGCCCGGGCATCCGTCCTCGCTCGTGCCGGGCCGCCGTCCACGCACCACCCTCACCCCGACGCTGGTGCTACGCGACGGGGTGCCTGAATTCGCGATCGGATCCCCCGGCGGCGACCAGCAGGATCAGTGGCAGCTGCTCGCACTGCTGCGCATGATCGTGGGCGGCTACTCGCCGCAGCAGGCCATCGACGCCCCGGCGCTGCATACGACGTCGATGCCCGAGTCGTTCTGGCCGCGCACCTGGGCGCCCGCGGGCGCCGTGGTGGAGGACCGGCTCGGAGACGCCGTGATCGACGGGCTCGTGCGCCGCGGTCACGCCGTCACGAGGGCGGGCGACTGGGCTCTCGGGAGGGTGTCGGCCGTCGGGCGCGACGGTGCGAACGGCATCCTCTGGGCTGCGGCGAACCCACGCGGAATGCAGGGCTACGCCGCAGGTCGATAAGCAAGGCTCCGCCGCAGGTCGATAAGCAAGGCTCCGCCGCAGGTCGATAAGCAAGGCTCCGCCGCCGGCCGATAAGCAAGGCTCCGCCGCAGGTCGATAAGCAAGGCTCCGCCGCCTCACGTCCGGCCGCGCATCCACGTCGCGACAAGCGGTGCCAGCCCGGCGCCGATCTCGTCGGCGGCTCGTTTGCGACCCTTCACCTCGAAAGAGTGCCCGCCGTCGAGCCATGCGATCTCGGCGTCGCGGCACGTCGCGACGGCTTCCTCGAGCTGTGAGTGCGGGTCGACGAAGGGATCCGTCCTCCCCTCGACGAACAACTGCGGCGGCCTCACGGCGGGCAGGTGTGCGACGCGCGGCTTGTCCGGAGCGCCCGGCGGGTGCAGCGGATAGCCGAGGTACACCAGTCCCGCGGGGTCGATCCCGCCCTCGGCTGCCGCCATCGAGGCCATGCGGCCTCCGTACGACTTCCCCACCGCGAAGACGGGCACCCTCGTCTGCGTCGCGGCGAAGGCCATGACGGCGGCCCAGGTGGCCACGGCGTGGGCAGCGGGCCCCGGCATCCGTCGTCCTGCCTCGACATAGGGAAAGTTGAACCGGAGCGTTCCGACACCCTGCCGGGCGAGGGACCGCGCGAATCCAATGAGGAACGGATGCCGGTACCCGGCGCCGGCGCCGTGTGCGATCGCCGCGAACGCCCACGCGTCATCCGGAAGCGCGAGGTCGCCCGACACCTCCACGGTTCCCGCCGGCAGGTCGACGGGGATGCGGATCGGCGCGGGAGGTTCGGTCACTGCTCCATCCTGCCCATCGCGGTCTCACGTGTCGATGTCGATGGAGCCGTCGCGCGCGGCCTCGGCGAAGCGTTCGAGCAGCCACGCACCCACGACGAACCACCAGGCGCCGAGCGCGAGCGTCACCGCGAGCGACAGCACGAAGGGCGGCCACGAGGCTTCGCCGCCCTCGAGCACCGTCCGCAGCCCGGCCAGCGAATGGGTCACCGGGAAGATCTGGGCGAACCACTGCACCGGAAGCGGCCAGAACGCCACCGGCACGAGCACCCCGCACACCAGCCCCATCACGTTGTGGGTCACGTTCGACGCGGCGTTGCGCCAGGACGGCCGCCGGAGCACGAGCGCCCCGATCGGCAGCGCGAAGCCGTAGCTCGCGACGATCGTGACCGGTACCACCAGGACGAATGCCGCCAGCTCGGCCGGAGTGAGGGCGAAGCCGAACGCGGCGGGCACGACCAGCAGCGAGACGAGCGACGTCGCCATCGCACTGGGCAGCCACTGCGTGCTGCGCCCCGCGAACACCGGCCAGACCCGCCCGGGCGCCGTGACCAGCAGCGGCAGCGTGCCCGAGGCGCGCTCCCACGCGGTCGACTGGATGACCCACATCACCTCCGCAACGCCGACGAAGAGCCCCCGGCCGATCAGCAGGAAGAAGATCGCCTCGCGGCTCTGCAGCAGCAGGCCGATGAGGCCGAAGAACGCCACCTCCATGAGACACCGCAGCAGCCATCCCGACGCCCACGACCACCACGTGTAGTTGGTGCGGAGGTCGCCGAGGCCGGTCCGGGCGGCGAGCGCGAAGATGCGAAGGCTCGAAGGGCGCTGCCGTCGCACCGCGTCACGTGAGACCAAGCTTGCCCTCCCTCCGGGCGTTGCGCAGCGTGAGAGCGAGCAGCCCCCTTGCGACGAGATACGTCACGGCGCCCAGCGCCAGGATCACGCCGATGCGCCACGGCCAGCCGGTCAGCCCGCTGCCGGTGGCAGACGCGCGCAGGAGATCCGCCGACCACGAGAGGTACACGCCGCGGGCGAGCACCTGCACCCATTCCGGATACAGCGCTACCGGCACCAGCACCCCTCCGAGCACGTAGAACGGATAGCTCAGGCTGTTCTGGAAGATGCGCGGCGAGCGGGAATTGACGAAGAAGACCGCGAAGAGCAGCGCCGTCGCGACCGTCGCAGCCGACATCGCGGCGTACGTGAGCACGAACACGCCGGGTTCCGCCAGCAGCGGCGGCACGCCGAAGAACACCCACCCCGTCAGCATCGACAGCGGCAGCGCGAGCCACGACGCGAGTGTGATCACGAGGACCCGGCCCACCATGACCAGCTCCAGGCGGGCGGGTGCCGCGGCGATCGCTTCGAGCGACTGGTTGTCGCGTTCGTTCGCGATCACCTCCCCCGACAGCATCAACGCCAGCGCCCACAGCGCGATGACCGCGGGGGCGATCACCGCGTACAGGTCCAGGTCGGAGCGGCCGCCGAAGCGGAAGATGGCGAGATAGCCGAGCGTCTGAACCGGGACGAGCCACACCGCGAACATCGTCGACGGCTCGCGCCGCAGCATCCGCCATTCCAGCTGGCCCGCCGCCGCAACGACGGCGACCGCGCCGGCCCGCCTCACTTCACATCCATCCCGCGGTCGCCGATCACGTGCACATACACCTCGTCCAGGCTGGGGGCGGTCACCGACACCTGTGTGAAACCCGCCCCGATGACAGCGCCGAGCACGTCGGCGACGGCGTCGCGACCCTGCGTCTCGACGCGGACCATGGAATCGTCCCGCACCACCGCCGACACGACATCGCCCCGTCGCGCCAGTTCGTCCCGCAGGCGGGTGGCGGCGGACGGATCGCCGGTGCGCACGTCGATGCGCTCGTACGTCGTCATGAGCTCGCCGAGCGCGCGCGGCGAACTCGTCGCCAGCAGACGCCCACCGTCGATCATCGAGACCTCGTCGCACAGCTCCTCGGCCTCGGCCATGTCGTGCGTGGTGAGCAGGACGGTCGCGCCGTCGGCCACGACCTCGCGCACGAGGTCACGGAAGGCCCGAGCCGACACCGGGTCCATGCCCGTGGTCGGTTCGTCGAGGATCAGCACCTCGGGCCGGGGCAGCAGCCCGCGCGCGAGATGCAGGCGCTGCTTCATGCCGCGGCTGAACCGCTCGACGTGAAGATCCACGTCGGCAAGGCCCACGCGCGCGATCACCGAAGGGATGCGGACGGATGCCTCGGCTCGAGGCATCCCGTACATCGCCGCCCAGAACTCCAGGTTCTCGCGCACGGTCAGCTTGGCGTACAGGCCGCGATCGCCGCCGAGAACGAGCCCGATGCGGCGGCGCACCTCACCCGCGTCGCGGACGACGTCCCACCCGCCGACGCGCGCGGTACCCGACGTGGGGACCAGCACCGTCGCGAGGATCTTGCAGAGCGTGGTCTTACCGGCCCCGTTCGGCCCCAGGAGGCCGTGCACGGTGCCGGCCTGCACGGTGAGCGACAGGCCGTCCAGCGCGACCACCGGCGCCTTCGCGCGGCGCAGGCGGTACTCGCGGCGCAGCGCCGCGACCTCGATCGCGGCGTGTCCCCGACCGCCGTCCGTCACGCGCGGTCGCCGTCGCCGTCCGCGGCCGGCGGCTCGGCGTCGGCCGCCGGCTCCGCCACCGCATCGACGTCGTCGTCGACATCGGTCTGCTTCGGGATGACCCGCTCACCGTACTTGGGCGGCTCGTCGGCCGGATCGGCCGCCGGCTGCGCCGGCGCGGGCTGTGCCGGATCGGGAGTGGCCGACACCGGCGCCTGCGGCCCGAGCACCTGACGCGCGCGCTGCAGGCTGGCCGACGCGACGGTCACCTCGTAGTGGTCTGCGACGACCTGCATCACCGACGCGTAATCGCGGCGACGGCGGACGAACGAATACGTGACGATGCTCAGCAGCATGCCGATCGCGATGCCCACGAACAGCACGCCGACGAACGCCTGGATCGGCACCGACGGTGAGCCGATCACGAGGATCGCAGAGAACAGCAGTCCGAGCAGGAGACCGTTGACCGCGCCGGAGCGGGCAGCCGCGGCGTACCCGAGGCGGCCGGTGACGCGCTCGATCGAGCGCAGTCCCTGGCCGACGATGGCGATGTCGCGGGCGGGCACATCCGCTGCGATCAGCGACGACACGGACTTCTGTGCGGCCTCGTACGTCGGGAAGCTCGCGACGGTCTGGCCGACCTCGTCGGTGCCCCGCGGGAACCGTCCGCCCATCATGGTCATCTCCCCATCCTCCCACGGCCCGCCGACTACGCTGGGAACGTGAGCACGCAGAGGGTTTTCGTCGCGCGCCTGTCGGGGTGTTCCGTCTTCGACCCTGCCGGCGACCGCCTGGGCAAGGTCCGGGATGTCGTCGTGATCTATCGCAAAGACGATCCCCCTCGCGTCATCGGTCTCGTGGTCGAGATCCCCGGCCGTCGGCACGTCTTCGTCTCGATCGGCCGCGTCACCTCGATCGCGACAGGTCAGGTCATCACGACAGGCCTCATCAACGTCCGCCGGTTCCAGCAGCGCGGCGGTGAAGTGCGCGTGATGGCCGAGCTGCTCGGGCGCAAGGTGTTCTTCGCCGACGGGTCCGGCACCGCCGTCATCGAGGACGTCGCGATCGAACGCAACCGCCTCGGCGAGTGGGACGTCGGGCAGCTGTTCCTGCGCAAGCCGAAGACGAGCGCCTCGCCGTTCGCGAAGGGGCCCACGACCTTCGCCGCGTGGGAGGACGTGCGCGAGAGCCAGGTGCCGGGCGAGGCCCAGTCCGCGGAGCAGCTCGTGGCGACCTACTCGGAACTGCGCCCGGCCGACCTCGCCAACACGCTGCTGGATCTGCCGGAGGAGCGCCTGCTCGAAGTCGTCGAGGAGCTTCCGGACGACCGCCTCGCCGACGCACTCGAAGAGATGCCCGAAGACGATCAGGTGCACATTCTCGAAGCGCTCGACGACGAGCGCGCCGCCGACATCCTGGACGCGATGGAGCCCGACGACGCGGCCGACGTCCTGGGGCAGCTGCCTGAGGATCAGCGCGAGGAGCTCCTCGAACTGATGGAGCCCGAAGAAGCCGAGGACGTGCGCGCGCTGCTCAAGTACGGCCCCGACACCGCGGGCGGCCTCATGACCAGCGAGCCCATCGTGCTGTCCGCCGACGCCACGATCGCCGAGGCCCTCGCGCTGATCCGCCGGCACGAGCTGCACCCCGCGCTCGCGGCGGCCGTCTTCGTGACGCTGCCGCCGTACGAGACGCCCACCGGCAGACTGCTGGGCACCGTTCATTTCCAGCGGATGCTGCGCTACCCGCCGCACGAGCGTCTGGGCGCGCTCATCGACGACACGCTCGATCCCATCCCCGCGACGGCGTCGGCCGCCGAGGTCGCGCGCCTGCTGGCGTCCTACAACCTCGTCTCGCTGCCCGTCGTCGACCCGGCTCACCGGCTGGTGGGGGCTGTGAGCGTCGACGACGTGCTGGACTACCTGCTGCCCGAGGACTGGAGATCGCACGACGCCGAGCATCCGGTGTCCCCGGCGATCTCGCCGACGACTGCGGCGCTGCCCAGGGTCAGCGCCCGTAGCACCGGGAGGAAGCGCTGATGGCCCGGCCGGACCGCCGGCCTGCGCTCGACGCGCCCCGCGGGCGGTCGGGCATGCTGCAGCGCTCGTCGCAGCCGTCGAGCGATCGCTTCGGACGGTTCTCGGAAGCCTTCGCGCGCGCGATGGGAACGTCCGGGTTCCTCATCGGGATGACGATCTTCGTCGTCGTATGGCTCGCCTGGAACACGTTCGCGCCGCGCGAATGGCAGTTCGATCCGCGCGAGTTCAACTACACGCTGCTGACGCTGATCCTGTCGCTGCAGGCGTCGTATGCCGCTCCGCTCATCCTCCTCGCGCAGAACCGTCAGGACGACCGTGACCGGGTGCAGATCGAGCAGGACCGGCAGCGAGCCGAGCGCAACCTGGCCGACACCGAGTACCTCGCACGGGAGGTTGTGGCACTGCGCATGGCGGTGACCGACTTCTCGTCCGAAGTCGTGACCCGCGACGTGCTGCGCACCGAGCTGCGCGCCCTGCTCGACAAGCTCGACAGCCGCGATGCGGACGAGGGCGGCGCGTCTCGATGACGCTCCCCGACGCGGACGAGGTCCGTCGCGCGGTCGGGGCTGTCTCCGACCCGGAGCTGCGGCGCCCCATCGGCGAGCTCGACATGGTGCGGGAGATCTCCGTCTCTGACGGCGTCGCCCATGTCGCCATCGCGCTGACGATCGTCGGCTGCCCGGCCGCCGACCGGATCTCGTCGGATGTGCGTGCGGCCGCGGCATCCGTTCCCGGGGTCACCGACGTCGCACTCGAGGTCGGTGTGATGTCGCCCCAGGAACGGCAGGCGCTCACCGAGCGTCTGCGCGGAGGCAGGTCCCGCGAGATGCCGTTCGGGCCGGGCACCCTCACCCGCGTGATCGCGGTCACCAGCGGCAAGGGCGGAGTGGGAAAGTCCACCGTCACCGCGAACCTCGCGGTCGCCCTTGCGGCCCGCGGGCTGGCTGTCGGGCTGATCGACGCCGACGTGCACGGCTTCTCGATTCCGGGCCAGCTCGGACTCGTCGGCGCCGACGGGTCGGTTCCGCAGCCCACGCGCATCGACGACCTGATGCTCCCCCCGGTCGCGCACGGTGTGAAGGTCATCTCGATCGGCATGTTCCTGCGGCGCAGCGCCGGCCAGGAGCCGCTCGGCGCCGTGGCATGGCGCGGGCCGATGCTCCACCGCACCGTGCAGCAGTTCCTGACCGACGTGTACTTCGGCGACCTCGACGTGCTGCTGCTGGACATGCCGCCGGGGACCGGCGACGTCGCGATCTCGGTCGGTCAGCTCCTGCCCAACGCGGACGTGCTCGTCGTGACGACGCCGCAGACGGCCGCCTCCGACGTCGCCGTGCGCAGCGGACTGGTCGCGCGTCAGACCGGGCAGCGGGTCGTCGGAGTCATCGAGAACATGTCGGCCATGACACTCCCCGACGGGTCGACCCTGGAACTGTTCGGCAGCGGGGGCGGCCACGCCGTGGCCGAAGCGCTCAGCGAGCCCGAGTCGACCGTGCGGCTGCTCGCATCGGTGCCGTTGAGTCCGGTCCTGCGGCAGGATGCCGACGCCGGGCTGCCCGCTGTGCTGGCGCACCCGGACGACCCCGCCGCGCGCGCCATCGAGGCGGTCGCGACGATGCTGGCCGGGGAGCCACGGGGCCTGTCGGGCCGCGCACTGCCGATCCGGCCGCGGTGATGCCCGCGGCTCAGGTCGCTTCGGTGTCGAACGGCGTCGGCTGCTCGGTCGGGCCGCGGAACGGGGAACTCACCGGCGGTGACGGAGTCGCGCCGGCCGCGGTCACCGCGCCGGCCGCTTGAGCTGCCCGGACGGTCGGAACCGGTGCGTCATCCAGGAGGGCTTCGCGGATGATGCGTCTCGGATCGTACTGACGAGGGTCCAGCGTGCGCCAGTCGACGTCGTCGAAGTCGTCGCCCATCTCGTCGCGCACGCGCGTCTTCGCGGTGGTGACCCATTCTTTGGCGCGGCGCGTGAGGCCCGCCAGAGACTCGGCCGCCCTGGGAAGTCGCTCCGGGCCGATGATGATCGCAGCGATCACACCGATCAGCAGCAGCTTCTCGATCGTGAGGCCGAAGATCATGACATCAGATTACCCGTCGCGCCTGTGCGAGGGGCACCCTCGTGCCGCGTAGGCTGGCGTGCGGAGGATGCCGATGGGTGAACAGAGTGCGAACCAGAGGTTCGTCGACGAGGCGACGGTGGAGCCCGACCACATCGCCCGTGCACGCGCCCACGCCCTCGAGCTCGGTGCCGCGCCGATCAGCGCGGCCATCGGCGCGCAATGCGCCGTCCTCGCGGCCGTGTCGAAGGCGCTCAACATCGTCGAGATCGGCACCGGTGCCGGCGTATCCGGGCTCTGGCTGCTGCGGGGATCACCACGCGCCACGCTGACCACGATCGACAAGGAGCCCGAGCACCTCGGCGCGGCCCGCCAGGCCTTCGCGGATGCCCGGATCCCCGCCGCACGGGCACGCTTCATCACCGGGCGCGCGGCCGATGTGCTCCCCCGCATGAACGAGGCGTCCTACGACATCGTCCTTGTCGACGCCGACCCCGAGGGCGTCATCGAGTACGTCGAGCACGGCCTGCGCCTCGTCCGCCCCGGGGGGATGGTTCTCGTACCGCGGGTCCTCTCCGGGGGCGGCGTCGCCGACCCGGTGCGGCGCGATGCCGTCACGACCTCGTATCGCTCGTTGATTCAGGAGACCCAGGCGTCCCCCGCTGTCCTCGGCGCCCTGTCGATCACCGGCGAAGGCCTGCTGCAGCTCACGACGGTCGCCGCCGACTGAACGCGAAACGGCCGGTCCGAAGACCGGCCGTTCCACGAACGTCAGAACTTAAGCGGCGTTGACGACGCCACCCAGAACGTCGTAGAGCTCCTTGGCCTCAGCGTCGTTCACGGAGACGACAAGGCGGCCCCCACCTTCGAGCGGCACGCGCACGATGATGAGGCGACCCTCCTTCACGGCCTCCATCGGCCCGTCTCCGGTTCTCGGCTTCATGGCTGCCATTGCGGCTCCTTTTCATCGATGGTCTGCGTATCGAGTTTATCGTGAGGGCGCTCTCAGCGGGGTCACGCCTGGGGAAAGCGGCATCCGACGGCATCATCAGGGCACGCGCGACGCGGTGTCGCCCATCGCGTACATGTTGTAGATCCACCACCATTGCCCTGCGATGCAGGCCACGAGGACGCCGATCCGCCACGCCAGCGAGCGGGGCGCGGCAACCGCACCCCACAGCGGCGAGAGCGGCACCAGCAGGCGGAAGATGCTCGACTGCGGGAAGAACACCAGCAGCAGATAGACCAGATAGCTCGCGCTCCATAGCCGCACCTCGACACCGACGCGCTTCACCTGCGGGACGAACAGCAGTGCCGCCGCCACTGCGAGCACTGACGCAGCGAGCACAAGGTAGCCGAGCACCGGAGGCAGGCGCCACATCGTGCCGAACCAGAAACCGGCGGCCGACACGAAGCCCTCGAACGGGAAGAAGGCCGCGTCGCCGGGCAGCCAGTTGCGACGCCAGGCCAGCTCGGTGGCCAGGTAGGCGCCCGGCTCACCGGTGACCCAGCCTGCCAGCACCTGCCAGGCGAAGCCGACTGCCGCGGCGAGCAGGCCGAGGGTCACGATGTGGAAGATCTCGCGGGCGGGGAGAGGCTCACGGTCGCGTCTGAACCAGCGCCAGAGTCCGAACAGCGCGAGGAAGAGCGAGAAGGCGAGTACACCGGGCCGGGTGAAGGCCATCAACGGGATGAGCGCATACAGCCACGCGTACCGTCGGCGCATGACGCACCAGAGTGCGAGGAAGAGCCACAGCAGATTGAGCGACTCGGCGTAGCCCACCTGGAAGAGGGGCGCGAGCGGGGCGAAAGCGAAGAACACGACGGCCCACGTCGCGGCGGGATCGTCGAGCCGCGAGCGCAGCAGGTGATAGAGGACGACGGATGCCCCGTACCCGGCGAGGATGGACACCAGAAATGCCCCGACAGCCCAGTGACCGAAGGGCATGCCGACGAGCTTCGCGAGGTACGCGAACAGCGGCATGAACGCCCAGGCGTTCTCAGCCACTTGCCCGGATTCCGTGCGGGGCAGCTCCGCGGGATAACCGGTCTCGGCCAGGTACCAGTACCACTGGCCGTCCCACGCCACGACGACGTCGCCGAGGTCGGCGCCCTCGCCCATGCGCGAGCCGGCACCGGACAGCTGCGCCGCAATCAGCAGCAACGTCGTGGTGAGGGCACGCGCGGCCAGATAGATCAGGCCGATCCGCACGGCGATGCGCGCGGCCGACACCGGGTGAGGACCGGTCGCGGTCAACTGCCCGTCAGCCATGCGCGCAGGCCCCGCTCGACAGCCTCGATCTGCGCCACCGACACGCGCTCCTCGTCGTGGTGCGCCAGGTGCGGATCACCGGGGCCGTAATTGACCGCCGGCACACCGAGCGCGCTGAAACGCGCGACGTCGGTCCATCCGTACTTCGGACGGGGCTCGGCACGGACGGCGGCGAGGAATTCCTGAGCCAAGGGCGCGTCCAGGCCCGGCCGCGCGCCCGCCGCCCCGTCCACGACCTCCACGTCGAAGCCCGAGAGCACGTCACGAACGTGTGCCTCGGCCTCGTCGAGGCTCCGGCTCGGAGCGAACCGGTAGTTGACCTCTACCTCGCACAGATCCGGGATGACGTTGCCTGCTACGCCGCCGCGGATGCGCACGGCGTTGAGGCCTTCCCGGTACACCAGCCCCTCGACGGCGACCTCTCGCGGCCGGTACTCGGCGAGACGCTGCAGAATCGGCGCGGCCTTGTGGATGGCGTTCTCCCCCACCCATGCGCGCGCGCTGTGGGCGCGCACGCCCGCGGTGCGGACGATCGCGCGCAGATTGCCGTTGCAGCCACCTTCGACTTCACCGTTGGACGGCTCTCCGAGGATGGCGAAGTCTGCGCCGAACAGATCGGGGCGAGTGCGTGCCAGACGAGTCAGCCCGTTCAGGTCGGCGTCGACCTCCTCGTGGTCGTACCACATCCACGTGATGTCCACGCGGGGTGCGACAAGCTCGGCCGCAAGCTTGAGCTGGACGGCGACGCCGGCCTTCATGTCGACCGTCCCACGTCCCCAGAGGAACGGCTGACCGTCGACCGAGATGTCGCGCGTCGGCACGTTGTCGTTGATCGGCACCGTGTCGATGTGCCCCGCGATGACGACCCGCTGCGCTCGGCCGAGGTCGGTGCGGGCGACGATCGTGTCGCCGTCACGATAGACATCGAGATGCTCGAGCGGGGCGATCGCCGCGTGAATGGAGTCCGCAAGAACGGTCTCATCGTCCGAGACGCTGGGGATGTCGCAGATGATGCGAGTCAATTCGACAGCGGAGACGGTGAGATCCAGCGAGGGCATCCCCCGAGTCTACCGACGGGCGATCGGTGTGTTAACGCGAAATGGCCACCCTGCGTTGGGTGGCCATTTCGGTAATGGGTGTCCGGCGGTGTCCTACTCTCCCACAGGGTCTCCCCTGCAGTACCATCGGCGCTGGGAGGCTTAGCTTC
>NZ_JABACI010000006.1 GCF_012524205.1 Microbacterium salsuginis
GAAGCTAAGCCTCCCAGCGCCGATGGTACTGCAGGGGAGACCCTGTGGGAGAGTAGGACACCGCCGGACACCCATTACCGAAATGGCCACCCAACGCAGGGTGGCCATTTCGCGTTAACACACCGATTGCCCGTGACGGCGCCATCGGAGAGGATCGAGGAATGTCAGAGCAGGAGCCGCGAGACGGCGCAGCAGAGCGTGCCCCGCGCGAGCGTGGGCGCGACGCGACGCCGAATCGCGGAAGCCGTTCTTCCTCGGGCAGCGCCGGCGATCGCCGGCCGTACGCGAAACGTGACGACGGGAAGAAGCCGTACGTCAAGCGCGATGGCGACAAGCCGTATGCGAAGCGCGATGGCGAGAAGCGCCCGTACGTGAAGCGTGATGGTGACAAGCCGTACGTGAAGCGCGACGGTGACCGTAAGCCTTACGTCAAGCGTGACGGTGACAAGCCGTATGCGAAGCGGGATGGCGAGAAGCGCCCGTACGTGAAGCGTGATGGTGACAAGCCGTACGTGAAGCGCGACGGTGACCGCAAGCCGTACGCGAAGCGCGACGGCGACAAGCCTTACGGTTCCCGTCCGACCCGGGGTGGCGCAGATCGCCCGGACCGGGCGGTGCGCGACGGCGAGATCCGTTCCGTGCGCCCGCGCCACGACGACCCGATCATCCCCGACGAAGTGACCGCGAAGGACCTGCATCCGAGCGCGCGCAACGAGTTGAAGACGCTGAGCAAGGAGAACGCCGACCAAGTCGCCCGCCACCTCGCGATGGCAGCGCAGCTCATCGACGAGGACCCCGAGCTCGCCCACCAGCATGCGCTGTCGGCGTCCCGTCGTGCCGGGCGCATCGCCGTGGTGCGAGAGACCCTCGCGATCACGGCGTACGCGACCGGCGACTACGGTCTGGCGCTGCGCGAGCTGCGCACGTACCGCCGCATCTCTGGAAAGGACGACCAGATCGCGCTTCTCGTGGACAGCGAGCGCGGTGTCGGCCGCCCTGACCGCGCGCTCGAGACGGGCCGAGCCGTCGATCGCGCGTCTCTGCCGACCCCTGTGCGGGTCGAGCTCGCCATCGCGATGTCGGGCGCCCGCCTCGATCTCGGCGAGCCCGACCGCGCATTGCGCGAACTGGACATCCCCGAGCTCGACCCCGACCGTGCCTTCGAGTGGAGTCCCGCGCTGTTCTCGGCGCGTGCCGCGGTGCTCGAGGAGCTCGGCCGGGCCGAGGAGGCAGAGCGGTGGCGCAGTCGCGCTCTCGTCGCCGCCGAAGCGCTCGACGCGGCGTCGGGCGCGGACGACCTCGAGACGATCTTCGTCGAGGAGGTCGAGGAGGTCGAGGAGGAATCCGACGACGAGTTCGAGGCCGAGGCATCCGACGAGGCTGCCGATGTCTCCGCCGAAGCTGCTGTGGACGACGTGTCACCCGAGGAGCACGACGCCTCGCCCGACGAGCGCGGGGAGTCGCCGGACGAGGCACGGCCCTGATGCCGCTGTTCGGGCGGCGTCCCGCGACGGCCGCACCGCTGGAGGGTGTCGACGTGGTCCTGGCGGATCTGGACGGGGTCGTCTACGCCGGAGCGGGAGCATTGCCGCACGCGGTCGAGAGCCTGAACCGGGCTCGCGACGGCCGAGTGCTCGCCTACATCACGAACAACGCCTCGCGCACCGACGCGTCCGTCGCCGCACACCTGTCGGAACTCGGGTTGCGCACGGATGCCCGGGACGTCGTGACGAGTCCGCAGGCGGCGATGCGGCTCCTGTCCACACGGATCCCCGCCGGCTCGACGGTGCTCGTCGTCGGGGGCGACGGCCTCGTCGTCGAGGTGGAGAAGGCCGGCTTCGCCGTGACCCGCAGCGCCGACGACGCGCCCGCCGCGGTCGTCCAGGGCTTCGCGCCTGAGGTGGGCTGGACGCAACTGGCAGAGGCCGCGTTCGCCCTCAAGGTTCCCGAGGAGGACGGCGGCATCCCCTGGATCGCGACCAACACGGACTGGACCATCCCTCAGTCCCGCGGGATCGCACCGGGCAACGGCACCCTCGTCTCGGCGGTGCACACGGCGGTGGGGCGCCTTGCGACCGTCGCGGGCAAGCCCGAGGTGCCGATCTTCGAAGAGGCCGTCTCGCGGTTCGACGCCCGGCATCCGCTCTTCCTCGGTGATCGGCTCGACACCGACATCCTCGGCGCGAACCGCGCCGGCATCCCGTCCGCCCTCGTCCTGACGGGGATCGACAGGCCCAAGCACGTGCTCGCCGCACCCGAGGGCTCGCGACCGACGTACATCCTCGGCGACCTGCGTGAGCTGCACGAGCCCTACCCGCAGGTGCGCGTCACCGACGGTGCCGCCACCGTTCGCGGCGCGACCGTCGCGATCGACGGTCCCGATGTGCGGATCGTCAGCGAGGGAGATCGGCCGATCGATCTGGTCCGCGCCGGCGCCGCCGCCATCTGGTCGACGGGGCGCGCCATCTTCGGCTTCCGGGTTCCCGAAAGGCTCTACGCGGATCCGTTCCACCGGCCCTGATCGCACCGGTCCCGGCGTGACTCGCCCGTATCCTTGGGGCATGGATGCGACGCGAGACGCTGACGACGACACCGGGGACCTGCTCTCGACCCTCGAGGTGATCGAGGCTCAGCCGCTCGCGACGCGTGCGGAAGCGTACGAGAGCCTCCACGACACCCTCGCCCGCCGCTTGGAGTCGAACCCCGGCTCCCCGTCATGACCCAGCGTCTCGATGCGGCCCTGGCCGGTCGGGGACTCGCTCGATCTCGCACGCACGCGGCCACCCTCATCTCGGAGGGGCGTGTGAGCGTGGATGGCAGGCCCGTCGTGAAGGCATCCGCTCCCGTCTCCGACGACAGCGCGATCGAGGTGAGCGGTACCGACCATTACGTGAGCAGAGCCGCGCACAAGCTCATTGCCGGTCTGGACGCCTTCGGCATCGACGTGGGCGGCCGTGTCGCGCTCGACATGGGCGCCTCCACCGGCGGCTTCACCCAGGTGCTGCGGGAGCGCGGCGCCGAGCCCGTGATCGCGGTCGACGTCGGGCACGGCCAGCTCGCAGCATCCGTCGCCGCCGATCCGGGCGTCGTGTCGATCGAAGGGTTCAACGTCCGCTACATGACGCCGGCATCGCTCTCCGAGGCGAGTCATGTCGATGCCGCGCCGTCGCTCATCACCGGGGATCTGTCGTTCATCTCGCTCGCGCACGTGCTGCCGGCCGCGCGCACGGTCGCGGCGCCGGATGCCGACCTGGTGCTCTTGATCAAGCCTCAGTTCGAGGTCGGACGCACCGCGGTCAAGGGCGGTCTCGTGACCAATCCGACCCTGCGGGCGGATGCTGTCTCGACGGTGCTCTGGACGGCGTGGGATCACGGCCTGGGCACGTGCGGACTGATCGCCTCGCCGCTGGCGGGCACGCACGGCAACCGCGAATACGTGGCCCATCTCGCGGTCGGACGTGGAAGCATTCCCGAGCAGTGGCGCGACGAGGTCGACCGCCTCACCGACTGATCCAGTGTCGGACTCCCCGCCCGTCGGAGCGATCGGACAGAATGGGGAGGACCGTGAACCGACTGGCGGGGAGCCGATGAACAACGCCGACGACGAGCGCAGCATCCTGGTGGTCGCGCATGCGCACCGAGACGACACGGTCATCGCCGCGGAGCGCGTGGTCTCGGCTCTGCGGTCGTCCGGCGCGCGCCCTGTGATCGCCCCCGACGACCGCGACGAGCTCGTGGCGGTGCGCCCGTCGTTCGCCGATGTCGCGGTCCTCGGCCGCGACATCGCGGTGACCGAGATCGAGCTGGCGATCGTGCTCGGCGGCGACGGCACGATCCTGCGCGCCGCCGAGCTCGTGCGCGACGGCACGGCTCCGGTCCTGGGGATCAACATGGGGCACGTCGGCTTCCTCGCCGAGATCGAGCGCGACGACATGGACGCCGCCGTCCGTCGTGTCATCGAGCGCGACTACGACGTCGAGGAGCGGCTCGCGCTGCAGGTGCGCGTGAAGGACACCGTCGACTCGGTCATCTACGAGACGTGGGCGCTGAACGAGGCGACCGTCGAGAAGGCCAGCCGGGAGCGCATGCTCGAGGTCGTGATCGAGGTCGACGGACGCCCGCTCTCCACCTTCGGCTGCGACGGGGTGGTCATCTCGACCCCGACCGGGTCGACCGCCTACAACTTCTCGGCCGGCGGCCCCGTCATCTGGCCGACCGTGCAGGCGATCTCGGTGGTGCCGCTGTCGGCGCACGCGCTGTTCGCCAAGCCGCTCGTGGTCGGCCCCGAGCACGCGGTCGCGATCGAGGTCCTCGAGCACACCAACGGCACCGGTATCCTGTGGTGCGACGGCCGCCGCTCGCACGACCTGCCGCCCGGCGCGCGCGTGGTGGTGCGCCGCTCCGACCGCCCGGTGCGACTGGCGCGACTGCATCCCGCGCAGTTCACGGACCGGCTCGTGCGAAAGTTCCGTCTTCCCGTCGAGGGCTGGCGCGGCCCCGCGGCGATCACCGGCACCTTGCCCACCCAGGCGAGCGCGGAGCTCCCCCTGTGATCGAAGAGATGCGCCTGCGGGATCTGGGTGTGATCGCTGAGGCGACGCTGCCGATCGGCGCCGGCTTCACCGCCATCACGGGCGAGACGGGCGCGGGAAAGACCATGGTCGTGACCGGGCTTGGGCTGCTGCTCGGCCAGCGCGCGGACTCCGGCGCGGTGCGCGCCGGCGCGGCGCAGGCGACCGTCGACGGGGTGTGGATCGTGCCCGAGGACGGCGCGGTGGCCGAGCGGGTGCGTGAGGCCGGCGGCGATGTCGAGCCTCTCGGCGACGGGCGCGCCGAGCTGTTCGTCGGGCGTTCGATCTCGAGCGAGGGGCGGGGACGCGCTTCGGTGGGCGGCCGTGCCGCGCCGGCCGGCGTGCTCGCCGACCTCGCCGACGAGCTCGTGGTGGTCCACGGGCAGTCCGATCAGCTGCGCCTGCGCTCCGCCGCCGCCCAGCGCGACGCTCTGGACCGGTTCGGCGGTGAGGCGGTCCGCACCGCCCGCGACGAGTACCGGCGGGCGTACGAGCGGTGGCGCGCCCTCGATCGCGAGCTCTCGCAGCTGACGACCGACCGTGACTCCCGCGCGGCCGAGGCAGACGAACTTCGTGCCCAGCTCGCCGAGATCGAGCAGGCGGCGCCCCAGCCGGGCGAAGACGCCGAGCTCACCACGCGCGCCGAGCGGCTCGCGAACGCCGAAGAGCTGCGCATCGCCGCAGCCTCGGCGCACGAGGCGCTGTCGGGGGAGGGAGACGGCCCGGATGCCGCATCCCTGCTCGCTGAGGCGCGCCGAGCGCTGGAGCGCGTGCACGATCCCGTCCTCGAGGAGCTCTCGGAGCAGGTCGCCGACCTCGGCTATCGCACCGCCGATGTCGCGGCCGCGCTCGCGGGGTACCTCGCGGACCTCGACGAGTCCGGACCGCACGAACTGGCCGCGGTCGAGGAGCGCCGGGCGGTGCTCGCCGGCCTGGTGCGCACGCACGGCACTCTCGAAGCCGCGATCGCGCTGCTCGACGTCGGCTCCTCGCGTCTGGCCGAGCTCGACGACGACTCGGGGCGGATCGAGCGTCTCACCGAGGAGCGGGATGCCGCGGCATCCGCTCTCGACGATGTTGCTGCGGTGCTGACCGCGGCCCGCACCGATGCGGCCGGGCGGCTGGGCGCCGCCGTCACCAACGAGCTGCGTGCCCTGGCGATGCCGGATGCCCGACTCGAGGTGTCGGTCGCGCCCGGTGCGGAGACGGCGAACGGACGGGACGACGTCGCGATCCTGCTGGCGCCGCACCCGGGGGCCGAGCCCCGCGCCGTCTCGAAGGGCGCGAGCGGCGGCGAGCTCAGTCGCGTGATGCTGGCGATCGAGGTCGTGATCGCTGCCGTCGATCCTGTCCCGACCTTCGTCTTCGACGAGGTCGACGCCGGCATCGGCGGGGCCGCGGCGATCGAAGTGGGGCGCCGCCTGGCGCGATTGGCGCAGTCGTCACAGGTGATCGCCGTGACCCATCTGGCCCAGGTGGCCGCGTTCGCGACCAACCACCTCAGTGTCGTGAAGGCGAACGACGGCTCGGTGACGGCATCCGACGTGCGCCGGCTCGAGGGCGCGCAGCGCGAGGCCGAGATGGCCCGCCTGCTCTCAGGCATGCCCGATTCCGACGCAGCGCTGACTCACGCACGTGAGTTGCTCAGCCTTCGGACCGAAGTCGACTGATAGGATAAAAGCCCGTGATGCAGACTTCTGGTTCTTCCCGCGGTGACACTTCGAACGACACCACCAAACACATCTTCGTGACCGGTGGTGTCGTTTCCTCTTTGGGCAAGGGCCTGACCGCCGCCAGCCTGGGCAATCTTCTGACGGCCCGCGGCCTGCACGTCGTGATGCAGAAGCTCGACCCGTATCTCAACGTCGATCCGGGCACCATGAACCCGTTCCAGCACGGTGAGGTCTTCGTCACCGACGACGGCGCCGAGACCGACCTCGACATCGGGCACTACGAGCGCTTCCTCGACATCGAGCTGAACCAGGCGGCCAACGTCACCACGGGCCAGATCTACTCGCAGGTGATCGCCAGGGAGCGCCGCGGTGAGTACCTCGGCGACACCGTGCAGGTGATCCCGCACATCACCGACGAGATCAAGCGCCGCATGCGCCTGCAGGCCACCGAGGACCCGCGGCCCGACGTGATCATCACCGAGATCGGCGGAACCGTCGGCGACATCGAGTCGCAGCCGTTCATCGAGTCCGCGCGGCAGATCCGCCACGAACTCGGCCGGCAGAACGTGTTCTTCGTCCACGTCTCGCTCGTGCCGTTCATGGGCGCCTCGGGCGAGCAGAAGACCAAGCCGACGCAGCACTCCGTCGCGACGCTGCGTTCCATCGGCATCCAGCCCGATGCGCTGGTGCTGCGCAGCGACCGCCCCGTCACCGAGTCGAACAAGCGCAAGATCGCGCTCATGTGCGACGTCGACGAGGGCGCCGTGGTCAACGCCGTCGACGTTCCGAGCATCTACGACATCCCCTCGATGCTCAACGAGCAGGGGCTCGACGAGTACATCGTCCGCGCCCTCGGCCTGGCCAACGCCGCCGACGTCGACTGGTCGCGGTGGGAGCGCGTCCTGCAGGCCGTGCACAACCCGAAGCACGAGGTCACGATCGGCCTCGTCGGCAAGTACATCGATCTTCCCGACGCCTACCTCTCGGTCACCGAGGCGCTGAAAGCCGGTGGGTTCGCGCAGGAGACCCACGTCAACATCCGCTGGATCCCGTCCGACGAGTGCGAGACGCCTGAAGGTGCCGAACGAGCGCTCGCACCGCTCGACGGCATCGTCATCCCGGGCGGCTTCGGCATCCGCGGGATCGAGGGCAAGATCGGCGCGCTGAAGTTCGCTCGCGAGCAGGGCATCCCCACGCTCGGCATCTGCCTGGGCCTGCAGTGCATCGTCATCGAGTACGCCCGTCACGTCGCCGGCATCGAGGACGCCTCATCGAGCGAGTTCGACCCCGACACCGAGCACCCCGTGATCGCCACGATGGAGGAGCAGGTCGACATCCTCGATCACGGCGACCTCGGCGGCACCATGCGGCTGGGGCTGTACCCCGCCGACCTCGCCGAAGGGTCGATCGCCGCGGAGGTATACGGTTCGACCACGGCGTCCGAGCGTCACCGGCACCGGTACGAGGTGAACAACCGCTACCGCGACCAGATCGCCGCCGCCGGGCTGGTGTTCTCGGGTGTGAACCCTGATCTCAATCTCGTCGAGTACGTCGAGCTGCCGCGAGACGTGCACCCGTACTACATCGCCACCCAGGCCCACCCCGAGCTGCGGTCGCGTCCGACCGACGCCAACCCGCTGTTCCGCGGGCTTGTGGGAGCCGCGCTCGAACGGCACCGGGCCAGCGAGCTGTTCGACGACGAGCCGTTCGAGGCTGCCCGGGAGCCCGTCGCGTGACGACGCCCGGGGCGCGGGTCGGCGCAGAGCCGGCAGACGAGCCGCTCGAGGCGACGGTGATCTCGAGCGATCTCGTCTACGAGGGACGGGTGTGGGACGTCCGCAGCGACACCGTCGCGTACCGCGACGGCACGATCGTCCGCCAGTACGTCGAGCACCCGGGTGCGGCCGCGGTCGTGGCGCTCGATGAGGACGACCGGATGCTGCTGATCCAGCAGTACCGGCATCCGATCCGTCACCGCGATTGGGAGATCCCCGCGGGCCTGCTGGACGTCGACGGCGAATCGCCGCTCGAGACCGCCAGGCGTGAGCTTGCGGAGGAAGTGGACCTGCAGGCGGCCGACTGGGAGCCGCTCGTGAGCATCTTCACGACGCCCGGTGGCAACGACGAGATCGTGCACCTGTTCCTCGCTCGAGGGCTCTCGCCGGCCGGTGCCGTGCATGCACGCGAGGACGAGGAGGCCGACATCGTCCTGGAGTGGGTCGCGCTGGACGAGGTGATCGCGGGGATCCTCGCCGGCAGGCTGCGCAACGGGATCATGACGATCGGGGCGCTCGCCGCCGCGGAACGGCTTCGCGTCGCGCGAGCGGAGACCGCGGGCCGCTGACATGGGTCGCGCGGGGGAGTCCGGCCATGCGGCTTGAGCGTGCGGTCGACTCGTACCTGCGGCACATCACGATCGAGCGCGGGCTGTCCGACAACACGGTCGCCGCGTACCGTCGCGATCTCTCGGGGTACCTGACATGGCTCGGCGAACAGGGCGTGGCCGACACCTCCGAGGTGACGCCCACGCTCGTCGGCAGCTTCATCGCGGATCGGGCCGCGGCGCAGCCCCCGATGGCGTCCTCGTCCCTCGCGCGGCTGCAGTCCTCGGTGCGGGGTCTGCACCGCTTCCTCGCGCGTGAGGGGGTCGAGAACACCGACCCGTCGACGAAGCTGCGGCCCCCGAAGCAGCCGCGCCGGCTGCCGAAGGCGCTCACGATCGATCAGGTCGAGAAGCTGCTCGACGCCTCGGGTCCGCTCCCGCAGGATGCCGCACCAGGGGAGCTCACGGGCTTGCGCGATCGTGCACTGCTCGAGCTGCTCTACGCCACCGGTGCCCGCGTGTCGGAGATCGTGCAGCTCGACGTCGACGATGTCGCTCACGGCGATGTGCTCCGGGTGCGGGGCAAAGGGGACAAGGAGCGGATCGTGCCCGTCGGTTCGTACGCACGGGCGGCCCTGGACGCGTACCTCACGCGGGCGCGACCCGAGCTGTCGCGACGCGGACGTGCGACGCCCAAGCTGTTCCTCGGTGCGCGCGGTGCGCCGCTGTCGCGGCAGAGCGCATGGCTCGTCATCCACTCCGCTGCGGAGCGCGCGCACCTCAGCGCGCACGTCTCGCCGCACACTCTGCGGCACTCGTTCGCGACCCACCTGCTGCAGGGCGGCGCCGATGTGCGGGTCGTGCAGGAGCTGCTCGGCCACGCCTCGGTCGCCACCACGCAGATCTACACCTACGTCTCGGTGGACGCGCTGCGCGACGTCTACGCCACGTCGCATCCGCGAGCCCGCTGAGCGGGCCGGCGAAGGCGAGTTGGCACGCCGACCGGATCTCCGCCAGACTTGGCCGCTGGAGCCCGCCGTGGGGGTGGGACATCGACAGATCCGGGGGGATCGATTCCCATGACACACAACCGCGCGCGTCTGGCCCTGGCAGGCCTCGTTCTCGCGACCGCGGCCGCCCTGAGCGGCTGCTCCCTCGTCGACCAGCTCGTCCCGGCCTCGGAGCCGGTCCGCGACGCCCAGACCGACGAAGTGACCGAGGCCAACGACAACGCCGACGTCTTCGCGATCCAGGTCGGCGACTGCCTCGCCACGGCCGACATGGGATCGGTCGACGAGGTGACCAGCATCCCGGTCGTCCCGTGTGCCGATCCGCACGACGACGAGGTGTACTACGCGTACAACATGGCCGAGGGTGAATACCCCGGCGAGGACGCCGTGAAGGCCGACGCCGACGCCACCTGCATCCCCGAGTTCGCGAACTTCATCGGACTGGCGTACGAGGAGTCGGTGCTCGACTACTGGCCGCTGTACCCCACCGAGGGATCGTGGGCCAGCGGCGACCGCGAGGTGCTGTGCATCGCGTGGGACCCCTCCGGGGCCAAGCTCACGGGCACGCTCGCCGGCGCCGCCCGCTGATTCCCGGCGTCGGGGGGGGGGGGCGGGGGGGGCGGGGCGGCCCCGGGGGGCAGGGGGGCGGGCCCGCGGGGGCCGCGGCGTTGTGCCGGGGTGGGGGGGGCCCCGGGGGTGGGCCCCGCGACGCCGTTTCTACCGGTGCGAAGCCTCGTGGCCGACTAATATCGAGCGAGCACGAGGAAGCGGGAGCACGGTGGCTGACAGAAGGACGAAGACCAGGTCGGGGAAGACCTCGGAGTCGGAGGTCCCCATGGGGCCGACGGGGCGTCCGTATCACGGCTTTCCCACGCCGCCCAAGCTCGACGGCCATGGCCCCGCCCGGATCATCTCGCTGTGCAACCAGAAGGGCGGGGTCGGCAAGACGACCACCACCATCAACCTGGCCGCCGCCCTGGCCGGCTACGGCCGCAAGGTGCTGGCGGTCGACTTCGATCCTCAGGGTGCGCTGTCAGCGGGACTCGGCATCCAGACGCACGAGATCCCGACCATCTACGACCTGCTGCTCGACAGCAAGAGCGACCCGAACCGCGTCATCGTGAACTCGGGCGTCGAGAACCTCGACGTGATCCCCGCCAACATCGATCTGTCGGCCGCTGAAGTCCACCTGGTCAACGAGGTCGCGCGTGAGCAGACGCTGGCACGCGCGCTGCGCAAGGTGGCCAACGACTACGACGTCGTGCTCATCGACTGCCAGCCGTCGCTCGGCCTGCTCACCGTCAACGCGCTCACGGCCAGTCACGGCGTGATCATCCCGCTGGAGTGCGAGTTCTTCGCACTGCGCGGGGTCGCCCTGCTCGTCGAGACCATCGACAAGGTGCGCGACCGGCTCAACCCGACGATCACCCTCGACGGCGTCCTGGCGACGATGTACGACCCGCGTACGCTCCACTCGCGCGAGGTCCTCGAGCGGGTCGTCGACGCGTTCGGCGACGATGTGCTCGAGACGGTGATCGGCCGCACGGTCAAGTTCCCCGACGCGTCGGTCTCCGGCATGCCCATCACCGAGTTCGCGCCCGAGCACGCTGCCGCGCAGGCCTATCTGCGACTGGCGCGAGAGCTGGTCGCCCGTGGCGCCGTCGCCTGAAGAATGGCCTGACGGGCACGCGCCGTCGCCTGAAGAGGCGCGCGACGGGCATGCGCCGTCGCCTGGCACCGAGCCCGACGGTGCGGAGTCGGATGCAGCTGCCACAGCGGCCGCCGCTGCGGAGCCGGGCTTCCGGGTCTCGCTGGGCAACTTCGACGGCCCCTTCGACCTCCTGCTGAGTCTCATCTCGCAGCATGAGCTCGACATCACCGAGGTGTCGCTGTCGCTCGTGACGATGGAGTTCATCTCGTACCTGCGCGAGCTGGGTCCCGACGAAGAGCTGGATGAGGCATCCGAGTTCCTCGTCGTCGCCGCGACGCTGCTGGACATGAAGGTCGCGGGTCTGCTTCCGCAGGGCGAGCTCGTCGACGCCGAGTCCGTGGCGCTGCTGGAGGCGCGCGACCTGCTGTTCGCCCGCCTGCTGCAGTATCGCGCGTTCAAAGAGGTGTCGGTGTGGTTCGAGCGCTGTCTGCAGCGCGAGAGCCGCCGCCACACCCGTTCGGTGCGCCTGGATGAGAAGTACCGCACCGCTGTGCCCGAGCTCGCCTGGAGCCTCAGCGTCGACGACTTCGCGGCACTCGCGCTGCTGGCCATGACGCCGAAGGAGATCCCGCGTGTCGGCCTGGACCACCTGCACGCACCGCTCGTGAGCATCCGCGAGCAGGCGGCGATCGTGGTGACGCTGCTGCGGGATGCCGGGGCGCTGACGTTCCGGGAGCTCATCGCGGGCGTGGATCAATCCGGAGTCGTCGTCGCCCGATTCCTGTCGGTGCTCGAGCTCTACCGGCACGCCGCCCTGTCGTTCGAGCAGCTGGAGCCGTTGGGCGAGCTGACGCTGCGCTGGAGTGCGCAGCGCTGGTCGGACGAGAACCTCGCCACCTTGGGAGCAGACTATGACCGATGACGTGAGAGCCAGGCTCGAGGCGATCCTGCTGATCGTCGAGGAGCCGCAGAGCCTCGTGAGCCTGGCCGCCGCGGTCGGCTCGCCGGTGCCCGCCGTACGACAGGCGATCGAGGCGCTGGTGGACGATTACGACGGCAAGAGCGGCGGACCCGTCCGCGGCTTCGAGCTGCGCGAGGTCGGCGGCGGCTGGCGGCTGTACGTGCGTGAGGAGCACGACGACCTCGTCAGCGAGTTCGTCGGTGGCCAGGCGCCGTCGCGGCTGTCACAGGCGGCGCTCGAGACGCTCGCGGTGATCGCGTACAAGCAGCCGGTGACCCGCAGCCAGGTCGCGTCCATCCGCGCGGTCAACGTGGACTCGGTGGTTCGGACGCTGCTCGCGCGCGGCCTCATCACGGAGTTGTTCACGGATGCCGAGACCGGCGCCATCAACTACGGCACCACGGATGCGCTCCTGGAGCACCTGGGCATCAACTCGCTCGATGAACTGCCGCACATCTCGCCGCTGCTCGACGGCGCGGAAGACGTGGGAAGCGTCGACGGATTCGACGAGAGGACCAGGCGATGAGCGCCGAAAGCACCGAGGGCGTGCGGCTGCAGAAGGTGCTCGCCAACGCCGGCGTGGCCTCGCGTCGTGTGGCCGAGCAGCTGATCGTCGAAGGGCGCGTGCGGGTCAACGGCGAGGTGGTCACCGAGCTCGGCAGCCGCATCGACCCCGACAGCGACCTCGTCGATGTGGACGGCACCGCCGTGCAGCTGGATGCGTCCAAGCGCTACGTCATGCTCAACAAGCCGACGGGCGTGGTGAGCTCGATGAAGGACGATCGTGGCCGGCCCGACCTCCGGCGTTTCACGAAGGACTGGCCCGAGCGGCTGTACAACGTCGGCCGGCTGGATGCCGAGACGAGCGGCCTCCTCGTGCTCACCAATGACGGCGAGCTCGCGCACGTGCTGGCGCACCCGTCGTTCGGAGTCACGAAGGTCTACATCGCCAAGGTCGAGGGCCGCGTCACGCCACAGACGGTGCAGAAGCTGACCCGCGGCATCGACCTGGACGACGGTCCCATCGCGGCGGACAAGGCCAGGCTGCTGTCGGCGTCCGCCGAAGGCGGCGGGTCGCTCGTCGAACTGACGCTGCACTCGGGCCGCAATCGCATCGTGCGTCGGATGATGGCCGCAGTGGGGCATCCTGTCGTCGAACTGGTGCGCCGCCAGTTCGGCCCGCTCCACCTGGGAACCCTGCCAGCGGGGGCGGCACGTGAGTTGACTAAAGTGGAGCGCGGCGCTCTGCTGACTCTCGCGCGCCGTGAAACCTCTTCGCCGCAGGCGGAAGAGGGCGAACAGGAGAAGTAAGTGACCGAGACGAGGCCGACCTCCGAGCGCGCGCGCCGGGCCGAGGCATCGCTCGCTCCCCGGGTGCACGGCACCGTCCGCATCGTGGGCGCGGGCCTCCTCGGGGCGAGCATCGGGCACGCGCTCACCGCGCGTGGCGTCGATGTCGTCCTCGACGACACCTCGCCGTCACAGCTGCGGCTCGCGGTGGACTACGGCGCCGGCCGCCAGGCGCGCGACGGCGACGAGCCGTCGCTCGTCGTCGTGGCCGTCCCGCCCGATGTCACGGCCGACGTGATCGAGCGTGAGCTGACACGTCACCCCGACGCCGTCGTCACCGACGTGGCGAGCGTCAAGCTCGAGCCGCTGCGCGCGCTGCGCGAACGAGGCGTCGACCTCACGCACTACATCGGCTCCCACCCGCTCGCCGGACGCGAGCGCGGCGGAGCGATCTCTGCGCGTGCCGACATCTTCGTGGGGAGACCGTGGGTCGTCTGTCGCGACGAGGCCACGTCGGCCGCGGATCTCGCTGTCGTCGAAGGGCTCGCGCTCGAGCTGGGCGCGACGCCGATCGAGATGTCGCCAGAAGACCACGACCGGGCCGTCGCCCTCGTCTCGCATGTGCCGCAGCTGGTGGCGAGCCTGCTCGCCGGCCGCTTCGTCGACGCGCGCGACGACTCGCTGCGGCTGGCCGGACAGGGCGTGCGCGACACCACGCGCATCGCGGCGTCCGCGCCGGAGCTGTGGGTGCAGATCCTCGGCGCCAACGCCGAGCCCGTGGTCGACGTGCTCGATCGGCTCGCCGCCGATCTGACGGCTGTCGCGACCGCTCTGCGGGCACCCGACGCGCCGGGTGCGCGTCGTGCCATCGCAGACACGATCCGGCGCGGCAATGACGGCGTCGAACGACTGCCCGGCAAGCACGGGCAGAACCGGCGATTCGAGCAGCTCGTCGTGATGGTGGACGACACTCCAGGACAACTCGGGCGTCTGTTCGGCGAACTCGGCGAACTCGACGTGAACGTGGAAGACATGCGCCTGGAGCATTCTCCGGGCGCGCAGTTCGGCCTCGCCGAGATCAGTGTCGACCCTGCCGCCGTCCGGCGTGCGGTGGACGGCCTCGAGTCCCGCGGCTGGAAGATTGCGAGCACCACCAATGACTGACCCCTCGACCTCTGGGCAGCCCACCGGCGCCGGCACGGTCGTCGTGGCCCTCGACGGTCCCGCCGGCAGCGGCAAGTCCAGCGTCTCCAAGCAGGTCGCACGGCGACTGGGCTACGGCTACCTCGACACCGGCGCGGCGTACCGGGCACTGGCATGGCACGCCCTCGAGCGCGGAATCGACACGTCCGACGCGGCATCCGTTCTCGATGTCTCGGGCGACTTCGATTACGCCATCTCTCTCGACCCCGACTCGTACTGGGTCCGGGTCGGCGGGGTCGACGTGACCGACGCGATCCGTGAGCCCAGGGTGAGCGACGCGGTGAGCGGTGTAGCGAGGGTTCCGGCCGTCCGCCAGTCCGTGAACGCCCTCTTCCGCGCCCTCGTCGCGCACTCCGGCCGCCCCGGC
Source organism: Microbacterium salsuginis (assembly GCF_012524205.1). GTDB lineage: Bacteria > Actinomycetota > Actinomycetes > Actinomycetales > Microbacteriaceae > Microbacterium > Microbacterium salsuginis. Next base: position 15,050 of record NZ_JABACI010000006.1, read on the forward strand.
GTCGTGGTCGAGGGCCGCGACATCACCACCGTGGTGGCTCCCGATGCGCCCGTGCGCATCCTGCTCACCGCCGCCCCCGAGGTGCGGGCGGCGCGGCGCAGCGCGGAACTGACGACGCAGGATGCCGCGGCCGTCGCCGCGGCGCTGCACCGGCGCGACGCCTCAGACTCGTCCGTCGTCGACTTCCTCACCGCCGCCCCCGGCGTCGAGGTCGTCGACTCGACCGACCTTGATTTCGATCAGACCGTGGACGCCGTGCTCGGCGTGATCCGCAGCGCGCTGTCCGCGTCTGATCCCCTGCAGACAGGAGCCCCCGATGGCCGCTGACGACCGCGCCCCCGACACCGACGACACATACGAGGGCGGTGAAGACCACCTCGCCGAGAACCTCGCCGCCATCGACGACGAGCTCGCCGACCAGCGCGCCGCCGCGCTGCGCGTGGGACTTGAGGACTACGATCTCGACGAGGACGATGCGGAACTGCTCGAGGGGCTGGTCCGCGGCGAGGACGGCATCGAGTACATGCCGGCACTGCCGGTCGTGGCGATCGTGGGTCGTCCGAACGTCGGCAAGTCCGCACTCGTGAATCGCATCCTCGGTCGCCGCGAGGCCGTCGTCGAAGACACCCCCGGCGTCACGCGCGACCGCGTGACGTACAAGGCCGAGTGGATGGATCGCCGCTTCACGCTGGTCGACACCGGCGGGTGGGAGCCGGATGCCCGCGGCATCGACCGCTCGGTCGCCGCCCAGGCAGAGGTGGCCATCGATCTGTCGGACGTGGTGCTGTTCGTCGTCGATGCGATGGTCGGTGCCACCTCCACCGACGAGCACGTCGTCCGGCTGTTGCGCAAGAGCGGCAAGCCGGTCTTCCTCGTCGCCAACAAGATCGACGACCCCCGCCAGGAGCCCGAGGCCGCGGCGCTGTGGAACCTCGGCCTCGGCGAGCCGCACCCGGTGTCGGCGATCCACGGCCGCGGCGTCGCTGATCTGCTCGACGAACTCATGAAGGTTCTTCCCGACATCTCGGCGGTCGCCAAGCAGGAGATCGGCGGACCGCGCCGGGTCGCGATCCTGGGGCGACCGAACGTCGGCAAGTCGTCGCTGCTCAACAAGGCGGCGGGCGAAGAGCGCGTGGTCGTGAACGAGCTCGCCGGAACCACGCGCGACCCCGTCGACGAGATCGTCGAGATCGGCGGCAAGATGTGGCGATTCGTCGACACGGCCGGCATCCGGCGTCGCGTGCACCTGCAGCAGGGTGCCGACTTCTACGCCTCGCTGCGCACATCGACGGCCCTCGAGAAGGCCGAAGTGGCCGTTGTCGTCCTGGACGTCACGCAGCCCCTCAGCGAGCAGGACGTGCGCATCATCGACCTCGTGCTCGAGTCCGGGCGCGCGCTCGTCCTGGCGTTCAACAAGTGGGACCGCCTCAACGACGACGACATGGACGGTCAGGACCGTCGCCGCTACCTCGAACGCGAGATCGAGCAGGACCTCGCGCACGTCGCATGGGCCCCGCGCGTCAACATCTCCGCCCGCACCGGGCGTCACCTCGAGAAGCTCGTGCCGGCGCTCGAGACGGCACTCGAGTCGTGGGATCAGCGCATCCCGACCGGCAAGTTCAACGCCTTCCTGTCGGAACTGATCGCCGAGCACCCGCACCCGCTGCGCGGCGGCAAGCAGCCCCGCATCCTGTTCGGCACCCAGGCATCCACGCGTCCGCCGACATTCGTGCTGTTCACGACGGGCTTCCTCGACCCCGGCTACCGGCGGTTCATCCAGCGCCGCTTGCGAGAGCTGTGGGGCTTCGAGGGCACACCGATCGTGATCAACATGCGTGTCCGCGAGCGTCGCCAGCGCTGAACCGCACCCGGGCGGGTGTGACAGGCTGGCTGTGACCGAGCCGGCACCGTGACGAAAGGGGCGCCGTGACCATCGAGCCTCCCGCACCCGGGGAGCCGCGGCGCCCGCTGGGGCCGCGCGATCCCGGTGACGCCTGGGTGGTCGCGCCGACGGGGGAGCGGTACTGGGGGCGCTTCGGCGCCGCCGGTCTGCTGGCCGTGGACCCTGATCGCGGTGTCCTGTTGCAGCATCGCGTGTCGTGGAGCCATTTCGGCGACACGTGGGCGCTGCCCGGGGGCGCTCGCCACGAAGAGGAGTCGGCGTGGGACGCCGCACTGCGGGAGGCTGCGGAAGAGGCCGGGGTCCCGGCATCCGCGATTCGTCCGCGTGTGCTGAGCGTGCTCGACCTCGGGTACTGGAGCTACACGACCGTCATCGGTGACGTGGTCGAGCCGTTCGAACCGGTGATCAGCGACCCCGAGAGTCGCGAGCTCGCGTGGGTGCCCACGGACGCCGTCACGCGGCATCCGCTTCATCCCGGTTTCGCGGGTTCGTGGGAGCGACTGAAGGCCCTGCTCCCGGTTCGCCCCGCCGTGGTCGTCGACGCCGCGAACGTCATGGGCTCGGTTCCCGACGGCTGGTGGCGTGACCGCGAGGGTGCGGCCGAACGCCTGCTGGCGCGCCTCGGCTCGCTCGCACGGCAGGGGATCCCGGCTGCCGCTCTCGAGCTGCCCGAGCACACGTGGTATCCGCACTGGACCGCCGTCGTCGAGGGTCAGGCGCGTGGGGCGGAGGCGACGGACGGCATCGACGTGGTGCGAGCCGAGGCATCCGGAGACGACGCCCTCGTCGCCGCGGCCGAACGCCTCGTCGACGCGGGGAACCGCGTGACGGTGGTCACCAGTGATCGGGGCCTCGCGCAGCGGGTTCAGGATGCCGGAGCCGCCGTCCGCGGAGCGCGCTGGCTGCTCGACCTGCTGGACTGAGTGCGCTCAGCCCTCCCGGCCGCGGAGGCGGTCGATGTCGCGGCGCTCCCGCTTGGTGGGACGCCCGGCGCCGCGGTCGCGCACGGGGACGAAAGCCGCCAGCTCGCGCGGCGGCGGGGGAGGCGTCTGGTCGTCGACGGCCTCGGCAGCGACCGCGGCGCCGACCCGCTTCGCGATGGGTTGCTTGACGACGAGGATCCGGTCGAAGCCGTTGATACGCACCCTGAGTTCGTCGCCCGGACGCACCGGCTGCGCGGCCTTCACCCTGTCGCCGTTGACCCGCACATGCCCGGCGCGGCATGCCGTGGTCGCCGCCGACCGAGTCTTGTACACGCGGATCGCCCAGAGCCACGCGTCGACGCGAACCGAAGCACCTCCCGTGGTCACGCCGTCACCTCCGCCGGACGCCGCACGCGTGTGGTGACCAGCACACCCGCCGCGATGAGGCCTTGCCCGAGGCAGTAGGTGAACATCACCGCCGGACTGGTCCATTCCGGCATCGCTTCGGGCAGGAAGAGCCGGAACGCCAGGATCGAGTCCGAGGCGAGGAAGAAGGCACCGCCCCACGCGATGAGCGGATGGCAGCGGGATGCCGCGACCGCCGTGCCGCCGAGCACGAGGCCGTACGCCGCGACGGCGATCACGAGGCCACCGAGGTGGGGCCAGAGCACCGCGAGCAGCACGCCCCACCATGCCGCGTACACGACGGCCCACGGCGGGACTCGTCGCACCGCGAGGCGGCGCCAGAACAAGGTGATGTAGAACAGGTGCGCGAGTCCGAAGAAGAGCAGCATCATCGGAACGGTCGGAAGCCAAGGGAGGAAGACGGCGGCGCCGTCGCCGATCCACGAGAGCCCGATGGCGGCGACGACGAGCGTGTGTGCTGTGGTCCACGTGGTGCCGCGAGCGCCCCACACGACAGCGAGGACGAGCAGCGGCATGAGCGCGAGCTTGGTCGAACCCGCGAGCTCGTCCGTCCCCACGGCGAGAGCGCCGACGTGCACGACCGACATCACGATGTACGGTGCGAACGCGATCCAGAGCCGTCGCATGATCCTCCTCGATTCCTGCCCTGACATCGTCGCACGCGCGCGCCGGGCCGAGAGCCGGCCGGGACCGGATGCCGCGATCGGGTTCAGCGCGACACGTCGAGCGAGACGATCGCGAGGTCGGGACGCGGACGCGCCACCTCGCGGAATCCCGCCTCTTCGAAGGTCGATATCACGCCGTGGTAGAGATCGTTCGACGCCTTCTTGCGGCCTGAACCGGGATCGACGGGGTACGCCTCGATCACGCGAGCGCCGCGCGATCGCGCGTAGTCGACGGCTGCGGCGAGCAGCTGAGCGTTCAGTCCCTGCTGCCGGTGCTCTCGGCGCACGACGAAGCAGCTGACCGCCCACACGTTTTCGTCGTCCCAGGTCTCCTCGGAGTGGGCCGCGAAGTTGCGGGTGCGAGCGAGGCGCACCTGCCGTGTGCGGGGACCGACGCGCACCCACCCGGCGGGCTCATCGTCGACGTACGCGATGAGGGCCGGCGGGGGACCGGTCTCGATCTCGCCGCGGAGCAGCTCCCTCCGCTGCTCGAGGGTCGTCTTTTCGAACTCGACGTTCGGCATCATCCACCATTGGCACTGGCAGCCACGGCCGTCGCCGCCTCCACTCAGCGTGTGCTGAGCATCGTCGAAGCGGTCGGCGGTGACGGGTTCGATCCTGACGTGTGCCATTCACGCGACGCTAGCCGTGGCTGCCGACACCGACAAGAGGCGGATGCCGCAGCCCGCGTGTGTTCGCGTGGCTCTCACGGACCGGGTAGGATAGTCGAGTTGCCCGCGCGCAAGCGGGGGCATCGGGATGTGGCGCAGCTTGGTAGCGCACTTGACTGGGGGTCAAGGGGTCGCAGGTTCAAATCCTGTCATCCCGACCACATCGGCCCGGAACCTCTCACGAGGTTCCGGGCCTTTTTCTCGCGTGCGGGTCGGGTGCCATGCGAAGAACGCGCGCCGGTTCCGGAGGCGGTCAACGGTTGCTGAAAGCGTCGGATCCGAAACGCTCGAACCATGCAGTTCGCCGAAGTGCTGCCAGAGGACGCCCCCGACCCTCGTCTGGAATCCGGGCGGCGTCTGCTCGGCCTTCGATTCCCGCTCATGGGTCTGGTCCCGCAACCGGCGATCGAGGACGTGGACCGTCCCGGAATCATGGAGTCGACGGGCAGCGCGGGGCGATCGCAACTCGCGGTGAGCTTCTCGTACACGTTCTGGAGGAATCCCGACGATCGTGCCGACCCCGTGAATCTGAAGGACCTCGAACCGGAGGAGCAAGCGTCGATCGAGACGGTTCCGCCGTGGCCTCGCCCTGCCTGGCTGATCGAGGCGGTGGAAATGATGCGTTATCCCCGACTCTGGGAAGCCGTTCGCACGTGCTGGTCCAGGGACGTTTCCGAATACACCACCCTGCAGCGCCAGCTCGTCGACCACACGAATCACATCCTCACGAACCAGTTCCGAGAGGAGTTGGGGCTCGCGCCCGGCCCGACCGAGGACGGCGCATGGATGGTCCGTCTGTCGTCGGTCAACACAGCCGCCCGACTCGAGATCGACGGCGTGGACGTACCGGCTGTCGAGATCGACACCGACCCCTTCGTGTACGCCGTCGGCGCCCAGCTCCGTCCCGACGTCGTCACGACCGTCGTCATCGCACGGGATCACCTTCCCTACGTACGCCTAGCGCTACACACTCGGACTCCCGCAGCTCGCTGACGTAGGGGAAGGGGACGGCGCACGGGATGCGACGGACCGCCCCCCGCCTGCCGGGTCCGTAGCACGGACGATCGCACCTGGACGGAGCCTGCAAAGCCGTGAGCGTGAGATCGATGTGTCGGCACCGCTTGGGTGTCGGTAGTGTCGGGCCGTGGCGATCTGGGAAGCGGGAGAAGGAATCGTTGAGTTCCCTGACGGTCGCCGATTTCGAGGGAGGGGACTTCACCGTCCGCTCGGTGCGGGAATCCGTCCGGAGTTCGGGGTATACCTGGTCGGTCGGGATCCCGGGGTCCTGGACTGGCCGAGCCACTGGCTGAAGTGGCGAGACTTCGGTCTTCCGCAATCGACTGACGACGCACTGATCGTTCTCCGGGAAGCCCACGCCCGGGCAGAGTCAGAACGCGTCGAGATCGCCTGCGACGGCGGCAACGGCCGCACGGGAACGGCGCTGTCGGTGCTTGCAATGATGAGCGGCATCGATCCGGAGAATGCCGTCAACTGGGTGCGCGCGCACTATCGGGCCACTGCGGTGGAGACACCTAGACAGCGCAGGTGGGTCAGTGAGGTCTCGGCGCGGCTCCGTGTCGAAGGAGAGCGTCCTGACGCGTAGCGGTCCGCGAGCGTAGTCGCGGCACCATCGCGTTCACCCGTAAGCCGAATTCCATCGACTTCGGCCGTGCCACGTCCTCCGCGTCCACATGCGGTCCTCGTGCGCGTCAACGGAGATGTTCTGCTGCATAACCGGGTGGCTGAACCCCTCGGGATCAACGGTGAACTCTCCTTCAGCGTGCCAACACCGAACTGGCACGATGCGTTGTCTCAGCAAGGTGAGTATGAACGCCACAGAACACGAGACCGATGCCGCGCGTAGCATCGGCCGGACCATGGCCCGCTTGCGCAGTGCGGGCATGAGCTCACTCCTTCGGCCGCAGCGGCCTTGCGCAGGGGAACCGGGCCGCCACAGGACGTTTTCAGTCGCGAACGTCCTGTGGAGGCGTGTTTCTCCTGTGGAGGAGTGCCGGAACGGATGCCGCAGCCCGACCTCTCACCCGTGCAGGGTCGGGTGGTAGGTGAGCTCGAGGGTGCGGCCGTCGAGCTGCACGGTGTCGATCAGCTCGAGGTCGAAGTCCTCGGCGCCCTCGAAGATGCGGTCCATGCCGGTGCGCCCGGTGATCACCGGGAACAACGTCACCTGCACGACGTCGACTAGGCCCGCCGCCATCAGCGCCCGGTTGAGCGACAGGCTTCCGTGGGAGCGCAGCGGCACGTCGGACTCCTCTTTCAAGCGGCGCACGACATCGACCCCGCCACCGCGCGCGACGGTGGCATCGTGCCAGTCGAGCGGCTCTTCGAGCGTGTCGGAGACGACGATCGTGGGCAGCGTGATCATGCGGGTCACCCACGGGTCGCGGACGTCGGACTCCTCCGTGCTCTCGGCCAGCATGCGGGCGAAGTCCTGATAGGTGTGCGCCCCCAGAACCAGCCGCTGGTCTTCGCCGTACAGGGCGAGACGGTGTGCGAGCAGCTCCGGGCCCTGCTTGCCCCAGTAGCCGGTCCAGTCGCCGCCGGCGGCGCCGAAGCCGTCGAGGCTGGAGAAGACGTCGAAGGTGTACGTCGCGGTCATGATGGACTCCTTGTGTCGGTTCGGTACGGCGGCCGCCGGTCGGTGCCGCCTCTCACCACTGCTACGAACGTCCCACCCCCGATCCGACACCTTCGCGGCGGATTTCTCCATCCATCCGGGCGAACCTCTGGCATACTCACGCGTGGTGATGCGATGACGGCGAATCTGGACACGCGCGCGGGCCGGCCGTGGATCTTCCGACGGTGGCCGGCGATCGCTGCGGTCCTCTTCGCGGCTGCGCTGTCGGTGGCGCTGTGGGTGGGCTTCAGCGATACGGCGCAGGCCTCGCAGGTGCTGACGGCTGCCGGATTCGTTTACCTGGGTTCCGCGGCGCTCGGCTCCCGGCGTGCGGCGTGGCCCCTGTTCGGGCTCACGTTCGTGGTCATCGGGATCGGCTATGCCGTGCCCGGCTTCGACCCGACGTGGGTGCTGCTCGGCGGAGGTGCGGTGCTGGCGGTCCTCGGGTTCGTGCGCGGTGCGATCCGGCCCGGGTGGGGTCTGCCACTGCAGCTGCTCGCGATGGCGGTGATCGCGGCGGTGGCCGTCGCCGTCATGTTCATCGGCCAGCCGGCCGCCGGTCTGCTCGTCGGGGTCGGCCTCCTCGCTCACGCGTCGTGGGATGTCGTGCACTTCCGCGCCCGGCGCGTCGTCATGCCGTCGATGGCGGAGTTCTGCGCCGTGCTCGACACGCTCCTCGGTCTCGTCGTGATCGCGGCGGCGTTTCTGCGCTGATCGCGTCCCCGCGTAGCGCGCGCCACGTGCTTGGGCAAGCCCCTGGAAGCTGGCCGCGAACGGTCGGAGGGTGGTGCCGAGAGGAGGGCGACCATGCATGAGCACAACGAACAGGCCGAGAGCCACGTCACGACCGACCACGACGAGATCCGGCGATGGGCGGATGACCGGCACGCGAACCCCGCGACGGTCGACGACCCGCAGAATCCCGGCGGGATCGGTGCGCTGCGGTTCGACTTCGACTTCGGGTTCGACACCGAGACCAGCGACCTGCGCCAGATCAGCTGGGACGAATGGCTCGCCGCGTTCGATGAGCGCGGACTGAGCTTCTCGTACCAGGACACGCGGGCCGACGGGTCACCGTCGAACTACTTCACGCTGGAGGAGCACCGCACCGGCACCACCTGAGCACGGCCACGGTCCATTTCGCACGCCCTCGTGCGAGACACTGGGGCGATGGGTTTCACGCGCGCAGAGCTCGAGTCGCACCGCGGCCGAAGCGTGCCCGATCTCATGCCGAGCCATCCCGCCCTGGTCTTCGTGGGCATCAACCCGGGGCTGTGGACGGCGGCGACCGGTGTTCACTTCGCCCACCCCGGGAACCGCTTCTACCCGGCCCTTGTGGCGGCCGGAATCATCCCGCGGCTGCCTCGCATAGATGACGAAGGCCTGCCCGAGGCCGACCGGCGGATGTTCCTCGACGCCGGCATCGGCATCTCCAACGTGGTGCATCGCGCGACCGCCCGCGCCGACGAGCTCGCTCGGACGGAGCTGCGGGAAGGGGCGGACCGATTGGCTCAGGATGCCGCCCGCTGGCGTGCTCGCGTGGTCGCGGTCGTCGGGCTCACGGCCTACCGTCAGGGGTTCGGGCGCCCGCGTGCCACGGGCGGTCGTCAGCCCGAGACGCTGGCGGGTTCCGAGCTCTGGGTGGTGCCCAACCCCAGCGGGCTGAACGCGCATGACACCGTCGCGACCCTCGCAACGGCGTACGCCGCACCCGCGCGGGCGGCCGGGGTCATCGCATGAACGATGCCGTGAAGCCCGGTGCGGACACGGCGGTCTCAGGGCGGCCCCGCCGGACGGTTCGCACGCGTCGGATCGCGGCCATCATCCTCCTCGCCGGCGTGGTCGTCACGGGGCTCGCGGTGCATGGCCTGCTCCCCGATACTGCGGCGACCGATATCGCCGGTGACGCGCTCTACGCGGCGGCCGCGTACCTCGCTCTGGTCGTAATCGCGGCACGCCTTCCCGTCCTCGCGACCGGTGGCATCGCCGCGGCGTGGTGCGTGGGTGTCGAGTTGTTCCAGCTCACGGGGCTGCCGTCGGTGTGGGGCGCGAGCTTCGCACCGGCGACCCTGGTGTTCGGCACGGTGTTCGACGGTCGCGATCTCGTCGTCTATGTCGTCACGATCGCGACACTGACCGCGCTCGACTGGGCACTGGGCTTCGTCAACCCGGCGCGTCGGGCCTGATCCCGCGAGCACGCGCGACCATGCGCCCGCGCTGCGATGCCGGGAACCGGTCGAGCATCGCGCGAAGCTCGACCGCGTCGACGTCGGCGCCGAAGGCCTCTGCGCCGGGCTCGAGCTTGATGCCCTCGGCGAGCGGACCCGCGACCACCGGGTCGAAGCCGAAGGCGTCGACGAGACGTGCGACGATCGCGAGGTCGCCCGCGTCGTCACCGGCGATCGCGATGGCCTTGCGCCCGGAGGCGCCGGCCGGCCGCGCCTCGTCGTCCAGATCCCGATAGCCCATGTGGTTGAACGCCTTCACGACCCGCGAGCCGGCGAGGAAGCCCTGCACGATCTCGCTCGTCGAGGTGCGCAGGTCGGCGAAGTCGTCCCGGAGCCCGTCGACCTCCCACCAGTAGTTCATCGCGTCGATCACGAGCATGCCCCGGAGCGCCTCGACGGGGAGGTCGCGGTAGCGGGGGAGCGGGAGCGCAAGAACGACGGCATCCGACTCACGGACGACGACGGATGCCTCGGCCGCGGTCGCCGCCGGACCCAGCGCCGCGACCTGCGAGGCGATGCGTCCCGGGCTGCCGGAGCCGGCGACGAGGACGTGATACCCGGCATTCACGGCAAGACGCGCGAGCACGAGCCCTACCCTGCCGGCGCCGAGGATCCCGACGACGCGGATGCTCTCGTCGCCTGCGCCCACAGCGCCAGCGTAGCCCGACGAGCGGGCGTCACTGGAGCCGGCCAGCAGCCACACACCTCGGCCGCGAGGCCTGCGCGGTTGCGGCATCTGTCATCGCGACCGACCATGGACTCATGGGGGATGAATCGACAGCGAACGGCGCCCCCGCGACGGGGGATGCGGGCGGCGGCCGGCGGCGGGCCGTCTGGTGGGCGCTGGCCGGCGCAGCGGTCTTCCTGATCGCTGCCATCGTCGTGGGTGTGCTGCGCGGCGTTCCGGCGGACGAGGGCGCTGCGGCGACCCCATCACCGAGCGCGACAGCCACCACGACACCCACCCCCGCTCCGACGGCCTCGCCGACTCCGACCGTCGCAGGCTTCCCGCAGAACGCGAACCCGTACGATGTGTCGACGCTCCCGCAGGTGAACGTGTTCGCCGTGATCCCGTCGCTACCAGTCGATGACTCGCCCTTCGGTCCCACCACCGCGGAGCGCGCGGTCCCGCTCGGGGTCGGTGCGCCGGTCTGGGCCGATCCTCGCGGCGAGCCGGTGGCCTACCTGCCGCGCGAATACGCCTACGACGGCACGACGGTGCCGGTCATCGAGCGGCAGGAGCACTGGATCAAGGTGCTGCTGACGGGACGGCAGGCCATGCCGTCGCAGGGCAACCCGGCGCAGGTGGCGGGATGGCTGCGCGTCTCGGACGTCGAGGTCGCGCCGTCCACAGAGACCGTCGTGGTCAGCATCTCGGCCCGCACGATCGACATCGTCCGCAACGGCGTGGCCGAGCGGATCGCCGGAGACTTCGCGTGGGGCACCGACGCCACACCCACCCCCGTGGGTCGTGCGTTCATCATGACCACCCGCGTCGTGCCCGAGTACGGCTACACGCGCGGCCATCCGATCGTGTATCTGTCGGTGCAGTCGCCGACGCTGGACGGCTTCGGGGGAGCGGATGCCGCGGTCACCGCCTTCCACTATCACGACGATCGCTCGGGACCGATCTCGAACGGATGCCTCCGCGTCGACCCCGAGGCGATCACCAAGCTGTCGGCTCTCCCGCTCGGAACGCCGGTGATCGTGAACCCGTGAACCGGGCCCGTGGGCGCGGGTCACACGAACGGGCGCGAGGCATCGATGATCCGGCGTAGGCACACCAGCGCCGCCAGTTCGTCGGCGCTCTCCGACGCTGACGCCGGCAGGCGTTCGTCGATCGTCCGCTGGAACCCGTCGACGGCCGCCGTCGCGGCGTCCAGCCGGTCGGAGGCCTCGTCCGCGCCCAGCGGGGTTCCGACGATGTCGGCCACGCGGTGGATCGCGGCGGCCAGCGTTTCACGCTGAGCAGGCCCGAGGCTCGGACTGCGGCTCTCCTGCATCCTCAGCAGCAGATCGACGAGGTCACGCGTCAGGAACGACGTGCGTTCGAGCGCCGACATCCGCTGAGCGTTCTCCTGTTGCACCTCGCCGCGGACGCGACGGCCACGGGGGTTGCCGCGACTGCTCTCCTCGGCTTCGCGCACTTCGTCGCCGACGGCAGCGATGGTGTCTCCCAGTTCACCCAGGGCCGCTCCGAGCCGGTTCGCGTCCAGACCGCCGGCCGCGACCGCCTCGGCGAGCTCTTCGAGTCGTTCGGTGACGACGCTCCGCAGGGCCGACAGGCGCCCGCTCGCGCGCCTCAGGTACAGCGGTGGGAACACCAGCAGGTTGACCGCCAGCCCGACCACCACTCCGAAGGCCATCGTCACCAGGTACGAGATCGAGAATTCGTCTGCGTCGCTGCCGCCGAGGAGCAGCACGAAGAGCGCGGCGAGCGCGACCCAGTCGCCCCCCGCGCCCAGGCGCCGTATCCCGCCTGCCAGCACTCCGGCCGCGATCACGATGGCAAGTCCCACGCCGCCGGGGGCGCCTGCTCGGACGAGCAGCAGGCCGGCCAGTCCCAGTGCGATCCCCAGCCCGAGGCCCACAAGTGCCTCGAGACCCACGCGGGCCGACCGCGCCAGGGTCGGGTACATCGTGACCAGGGCGCCGAGCGGTGCGTAATACGAGTACTGGTCCTCCGCGAACGGGATGAACGGCGCGAGGTACCACGCGAGCACCGCGGCCAGAGCGGTCTTGCCTGCCAGCAGCAGCCGCGGCTGGTTCGCCACCTCCGACGTCCACTCGGCGACCCGCCGGCGGACGACGTGTGTGCGCTTCTCTGTCACGCTGCTCCTCTCGTCACAGGGGCCTTCGACGGCACAGATGGCGGGGCTCTCCCGCTACGGTAGGCGGTGCACCTGAGCGAACAGTCATCACCAGCCACGGTCACACGCGTGGCGACACCGGGCGGTTCTTCTCGGCCGCCGACGAAAGGAACATTTGATGCAGCAGCGCTCCCTCGGACGCACCGGTCGATCGGTCTCGGCGGTCGGGCTCGGAACGTGGCAGCTCGGAGCCGACTGGGGTGCGGTCAGCGAAGAGGACGCGACCGCGGTGCTCGCGGCATCCGTCGATCGCGGCGTGTCCCTCTTCGACACCGCCGACGTCTACGGCGACGGACGCAGCGAGACGATCATCGGCCGGTTCCTCGCGGAGCGGCCCGGTCATGGCATCTCGGTGGCCACCAAGATGGGCCGGCGGCTCGCGCAGGAGCCTGAGAATTACTCGCCCGACAACTTCCGGCAGTGGACCGATCGCTCGCGTCGCAACCTCGGTGTCGACACGCTCGACCTGGTGCAGCTGCACTGCCCGCCCACCGCGGTGATCGAGGATGCCGCCACCTATGACGCGCTCGACGCGCTCGTCGCCGACGGCGCCATCGCCGCCTACGGGGTGTCGGTCGAGACGTGTGCCCAGGCGCTCGCGGCGATCGCCCGCCCGAATGTCACGAACGTGCAGATCATCTTCAACCCGTTCCGGCTGAAGCCCCTCGACGAGGTGCTGCCGGCCGCCGCATCCGCCGGAGTGGCGATCTTCGCACGCGTGCCGCTCGCGTCGGGCCTTCTCTCTGGCCGCTACACATCGTCGACCACCTTCGCCGAGAACGACCACCGCACCTACAACCGCCACGGCGAGGCATTCGACCGCGGCGAGACGTTCTCGGGTGTCGACTACGAGACGGGACTGGATGCCGCGGCCGAGCTCGCCGCAGCGCTCCCGGCGGGAATCACCCTGCCCGCGGCCACGCTGGCGTGGATCGCGGCGCAGCCGGGCGTCACCAGCGTGATCCCCGGTGCGCGCAACGTGCGACAGGCGCAGTCCAACGCGGACGCCGCAGCCCTGCTCGAGGGCGGCTTCGACATCGGCGCGTTCGACGCCGTCGTGCGCGACGTGTACGACCGTCGCCTGCGCGAGGCGATCCACCCCCAGTGGTGAGCGCCGCCGGGGCGTCCGGCGCGTTTCGTCTCGCTCCGCTCGCTCAACGACCGAACCCTGCCGGTCGTTGAGCGAGCGAGGTACGAGCGAGACGAAACGCGTCCAGGGCGGCTACGGGGCGGGGTAGTCCACGACGTACTGCGGCGCGCCGGTGTTGGTGTTGTCGGCCTGGCCGCCGATGCCGTTCACGACGTGCTCGATGGTGCCGGCGCTCAGGTTCACCGTCACGATGTGGTGGAGCTGCACGCCGGGCGTCTGGGGCACCGAGAACCCGTTGGCCGTGACGATCGCCGGGTTGTTCTGGTTGAAGACGTACACGCCGGCGCCGTCGAGGCGGTGGGTCGTGACGTCGCCGGCGACCACGTAACCGGGGTATCCGAGCGTCCCGTCGGGCTGCGTCCAGTCCGCCTGCGTCGGCGGGTCGTACGGCAGCTCGTTCTGATAGAGCACCACGCGGCCGTTCTCGCCCTTCCACAGCGTGTTGTGCTGCTGGAAGTGCTCGACGAACAGGCCCGTCGCCGTGACGTCGTCGCCGGTGACGATGACGCCGTTCGTGCCGGTGTTGGTGTGCCATCGGTCGGTGTCGCCGTTGACGCCCTCGGTGAAGCCCTCGACGCCATGATCGCCGCGCCATACCCAGGTGTGGTCGATCAGCACGTTGTCGGCGTTGACCTCGAGCGCCGTCGTGGTCTTGCCGATGTGGGGCCCGCCGACGCGGAAGTACACGTCGCTGAGCGTGATCGGATTCTCGGCATCGAGCGGTTTGCCGCCGTCGGCCTTGCCGACGCGCACCAGCACGGGCGAGAGCTCGGCGCCGGCGTCGATCGTGACTCCGGCGACCACGATGCCCTCGGCATCCTTCACCTCCAGCGGAGTCGCACCGCCGACAGCCGTCAGCGTCGCGTGCCCGAGTCCGAGCACGACGGTGTCGGCGCGCTTGACCTCGATCGTGCGATCCACGTCGTAGACGCCGGGCGTGAGGATCAGGTGCTGACCTCGGGCCAGGGCGTTGTTGATGTCCTTCACCGAGTCGTCGGGCGTCGCGATGAAGAAGTCCGTGATCGGGATGCTGCGCCCGGCGGTCTCACCGTCGGCCCAGCTGATGCCGCGTGACTCGTGCTGCACGGCCGGCACGCGCACCTGGTAGCGACCGTCGTCGTCGACGTAGAGGTACGGCTTCTCGCGGCTGACGGGTGTCGAGTCGAGCGTCGTGTAAGGCGGGTTGGGGAAGGCGGCGTCATCGGGAGCGCCGACCACGCCCGAGAACACCTGGTTCCACACCGCGTTGGACCACCCGGCGACCTCGCTGTTGCGGATGAGCCACTGCTGCTGCGACCCGTTCGTCACCGAGGGCAGGCGCGAGTCGGCGATGAACCCGCCGCTCGCGTACTGCGGGCCCGCCGTGCAGTAGTCCATGAGCGACAGGTTGCCGCCTGACACGTCGAGCCGGCGCATCGAGACCGCCTGCGACACCGCCCAGAACTCGGCGCTGGCGCGGCAGCCGTCCTGGCCGGACTTGTCGATGTCGATCGAGAGGTTCGAGATCGTGCGCCAGAAGTTCACCAGCGCGAGGCAGTTCGCCGTGCCGCCGCCCTCGAGGCAGCGGTTGTACACCTCGACGGCGCCGTGGATCGTGACGTCCTCGGGTGAGGCGCCCAGGCCCGAGATCTCGGTGTAGTAGCCGACCTTGGCCTGGAGCGGCTGCTCGACGGAGCCGTACTGTCCGGGAAGGAAGTACACCGCCTGCCGGGCGGTGCTCATCTCAGCGTCGACCTGTTGCGCGTGCAGCGCATCGAGGTCGGCCTGAATCTGCGCCACGGGGGTGTCGGGACCGTAGATCGTGACGTTCGGCCCGAGATCCGGAGCGAACGGATCGACGGCTCGCGGTGGGGCGGCCATCGCGGGGGCAGCCAGCAGGGTGCCGGCGACGAGCGCGACGGCGCCGGCCACCGCGCCGAGACGCACGACGCGGCGGGCAGGGGGAGCGTGCATGGACGAGTCCTCTCCATCGAGGTGGTGACGCGGCGGATGCAGCGTTACTTACTGGACTGTAACCATTCGTGGGAGCGGTCTCAAGATCCAGTTCTCGTCCGTTCGAGGCGCTTCTCGCGTTCCTTCTGCTTGGCCTCCAGCGCGACCTGCTCGCCCTTCAGCGTCGACGCCGCGATCTGATCGAGCAGTCCCGAGCCCTTGTCGCGGAAGATCCGCCCGTACCGGATGCGGCTGAACACGTCGACCATGCGGGTCGAGAGGTAGCCGATCGCGATGCGGCCGAGCAGCCACGCGGCGGCGAAGCCGTTGGCCACACCGACGACCGCGGTCGCGATCATCACCGCCGTCGATCCGCTTGTCGCGGACCACACGATCATGGCCACGGTCGGAGCGACGCCGATCGAGGTCGCTATCAGCGCGATCCACACGTGCAACGCGATGTTGCCGTTGGCGTCGTTCGGTCCGACCCGGCGTCGCGGATCGACTCCCGGTGAGACGCCGACGGCCGAGGTCAGGATCGCGGCTCCGGCCGCGGCGCCCACCGTCGCCGGCAGCGCCGCGACGACGAAGGGGATGGCCCACCACGCCTGGGCGAGCAGGATGAACACGACCGAGACGAGGAGCGCACGCGGCAGGAAGACGAGAGCCATCGCCCACTGACGGCCGCGCACGTCGGCGCGGACCGACGACGCGCTCTCGCCCACGATGTTCTGCCACACCGCCGAACCGTCCTGGCCGTACAGGTTGCAGCCCGCCAGTGCGACCATGATGGCGACGATCACGCCCGCGAACGCGCCGGCGGGCGCGGTGTAGCCGCCGAGGAGCGCGAACACGCCGATGACGGCTCCCGTCCAGACCGCGGTGCTCGCCTCGAGTGCGCGCCACGGGTCCCGCCGCCACTGCCGCAGCTCCTTCATGACGACGGCGCCAGTGGGCGTGGCGGGAAGGATGCCGCCGCCGGCGACCAGCGACGTCGAGCGTGGTCGCCCCCGCCGGGCGGTGACTCGCTGCGAGCGCGGCACGAGCAGCGCGACCGTGCCGATGACGCACGCGACATCGAGCACCAGCAGTGCCGCGAGCAACGCGGCGGCCATGCCCCAGTCGCCCACCGCGGCGGACTCGACCGCGAGCACCGTCCACGAGGTCGGCAGCGCATCGAGCACGGCGGTGATCGGACCGGCCGGAAGACCGGTCTGCAGCAGCTGCGGGATCGACTGGAAGGCGACCGAGACGATCATCCAGCCCGCGAACATCGCGGCGAGGATGATGCCCCACTGCACCCCCGCGATCTCGATGCCCAGCCGCGTGCGCATCGCCGCACCCAGCGCGCCGTAGACCAGCCGCGAGAGCGCGATGACGAGGACCCACGTGAGAACTGCTCCGACCACGGCCACGATGATCGTCGCCGGGTCGAGGACCGCGGCGTGCCAGCTCACCGCCAGGAACGCCAGCAGCACGTAGGTCGCCGCCACACCCACGTACACCGTGGCCAGCAGCCCCCGCCCGAGCTGACTGCGCGACAGCGGGAGCAGCGAGAAGTAGTCGGCGCGGAGCACCCCGGCACCGCTCATCAGCACCGGCCCGAACATGCCGCCGACGAGCCACGTCGCGAAGACCAGCGTGAGGACGTCGTGACGGATGGCCGTGTCTGCGGCGAGGGCGGCCCCTGCCCACGTCGCCGCGACGAGAAGCGCGCCGATCACCCAGCCGGCGCGGCGCAGCCCCGCCGAGGAGTTGCGCAGCATCGCGAACTTGAGCGAGATCAGCCACCGATCCACGACAGCTCCTCCTCATCGAACTCGGGAGCGCCGACGAGCTCGACGAACCGGTCCTCGAGACTGGACCCTGCCCGCACCTCGTCGAGCGTGCCCTGCGCCAGCACTCGGCCGTGGGCGACGATCGCGACCCGGTCGCACAGCTGCTCGACCAAGGCCATGACGTGGCTCGAGATGATGACCGAGCCACCCGTCTCGGTGAATCGCCGCAGGATCCGGGTGAGCACGCGCGCACTCACCGGGTCGACCGCCTCGTACGGCTCGTCGAGCACCAGCACGCGCGGCGTGTGCAGCAAGGCGGTCGCCAGGCCGATCTTCTTGCGCATGCCGGTGGAGTACTCGCCGACCAGCGTGCCCAGGCGCTCGGCCTCGTCCAGCTCGAGGATGCGCAGCAGCTCTGCGGTGCGGGCCGCAACGGTCTCGGCCGGCATGCCACGGAAGCGTCCCCAGTAGGTGAGCAGCTCGCCGCCCGTCAGCCGCTCGGGAAGCGCAAGCCCGTCCGGAAGGACGCCCAGGCGCCGCTTGGATTCGACCGGATCGGACCACACGTCCAATCCCTGCACGAACGCCTTGCCGGACGAGGGCCGCAGCAGGCCGACGGCCATCGAGAGCGCCGTCGTCTTGCCGGCGCCGTTGGGCCCGACCACGCCGAAGAACGAGCCGACGGGAACGGTGAGGTCGATGTCGTCGACGGCGACCTTGTCGCCGAACTCTCGGCGCAGGGCGCGCATCTCCAGGGCCGGTGTGTCGTCGCGAGGTGCTGTCATGACTCCATTCCACGCCGGCAGAGCGTCGCGCGCGCCGGTCGATCGGCCAGACTCCGCGCCGATCGGCCAGGACAATACGGTCGAGCGGATGCCGCGGCATCCGTCGTCCGTATCATCGAGGCATGGCGACCTCTGCGACGTGGCGGCGGGTGGCCGAACGCTTGTCGCCCGCGGCGGGACGCACGCGCGGGGAATGGGTGACCGATTGCCTGCTGTTCGCGCTCGCTCTCCTTGTCGGCTGGGTGACGGCGAGCCCGAGCGCCTACCCGGAGGTCGGTGGATGGTGGTGGCCGTGGGACATCGCCCTGGGGGTCCTCTCGTCGGCCGCGATCTGGTGGACGCGGCGCTATCCCGTCGCGGTCGGCGTCCTGCTGATCGTGCCCGGCGCCGTGTCGATCACCGCGATGGTCGGCGCGCTGGTCGCGGTCTACCGGATGGGGCTGCTGGCGCCGATCCGCTGGGCGCTGCTGCTGACGACGCTGCACGTCCTCGCTGCTCTGCCGTACCACGCGGTCGCTCCGGTGCCGGGCATGACGTGGCTCGTGTGGCTCATCGTCGTGCCGCTCATGTACGCGCTCTCGCTGTGCATCGGCCTTCTCGGGCGGGCGCGGCGGCAGCTGATCGTCGGGCTGCGGGAGGAGGCGGCGCGCGACCGCGAGCGCTACGAGGAGCGTCTCGCGACGACGCAGCGCGACGAACGGGAGCGCATCGCACGAGAGATGCACGACGTGCTCGCGCATCGCATCTCGCTGCTGTCGATGCACGCAGGTGCATTGGAGTACCGCGCGCGCTCCCCGCATCCGCCCGATCCGATCGAGCTGCAGGAGTCGGCAGGCGTGATCCGTCAGAACGCCCAGGGAGCCGTCGAGGACCTGCGCGAGCTTCTCGGCTTGCTGCGCAGCGACGGCGAACTGGGCGCTGCGGCGCCGCAACCGCGCCTGACCGACCTGGACAGGCTGCTGGACGACGCCGCGGCTGCGGGGCAGCACGTCGATTTCGACAGCGACGCGCGGCCCGAGCGGCTGCGCGAGACCACGCAGCGCGCGGCGTACCGCGTGGTGCAGGAAGCGCTCACCAACGCCCGCAAGCACGCGCCGGCCGCGCCCGTCACGGTGCGGCTGCACCAGGACCGCGCGCAGTTGACCGTCACGACCTCCAACCCCGTCCCGCCGGGCATCACGCGCGGGGACGTGCCCGCCCAGGGCAACGGGTTGATCGGACTCGAGGAGCGGGTGCGGATCGAGGGCGGGTCGTTCCGCGCCGGAGTCGAGGACGGCGAGTTCCGTCTCGTCGCCGAGCTTCCGGCGGGCACGCGATGAGCGTGCGGGTGCTGCTCGTCGACGACGATCCGCTCGTGATCGCGGGCCTGCGGATGCTTCTCGCCGGCGACCCGCGGATCGACGTGGTCGGCGAGGCCGGCGACGGGCGTGAGCTGACCCCGTCGGTCGTCCGGGAGCGGCCCGATGTGGTCCTGCTCGACGTTCGCATGCCAGGGATGGACGGCGTAACGGCATTGCGCGAGCTGCGCGCGGCGGTCCGTGAGCAGCCCGCGGTCGTGATGCTCACGACCTTCGGTGCGGAGCCGATCGTGCTCGATGCACTGCGGGCCGGGGCATCCGGATTCCTTCTCAAGCACACGCCGCCCGACCAGATCATCGCCGCGATTCACGCGGCCGCCGCGGGCGAGTCGAGCGTGTCGCCGGTCGTGCTGCGCCAGCTGATCGATCACGTCGCCACAGAGGGTAGACCGGCCGCGGAGGATCCGCTCGAGGGACTGAGCGACCGCGAGCGCGAGGTCGCCCTGGCTGTCGCCGACGGGCTGGGCAACGCCGAGATCAGCGAGCGCCTCTACCTCTCGGTCGGCAGCGTCAAGGCTCACATCTCGTCGTCCCTGAGCAAGCTCGGCCTCGACAACCGCGTGCAGCTGGCCGTCGCCGCGCACGAGTCCCGCCGGCGCAGCGGACGGTGAGCGAACCCGAGACGACTCGAAATCGCGAGTCGGCAGGGCGCGCCGCCCACGTCGCAAGGCGGGAGTATCGTGTGGCTGTGCCCCTCGTCCCGCGCATCGTCGTCGTCATTCCGTGCCGCGACGACGCGGACTTCCTCGAGGAGTGCCTCGCCGCGCTCGATGCGCAGACGCACGCCGCAGATCAGGTGATCGTGGTCGACAACGGCAGCGCGGATGCCTCGGCCGACGTCGCGCGCCGCCACGGCGCGGTCGTGGTCACCGAGCCCGTGATCGGCATCTGGCCGGCTGCCGCGCGTGGCTATGACGAGGCGATGGGTGAGGCCGACATCATCGCCCGGCTCGACGCGGACTCGCGCCCGCACCCCGACTGGATCGCACGGCTGGTGCGCGCGTTCGTCGCGGACCCTTCGCTCGGCGTGCTGACCGGCAGTGCGGAGTTCTACGGCGGCTCTCCGCTCCAGAACTACCTGGGCGAGCGCTGGTACATCGGCGGCGGGCACTACTGGATCAAGAAATGGCTCGGCATCCCGCTCGTCTTCGGCTCGAACTTCGCGATGCGGACGGGCGTCTGGGAGCGGGTTCGGGAGCAGGTGGACCGCGGCAACGACCGAATCCACGACGATCTGGACCTCACGATCCGCCTTCGCGCCTCGGATGGCGTGCGTTACGACCCCCAGTTGAGGATGCCTGTCTCAGCACGGCCGGTGCAGACGTTGTCCGGTTTGTCGCGGCGCATCGCGAAGGTGGCGACGACGTTCGCGGTGAGCTGGCCAGAGGGCGCCGCGTGGCGTCGTCGCGAGGCGCCGGCCGAGGCCGATGCGGTCCCGAACTGGGAACCCGAGAGCGACGAATGGGCACCCCGCTACGGCGGCTGAACCGAGGGAGCGCGACATGCTGGAACTCACCGAAGAGGCGCTGGTTGCGGCATCCGTCGATACCGTGTGGGCGGACTTCACCGAGTCTCACCGGCTCGCCGAATGGATCTGGCCGCCGCGGTTCGAGACGACCGCTCTGGTCGAGCAGCGAGAGCTCGGGAGGTGGCACATCCGCTCGGATGTGGCCGAGCTCGCGGTGGAGGCCACCGTGCTGACGGTCGATCGGCCGAAGTCGCTGCGGCTCGCGTGGAAGTGGGCAGGTGAGGAGCACGCGACGGACGTCGAGATCACGCTCGCGGCCGCGGCAGACGGCGCCACGCGCGTGATCGTGCGGCACACGGGCTTCGTCTCGGCCGACGAGCGGGCGAGCCACATCGAGGGCTGGTCGAACTGCCTGCAGCGCTTGATCGACCGGTACGGCGGCACGCCCGGCGAGCATCTCTGACGCGCGAGTCGGACGTCTTGACTAGCCTCGCAGTGTGATCATCGAGTTCGAGTCCGACGTGTTCCGGTGGAGCGCGCGCGACGACATGGCCATGTACCTGACGGCGGTGCCGCCCGAGCTCGGCGAAGACATCCGCGAGATCCCTCGCCCCTACCGAGGGTTCGGAGCGGTCCGCGTGCGCGCACGCATCGGCAGGTCGGAATGGACGACCTCGATCTTCCCCGATTCGAAGAGCGGCTCGTACGTGCTTCCGCTCAAGAAATCGGTGCGGGATGCCGAGGGCATCGTCGAGGGTGGACCGGTGGTTGTCCGGATCGAAGTGCTCGACGCCTGAGGCGTTCCTCAGCAGTTTGCTCAACGTCCTGAGGAATCATTGATCGCATCTTGAGCGAGCTGGCTTGACTCGAGATGAGAGTTCTCTCATGATTGTCCGCGGGGGTTGGGAACATGCACTCGCATGGTTTCGATCGCCAGCCTGAACTGACTGGGCGACTGGGCGAAAACGCGGTCTGATCAGGGATGTCTTCTGTCATCCTTAGAGAAAGAGAACCGCAATGCGTTCCTTCGTGCGTAATTACATCCAGGCCGAGAAGGCCCGCCGTGAGGAGTCCGGTGAGGCCGGCTTCTCGCTCATCGAGCTCATCGTCGTCGTCGTGATCCTCGGCGTTCTCGCTGCCGTGGCGATCCCGATCTTCATGAGCCTTCAGGCAGACGCCGAGCGCAACGCTCTCGAGACCACCGCCGCGAACGGGGCGAGCCAGGCTGCCTCGGCGATCGCTCAAGACGGGCTGACAGGGTTCGACTTCGCGAACTTGAACAGCGACGACGTAACCGTTAACTGGGTTGGCACTGATCGGTCACTGGATGGGTTCTGCGTCTCGGCCGCGCGCGGAACTGCAACCTCGGGTGTCGACTTCGCCACCTCTGGCCCCGGCTGCCCGCCAGCGACTACCACTCCCTGATACCCGTTCCAGCGAACGATCGGCCAGGTCCGGGCCCGGGGGGCACCGGACCTGGCCGAACCATGATCGGCCGGGAGGTGATCACCGTGGCGCGCGACGATCAGGGCTTCAGCCTCGTCGAGGTCATCATCGCGATGTTCCTGCTCGCGGTCGTCGCTCTCGCCATCCTGCCGGCGCTGGTGCAGGGCGTACGACTCTCGTCCGAGCAGTCCGCGACGGCGACGGCGACGAGGGCATTGAACGCCCTGGTCGAGCGGGCCCGCGACAACCCGACGTGCGCGAACGTGGAAGCCGTCGCCGACCCACAGACCGTCGTCGACGGAGCCAGACGCGACATCCGCACCTCCGGCACCGTCGAAGGCTGTCCCGCGCGAGGGACGACGGTCACCCTGGAGCTCACCGCCGTCAGCCTGTCGGGAGACACCCTCAGCAAGGTGTCCGGGATCGTGTTCATCCCATGACCGACCGTTCAGCCACCGAGTCCGATGCCGGCATCACGCTGGTCGAGCTCATCATCTATGTGCTGGTCTCCAGCACCCTTCTTCTTGCGACGGCCATGATCCTCATCAACTCCGTGAACGCGCAGCGCGACGTGCTGAGCATGAGCGAGGCGACTGCGCGCGGCCAGGCGATGGGCGCTACGATCGAGCGCGCGCTGCGCAACGCGGTCGCGGTCGATGTGGCGACGGACCCAACAGGCGCCACGCTGCGCGTGCACACATCCCTCGCCGGCGCCCTGGAGTGTCAGGGATTCGTGTTCTCGGGCGGAGACGCACGCACGGCGTTGTCCGACTCCGCTCTCTCGGCGCCGTCGGGCTGGACGGTGTGGGAGAGCGGAATCCTGCCGAGCGGTGCTGAGGCATTCTTCACGCCTGACGACGCGGGCGTCGCCTACGCTTTCGAGATCGCGACGGATGCCGCGCCCGTTCGCATTGCCGGCGAGACTGCAACGCGCATCAACGTGTCGGCGGGGGTGACGGCGCCATGCTGGTGAGCCGCATCTGGCGTCGCGCCCGCACGACGGTCGACGACGACCGAGGGGCCATGCTCGTCACGATCATCGTGGTGATGCTCGTCGGCGTCATCGTGGCGAGCGCGGTCGCGGCATCCGTCGTCTTCACGATCCGGACGAACGTCGCGAACCAAGGCGACACGCAGGCCTTTGTCGCCGCCGAGTCCGGACGCGACGTGGCGGTCGGTCACCTCGCCGCGGCCATCGGCGACGACGGCTTGGACTGCACCCGCGTTCTCGCCACCGGCGCCAGCGTGACGGGGACGACTCCGCGGTACGAGTACGAGATCCGCAGCTCGATCAACGCTGATCGTCCGGCGTCGTGGGAGGAATTCACGCTCGACTGTCCTACGGAGTTCACCAGGTGGGTCGCCATCCGATCGACGGGCTGGGGTCTGCAGGGCTCGGACGCGACGGTCGACGCCGTCTACCCGTGGTATCACGGGCCGGCGACGCAGCCCGCGGGCACGCTCGCGTTCTTCGAGGGGGAGTTCAAGGCGACGAAGTCCACCTATCAGGGCGACCTGGTGATCCGCGACGTCGGGAACTACGCGTGTAACAACGGTTCGGGGATCGCGGTCGACGGCGACCTGTGGGTGCTCAACGGGGGACTGGAGCTGACCGGCGACTGCGTCGTGTCGGGGAGCGTCTACGTGCGGGGGCTCATCGACGTGAAAAACCACGGATTCCGCGTCGGAGGTGACGTCATCTCTGTGGACGGATCGATCCTGCTGACTGCGAACAGCGTCGAGATCGGCGGCGATATCCGTGCCGCCGGAGACATCGATACGAAGAACGGCTCGGGCATCGTGCACGGCACCTTCGCGACGTCCGGCGTCATGAAGAACCACAGCGCGACGCGGTGGAAGGACGAGGCGGGAGCGGGCGTTCCTGTTCTGCAGGGTCAGCCGCGGCCGGTGATCTCGCCGACTCTCGACCAGGTGTTCGACGCGACCCAGTGGATCGAGCTCACGAGCACGACGCCCTGGGCGACGGGCACCGATGTGGTGTACACGGGGGTCTGCTCTCGTGCTGCGCTCGAGGCGGTCCTGTCATCGACGGAGTCCTCGCGGGCGATCGTCGACATGTCGGCGTGCGCGGCCAGCGTCAGCGGGAAGAGCACGATCACGGTCGATCCCGGAAGCCCCCAGATGACCCGCGACGCGGTCATCGTGGTGCCGTCGACGTCGAACATGGACCTGAAGCTCGGCGGTCACCTGCGCAAGGCGGCCGGGGCCGGCAACCCCCAGTTGCTGATCGTGCACCTCGACGCCGACGGCACCGACATCAAGCCCACGTGCACCACCGGACCCGACAAGCTGGCCGTCGGTACGTCCATCAACCTGCGCGCCCTCATCTACAGCTCCTGCGGGATCAGCAACACGATCGCGCTCACGATGACGGGCCAGATCTACATGGGGAATGAGGGACTGCACCTGAACGCCGGCACCTTCACCTGCACCCCGATGAGCTGGGAGCCGGTCGTCGGCAACCTCGCCTGCGGAGTCAAGGGCGCCGGGGGCATCTTCGATCCGTCCGACACCGTGACGCGCCTCGAGCATCTCGCGTACCAGACGGAGCGCTGACCCATGACAGGACTCGGCACCCTCCTTCTCCTTGTGCTGGCGGGGGTCTTCGGGCTCGTCATCGGGTCGTTCCTCAACGTGGTCGTGTACCGCGTGCCGGCCGGCATCCCGCTGACGCGTGAGAGCCGCTGCCCGCAGTGCGATGCGCCGGTCAGGCCGTGGCAGAACGTCCCGGTCGTGTCGTGGCTGGCGCTGCGTGGCCGGTGTAGGAACTGCAAGACGCCGATCTCGGCCCGCTATCCGCTCGTCGAACTCGCGACGGGGATCGCCTTCGTCGGAGTCGTGTGGATGTTCCTCGACGCGTTCGGGCTCGCTCCGGCTGCTCAACGACCGGAGGCCGGCTGGGGCGCGCTCGCTGTGGTCATCGTCGCGTATCTGTACTTCGCCGCGATCAGCATCGCGCTGACGCTCATCGA
Source organism: Microbacterium salsuginis (assembly GCF_012524205.1). Classification (GTDB taxonomy): domain Bacteria; phylum Actinomycetota; class Actinomycetes; order Actinomycetales; family Microbacteriaceae; genus Microbacterium; species Microbacterium salsuginis. The sequence goes on from NZ_JABACI010000006.1 coordinate 40,281, forward strand.
CCTCGACACGCATCGGCTGCCCAACGCCATCGTGCTGCCGAGCTATCTCGTCGCGGGCGTCCTGTTCGCGCTCGCGTGCGTGCTCGGGGCCGACTGGTGGGCGTTGGTGAGGGCGGCGATCGGCGGCGGCGGCCTGTACGCCTTCTACTTCATCCTGCGCCTCATCCGCCCCGGCGGCATGGGCGGCGGCGACGTCAAGCTCGCCGGCGTCGTCGGCATCTACCTCGCCTGGCTGGGCTGGGGGCCGCTCGTCGTCGGGGCGTTCGCAGCCTTCCTCCTCGGCGGCGTGTTCGGCCTCGCACTGCTGCTCGCGCGGCGCGCCGGGCGGCGATCGGCGATCCCGTTCGGGCCGTGGATGCTGGCCGGCGCGTGGGTGGGAATCGTCGCGGGCGACACGATCGCCCGCTGGTACATCGGATTCTTCGTCGCGTGATCCGCGGCGACATCATCGGAAAGGAATGGCCATGGCGCACACGATCGTCGGGCTCGAGATCACCGAAGAGGGCGTGAGAGCGGCCGAGGTGAGCACCGGACGCACTCCCGCGCTGATCGCGAGCGGCTCGGTTCCCCTTCCGCCGGGGGCTGCGAAGGACTCCGAGATCTTCGACGCGGATGCCGTGGCTCTTGCTCTGCGCCAGCTCTGGAGCCGCGCGGGCATCCGCGGGCGCCGCGTCGTGCTGGGTCTGGGCAGCCGCCGCATCCTGGTGCGCGAGCACACCGCGCCGGCTATGCGTCCCGACCTGCTGCGGCAGGCGCTGCCGTACCAGGTGCAGGATCTGCTGCCCGTGCCGCTGGAGCAGGCCGTGCTCGACTTCTACCCGGCATCGCAAGAGGGCGATCAGGTCAGCGGATTGCTGGTCGCCGCGGTCGCCGAGACTGTCGAGCAACTCATCGCGGCGGTGTCGAAGGCCAAGCTCACCGTCGACGTCGTCGACCTCGCGCCTTTCGGCCTCGCCCGGGCGGTCGCCCGCGTGTGCCCGCCGCACGAGGCGGTCGCCGCCTTCCATCTCGGTGACCACACCAGCTATGTGGTCGTCGTCGAGGCCGGCATCCCGCGCTTCGTCCGGATCATCCCGGTCGACATCGTCACCGGCGCCGTGCGGGCGCGCGAGCTCGCCGCGTTCGCCGAGCTCGCCGACGAGGCTCCCGTCGCGGTCGAAGAGGTGCTCGAGACGGTGCCGCCGTCCGATGCGCCGCCGGCTCGCCGCCTCCGCTCGGCCGCGCGCGTCGCGCGGCCCGTCGGAATGACGGAGTCCGCGGTCGTCGATCTGGCCGGGCGGCTGCGCAGCACCCTCGCCTTCTACGCCGACCGCTCGGGCGGCCAGCCCATCCGCCGTGTGCTCATCAGCGGCGCCGGCGCCGCAGCGCCCGGTGTCGCGCAGGCGCTCGCCGAGAGCCTTCCGGTGCCGGTCGATCACCTCGACGTCACTGCGCTCGTGACCGGCAAGAAGCTGCCGGCCGGCGAAGACGCGCTCAACCTCGTGGCGACAGTGGGTCTGGCGATGGGGGAGGCTCGCTGATGGCGACCGCGAACCCGGCAGTCCACGCGTGGGGCGGTGCACCGCGCGTCAACCTCATGCCGCGCGCCGAGACGGAACGCCGCCAGCGAGCGGGCCTCGCACGGCGCTGGATCGGGGCACTCGTGGCGGCGCTGCTGCTCGTGGCGACGGCATCCGGTCTCGCCTTCGCTCTGCAGATCTTCGCGGCGCAGCGCCTCGTGACCGAGCAGGCGCGCACCTCCTCGCTGCTCGGCCAGCTCGCCGAACTCGGCGATGTGCGGCAGGCGCTGGATCTCGAAGCCGATCTGCAGACGTTCCGTGCGGACGCAATGGCCACCGACCTGCGGTGGAGCCCGCTCATCGCGACCGTTCAGCAGCAGCTGCCCGTCGGTGTGTCCATCACCGGGTTCAGCCTGGCTCCCGGACCGGCCCCGCAGGGCGACGACCCGACCGCCGAAGAAGGTGTCTCGGGCACGCTCACGCTCAGCAGCGCGACGCCGACCGAGATCGTGCCGATCGTGCGGGCGCTGCGGCCGCTGCCGGGCGTCCTCGAGGCAGACGGTTGGCAGAGCACGGCCGAGCAGGACGCCTATTCGTACGAGATCCGCATCGCGCTCGACCAGTCGGTCTACACCGGCGCCTACGCGAAGGAGGAGAGCGAGTGAACATCCCGAAGCAGCTCATCAACCTCCTCGGTGCCGTGGTCGTCATCGGTGTCGTCGTCGCCGGGATCGCGCTGATCGCGCTGCCGATGTACGGATCGTCGCAGACGACGGATGCCTCCGCCCGTACGGTCGCGCAGACGAACGACGTCTACGACGTCCAGGTGCAGACGCTCGCCGCCGAGCGCGAGCGCATGGACGAGATCACCGCCGACCTCACAAGCCTGCGCCGCCAGATCGCTGCGATCCCGCAGCTCGACGACGTGTTCGAGATCGTGATCGCGTCGGCCGCCGACACCGGGGCGACCATCACGAGCGTGACGGCGAGCGATCCCGAGCCCTGGGCGCCCCGCGGTGGTGCCACAGACGACCCGACGGCGACGGCGCCGGCCGGCGTCGCCGACGAATCCGCGGCTGATGCGACCGTGCCGGCCGAGCTGGAGCCGACCGCGTCGGAAACGAATGCTCCCGACCCGGCTGCGACGGCGCCCACCGACGGCGCCACCGCCCCCTCGCCGACGCAGCAGGTACCCCTCACGATCGTCGTCGAACTTGCCGACGCCTCGCAGGCTGCCGCGTTCATCGACGCGCTCGGTCGCGGTCCGCGCCTGCTCGCGCCGATCGACGGCACACTCGCCGACGGCACTCTGACCGTGACCGCACTCGCCTTCATCCGCACCGAGGACTGACATGACCTACGACTCGAACGCCCTGCCCTCGATGCTCGCGACCGCCGGAACCGCGGGAGCATCCGACGTGCATCTGACTGCCAACCACCCGCCGCTCATGCGCGTGAAGGGCGACCTCGCAGCCATCCCCGGATTCGCCGAGCCGACCGGGACCAACTGGCTCGAAGGAGCGGTCGGCGGACTCATGACCAACGAGCAGATCGTGGAGTTCCGCGAGAGCGGCGAGGTCGACCTCTCGTACACGGTGCCCGGCGTCGCCCGCTTCCGTGTGAACGTCTTCCGCCAGCTCGGCGACGTCGCGGTCGCGCTGCGATTCATTCCCGACAAGGCGTTCTCGCTCGAGAAGCTGGGTGTGCCTGCGGTCGCGCGTGACCTCGTGCTCAAGCCGCGTGGACTCGTCCTCGTCACCGGTCCCACCGGCTCGGGCAAGTCGACCACGCTGACGGCGATGCTCGACATCGTCAACCGCACGCTGCCGGCGCACATCGTGACCGTCGAGGACCCGGTGGAATTCCAGCACACCAGCCGCACGTCGCTGATCCACCAGCGCGAGATCGGCAGCGACACGAAGTCCTTCGCCGAAGCGCTGCGCCGCGTGCTGCGCCAGGACCCTGACGTCATCCTGATCGGCGAGCTGCGTGATCCCGAGTCCATCTCCACCGCCCTGTCGGCGGCCGAGACCGGTCACCTCGTGCTGTCGACGCTGCACACGCAGAGCGCCGCCAAGTCGATCAACCGCATCGTGGATGCCTTCCCGCCCGACCAGCAGACGCAGGTGCGCACGCAGCTCGGCGACACGCTGCAGGGCATCATCAGCCAGACGCTCCTGCCGATGGCGCACAGCGACGGGCGCGTGATCGCCACCGAGGTGCTGATCAACACCCCCGCGATCGCGAACCTGATCCGCGAGGGCCAGGTGAGCCAGATCTACTCGATGCTGCAGGCCGGCGGCAGCCTGGGCATGCACACGCTCGACCAGGACCTGCGGCGGCTGGTCGAGGACGGCAGCCTCTCGATGGCACTCGCGAAGTCGTATGCCGCAGATCCGAAGTCCCTCGATGAGGCGCGGGTGCGGCCGAGAGAGCTGGACGCAGACGCCTGGTCGGTACACACGCCCGAGCCTGCGGCGTCGGGGTGGGGTCACTGATGGCTCTCGTCCAGGAGTACACCTATCGGGCCGTCGACGGCACCGGGGGAGCGATCGTCAAGGGCACGATCGAGGCTCCGAGCGAGGGCGCGGTCACGGCCAAGCTGCGGGCGCAGGGCATGACGCCCCTGCAGGTGGCGCCGGCATCCAAGACGGGCCTCAACCAGGAGATCTCGATCCCCGGCTTCGAGAAGCGCGTCAAGGTCGGCACGCTCGCCGTGTTCTCGAAGCAGATGGCAGGCCTCATCAATGCGGGTCTGCCGCTCATGCGAACCCTCAGCATCCTCATCGAGCAGGCGGAAGACAAGAAGCTGCAGCGCGCGCTCATCGGTGTGCACGCCGGTGTGGAGTCGGGCTCGTCGTTCTCAGCCGCACTCGCGGCCTACCCCGAGGTCTTCCCGCCGCTCATGATCAGCATGGTGCGGGTCGGCGAGATGGGCGGCTTCCTCGGGCAGTCGCTCGCCACCGTCGCCGAGACGTACCAGGGCGAATCCGAACTGCAGGGCAAGATCAAATCGGCGACGACCTACCCGATCATCGTGTTCGTCATCGCGATCCTCGGCGTCATCGCGATGGTCACGTTCGTCGTACCCATCTTCGAAGGCATGTTCACCAATCTCGGGTCCGAGCTGCCTGTGCCGACGCAGATCCTCGTCACACTTTCGAACAACATGATCTGGCTGCTCCCGGTGCTGATCATCGCCGGAATGGCGGGGTGGCTGTGGTGGGTGCGGAACCGTCGGTCGGACAAGGTGCGTCGCATCGTCGACCCGTGGAAGCTGAAGCTGCCGGTGATGGGACCTCTCGCGACGAAGATCGCCGTGGCGCGATTCACGCGGAGTCTGTCGATGATGCTCAACGCCGGCGTGCCGCTCGTGCAGGCGCTGTCGATCGTCGGCTCCGCCTCGAACAACTGGAAGATCGAGCAGGCGGTCCGCGAGATCCAGGAGTCGGTCAAGCAGGGGCGCTCGTTCTCGACGCCGCTGGCGAAAGCGGCCGTCTTCCCGCCGATGGTGGCACAGATGACCGCGGTGGGCGAGGAGTCCGGAACACTCGCCGACATGCTGGCGAGCATCGCAGATTTCTACGAGAACGAGGTCGAGACGGCGACGTCGCAGCTCACCGCCTCGATCGAGCCGATCCTCATCGTGGGCATCGGCATCATCATCGGCGGCATGGTCATCTCGCTCTATATGCCGATCTTCTCGATCTACGGCGAGCTGGGGCAGTCCGGGCAGTGAGTGAGGGCGTCAGACGGCGACGCGCATGATCTCGTCGACCGTCGTGACGCCCTGCGCCACCTTGCTGAAGCCGTCGTCCCGGAGGGGCACCATGCCTTCGGCCACGGCGAGCTGACGCATCTCGGTGCCGGTGGCGCCGGCCACGACGAGCTGCTCGAGACCCTCGCTCAGCGTCATGACCTCGTGGAGAGCGACGCGGCCCCGGTAACCAGTGCCCGAGCAGGCCGAGCAGCCCACTGCCCGGTACAGCTGGGGCAGGTCGCCCGGATCGTGCGGGAACCCGACCGACCGCAGCGCTTCGGCGCCCTCGACGTAGGGGGCGCGGCACTTCATGCACAGCCGCCGGGCGAGACGCTGCGCGACCACCGCCGACAGGGCGGTGCCGACGAGGAACGGCTCGCAGCCGATCTCGACCAAACGCGTCAGGGCGCTCGGCGCATCGTTGGTGTGCAGCGTCGAGAGCACGAGGTGACCGGTCAGAGCGGCCTCGATCGAGATGCGCGCTGTCTCGGAATCGCGGATCTCGCCGACGAGCACGACATCGGGGTCGGACCGGAGGATCGAGCGGAGTGCCGCCTGGAAGGTGAGTCCCGCGCGCTGGTTGACCTGCACCTGGCTGATGCCCTCGATGCGGTACTCGACGGGGTCCTCGACGGTGATGACGTTGATCTGCGGGCTGGCCACCGTGTTCACCGCGGTGTACAGGGTCGTGGACTTGCCCGACCCGGTCGGTCCGGTGACCAGGACCATTCCGTGCGGGCGCGTGATGGCGGTGCGGAACCGCTTCTCGTTGATCGTCGAGAACCGCAGCTGCGACATCTCCAGCGCACTGCTGGAGTTGTCGAGGATTCGCATGACGATCTTCTCGCCCCACACCGTCGGCAGCGTCGCGACGCGAAGATCGACCTGGCGGTCTTCGTGTCTGACCGAGAGCCGGCCGTCCTGCGGTCGCCGGCGCTCGGCGATGTCGACGTTGGCCATGATCTTGAGCCGCGAGATGACGCCGTCCTGGATCGCGCGGTCGGCGCGCTGCATCTCGTGGAGGACTCCGTCGATGCGGTACCGCACGATCAGCTGGCGCTCGCCCGGCTCGATGTGGATGTCGCTCGCACGGTCGCTGATCGCCTGCGTGATGAGCAGGTTCACGAAACGGACGATCGGCGCGTCGCCGGACTGATCCTCGAGCGATTCGGTACCCGCCGGTCCGGAGTCATCGGCAGCGCTCTCGCCGATCTGCTCCGACAGGTCGCTCAGCTCCTCGTCCGAGCGGAGGAATCGCCCGAACGCCGCGGCGAGCGCATCGGCGGCGACCACGACCGGAACGACGTTGAGGTCGGTCGCGGTCGCAAGGTCGTCGAGGGCGATGAGATCGCTCGGATCGAGCATGCCGATGGTGAGCTGGCGTCGACCCCGCGTGATGGGAATGACCTGGTACCGCCGGCAGAGCGCGGCGGGCACGAGCGCGATGATGTCGGCGTCGAGCGCGGTCGCGCCCAGGTCGACGAACGGGCGCCCCGTCTGCTCGGCGATCGCCTGCGCGATCTGAGTCTCGGTGGCCAGCCGTGCAGTGACGATCTCGTGCCGCAGTTCCGCGCCGTCGCCGGCGCGAGCGACGAGATCCGACATCTCGTCGGCGTCGACGACGCCGGTCTGCACCAGCGTCTGCGCGAGTCCTCTCACCGGCCCACCCTTCCACGCTCATCCTAGGTTCTGAGCGCATCCGGGGTCCTGGGAAAGCGGTCTGATCAGGCGTGACCCGGCCCCGATCTTGAGCCTTTCCTTGGGAAACGCCGTCGCGAGGCGCATTGACATTCGCTCGTCGGGGGGTCCATGCTCAGCAGCGGGAGGGGATTCACGCAATGCGCGTGTGTCTCAAACCCAGCTCTGACCGAGTTGGGATATTGAAACTGGGGTATGTCGAGTGCCGGCGCTTGGGGGCGCCGGTCGGTCTGAGCTGACCATGCAACTCACACACTGGGGAGACAGCGCATCATGCGTGCATTCATCAAGAATTACATCGCGTCCGAAAAAGCTCGGCGCGAAGAAGAGGGCGAGAAGGGTTTCTCGCTCATCGAGCTCATCATCGTCGTCGTGATCCTGGGGGTTCTCGTCGCGATCGCGATCCCCGTCTTTGGGAGCATCCAGGCTACGGCTGAGGAAAACGCGACCAAGGCTGTCGCGGCCTCGGCAGCGACGCAGTGGACTGCTCAACTCGCGAACAACGAGCCGGTGACGGCATACAAGTCCGGCGATGCCAAGATTTCGCTGACCGGCCAACCCGCAGCAGGGGCGGCGATCGAGACGGTGTGCGCCACAGCGACGTACGACCGTGCAGTGGACTACGTAGCGAAGTCTGGCCCCGGCTGCTAGCTCGTGCAGATTGGCTGGGGCCAAGGACTCGAACTGCGGCCCCAGCCGATCCCCGCCATCCCTCGTGTAATTGGGAGACCGCGCAATGCGAAGTGTTCTCAGGGGGAGCGAAGGCTTCGGCATGGTCGAGGTCATCGTCTCCATGCTCCTGCTCGGCGTGATCGCGATCGCGATCCTGCCGGCGCTGTGGCAGGGCGTCGTGCTCTCGTCGCAGCAGTCGTCGACGGCGACGGCGACGCGTCACCTCAACTCGCTCGTCGAGGAGGTGCGCGAGACGCCGGACTGTGCGTCCATCGCAGCCGCGATCGCCACGCGAACCGTCACCGACGGCAAGGGCGAGACGCTCACCAGCACCGGCACACAGACCACGTGTGCCGCCAAGACCACCGTGACCGTCCAGCTTCAGGTCCAGGACGCGAGCACCGACGTCCTCGCCTCGACGACAGCGATCGTGTACATCCCATGACTCACCCGCGCCACATCCGCGACGACGACACCGGGCTCAGCCTGATCGAGCTCATCGTCGCACTCGTGGTGGGCGGCATCGTGATCGGCGCGATGGCGACGATCTTCATCAACACGTGGAAGACCCAGGAGGAGGTGACCACGGTGAGCCAGGCGACCAGCCGCGGACAGCTCGTCGGATCGACGATCGAGCGGGCACTGCGCAACGCGACTGAGTACCAGGTCACCGCGGATGGCACCGAACTGCGCGTCTACACGACACTCGGCGGCTCGTTGGAATGCCAGGGATTCCGCCTGACCGCCGGGTCTCTCCGCATGAGCAGCACGAGCATCGCCTCCGGCGGCCTCGCCGCCGATGCCACGACCTGGCCGGAATGGCAGACGGGCATCGCCGCGCGCGGGACGACGCCGTTCTTGGAGCCTGTCGGCTCGGCGGTCACCTACACGTTCGACGTCACCACTGAGTCCGCATCAGTCCGGTTTGCGGGCGAGGCGTCGGCCCGCACGCCGCTGAAGGGAGATGACGGAGGATGCTGGTGATCGAGAGGATCCGCACACGCACGCGTGAGAGCGGCTCAGACGACCGCGGCGCCGTGCTGGTCACGGTCGTCATCGTGATGATCGTCGGGTTCATCGCCGCGAGCGTGATCGCAGCATCCGTTCTCTTCGTCATCCGCTCGAACGACGACAACCGCGACAATCTCGACGCTTTCGTGGCTGCCGAATCCGGACGTGACGTCGCGGTGAGCGAAGTTGTCAACAGCTGCAGCATCTCGGCGCCGCTCACCGGAACCGCTCCGACCTACACTGCGACGGTGTACACGACCGAGGGCTCGCAGCCGACTGACCATACCGGCCTGACGCCGAGCGCTTGCCCCACCGACTTGACCACTTTCGTCGTCATTCACTCGATCGGCACAGGTCCCGATGGGTCGACGGCTGAGATCGACTCGGTCTATCGATGGCTCGAGCCCATCCCCGAGCAGCCGGGCGGCACGCTCGCATACTTCCACGGCTCGGTCGGAGGGCAGAAGTCGATCTACAAAGGCGACCTCGTCGTCCGAAAGGGCTCATACACCTGCCCGCTGGGCGCGACCATCACGGGTGATCTGTACGTGACGAACGGAACAGTGTCGCTGAGTCAGGACTGTCACATTCAGGGATCGATCTACTCCTATGGAGAGGTATCGACGACTTCGCAGGGTCTCAAGGTCGACGGCGACATCCTGTCCGAGGTCGGCGACATCAAACTCGCCAACAACGGTGCCGTCGTCGGCGGCAAGATTCACGCCGGGGGGAACGTTCACCTGTCGGGCAATGGCGGAACGAAGGGCACGGTCGCCGGCACGGTCAAGGCCAAAGGCACCGTGACCGTCGATGCCGGATGGACGGTCCCGACGACGCAGCAGTTCCCCTCCGCGGGTGACCCGGTGTTCTCTCCGGAACTTGACGATGTGTTCGACATCACCGCGTGGGTGGACCTCGGCAAGGACAGCTGGGGGACGACCCAAGAGATCCGGTCCGGATGCTTGGAGAACCCGACGAGCAGCCTGCCTGGAGCAGGGCGGTTGATCATCGACTACACGCAGTGCACCGGTGAAGCAGTCACGATCACGATCGGGGACGTCAGTCTCGACCGCGACGTGGTCTTTGTGGTTCCTGCGAACAAGACGATGAAGATCAAGTTCGACGGGAGCGTGTCCAGCGCCGGTCCGATCGAATCCGCACCGCAGCTCGTCTTCATTCATGAGGACCGTGATGCAACGCAGATCGACAACGAGCCGGCCCCGACGTGCGAGAGCAACGGACCTGACGACATCACGACGACGAACCAAGTGGCGGGGATTCATGCCCGCATCATGGTGTACTCACCGTGCACCATCGGTGGCTCGGTACGGGTGAACTACTCCGGGCAGTTCTACACGGCGGGCAACACGATCAACTTCAACAACGGCGCCGTCATCGATTGCCAGAAGATGTCATGGACGCCGGTGTTCGAAGAGATCAGCTGCTTCATCGAAGAAGGTCAGACCGGTGGCGGCGGTGGGGCGCCCGCCACACTCGGCGATCTGCTCTACCAGTCGGAGAAGTAGCCGTGCCGTCGCTCACTCCTCTGATCATCGTCCTCGCCGGGGTCCTCGGACTCCTCATCGGGTCGTTCCTCAACGTCGTCGCGTATCGCGTGCCGGCCGGCATCTCGCTGCTGCGTGAGAGCCGCTGCCCGCACTGCGGCGCAGAGGTCAAGCCGTGGCAGAACGTGCCGGTGCTGTCGTGGATGGCGTTGCGCGGCCGGTGCGCGAACTGCGACGCCGGCATCGCGGCGCGCTACCCGGTGGTCGAGGCGGCGACCGCGGTCGCGTTCGCGATCGTGGCGTGGTGGGCGCTCACGGTCGGGTTCGATGGTGTTTCGTCGTCCTTCGCTCGCTCAGCGACCGCGAGCACCGCAGAAGCATGGAGCCTCGGCATCCTGACGGTCGCGTTCCTCTACTTCGCGGCGATCAGCATCGTGCTGACGCTCATCGATCTCGACACGCACCGGCTGCCGAACGCGATCGTGCTCCCGAGCTACCTCGTCGGCGGCATCCTGCTCTCCACAGCGTCGTGGCTGAGTGGCGATGCCGCCGCGCTGCTGCGCGGGGCCATCGGCATGGTCGCGCTCTACGTGTTCTACTTCGTCCTCCGTCTGGTGCGCCCGGGCGGCATGGGGGGCGGTGACGTGAAGCTCGCTGGGGTTATCGGGCTTCACCTGGGCTACGTCGGCTGGGGCGCGCTGGTGGTGGGAGCGTTTGGGGCGTTCCTGCTCGGCGGCGTGTTCGGCGTAGCCCTGATTCTTCTGAGGCGGGCGGGACGCAAGACCGCGATCCCGTTCGGCCCATGGATGCTGGCGGGCGCGTGGATGGGGATCTTCGCGGGCGAGGCGATCGCACGGGGGTATTTGGGACTTTTCGCGCCGGTGTGATGGGAGCGGCGTGAGCCGCGCATCGGGGCGAGTACTGGGGAAGGGGAAAGCCATGGCCAAGTCGACCGTGGGAGTCGAGATCACAGAGGAGAGTGTGCGAGCCGTCGAACTGACGACGGGCCGCTCGCCCTCGGTGGTCACGGCGGGAGAGGTGCCGTTGCCGCGTGACGCGGCGAAGGATTCGGAAGTACTGGATCCGGATGCCGTGGCTGTCGCGCTGCGGCAACTCTGGAGCGGCGCGGGCATCAGGAACCGCAAGGTCACGCTCGGCGTCGGCAGCCGGCGCATCCTGGTGCGTGAATACACGACGCAGGCGATGCGGCCCGATCTACTGCGGGAGGCACTCCCGTTCCAGGTGCAGGACCTGCTGCCCGTGCCGGTGTCGCAGGCGGTGCTCGACTTCTACCCGTTCGCCCAGCAGGGCGATCAGGTCACCGGCCTGCTCGTGGCCGCGGTGTCGGAGAGCATCGAACAGCTGATCGCGACGCTCGCCAAGGCCAAGCTCGAGGTCGACAACGTCGACCTCGTGCCGTTCGGCCTCGCGCGGGTCGCCAAGCGCGTCGCGAAGCCGGGCGAGACGGTGGCGATGATCCACATCGGCGACCACACGTCGCACGTCGTCGCTGTGACCGACGGCATCCCGCATTTCGTCCGGATCATCCCGGTCGACGTCGCCACGACAGCGGCCCGGCGCGAGGAACTCGCGTTCGCCGCACCCGAGTTCGAGCTGGACGCCCTGCTCGAGACCGTGCCGCCGCAGCCGTTCAGCACCCGCGCCTCGATGCGGACGACCGCCGCCGCCTCGGCACCCGCGGCCGGTGACCTCGTCGCGCGCCTGCGCAGCACGATCGCGTTCTTCGGCTCGCGGCCAGGAGCACCGGCCATCTCGACGGCGTGGGTGAGCGGCGCGGGCTACGCCGCGCCGGGCGTCGCCGACACGCTCTCGCGATCGTTCGACGTCCCGGTCCTCCCGGTGCGGCTGGACCAGTTCGCCGACACGGGCAAGCACGGTCTGCCCGAAGAGCTCTCGCTCAACGCCGTCGCGACAGCAGGCATCCTCCTCGGGGAGGTCTCGCGATGAGCGCGTCCGTCGCCGTCCTGACGCGTCCGGGGATTCCGCGCGTCAACCTGCTGCCGCGCATCGAGATCGACCGGCGCGAGCGGTCCTCGCTCACGCGGCGCTGGCTGTGGGGAGTGCTGGGCGCCCTCCTGGTCGCGCTCCTCGTGGTCGCCGGCGTCTTCCTCGTGAAGTGGGCCGCCGATCAGCGGCTGGCCGCCGAGCAGGCCCGCACGGATGCGCTGCTGCTCGAACTCGCCTCCCTTTCAGAGGTGAGCGCGGCACTCGGCACCGAGGGCGAGCTGGTCGACTTCCGGGCGCAGTCGATGGGCTCGGACTTCGCATGGGCGCCGATCGTGGCCACCCTGCAGGCGTCGCTTCCGGCGGGCGTCTCGCTGACGGGCTTCGATGTCATCACCGGGGGAGTCCCGCAGGGCGACGATCCCGCGCTCGAGGTAGGCCTCACCGGGAAGGCCACCCTCTCGAGTCCCAACGCGATCGACATCGCGCAGACCGTGCGCGCCCTTCGTGCCGCACCGGGCATCGCCGATGCCGATGGGCAGCTCGTCTCGACGAGCCAGCAGACGGTCGGCGTCTACACCTACGAGGTGGGCGTGGCCTTCGACCAGACGATCTACTCGGACGATTTCACGGCGGGGGGCCAGTGATGCCCAAGCAGCTCATCAACGTGATCGGCATCGTGGTCTGCCTGGGTGTGGTCATCCTCGCCGTGGTGCTCGTCGCGATGCCCATGTTCTTCCAATCGCTCACGACCGCGGGCGAGTCGGTGCAGGTGGAGCGGACGAACGATCTCTATCAGGCACAGGTCGACACGCTCGACGCCGAGTCCGAGCGGATGGACGAGATCGCAGCATCCGTCGACGCCCTTCGCGCCGAGATCCCCGCGGCCAACCGTCTGGACGACGTGTTCGAGCTCGTCGCCGCTTCGGCAGCCCGCTCGGACGTCTCGGTGCAGACCATCACCGCGGGGGAGGACGCCGGCTTCACCGTGCGCACCGAACCGCTCGCGCTCGCCGACGCCGCGGCGGAACAGCCCGCGGCCGAGCAGCCTGACGCGTCCGAGACGACGGCGGATGCTGCCGCCACCGACGGCTCGGCAACGCCGACACCTGCGCCCGCGGCCGGGGAGGGTGCGGTACCCGCGCCCCCGCGGCAGGACACCGGTCGCCGTCAGGTCGACTTCACGCTGGATCTGGTCGCGACCGACCTGAACAACGTGGTGCGGTTCCTGGATGCGCTCCGCGAAGGGCCGCGCCTGCTCAGCCCCATCGAGACGACCGTGACACCGACGGGCACCGGGTACGACGTGTCGATCACCGCCCTGACATTCGTCCTTCCGGAGGGCTGAGACGTGATCGCGCACACGCTCGAATCGATGCTGACCACGGCGTCGCGGCACCTCGCGTCCGACGTGCACCTCACCGGCGACGCCCCGCCCCTCATGCGGGTCGACGGCGACCTCATGCCGATCCCGGACCACACCGTCGCCACGCCGGCGCAGTGGGTCGAGTCCGCCGCGCTCGGGCTGATGTCGCCGGGGCAGCGCCGCGAGTTCGAAGAGCACCAGGAGGTCGACCTCGCGCTCGCCTCGGACCGTCTCGGCCGCTTCCGCGTGAACGTGTTCCGCCAGCTCGGCTCGATCGCCGTGGCGATGCGCTTCATCCCCGATCGCGTGTACACGCTGGCCGAGCTCGGCGCACCGGCGATCGCTCGCTCACTCGCGCTGAAGCCCCGCGGGCTCGTGCTGCTGACCGGACCGACCGGCTCGGGCAAGTCGACGACGCTGACCGCGATGGTCGACATCATCAACAACGAGGTGCCGGCGCACGTCATCACCATCGAGGATCCGATCGAGTTCCGGCACGAATCGCAGCGCGCGCTCATCCACCAGCGCGAGGTCGGCACCGACACCAGCTCGTTCGCCGAGGCGCTCCGGCGCGTGGTGCGCCAGGACCCCGACGTGATCCTGATCGGCGAGCTGCGAGACCCGGAGTCCATTCAGACCGCCCTGTCGGCGGCCGAGACCGGGCACCTCGTGCTGTCGACCCTGCACACGCAAGGGGCGGCGAAGAGCATCAACCGCATCGTCGACGTCTTCCCGTCGCATCAGCAGCAGCAGATCCGCACGCAGCTGGGCGACACGCTTCAGGGCATCATCAGCCAGACCCTGATGCCGCTCGCTCAGACCGCGGGCCGCACGATCGCCACCGAGGTGCTCATCAACACTCCGGCGGTGGCGAACCTCATCCGCGAGGGACAGGTCGCGCAGCTCTACTCGGCGATGCAGGCAGGTGCCGGCGTCGGCATGCACACGCTCGACCAGGACCTCAAGCGCCTCGTCGCCGAAGGGTCGATCGCCCTCTCGGTCGCGAAAGCCTACGCCGCAGACCCCGAGACGCTGGACGACGTCTTCGTGCGGCCCCGGGATCTCGACGCCGACGCCTGGGCGCAGCACGCCCGGGACTGGCATCACCAGAACGTGGAGGTGTGACATGCCCGTCATCCAGGAGTACTCCTATCGCGCGGTGGATCCGCGCGGCGGGTCGATCGTCAAGGGAACGATCGAAGCAGCCAGCGAAGCGGCCGCGGCCGGAAAGCTGCGAGTCCAGGGGCTCACCCCGGTCTCGGTCGCCGCGCTGTCGAAATCGGGCATGCACCGCGAGATCAAGATCCCCGGGCTCACACGGCACGTGTCCGCGAAGAACCTGGCGATCTTCGCGAAGCAGATGGCCGGGCTCATCAACGCGGGCCTGCCGCTCATGCGCACCCTGTCGATCCTGATCGAGCAGACCGACGACAAGAAGCTGCAGCCCGCCCTGGTCGCGGTCCAGGCGGAGGTGGAGGCGGGGTCCTCGTTCTCGGCGGCGCTGGCCCGGCATCCGGATATCTTCCCCCCGCTGATGCTCTCGATCGTGCGCGTCGGCGAGACCGGCGGCTTCCTCGGCGCCGCACTCGGGTCCATCGCCGAGAACTACCGCAAAGAGGCCGAGCTGCAGAACAAGATCCGGGCGGCGACCACGTATCCGACGATCGTGCTCATCGTCGCGATCCTCGGCGTCCTGGCGATGGTGACCTTCATCGTGCCGATCTTCGAGAACATGTTCGCCGGGCTCGGCTCGCAGCTGCCCCTGCCGACGCAGATCCTCGTCGCGATCTCGGGGAACATGTGGTGGATCCTGCCGCTGCTGGTGCTCTCGATCGCGATCGCGTGGATCTGGTGGATGCGCAACCGGCACACCGAGCGGGTGCGGAAGGTCGTCGACCCGATCAAGCTCAAGATGCCGGTGTTCGGCAAGCTCAACACCAAGATGGCCGTCGCGCGGTTCAGCCGGAACCTGTCCATGATGCTCGACGCGGGCGTGCCGATCATCCAAGCACTGGGAATCGTCGGCCAGGCGTCGAACAACTACAAGATCGAGCAGGCGGTCACGGCTGTGCAGGATTCCATCCGCCAGGGCAAGTCGTTCGCCGCGCCGCTGGCCCGAGCCGACGTGTTCCCGCCGATGGTCTCGCAGATGGTGTCTGTGGGCGAGGAGTCGGGCACGCTCGTCGACATGCTGGCGAGCATCGCGGACTTCTACGAGGACGAGGTCGAGACGGCCACGTCGCAGCTGTCGGCGACCATCGAGCCCGTGCTGATCGTCGGACTCGGCGTGCTCATCGGCGCCATGGTCATCTCGCTGTACCTGCCGATCTTCACGCTGTACGGAGAACTCGGTCAGCAGTAGCGACCTTCAGGCTCGGCATCCGGATCCCCTCCCATCGGGCGAGGGATGCCGAAACCCGCTGCCCCCGGGTGAGGCTGAGGCCCCCGGGGGTGGCGCGGGAAGACGTCACAACGAGACGCGCAGAACCTCTTCGATCGTCGTGAGACCTTGGGCGACCTTGCTCCAGCCGTCCTCACGGAGGGTCGTCATGCCCTGCTCAAGTGCGACCTGGCGCATCTCGGTGCCGGTCGCGCGCGTGACGACGAGCTGCTCGAGCTCGTCGGTCATCGTCATGACCTCGTGCAGCCCGATGCGGCCGCGATACCCCGTGCCCGAGCACGCCGTGCAGCCGACCGGACGGTACAGCTCCGGCAGGTCGTCGGGGTCGTGCGGGAAGCCGAGCGCCTGCAGCACGTCGCTCGGCTCGGTGTACGCGGCGCGACAGCGCAGGCACAGGCGTCGGGCGAGTCGCTGCGCGACCACGGCCGACAGCGCGGTCGCCACGAGGAACGGCTCGGTGCCGATCTCGGTCAGTCGCGTGAGCGCCGAGGGCGCGTCGTTGGTGTGGAGCGTCGAGAGGACGAGGTGACCCGTGAGGGCGGCCTCGATCGAGATGACCGCCGTCTCCTGGTCGCGGATCTCGCCGACCAGCACCACGTCGGGGTCGCTGCGCAGGATCGACCGGAGGGCCGCGGCGAACGTCAGCCCCGCACGGTTGTTCACCTGCACCTGGTTGATGCCCGGGATGCGGTACTCCACCGGATCCTCGACGGTGATGACGTTGATGCGGCGGTTCGCGACGGTGCGCAGCGCCGTGTACAGCGTCGTCGACTTGCCCGATCCGGTGGGGCCCGTCGCGAGAACCATGCCGTGAGGTCGCGAGATCGCCGCGCGGAAGCGCTCTTCGTTCGAGGCCGAGAAGCGCAGATCACTCATCGCCATCGACTGGCCGGAGTTGTCGAGGATGCGCATGACGATCTTCTCGCCCCACACCGTCGGCAGCGTCGCGACGCGGAGGTCGATCTGGCGACCCTCGTGCAGCACCGAGAGCCGGCCATCCTGCGGCTTGCGCCGTTCGGCGATGTCGATCGACGACATGATCTTCAGGCGCGAGATGACGCCGTCCTGGATGTTCCTGTCGGCGCGCTGCATGTCGTGCAGCACGCCGTCGATGCGGAACCTCACGGCGAGTTCGTACTCGCCGGGCTCGATGTGGATGTCGCTCGCGCGGTCGTTGATCGCCTGGGTGATCAGGAGATTGACGAAGCGCACGACGGGGGCATCGGCATCCTGCTCCTCGAGCACCTCGGTGAAGGTGATCCCGGGAGTGGAGTCGGCTGACTCGCCGATCTGCTCGGACAGGTCGCTGAGCTCTTCGTCCGAGCGCAGATAGCGCTCGAACGTCTGGCGCAGCGCGTCGCCCGCGACCACCACGGCCTCGACCTGCAGGTCGGTGATGCTGGTGATGTCGTCGATCGCGATGATGTCGGTGGGGTCGAGCATGCCGACGATGACCGTGTCGCGCACACGGCCGAGCGGGATGAGCTGGTAGCGGCGGCACAGCGTGCCCGGCACCAGCGCGAGCACCTCGGGCTCGATGTCGGTGCCGGTCATGTCGTAGTAGCGGTGGCCGGTCTGCAGCGCGACGGCCTCGGCGATCTGGGCTTCGGTCGCCATGTTCGAACTGACCAGCAGCTGCTGCAGCTCGGGCCCGTCGCCCACCTGCGCGATCGCCGCCGACATGTCGGCTGCCCGTACCGCCCCGGTGAGCACCAGCGTCTGCGCGAGTCCTCTCACGGCGCCCCCAATCCCCACGGACATACTACGGCGCGCGCGTCAAGCGGGGACCGCGGATTTTCGCGGCTCGGTATGGTGACGCGCATGGGTGACCTGATCAAGCGGATGACGGCCTGGGCGTTGTCGCTCAAGCTGGTGCGGGTGTGGCTTCACTACTCCGAGCGGCGCGGGCCGATGCTGTCGGACAGCGTCACCTACCGCACGCTGTTCTCCGTCTTCGCGGGGGTGCTGCTCGGCTTCTCGTTCGCGGCGCTGTGGCTGAGCGGCAACCGTGCTGCGTGGGATTCCCTGGTGGAAGCGGTGGATGCCGCCATCCCTGGTCTCGTCGGACCGGGCGGCGTCGTCGACGTCAGCGAGATCGATGCTCCCGCCGGCCTCACGGTGGCAGGGATCATCGCCCTCGTCGCCCTGATCGGTGCGGCGATCGGCGCCATCGGCTCACTGCGGAGTGCGCTGCGCACGCTCGCCGACAAGGTCCACGACGATGTGATGTTCGTGTGGGTGCTGCTGCGCAATCTGCTGCTCGCGCTCGCGATCGGCGGCGGGTTCATCCTCTCTGCCGGCGCCACCTTCGCCGGCACGTCGTTCGTCGGAGCGGTGCTGGACTGGCTGGGCGTCACCCGCGGGCCGGTCGCCGACCTGGCGACGCGCGGTGTGTCCATCGTGGTCGTGTTCGCACTCGATATGGCACTCGTCGCGCTCGCGTTCGTCACGCTCAGCGGCGTCCGCGCGCACCCGCGGTCGCTGTGGTCGGGCGCCTTCGTCGGCGCGGTCGGGCTGATCGTGCTGCAGCAACTGTCGGGCCTGTTCGTCGCCGGCGCGGACTCCAACCCGCTGCTCGCGTCGTTCGCGTCGCTGATCGCCCTGCTGATCTGGCTGAATCTCTCGGCTCAGGTGATCCTGCTCGCCGGTACCTGGGTGATCGTCGGCGAGCGCGAGCGTGCCGACCGGATACGCGAGCGCCACGGGTCGCCCACCTTCGCTCTCCGCAGGGTTCGCCAGGCAGAGGATGCTGCGGCGGTCGCGGCCGAAGAGCTGCGGCTCGCGCGCAAGGCCGCCGACGCCGAGCGCGCGTCCGCCCACGGCGCGAACGACTCGACGGGGGACGCGGGGGCCCGGGAACGTGTGGAGGCACGCTCATGACCCAGGTGCCGGTGTTCACCGCCGAGCAGGTGCGGATAGCGGAGGCTCCGCTGCTCGCCGCGGAGCAGCCGCTCATGGCGCGCGCCGCCGCCGCGCTCGCAGACGTCGTGCGGCGGATGTTCCAGGACGGGCAGGGCGACAGCGATGCGCCGGCCGGGGCGCCGCAGCCGATCGCGACGGCCCACGCCCGGCACCTGCTGGTACTCGCCGGCAGCGGGAACAACGGCGGAGATGCGCTCTACGCGGCCGCCCACCTCGCCGAAGAGGTCGATGTCGACGTTCTGACAGTCGGGGTGCGCGTCCACGAGGCGGGGCTCGCGTCGGCGCTCGGCGCGGGCGCTCGTCGCGTCGAGATCCCGGCTGTGCGAGAGGCGGCCGGGGACTACGACCTCATCCTCGACGGGATCCTCGGCATCGGCGCGACCGACCTCGACCTGCGTGGGAGCGCCCGCGAGGCGGTCGAGGCGCTGCTTCCGGCCGTTCGCGCGGGCCGTTCGCGTGTCATTGCCGTCGACCTGCCCAGTGGCCTGCACCCCGACACCGGCGACAGCGGCTCACATGTGCTGCCGGCATCCGTCACCGTCACGTTTGGCGCAGTCAAGGCGGGCCTCGTCACCGGCCGGGGACCCGAGCTCGCCGGAGAGCTCGTGCTCGCCGACATCGGCCTCGGGCCCGAGCTCGACGGCTTCGTGCCGGTGGGGGAGGCATCCGTCTCGCGCGTCGTGACCGGATGACGAGCAGCGCGCCGCCTACCGTGCGTAGCGCTCGACGAACGTGCGCAGCATGCGGCTCGGGTGCGAGACGGCGGCACGGCGCACCGCCGCGAGGGTGAGCTCGAGCTCGTCCGCGCCGAAGTAGCCGTGCCCCGCATACGCGTGGATGCGCGTGGTGATGCCCTCGACATCGAGCTCGGGGTGGAACTGCGTGGCATAGACGTTGGCGCCCACGCGGAACATCTGCACCGGGCACGCGGGCGACGAGGCCAGCAGCGTCGCCGAGCCCGGCAGTTGCGAGATCGCCTCCTTGTGTCCGACGAACGCGTCGAACGTCGTCGGCATGCCGTCGAGGAGGGGATCGGATGCCCCGGCCCGCGTCTTCGTGACCGGCACGACGCTGATCGGCTCGCCGTGGCGACGATCGATCACGGCGCCCTGGTGTGCACCGAGCGTGCCGACGCCGTAGCAGGCGCCGAGGAACGGGAAGTCCCGCGCGACGACCTCATCCAGGAGCGCGTCGAACTCCTGCTCGACCCGCCGCTGCACGGGGGACTTCGTCTCGGCGGGGTCTGAGGCGTTGAACGGCCCGCCGCCGACGAAGATCCCCGACAGGCCGTCGAGATCGAGGTGCGGCATGGGGCCCGCCTCGAGTCGCACGCGGACGAGATCGCGCTCGTCGAGCCCGGTGTAGCGGAGGAAGAGTGCGTACTCCTCGTCGGCGGGGACGTCCTCTGCGCGCGTGGCGAGCAGGACGAACGGCTTCACGGTCGCCTCGCGACCGGGCTCACGACGCACTCACGATGCGTAGGTCACGAGGCCGAGCTCGACCGGCGAGACCAGCTGCTCGTGCCGCGGCACGACGCGGACGGCGTAGCCGAACGTGCCGGTGACGCTGAGCGGCAGGGCGCCGGTGAACGTCACGATGCCGTCGTGGGCGGGTCCGGCAGGGGCGAGACGGTGCACGGAGTGGTCGGCGTCCAGCGCGTCGTCCTCGTCGGTGCGGCCGTACACCAGCTCGACCGCGACGTCCTCCGGCGAGAGCCCGTCCAGCCGTACGTCGGCGCGCACCTCGAGGGTGTCGCCGGCCTGCGCCTGCTGCGGGATGCCGGAACTGTCGACGCTCGCGATCGAGATGCGCCCCCAGGCATCCTTCACCCTCCCGATGAACGCGGCGAGCGCCTTGGCCTCGGCGAAGCCGTCCGCGCGCAGCGCCGCGTCGTGCGCGGCGGCAGGAACGTACAGGCGCTGGACGTAGTCCCGCACCATCCGGTCGCTCGTAGCCTTCGTGCCCAGGTCGGTCATGGTGTGGCGCACCATACCGAGCCACGCCAGCGGGATGCCGCCCTCGCGGTCGTAGAACTTGGGCACCAGTTGGTGCTCGATGAGGTCGTAGAGGGCGGCGGCTTCGACGTCGTCGCGCTCCTCGTCGTTCGCCGCGGTGTCGGCGGTCGGGATCGCCCAGCCGTTCTCGCCGTCGAACCACTCGTCCCACCAGCCGTCGAGGATCGACAGGTTCAGCGCGCCGTTGAGCGCGGCCTTCATGCCGCTCGTGCCGCAGGCCTCGAGCGGACGCAGCGGGTTGTTCAGCCAGACGTCGCACCCCGGGTAGAGGTCCTTCGCGAGCGTGATGTCGTAGTCGGGCAGGAAGACGATGCGCCCGCGCACCTTCGGGTCGCGGCTGAAGCGCACCAGCTGCTGGATCAGGATCTTGCCCGAGTCGTCGGCAGGATGCGACTTGCCGCCGATCACGATCTGCACCGGCCGCTCGGGGTCGGTCAGCAGCCGGGTGAGGCGCTCGGGATCGCGCAGCATGAGCGTGAGGCGCTTGTAGGTCGGGACGCGGCGGGCGAACCCGATCGTGAGCACGTCGGGGCTGAGCAGATCGCCGACCCAGGACGGCGTCACACCGCTGCCGTTCGAAACCGAAGCGGCGACACGGCGCCGCGCCTCGGCGACGAGCTCGCCCTTCATCTGCTGGCGGACGCCCCACAGCTCCGCGTCGGTCACGGCCTCGCGGTCGGTCCAGTCATGGGTGTCGGTGTGCGCGTCGCCCCACACCCGCTCGCTCAGCGCCTTCAGGGCCGGGTGCACCCAGGTCGGCGCGTGCACGCCGTTGGTGATCGATGTGATCGGCACCTCGTCGGTGTCGACGCCCGGCCACAGGTGCCCGAACATGCCCCGGCTCACCTCGCCGTGCAGGACCGACACGCCGTTCGCGTGCTGCCCCAGGTGCAGCCCGAGCACTGCCATGTTGAAGACGCCCTGGTCGCCGCCGTCCCACGTCTCGAGACCCAGCGCGATCGCGCGCCCGGCGTCGAGCCCCTGGAACAGGCCACCCGCGAGCACGTCGGCGATGAGGTCGCGCGAGAACCGGTCGATCCCGGCGGGTACGGGCGTATGCGTCGTGAACACCGTCGATGCGCGCACCTGGGCCAGGGCCTCGTCGAAGGTCAGCCCATCGTGCGTGATGAGCTCCGACATCCGCTCCAGACCCTGGAATCCGGCGTGGCCCTCGTTGGTGTGGTAGACGTCGGGAGCCGGTCGCCTGGTGATCTCGGACCACGCGCGGACTGCGCGGACTCCGCCGACGCCGAGCAGCAGCTCCTGCAGCAGACGGTGCTCGCCGCCGCCCCCGTAGAGGCGGTCGGTGACCTTGCGCATGTCGTCGGAGTTCGACGGAGTCTCCGAGTCGAGCAGCAGCAGCGGCACGCGCCCGATGTCCGCGACCCAGATCCTGGCGTGCAGGGTCCGGTCGCCGGGCAGCGCAAGCGCGATCTCGACGGGGGAGCCGTCGCGGTCCCGCAGCAGTGTCAGCCCGAGCCCGTACGGGTCGAGGAGCGGATAGCTCTCGCGCTGCCAGCCGTCGTCGCCGATCGACTGACGGAAGTAGCCTGCGCGGTAGAACAGGCCGACACCGGTGAGCGGGACCCCCAGGTCGGACGCGCTCTTGAGGTGGTCGCCGGCGAGGATGCCGAGGCCGCCGGAGTACTGCGGCAGCGAGCCGTCCACGCCGAACTCGGGGGAGAAGTAGGCG
This sequence comes from Microbacterium salsuginis, assembly GCF_012524205.1. Taxonomy (GTDB): domain Bacteria; phylum Actinomycetota; class Actinomycetes; order Actinomycetales; family Microbacteriaceae; genus Microbacterium; species Microbacterium salsuginis. The sequence goes on from NZ_JABACI010000006.1 coordinate 62,788, forward strand.
ATGTGAGCGGGCTTGGGGCCCCGCAGGCCCTGATACCAGCGTTCGCCGGTGAGGTACGCCGAGAGTCGGTCGTCCTCCTCGCGGACGCGTGCCACGAAGGCCTCGTCGCGGGCCAGCTCGTCCAGGCGCGGTTGCCCCACCGCCCCCAGCATGCGTGCGGGGTTCGCGCCGATCTCGTCCCACAGCGCGGGATCCATCGACGCGAACAACGCGTGGGTGGACCGGCTCCACGACCAGCGCCAGTTCGAGGCGAGGCGGTCCAGGGGTGTGAGGGATTCGGCGAGGACGGGACGGACGGTGAACGTTCGGATGGCCTTCACGCGTGCATTCTAGGGGCCCAAGCTGGAAGCGCTTGCACGACCCCTCCTCGCTTTCGAATCGCGCACTTTGCAGAGTCGGCCGGCCCGAAACTGCAAAGTGCGCGATTCGAAGGTGGAGGGGGCGGCCGGGTCTAGGCTCGGCTCATGGCTATCGCACGACTTCACGGCGGACCGCTCGACGGGCAAGTCCTGCCCCTCGAAGACCCGCAGCTGGACCGCATGATCGTTCCCTACAGCGAGACGCAGGTCGTCTACGAGCGAAAGGGCTCTCCGGAGAACACCGGAGACGGCGACGGCCCGACCGAGGCGGAGTTCTGGTTCGTCGAGTCCGAGGACGACATCGATCCCTACAGCGACACCGCGCGTGACCGACGGTGACGCAGCTCCGACGACCTCAGGCGGCACCAGCTCCGTAGAGATCGAGCTCAAGTTCGACGTCGACGACGCGACGCCGCTGCCGGACTGGTCCGGGCTGCCGGGTGTCGCGTCCGTCGGCGAAGCCGAAGGCCGTGAGCTCGACGCCGTCTACTTCGACACCGACGACCTCTCCCTGGCGCACGCGGGATATGCGGTCCGTCGCCGCACCGGCGGGCCGGACGAGGGCTGGCACATCAAGGGGCCGCGGGGCCCCGAAGGCGGCCGCGTCGAGCAGCAGTGGCCGCTCGGCGAACACGCCGACCTTCCCGAGCAGGTGCGCGCCGCGATCGCGGCGGTGACGGTCCCCACGCCCTCTCCCGGCGCTGCTGGAGCGTCGCCGGGAGCCCCGGGGCGCGTGGGCCCAGCCACGGCCCTCGCCGCGATCGCCCGCATTCGCAACACCCGCACCGCATACGCGCTCCTGGACGCTGCCGGTCGCCTCGTCGCCGAGTTCGTCGACGACCGGGTCAGGGCCCTCGACGAACGCGACGGCGTGGAGCGGACGTGGCGGGAGTGGGAGTTCGAGCTCGGACCTGCCGCCCCCACGTCACCGGCCTCGCGCGCGGTGCTGCTGGCCGCCGCCGAGGCCGCTGTGCATGCCGTGGGCGGCCGTGCCGCGGCATCCGCCTCGAAACTCGCTCGCGCCCTCGGTCGCTGAACACGAGAAGGCCCGGAACCGCGAACGGTTCCGGGCCTTCGTCGATGCGAGTCAGAGGTTGATCATGTGACCCGCGAGGCCGTGGAAGGCCTCCTGCACGGCCTCCGACAGCGTGGGGTGGGTGTGCACGTTGCGTGCCGCCTCGAGTGCGGTCAGGTCCCACTTCTGCGCGAGGGTGAGCTCGGGCAGAAGCTCCGACACGTCCGGTCCGATCATGTGGCCGCCGAGCAGCTCGAGGTGCTCACCGTCCGCGATGAGCTTGACGAAGCCGATCGCCTCGCCGAGACCGTTCGCCTTGCCGTTGGCTGAGAACGGGAACTTCGCGACCTTGACGTCGTAGCCGGCATCGCGCGCCTGCTGCTCCGTCAGACCGAACGACGCCACCTGCGGCGAGCAGAACGTCGCACGGGGCATCATGCGGTAGTCGCCGAGCGTCATGGTCTCGGCCTTCGCGATCGTCTCGGCTGCGACCACACCCTGAGCCTCGGCCACGTGCGCGAGCTGCAGCTTGGCGGTCACGTCGCCGATCGCGTAGATGTGCGGCACGTTGGTGCGCATGTAGTCGTCGATGTCGATCGCGCCCCGGTCGGTGAGCTTGACGCCGGTGTTCTCGAGCCCGAAGCCCTCGACGTTGGCGGCGAAGCCGATCGACATGAGCACCTTGTCGGCCTCGATCGAGCCCGCGCTGCCGTCCTTGGCGGTGTAGGCGACGGTGACCTTGTCGCCCTGGTCGGTGACGGTCTCGACCTTTGTGGAGGTCAGGATGTCGACGCCGTAGCCCTTGTACTGCTTGGTGATCTCCTTCGACACGTCGGCGTCCTCGTTGGGGAGCGCGCGGTCGAGGAACTCGATGATCGTGACCTTGACGCCGTAGTTGGCGAGGATGAAGCCGAACTCCATGCCGATCGCGCCGGCGCCCACGATCACGATGGAGGAGGGCAGGTCGCGCGAGAGGATCTGCTCCTCGTACGTCACGACGTTCTCGCTCAGCTGGACGCCCGGCAGCAGGCGCACGCGCGAGCCGGTGGCGATGATCGCGTTGTCGAAGGTGACGTCGTCGGTGGTGCCGTCGGTCTTGGTCACCCGGATCGCGTTGGGTCCCGTGAACGAACCGCGGCCCTCGTACTCGGTGACCTTGTTCTTCTTCATCAGGTAGTGGATGCCCTTGACGTGGGTGTCGGACACCTTGCGGCTGCGATCCCACGCGACGCCGAAGTCGAACGAGACGTCGCCCGAGATGCCGAACAGCTCCGCCTTGTGGTGGAACTGGTGCGCCAGGTCGGCGTTCTTGAGAAGCGCCTTGGAGGGGATGCAGCCGACGTTGAGGCACACACCGCCCCAGTACTTCTCTTCGATGATCGCGACCGAGAGGCCGAGCTGAGCGCTGCGGACGGCCGCGACGTACCCGCCGGGGCCTGCGCCGAGGATGACGACGTCGTAATGTGGCATGACTCCAAGCCTATCGGTCGGCAGGGGGCTCGGATCCGGGCTGAGCGCCGCCGCGGGCGCCCTCGGCGAGGGCCCGTTCGCGGCGCGAGCGCGACACCAGCAGGTACGTCACGCCGCCCACGACAGCCGCGGCGATGAGGCCCAGAATGATCCACGGGAGAGCGCTGGAGCCCTCGTCGGCAGCGGGTGCAGCGGAGGGGGTCGCCTGGGTCGTCGGGGACTCACTCGGCGCCGCCGATTCCGTCGGTGCGGGCGCCGGCTCGGTCGTCCCCGTGGGGGCGGGCGCGGGTGCGCCCGTCACGGTGAACGAGAACTCGCCCGAGATGGGATGCCCGTCGCTCGACACCACCTTCCACAGCACCGTGATGAGACCGGATGCCTCGCCCCCGAGCCCCTCGGCGGCGAGCGGCTGGGTGAGCACGTTGTCCTGAGCCGAGGGCGTCCCATCGGTGAGCGTCGTGCCCTCGGCATCCGTCACCTGCACCTCTGACGCTCCCTCGTCCGGAGCGATCACGCCGCTGAAGGTGAGGGTCAGCTCGGCAGGGAGGGCCTCGACGGTGCTGCCCGCCGCGGGGTCGCTGCCCAGCAGCTCGTCGTGAGCGGAGGCGGGGGATGCCGTCACCACCGCACCGGCGAGGGCCAGCAGCACCGCGGTGGCGAGCGCGGCTGCACGGGACGGGCGGGCTGTGTGAATTCCTTGTGACGTCACCCGATCGAGCCTAATCGGCCCTTCGATCCGGATCCTGCGAGGTCTAGCATGGCCGCAGGCGGGACGACCTGCCCGCCGACCCGACATCGGAAGAAGGTGGGCGATGGACAGCATGATGATGGGCGCCATGTCGAAGGACATGATGTCGATGCCCGGCATGCAGGAGATGGACATGGCGGTCCTGCAGGCCTGTATGGACGCCTGCTCGGCCTGCGAGCAGGCGTGCACGGTGTGCTCGACCCAGATGATGTCGTGCGCGCCGGCGTGTATGAACTGCGCCGACATGTGCAACACCATGATGCGTTCGATGATGCGCATGCAGGGGATGACGCCGGCCTCCATGATGGCGATGCTCGACGCGTGCATCGCCATGTGCCAGACCTGCATGGACGAGTGCATGGAGCACGCGGACCACAGCGAGGTCTGCAAGATGTGCGCTCAGGCGTGCAAGGCCTGCATGGACGCCTGCATGGCGGTCAAGGACAAGATGATGGCGATGAGCTGAGGCGGATCAGCCGCGCAGCACGTTGAAGCGCTCGCCGCCCACGGCGAGCACGTGATAGCGCTCGTGGAGCGCGACAGGTGTGCCGACCGCCAGGCGTGCCGCCGCGCCTGCGCCGTTCCACAGCGCGACCGCCGAGCCGTCGTCCAGCGTGCGGACGATGACGAAACCCGAACGCCCGTCGGCGGCCTCCACGATCGCGTCGGCCCAGTCCGACGGTGTCGCCGAGGCCAGGCGCGCCTGGATGAGGTGCAGCGCGTGGCCCGGCGCGTACGAGGTGCAGGCGTCTCCGTGGTCGCACATGCACGCCGCACGCTCACGCACCTCGAGGGGCGGGATGTGGCGGTGCGGGCTCGACACGGGGGACTCCCTGACTCGTCGGATTCGGACTCCGCCAGGCTAGGCGCGCTGCTTCCGCTGAGCACGCGCGTCGACACGAGACGAAACAATGGGATGCGGCCGGATCCTCGAAACCGGCACTTTCGCGGCACTCGCGATCGGATAGGCTGGGGCGTCGAAGGAGGACAACGTGGAGGACGACCGCCGACCCGACCAGGGCGACATTCGCCGGGCTGCCGGGGCCGACGCGCACGAGTCCGATCGCGCAGCCGACACGACGCAGACGTTCGGACACGACTCCGACCTGTCGTTCGTGCCCTTCGGCAGCGAGCTCGGTGAGGCCGAGCTCGACGCGATCGAAGCACTGCCGTCGGGCGCCGCACTGCTGCTCGTGCGTTCAGGACCCACCGCCGGAGCCCGCTACCTGCTCGACACCGACGTGACGACCGTCGGCCGGCATCCCGAGGCCGACATCTTCTTCGACGACGTGACCGTCTCGCGCCGCCATGCCGAGATCACCCGCACGGGCACGACCTTCGAGCTCGTGGACCAGCGTTCGCTCAACGGCACGTACGTGAACGGCGAGCGCGTCGACCGCGCGGCGCTCACGAACGGCGCCGAGGTGCGTGTCGGCAAGTTCCGCCTCAACTTCTTCGTCTCACCGGCCGATCTGTCCCAGACCGCGGACGTCTGATGCCCGCTGCGTCCGCCCGCGAACGATCTTCGTCCGCGGGTCTTCTGAGCATCGGGCAGGTCCTCGCGCGGCTGTCGCCGGAGTTCCCGTCGCTCACCTCGAGCAAGCTGCGGTTCCTCGAGGTTCAGGGCATCGTCACCCCGCTGCGCACCGAGTCCGGGTACCGCAAGTTCTCTCAGGATGACCTCGAGCGACTGCGCCTCGCGCTCACGCTGCAGCGCGACCACTACCTTCCGCTGTCGGTGATCCGCGATTACCTCGAAGACGTCGACGCGGGTCGCGACCCCGCGACGCCGACCGCCGTGCCGCCGCCGTCGATCCTGCCGGCGCCGCGCCGTTACCGCCGCGACGAGCTGCTCGCGGCATCCGGTGCCGCGCCGCAGCTGCTCAACGACGCCATCAGCACCGGCGTGCTCGTGGCCGGCGAGAGCTACACCGAGCAGTCCGTCGCGCTGCTGCGCGCGCTCGTCGCGCTCGACCGGCACGGTATCGAGCCCCGGCACGTGCGGGCACTGCGGCAGAACGCCGAGCGCGATGTCGCCCTCGTCGAGTCCGCCCTCGCCCCGTTGCTGCGCAGGACGGATGCCTCGTCCCGTGGTCGCGCTGGCGAGCTGGCGCCCGAATTGGCCAAACGCCTCGACGAAGTCCGCTCGATCTTCGTGCGGTCCGCATTGGATCGTCTGCTGTCCTGACGCGGCTCAGCGGCAAGTTGCGGGGCAGAAGGGCGCGACACGCCGGACCGCCAACAGCGGATGTCATTGCCGCAAGGGTGAGGCTCATCTAGCGTGGAGATATCCGATTCCGGAGGGGGGATAGGCATGACACGAGACGCGTCAGACAATGAGCCGTTCGTCGCCGAACTCCTCTTCACCGACGGGCTGCCGGCCATGGACGACGAAGTGGGCTATCGCGGAGCCGTCGCGGCACGCGCCGCCGGCATCACCTACCGCCAGCTCGACTACTGGGCGCGCACCGAGCTCGTCGAGCCGACGGTTCGCGGCGCCAGCGGCTCCGGTTCGCAGCGGCTCTACGGGTTCCGCGACATCCTCGTGCTCAAGCTCGTCAAGCGCCTGCTCGACACCGGCATCTCGCTGCAGCAGATCCGCACGGCGGTCGACCAGCTCCGGGCCTCAGGCATCCGGGACCTCGCGGGCACCACACTCATGAGCGACGGCGCATCGGTGTACCTGTGCACCTCGAACGACGAGGTCATCGACCTCGTGAGCCGTGGTCAGGGCGTGTTCGGCATCGCCGTGGGCAAGGTGCTGCGCGAGGTCGAGTCCGAACTCGTCGAGTTCGAGGTCGAGAAGCCGGACGCGATGGACGAGCTCGCACTCCGCCGCGCCGCACGCACCGCCTGACGCGTCGGCACGGCGGTCGCGGTGCTCAGCTCATCGCCACGTCGGCGTGAGCGCGATCGACGGTGCGCTGTGACAAAGCCTGCTCGAGATCGGCGATGAGATCGGCAGGGTCCTCGAGTCCGATCGAGAGGCGCACGAGCGCGTCCGACGGCTTCGCGTCGGCCTGCACCGGGCGATGCGTGAGCGACGCGGGATGCTGGATGAGCGAGTCGACGCTCCCGAGCGAGACCGCGTGCGTGAACAGTCGCACCGACGAGGTGAGCGCGCGGGCGGCGTCGTAGCCCCCGGTCAGCTCGATCGCGATCATCGCGCCCGGGCCGGACTGCTGCGTGCCGATCAGCCCATGCGGGTCGCACTCGGGGAACTCCGGAAAGTGGACGCGGGCGATGTCATCGCGCGTGGCGAGCCATCGAGCCACGGCACGGGCGTTCTCCTGCTGCGCTCGCACGCGCACGGGCAGCGTCGCAAGCCCCCGGTGCAGCAGGTAGGCCGCCAGAGGGTGGAGGAGGGCGCCGGTGATCGCACGGGTGCGCCGCAGAGCCGCCGCCGTACGCGCGTCGCACGCGATGACGCCGCCGACGACGTCGCCGTGCCCGCCCAGGTACTTCGTCGCGCTGTGGAGCGAGAGCGAAGCGCCGAGATCGAGGGGCTGCTGCAGCACGGGGGTGGCGAACGTGTTGTCCACGAGCACAGGCACGTCGCCGGCCGCCGCGACGACGGCGCGGATGTCGATGAGCTCGAGGGACGGGTTGGCGGGCGACTCGACCACGACGAGCGCCGTGTCGTCGCGGATCGCTGTGGCGACGGCATCCGCCCCGCCGTTCTCGATGGTGCAGTACGTGGTCTCGACACTCAGCAATCCCGAGGCGAGAAGGTGATCGGTGCCGCCGTACAGCGGACGGACCGCGACGACGTGCCGGCGACCCTGCTCATGCGCGAGGGTCAGCAGGGCGGCGGTGACGGCCGCCATGCCGGACGAGAACGCCACGGCCTCTTCGGAATGCTCCAGGCGCGCCAGTGCCTCCTCGAATCGTGCGACGGTCGGGTTCCACAGTCGCGCGTAGACGTTCGAGCCGCCCTCGAACGGGTGCCCGCCGGTGGCGAGCACCTCGTACGACAGGCCGCCGAGGTCGACGTCGGGCAGAGCGTTCGCCGACGAGAGGTCGAGGGGGAGCGCGTGGACGCCGAGGGCCGCGAGGTCATCGCGCCCGGCGTGCACGGCAAGGCTGTCGGGGTGCAGCGTCATCGGTGCCATGGTCGATATGTTCAGCGACTTCGCCACGAAAGGCAAGTCCTGTGCACCCCGTCACGCACTAAGAGAGCAATCTGACCATCCCGCGAGCATTGTGCTGACCCGCCACCGCTCCGCCCGCTGCGTTCGATCGGACCCGGGTCGCGTCGCGCCGGGCTGGAAGGGAGGGTCAGGCGCGCGTGTCGTCGGGCACCGGGATGCGGCCGGTGCGCATCACTCGGTCCAGGAGCGAGTCGAAGTCGGCCGCGAGCTCTTGCGCGGAGTCGCCGGGCCAGATGTGCAGCGGCTTGGCGGCGCCCTGCGCCTGCTGCAGTGAGGTGCGCTCGGGCAGCTGCGGCGCGAGCACGAGCGGGCCGAACATGTCGCGCAGCTCTTTGATGCGGAACTGATGCTCGATCGACTGCGGGCGAACGCGGTTGACCACGATGCCGAGCGGCTGCAGGCGGGGGGAGAGACCGCGGCGGATCTCTTCGATGGCGCGCAAGGCGCGGTCGGCGGCGGCCACCGAGAACAGGCCGGGCTCGGTCACGACGATCACGCGGTCACTCGCGGCCCACGCCGTGCGGGTGAGTGCGTTGAGCGACGGTGCGCAGTCGATCAGCACGAGGTCGTAGTCGGCCTCGATCGTGGCCAGCGCCTCTTCCATCTTCCAGACGTCGCGCACGCTGGGGTGCGGTCCGTCGAAGTTGATCGCTGAGGGGCTGCCGATCATGACGTCGATGGTGCCGGGATGCACCTTCGCCCAGCCGCTGGAGGTGATGGCCTGGCGGACCGTCTTCTCCTTGGGATTGGCGAGGACATCGGCGACATTCAGTCGCCCGGCGACCTGAATATCCATGCCCGTCGACACGTCGGACTGCGGGTCGAGGTCGACGACGAGCGTGCGGACACCGCGGGCGAAGGCCGCCGACGCGAGTCCGAGAGTCACGGTCGTCTTGCCGACGCCTCCCTTGAGCGAGCTGACGGAAAGGACGTGCACAAGGCACCACGTTACCGTCCCCTAGGCTGAGAGCACACTCAGCCCGTTTCCAGGGGCCCGTCTGCACCGCCGCCCACGGAGGTCGAATGTTCCGCAAGATCCTGGTCGCGAACCGTGGTGAGATCGCCATCCGCGCTTTCCGAGCGGCCTACGAACTGGGGGCGCGCACCGTCGCGGTCTTCCCCTACGAGGACCGCAACTCGCTGCATCGGCTGAAGGCCGACGAGGCGTACCAGATCGGCGAGAAGGGGCATCCGGTCCGCGCGTACCTCGACGTGGACGAGATCGTCCGCGTCGCGAGAGAGGCGGGGGCCGACGCGATCTACCCCGGCTACGGCTTCCTGTCCGAGAACCCGGACCTGGCAGAGAAGGCCGCCGCGAACGGCATCGCATTCATCGGACCGCCCGCGAGCGTGCTCGAGATGGCCGGCAACAAGGTCACCGCGAAGCAGCACGCCGTCGCGGCGGGCGTGCCGGTGCTGCGGTCGACGGATGCCTCGGACGACGTCGATGCGCTCCTGGAGCAGGCCGACGACATCGGCTTCCCGATCTTCGTGAAGGCCGTCGCCGGTGGCGGCGGACGAGGGATGCGGCGCGTCGCGCAGCGTGAAGAGCTCGCACCCGCTCTCGCCGAGGCCATGCGTGAAGCGGGCAGCGCGTTCGGCGACGCCCGGGTGTTCCTCGAGCAGGCCGTCCAGCGCCCCCGGCACATCGAGGTGCAGATCCTCGCCGACAAGACGGGGGAGACGGTCCACCTGTTCGAGCGTGACTGCTCGCTGCAGCGTCGCCACCAGAAGGTGATCGAGATCGCGCCGGCCCCGAACCTCGATCCGACGGTCCGGGACGCGCTGCACGCGTACGCCGTCGCCTTCGCACGCTCGATCGGCTATGAGAACGCCGGCACCGTCGAGTTCCTCCTCGAGACCGCCGGCCCGCGCACCGGGGAGGTCGTCTTCATCGAGATGAACCCCCGGATCCAGGTCGAGCACACCGTGACCGAGGAGGTCACCGACGTCGACCTCGTGCAGTCGCAGATGCGCATCGCAGCGGGCCAGTCGCTCGACGAGCTCGGCCTCACCCAGGATCGGATCCGCCTCCGCGGAGCGGCGCTCCAATGCCGCATCACGACGGAGGACCCGACCCAGGGCTTCCGCCCCGACACCGGCAAGATCACCACGTACCGCTCACCCGGCGGCGCGGGCATCCGCCTGGACGGTGGCACGACGGCGGCGGGCTCGCAGATCAGTCCGCACTTCGACTCCATGCTGTCCAAGCTCACGTGCCGGGGCCGCGACTTCGGCGCCGCAGTGGTGCGTGCGCGTCGAGCTCTCGCCGAGTTCCGCATCCGAGGCGTCTCGACGAACATCCCGTTCCTGCAGGCGGTGCTCGACGACCCGTCGTTCGTCGCCGGCGATGTCTCGACGTCGTTCATCGACGAGCGGCCGGGACTGCTCAAGGGCCGCGAGTCCAAGGACCGCGGCACCAAGATCCTCAACTGGCTGACCGACACCACCGTGAACCGTCCGCACGGCGACAACCCGGTCACCGTCGACCCGCGCCTGAAGCTGCCGGCCGCCGATCTGACGGTCGAGCCGCCGGCCGGATCGCGCCAGCGCCTGCTCGAGCTCGGCCCGGCCGCGTTCGCGAAGGCGCTTCGTGAACAGAACGCCCTCGGTGTGACCGAGACGACCTTCCGCGACGCGCACCAGTCGCTGCTGGCCACCCGCGTCCGCACGAAGGACCTCGTGACGGTCGCCCCGTACGTCGCGCGCCTGACGCCGCAGCTGCTCTCGGTCGAGGCATGGGGCGGCGCGACGTACGACGTCGCCCTGCGGTTCCTCGGCGAGGACCCGTGGGAGCGTCTGGACCGGCTGCGCACGGCGCTGCCCAACGTCGCGATCCAGATGCTGCTGCGCGGCCGCAACACCGTGGGCTACACGCCCTACCCGACCGAGGTCACCGATGCGTTCGTGCGGGAGGCCGCCGCATCCGGGATCGACATCTTCCGCATCTTCGACGCCCTCAACGACGTGTCGCAGATGCGTCCGGCGATCGACGCCGTGCTGCAGACGGGCACGGCCGTCGCCGAGGTCGCCGTCTGCTACACCGGCGACCTCCTCAACCCCGCCGAGGACCAGTACACGCTGGACTACTACCTGCGGGTGGCCGAGCAGATCGCCGACGCGGGAGCCCACGTGCTCGCGATCAAAGACATGGCGGGGCTGCTGCGGCCGGCCGCGGCATCCCGTCTCGTCTCGGCCCTGCGCGAGAACTTCGACCTTCCGGTGCACGTGCACACGCACGACACCGCGGGCGGGCAGCTGGCGACATTGCTGGCCGCCAGCGCGGCGGGGGCGGATGCCGTCGACGCGGCCGCCGCCCCGATGTCGGGCACCACCAGCCAGCCGTCGCTGTCGGCGCTGGTCGCAGCGCTGTCGCACACTGAGCGCGACACCGGCATCGACCTGGATGCGGTGAGCGATCTGGAGCCGTACTGGGAGGCGGTGCGTCACCTGTACCGCCCGTTCGAGTCGGGTCTGCCCGGTCCCACGGGACGCGTCTACCATCACGAGATCCCCGGTGGCCAGCTGTCGAACCTGCGCCAGCAGGCGATCGCGCTGGGGCTCGCGGAGGACTTCGAGCTGATCGAGGACATGTACGCCGCCGCCAATGACATCCTCGGCCGTGTGCCGAAGGTCACGCCGTCCTCGAAGGTGGTCGGCGACCTGGCGCTGCACCTCGCGGCCGTCAAGGCTGACCCGAAGGACTTCGCCGAGAACCCGCAGAACTACGACATCCCGGACTCCGTCGTCGGTTTCATGGCCGGCGAGCTCGGAGAGCTGCCGTTCGGCTGGCCGGAGCCCTTCCGCACGAAGGTGCTGCAGGGCCGCACGGTGAACATCGAGGTGACGCCGCTCACGGGAGGCGAGTCGGCGGCATTGGAAGCGGATGCCGCGTCCCGCCGCGCGATGCTGAACAAGCTGCTGTTCCCCGGGCCGACCCGCGAGTACGAGCAGCGCCGCGAGGTCTTCGGCGACCTGAGCGTGCTCGACACCGCGGATTATCTGTACGGTCTCGCGCAGGGCACCGAGCACGTCGTCGAGATCGAGCGCGGCGTGCAGCTGTTCGTCGGGCTCGAAGCCATCGGCGAAGCCGATGACAAGGGCATGCGGACGGTCATGACGACCCTCAACGGCCAGCTGCGTCCGGTGTTCGTGAGGGATCGCAGCATCCAGGTCGAATCGCGTCAGGCCGAGAAGGCCGACACGTCGAAACCCGGTCAGGTGGCGGCTCCGTTCTCGGGCGTCGTGACGCTCAAGACCGTCGTCGGCGACGCGGTCGTCGCCGGCCAGCCGGTCGCCTCGATCGAGGCGATGAAGATGGAAGCGGCGATCACCGCGCCCGTCGACGGGGTCGTGGAGCGTCTCGCCATCGCGGAGACCGCTCAGGTCGACGCGGGGGACCTTTTGGTCGTGGTCCGTCCCGCCCAGTAGCCTGGAGGGCGGCATCCGCCCGAAACGCCCTTCTGCTCTGGAGATCTCCGCAGTGACGCCCGACCGACCCGACCATACGCCCGACGAAGCCGTGAACGGCGTGCTCTCCGACACGGGGAGCCTCGACACGACCGGACTCGGCATCCTGGGCGGTGCGACAGCACAGGTGAACGTCGAACTGCCGACCGAGTCGGAAGACGACCTCGCCGACGACGATGTCATCGACGACGAGGTGCCCTTCGTGGTCGAGATCCCCGCCGACGCCGAGCTGCCCGCCGCGGCCATGACCGTCCACGTGGATGAGCCCGCCGTCGAGACCGCTGAGGCCGAGATCATCGAGACCGAACCGGAACTCGAGGACTGGACGGTGGAGGCGGACGGTTTCGACCGTCCGCGGACGGACGAAGACATCGCCGACGCCGACGAGGTGTTCGAAGAGACCTCCGCGCTCGATGAGACGGTGGATGGCGGGGGCGAGGCAGCCGCAGCGTCCCCTCTCGCCGACAGCTCCGCGCCGGGCGACGATGGTGTGAACGACTCCGAGGTGAACGACGGCGACTTCAAGGGAGTCGCCGCGTACGCCACCGACGAGTACGATGCGGTGACATTCGAGGATGCCGAGTTCGAAGACGCCGAGTTCGCCGCCGGACTGGCGGACGCGGCCGCCGCGACTGCGGAGGAGCCCATGATCGCCGACACCCCGTCCGACGCGCCGGAGGAATCCGGGGCGCGCGCACCCCAGAGCGCGGCATCCGCTCCGCCGGCACCGCCCGCCACGCCGGCGGCCTCGACCGGACCGACGCCGGCCACGCGCCGCGAGGCGCACCACACCGGCGCGCTCCCCGTCGTCGAGCGGGCCGTCGAGCGATCGCAGCCGCATGCCGGCGTCGCACTGACGTCCAAGCGGCTCGGGGAGTTCGAACCCGACCGCGAGACCGCCGATCTTCTCACGGCCGACCGCCTGCTCGACCCGCACCAGGTGACCCGCTCCGAGCCGGAGGGGATGTGGCAGCACTTCGTGTACTCGATCTCGGGCCGGCGCATCAACCTGGGCGACAGCAAGCGCGCTCGCGCCCGCAAGGAACTCGACCGCCGCATCGCCGCGCCGCTCGCCGGCGGCGCGCGGTTCGTGCCGGTGCTGTCGCGCAAGGGCGGGGTGGGCAAGACCACGGTGACGACGCTGCTGGGCATGGCACTCGCCGATGCACGTGACGATCGCGTCATCGCCGTCGACGCCAATCCCGACCGCGGCACGCTGGCCGAGCGCATCTCACGCGAGAGCGGCAAGACCGTCCGCGACCTCGTGCGCGTGCGCGGCGACGTCGTGGGCTTCAACGACCTCTCGAACATCGTCGCCCGCGACGAGACGCGCCTGGACGTCGTCGCGTCCGACACCGACCCACGGGTCTCTGAGGCCTTCAACGACCAGGACTACCGGGATGTCGCGTCGCTCGCCGCGCACTACTACTCGGTCGTGCTCACCGACACCGGTACCGGCATCGTGCACTCCGTGATGGGGGCGACGCTGGACCTCGCCGATCAGATCGTGATCGTCGCGGGATTGAGCGTCGACGAGGCGCGCCTCGCGTCCGAGACGCTCACGTGGCTCGAGACGAACGGCTACTCCGACAAGGTGCGCGGCGCCGTGGTGGTGCTCAACAACGCACGCCCCGGCCAGCCGCTGGTGCAGCTGGACGAGCTGGAGTCGCACTTCCGCACGCGGGTGCGGTCGGTTGTCCGCATGCCGTACGACGCCCACATCGCGACCGGAAGCGCCATCGTGTTCCGCGACCTGCAGCCCGCGACCCGCCTTGCGGCGCGCGAGCTGGCGGCCGTGGTCATCGAGGGTCTGCGCTCGTACGCTTCGGCGGCCTGAGGCATCCCATGGCAGTTCGTCCCATTCGTGTCTTCGGCGACCCCGTCCTGAAGTCGGTCAGCGCTCCTATCCGTGAGATCGACGACGGCGTCCGTGCCCTCGTGAAGGACCTGATCGACACCGTCGAGCTCCCCGGACGCGCGGGGGTGGCCGCATGCCAGATCGGCGTCGGGCTGAGAGCGTTCAGCTACAACATCGACGGCGACATCGGCTACGTCCTCAACCCCGTGCTGGTCGAGACCTCCGGCGACCCGGAGCCGATCGGCGAGGGATGCCTCTCGGTGCCCGGACTCTGGCACGACGCCGTCCGCTTTCCGTACGCCAAGGTCGTCGGCATCGACCTCGACGGGAACGAGATCGTCGTCGAGGGTGAAGGGCTGCTCGCGCAGGCGCTGCAGCACGAGACCGATCACCTCGACGGGGTGCTGTACCTCGACCGGCTCACTCCCGAGGAGCGCCGCGTCGCGATGCGTGAGATCCGCGAGTCCGACTGGTTTTGACGCGCCTCGGATCAATGCGAGCGCCAGCGAGCGTTGATGGGTGCCGGGTCGTGGTTGAGCGAGCGAAGCGAGTCGGAACCTCGCTCGACTGACGCGAGAATGCCGCAGCCCGGGCCGTTCGAAGGGCCCGGGCTGCGGCATCCGTCGTCTCCTACGACAGCGAGACGTTCGTGGTGTTGACCGGTACGGCGTAGATCTCGTCGACCTCGCCGGCGAAGTCGTCGAGGATCACATTGCGCTTGATGCTCATCTTCGGCGTGAGGTGGCCGCTGGCCTCGGTCCACTCGGTCGACAGGATCGTGAACTTGCGGATCGACTCGGCGCGGGACACGTGCGTGTTCGCCTCGTCGATGGCGCGCTGCACCTCGGCGTGCACGGCGGGGTGCTTGGCCGCCTCTTCGAGCGACATGTCGCGCGAGAGGTTGTTGTTCGCCAGCCACGTCGGCAGCATCTCGGGGTCGAGGGTGATCAGCGCCGAGATGAACGGCTTCTGGTCGCCGACGACCACGATCTGCCCGACGATCGGGTTGGCGCGGATCGGGTCTTCGAGCACGGCCGGGGCGACGTTCTTGCCGCCCGCGGTCACGATGATCTCCTTCTTGCGACCGGTGATCGTGAGGAATCCCTCCTCGTCGAAGGCTCCGATGTCGCCGGTCTTGAACCAGTCGCCGTCGAACGCCGCGGCCGTCGCCTCGGGATTGCGCCAGTACTCCTTGAAGACGTCGATCCCTCGCACCTGGATCTCGCCGTCCTCGGCGAGACGGATGCCGACGCCCGGCAGCACCGGACCGACCGTGCCGATCTTCGACTTGGTCGCCAGGTTCACCGTCGCCGGCGCAGTGGTCTCGGTGAGGCCGTAGCCCTCGAGGATCGTCACGCCGAGGCTGTGGAAGAAGTGCCCGAGCCGCGGACCGAGCGGTGCCGAGCCCGACACGGCGTAGGTCACGCGGCCGCCCATCGCCGTGCGCAGCTTGGAGTAGACGAGCTTGTCGAAGAGCGCGAACTTGATCTTCATCATGAGCGGGATCTTCTTGCCGTCCTGCAAGAGGGCGGAGTGCTCGACGGCGGTGTGCGCCGCGGCGCGGAAGATCTTGCCCTTGCCGCCGGCCTCGGCCTTCTGCTCGGCCGAGTTGTACACCTTCTCGAACACGCGCGGCACTGCGAGCAGGAACGTCGGCTGGAACGAGCCGAGGGCCGGCAGCAGCTGCTTGGTGTCGGGCTGGTGGCCCGTCTTGACACCCGCGTGGATGTTGAGGATCGAGATGAACCGCGCGAACACGTGAGCGGTCGTGATGAACAGCAGCGTGGAGGCGCCGGGTGTCTCGACGACCTCGTGCAGCGCCTTGGCGGAGTTGCGCGTGAGCTCGACGAAGTTGCTGTGCGTGAGGACGCAGCCCTTCGGGCGGCCGGTGGACCCTGACGTGTAGATGAGGGTCGCGATGTCGGCGCCGTTGGCGAGGTTGCGGCGGCGCTCGATCTCTTCATCGGTGACGGATGCGCCCTCGCCGACCAGCGTGTCGAGATCGCCGCGGGCCATCTCCCACACCGCGCGGATCAGCGGCAGGTCGCCCCGCACTTCTTCCACCCGCGCCGTGTGGTCGGCGGACTCGGTGACCACTGCGATCGCGCCGGAATCGGTGAGGTTCCACGCGATCTGCGCGGCCGAGCTCGTCTCGTAGATCGGGACCATGACGGCCCCGGCGTAGAAGAGCGCGAAATCGACGAGCGTCCAGTCGTACGTGGTGCGCGCGATGAAGCCGACCTTGTCACCGGGTTCGATGCCGGCCGCCGCGAACCCCTTCGCGAGCGCGACGACCTGCCGCTGGAAGTCGGCTGCCGTGATGTCGCGCCAGCCACCGCCGTCCGGCACGGCGAACAACGCGCGGTCAGGCGTCTGCTTGACGCGTTCGACCAGAAGGTCGGTGATGTTTGCCTGCGGGTCGGCGGGGACGATCGCAGGGACTTCGAACTGAACCACGGCAGCTCCTTCGGTACCGGATGGATGAATCTCGGGTGGATCTGGCTCTGAGTCTAATCCGCCGTCACGCCGCGACCAGCGTGGGTGTGGATGGCCGGTCGCTCGCTAGACTTCAAGGCGCTGTCGCGCGCGCGGTGGCCGGAGAGGGAGTGCAGTGCTCAAGGTCGGGATCGACATCGGCGGAACGAAGATCGCGGGAGGTATCGTCGACAGCGAGGGCCGCATCGTCGAGAGGCTCCGCGTGGACACGCCGATCGACACCGCAGCTCTCGCCGACGCCGTGATCGACATGGCGCACCACTTCGGCGCCCACCATGATGTCGCCGCCGTCGGGGTCGCCGCCGCAGGATTCATCGACCGCGACCGGGCCACGGTCATCCACGCTCCGAACATCGCGTGGCGCAACGAGCCGCTGAAGGCCGTGCTCGAGGCGCGCATCGACGTGCCCGTCACGATCGAGAACGACGCGAACGCGGCCGGATGGGCGGAGTTCCGCTTCGGCGCCGGTCGCGAGGTCGAGCACATGGTGATGCTGACGATGGGCACCGGCGTCGGCGGGGCGGTCGTGATCGACGGCGAGCTCTTCCGCGGCGGCCACGGCATCGGCGCCGAGCTCGGCCACATGCGCTTCATGCGCGACGGTCTTCCGTGCGGGTGCGGACAGAACGGATGCCTCGAGCAGTACGCGTCGGGACGCGCCCTGCAGCGCGAGGCCAACGCCATCGCAGACGGCGGGGGCATCGGCGCCGCTCTCGCGGCCGTGCGAGCCGAGAAGGGGACGATCACGGGACCGGCGGTGTCGCGCCTCGTGCTCGCCGGCGACGAGGGCGCGGTCGAGGCGCTGCGTCGCGTGGCGACGGCCCTCGGCGAGGCGTGCGGCGGGTTCCAGGCGGTGCTGGACCCCGAGCTGTTCGTGATCGGCGGGGGAGTCGCCCAGCTCGGCGACGAGCTGCTCGAGCCGGTGCGCATCGCCTACGAGACGTCCCTCCCGGGCTACGGCGACCGGCCGATCGCCGGGTTCGCCATCGCCGAGCTCGGCAACGATGCGGGCCTCATCGGCGCCGCCGACCTCGCGTCCGCGGAGGAGTAGGCGATGTTCTACTGGCTGATGAAGTACGTGGTGATCGGGCCGATCGTCAAGGCGATCTGGCGCCCGTGGATCATCGGCCGTCGCAACGTCCCCTCGGAGGGAGCCGCGATCCTCGCGAGCAACCATCTCTCGTTCGTGGACTCGGTGTTCCTGCCGCTCATGATCGACCGCCCGGTCGCGTTCCTCGCCAAGAGCGACTACTTCACGGGCAGGGGCCTCAAGGGCTGGTCGACCCGCATGTTCTTCAAGGCGACGGGCATGATCCCGATCGACCGCTCCGGTGGCAAGGCATCCGAGGCATCCCTCAACACGGGACTGCAGGTGCTGGGACGAGGCGACCTGCTCGGAATCTATCCCGAAGGAACCCGCAGTCCCGACGGCAAGCTGTACCGCGGCCGCACGGGCATCGCGCGCATGGCGCTCGAAGCGCACGTGCCGGTCGTCCCGGTGGTCATGGTCGACACCGACACGATGATGCCGATCGGCACCCGCATGCCGCGCATCGTGCGGGTCGGCATCGTGATCGGCGAGCCCATCGACTTCTCGCGCTTCGAGGGCATGGAGGGTGACCGGTACATCCTCCGCTCGATCACCGACGAGATCATGGTCGCGCTGCAGCGCCTCGGCGAGCAGGAATACGAAGACGTGTACGCATCCACCGTCAAGGACAGGCTCAAGACCCCTGCGCGGTGACCCCCGGGTGAACGCTCGTCATGCGGCGCCGGGGTGCGCGATCCCGCCGATAGACTCGAGGGATGCTTCAGCAGCTCGACGCGCTCGACCACTGGCGGACCCTGCCCATCAAGCAGCAGCCCGCGTGGCCCGACGCCGACGCGGTGGCCGCCGTCTCCGCCGAACTCGCCACCCTTCCCCCGCTGGTGTTCGCCGGCGAGGTCGACAACCTTCGTGACCGGCTGGCGCGCGCAGCATCTGGCCGCGCCTTCCTCCTGCAGGGCGGTGACTGCGCCGAGACCTTCGCGGGTGCCACCGCCGAGCAGATCCGCAACCGCATCAAGACGGTGCTGCAGATGGCGGTGGTGCTGACATACGGCGCCTCTATGCCCGTCGTGAAGATGGGCCGCATGGCGGGTCAGTTCGCCAAGCCCCGTTCGAGCGACACCGAGACGCGCGGCGAGGTCACCCTGCCGGCGTACCGCGGCGACATCGTCAACGGCTACGACTTCACCGAAGGCTCGCGACAGGCCGACCCGCAGCGGCTGCTGAAGGGGTACCACACCGCCGCGTCGACCATCAATCTGATCCGGGCGTTCACGCAGGGCGGCTTCGCCGACCTGCGCGAGGTGCATTCGTGGAACCAGGGCTTCGCGAAGAACCCCGCCAACGCCCGCTACGAGCGCATGGCGAGCGAGATCGACCGTGCGATCCGCTTCATGGAGGCTGCCGGCGCCGACTTCGACGAGCTCAAGCGCGTCGAGTTCTACACCGGCCACGAGGGCCTGCTCATGGACTACGAGCGTCCGATGACGCGCATCGACTCGCGCACCGGCACGCCGTACAACACGTCGGCGCACTTCCTGTGGATCGGCGAGCGCACGCGCGAGCTGGACGGCGCGCACGTCGACTACTTCTCGAAGATCCGCAATCCCATCGGGGTGAAGCTCGGTCCTTCGACCACGCCCGAGACGGCTCTCGCCCTGATCGACAAGCTCGACCCCGAGCGCGAGCCGGGACGCCTCACCTTCATCACGAGGATGGGCGCGGGCAAGATCCGCGACGCGCTGCCGCCGCTGCTCGAAGCCGTGCGCGACTCGGGCGCGATGCCGCTGTGGGTCACCGACCCCATGCACGGCAACGGCATCACGACGCCGACCGGCTACAAGACGCGTCGCTTCGACGACGTGGTCGACGAGGTGAGCGGCTTCTTCGAGGCTCACCGCGCGGTCGGCACGTTCCCCGGCGGCATCCATGTCGAGCTCACCGGCGACGACGTCACCGAGTGCCTGGGCGGCTCCGAAGAGATCGACGAGGCCGCCCTCGCGACGCGCTACGAGTCGCTGTGCGACCCGCGCCTGAACCACATGCAGAGCCTCGAGCTGGCCTTCCTCGTCGCCGAGGAGCTCGAGAAGCGCTGACCGGCCCTGCGCGCCACGACGCAGAGAATCCCGGATGCCTCGCCCGAGGCATCCGGGATTCTCTTTCTCGTCGCCGTCTTGCGAGACTTCGCGCGTCGGACCGGTGGTCGTCGGGGGTGGACCGGACCCGCCGGGAGTCAGCCGGTGACGGTCAGCTGGATGTAGACGCGGGTCCCGCGCACCCGCAGCTCGCCGGCCGCGGGATCGGATGCCGTCACCTCGGTGATGTCGTTGGGGACGACGCCGAAGAACGGTGCGAAATCGACCTGGAAGCCGGCATCCTCGAGCTTCTGGATCGCCACGTCTCTGGTGTCTCCGACGACTTCGGGAACCTCGAACAGAGGCGGGCCGGTCGAGACGACGAGTGTGACCGCATCGCCCGGCTGCCACCATCGATCGGGGCCTACGACCCGGATGACGCGACCCTCTTCGATAGTCTCGCTGGTCTCTGTCTCGGTCTCCTCGGTGACGACCAGGTTCACGCCCTCGAGCGTGCTGCGGGCGGCACCTTCGCTGTCGCCGACGACATCCGGCACGGGGCCGAGCGACACCCACAGCTGAGCGGCGTCGCCCTGGTGCGCGGCGCATCCCTCGCCGCACGCGAAGGGCTCGGCGCCGTCGGCGGGGGTCACCATGACGCCGACGACCGTACCGGAGGGGGCGTCGGTGAAGAATGTGGCGTTCTCGGCGTCGACTCGGATCTCGAGGCTGTCCAGGCCGGTGCGCGCATCAGTCTCGGTGCTGTCGATGAATCGCGGGATCTGCACTTCGGCGGGGCCGAGCGAGACGATGACCAGTACTTCGGCGTCGCGATCGACCCGTGTGCCGCTCGGAGGATCGGTGCGGATCACCGTGCCCGCGGCCACATCGAGGCTGTTCTCCTCGCGCTGCACCGCGACGAGGGAGTCCTGTGCGAGTCGTTCCTGCGCGGCCGCGAAGGTGCCACCCGAGACATCGGGCACGGCGACGAGCGACCCCGGACCCGAGCCGAACCACCAGCCGGTGCCGGCCGCGAGGGCGGCGAGCAGCACGACGACCGTCACCAGCCACGCGCCCTTCGTGCGCCGGCGTTTGGTGGCGCGGCGCAGCCGGCCCGCGTTGTCGGCCTCTTCCATCGTGGCGGTCGGGGCCGTCGTCGAGGTGGCAGGAAGCACCGCGGTGAGCTCTCCGGTCGGAGAGACCTCGTCGCGCGGCGCGCCCATCGGCGTCGTCCGCGTGACCGCAGGCGTGATGCCCAGCTCGCGCTCGATCTCGCGCAGCCGGTCGAGCATCTCGCGGGCGTCGACGGGGCGGTCGTCGGGGGAGCGCTCGGTCGCCCACAGCACGAGCTCATCGAGCGGTTCGGGAACACCGGGGTTCTTCACGCTCGGCCGCGGCACCGAGTCGGTGGCGTGCTGGAACGCGATCTGCATCGGCTGCTCGCCCTTGTAGGGCTGCTCGCCGGTGAGCATCTCGTAGAGCATGATGCCGAGCGCGTAGATGTCGCTGCGGGCATCGGCCGTCCCGCGCGTGACCAGCTCGGGGGCGAGATAGGCGATGGTGCCGAGCAGCTGGGCCCCGGATGCCGTGTTCGCCGTCGTGGCGCGCGCCAGGCCGAAGTCGCCGATCTTGATGCGGCCGTCCTCGGCGAGCAGCACGTTCTCGGGCTTGACGTCGCGGTGGACGATCCCCGCCTTGTGTGCGGCGGCGAGTCCCGAGAGCACGGCGTCGAGGATGCTGACCGCCTGCGGCACCGTGAGGCGCCGCTGCTCGCGCAGAAGCTCGCGCAGGGTGATGCCGGGCAGGTACTCCATGACGAGGTACGCCATGTCGCCGTCCTGGCCCTGATCGAAGACGTTGACCACGTGCGGGTCGGCCAGGCGGGCGGCGGCGCGGGCCTCCTGGATGAACCGGCTCTGGAAGACGGTGTCGTCGCTGAGGTGACCGTGCATCACCTTCAGGGCGATGCGCCGCTCGAGGCGCAGATCGGTCGCCACGTACACGGTGGCCATGCCTCCGCGGGCGATGCGAGCACGCACGCGGTATCGACCGTCGACGAGACGGCCGATCAGCGGGTCCGTCTGCTGACTCGTGCTCACGCTGAGAGTCTACGGACGCGCACCTGCGAGCCCGCGGAGCGGCGCACCCTGCGACCGTACCGTTACGTGCGGCCGGGCCGGCGGGAACTACCCCAGCGCGGCGAGCCAGGCGTGCGCGGGCGCCTCCCACTGCGCGTAGCGCTCGGGGTACGCCGAGATCTGCACCGCCTGTGCGGCGTCCGCGAACGACATCGACTGCCAGCCGGCGATGTCCAGGAGGCCGCGGGTGCGGGAGCCGTTGGGATCCGATGCTCCGCCGTAGAACGCCTTGATCGCGCGCACCGGATCGCGCACCTCGGCCTCGGTGCCCCAGCCGGTGCTCGGACGCTGCTGGAACAGGCCCAGCGAGTCGCGGTCGCCCCAATCGAGGTTGCGGATCCAGGACTCCTGCATCGCAGTGCCCAGTGCGATGGCGATGCCGCGATCGGGCACCCCCAGTTCACGACCGACCCGGACGATCAGCTGCGCGTTGGCGACTTGTTCCGCATCCAGGCCGGGGATGGCAGGTGTGGCGGGCGCTGCGGCGGCCACGGCCGCGATCGGGATAGCGATGGTCTGACCCGGGTAGATGATCGAAGAGCGGTCCAGGCCGTTGGCACCGAGCACCGCATCCGTGGAGACGCCGTGCCGTTTCGCGATGGCGCTGATGGTGTCGCCCGCGATGATCGTGTACGACCCTCCGACCGCGGGTGCCGGAGCCGTTACCGGTGCGGGGGCCGGCGTGGGGGCAGCGGCCGGTGCCGCGGAGCCGGGGATGGCGAGCGTCTGCCCGGGGTAGATGATCGACGACCAGCCCAGGCCGTTGGCGGCCAGCATGGCCTGCGTGCTCACGCCGTGGCGCTTGGCGATCGCGCTCACCGTGTCGCCGTGCTGGATCGTGTAGCTGGCGGCGGGAGCCGGCGCCGCGGCGGGAGCCGCAGGGGCTGCCGCCGCGCCGCCCACGAGGGTCAGGACCTGCCCGGGGTAGATGATCGACTTCCAGCCGAGGTTGTTCAGAGCGAGCAGATCGGCGGTGCGCACGCCGAAGCGCGAGGCGATCGCGCTCACCGTGTCGCCGGCCTGCACCGTATAGGTGTTCTGATCTGCGGCAGCCACGACGGCGGCACCCGCGACGGCGGACTTCATGGCGTGCGGGCGGATGCCGGACACAGCGCGATCGGGTGTCGTCCGAGGCTCGGCGGAGCCGGGTGCGGCATGGGCCGGCGCTGTCGTCAACGACAGCGCGATGGAGCCTACGACGGCCATGGGAACGCCGGTCAGCAGCGAACGCGGAACACCCTGGCGATGGGTGCGGCTGATCTGTCGCACGAGATTTCCCCCCTCAGTCGACTCCGAAAACCGTGTCACGGATGTCAATTACTGTCAACGGGTGTTATAGGTGTGGCCTTTGGGGTAGATGGGGCCGACGGGACTCCGTTCGGCCGCGACTTCGCGTGGCTGCCCCATGTGCGATCTGAGATAGTTGCTGTGTGACCGCTGACGACTCTGCCCGTATCGAGACCGACTGGCTCACCCTCCCTGAACTCGTGGAGGCGCTCGGTGAACCGCTGGGTCGCGTCCGGCGTCTGCTCGACGAGTTCCACCTGGTGGGGTCCCGTCGCGACGGCGCGCTCAAAGTCCCGTCCGTGTTCATCCGGGACGGTCACCCGATCGCCTCCCTGCGCGGGACGGTCATCGTGCTGCATGACGCCGGGTTCTCCGACGATGAAGCGATCGACTGGCTGCTGACCCCGGAGGACTCCATCGGCCTCGCGCCGATCGAGGCGCTTCGTGCCGGTCGCAAGAGCGAGGTGCGTCGCGTCGCGCAGACGCTCGCCTGAGCGTCAGGCCACGCGGACCGTGGCCGCGCGGGCAAGATCCCGCAGCTCGCCGACGGCGGCATTGCCGAGGTGAGCGCCCGAGAGCGCCCGATCGGCCTCATGCGCGTAGCGTGCGATGAGCTGCTCGACCCGCTCGAGTGCACCGCTGTCGGCGATCGTGCGCTGCAGCGACGCGATCTGGTCGGCATCGAGGCCGGGATCGCCGACGAGTTCGTCGATGAGCCGTCGTGACGTCGCCGGAAGCGCCTCGCGGGTGTAGGCGATCAGCACGGTGCGCTTGCCCTCACGCAGGTCGTCTCCCGACGGCTTGCCGGTCTCGCGCTCGTCTCCGAACACGCCCAGGACGTCGTCGCGAAGCTGGAAGGCCATGCCGAGCGGGTGGCCGAACGCGGCCAGCGCCGCCGTCTGCGCGGCATCGGCGCCGGCCAGCGCGGCACCGACGGCGAGAGGCTGCTGCACGCTGTAGCGGGCGGACTTGAGGGATGCCACCCTCAGCGCCCTCTCGGCGTGACGCTCGTCGGGCTCGGACAGGAACGCAGATTCCTCTGCGACGTCGAGGAACTGCCCGAGCGTCACCTCGCGCCTCATCGTCGCGTACTCGGAGCGGGCTGCGACCGCGCGTTCGACGGGAATCCCGGCGAGACCCTCTTCGAAGAGATCGTCGCTCCACGCCACCAGCAGGTCGCCGAGCAGGATGGCCGCCGACCTGCCGAACGCGGCGGCGTCGCCGGTCCAGCCGGCAGCGCGGTGCGCGGTCTCGAGGGCACGATGCGTCGAGGGGCGGCCACGCCGCGTGTCGGAGTTGTCGATGAGGTCGTCGTGGACGAGCGCGGCCGCGTGGAAGACCTCCAGAGCAGCCGACGCGGCCACGACCGCGGCCGGCAGATCGCCTGCGCGACCCGAGTATTCCTCCACTGCGCTCCACCCCGCGACGCAGAAGCGCCCGCGCAGCCGCTTTCCGCCCGACGTGGCGCCAGCGGCAGCGTCGATGAAGAGCGCTGCTTCGGCTCCGGCATCGGCGATATCGGACCGCTGGGCCGAGACGAAGGTGTCGAGTCGCTGGGAAATGGCTTCGATCGTCTCTGCGGGGCCTGACACGGGCCTAGCCTAGTGATCTACGGCACGCGTAGAATCGAGCCAACGGAAGTACAGAGGGGGATGCATGCCACTCTCCGAACAGGAGCAGCGCCTGCTCGACGAGATGGAACGCCATCTCATGCGCAACGACGCAGACGTCGTCAGCGCGCCCCGCGACGGACGCAGCCTGAGCTATCGCAACATCGTCTACGGCACGATCCTCGTGCTGCTGGGCCTCGGCGGTCTGATCGTCGGGGTATCGGTTCCGCTCATCGTCGTCGGCGTGATCGGTTTCGTGATCATGCTCGGCGGTGTGGTCCTCGCGGTCACCCCCGGGCGCGGCCCCGGCAAGATCCGGGTCGAGCCCGAACAGGCCGCGAGATCGCCGCAGAAGAGTTCCTCCTTCATGGATCGCATGAACGACCGCTGGGACAGGAGGCAGGGAGAGCGCTGAGCCTCCCCGCCGACTGACACCGGCACAACAAGCACCGACCTTCGGGTCGGTGCTTTTTTTGTTGCCCTGGCGCGACCGTGAACGGCCGCGGCGACGGTCCAGGGGAGCGTTCCAACGGTCCAATGGTGGCGAAGTGGAGGAGAGTGGAGTAAAGTGGTGGACATCCCGGGGGGGGCCGGACGAAGGGGGTGTGATGTACCGATGCTTTTGGGCACCCACACACCCAAGCTCGACGACAAAGGTCGCGTCATCCTCCCGGCGAAATTCCGCGATGACCTGGGCGCCGGTGTCGTGGTGACGCGCGGTCAGGATCGCTGCCTCTACGTGTTCAGCACGCAGGAGTTCGAGCGCGTGCACGAGCGCATCCGCGAAGCGCCGCTGGCCAACAAGCAGGCCCGAGACTTCCTGCGCATGTTCCTGTCCGGCGCAAGTGCCGAGAAGCCCGACAGCCAGAACCGCATCACCCTCCCTCAGCCGCTGCGCGCCTACGCGGGTCTGGAACGCGACCTCGTCGTCACCGGCGTCGGAGCACATGCCGAGATCTGGGATGCCGCCGCGTGGAACGCCTACGCCGAAGCCAACGAAGAGACCTACGCCGAACTGGAGCAGGAGGTGATTCCGGGCCTGTTCTGACGCCCCCGATCCCGACTCCCAGCCGCTCACGCCCTGACGCACTTCCCCGGCGCCAGGTCAGAGAGCGGATGGGGATCAGGGTCTGGGGAAGACGCACGGCAGAGGCCCCGACATCATGAACCTCCGCGACATCCACACTCCGGTCCTCCTCGAGCGCTGCATCGAGCTGCTCGCACCCGCACTCGAACGCGACGGTGCGGTGATCGTCGACGCGACGCTCGGCATGGGCGGCCACTCCGAGGCGTTCCTGGAACGGTTTCCGGGGCTGCGGCTGGTCGGACTCGACCGCGACACCGATGCGCTGCGCATCGCCGGCGAGCGCCTCGCACGGTTCGGTGAGCGAGTGACGCTGGTCCACACCGTGTACGACGGGATCGCGGATGCCGTCATCTCGGCCGGCTTCGCGAAGGCCGACGGCATCCTGTTCGATCTCGGTGTCTCGTCGCTGCAGCTCGACGTCGCCGATCGCGGGTTCGCGTATTCGAAGGACGCGCCGCTCGACATGCGCATGGACCAGTCCGCGGGCGTGACCGCCGCCGACGTCCTGGCGACGTACGGCGAGGGCGATCTGCGCCGCATCTTCGAGCGCTACGGCGAGGAGAAGCTCGCCGGCCGCTATGCGCGCGCCATCATCGCGGCGCGCGCCGAGGCTCCCATCGAGCGCTCGGGCCGCCTCGTCGAGATCCTGGTGGCCGCGACGCCGTATGCGGCGCAGCGGACGGGGCACCCCGCCAAGCGGGTGTTCCAGGCCTTGCGCATCGAAGTCAACCGCGAGCTGTCGGTGCTCGAGCGGGCGGTCCCGTCCGCCCTCGGCATCCTGCCCGTCGGCGGGCGCATCGTCGTGCTCGCCTACCAGTCGCTCGAAGACCGCCTGGTCAAGCGGGCGCTGGCCGAGGCGACCGCCTCGACAGCGCCCGCCGGCCTGCCGGTGGAGCTGCCGGAGCACGCTCCGAGATTCCGGCTGCTCGTCAAGGGGGCAGAGCTCGCCTCCGACGAGGAGCGTGCCACGAACCCGCGGGCCACACCGGTGCGCCTGCGGGCTGCAGAGCGCGTGAGGGAGGACGCATGAGCATCAACTCGCACGCACTCGCGACCGCTCCGGTGCCCTCACGCGGCAGCGTCGCGCCCGATCGTTCGCAGTCGCCCGACCGGCGCCTTCGGGTCGTCGAGGCTCCGGCGCGCCGTCGTCGGCCGAAGCTGCTGTACGGCGTGGTCGCGGTGCTCGGCGCGTTCGTCATCGCCGGCGCGCAGATGGTGCTGTCGATCATGACGACGCAGGGCTCGTACGAGCTGTCGGCGCTCGCGCAGCAGCAGCGCGACCTCACGTACGAGAAGCAGATCCTCTACGACGATGTGGCCGGGCTGAGCTCGCCGCAGTACCTCGCCGCCAATGCGGCCGCTCTCGGCATGGTGATCGACGAATCGCCGTCGTACCTGCGTCTGAGCGACGGTGCCATCCTCGGCGTGTCCGAGGTCGCGATGGGATCTTCGTCGATCGACGCGATCGGGCGCGGAGCGGTGCCCAACGCCCTCCTCACCGATACGCCGCTGGTCACCGTTCCCGACGCCACGATCGATGGTGTGCCGGTGGAGGTCGCGGAGACGTCGACCGACGGCGGAGTCTCGAACACTCCGCCGCCGATCACCGACGGACTGCCCACCCCGAGCACACACTGAGTTCATGACGACCCGAAGCACGAGAAGCCCGCGCCGCCGCACGGTGGTGGCCCTCGCCGTCGTGCTCGCCGTCCTCGCCGGTTTCATCGTGCGACTCGTCGACATCCAGGTCGTCAACGCGGGCGAGCACATCGGCGACTCGATGGACCGTGCGTTCGCCGGCGAGCAGGTGCTCCACGGCACCCGCGGTGAGATCGTCGACCAGAACGGCCAGACTCTGGCGGGCAGCATCCTGCGTTATGACTGTCAATTGGATCCTCTCCTGATCCGGCAGATCGACACGGAGGTGCTCGAGGGGAAGTCCGACAAGCCACTGTGGGAAGAGGTCTCGGTCGACGTCGCGGCGATCACCGGGCAGACCCCCGAAGAAGTGCGTGCGATCGTCGAAACCGAGCTCGCGGAGCGTCCCGAATCGCAGTTCGTCTACCTGAAGAAGGGCGTGTCGACGGAGCAGTACCGCGCAATAGCCGATCTCGGCATGCCCTACATCGGCTGCCTGCAGCATCCGGCGCGCACGTACCCCGACGGTGCCGTCGCCGGGAACCTCGTGGGCTTCGTCGGTGCCGACGGCCCGCTCGAGAGCCTCGAGAAGTCGCAGAACGACTGTCTTGCGGCAACCGACGGGCAGCGGGTGTATCAGCGGGGCAAGGACGGCGTCGTGATTCCCGGTACCGAGCGCGAGACGCCTGCGACCGACGGCGGCACCCTGCAGCTGACGATCAACCGCGACCTGCAGTGGTACCTGCAGCAGCTCATCGCCGAGCAGACGCAGAACATGGGCGCGCAGCAGGGCGCGATCCTCGTGTACGAGGTGAAGACGGGCAAGGTCCGCGCCGCCGCCGAATACCCGACCGTCGATCCGAACGCGTTCGAGGCGACGCCGGCGGACTTCCGGACGAGCAGCATCTTCCTCGAGTGGTTCGAGCCCGGCTCGACCTTCAAGGCCCTCACGGCGGCGACCGTGATCGACGCCGGCGGTCAGAATCCCGGCTCCACCGTCGTCGCGTCGGGCAGGGAGTCCTTCCCCAACGGCGCCACCGTCGTGGACTCGTTCCAGCACCCTTCGTACGAGTACACGCTGGCGGGCACGCTCATCGACTCGTCGAACGTGGGCATCTCGAAGTTCAGCGAATCCGTGAGCCCGCAGACGCGTTACGACTACTTTCAGCGCTTCGGCATCGGGCAGGGGACCGGCTCCGGCTATCCGGCGGAGCAGACCGGTCTGCTGAACCCGGTCGAGCAGTGGGGTCCGCAGGGCACGTACAACACCTCCTTCGGCCAGGCGGTCACGACAACGATGCCCGAGCTCGCCCGCGCGTACGGGGCGATCGTCAACGGAGGCGTCAAGATGCCGCTGTCGATCATCGAGTCGTGCACCCTGCCGGACGGCACGGTCGTCGAACCGGAGCTCGGCGACCCGGAGCAGGTGATCAGCGAGGGCACGTCGGCGCAGATGCGCGCCATGCTCGAGAACGTCTTCCTGCAGGCGCCGTACGCCCAGTCGGTCCAGATCCCCGGCTACCGGGTGGGAGGCAAGACGGGTACCGGTGAGAAGGCGGACCTCGTCAACGGCGGCTACAAGCAGGGCGTCTACTACACGACCATGGTGGGCTTCGCGCCCGCCGACGACCCTGAGTACGTCGTCGTCGTGACGCTCGACGAGCCGACGAAGGTAACATCGTCTGCGGCCAACGCGACCGCGTTCCAGAAGGCCATGACCCAGGTGCTCAAGACCTACCGTGTCATGCCCTCGACGACGGCGCCGGAGCTGCTGCCCAAGTTCGGGTAGCCTCCTCACCGGCCGGAGACCCATGATCGCGCTCACCATCGCCCAACTCGCCCACGCCATCGCCGGCGAGACCCGCCTGACCGCGGGCGACACTCCCGAGACCGTCGTCTCGGGCCTCGTCGACACCGACTCGCGTCACATCGGCCCCGGCGACGTCTTCGTCGCCAAGCCTGGTGACGTCACGGACGGTCACCTGTTCGTCGAGGCCGCCGCCTCGGCCGGCGCCGCTCTGGCGATCGTCGAACGGCCTGTCGAGGCGGACGTCACCCAGATCGTCGTGCCGGACGCGGTCGCCGCACTCGCGGATCTCGCGCGCGAGGTCGTGAAGCGGGCGAGGGATGCTGCGGCCCAGCGCGGCGACACCCTCGAGGTCGTCGGCATCACCGGCTCCAACGGCAAGACCACCACCAAGAACCTGCTCGCGCGCATCCTCGAGGGCGAGGGCGAGACGATCGCCCCGAAGGCGTCGTTCAACAACGAGGTGGGCGCGCCGCTCACGATGCTGCGCGTCACCGAACGCACCCGGTTCCTGGTGAGCGAGTTCGGAGCCAGCGCGCCTGGCGAGATCGCCCGGCTCGCGGGACTCGTCGAGCCCGATGTCGGCGTCGTGCTGATGGTGGGGATGGCGCACGCGGGGGGATTCGGCGGCATCGAGGCGACCTTCCACGCCAAGTCGGAGCTCGTGCGCGCGATCCGCTCCGGCGGTCTGGCCATCCTCAACGCCGACGACGCCCGCGTGGCCGCGATGGCGCCGATCGCCGCAGAGCAGAGCGCCGGAGTGCGCTGGTTCGGGCGCGGACCGGCGGCGACCGACGTGCGAGCCGACGACGTCGTGGTGACGGCATCCGGAACGTCGTTCGTCGTCACCGCCGACGGCGAGTCGCTCCCGGTGCGCCTGCGTGTGCTCGGCGAGCACCATGTCATGAACGCCCTGGCCGCGATCGCCTCGGCGACCGCGCTCGGCGTGAGTCCCGCCGATGCCGTCGCGCGCCTGGAGACCGTCGAGATCGCCGAACGCTGGCGCATGCAGCCGCTCGGCTCGGACCGCGTGCGGATCATCAACGACGCCTACAACGCCAGCCCCGATTCCATGTCGGCGGCGCTTCGCACACTCGCGCAGATCACGGGCCCCGGCGAGCGAACCGTCGCGGTGCTCGGCGCCATGAGCGAGCTGGGGGAGTACGCGGAGGAGGAGCACGACCGCGTGGGCCTGCTGGCCGTGCGCCTCGGCATCCAGCGCATCGTCGTGATCGGCTCGGACGCCCGCCGCATGTACCTCGAGGCGGTGGCTCAGGGTTCGTGGGACAACGAGGCGGTGTTCTTCGAGACGGCCGACGAGGCGTTCCACTACCTGCGCGGCGAACTGCGCGACGGCGACCGCGTGCTGGTCAAATCATCCAACTCCGCGGGGCTGCGGTTCCTCGGCGATCGTCTGGGAGAATCGTTCTCGTGAGATCACTCCTGACTGCGGCGGCGATCTCGCTGGCCTTCACGCTCTTCCTCACTCCGGTGTTCCTGCGGCTGTTCCGCAAGTGGGGTTGGGGCCAGGTCATCCGCACCCCCGAGAACGTCCACAACCCCAGCCACCAGGCCAAGCGGGGCACCCCCACGATGGGCGGGACGATCTTCATTGCCGGCACGATCGTCGGGTATCTCGTCGGGGCGTACACCGGCAACAACCCGCCCACCATCTCGGGCTGGCTGGTGCTGTGGATGATGGTGGGACTCGGCGCGGTCGGCTTCATCGACGACTACATGAAGGTGCGCAGTCAGCGCAGCCTGGGCCTCAGCGGCTGGCGCAAGATCGTCGGGCAGATCCTCGTGCTGGTGCCGTTCGGCGTCGTCTCGCTCAACTTCCCGAACCAGTGGGGGCAGACGCCGGCGTCTCCCTTCATCTCGGTGTTCCGCGACGTGCCGGCGCTGTCGTTCATGGCGCTCGGGCTGATCGCCGGCTGGATCCTCTACCTGATCTGGGTCTCGATCATCGGCGTCGCCACGTCGAACTCGGTCAACCTGGGCGACGGGCTCGACGGACTCGCCGCGGGCTCGGGGATCTTCGTCACCGGCGCGTACAGCCTCATCGCGTTCTGGCAGTTCAACCAGGCCTGCTGGGGTGGTGAGGCGCTGTCGGCCGCCGCCCAGGCCGCCTGCTATCCCACACGCGACCCGTTCGACCTGGCGATCGTCTCGGCGTCGTTCGTGGGCGCGCTCATCGGGTTCCTGTGGTGGAACGCGCCCAAGGCCAAGGTATTCATGGGTGATGTCGGCTCGATGGCGATCGGCGGCGTGATCGCCGCGATGGCGATCCTGACGCGCACCGAGCTGCTGCTGATCCTCGTGGCGGGCGTCTACGTCATCGCGTCGGGGTCGGTGATCCTGCAGCGGCTGTACTTCAAGATCACGCGCGGCAAGCGGCTGTTCCTCATGAGCCCGCTCCACCATCACCTCGAGATGCGCGGCTGGTCCGAGATCACCATCGTCGTGCGCATGTGGATCATCGCGGGCCTGCTCGCCGTGTCGGGCATCGGATTCTTCTACGTCGAATGGCTTTCGCAGACATGACCTCAGACCGACTCGCCGGGCTCACGAGCTGGAACGCCGACTGGAAGGGCCTGCGCGTCGCGGTGCTGGGGCTGTCGGTCACCGGGTTCTCGGTCGCAGACACGCTCGCCGAACTCGGCGCGGATGTCTTCGTCTTCACCGAGCAGGCCGACGAGGAGTATGCGCGGCTGCTTCCCGTCATCGGCGCCAAGCTGTGGACCGGCCCTCTCGACGCGGTTCCTGCGGAACTCGCCGAGTTCGCCCCCGAGGTCGTCGTGGCCTCGCCCGGGTTCGCGCCGCGGCATCCCGTCGTCGCGTGGGCCCGTGAGTCGGCCATCGCGCTGTGGGGAGACATCGAGCTGGCATGGCGCGTCCGCGACAAAGTGCTGCGCGCCGACGGGACCCCCGCCGACTGGATCCTGATCACCGGGACCAACGGCAAGACCACGACCACGCGGCTGACCGCGACGATGCTCGTCGCGGGCGGTCTGCGTGCCGCGCCGGTCGGCAACATCGGAACACCGGTGCTCGACGCCGTGCGGGATCCCGCGGGCTTCGACGCCCTCGTGGTCGAGCTGTCGAGCCACCAGCTGTGGTACCTGGGGCTGCAGGACACCCCCGATCCGGTCTCGCCGCACGCCGCCGTCTGCCTGAACCTCGCCGATGACCACCTCGAGTGGCACGGCTCGTTCGAGGACTATCGCGACGCCAAGGCGCACGTGTACGACAACACGCGTGTGGCGTGCGTCTACAACAAAGCGGATGCCGCCACCCGGCGCATGGTCGAAGACGCCGACGTCGTTGAGGGCGCACGCGCGATCGGCTTCGACCGCGGCGTGCCCGGTCCGAGCGATCTCGGCGTGGTCGACGGCATCCTCGTGGACCGCGCGTTCCTCGAGGACCGCCGCACGAGCGCTCTCGAGCTGACGACGGTCGCCGATCTGGCCGAGCGGGGGCTGGGCGCGCCGCATATCGCCGCCAACATCCTCGCCGCCGCCGCTCTTGCGCGGTCGCTCGACGTCGCGCCGTCAGCCATCCGCGAGGCGCTGCGCGGCTTCCGTCTCGACCCGCATCGCATCGAGGTCATCGCACGGCATGCGGGCATCACGTGGGTGGACGACTCGAAGGCGACCAACCCGCACGCCGCGGCGTCGTCGCTCGCCGCCTACCCCGGCGCCGTGTGGGTCGTCGGCGGACTCCTCAAGGGCGTCGACATCTCGGGCCTCGTCGCCGAACGCGGATCGTCGGTGAAGGCCGCGGTCGTCATCGGCGCGGAGCGCGGCGCGGTGCTGGCCGCGTTCTCACGACACGCGCCCGCGGTGCCGGTGTTCGAGGTCGAGGCCGATGAGACTGAAGGGGTCATGACGCGGGTCGTCGAACTGGCGGCGGGGGTGGCGCGTGACGGGGACGTGGTTCTGCTCGCTCCCGCCGCGGCATCCTTCGATCAGTTCACGTCGTACGCGGACCGCGGCACGAAGTTCGCGGAAGCGGTGAGGGATCGGATCGGGACGGGGGCTGAGGATGACCACGACGCAGACCCGACCGGCCCCGGCGACCGCGGCTGAGCCGTCCGCCAAGCGGGGCCTCGCGGCCCGCGTCTCGCTGGGGCGGGTCTTCGCCCCAGTGCCCAGCGAGTTCCTGCTGATCGCATCGACCACCCTGCTGCTGACGGTCTTCGGGCTCGTCATGGTGCTGTCGGCGACATCCGCGACGGCCACCGCCCGCGGCGAGGCGCCGTGGGAGATCGTGCTCAAGCAAGGCCTCTTCGCGATCATCGGCATTCCGCTCATGCTGATCGCCAGCCGCTTTCCGCTGTCGTTCTGGAAGAAGATGGCGTGGCCGGCGCTCATCGGCGCGGTGGCGTTCCAGATGCTCGTGTTCACCCCGCTCGGCCACTCGAACGACGGAAACCGCAACTGGATCACGATTGCAGGCTTTCAAGCCCAGCCCTCGGAGTTCCTGAAGATCGCGCTCGCCCTGTGGGTGGCGTACGTGCTGTTCCGCAAGCAGACGCTGCTGCGCAAATGGCAGCACGTGTTCATTCCCCTCGTGCCCGTCTCGATCCTCGCGATCGCAACGGTCCTCGCCGGTGATGACCTGGGCACGGCCATGATCCTCGCGCTGATCGTGCTCGGTGCCCTGTTCTTCTCGGGCGTGCGACTGCGGATCTTCATCCTCCCGGCGCTCGCTGCCGCCGCCGCCGTGGCATACCTGGCGGTCGCGAGCCCCGACCGCATGCGCCGGTTCATGAGCTTCCTGAACCCCAATTGCCTCGACGATTACTTCAACGACTGCTACCAGCCGCTGCACGGCATCTGGGGGCTCGCGAGCGGCGGCATCTTCGGCCTGGGCCTGGGCAACTCGCGCGAGAAGTACGACTGGCTCCCCGCCGCCGCGAACGACTACATCTTCGCGATCGTGGGCGAGGAGCTCGGACTGATCGGCTGTGCCGTGGTGCTCGCCCTGTTCGCGCTGTTCGCCGTCGGAGCGTTCCACGTGATCCGCAAGACCGACGACCCGTTCGTGCGCATCGCGGCCGGCGGCATCACGGTGTGGATCGTGGGCCAGGCCCTGATCAACATCGGCGTCGTGCTGCGCGTCTTCCCGGTGCTCGGTGTACCTCTGCCGTTCATGTCGCAGGGCGGCACGTCGCTGCTGTCGGTCCTGCTCGCGTGCGGTGTGCTGCTCTCGTTCGCTCGCACACTTCCCGCGTCGGTCGCGCGGCGCGACGCCGCGATCGCGCAGGCGCGCGCACGCCGCACCCGCTCGGCCGGCACCCGCGGCTGAGTCCCGGGCGCGGCCGGGCGCGGCCGGGCGCGGCATCCGTCCCCTCCGGCACGGTGCGGAGACGTGCCCGTGGGAGAATCGTCCGGATGACGACCTACCTTCTGGCCGGCGGCGGCACCGCCGGGCACGTCAACCCGCTTCTGGCCGTCGCCGACGCACTGCGTGCGCGGGAACCCGATGCCGACGTGCTGGTGCTCGGCACCCGGGAAGGACTCGAGTCGCGACTGGTACCCGAACGGGGCTATGAACTGCTCTTCGTCGACAAGCTGCCGTTCCCGCGACGACCGAATCGCGCGGCCGTGGCGTTCCCGAACCGGTTCCGGCGCGCGATCGCGCAGGTGCGCGAGCACATCACGTCGCGTCATGTCGATGTCGTCGTCGGCTTCGGCGGCTATGCCTCCGCCCCCGCGTACGTCGCGGCTCGCCGGGCCCGCGTGCCGTTCGTCGTCCACGAGGCGAACGCGCGTCCGGGACTTGCGAACGTGCTCGGTGCGCGCTGGGCGACCGGCTCCGGGGTCGCCTTCGAGGGAACGCCGCTCAAGGGGTCGCGGGTGGTGGGCATGCCGCTGCGGCGTGAGATCGTCGACCTCGACCGCGGCGCCCTGCGCGGCGAGGCGGCCGCCTACTTCGGCCTCGACGCCTCGCGACCCGTGCTGCTGGTCTTCGGTGGATCGCTGGGCGCCCAGCGGCTGAACGAGGCCTTCGGCGAGGGACACGGCGGCGCGTGGCGCGATGTGCTGGATGCCGGCTGGCAGGTGCTCCACGCCACCGGGGAGCGATCCGATCTCGCCGATCCCGGCGTCGAGGGATACGCGGTGGTCCGGTACGTGGACCGGATGGACCTCGCATTCGCCCTCGCCGACTTCATCGTCTCGCGCGCGGGTTCGGCGACGGTCAGCGAGATCAGCGCCTTGGGGATCCCCGCGATCTACGTCCCGTACGCCGTCGGCAACGGCGAGCAGGCCCTCAACGCCGCGTCCGCCGTGCGTGCCGGTGCAGCGGTGCTGATTCCGGATGCCGAGTTCACAGGTGATCGCGTGCGGTCCGAGGTCGTGCCCCTGCTGGCCGACGAGGCCCGTCGTGCCGCGATGACGGCGGCGGCGGCATCCGTCGGCACCCGCAACGGCACCGAGAATGTCGTCGCGATGATCGACGAGGCGCTGGCCCCGTAGCGTCAGGCCGGCGCGGTGCCGCCGGCGCGCAGCGCTGCCGCCACGAGGGCGAGAGCCTCGTCGGCGTCGAGCCGCAGCGCGCGCACCTGCTCGGCGAACGCGGCCGCTGCGCGCTGAGCCTGCTGGTGGGCAGGATCGCCGTGGAACGACACGAACGTGCCGTTGCGTCCGCGGGTCTCGATGATGCCGGATGCCTCCAGCTCGCGGTAGGCGCGGGCGACCGTGCCCGGCGCGACGCCCAGGTCTTCGGCCAGCCGCCGCACCGTGGGCAGTCGCTCGCCCGCGGCCAGCGCGCCCGACGCGACCTCGTCCACCACCTGCGCCCGCAGCTGCTCGAACGGCGGAATGTGCGAGCCCGGGTCGATGACGATCACACCTCATCCTCTCGACGCGTCGTCAATGTGTCAACACAAAGCGCCCTCGCCACGAGGTTCGTTCGTCACCTATGTACGCGAATCGCGGGTTTCGGCGTACACAGGTGACGAACGAACCCGAGGGGTGGGGCGCGGGAGCGGGGGTGGCCAGCGCGCCGGGGCCGGGGCGGGGCGAGGCCAACTTAGGATTGGACGGTCATGATCAGACCCGACCTGAGTCTTCCCATCCCCGAGAACATCGAGGCCGCCCACTTCATCGGAATCGGCGGCTCCGGCATGTCCGGCCTGGCTCGCATGTTCCTCGAGCGCGGCATCCGCGTCTCTGGCTCCGACCGGGCCGACAGCCCCGGCCTCCGCGATCTCGAGGCGCTCGGCGCCACCGTGTACGTCGGTCACGACGCCGCGAATCTCGCCGACGACGTCGACACCGTGGTGCACACCGGCGCCATCTGGCCCGAGAATCCGGAGTTCCTGCTCGCGAAGGAGCGCGGGCTCCATGTCATCCACCGGTCGCAGGCGCTGTATTGGCTCATCGGCGGGCGGCGGCTCGTCTCGGTCGCCGGCGCGCACGGCAAGACCACGTCCACCGGCATGATCGTCACGGCGCTGAGGGACGTGGGCGTGAACCCGACCTTCGTCAACGGTGGTGTCATCTCGCAGCTCGGCGTCTCGAGCGCGAGCGGATCGGACGACCTGTTCGTCATCGAGGCCGACGAGTCCGACGGCACCTTTCTGCTCTATGACACGTCGATCGCTCTCGTCACGAACGTCGACCCCGACCATCTCGACCACTGGGGCTCCGCCGACGCCTTCTACGCGGCGTTCGCCCGGTTCGCGAATGAGGCGCGCGAGGCCGTGGTGATCTCGTCCGACGACCCGGGCGCGAAGATCGTCACCGCCCAGCTGACCCACCCCCGCGTCATCACCTTCGGCGAGTCGGACGACGCGACCGTGCGCGTGACCGACATCGTCACCGACGGTCCGGTCTCGTTCCGCCTCAGCTATGACGGCGCCACCGTCGAGGCTCGGCTTCCGGTTCCGGGGGCGCATAACGCGATCAACGCCGCCGGTGCCGTCGCCGTCCTCCTGACGCTCGGGCACGCGCTCGAACCTGCCGTGCGTGCCGTCGAGGGCTTCGCGGGCACGGTCCGCCGCTTCGAGCTGCACGGGGTCCAGCGCGGCGTCGCCGTCTACGACGACTACGCGCATCACCCCACCGAGGTGGCCGCTGCTCTGGTGGCGGCACGCACGGTGGTCGGCGACGGACGCATCATCGCCATCCAGCAGCCGCACACCTACTCGCGCACTCAGGAGATGTACCGCGAGTTCGCGCAGGTCCTGGAGCAGTATGCGGATCACACCGTCATGCTCGACGTGTACGGGGCGCGTGAGGATCCGGTGCCCGGAGTCACCGGCGAGCTCGTGAGCGGTGCCTTCGCGGATCCGTCGCACGTCCATTTCGTCCCGGACTGGCAGCAGGCCGCCGACTACACCGCTACCGTCGCCCGCGACGGGGACTACGTCATCACGCTCGGCTGCGGCAACGTCAACCTGATCATCCCGCAGGTACTGGAGGCCCTCGGCCGCACATCGCCGCCCACGCACCCGGGCACGGGGGAGTAGCGCCGCATGCGCCGTCCGTCACCGCTGCCGCAGCCGCCCGCGCGTGAGACGGAGCAGGCGGATGCCCCGACTCGCGGCCGTCGGGACGCCCGGGTTCCGCGCGACGAGACGATGACGGATGCTGCCGCGCCGACGTACGCCTCCGCCCCGGGCCCGGATTCCACGGGCCGCGCGGGCTCGGCTCCCTCCAGCGGCGCCGGCGCCGACGGCGAGGCGGCCGCGCCCGTCATCCCGCTCGGGGGCCCGGTGCCGCTGCCCGGCTCGGAGCCTGCGCCCCTGGACGGCACCGCCGACGCAGCGGGCGACGTCGGCTTCCGTGATGTGTGGCGGGCTTCGCGCGCACGACGGAAGGCGCTGCGCGCAGAGGTCCGCCGCTTCACGGTGCGCCAGCGTCGTCGCCGCGCGCTCTGGCTCGGCGCCGCGGCATCCGTCGTCATCCTCGCCCTGGCCACCATCGGCGCGGCCTACAGCCCGCTGTTCGCGGTCGAGCGCGTGGTCGTGGTCGGCGCGGAGCAGCTCGACGCCGCCGAGATCTCCGAAGCGCTCGCGGGTCAGGTCGGCACACCGCTGCCCCTCGTCGACGAGAGCGCCGTCAAGGCAGAGCTCGTCGCGTTCCCGCTCGTGGAGTCGTACACGCTCGAAGCCCGTCCTCCGCACGATCTCGTGGTGCGGATCGTCGAGCGCACGCCGATCGGGCTGATCGAGACGCGTGCCGGCTACACCCTCGTCGACGCGGCGGGTGTCGCGCTGTCGACGTCCGCCCAGCCGAGCCCGGGCACTCCGGTGCTCTCGATCACCGGCGGCGTGGACTCCGACGCGTTCGCGGCCGCGGGCCAGGTGATGAGGTCGCTGCCCGAGGAGCTGCGCGTGCAGGTGACCGCCGTATCGGCGACGACGCCCGACGATGTCACGCTCTCGCTCGGCGAGTCCAACGCACAGGTGGTGTGGGGGAGCGCTGAGGAATCGGCGAAGAAGGCACTCGTGCTGGCTCGGGCGATGATCTCGCACCCGCCGGCGGCGGTCATCAGCTACGACATCTCATCTCCTGACGCCATCGTCATCCGGTGACCTGGAGGCCCGGCGAGGCACTGTTGACGCCGGGTTGGCGCGACACGCCGTCCGGGTCCGGCCGCATGGGCGGCATCCGCTTACTTTCGTCACAACAGGAATTGCATACCGGGCAATTCTTTCTACCTCTACTAGAGGTTGAAGGTTAGACAGGTCCAGGGCTACGGAGGCCGGCATGAGCCAGAACCAGAACTACCTCGCCGTCATCAAGGTGGTCGGTGTCGGCGGGGGCGGCGTGAACGCCGTCAACCGCATGATCGAGCTCGGCCTGCGCGGTGTCGAGTTCATCGCGATCAACACCGACGCCCAGGCGCTGCTGATGAGCGACGCCGACGTCAAGCTCGACGTCGGCCGTGAGCTGACACGCGGACTCGGCGCAGGAGCCGATCCCGAAGTCGGCCGTCGCGCGGCCGAAGACCACGCGGAAGAGATCGAGGAGGCGCTGCGAGGCGCCGACATGGTCTTCGTCACCGCGGGCGAGGGCGGTGGAACCGGCACGGGCGGCGCGCCCGTCGTCGCGAAGATCGCGAAGTCGATCGGAGCACTCACGATCGGTGTCGTGACCAAGCCCTTCTCGTTCGAGGGCCGTCGCCGGCAGCAGCAGGCCGAGACCGGTGTGGGTCGGCTGAAGGAAGAAGTCGACACCCTCATCGTCGTCCCGAACGACCGCCTGCTCGAGATCAGCGACCGCGGCATCTCGATGATCGAGGCGTTCGCCACGGCCGACCAGGTGCTCCTCGCCGGTGTGCAGGGCATCACGGACCTCATCACGACGCCGGGTCTGATCAACCTCGACTTCGCCGACGTCAAATCGGTCATGCAGGGCGCGGGCTCCGCGCTCATGGGCATCGGATCCGCGCGCGGCGCGGATCGCGCGATCAAAGCCGCAGAGCTCGCGGTGGAATCGCCCCTGCTCGAGGCATCCATCGAGGGCGCGCACGGCGTGCTGCTGTCGATCCAGGGCGGGTCGAACCTCGGCATCTTCGAGATCAACGATGCCGCGCAGCTGGTCAAGGAAGCGGCGCACCCCGAGGCGAACATCATCTTCGGAACGGTCATCGACGACACCCTCGGCGACGAGGTGCGCGTGACGGTGATCGCGGCCGGCTTCGACGGCGGAGAGCCCCAGCAGCGCATCGAGCCGATCACGGCCTCGCGCGTGCAGACCGCGCCCGCGCTGCCGTCGACGACCGCCGACGACGCCGCGAAGGACCGCGAGGTCGAGCCGGTCGCTCCCGCCGTGCCGGTGTCGGTGGGTGCGATGTCCGAGACGTCCTACGACTCGGCGTTCGGTGACGACGACCTCGACATCCCCGACTTCCTGAAGTAAGCACGTCAGCCACATGGCCGATCTCGCCGCTCGCCTCGCCGAGGTCGACGAACGGATCGCGGATGCCGCACGCGCGGCGGGTCGCGATCCGTCCGAGCTGACGCGCATCGTGGTGACGAAGTTCCACCCCGTCGCGCTCGTCGAGCAGCTGTACCGGCTCGGCGTGCGCGATGTGGGGGAGAACCGCCAGCAGGAGTTCAGTCGCAAGGCGGCCGAGGCCGCTGCGCTGGACGGCCTGCGCTGGCACTTCATCGGGCAGGCGCAGACCAACAAGGCCCGTGCCATCCGTGCCGCAGCATCCGTCGTCCATTCCGTCGACCGGTCGCGCCTCGCCGACGCGCTGCACGCCGCCGCCGAGCCGGGCGAGCCGGTGCTGGATGTGCTGCTGCAGGTGAATCTCACCGAGGACGCGGGGCGGGGCGGCGTGGCGCCGGGTGACCTCGAGCCGCTCGCCGCGCACGTGGCCACGCTGCCGTCGTTGCGCGTGCGCGGAGTCATGGCGGTCGCGCCGCTGGACGAGCCGCCTGCACCGGCGTTCGAGCGGCTGCGGGACTGTGCCGAAACGGTGCGCCGGGTCGTTCCGGACGCCGGCTGGATCTCGGCGGGAATGACCGCCGACTTCGCCGAGGCGATCGCGGCAGGCGCGACACACCTGCGGATCGGGTCGGCAATCACGGGCCCGCGGCCGGATCGCGGTTAACCTCGGAACAGATGAGCACTACGGAGGATGCGATGTCGAACCCGCTCAAGAAGACCATGGTGTACCTGGGCCTCGCCGACGAGGAAGAGGTCTACGAGGAGCCGGCTCCGCAGCCGCGCGGCCGCAAGTCGGAGCAGGTCGTCGACAAGCCCGCCGCTCCCGTGACGCCCATCCACCGGCCCACCGTGGTGCGCCAGCCCGCACCCCAGGCGGTGAGCGAGATCCTCACGGTGCACCCGAAGCAGTATCGCGACGCGCAGGTGATCGCCGAGAACTTCCGCGAGGGCATCCCCGTCATCATCAACCTCTCGCAGATGAGCGACGCCGACGCGCGCCGACTGATCGACTTCGCGAGCGGGCTGTCGCTCGGGCTCTACGGCCGCATCGAGCGCGTGACCAGCAAGGTGTTCCTGCTCTCGCCCGAGAACGTCGCAGTCTCGGGTGACGGAGGCGTCGCGCACGCCGATCCGGAATCCGTGCCCTTCGCGCAGCCGTAACCTGGCTACGTGGCTGTCGTCCAACTCATCGCATCGATTCTCAACCTCGCGCTGCTCCTGTACGTCTTCGTACTGCTCGCGCGGCTGATCCTCGACTGGATCCCGTTCTTCAATCGCGAGTGGCGCCCCCGTGGCGCGGGCCTCGTCGCTGCCGAGATCATCTACACGCTCACCGACCCGCCGATCAAGCTCTTCCGGCGATTCATCCCGCCGCTGCGGGTCGGCGCCATCGCGATCGACTTCGGTTTCGCGCTGACGATGCTGCTGTGCTTCATCCTGCTCAGCGTCACGCGGGCCATCGCGGCCTGATCGGCCCGCCCTCGAGTCCCGGTCCTTCGACACTCTCCGAAGCCACGACTATGCTTGCCTGATACCGCCGGCCGCCAGCCGGCGGCCCCGACATCGGCCAGCGACCAGACGCTCGAAAGAGGAATCACCATGGCATTGACCCCCGATGACGTCGTCACCAAGCAGTTTCAGCACGTGCGCTTCAAGGAGGGTTTCGACCCGGACGAGGTCGACGACTTCCTCGACGAGATCGTCGTCGAGTGGCGCAAGACGATCGCCGAGAACGAGGAGCTGAAGGCGAAGCTGGCGGCGTACGAGTCGGGTGCGACTCCCGCGCGGGCCGCCGAGCCGGCTCCGGCTCCGGTCATCGCCGAGGCCCCGGCGCCGGCGCCGGCTGCCACGACCGGTGCCACCGCTCCCGCCGCGAGCGCGGGCATCATCGAGCTGGCGCAGCGCCTGCACGACGAGCACGTGGCCGAGGGCATCGCCCAGCGCGACCAGCTGATCGCCGATGCCAAGGCTCAGGCCGCCTCGATCGTGTCGGAGGCCGAGACCCGTGGCCGCGAGGAGCTTTCGAAGCTCGAGCGCGAGCGCACGTCGCTCGAGGGCCGCATCTCGGAGCTGCGCAACTTCGAGCGTGACTACCGCGCCCAGCTGCGCAGCTACATCGAGGGCAAGCTGCGCGACCTCGAGACGACCGCAACGACGTCCGGCCAGCAGCCGGTGTCGGCCATCGGCCTCTAGGCCTTGACAGGCCGACCTCCCCTTCGTCAGGCGGCGGCCGGCACCATCATCGCGATCCTCGCGGTGCTGGTGCTGGCCGCCGACCAGTTCGCGAAGCGCCTCGCGCTCGAGAACCTGCCCTATCAGGAACCGGTCCCGGTCCTGGGCGAGTTCTTGAGCTTCTACCTCACCCGCAATCCCGGCGCCGCCTTCTCGCTCGGCGAGGGTGTCACGTGGATCTTCACGATCGCGCTGGCCGTCGTCGCCGGGGTGATCGTGTGGCTCGCCGCCACCCGTGTGAAGTCCCGCCTCTGGGCCGTGGCGCTCGGCCTGCTGCTGGGCGGCGTGCTGGGCAATCTCACCGATCGCCTGCTGCGCGAGCCCGGCTTCGCCGTCGGCCATGTCATCGACTTCATCAACACGCCGTGGATGTGGTTCTTCCCGGGCATGTCGCCGGCGATCTACAACATCGCCGACATCTTCATCGTCTCCATGATGATCGGGGTGGCGCTCCTGGTGCTCGTCGGCCTCCACCTCGACGGCACGCGGGAACGCCGCACCGGCGAAGACGGCGGACCGACGGATGCCGCGGCCGATGTCGAGACCAGGGCGGAGGCATCCGGTCCCGTCGCCGCGGAGCCCGCCGCGCCGCCTTCGGATG
The DNA here is from genome assembly GCF_012524205.1 of Microbacterium salsuginis. Taxonomy (GTDB): domain Bacteria; phylum Actinomycetota; class Actinomycetes; order Actinomycetales; family Microbacteriaceae; genus Microbacterium; species Microbacterium salsuginis. The sequence continues at coordinate 105,791 of NZ_JABACI010000006.1, forward strand.
CGGACGGCGGAACGACCGACGCACCGAAGGCCTGATATGGAGTCGCGCAGCCTGCCCGTCCCCGACGGCCTCGACGGCGCGCGGGTCGACGCCGCGCTGGCGAAGATGCTGGGGTTCTCACGCACCTTCGCGGCCGACGTCGCCGAGGCGGGCGGTGTCGTGATGGACGGGCGCACGCTGTCCAAGTCCGACAAGCTGCGCGGCGGCGCGTGGCTCGACGTCTCATGGGCACCCAAGGAGGAGCCGCGGGTCGTGCCGGTCGCGGTGCCGGATCTGGGCATCGTGTACGACGACGACGACATCGTCGTGGTCGACAAGCCCTCGGGGGTCGCGTCGCACCCGTCGCTCGGCTGGGAGGGCCCCACCGTGCTGGGAGCCCTCGCCGCCGGCGGATACCGCATCGCCACGACGGGCGCTGCCGAGCGACAGGGCGTGGTGCACCGCCTCGACGTCGGCACCAGCGGGCTCATGGTGGTCGCCAAGTCCGAGCGCGCGTACACCGCACTCAAGCGCGCCTTCAAGGAGCGCGAAGTCGACAAGGTCTACCACACGGTCGTGCAGGGGCATCCGGATCCGCTGGCCGGCACGATCGACGCCCCCATCGGACGCCATCCGAACCACTCATGGAAGTTCGCGGTCGTCCCCGACGGCAAGGACTCGATCACGCACTACGAGACGCTCGAGGCGTTTCCCGGGGCGTCGCTGCTCGAGATCCATCTGGAGACGGGCCGGACGCACCAGATCCGGGTGCATATGGCCGCGCACCGGCATCCGTGCGTCGGCGATCCGCTCTACGGGGCCGATCCGACCCTCTCGGCCAAGCTCGGGCTCACGCGTCAGTGGCTGCACGCGCACGAACTGTCGTTCTCGCACCCGGCGACCGGGGAGTGGGTGACGTTCGTCTCGCCGTACCCGGCCGACCTGGCGCACGCCCTCGAGGTGCTGCGAGGCGAGTGACCCGACCGCGGTCGTCGCCGTGCCCTCAGCGGCCGCCCTCGAACCGCGCGACTCCCTCCGGGGCGAGCGAGAACTCGATCCGGCGGCGCATGTCGGGCAGTTCGAGATGCGGCAGAGTGTCGACGTCGTACCACCCCACCTCGGTCATCTCACCGTCCGCGGGATGCGGCTCGCCCGACACCCATGCGCAGCGGAACACCAGGTCGAGGTAGTCGACCTGGTCGCCGTGCGGATAGACGACCCGTGGCAGCTGGTGCACCCATGCCAGACGCTCCACACGGCACACGATCCCGGCCTCTTCGAGCGTCTCGCGCGCCGCGGCGTCGGCCGGTTCCTCTCCCGGGTCGACGATGCCCGTGACGGGAGTGAGCGCGCCGTTGTCGCTGCGTCGCCCGAGGAGCACGCGATTCTCGCGCAAGACGATGGCCGTGACTCCGACCAGCGGGAGCGGCGCGGTGCCGATCTCTCGGCGAAGCTCGAGCACGAAATCCGGGGTCGGCATGCCCTCACCCTACGACGCTGGACGATGTCGGATGCCGCGGGCACACTGAGCGCATGGCGATCGAAATGAGGCCGGCGACCGTGTTCGACGATGTCGCCACCGTGATCGGCCCCAAGAATCCCGAGTCGAGCGTCTGCTTCTGCCTGAGCTATCGGATCCCGTCGAAAGAGGCGAATGCGCTGCGAGGGCCCGAGCGCGCCGAGCGGGTGCGCCGGCTCATGGCGGAGGAGGAGCACCCGATCGGCGTGCTCGCCTACGACGGTGACGACGTCGTCGGGTGGGCGGCCGTCGCGCCGCGCGCGCGAACGCACTTCGCGACGTTCCGCAAGATCCCACACATCGACGATGCCGACGTGTGGTCGCTGTGGTGCTTCCGGGTGCGGCCGGGACATCGCAAGAAGGGCGTCATGCACTCGCTCATCGACGGTGCGGTCGCGTTCGCGCGCGACAACGGCGCTCCCGCGATCGAGGGCTACCCGGTCGACAACGGCGATGCGAAGGTCGACCTCACCATGGCCTATGTCGGAACGCGCCGACTGTTCGAGAAGGCGGGTTTCGAGAAGGCCGCCGACACCACATCGGTGCTGTCGGGCTTCCCGCGCGTGCTCATGCGGCGCGAGCTGCGGTGAGCGCCCTACCCTGAGACCGTGAACCAGCTGCTGCGCCGCCGCCTCGAGCTCGCCAACACGCTCTACCTCGACCTCGTCGACACGGTGACGTCCGAGCACCTGGGGTCGCATCTCGCCGATCTGCCCTCCGACACCGTCGGGCACCAGCTGTGGTGCGTGCTGGGTGCACGCGAGAGCTTTCCCCGTGCCGCACGCGCCGGCGGCTGGCAGGGGTTCACGAGTCCGGTCACGAAGGAGCAGACGACGGATGCTGCAGCCCTGCGTGCCGCGCTCGTGCAGACCGCGGCCGATGTCGACGACTGGGTGGCCGGCGTCCCGGCGGATGACGAGGATTCCCTGCGGTACGTCATCGCGCTCCTCGAGCACGAGACGCAGCACCACGGCCAGCTCATCCGGTACCTGTACGGCCTCGGCATCGAGCGCCCGCAGTCGTGGCAGCGGCAGTATGCGCTCGACGAAGAATTCTGAATCCGCGTGAAGCGAGAGGACCGAACCCTCACCCTCGAGTCGAGGGTGAGGCGAGCTTCGCGGGCGGTCGGGGCGACACCCGCGCAGCCCGGCTGCGATGTCCCGGGGCTTACCTAGACTCGATCCGTGGCATCCGACTCCTTCGTTCACCTGCACGTGCACAGCGAGTACTCGATGCTCGACGGGGCAGCCCGCATCGGCCCGATGGTGCAAGAGGCGGTGCGTCTGGGCATGCCGGCGATCGCGGTCACCGACCACGGCAACACCTTCGCGGCCTACGAGTTCTACAGGACCGCGAAGGATGCCGGCATCAAGCCGATCATCGGCATCGAGGCCTACGTCACCCCGGGAACGCATCGTTCCGACAAGGCCCGCGTTCGCTGGGGCACCCCCGAGCAGTCCGACGACGACGTGTCGGGCTCGGGCGCGTACACCCACATGACGCTGCTGTCCGAGACGACGGAGGGCATGCACAACCTCTTCCGGCTGTCGTCGAAGGCGAGCATCGAGGGGTACTACTTCAAGCCGCGCATGGACCGCGAGCTGCTGCAGAAGTACAGCAGAGGTCTGATCGCGACGACCGGATGCCCCTCGGGCGAGGTGCAGACGCGACTGCGGCTCGGTCAGTACGATGCGGCGCGCGCGGCGGCGGCGGAGTTCCAGGACATCTTCGGCAAAGAGAGCTACTTCGCCGAGATCATGGACCACGGCCTCTCGATCGAGCGCCGGGTCATGAGCGACCTGCTGCGGATCGCGAAGGACCTCGACATCCCGCTGGTCGGCACGAACGACCTGCACTACACCCACCAGCACGACGCGAACAGCCATGCGGCGCTGCTCTGCGTGCAGTCGGGATCGACGCTGGATGATCCCAAGCGCTTCAAGTTCGACGGCGATGGGTACTACGTGAAGTCGCCCGCCGAGATGCGGCAGGTCTTCCGCGACCACCCCGAGGCGTGCGACAGCACTCTGCTGATCGCGGAGCGCTGCGAGGTCGAGTTCGACACGAGCGCCAACTACATGCCGCGCTTCCCGGTTCCCGAGGGCGAGACCGAGGAGTCCTGGTTCATCAAGGAGGTCGAGAACGGCCTCAACGAGCGCTACCCGAACGGCATCCCCGACGAGGTGCGCAAGCAGGCGGAGTACGAGACCGGCGTCATCACGCAGATGGGGTTCCCCGGATACTTCCTCGTGGTCGCCGACTTCATCAACTGGGCCAAGCGCAACGGCATCCGCGTCGGACCGGGCCGTGGCTCGGGCGCCGGCTCGATGGCGGCGTACGCGATGAAGATCACCGACCTCGATCCGCTGCAGCACGGTCTCATCTTCGAGCGATTCCTCAACCCCGACCGCGTCTCGATGCCCGACTTCGACGTCGACTTCGACGACCGCCGCCGTGGCGAGGTGATCCAATACGTCACCGAGAAGTACGGCGACGAGCGCGTCGCGCAGATCGTGACGTACGGCACGATCAAGGCCAAGCAGGCCCTCAAGGACGCCGGCCGCGTTCTCGGCTTCCCGTTCAGCATGGGGGAGCGGCTCACCAAGGCGATGCCGCCGGCCGTGATGGGAAAGGACATGCCGCTCGAGGGCATGTTCGACCCCCAGCATCCGCGATACAAAGAGGCATCCGAGTTCCGCACGCTGATCGAGACGGATGCCGAGGCCAAGACCGTCTTCGACACCGCGGTCGGCCTCGAGAACCTCAAGCGGCAGTGGGGCGTCCACGCCGCCGGCGTGATCATGTCCAGCGAACCGCTGATCGACATCATCCCGATCATGAAGCGCGAGCAGGACGGGCAGATCGTCACGCAGTTCGACTATCCGGCGTGCGAGTCCCTCGGCCTCATCAAGATGGACTTCCTGGGGCTTCGCAACCTCACGATCATCAACGACGCCCTCGACAACATCGAGGCCAACCGCGGACACCCGCTCGTGCTCGAGGACCTCGCCCTCGACGATCAGGCCTCGTACGACCTGCTGACGCGCGGCGACACGCTCGGCGTGTTCCAGCTCGACGGCGGGCCGATGCGCTCCCTGCTGCGCCTGATGAAGCCCGACAACTTCGAAGACATCTCGGCCGTCATCGCGCTGTATCGCCCCGGCCCGATGGGTGCGAACTCGCACATCAACTACGCGCTGCGCAAGAACGGCCAGCAGGAGATCACCCCCATCCACCCCGAGCTCGAGGAGCCGCTGAAGGACATCCTCGACACCAGCTACGGCCTGATCATCTATCAGGAGCAGGTCATGGCGATCGCGCAGCGAGTCGCCGGGTTCAGTCTCGGCCAAGCAGACATCCTCCGGCGCGCGATGGGCAAGAAGAAGAAGTCCGAGCTCGACAAGCAGTACGAGGGCTTCCACCAGGGGATGATCGACCGCGGCTTCGGCGAAGGTGCGATCACCGCGCTGTGGGACATCCTGCTGCCCTTCTCGGACTACGCCTTCAACAAGGCCCACTCGGCGGCGTACGGGCTCGTCTCCTACTGGACGGCCTACCTGAAGGCCCACTACCCGGCCGAGTACATGGCCGCGCTGCTCACGAGCGTGGGCGACTCCAAAGACAAGATGGCGGTCTACCTCAACGAGTGCCGCCGCATGGGCATCAAGGTGCTTCCGCCCGACGTGGGTCAGTCGATCCGCTACTTCGCCGCCGTCGGCGAAGACATCCGCTTCGGCCTGGGGGCGGTGCGCAACGTCGGCACGAACGTCGTCGAAGGGATCGTGGCCGCGCGCTCCGACGACGGGTTCACCAGCTTCCACGACTTCCTCGCGAAGGTGCCCGTCCACGTGGCCAACAAGCGCACCGTCGAGTCGCTGATCAAGGCCGGCGCCTTCGACTCACTCGGGTCGACACGGCGCGCGCTGATGGAGATCCACGAGGACGCCACCGAGGCGGCCGTCCTCGACAAGCGGCGCGAGGCCAACGGCGAGGTCGGCTTCGACTTCGATTCGCTGTGGGGCGACGACGAGCCGCAGCAGGCGGCCAAGGTCCCCGAGCGGCCCGAGTGGAACAAGAAGGACAAGCTCGCGTTCGAGCGCGAGATGCTGGGGCTGTACGTCTCGGACCACCCGCTCGCGGGACTCGAGATCCCGCTGGCCAAGCATGCCTCGACGAGCATCCATGATCTGCTCGCGTCGGACGACGTCGGCGACGGCGACCAGGTCACGATCGCAGGCCTCGTCACCAGCGTCCAGCATCGCGTCGCGAAGCAGAGCGGCAACCCCTACGGCATGATCACGGTCGAGGACTTCGACGGCGAGATCACGGTCATGTTCATGGGCAAGACCTACACCGAGTTCGCCCCCATGCTCGTCGCCGACTCGATCCTGGTGGTGCGGGGGCGCGTGTCGCGTCGCGACGACGGCATGAATCTCCACGCGCAGTCGGCCTTCAGCCCGGATCTCGGCACGATGGATGAGTCGGGCAGCCTGGTGCTCGTGATGCCGGAGCGTCGTGCCAACGAGGCCGTGATCGGCGAGTTGCTGCAGATGCTGGAGCGGCACAAGGGTCAGACCGAGGTGACGATGAAGCTCCACAGCGGGTCCGTCGCCAAGGTGTTCGAAGTGCCGCATCCCGTGCGCATCACGCCCGATCTGTACGGCGAGCTGAAAGGCCTGCTCGGGCCGCAGTGTCTCGGTTGAGTCGCGGGTTCGAGCTGAATCGGATGCGCCGGAACGCATGTGCCGTCTCATCGCCGTCTCATGCGGCGTGGGTAGGATCAGGACGACGCGGGCCTCGGAAGCCCGCCGGAAGGGACGATCGTGACTGAGGACCAGAGGGAACCGAACATCGAAACCGCGGATGCCGAGGAGGCGCCGCAGTACGGACTGGGACCGTTCTCGATCCGCGAGGTCGCCCTGATGGGCACGTGGCTCGTGGCCTTCGTCGTCTCGTTCTTCCCGATCTACGGCGAGATCGGCCGCGGCCCCTCGGTGTGGAGCAACGGGATCGACTGGGTGCTCACGATCGGCGTTCCGACCGCAGCCGTCTTCCTCATCGTGCTTCGGCGCCTCTCACCGCAGGGCATTCGGCGGGTGGGCTCGCTGGGCATCGACCAGTTCGCGTCCGTCGCCTTCTCGGTGTCGACAGTGCTGTGGCTCACGATGATCTGGAACTCGTTCATCACGCTCGCCAACCAGCGCTTCTTCGCCGCGACGTGGGTCGTGTGGGTGGAGTTCTTCCTCATGCTCGCCGGCGTGCTGCTGACCGTGTTCGCACCCTTCATCGCACCGTTCGCCCAGGACTTCAGCGGGCGTCCGGAGGTCGTCGCTCACCGCAGCGCGCGCCCCGTCCGCCCGGTGACGCCTCGCCCGGTCGCACAGCCCCGGGCGGAGGCCGCGTCCGAGGGTGCGGCATACGGCGCCTACCCCGACTACGCGCCCCCTGCGGCACCGGCCGCTCCGGCTCCGTACGAAGCCGCCGGTGACACCGGCGTGGCAGCTCCCGCGGCGAGCGAGCCGCTGCGCGAAGACCGCGGCGCCACCGAAGCGGCCTACACCGAGGCGACCCCGCTGACGCCCGAAGCCGAGACGCCGGCGACCGCCGAGACCACCGCCATCGAGACCGAGGCCTGGGAGTCGGCGCAGGCGCCGGCGTCGTCAGCGGCGGAGGACTCCGCGGCCCCGGCCGCGCAGCCGCGCCACCAGGCGTTCTGGGCGCTCGTTCCGGAGGAGCGCGACGTCGTCGACGAGATCGGCATCCCGGTGTTCCGTATCAGTCCGACCGCGTGGGCACTCGTCATCGAGGATCGCGGCGACGTCTTCGTCGTTCGTCACGAGGACGGCCGGATCGGCTATCTTCACGACGTCTCCGGGGTCACCCGCGGCTGAACGGCTGTCTTCCCGATCCGATGGCGTCGCCGGCCGCGATACCGTAGACGGATGCTCCGGACGATCGATCTGCGTGGGCGCGAGCTGACGCACGCCGAACTGCTCGCGACCGTGCCGCGCGCCACCGCCGCGCGCGAAGAGGCCCTCGCCACCGCGGCGCGCATCGTCGATGACGTCGCCGCACGCGGGTCCGAGGCGTTGCGCGAGCAGGCCGAGCGCTTCGACGGCGTCACGGGTCACGACATCCGTGTCCCCGCTGCCCACCTCGACGAGGCCCTCGATTCGCTGGATCCGGCCGTGAGGTCGGCGCTCGAACAGGCGATCGGGCGGGTGCGCGAGGCCTCCGCGGCGCAGGTGCCCGCTCCCGCCGTGACCGAGCTCGGCCCCGGTGCCCGCGTGGGCCAGCGTTGGCAGCCGGTGCGTCGTGTGGGGCTCTACGTGCCCGGCGGCAAAGCCGTCTACCCCTCGAGCGTCGTGATGAACGTGGTCCCCGCGCAGGTCGCGGGCGTCTCGGAGATCGCCCTCGCTTCACCGCCGCAGCGCGACTTCGGTGGACGCGTGCACCCGGTCATCCTCGGCGCCGCTCGCCTCCTCGGGGTCACTGAGGTGTATGCGATGGGCGGAGCGGGCGCCATCGGTGCCCTCGCCTACGGCGTCGCGGACCTCGACCTGGATCCCGTCGACGTCGTGACCGGTCCCGGCAACAACTTCGTCGCCGCCGCGAAGCGAGCGGTGGCCGGGCTGGTGGGGACGGATGCCGAAGCCGGCGCCACCGAGATCCTCATCGTCGCCGACGACAGTGCCGACGCCCGCCTCGTCGCCGCGGATCTGATCAGTCAGGCCGAGCACGACGAGCAGGCCTCTGCGGTGCTGGTCACCACGTCGGAGCGGCTCGCGTCGGACGTGCTCGCCGAGATCGCACCCCGGGCGGCCGCGACCCGTCATGCCGCGCGCGTGTCAGCGGCGCTCACGGGTCCGCAATCCGCGATCGTGCTCGTCGACGACGTCGCCGCGGCCACGGCCTTCAGCAACGCGTACGCTCCCGAGCACCTCGAGCTGCACCTCGATAACCCGCGCCCGGACGAGTTCGTGCACGCCGGTGCGGTCTTCGTGGGCGACGCGACGCCCGTGAGCCTCGGCGACTACCTCGCCGGCAGCAATCACGTCCTGCCCACCGGCGGCCAGGCGCGGTATTCGGCCGGGCTGTCGGCGGCGACGTTCCTGCGGCCGCAGCAGGTCATCGAGTACGACCGCGCCGCACTCGCCGTCGTGCGCGACGCGATCGTGACCCTCGCCGAAGCCGAGGCGCTGCCTGCTCACGGCGAGGCCATCACGGCGCGGTTCGATGCAGGTGGCACCGCCGCAGACCAGACCGGGAGCCAGGCCGGCGCCACGGCGTAGGCTGTCTCTGCCATGCACTGTCCGTTCTGCCGCCACGCCGATTCCCGCGTGATCGATTCCCGCACGAGTGACGACGGCCTCAGCATTCGTCGTCGAAGGCAGTGCCCGCAGTGCGGCGGTCGCTTCACGACGGTGGAGACGGCGAGCCTCAACGTCATCAAGCGCTCCGGTGTGATCGAGCCGTTCAGCCGCGAGAAGGTCATGTCGGGTGTGCGCAAGGCCTGTCAGGGCCGTCCGGTCACCGAGGCAGATCTCGCTGTGCTCGCGCAGACGGTCGAGGAGAGCATCCGGCAGACGGGAGCGTCCCAGCTGGACGCGAACGAGATCGGTCTGGCGATCCTGGGCCCGCTGCGCGACCTCGACGAGGTGGCGTACCTGCGGTTCGCCAGCGTCTACCAGGCGTTCGACTCTCTCGAAGACTTCGAGTCCGCGATCGAGCAGCTGCGTGTCGACCACGACCGGTCGCGACGCGGCGATACGGGAGACGACGCGGCGGCCGCGGGCTGACCGACACCCGCACACAACCGCAGCGCCTCTGACGGCGCAGCGCGACCGGATAGCCTGGACGGGATGTATCCGCTCCTCTTCCGCACTGTGCTCTCGCGCATGGATCCCGAGTCGGCTCACCACGCGGCGATGGCGGTGATCCGGATGCTGGGCGTCCCACCGTTCTCGTGGGCGGCACGCGCGCTCACCCGCCCGGCGCCCGAACTGGCGACGTCGGCGCTCGGGCTTCGCTTCGAATCGCCCTTCGGTGTGGCCGCCGGATTCGACAAGGACGTGAAGGGTGCGGCCGGTCTCTTCGCGCTCGGCTTCGGCCACGTCGAGGTGGGTACCCTCACGGCGATCCCGCAGCCGGGCAACCCGCGGCCTCGCCTCTTCCGGCTGATCCCCGACCGCGCGGTGATCAACCGCATGGGTTTCAACAATCACGGCGCCGAAGCGGCGGCCGAGCGGCTGCGCCGGCTCCGGCGACGTTCGCGCCGCGCGGTGCTCGGCGTCAACATCGGCAAGAGTCGCGTGGTCGACGTCGCCGAGGCGACCGCGGATTACGTGCGCAGCGCCTCGCTGCTCGCGCCGCTGGCCGACTACCTCGTCGTGAACGTCTCGTCACCCAACACACCCGGGCTGCGAGGCTTGCAGGCCGTCGAGACCCTTCGCCCGCTGCTGCACGCGGTGCACAACGCCGCCGGCACGACCCCGCTCCTGGTGAAGATCGCTCCCGACCTGGCGGACGACGAGGTCGAGGCGGTCGCACGGCTCGCCGTCGAACTCGGCCTCGCCGGCCTCATCGCCACCAACACGACGATCTCGCGCGAGGGACTCGCGACGGATCCGGCGACCGTCGCGGCCGCCGGGGACGGCGGACTGTCCGGAGCGCCGCTCAGGACACGCTCTCTCGAGGTTCTCCGGCTCGTGCGTGCTGCGGTCCCAGCCGACTTCTGCGTCGTCTCGGTGGGCGGTGTCGAGACCGCCGCTCACGTCAGAGAGCGGATGGATGCCGGCGCCACCCTGGTGCAGGGTTACACCGCGTTCCTCTACCGTGGGCCGCTCTGGGCGCGCCAGATCAATCGGGGGCTCGCGAAACGCGGCTAAGGCGCTGCTCGTGGCCGGCGGAACCGGTCAGGCGGGCTTCTGGCCCCGCTTGACCTGGGGCTTCGGCAGACGCAGGAACCGCATCTGCACGGTGCGCATCGCCGCGTACCAGCCCAGGCCCTTCTCCATCTTGCCCTCGCCGAACTTGCGCTTGATGGCGCGCTTCACGGCGATCGATGTGATCACCATGTCGCCGATCACGAAGAGGATGAAGATCCACAGCCCGATGAAGGCGTAGTACTGCACCGCGGGTGCCGGGATGAAGGTCGCGAGGATCACCAGCACCATCGCGGGCATCACGGCCTCGCCGAGGTGCCAGCCGGCGTCGACCCAGTCGCGCACGAACTTGCGCTGCGCACCCTGGTCGCGCGCCGGGAGGTAACGCGGGTCACCGGCGGCCATGCCGAGGCGGGCCTTCTCGCGCTGCGCGGCCAGATCGGCGCGGGCGCGGGCCTTGGCCTCCTTGGTGTCGGCGACGAGCGGACGCTTGCGGGCGGCCTCCTGTTCCGAGCGCTTGGGGGTGGGTCGACCCTTCGTCGTGGCGCCGCCGACGGGTGCGCCGTTGAGAACGGTTCCCTCGGAGGGGGCCTCGTTCGGGGCGGATGCTGCGGGTGTCTTGGCCACGGGTGTTCCTTGGAGTCAGGAAATGGGGTGCCCTTAAGATTACCCGCATGACCTCTGAGCTCTCCCGACAGGATGCTGTGCGCGAAGCCGCGGCATCCGGCATCCCCTCCGCCATCGCCGATCTGGGCGGACTGGTGCGGATTCCGTCCGTCGCCTTCCCGGGCTTCGACCCGGCCGAGGTGGAGCGCAGTGCGGAAGCGGTCGCGGCGCTCGTGCGCGAGACCGGGCTCTTCGAGAGCGTCGAGATCCGCACCGCGGGAATCCCGGGCACGGGGGAGCAGGGCAACCCCGCGGTGCTGGCCACGCGGGCCGCTCGCAACGGGCGCCCGACGATCCTTCTCTACGCGCACCACGACGTGCAGCCCGTCGGCGACGAGGCACTGTGGGAGTCGGCTCCCTTCGAGCCCACGGTGCGCGGTGGTCGCCTCTACGGCCGTGGCGCCGCGGACGACAAGGCCGGGATCATGGCGCACATCGCCGCCCTGCGCGCACTCAAGGAGGCCGTGGGCGAAGACTTCGACCTGGGCGTCGCACTGTTCTTCGAGGGTGAGGAGGAAGCGGGATCGCGCTCGTTCGCGCAGTTCCTCACTGACAACGCCGACGCACTGCGCGCCGACGTGATCGTCGTTGCCGACTCGGGCAACTGGGACGACAAGACGCCTGCCCTCACCGTCTCGCTGCGCGGCAACACGCGGTTCACGATGCGCGTGAGGACCCTCGAGCACGCGTCGCACTCCGGGATGTTCGGGGGAGCGGTGCCGGACGCGATGATGGCGACGGTGAAGCTGCTGTCGACCCTGTGGGATGAAGACGGCGCGGTGGCCGTCGCGGGACTGACGGAACGGGATGCCGAGACCCCGCCGTACAGCGAAGAGACCCTGCGTGATGAGGCCGGTCTTCCCGACGGCGTGTCGCCCGTGGGCCGGGGCACGATCCTCAGCCGTATCTGGAACAAGCCGTCGATCACGGTCACCGGGATCGACGCGCCGAGCGTCGTCAACGCCTCCAACACCCTCAGCCCCGAGGTCTCCGTCGTGATCAGCGCGCGGATCGCGCCCGGACAGACGGCCCGAGATGCGTACACCGCCATCGAGGAGCATCTGCGCGCGCACGCCCCGTTCGGCGCTCAGCTGGAGTTCTCGGATCACGACTTCGGCGACGCGTTCCTCGTGGACACGTCCGGCTGGGCGGTCGAAGCAGCACGCGAGGCGCTGCACGAAGGGTACGGCGTCGAGTCGGTCGACATCGGTGTCGGTGGTTCCATACCGTTCATCGCGGACCTGGTGCGGGAGTTTCCGAGTGCGCAGATCCTCGTCACCGGTGTCGAAGACCCGCATGCCAAAGCCCACAGCCCCAATGAGTCGCTGCACCTGGAGACGTTCCGAAACGCCGTGCTCTCGGAGGCGCTGCTGCTGGAGAAGCTCGACGCGCGCACACCGGATGCCTGAACACGCCCGGTTCGGAGCCGCCTCACGGCGGGCGCGCGTAGAATCGACGCATCCCGCTGCCCACACGGACCCATCATCCCGGGCGGCCCGTCCGGAGGAGTGCCATGACCGACACCGCACTGACGACTGACCAGACTCAGGCGCCCAGCCGTGAGCATGGTGTGCAGCTGACCGACGCCGCCGCGCTCAAGGTCAAGAACCTGCTCTCGCAGGAAGGACGCGACGACCTTCGCCTGCGCGTGGCGGTCCAGCCCGGCGGCTGCAGCGGCCTGATCTACCAGCTGTACTTCGACGAGCGCTACCTCGACGGCGACAAGACCGTCGACTTCGACGGTGTCGAGGTCATCGTCGACGACATGAGCGTTCCGTACCTGGACGGCGCGATGATCGACTTCAAGGACACGATCTCGGAGCAGGGCTTCACGATCGACAACCCGAACGCTGCGGGCAGCTGCGCGTGCGGCGACAGCTTCCACTGATCGGCTGACCACGCGGGTACTTTTCCGGCGGGCCCGGGCGCTTCAAAAGGCGCCCGGGCCCGCCGTTTTCCGTGCTGAGGACACGATTCAACCTGGGCGGTTGGCCTGAATCCACTGGGCGCTTGCCCTAGACTGGCGAGAGTCCTGTTCGCGATCCGGAAAGGTGCACCGTGCCTTCGAAACGCCGTATCCGCTGGGCCGTTCTCCCACTCGGGATCGCAACGGCTGCAGTCCTCGCCGGATGCACCCCGACGGAGTTGCACGGCTATCTTCCCGGCTTCATCGAGAGCGGCCAGCCGGCCACCGACCGCACCGACATGGTCGCGGGCCTGTGGGTGAACTCGTGGATCGTGCTCCTCGTCGTCGGCGTCATCACGTGGGGCCTCATGGGCTGGGCGGCGATCGCGTATCGCCGCCGCAAGGGGCAGCGCGGACTCCCGGTGCAGCTGCGATACAACATGCCGATCGAGATCTTTTACACGATCGTGCCGCTGATCCTCGTGATCGGGTTCTTCGCGTTCACCGCGCGCGACCAGACGATCCTCGAGACGCAGTTCGAAGACCCCGATGTCGAGATCACCGCGATCGGCAAGCAGTGGTCGTGGGACTTCCAGTACGACGGTGAGACCGAAGAGGACACGGTCTGGACCATGGGCGTCCAGGCCCAGACGGACGCGCAGGGCAACGTGACCAGCGAGCTGCCCACCCTCGTCCTCCCGGTCGACCAGAGCGTGAAGATCAAGCTGCAGTCGCGCGATGTCATCCACTCGTTCTGGATCATCGACTTCCTGTACAAGAAGGACATGTACATCGGCAAGGACAACTACTGGTCCTTCACGCCGACCCGAGAGGGCACGTACGCCGGCAAGTGCGCCGAGCTGTGCGGCGAGTATCACTCGATGATGCTGTTCAACGTCGAGGTCGTGAGCGCCGAAGAGTACGAGGACTACCTCGAGACTCTCCGCGACGCCGACCAGACGGGCGACATCAACGACGCCTACGACCGTCTGCAGAACCAGCCGGGCACGGGTGGGACGCCTGAGGACGAAGAGGGAGACAACTGATCATGGCGACGACGCTTCCGCTCGAGGAGACGACGCAGGGTCGCCCGACCACCCTGCCGCCGCGTCAGGCCGCACTGCTCAGCGCCACGCGCGTGGAGCAGAAGGGCAACATCATCGTCAAGTGGATCACCTCCACGGATCACAAGACGATCGGCTACCTCTACCTCATCGCATCGGTGATCTTCTTCCTGCTGGGCGGAGTGATGGCGCTCATCATCCGCGCCGAGCTCTTCGAGCCGGGCATGCAGATCGTGCCGACGAAGGAGCAGTACAACCAGCTCTTCACGATGCACGGCACGATCATGCTGCTCATGTTCGCGACCCCGCTGTTCGCGGGCTTCGCGAACGCGATCCTGCCGCTGCAGATCGGCGCTCCCGACGTCGCCTTCCCGCGTCTGAACGCGTTCGCCTTCTGGCTGTTCCTGTTCGGCTCGACGATCGCCGTCGCCGGGTTCCTGACGCCCCAGGGTGCGGCCTCGTTCGGATGGTTCGCCTATCAGCCCCTGGCGGGAGCGACCTTCTCGCCCGGCGCCGGAGGCAACCTCTGGATGCTCGGGCTCGGCATGAGCGGTTTCGGCACCATCCTCGGTGCCGTGAACTTCATCACAACCATCATCACGATGCGCGCGCCCGGCATGACCATGTGGCGCATGCCGATCTTCTCGTGGAACACGCTGGTCACCAGCATCCTGATCCTGATGGCGTTCCCCGTGCTCGCCGCGGCGATCCTGGCGGCGGCCGCCGACCGTGTCCTCGGCGCCCACATCTACGACCCCGCCAACGGCGGTGTCCTGCTGTGGCAGCACCTGTTCTGGTTCTTCGGGCACCCGGAGGTCTACATCATCGCGCTGCCGTTCTTCGGCATCGTGTCGGAGATCTTCCCGGTGTTCAGCCGCAAGCCGATCTTCGGATACAAGACGCTCGTCTACGCGACCATCGCGATCGCGGCTCTGTCGGTCGCCGTGTGGGCTCACCACATGTACGTCACCGGCGCCGTGCTGCTGCCGTTCTTCGCGCTCATGACGATGCTGATCGCGGTGCCGACGGGTGTGAAGATCTTCAACTGGATCGGCACCATGTGGCGCGGATCGGTGACGTTCGAGACGCCTATGGTGTTCGCCCTCGGCTTCCTGGTGTCGTTCGTCTTCGGTGGGCTCACCGGCGTCATCCTCGCTTCGCCACCGCTGGACTTCCACCTGTCGGATTCGTACTTCGTCGTCGCGCACTTCCACTACGTCGTGTTCGGAACCGTCGTCTTCGCGATGTTCGCGGGCTTCTACTTCTGGTGGCCGAAGTGGACCGGCAAGATGCTGAACGAGCGACTCGGGTACGTCCACTTCTGGATGCTGTTCATCGGGTTCCACATGACGTTCCTCATCCAGCACTGGCTCGGCGTGGACGGCATGGTCCGCCGGTACGCGGACTACTCGGCCGCCGACGGCTGGACGTGGCAGAACCAGGTGTCGACGATCGGCGCGATGCTGCTAGGCGCCTCGATGATCCCGTTCCTGTTCAATGTGTGGATCACGTCGCGCAAGGCGCCCAAGGTGACGGTTAACGACCCGTGGGGCTACGGCGCGTCGCTGGAATGGGCGACTTCCTGCCCGCCGCCGCGTCACAACTTCACGTCGATCCCGCGCATCCGCAGCGAGCGTCCCGCGTTCGACCTGAACCACCCGGAAGCCGGCATCCCGGTCGGCGTCGGACCGGCGAAGGACGCGCCTGAAGCCCCGGTTGCCGATCTCGCCGAGGGAGAGGTGAAGTAAGTGCGCACCAACGCCGGACTGTGGTGGCTCCTCGCCGCCTTCTTCTTCCTGGTGGCCGTCCTGTACACCGGCTGGAACCTGATCTCGCACTGGGACACCAACGCCACCGGCGGCCAGTCCTACTGGGAGACGGTCACGCTCTCGATCGAATGGGTCGGCAGTGTCGCACTGCTGTTCACCGCCTTCATGGGCGCCCTGATCGCGTTCTACATCGGCAAGGTGCACAAGGCGCAGGGCGGTGAGCTGCCCGAGGACATCCTCACGGCCGACATCGATGACGGCGACCCCGAACTGGGTGAGTTCAGCCCGTGGTCGTGGTGGCCGATCGTCCTCGCGTTCTCGGCGGCCCTGGCAATGATCGGGCTCGCGGTCGGCACGTGGCTGATGCCGATCGGCTTCGCGGTGTTCGTCGTCGCGATCGTCGGCTGGGTGTACGAGTACTACCGCGGCTACTTTGCACGCTGACCCGGCCCGCACCTGATCTCTCGGTCGTGCCGATTCACCGACGTGAGGCTCCATCCCTGATGGAGCCTCACGTCGTTCTGCTGTCTGCCGCCGTCTCGGACGTGGGGGCGCACCGGCTCGTCAACCAGGACGCGGCCTTCACCGCCTCGTGGGGCGTCGCCGTCGCGGACGGCGTGGGCGGAGGACCGGCCGGCGACCTCGCGTCCGCCGCCTTCGTGCACAGGCTCGCCGCCGGACGCCCGACGGGGCTCGAGACCGAGCAGTTGGCGGCGAGCGTGCGCGCCGCCAACTGGGATCTGCGTGCGCACGTCGAGCGGGATCCGTCACTGTCGGGGATGGCCACGACCTTCACCGGGCTCTTCGTATCGGGAGCCGGAGCGCTGCTGCTCGCGCACACCGGCGATTCGCGCGCCTACCGCCTGCGGGACGGCATTCTGACCCGACAGACCCGAGACGACTCCCTGGTTCAGGCTCTGGTCGACAGGGGGATCGTGGCGGAAGAGGATGCGGCATCCCATCCTCGCCGGAACGTGATCACCGCGTCGCTGAGCGGTGCCGAGCGCGATGCACCCGCGATCGTCGAGCTCGAGCCGCGCCCGGGCGACCGCTGGCTGCTGTGCAGCGACGGCCTGTCGGACTACGTGCCGGATGCCGAGATCCTGACTCTCGTGACGGCTCACGCTCGTGCGGAGGATGCCGCGCGTGCCTGCGTCGATCGCGCGCTGGAGGCCGGCACCTTCGACAATGTCACGGTGGTCATCGCCGACGTCATCCCGGGGCAGCTCGCCGAGGGCATCTCGGCGGAGCCCTCGTTCTACGGGTCGGCGACGGATCGATTCATGGAGGGGCTCGAATCCGCCTGAGCGGCGCTCAGACGCCCGCTGGCGCCCGCACGACCATGACCTGGGGGTCGAACACCCGGGGGAGTGCGCCGCCGTCGTTCTCCGTCGGCTGACCCTCGCGGACCCAGTACTCGTAGCCGCCGATCATCTCCCGGACGGCATAGCCGAGCTTCGCGAACTCCAGCGCGCCCTTCGCGCCGGCGTTGCAGCCCGGACTCCAGCAGTACACCACGACGGGCGTCGCGCGATCGATCTCAGATGCCGCGCGATCCGCGATCTCGCGGTACGGGATGTGGACTGCGCCCGGGATGCGCCCCTGCGCCCACGCCTCGTCGCCGCGCACGTCGACGAGCACGAACTCCTCGCCGGCCTTCTGCGCCGCGTACACGTCCGAGGCATCCGTCTCGAGGGCGAGTTTCGTGGAGAAGTACGTCAGTGCATCAGTCATGTCTTCACCCTACGGACGACGAGAACCGTCCTCGGTGGCCGGCGCCGACATCGGTCGGCGGAATCCTGCCGTTTCGTCGCGGTTCCGCGGTCCCGGAACGAGTGATGCCCGGCACGACCGATGGGGTCGTGCCGGGCATCCGGCGCGTTCGACGGTGCGTCCTACGCGCCGGACTCCTTGTCGCGGTTGCGCGGCGACTTGGTGCCGGGCTCTGCTTCGGGGACGATCACATTCGAGGGGCGCACGGCCGTCTCGGAGTTGCGCCCGTCGTCGATCGGCGTGTGAGGAGCATCCGGGACACCGGCGCGCTCATGTGCACCTTGCAGCTCGGCATCCTCCTCGGCGGCGATGTGATCAAGCGAGTGGTGTTGGTGTGCCAGCGCCGCGTCGAGTTCGCTCTGCGTGACGGGGGAGAGGCGGTCCTCGAAGAACCAGCGCGAGATCGACGCGCGCAGGTTCTCGTGCCACGGGATGCGTCCCTTGGCGTTGGGGCGCACGACGAGCGGCTCGTAGATCTCGTGATCGACCAGCTTGTAGCGGTCGTACTCGTCGACCGGCTGATGGACCTCGATGTACTCGCCGCCGGGAAGGCGGACGATACGGCCAGACTCGTAGCCGTGCAGCGCGATCTCGCGGTCCTTCTTCTGCAGCGCGAGACAGATGCGCTTGGTCACGAAGTAGGCGATGATCGGGCCGACGATGAGCAGCGCCTGGAGGGTGTGGATGACGCCCTCCATCGTGAGCCAGAAGTGCGTCGCGATGATGTCGGAGGATGCCGCAGCCCACATGACCGCGTACACGGTGACGCCGGCGGCGCCGATCGCGGTGCGCGTCGCGGCGTTGCGCGGGCGCTGGGCGATGTGGTGCTCGCGCTTGTCACCGGTGACCCACGCCTCGATGAAGGGGTAGATCAGCACGAGGACGAGGAACACGCCGATCACGCCGAGCGGCACGAGGATGTTGAACGACCACGTGCGGTCCAGGAAGACGAACTCCCAGCCCGGCGGGATGAGGCGGAGCATGCCGTCGGCGAAGCCGATGTACCAGTCAGGCTGCGTACCGGCCGACACCGGCGACGGGTCGTAGGGGCCGTAGTTCCAGATCGGGTTGATCGTGAACAGCGATGCGATCAGCACGATCACACCGAACGTGATGAAGAGGAACCCGCCCATCTTGGACATGTAGACCGGCATCATCGGGTAGCCCACGACGTTGCTGTTCGAGCGCGCCGGTCCCGCGAACTGCGTGTGCTTGTTGATGACCATGAGCATCAGGTGCAGTACGAGCAGCGCCACGAGGATGGCCGGCAGCAGCAGGATGTGCAGCGTGTACAGGCGTCCTACGATCGCGGTGCCCGGGAACTCGCCGCCGAACAGCAGGAACGAGGTCCATGTGCCGATCAGCGGGATGCCCTTGACCATGCCGTCGATGATGCGCAGGCCGTTGCCCGAGAGGACGTCGTCGGGCAGCGAGTAGCCGGTGAATCCCTCGGCCATCGCCAGGATGAACAGGATGAAGCCGATCACCCAGTTGAGCTCGCGAGGCTTGCGGAACGCACCGGTGAAGAAGATGCGGAGCATGTGCACGCCGATGCCGGCGACGAACACGAGCGCGGCCCAGTGGTGGATCTGACGGACCAGAAGGCCACCGCGGATGTCGAACGAGATCTCGAGGGTCGAGGCCATCGCGGCGGACATCTCGATGCCGCGCATCGGGAGGAAGGCGCCGGTGTAGTGGGTCTCGACCATCGACGCCTGGAAGAAGAACGTCAGGAACGTGCCCGACAGGAGCACGACGACGAAGCTCCACAGGGCGATCTCGCCCAGCATGAACGACCAGTGGTCGGGGAAGATCTTGCGGCCGAGCTCCTTGACGAAGCCCGAGAGGCTCGTGCGCTCGTCGATGTAGTTGGCGGTGGCGCCGATGAAGCGGCCGCCGAGCGGCTTGTCACGTGCCGGGAGCGGCCCGTCGGAGACGGCCGGCTCCCGAG
This sequence comes from Microbacterium salsuginis, assembly GCF_012524205.1. Classification (GTDB taxonomy): domain Bacteria; phylum Actinomycetota; class Actinomycetes; order Actinomycetales; family Microbacteriaceae; genus Microbacterium; species Microbacterium salsuginis. Next base: position 125,303 of record NZ_JABACI010000006.1, read on the forward strand.
TGACGTTCTCGGTGGGGTGAGTGGCGGTACTCAATGACGCTCCCAGAAGCTCGGGCCGACGGGTTCGGTGAAGTCGCTGCGCGCGACGAGGTACCCCTCATCATCGACGGTGATGGGCAGCTGCGGCAGCGGACGGGCGGCAGGTCCGAAGATGACCTTCGCGTGGTCGGTCACATCGAACTGCGACTGGTGGCAGGGGCACAGCAGGTGGTGCGTCTGCTGCTCGTAGAGAGCGACCGGGCAGCCGACATGCGTGCACACCTTGGAGTACGCGACGATGCCGTTGTACGACCACTCCTTGCGCTCCTCCGACTCGGTGAGCTGCTCCGGGAGCAGGCGCACCAGGAGGACGATGGCCTTGGCCTTCTCTTCCAGGTAGCCGTCGTGGTGCGAGAGGGCCGCAAGCTCCTCGGGGATGACGTGCACGGCCGAGCCGAGGGTCAGGTCGGCGGCGCGGATGGGCTCGCCGCTCGGGTCATGCGCCAGGCGCATGCCCTCCTTCCACATCGTGTGCTCGAGGAGCGCGACCGGGTCTCCGGCGTTGGGGTGCTCGGGCGAGCTGAACGGCGCCAGGCCGCGGAACAGCACGATGCCCGGGGCGATCGAGGCGACCAGCGCCGCGATCATCGAGTTGCGGATCAGCACGCGGCGGCCGAAGCCGGACTCGGCGTCGGCATCGGCGAAGGCCTTGATCGCGGCCTCGCGCGTCGAGTCGCGCCCGCGCGTCGCGTGACGGGGCTCGATGAACTCCTTGTCGGAGACGATCGCCTTGGACCAGTGGATCGCGGCGATGCCGATCGCGAGCAGCGCAAGGGCGATGCCCAGGCCGATGAAGAGGTTGTTGTGGCGGATGTCGATGATCCGGCCGCTCTCGATCGGGAACAGCATGTACGCCGCGATGGCCCAGATGCTGCCGGCGATCGACAGGTAGAAGAGGGTGTAGACGGTGCGGACCGCGCGCTTCATGGCGGCGGGGTCCTTGTCGGTCATCCGCTCGCGGTGCGGCGGGAGCTCCGGGTTGCGCACCGGGTCGTTCACCGCGACGGCGAGCCCGGGGGAGGGCTTCCAAGAAGCCCTCTCGTGCTCGAGCGGGTCGTCCTCGTGTGCCATGCTGCTCCTCGTCAGTGTTGCGTGTTCGTTCGTGATCAGTTGGACTTCGCCGTGATCCACACGGTCAGTGCGATCAGCGAACCGATCCCGAAGATCCAGATGAAGAGGCCCTCGGACACGGGGCCCAGCGAGCCGAGCGAGAACCCACCCGCCGATTGGTTGTCCTGCAGGTAGAGCAGGTAGGTGATGACGTCGCGCTTCTCTTCGGTCGTCAGCGTCATGTCGTTGAAGACCGGCATGTTCTGGGGACCCGTGACCATCGCCGCGTACATGTTGAGCGGGGTGGTCTCGTGAAGCGCCGGGGCGTACTTGCCCTCGGTCAGCGCACCGCCGGCGCCGGCGACGTTGTGGCACATCGCGCAGTTGATGCGGAACAGCTCGCCGCCCTCGGCCGCGCTGCCCTCGCCGTCCAGGACTTCCTCATCGGGGAAGCTGGGACCGGGGGCGATGGACTGGATGTACTCGCCGATCGCGGCGATCTGCTCATCGGTGAACTGGACGGGCTTCTGCGGCGCCTGCGGACCCTGCATCTGCAGGGGCATGCGGCCGGTGCTCATCTGGAAGTGGACGGCGAGTTCGCCGACGCCGTAGAGGGAGGGGCCGTCGTCCGTGCCCTGGACGTCGAGTCCGTGGCAGGTCGCGCAGTTCGCCTGGAACAGGCGCTCACCGTCCTCGACAGTGAGCGCCGAGTCGACGCTCGTCTCGGGCGTGGTGGCCGCCATCGCGGCGGAGGCACCGGCGTAGACGCCGCCGGTGATCAGCAGCCCGAGGCCGATGAGCGCGGCGGTGGCCCAGGGGCTCCGGCGTCCTTTCGAGCGGCGCGTGGTCTCTCGTGCCATGTCGGTGAATCAGCTCCGCTCTTACTTCAGGAAATAGATGACGGCGAACAGGGCGATCCAGACGACGTCGACGAAGTGCCAGTAGTACGACACCACGATCGAGGACGTCATCTCCTTGCGCCCGAAGTTCTTGACGGCGTACGCGCGTCCGATCACCAGCAGGAAGGCGATGAGGCCGCCGGTGACGTGCAGGGCGTGGAAGCCGGTCGTCAGGTAGAACGCCGATGCGTACGCGTTGGCGCTGATGGGGAGGCCCTCGGCGACCAGCTGCGCGTACTCCCACACCTGGCCCGACACGAAGATGGCGCCCAGCGCGAAGGTCAGCCAGAACCACTCGACCATGCCCCAGCGCTGCCAGAACGAGTTCGACTTCACCGTGTAGGGCTGGAACCGCTCGGCCGCGAACACGCCCATCTGGCACGTGACCGACGAGAGCACCAGGATGATGGTGTTCACGAGGGCGTACGGGACGTTCAGCAGCTGCGTGCTCTCGGCCCACAGATCGGGCGAGGTGCTGCGGAGGGTGAAGTAGATCGCGAAGAGGCCCGCGAAGAACATCACCTCGCTGCCGAGCCACACGATGGTGCCGACAGCGACCGGATCCGGCCGCTTGACGGACCGCATGGCCTGGGAGTAGGTCGCTGTGGAGGTCGTCACACACCCCATTATGGCCGATGCGACGCCGCGATTTTCGCATCGCGGGGCACTATTTGCCCCCTACCGAACTTAGGGCGTCCTAAGAGAACACCGCGAGTCGGCCGTGAACGTGCGGTGAACACGCCGGTTCGGCTCGGATGGGACGCGGTGTCACGAACGCATTGCGATCTCGCGCCCCCGCTAGGCTTCTCGGTTATGGCGGAGCTCTACACCTGGCCCGGGATCCTGACCGCGCTGCTCGAGAGGCGCGACCTGAGCGTGTCGGAGTCGACGTGGGCGATGCGCCAGATCATGTCGGGCGCCGCGACGCCGTCGCAGCTGTCGGGGTTCCTGCTCGCGCTGCGGGCGAAGGGGGAGACCGTCGACGAGATCGTCGGCTTCCGCGACGCGATCCTCGAGGCGGCGCTGCCGCTGCCCGTGGATGCGGCGGTGCTCGACATCGTCGGCACCGGCGGCGACCGCTTCGGCACGGTGAACGTCTCGACGATGGCGGCGCTGGTGGCCGCGGCATCCGGTGTCCCCGTGGTCAAGCACGGCAACAGGGCGGCGAGCTCCGCGTCCGGTTCGTCGGATGTGCTCGGCGCACTCGGAGTCGACCTCACGCTCTCGCCCGAGGCCGTGGCCGAGACGCTCTCGCGAGCGGGGATCACGTTCGCGTTCGCCACCGCGTTCCACCCCGGGTTCCGGCACGCCGGCCCGTCGCGCAGCGAGCTGGGTGTGCCGACCGTGTTCAACTTCCTGGGGCCGCTCTGCAATCCCGCGCGCGCCGAGGCCAACGCGGTGGGCGTCGCGCACCTGGACCGCGTGCCCCTGATCACGGGCGTCTTCCGCACGCGGGGCGCGACCGCCCTGGTGTTCCGCGGCGACGACGGACTGGACGAGCTGACGACGACCGGGCACAGCCGGCTATGGGAGGTCAGCCGCGGCGACGTGCACGAGCATGACCTCGATCCGCGCGACCTCGGTATCCCGCTCGCCGAGATCGACGACCTGCTGGGCGGCGACCCGGCGCACAATGCGGCCGTCGTCCGGCGGGTGCTGCAGGGCGAGCGGGGGGCGGTCCGCGACATCGTGCTGCTCAACGCCGCCGCCGGGATCGTCGCCTACCGGCTGTTCCGTGACGCGACCGAGGTGCAGCGGCCGATCCTCGAGCGGCTGGCCGAGGCGCAGGGTGAGGCCGCGGCCGCCATCGACGGCGGCGCCGCGGCGGCGACACTCGACCGCTGGGTCGAGACCACGCGCGAACTCGCCCGCTGAGGACGACGCGCATCACGACGGTCTTCCACCCGGTCGCCGGCTCCCGCTAGCGTGTGGCGGGGGACAGCCACCGTCAGGAGGACGTGATGACCGATCAGACCGCCGCCGCCGTGGAAGGATCCGTCGAGCCGCCCGCACGCTCGCTCGGTGGAGTGAAGGTCGTCGGGATCCTCGGGATCCTCGCGGGCGTCGTGCTGATCGTCGTCGGCATCGTGGTGTGGATCATGGTGTCCACGCAGCTGCAGGCCGAGCGCATCGCGATCCCGGACGACGCGATGGCGTTCCAGGGGCAGACCGTTGCGGGGCCGTTCACTGCGTTCGTGCAGGCCGACATCATCCAGCACCACGCGCTGGAGGCGTCCGAGGGCAAGACGTACGCCGAGCTGCCCCAGGACGACCCGCTGCGCGCCACCATGATGAACGCCTCGTTCCTGCGTGCGTCGCTGTTCACCTCGGTGGTCTCGTTCGGCGTCGCCGCCTTCGCCATCGGAATCGGCATCCTGTCCATCATGTTCGGCTGGGCGCTGCACCGGCTGGCCGGTGCGCCGGTCGTCGTGAAGTCGGCGCGAGTCGCCTGACGTGACGCGCACGACCGAGCCGGAGGGCGAGTGAATCCTCACGACGCGCTCAGCGAGATCGCGACGCTGCTCGAGCGCGAGCGGTCGTCGCGGTACAAGTCCAAGGCTTTCCGTGCGGCGGCCGACGCCATCGCGGGCCTGAGCGATGCCGAGCTGCGGGATTCGGCCTCGCTGCGCCGCCGCAAGGGCGTGGGCGACTCGACCTTCGCCGTGATCCAGGAGGCGCTGGCCGGGGGCGTGCCGGCGTACCTCGCCGATCTGCGCGAGCGCGCGGGCGTTCAGCGGGCGTCCACGCTGCGAGGGCTGCTGCGCGGCGACCTGCACTCGCACAGCGACTGGTCGGACGGCCTCACGTCGATCGACCTGATGGTCGACGCGGCACGTGCGCTCGGGCACGGGTATCTGGCGCTCACCGACCACTCGCCTCGACTGCGGGTAGCGAACGGGCTCTCTCCGGAGCGGCTGCGCGCACAGCTCGAGGTGATCCGCGGCATGAGCGGCGACGGCTTCACTCTGCTCTCGGGCATCGAGGTCGACATCCTCGACGACGGCACGCTCGATCAGGAGCCGGAGCTACTGGACGAGCTGGATGTCGTCGTCGCCTCGGCGCACTCGAAGCTGCGCATGGAGCGCGGGCCGATGACCCGCCGGCTCGTCGCGGCGGCGTCGAACCCGCGCGTGGACGTGCTCGGCCATGTGACCGGACGCCTCGTGGAGGGGTCCCGCGGCACCAGGCCGCCCTCCACGTTCGACGCGCGGCCGGTGTTCGAGGCGTGCGTCGAGAACGGCGTGGCGGTCGAGATCAACTCGCGACCCGAGCGCCAGGATCCCCCCGATGAACTCATGGCGCTCGCTCTCGAGATCGGCTGCCTCTTCTCCATCGATTCCGACGCCCATGCGCCGGGGCAGCTGTCGCTGCTCGACTACGGCGCCGAGCGGGCGGAGCGGATCGGCGTTCCGCCCGAACGCATCGTCACGACCTGGGAGGTGGAGCGGCTCCGAGCCTGGACCGGGCGGTCGCGCGGCGCGTAGCCGAGTCAGGGCCGGAAAGCCGTCGCCGCGACCCGCGGCGGGCGTCGTGCCCGGCGCGGGTCGCGGCATCCATCATCCGGTGGCGTTGGTGCGGATCACCTCCAGCCGCGCGCGGTACTCCGTCTCGTCGATGTCACCGCGGGCGAAGCGTTCGGCGAGCGTCGCCTCGGCCTGGCGGGCAGGACTCAGCCGGCCGTGCGGGCCGTACCCGTTCTCTGCCGCGCGACGCCAGCGGCGCCCGAAGATCGCGAAGAGAACGGCGAACACGGCGATCCAGAACAGCGGGATCAACAGGAACCACCAGCCGGGCCCCCACGGGCCGGCGTAGTGGGCGGCGACCGGGGCTGCCAGCATCCCGGTGGCGAGCGTTGCAGTCATGCGGGTGTCCTCTCTCGAGCCGGCCGGACCAGGACGGAACGACCGGATGCCGTCAGTCAAGGCGAGTCGCACCGGGAGCGAATCCGCCGCGCGGAGTGACTTGGGCTGCTCCGTGCGGAGTACGAGGCCGCGCAGAGGTCAGGGCGAGGTATGCCAGCCCGGCGTGGCCAGCCCGGCCTCGTACGCGAGGATCACCAGCCGCACCCGGTCGCGAGCGTGCAGCTTCTGCATGATGCGCGAGACGTGCGTCTTCGCCGTCAGAGGGGACAGGTGCAGGCGCGCGCCGATCTCTTCGTTCGTGAGGCCCTCGGCCACGAGCCGCAGGACGTCCGTCTCGCGCTCCGTGAGCGCGTCCAGCGCGCGGGCATCCGCCGTCGGGCGCATGCCCGCCGCGGCGCGCTCGATGAGCCGCCTGGTGATGCCGGGCGAGAGGAGCGCGTCGCCGCCGGCGACGACCCGCACGGCGCGGATGAGGTCGGCGGGTTCGGTGTCTTTGACGAGGAACCCGCTCGCGCCGGCCAGGATGGCGCGGGTGACGTATTCGTCGAGCTCGAACGTCGTCACGATCACGACCCGCACGGCGGCGAGCGCGGGATCGGCCGTGATCTGCTCCGTCGCCCACAGGCCGTCGCCGTCGGGCATGCGGATGTCCACCAGCGCGACGTCTGCCCTGGTGCGTCGCAGCGACGCAACCAGGTCGCGGCCGCCGGACGCTTCGGCGACGACCTCGATGTCGGGTTCCGAGTCCAGCAGCGCGCGGAATCCCGCCCGAACGAGCTGGTGGTCGTCGGCGAGCACGACCCGGATCATGACGCACCCTCCCACGGCAGGCGGGCGACCACGCTCGTGCCGCGCGGTCCGCTCTCCACCTCGAGACCGCCGCCGGCCAGTTCGGCACGCTCCCGCATTCCCCGGATGCCGCCCCGCTCCACGGTGCCGGCGGGAAAGCCTGCCCCGTCGTCCGTGACGGTCAGCACGAGGCTGCCGCCGTCGCGAGCGACCGTCACGGTCGCGTGCGACGCGGCCGAATGACGCACCACGTTCGTGAGGGCCTCCTGGACCATGCGGTACGCGACGGTCTGCACGGCGCTGGCCGGCACATCGCCGTCGATGCGGTCCTCGAGCGCGACCGTGAGCCCCAGCCCGGATCGGCCTGCGACGAGCGACGGCAGCTGCGCCAGCTGCGGCTGAGGTGTGAGCGGAGCCGTGTCGGGCGCGCCCACCTCGTCGCCACGCAGGAACGCGAGCACGCCGCGTACCTCGTCGAGCCCGGTCGCGCTGAGCGATCGGATGTTGGCCAGCGCCTCGCGGGCACGTTCGGGTTCGCGGTCGAAGAGGTGCAGCCCCACGCCCGACTGCACGGCGATCTGGCTGAGCGAGTGCGCGAGCACGTCATGGAGCTCGCGTGCGATGCGCGTGCGCTCCTCCTGCTCGGCGGCGCGCCGGCGGGCCGCGAGCTGCGCGCACGGATCCCCTCGCCGATGGCGAAGCAGACCGCCAGCGCGAGCGTCGCGACGGCGATCCGCACCGGATGCCACTGCGAGCCGGTCAGCTCGGCGCCGACGATCGCCGCGAGCCAGGCGAGGCCGACTGCCGAGAGGGCCCAGATGCGGGCTCCCCGCACGACCGCGCCGATGATCGCGAAGGCGAGGGCGGCCGGCGGCGGCCCGAACACCGGCGGGACGAAGAGGTCGACGGTCACCAGCGCCGCCACCACCGCGACGGTGGGGCCGGGCCAGCGGCGTGCGGCCAGGAGAGCGAGGGCGGATGCCGCGGCCAGAGCGATGCTCGTCAGCGCGGCGGGCAGCGGCACGTGCTGCCACCACGAGGCGCCGATCGTGCCGGGCACCTGGATCAGCAGCGAGACGACGACCGGGACCACCAGCCCGACCGCCGTCGATCGCCGGAAGCGCGAGCCGGACTCGTCCCACGTGCGGCCTGGCATGGGCACGATCGTACGCCGGGCTCGTCTATGCGGAATCTGACGGCAGGACGCTCCGCCGTACTCCCGCGGGAGTACGGCGCGGGTCAGAAGGTGTCGAGCGCGCCGACGATGCGAGTCATCGCGGTGCCCAGAGCCCAGCGCTCGGCGAGAGACGTGGCATCCGCCTTGCCCTGGTCGTCGAGCGGTCGCAGCCGTGTGTCGGGCACCGTCAGCGGCAGATCTCGCACGACGGCCACCACCTGCGGTGCGACGGCCAGATAGGGCAGACCGGCGAGCAGCTTCGCGCGCACTCCGGCCGACATCCCCTCGCTCGTCTCGGCGGCCGCGAGGATGCCGGCGAGGTCGCCGTGGGCTGCCAGCAGACCCGCGGCTGTCTTGTCTCCGATTCCCGCGACACCCGGCAGGCCGTCGGACGAGTCGCCGCGAAGGGTCGCGAAGTCGGCGTACTGCCCCGGCAGCACGCCGTACTTGGCCACCACGGTCGCGTCGGTGACGACCTCGAGGTTGCTCATGCCTCGCGCGGTGTAGATGACGCGCACTTCGCGCGCGTCGTCGACGAGCTGGAAGAGGTCGCGGTCGCCCGTCACGATGTCGACGGGCATCGTCGCCGTCGTCGCGAGCGTGCCGATGACGTCGTCGGCCTCGTGCGCGGGCGCGCCGATGATGCGCAGTCCCAGCGCGTCGAGCGTGTCGCGGATGACCGGCACCTGCACCTCGAGCGGATCGGGCACGACTTCGATGTCGGGGCCTGCGGCGACCACCTCGGCCACGCGGTGGGTCTTGTAGGTCGGGATCAGGTCGACGCGCCACTGCGGCCGCCAGTCGTCGTCCCAGCACGCCACGAGGTGCGTGGGCCGGTACGTCGTGATGAGCCTCGTGATGATGTCGAGGAATCCGCGCACCGCGTTCACCGGCGTGCCGTCGGGCGCCCGCACCGTGTCGGGCACGCCGTAGAAGGCGCGGAAGTACAAGGAGGCGGAATCGAGCAGCATGAGGCGGTCGGTCACCGCTTCATCCTGGCACGCGGGTGCGACGCGCGCGCGGCGGAAAGGCGGCTGCAGCGAGGCACCTCCCGTTCACCTGCCGGCCGATAGCCGGTCGCCTGTCGGCACCCGTCTTGTTCACATCTCCCGCGCACCGTGGTGAGACGGCGCGCGAGAGCGTGCGCACCGCTCTCAGCCGCGAAGGAGGCGACATGGGCACGGACGATGTTCTGGCGTGGGTCGAGTCGCCGCTCCAGCTGCTCGGCGCCGCCGAGTGGGCCGCCGCACACGGCACGTCGGTGCCGGTCGCCGGCCGGCTGACGCCGCAGATCTCCGAGACGGCCGACGAGCTGGTCGCGCGGGGAGCCCGCTTCAGCGATCTCGAGCCTTATCTCGGCATTCCCTGGACTCTGCTCGCCCGGCACCGCCATTGGCTGGTCGGCGACGGCTTCTCGGGCCAGTTCCGTCTGGCGGCGAGCGTGCTCCGCCCACGCCGGATCACCTTCCTCGACGACGGCGCCCTCGCGCTCTCATACGCCGACACGCTGCTGGGACGCCGGCCCTATGCCCGGCCGTCCGTCGTCGAGCGTGGTCTCACCACGATCGCGGCCCCGTTCGCGGCGGAGGTGGTGCGCCGGCGTGCGGCCGCCCGCCGTGCCGGCATGTTCACCGCATTCGACCTCGGAGCGGACCGCCTCGACGCGCTGTCGGACCGCGGTTTCGGCGTCCGCCGTCACGACTTCGCATGGACGCGTGCCACGGCGCCGGCGGCACCGGAGCTCGGGCGACGCATCGTCCTGGGCAGCGCGCGACCCGTCGACGGACGGATGCCGCTCGCCGACTACCTGACATGGGTGACGGATGCCGCCGCCGAAGGCGCGGTCTACCTGCCGCACCGTCGTGAGACGTCGGAGCAGCTGGACGCGGTCGCCGTCGTGGCCGGGATCCGCATCCGCGAGACGCGGCTTCCTGTCGAGCTGGTGCTCGCGGGCGCGCGCGAGCCTCTCGAGATCCACACTCTGCCCTCGAGCACGTCCACCACGATTCCGCTGGTCCTGGCCGGCACAGGCTCGCGGCTTCACACCTCCGCACGACGCGGGGCGACGCGGACGGTGACGGCATGAGCGAGGTCGTCGCGATCATTCCCGCGCGCGGAGGGTCCAAGGGGATCGCCCGCAAGAACCTGCGGCGCGTCGGCGGAGTCCCCCTTGTGGCACGGGCGGTGGATGCCGCGCAGCGCTGCGCGGCGATCGACCGCGTCGTGGTCACCACCGACGACGCCGACATCGCGGCGGTCGCCGCCGAATGGGGGGCCGAGATCGTGGAGCGGCCGGTTCGCCTGGCCGACGACGGGGCGTCGTCCGAGAGCGCGCTGCTGCACGCGATCAGCGAGCTGGAGACGCGCGGCGTGGACGTGGGGGTGGTCGCCTTCCTCCAGCCGACGTCGCCGTTCATCGACGTGGACGCGCTGGCCGACGCGGTGCAGCTCGTCCGCTCCCGGCGGCGAGACAGCGTCTTCTCCGCGATCGAGACGTACGGCTTCCTGTGGGAGAAGGGCGTGGGCGGCGCCGCGCAGGCGATCAACCACGACATGGATGTGCGGCCGAGACGTCAGGACCGCGATCCGCACTACCTCGAGACCGGCGCCTTCTATGTGATGCGCGCCGCCGGATTCCGCGCGAGCAGGCATCGCTTCTTCGGAAGCGTCGGCATCGCCGAGGTCGAGCCGCGCACCGCGATAGAGATCGACACGACCGACGAGCTCGAAGTGGCCCGCGCGCTCGCACCGCTCGTGGACCGGTCGGCGCCGGTGCTGGCTGACGCGGTGGTGACCGACTTCGACGGCGTGCACACCGACGACACCGTGCGCGTCGACCAGGCAGGAGTCGAGGCCGTCACCGTCAGCCGTGCAGACGGCATGGGGGTGTCGCTGCTGCGGGCGGCCGGCATCCCGCTGCTGATCCTGTCGACCGAGGCCAACCCGGTCGTCGCGGCCCGAGGACGCAAGCTCGGCGTGGAAGTGGTCCAGAACGCCGCCGACAAGGCGACCGCGCTTCGCGACTGGGGCGCGTCGCGTGGCATCCCGCTGTCTCGCATCGCCTATCTCGGCAACGACGTCAACGACCTCCCGTGCCTCGAGATCGTCGGATGGCCGGTGGCCGTGCCCGACGCACATCCGCTCGTCCTCGCCGCCGCTCGTGTGGTGCTGGACCGTCCCGGTGGCGACGGCGCCGTGCGGGATCTGGCCGAACGCGTGCTCGCCGCGCGTCCGGCCGTACGCACCCTGACCGACCCCTTCACCGCATCACAGGAGACATCATGACCGTCACGATCGGTTCCCGCGTCATCGGCGGCGGACGCCCCGCCTACGTCATCGCCGAGATCGGACTCAACCACAACGGCGATGTGGAGCTGGCCAAGCGCCTCATCGACGTCGCGGCCGACGCCGGCGCGGACGCGGTGAAGTTCCAGAAGCGCACGCCCGAGATCGCGACCCCCGAGCACATGCGCGACATCCCGCGCGAGACGCCGTGGGGCACGATGACATACCTCGAGTACCGGTACCGCGTCGAGTTCGACCGCGACCAGTACATCGAGATCTCGGATCACGCGATGCTGCGGGGCCTGGAATGGTTCGCCTCGCCGTGGGACGAGCCGAGTGTCGCGTTCCTGGAGGACCTGGGAGTGCACGCGCACAAGGTGGCCTCGGCATCGCTGACCGACCACGGCCTGCTGCGGGCGCTGCGCGACACCGGCAAGACCGTCATCCTCTCCACCGGCATGTCGACGATGGACGAGATCGACGCCGCGATCGATGTGCTCGGCACTGAGCGGCTCCTGCTGATGCACGCCACGTCCACGTACCCCATGGAGCCCGGCGAGGCGAACCTGCGGATGATCCCGGCGCTGCGCGAGCGCTTCCCCGGTGTGCCCGTCGGATACTCCGGTCATGAGCGCGGCCTGCAGATCTCTCTCGCGGCGGTCGCGCTGGGCGCGGTCGCGGTCGAGCGGCACATCACCCTGGACAGGACGATGTGGGGCTCCGACCACGCGGCGTCGCTCGAGCCCACCGGTCTGCAGCACCTCGTCCGCGACATCCGCGTGATCGAGTCGGCGCTCGGCGACGGGGTCAAGCGCGTCTATCAGAGCGAGCTCGCACCGATGGCGAAGCTGCGCCGCGTCCCCGCGTGACGGCCGCTCCTCCCGGCGGCGGGCGGTTGCGGATCGTCGCCATCGCCGACACCGACTCGTACGTGAAATGGTCGGCCGCCCTGATCGGCGGCGCCACGGACCGGTGGGATGCGACCCTGCTCGTGCTCGAGACGCCGCTCGTGGTGAGCGAGGCTCAGCGAGCGGCGGCGCTGAGCGGTTCCGGCCTCGCGCCTGACCGTGTCGAGCGCATCGAGTACGCAGCGCTGTCGGCCCGCCTGCGGGAACTGCGTCCGGATGCCGTGCTCGTGGCGGCGCGCGGGCCCCTCGTCCGCGTGCTCGCGCGTGACGTGGCCGCGATGCGGCCGCGACCGGTCATCATGACGGGACTTCCTGGAATCTCGATCCCCGCAACCCGCAAGGCGCTTGTCTACCGGACCCAGTGCGACCTCTTCGTCGTGCATTCGCGGCGTGAACTGCGCGACTTCACCGCCCTGTCGGAGCGAACCGGCTTCGGCGCACGGTTCGCACTCGCCACCCTGCCGTTCGCCCGCGGCGCCGCCCATGGCGCGGCGGGAACGGCCGGCGAGCAAACGGGCAGCGACCTCGTATTCGCGGCGCAGGCCCGCGTGCCGGCCACCCGGGCGGATCGCCTCCGAGTCGCGCGGATGCTCGTCCGTGCAGCCGAGGCCGATCCGTCACGGCGCGTCGTGGTGAAGCTGCGCGCGGCCGAAGGGGAGCAGCAGACGCACGTCGAGCACGACGGGTACCCGGAACTGCTCTCGACCCTCGGTGCGCTCCCGCCGAACCTGGTCACCTCGACGTCGCCGATGAATGTCGCTCTCGCGACCGCCGAGGGGCTCGTCACGGTCAGCTCGACCGCGGCGATCGAGGCGATCGCGCGCGGCCTGCCGGTGATCGCGCTCGACACGTTCGGCGTGTCGCGGGCGCTCATCAACGAGACGCTCGCCGATGCCGGTCTGCTCGGCAGTGAAGAGGACGTCGTCGCGCGTCGGCTGCGGCATCCCGCCTCCAGCTGGCTCGACGACAACTACTTCCATGCCCCCGACGCGGACGACTGGGAGCAGGCGACCGCCGAGCTGATCGCGCGGCGACGAGCGGGCGAGCTCGCACCGCGCCCGGCGCTCGCGCGACGTGGCGGAGCGCTCCGCGACGCATGGGAGCGGAGAGTCGCGCTGGGACGCAGCGACACGTCGGCGTCCGGTGCATTCGCGTATGCCATCGGGCTGCCGGTGCGCGCGGTCGTGCGGTCGGTGCAGCGTGCTCGACGGACTCTCGTGCCGCGCGTGCGCGCAGAGCACGCCCGATGATGCGAACCGCGCCACCCCGGGAGAAGCCGGCGACCGCGCGGGGGGTTCGCGGATCGCCGGCCCCTGGGCCGGCCGGTGAGACCGCCTCACGTGCCCCCGGGGGTCGGGCGCGAGAGAGGGGTCCGCGCGACGCAGCGCCAAGGGCGCCGGCGGCGGGACTCGGGTATCCCTTCCGCGGCGCCGTCGTCAGGATTCCATCGGGACCTGGGAGATCCTTATGGCCCGACCCGACGTTCGCCGCATGCTGGCCGTGCGGACGGACGCCTGCCATCATGACCGCATGACCATATGGAAGCACGGGGGCGTTCTCGCCCTGGCCCTGGCCGGTTCAGCGCTGATTCTCGCCGGGTGCGCCTCCTCGCCGCCCGTCGTCGCTCCGGTGACGCGCGATGCGGGGTCGTTGCAGGGCGAGACCGTGGACCTCGTGGTCGGGCAGGTGCTCGACATCGACACCGGCGACCTCGCCGTCGACAGCTATCGCGGCGAAGTCGAGGACTCCGCAGTGGCAGAGTTCGTCCCCGGACGTGAAGACGGCAGCGCGACGTTCAACCCCGGCGTCGAAGCGCTCGGCGAGGGCACGACGACGGTCGTCCTGTCGAACGAGAACGGCGGCATCCAGGATGTGACCTTCACGGTCGTCGTCTCGGAATGATGCGGCTCGTCGCCCACCGCGGGATCCGCATCGGGCGTACTCTCAGGCGATGACCACCGCCGCCCATCGCACCGAGCTCCGCGAGCTCCTCGACGAGCTCCGCGAGGAGGCGAACGTGCGTCTCGTCGCGATGGACGCCACGATCGCCGAGCTCCGCGAGGATCGAGGCTCGGCCGTGGCCGACGACGAGCACGACCCCGAGGGTGTGACGCTCTCGGGTGAGTGGGCGCGCGCCGTCGGGCTCCAGGACGCGGCGCGACGCGAGATCGCCGAGATCGACGAGGCCGTACAGCGGTGGGAGGCCGGCACCTACGGCGTGTGTGTCGACTGCGGTCGCGGCATCCCGATCGCGCGCCTGCGGGCCCGCCCTTTCGCGACCCGGTGCGTCACGTGCGCCGAGAAGGCCGGTGCGTGAGTGTCGTTCGGTGCAGCGGCATCCCGTGCCACCGGCGAGGGCTTCATCCGGGTCGAACCGGCGTCCGGCTGTCCCTGCGGGAGCGGAGAGCGATTCGACGGATGCTGCGGCCCCGTGCTCGGCGGTGACCCGGCCCCTACCGCCGAACGACTCATGCGCTCCCGCTACACCGCGTTCGTCGTGGGCGACGTGCGCCACCTCGTCGCGTCCTGGCACCCGGGCACGAGGCCGGATGACCTCACGCTGGACCCGGTGCTGCGCTGGACCGGACTCGAGATCGTCCAGGCTCGAGACGGCGGTCCGGACGACGCGCGCGGCACGGTGGAATTCCGCGCGACGTGGCGCCGCGGCAGCGAGCGCGGAGAGCTGCATGAGCGCAGCCGGTTCGTGCGCCGGAGCGGCGGCTGGTGGTATGTCGACGGCCTCGTGATCACGTCCTGACGCCGAGCGCCGCGGGCCCGCCGGGGACCGCTAGCGTTGGTCCATGACCACTCAGGCCGACAGAGCACAGACCCTCGCACGACTTCACTCCGCGCCCGAGATCCTCCGGGTGGTGAACGTGTGGGACGCGGTATCGGCGAAGGCGATCGCGGCGCTCCCCGAGACGCGGGCCATCGCCACCGCCGGCCATTCGATCGCGGCCACGTTCGGCTATGCCGACGGGGAGAACATCCCGCTCGACCTCATGCTCGACATGGTCGGCCGCATCGTCGAGGTCGTGGGCGACCTGCCTGTCAGCGCCGACCTCGACGCCGGCTTCGGCGACCCGGGCGAGACCGTGCGGCGCGCGATCGGCAAGGGCGTCGTCGGTGCGAACGTCGAGGACCGGCTGCGCCCGCTCGACGAGGCCGTCGCGGCGGTCGAGGCGATCGTCGCGGCAGGCGAGGCCGAGGGCGTCCCGTTCGTGCTGAACGCCCGCACCGACGCCTTCGTCCGCGCGGGCGACCGCCCGGTCGAGGCATCCGTCGCCGACGCGATCGAGCGTGGCAGGGCCTACCTCGCCGCCGGAGCAGACCTCGTCTTCGTGCCCGGCATCCTCGATGCCGATGTGACCCGGCGGCTCGTGGAGGGGATCGGCGAGCGCAAGCTCAGCGTGATCGGGCTGCCCGGCACGCTGCGTGCGGCGGAGTACGAGGCGCTCGGCGTCGCCCGGGTGTCGTACGGCCCGATGCCGCAGCGGGTCGCGCTCACGGCGCTGCAGGACGTCGCCGCAGACCTCTACCGCGACGGGATGATCCCCGCCTCCACTCGCAATCTCAACTGAGGGCGCGCGGTCCGGGCCACACTCGGCGGGCGTCGATCAGGTGTCGTGCTCGATCGGAGCCTCGTCCTCGCGGTGATCGTCGAGGGCGCCGGCCGGGTACTCGGCGACGTCGGGGCTGCGACGCAGGAACACCGTGCTCGCCACGAGGCCGCCCCACACGATGACGATGGCCAGCACCAGGAACGTGATCGCGAGCGGAGTCATGACGACACCTTCCTCTCGGTCGTCGAGGCGACGCGTTCGGCCGGGGGATACTCGGGCCACGGCGTGAAGTCATCGGGCGAATCCCGCCATCTGAGCGCCGTCATCACGATCGCCGCCACGACGATGAACGCGATCGTTCCCCACCCGAAGAGCAGCAGGTACCAGCCCGGCATCCCCTCGTAACCCTCCACGATCAGCGCGACGATGCGGGAGATGAGCATGTAGCCCAGCACCACGGGCGCGAGGACGCCGACGAGCGCGACCCACAAGCGGCCGACTTTGAAGGTCGAGACGGCGTTGAGGTGATAGCGCAGCTCGGGGCCGCGACGGAGCACCCAGATGACGAGGATCGTCATGATGACGGCGGATGCCACGATGCCGATGTTGTTCGCCCACTGATCGGTCACATCCAGCGCGAGCAGGCCGGTCGTGGTCGAGAACAGCAGCACCGAGAGCACAGCCGACACCACGCCGACGCCGATGGCGGCGGCTCGCGGCGACAGCCGGAACTTCTCCTGGATCGCGGCCGACACCACCTGCAGGACAGAGATGAGCGAGGTGAACCCCGCCAGCGCCAGCGAGCCGAAGAAGAGGCAGCCGAACAGGGGTCCGCCAGGCATCTGCGACACGATCGCGGGGAAGGTGATGAACGACAGACCGACGCCGGTCAGTCCCTCGAGGTCGGCGACCGCGATGCCCTGCTGGAATGCGAAGAAGCCGAGCGTCGCGAAGACGCCGATGCCGGCCAGGATCTCGAACGACGAGTTCGCGAAGGCGACGACCAGTCCGGGTGCGGTCAGATTCGCGCGGCGGCGGCGATAGGAGGCATAGGTGATCATGATGCCGAACGCGATCGAGAGCGAGAAGAAGATCTGGCTGTACGCCGCGATCCACACATTGGGATCGCCGAGCGCGGCCCAGTCGGGTGTGAAGAGCGCGTTCAGTCCTTCGGCGGCGCCGTCGAGGAACAGGGCGCGGACGACGAGGATCAGGAACGCGACGACCAGCAGCGGGAGGAAGATCACGTTCACCCGCTGCAGGCCCTTCGCCACGCCCGCGGCCAGCACCACGATCGCCGCGATCCACACGATCGCGAGCGGGATGAGCACATTCGGCACGAACTCGAAGCTGATCCCTGGCTCACCGACCCGCAGATACTCGCCGGTGAGGAACCCCGCCGGATCGTCGCCCCACCGCAGATCGAACGAGAACACGAAGTAGCTGAGCGCCCACGCGATCACGGCGGTGTAGTACAGCCCGATGACGAAGGCGATCGCGACCTGGAACCAGCCCAGCGATTCGGTCCAGCGGCCCACTGCGCGCCCGACCCTGCGGAACGCCGTGGGCGCGGCGCCGCGGAATCGGTGGCCGAGTGCGTAGTCGAGGAAGAGGATCGGGATTCCGGCGGTCAGCAGCGCGACGAGGTACGGGATGAGGAACGCGCCTCCGCCGTTCTCGTACGCGACGCCCGGGAATCGCCAGATGTTGCCCAGACCCACCGCCGACCCGATGGCGGCGAGGATGAACCCCACCTGGCCGGTCCATTGCTCGCGCGGGCGCCCCGCGGTGACCTGTGTGGGGGTGGAGCCTTCGGCATCGGTCACGTCATCGTTCCCTTCTGCGGTGCTGCCGGCGGGGCCGGTCGTTCCCTGGCACGCTAGCAGCGCGGGGGTGGCTGCATCCAGAGTCCACGCGGGCTCCGGGAATCCGTCAAGCGGCCTCAGCGTTGCGCTCGGCATGGACCCCGCTGTCGTCGACGTCGCTGTGATCGGCGCGGGGCAGGCGGGACTCTCGGCCGCCTACCACCTTCAGCGTCGAGGCTTCGTTCCGCAGGGCAGAGCCGTTCCGGAAGACCGGACCTTCGTCGTCCTGGACGCCGACGACCGACCCGGGGGAGCGTGGCAGCATCGCTGGCCTTCGCTGCGGATGGCGACGGTCAACGGCATCCATGAGCTTCCCGGGTTCGCTGTGCCGCCCGCGGACCCCGCCGCGGCCAGCCGCGACGTGCTGCCGGCCTATTTCGCCGAGTACGAGCGGCGTTTCGCGCTGGAGGTCAGACGACCCGTCAGCGTGCGCGCCGTGAGTCGGGCGGACGAGGACCCACGAGGTCGCCTCCTGGTGGACACCGACCGCGGGTCGTGGAGCGCGCGGTATGTGATCAACGCGACCGGCACGTGGACCCGCCCGTTCTGGCCGCGCTATCCCGGGAGCGAGCGCTTCGCTGGGCGTCAGCTGCATGTCGCGGACTACGTCTCGGCGGACGAGTTCGCCGGACAGCGCGTCGTGATCGTCGGGGCAGGGGTGTCGGCCGTGCAGCTGCTCGACGAGATCTCGCGGGTCGCCGACACGTTGTGGGTCACCCGTCGCGAACCGCAGTGGATCGACGACGAATTCGACATCCCGGCGCGGGTGGCGGCGATCGCGGGTGTCGAGGATCGCGTGCGCCGCGGTCTGCCGCCCGGCAGCGTCATCTCGGTGACCGGCTTGCACTGGTCGCCCTGGGCGCGCGCGGCACAAGCGCGCGGCGTGCTCGTCCGGCATCCGATGTTCACCGCGATCGAGCCCGGCGGCGTGCGCATGCCCGATGGAAGCTTCGAACCGGCCGACGCGATCCTCTGGGCCACGGGGTTCCGTCCGGCATTGGGCCATCTGGCTCCGTTGCGGCTGCGAACGCCGGATGGCGGAATCCGCGTCGAGAACGGGCGCTCGATCGACGAGCCGCGCCTGTTCCTCATCGGCTACGGACCGTCGCAGTCCACGGTCGGCGCCAACCGCGCGGGGCGGGATGCGGTGCGGGCGATCGCCGCGGACGGCGCGGCGGCGTCGCAGCCGTCTCTGGCGGCTTCGGACGCCGCCTAGGCTCGAATGGCGAGAACGCGCGACACGACGAAGGAGACCCCATGGCACGCATCCTGATCTTCGGCGGACACGGCAAGGTCGCGCTCCTGCTCGAACCGCTGCTCACCGCGCGCGGTCACACCGTCACCGCCGTCGTGCGCAACCCCGGCCACGAGGCGGACGTCGCCGCGACCGGTGCACAGCCGCTCGTGGCCGACATCGAGGCGTTCGATCTCGAGCAGCTCACCAACCTCGTCAGCGGCAACGACGTCGTCGTGTGGTCCGCCGGCGCCGGCGGCGGCGATCCGCGCCGCACGTACGCCGTCGATCGGGACGCCGCCATCCGCTCCATCGAGGCGGCGGTCGCCGCCGGCGTCGAACGCTATGTCATGGTCTCGTGGATCGGCTCCCGCGCCGACCACGGCGTGGCCGCCGATTCGTCCTTCTTCCCCTATGCGGAGGCCAAGTGGGCGGCCGACCGCCACCTCACCGGGTCCGGTCTGGACTGGACCATCCTCGCCCCGGGATCGCTCACGCTCGAGCCGCCGACCGGCCGCATCGAGCTTGATCCGGAAGGCTCCGGCGCGGTGTCGCGCGCCGACGTCGCCGCCGTGATCGCCGCGACGATCGCCGACGACTCCACGATCGGTCGCACGATCCGCTTCGGCGGCGGCGCCGAGCCGATCGGGCACGCGATCGCCGGCTGAGATCAGTCCTCGCTCGAGTGCAGGCCCCGCCGCGTCGAGAGCAGGGTGATCTCGGGCCGCTCGGCGACGGCACGCTCGGCGCGGTCGAGCACATCCCGGACGTGCGACGACCCCGACGCCACGACGGCCACGCCGACGACGGCGCGCCGGTGCAGATCATGGTCGGCCACCTCGGCGACCGCGGCCTCGGTGCGCCGGCTGAGGTCGGCGATGAGGGGGCGAAGCACGCTGCGCTTCTCTTTGAGCGAGTGCACATCGCCCAGCAAGAGGTCGAACTCGATCCACCCGATCCACATGGCCCCATCGTTGCAGGGGAGCCCGTCCGAGGGCACCGCCCTGCAGGGCGCCCGGCCGTCGTGCGATGCGCGACGCGCCGCGCGCCTTCCCACACGCGCCCACGGTTGCGGTAGAACAGCAGAAGTCGCGTTCTGGGGGGATCGCCTGTTCCGCAGATCCGAAGGGACCCCTCACCGTGAAGCTGGTCAGACGAATCGTCGTCGTCCTCATCATCGCTTTCGCCGTCTTCTACCTCGTGACGAGACCGCAGGATGCCGCGAACG
Source organism: Microbacterium salsuginis (assembly GCF_012524205.1). Taxonomy (GTDB): domain Bacteria; phylum Actinomycetota; class Actinomycetes; order Actinomycetales; family Microbacteriaceae; genus Microbacterium; species Microbacterium salsuginis. Next base: position 145,203 of record NZ_JABACI010000006.1, read on the forward strand.
CGGTGCAGGGCGCCGTGGGCGCCGTGTGGGGTGCGGGAGTCGCCGTCGTCGACTTCTTCGTCGCCCTCGCGGGCGGATGAGCGTCTTCGACCCGCGGATCGACAAGCACCTCATCGCCGATCAGGGCGAGGTGGTGATCGACGAGGTGCGAAAGCACTGGGCCGCGACCGTGGGTGCGACGCTGGAGCTGCTCGCCGGAATCATGGTGCTGCTCATCTCCCTGTTCGTGCCGCCGCAGGCCTGGTGGGTGCCCGCCGTGCTCGGCGGTGCGATCGTCGCCCACGCCGGCTGGCGCATCCTCGAACAGCGCATGGACCGGTTCGTGATCACGAACATGCGCGTGTTCCGCGTGCACGGGATCCTGTCGCAGCGGATCGCGACGATGCCGCTCGCGCGGATCCTCGACATCTCGGTGCACAAGCCCGTCATCGGGCGGATGTTCGGCTACGGCCATTTCGTGTTCGAGTCCGCCGCGCAGGCGCAGGGGCTGCGTGAGATCCGCTTCGTCGGCGACCCGGACGACCGCGGGCTCACGATCCAGCGCGTCATCCAGCAGGCCGGCCTGCGCGGCTTCATCGCCCAGCAGCCGGGCGGGGCGCCGGAGCTCTCGCGCCATCCGCCGGAGCGCGCGGCGGAGCCGGCTCCCGTCGTCCGGCCGATGACACCCCCGTTGCCCACGGTTCCGGCGTCGGTCGCGGCCTCGCGCGGCACCGGCGCTTCCGGCGGATGGGAGTGGCTCGCCGACGCCCAGCGCCGGGAGGAGCGGCGCCTGGAAGAGCTGCGCGGCGGCACCGCCGAGGCGGACGGCGCGTTCGATCCCGATCGCACCACGACGGCGCCCATCGACCTTCAGCGCTGAGCCGGATCGGATCCTGAGGGAACATCGCGGCGGACCGCCGCGTTCTGATACCCTGGAGCGTCACTCGTGTGGCTATCTCGCCACGCCTGGACGACCGGTCGACACCGGCGCCGAGGATCCCGCAAGGACGACGTGACATCGCACGAAAAGAATCCGCTTCGCCTCGGCTCGCGCTTCGTCCTGCTTCGCTCGCTCAGCGATCGAAGAAGAAGAAGCGCGATGTGCCGAGGCCCGACACCCCAACCCAACAAGGACAACCCACTACATGACTAGCGCAACGACCGCCCCGGCCACCAAGCAGGTCGCGATCAACGACATCGGATCTGCCGAGGACTTCCTGGCCGCGGTCGAGAAGACTCTGAAGTTCTTCAACGACGGCGACCTGATCGAGGGCACCGTGGTGAAGATCGACCGCGACGAGGTCCTCCTCGACGTCGGCTACAAGACCGAGGGTGTCATCCCCTCGCGAGAGCTTTCCATCAAGCACGACGTCGACCCCAACGAGGTCGTCAAGGTCGGCGACGAGGTCGAAGCCCTCGTTCTCCAGAAGGAGGACAAGGAAGGCCGCCTCATCCTGTCCAAGAAGCGCGCACAGTACGAGCGCGCCTGGGGTGACGTCGAGAAGATCAAGGAGACCGACGGTGTCGTCACTGGCCAGGTCATCGAGGTCGTCAAGGGCGGTCTGATCGTCGACATCGGTCTGCGCGGCTTCCTGCCCGCATCGCTCATCGAGCTGCGCCGAGTGCGCGACCTGACGCCGTACCTCGGCCAGGAGATCGAGGCGAAGATCCTCGAGCTCGACAAGAACCGCAACAACGTCGTGCTCTCGCGCCGTGCCCTGCTCGAGCAGACGCAGTCCGAGTCGCGCACCACGTTCCTCAACAACCTGCACAAGGGCCAGGTCCGCAAGGGCACGGTCTCGTCGATCGTCAACTTCGGCGCGTTCGTCGACCTGGGCGGCGTGGACGGTCTCGTGCACGTCTCCGAGCTGTCGTGGAAGCACATCGAGCACGCGTCCGAGGTCGTCGAGGTGGGCCAGGAGGTCACCGTCGAGATCCTCGAGGTCGACCTGGACCGCGAGCGCGTCTCGCTGTCGCTCAAGGCGACGCAGGAGGACCCGTGGCAGGTCTTCGCCCGCACGCACGCGATCGGTCAGGTCGCACCGGGCAAGGTCACCAAGCTCGTTCCGTTCGGTGCGTTCGTCCGCGTCGCGGACGGCATCGAGGGCCTCGTGCACATCTCCGAGCTGTCGGGCAAGCACGTCGAGCTCGCCGAGCAGGTCGTGTCGGTCGGCGAAGAGGTCTTCGTCAAGATCATCGACATCGACCTCGAGCGTCGCCGCATCTCGCTCTCGCTCAAGCAGGCGAACGAGTCGGTCGACCCCTTCGGCACCGAGTTCGACCCGGCGCTCTACGGCATGGTCACGGAGTACGACGAGAACGGGGAGTACAAGTACCCCGAGGGCTTCGACCCCGAGACCAACCAGTGGAAGGAAGGCTTCGACGAGCAGCGCGAGAAGTGGGAGCAGGAGTACGCTGCCGCCCACTCGCGCTGGGAGGCTCACAAGGCCGCCGTCGTCAAGGCCATGGAGGCCGAGGCAGCAGCTCCCGCCGAGGCCCCGTCGAGCTCGTTCTCGTCCGACAGCGGCCCCGCAGGCACGCTGGCCGACGACGAGGCACTCGCCGCGCTGCGCGAGAAGCTCTCGGGTCGCTGATCCGTCCGTCGCTCCGGCGACGCACAGCCGAAAGGGCCGTCACCTCTGGTGGCGGCCCTTTCGCCGTCCGTGGGGGTGGTCCGGCGTAGGGTCGTCGCGTGGAAGACCGGCGACCGGCACGATGCCTCGTGAACGATGACGGATGCCGCGGCGCGGTGCCGGGCGACGCTCCGGTGGCGCTGTGCGAGGCCCACCTGACGATGGTGGCGGACTGGTCCGCCGCCGAGCACGGCGTGACCGACGTCCTGCCCTCGCCGTGCCTGCTGTGCGGCTCGAGGTTGGGCGTGCGCTGGCCGTCCGGGTGGGTGTGCGCGGTGTGCGAGTGGCGGCACGGGGAGGTCCCGGATCACGAGCTGCCGCCGCCGCGCGTCGACGTGGTCTACTACCTCCGCTACGCCGATCGCGTGAAGATCGGGACGACGGCGAATCCGCGCCAGCGCCTCGCCGTGATCTGGCACGACGACCTGCTCGCCTTCGAGCGTGGGGATCGTGCGCTCGAGCGGCGACGGCACGAGCAGTTCGCCGAGGAGCGGTACGGCGGCACCGAGTGGTTCCGTGCGTCCGACCGGCTGCTGGCGCACGCCGACACGGTGCGTCGCGGCGACGCCGAACCATGGGACCGCTATGCCCGGTGGGTGAGCGAAGCGATCGCCGCCCGCGGGTGACGCGACCCGAGTCGGCGCGAGGCCGCGCCAGGCTCCTGACGTCCCGCCGCGGCATCCGTTACGGTCGCCGTATGAGTGCCACCACGCAGGATGCCCCGCCGGCGCCTGCCGGACGAGGATTCGGTGAACGGACCGCGCCCGAACTCGGACCGGATGTCGTCGACCGGACCCGGGATCGCACCGCGACGCTCAACCAGCTGCTGCTGGCGTCGGTCGTGTTCGTGCTGGGGATCCTCGTGCCGCTCAGCGAGTTCGCCGGCGACGCCGTTCTCTTCTTCACGGGCGTGGTCGCCGTCATCGCGGTGACCGGTGCGACCCTGCTCGTGTCCTGGAACCGGCTGCCGCGAGGCTGGGTCGCGGCGGTCCCGGCGATGGACATCCTCGCGATCGCCGTCCTTCAGGTCGCCGCGCCGGAATCGGCACTCAGCCTGCTGTGGATCTTCCCGATCACGTGGCTGGCCGGCGGGTTCGGGCTTCTGGGCGTCTTCGGCGCGATGGGCGCGGTCGTCGCGATCACCGGGGTCCTCATCGCGCTGAGCGCCGGAGATGTGACGTACCAGACGCTCCTGCTTCCGCTCGTGCTGCTGGCGGTGGCGGCGACCAGTCATCTGAGCACTCGTCGCTCCGAAGCCCAGCGCACCCTGCTGGCGAAGCAGTCGCATCTGCTGCGGAGTGTGCTCGCGAGCACCCGACGCCAGGAACAGGTGGTGACCGAGGTGCTCGACGCCGTCGATTTCGGCGTCGTGCGCATCGACGCCGACGGCACGGTCGCCGTGGCCAACGACGCACAGGGTCGCCTGCAGCGCGCGCTCGACCCGGAGGCGGGCCAGCCCGCGTTCCGGGACGACGGCATGACGAGGCTTCCGCCCGACGAGCTTCCGGTGGAGCGGGCGCGCCGCGGTGAGTCGTTCGACGACCAGGTGGTGTGGTTCGGCTCGGATCCGGCGACGCGGCGCGCCCTGACGATCAGTGCGCGCCGGCTCACCGATCCCGACGGTCGCGACGCCGGCGCCGTCGTGGTCTCGCGGGATGTCACCAGCGAGCTGAACGCCCTGCGTGCGCGGGACGAGCTCGTCGCCTCGATCTCGCACGAGCTGCGCACGCCGCTGACGTCGATCCTCGGCTATCTCGACCTGGCGATCGAAGATCCCGGGCTTCCTGAGACGGTGCGGGCCGACCTCGACATCGCCGAGCGCAACGCGGAGCGCCTGCTGCGCATCGTCGCCGACATCCTGACCGCCTCCAGCTCGTCGCCGTCGTCGGTGGAAGCATCGCTCGCCCGCCAGCAGCTGGATGCCCAGGACGTCGTGCGCTCGGCGGCGGAGGCGGCGCTTCCACGCGCCGAGACGCGCGCGATCACGATCGATACGACCGGGCTCGAGCCGGCGCCCGTGTGGGCCGACCCGATGCGGGTGCGGCAGGTCGTCGACAACCTCGTCGCCAACGCGATCACCTACAACAAAGACGGCGGCGTCGTGTACCTGGGCACGACGACCGACGGCGCGTCCAGCTGGATCCTGGTACGCGACACAGGGGTCGGCATCTCGGATGCCGACCGCTCACGGCTCTTCCAGCGCTACTACAAGGCCGGCGGTGCGCGGCGGGCGGGCACGGGCCTCGGACTCGCGATCACGCGAGACATCGTGCGCGCCCACGGCGGTGAGCTGGGTCTGCACAGCTCCCTGGGGGCGGGCACGACGTTCATCGTCAAGCTGCCCGCTCTGAGCACGAGGGGGAGCGCGCCGTGAGTCTCGACCTGGCGAGCCTGCTCGTCATGACAGCGCTCGTGGTGAACGTCAGCGGCGTCCTGTTCATCCTCGAGACGTTCCTGCGCCGTGACGAAGGCGCCGGCCGCATCTGGTCGGTCGGTTTTCTCGCGGGCATGCTGACGACCCTCGCCTACATGATCTGGGCGCAATCGCCCGGCGCATGGTGGGCGATCGCCGTGGGCAACGCCGCCTTCGTCGCCGGGACCGGCTGCATGTGGCTGGGATGCCGGCGCTTCAACGGGCGGTCGATGACCTGGACCTCCGTGCTCGTGGCGGGTGCCGTGGTCGCCGCGGGTCTGGCCGTCGCCGTCGAGGGCTCGTCCGGCGGCGACTGGGCCGGCGCTCTGTGGATGTTCGTCCCGCTGCTCGGCTTCGCTGGCGCGGGAGCGGTCGAGTGCCTGCGAGGGACGCTGGGGGAGTCGCGGACGGCATGGGTGCTGGGCGCGGTCCTGGGCTTCCAGTCCCTGTATTACGTGGCGCGAACGACGGCGTTCGTCACGGCCGGGCCCGAGAGCGCCCTCTTCGAATCGGTCTTCGGAACGGTGAACACGAGCTTCCTGACGGTCGCCCTCACGATCGTGGCCGTCGTCGTGACTTCGGTGCTGCGCGCCTCGCGCGCACCGATACGCGGGTACCTCAGGCGCTCGGCGGAGTCCGTCGCCGACATCGGCGACCAGGCGGAGTTCGACGCAGGGCTCGCCGCCCTGGTCCGCCGCGCGTCCGCGCGGTCGGAGGTCGTCGCCGTGACCGCGGTCCGCATCGAAGACCTCGAGCAGATCTCGACCGCGTTCGGCAGCGATGTCGCCGCCGCCCTCGGCGAGGCGGCACGAGCCGGAGTGCGGCGGCACGCGCCGACGAATGCCCTGGTCGCGGAGGACGGCGCCACGGGTCTCCTCGTCGCACTGGCGGTGTCGTCTGAGCAGGAGGCGCGGCGTCAGGCCGCCGCCATCTACCGCGGACTCTTCGACGACCTCGGACGCGTCGGGGGAGGTGTGATCCCCGTGGTCGGTGTCGGCGTGGCGATGAGCGGCAACGGCAACGACCCCGATGACCTCACGCGAGCCGCGCGCGACAGCGCGAACCGCGCAGCACGCAGTGTCGAGACCACGGTGCTGATGGGTGACGCCGAGTAGCGGCATCCGCTCCCGTGTCGATCACGCGGTCAGCCGGTACCCCACGCCCCGCACCGTCTCGATCCAGCGTGGCTCGGCGGGCGATTCACCGAGCTTGCGGCGCAGATTCGCGACATGCACCTCGATGGCGCGGGCGTCGCTGTCGCTGACGAAGTCGATTCCGGTGTGCTGTTCGCCGCGCAGCATGAGCGCCAGATCGGACTTGGCTCGCACGCGCCGTCCGGCCTCGAGCAGGTCCGCGAGGATGTCGAACTCGCTGCGTGTCAGTTCCACCTCGTCGCCGTCGACGGTCACCAGTCTCGTCTCGGCGTTCAGGCGCAGACCATGGTGCTCCGCCCACTCGTCCGGTGCCGCCGGCGCGGTCCCGCCGCCGTCGCCGGCGGCGACGTGTCGCGGGCGGCGGAGCATCGCGTCGATGCGTGCGCGGAGCTCGCGCGGCCGGAACGGCTTCGCGACGTAATCGTCCGCGCCGGCCTCGAGGCCCTGCAGCGCGTCGATCTCCTCGGTCCGGGCGCTGAGCATCACGATGTAGGTCGGACTGATCGCGCGGATGCGCTTGGCGGTCTCGAACCCATCGATGCCGGGCATGTTGACGTCGAGCGTCGTCACGAGCGGGCGGCGTTCGCGCACGAGCTCGATGCCGCTCGTCCCGTCCGCGGCGCCGTGGACCTCGAATCCGGCCTGCGAGAGCACCGTCGACAGGAGCGAGCGGATGTCCTCCTCGTCCTCGATGACGACGGCCACGCGCGATTCTTCCACCGATGCACCTTCCGGATCCGATGACTCGATGAGCGGATCCTGGATGTCGTCGGCCATGATATCCCAGAAGACGGCACGGAACGGGTGCTCTTGACCTGCCATCAGCGTGTCCCGTCGTGGTGGCCGCCGTGGAGAGCGGGGCCATTCCCCTCGCCCCGCCCTGCGCACGGTCGGCGCGCACCAGCGGGAGTGGCGACCGCCCCCACGGTCGCCGCTCCGCCGTGCCGAGGACAGGCCCCGCCGCGCCTGGTGCGGGCGCGGCGCGTGCGGTCGGGCGGGCGGCCGTCAGACGTCACCTCGTCACCTCCGACGGTCTTGCCCCGCCCTCCCCAGGTCCGCAGGCGGGCCTGTCTTTTCGGGTGCCTCGACGGTACCGCCGCGTCCTCAGACCAGGCTCAAGCGCGGCTCAGGATGAGCCCAGGATCGTCGCCGGCCGTGCGCCCACGATCGGGCGGCGCATGGCATCCTCGAATCATGCCTCTCGTCGCGCTCACCGGCGGCATCGCCTCGGGGAAGTCCACCATCGCCCGGCGGCTCGCCCACCATGGTGCGGTGATCGTCGATGCCGACCAGCTCGTCCGCGACGTGCAGCAGCCCGGCTCGCCGGTCCTCACCGCGATCGCCACCGAGTTCGGGGAGCGGATGCTGCGCCCTGACGGCTCACTCGATCGCGCGGCCCTGGGCGCCCGGGTGTTCGGCGATGAGGCGGCGGTGGCCCGGCTGAACGCGATCGTGCACCCCGCGGTGCGGGCCGAGTCGTCGCGGCGCTTCGCCGAGGCGCTCGCTCGGGATCCCGCAGCGGTCGTGGTGTACGACGTGCCGCTGCTGGTGGAAGCCCGGATCGGCGACCCGTGGGAGCTGGTCATCGTCGCACACGCGCCCGCCGACGTGCGCCGTCGCCGGCTGGTCGAGCTGCGCGGTCTGACCGAGGCCGACGCGGACGCGCGCATCGCCTCGCAGGCGTCCGACGACGACAGGCTGGCGGTGGCGGACGTCGTGATCGACACCGCCGGAACACTCGATGAGACCCTGCAGCAGGTGGACGACGTGTGGCGCCGGCTCGATGAGCACATCTCGGCCCGCGCCACCGCACGGCGGGCGTAGGCTTCTGCCACACACGGAGGTTCACATGGGCGTGTTCTCGAGATTCCGGCGACGCAGGACGCCCTATCGCGCGCTGAGCGACGAGGAGCGCATCGCGCGGTATGTGTACCTGCTGAACACGCTGCCGGCGTCCGTGATCGAGAGCGCCCACGCATCCGCGTTCCGAGAGATGCCGGCCGAGCGGCGCCGCGAGATGTTCGAGCAGCTGCGTCCGTTCATGGCGGAGTCGGAGCGCGAAGCCGCCTCGGACGACCCGACCGTGCTGGCCCGACTGGTCCGTCGCGCCGAGGAGCATCGCGCGCAACGCGCCGCGGGCGGTGGAGCGGGCGCGGGTACGGCGCCGACGGCGACCGCGATCCGCTCGGACGCCCCATGGGTCGATCCGCGCGACGGCGTGGACGTGCGCGGCATGCTCGCGACCAGCGGCGTCATGCTGCTCATGGCGAACAACGTCCTGGCCTCCAGTGCGGTGATCAGTTACTACACGATGGGTGCAGGGTCGCTGCAGCTCGAGTCGGAGCCGGGCTGGGTCGGTGAGACCTTCGATCCCGGCACCGGGCTGGACGGTGGCGGGGCGGGTGCCGGTGCCGGTGACTTCGGCGGCGGTGTCGACGGCGGGCTGGGTGGAGGCTTCGACGGCGGCTTCGGCGGGTTCGGCGGCGGAGGATTCGACGGCGGGGGCGGGTTCGGCGGCTGACACGCCGCATCGCAGTCGTCCGGGCCGCGGCGGTCCCGGCCCCGGTGTCGGAGGGGCCGCCTACGCTTGATGTGTGCAGACCACGCGATCCGTGCGGCCCTTCGAGGTCGTGAGCGACTACGAGCCGTCGGGGGACCAGCCGCAGGCGATCGCCCAGCTCGCCGCCCGCATCAACGCCGGCGAGACCGATGTCGTGCTGCTCGGCGCGACCGGAACCGGAAAATCGGCGACCACCGCGTGGCTCGTCGAAGCCGTTCAGCGGCCGACTCTCGTCCTTGCGCACAACAAGACGCTGGCGGCGCAGCTGGCCAACGAGTTCCGCGAGCTGATGCCCCACAACGCGGTCGAGTACTTCGTCAGCTACTACGACTACTACCAGCCCGAGGCCTACGTCCCGCAGACCGACACCTTCATCGAGAAGGACTCCTCGATCAACGCCGAGGTGGAGCGGCTGCGGCACTCGACGACCAATTCCCTGCTCTCCCGACGAGACGTGATCGTGGTCTCGACGGTCTCGTGCATCTACGGCCTCGGCTCGCCCGAGGAGTATCTGCGCGCAATGGTGGCGCTGCAAGTGGGGGAGCGCTACGACCGCAACGCGCTCATCCGCAAGTTCATCGCGATGCAGTACAACCGCAACGATGTCGACTTCTCACGCGGCAACTTCCGGGTCCGCGGCGACACGATCGAGATCATCCCGGTGTACGAGGAGTACGCGATCCGCATCGAGATGTTCGGCGACGAGATCGAGGCGCTGTACATGCTGCATCCGCTCACGGGCGATGTCATGCAGCGCATGGACTCGGTGCCCATCTTCCCTGCGACGCACTACGCGGCGGGCACCGAGACCGTGCAGCGCGCGATCGGGACGATCGAGCACGAGCTCGAGGAGCGCCTGAAAGAGCTCGAGTCGCAGAACAAGCTCCTCGAGGCGCAGCGGCTGCGCATGCGGACGACGTTCGATCTCGAGATGCTGCAGCAGCTCGGCTTCTGCTCGGGCATCGAGAACTACTCGCGTCATCTCGACGGCCGCATGCCCGGCGAGCCGCCGCACACGCTGCTGGACTTCTTCCCCGACGACTTCCTCATGGTGATCGACGAGTCGCACGCCACGGTTCCGCAGATCGGCGCGATGTACGAAGGGGATGCCTCACGCAAGCGCACGCTGGTCGAGCACGGCTTCCGGCTGCCCAGCGCAATGGACAACCGCCCGCTGCGCTGGGACGAGTTCAAGGAGCGCGTGGGCCAGACGGTGTACCTCTCCGCGACTCCGGGCCGCTACGAGATGGGCATCGCGGACGGCGTTGTCGAGCAGATCATCCGCCCGACTGGCCTGGTTGACCCCGAGATCATCGTCAAGCCGTCCAAGGGTCAGATCGACGACCTCCTCGAAGAGATCCGCGTCAGAGCCGCGCGTGATGAGCGCGTGCTGGTCACGACGCTGACCAAGAAGATGGCCGAAGAGCTGACCGACTTCCTGGGCGAGCACGGCGTCCGGGTGCGCTATCTGCACTCCGACGTCGACACGCTGCGCCGCGTGGAGCTGCTGAGCGAACTGCGGGCGGGCGTGTACGACGTGCTCGTCGGCATCAACCTGCTGCGCGAGGGCCTCGATCTGCCCGAAGTGTCGCTGGTGGCGATCCTGGATGCCGACAAGGAGGGCTTCCTGCGCAGCGGCACATCGCTCATCCAGACCATCGGCCGCGCCGCCCGCAACGTGTCGGGCCAGGTCCACATGTACGCCGACAGCATCACCGATTCGATGCGCAACGCCATCGAAGAGACCGACCGGCGCCGCGAGAAGCAGGTCGCGTACAACAAGGAGCGCGGAATCGATCCGCAGCCGCTGCGCAAGCGCATCGCCGACATCACCGAGGTGCTCGCGCGCGAAGCCTCCGACACCGAGCGGATGCTGCGCGGCAAGGCCGCGGCCAAGAACAAGTCGGGCAAGGGCAAGTCGCCGACGCCGCAGCTCCGCCGCGAAGGGATCGCCGCCGAAGGGGCGGAGCAGCTCGAGGCGACCATCGCCGACCTCAGTACGCAGATGCTCGCGGCCGCGGGCGAGCTGAAGTTCGAGCTCGCCGCCCGATTGCGCGACGAGGTCCAGGACCTCAAGAAGGAGCTGCGCGCCATGGAGCGCGCCGGGCACGCCTGACGCTCAGCGCGGGGTGCGGCGCTACGGGCAGTGCATGAGCGGCTTCGGCCCGGAGCGGTCGAAGACGTGGTGTGCGACGGGTGCGCCGCACAGCGGGCACGCGCGTTCGGCGCGCTCGGCCGCTGACGGCGGGGGAGCCGTCTCGTACGGCCCGACCGCGGCGGGGCCGGCAGCTCGGATCAGAGTCGCGTTGATCCACTGATACCACCCGCCCGCCTCACGGACCCGTTCGCGCAGCGGTCGCCGGTCGGCGCGTGGTCCAGTCGAGTCGGTCATGATCATTAGTGTACTAACGATTAGGACGTTAGGATTCACGAGTGACCGTCGCAACACCCTCCCCGGACGACCTGCTCAAGCTCGACAACCAGGTCTGCTTCGCCCTGGTCACCGCCGCACGCAATGTCGTCGGCATCTACCGGCCGATCCTCGAGCCTCTCGGCCTGACGCACCCGCAGTACCTCGTGATGCTCGCCCTGTGGGAGGAATCTCCCCGTTCACTGCGAGATCTGGCCGCCGAGCTCGCGCTGGAGCCGGCCACGCTGTCACCCCTGGTGAAGCGGCTCGAGGCCCAGGGCCTCGTGACCCGTGCGAGACGGGGGCAGGACGAGCGCGTGCTGGACGTCGGTCTCACCCCGCGCGGGACTGCGCTGAGGGAGCAGGCGCTCGATGTGCCGGAACAGGTCATGCGGCGCGTCGGCGCAGACGCGCAGGGGCTCGTCGCGCTGCGAGACGCACTCGCTCCGTTCGCGGGGCGCCGGTGAGTCGCGCGGATTCGTTCTAGGCGAATGCCCGGCGATCTCTTAGGGTCGAAGCGGTGCGACGCTGCCCACCCGACCCGGGGGACTCCCGACGCGCCTTCTGCACCGGCTACGAAGAGAGAAGCACCACCCATGCGATCTGGTCAGCGTCCCGCACCCCCATCCCTCCACCGTCGCCGCGCCTTCGGCGCCGTCGTCGCCGTCTGTGCCGTCGCCGCGACGGCACTGGCCGCCGCGCCCGCCGCCCAGGGGGCCGCGACTCCGGTGGAGATCAATCTCGTCACCGTCAACGACTTCCACGGACGTATCGAGCAGTCCGCCCCCGCCGGAGGTATCGCGGCACTCGCGCAGGCGGTGAATCAGGTCCGCGCCGGCAACCCGAACACGGTCTTCGCGGCGGCAGGCGACATGATCGGAGCATCCACGTTCACGTCGTTCATCCAGAACGATGTCCCGACCATCGAGACGCTCAACGAGGCGGGTCTCGAAGTGAGCGCGGCCGGCAACCACGAGTTCGACAAGGGCTGGGCCGACCTCGAGGGACGCGTCCAGGATCTTGCCGACTGGGAGTACATCGCCGCCAACGTCTACGAGAAGTCCACCGGGCAGCCGGGGCTCGCGGAGTCGTGGGTGAAGGAGATGGAGGGCATCAAAGTCGGCTTCATCGGTGCCGTCACCGAAGAGCTGCCGTCGCTCGTCGCGCCCGCCGGCATTCAGGACATCGAAGTCCGCGACATCGTCCAGAGTGTCAACGCCGTCGCCGACAGCCTCACGGACGGGATCGCGAGCGACACGAACCTGGAAGCGGACGTCCTCGTGCTGCTGATCCACGAGGGTGCCCCTGGCACCTCGCTCGCAGCGGCGACCGATCCGGGGACGGCCTTCGGCGAGATCGTGAACAATGTCACTCCGAAGGTGAACGCGATCGTCTCGGGCCACACGCATCTCGCCTACAACCACGAGGTGCCCTACTCGGGAGACACCGGCATGCGGCCGGTCATCTCGTCCGGCCAGTACGGAGAGAAGTTCAGCGACATGCGGATCACGGTCGATCCGGAGACGAAGCAGGTGCTGTCGATGGACAACACCGTCGTCGACATGTACTGGGACCACGACGCGAACCCGGCGACGGCCACCGTGCCGCGCTACACCGTGCCCGCGGGCGACCCCATCGCCACGATGGTGGCTTCGGCCGTGGCGGCCGCGGAAGGACCCGGTTCGGTCAAGCTCGGCGACATCACCGCGGACTTCAACCGTGCGAAGCAGGCGAGCGGCGCGGAGAATCGCGGCGGAGAGTCCACGCTGGGCAACTTCGTCGCGGACGCGCAGCTGTGGTCGGCGCGGCGCACCGATCCCGCGACGCAGATCGCGTTCATGAACCCGGGCGGTCTCCGTGCGGACATGGCGTTCGCGCCGGACGGCGTGCTGACCTACAAGGAAGCCGCCACCGTCCAGTCCTTCGCGAACACACTCGTGACGCTGACGATGACCGGCGACCAGATCCGGCAGGCGCTCGAGCAGCAGTGGCAGCCGTCCGGCGCGACGCGCCCGTTCCTCAAGCTCGGCATCTCGTCCGGCTTCGAGTACGTCTACGACCCCGCCGCAGCGTCCGGGTCCCGCATCAGCCGGATGACTCTGGACGGGGTCGACATCGACCCGGCCGCGTCGTACCGCGTCGTCGCGAACTCGTTCCTGGCCTCGGGCGGCGACAACTTCGCCGCGATCGGGCAGGGGAGCGACAAGCGCGACACCGGCCAGGTCGACCTCGAGTCGATGGTGGCGTACATGGCCGAGATCGGCACCGCGAGCCCTGACTACGCACAGCGATCGGTCGGCGCGACGCTGCCCGCAGCGGGCGCCCAGGGGTACGAGGCCGGCAGCACGTTCGACATCGCCCTCTCGTCACTGGACTTCAGCACCACGGAACCGCGCGTGACGACCGTCGACGTGGCGATCGGAGGCACCGCTGCCGGCTCGGGCGCGGTGTCGCTCTCGCTGCCCAGCACGCACGGCGACGGCAGTGGAACGGCGACGGTGTCGGTGACCGTTCCGGAGGGCATCACCGGTGACGCCCCGGCCGGGACGGCCACCCCGGTGCCGCTGACCATCAGCACCGCGACCGGCACGAGCGTCGAGATCACGATCCCGGTGTTCGAGCGGGCCGACAGTGTCACCATGGGCTTCGCGAACAAGATCATCGCGAAGGCGCAGTCGGCGGTGAAGTTCACCGCGATCGTGTTCGCCGAGGACGGAGCGCCGGCCGTGGGTGATGTCACGATCCTCGACGGCGACCAGGTGATCGCCACGGCGACCCTCACCGAGGCCGACAACGGCGTCGTGAAGGTCAAGCTGCCGCCGCTCGGAAAGGGCGTCCACCAGCTGTCCGCCGCGTATGCGGGGAGCGACTCGGTCAAGCCGTCCGAGAGCACCGCGGTGCCGGTCCTGGTCTGGTAGCCGCCCCTGGCAGCAACCCGTGAAGGCGGGGTCTCCGGCGCCCGTGTCGGAGGCCCCGCCTAGACTTGTCGGGTGCCCATCGTCCCTGTCGCCATGCCCGGAAACGCTGCCGGAAACAACAGCGGAAAGCTCAGCGTCCGCGGTGCCCGCGTGCACAATCTCAAGGACGTCGATCTCGACATCCCACGCGACTCTCTCGTGGTCTTCACGGGCCTCTCCGGCTCCGGCAAGTCCAGTCTCGCGTTCGACACGATCTTCGCCGAGGGTCAGCGTCGATACGTCGAGTCACTGAGCGCGTACGCCCGCCAATTCCTCGGTCAGGTCGACCGGCCCGACGTGGACTTCATCGAAGGACTGAGCCCGGCCGTCTCGATCGACCAGAAGTCCACCAACCGCAACCCGCGGTCGACGGTGGGCACGATCACCGAGATCCACGACTACATGCGCCTGCTGTGGGCGCGGATCGGCGTGCCGCACTGTCCCGAGTGCGGCGCGGTCATCCAGCGCCAGACGGTCCAGCAGATCGCCGATCAGCTGATCGAACTACCCGAGCGCACGCGCTACCAGATCGTCGCCCCGATCGTCTCGCAGAAGAAGGGCGAGTTCGTCGACCTCTTCAAGGAGCTCGGGGCCAAGGGCTACGCGCGCGCGATCGTCGACGGCGAGCTGATCCAGCTCGCCGAGCCGCCGACGCTCAAGAAGAGCTACAAGCACGACATCGCCGTCGTGGTCGACCGGCTGGTCGCGGCTCCCGGCATCCTGGACCGCGTCACCGACTCTGTCGAGACGGCGCTCTCGCTCGCCGGCGGCCTCATGCAGGTCAACTTCGTCGACGAGGAGGGTGATGCCGCCTGGCAGTCCTTCTCCGAGAAGCTGGCGTGTCCCAACGGGCACCCGCTGCAGCTGACCGAGATCGAGCCCCGGACGTTCTCGTTCAACGCGCCGTTCGGCGCCTGCCCGGCGTGCTCCGGCCTCGGGACCCGCATGTCGGTGGACGTCGACCTCATGCTCGGCGATGAGGACCTGTCCATCCGCGAGGGCGTGCTGATCCCGTGGACCACGCAGGGCAAGGGGCTGTTCCAGTACTACGAGCGGCTCCTCGAGGGGCTCGCGAACGATCTCGGCTTCTCGCTCGACACGCCGTGGAAGAAGCTTCCCGCCGACGTCCGCGAGGCCGTGCTTCGCGGCGAGAACTACAAGGTCACGGTCAAGTGGAAGAACCGCTATGGCCGCGAGATGCGCTATTCGTCGGGCTTCGAGGGCGTCGTTCCGTACATCGAGCGGCAGTACACGCAAGCCGAGTCAGACACGCAACGCCAGCGATGGTCCGAGTATCTGCGCGAGGTGCCGTGCCCGGTCTGCGACGGCGACCGGCTGAAGCCGGAGGTGCTCGCGGTGCTCGTGCACGGGCATTCCATCGCGGATGCCTCGCGGCTGAGCCTCGGCGGGGCACGCGAGTACTTCGCCAAGCTGACCCTCACCGAGCGTGAGGCGACGATCGCCGCCCAGGTGCTGCGCGAGATCCGGCTGCGCCTGGACTTCCTGATCCGCGTCGGGCTGGACTACCTGAGCCTCAGCCGCGCCGCAGCAACATTGTCGGGCGGTGAGGCACAGCGCATCCGGCTGGCGACGCAGATCGGGTCGGGCCTGACCGGAGTGCTGTACGTGCTCGACGAGCCGTCCATCGGTCTGCACCAGCGCGACAACCGGCGTCTCATCGAGACCCTGGTGGCGCTGCGCGATCTCGGCAACACGCTCATCGTCGTCGAGCACGACGAAGAGACCATCCACGCCGCCGATTGGGTCGTCGACATCGGGCCCGGCGCCGGCGTCAACGGCGGCGACGTGGTGCATTCCGGTCCTCTCGCCGAACTGCTGGCCGATCGCTCCTCGATCACAGGCGACTACCTGTCCGGCCGGCGCGCGATCCCCACGCCGAAGAAGCGGCGCAAGATCGACAAGACGCGCCAGGTCACGGTCGTGGGCGCCCGCGAGAACAACCTCAAGAACGTCACGGTCGGCTTCCCGCTGGGCGTTCTGACCGCGGTCACCGGCGTCAGCGGGTCGGGCAAGTCCTCACTGGTCAACGGCATCCTCTATCAAGTGCTCGCGACGCGTCTCAACGGCGCCCGGAGGGTGGCCGGCAAGCACACGCGCGTGACCGGCCTGGACAACCTCGACAAGGTGGTGCACGTCGATCAGGCGCCGATCGGCCGGACGCCGCGCTCGAACCCCGCCACCTATACGGGCGTGTTCGATCGGATCCGCACCCTCTTCAGCGAGACGACCGAGGCGAAGGTTCGCGGCTATCTGCCCGGGCGCTTCAGCTTCAACGTCAAGGGCGGGCGCTGCGAGGCGTGCTCGGGTGACGGCACGATCAAGATCGAGATGAACTTCCTCCCCGATGTGTACGTGGACTGCGAGGTCTGCCACGGCAAGCGGTACAACCGCGACACGCTGGCCGTGCACTACAAGGGCAAGAACATCGCCGAGGTGCTCGAGATGCCGATCGCCGAGGCGGCGGAGTTCTTCGAGCCGATCCAGGCCATCCACCGCTACCTCAAGACCCTCGTCGACGTCGGGCTCGGCTACGTGCGCCTCGGGCAGTCGGCGACGACGCTCTCGGGCGGCGAGGCGCAGCGCGTCAAGCTCGCGACCGAGCTGCAGCGTCGCACGAACGGCCGGTCGATCTATGTGCTGGACGAGCCCACGACGGGACTGCACTTCGAGGACGTGCGCAAGCTGCTCGAGGTCCTGAACGGGCTGGTCGAGAAGGGTAACACCGTCATCGTGATCGAGCACAACCTCGACGTCATCAAGTCCTCGGACTGGGTGATCGATCTCGGGCCCGAGGGTGGCGCGGGCGGCGGTGAGGTCGTGGCGACCGGCACCCCCGAGCAGGTCGCGCGTGTCGAGGGCAGCCACACCGGCGCCTTCCTGGCGGAGGTGCTGGGGCTCGGATCGGCCGTCGAGGCGCGCAAGGCCGGCTGACCCGATGGTCAGATCGGTCCCCACGGTCTCGTATAAGCCCCGGCCGGGCGAGATCCCGACCAACCCCGGCGTCTACCGCTTCCGTGACGGCGACGGTCGTGTGCTGTACGTCGGCAAGGCCAAGAACCTGCGCGCGCGGCTGTCGAACTACTTCGCACCGCTGCACACGCTGCACGAGCGCACGCGACGCATGGTGACCACGGCGGCCTCGGTCGAGTGGACCGTCGTCGCGACCGATGTCGACTCGCTGCAGCTGGAGTACCAGTGGATCAAGGAGTTCGATCCGCCGTTCAACGTCCGCTACCGGGATGACAAGTCCTATCCGTTCATGGCGATCACGCTCGCCGACGAGGCGCCGCGTGTCATCGTGACCCGCAACCGGCGGATCCCGGGGGCGAAGTATTTCGGGCCGTACCCCAAGGTGTGGGCCGTGCACGACACCATCGACCTGATGATCAAGGTCTTCCCGATCCGCACGTGCAGCGACTCGTCCTACAAGAAGGCCATGGCCAGCGGGCGGCCGTGCTTTCCTGGACAGATCGGCCGCTGCGGCGGTCCGTGCTCGATGAAGGTGACCATCGAGGAGCATCGCGCGATGGTCGAGGACTTCATCGCCTTCATGGCCGGCGGCGATCAGCGCTTCACCAGGGAGCTGTCGGCGCGGATGCGCGAGGCCGCGGCCGCGATGGACTACGAGGCGGCGGCGGTCTATCGCGACAAGCTGCAGGCGATCGATGCGGTGCTGAACAAGAGCGCCCTCGTGCTGGCGGCCGACACCGATGCCGACCTGTTCGGGATCGCCGAGGACGAGCTGGCTGCGACCGTTCAGCACTTCGTGATCCGCGGCGGTCGTGTGCGCGGCGTCAGGGCCACGACGATCGAGAAGGAACTCGACATCTCGGGCGGCGATCTCGTCGACCAGGTGCTGCAGCGGACTTACGGCAACGCGGCGAGCACCGACATCCCGCGTCAGGTCCTCGTCCCCTCGCTGCCCGATGACGCGGCCGAGCTCGAGGCGTGGCTGCGGGAGCGGCGGGGGAAGTCCGTGACGATCCAGGTCGCCCAGCGCGGCCGCAAGGCCGAGCTCATGAAGACGGCGACGCTGAACGCACAGCAGGCGCTGATGCTGCACAAGACCCGGCGCACCAGCGACTACGTCGCGCGCACCCAGGCGCTCACCGACCTGCAGGAGGCCCTCGACCTCGCCGAAGCGCCGCTGCGGATCGAGTGCTTCGACGTGTCGCACCTGGGCGGCACGAACGTCGTCGCCTCGATGGTGGTCTTCGAGGACGGGCTGCCCCGCAAGGACCAGTACCGTTCGTTCGGCGTCGCCGAGACGACCGACGACACCGACTCGCTCTACCAGGTGCTCATGCGCCGGCTGGCGTACCTGGACCGACCCGAGGAGAACGAGCCCGACGAGTCCGAGCGCACGGCATCCGTCGTCTCGCCGGACGCCGCCATCGTGACGGATCCGGATGCCGAGGTCGTGACCGCTCGCAAGCGCCCGCGATTCGCCTACCGGCCGCAGCTGCTCGTGGTCGACGGGGGCAAGCCGCAGGTCGAGGCGGCCGCGCGCGCCCTGCGCGACGCGGGGCACGAGGAGGTCGCGCTGTGCGGCATCGCGAAGCGACTCGAGGAGGTGTGGCTGCCGGGGGAGGAGTATCCCGTGATCCTGCCGCGCACGTCGGAGGCGCTGTACCTGCTGCAGCGCCTGCGTGACGAAGCGCACCGCTTCGCGATCACGCATCAGCGCAAGCGCCGTCGCCGCGACATCCAGAGCGTGCTGGCCGAGGTGCCGGGACTGGGAGAGGCCCGCATCAAGGCGCTGCTGCGTCACTTCGGATCGGTGTCCGCGCTCAAGCAGGCCACTCCCGACGAGATCGCGCAGCTGCCCGGTGTCGGCCCCAAGCTCGCCGCCGCGATCCACCTGCACCTCTCGGGCTGACGGATAGGCTGGGACCGACGGGGGTGGTCATGGCCGAGGTGACGGGTCGCGGCGGAACGGCGGAGAGCGACGTGGGCGAGGATGGCTCGCGCCAGGGGAACGGGCAGAAGAGCGCCGGCGAGGTTCTCATCGTCACCGGGATGTCGGGTGCCGGCCGGTCGACCGCCGCCAACGCCCTCGAGGATCTCGGCTGGTACGTGGTCGACAACCTGCCGCCCCAGATGCTCAAGCCGCTGCTGGATCTCACCGAGCTCGCGGCGGGCGTCCTGCCTCGTGTCGCCGTGGTCGTCGACGTGCGCGGGCGCGACCTCTTCTCCGACCTTCCCGAGGCGATGCGCGCGCTCCGGGAGCGCCGCCAGATCCGGCTGATGTTCCTGGACGCCTCGGACGAGGTGCTCGTGCGTCGCTTCGAGGCCGTGCGCCGGCCCCACCCGCTCCAGGGCGACGGCACCATCCTCGACGGCATCCGGCTCGAGCGCGCGCGGCTCACCGCCGTGCGCGAGAGCGCGGACGTCATCATGGACACCTCGACGTACAACATCCACCAGTTGGCCACGCAGGTGAGCGATCTCTTCTCCGAGGAGAATGCCGCGCGGCATACCCTCACGATCCTGAGCTTCGGGTTCAAGTACGGGCTGCCGCCCGATGCCGACCTCGTCGCCGACATGAGGTTCCTGCCCAATCCGTTCTGGAACGAAGGGCTGCGTCCGCTCACCGGCGAGGATGCCGACGTGCGCGAGTTCGTCCTCGCGCAGGAGGGCGCCGAGGACTTCATCGCGGCGTACGCCACCGCGCTGCGCCCGGTTCTGGCCGGCTACCAGCGTGAGAACAAGCGCCATTCGGTCGTCGCGGTCGGGTGCACCGGTGGCAAGCATCGCTCCGTCGTGATGGCGCGCGAGCTCGCCGACCGCCTTGCCGGCGTGCCCGGGGTCGCCGTGCGGGTGAAGCACCGCGACCTCGGGCGTGAATGACTCCGGCCGAGTAGGCTTGTCCTTCGTTCCAGGACCCATCCGCGAAGGAGACCCGTGTCGCTCACTGCTGACGTGAAGGCCGAGCTGATCACCGTGCGCGACCCGCGCCCGACGGCCCGCGTGGCAGAGCTGACCTCGTTGCTGCGGTTCTCCGGAGGACTGCACTCGATCGCGAATCGAGTCGCCGTCGAGGCGGAGGTCGATTCCGACGTCCTCGCGCGGCGCACCGCTCGCGATCTCGTCGAGCTCTACGGCGTGCGGCCCGAACTCGTCCACGTCCAGGGGTCTGGTGCGCGCAACGGCAGCCACTACGCCGTACGCGTGATCGACGGCGGCGAGACGCTCGCTCGTCAGACCGGCCTGCTCGACCAGCGCCGGCGCCCCGTGCGCGGGCTGCCCAACAAGCTGACGACCGGCTCGCGCGGCGACCTCGCCGCGATCTGGCGCGGCGCATTCCTGGCTGCCGGCTCGCTGAGCGAGCCCGGCCGGTCGGCGGCGCTCGAGATCACCTGCCCGTCATCGGAGGCCGCGATGGCCCTGGTCGGTGCCGCGCACCGCCTCGGCATCGCCGGCAAGGCGCGCGAGGTGCGCGGTGTGCCGCGCGTCGTGGTCCGCGAGGGCGAGGCGATCCGCGCAGCCCTCGCCGCGATGGGCGCCGTCCGCGCCGCGTCGGACTGGGATCAGATGCGCCAGCGGCGAGAAGTCCGCGCCGGCGTCAACCGGCTCGTCAACTTCGACGACGCGAACCTGCGGCGCTCGGCCCAGGCCGCCGTCGCCGCGTGCGCGCGGGTCGAGCGTGCGCTCGAGATCCTGGGGGATGAGGTGCCCGAGCACCTCCGCGAAGCAGGCGAGCTGCGCCTCGCGCACCGCGACGCGAGCCTGGACGAGCTCGGCCACCACGCGGATCCGCCGCTGACCAAGGATGCCGTCGCCGGACGCATCCGACGGCTGCTCGCGATGGCCGACAAGAAGGCCGAGACCGACGGCGTGCCGGGCACGGACGCGGCTGTTCCGGCGGGTCTCGAAGACTGAGCCGAGGCATCCGGGTACTCGACGTCATCGAGGGAAGCAACCCCCGCGCGCGGACGTTGAGGCTCAGTAGGATGAACCCGTCACCCTCGCAGCGCCGAGGAATTCGGCGCGCGCCGACAGGAAGAAGAGAACATGGCGAAGTACACCTTGCCCGACCTCCCCTACGACTACGCCGCGCTCGAACCGCACATCAGCGGCAAGATCATGGAGCTGCACCACAGCAAGCACCACCAGGCGTATGTCACCGGTGCCAACACCGCTCTCGAGCAGCTGGCGGAGGCGCGTGAGACCGGCAGCCTCGCGAACGTGAACAAGCTCGAGAAGGACCTGGCCTTCAACCTGGGCGGTCACGTCAACCACTCCATCTTCTGGACGAACCTCTCGCCCAACGGCGGCGGCGAGCCCGACGGCGAGCTGCGCGCCGCGATCGACGAGTTCTTCGGCGGCTTCGACAAGTTCCAGGCGCACTTCACCGCGGCCGCGACCGGAATCCAGGGCTCGGGCTGGGCGGTGCTCAGCTGGGACCCGATCGGCGAGCAGCTCATCATTCAGCAGCTGTTCGATCAGCAGAGCAACACGGCCCAGGGCACGATCCCCGTCTTCCAGCTGGACATGTGGGAGCACGCTTTCTACCTGGACTACCTCAACGTCAAGGCCGACTACGTCAAGGCGGTCTGGAACATCGTCGACTGGCAGAACGTCGCTCTGCGCCTCGACGCCGCCCGGCAGAAGACGTCGGGCCTGCTGGTACTGTCATAGCTGGCGAGGCGTCCCGGCGGGTGCGCCCGCCGGGACGCCGTTGTCCACCGTCTGAATCGCACCAACCGCGCACTCGCGCACGACACATCTCAGGAGAAATTCCGTGGCTGTCAAGATCGGCATCAACGGCTTCGGCCGCATCGGACGCAACTTCCTTCGCGCGGCTCTCGCGCAGGGCGCGGACCTCGAAATCGTGGCGGTGAACGACCTCACCGACAACAAGACGCTCGCGCACCTCCTCACGTACGACTCGGTCGGAGGCCCGCTGAGCGAATCGGTCTCGTACGACGGCGACTCGATCACGGTGGGCGGCAAGTCCATCAAGGTCTTCGAGGAGCGCGACCCCGCCAACCTCCCGTGGGGCGAGCTGGGAGTGGACATCGTCATCGAGTCCACCGGACGCTTCACCAAGGCCGAGGACGCCAAGAAGCACATCGCGGGCGGCGCCAAGAAGGTCCTGATCTCCGCACCCGCCACCGGCGACGACGTCACGATCGTGATGGGTGTCAACGAGGGCGAGTACGACCCCGAGAACCACGTCATCATCTCCAACGCCTCGTGCACCACGAACTGCCTCGCGCCCCTCGCGAAGGTGTTCAACGACGCCTTCGGCATCGAGCGCGGCTTCATGATGACCGCTCACGCGTACACCGCGGATCAGAACCTCCAGGACGGCCCGCACAGCGACCTGCGTCGCGCGCGCGCCGCGGCGATCAACATCGTGCCGGCCTCCACCGGCGCCGCGAAGGCCATCGGCCGGGTGCTGCCCGAGCTCAACGGCAAGCTCAGCGGTTCGTCGTACCGGGTGCCGGTCCCCACCGGCTCCATCGTCGACCTGACGATCGTCACGCCGACCGAGGGCCTCACCGTCGAGCAGGTCAACGAGGCCTACAAGGCCGCCGCGGCCGAGGGCCGTCTGGCCGGTTACCTCGAGTACACCGAGGACCCGATCGTCTCCAGCGACATCCAGCTCAACCCGCACTCGTCGATCTTCGACTCGGAGCTCACCAACGTCAGCGGCAACCTGGTCAAGGTGTCGGCGTGGTACGACAACGAGTGGGGCTACTCGAACCGCCTCGTCGACCTGACCGAGTACGTCGCCGAGCGCCTGTAACCCGCCATGGCCCTGCGCACCCTCAGCACCCTGGGTTCGCTGGCCGGCAAGCGCGTCATCGTCCGTGCTGACCTCAACGTCCCCCTGAAGGACGGCGTCATCACGGACGATGGCCGTGTGCGGGCCACGCTCCCCACGCTCAACGCCCTCATCAACCAGGGCGCGCGCGTCCTGGTCTGCTCGCACCTCGGTCGCCCCGACGGAGCGCCGGACTCGAAGTACAGCCTCGCGCCCGTCGCCCAGCGTCTGTCCGAGCTGCTCGGAAAGCCGGTCGCCTTCGCCCGCGACACGGTGGGGGAGTCGGCCCACGAGGCCGCGGCCGCCCTCGAGGACGGCGATGTCGCGGTGCTCGAGAACCTCCGCTTCAACCCGGGCGAGACGTCCAAGGACGACTCTGAGCGGCGCGCGTTCGCCGAGCAGCTCGCCGGGCTCGGAGACGTCCTCGTGTCGGACGGCTTCGGCGTGGTGCACCGCAAGCAGGCGTCGGTGTACGACCTCGCCGAGATCCTGCCGTCGGCCGCGGGATCGCTCATCGAGAAGGAGGTCGATGTCCTCGACCGCCTCACCGAGAACCCGGAGCGCCCCTACACAGTCGTCCTGGGCGGCTCGAAGGTCAGCGATAAGCTCGGGGTCATCGATCACCTGCTGCCGCGCGTGGACCGGCTTCTGGTCGGTGGCGGCATGATGTTCACGTTCCTGGCCGCGCAGGGCCACAAGGTCGGGGCGAGCCTGCTCGAGCAGGACCAGCTCGACACCGTCACCCGGTACATGGCGAAGGCGAAGGAGCTCGGGGTCGAACTCGTCCTCCCCGTCGACGCCGTGGTCGCCGCGTCGTTCGCGGCCGATGCCGAGCACGTGGTCGCACCTGCCTCGGCCCTCGAAGACACCGCGTTCGGAGCATCCGGTCTCGGGCTCGACATCGGACCCGAGACGGCCGTGATCTTCGCGGACGCGGTGCGCGGCTCGAAGACCGTGTTCTGGAACGGCCCGATGGGCGTGTTCGAGATGGCGCCCTTCGCCGCCGGCACCAAGGCCGTCGCGAAGGCGCTCACCGAGGTCGACGGACTGTCCGTCGTCGGTGGCGGCGACTCCGCCGCAGCGGTGCGCCAGCTCGGCTTCGCAGACGACGAGTTCGGTCACATCTCGACCGGCGGAGGCGCGAGCCTGGAGTTCCTCGAAGGAAAGAAGCTTCCCGGACTGGAGGTCCTCGGATGGCAATAGCGCCGCGCACCCCGCTCATCGCGGGCAACTGGAAGATGAACCTCGACCACCTGCAGGCGGTCGCGTTCGTGCAGAAGCTGCACTGGACGCTGAAGGACGCCAAGCACGAGGACGGCTCCGTCGAGGTGGCGGTCTTCCCGCCGTTCACCGACCTGCGCACCGTGCAGACGCTCCTGGACGCCGACAAGATCCCGTTCGCACTCGGCGCGCAGGATCTGTCGGCGCACGACTCCGGCGCCTACACCGGCGAGGTGTCCGGCGCCTTCCTCGCGAAGCTCGACAACCGGTACGTCATCATCGGTCACTCCGAGCGGCGGCAGTACCACGCCGAGAGCGACGAGGTCGTGGCAGCCAAAGTCAAGGCGGCACTGCGGCACGGCCTGATTCCCGTGATCTGCGTCGGCGAGACGAGCGAAGACCTCGAGAAGTTCGGTGCGAGCGCGGTTCCGGTGGCGCAGCTGACCGCCGCCCTGGCAGGCGTGAAGGCGGATGCCGAGATCGTCGTCGCGTACGAGCCGGTGTGGGCCATCGGCTCGGGCCAGGCGGCAACGCCGCAGCAGGCGCAGGACGTGTGCGCCACGCTGCGCGGCGTCATCGCCGAGAAGCTGGGCGCGGATGCCGCGGCCAAGACCCGTGTGCTGTACGGCGGATCGGTGAAGGCGGCCAACATCGCCAGCTTCATGCGCGAGCCCGACGTGGACGGCGCTCTGGTCGGCGGCGCGAGCCTCGTCGTCGACGAGTTCGCCGCGATCATCCGGTACCAGAAGCACGTCGGCGTGTGAGAGCTGACCTATACTGAGACACTGCGTGCCCAGTCTCGGCACGCTGAAAGGCGTTGATCTGTGCAGATCCTCGAATTCGTCCTGCAGGTGCTCCTGGGCATCACGAGCCTCCTGCTGACCCTTCTGATCCTGCTCCACAAGGGGCGCGGCGGCGGACTGTCCGACATGTTCGGCGGCGGCATGACCTCGGCTCTCGGCTCCTCCGGCCTCGCCGAGCGTAACCTCAACCGGTTCACGGTCGTGCTCGCGCTGGCATGGTTCGCGGCGATCGTCGCACTGGGCCTGATCACGAAGTTCCAGGCGCTCTGATGGCGACCGGAGGCAACGCGATCCGCGGCACCCGTGTCGGTGCCGGCCCGATGGGCGAGCAGGACCACGGTTTCCACGCCGACCGTATCGCCGTCTCGTACTGGGATGCGCTGGGCAACGAGACCGTGCGCTACTTCGCGGCCGGGATCCCCGAGGAGGAGATCCCCGAGACCATCGACTCGCCGCACTCCGGCCTGCCCGCCGGCCGCGACAAGGAGAACCCGCCTGCCGTGGCGAAGACCGAGCCGTACAAGACGCATCTCGCCTACGTGAAGGAGCGTCGCACCGAGGAAGAGGCCGAGGCCCTCCTGGACGACGCGCTGAAGCAGCTGCGCGAGCGACGTGGACAGGGCTGACCGCACAGCCGTGTGACGTAGGAAAGAGCGGATGCCTCGTGTCGAGGCATCCGCTCTTTCAGTACTCGCGATCGATGAGGTCGGGCGGAACCTGAGAGGCCGCCGCCTCGTCGACGAAGAACACCGTGCGCTTGCGACCCTTGGCGCCGGCCGCCGGCACGCTCGCATAGCTCGCCCCCGCGAGGGCGAGTCCCAGCGCCGAAGCCTTGTCGGCTCCCGAGACCACCATCCACACGCGCTTCGAGCCGTTGATGACCGGTCGGGTCATCGTGACGCGCTCGGGCGGGGGCTTCGGAGCGCCATGCACCGGCACGACCGAGCGGTCGGTGATCAGGATCTCGGGCCGATCGGGGAACAGCGACGCGATGTGCGCGTCGGGTCCGACTCCGAGGAAGCACACGTCGAAGGCGGGCCAGGCTCCGTCCGGGCCGGGGTAGCGCGCGAGCTCGGCGGCGTACGCGGAGGCCGCGGCCTCGGCATCCGCGTTCGCGCCCTCGGCCGGCATCGCGTGGATGTTGGCAGCCGGCACGTCGATGGCATCGAGCAGGGCGCTTCGCGCCTGCTTCTCGTTGCGCTCCTCATCGGCGGCAGGCACGAAGCGCTCGTCGCTCCACCAGAAGTGGACGAGCGACCAGTCGATGCGCTCGATGCGCGGATTGCGGGCCGCCGCCGCGAGGACGGCCGCGCCCATCGAGCCGCCGGTGAGCGAGATGTGCGCGAGCTTGCCCTCGTCCACGCGTTTGGAGACGCGGCTCAGGAACCGGGCTGCGACGGAGTCGGCGAGCGCCGCGGGATCGGGACTGATGACGACCCGCTTCTCGGCCCAGGCCTCAACCATCCGCGTCACTCACCCGAACGACTCGTCATGCGTCCTGCGTCTCCTTCGTCGCCGGAGGGTCGAGCAGCTCCCAGCCCTCCGTGATGACTCGACCATACAGGACGTCCGGGTCGAGGCGACGAAGCTCCTCCGCGAGGCACTCCCGCAGAGTGCGGCGCGGAAAGGCGAGCTCGTGACTGGGCTGTCCGGGCTGGGTGAGGGTCGCGCGGCCGGGCGTGGGACGCTCCAGCAGCACCTCTCCGCTCGGACGTTCGAGGGCGACCGACTTGATCCCGTGCGGCCATTCCGCCGGATCGAGGTACGCCCAGTCCACGGGGACGTCCAGTGTCAGCCGCAGCCACGCGGCGAGCAGCGCGGTCGACGGCGAGTCCGAGGCCCCACGCACGCGCACGGCGGTCACCGGCTCGTACGGCGGCTGGTCCAGGATCGCAGCGAGCTGCTCGCGCCAGCGCGTCAGGCGCGTCCACGAGAGATCGGTGTCGCCCGGCGCGTACTGGCCACCGAGCGCCGCGACGAATCCGGACGGATCCGCCTTGGTGGCGGCATCCGTGATCCGCCGCTGCGCGATCTTGCCGATCGACGTCCTCGAGATGTTCTCGGGCGTGCGGTTGGGCCACCACACCACGACGGGTGCGTCGGGCAGGAGCAGCCCGGTGACGAGGCTCTCGAGGTTGGAGTTGCCGGCGTCGCCGAACACGCGCAGTGTCACGACCTCGCTGGCCCCGGCGTCGCCGCCCACGCGGATCTGCGCGTCCAGGCGAGGGTCCGCATCGAGACTGTCGCCGATCATGAGCACGATGACGCGCATCGGGTGCTCGCGCGAGGCGTCGTTGGCGGCCTCGATGACCTCCTCGACCGCACCCTCACGGGTCAGGATGATGAGTGTCAGCACACGGCCGAGCGCCACCGCGCCGCCCTCCTCGCGCACGCTGACCAGCGCACGCGAGATCTTGCTGACGGTGGTGTCGGGAAGATCGACGATCACGGGCGCCTCCAGCTGCGTCCATCGCGGGCGAGCATCTCGTCCGCTGATGCCGGGCCCCATGACCCGGGCGAGTACTGTTCAACCGGTCCGCCCTGCTCGTCCCAGAAGCGCTCGATCGGATCGAGGATCTTCCACGAGAGCTCGACCTCCTCGTGGCGGGGGAAGAGGGGCGGGTCGCCGAGGAGCACGTCGAGGATCAGCCGCTCGTACGCCTCGGGGCTCGCCTCGGTGAAGGCGTGACCGTAGCCGAAGTCCATCGTGACGTCGCGCACCTGGGCGCCCGCACCGGGCACCTTCGAGCCGAACCGGATCGTGACACCCTCGTCGGGCTGCACGCGGATGACGAGGGCGTTCTGACCCTGGCCCGACGTCTGACTGCGAGAGAAGAGCAGCTCGGGTGCGCGTTTGAACACCACGGCGATCTCGGTCACGCGACGGCCCAGACGCTTACCGGTGCGCAGATAGAACGGCACGCCCGCCCAGCGCCGCGTGTTGACCTCGAGCGTGACCGCGGCATACGTCTCGGTCGTGGAGTGCGGGTTCATGCCGTCCTCCTCGAGGAAGCCCAGAACCTTCTCGCCGCCCTGCCATCCGCCCGCATACTGTCCACGCGCCGTGGAGCGGGCGAGGTCGGCGGGCAGGTTCACCGCAGCGAGAACCTTCTCCTTCTCGGCGCGGAGATCCTTCGCATCGAACGAGATCGGCTCCTCCATTGCGGTGAGCGCCATGAGCTGCAGGAGGTGGTTCTGAATGACGTCACGCGCGGCGCCAACGCCGTCGTAGTAGCCGGCACGGCCGCCCACGCCGATGTCTTCGGCCATCGTGATCTGCACGTGGTCGACGTAGTTGCGGTTCCAGATCGGCTCGTACAGCTCGTTGGCGAAGCGCAGCGCCAGGATGTTCTGGACCGTCTCCTTGCCGAGGTAGTGGTCGATGCGGAAGATCGAGTCGGCCGGGAACGCCGAGCGCAGCACGTCGTTGAGGGCGGCGGCCGACTCCTGATCGTGGCCGAACGGCTTCTCGATGACCACTCGCCGCCAGCGGTCGGGCTGGTCAGCGGTGTCGTCGACGAGGCCCGATGACTTCAGCTGCTCCGCGACGATCGGGAACGCCTTCGGCGGGATCGAGAGGTAGAACGCGTGGTTGCCCATGGTTCCGCGCTCGGTGTCGAGGCGGTCGACCGTCTCGCGCAGCCTGCGGAACGCGTCGGGGTCGTGGAACTCGCCCGACACGAACCGGATGCCCTGCAGCAGCTGCTGCCAGGTCTCGTCACGGAACTCGGTGCGCGCGTGCTGCCGCACGGCGTCGTACACCACCTGTGCGAAGTCCTGGTCCTCCCAGTCGCGACGGGCGAAGCCGACGAGCGCGAAGCCCGGCGGCAGCAGCCCCCGATTGGCGAGGTCGTACACGGCGGGCATGAGCTTCTTGCGGGAGAGGTCTCCCGTGACGCCGAAGATGACGAGCGCGCTCGGGCCGGCGATGCGGTTGAGGCGACGGTCTTCGGGGTCGCGCAGCGGGTTGCGCCCGCGCGAAATCTCGACGGTCATGGGGCGGTGAGCTCCTACTGGGCCGCTTCGAAGAGCGAGAGCACTTCGATCTGGGGATCGGTGAGGGTGAGGGAGACGACCGGGCGGCCGTGGCCCTCGGACAGGACGCTCGCGTCGCCCGCGGCCTGCGCCTGGATCAGCTGGCCGAACGTGAACGGTCGCCCGGGGATCTCGAGATCGACATCGGTCTGCTCGAGGATCTGCAGGAACACGCCGTTGGCCGGCCCGCCCTTGTGGTACTGGCCGGTCGAGTGCAGGAAGCGCGGGCCCCAGCCGAACGTGGTCGGGCGGCCGGAGTCGGCGGCGACGAGTTCACGCAGCCCTGCCAGCTGCGGCAGCTCGAGCCGGTTCACGTACGCGTGGATCGCGACGTAGCCGTCCTCCGGAAGTCGGGCCCAGAGCGCGTCGAGCACGCCCGCGACGGTTCCGGATGCCGCGAGTTCGGGGTCCGACACGCGCACCTCGACGCCTTCGACGGTGAACGCGGGCGGAGTCGGCGCGGGCCGTGCGTCGAGAAGGCCACGGGCGGCCACCTTGGCCGATTCCACGTCGGGCTGATCGAAGGGATTGATCCCCAGCATCCGTCCGGCGATCGCCGTGGCGTACTCCCACACCACGAACTGGGCGCCGAGCGATCCGCTCACCAGCACCTCGCCCTCATGGTGCTCGAAGAGATGGAACTCCTTCGCCTCGTCGACGAGGCGCACGACCTGAAGATCTGCGGGCCGGCTCTCGAGCTCGGGCGAGACCGGGAGCAGGACGACGGGAAGGATGCCGGTGCCCTCCTTTCCGGTCGACTCCGCGATGAGCTGCTCGATCCAGTCCGGCAGGCCCACGATGTGGGTGCCGTCGGTGACCAGGCCCAGCTTGTCGCGACGAGCCTGTGCTCGATTGCCGTCCTGGGCCGGGTCGCTGCCGTGACCGCCGGCGATCGCCGCGGCCAGCACGAGGGCCGGGTTGTCGGGGCTGTCGATCGCGACCTCGAGGAGAGAGGCCTCGGCCTCGTCGAGGAGCTCGGCGATGTCGACACCGGCCAGCCCCGTGGGCACGAGGCCGAAGGCGGTCAGCGCCGAGTACCGGCCGCCGACGGTCGGGTCGGCGTTGAAGACGGTGTAGCCGTCGGCGCGCGCCGCCTGATCGAGCGGCGAGCCCGGGTCGGTCACCACGACGATCCGCTCGCGCGGGTCGATGCCGAGATCCCGGAAGGCGGCCTCGAACGCCCGCTTGGCCGAATCCGTCTCGACGGTGGATCCGGACTTGGACGACACGACGAGCACGGTCCGGGTGAGGTCGCCGGCCTCGGCGTCGCCGTCGAGCGCGGCGAGGACCTGCCCGGGCGCGGTGGAGTCGAGGATCACCAGTGGCACTCCGGCCGTCTGCGCGATGACCTCGGGGGCGAGCGACGAACCACCCATACCGGCGAGCACCACGCGCGTCACGCCCTTCGCGCGGAGCTGGGCGCGCAGCGCCTCGATCTCGGCGACGAGGGGACGCGAGACGCTGACGGCCTCGACCCAGCCCAGGCGTTTGGACGCCTCGTCCTCTGCGGCAGCGCCCCACAGGCTCCCGTCGCCCGCCGTGATCCCCGACGCCACGAGGCTGTCGACCAGCCCGGGGAGCGTCGCGTCGACGAGCGACTTGACGTGCCCGCTGAGATGGATGTCGAAGCTCATCGGGCGGCCTCGACGGCGCCCTCGAGCGCCGTCTTGACCGTTGCCTGGAGGTCGTGCCACGAGGCGATGAACTTGTCGACGCCCTCGTCCTCGAGCACCTGGGTGACGTCGTCGAAGTCCACGCCCACCGCGGCGAGCCGCGCGAAGACCTCGTGCGCCGCCTCGTACGTGCCGGTGACGGCGTCGCCGGCGATGCTGCCGTGATCGAAGGTGGCCTCGAGCGTCTTCTCCGGCATGGTGTTGACCGTTCCGGGTGCGACGAGCTCGGTCACGTAGAGCGTGTCGGGGAGCGACGGGTCCTTGACGCCGGTCGAGGCCCACAGCGGGCGCTGCACGTGCGCTCCGGCATCCGTCAGCGCCTTCGCGCGATCGGTGGCGAACTCCTTCTCGAACAGCTCATAGGCCAGGCGGGCGTTGGCGACGCCAGCGAGCGACTTGAGCGCCGTGGCCTCGTCGGTGCCGATGGCCACCAGGCGCTTGTCGACCTCGGTGTCCACGCGCGACACGAAGAACGACGCGACGGAATGGATGGTCGAGATGTCGTGACCGTTCGCCTGCGCCTGCTCGATGCCGACGAGGAAAGCCTCGATGACCTCGGAGTAGCGCTCGAGGCTGAAGATCAGCGTCACGTTGACCGAGATCCCCTCGGCGAGCGTCGCCGTGATCGCCGGCAGACCGGCCTTCGTCGCCGGGATCTTGATGTGCACGTTCGGCCGGCCGACCTTGGCCCACAGCTCCTTGGCCTGGGCGATGGTGCCGTCGGTGTCGTGCGCGAGATCGGGGGAGACCTCGATCGACACGCGGCCGTCGACGCCCCCGGTCGCGTCGTACACCGGGCGGAAGATGTCGGCGGCGTCGCGCACGTCATCGGTGGTGGCGGCGAAGATCGCGTCGTCCACGGACGCGCCCGCGTTGGCGAGCGCCGTGATCTGCTCGGCGTACGCGTGCCCGCCGCCGCCGATGGCGCCCTGGAAGATCGTCGGGTTCGTCGTCACGCCGCTGACGTTGCGCGTCGAGATGAGCTCGGTCAGGTTGCCGGTGGTGATCCGCTCGCGCGACAGATCGTCGAGCCAGATGCTCACGCCCTCGGCGACCAGCTTCTCAGTGGGGGTGCTCATTGCGTTCTCCTCGGATTACTCGGCCGCCGCTGCCGCGGCACCGATGGTCTCGTGGGCCGCCGCGACGACGGCGTCGGCGGTGATGCCGAACTTCTGGAACAGGGTCTTGTAGTCCGCCGACGCGCCGAAGTGGTCGATGGCGACGGAACGGCCGGCATCGCCGACGATCCCGCGCCATGTGAGCGCCGAGCCGGCCTCGACCGACACGCGTGCCTTGACCCCTGCGGGCAGGACCTGCTCGCGGTACGCGTCGTCCTGCTCGGCGAACCACTCCAGGGACGGAGCCGACACCACGCGGGCGTTCACGCCTTCGGCAGCGAGCGTCTCGCGGGCTGAGACGGCCAGCTGCACCTCGGAGCCCGTGGCGATGAGGATCACGTCGGGCGTGCCGTTGGGCGCTTCGGCGAGGACGTACGCGCCCTTGGCGACGTTGTCGGCGGACGCGAAGACGTCCCCGGATGCCTCGCCGTCACCGCGCTCGAACACCGGGATGTTCTGACGCGTCAGCGCGATGCCCGACGGTCCGCCCTGGCGGCGGAGGATCTCGAGCCACGCGGCCGAGGTCTCGTTGGCATCCGCCGGACGCACCACCGTGAAGTTCGGGATGGCGCGGAGCGTCGCGAGCTGCTCGACAGGCTGGTGGGTCGGGCCGTCCTCGCCGAGCGCGACGGAGTCGTGCGTCCACACGAAGATCGACGGGATGTCCATGAGCGCGGCCAGACGGACCGAGGGGCGCATGTAGTCGCTGAAGATCAGGAACGTGCCGCCGAAGGGGCGGGTCGGTCCGTGCAGCTTGATGCCGTTGACGATCGCGCCCATCGCGTGCTCGCGGATGCCGAAGTGCAGCACCCGTCCGTACGGATCGCCCGACCACTCGTGGGTCGACCACTCCGACGGGATGAACGACTTCGCGTCCTTGATCGTGGTGAGGTTCGACTCGGCCAGGTCGGCCGATCCGCCCCACAGCTCCGGCAGCTTCGCGGCGAGCGCGTTGATGACCAGGCCCGATGCCGCGCGCGTCGAGACGTCCTTGCCGGCCTCGAAGGACGGCAGAGCGGATGGCACGTCCTGCGGCAGCTCGCCGGCTTCGAGGCGGTCCAGCAGCGCCTTGCGCTCGGGGTTCGCCTCAGCCCACGCGTCGAATGCGGTCTGCCACTCGGCGCGCGCCTCGGCGGCGCGCTCCTTCAGCGACCGCGTGTGCGCGAGCACGTCGTCGGCGACGACGAACGACTGCTCGGGATCGAAGCCGAGCACCTTCTTCGTGGCGGCGAGCTCGTCGGCGCCCAGCGCGGAGCCGTGGATCTTGCCGGTGTTCTGCTTGCCGGGCGAGGGCCAGCCGATGATGGTGCGAAGGATGATCAGCGACGGCTTGCCGGTCTCGCCCTTCGCCGCCTCGAGCGCCTCGTACAGCTCGGCCACGTCCTCGACGTACTCGCCGGTGCGCTTCCAGTCCACGACCTGCACGTGCCAGCCGTACGACTCGTACCGCTTCTGCACGTCCTCGGTGAACGCGACGTTCGTGTCGTCCTCGATCGAGATCTGGTTGGAGTCGTAGATCGCGATGAGGTTGCCCAGCTGCTGGTGTCCGGCGAGGCTCGACGCCTCGCTGGTGACACCCTCCTGCAGGTCGCCGTCGCCGGCGATGACGTACACGAAGTGATCGAAGGGCGACGTGCCCGCCGCGGCCTCCGGATCGAACAGGCCGCGCTCATAGCGGGCCGCGTACGCGAACCCGACGGCCGACGCCAGGCCCTGGCCCAGCGGGCCGGTCGTGATCTCCACGCCCTTGGTGTGTCCGTACTCGGGGTGGCCGGGCGTCTTCGAGCCCCACGTGCGCAGCGCCTTCAGGTCGTCCAGCTCCAGGCCGAATCCGCCCAGGTACAGCTGCACGTACTGCGTCAGCGACGAGTGACCCGCCGACAGGATGAACCGGTCGCGTCCCAGCCAGTGCGTGTCCGCCGGGTCGTGACGCAGCACCCGCTGGTACAGCAGGTACGCCGCCGGTGCCAGGCTCATCGCGGTGCCCGGGTGGCCGTTGCCCACCTTCTCCACGGCATCCGCAGCCAACACACGAGCGGTGTCCACCGCGCGCCGATCGATCTCATCCCAACGCAGAACCGACACCGGGCCGCCTTTCTCGAGGAGGTGCGCCCGCAGAGAGGGGCCGGTCCGCGGGCCCTTGTCCGGATGGATAAGGGGGAATCGGCGGCGGGCGCGCGTGTGGTCTCAGCATAGCGAAGCGGGGTGCCGCCCAGGCCATGTGAACCTTCGTATGACGCAGTCTTGCGAACCGGCGCCCGCGTCCCGTGTCGCGGTCGTGTCGGGGCGGTCACGTTCTGCTCACTCGCGGCCGCAGCCGGTTGTGATCCGTGGCGGCTGCCCGCGGCAGGGGCGGAGGGGGCGATGCCATAGACTTGGGAGAGTTCTGCATACGGCGATTGCGGGGGCGATGGACATCACCAAGACGGCCGGGGTCGAGTCATCCACTCACCGGTCCCCTCGGAGCTTCGGCAGAACGGTTCGCGCCTACGTCGCGCTGATGAAGCCGCGCGTGCTCGAGCTGCTGCTGGTCACCACCGTCCCCGTGATGATCCTCGCCCAGGGCGGGTTCCCGAACGCATGGCTCGTGGTCGCCACCGTGATCGGCGGCACCGCAAGTGCGGGCTCCGCGGCGGCGTTCAACATGTACCTCGACCGTGACATCGACGCGCACATGCAGCGCACCGTCAACCGGCCGCTCGTGACCGGCGAGGTGTCGCCCAGGGGTGCGCTCATCTTCGCGTGGTCGCTGGCCGTGGGATCGACCGCCTGGCTGTGGCTCACCACCAACTGGCTGGCCGCGACGCTCTCGGCGAGCGCCATCTTCTTCTATGTCGTCATCTACACGATGATCCTGAAGCGCCGCACCGAGCAGAACATCGTGTGGGGCGGCATCGCCGGCTGCTTCCCGGTGCTGATCGGCTGGACCGCCGTCACGGGGTCGCTCGCGTGGCCGCCCGTCATCCTCTTCGCGCTCGTGTTCCTGTGGACGCCGCCGCACTACTGGCCGCTGTCGATGAAGTACAAGGAGCAGTACGAAGAGGTGAACGTGCCGATGCTCGGGGCGACGCGCAACGGATCACAGGTCGGGCTGCAGGTCATCCTCTACGCCTGGGCGACCGTCGTCTGCTCGCTGCTGCTCATTCCGGTGGCGGGCATGGGCCTGGTCTACTCCGTCTCGGCGATCGTCTTCGGCGGCTGGTTCATCTACGAGTCCCACCGGCTGTACAACCGCGCCGTGCGCGGCACCGAGCCGCGGCCGATGCGCGTCTTCCACGCGTCGATCACCTACCTCACGCTCATCTTCGTGGCGATCGCCGTCGACCCGCTGCTGCCTTTCTGACGCCGCGGCGCGGAGCACTGCAGCAGAACGAAGAGACACCACGCGGCTGCGTGGTGTCTCTTCGTTCACAGGGGTGTCAGCGGGCGGCGACGGCAGCGTCCTCGTCGGCATCGGCGGTACGTCCCACGGTCGGCACCGCTTCGGTGTAGCCGAGGCCGCGCTCGTAGCCGTGGTCCGTCGGGTCGGCATCCATGTGGGGCTCATCGCTCGCGTCAGCGGCTTCGGCCGGCTCGGCCGCCGCGCGCGGACGGAGCGTCGACAGCGCGGCGATGGCGAGGGCGAGCAGCAGACCGATGATGCCGGCTCCGAGCACGACGGCCCCCGCGACGGCCATGGACTGACCGACGTACACGTCGACGGGAGTCGCCGTCCCCGCGGTGAGCACGGTCGTCATGGTGCCGAGTCTGTCGCTCAGCAGATAGGCGCCGCCGGCGGCGGTCGCGAGAGAGACGACGACGAGGCCCCAGAACGGGACGCTGCGGACGAGATGGGGTCGCGTGGACATGCGTGGATCACTCCTCGGGTGCGCGGCCCGGGCGGCCGCGGCATCCCGACACCCTCGCAAGCCACTCCGTGCAGGAGCGATGCGAACCCTATGGATCGCCTGTGCGCCGCCGGTCGTCAGCGGGCGCTGACATCGACAGCGGCGGGCGCCTTGAGATTCATGACGACGGCGGTCATGGCGGCCACGAGCATGACCGCGAGCACCATGTGGATGTTGACGAGCCAGATCGGCAGACCGGTGCGCGCCTGCCAGAGTCCGACACCGGTCTGCGCGAGCTCGACGCCGAGCAGGAGCAGGGTCCACAGACGCAGGCGCAGCGCCGGGGGAGTGCGCCACGAGCCTGCTACCAGCACCAGAGTGAGCGCCAGCGTCATGTAAGCCGGCCACGAGTGGACGTGCTGCATGAACTCCGGGTTCAGCCCGTTCCGCGCGGCGCCGCCGTCGCCGGCGTGCGGCCCGGAGCCGGTCACCAGGATGCCGACGACCACGGTCACCAGCACGAACACGCTCGTCAGATGCGTCGTGACGGCGTACCAGCGGGGAACGGCGAGGATGCGGCGCCCCGGCGTGGAGTAGACGCGTGCGACGAGCACGGCGGCGAGGGCGACGAGCACGACCGACGCGAAGTAGTGGAGCCCGACGACATAGGGGTTGAGGTTCGTGAGGACGGTGATCCCGCCGATGATGGCCTGCAGCGGCACGTAGAGACCGATGGCGAGGCTCAGCCAGAACAGGTCGCCGCGTTGGCGGCGCATGCGCACGACGAAGAGGAACATCACGATCGCCACCACGACGAGCACGAACGTGAGCAGCCGGTTGCCGAACTCGATGACGCCGTGGATGCCCATCGCCTCGGTGGGCACGAGCGAGCCCGCGGTGCACTGCGGCCAGGTGGGGCAGCCCAGTCCGGAACCGGTGAGCCTGACCAGCCCGCCGGTGCCCACGATGCCGATCTGCACCACGAGCGACGCCCACGCCGCCACGACCACGCGCCGGTCGACGCGGTCGGGCAGCCACTCCCATGCGCGCCGCCATGCGCCGCGAGGCGTCGTCGTGGGGATTCGGGTCGCCTGATCCGTCGACATGGGGGTGGTCGCCTCCTGAGGCCGTTCCACGCCACGACCGCGCATCCGGCGCGGCGTCTGCCGTCCGGACGCGGGCGCGTCCGCGACAGGGTGGAACCTGTAGAATCGAGGGGTCGGTGGCGCGCGCATCCAACCATGTGGATGATGCGCATCGCACCACCGACAGTCTAGGCGCGATGGCCGGCGCCACTGAGAGGGCCCAGGAAGCGGCATCCTCCTCCGGAATCTCCACCAGAGGAGCGGGATGCCGGGGCGGATGACACCGCTGGACCCGGAGGAGAACAAGACGATGTCTGATGTGCTGATCGATCGCCCCGAGCTGGATGGCCTGGGCGTCTACGAGTTCGGGTGGCATGACACGGATGCCGCGGGCGCTGTCGCGCAGCGGGGCATCAACGAGAATGTCGTGCGCGGCATCTCGGCGCTCAAGAGCGAGCCCGAATGGATGCTGAAGACCCGGCTCAAGGGCTATCAGCTCTTCGGCCGCAAACCCATGCCGACGTGGGGTGCGGATCTCAGCGAGATCGACTTCGACAACATCAAGTACTTCGTGCGCTCCACCGAGAAGCAGGCCGGCTCGTGGGAAGAGCTTCCCGAAGAGATCCGGAACACGTACGAGAAGCTCGGCATCCCGGAGGCGGAGCGCCAGCGCCTCGTGGCCGGCGTCGCCGCCCAGTACGAGTCCGAGGTGGTCTACCACCAGATCAACGAGCAGCTCGAGGCGCAGGGCGTCATCTTCATGGACACCGACACCGCGCTGCGCGAGCACCCGGAGTTCTTCGAGGAGTACTTCGGCACGGTCATCCCGGCCGGCGACAACAAGTTCGCCGCCCTGAACACCGCCGTGTGGTCGGGCGGGTCGTTCGTCTACGTGCCCCCGGGCGTGCACGTCGAGATCCCGCTGCAGGCGTACTTCCGCATCAACACCGAGAACATGGGTCAGTTCGAGCGGACGCTGATCATCGCCGACGAGGGCTCCTACGTGCACTACATCGAAGGCTGCACCGCCCCGATCTACAAGAGCGACTCGCTGCACTCGGCCGTGGTCGAGATCATCGTCAAGAAGAACGCGCGCGTGCGCTACACGACGATCCAGAACTGGTCGAACAACGTCTACAACCTCGTCACGAAGCGCGCCGTCGCCCACGAGGGCGCGACGATGGAGTGGATCGACGGCAACATCGGCTCGAAGGTCACGATGAAGTACCCGTCGATCTTCCTGATGGGCGAGCATGCCAAGGGCGAGACGCTCTCGGTGGCCTTCGCAGGTCCGGGTCAGCACCAGGACGCCGGCGCCAAGATGGTCCACATGGCGCCCTACACGCAGTCCTCGATCGTGTCGAAGTCCATCGCCCGCGGCGGCGGCCGCGCCGGCTACCGCGGCGAGGTCCGCGTCGACGCCAACGCGCATCACTCGGCCAACACTGTGCGCTGCGACGCCCTCCTGGTCGACACGATCTCGCGCTCCGACACGTATCCGGCGATCGACATCCGCGTCGACGACGTGCAGCTCGGCCATGAGGCGACCGTGTCGAAGGTCAGCGAAGAGCAGCTCTTCTACCTCATGAGCCGCGGCATGCCCGAAGACGAGGCCATGGCGATGATCGTGCGCGGGTTCATCGAGCCCATCGCACGCGAGCTGCCCATGGAGTACGCGCTCGAACTCAACAAGCTCATCGAGATGGGCATGGAAGGATCCGTCGGCTAGTGAGCTCCGTGACGCAGGCCCCCGCGACCATCCCCGGTGCGAAGGGCCACACCGACGGTGCCGGTGCCTTCGTGCCGGTGCAGACCCGATCCGAGCGCTTCCGGTCCTACGATCCGGCCGCCTTCGAGACGCCCACCGGGCGGGAGGTGAACTGGAAGCACACGCCCGTCGCACGCCTGGCGCGTCTGCTCGAAGACACCCCCGGAGACGAAGGCGCGATGTCACTCGCCGTCGGCGGTCCGCTCGCAGCCGCAGGGCTGGCGACCGGCACCGCGCCGCGCGGCGAGGTGTTCGTGCCCGAGGATCTTCCGGCCGCGGTGGCGTGGAGCCGGTCCGCGGAGGCGCTGTACCTGTCGATTCCCGCGGAGGCCGAGCTCGATGAGCCGGTCGTCGTGGAGTTCAGCGGTGCCGGTTCGGAACTCGCGGCCCACGCGCATGTGGTCATCGAGGCATCCCGGCACAGCCGTGCTCAGGTCGTTCTCCGCCACACCGGTACTGCGCAGTTCGCCCAGAACGTCGAGGTCATCGTCCGCGAGGGCGCGCACCTCGAGCTCGTGACGGTCCAGCAATGGGACGACGACGCCGTGCACCTGGCCGCCCACCAGGCGCGCGTCGAGCGCGACGCGACGCTGCGGCACATCGTCGTCAGCTTCGGCGGCGGCGTGGTGCGCGTGAACCCGAGCGTCGAGCTTGCCGGCACCGGCTCGCGCGGCGAACTGTACGGCCTCAGCTACTCCGATTCGGGGCAGCATCTCGAGAGCCAGGTCTATCTGCACCACAAGGGCGCCGAGACCACCGGCGACGTGCTGTACAAGGGCGCCCTGCAGGGCGAGGGCGCGCGCAGCGTGTGGATCGGCGACGTGCTCATCGGACCGGATGCCGTCGGCACCGACTCGTATGAGGCCAACCGCAACCTCGTGCTGACCGATGGCGCCCGCGCCGAGTCGATCCCGAACCTCGAGATCGAGACGGGCGACATCCGCGGAGCGGGGCACGCCAGCGCCACCGGGCGCTTCGACGACGAGCAGCTCTTCTACCTGCAGGCACGCGGTATCCGCGAGGACGAGGCCCGGCGCCTCGTCGTGCTCGGCTTCCTCGCCGAGATCGTGCAGAAGATCGGTGTCGCGGATCTCGAGTCCGAGCTGTTCGCCGCGATCGAGACGGAGCTCGCCCAGGGGCTCGCGGCCGCGGAGTCAGCCCGATGACGGCGCAGCGCGTGTGCGGGCTCAGCGAACTCGTGCAGGACGAAGCCCGTCGGGTCGAGATCGACGGCGTCGCGATGGCCGTCGTCCTTGATTCCAACGGCGAGGTGCACGCGATCGGCGATACCTGCACGCACGGCGACATCTCCCTGTCCGAGGGCTTCGTCGACGGCGAGTCGCTGGAATGCTGGGCCCACGGGTCGGCGTTCTCACTGCGCACCGGCAAGCCCCTCAACCTCCCCGCGTACGAACCGGTCCCGGTGTTCGCGGTCACGATCGACGGCGACGATGTGCTCATCGACCCGACCGTCACGCTCGAAGCGAACTGAAGAAGGTAACGAACATGTCTGTCCTCGAGATCCGCGACCTCCACGTGACGGTCGAGACGGATGCCGGAACCACGCCCATCCTCAACGGCGTGACCCTGACGATCCGCACCGGCGAGACGCACGCCATCATGGGCCCCAACGGCTCGGGCAAGTCCACGCTCGCCTATACGATCGCCGGTCACCCGAAGTACACCGTCACGAGCGGGTCGATCTCGCTCGACGGCGAGGACGTGCTCGCGATGTCGGTCGATGAGCGTGCCCGTGCGGGCCTGTTCCTCGCGATGCAGTACCCCGTCGAGATCCCCGGCGTGACGGTCACCAACTTCCTCCGCACCGCCAAGACCGCCATCGAAGGCGAGGCTCCCTCGATCCGCACGTGGACCAAGGACGTCAAGTCGTCGATGAAGGCTCTGCGGATGGACCCGAAGTTCGCGCAGCGCAACGTCAACGAGGGATTCTCTGGCGGTGAGAAGAAGCGCCACGAGATCCTCCAGCTCGAGCTGCTCAAGCCGCAGATCGCCGTCCTGGACGAGACCGACTCCGGCCTCGATGTCGACGCGCTGAAGATCGTGTCGGAGGGTGTCAATCGCGCCAAGGCGGAGACCGACCTCGGCGTGCTGCTCATCACGCACTACACGCGGATCCTGCGGTACATCCACCCCGACTTCGTGCACGTCATCGTCGGTGGACGCATCGTCGAGGAGGGCGGGCCCGAGCTCGCCGATCGGCTCGAGGACGAGGGCTATGACCGTTTCCTCCCGGCCGGCGCAGAAGAGCCTGCCGAGGCTCCCGTCGCCACGGAAGCGTAGGATCGTTATATGACCGCAACGCTCACGCCCGAGAAGTTCGACGAGGTCACCGAGGCACTCAAAGACGTCATGGACCCCGAACTGGGGATCAACGTCGTGGATCTGGGCCTCATCTACGACCTGGCGTGGGACGACGAGAACGACGCGCTGGTCATCCACATGACGCTGACATCCGCGGGATGCCCGCTGACGGACGTGCTCGAGGAGCAGACGGCGCAGGCTCTCGACGAGGTCGTGGAGAGGTTCCGCATCAACTGGGTGTGGATGCCGCCGTGGGGTCCGGAGCGGATCACGGACGACGGCCGCGACATGATGCGGGCGCTCGGCTTCGCCATCTGATCCGACGCCAGGAGCCGGTTCGGGACCTGGGTCCCTCGTGCCGCCTGCCGAAGCCTGACACACTCGGGCCATGCGCATTCGCGGGGGACGCTTCATCTTTGGTGCCATCGGGGCCGTCGCGGCCCTCGCGACCCTGAGCGGGTGCAGCTTCGGCGCACCGGCATCGGCTGTCCCGACGCCATCGACCGCGCCGGCGGTGAGCGAGGACCCGAGCGCCGATGCACTTGCGACCGTGACACCGGACGGTGTCGAAGCCGCGATCGCCGATCTGGAGGAGTCCGTCGCCACGGCGATGGACGCGACCGGCACCCCGGGGATCGCCGTGGGCGTGGTCTATCAGGGCGAACTGCTCTTCGCGGAAGGGTTCGGCGTCCGCGACGTCGACAGCGGCGAGCCTGTCGACCCCGACACCGTCTTCGCCCTCGCATCCGTCTCGAAGTCACTGTCTGCGACAGTGGTGGCGCGCGCGATCGACGAGGGGCTGGTCACGTGGGACACGCCGGTGTCGCAACATCTCGAGGGGTTCACGCTGTCGGACCCGTACGCGGGTTCGCACGTGACGATCGCGGACATGTTCGCCCACCGGTCGGGGCTCTACGAGCATGCCGGGGATGAGCTGGAGGACATCGGCTACGACCGCGCAGCGATCCTGGAACGGCTGCGCCTGATCCCGCTCGAGCCGTTCCGTGCCGTCTACCACTACGGGAACTTCGACATCACCGCCGCCGGTGAGGCCGTCGCACGTGCCGCCGGCGAGGACTGGGCGGCACTCTCGGAGCGGCTGCTCTAGGAACCGCTCGGGATGACGTCGACGAGCTCCCGCTTCTCCGATCTGGAGGCACGCGAGAACCGGGCGGTCGGACACGTCCTGGACGACGGCGAGTGGATCGTCACGCCGGAGCCGCGCCAGCCTGACGCGCAGTCTCCGGCCGGCGGCGCGAGCTCCAATCTGACGGACGTGACCGCCTGGATGACCATGCTGCTGGCAGCGGGCGAGCACGACGGCCAGACGTTCGTCGAGCCCACGTCGCTGCTGCCGGCGATGTCGCCGCAGATGGTCATGGGACCGCCGAGCACGTTCGGCGGGCGCGCCGGCACATACGGCTACGGCTTCAACGTGGGAACGACGATCGGCGGACTGGTCGACGTGAACCACTCCGGTGCGTTCGCGCTGGGCGCGGGCACGATCGTGAAGATGCTGCCGGGTGCCGGACTGGGCATCGTCGTGCTCTCCAACGCCAGCGCCAACGGCGTGCCGGAGGCGATCGCGGCGCGATTCGCCGACATCGCGCAGTTCGGGTCGGAGCGCCGCGATTGGCTGGCCCTGTACACCTCGGTGTTCGAGCGGCAGATGGCCCCGTTCGGCGAGCTGGTGGGGGAGGACCCGCCCGCGGGCGCGGCGCCCGCCGCGGACCTCGCGTCCTACGCCGGCAGCTACGGAAACGACTACTTCGGGCCGGCGACCGTGAGCGTCGTCGGCGGCGAGCTCGAGCTCGCCGTCGGCCCCACCGGCCGGTGGCCGCTCGAGCACTGGTCGGGTGACGAGTTCGTGTTCCGCCTCACGGGCGAGAACGGCACCGCGGGCAGCATCTCGAAGGCGACCTTCGACGGGTCCGCCCTCGTGCTGGAGTACTTCGACCAGCACGGGCTGGGCACCTTCACACAGTGACGCAGAACGGTCTCGCATCCCGGCCGGTCGATAGGGTCGAACGGTGAGCGTCACCCCCCTGCAGGCACTTCCCCTCGACCAGCTGCGACAGCGTTCCAGCACCAAGTGGCGCACGTACGGCGACGACGTCCTGCCGCTGTTCGTCGCCGAGACCGACTTCGCGCCCGCGCCCGCCATCACTGCGGCGCTGAGCCGCGCGGTGGCGCTCGGCGACACCGGCTACACCCCGCCCGACCCGGGAATCGCCGCCGCATACTCCGGATTCGCGCGGCGACGCTTCGGGTGGGAGATCGACCCTGCACGGGTGCGCACGACGTGCGACGTGATGATGGGGGTCGTCGAGATCCTCCGCCGGGTGACCGAGCCGGGGGACCGGGTGATCGTGACGACCCCGGTGTACCCGCCCTTCTTCGAGTGCATCCCCGAGGCCGGCGCGGTCGTGGAGCGCGTTCCGCTGCGCGATACCGGCACCGCGTGGGAGCTCGACCTGGTGGGCATCGAAGCCGCCTTCGCCGCCGGTGCCCGCGCGATCCTGCTGTGCAACCCGCACAACCCGACGGGCACCGTCCATTCGCGCGAGACCCTCGCCGCCCTCGCCGATCTCGCCGCCCGCTTCGGTGCGGTCGTGATCAGCGACGAGATCCACGCGC
Source organism: Microbacterium salsuginis (assembly GCF_012524205.1). GTDB lineage: Bacteria > Actinomycetota > Actinomycetes > Actinomycetales > Microbacteriaceae > Microbacterium > Microbacterium salsuginis. Next base: position 188,592 of record NZ_JABACI010000006.1, read on the forward strand.
CCCTGACGCACCGTGACGTCACCTTCACGCCGTTCCTGGACGCTTCGCCCGTGGCGGCACGCGTCGGATACGCCGTTGTCAGCGCCAGCAAGGCGTTCAACCTCGCCGGTCTCAAATGCGCCCTGATGGTCACCGCCGTCGACGAGACCAGTGCCGTCGTGCGCGCCCTGCCGGCCGAGGTGGAATGGCGCACCGGCCTGTTCGGCGCCATCGCCGCCGTCGCCGCCTTCTCTCCCGAGAGCGACGAATGGCTCGACGCCCAGCTCGCCGCGCTCGATGCGAACCGGGCACTGCTCGCGGAGCTGCTGGCGGCCAACCTCCCCGCCGCGCGATATCGGATTCCGGATGCCGGCTTCCTGGCGTGGGTCGATCTGTCCGAGCTCGGCTGGGGTGACAACCCCGCCGTGAAGGTCCTGCGCGATGCGCGGGTCGCGCTGCACCTCGGGCCGCTCTTCGGAGAGGAAGGGCGCGGACACGTCCGCATCAACTTCGGCTGCTCGCCGGAGGTCTTGCGCGAAGCCGTGGAGCGCATCGCGCAGATCTCTCGCTGACTCGCACGTCCGGGTCCGTCGGGGAGACCGGCGACGGCTAGCCTGGGCTGATGACATCGCCGGCTGTGAACCGTTCGGACCCGGCGAGCATCTGGCAGTCGCGCTTCGTCTGTGTGACGGTCGGAGCCGTCGCCCTCATCTTCCTCGCGGCGATCCAATCGCTCGCGGTGACCACGGTGATGCCGGTCGTCAGCGCCGATCTGGACGGCGACCGGCTCTATGCGGTCGCTTTCGCCGGAACGCTCGCAACCAGCGTGATCGGCATGGTCGCCGTGGGCTCGTGGTGCGACCGGGGCGGCGTCCTCGCGCCGCTCACGACCGCCGTCGTGCTGTTCGTCGTGGGCCTGCTGATCGCCGGGCTCGCGCCCACGATGCCGTTGCTCGTCCTCGGGCGCCTCGTACAGGGCCTGGGGACGGGAGGTCAGACGGTCGCGCTGTACGTGGTGGTCGCGCGAGTGTATCCGCCCGCGCTGCACGGGCGCGTGTTCGCCGCCTTCTCCGCGGCATGGGTGGTGCCCTCGCTCATCGGGCCGTTCCTCGCCGGAGCGGTGACGGAGTTCCTGCATTGGCGGTGGGTCTTCCTGGGCGTCGCGGGGTTGACCGTCGTGGCGTTCGCGCTCGTCGTCGCGCGCCTGCACGGTCAGCCCCTGTCCACCGACGACCCGGCGTCGGGTCGGGTGTGGCCGCGTCTGGTGTGCGCGATCGCCGTGGCCACCGGGGCGCTCGGCCTGAGCCTGGCCGGTGAGCTCGGAACCTGGGCGTGGGCGGCGGTCGTGGCATCCGTCGTCGTCATCGGGCTGGCCTCACGGCCTCTGCTCCCGCGCGGCACGCTTGTCGCCGCGCGCGGCCTGCCCAGCGTGGTCCTCATGCGCGGCCTCATCGCGGGGGCGCTGTTCGGCGCAGAGATCTACGTGCCGTACCTGCTGATCGACGAGTACGGCTTCTCGCCGACGTGGGCGGGGCTGGGCCTGACCGCCGCCGCGCTGGCCTGGGCCGCCGCCGCGGACGTGCAGGGACGCTTCGGCGACCGCCTCGGCAATGTCCGCATCACGGTGATCGGAAGCGCACTGCTCGTGACGTCGCTGGTGATCGCGGCCGTGACAGCGATCGGGCACTTGCACCCTGCCGTGCTGATCGGAGGCTGGGCGTTCGCCGGCGCCGGCATGGGGCTGATGTACCCGCGCCTGACGGTGCTCACTCTCGCCTACTCGACACCGCAGAACCAGGGATTCAACTCGTCGGCGCTGTCGATCTCGGACTCGATCGGCGCGGCGTCTGCGATCGCAGTGCTCGGCCTCGTCTTCACGGCGTTGGCGGGAACGGATGCCGGTTTCCCGGCCGTGTTCGCCATCGCGGGCCTGCTGGCTCTCGCTGCGCTGATCCCGGGTCTGCGCATGGGCCACGCCCATGAACGGCAGTAGGTTTCGACTCGCTTCGCTCGCTCAACCTTGACACGAGCCGCGTCAACGCTCCTTCGTCGCATTGACCCGGTACACCCTAGGTTTCGACTCGCTTCGCTCGCTCAACCTTGACACGAGCCGCGTCAACGCTCCTTCGTCGCATTGACCCGGCTCGTGTCAATTCTCGGCGCGGCCGACGCGCCAGTAGCCCATGAACGCCACAGCGCGGCGATCGACGCCGCGCTCGGCGACGAGGTGGCGGCGCAGCGCCTTGATCGCGCCGGCTTCGCCGGCAAGCCACGCGTACAGGCGTGCGCTCTTCAGAGCCGCTCCACCCTTCGCCGTACGCGGCACCTCCCACAGGATGTCGGTGTCGATGTCGACCTCTTCGACGTCACTGCCCTGGCCCGATGGAGCAAGGTCGGTCGCGGCATCCGTCACCGACGACACCAGATGCGCGTGTCGATCAGCCGTATCGCGCGCGCCCACTCGGTACTGGAACCCCGGGTGGTGCGGCAGATAGGCGACGTCGCCGGCGTGCGGCACCTCCAGCGCGACCACGCCGGTCGCTTCGGAGGGCAGCTGCTCGAGGATCGCGGCGATCGCGGGCGCTGCCGTCTCGTCGCCGGCGAGCAGGATGCTGTCGACGCGGGCCGGGGGAACGAAGTCGATGCCGTAGCTGACGCCGGTATGCGAGGTCGTGGGAGCGAAGATCAGCACCTCGTCGCCGACCTGCGCACGTGCGATCCAGTCCGATGCCGGCCCCAGCACGTCGTGCGAGACCATGTCGATGTCGACTTCGCGCAGCTCATTGCGCACGTAGCGCGTCGTGTAGGTGCGGAACGGCGGACGCTGGTCCTCGGGCAGATCGCGCCAGCGTGCGTACCAGTCCGCGCCGGTGGGCATGGCGTCCAGACCGATGGAGCGCGTCGGGAACACGATCTTGATGCGCTGGTCGAAGCCGGTGTCGCCGTATTCGGCGAGGTCCTCGCCCCCGAAGGTGAACCGGCGGAAGCTCGGCGTGAGGTCGGTGATCGAGGTCACCTGCGCCCGGAAGAAGCGGTTCGTGTCAGCGGGGGAGGCCATCGGCGATTCCTGTCTGGTCTGAGGCGGCATGCGCGGCGGCGAAGGCCGTGGCGGGTTCGGGAGCCGGCGCGCCGACATGGTGGCGGCCGCGGGGCAGCACGATGGGCGCGCCCGACACCGGGTCGGGAACGACGAGCGCGTCGAGATCGAACACCTCGCGGATCAGCTCGCTCGTCATGACCTCGCCGGGCGCTCCACTGGCGACGACGCGACCGGCGCGCAGCGCGAAGAGATGGTCGGCGTAGCGGGCGGCCAGGTTCATGTCGTGCAGCACCATGACGATCGTGGTGCCGCGGTCGCGGTTCAGATCGGTGAGCAGATCCAGCACCTCGACCTGGTGGGCGACATCGAGGAAGGTCGTCGGCTCGTCGAGCAGGAGGATGTCGGTCTCCTGCGCGAGCGCCATCGCGATCCACACCCGTTGACGCTGCCCGCCCGACAGCTCGTCGACCGAGCGGTCGGCGAGGTCGTCGGTGCCCGTGGCCGAGAGCGACTGCGCCACCACCTCGTAGTCGCGCGCGCTCCAGCGCGCGAGCAGCTTCTGATGCGGATGCCGGCCGCGGCCGACGAGATCGGCCACCGCGATGCCCTCCGGCGCGATCGGGCTCTGCGGCAGCAGGCCGAGCGTGCGCGCCACCTCTTTCGACGGCCGCGCGTGCAGCGCCTTGCCGTCGAGGACGACCTGTCCCGCCTTGGGCGAGATGAGCCGCGCGAGGGCGCGCAGCAGCGTGGACTTGCCGCATCCGTTCGCCCCCACGATCGCGGTGATGCGTCCCGGCGGCACGTGCAGTTCGAGGTCGTCGACGATCACGCGATCGCCATAGGCGAGCGTGAGCGCCTCGGCCGACAGGCTGTGGGATGCGGTCATAGCGAGCCTCCGGAGCGGTTGGTCCTGATGAGGAGGTAGATGAGATACGGAGCGCCGAGGACGCCCGTGACGACGCCGACCGGGTAGCGGCTGTCGAAGGCGAACTGTCCCAGCAGATCGGCCACGAGCACCAGCAGGGCGCCGACCAGGCCCGACGGCAGCAGGAGCGAGCCGCCGGGGCCGACGATGCGCGCCGCGATCGGCCCGGCCATGAAGGCCACGAAAGCGATCGGACCGGTTGCGGCGGTCGCGAAGGCGAGCAGAGTGACGGCGGCGACGATCGCGATCACGCGCGTGACGTTCAGCCGCACGCCCAGTCCGGCGGCGGCATCGTCGCCGATGCGCATGACCCCGAGGCCACGGCTCTGTGCGAGAAGGATCGGCACGAGGATGGCGCTCGCGACGGCCAGGGGCACGACGATCGACCAGGTCGCTCCGTTGAGGCTGCCGGTCAGCCAGCGCATCGCCGACTGCAGGTCCCACACGGCTGCCTTGGACAGGATGTACGTCACAGCGGCATCGAGCATGGCCGCGACCCCGATCCCGATGAGGATGAGGCGCGTGCCGGCGAACCCGCCCTTGTTCGACAGCAGGTAGATCGCCAACGCGGTCGCGAGTGCCCCGGCCACGGCGAGCAGCGAGACGAGCGTCTCGCTGAGCGAGAGCACCACGATGCCGAAGACGGCCGCGGCGCTCGCCCCGGACGTGATGCCGATGATGTCGGGCGATGCGAGCGGATTGCGCAGCATCGTCTGGAAGGTCACGCCGGCGACGCCGAAGGCGAAACCCGCGAGCACGGCAAGGCTCGCGCGCGGCAGCCGCAGCTCGCCGACCGTGAACGACGCGCCCGGGACGGTCTCGCCCAGGATCACCCGTGCGACCTCGTCGAGGCCGTAGAACGATTTGCCGACCATGAGAGAGACGACGAAGACGCCGATGATCGCGATCGCCAGGATCGCGGTGACGGCGGCGCGTCGCCGCTCGCGGCGCCGGCGGCCGGCGATGACGGCGGCGGTGCGTTCGGCGAGCGCCGGGGGAGCGGGTGTACCGGCGTCGAGGAGTGTGCTCACAGTTCCCGGACCTTCTGACGACGGACGATCCAGATGAAGAACGGGGCGCCGATGAGAGCCGTGATGATGCCCACCTCGATCTCTTCCGGGCGCGCGATCACGCGGCCCACGATGTCGGCCGCGACCAGGAGTGCGGCGCCGGCGATCGCCGAGAAGGGCAGGAGCCAGCGGTGGTCCGTGCCGACGAGAAGCCGGCACATATGCGGCACGATGAGGCCGACGAACGCGATCGGCCCCGCGATCGCCGTCGCGGCGCCCGCCAGGACCACTGCGCCGGCGAACGCGACCAGACGCGTGCGGAACACATGCTCGCCGAGTCCGGCCGCGACGTCGTCACCGAGCGCCAGTGAGTTCATGCCCCGAGCCCAGGCGAGACAGACGATCGCGCCGACGGCCAACACCGGCGCGACGACGACGATCCGGTCCCAGGTCGCTCCGCCCACGCCGCCGATCTGCCAGAACCGGAACATCTCGGCGATGTCGGCGCGGGGGAGCAGGATCGCGCTCACGAGCGACATGAAAGCCGCCGTGGCCGCCGCGCCGGCAAGTGCCAGCTTGAGCGGTGTCGCGCCGCCGCGCCCGAGCGAGCCCACGGCGTACACGAAGACGGCGGCGACGGCGGCGCCGGCGACTGCCGCGACGATGAAGGCGTACGGACCGGACATGCCGAAGAACGCGATGCCGATCACGACGGCCAGTGCCGCGCCCCCCGAGATCCCGAGGATGCCCGGGTCGGCCAGCGGATTGCGGGTGACCGCCTGCATCGCGGTGCCCGCCATCGCCAGTGCCGCGCCGACCAGCAGCGCCAGCACCGTGCGGGGAAGGCGCGCCACGACCGCCGCCTGACTGACATCGCCGGTCCGGCCGGCAAGCCCTGCCAGGACGTCGTCGAACGAGACGTCGCGCGCGCCGAACGCGATGGACGCGACGCACAGCGCAGCCAGGACGGCGATTCCGACCAGGAGCCACGTCAGCCGCACCGCGGCCGGACGCCGCAGGGGAGCGGCATCCGGCAGCGGTGTCTGCGTCGTCTGCAAGACGCTCACGGTTCGGACCTCGTGTGGAGAGAAGGGGGCGGGTGGTCAGTCGAGCGCGCCCGCGAGCACCGAGAAGTACTCGTCGATGCCCCAGCCGATCGAGAGCGGCGACGGGTTGGCGGATGCCGCCAGCGGCGTGGACTCCTCCAGGATGGCGATGCGACCCTCGGCGATCGCAGGGATCTGCGACAGCAGCGGATCGGCCTGCAGCTGCGGGATGATCGAGCCGCTCGCGTCGCCATACGTCACGAAGACGTCGACATCGGCGAAGCGGTCGGCCTCTTCGGCGCTGATCTCGGCGAAGAAGGCGTCGTTGCCCTCCGACTCCTCGGTGACCACGGTCGGCTCGGGAAGACCGAGGCTGGTGAGGAAGCCCGGCCGGGTGTCCAGGCTCGTGTAGAAGCCCACCTGGCTGAAGTCCGACGGGTCGATGTACGAGAACAGCACGGTCGAATCGGCGAGCGCGGGATGCTGGGCGAGGGCTGTCTCCACCTCGGTGTGCAGCTCGTCGATGAGGGCCTCACCCTCGTCGGCGAGGCCGAGCGCGGCCGAGTTGAGGCGGATCATTTCTTCGTAGGACGTGCCCCACGCGACCTCGGGGTAAGCGACCACGGGCGCGATCTTCGAGAGCGTGTCGTACTCCTCCTGGGTCAGGCCGGAGTACGCGGCCAGGATCACGTCCGGCTGCGTGTCGGCGACCGCTTCGAAGTCGATGCCGTCGGTCTCATCGAAGAGGACCGGCGTCTCGGCGCCCAGCTCCTCCAGTTCCTCTTCGACCCACGGCAGAACGCCGTCGTTGTCGTCATCGCCCCATGTGACCTCGGCCATCCCGACCGGCACGACGCCCAGGGCGATCGGCACTTCCTGGTTGGACCACGACACCGTGGCCACGCGCTCGGGCTGGGTCTCGATGGTGGTCTCGCCGAACGCGTGCTCGACCGTCACGGGGAACGATCCCGAAGCGTCGGAGCCCTGCGCGGCGTCACCGGCCGCGTCAGCCGAACCGGCGCTGGAGCAGCCGGCCAAGGCGAAGGCGGAGAGGGCGGCGAGGGCGGTCGCCGCGGCGGCGTGACGGAAACGAGGCACAGTGATCCTCCGAGAGTTCAAGGGGAAGTAAGGACAGCCTTACATTACCTGCGCATGTGGGGTCGTGCGAATCCGGCGGTCGAAATGTGACGAAGCCCCGGCCGGGGCCGGGGCTTCGTGGAGCTGTTCTCGCGGTACGGGTGGCCTTGTCAGCCCTTGGACGCGTCGGCCTTGCGGACGAGTGCCCAGGCGCCGGGGATGATCGCCGCCGCGAGGGCGGCCTTCACGAGCCCGCCGATGATGAACGGGAAGAGGCCTGCCTGCAGGATCTCCGCGAAGGACAGCTCCAGGCCCAGCGTCACGTTGAGGATGAACGCCATGTAGGGGATTCCGAAGAGGAAGGGCACCACGCTCGCGGCGGCAAAACCCGCGAAGGCGAGGATCGGCCGCCGGTCCCACGCGCGCTGGGCGAACCAGCCGGCGAGGAAGGCGGCGAAGATGAATCCGATGACGAAGCCGAAGCTCGGCTTGGCCACCGCGGCGATCGTGCCGGTGAAGCCGGCGAAGATGGGCAGACCGGCGAGCCCCGCCAGCATGTAAGTCGTCAATGCGGCTGCTCCGCGCCACGCTCCGAGGGCGGCGCCCACGACGATCACGCCGAGCGTCTGGCCCGTGATCGGGACCGGCCACAGCGGGATCTCCACCTGAGCGAGCAGTGCGACGACCGCCGCACCTGCGATGACGAGACCCGCATCGAGGGCGAAGGCCCGGGCGCGGGAGGACGGACGGGCGATGACGTCGGCGAGCACTCGACGGGATCCGGCGGAGGCGGACGGCGCGGCGGCGATGGATGACATGGGACTCAGCCTAGGGGCAGGGTCGGCGGCGTACTTGGACGGGGTGCACGAATGAATGGCGCTCCCTCTGTGTGCACTCGACAGGCCGACCATCGCCGCGCGGGCCGGGGAGCGCACCGTGGCGGCCTATACTGGGAGGCTGGCCGTTCGGCCACCTCCCTCACCACCAACGGAACGGACGATCGCTGTGCTCGCCGTGCACGACCTCGAGATTCGCGTAGGCGCGCGCGTGCTGATGTCCGACGTGTCCTTCCGCGTCTCGGCCGGCGACAAAGTCGGCCTCGTCGGCCGCAACGGAGCCGGCAAGACGACGCTGACCAAGGTGCTGGCGGGCGACCTGCTGCCGTCCGACGGCAAGGTCGACCGGATCGGCGAGCTGGGCTACCTGCCGCAGGACCCGCGATCGGGCGATCCCGAGATGCTCGCTCGCACCCGCATCCTCGATGCGCGGGGACTGGGCACGATCGCGATCGGCATGCACGAGGCATCCCTCGCGATGGGCGACGAGGACGCGGATGCCGCGGCTCGCGCGATGCGCAAGTACGCGAACCTCACCGAGCGGTTCGAGGCCCTCGGCGGCTATGCGGCAGAGGCGGAGGCCGCCTCGATCGCGCACAACCTGTCGCTGCCCGACCGCATTCTCGATCAGCCGCTGAAGACGCTGTCGGGTGGCCAGCGGCGGCGCATCGAGCTGGCCCGCATTCTCTTCTCGGACGCCGAGTCGATGATCCTCGACGAGCCGACCAACCATCTCGACGCCGACAGCGTCGTGTGGCTGCGCGAGTTCCTCAAGGGCTACAAGGGTGGGCTCATCGTCATCAGCCACGATGTCGAGCTCGTCGGCGAGACCGTCAACCGCGTGTTCTACCTCGACGCCAACCGTCAGGTCATCGACGTCTACAACATGAACTGGAAGAACTACCTGCGCCAGCGGGTGGCCGACGAGGAGCGCCGCAAGAAGGAGCGCGTCAACGTCGAGAAGAAGGCGACGGCGCTGCAGCTGCAGGCGGCGCGGTTCGGGGCCAAGGCGTCGAAGGCCGCGGCTGCGCACCAGATGGTGGCGCGGGCCGAGAAGATGCTGTCAGGCCTGGACGACGTGCGTCAGGAGGATCGCGTCGCCAAGCTGCGGTTCCCGAAGCCTGCTCCATGCGGCAAGACTCCGCTGATGGCATCCGGGCTGTCGAAGTCATACGGCTCGCTCGAGATCTTCTCCGACGTGGACCTCGCGATCGATCGCGGGTCCAAGGTCGTGGTGCTCGGCCTCAACGGCGCCGGCAAGACGACGCTGCTGCGGATCCTCGCGGGCGTCGACAAGCCGGACACCGGACAGATCGAGCCGGGCCACGGCCTCAAGATCGGGTACTACGCCCAGGAGCACGAGAACCTCGACGTCTCGCGTTCGGTGCTCGAGAACATGATGTCCGCCGCCCCCGACATCACGGCGACCGAGGCCCGGAAGGTGCTCGGTTCGTTCCTGTTCACCGGCGACGACGTGCTCAAGCCCGCGGGCGTGCTCTCGGGTGGGGAGAAGACACGGCTCTCGCTGGCGACGCTCGTCGTCTCAAGTGCCAACATGCTGCTGCTGGACGAGCCGACGAACAATCTCGACCCCGCCTCGCGCGAGGAGATCCTCGGGGCGCTCGCGCACTACGAGGGCGCGGTCGTGCTCGTCTCGCACGACGAGGGTGCCGTCGAAGCTCTCAATCCTGAACGTGTGCTGATTCTCCCCGACGGCGTCGAAGACATCTGGGGTCGCGACTACGCGGACCTCATCAGCTTCGCGTAAGACCGGAGGTCAGCGTCCGGCGGCGTCCAGGAGCGCGTCCTCGTCCTCGGCGTCGCGATCCCGGCGGCGGGGCGATCCGGCATTCGGCGCCTCGGGCCGCTGGTCGGCCGCATCCTCGGCATCCTCCCGCCGGTGGCGTCGCTCGGTGCGGATGACGTACCCGATGAAGATGAACCCCATCGCGGCGAACAGGATCCACTGGATCGCGTACGAAAGGTGCGGACCCGGGTCCTCCGAGGGTGACTCGAGCGCGTTCGGCGTGTTCTCGGCCGCGGGATCCTCCGACACGAGCACGCCATAGGCGCTGAGCTCCATCGCGTCGCCGGTGGCGGACGAGACGGCGTCGGCGGCCAGCGACAGGTTGATCGTGGGCAGCTGGCCGTCCGGCGCCGAGCGTCCCGAAGCGGGGAGCGCCTCGCCCGGTCGAAGCCGCACGACCACGGTGACCTCGCCGGAAGGCGGGGCGGGCACCGCGTCGGGTTCGGGCTGATGTTCACCCGGCGGGACCCAGCCGCGGTCCACGAGCAGCACGCGCCCGTCGTCCAGCCGGAACGGCACCAGCACCTCGAAGGCGGAGGTGCCGCCGTGAGGCCTGTTGCGCACCAGCAGCCGGTCGTCGCTCACGTAGCGTCCCGTCAGCGTCACCGGACGCCACTCGTCCTGGGGATCGAGTGAGCTGCCGGCCGGGATCAGTTCGGCGAGCGGCACGGCTGCGGCGTCGTAGTTCTGCGCGACGAGGGCCAGCTGCGCGCTGCGCTCCTCGTTCCGGGAGAACTGCCAGTTGGAAAGGAATGCGCATGCGATCGCGAAGACGACGGCAAGGCTGATGTAGATGGTCCAGCGGCCGGCTCGGGGGAGTCGCTGCATGCTGACCTCACGGCGGGCGCTCACGGCGACGCCTCGGTTCCTGGTCGTCCCGTGGGCCCGTTGCCGGGTGCGAAAACACCAGTCGGTGACGCGACACGCCGATCCGATGCGTCGGTCACCGGCGTGTCGTCGTCACCTACCCGTGTTTTCGCAGGCGCGGGGTCGCCCGGACCGAGGGCTGCGACCGACACCGGGAAGTCGCGTGCGGCGAGGAAGTCGCGCAGGTACTCACGGTGCTCGTCGCACGCGACCCACGTCTTGGTGCGGTCCGCGGCGTGGATGCGGGGATTGCGCCAGTCGATGCGCCACGACGCAGGGGCGCGGCAGCCTGCTCGCGAGCAGGTCGCGTCGACGACGGGCTCGCGGGGTGCTGCGCTCATGCGGTCCGGTCCGGCGGCTCGGATGTGCGGGGCGGCGACTCCTGAACGCGGATCACACGATCCCCTCCTGAGGGGAGGGGCGACGTCGGTGCCGCCGGCAGCTCAGGCTCAGGGTCTTCGCGACGATCGTGCCGCGCTTCCTGGCCCACGTTCGCCGCGACCACCGCGACGTACGGGAGGAAGATCGCTCCGGCGCCGAGGACCCATGTATACCAGCCGTACGGGGTGATCACGACCATGAGGACGAGGCACGCGATGCGCACCGCCATCATCAGCAGATACCGTGTCGAACGCGCGCCTGCCTCGTCGCGCGGGGCGCGCGGCAGCGATGTCGCCGATGGGGCGTGGCTCGAACTCTTCACGGTGCTTCCAGGGTACGCCGGTTGCGCCGTGCGGTCGCGGTCAGTAGCCGTATTGCGAGCTCTGGCTGGCGGCCCACGCGATGAACGAGAACAGCACGATCGCGCCGATGATCCAGAACGCGAGTCCGACGTACCCGACGATCGTTCCGGCCAGCGCCATGCCCCGGCCGTTCTCACCGCTCGTCTTGAGCTGGTTCAGCGAGATGTGGCCGGTGATGACGCCGCCGATCGATCCGATGATCGGCAGGATCCCGATGAAGCCGACGATCGAGGCGATGAGGGAGACGATCGACAGCGCGTTCGTCTTCGGCTGGGCGCCGTAGCCGTACGCCGGGGCCGCGCCGTACGGCGCGCCGTAGGCGGGTGCACCGTATGCGGGCGGCTGACCGCCCTGTGCGGGTGGCGGGTACGCGCCCTGTGACGCGGGCGGGTAGGCACCCTGCTGCGGGTACGCTCCCTGCGCGGGCGGGGGCGGGTAGGCGCCCTGCCCCGCCGGTGCGGAGCCAGGGTACCCGGCCGGGCCGGGAACGGGTGCGTCGGGGGTGTTGTCGCTCACGGGTGGCGCCTTTCGTCGAAGTCGCCTCCAGCGTTTCAGCGCATGCCGTGCAGTGTCAATTGCGCGGCGGGCGCGGCCCGGGCCCGGATGGCGACGCCGGTAGGCTGGGGCGGTCCGTCACACCCCCCGGGAGCCACACCATGTCCAGTGATCGCGTCGTCCTCGTCACCGGCGGAAACCGCGGCATCGGCCGTGCCATCGCGGAGCGGTTCGTCGCGCTCGGCTACCGCGTCGCCGTCACGGCCCGCTCGGGCGAAGGACCCGAGGGCACGCTGACGGTGCGAGCAGACGTGACGGATGCCGCAGCGGTGGACGCCGCGTTCACCGAGGTGGAGAACACGCTCGGCCCGGTGGAGATCGTCGTCGCCAACGCCGGCATCACGAAGGACACGCTCCTGCTGCGGATGACCGAAGAGGATTTCGACTCGGTCGTCGCCACGAACCTCGGGGGAACGTTCCGCGTCGTCAAGCGCGCGTCCAAGGGGATGCTCCGCGCCCGCTGGGGCCGTGTCGTCCTGATCTCGAGCGTCGTGGGTCTCTACGGCTCCGCGGGGCAGATCAACTACGCGGCGTCCAAGAGCGCGCTGGTCGGCTTCGCCCGTTCACTCACTCGTGAACTGGGCGCCCGTGGCATCACCGCCAATGTGGTCGCACCGGGCTTCATCGAGACCGACATGACCGCGGAACTGCCCGAGGACACCCAGGCGGAGTACAAGAAGAGCATCCCTGCCGGGCGCTTCGCGACCGCCGACGAGGTCGCCGGTGTCGTGGCGTGGATCGCGTCAGACGACGCCTCCTACATCTCCGGTGCCGTCATCCCGGTCGACGGCGGCCTCGGCATGGGGCACTGAGCTCCGCCCGACCACACCGGCGATCGAGCTCAATCGATCGCGCGCAGGATCGCCTCGGCGACGGCGCCCGGGCGGGAGAATTGCGGCCAGTGCCCCGTCGCCTCGCCCGGCCCGTTCAGCTGCACGATCTCGAGCTTCTCGATCGCTGCCAGTTCGGCTGCCCACGCCGGCGCCTGGCCGATGAGCGCGCGGATGTCGTCCGCCGGCATCGTGCTGGTGATCATCGTCATGGGCACGGCACGGCGGCGCTCATCGGAGAGGCGAAGGGGATCGGTGGGCACGCGCTCGGGGACCGACTGTGCGCGGGCGGCGGCATCCGCCCGCGTCTGCGGATCGAGGTCGGCGACCTCGCCCTCGTCGAAGGAGTCCCAGCCGGGGAACGGGACGACACCGTCCACCACGGGGAAATCCCAGATCGAGCTGCCGTCCGTCGGCGGGAACGTGTCGAGGAAGACGACGTGCGCGACGTGCTCCGGGCGGGCGTCGAGGGCTCCGTAGACGACGTTGCCGCCGCCCGAGTGGCCGACGAGCGCGACAGGGCCGTCGAGGGCGTCGATCTCGGCCACGACGGCGGCGACCCAGTCTGCCATGCCGATGCCGCTCGACTGCGCGGCCGGGGCGCCGACACCCGGCATCGTCAGGGGATGGGTGCGGTGACCGGCGGCCTCGAGGGCAGGCGTCACCTCGCCCCATGTCGCAGCGTCGAGCCAGAGTCCAGGGACGAGGATGATGTGCATGCCTCGACGGTACCGGGGCCCACCGACACGGGTCAGGGGAGCAGCGAGATGACCTCGCGCAGGTCGACCGGCCCGATGACGACGTCGGCGCGGGCACGCACGGCGGGCTTGGCGTTGAAGCCGATCCCGAGCCCCGCAGCGGCCATCATGAGCAGGTCGTTCGCGCCGTCGCCGATCGCGATCGTCCGGCGCAGGGGCACGTCGTGCAGCGCCGCCCACTCGCCGAGCGTCTCCGCCTTGCCCTCGGCATCGACGATCCCGCCTGCCACGACGCCGCTGAGCATGCCGTCGGCCGTCGCGAGGCGATTGGCACGCCACACGTCGACGCCGAGGTCGGGAGCGACGGAGTCGAGGATCTCGTGGAAGCCGCCCGAAACGACCCCCACGACACCGCCGCGATCGTGGACGGCCGCGACGAGCTCGCGCACGCCCGGCGTCGGCTCGATGCGCGCGAGCACGCGCCCGAACGCCGAGACCGGCACCCCGGCGAGCGCCTCGACGCGAGAGCGCAGGCTCGTGGCGAAGTCGACCTCGCCCCGCATGGCCGCCTCGGTGGCCTCGGCGACCTCCCGGCCACGGCCGGCCTCGTCGGCGATCAGCTCGATGACCTCGTTGCGGATGAGGGTGGAGTCGGCGTCGAGCACGACGAGGAAGCGGAACGCGGCGGGCACCCTCACACGCTAGCGGGCGCGGATCGGGCGGGACGAACCGCGCCCGTCACCGTTCGACGCGGATGCCTTTGCCGACGACCGTGATCCCGCTGTCGGTGACGGTGTAGCCGCGCGAGAGGTCCCGCTCGCGGTCGACTCCGACGGTCGCGCCTTCGTCCAGGACGACGTTCTTGTCGAGGATGGCGCGGTGGATGCGCGCGCCGGCGCCTACGTGGACGTGGTCGAACAGCACCGAGTCGGTGATCGTCGAGCCCCCGCCGGCGAGCGTCCACGGTCCGACGACGCTGCGCTCGAGGTGGGTGCCCGACAGCACCGACCCGAGCGAGACGATCGAATCGATGGCGTTGCCGATGCGCCCGACCGAATCGCGCACGAACTTCGCCGGCGGGGAGTTGACCGCCTGCGAGTGGATGGGCCAGTCGGTGTTGTAGAGGTTGAAGATGGGCAGCGTCGAGATCAGGTCGCGATGCGCGTCGAAGAACGAGTCGATGGTTCCCACATCGCGCCAGTAGTACCGGTCGCGATCGGTCGAGCCGGGCACGTCGTTGCGGTTCATGTCGTACACGCCCGCCTCGCCGCGACCGACGAAGTACGGGACGATGTCGCCCCCCATGTCGTGGTTGGACGTCGGCAGCTCGCCGTCGGCCTCGACGGCCTCGATCAGCGCGTCGGTGTCGAAGATGTAGTTGCCCATCGAGGCGAGGACCTGGTCGGGCGCGTCGGCGAGGCCTGTCGCGTCCAGCGGCTTCTCGAGGAACTCGTTGATCCTCACCGGGTCGTCCTTGTCGACGTCGATGACACCGAACTGGTTCGCGAGCGAGATCGGCTGACGGATGCCGGCGACCGTCGCCCGCGCGCCGGATTCGATGTGGGCGGCGAGCATCTGCCGGAAGTCCATGCGGTACACGTGGTCGGCGCCGATCACGACCACGATGTCGGGCTGCTCGTCGTTGATCAGGTTCAGGCTCTGCAGGATGGCGTCGGCCGAGCCTGAGAACCAGCGCTTGCCGAGTCGCTGCTGCGCGGGGACCGAGGCGACGTAGGAGTCCAGCAGAGCCGACATGCGCCACGTCTGGGAGATGTGGCGGTCGAGGCTGTGGGACTTGTACTGCGTGAGCACCACGATCTGACGCAGGCCCGAGTTGATCAGGTTCGAGATCGCGAAGTCGATGAGCCGGTACTGGCCCCCGAAGGGCACCGCAGGCTTGGCGCGATCCGCCGTCAACGGCATCAGCCGCTTGCCCTCTCCGCCGGCGAGGATGATTCCGAAGACCTTGGGAGCTGCTGGCATGGCACCACACTATGACGCGTTCCTGCCGGTGTACTAGCGTTCGAGACATGCGCGTCGACATCGTCACGAAGGAGTATCCGCCCGAGATCTACGGAGGCGCCGGCGTGCACGCGGCCGAGCTCGTCAAGGCGCTGCGCTCCCTCGTCGACGTGCGCGTGCGGGCCTTCGGCGCCGACCGTGACGAGCCCGGCACCAGCTCCTACGACGTCCCGGCTGAACTCGCCACCGCCAACGCGGCCCTCCAGACGCTCGGGATCGACCTCGAGATCGTGACGGACGTCGCGGGCGCCGACGTCGTGCACAGCCACACCTGGTACGCCAACCTTGCGGGCCATCTCGCATCGCTGCTCCACGGCATCCCTCACATCGTCACGGCGCACAGCCTCGAGCCGCTGCGCCCGTGGAAGGCCGAGCAGCTCGGCGGCGGCTACGCCGTGTCGAGCTGGATCGAGAAGAGCGCCTACGAGGGCGCCGCCGCGATCGTCGCGGTGAGCGAGGGCATGCGCGCCGACATCCTGCGCAGCTACCCCGCGCTCGACCCTGAGCGCGTGCGCGTCATCTACAACGGCATCGACACGGCCGCGTGGCATCCCGTCGAGGATCCTGAGCTCCTCGCGCGGCTCGGAGTGGATCCGTCGCGGCCGTCGGTCGTGTTCGTCGGACGCATCACGCGGCAGAAGGGGCTCCCGTACTTCCTCCGCGCTGCCCAGCGGCTGCCGGCCGGGGTGCAGGTCATCCTGTGCGCGGGAGCTCCTGACACTCCGCAGATCATGTCGGAGGTCGAAGAGCTCGTGCGGGAGCTGCAGAGCACACGCGAGGGAGTCGTGTGGCTGGACCGGATGCTGTCGCGCCACGAGCTGTGCACGATCCTCAGCGCCGCCACCACATTCGTCTGCCCGTCGGTGTACGAGCCACTGGGCATCGTGAACCTCGAGGCCATGGCGTGCGGCGCCGCCGTCGTGGGCACCGCGACCGGCGGCATCCCCGAGGTCGTCGTCGACGGTGTGACGGGCCGGCTGGTGCCGATCGAGCAGGTGCAGGACGGCACCGGCACGCCCATCGATCCGGAGCGTTTCGTGGACAATTTGGCACGCGTGCTCACCGAGGTGGTGAGCGATCCCGAGCGGGCTCGCGCCTATGGTGCAGCGGGGCGGGAGCGGGCCGCGAACGACTTCAGCTGGCAGCGGATCGCGGAGCAGACGGCGGCGCTGTACGACGAGGTGGTCGCGGTCGGCCGATAGGCTAGCGGCATGCCCCAGGTGCTCGAATTCTCCGACGTCGTCGTCCGCCGGAACGCCCGGAACATCGTCGATCACCTCGACTGGAACGTCAGCGACGACGAGCGCTGGGTGATCCTCGGACCCAACGGCGCAGGCAAGACCACGGTGCTGCAGATGGCCGACACCCTGCTGCACCCCACCTCGGGAACCGTGAGCATCCTGGACGAGCGTCTCGGTCGCACCGACGTGTTCGAGCTGCGGCCGCGGATCGGATTCGCCTCGTCGGCGATGGCCCGGCGGGTGCCGCCCGAAGAGACCGTGCTCAACGTCGTGCTGACAGCGGCGTACTCGGTGCTCGGCCGCTGGCGCGAGGACTACGAAGACATCGACGAGCGCCGCGCGCTGCGCGTGCTCGCGGAGTGGAAGCTCGACCACCTCGCCGACCGCACCTTCGGAACCCTCAGCGACGGCGAGCAGAAGCGGGTGCAGATCGCGCGCGCCGTCATGACCGACCCCGAGCTGCTGCTCCTGGACGAGCCCACCGCCAGCCTCGATCTGGGGGCTCGCGAGGAGCTTCTCGCCCTGCTCGGGGGGTACGCGCAGGCTCCGACCACCCCCGCGATGATCATGGTCACGCACCACGTCGAGGAGATCCCCGTCGGGTTCACTCACGTGCTGCTGCTGCGAGACGGGCAGGCCGTCGCATCCGGACCCATTCGCGACACCCTCACAGCGGAGGCGCTCACCGACACATTCGGCGTGCCGATCCGACTGTCGGAGGAGGACGGACGTTACGCAGCGCGCGCGGCGCACTGACGACGGGCGATTCCCGCCTTCGGCCGAGGGCTGTTAGAATCGATCTTTGGTGCGCTCGCACCGCAGACTTTGACCGCTCTGGCAAAATCCAGGGCACCATCCTCAAAGGACCACCATGCAGACTGACATCCACCCCGACTACCAGGCCGTCGTGTTCCGCGACCTCGGCTCGGGCGACACGTTCCTCACGCGCTCGACCGTGACCAGCGACAAGACGATCGAGCTCGACGGCGTCGAGTACCCCGTCATCGACGTCGAGATCTCGTCCGCCTCGCACCCGTTCTACACGGGCAAGCAGCGCATCATGGACTCGGCCGGCCGCGTCGAGAAGTTCAACCAGCGCTTCAAGAACTTCGGCGGCGCTTCCAAGTAAGCACGCCGCGATGAGAGACCCCGCCCTCGGGCGGGGTCTTTCTCGTCTCCGCGTCAGCGGATCGGCCAGCGGCCGTCCAGACGCGCGTCCGCGTCGAGCCGGCCGATCTGGATGAAGTAGTCCGTCAGGCTGGCGGCGCCCGTGCCCAGGCGATCTGGCGCGTGTGCAGCTCTTCGGCGGTCCCGGGGAGCCAGGGGGCGAAACGCTCGGCCAGCGCCTGCGCGACCCGCCCGGCGGCGACGGCATCGGCCGCCGCCTCGTGCGCCGCCTCGAGGCGCACCGCGTAGTGCGCCGCCACGATCTCGAGCGTGCGCTTGCCGCGCCGCCACCGGTCGTACGCTTTGTCGACCACGAGCGGGTCGATCACGGGGGACGGGTCTACGATCGGCGTGATGCCGTGACGGATCGCCTCGTACTTGAGGAGCGAGAAGTCGAACGGGGCGTTGTAGGCGACGACCGGGATGCCGGCATCGAGCAGTCCGCGCAGGGCGTCGACCACCTCGGCGACGACCTCGCTCGCGTGCCGGCCCCGCGCACGCGCGTGCGCCGTGGTGATTCCATGGATGGCGCTCGCGCCCTCGGGGATCGCGACGCCGGGGTCGGCGAGCCAGTCTCGGGCGCGGATCACCGAGCCCGAACCGTCGAGCAGGCCGACGTGAGCTGTCACGATGCGGTCGGTCGTGACGTCGACACCGGTCGTCTCGAGGTCGAAGACGCCCACCACCCGCACCCAGTCGGGGACGTCCCACAGCGCCAGCTGATCGGCGGGCGAGGGCTTCATGCCGATCACGGTATGCGTGATGTCCGACATCGGCGCGCAGGCGCTCCGCGGCGGCCTCGTAGACTCGATGGGTGTCCGCCCCCAACCCGTACGCCCCGCTGCTCGGCGAGATCCCGGTCGAGCGTCGCGAGGTGGAGGTGCTGGGCGCGACGACGGCCTACTGGGTGTACGGACCCGCCGACGCAGATCTCACGATCATCGCCGTGCACGGCTTCCGGGGCGAGCACCACGGGCTCGAGCCGGTGGTCGCCCACCTCCCGGGCATTCGCATCATCTCACCTGATCTGCCGGGGTTCGGCGAGACCGCACCCGTTCCCGGCAGGACCCACGACCTCGAGCTGTACGCGCGCTGGCTGCAGGCCTTCGCTGCGGCGGTCGCGCCCGGGGCGGTGATCCTGGGCCACTCGTTCGGTTCGATCGTGGTCTCGGCGGCCGTCGCCGGGGGGCTCGAGACGCCGCGCGTGATCCTGGTGAATCCGATCGGAGCCCCAGCACTGGAGGGGCCCCGCGGCCTGCTCACACGGCTCGCGGTGTTCTACTACTGGGCCGGCGCCCGGCTTCCCCGACCCGTGGGCGATGCCCTGCTGCGCAACGGCCTCATCGTGCGGGTGATGAGCGTCTCGATGGCCAAGACCCGTGACCCCGGCATCCGTCGATTCATCCACGACCAGCACGACACGTACTTCTCGCGCTTCGCCGATCGCGACGTGCTGCACGAGGCGTTCCTGGCCTCGGTGTCGCACGACGTGCGCGAGTTCGCGCCGCGGATCGCGCAGCCGACGCTGCTGGTGGCCGCGCAGCGCGACGACATCACGCCGATCGAGGCGGAGCGGCGACTGGCGACGATGTTCCCCGACGCGAGGCTGGTCGAGATCCCCGACGTCGGGCACCTGATCCACTACGAGACCCCGGCTGCTGCCGCCGAGGCGATCACGCAGTTTCTCGCGCCTTCCGACGCCGGTACGCGTTGACGTTCATGCGGTTGCCGCAGTTGCCGGTGTCGCAGTAGCGCTTGGATCCGTTCTTGGAGTAGTCGACGTACACCGAGTCGCAGTCGTCCGCCGTGCACACGCGGATGCGGTCGTACTGGTCGGCGCGGATGACGTCCACGAACGCCATGGCCGCCTCCACCAGCACGCGGGTCGGGAGCGGTGCGTCGTCGGAGGTGGCATGGATGTGCCAGTCGATGCCGTCGTGCTTCATCAGGCGGGGGAGCGCCTCTCCGTCTCGCAGCATCTCGTTGACCAGCGGCACCGCCTGTTCGCGGTCGACCTCCCACAGCCGGCGCAGCCGCGGCCGGATGGCGCGGAGGGCGGCGAGCTCGTCCTCGTCGCGATGGATCAGCCCGGTGTACGGGTTCTGGACGAGGTAGGCGTCGAAGTCCTCGAGGGTCGTGAGCGTGTCGCCCGAGTCGTAGCCGGGAAGCGTGTTGACGAGGTAGGCGGCCGCCCTCAGATTCTGCTCGGTGTCATGAATGAAGACCACGTTGACTCCTGACTCTCCGTACCCTACTGTCACCAGTGTAAGCATTGTTCACTCCTGACAGCCGGATGCCGCCCATGACCGCCTCCACCGCGTCCCTTCCCATCATCGGCCCGGTTCGCGCATCCGCGCCGGCGCGGCAGCGCACCACGGGTCTCGTGCTCGCGGTGGCCTCCGCTCTCGCATTCTCATCGAGCGGGCCGTTCGTCAAACCGCTGCTCGAGGCGGGGTGGTCGCTCGGCGCGGCTCTGCTGGTGCGCATGGGGGTCGCCGGCCTCGTGCTGTCGCCGGCCCTCTTCCTCGCCATGCGCCGCCAGCGCGGATTCCTCCGCCGGCACTGGCGGCTGATCGTCGCGTTCGGACTCATGCCCGTGCTCGGGTGCCAGCTCTTCTTCTTCTCGGCGATGCAGCGGATGCCGGTGGCTGTCGCGCTGCTCATCCAGTACCTCGCGCCGGTCATGCTGGTGGTGTTCGTGTGGCTGCGGACGCGACGGGCCCCGTCGGCACTCGTGCTGTGCGGATCGGCGGTCGCGATCGCGGGGCTGGTGCTGGTCGTCGACATCTCCGGCGCGTCGTTCGACCTGCTCGGCACGCTGTTCGCGTTGGCCGCAGCGGTGTGCGTCTGTGCGTACTTCCTGATCTCGGAGCGCGCAGGCGACGATCTGCCGCCGCTCGCCCTCGCCGCGAGCGGGCTGCTCACCGGCGCCGCCGTCATCGGGGTGCTGAGCCTCGTGGGCGTGATGCCGTTCCACGCGCCCGACGTCAGTGTCGTGCTGGCGGGCACGGCGATGCCGTGGTGGGTGCCGCTGCTGTGGGTCGCGGCGATCGCGACGACGCTGGGCTATGCGCTCGGGGTGATGGCGGTGCCGCGCATCGGCTCCCGCGTCGCGTCGTTCGTCGGCTTGTCGGAGGTCCTGTTCGCGCTGGGCTTCGCCTGGGTCTTCCTCGCCGAGGTTCCGGCGCCCATCCAGTTCGTCGGCGGTGCGCTGATCCTCGCCGGAGTCGTCCTGGTGAAGGTCGACGACCTGCGATCCCATCCGGCTGCGCCTGCCGCGGCATCCGTCCCCCTGCCTTAGCCGGCGGCGTCGCCCTTGCTCCAGCGGGCGACTACGGCTCCCGGCGAGCGAGCTCCATGAGCGGTGTGACGCGGTGGGGGATGACCTCGCCCATGACAAGCGAGGTCTCGGTACGTTCGACGCCTTCGATCGCGAGAATGCGGGCATCGGTGTCGAACAGGTGCTGCGTGTCGCGGCAAGCCACGCGCACCAGCAGATCGACCTGGCCGGACAGTCCGTGCGCCTGAACGACCTCGGGTACACGGGCGAGTTCATCGGCGATGCGCGGAAGCTCGGCCTGCCGCACGATGACGCTGATGAAGGCCTCGATCGGGAAGCCGAGCGAGGCGGACGAGATGGCTCGCTCGTACGACAGGAACACGCCGGAGCGCTCCAGGCGGGCCATGCGCGCCTGGACGGTATTGCGCGACAGACCCAGACGCTCGGCGAGCGCGACGACCGTCGCACGCGGGTCGGCGGAGAGCGCTGCCAGCAGCTCCAGGTCGACGTGATCGAGAGCACCCATAGTGCGAAACGTTAGCACGGCTCAGGCGTGCATTAGTTGTCAACATGCTCAAAGACGTGGCGAATGCTTGAGCCATGTGCGACGCCGACGTACCCTCGGGCTTAACCGGTGACGACGCCGGGCACACCACGCGGCTCCTCACGAGGGAGCCTCGCACGAGGAGTGATGACGATGACGCACACCCTGACTCCGACAGCCGACCTCGCCACCGACATCGACGATGTCGCGCGCCTGCTGACGCCCGATGGCAGACGCCTCGCCGATCCCGAACTCGACCGCTGGGTGACGGATGTCGACGCCGCGGCGCTGCGCGACCTGTATCGCGACATGATGCTCGTGCGCCGTATCGACACCGAGGGCGTGGCCCTCCAGCGTCAGGGACAGCTCGCGCTGTGGCCGCCCTGCCAGGGGCAGGAGGCCACCCAGATCGGCACCGCCCGCGCGATGCGCGCGGACGACTTCGCGTTCCCGAGCTACCGCGAGACGGGCGTGGTCTACGCCCGAGGGGCTGCGCCTGCCGACTTCGTGCTGGCCTGGCGCGGGGAAGAGCACTCCACGTACGACCCGTACGAGCTGAACGCCGCGACGCAGCAGATCATCATCGGCGCCCAGACGCTCCACGCCGTCGGCTACGCGATGGGCATCCAGCGGGACGGCACCGATCAGGCCTCCGTCGCCTACTTCGGTGACGGCGCGTCCAGCCAGGGCGATGTCAACGAGGCGATGGTCTTCGCGTCGTCGTTCGGCGCCCCCGTCGTGTTCGTGTGCACCAACAACCACTGGGCGATCTCGGAGCCCGTGAGCGTGCAGGCGAAGTTCCCGATCGCCGGCCGCGCGCCGGGCTTCGGGATCCCCAGCCTCCGGGTCGACGGCAACGATGTGCTGGCGTGCCTCGCAGCGATGCGCTGGGCGCTCGACCACGCCCGGCGCGGTGCGGGCCCGGTCTTCATCGAAGCAGTGACCTACCGCATGGGTCCGCACACCACGTCGGACGACCCCACGCGCTACCGCGACAAGGACGAGGTCGAGAGCTGGCGGCGGCGCGATCCGATCGCGCGCGTCGAGGCGCTGCTGCGCTCGATGGGGGAGTTCGACGACGAATTCGCCGCGCGTGTCGCCGCTGACGCGGACGCGCTCGCTGCCGACGTGCGCGAGGCCGCGATGAGCGCCGTCACGAGCGACCCGATCACGGTGCTGGACGACGTGTACGCCGAGCCGCACTCCGGGCTGGAGGAGCAGCGCGCGTGGTACTCGGCCTACCTCGCGGGCTTCGCCGACGCCGAGTCGGCCACGGCAGCGGAGGGGGTTGGACGATGACTCAGCTCACGATGGCGAAGGCCATCAACGAGGGCCTCCGTCGTGCCATGGCCGACGACCCCAAGGTGCTCATGATGGGCGAGGACATCGGCAAGCTCGGCGGCGTGTTCCGCGTCACCGACGGCCTGCTCGACCAGTTCGGCGCGCAGCGCGTGATCGACACCCCCCTCGCCGAGGCGGGGATCGTCGGCACTGCCGTCGGCCTCGCGTTCCGCGGCTACCGTCCGGTGGTCGAGATCCAGTTCGACGGCTTCGTCTATCCCGCCTTCGACCAGATCGTGTGCCAGGTGGCGAAATTGCACTACCGCACGCGCGGCAACGTCAAGATGCCGATCACGATCCGGATCCCGTGGGCCGGCGGCGTGGGCGCCGCGGAGCATCACTCCGAGTCGCCCGAGGCGTATTTCGTCCACACCTCGGGGCTGCGGGTCGTGGCGGTGTCGAACCCGCAGGACGCCTATGTGGCGCTGCGGCAGGCGATCGCCTCGGACGATCCGGTGATCTACTTCGAGCCGAAGCGGCTCTACCACACCAAGGGCGAGGTCGATCTGGACCTGCAGCTCGCCGACGCCGCGCCGATGGGGCTGGCACGAGTGGTGCGCGAGGGGAGCGATGTGACGCTCCTCACCTACGGCTCTCAGGTATCGGTCGCGCTCGACGCGGCCACCGCCGCGGAGGACGACGGCGTCTCGATCGAGGTCGTCGACCTTCGCTCGCTGTCGCCCGTGGACTACCGCACCGTGACGGCATCGGTCCGCAAGACGGGCCGCGTCGTGGTCACGCATGAGGCCGCCCGCGAGGCGGGCGTGGGCGCAGAACTCGTCGCGAGCGTGACCGAGCGCTGCTTCCACTACCTCGAAGCTCCGCCGCAGCGGGTGACGGGGCACGACATCCCGTACCCGCCCGCGAAGCTCGAGAGGCACCACCTGCCCGACATCGACCGCATCCTCGATGCCGTCGATCGCGTGATGGACCGGCCCAACAGCCTGTCCGGACTTGTGGAGGCGTGAGCATGGCGCAGGACTTCCGGCTCCCCGATCTCGGCGAGGGTCTTCCCGAGGCCGAGCTCGTGCAGTGGCTCGTCGCCGAGGGCGACACCGTGGCGCTGAACCAGACCATCGCCGAGGTCGAGACGGCTAAGGCCGTCGTCGAGCTCCCCTCACCGCACGCCGGCATCGTGACGAAGCTGCATGCGGCCGCCGGCGACGTCATCACCGTCGGGTCGGTGCTCATCTCTTTCGACACGGGAGAAGCGGATGCCGCGGCCCCCGCCGCCGCCGCGCCGCATGCCGCTGCGGCCGAGCCGGTCGCCGCGGCCGCGCAGGCGTCGGCGGAGTCCCAGGTCGCCGCCGAGACGACGGCGGCCGAGCCGAACCTCGTCGGCTATGGAGCGGCGCCGCGCAACGGTGACCGTCCGAAGCGCCGCGCACGCTCGACGGGCACGCGGGCGGTCGCATCCGACACCGCCGTGCTCGAGGCCGCGCCGCACGATGCCATCCAGCTCGGCGATATCGCCGACCGGCCGATCGAGCGTCCCCGTTCGACCCCGCCGGTTCGCAAGCTCGCGAAGCAGCTGGGTGTCGATCTCGCTCTGGTGGAGGCGACCGGCGCGACCGGCATCATCACGCGCGCCGATGTCGAGGCGTACGCCGCCCGGGTGGGTACCGCCGGCGCATCAACGGCGGTGGCGCCCGTCGCTGCGCCGCCCGAACGCTCGGAGGACCGCGTCACCCGCACCCCGATCAGGGGCGTGCGCCGCGCGACGGCCGAGGCCATGGTCCGCAGTGCCTTCACGGCTCCGCACGTGACGACGTTCCTCACCGTCGATGTCACGGCCACGAGCGAGCTGCTGGCGTCGCTCAAGGCGGACAGATCGCTTCAGGAGCATCGCATCGGCATCCTCGCGGTCGCCGCGAAGGCAGTGTGCCTCGCCCTCGCGCGGCACCCCGGGCTGAATTCGCGGTGGGACGACGACGCCGGTGAGATCGTCGAGCACCACTACGTCAACCTCGGGATCGCGGCGGCGACCGGTCGCGGCCTCGTGGTGCCGAACATCCCCGACGCGCACGAGCTCACGCTGGTCGGGCTGGCCGATGCGATCCGGTCACTCGCCGAGATCGCGAGGGCCGGCAAGACGGCGCCGGGAGACATGAGAGGCGGCACCTTCTCGATCACGAACGTCGGGGTCTTCGGCGTCGACGCGGGCACGCCCATCATCAATCCGGGAGAGGCGGGCATCCTGGCGCTCGGAGCGGTTCGCCGGCAGCCGTGGGAGCACCGCGGCGAGATCGCCTTGCGCGATGTCATGACCCTCGCGCTGTCGTTCGATCACCGACTCGTCGACGGCGAGCAGGGCTCGCGGTTCCTCGCCGAGGTCGCCGACATCCTGCGAGAGCCCGGCCGGGCGATGCTGCTGCGCTGAGGACGGCTCAGTCGATCTTGGGGTAGAACAGCCCGAGCCCGTGCGCCTGGAGCACGTCGTACGCCTCGGCGTAGGTGGTCGGCTCGGGCGCGCCCGCCGGGCCGTAGCGCGCCAGCAGCAGGCCGAGCAGTCCTCGTCCCGGAGGACTGAGCGGCTTGCTCTTGTGGGCGCCCTGGGTGAGGTCGATGTGCTGGTCCTCGTGCGGGTTGGGCGGCACGTACATCGGGTGCACGACCGGCCAGGTCGCCGGATCCCGCGGCGTGTCGAGGTTGACCACCGAGAAGAGGTCGCCGGCATCGGCATCACGCCGGGTGAGCGGTCGCAGACCGTGGAGCCTGGTGAGCGTCGCAATGACGGCCGCGTGGTGGAGTTCGTCGTGCACGATCGTGCCTGCCCGCGTGTAGGCCGAGACGGCGATCGCGGGCACCCGGACTCCCAGCCGGTCGAACGTGAAGCCCATCTCGCCCGGCTCGTCGCCCGCGACGGGCGGCGTCGCCGAGGGCGGTGGCACATGGTCGTAGGTGCCCCCGTGCTCGTCGAACGTGATGAGCAGCAGCGTGTTCATCGCGTTCGAGCCGTCCGGCGTTGCGCTGTCCTTGACGGCGTTGTAGACGTCGGCGACGAGCTTCTCGCCGGCGCGCACGTCCGACACGGCCGAATCGAGCACCAGCTTGCCGTCGACGTCGCTCTCGCGGAAGACGCCGAACGGGGGATGGAAGTCGTTGTGGTTGTAGACCATGCGCGGCTCGATGAACGCGTAGGCGGGCAGGCGACCCGCCGCGGCATCCTCGAAGAACTCCGACATGTGGCCGAAC
This sequence comes from Microbacterium salsuginis, assembly GCF_012524205.1. Taxonomy (GTDB): domain Bacteria; phylum Actinomycetota; class Actinomycetes; order Actinomycetales; family Microbacteriaceae; genus Microbacterium; species Microbacterium salsuginis. Next base: position 214,795 of record NZ_JABACI010000006.1, read on the forward strand.
CGGCTCGTGCGCCAGTGCTCCTGGAGCACGGGGGCATGCATCATCCCCGTCATGGAGACGAGCTGCTGCTCGTCGAAATAGATCTTCCACGAGATCCCGGCTTCTTCGAGGCGATTGAAGATCGTGGGCGTCGTGGGCGCGTCCAGCCACTTGTCGTAGCCGCCGCCGTGCTTGTTGGTGACGTAGCCGTGCGACGTCGACGCATGGAAGAAGGACCGGTTGCAGTAGGTCTGCGAGGGAACGGCGGCGAACCACGCGTCGAACACCGCGAAGCCCTTCGCGAGCGTGGACAGCACCGGGAGTTGCTCAGGGGAGAAGCCGCCCATGATGTGCGAGAGCTCGTCGATCGTCGGCTTCTTCCCGTGCCGCTCGATGTTGTTGGCGTAGTCGCGCACGAAGCCGTCCATGGTGGGCTTCGTGCCCGGCGCCGGCGCGTTGAACGGCGCCGTCATGTCTCCCACCTGGCTGGTCGCGTTGGAGGCCGGTGCGACCGTGCCGAACAGCTGGGTGTTGACGTGCGGGTACTCCTCGCCGGGATCCGGGTTCGGTCGTCCCATGACCTCGTCCGTCGGACCGCTGTACGTGTGGGCCCGGATGCGCTCGCCGGAGGGGGCGGCATTCGCATAGTCGCCGAACGCCAGTCCGTCGAAGGTCTGGCCGTCGGGCACCGTCTCGGGCGTGTACAACCACCCGAGGAGGTTGTCGAACGAGCGGTTCTCGCCCATGATCACCACGACGTGATCGAACCCGGGCTCGGATCGCGCCGCAACGGCCTCGAGATCGAGGGAGCCCTCGCGGTAGCCGAGCGTATGCCCGATGGAGGCTCCGGCCACCGCCCCCACGCCTCCGCCCACGACGAGTCCGGCTGCGGCGAGCCCGCCGAGCTTGAGGAAGTCGCGGCGAGAGCTGAGGTCGCCGCCTTCGTCGCCGTCCGGGCGCGAGTCCGGAGGCGGCTGCAAGCGCTCGACGCGACCCGCCTCGTCTGCGTCGTCCTGGTGACCGTCCCCCGACATGGTTCGTTCAGACTAGGGCAGGAAGGCGCATCATGCGGTGAGTGCGGCGCGCGCCATCGAATGCAGGATGCCTCGCACGTCCCGATCGGCCTGGTTCGAGCGCTGCGCACGCACGCTGTGCGGCGTGGAGTTGATGAGACCGAAGCACGCGTGCGCGCGCACGCGCAGCTCGTCGCCTTCGCGCTCGGGGTGCAGGGCTGCGAGGATGCCGATCCACACCTCGACGTACTCGCGCTGCAGTCGCCGCACGGTGTGCCGGTCATCGTCGCTGAGGCTCGCGAGGTCGCGGTCCTGCACGCGGATGACGTCGGCATCACGCAGTGCGAACTCGACGTGGAAGGCGATGAGCGCGTCGAGCCGTTCGCCGGCCGCCGTGTGCTCGGCGATCACCGCGTGGCCGCCCGCGAGCAGTCGTTCGCTGACCTCGATCAGGATCGCGCCGAGGAGCGCCTGCTTGTTCGCGAAGTGCCGGTACAGAGCCGGGCCGCTGATGCCGACGGCACCGCCGATGTCCTCCAGGCTCACGCCGCTGAAGCCGCGCTCGGCGAACAGCACGGCCGCCGCGTGGAGGATCGATGCGTGACGATCCGCCTTCGCCCGTTCCCGGTCCGTGACACCGCTTGTCATTCGTGCACTCCGCTTGTCCTCGAGGCTTGTCATTTCAGTTAAGGCTCGCTAACCTAGCCTTCAGTTAGTGAACACTAACCAATCGAATCGCATCGGGACAACAGGTGTGATCCGATCGTGACGTCGATGGAGATGCGCGAGGAAGGCGACATGAGCGTGCTGACCACCGCAGCAGTCCGCGACGCCGTGTTCGAGCGGACGCTCGAGGCGCAGCGGACTCTCGCCGAGCAGCTGCGTACGCGGCTGGCGGAGGCATCCCTCGGCGGCCCCGCCGCCTCACGCGACCGGCACGTTTCGCGCGGCAAGCTGCTGCCCAGGGACCGCGTCACGCGGCTGCTCGACGAGGGCAGCCCGTTCATCGAGGTCGCACCGCTCGCCGCCGAGGGATTGTACGGGGGAGAGGCCCCCGCGGCCGGCGTGATCGCGGGGATCGGGCTCGTGCACGGCCGGCAGGTGATGGTGGTGTGCAACGACGCGACCGTCAAGGGGGGCACGTACTTTCCGCTGACGGTGAAGAAGCATCTGCGCGCGCAGGAGATCGCGTTCGAGAACAGGCTGCCGTGCGTCTATCTGGTCGACTCGGGCGGCGCGTTCCTGCCCAAGCAGGACGAGGTCTTCCCCGACCGCGACCACTTCGGTCGCATCTTCTTCAACCAGGCGCGGCTCTCCGCAGCCGGCATCCCGCAGATCGCAGCCGTGATGGGCTCGTGCACCGCCGGCGGCGCGTATGTGCCCGCGATGAGCGACGAGACCGTCATCGTGCGGGATCAGGGCACGATCTTCCTGGGCGGCCCGCCTCTGGTGAAGGCAGCGATCGGCGAAGTCGTGACAGCCGAAGAGCTCGGCGGGGGAGAGCTTCACGCCCGCCGCTCCGGCGTCGTCGACCACCTCGCGGAGGATGACGAGCATGCGCTCGAGATCGTTCGCGACATCGTGGCGACCTTCCCGCCACCGGCGCCGCCCGCCTGGGAGGTCGTGCCGGGCATCCCGCCCGCCGTCGACCCGTCGGATCTCTACGGCGTGGTGCCGGTGGACGTCAACCAGCCGTACGACGTGCGCGAGGTGATCGCCCGCCTCGTCGACGGCAGCGAGTTCCACGAGTTCAAGCGCGAATACGGCGAGACGCTGGTGACAGGTTTCGCTCGACTTCACGGCCATCCGATCGGGATCGTGGCCAACAACGGCGTCTTGTTCAGCGAGTCCGCGCAGAAGGGCGCCCACTTCATCGAGCTGTGCGATCAGCGAGGCGTGCCACTGCTCTTCCTGCAGAACATCTCGGGCTTCATGGTCGGCCGGGATGCCGAGGCCGGCGGCATCGCCAAGGACGGCGCGAAGATGGTCACCGCGGTCGCCACCACGAGGGTGCCCAAGCTCACGGTCGTGATCGGCGGATCCTTCGGCGCCGGGAATTACTCGATGTGCGGCCGTGCGTACTCGCCCCGGTTCCTGTGGACGTGGCCCGCGAGCCGCATCTCTGTGATGGGCGGGATGCAGGCCGCCTCGGTCCTGTCCACGGTCAAGCGCGACCAGATCGAGGCTCGAGGCGACGAATGGTCGGCGGAGGAGCAGGCGGCCTTCGAGGAGCCGATCCGCGCACAGTACGAGGAGCAGGGCAACCCCTATTACGCGACAGCCCGCCTGTGGGACGACGGCGTCATCGATCCGCTCGACACCCGCGATCTGCTCGGGCTCGCGCTCGATGTGGTCTCGCGCACGCCCCTTCCCGAGCCCCGCTTCGGCCTCTTCCGGATGTGATGCCCATGTCAGATCACGCCCAGCCTGACCGGCTCTTCGACACGGTCCTGGTCGCCAACCGCGGAGAGATCGCGCGCCGGGTGATCCGTACGCTCCGTCGCCTCGGCATCCGTTCCGTCGCCGTCTACAGCGACGCCGACGCCGGCGCCCCGCACGTGCGCGAAGCCGATGTCGCCGTGCGCATCGGGCCCGCCCCAGCGACCGCCTCGTATCTGGACGTCGACGCCGTCGTCGCGGCGGCGCGCGAGAGCGGCGCCGACGCGGTTCATCCCGGATACGGCTTCCTTTCGGAGAACGTGGCATTCGCACGCGCGTGCGCCGATGCCGGCATCGTCTTCATCGGTCCCGGAGAACGCGCTCTCGAGATCATGGGCGACAAGATCCGCGCGAAGGATCATGTCGCCGCGCACGACGTGCCCACGGTGCCGGGGTTCAGCGCGGTCGGCATGACAGACGGAGAGATCGCGACCGCTGCCGAGGCCACCGGGTTCCCGCTGCTGGTCAAGCCGTCGGCGGGCGGCGGAGGCAAGGGCATGCAGATCGTACGCAGCGCCGCGGCACTGCCGGACGCCCTCGCCACGGCCCGGCGCGTGGCCGCGGCGGCCTTCGGCGATGACGCGCTGCTGCTGGAGCGGTTGATCGAGCGCCCGCGCCACATCGAGGTGCAGGTGCTCGCCGACGGCCACGGTCACGTGGTGCATCTCGGCGAGCGCGAGTGCACGCTGCAGCGCCGCCACCAGAAGGTGATCGAGGAGGCGCCGTCACCCGTCGTCGACGCCGTCACGCGTGAACGGCTGGGCGCGGCCGCGTGTGCGGCCGCAGCATCCGTCGACTATCGCGGGGCCGGCACCGTCGAGTTCCTCGTCGCCGCAAGCCGCCCGGACGAGTTCTTCTTCATCGAGATGAACACGCGCCTGCAGGTCGAGCACCCGGTGACCGAGCTGGTCGCGCGCGTCGCCGACGGCGAGAGCGTCGACCTCGTGGAACAGCAGCTGCGCATCGCGGCCGGACGGGAGCTGCCGTTCACGCAGAATCAGGTCCGGCTGGAAGGACACGCCATCGAGGCTCGGGTGTACGCCGAGACTCCGGAGCGCGGTTTCCTTCCGGCGGCGGGGGAGGTCCTGGCCTGGCGCGCCGGGCCGGAGGCACGAACCGACTCCGCGGTCGAGACGGGGTCCGTTGTCACGAGCGACTACGACCCGATGATCGCGAAGGTGATCGCGCACGGGGCCGACCGGGAGCACGCGTTGGACCGTCTGGATGCGGCGCTCGCGGGCACCGTGCTGCTGGGAGTGGAGTCCAACATCGCGTTCCTGCGGGCCCTGCTCGCCGACCCCGCGGTTCGCGCCGGCGAGCTCGACACCGGTCTGATCGATCGGCTGCCGCCGTTCGAGGCACCCGCGCCGAGCGAGGACGCACTCGCCGCTGCGGCGGGCGCCCGTCCTGCCGCGACGCCCGGACAAGCGGGTTCCCGAGCCGGCGCGGCGTGGGATCCGCTCCCCGGATGGCGACTGGGCGGACCCGCCGAACCTGCCACGGTGCTCCTCCTCGACGACGCCGACGCCCTGCTCGCGGTCCCGCTTCAGGTTTCGAATCGCGCACTTTTCACTTCTGAGGGCGAGATCGCTGCAAAGTGCGCGACTCGAAACGAAGGGGTGGCCGTCGCGGTCGACCGCGAGGGCGCCGTGTGGGTGCATGCCGAGGGTGCGACGCACCGGCTGCGCCCGCTCACGCGGCGCGAGGCCTTGCACCGCCGGCTCGCGGCACGAGAGCGCGCCGCGGCCGCCACCCACCCCGAGCTGCGTGCGCCGATGCCGGGCGCCGTCGTCGCCGTGCACGTGGCAGACGGCGACCGTGTCGCGGCCGGCGACAGGGTCGTCACGATCGAGGCGATGAAGATGGAGCACCCCGTGCTCGCGCCGCACGACGGCGTCGTCCGCGTGGACGTCGCACCCGGCGCACAAGTGCGACGCGATCAAGTGCTTGCACACGTCGCACCCGCCGCCGGGACCGATCCGGGCGGCCATTCCCCCGCCGACCATGCCCCCGCGGACACCGCCCACGAGGCATCCGCCCCCACCTCCTGACCCCTGAGGAGCATCATGGACGAATACGACCTGAACGACGACGAGCGCGAACTCGCCGGGATGGTGCGCGCGTTCGCCGACGAAGTCGTCGCGCCGCGCTCGTACGAGGCCGACCGAACGCACACGCTGCCGATGGACGTCGTGGCGCAGATGGGCGAGCTCGGGCTGTTCGGCCTGCCGTTCCCTGAGGAGTACGGCGGCCAGGGCGGCGACTACTTCGCGCTGTGCCTGGCGATCGAGGCGCTGGGACGTGTCGACCAGTCGATCGCGATCACGCTCGAGGCGGGCGTGAGCCTGGGGGCGATGCCCGTCTTCCGCTTCGGCACCGAGGAGCAGAAGCAGGAGCTGCTGCCGGATCTGCTCGCCGGACGCGCGCTCGCCGGCTTCGGCCTGACCGAGCCGGAGGCGGGATCGGATGCCGGAGCCACCCGTACCACCGCACGCCTGGTCGGTGGGGATTCAGGAGACGGCGGCGAATGGGTGATCAACGGCTCGAAGCAGTTCATCACCAACTCGGGCACGCCGATCACGCGGTTCGTCACCGTCACCGCCGTGACGGGTGAGAACGACGGGCGCAAGGAGATCTCGACGATCATCGTGCCCAACGGAACGCCGGGGTTCACCGTGGAGCCGGGGTACGACAAGGTCGGGTGGCGGGCCTCCGACACGCATCCGCTCACGTTCCTGGACGCACGCGTTCCCGCGGGCAACCTTCTCGGCGAGCGCGGCCGCGGGTTCGCGAGCTTCCTCCACATCCTCGACGAGGGACGCATCGCGATCGCGGCGCTGTCGACGGGCGCCGCGGAGGGCTGCCTCGAAGCGGCGGTCGACTACGCGGCGAAGCGGACCGTGTTCGGCGAGGCGCTCGCCACGCGCCAGGGCATCCAGTTCCTGCTCGCCCGCATGAAGCAGCGGGTGCACGTCTCGCGTCTCGCGTGGCATCACGCCGCCCGGCTGCGTGATGCCGGCAAGCCGTTCAAGACCGCCGCCGCGATCGCGAAGCTCACCGCGAGCGACGCGGCGATGGACAACGCCCGTGATGCCACCCAGGTGTTCGGCGGCAACGGCTTCATGAACGAATACTCCGTCGCGCGTCATTACCGGGACTCGAAGATCCTCGAGATCGGCGAAGGCACGAGTGAGGTGCAGCTGCTGGTCATCGCCCGGGCACTCGGGATCGCGTGAGGGTAGCGTGGCGACGGTGAGCGACGACAACAGTGCGGGCGAGAGCCCCGCGATCGTGCAACGAGGCCTGTACTACGACGAGCTCGAGATCGGCGCGCGCTATCAGCACCGTCCCGGCCGCACCGCGACCGAGGCCGACAACGTGCTGTTCTCGTCGCTCACGATGAACACGCAGGCGCTCCATCTGGATGCGGCGTTCTCGGCGACGCAGCCGTTCGGCGAGCGCCTCATGAACTCGATGTGGACGCTCGCGACGATGGTCGGGGCATCCGTCTCGCAGATCACCCAGGGCACGCTCGTCGCGCAGCTCGGCCTGTCCGACATCTCGTTCCCCGCGCCGCTGCTGCACGGCGACACCCTCTACACCGAGACGGAGGTCGTCGACAAGCGGCTCTCGGCCTCTCGCCCGGGTCAGGGGATCGTGACGCTGCGCCACACCGGGCGCAACCAGCGCGGCGAGACCGTCGCGGTCGCGACCCGCATCGCGCTCATGTGGTGCGCGCCGGGCGGAGAAGAGGGCCCGGCATGACCTTCGACATCGGACCCTCGCTGCTGTTCTGCCCCGCAGACCGCCCCGAGCGGTACCGCAAGGCGTTCGATCGCGCCGACGCAGTGATCCTCGACCTCGAAGACGCCGTCGCGCCCGGCGACATGACCGCCGCGCGGGGCCATCTGATCGAGTCCGAGCTCGATCCGGCGCGCGTGATCGTGCGGGTCAATCCCGCCGACTCCGATGCGTTCGTCGCCGATCTCGCGACGCTCTCGCAGACCGACTACCGCCGCATCATGCTGGCCAAGGCCGAGTCGCCCAAGCGAGTGGCACGGATCGATCAGCGCTTCGAGGTGATCGCGCTGTGTGAGACGGCGAAGGGTGTCGCGCAGGCCGACCGTCTGTCGGCGCTCGACAACGTCATCGCATTGATGTGGGGCGCCGAGGACCTCGTCGCCAGCCTCGGCGGCACATCGAGCCGCAAGGCGAACGGACGTTACCGCGACATCGCCCGCTATGCCCGCTCCCGGGTGCTGCTCGCCGCGGGCGCACGCGGCAAGGCGGCCATCGACGCGGTGCATCTCGACATCGACGACGTGAAGGGCTTGGCCACCGAGGCGGCGGATGCCGCGGCATCCGGATTCTCGGCGACCGCCTGCATCCACCCGAGCCAGGTGGCCGTCATCCGCGACGCGTATCGCCCCGACGACGCCTCGGTCGCGTGGGCGCGCAATGTGCTGGCGGCTGCCGAGGGCGAGCGCGGGGTGTTCTCGTTCGAGGGGCGCATGGTCGACGAACCGGTGCTGCGCCACGCGCGGAGCGTGCTCGAGCGCGCCGGGCGCTGACGGCGCTAGGCGACCAGTCCCGCGTACGCGACGAGCCGCAGATGGTCGCGCTCGTAGAAGAAGTCGTGCGCCGACCCGTTCGCCAGCCGCTCGCCCACGGGCGGCAGCTCGCCCGCTGTGGCGTGCCGCATGATCTCGCGGATGAAGGCGCCGTGGCTGACCACGATGAGGGTGGATGCCCGCGGCGCTGTCGCCCGGCGGTGGTCGCGCACGACGCGCCCGAGTGCGGCGATACCGCGTCGGCGCAGTTGCGGCCACGGCTCGGCGCCCGGCACCTCGGCGGAGTGCCAGTCGCCCCAGCGGCGACGGAACTCGTCGACGTCGAGGCCTTCCGCCTCGCCGTACGAGCGCTCACGCAGGCCGCGATACGTGCGAGGAGCCTCGAGGTCCAGGTCACCGGCGATGATCTCCGCCGTCTCGCGAGCGCGCGCCAGGTCGCTGGAGGCGATGGTCACGCCGGCCAGATCGAGGCGCTCACGCAGCGCGGAGGCGGCCTCATGAGCCTGAGCGCGTCCGGTGTCGTTGAGGGGGATGTCGGTCGCGCCCTGGATGCGCCGATCGCGATTCCAGTCGGTCTCGCCGTGGCGGATCAGGATGAGCGCGGTCACTCCACGAGCCTACCCGCGCGCGCCAGCCGGTCGGCGGTCAGGCCGACGGCGGAAGGGCGGATGCCAGGGCGCTGAGCACTTCGCTGGTGCCGGCGTCGATCTTCACGGTGGCGCGCGCATCCGCTCGGGTCATACCCCGGTTCACGATGACGACCGGCAGCTTGCGGCGCCGCGCCCGCTCGAGCAGCCGGATGCCGGAGTTGACGACGAGCGACGACCCGGCGATCACGAGACCCTCGCTGGTGTGCACGAGCTGCTCGGCCTCGCGGAACTTGCCGGCCGGAATGAACTCACCGAAGAAGACGACGTCGGGCTTGAGCATCCCGCCGCAGACGCTGCAGTCGGGGATGCGGAAGCCGTCGGTGCTCTCGGGCAGGACGTCGCCGTCGGGACCGAGCGGCACGTTCTCGGGGATGAGGATCCACGGGTTGTCGGCCTCGACGCGGGCCGCGAGATCGCGGCGGTCGAACACCTGGCCGCAGTGAGTGCAGAAGACGCGGCGCATCGTGCCGTGCAGCTCCACCACGCGTCGGCTGCCGGCGCGCACGTGCAGCCCGTCCACGTTCTGCGTGACCACACCCGTCGCGACGCCGGCCGCCTCGAGATCGGCGATCGCGCGATGGCCGGCGTTGGGCTCGGCGGCGGCGAAGGCGCGCCAGCCGAGGTGGCTGCCGACCCAGTAGCGGCGTCGGGCGGCCTCGTTCGTGAGGAACTGCTCCACCGTCATCGGGGTGCGCCGGGGCGCGCCGTTGCCGCGATAGTCGGGGATGCCGGAGTCGGTCGAGACGCCGGCGCCGGTGAGCAGCGCGATGCGGCGACCGGCGAGGGCGGCCACAGCCGCTGCGACGGCATCCGTCGTCGCGGCGTCGAAATCCGTGCCGATCGTCGTGGTCACACGTCACCCCCTCGAGTCGAGTGTAGGCGGCGTGGTTTTCGGGCAGGTTACGGACTCTGCGAGAGTGGTCGGGTGAGCATCGAGCGGGTCGATTCGGCGTCGGACGACCGATTGGCCGACTACCGCGACCTGACCGACGTCGCGCTGCGCCGGGTCCTCGAACCCGAGGGCGGCCTGTACATCGCAGAGTCCGCGAAGGTGATCGCGCGGGCGATCGCCGCCGGTCACCGCCCCCGGTCGGTGCTGGTGCAGGAGAAATGGCTGGACGAGATCCGGATGCTGGTGGCAGATCCCGCCGTGCCGGTCTTCGTCGTGACACCCGATGTGGCCGAAAGTCTGACCGGATACGCCGTGCACCGGGGCGCCCTCGCGTCGATGCATCGACCACAGCTGCCGTCGGTGGCCGACGTGGTCGCGGACGCGCGTCTGGTCGTCGTGCTGGAGGACATCGTCGATCACACCAATGTCGGAGCCATCTTCCGTGCGGCCGCTGGCCTGGGGGCCGATGCCGTGCTCGTGAGCCCGCGCTGCGCCGATCCGCTCTACCGTCGCAGCGTGCGGGTGAGCATGGGCACCGTGTTCCAGGTTCCATGGACGCGCCTGCCCGAGTGGGGCACGGCGCGGACGGAGCTTCATGACGCCGGGTTCCATCTGGCCGCGCTCGCGCTCAGCGACGACGCCGTCTCTCTCGACACCTTCGACGCGACGAGACCGGAGCGCGTGGCGCTGCTGCTCGGCGCCGAGGGGGACGGTCTCAGCCGTGCGGCGCTCGCTGCCGCCGACACGGTCGTCACGATCCCGATGGCCGGGGGAGTGGATTCGCTCAATGTCGCCGCTGCGAGCGCTGTCGCGCTGTGGCAGCTGCGCGCCCGCTGACTCCCGACCATCAGGCTGACCCGGACGGCGATCAGGCGCCGGGGCGCACCGTGAGCTCCGTCAGCTCGGCGTCCGGAGGCAGGTCGAGGGCGGCGAGGATCGTGGTCGCGACGGAGGCGGGGTCGATCCAGCGCGAAGCGTCATAGGCGGCGCCTTCCTGCTGATGCACCTTCTCCTGCATCGGCGTCGCGGTGCGGCCGGGGTAGACCGTGGTCACCCGGAGTCCATGAGGTCGTTCCTCCTGGCGCAGTGCGTCGGCGATGGCTCGCACGGCGAACTTGCTCGCACCGTAGGGACCCCAATCCGGGTGGACCCGCAGGCCGGCGCCCGAGTTCACGAACACGATGTGGCCGCGGGCGGCTCGGAGGGCGGGCAGCATCAGCCGGGTCAGCTCGGCGGGGGCGACGGCGTTCACGTCGAGCTGGTTCTGCCAGGTGGCGACGGAGGTCTCGGCGACCGGGCCCAGCTCGACGATGCCCGCGACGTGGACGAGCGAGTCCAGCCGGGACGGCAGCTCCTGATGGCCGAACGCCCAGGACAGTCGTGCAGGCGCGGCGAGGTCTCCCACGAGCGTCCGTGCGCCGCTGAACCGCTCACGCAGCTGCGACGCCCTGCCCGCGTCGCGTGCGAGCAGCCACAGCTCATCGCCTCGTGCGGCGAGCTTCTCAGTCAGAGCGGCGCCGATTCCCGAGCCGGCTCCTGTGATGAGGTGCGTCGCCACGGCTCAGGCACCGTCCTCGGCGGGCACCGCGTCGTCGAGGTCGACGCCGGGGGGCACGGCCAGCCTGACCGGGGCCGGGTCGGGACGCTTCGCCGAGACCGTGTCTCCCGAGGACTGATGCCGCAGGCGCCGCAGCACCCAGGGCACGAGGTGCTCGCGTGCCCACACGAGGTCGTTCGCGCGGGCTTCGCGCCACGTGCGGAAGGGGATGGGGTCGGGCTGCATCGGCTGCAGGTCGTTGCGGACGTTCAGCGCGCGCAGCACCATGCGCGCGACCTCGTGGTGCCCGAGGGTGTTGTAGTGCAGGCGGTCGTCGTCGAAGAAGCGCATGTCCTGCACCTCCTTGAGGGCCCACTGGTCGGCGACGATGCAGTCGTGCCGGTCGGCGATCGCCCGGATGTTCTCGTTGTAGATCGCGACCTTGCCCCGGATGCCGCGGAAGACGGGCGTGAAAGCCGTGTCGATGCCGGTGAACACCACGACGGTGGCGCCCCCCTGCGACAGGCGCACCACCGCGTCCTCGAACAGCTGGGCCACGGCGTCCGGATCCGAGCCGGGGCGGATGACGTCGTTTCCGCCGGCCGAGAAGGTGACGAGGTCGGGCTTGAGCGCGATCGCCGGCTCGACCTGCTGAGCCACGATCTGGCCGATGAGGCGGCCGCGGACCGCCAGGTTGGCATAGGCGAAGTCCTCGACCTGCTGCGACAGCACTTCGGCCACGCGATCGGCCCAGCCCCGCAATCCGTTGGGTGCCGTGGGATCGGGGTCGCCCACGCCCTCGGTGAACGAGTCCCCGATGGCGACGTAGCGCCGCCACGGGTGCGGGCCGGCGTTGGGGACGTACGGGGTGCGGTGATCTTCGCTGCTGCGCATCGGCATCTTCCTCGGCTCGTGACCGATGCCCAGGGTATCGCGGGCCGCATGTCGCCCGGTTCGTTTATCGTGGTGACTCGTTGTCCACGGGGGAGGTGTGCATTTCGGTGACCGACGAAGCCGTCCTCGACGCGCGCCACGGCGAACCCCATATCGGCAGCTTCGCCGCGGAGCATCTCTCGCCGACCTACCCTCAGCGCGCGCCGTGGGGCACGGCGCAGCGGCTGCGCGCGTGGCAGGCCGAGGCGCTCGACCTGTACTTCTCGCTGGACGGTCCCGACGGCGAAGGCGGAGGCCCGCGCGACTTCCTGGCCGCGGCCACTCCGGGCGCCGGCAAGACGACGTTCGCGCTGCGGCTGGCGAGCGAGCTGCTGCGACGCCGCATCATCGATCGCATCGTCGTCGTGGCGCCCACCGAACACTTGAAGACGCAGTGGGCGGATGCCGCGGCGCGCGTGTCGATCCGGCTCGATCCCGCCTTCAGCAACAGGCATGCGGCGCCCGCGCGGCAGTACCACGGTGTGGCCGTGACCTACGCGCAGGTCGCCGTGAAGGCATCCGTCCATCAGCGGCTGACGATGGACGCGCGCACGCTCGTGATCCTCGACGAGGTGCACCACGGCGGCGATGCGCTCAGCTGGGGCGACGCGCTGCGCGAGGCCTACAGCCGCGCCACGCGGCGCCTGCTGCTGTCGGGAACCCCGTTCCGCAGCGACACCGCACCCATCCCGTTCGTCGAGTACCACCCCGACCAGAAGGGCATCCGGGTCTCGCGCACCGACTACGCCTACGGCTACGGGCGGGCGCTCGAGGACGGCGTCGTGCGTCCCGTGATCTTCATGGTGTACGCCGGCCACATGCGCTGGCGCACCAAGACCGGCGACGAGATGGAGGCGCATCTCGGCCAGGACAACACGAAGGACATCACGTCGCAGGCCTGGCGAACCGCCCTCGATCCCGAGGGCGATTGGATCCCCGCCGTGCTGCGGTCGGCCGACCGGCGTCTGACCGAGGTGCGCGAGCACATTCCGGATGCCGGCGGGCTCGTGATCGCGACCGATCAGACCGCGGCGCGCGCCTATGCCGCGATCCTGCAGGGCATCACGGGCGAAGCGCCGACGGTGGTGCTCTCGGACGAAGCCGAGGCGTCCGGCCGCATCGAGGCGTTCTCGAACGCGACGAGCCGCTGGATGGTCGCCGTGCGCATGGTGTCCGAGGGTGTCGACGTGCCGCGCCTGGCGGTCGGCGTGTACGCCACGAGCGCATCGACCCCCCTCTTCTTCGCCCAGGCCATCGGGCGTTTCGTCCGAGCGCGCCGGCGCGGCGAGACGGCGAGCGTGTTCCTCCCGAACGTGCCGCAGCTGCTGGCCCTGGCGAACGAGATGGAGCGGCAGCGCAACCACGCGCTGGACCGCGACTCCGGCGACGACGAGTGGAACGCCGAAGAGGACCTCATGGACGCCGCCGAGCGCGAGGACAAGGCCTCCGACGCGCTCACCGAGGAGTTCGCCTATCAGGCGCTCGGCTCTCTCGCGCACTTCGACCGCGTGCTGTTCGACGGCAAGGAGTTCGGTCAGCTCGCGGTGCCCGGAACCCCCGAGGAGGAGGAGTTCCTCGGTCTGCCCGGGCTCCTCGAACCCGAACATGTGCACGAGCTGCTCATGCAGCGACAGGCGCGGCAGAGCCGGCACCGGCAGGTGCGCGAGGCACGCACCGCGCGCGAGGGTGAACAGGGGGAGGTGCCCGAGCACGCCGCACCGCCGCAGGCGTTGCATCGCACCCTCAAGGAGCAGCGTCAGCTGCTCAACAGCCTCGTCGGGTTGTATGCGCGGCAGTCCGGCGAGCCCCACGGACTGGTTCATGCCGAACTGCGCCGGATCTGCGGCGGACCCGCCGTCTCGCACGCGACCGTGGCGCAGCTGCAGGCGCGCATCGAGGTGCTGCGCAAGCGCGTGCACTCCTGAGGCCCGGGCAGGCAGCGCACCTAGACTGCCGGTCATGCCGGCGCGGTACTCGTTCGAGTCGCGATGGGCCCTGCCTGTGCGGTCCGAACGCGTCTGGAGCGAGCTCGAGCGCACGCTGCTCCCGGGCGATCCGCAGCGGGCGTGGTGGCCAGGCCTCACGGTCACGATGCCGCCGCGTCGCCTGCGGACGGGTGAGCGGATGCTGGTGACCGTGCGTGCGCCGCTCGGCTATCGGCTGCGCGTGCTGCTGGAGATCACTGACATCGATCCCGGTCGCACCCTCGCCGCGACGAGTACGGGAGACCTGCGAGGCGTGGGACGTCTGACGGTGGCTCCAGCAGAGACTTCATGGGCAGCGGGGACGGAGCCTGGAGGGGACGTGGGGACCGTCATCGTCTTCGAATGGGATGTCCGGACCCGCCCGCCGTGGATGAACGCCGCGGCATGGCTGCTGCGACCCGTCTTCGAGCGCGCGCACACGCACGTGATGCGGCGAGGCGAGACAGCGCTTCGGGCCCGACTCGCCGGTGGCCGTTCGGAGCCCCGAAATGCTGGCAATCCGCGGATCTGAGCGATCGAGGCGGTGTCATCTGGCTAGCGTTGACGGGTCCTGATCAACCGTCGCCCGCACATGGAGGCCTGTGTGAGTCCTGCCGAGCCGACCGCCCGCGATCGCAGACGCTGGGCGCGGTATCTCGTGAACGAGCGGGCCGAGGCGCGTGTCTACCGGGAGCTGGCGGCGCGGCGCACCGGCGAGGAGCGCGAGATCCTGCTCGCCCTGGCGGAAGCAGAGGGCCGTCACGAGGCGCATTGGCTCACTCTGCTCGGTGGCGAGCCGACGCGATTGCCGCAGCCCGACATCCGCACACGGCTGCTCGGCTCGATGGCCAAGCGCTTCGGCTCGATCTTCGTGCTCGCGCTGGCCCAGAACGCCGAGGCCCGCTCCCCGTACGACGACGAGCCCTTCGCGCCGGCAGCGATGGCGGCCGACGAGAAGGTGCACCACGAGGTGGTGCGTGGCCTCGCGGCCCGTGGCCGTCGTCGGCTCTCGGGCACGTTCCGGGCCGCCGTCTTCGGAGCCAACGACGGACTGGTGTCGAACCTCGCCCTTGTCATGGGCGTGGGCGCCACCGGGGTCTCGCCGCAGTTCGTGCTGTTCAGCGGCATCGCCGGTCTCCTCGCCGGCGCCCTGTCGATGGGCGCGGGCGAGTTCGTCTCGGTGCGGTCGCAGCGCGAGCTGCTCGCGGCCACCGAGCCCAGCGACTACGCCGACGGCGCCATCCCGCACCTGGACCTCGACGCCAACGAGCTCGCGCTCGTCTATCGCACCCGTGGAATGCCCGAGACCGAGGCTCTCGCGCGGGCGCACCGCATCGTGTCGGCCGCTCAGGCATCGGGCAGCGTCGGCGCCGACACCGGGCCGATCGGCACGGCGGACGAGCATGAGGTGGTGGGGAAGGCGTGGGGGGCGGCGCTGTCGAGCTTCCTGTTCTTCGCCTCCGGCGCGATCATCCCCGTGCTGCCCTGGATCTTCGGCATGACGGGACTCGCCGCCGTCGTGACGGCGCTCGTGCTGGTGGGCATCGCACTGCTGTGCACGGGTGCTGCTGTGGGCGTGCTGTCGGGCGGTTCCCCGCTGCGCAGGGCCCTGCGCCAGCTCGCGATCGGGTACGGTGCGGCGGTCATCACCTACCTCCTGGGACTGGCCTTCGGGGTGTCTCTGGGGTGACCCGTCGATTCGTTGAACGTTCGGTGACGTGGTAATGTCGTTCCTCGGTTGCGAAACCGCAAACCACCTGCGCGGGTGGCGGAATAGGTAGACGCGCTAGCTTGAGGTGCTAGTGCCCGTTAAGGGCGTGGGGGTTCAAGTCCCCCCTCGCGCACACAGGTCGAAGGCCCCCGAAAGGGGGCCTTCGTCGTCTGCCGGAAGGCCGCGCGATCAGATCCAGCCGCGCTCCTCGGCGAACAGCACCGCCTGCTGGCGGGTGCTCACGGCGAGCTTGCTCAGGATCGCCGACACATGGTTGCGGATGGTTCCGGGGGCGAGCGAGAGGCTGCGCGCGATCTGCCCCGTTGTCTCGCCGCGACGCCCGGCGCGCAGCACGTCGAGCTCGCGGTCGGTCAGCGGGCATCGCTCGTCGCTCAAGGCGTCGGCGGCCACCTCTGGATCGACGTAGCGTCCGCCGGCAGCGACGCGCCGGATGACCTCGGCGACCTCGTCGGCACCACGCGACTTGGGGAGGAAGCCCGAGACGCCGGACGCGAGCGCCCGCCGCAGCACGCCCGGGCGGGCGTGCCTGGTCACGACGATGCAGCGGGTGGCGATGGCGCGCGTCACGCGCGCGGCGACCTCCACACCGTCCAGCCCCGGCATCTCGAGGTCGAGCAGGCACACGTCGGGGGAGAGGCGCAGCGCTTCGGCGACGGCCTCCTCTCCGTCGGCGCACTCCGCGACGACCTCGATGTCGGGCTCGAGTCGCAGCAGGGCTGCCAGCGCGGAGCGGATCATCGCCTCGTCGTCGGCGAGGAGCACCCGGATCACGACGACTCCAGCGTCAGCGGGACGCGCACGACGACGGCGAAGACCGGTGCATCGCGCCGGACCTCGACGGTCCCTCCGCCGTCCGCCACGCGTCGGCCGATGCCCTCGAGCCCGGCCCCGTCGGGGCTGGGCGAGGACTCGACGGCGTCGTTCTCGATCTCGTAGCGCCAGCCATCCGGCTCCCGCGTGAGCGACAGACGGGCCCAGCGGCCGCCACCGTGGCGCAGCACGTTCGTCGTGGTCTCACGGATGACGGGACCCAGAACGGATGCCGGAGCCCGGTCGGCGCCGGCATCCACCGACACCTGCACCGAGGTCCCGGCGGCACGGAGCAGGTCGGCGGCGTTCTCGATCTCGTCTGTCAGCGGCACGGAGCGGAACCGCAGGGCGAGGTCGCGCGTGCCCTGGCGCGCGTCGTCCACGCTCTTGCGTGCAGCACGGAGGTGGGTGAAGGCGGCGTCGGGATCGTCTGCCATGAGGCGTTCGGCCAGCTCCAGCTGCAGCGCGATCACCTGCAGATGGTGGCCCTGGAGGTCGTGGACGTCGGTGGCCACGCGCAGGCGCTCCTGGGTCGCCGCCAGGCGCGCCTCCGAGGCGCGGGCGCTGTTCACGGTCATCAGCACGTCCCACCACCACAGCGACAGCACGGTCAAGCCGGGGAGCGAGACGGAGAAGAACCCCAGAAGCCACCAGCTCGACCCTTCGCCGGGGACCCCGAGCCGGCTGTCCACGTACCACAGGACGGCCAGCAGAGCGGTCGCCGCGATCACCACGCGCAGCCGGATTCCCGGTGGCCAGTTGATCAGTACGAGTGCCTGCACGATCGGCAGCACCGCCATCAGCCAGAGCCCCGACACGACGCCGGCGAGCACACCGAAGCATGCGGCGATCAGCAGCGGCACGAGGATCCGCGGCCCGTGAGCGAACGGCTCGTCCTCGTTGCGCCGCCGGTACTCGTGCAGCAGCAGGAACGTCGCGGCCCACCACACCAGGCCGCCCAGACCGACGGCAGCGACCGTGGGGAGGCCGCGCCCCGCTTCGGTGAGCGCTGCCGCCCACACACCCACGATCATGAGCTCGAGGAAGACGACGGCCGAGACGGTGTACCACCAGGTCGCCGTGATCCCGCGCGTCAGGCGTAGTCTCCCTCGTCGCTGCGCCGCCGTCTCGGTGCCTGCGTCGGGCACGGCGGAGCTCGTCATGCGTCCCACCCTAAGTCCATGACACATGTCATGCCCGAGAGGGGTGAAGCACCCGGAAAGCGGTGACAACCCGGCACTTCCGGCATCCTTCCGCTGTCGATGGACTAGTCATGCGACGAACGGATGCCGGGCACCGTCGCCGATCGAAACCTCGCCCGCATCGACCGACAGGAGCACGTCATGAATCTCGTCGAGATCTTCCAGGACCTCGTGGCCCAGGTGCCCGGACTCGTCCAGCCGCTCATCGTCGCGGCCGCGGGTGCCGTGCCGTTCATCGAAGGCGAGGGCGCGGCGGCGATCGGGATCATCGGCGGCATCCATCCCGCGATCGCCGCCGTGGCCGGCATCGTCGGCAACTTCGTGTGCGTCGCCGTGCTCGTGCTGGTCACGGCACGCACGAGAGCGGCCGTCGTCACGCGCACCCGCGAGCGCCGGCTGGTCGCCGCGGGCGGCGCCGGCATCGCCGAGGCGGCGGCGCCGGTGGAGGGCGACCAGGGGCGCCGGGCTGCCCGCAGAGTGAAGTTCCAGCGGGCGCTGGAGCGCTACGGCGTCCCCGGCGTGAGCCTGCTCGGCCCCCTGCTGCTGCCCACGCAGTTCACCGCGACGATGCTCGCCGGCGCCGGTGTCCGGCCCGCGCGCATCCTGTTCTGGCAGGGCCTCGCGATCGTGGCGTGGACGACCCTGCTGACCTTCGTCGTCAGCGGCGCCATGTACGTCGTCCATTGACCGTCGAGCGGGAGTGGTCTCGGGGCGGAGCCGCACGGCGCCGCCCCGAGACGCATGTCGTGGCCGCGTCGAGGTAGGTTTGACCGCATGCCTTCACCCGATCTCGGTCTTCCCGAAGTCGCCTCGGTGGCACGCGATCTCATCCGCTTCGACACCACGAATCACGGCGGTGGCCGGGCCGCCGGCGAACGCGAGGCGGCGGAGTACGTCGGCGCCTATCTCGCGAGCCTCGGACTGACGCCCGAGTACTACGAGCCGATCCCTCGACGCACGAACGTCATGGCGCGGGTGCCCGGGCGCGATCGCGACAAGCCCGCCCTGGTGCTGCACGGCCATCTCGACGTCGTGCCGGCGATCGCGGAGGACTGGAGCGTCGACCCGTTCGCCGGGGTCGTGAAGGACGGCATGCTGTGGGGCCGCGGCGCCGTGGACATGAAGGACATGGACGCCATGATCCTGACGTCGGTGGCCGACATCCTGCGGGCCGGGGACCAGCCCGAGCGCGACCTCGTGGTGGCCTTCTTCGCGGACGAGGAGAACGGCGGCATCGAAGGCTCCGCTCTGGTCGTCAAAGACCGGCCGGAGTGGTTCGCCGGCGCGACCGAGGCCATCAGCGAGGTCGGCGGCTACTCCATCGCTCTCGGCGACCGTCGCGTGTATCTGCTGCAGGTGGGCGAGAAGGCGCTGGTGTGGATCCGCCTGGTCGCGCGCGGCCGCGCGGCGCACGGCTCGAGCGTGCACGCCGACAACGCCGTGACGGCGCTGGCAGAGGCGGTCGCCGCCCTCGGTCGCACCGAGTGGCCGGTGACGCTCACCGACACGACGCGCGAGATGGTCGAGCGTCTGGCAGAGCTCACCGGGCAGAGCACGACCGAGCCGGACGCGGTCGCGCAGGCGACGGGCGCGGCATCCGGATTCCTGCGGTCCACCCTGCGCACGACGACGAACCCCACCGGCCTCATCGCCGGCTACAAGCACAACGTCATCCCCGACCGTGCCGAGGCGCTCATCGATGTGCGCGTGCTCCCGGGCACCGAGCAGGCGGCGCTGGCCGATATCCGCCGCATCGTCGGTGACGGGGTGGAGGTGCAGATCGTCCACCAGGACATCGGTCTCGAGGTGCCTTTCGGGGGAGACATCGTCGACGCCATGGTCGGGGCGCTGGACCGGCACGATCCGGGCGCGCCGGTGATCCCGTACCTCATGGGCGGCGGCACCGACAACAAGGCCCTCGCCGCGCTCGGCATCGCCGGCTACGGCTTCGCTCCGCTGCGTCTGCCCGCTGCGCTCGATTTCACCGGCATGTTCCACGGCGTCGACGAGCGCGTTCCCATCGACGCGCTCGTGTTCGGCCAGTCGGTGCTGACCGACCTGCTGCGCGAGTACTGAAATGATCGACGGATGCCGCGCGCCGCGGCATCCGTCCCCCACGGCTGAAAGGCGCCCATGCTTCTCGAGGCGATCATCCTCGGCTTCGTCCAGGGACTGACCGAGTTCCTCCCGATCTCATCGAGCGCGCACCTGCGCATCCTCGGGGAGTTCCTGCCCTCGGCCGAGGACCCGGGAGCCGCCTTCACCGCGATCACGCAGATCGGCACCGAGGCGGCCGTCGTGGTGTTCTTCTGGCGCGACATCGTGCGCATCATCGGGCACTGGTTCCAGGCCCTGTTCGGCAGGATCCCGCGCAACGACCCCGACGCGAAGATGGGCTGGCTCATCATCGTCGGCAGCATCCCCATCGTCGTGCTCGGGCTGCTGTTCCAGGACCAGATCGAGACCACGCTGCGTTCGCTGTGGCTCGTGGCGGGCATGCTCATCTTCTTCGGCGTGCTGCTGGGCATCGCCGACCACGTCGGGGCCAAGAAGCGCAAGCTCAAGGACATCACCGTCGGCCACGGCGTGATCTTCGGGTTCGCACAGTCGCTCGCGCTCATCCCGGGCGTGTCGCGGTCGGGTGGCACCATCACGGCCGGCCTGTTCATGGGGTACGAGCGGGCGGCGGCGGCGCGCTACGCGTTCCTGCTCGCGATCCCCGCCGTCTTCGGCAGCGGCTTCTTCCAGCTGGTCAAGAACTGGGACACGCCGGGCGTGTTCACCCTCGGCGAGACGGCTCTGGCCACCGGCGTGGCGTTCGTCGTGGCGCTGGGCGTGATCGCGTTCTTCATGAACTGGATCTCGAAGCACAGCTTCCTGCCGTTCGTGCTCTACCGCGTGGCGCTCGGCTCGCTGCTGCTCGTGCTGCTGAGCACGGGTGCCATCCAGGCGTAACGGGCCGGATCAGCGCCGGGGGTCGTCGCGGCCGGGCTTGCTCGGGCCGTCCCCGCGACGGCGCAGGTAGCGCTCGAACTCCTGGGCGATCGCATCGCCCGACGCCTCGGGGGAGTCCCACGTGTCGCGCGTGCGCTCGAGCTGGCGGATGTACTCCGTCATCTCTTCGTCATCGGCCGCGGCGGCGTCGATCGAGGCCTCCCACGCGGCCGCCTCGGTCGCCAGCTCCCCGCGGGGGACAGGGGCGCCGGTGATGTCCTCGAGCTTGTCGAGCAGGGCCAGCGTCGCCTTGGGCGACGGCGTGTGGCCAGCGACATAGTGCGGCACGCTCGCCCACAGGCTCGCCGACGGGATCCCCGCGGCGTCCGCCGCGTGTCCGAGGACGCTGAGAATGCCGACGGGGCCCTCGTAGGTGCTGCGCTCGAGGTCGAGTGCCGTTCGCAGCGCCTCGTTGTCGCTGCCCCCGAACACCGAGATCGGGCGGGTGTGCGGCACGTCCGACATCATGGAGCCGATCGCCACGAACCCGGTGATGTCCTCGCGCAGCGCGACATCGATGAACTCCGACGCGAACGCCTGCCATGCGCGTGCCGGCTCGACGCCTGTCAGCAGCCACAGCTGGGTCCCGCGGGTGGCGCGCACCGGCTTGAGCAGGGTGGCCTCCGGCCACTGCAGCGTGCGCTTGCCCTCACCGTCGGCGACGACCTGCGGCCGCGTGTACTGGTAGTCGAAGTACAGCTCCGGGTCGACGGAGAACACCGGCTCGTACGCGCCGCCTTCACGCAGGCGCGTCATAGCGGACGACGCGGCTTCACCCGCGTCGTTCCACCCGTCGAATCCGGCGACGAGCACACGGCGACCCAGTCCGTCCACGAGACCTCCTCCACCCGCCCAGCGGGTTCCCTCCAGAATAGGCCCGGCCGCCCCCGGGTAGGCTTGGACGGTGAATGCGCCGCGCCTCGCCGCTGTCCTGTGGGACATGGATGGAACCCTCGTCGACACCGAGCCGTACTGGATGGCGGCCGAGACGCCGCTGGTGGAGAGCTTCGGAGGCACCTGGTCCCACGAGCAGGCGCTGGCGCTGGTGGGACTCGGCCTCGAGGACTCCGCGCGGATCTTCCAGGAGGCCGGCGTCCGCATGAGCGTCGACGCCATCATCGATCACCTGACCGACGAGGTCATGCGCCAGCTCGCGGTCACAGGCGTGCCGTTCCGGCCGGGCGCGCGCGAGCTGCTGGCCGACCTGCGGGAGGCGGGCATCAAGACCGGCCTGGTGACGATGTCGATGCGCCGGATGGCCACGACGGTGGTGGACCTCATCGACTTCGCCGCGTTCGACGCGATCGTCGCCGGAGACGATGCGACTCGTCCGAAGCCCTTCCCTGATCCCTATCTCCAGGCCTGCGAGGCCCTCGGCGTCGATCCTGCCGAGACGGTCGCCATCGAGGACTCGCCCAACGGCCTGCGCTCCGCGGTCGCGTCCGGGGCAGCGGTCATCGGTGTCCCGCTCATGCTGTCGCTCGAAGGCGCCGGTGCGCACGCCGTGTGGCCGACCCTCGACGGACGGACGGCGGACGACCTCGCCGCCTTCCACACCGCCCATCACGCCGGCCTCGCCGCGGAGGCGGCACGATGACCGCGCGCATGAGCGGTCCGTTCCGGTTCGGCGACCGGGTCCAGCTCACGGGCCCGAAGGCGCGTCTGCACACCATCACGCTGCGCGAAGGGGGCGAGCTGCACACACATCATGGGGTGCTGCGGCACGGCGATCTGGTGGGCCTGCCCGACGGGTCGGTGGTCGCCAACAGCAGCGGGCGCGAGTACCTCGCGCTGCGCCCGCTGCTGCGGGACTTCGTGATGTCGATGCCGCGCGGCGCGGCGATCGTGTACCCGAAGGACGCGGCGCAGATCCTCGCCCAGGCCGACGTCTTCCCCGGTGCGACCGTTGTCGAGGCCGGCGTGGGCTCGGGTGCGCTGTCGCTGTGGCTGCTGCGCGCCGTCGGAGCGGAGGGGCGGCTGGTCTCGTTCGAGCGACGCGAGGACTTCGCCGCAGTCGCCCGCGCGAACGTCGAGACGTTCGTGGGCGACGTGCCCGCGAACTGGGAGGTCGTGGTCGGCGACCTCGCGGAGGACCTGGCGCATGCGGTGCCCGCGGCATCCGTCGACCGCGTGGTGCTCGACATGCTGGCGCCGTGGGAGTGCATCGACGCGGTGGCCGATGCGCTGACCCCCGGCGGCGTCGTCGTCTGCTACGTCGCCACCGCCACTCAGCTGAGCCGGGTCGCCGAGTACATCCGTGGCACCGGCCTGTTCACCGAGCCGGACGCGAACGAGACGATGGTGCGCGGCTGGCATGTGGAGGGACTCGCGGTACGGCCGGACCACCGCATGGTCGCCCATACCGGCTTCCTCGTGTGGGCACGGCGTCTCGCCCCGGGAGCGGTGCCGCCTGAGGTCAAGCGACGCGCGTCGAAGACGAGCTTCAGCGACGAGGACGTCGAACTGTGGACGCCGGGCGCCGTCGGCGACCGGCAGATCACCGACAAGAACCTCCGCAAGCGCGTGCGTGAGGCCGAGCGCGCCGCAGAGGGCGCCCGCCAGGCCGCCGAGACCGTCGAGGACGGCCCTGCTGTGCCGGGATCGGAAGCCCCCGCTTCGCGACCGTCTTCGGACTCCGCCTAAACTGTTCCGGTGCGCTCCTACCCCGCTGCCCTCGCCGTCCTGGGCCTGGTGACCGTCGGCCTGGCCGGCTGCTCCCTGCCGAACTCCGCCGACTGCTCCCGCTCCGCGGTCTCCGACGCGGACGTGATGGACCTCATCGAGGTGACAGGCGAGGCGGATGCCGAGCCCGAGGTGGACGTCTTCACGCCGCTGCGCGCACCGCATCTCGCTTTCGAAGACGTCGAGACAGGTGAGGGTACGGCGATCACGGCTTCGGACCAGCTCGTCGTCGTGGACGTCGCGCTGTTCAGCGGCGAGACCGGTGAACCGCTGGTGGCGACGCCGTACGACGGCGACCTCTCGCGCGTGTACCCCGTGTCGCAGTGGACGCAGAACTTCCCCGGCTTCGACGAGGCCCTGCAGTGCGCGACCGAGGGCTCGCGCGTCGCGATCGCCCTCGCGCCCGGCGATATCGAAGCGGAGTCGGCCGCGAGCCTCGGCCTGGCCGAGGACGACTCGGCAGTCGCGGTCGTCGACGTGCGCAAGGTGTACCTGCGCGCCGCGGACGGCGCGAACCAGTTCAACAGCGGCACCGGCATGCCGACGGTCGTGCGCGCTCCCGACGGCCACCCGGGCCTCATCATCCCCGACGGCGCGCCGCCGGCCGAGCTCGCGATCCAGACGATCAAGAAGGGCGACGGCCCCGAGGTCACCGGTGACGAGCCGGTGCGCGTGCACTACACCGGCGTGGTGTGGGGCGAGGACGAGCCCTTCGACTCGTCGTGGGAGTCACAGCCCGCGTCGATGACCCTGGATGGCGTGGTTCCCGGCTTCGCACAGGCGCTCGAAGGGCAGACCGTGGGCTCCCAGGTGCTCGTCGTCATCCCGCCGGAGCTCGGGTACGGCGACCAGGAGCAGGGGGCCATTCCGGCGAACTCCACCCTGGTGTTCGTGATCGACATCCTGGGTCTGGACGCCGCGCCGCAATCGTAGGCGCCACGCCGCGTGAGCACCGCTCGTGCGACCTAAGATAGGCGAGTGCCTGCCACCGCTCCCGCGAAGATCCCGCCCGAAGAGCGGCTCGTCAACCTCGTGGTCGCGCTCATCGCGACCGATCAGGGTCTGACGAAGGACACGATCCTGTCCTCCGTCGCCGGGTATCGCGAGCAGAGTGATGCCGGAGCGTCCAAGGACGCGCTCGAGAAGATGTTCGAGCGTGACAAGGAGAGCCTGCGCGGTCTGGGTGTGCCGATCGAGACGATCGGCGACTGGGCGGACCCCGATGATCTGCGCGAGGCGCGCTATCGGATTCCGACGGCAGAGTACGAGCTGCCCGAGGACATCGAGTTCACGGCGGCAGAGCTGGCGCTGCTGAACCTCGCCGGCGGAGTCTGGAGCGAGAGCTCCATGTCGGACGACGCGCGCAGCGGGCTGCGCAAGATCCGGGCGCTCGGCGATCTCGTCGACGAGCCGATCATCGGCTTCTCGCCCCGCCTGAGCCTGCACGACCCCTCCTTCCCGGCACTCCAGCAGGCCATCGAGCAGAGCCGGGTCGTCACCTTCCCCTACCTGAAGCCGGGTGAGGAGGCGCCGCGCGTCCGGCGCGTGCAGCCGCTCGCGCTCGTCGAGTACGAGGGTCGCTGGCACGTGTTCGGCATCGACCTGGACGTCGCCGCGGACCGGACGTTCCTGCTCTCGCGGATCGTGGGATCGGTGACGATCACGCGCGAGTCCTTCGACGCGGCGCTGCGCGACGGCGCAGGGGAGCGCGCCCTGGCCGGCCTCGAAGAAGTCGCGGCCCGGCACAGCGCGCTCCTCGAGGTGAACCCCGGTACCGAGGCCGCATTGCGGCTGGCCCGGCGGGCCAAGCCTGCCGAGCAGGGAATCCGCGTGCCGTACGTCGACGGCCACATCTTCGCCGACGAACTGGCCTCGTATGGTCCCGAAGTGCGTGTCGTCGAACCTCTTGACCTGCGCGACCGGGTGATCGACCGACTCGCCGCCACGCGGGACCTGCACCGCGAGTCCTCGGATCCCGGGAGTGCGCCATGACCGCGCGCAAGCCGCTCGTGGCGACCGACCGCGCGGCGCTCATGCTCCAGCTCGTGCCGTATCTGATCGGCAAGGGCGAGGTCTCGCTCGCCGAGGCCGCAGACGAGTTCGACGTGTCGACCGATCAGATGCGCGCGATGGTCGAGAAGCTGACGGTGATCGGCCTCCCCGGCGAACAGGGGTACTGGCAGATGGCCAACGATCTGTTCGACATCGACTGGGATCTGCTCGACGAGCGCGATCTCATCGTCATCACCAATTCGGTGGCCCTCGAGCGGGCCCCCAAGCTCACCGCACGCGAGGCCGCGGCACTGCTCGCGGGCCTGCAGCTTGCTCGCTCGATCCCCGGGGTCGGTGACACCGAGCTGTACGCGGGGCTGCTGGCCAAGCTGGCGCGCGGCGCCTCGGGGACGCCGGCCGAGGTGATCGTCGCGCCGGAGCCGGTCGACGCCGCGCGCGATCGGGTCGCCACGGCCGTTCGGCGCGGCGTGGCGGTGTCGTTCACTTATAAGGCCCCGGATGCCGCGCCCACCACGCGCACCGTGGACCCCGTCAAAGTGCACATCGCCGGAGACCAGTGGTACCTCCAGGGGTGGTGCCACCTGCGCGAGGCGATGCGCACCTTCCACCTCGACCGCGTCAGCGATCTCGAGCTCACCGACATCCCCATCACCCACACCGGCGACCCGGGATCCGGGTGGTTCCAGTCGGGTGAGGGAGACGTCGTCGCGCGGGTGCGGTTCTCACAGGCGGTCGCGCCGCTTCTGGGCGACTACCTCGACCGTGCCACGATCGAGACGGTCGACGGCAACGGCCCGGATGCCACGATCGTCGCGACCATGAGGGTCGCCGACGAGCTGAGCCTGCGTCGTCTGGCCGCCCGCCGCGGCGGTGTCTTCGAGGTGCTCGAGCCGGCGGCTGCCCGCCGCGCCGTGGCCGACTGGGCAGAGGCGGGACTCGCGCAGTATCGCTGATCGGTCGTCAGGGAGGCACTACGTGGTTAGAATTGGGGCGATCCCCGCTGACGCGAACAACGGAGCAACTCATGTTGGGCAACTTCCAAGGCTGGCACCTCCTGATCGTGCTCCTGGTCATCCTGCTGCTGTTCGGCGCGGCGAAGCTCCCTGCGCTGGCGAAGAGCATGGGGCAGTCGGCCCGCGTGTTCAAGGGTGAGATGAAGGCCATGAAGGAGGAGGACAAGCCCGCCGACGCGGCATCCTCCACCACGGTCGAGTCCACGTCCGCTTCCGCGCCCCGCACCGACAGCGCCTCTGATCACAAGCCCTAGCGGCATGGTGGCAACAGCCGGTTCCGTGCCCATGGACGGGCCGGAGGCGCCGAAGCGCGACAAGCGCATGTCGCTCGGCCAGCACCTGGTGGAGCTGCGCAAGCGCCTCATGATCGCGGCCCTCGCGCTGGTCGTGGGCATGGTGGTGGCGTTCATCATCACCGATCCGATCATCGCCTGGATCACTCAGCCGATCGAGGACATCGCGGCCCGGCGCGGCGACGATGACCTCACGGCCCTGACCTTCGGCACGGTCACGTCCGCGTTCGACCTCCGGATGCGGATCGCATTCTCCATCGGCATCTTCCTCTCTGCCCCCGTGTGGCTGTGGCAGATCTGGGCGTTCATCATGCCGGGTCTCACCCGCAAGGAGATCCGCTACACGATCGGCTTCGTCGCGGCAGCGGTTCCCTTGTTCTTCGGCGGGTGCTACCTCGGTGTGGTGGTGGTGCCGCACGTGATCGAGCTGATGTGGCAGTTCACGCCCGAAGGGGCAGCAAACCTGTACCAGGCTGCCGAGTACTACGACTTCGTGTTCAAGCTGATGATCGTGATCGGCATCTCGTTCGTGCTCCCGGTGTTCCTGGTGGCTCTCAACGTCGCCGGCGTCATGTCGGGCAAGGCCATCCTCAAAGGCTGGCGCGTGGCCATCCTCATCGCCACCGTCTTCGCCGCGCTGGCCACGCCCGCGGCCGATGTGGTCAGCATGCTGATGCTCGCCGGCATCCTCACCGTCCTGTTCTTCGCGGCGGCAGGTCTGTCGATGCTCTTCGACAGGCGCAAGGCCAAACGAAACATGGCGTTCCTGCCGCCTGAGGCGAGCGCATGACCGAGCCCGGTCCGGCAGAGCGGTACTCGCGAGCGCGCGACGCCGCGCAGCTGGACCGGAGCCATCCGATCACCGCGGCGTTCGCGGCATCCCAGCGCTTCACTCTCGACCCGTTCCAGATCGCGGGATGCCAGGCGCTCGAGGAGGGGCGGAGTGTCCTGGTCGCCGCGCCGACCGGCGCCGGCAAGACCATCGTCGGCGAATTCGCCGTCCATCTCGCGATGCGCGAGCCGATGGTCGGCGGCTACGGAGACAAAGCGTTCTACACGACGCCGATGAAGGCGCTGTCGAACCAGAAGTTCCGAGAACTGCAGGATGTGTACGGTCCCGACGAGGTCGGGCTGCTGACCGGCGACACCAACATCAACGGCAACGCCCGGGTCGTCGTGATGACGACCGAGGTGCTTCGCAACATGCTGTACGCCGACTCGCCCGCGCTGCGCGGACTGCGGTACGTGATCATGGATGAGGTGCATTACCTCGCCGACCGGTTCCGCGGTGCCGTATGGGAGGAGGTCATCATCCACCTCGCGCCCAGCGTACGTCTGGTGTCACTGTCGGCGACGGTGTCCAATGCCGAGGAATTCGGCGACTGGCTCGACACCGTCCGCGGCGCCGGTGCAGATGGCGGCGAACCCGCGGTAGAGGTGATCGTGTCGGAGACACGTCCGGTGCCGCTCGAGCAGCACGTGCTCGTGCGCGGCGATCTGCTGCCGCTGTTCGACGACCGCGCGGGGGTCGCGACCGCACAGGTGAACCAGGAACTGATGCGGATCCGCTCGTTCAAGGGGTCGAACTTCGACAACAACCGTCGTGTGCAGGCTGCGAACAGTGCGCGTCACGCCGGGTATGAGGCATCCCGTCGCCGTCCGAACCGCGGGATGAAGCGGCCCGTGCGCTCCGCGAACGTCCAGCGCGTGGAACGCCTCGACCGTCCTGACGTGGTCGAACTGCTCTCTCGTGCCAACCTGCTGCCGGCCATCTTCTTCATCTTCAGCCGAGCCGGGTGCGACGGCGCGGTGCAGCAGGTGCGCCGCGCGGGCGTGCGCCTGACGTCGCAGGACGAGCGCCGCGAGATCCGCGCCATCGTCGAAGAGCGCACCCGCAACCTGCTCGAGGAGGATCTGGCCGTCCTCGGCTACTGGCAGTGGCTCGACAATCTCGAGCGCGGTGTGGCGTCGCATCACGCCGGCCTGCTTCCGGCCTTCAAGGAGGTCGTCGAAGAGCTCTTCCAGCGAAAGCTCGTCAAGGCGGTGTTCGCGACCGAGACCCTCGCGCTGGGCATCAACATGCCCGCGCGAACCGTGGTGCTCGAGAAGCTCGAGAAGTTCAACGGCGAGGCGCGGGTCGCGATCACGTCAGGGGAGTACACCCAGCTCACCGGACGGGCCGGGCGTCGTGGCATCGACGTCGAGGGTCATGCTGTCATCCAATGGACGGAGGGGCTGGATCCCCAGGCGGTCGCGGCGCTGGCGTCGCGGCGCACCTACCCGCTCAACTCGAGCTTCCGTCCGACGTACAACATGGCGGTCAACCTGATCGACCAGTTCGGCCGGCCACGCGCGCGCGAGATCCTGGAATCGTCGTTCGCGCAGTTCCAGGCCGACCGGTCGGTGGTCGGCCTCGCGCGCGAGGTGCGTGAGCAGGAGGAGTCTCTCGCCGGCTACCAGAAGGCGATGACCTGCGACCGCGGCGACTTCGCCGAGTACGCGGGGATCCGGCGGGAGCTCAGCGATCTCGAGAAGCTCAATCGCAAGGACGCGAACGCCTCGCGTCGCACCCGGGATGAGCGCCAGCGCCAGATCGCCAGCCTGCGCAAGCGGATGCTGCGCCATGCGTGCCACCAGTGCCCTGACCGCGAGAAGCACGCGCGATGGGGGGAGCGGTACTTCACGCTCAAGCGCAAGATCGGCAAGCTCCGTCAGCAGATCGAGATGCGCACCGGCACGGTCGCGCGGATCTTCGACCGCGTGGTGGACGTCCTCACCGAGCTCGACTACGTGCGTGTGGCCGACGACGAGACGCACACGTTGACGGATGCCGGACGCACCATGCGCCGCATCTATGGCGAACGCGATCTGCTCGTGGCCGAGTCGCTGCGACGCGGACTCTGGCGGGACCTGGATGCCCCGGCCCTGGCCGCCTTGGCATGCTCGCTCGTGTTCGAACCTCGCCGCGACGACGCCGGCCCGGGGGAGCGCGGCCTGCCGCGCGGCCCGTTCCGTCCGGCATTCACCGCGACGCTCGACCTGTGGCAGTCGCTGGACGATCTGGAACGCGACCATCGGCTGCCGGGGTCCGAGGCGCCGTCTGCCAGCCTCGCGCCGGCGATGCACACGTGGGCGCGCGGCGGCACGCTGGACGCCGTGCTGAGCGAGGCAGACATGGCGGCCGGCGACTTCGTTCGCTGGGCGAAGCAGACGATCGACCTGCTCGACCAGCTCTCACTGGTGGCGGACCAGCCCGTCGCCTCGACCGCCCGTAAGGCCCTCGACGCGGTGCGTCGCGGCATCGTGGCGTATTCGGGGGTCTGAGCCGCCCGAGGTGCTGCCGCGCGCAGAACAGGCGTCTGTGCTCGCTTAGGGTGGACTCCGTGCCTTCCGACGCCGCACCGCGCCCGCTGCTCCCGCTGTGGGCGGCCGTGCCGGTGTCGGCCGCCGGGGGTCTGCTGCTCGACGTCGCGTTCCCGTCCGTCGCCTGGTGGCCGATGGCGTTCATCTCGGTCGCGCTGGGCCTGCTGGCTCTGATCGGACGACGCATCGGCGGGGCGTTCTTGGCAGGCCTGGCGTATGGCCTGGCTTTCTACCTGATGAACGTCGATTTCACGTCCGAGTGGGTGGGCCCGGTACCGTGGCTCGCGCTCTCCGCATTCGAGGCGCTGTTCGTGGCTGCGGGCGCTGCGCTCATCGCGCTCGCCTACCGCTGGGTGCCCCGTGTGACAGCAGGACGCCGCGCCCGGCTCGTCCTGCTGCCGGCGGTGGTGGCGGGCCTGTGGACCGCCCGCGAGGCCGTCACGGGCGGCTTCCCGTACGGCGGCTTCCCATGGGGGCGCGTGGGCACGAGCCAGGTGAACGGGCCCCTTATCGAGGTGGTGTCGTGGACGGGTACGGCGGGATTGACGTTCCTCGTCGTGGCTGTCGTCGCAGCTGCGATCGAGATGGTGCGGATGCCCCGGCGCGGCCGGTCACGCCGGTCGCGCAATCTCCTCCCGCCGATGGCCCTTGTCGCGGTCGTGGCGGTGCTCGCTCTGGTCCCCGCATGGCAGACGACGCCCGCCGGCACCATGCGCGTCGCGAGCGTCCAGGGCAACGGTCCCGCAGGGTATTTCGACGAGCGCACTGCCGGCGACGTCCTCGAGACCCAGTACGAGGCGACGATGCCGCTGTTCGGTGCGGAGGACGTGGACGTCGTGCTGTGGCCGGAGGGGAGTGTCGACCTGGACCCGGCGGAATCGCTGACTGCGGCATCCGCCCTCGACCGAGTCTCGCGGCAGCTGGACGCACCGCTGCTCGCCAACCGCATCGATCAGCGAGGCGACGCCTACTTCAACATGTCGTTCCTGTGGCGCGCCGGAGAGGGCGTCCAGCAGACGTACGACAAGCGGAACCCGGTGCCGTTCGGAGAATACGTCCCTGATCGGGTGTTCTACGACGCCATTGCGCCGGATCTGATCCGCATGATCGGGCGAGACTACACGCCGGGCCGGAACACTCCGGTGTTCGACATCGACGGCACTCTGGCGGGTCTCGCCATCTGCTTCGACGTGATCTACGACGCCCTGGTCTGGGAAGGCGCACGCGACGGCGCGAGGGTGTACCTGTTCCAGACCAACAACGCGGACTTCCGCGGCACTGACGAGAACCTGCAGCAGCTCGCGGTGGCTCGGCTGCGGGCCATCGAGACCGGACGCGCCGTGGTGAATCTCTCGACCGTGGGAACGAGCCAGGTCATCGCCACGGACGGTACGACCATCGAGGGGCTGCCGGCCGACGAACCCGGCCACATGCTCACCGACGTGCCGCTTCACACCGGCCTGACCCCCGCGGTGATCGTCGGACCGTGGGTGCACGGCGTGCTGTCGTGGGGGAGTGTGGCGGCGCTCGTGGCGTTCGGTCTGGTCGTGCGCCTGCGGGCACGCCGGCACGCGAAAACGCCGGCCCCGTAGGGCCGGCGTCGCGGATCGGGGATCAGGCGCTGAGCTTGTCGACCGTCATGTCCTCGCCGGCGCCGCGCCGGGCGCGGACATAGGCGAGACGCTCCTCGAGGAGCTCTTCGAGCTCGGGCAGCGTACGACGCTCGAGCAGCATGTCCCAGTGGCTGCGCGGGGTCTTGTCACCGGAGTGATCGACGGTCGCCGTGCCGTCGCCCACCCGCAGCAGTGCTTCGGCGCCGCAGGTGCGGCACTCCCAAGCCGGCGGGACTTCGGCATCGGCCGCGAAGGTCAGAATCGTGTCACGTCCGCACGATGTGCAGGTGTAGGTGTGCTGTGCGCGTTCATGGAACACGACGCCCTCTTCGCTCTGTAGGCTCTGGGCGCCGAGTCGGATGCCGCGCAGACTGCGGTCTGCCATTTTGTGGTCCTCTCGTCGCTGTACAGGTATAACGAAGCCACCTGTGGGGATCATCCGAAGCAGCCGAGTTGGGCGGCATTTCACAGTGGATGCACAGCGGGCGCGGGACGCCGCCGGTCGGGTTCAGGCCAGCGTCGCAAGGGCGACGTCAGCGCGATCCGTCACGATACCATCCACACCCATGTCCACGAGTCGGCGCATGTCGTCGGGGTGGTTCACGGTCCACACGTGGACCTCCACCCCGTGCCGATGGGCGGCGGCGATCAGCCGCGGCGAGACGACGCGCAGACGGCCCTGACGCTCGGGAACCTGCAGTGCGTCGACGGCGCCGAGTGCGCGGGCGACGAGCCGGTCGGAGCGGGACGCGACGGCCGCGAGGACCCGCGCGATCGTGCGGGTTCCGGCCGATGTCGCGGGTCGGATGCTCCCGCCTGCCTCGTGAGCGGCAGCGAGCGCGGCGAGGCGCCGCGCGTCGGAGAAGCTCGTCAGCAGCACGCGTTCGCCGTGCGCGGCCACTGCCCTGCCCACAGGCTCCGCAGCGCCCTCGGCCTTCACGTCGAGGTTGAACCTCACGTCCGGGAACGTCTCGAGTGCCTGCCGCAGGGTGATGAGGCCCCCGCGCGCAGCCATCAGCGCTTCGAGGTCGTGCGACGAGACGTCGGCGACGCGTCGCGGGTCGCCCGTGACGCGCGACAGATCGTCGTCGTGGAACAGCACCACCACGCCGTCGGCGGTGAGATGGCAGTCCGACTCGATGTACGCGGCTCCCGCCGAGTGGGCCGCGGCGACGGCGGCGAAGGAGTTCTCCGCGATGCCGCCGGCGGCGTCCTCGGGAGTCACCAGTCCACGATGCGCGAGGACGCGCGGCGTGGCGGCTCCCTCGAACCAGGGGTGCGGCATCCCGGGGTCAGGGTGCGGGGTCGACGCCCGCGGCTCCGGGCGTGGATTCCCGGGCCTGCGCAGCGATGTCGTCGGCGGTGGATGCCGCTGCCTGGGCCTGCGCCAGCGCTTCGTCGGCCGTCGTGCTCGAGCGTCCGCTCCCGCGTGGCGGGCGTGACGGCGAGGGCGGGTAGGTCGATGCGCGGCCGCCGAAGGCGTCGCCGATTCCCTTGAGCGCCTCGGTGAGCTCGCTGGGGATGATCCACAGCTTGCTCGACGGGCTCTCGGAGATCTTCGGGAGGGTCTGCAGGTACTGATAGGCGAGGAGCTTCTCATCGGGGTCGCCGACGTGGATCGCGTTGAAGACCATCTCGATCGCCTCGGCCTCGCCCTGAGCGCGCAGGACGGCGGCCTGCTTGTCGCCCTCGGCCTTGAGGATCTCGGCCTGCCGGCGACCCTCGGCCTCGAGGATCTGCGACTGCTTCGAGCCTTCGGCGGTCAGGATCGCAGCGCGGCGGTCGCGCTCGGCGCGCATCTGCTTCTCCATGGAGTCCTGGATGGAGTGGGGCGGATCGATCGCCTTCAACTCGACACGGCCGACGCGGATGCCCCACTTGCCGGTGGCCTCGTCGAGGACGACGCGCAGCTGCCCGTTGATGTTGTCGCGGCTCGTCAGCGCTTCTTCGAGGTTGAGCCCGCCGACGACGTTGCGCAGCGTCGTGGTGGTCAGCTGCTCGACGGCGCCCAGGTAGTTGGCGATCTCATAGGTGGCCGCACGCGCGTCCGTGACCTGGAAGTACACGACGGTGTCGATCGACACCACGAGGTTGTCTTCGGTGATGACCGGCTGCGGCGGGAACGACACGACCTGCTCGCGCATGTCGATCAGCGGCCGGAGCCGGTCGACGAAGGGCACGAGAAGGTTCAACCCGGGCATGAGTGTCTTGTGATAGCGCCCCAGACGCTCCACGATCCCCGCGCTGGCCTGCGGGATGATCCGGATCGAGCGTGCGATGACGACCAGCACGAAGATGAAGACCGCGATCGCGAGGAGCCACCCGATCGCCGCGGGGATGACGGACTCGAGATCGTTCATATGCGGTGCTCCTGGTCGGGGTGCGGGGTCGTTCCGGGCTGTTCGAGCGAGCTGACGACGGCGGTCGCGCCGTCGATGCGGCTGACGCGCACGGACATGCCGGGTTCGAGCTCGCCGGCCTCCGTACGTGCGGTCCAGACGTCCCCGTTCGCGAGCTTGACCTGACCGCTGTGGATGCCGACCGTCGACACCACCGTTCCGCGCAGGCCGAGGAGCGCGTCGACGTTGGACAGCGTCGGGTCCTCGCCGCGACGGAGTCGTCGCAGCAGCGGGGGCCTCAGTACGAGCACGAGGATGGCCGCGACGGCGGCCGCGATGATCACCTGCAGCCACAGCGGCGCGCCGAGCAGGTCGGAGCCGAGGCCGGCGAGTCCGCCGATGCTCAGCATCAGGAAGGTGAAATCGAGCGTGAGCATCTCGATGACGAGAAACGCGAGGATCAGCACGAGCCAGCCGATCCACGCCCACTGTTCGACGGTCTGGATGAGCTCCACGATGCGCCTCCTCTTGCCTCGAACCTACCAGGTAGGGTCGTTGGGTGACTGTGTCAAACGACCCGAATTCCACACCGCTTCCCGCCGGTTCGCTGAGCGGCCGGACGGCTCTCGTGACCGGCTCCTCGCGCGGCATCGGCGCCGACACCGCGCGTTATCTCGCCGAGGCGGGAGCGAACGTCGTCATCAACTACCGCAACAAGGCTCCCCGAGCCGAGAAGCTCGGTGCTCAGCTGCGCGAACTCGGCGTGGAGGTGCTGGTCGTGGGCGCGGATCTCACCGATTCCGCCTCTGTGCAGGCGATGTTCGACGAGGTCGAGCGCGCGTTCGGCGGACTGGACATCCTCGTGCTCAACGCCTCCGGCGGCATGGAGTCGGGCATGGCCGAGGACTACGCGCTGCAGCTGAACCGCGACGCGCAGGTGCGAGTGCTCGAGACTGCCCTGCCTCTGCTGCGCGAGGGATCACGCGTGGTGTTCGTCACCAGTCACCAGGCGCACTTCATCCGCACGACGCCCACCATGCCCGAGTACGAGCCTGTCGCACTGTCGAAGCGAGCGGGCGAAGACGCCCTCCGCGAGCGCATCCCCGCTCTGGCCGAGCGCGGTGTCGAGTTCGTCGTCGTGTCGGGCGACATGATCGAAGGCACCATCACGGCCACCCTGCTGGAGCGCGCCAACCCCGGGGCGATCGCGGCCCGTCGCGAAGACGCCGGCAAGCTGTACAACGTGTCGGAGTTCGCGGCCGAGGTCGCCGCGGCCGCGCTCGACCCGGTTCCCGCCGGCAATACCCGTCTCGTCGGCGACGTCTCGTCGTTCGCGGGGGAGTGACCGGTGCGCGCCGAAGACATCGACAAGCTCATCTCGGTCGGTCGCCCCGACATCGCCCCCGACGGATCGTTCGCGGTCTTCGCGACGTCCCGGCCGGATCTCGTCGCGAATCGTGCCGTGGGTCAGGTGTGGCGCGTGGATCTTCCGGATGGTGCGCCGCGGCGTCTCACGCGAGGGACGGCGGATGCTTCTCCGAGACTCTCGCCGGATGGCACGCGGCTCGCGTTCGTCCGCGCCGATGCCAAGGGCAAGCCGCAGGTGCACGTCGTCGCGGCTGCCGGCGGTGAGCCCGTCCAGGCCACCGACGCCGTCCTGGGCGTCGAGCATTTCGCGTGGTCGCCGGACGGGGCGACGCTCGCCTTCCTGGCGCGCGTTCCCGAGGACGGCCGCTACGGCAGCGTGGAGGGGCTGGATGCCGCGGCCGAGGCTCCGCGCCACATCACCGGCATCCGGTGGCATGCCAACGGTGTCGGCTACGTCGCCGATCGCCCGGCCCATGTCTTCGTGATCCCGGTTCCCTCGGTGGAGGGCGAGCCGTTCTACGAGCCGGCCGCTGCCGTGCGTGCCGACGACGCCGAGGCGCCGACGAAGACGATCGTCGCCGCCGAGGCGCGCCAGCTCACATCCGGTGACAGCTCCTACAGCGGCCTCGCGTTCACCGCAGACGGTCGGGAATTGATCTCGGTGCCGGACGTCATCGAGCCCGACCGTCGTGATCTTCGGTCGCGCCTGGTGGCCTTCGCCGTCGACGGATCGGGTGAGCGCGAGCTCCTGGGCGTCGACGCAGGCCTCTCGCTGGACGGCGTCGAGGTCGCCGGTGACGGCACGGTCGCCGTGCTCGCCCACGAGGTCGGCGACGGCATCGACTTCATCGCGCCGGGCGTCGGTCTCTTTCTGATCGAGCCCGACGGTCCGCGCCGGCTCACCGATGCCGAGACGATCGAGCTCGGCGACAGCCACATCACCGTCGACGGTGAGGGGTTCCTCGTGCAGGATGTCACGCGCGGGCGTGTCCGGCTTGTACGGGTGACACGCGCCGGTGAGATCTCCGAGGTGCTGGGCGGCGACGTCGAGGTCGGCGGGCACGCAGCGCACGACGGGCGGATCCTCGCGTCGGTGGCGCGACCCGATTCCTTCGGCGAACTGGTCCTGATCGAGGCGGGGGAGGCGCGCACTCTGACGGCCTTCGGTGCCGGGGCCGCGGCATCCGGAATCGCCCTCCCGCGCGAGCTCACCGTCGACGGACGGGACGGCTATCCGGTGCACGGCTGGGTGGCCACGCCCGAGGGTGACGGGCCGTTCCCCGTCATCCTGCAGATCCACGGCGGGCCGTATGCCTCGTACGGCATCCACTTGTTCGACGAGACCCAGGTGCTCGTCGACGCGGGCTATGCGGTCGTCTACTGCAACCCCCGCGGCTCCGCGGGATACGGAAGGGCGCATGGGCGCAGCATCCGGCAGCAGATGGGCACCCTCGACTTCGCCGACGTCATCGACTTCCTCGACGGCGCCATCGCCGACGACGCGCGCCTGGACGGTCAGCGCGTCGGTGTGATGGGCGGCTCGTACGGCGGCTACCTCACCGCGTGGGTGATCGCACACGATCACCGGTTCGCGGGCGCCATCGTGGAGCGCGGCTTCCTCGATCCGGTCAGCTTTCAGGGCACGAGCGACATCGGCACGTTCTTCGGCGACGAGTACGTGGGCCTGTCGGCCGACGACATCGCGCGGCAGAGCCCGATGGCCGTGGTGGGTCAGGTCACGACGCCCACGTTCGTGATCCACAGCGAACTCGATTTCCGCTGCCCGCTGGAGCAGGCGACGCGCTACTACTCTGCGCTCAAGCGACAGGGCACCGAGGCCGAGATGCTCGTCTTCCCGGGCGAGAACCACGAGCTCACCCGGTCGGGGCAGCCGCGGCATCGCGTGCAGCGCTTCGAGGCCGTCCTCGACTGGTGGCAGCGCCACTTGCCGGTGTCCTGACCACTGGAGGCAACAGAACGGCCCCGGAAGCATTGCTTCCGGGGCCGTTCTCGATCAGGCGCGGATCAGAGGTCGCGCTTGCCGAACGTGAACGCGCGGACGATGTTGATGATGCCGAGGACGACGAGCGAGATGCCCAGCAGCCACCACAGCACGACCGTGCCCCAGATGGGCGAGAACAGCACGACGATGCCCGCGATGATGCTGAGGATCGCGAAGAAGATCGTCCAGCCCTTCGAGGCGGCGTCGCCGAGCGTGGAGAGCGAGACGACGCCCTCGACGATCCACATGATGCCGACGAGGATGCCGATGAACAGCGCGAGCCAGACCGCGGTCTGGCCCAGGTTGAACAGGGCGACGACGCCGCCGATGATGAACAGGATGCCGAGCAGGATGTGCCCGACGCGCGCCCAGCCGCCCTTCGTCTTGGAGAAGATCCCGAGACCGGCGTAGACGAGGCCCGCGGCGATGGCGTAGATCGCGATGATCGCGGTCACCACCATGGCGGTCTTGCCGGGCCAGACGAGGATCAGGATGCCGACGATGACCGCGAGGACGCCGCCGATCCCGAGGGCGGTGCGGATGCCGTTGACGGCCGACTTCTCGGCCGCGGATTCGGTGGACATGGGAGGGTCCTTTCTGAGAGTTCCCTGAACGTGGTGCGGCTAAAGCTTAGACCCGAACTCGAACTCTGGCGCCAGAATCTGCGTGTGTCGCGATCCGCGCGCTACCGTGAGCGTGGCGGCAGGTCGCACGGAAGGGGAGCGCGGATGGCAGTCATCTCCAGGGGGTTCGGCGCACGTCGACGCGAGAGCGATCCGCGTCTGCCACCCGGGCAGTATCTGACCGAGGATTTCCCGGTCCTGTCGGCCGGACCGACCCCGCGCATCGAACTCGATGAGTGGCGGTTCGACATCCGCACCGAGGCCGGCGCGCTGGTGTCGTGGACGTGGGACGAGTTCCTGTCGCTGCCGATCGAGGACGTGCACACCGACATCCACTGCGTGACGCGGTGGTCGAAGCTCGGCACATCGTGGCGCGGCGTCTCGCTCGACACGCTGCTCGAGTACGTCGAGTCGGATGCCTCGTACGCCATGGCGCATTCGTATGGCGGCTACACGACGAACATCCCACTCGACGAGGTGCGGGACGGCCGCGCGTGGGTCGCGTTCGAGTTCGAGGGCGAGCCGCTCGACCCCGAGCACGGCGGCCCGGCCCGATTGCTCATTCCCCATCTCTACTTCTGGAAGAGCGCGAAGTGGGTGCGCGGACTGACGCTCATGGACGATGACGAGCCGGGGTTCTGGGAGCAGAACGGCTACAACATGCACGGCGACCCCTGGACCGAGGAGCGGTATTGGTGACGGTCGGCGGATGGCGTGGTGCCCGCGTCGTGGATGCGACCGCCGTCACGCCGTCCGCGCGCATCCTGCGACTGGCCGTCGACGAGTGGCCGGGGAACGATGCCGGGCAGCACGTCGACGTGCGGCTGACCGCGGAGGACGGGTATCAGGCGGTGCGCTCGTACTCGCTGGGCTCTTATGGCGCCGGTGAGGTGGTCGAGCTCGCCGTCGACGAGGTTCCCGACGGCGAGGTCTCGCCGTACCTCGTGCGCGATGTCGAGGTCGGTGACGAGCTCGAGGTGAAGGGACCTCTCGGCGGCTACTTCGTGTGGCGAGCCGGGGGAGAGGCCCCCGTTCAGCTCGTGGCGGGAGGGTCGGGGATCGTTCCGCTGATGGCGATGGCGAGGGCGGCGACGGATGCGGGGGCGACAGCATCCTTCCGGCTCCTGTACTCCGTTCGCCGCGCGGAAGACGCGATATATCGCGATGAGCTCGTGCGAGGCGCCGATGATGGGGGAGTGCCGGTCACGTGGGCGTACACGCGTGAGGCGCCCGCCGGATGGGGCGGACGGACCGGACGACTGGACGCCGAGGCGTTGCGTGCGGCGATCTGGGACCCGGCGCGGGCGCCGATCGTCTACGTATGCGGACCGACGGGCTTCGTCGAGCATGTCGCCGACGCGCTCGTGGCGCTCGGGCATGAGCCCGGGCGGATCAGGACCGAACGATTCGGAGGTGCATGATGCGCGCTCAGAACGCCATGACCCGTGTCGACGGCAACGCCGCGGCGGGACTGCTCGCCGAGATCTTCGCGGTCGACGCCACGACGATGAGAGGAACGTGTGGCGCGTGCGGCTCGGTGGGGCCGCTCGCCGAGGCCGTCGTCGAACTCGACGACGAGGCGGCCATCATCCGGTGCCGCAGCTGCACGCACACGCTGATGACCGTGCTGCGGGCCGACGGCGGTGTGCGGCTGGTGATCGGGAGTGTTCGAGATCTCGTCCGGGCATGATCTCGCGCATCACCCGAGGAGCAGGGTGATCGCGATGAGCACCGGGACGCATCCGACTGTGGTCAAGAACACGGCGTCGCGCGAGATCGTCTCGCCGACGTCGTAGCGCTGGGAGTAGTTGAAGACGTTGTGCGCGGTCGGCAGAGCCGCGAGCACTGTCACGATCAGCACGTCGTGCGCTGACAGGCCGAACACGAACTCGGCGACCGCCCACGCCAGGACGGGCATGGCGACGAGCTTGAGGGTCGCGGCCAGAACGATGTCGCGCCGGCGGCCGGACGCGCCGAGCACGCGCTGACCGTGCAGTGAGATCCCGTAGGCGATCAGGAGGAGCGGCACGCAGGCATCGGCGAGAAGCTGTGCCGGCTCCATCACGATCGGCGGGAGATCGACCCCCGAGACCGAGACGAGCGTGCCCAGCACCGAGCCGAGCACGATGGGGTTCGTCGCGACCTTGACGATCGCGCGCCACAGCGATGAGCGTGTCGTGGTGACGGCATCCAGGATCGCCATCGTGATGGGCGTGAAGACCAGCAGCTGCATCAGGATCACCGGCGCCGGATAGGCCGCGCTGCCCAGCAGATACACCGACAACGGGATCCCGATGTTGTTGGAGTTCACCTGGCCGGCGCTCAGCGCGCCGATCAGGGTCTCGCCGACCGAGCGTCGCCACGCCAGGCGGGCGATGAGCGCATAGGCGGCGATGACGGTCACCGCGGCGATCGCCGAGACCGGCAGCAGCGCCGAGAAGAGCGTGCGCACGTCGGCCTGCGCGAGCACGACGAACAGCAGGAACGGCGAGAGCACGAAGAACGTGAGGCGGGCCAGCACCGGTCGTGCATGCTCGCCGAGCAGGTCGATGCGGCCGATGATCCAGCCGACGACGATCGCGACGCCCACCACCACGAACCCGGTGAGCGACTCCAGCATGCTTCGAGCGTAGAGACATGGCGCCGCGGGTCCGAATCGGTGCGGCTCTGCCAGAATGGCTCGCGCCGACGAAAGGACACCACGGATGCCCGAGCCCCGAGATCGCGCCACCCGCAAGGTCGACGCGCTGAAGCTGCTGACCGCGCCCGCGGCGGATGTCTGGGTCGCGACGGCATCGGGAAACGGCGAACCGCATCTCGTCCCGCTGTCGCTCGCGTGGGTGGACGACCGCGCGGTGATCGCGCTGGACGGCGGCTCGGTGACGGCGCGCAACATCGCCGGCGGTGGGCGCGCGCGGCTCGCCGTCGGATCGACGCGAGACGTCGTGCTGATGGATGCCGTGCTCGAGCGGTCCGTGGGTGTCGACGACGATGCGGTCATCGGCGAGGCATACGCGGCGCAGGCGGACTGGGACCCGCGTGGACTCGCCGGATACGTGTTCCTCGTGTTGCGACCGTTGAAGATCCAGGCCTGGCGCGAATCGAACGAGCTTGCCGGCCGGGTGCTCATGCGCGAGGGTGCCTGGACCGTCTGACGTGCGTGCATGGCGGACCGGCTCGACGATCTTCGTGCTTTCATGCTGAAGATCGCGCGACGGACAGGTCGATGAGAGTTGCTCGATCATGCCGCGATGTACGGACGGGATGCTGCCCGGCTCCGGCATCCCGTCGTCACCAGAGATAGCCGATAATCCACATTATGTCAGTTCGCGGAGAATCGTCGGTTGTGAGTCCCGGGTCCCCGACTCCCCTGAGAGACCGGGAATCCTGTGGCGGCCGCGCTTCCGTTGGCTCACTTCTTCGGGATCACCGACTCGAGTGAGCGCTCGACGAAGTCCGCCGCACCGTCGCCGGGAATCTGACGCGGTGTGAATCGCCCACCCGCCCGTGTGGGCCGCTGCAGCCGGTCCAGCCGGAATGTGCGCCAGTCGCTGCGCTCCTGATCCCACGCGACGAGATACCAGCGCTGTCCGGTGGTGACCAGCTGATGCGGCTCGACGCGGCGATGCGTGTCGTTGCCGTCGCGGCCGCGGTAGTCGAAGCGCACCTCCTCCTGCTCGCGGCACGCCGCCGCCAGCACGCTGAGGGCTTCGGGATGGACCGCGTCGTTGTCGGGCTCCCACCGTATCGACGAGACGCTCGAATGCAGCGCCGAGACCCGTCGGCGCAACCGCTGCGGCAGGAGCAGTTCGATCTTCGTCAGCGCACGCAGCGAAGTCTCCTCCATGCCGCCGATTGCGGCCTCCGCGGCATAGCGCAGTCCGACAGCGACCGCGACCGCCTCGTCGTCGTCGAGGACCAAGGGTGGCACGTGCGACCCCGCGGCCAGTCGGTATCCCCCGTACTTTCCGGTGACGGCGTCAACCGGATACCCGAGGTCTCGCAGCCGGTCGATGTCGCGGCGCACCGTGCGCTCCGTGACCTCCAAGCGTTCGGCGAGCTCCGCGGCTCGCCACCATCGATGAGCCTGAAGGAGCGACAGCAGGTGCAGCGCCCGTCCGGTGGGATCATCTCGCATTTTCTGAGCCTGTCAGGTATTTAGGTCCGATCGTGTCCACAATGCGACCTACCGTGACAGACACGATCAAACGACACAGAAGGACAGAGACGATGACCCATTCCAGCGGCTTTCCGGAGCCCACCCTCATCCCCGTCAACGGCGTCAGGCTCGAAGTCTTCGAAGCCGGGCGAGAGAACGCCGGAAACCCGATCGTGCTCTGTCACGGCTGGCCGGAGCACGCATATTCGTGGCGCTACCAAGTGCCCGCGCTCGTCGCAGCCGGCTACCACGTCATCGTCCCGAACCAGCGAGGCTACGGCAACTCATCCCGCCCGATCGAGGTCACGGACTACGACATCGAGCACCTGTCGGGCGATCTTGTCGCGCTCCTTGATCATTACGGGTACGCGGATGCCACCTTCATCGGTCACGACTGGGGTGCGATGGTCGTATGGGGGCTGACCCTGCTGCATCCGGACCGCGTGAACCGGGTGATCAACTTGAGCCTCCCCTACCAGGCGCGCGGAGAGCGGCCCTGGATCGAGGTCATGGAAGAGGTGCTCGGCGGCGACTTCTACTTCGTCCACTTCAATCGCCGGCCAGGTGTCGCGGACGCTGTTTTCAACGAGAACACCTCCCAGTTCCTTCGCAACCTGTACCGCAAGAACGTCCCACCCGCAGAGCCACGGCCCGGGATGGCGCTGATCGAACTCGCGAGGACCGAGACACCACTCGGCGACCCCGTCATGACCGACGGAGAGCTGGCGGTCTTCGTCTCGGCGTTCGAGTCGACGGGGTTCACCGGCAGCGTGAACTGGTACCGGAACCTCGATCGCAACTGGAGGTTGCTGGCGGATGCGGACCCGATCATCCGGCAGCCCACGCTCATGATCTACGGTGACCGCGATGCGGTGCAGAGGTCCGATCGCCTGACGGATTTCGTACCTCATGCCGAAGTCGTCAGTCTCGATTGCGGCCATTGGATCCAGCAGGAGAGGCCGGAGGAGACCAACCGGGCGATCCTGTCGTGGCTGGAACGGTCGGACGCCTAGAGACGGCAACGGGCCGGTTGCCTTCGACCGGTACGCTTCGCGCCATGAAGGCCGAAACCATCGACGACGCGCCGGCGGCCAACGTCGTGCACCTCGTCGCCGACCATGACGATCTCGGTGCTGCACCGGAGTCCGTGCCGTTCGGACAGAGGATCACCGCCGGGGCCGCGTTGGTGCTGTGGGCCCTGCTGGCCGCGGCGGCAGCGGGAAGCGCTGTGCTTCTCACCGGCCTATGGGCGGGCGACTCCCCCGGCTGGTGGTTCAATCTGATCTTCACCGTCCTGCCCGCGTTGTTCCTCTTCGGGTGCGCGCTCGCCCTGCTCGAATCGCGCCGATCAGCGCGCCGTGAGCGACGGCTGTCCGCGCGCTGGGAGGCGACGCGCGCGAACGCGCGGTCGACGGTCGCGACGATCGTCGACCGCGACGTCCGGCTCACCGAGCACGGGAGCGTTTCGTCCTTCATCGTCGCTGTGCGCACCGACGACGGTCGGGA
This sequence comes from Microbacterium salsuginis, assembly GCF_012524205.1. Lineage (GTDB taxonomy): Bacteria > Actinomycetota > Actinomycetes > Actinomycetales > Microbacteriaceae > Microbacterium > Microbacterium salsuginis. The sequence continues at coordinate 258,485 of NZ_JABACI010000006.1, forward strand.
AGTCCGGGCGCGGTGGTACCGAAGCAGCGGGTCGAACGCGGATCGGGCGCTGCTCCAGCCGCAGGTGCCCGCACTCGGCTCGGAGGTGCGCATCTGGGCCGTGCCCGAGGCATCCGTCGACGATCCTCACGTGGTGGTCGCTCTGGACCCCAGCGTCGCACCGCGACGGGAAGGGTAGAGCCGCCCGTCCCGCACGCAGCGACCATGCCGTCCGCATCGCGGGCAGGATGGAAGCATGTCGAGCAACCCCTTTGAGTCGAGGCCGTGGCTTTCCGCGTACGCGGACGGTGTTCCCGCCGAGATCGACGAGCCGACGCAGACCTTGACAGAGATGATGGCTGAAAGCGTGCGCACCTTCGGGCGGCGTCCGGCGCTGGAGTTCTTCGGCGCCGTGACGAGATACAGCGATCTGGGCGAGCAGATCGAGCGTGCCGCAGAGGGCCTGCGCCGGCTCGGCGTGCGCAAGGGAGATCGCGTCGCGATCGTCCTGCCGAACTGTCCGCAGCACGTCGTGGCGTTCTATGCCGCGCTCCGCCTGGGCGCCATCGTGATCGAGCACAATCCGCTCTACACCGCTCGCGAACTGCGCCACCAGTTCGAGGACCACGGCGCGCGCATCGCGATCGCGTGGGACAAGACCGTGGACACGCTGGCCGACTTCCCGTCCGATCTGAAACTCGAGCGGATCGTCAGCGTGGACATCACAGCCGCCCTCCCCTTCGCCAAACGCCTGCTCTTGCGCGCCCCCGTCGCCCGAGCCCGCGCGTCGCGGGCGCAGCTCACGACGACGCCCACGACCAGAGGCACGGTGAGCTGGAGCAGACTGCTCGGCCATCGCCGGGTCTCACGGCGGGTCGCCGGTCCGGCTGTCGGCGACATCGCACTGCTGCAGTACACCAGCGGCACGACGGGAACCCCGAAGGGGGCGATTCTCACGCATTCGAATCTGCTCGCCAACGCCCTGCAGGGCCGGGCATGGGTGCCGGGACTGGTGGAGGGCGAGGAGGTCTTCTACGGTGTGCTTCCGCTCTTCCACGCGTACGGGATGACGCTGTGTCTCACCTTCGCGATGAGCATCGGCGCGCGGCTCGTGCTCTTCCCGAAGTTCGACCTGGATCTCGTGAGGGATGCCGCGCGCAAGACCTCCCCGACATTTCTGCCGGCGGTCCCTCCCATCTACGACCAGCTGGCGCGCGCCGCGTCCCGCGGCACGCTCGATCTCTCGACGGTCCGGTTCGCCATCTCGGGAGCGATGAGCCTCCCTGTCGCCACCGTGGACAGATGGGAAGAGGCGACAGGCGGTCTTCTCGTGGAGGGCTACGGGATGACAGAGACCTCCCCGGTCGCCCTGGGAAACCCGATCGGCCCGACGCGCAGGCCAGGCACCGTCGGCGTGCCGTTCCCGAGTACCGAGATCCGTGTCGTCGATCCGGACGACCCCACCGTCGATCGGCCGCTGGGCGAGTCCGGAGAGCTGCTCATCCGAGGTCCTCAGGTCTTCCAGGGGTACTGGGGACGGCCGGGAGAAACCGCGGCGGCGCTTCTGCCGGGAGGGTGGCTGCGCACGGGCGATATCGCTTCGGTCTCGGCGGACGGGTTCGTCACGATCGTGGACCGGCTGAAAGAGCTCATCATCACCGGCGGCTTCAACGTGTCGCCCACCGAGGTCGAGGACGCGCTCGAGGCTCACCCTGACGTCGTCGGAGCGGCCGTCGTGCCCTTGCCGCGGTCGAGCGGCGGCGAAGAGGTCGCGGCGGCGATCGTTCTCCGCGAGGGCGCCGAGCTGGACGTCGAGGCGCTGCGCGACTACTGCCGCACCCGGCTCGCCGCGTACAAGGTGCCGCGACGTATCGTCGCCGTCGAGGACCTTCCGCGCTCGCTGATCGGCAAGGTGCTGCGCCGCGAGGTGCGTGAGCGACTGCTCTCGGCGTAGCGGCGCGACCGCAGGAGGTCGCGGGGCCGTGCGACACTGCCAGGGTGCGCCCGGCAGACTTCCGACAACCCCCTGTCGTCGCGATCGCCCCCCGCGACGATGCTCCGTCGGGTGATCGCGGGCAGTGGCCGGCGACGATCCCTGCGGTGGCACAGGTGCTCGACGAGGGTCTCGAGCTGGCCCCTGGCGTGACGTTCCTCGTCGGCGAGAACGGGTCGGGCAAGTCCACCCTGCTCGAGGCGGTGGCGATGGCCTTCGGGTTCTCCCCCGAGGGCGGTTCCACCTCGGCACGTCACAGTACGCGACGCTCCGAGTCGATGCTCTCGGATTGGCTGCGACTGCAGCGCGGGATCGGGTCCCCGCGATGGGGCTATTTCCTCCGCGCCGAGACCATGCACTCGTTCTACACGTATCTCGAGGAGAATCCGTCGACGCGCGCAGAGCCGGTCTTCCACGAGATGAGCCACGGCGAGTCGTTCCTGGCGGTGCTCGACACTCGGTTCGACTCCCCCGGCTTCTACTGCCTCGATGAGCCCGAGGCCGCGCTGTCGTTCGCGTCCACGCTCACCTTGATCTCGACCTTGCACCGGATTTCGGCCGAAGGCGGGCAGGTCCTGTGTGCGACGCACTCTCCCGTGCTCGCGTCGCTCCCCGGCGCGAAGATCGTGGAAGTCGGTGAGTGGGGACTTCGCGAGGCTCGCTGGGAGGACCTCGAACTCGTCCAGCACTGGAGGTCCTACCTCGCCGCCCCGGAGCGCTACCTTCGGCACCTCCTCGATTGAGCGGTGCCGACGCGTCCGCCCCGTCGCCTCGTGTCGTGTGGCGACTACGAGACCCTGACCCGTTCGTCGTGATCGTCGAGCACGAACGACTCCAGAGCGAACGCTCGGTACAGGCGATGACGGGCCGGCTCACGAAGTTGCGCGGGATCCCACTCCCCCAGTCCTCGTTCCACAGACCGCGCGTTGTAGATCGCGAGCGCATCCGCGAACACCGACTCGTCGACGAGTTCGGCCGTTGCCTCGACGTAGAAGGCACTCCCCTCCCCCGGCGGTCTGCTCGAGTCGAAGATCACGAGCGAGACTCGCGAATTCTCCTCGATGTTGCGTGAATGCCGGGCGCCCGGCTTCGACGCCCAGACGAAGACATCGAGATCGCGTGCCGCGAACCAGACGGGACATGCCCAGGGGATGCCGTCGCCACCGGCGGTCGCAAGAGTCAGATAGGAGTTCTCCGCGACGAGCGCTCGAGCCAGCTTTGCCGGCTCCGCGGCTGTGACGCCCGCGGCAGGCGCATCCTCGGTAACCATGGTGGGAGCATACGATCCGATCGGTGACAGGGCCACCGTGAAGAGGCGGCGCGCACGAGTGGTCGGGCGTCCCGGGCGCGCGGGACGGTGCCACTGAGTCGAACGGATTGACGATGGTTGTCTCGGCTCGCTCGCTGTAGCGGCAGAGGAGCGATAGGAACTCCAGGCCGGGCGGTGCATTGCGTGTCGGAGCAGAGGCGACATTTGATCTTGCTCGATTAGTACATACGTACTAGTGTTGGTGTATGGCAGATGGTTCGGAGTTCGATCCGTGGGATCCGTGGGGTGCGGGCGGGATTGCGGATGTGGTGGAGTGGATGCCGGTGCCGGATGTGGTGGATCTGGTGACCGAGACGGCGACGATGATGTCGGTGTTCGCCGCGGAACGCTTGGTGCGGATCCAGGCGATGCGGCGGGAGTTGCTGGCGGAGGCGGTCGGTCGTGGGGTGGGGGTGTTGGACATTGTGGAGCGGTCGATCCGGTTGGAGCTGGCCGCGGCGATGCGGGTCACCGAGTACACCGCCGGCCGGCTCCTCGCCCAAGCCGAAGCGCTCGTACACCGGTACCCGGCTGTGCTGGCGTCGTTGGGGGCGGGGCGGATCACCGAGAAACACGCCGACGTGCTCGTGGACCTCATCGACGAGGTCCCCGCGGACCTGCGGGACCGGGTCGTGGGTCGGGCGGTGGAGTTGGCGGAGGCGGAGCCGGTGGGCACGTTCCGGCGGGCGCTGCGTACCCTGATCCAGACCGTGCAGGCAGCCACGTTGGAACAACGCCACCGGGACGCGGTGCGGGAGCGGCGGATCTGGGTCGACCCCGGAGCGGACGGCATGGGCACCCTGTCCGTGTACGGGCCGCTGGTGGAACTGCATGCCATCCACGGGCGGGTCACCGCGATCGCCAAGACCATCACCGGCCGCCGAGCCGACAACCAGAACGACCAGACCGACCGGACGGACCAGACCGACCGGACCGATCAGGGCCGGAGCGTGGCGGATCCCCGGAGGTTGGATCAGGTGCGCGCGGATGTGGTGTGCGACCTGCTCATCGACGGCACCACCACCGCGACACCGGCAGCAGGCTCCGGGATTCGTGCCACCGTGGTGGTCACCGTCCCCGCCCTGGCCCTGCTGAACGAGGAGGCGGCGGCATCATGTGATCCGCCGGTCGTGGAAGGCATCGGCCCCATCCCCCTTCCCAAGGCACGGGAGTTGTGCGGTGGGGACAGCAAATGGATGCGGGTCCTCACCCACCCCGAAACCGGCATGATCCTCTCCGTCAGCCGCGACCGGTACCACCCACCCAGCCCACTCCGCAAACTGGTGAAATGGCGGGC
>NZ_JABACI010000007.1 GCF_012524205.1 Microbacterium salsuginis
CGTTGCACGAGTTCGCGGGTGTTGCGGCATCCGTGCCGGGTGGTGATCCGGTCGCCATGCGCGGCCGACCCGTCACGGTCGGTGATCACCGCGACCGCCTCCACCATCACCCCTTCCGCAGACCGCCGGATGTGCCCGGCCGCGGCGAGCGCCGCCAAGACCTCGGGGTCGTCCGCGCCGCGCAGCCCGCCCTCCGCGATCGCCGCAGCGGTCACTCGCGCGAGCGCGTCGCCGAGCTCGTCCAGAGCGTCGGCGAGGCTGGTCATACCTCCATTCTGGCGAGGGCCACCGACATCCAAACGCCCAGATCAGGCTCCTAATCCACCCGGTGGACAACCCCGAATCCCGCACCCGAACCCCACCCTGTGGAGGAGGAGCGGGCAGCGCCCTCGACCATGCCGCTTCCTCCGCGACCTTGCCGGTTCCACAACGACCATGTCGACAACACCCTCGCCGCAGAACGCACATTCTCGGCGCGGAAGGCACATTCTCGGCGCGGAAGGCACATGCTCGGCGCGGAAGGCACATGCTCGGGGGAGGGACCGGGAGGTGGGACGCGTCGGTGGAGCGAGAAGCTGCGCGCGGCGGCAGTAGCATCCGAGGGGTGACCGAAGCGACGCGGGCAGGATATGACGTGGTGGCGGCGAGCTATGCCGAGATGATCCCCGACACCCGATACGAAGCGCCGGTCGATCTCGCGATGGTGCGGCACTTCGTCGAGGCCCTTCCGCAGCGCCCGGCATCGGTGCTCGACGCCGGCTGCGGCACCGGCCGCATGATCACGCTCCTCACTGAGCTCGACCGTGCGCTCGACATCACCGGCAGCGATCTGTCGCCCGGCATGCTCGCGCAGGCCCGGTCGCGGCATCCGGATCTCGACTTCGTCACGGCTGGCCACGCGGCGCTGCCGATCGACGATGACCGGTTCGACGGGGTGCTCGCGTGGTACTCCGTGATCCACACGCCGCCGCACGAACTGGGATCAGCGTTCGACGAGTTCGCCCGCGTGCTCCGGCCGGGCGGCGTGCTGCTGCTCGGGTATCAGGCGGGCACCGGAGATCGCCGGCTCGACAGGCCATACGGCCACGACATCGAGCTGACCGCGTACTTGCACCACACGCCGTACGTGTGCGAGGTGCTCCGATCCCGCGGCTTCGGCATCGACACAGTGCTCGACCGTGCGGCCCGTCCCAGCGAGAAGCACGCCCAGGGCTTCGTGCTCGCCCGATCCGTCACGCCAGCAGGTCGACCGGCATCCCGTCGAGCGTGATCTCGAAGTCGGGCTCGTCGACGCGGGCACGCAGGGCCGCCTCATGCTGCCCGCTGCGCCAGCGCAGCACGAGCGACGCGTCGTCGGGCGCGTCCCACGAGAACGAGCCGCCGAAGACCGGATGCCTCCGCAGCCGTGCGAGAGCGAGCTGGCCGCGCGTCACGTCGGTGTCGAGCGCCCGCAGCACCTCATCACGCGTGTAGTGGTGCCGATTGACGTCGCGTCCTTGACCCGTGCGTGCGAACAGTCCGGTGTCGTCGACGCCGCCGAGCAGCCCGACGTAGTAGAACTGCGGCTCGCCGGGCAGGAAGGTCTGCAGCGCGCGGGCCAGCAGCATCCGTCGGGTGTCTCGCCCGAGCACGCTGAAGAAGCTCGCGTTGATCTGGTGCGGCAGCGTCATCCACGCGGGGATGACCGACGCGACCGACGAGTGCCCGTCCGTGGCATCGTGCGCGCCGCGGAACACGGCCGCCATATCGTCGTGAGACAACAGGCCCGGTCGATCGCCTGACGGACCGGCGTCGATCACGCCGATGCCGTCGTGCGTGTCGAGCACGGTGACGGCGTTCGAGGGACGGATGCCGAGCCACGAGGCGATGCGGTCGACCCGGCCGCTGGCGAGCGCGTGCAGCAGCAACGGCGGGAACGCGAAGTCGTACACGAGGTCGACCAGGGGAGCGATCGCCTGCTGCTGCGAGTGGTGCGCGTGCACCTCGACCAGCACGCGCATGCCCCGCGCGTGGATCAGCTCGGCGGCCTGGGCGACGAACTCGAGGGTCTGCGGTGTCATGAACGAGTCGGTACCGGGGGTCTTGACGGCGTAACCCACGGCATCGAGCCGGACCGTGCCCACGCCGCCCGCGGCGAGTGTGTCGGCGAGCCGCTCGAGGTAGCCGACGCCCGCCGGGTGGGTGATGTCGATGTCGACCTGCGAGGGCATGAACGTGGTCCACACCAGGCGCCGGCGGCCGTCGGCGCCGCGATAGGGCGTGAACGGCAGGCCGGGGCGCGGACGGTAGAACGCCGTGATATCGGCTTCGGACGCACCGTGCGGGAACACTCGGTCGTATGTGAGGAACATGCCGTCATGCGGTGATTCCGCGCCGCGCTCGAGCCAGTCGGCGAACTCCGCGGAGCGGTTCGAGACGTGGTTGACGATGAGATCGGCCGTCACCTCGCGCGCGTCGGCGAGGCCGCGGATGTCGCTCCACGACCCGAGCCGCGGGTCCACGGCGGTGTGGTCGATCGGGTCGAACCCGGTGTCGTCGCCGTCGAACGGTGTGAAGAACGGCAGCACGTGCACGCCGTCGAAGGCGGAGAGCTGGTCATCGAGCAGCCTGCTCAGCCCAGGCAGGTCGCCGGCGAGCCGGTCCGCGTAGGTGAGGAGCGAGACTCCCCTCACGAGGGGCGCGGTCACGACGCGAGGCTCTCGACGAAGGCGTCGGCTCCCGACTCGGGCGACGTGAGCACGCGCGGATCGCCGCCCGCGCCGGTCGCCATCGACGCCTGCGCGAGAACGATCACGTCGACATCGCCTGCCGCGGCGATCGCCTCGGCGATCAGCCGATCGTGGGTCGCGAGATCGCCGGCGGCGCGAGCGTCCGCGGCGTCGGCCACGACCTGTGCCTGCACGTCGACGTCGGCGCCCGCTGCGGCGGACTGCACGAGCCGGCTGGTCGGCCCGAGCGTCGCCGCGAGCGTCGCGAGCACCAGGATCCGCCCGGATCCCGCCGTCGCCCGAGCGACGGCCTCGCCGGCCATGGCCCGGTCAACGCGCACGAGGGGCACGCCGACGGCGGCCGCGGCATCCGTCGCCGCTTCACCGATGGACGAGCACGTGACGAGCGCCGCAGCTGCGCCGGCGTCGCGGAGTGCGGCGAGATGTCCCCGGATGCCGGACTCGACGTCGGCGGTGATGCCCGACGCGATCGCGCGGGAGAGCAGCGAGCCGTCCGCGACGTGCACGATGTCGAGGTCGCCGCGGCGCTGGGTGAGGAGTCCCTCGAACACCGGCACGAGAGCCGGCACGGTGTGCAGCACGCCTACGCGCATGCTCATGCCTCCCGCCCGGTCGCCATGCACCACGGCCGTGCCGTCTCGTCGACGATGTCGCCGAGGGCCTTGAGCCGGTCGACCGAGCGGGCGCGCAGTTCGCCACGCACATCGGCGGTGCCGACGACGTCGCTCCACAGGGCTCGTCCGGCGAGGAAGCCGCTGGCGCCTTCGAGGCACGCGGCGCGCACGGCCTCGGCGAATCGATCCCGCTCGACGCCCTGCGACAGCACGACCCAGGGTCCGGTCATGCATTCGTTGAGCTCGGCGCTCGCCGCGCGCTGCTGCGCCTCGTCGCCGGCGCCCGCCAGCGGCACCTGGGACTTGTAGAGGTCCGGATGCAGGGCCGCCAGCTCGCGCGCAGCATCGCGGATCGCAGCATCCGGATCGAAGTCCGTCTCGCCGGGCGCGGCTCGCACGACCGGCTCGAGCACCGAGAGCACACCGTTCGCGCGTGCCGCTTCGATGAATCGTGAGGCCAGTTCGACGCGTGCCTCGCGCCGCTCGTCGCGGCGCCAGATGAGCAGCAGCTTGAGGCCCTTGACCTGCTCCGGCATGTCGGACAGTGCCGTGTCGTCGAGGTCGGTGTCTTCGACGGGGCCGCCGTCGGCCTGGTCGAGGGCGTCGACGGCGAGGATCAGGCCCGCGGATCCGGGGAGGGCTGCACGCACCTGGTCGAAGCCGAACTGGCGGTCGGCGAGGAATCCAGAGGCGTACGGGCCGAGCGTCTCGGCGACGGCGACCTTGAAGTCGATGAGCACGTCATCGGCGGGCCGGCCGCGGCCCGCGACGTCGAACATGTGGCGCAGGCTCTCGCGCTGGTCCATGGCGACCATGGCGAATGCGCCGGACGGGCGGGCGATGGCGTCGAGGGTGGTCATCGTTCTCCTTCGGTGAGGACGGTCTCGAGGAACCGTCGATAGGCGTCATCGAGCCCGGCAGCCGTCGCGGGTGCGACGTCGGTGCGCTCGAGAGTGAGGTCGGGGGATGCCGCGCCCGCCCGCACCGCCGACAGCAGTGCGGCGCCGGCGGCGACGGGTTCGTCGGTCGTCGTGCGGCGTGTCGGGATGCCGGCCGTGGCGGCAAGGGGAGCCCACGACGGGATGCGGTCGGCGAGCGAGCCGAGCAGCGTGAGGTCGGTGGCGGCAGATCCGGCGTGGATCTCGATCGCCTCGCGCATCCATCGCGAGTGGAGCACGAGGCCCTGCAGGACCGCGCGTGCTCGTCCGGCCGGGTGGGTGTCATCGCGGTGGATCTCGACTCCGTGGATCTCGACACCGGCGGTGGGGTCGGGCCGCGGACACTGCCGGCCGGACGGATAGGGCAGCACGGTCATCCCGCTCGTGACCCATCGCTGCGGATCGAGCTCGCGAAGCCGGTCGAGCAGCCGGTCGGCGGGATGCTGGGCGTCCCACCACTCGATCATCGCGCCGCACGCGCGGCTGCCGCCGAGCAGTGTGCGCGCCGAGCCGTCGACCGTGCGCCCGACCGAGAATCCATCGGCCACCGCCGCGCGCGTGGCCGCGGCATCCGTCACCCGCACGACCGCCTCGGCCGTGCCCAGCGAGTCGGCGACCGCTCCCGGGTTGCGCACGCCGCTCGCCCACGCTCCGACGGCGTGGTCGTGCCCGGCGATGTAGACGGGGATGCCGGCGGGCAGTCCGAACCCCCCGGCATCGCCGGTGGTCGGCGCGACCACCTCACCGGGTGCTCGCACATCGGGGAGAACGCCGGCGGCGAGGCCGGTGGACGCCAGCACGGCGTCATCCCATCCGTCGCCGTCCCCGCCGGCCATCATCGTGCGGGTGGCCAGGGTGTGGTCGGTGGCGCGCACACCGGTGAGCGCGTGCGCGACGAGGTCGGCCACGCCGGCCCAGTGCCGCATCGCCGGGAACAGGTCGGGGCGCTCGGCGCGAAGGGCGCGCAGAGCGACGGCGGCGGGTTTGGTGGTCGCCGGTACCCCGGTCATAAAGGGGAGTTCCGGATGCCGCGCGAGCAGGTCGTCGAGATGTCGGGGATCGACGCGCCGATCCCAGCGCAGCAGCGGTGTGAGCGGGCGTCCGTCGCCGTCCAGAGCGGTGCCGCTCTCGGCCATCGAGGCGATGCCGATCGCGGCGATCGGGTCTCGAGCGTCGGCCAGGCATTCGCGGGCGACGGCGGCACAGGCGGCGAGGAGTTCGGTGACGTCCGTGGGGGTCGGCGTCCGGACGACGCGCACGACCGACACCTCGGCGGACACGGCGACGAGGGCGGCCTTCGTCGTCGTGCTGCCGATGTCCAGACCCAGGACGAGCGTCACACGTCCAGTTTGTGACATTTCGAACACATTTAGCAAATGTTGTTTGATAATCGTCAGAGACGGGAGGATGGGCTCATGCGATACACGGCAGCGCCGGAGCGGCGTGCGGAGCTCGAGCGGCTCGTGTCCACCGACGGCTACGTCGCGTCGGCGGCCGCAGCCCAGCGCCTGGGCGTGTCGGAGATGACGGTGCGTCGCGACCTGCGGCTGCTCGAGGAGCAGGGCGTGGTGCGGCGTGTGGCCGGGGGCGCCACGATCGCGTCCGCGGGCGTCCCGTTCGAGAGCCGGGGCGCGGTCGGTGCGGCGCAGAAGCAGGCGATCGCCGAACTCGCGGCCCGCGAGGCCGCCGGCGCGGAGGTGGTGGCGCTCGACGCGGGCACGACGGTCGCCGCCGTGGCATCCCTGCTGCGTTCGGCGACGATCGTGACGCATTCGCTTCCCGTGATCGAGGCGCTCTCTCGAGAGCCCGAGTCGCGGCTCATCGCCGCCGGCGGCCACTACCAGCCCGACACGCGCAGCTTCGCCGGGCCGCTCGCCGAAGAGACCCTGCGTGCCGTGCGGTGCGATGTGGCGCTGCTGTCGGCGACCGCGGTCGGGCTCGACGGGCTCTGGGGCACGAACGTGCTGGATGCCGCGATCAAGCGCGTGCTCGCCCGACAGTCCGAGCGGGTGCTGCTGCTCGCCGACGCCGGCAAACTCGACGAGACCGCGGCGGTGCGCATCGCCGGGCTCGACATCGTCGACACGCTCATCACGGACGACCGCGTGGACCCGGACGTGCTCGAGCGCTTCGAATCCGCCGGCGTCGAGGTGAGGGTCGCGCGATGACGCTCGAACTCGGCGTGATCGCCGACGACATCACGGGCGCCTGCGACGTCGCGGCCGGGGTGACCGCTGCGGGACTGAGCGCAGAGGTGCGTCTGGGTGTGCCCGGCGCCGCGACGGCGCCTGCGAGCGCGTGCGTCATCGTGGCGCTCAAGTCCCGCACCGCGCCGGTCGAGTCGGCGGTGGCCGAGAGCATCGCCGCCGCGCGGGTGCTGCGCGGATGGGGTGCGCGCCGCATCTACCAGAAGTACTGCTCCACGTTCGATTCGACCGACGAGGGCAACATCGGTCCGGTGGCCGACGCGCTCGTCGACGAACTCGGCGTGGCCGTCTCGGTGGGAACTCCGGCGACTCCGGCGGTCGCACGCACGATGCACCGCGGGCACCTGTTCGTGGGCGACCGGCTGCTGTCGGAATCTTCTCTCGCGCACCATCCGCTGACGCCGATGCGCGATCCCGACCTCGTTCGCGTGCTGGGGCGTCAGACTCCGCACCATGTCGGCTTCGTGCCGATCGAGCAGGCCAGGGCGGGGGCGGATGCCGTGGCCTCCGGCATCCGGGATCTGCGTGGTGCCGGCGCGCGGCATGTGCTGCTCGACGCGGTCGAGGACCGTGATCTGGATGCCGCGGCCGCGGCTGTCGCCCACGAGGGAGACGTGCTGCTCGGGGGAGCGGCGGGCCTTGCGGTGGCGCTCGCTCGGCGGATCGGTGCGGGGGTGCCGCCGAGTGTGGCGCCGGCGCCGGCGGGCCGCGCACTGGTGCTGTCGGGCAGCGGATCCGAGCGCACACGTGCGCAGGTGTCCGCGTTCGCGGGTCCGCGCTTCGACCTCGAGGTGGACGCGCTCGCCGACGATGTCGAGGCCGTCGTGGCCGAGGCGCTCGAGTTCGTGAGATCGAGTCACGCGGTGCCGCTGGTGTCGGCGACGGCCGAGCCCGAGGACGTCGCCCGCGCACAGGAGCGGTGGGGGCGCGAGCGGGCTGCCGGGCTCATCGAGGACGCGCTCGCGAGGATCGCCGCCGCGGCCGTCGAAGAGCTGGGAGTGCGTCGCATCCTCGTCGCGGGCGGTGAGACCTCGGGCGCGGTCGCGGCCGGCCTGGGTGTCGACGTGCTGCGGGTACGTCGCGTCGCGGCGCCCGGCGTCGCGTGGACGACCGCGGAGGATGCGGCCGGCCGCGCGCTCGATCTGTGCTTCAAATCCGGCAACTTCGGAGGACCGGACTTCTTCACCGACGCCTTCGAGGAGGACGCATGAGCGCACGACTGTTGGTGGATGCCTGCCGGGCGGTGGCAGCGGCGGGCCTGTCGCCGGGAAGCTCGGGCAATGCCAGCGTCCGCGAGGGCGACCGCATCCTGATCACGCCCACGGGTTCGTCGCTGCGCCGCGTCGAGTCCGGCGACATCGCCGAGCTGACGCTCGACGGCGTGCACGTGGCGGGCCCGGCGCCGACGAAGGAGTGGGGGCTTCATGTGGCCTCCTACCGGGTGCGCCCCGACGCCGGTGCGGTCATCCACCTGCACTCGCGCGCGGCCACCGCGGTGTCGTGTCTGGTGTGCTCGCCGGGCGCCGATCCCTTGCCGGCGTACACGCCGTACCGGGTGAAGACGCTCGGCCGCGTCGCGCTGGTGGACTACGCACCGCCCGGCTCGGAGGCTCTCGCCGAGGGGGTCGGCGCCGCCGCGGCCGACGCGCACGTCATGCTGCTCGCCAACCACGGCAGCGTCGTGTGCGCGCCCGACCTCGTGCGCGCCGTCGATCTGTGCGAAGAGCTCGAGGCGGCCGCCGAGCTGACGCTCACGCTGCACGGTCGCGACGCCCGACTGCTCGACGTCGAGTCGGCCTGGGGCTGAGGCAGACCGGGTCTCAGTGCGGCAGCTGCTGCAGAGCGCCGAGGAAGTGCGCCTGCAGCCCCGCGGGCAGCGCCGCGAAGTACGCGGCATCCGCTGCCTCGACCGCAGTGTTCGCCTCGTCCGCGCGTCGCGCGCCGGTGGGTGTCAGCCTGAGCGCGATGGCGCGGCGGTCGGTCGGGTGCGCTGCTCGGACGAGGAGCCCCTTCGCCTCGAGTGCGCGCACGACCTGGGAGGTCATCATGACGTCGGTACCGGCCTGCTCGGCCAGCGCCCGCTGAGTGATCGGACCGGGGCCCGCCATCCAGGCCATGCATGCCAGGAGGACGAACTGCACGTGCGTGAGGTCGAAGGGCGTGAGAGCGGCGCGGATGTGTCGCTGCCAGGCGTTGGTCACCCTCCAGAGCATCAGACCTGTGCTGGCGGACGGATCCGCATGCTCACTCTGCAGCGGCATGCGCAGTGGCTTCCTCGACGGGCGGGTGCGGGTTCCGGTGGGGGTTCGGCAGAGCCGGCGCGGATCCCCGGTCCCTCGGAGAAGCGCCGTCCAGGTGGGCGACGAGGCCTTCGACGCCGGTGCGCGCGGCGTCGCCCATGGATGACCTCAACACGCGCCGCCAGACGCCCGCGAGTGGTCCGCGCACGCGGACCGTGACAGAGATTCTGCTGCCCTCTCCGCTCGCCGCGACGAGGTGCTCGAACTCGAGCCGAGCGCCGGGAAGCCTTGCGGTGTCGGTGAACAGCTCGTCCGGCAGCAGTGCGGTCACTGTGAACGTCAGCGCGGGCCCCTTCGCGGGTCGCAGCCTTCCCCGGGCGCCGACCGCGCACGGCGGCTCGGACTCGACGGCACGGACCTCGGGATCCCACGTGCTCCACGTTCTCGGATCGCTCCACAGCGCGAACACCGCGGCCGGCGTATGGCGGGTGATGCGGGAGTGCTCGCTGAGAAGGGTCATGGATATAGTATGCACGCATATCAATTGCATAGCGCGCGCACGACCCGCCGGGTCTGGAACACTCGAGTGGATGATCGATGTGTCGGAAGTGAGCGTCTCCGTCGCCGGCGCGGCACTGTTGCGCCGGACCGACCTCGCCGTCGACCGCGGGGAGGCCGTGGCCGTTCGCGGCCCGAACGGCTCGGGCAAGACGACGCTCCTGCGTGTCATCGCGGGCGAGATCACGCCGAGCGGGGGCACGGTCCGCGTCGCCGGCGAGGCGGTCGATGATCGCAGCTCCGTCTTCCGCCGTCGGGTGGCGGGGTCGCTGGGGCTTCCTCCGTTCGCACGCAGTCTGACCCTGCGAGAGCACCTGACGTTGATCGCCACGACGTGGGGAGCGGATGCCACGGCCGCCGAAGCCGCCGCCGATGAGGTCGGCGACGAGCTCGGCCTGTCGCGCCTGGCCGATCGGTTCCCGCATGAGTTGTCGTCGGGTCAGCGGCAGCTCGCCGGCCTGGCGACGGTGCTGGTGCGGCCGTTCGACATCGTGCTGCTGGACGAGCCCGAGCAGCGGCTCGACAGCGACCATGTATCCGCGGTGATCGGCGCGTTCGCGCGGCGGCGCGACGCCGGTGCGACCGTGGTCGTCGCGACCCACAGCGACCGCATCGCGGCGGAACTGACCGACCGCACCGTGCTGCTGGCGGCGGCATGACCTCCGCATTGCGCACGAGCGTCGCCCTGTGGCGATCGATGCACCGCCGCAGTGCCGGCGACCGTGCCTACCTCGGGTACGCGATCCTCCTCGCCGCGCTGGTCACCGTCGTACCTCTTGCTCGGGGCATCTGGCTGGCCGCCACGAGCCCGACAGGCGTGGCGACCCTCGCCCCGGCGGCGGGGGCCTTGCCGGTGCTCGTTCTGGGAGCCGCGCTCTGGACGGGTGCTCTCCTCCTCGGCCGCGCCCAGGGTCCGGTCGCGATGGCGCCGTTCCTGGCGTTCGCCGTGGGTCGCAGTCCCGTCCCGCGTTCGGCAGCGCATGCGCGTCCCTTCGTGCGAGCCGTCGCGGTGTGCGCCTCGCTCGGTCTTCTCGCCGCCGCCGTTCCCGTCCTGGCGTGGACAGGTGCGGGCGCCGTCGGTGTCGCCGCCGCCGTCGTGTCCCTCGCCGTGGGCGCCGCCCTCGGCGTGTCGGTGGCGATGATGTGGCTCGTCGGGCAGCTGGTCTCGCAGCGGACGGCCGCCCTTCTCGCGGTTCTGCTGGCGACGACGACCGTCGCTTGCGTGACGATTCCGGCACTCGGGGCCTTCACTCCGATGGGATGGCTCGCGCTGATCTACTTCAACGCCGGCTGGTCGCCTGCTGCGGCAGTGTTCGTCATCGTCGTGGCGCTGGGCTCGCTCGCGGTGCCGGCGGCCCTTCGCGCGCTGCCGGCCGAGGTCGTGCTGGCGCATTCAGCGAGGTGGGATGCCGCGACCTCGCACATCGGCATGCTCGACGTGTCGTCGGCGGCGAACGCGTACCTTCCGACGCCGCACGCGGGTCGCGGATGGCGAGCAGTCCATCGCGTACGGTCGCTGCCGCTCCGTCTCACCCTGAGCGACGCCGTCGGCGCCGCGCGGACCCCTGGCAGGCTGGCGATCGGCGTTGCCGGGCTGCTCATCGCCGGCATCCTGATGGGGGTCGCGTCGGTCCACCTGGCGCCGTGGCTGGCGGCGGCCGGGGGCGCGCTCGCCTACGTCGCCGTGGGGACGGTGACCGACGGCATCCGTCACGCCGTCGAGGCGATGTCGAGCACAGCCATGTACGGCGTGAGCGATCTCGCCATGATCGGCGGGCATTCGCTCTTCCCCGCGATATCGGCCGTCGCCGTGGTCGGCGTCGCGGCGCTCGTTGTCGTTGCGGCGACGGGTGGCGCGGTGTGGGGACCGGCAGCCGGGGCGGCGGTGGTCGCGCTGAGCGCTGTTGCGGCGCGCATTCTCGACGCACTGAAGCCGCCGATGCCGGTCGAGCTGCTCTTCCCCATTCCGACGCCGATGGGCGATCTCTCGGCGGCGAACCGGGTCGTGTGGGTGCTGGACGCACTGCTGCTCACCGGGCTGGCCGGTGCAGGAGTCGCGATCGTCGGCGACGCACCGTGGCTGATGGTGCTCGCCGTGATGGTCATCGCTGCCGTCGGCATCCGCCGGTGGGTGCGCCGCTGAGCGGTCGGGTTCCCCGCGCATGAACTCACGACGGTGAAGCGATCACCTCTTCGACGCCGAGCTTCGCGATCCGGTCGGGGTCGGCGAGGACGTGCAGTTCGGCGATCCGACCGCCTCGCAGTTCGAACGCCATGAGCGATACGACGCGTCCGTTCAGGACGGCCGCGACTCCCGGCATCCCGTCGATTCGCACCGGAGTGGAGTGTGCCGCGAGTCGTGCGGCGAGGCTGGCCTGAGCGGCGATGTCGCCCGCACCCTCGATCGTTCGGGTCGTCGTGCCGTAGTCGGCGTGCAGCACGGCCTTCTCGTCGAGAAGTGTGAGGAGTGCGCGGAGGTCTCCGCCCTGGGCTGCCGCGAGCCACGCGTTCACCACGCGACGGGATGTGCTCGCCGCTGGTCGCGCCGGTTCGGGTGCGTCGCGCAGTCTTCGTCGCGCTCGCGATGCGAGCTGACGAGTGGCTTCGGGTGACTTGTCGAGCACCGAGGCGACCTCGTCGAACGGCTGCCCGAAGACGTCGTGAAGCACGAAGGCGATGCGCTCCGCGGGGGAGAGGGCATCGAGCACGACCAGGAGGGCGACGTTCACGCGGTCGGCTGCGGCGACGACGTCGGCGGGGTCGGATGCCTCGGCCACCGGCTCGTCCCGCCACGGCTCCACCTGCCACGAGTGCTCGCGGGTGCGCCGCGGCGCCCGCAGCATGTCGAGGCTCACGCGCGATACGACCGTGGTGAGCCACGCATCGAGGTTGTCGATGCCGTCGGCATCCACGCGCTCGAGTCGCAGCCACGTCTCTTGCACGGCGTCGTCGGCATCGGCATCCGATCCCAGGAGCTGGCGCGCGATCGCCCGAAGTCGCGGGCGGGCCGTCTCGAACCGCCGGGCCAGAATTCTTCGATCAGTCATGTCACATGTCCTCGCTGTCGATCGTCAACACCTCGACGAACACACCGAGCGGTGTGTGACACGAAAGGACGAAGACCATGAACGAACCTATCCTCGTCACCGGCGGCACGGGAACGATCGGACGCCGTGTGGTGACTCTTCTCCACGGCGCGGGACACGACGTGCGAGTGCTGAGTCGCCGCGGCGGCACCGATGCGCCCGGCATTCAGCACGTGGTCGGCGACACGCACGAGGGAACCGGGCTCGATGAGGCGTTCGCCGGTGCGTCGACAGTCGTCCACCTCGCGGGAGGGCCCAAGAGCGACGACGTCGGCGCACGTCACGTCGTCCAGGCCGCGCAGCGTGCCGGGACGAGCCATCTGCTGCTCATCTCCGTGATCGGCGCCGGCGACGTGCCGATCGGATACGTCCGTATGAAGGGGGAGACGGAACGGATCGTGCGCGAGTCCGGCGTGCCGTTCACCATTCTGCGCGCGGCCCAGCTCCACAGCCTGCTCCTCCCGGTCGCGTCGAAGCTGTCGAGTCTGCGGCTCGCGCCCCGTGATGTGCGGCTCGAGCCCGTGGATGGCGAAGCCGTCGCCACGCGACTGGCCGAGCTGGCGCTCAGCGGGCCGTCTGGTCGCGTCGCCGATATCGCAGGACCGGAAGTCCTGACCTTCGCCGACCTCGTCGCCCAGTACAACGCCCATCGCGGGCTCACGCGGCGAGTGATGCGGATGCCGGTGCCCGGCGCCCTCGGGCGCGCATATCGTGATGGCACCAATCTTGCTTCGGCTCCGGTGGACCGGATGGGCTCCACGTGGCAGCAGTTCCTTGAGGGAGCGGATCCGATGACGACGGCCCGTCCCGATAAGGCGGCATCCGGCCGCGCCGCGTGAAAGGTCTTCGGGCGATGGCAGGGTTTTCGGTAGCACGGAGTCGTAGGGTGACCGCGTTCGGGCGGGATGACGGAGCCCACCGTCGGGTGTGACGGTTCCGGGGCCGGATGGTTGGTGTTCCGCAGCGCGTGGGTCGGCAGCGCGTGGGTCGTAGGCGATCGCGTTCCGCCCGGATGACGGGGCGTCCCCCGCGTGGGTCGGCGGCGCGTGGGTCGTACGCGATCGCGTTCCGCCCGGGTGACGGGGCGTCCCCCCGCGTGGTGAAGGTATCGGGCCTCGCGGCAGGTGCTTCCCACCACGTGGGTCCCACGGACGACCGCGCTCGCCCGGACGGTCGAGCTCTCTGTGGTGTGTGTGCGCTCGTGGTCGCCGGTGGCAGGATGGCGGCATGACGCCCCTCCGGAGGTGGAACGCCACTCCCTTGGCTCTTGCGGCGCTGACCGTGACCACGCTGATGCTCGCGGCGTGCACCCCGGGCCACACCCTGCGGCCCGGGTCGCCCGTCGGGCGCTGGGGTGATGCCGACGATCACGAGGCGCACCTCACCCTCGAGGAGGACGGCACCGCTCTCGGGCACGACGGATGCAACTCCTTCGGCGGACAGTGGGACCTGGTGAACGGCACCGTGATCTTCGATGACATGTACACGACGCTGGTGGCTTGCCCTGGT
This sequence comes from Microbacterium salsuginis, assembly GCF_012524205.1. Lineage (GTDB taxonomy): Bacteria > Actinomycetota > Actinomycetes > Actinomycetales > Microbacteriaceae > Microbacterium > Microbacterium salsuginis. The sequence goes on from NZ_JABACI010000007.1 coordinate 13,882, forward strand.
GACGAGTACTGGTTAGGCGGCATGGATAGTGCCGTCGTCATCGGCGACGCTCTTCATGTGCTGGACGACGAAGGACATGAGATCGGCGTGCTGCCGCGGTCAGCCGCAGATTGACCGCCCGGTTCGAGGACGGGCGGTCTGGCCGTCACGATCGTCCAGTCGTTCGAGCACGTCAACCCCCTCGCGGAGTCCGGGCCTGGCGCGCATCGTGGATGTCCATCGACCCTGGAGGATTCATGTCCGACACCACGAACACCGTCGTGACGCGTCCGAACCGCGGGCAGTGGGAGGTCGCCGTGGATGGACGACCCGAGCTGTCGCAGAGCTACTCCAGCCGCGAGGAGGCCGTCGACGGAGGTCGCACGGTCGCCGACGAGCTCGGGTTCAGGCACGTCGTCGAGGAAGCTGAGCCGACCGGAACGATCACCGATCCCCAGGAGTGACGCACGACCGAGCGCGACGGCCCCAGCGGCCCTGGTGGGTTTAGAAGGGTGCGTTGGTGGGCCAGTGGTCGGGGGGTGTGGTGAAGGTGGGGACTTTGCGTTCGGGTTGCACGATGTAGTGTCTGCCGGCG
>NZ_JABACI010000008.1 GCF_012524205.1 Microbacterium salsuginis
ATCGGTGTGTTAACGCGAAATGGCCACCCTGCGTTGGGTGGCCATTTCGGTAATGGGTGTCCGGCGGTGTCCTACTCTCCCACAGGGTCTCCCCTGCAGTACCATCGGCGCTGGGAGGCTTAGCTTCCGGGTTCGGAATGGGACCGGGCGTTTCCCTCTCGCTATGGCCGCCGAAACTCTCTTGATGTTTCAGTCGTACACACAAACAAAAGTGTTGTTGTGTGTGGTGTCCCGACCGTACATCGGGAACCACTCAGTGGACGCGTGCACCAGAAAAAGTTGGTGGTGTTATCAAGTCATCGGCTTATTAGTACCAGTCAGCTGCACACGTTGCCGTGCTTCCACATCTGGCCTATCAACCCAGTAGTCTGGCTGGGAGCCTCTCACCCGAAGGTATGGAAGTCTCATCTTGAGGCCGGCTTCCCGCTTAGATGCTTTCAGCGGTTATCCATCCCGAACGTAGCTAATCAGCGGTGCTCCTGGCGGAACAACTGACACACCAGAGGTTCGTCCAACCCGGTCCTCTCGTACTAGGGTCAGATCCTCTCAAACTTCCTACGCGCGCAGCGGATAGGGACCGAACTGTCTCACGACGTTCTAAACCCAGCTCGCGTACCGCTTTAATGGGCGAACAGCCCAACCCTTGGGACCTACTCCAGCCCCAGGATGCGACGAGCCGACATCGAGGTGCCAAACCATGCCGTCGATATGGACTCTTGGGCAAGATCAGCCTGTTATCCCCGAGGTACCTTTTATCCGTTGAGCGACAGCGCTTCCACAAGCCACTGCCGGATCACTAGTCCCGACTTTCGTCCCTGCTCGACCTGTCAGTCTCACAGTCAAGCTCCCTTGTGCACTTACACTCGCCACCTGATTGCCAACCAGGTTGAGGGAACCTTTGGGCGCCTCCGTTACTTTTTGGGAGGCAACCGCCCCAGTTAAACTACCCACCAGGCACTGTCCCTGAACCGGATTACGGTTCGAAGTTAGACATCCAGAGTGACCAGAGTGGTATTTCAACAACGACTCCACGAATACTGGCGTATCCGCTTCACAGTCTCCCACCTATCCTACACAAGCCACACCGAACACCAATACCAAGCTGTAGTAAAGGTCACGGGGTCTTTCCGTCCTGCTGCGCGTAACGAGCATCTTTACTCGTAATGCAATTTCGCCGAGTTCGCGGTTGAGACAGTTGGGAAGTCGTTACGCCATTCGTGCAGGTCGGAACTTACCCGACAAGGAATTTCGCTACCTTAGGATGGTTATAGTTACCACCGCCGTTTACTGGGGCTTAAATTCTCAGCTTCGCCTTGCGGCTAACCGGTCCTCTTAACCTTCCAGCACCGGGCAGGCGTCAGTCCGTATACATCGTCTTGCGACTTGGCACGGACCTGTGTTTTTAGTAAACAGTCGCTACCCACTAGTCTCTGCGGCCACCACACCCTTTTTGAGGCAAGCTCATATAAGTGGATGGCCCCCCTTCTCCCGAAGTTACGGGGGCATTTTGCCGAGTTCCTTAACCACGATTCTCTCGATCTCCTTGGTATTCTCTACCTGACCACCTGAGTCGGTTTGGGGTACGGGCGGCTAGAACCTCGCGTCGATGCTTTTCTTGGCAGCATAGGATCACCCACTTTTCATCCGCATCGTGTCTCAGCCGTGATGAGTCGCGGATTTGCCTACGACTCGGCCTACGCACTTGCCCCGGGACAACCATCGCCCGGGTTGGGCTACCTTCCTGCGTCACACCTGTTAATACGCTAACCGCACCAGCATAGGGTCGTGCGCTAGGCCCAGAGCGTCACCCCGAAGGGATCAGTCACTGGGATTCAGACACTTAGCATTACTGGATTGATTGGGGCGGTTCTTCGCCGGTACGGGAATATCAACCCGTTGTCCATCGACTACGCCTGTCGGCCTCGCCTTAGGTCCCGACTTACCCAGGGAAGATTAGCTTGACCCTGGAACCCTTGGTCTTTCGGAGGACGTGTTTCTCACACGTCTTTCGCTACTCATGCCTGCATTCTCACTCGTGTGGCGTCCACGGCTGGGTCACCCCGCCGCTTCACTCGCCACACGACGCTCTCCTACCCATCAACACGGCTGGACCACGAAGGCCTACCAATAATGTCAATGCCACAACTTCGGTGGCGTGCTTGAGCCCCGTTACATTGTCGGCGCGGAATCACTTGACCAGTGAGCTATTACGCACTCTTTCAAGGGTGGCTGCTTCTAAGCCAACCTCCTGGTTGTCTAAGCAACTCCACATCCTTTCCCACTTAGCACGCGCTTAGGGACCTTAGTTGGTGGTCTGGGTTGTTTCCCTCTCGACTATGAAGCTTATCCCCCACAGTCTCACTGCTGCGCTCTCACTTACCGGCATTCGGAGTTTGGCTGACGTCAGTAACCTTGTAGGGCCCATCGGCCATCCAGTAGCTCTACCTCCGGCAAGAAACACGCAACGCTGCACCTAAATGCATTTCGGAGAGAACCAGCTATCACGAAGTTTGATTGGCCTTTCACCCCTATCCACAGCTCATCCCCTCAGTTTTCAACCTAAGTGGGTTCGGCCCTCCACGACGTCTTACCGTCGCTTCAGCCTGGCCATGGATAGATCACTTCGCTTCGGGTCTAGGACATGCGACTGAATCGCCCTATTCAGACTCGCTTTCGCTACGGCTACCCCACACGGGTTAACCTCGCCACATATCGCTAACTCGCAGGCTCATTCTTCAAAAGGCACGCTGTCACCCCTACTAAGGAGGCTCCAACGGTTTGTAAGCAAACGGTTTCAGGTACTATTTCACTCCCCTCCCGGGGTACTTTTCACCTTTCCCTCACGGTACTTGTCCGCTATCGGTCATCTGGGAGTATTTAGGCTTATCAGGTGGTCCTGACAGATTCACACGGGATTTCTCGGGCCCCGTGCTACTTGGGATACTCTCCACGCTGCGACCCGACATTTCGGTTACGGGGCTGGCACCCACTATGGCCGGCCTTTCAAGACCGTTCACCTATATCGACGCATCACGCTCACCACTCGGCAGAGTGGCCCGGAAAGTCCCACAACCCCGAATACGCAACTCCTGCCGGATATCACACGTACTCGGTTTAGCCTGATCCGATTTCGCTCGCCACTACTCACGGAATCGCTGTTGCTTTCTCTTCCTGCGGGTACTGAGATGTTTCACTTCCCCGCGTTCCCTCTACCCGCCCTATATATTCAGGCGGGAGTCACCAGGTCAGCACGCCGCCTGGCGGGGTTTCCCCATTCGGACACCCTCGGATCAAAACTTGCTTATCAGTTCCCCGAGGCTTATCGCAGATTGCTACGTCCTTCTTCGGCTCCAGATGCCAAGGCATCCACCGTTTGCTCTTAAAGACTTGAAACATGAGTCCAAAATCTAAATCGAAAACACGAACCCCGAAGGGTCCGCATCGAAATTGACTAATGATCTTTAAGATCATCTTTTCCGAACCAACCCGAAGGTCGGTTCAAAGATGCTCGCGTCCACTGTGTAGTTCTCAAAGTACGGGCGGTACCCACCCCACCCACCAGCAACAGCCGGCATCGGGAATGAGCCCAAGAAGAAACGGAAAACAAAATTCCTGCCCCCGGTCCCTCAGGACCCAACAACGTGCACGCCCCCACCCGAAACCCCCAGACCCTTCCAACCACGCAAGCGCGGCGTACTAAACCCAGAAACCCCCGATGAGAGCCTCGTCAAATGTTCCACCCATGAGCAACCGGACGAGACATTCGCTCGACACGGCGCCTGGACACCCCGAAGAGTGCCAGATGCTCCTTAGAAAGGAGGTGATCCAGCCGCACCTTCCGGTACGGCTACCTTGTTACGACTTAGTCCTAATTACCGATCCCACCTTCGACGGCTCCCTCCACAAGGGTTGGGCCACCGGCTTCAGGTGTTACCGACTTTCATGACTTGACGGGCGGTGTGTACAAGACCCGGGAACGTATTCACCGCAGCGTTGCTGATCTGCGATTACTAGCGACTCCGACTTCATGAGGTCGAGTTGCAGACCTCAATCCGAACTGGGACCGGCTTTTTGGGATTCGCTCCACCTCACGGTATTGCAGCCCTTTGTACCGGCCATTGTAGCATGCGTGAAGCCCAAGACATAAGGGGCATGATGATTTGACGTCATCCCCACCTTCCTCCGAGTTGACCCCGGCAGTATCCCATGAGTTCCCACCATTACGTGCTGGCAACATAGAACGAGGGTTGCGCTCGTTGCGGGACTTAACCCAACATCTCACGACACGAGCTGACGACAACCATGCACCACCTGTTCACCAGTGTCCAAAGAGTCCCGTATTTCTACGGTGTTCTGGTGTATGTCAAGCCTTGGTAAGGTTCTTCGCGTTGCATCGAATTAATCCGCATGCTCCGCCGCTTGTGCGGGTCCCCGTCAATTCCTTTGAGTTTTAGCCTTGCGGCCGTACTCCCCAGGCGGGGAACTTAATGCGTTAGCTGCGTCACGGAATCCGTGGAAAGGACCCCACAACTAGTTCCCAACGTTTACGGGGTGGACTACCAGGGTATCTAAGCCTGTTTGCTCCCCACCCTTTCGCTCCTCAGCGTCAGTTACGGCCCAGAGATCTGCCTTCGCCATCGGTGTTCCTCCTGATATCTGCGCATTCCACCGCTACACCAGGAATTCCAATCTCCCCTACCGCACTCTAGTCTGCCCGTACCCACTGCAGGCCCGAGGTTGAGCCTCGGGATTTCACAGCAGACGCGACAAACCGCCTACGAGCTCTTTACGCCCAATAATTCCGGATAACGCTTGCGCCCTACGTATTACCGCGGCTGCTGGCACGTAGTTAGCCGGCGCTTTTTCTGCAAGTACCGTCACTTTCGCTTCTTCCTTGCTAAAAGAGGTTTACAACCCGAAGGCCGTCATCCCTCACGCGGCGTTGCTGCATCAGGCTTCCGCCCATTGTGCAATATTCCCCACTGCTGCCTCCCGTAGGAGTCTGGGCCGTGTCTCAGTCCCAGTGTGGCCGGTCACCCTCTCAGGCCGGCTACCCGTCGACGCCTTGGTGAGCCATTACCTCACCAACAAGCTGATAGGCCGCGAGCCCATCCCCAACCAAAAAATCTTTCCAACCCCCCACATGCGTGGAAGGCTCATATCCAGTATTAGACGCCGTTTCCAGCGCTTATCCCAGAGTCAGGGGCAGGTTGCTCACGTGTTACTCACCCGTTCGCCACTAATCCACCCAGCAAGCTAGGCTTCATCGTTCGACTTGCATGTGTTAAGCACGCCGCCAGCGTTCATCCTGAGCCAGGATCAAACTCTCCATAAAGAAAAAATGCATACACAACCAGGAAAATGATCATGCAGCGAGTTCGAAACTGACCAAAAACAAATGTCACTGACATCCATTAAATTGATCCAAAGGAATCCCAACGACCACCAAAAGATGGCCGACGAGGTTATTTGGCATTTGACAAGTGCACGCTGTTGAGTTCTCAAGGATCAGACGCACCCACCCACCAACCACCACACAAGGCAGCCAGCACAGCAGGGCAACTTCACTA
>NZ_JABACI010000009.1 GCF_012524205.1 Microbacterium salsuginis
AATGGAGGTATGACCAGCCTCGCCGACGCTCTGGACGAGCTCGGCGACGCGCTCGCGCGAGTGACCGCTGCGGCGATCGCGGAGGGCGGGCTGCGCGGCGCGGACGACCCCGAGGTCTTGGCGGCGCTCGCCGCGGCCGGGCACATCCGGCGGTCTGCGGAAGGGGTGATGGTGGAGGCGGTCGCGGTGATCACCGACCGTGACGGGTCGGCCGCGCATGGCGACCGGATCACCACCCGGCACGGATGCCGCAACACCCGCGAACTCGTGCAACGCGCGACGCGGGTGTCGGGGCGGACCGCATCCGAGATCGTCGCGGTCGCGCAGTCGGTGCAGCAGCAGGTCGCGCTGTCCACCGGCGAGGTGCTGCCGGCGGAGTTCCCCGGGATGCGGGCCGCGCTCGCAGCGGGCCAGGTCGGTGTGGAAGGGGTGCTCGCGGTGACCGGCTCGTTCCGCGGCTGCCAGACCGGCCGCGCCGGGATCCTCGCTGCCGACACCGAGCTCGCCGCCGCCGCCTGTGGCGAGGGGGCCGATGCGGCACCACCCGCGTCCGCGGACGAGCTGCGGGCGCTGGCGCTGGTGTGGGCGGCGTACCTGGACCAAGACGGCACCGAACCCGAGGACACCCGGGCACTCCGCAAACGCAGCATGACCATCGGCCGGCGCGGCGAGGACGGCCTGGTGCCGCTGCGCGGCCGGCTGCTCCCCGAAGTGGCCGCCCAGTTGCAGCTCGGGTTCGACAGCGTCCTCAACCCCCGGGTCGGCGGCGCCCCCTCCCCGGACGGACCGTGCTTCACCGAGGGCGACGACGAGGATGGGCCGGTCGCGTCCGCCGCAGACCCGCGGTCGCATACGCAGAAGCTGCATGACGCGTTCGCGGTGCTGCTCACGGCCGCCGCCGCATCGGGCTCCCTCCCCACCCTCGGCGGCGCCGCACCAACCCTGGTGGTCACCGTCCGCCAGGAAGACCTCGTCGCCGGGCGCGGGAAGGCGCACCTGCCCGGCGACGACCTGCCCATCCCGCTCACCACCGCCCGGCACACCGCCTGCGTCGGCGCGGTGCAACGCGTCGTCCTCGGCGAGGGCGGCCGGGTCGTGTCGATCAGCACTCTGGACCGGCTCTTCAACCACCACCAGCGCAAAGCGATCACCGTCCGCGACGGCGGCTGCGTCATCCCCGGCTGCCACTGTCCCCCGCAATGGTGCGAAATCCATCACGTCACCGAACACTCACGGGGCGGGCCCACCCATACCGACAACGGCGTCCTGCTGTGCTGGTTCCACCACCGCACCCTCGACACCGGCAACTGGCAGATCCGCGTGCAAGACGGCATCCCCTATGTCCGCGGACCCTCCTGGTGGGACCACACGCGACAATGGCGACCCGCCACCAAATCCCCCACCCGCA